>NZ_LIYH01000009.1 GCF_001905885.1 Streptomyces sp. CB03234 | reverse complement strand
GAGATCGTCTCCTGCCCCTCCTGCGGCCGCGCCCAGGTCGACGTCTACAAGCTGGCCGACCAGGTCAGCGCGGGCCTCGACGGCCTGGAGGTCCCGCTGCGCGTCGCGGTCATGGGCTGCGTCGTCAACGGTCCCGGCGAGGCCCGTGAGGCGGACCTGGGTGTCGCGTCGGGCAACGGCAAGGGGCAGGTCTTCGTCAGGGGCGAGGTCATCAAGACCGTGCCGGAGTCGAAGATCGTGGAGACCCTCATCGATGAAGCGATGAAGATCGCCGAGCAGATGGAGAAGGACGGCGTCATGTCCGGAGAGCCCGCCGTCACCGTGAGCTGACAGCAGCAGAGAGAGGCCCGAGCGTGACGATTCTCGAAACCATCCGGGGGCCGCGCGACCTCAAGGCGCTTGACAGCGCGAAGCTCGACGAACTGGCCGAGGAGATCCGGCAGTTCCTGGTCCATGCCGTGGCGCGGACCGGGGGCCACCTCGGCCCCAACCTGGGCGTCGTGGAACTCACCATCGCCCTGCACCGGGTGTTCGACTCGCCCGTCGACCGCGTCCTGTGGGACACCGGCCACCAGAGCTACGTACACAAACTGCTCACCGGCCGGCAGGACTTCTCCAAGCTGCGCGGCAAGGGCGGTCTGTCCGGCTACCCCTGCCGCGAGGAGTCCGAGCACGACGTCATCGAGAACTCCCACGCCTCCACCGTGCTGGGCTGGGCCGACGGCCTCGCCAAGGCACGCGACCTGCGTGGCCGGACCGACCACGTCGTCGCCGTCATCGGCGACGGCGCGCTCACCGGCGGCATGGCGTGGGAGGCGCTCAACAACATCGCCGCCGCCAAGGACCGGCCGCTGATCATCGTCGTCAACGACAACGAGCGCTCCTACGCACCGACGATCGGCGGCCTCGCCGGCCACCTCTCCACCCTCCGTACCACCGACGGCTACGAACGCTTCCTGGCCTGGGGCAAGGACGTCCTGCGCCACACGCCGGTCATCGGACCGCCGCTGTACGGGTCGCTGCACGGTGCCAAGAAGGGGTTCAAGGACTTCATCGCCCCCCAGGGCATGTTCGAGGACCTCGGCCTGAAGTACGTCGGCCCCATCGACGGGCACGACATCGCGGCCGTCGAGTCGGCGCTGCGCCGCGCCAAGCGGTTCCACGGCCCCGTCCTCGTCCACTGCCTGACCCAGAAGGGCCATGGCTACGGGCCCGCCCTGGAGGACGAGGCCGACCGGTTCCACGCCGTCGGCGCCATGGACCCGCTGACCTGCGAGCCGCTCGTGCCCGCCGCCGGCCCGTCCTGGACGTCCGTGTTCGGCGACGCGATCGCCGAGATCGGCGCCGAACGGCCGGACGTCGTCGCCCTCACCGCCGCGATGCTGCACCCGGTGGGGCTGACGAAGTTCGCCGAACGGTTCCCCGACCGGGTGTGGGACGTCGGCATCGCCGAGCAGCACGCCGCCGTCTGCGCGGCCGGACTCGCGACCGGCGGCCTGCACCCGGTCGTCGCCGTCTACGCCACCTTCCTCAACCGCGCCTTCGACCAGCTCCTGATGGACGTGGCCCTGCACAGGTGCGGTGTCACCTTCGTCCTGGACCGGGCGGGTGTGACCGGCGTGGACGGCCCCTCGCACAACGGCATGTGGGACCTGTCCGTGCTCCAGGTCGTCCCCGGGCTGCGGATCGCCGCCCCGCGGGACGCCGGGCAACTGCGCGCGCAACTGCGCGAGGCGGTGGACGTGGCCGACGCGCCCACCGTGCTGCGCTTCCCCAAGGAGCCGGTGGGGCCGGCCGTGCCCGCCACCGGGCGGATCGGCGGCATGGACGTCCTGCACCGGGCGGACGACCCGGACGTGCTGCTGGTGGCCGTCGGCGTCATGGCGCCCGTGTGCCTCGGGGCGGCCGAGCTGCTGGCGGGGCGCGGCATCCGCTGCACCGTCGTCGACCCGCGCTGGGTCAAGCCCGTCGACGAGCAGCTCGCCCCGCTGGCCGCGGAGCACCGGCTGGTCGCCGTCGTCGAGGACAACAGCCGCAGCGGGGGAGTGGGCTGGGCGGTCGGGCAGGCGCTGCGCGACGCCGGGGTCGACGTACCGCTGCGGACCTTCGGCATCCCGGAGCAGTTCCTGGCACACGCCAAGCGCGGCGAGGTGCTGGCCGACATCGGGCTCACCCCGGTGGAGATCGCGGGACGGATCAGCGGAGCGCTGGCACGCACGCCGGCACGCAAGGAGAGCGAAGCATGAGCAAGAAGTTCGATCTGGCGGCGCTGCTCGCCGACCGGGGTGCCGAGGGCTACGACCTGCACGCCCGCCACCTCAACCCGCAGATGTCGCGCATGCTCCATACGATCGGCTTCGACAAGGTCTACGAGCGCGCCGAGGGCGCCTACTTCTGGGACGCCGACGGCAACGACTACCTCGACATGCTCGCCGGCTTCGGCGTCATGGGGCTGGGCCGGCACCATCCCGTCGTCCGCAAGGCCCTGCACGACGTCCTCGACGCGGAGCTGCCCGACCTCACCCGCTTCGACTGCCCGCCCCTGCCGGGCCTGCTCGCCGAGAAGCTGCTGACGTACTCGCCGCACCTGGAGCGGGTGTTCTTCTCCAACAGCGGCACGGAGGCGGTGGAGACCGCGCTGAAGTTCGCCCGGTACGTGACCGGCCGGCCGCGCGTCCTGTACTGCGCGCACGCCTTCCACGGGCTGACCACCGGCTCGCTGTCGGTCAACGGGGAGAGCTGCTTCCGCGACGGCTTCGACCCGCTGCTGCCGGACACCGCCATCGAGCTGGGCGACCTGTCGGCGCTGGAGCGGGAGCTGAAGCGGGGCGACGTGGCCGCCCTGATCGTGGAGCCCATCCAGGGCAAGGGTGTGCACGAGACCCCGCCCGGGTTCCTGCGCGCCGCCCAGGACCTGCTCCGCAAGCACAAGGCGCTCCTCATCGCCGACGAGGTGCAGACCGGCCTCGGCCGGACCGGCACCTTCTACGGCTACCAGCACGAGGACGGCGTCGAGCCGGACCTGGTGTGCGTCGCCAAGGCGCTGTCCGGGGGCTATGTGCCGGTCGGCGCCACCCTCGGCACGGACGAGATCTTCAAGAAGGTGTACTCGTCGATGGACCGGGTGCTCGTCCACTCGGCCAGCTTCGGGGCGAACGCCCAGGCCATGGCGGCGGGGCTGGCGGTGCTGTCCGTCCTCGAGGACGAGGAGATCGTGGCGAACGCCCGGCGGACCGGCGAGCTGCTGAGGTCACGGCTCGCGGCGCTCGTCGACCGCTACGAGATGCTGTACGAGGTGCGCGGCCGCGGTCTGATGATCGGGATCGAGTTCGGCCGCCCGTCCTCGCTCGGGCTGCGCAGCCGCTGGACGATGCTCCAGGCGGCCCGCAAGGGTCTGTTCGCCCAGATGGTCGTGGTCCCGCTGCTGCAGCGGCACCGCATCCTCACACAGGTCTCCGGCGACCGGCTCGAGGTGATCAAGCTGATCCCGCCGCTGATCATCGGCGAGCGGGAGGTCGACCGGTTCGTCGAGGCGTTCACCACCGTCATGGACGAGGCGCACAGCGGTGGAGGCCTGATCTGGGACTTCGGCAGGACGCTGGTGAAGCAGGCGATCGCCAACCGGTGAGTGGCTTTGCCTCTGGGGCAAGAAATTTGCCTGGGAGGGAAGGCGGTGGCGCAATGAGCGCATGAGCACTTCCGCAGAGGCAGACTCCGGCCGGGAGCCGTCCGGCAGGGCACACTCCGGCAGGGAGCCGTCCGGCAGGGCACTGTCCGGCCGGGAGCCGTCCGACGGGGCGGCGCAGGGCGCGCTGCCGGACGTCGCGCCCCAGCTGCGGGCGCTGCGGCGGCGACGCGGCCTCACCCTGGAGGCCGCCGCGCAGCGCGCCGGGCTGTCCCCAGCGCACCTGTCGAGGCTGGAGACCGGCCGCCGGCAGCCGTCGCTGCCGATGCTGCTCGGGCTCGCCCGCGTCTACGGTACGACGGTCTCCGAGCTGCTGGGCGAGATCCCGCCGGAGCGCGACCCGATCGTCCGGGCCGGGCGCGCCGAACCGGTGGAGGCCGACGGGTGGGTCTACCACCAGGCCGGCGGCCCCGGACGGGCGATGCAGGCGCTGCGCGTCCAGGTCCCGTACGCGACCCCGGGTGATCTCGTGCGCGTACACCCGGGGGAGGAGTGGCTGTACGTCCTCGACGGCCGGGTGCGCCTCGCCCTGGGGGAGGCCGTGCACGTCCTCGACCCCGGGGACAGCGCGCAGTTCGACTCGCTGACCCCGCACCGTATCGCCGCGGCCACGCGCGCCGGGGCCGAGCTGCTGTTCGTGCACACCCTCATCCAGAGCGCCGCGGCCGACCTGTGCCTCGGCGCGGGCGCCCACCGCCGCTGACCTCGATCGGAGATCCGCCATGTCCCAGGAACGGACGTTCCCCCGAGGGCTCGCCGTCCGGCTCTTCGCCTACCTGGTGGCGGGCCACCTCTTCGCGGCCTTCCTCTACCTGCTCTTCGAGCTCGGGGCCGGCTGAGGCGCGGCTCAGCTCTCGTCGAGGAGGCGCTCGCGCAGCCGCTCGCGGGTCTCGGGGCTGAGCTTCAGCCCCTCGGCCAGGTAGCGGTCGGTCGACCCCCAGGTCTCCTCGATGGTCGAGAACGCCGCCGCCAGGTACTCCATGCGGGCCTCGAACAGCGGGCTGAGCAGCTCCATGACCTCCGGCGACATCCCGGCCGGGGAGCTGTCGCTGCGGCGCACCTTGTAGCGGCGGCGCGGGTCGTTGGACTTGAGGTAGTCCTCCTCGATCGCCTCGCGCTCGACGCCGACGGCCAGCAGGGACACCGCTATGGACAGCCCGGCCCGGTCCTTGCCGGCGGCGCAGTGCATCAGGGCCGGGACGCTGTCCTCGGCGAGCGCGTGGAGGACCCGGCTGTGCTCGGCGGTGCGCTCCTTGATGATCATGCGGTACGAGGCCGTCATCCGGGCCGCCGCCTGCCCGTCGGCCAGGATCGAGCGCAGCTGGTCGATGTCGCCGTCGCGGACCATGGTCCAGAACTCGGCGCCGTCGGCCGGGTCGGAGAGCGGGATGTTCACGTTCCGTACGCCGGGCAGCTCGACGTCCGGGCCTTCGAGCTTCTGGTCGGCGGCGTTGCGGAAGTCGAAGATCGTGTGCAGCCCGAGGCCCGCGAGGAAGGCCGCGTCCTCGCCGGTGGCGTGCGCGAGGTGGCCGCTGCGGTACAGCTTGCCCTGGCGCACGCGCCGGCCGTCCACGGTCGGAAGCCCGCCGACGTCACGGAAGTTGCGCACTCCGGTCAGCTCGGGCTCGATCGACGGGACCTGCGGCAGCTGCTGCGTCACGGGGGCTCCTGACGTGTGTGTGGTCGGCGCCGGCCGCCGACGATGTCGCGTTCCGACGATACGACATGGGTGCGTCGGGCAATCAGTCTCTGTGGACGACGGGGCCGGCTGCTCACGCCGGGCGAGCCGGCCCCGTATCCCACTTTCTGTCCTATTTCACCATGGTTTCAGTATCCAGCTGCGCGGGCGGCGGGATTGAGGGGGGTCGTCAAGTAATGATGCTTCTGTCCGTATTGAGGGATTAGATATAACGTGCCCTGGTCGCAAGGGAGATGGGTGGGGCCACGTGAGCAGCGTCATAGCCGTGACCGTCCGTGGCGGGGCGCCCTTCATGAATTCCGTGCACACAAAGGGAATGCATGATCCGTAATCCACGGAGGGTGACCGGAATTCCGTCGCTGCCGCGTCGCTCGGAATGCCGGAGAGAAAGCAGCGGCTTGTTCACGTCGAGCCGCCTCGCTTACGGTCACGGCAATCCGGCCGGACCGCCGAATCCTGCCGCCGGTCGGAATTCGCACCCACCCACGCGTGGCAGGAGCGGGGGACCCAGGTAGTACGCCGACCCCGGAATTCCGGGACCGGCTCGGGGTGAAGTCGCGTCCACGGCGCGGCCGGACAACTCCAGTCCGAACCCGACAGCTCACCTCGCAGGCGCCGGAGAGGAATTCGCCATGCCCGCGAAGGGTAAGCACCGCCGTCCCAAGTCCAGCTCCATTACGCGTGGTTTCGTCGCCGCCGGTACCGGTGGCGCGGCCATCGCCCTCCCGCTGCTCGGCGCCACCGGCGCGCACGCCGCGGAGAAGGCCGCCCCGGCCGCCGCTCCGCAGCAGGCCGTCACCGCCGCGGCCACCGCCGCCAAGGCCGCCCCCGCCGCCCCGGCGAAGAAGGCCGCGCCGCGCACGTACACCGTGGTCGCCGGCGACCACCTCTCCAAGATCGCCCGCAACAAGAACGTCAAGGGCGGCTGGCAGAAGCTGTACCAGGACAACCGCCAGGTCATCGGCGAGGACCCGTCGCTGATCCTCCCGGGCATGAAGCTCACGCTCGGCGCCAAGTCCACGGCGGCTCCGGCGAAGGCCGCCCCGGCCAAGCCGAAGGCCGACGAGACCCGTACCGAGAGCCGCGCCTCGCGCTCCGCCGCCAAGGCCGAGGCCCCGGCGGCCTCGGGCTTCACCGCCCCGGTCTCCGCCGGTGTCACCACCCCCTACCGTGCCTCCGGCTCCATGTGGTCCTCCGGTTACCACACCGGTGTCGACTTCGCCGCCTCCTCCGGCACCAGCGTCAAGGCCGTCGGCCAGGGCACCGTCGTGTCCGCCGGCTGGAGCGGCGCGTACGGCAACGAGGTCGTCATCCAGCACGCCGACGGCAACTACTCGCAGTACGCCCACCTCTCCTCGCTGACCGTCTCCTCCGGCCAGACCGTGAGCGGCGGCCAGGAGATCGGCCTGTCCGGCTCCACCGGCAACTCCAGTGGCCCGCATCTCCACTTCGAGATCCGCACCAGCCCCAGCTACGGCTCGGACATCGACCCGCTGGCGTACCTCCGCCAGCACGGCGTCTCCATCTGACGCCGGCTCCGAGCGGGAGCACTCCGCCCGGCACCGCCTCCCGGTGCCGGGCGGAGTCGTATTCCGGGCTTGGGCGAATCTTGACCGGTGGCAAAAATCACTGCCCGTCAACCCCTCCTTACGGTCGCGTAGGTCACATCACCGGGTGAATGATGTGCTCCCGTGGCAGACGATTCGAGATTCAGAGACAGTGACGTATTCGGGTCGTACGCGGCGATCGGTGACAGCTTCACCGAGGGCGTCGGAGACCCTGGGCCCGACGGAACGTTCGCCGGCTGGGCGGACCGCCTCGCGGTGCTGCTCGCCGACCGGCTTCCGGAGCCCGAGGAGTTCCGGTACGCCAACCTCGCCGTACGCGGGCGGCTCCTCGACCAGATCGTGGAGGAGCAGGTGCCGCGGGCCAAGGAACTCGCCCCCGACCTGGTGACCTTCTGCGCGGGCGGCAACGACATCATCCGGCCGGGCAGCGACCCGGACGACGTCGCCGAGCGCTTCGAACGAGCGGTCGCCGACCTGACGTCCGCGGTCGGCACGGTCCTGGTGACCACCGGGTTCGACACCCGCAGCGTGCCGGTGCTGCGCCGGCTGCGCGGCAAGATCGCCACGTACAACGGGCACGTCCGTGCCGTCGCGGACCGCTACGGCTGCCCCGTCCTGGACCTGTGGTCCCTCAAGACCGTCCAGGACAGGCGCGCCTGGGACGCCGACCGGCTGCACCTGTCTCCCGAGGGCCACACCCGCGTCGCCCTGCGGGCCGGCCAGGTCCTGGGCGTCGACGTTCCCGCCGACCCGGACCAGCCCTGGCCGCCCCTTCCGCCGCGCGGCCCCCTCGAACTCCGCCGCGACGACATCCAGTGGGCGCGCGAGTACCTGGTCCCGTGGATCGGCCGCCGCCTGCGCGGCGAATCCTCCGGCGACCACGTCTCGGCCAAGCGCCCGGACCTGCTCCCGCTGTAGGCAGCGGGAGCCCTGGCCGGCTCCTTCAACGGCGAGTCTTTGAACGGGCTCCTTGAACGGGGCCTTGGACGGGCTCCTTGAACGGGGCCTGGGACCGGGGGTCCTTGGGCGGGCCTTCCGGCACCGGGCTCCTGGGCCTGGCCTCCGGAACCCGGGTCCTGGTACGGGCGCCGGGCGATCAGGCGCCGAGTGGGCCGGGCGGGCCGGACGGGCCCGGTGCGCTGGGCGTGTCGCGCGCGTTCGACGTGCCGGGGGCGGCGGGCGGGACCGCCGGGTGGCCGAGTTCGCGGGTGAGGGCTTCGTCCGCCCAGGCCAGCATGGCGGCGCGGGAGAAGGACGCCGCGTACGCGGTCATCTGCACGGCCAGGCCGTCCAGGAACGCGGTCAGCCGCCAGGCCGCCGCCTCGGGGTCCTCGCAGCGGAACTCGCCCGCCGCCGCGCCTTCCGCGAGCACCTCGGTCAACGCCGCCTTCCACTGCCGGTCGAGGTCCTGGGCCACATCCCGCAGCGCGGGTTCGCGCAGCGCCGCGGCCCAGCCCTCGATCCACAGGCGCCATCCCTTGGCCCGGCCGGTCGGCGCGTACCAGTGGACGGCCGCCCGCAGCCGGCGGGTCGCCGTCGTCCGGCGGCCCAGCAGGCGGCGCAGGTGCGCGAGGTCGCCCTCGGCGGCGTACGCGAAGGCCGCCGCCACGAGTTTCTCCTTGGTCGAGAAGTGGTACAGGACGAGCGCGTTGCTCACGCCCAGCGCCGACGCCACGTCGGCGATCCGCACGGCCGCCACACCGCGCGCCTCGATCTGCGCGACGGCGGCCCGCAGCAGTTCCTCCCGCCGCTCCGCCACGCTCAACCGCACTCTGCCCACGCCGCCAGCCTAGGCCCTGCCCGGGGGTTCCCCGGGCGCCCGCCGGTGGGTGTGCGGGCATGCCGTCAGGCGTGGCAGGCGGGCAGTCCGCCGTGGAAGGCGACCATCTCCTGGAAGGACGCCAGGACGTCGATCCGGGCGCCCGGGGAGAGTCCCTCCAGCTCCGCGTAGGCCCGGTGCAGGTTGGCCACCAGCCGTTCGGAGTCCACCAGGCCGGCGAACGCGCCCAGCTCGGCGCGCTCCGCCGCCGCGAGCGGTCCCAGGCCGTCCCGCAGGCCCTCCTCCGCCAGGAGCTGGACCCAGCGCAGATACGCCTCCGTGGCGTCGAGCAGCTCGGGGCCGCCGACCGGGCCGTGCCCCGGTACGACCGTACGGGCGCCCAGGCCGCGCAGCCGCTCCAACGCCCGCAGGGAACCGGTGACGGAACCCATGAGCACGAACGGTGTGACGCCCGACCACACCACGTCGCCGGTGAACAGCACCGAGCGCTCAGGCACCCACACCACCACGTCGTTGGCGGTGTGCGCGGGCCCCACGTGCAGCAGCTCCACCCGCAGATCGCCCGCGTACAGCGTCAGCGCGTCACGGAAGGTGAGTCCCGGCAGGGTCAGCGGGGTGTCGCCCCAGTCGACGCCGGGCCACAGCCCGCGCAGCCCCAGCCCCGCCTCGGCGGTGTCGGAACGGGTGCCCTCGTGCGCGACGATCACCGCACGGGGCACGAACTGGCCGTTGCCGAAGGTGTGGTCGCCGTGGAAGTGGGTGTTGACCACGAAGGCGGGACCGCCGGGCACGACCCGCTCGGCCTCCTCGCGCAGCCGCCGGGCGCGGGCCTCGGTGGCTGCGGTGTCCACCAGCACACCGATGCCCTCGCCGGTGATCAGGCCGGCGTTGTTCAGACACCATCCGCCGTCGGGCTGGACGAACGCGTGCACGCCCGGCGCGACTTCCCGCAACGTGCCGTGCGGGGCGACGGAGACGGAGACGGAGGGGGAGGCGGTGGGGGCGCTCACGCCGCCTCCCCGAGCCCGGCGGGCAGCCGGCGGAAGCGGCCCTGGTGGAAGACGAGCGGGTCGGCCTCACCGGCACCGGCCCGCAGGGCGACGACGTGCCCGATGAGCAGGACGTGATCACCGGCGTCGTACGCCTGGTGCAGCCCGCACTCGAAGTACGCCTCCGCGCCCGGCATCACCGCGTTGCCGGTGACACCGTCCACGGCGGCCAGCCGCAGCATCGCGGCCTGTCCCTGCGAGCGGTCGGGACGGCTGAACTCCTGGGCCAGGTCCCGCTGCGGCTCGGCGAGCACGTTCACCGCGAAGCTCTGCCGCCGGATCACCCGGGGGCGGATCTGGCCGTCGGCCTTCACGGACACCAGGACCAGCAGCGGGTCGAGGGACACCGATACGAAGCTGTTGAGGGTGGTGACCAGGGTGTCGTCACCGCTGCCCTGGGTGAGGAGGGTCACTCCGGTGGGGAAGCGGCCCATCGCGGACCGGAAGGACGCGATATCGGGCCGGGCGAGCAATGTGCTTGCCGCGTAGGTCATGGCGCCTGCTCCGTTTCGGGGTCGAAGCCTCAGTGGTACGGGCCTCAGTAGTTGCCGAGGCCGCCGCAGACGTTGAGCGCCTGCGCGGTGATGGAGGCGGCCAGGTCCGAGGTCAGATAGCCGACGAGGCCGGCGACCTCCTCGGGGGTCGAGTAGCGGCCGAGCGGGATCTTCGCGTTGAACTTGTCCTGGATCTCCTCCTCGCTGACCCCGTAGTGGCCCGCGTAACCCTGGCGCACCCGCTGGGCCATCGGCGTCTCGACGTAGCCGGGGCAGACCGCGTTGACGGTGATGCCGGTCTTGGCGAGTTCCTTGCCCACCGCCTTGGTGAAACCGATGACGCCGTGCTTGGAGGCGGAGTACGGGGCGGCCAGTTCCACGCCCTGCTTGCCGCCGGTGGAGGCGATGTTGACGATCCGCCCCCAGTCGCCCTCGCTCATCCGGCCGGTGCTCAGGACCTCGCGGGTGACCCGGAAGGTGCCGTTGAGGTTGGTCTCGATGACCTCGTTCCACAGCGCGTCCCCGATCTCGGCGGTGACACCGCCGCCGCCCCGGCCCGCGTTGTTGACCAGGATGTCGATCCGCCCGTACTCGGCGACGGCCGCCTCGACCGCGGCGCGGATCTCCTCGGGCGACGTCACGTCGCAGACCGTGCCGGCCACCTCCAGGCCCTCTTCACGCAGCCGCTTCACGACCGTGCGCACGCTCTCCTCGCTCCGTGCGACGCCGAAGACGGCGGCGCCCTGGCGGGCCAGGAGTTCGGTCACGGCGAGGCCGATCCCACTGGTCGCGCCGGTGACGAATGCGACTCGTCGTCCCGCGTCTGTCATCGTGCTCTCCCCGCTGTGGTCGGTGACCGGGCCGTCCGGTCGTCAGCGACCGTCCCAACGCGGCCTCGCAGCCGCCTCGATTCCCTCTCGCGGTCGTCCTCGAGCCGAGCCCGACAGGGCGTCGAGCGGGGCGCGGGAGCGTAGCGGGGTATGGCGAATCCCGTGCGCGCTCCCGCGTGCACAGCGAGCGAGGAGGGCCCGTGCCCGAACAGACGATTCCGGACGTACGGAAGTCGGTGACCGTCGCGGCCACGCCCGAGGACGCCTTCCAGGTGTTCGTCGAGCGGCCGCAGGACTGGTTCCCGCCGCACCACGTCCTGCTGAAGACCCCGCGGGCGGGTATCGCCTTCGACCGTGAGGCCGGAGGCCGCTACTACGAGTGGGACGCCGAGGGCAATGAGATGACCTGGGGCACGATCCGGGAGTACGTGCCGGGCGAGAAGCTGATCCTGACCTGGCGCATCGACGCGCGGTGGCAGCCGCTGCCGGACGACGAGAAGGCCGGTCTCATCGAGGTCTACTTCACGCCCGTGGACGAGCACCACACCAGGGTGGAGCTCGCCCACACCCAGATCTGGCGGGTCGGTGAAGGCGCTGAGCGCATGTACCAGGCCCTCGACGGGCCCAGCCCGGGTGACACCCTCGGTCGCTACGAGAAGCTCTTCTGAGCCCGCCCGCCTCTGGCGGTGGCGCCGGAGCGCCGGCGGAAGGCCCCGTCCACGACGGGGCCTTCCGCCATGCCCGGTGCGCACATCCGGGCCGCCCCGGTACCGCGGGACGGGCTCGCCTCCGGCCGGTGACGCCCGGCCGGGGCGCAGGGCGGTGACGGTGCTCCGGACGCCCCGCCTTTCGCGCGGGGTCGGCGGGGCCGCCTGTACCGGACGCCCGGCCGGGGCGCGGGGCGGTCACCGAGCCGTGCCGGTGGAACCGCGCGCAGAGCGGTCACCACGCCGGTGCGGCCGTGGTGACCGCCCCGCGTCAGGGCGTGGTGGCGGACGCCGTCGCCGGGGCGGTGGCGTCCGCCGCGTGGACGCCGGCCAGGAGCCGGGCCAGGGCGAGGGACTGGTCCTCGCGCAGATCGTTCGGCGCGTTGCGGACGGCGAGTGAGAACGCGCGTACCGCGTTGAGGTACTGGTCGTCGGATTCCACGGTCACCTCCTGGGAGCCGTTCGGCCGTTCCAGCCGGATCACGGTCGGGTGACCGGCGGCCGGGGCGTACGCCCGCTCGACGCGCAGCCGCCCCTCGCTGCCGCAGAGTTCGTACGCCGACCGGTAGGCGTGCTCCATGCCGAACACCACCTGCGCGGTCGTCCCGCCGGGCGCCGACAGCAGGACCGCGCCGCCGGTGTCCACCCCGTGCACGGGGTGCCGGCGCAGCCGGGCGCCGCGGACCTCGAGCTCCGGTCCCAGGTGGAGCCAGGCGGCGAGCAGCGGGTGGACGGCGATGTCCAGCAGGGCGCCGCCGCCCAGCTCGGGCCGGTAGCGGATGTTTCCCGGTGGCGGTGCCGGGATGGTGAACTCGCCGGTGAAACCACGCAGTTCCCCGATGGCGCCGTCCGCCAGCAGCTCCCGCACCCGGCGGTGCCGCCGGTGGTACGGCCACATGAAGTTCTCGGCGAGCACCAGGCCGCGGGAGCGCGCCAGCGCGAACAGCCGCTGCGTGACGCCGGCGTCGGGAGTCAGTGGTTTCTCGCCCAGCACGTGCTTGCCCGCCCGCAGCGCCCGCTCGATCCACTCGGCGTGCAGCGACACGGGCAGCGGCACATAGACCGCTTCCACGCCGGGGTCCGCCAGCACCTGCGCGTAGCCCGTCACGGGCTCGCACCCGTAACGGCCTGCCAGGTCACGGGCCTTGGACGCGTCCCTGCTGGCCACCGCCACCACCCGGCTGCCGGGATCGGCCGCGAAGGCGGGCAGCATCCGGCGCCGGGCGATGTCCGCACAGCCCAGGACGGCGATCCGGACGGGCTCGGGACCGCCCGGTGGGGTGACAGCGCTTCTTCCGTTCATGCCGCTCATCCCAGGGTGTTGAGGCAGGTCACCAGGGTGCGGGCCTGCACGCTCAGGTACTGGCCGCGCCGGATGAGGTCGCCGAGCTGGGACGCGGTGAGCCAGGCGTACCCCGGGGGCAGCTCCTCGGTCAGGCTCTCGTCGGCCTCGGCGATCACATAGCGGAAGTCCGCGCCGAGGAACCGGCCGCCCTCCTCCGCCTGGACGGCGTCGTAGCGGATCGAGCCGGGACCGGCGCCCAGCACCTGGTCGAGGAAGAGCGGCTGCTCGTCGTCGTCGTAGTTGCCCGGGCGGCACTGCACCGTCGGACCCAGCTCCAGCGCGTCGACCAGGCCGCCCTCCACCTTGGCGTGCACCAGGGCGTGCAGCACTCCGTCGAACTCCCTGACCAGCAGCGCCGCCAGGCCGGGGCCGTGGGGCTCGATGAGAGGCTGGCTCCAGGAGGTGACCTCGCGGTTGCCGGCCTCGACCCTGACCCCCACCACCCGGAAGTGCCGGCCGTCGTCGCGGACGATGGCCTCGTCGGTGCGCCGCCAGCCGGGCAGGTCGCGCAGCGGGATCCGGGTGGCGTCCACCCAGTGCTCGCAGAGCTGGTCGGTGTGCCAGCGCAGCAGTTCGGGCAGGGTGGTCAGGGCGCCGGCGGAGGGCTCCCGGGAGGCCGCGAGGGCCCGCTGGAACCGGTCGGCGGGCCCGTCGACGGCCGCGCCGACCGAGGGCAGGCAGGACAGCACCGTCCGCGAATCCATGTTGATCACGGTGTCGCGGGCGAGCAGCCCGTAGATCTGACCCAGGGTCAGCCAGCAGAAGTCCTCGTCGTACGCGATCTCCTCGTCGACCAGTTCGACGATCATGTTCCGGTTGCGCTTGCGGTAGAACCACCAGCCGTGCTCCGACTGGAGGCTGTCCGCGATGGTCCTCTCGCCGCGCGCGCCGAGGAAGAACTCGATGTGCTTGACCGGGGCCCCTTTGTGGGCGCGGGTGTAGTTGCTGCGGGTGGCCTGGACGGTGGGGGAGAGCTGGAGCAGCGGCCGGTTGCCCGGCTCCATCTTCGCCTGCATCAGGAAGTGCAGGACCCCGTCGAACTCCTGGCAGAGGATGCCGAGGACACCGGTCTCCGGCTGGTTGATGACGGGCTGGTGCCACTGCGGATAGGGCCCGTTGGAGGTCTGTACGCGCAGCCCCTCCACCGAGTAGAAGCGCCCGCTGCGGTGCACCAGGTTCCCCGAGTCGGCCGCGGTGTGCCAGCCGTCGATCTCCGCGAGCGGCACCCGCTCCGACGAGAACACGTGCGCCGTGCGGCGGGCCTCCAGCCAGGCGTCGAACTCCGCCGTCGACTGCCGTACCCCGTCCGTGGCCGCGGCCGACCGGGCCAGCCGTTCGGTGAGCGGGACCTGCCCGGCGGCCGGCTCCGCCGGGCCGCGCGATGCTGTGAGTGAGAGTGACACGGGCTACCTCCCTGGGGCGGTCGTCATGACGCGACGCCAGGTTCCTGACGCTCGCTAGAGCCCGGGGACAGGAACGCATGAGCGAGCAGCCGGCGGGCGTTGCCGCCCAGCACCAGCTCCGACTCCCGTTCGTCCAGGCCCAGTTCCCGTACGGTCCGCAGCGGGTCCTCGTCGGCCAGGTCGAAGGGCGTGTCCGTGCCCAGCAGCACGTGCTCCGCCCCGACGTCCGCGACCAGGCGGGCCAGCTGCTCGCGGGAGAAGACGGCGGTGTCGTAGTACAGACCCCGCAGCCAGGTGCTGGGCGGGGACGAGGAGACCCTGGCCGGTGGTTTACGGGCCCACCCGAGGTCCAGGCGGCCCGCCAGGGCCGGCAGGCACCCGCCGCCGTGCGCCAGGCACAGCGGGAAGCGGTGCCGTTCCAGCACCCCGCCGAGGGCCAGCCGGGACACCGCCAGGGCCGTCTCCATCGGGAAGCCCACCAGCTGGGCCATCCAGTAGGCGCGGGTGCGCTCGGGCTCCACCGGCACGCTGGGGTGCAGGAAGGTGAAGGCCTGCCGCCGGGCGAGGAAGGCCCACAGCTCCTCGTTGACCGGGTCGTCCAGCTCGCGGCCCAGGCCCTGGCTGCCGATGGCCACCCCCGCCATGCCCAGGTCGTCCAGGCAGCGGCGGGCCTCCTCGGCGGCGGACGGGTCCCCCACCGGGACCGTGCCCAGGGCGCACAGCCGGTCCGGCGCCCCGGCGGCGTATCCGGCCAGGGCGTCGTTGCCGCGACGGGTCAGCTCCCGCAGCAGCACCGGGTCGGTGAGCCCCGAACCCATCAGGAACGGCGGCAGGGCCACCGCGTGCTGCCCCACCCCCGTCCGGTCCATGAGCGCGAGGCGTGCCCCGATCTCGACCTGCGCCGGTGGACAGGGCAGCGGGGCGTCCTTGGCCACCCCTGAGATCCGCGGGTCGATCCGTACGACATGGGCCTCGTCCAGTCCGTCGAGCGCGGCCAGTGAGCGGTCACCGAGCCAGCGCAGCAGGGGCAGGGGCATCGCATGGGTGTGGACGTCCACGGCCCGCCGGGTGCCGGGCGCCGGGTCCCGGCCGGTCACGACCACGCCGGGGACAGGTCGTAGTCGGCCACGCCCATGCCGGTGATCCACTCCTGGACCGGTTCGTAGGCGAGGATCCGGGCCGGCCGGTCGGCGAGCCCCGCCAGCGTGAGCCAGCTGCGGATCTCGTGCGCGCCGTTGCCGGCCGCCTCCAGCTCCCGGTCAGCCATGTCCAGGACGTCGTCGAACCGGTTGGCGGCCATCCGGTCGAGGAACCAGCGGTCGAACTCGGTGTCGATCTCGCCGACCCGCTCGGTGCCGATCGTGTGCGACAGGCCGCCCGCGGCGACCACGGCCACCCGGTCCACCGCCGTGCACTCCGCGAGGGCCTTGCCCAGCGCGGCCCCCAGCTCGTGGCAGCGGCGCAGCGTCGGCATCGGGGCGACGGCACAGTTCTGCAGTATGGGCACCAGCGGCAGGCGCAGCGTCTCGTCGACGGCGTGGTAGACCGTCATCACCCCGTGGTCGAGGTGGAGGTCGTGGGAGAGTGCGGGTTCGAAGCCCTGGCCGAGCAGATGGCGGGTCAGCTCGTGCGCGAGGGCGGAGTGGCCCGGTACGTCACCGTGCGGCATCGGCAGCCAGGGCTCGGCCGGCCCGGTGTGCCGGCCGGCCAGGCCCACGCAGTGCTGCGGGAAGTTCCCCAGGAAGAAGTTGGTGAAGTGCTCGTTGGAGATCACCACCACGGCTTCGGCGCCGCCCTCCCGTACCCGCCGCACCGCCTGCCCCAGGCCGTCGAGGAAACGGTCCCGCTGCGCGGCCGGCGCGATGTCCCGGGCAGCCAGCATCATCGGCGCGTGCGAGGCCGCGAACGCCGCTACGACGCGCGCCATCGAGGGCTCCCCTCCACCGCCGCGGCGGTACCGGTCAGCATCGCCCGGTAGCCGTCGCGGGTGATGCCGCAGGACCGGGCGAAGGCGTTCAGCAGCACCGGGTGCACACCCAGCAGGGTGAGCGCGCGGAGGTCCCGGCCCCGGAGGGCCGCCCGCTCGGCGCCGGACAGTTCGTACCCGTCGTCGGACGGCTCCGGCCGCCCGCGTTCACCGGCCCTCAGCCGGTCGAAGACTGCTCTTTGCAAGGCGTAGGCGCTCATACGCCGACGTTAGGCAGCCGGCACGGCCCGGGGCCACGACGGTTCCACTGAGTCGAAGCCCACCGGGCGCGCGCGGCCGGGACTTGCACCCAGTGGAAGAGCTCCACCGCCGGTCGACTCGCGCGTGCTGGGATCGGGGCGGACCTGTGCGCCGAACCCCGGAGGGGACCGACCATGTTGACTGTCGAGCAGGCCGCCGGCCTGCTGCTTGACGCCGAGCGGTCGGCGACCGACCGACCGCCGCTGACCGACCAGTGGCCGCGGCTCGACCTGGCTACGGCCTACGCCGTGCAGGACGAGACCCTGCGCCGCAGAACGGCCGGCGGAGACCGGCTGGTCGGGGTGAAGCTCGGCCTGACCTCCGCCGCCAAACAGCGCCGGATGGGCGTGGACGCCCCGCTGACCGCCTGGCTGACCGAGAGCATGATGCTGGCCGAGGGCGACCCCGTACCGCTGAAGAGGCTGATCCACCCCCGGGTCGAACCGGAGATCGTGTTCGTGATGCGGGAGCGGCTGTCGGGGCCCGGGGTGACCCCCGAGACCGCGCTGCGCGCGGTCGGCGAGGTCCGCGCCGGGCTCGACGTGATCGACAGCCGCTACCGGGACTTCCGCTTCACGCTGCCCGACGTGGTCGCCGACAACGCCTCGTCGGCCGCCTTCGTCGTGGGCTCCCTGGTACGCGCCCCGGGCGACACGGACCTGGTCCGCGAGGCCTGCGAGCTGGAGGTGGACGGCCGGGTCGTCGACCGGGCCACCGGAGCCGCCGTACAGGGCGACCCCGCGGCCGCCCTCGCGCTGGCCGCGAACTCCCTCGGCGCCCGCGGGCTGGCCCTGGAGCCCGGCTGGATCGTGCTCTCCGGCGCGCTGACCGACGCCGTCCCGGTCGGGCCGGGCAGCCGGGTGACCGCCCGTTACACCTCCCTCGGCGCCGTGACCCTGGAGGCGTGAGATGCCGCTGGTGGAGGTCACGCTGGTGCGGGGACGCGACGGAAAGCAGCTGAGGGAACTGCTGCACCGGCTCCACGCGGCCGTACGGGACTCGGTCGGCGCGCCCGACGACGCCATCCGCGTGGTCATCAGGGAAGTGCCCGCCGCGCACTGGTCCGCGGGCGACATGACGATAGAGGAGCGGAGGGCGAGCGCATGAGCGCCGCTGTGGAGTGGTTCCCCCATGTCATCGGCGGGGAGCGGACGGAGTCGGCGGACGGCGCCCGGTTCGCCTCCGTCGACCCCTGGACCCGCCGGCCGTGGGCCGAGGCCGCCTCGGGAGGCGCCGAGGACGTCGAACGGGCCGTGGCCGCCGCCCGCGCGGCGTACGACGAAGGTCCCTGGCCCCGGATGTCCGCCGGGGAGCGCGGCCGGCTGCTGAACCGGCTCGCGGACCTGATCGAGGAGCACGCCGGGGAGCTGGCCCTCGCCGACTCCCGCGACATGGGCAAGCCGGTGGCCGACGCCCGGGCCAAGGACGTCCCGCGCACCGCCGCCAACTTCCGCTTCTTCGCCGACCACGCCCGGCTCACCCCCGCCGAGACCTATCCCGCCGAGGGCGGCCACCACATCTACACCCGGTACGAGTCCGCGGGCGTGGTCGTGGCCATCTCCCCGTGGAACTTCCCATTGATGCTGGCCTCCTGGAAGGTCGCCCCGGCGCTGGCGTGGGGCAACACGGTGATCCTGAAGCCCGCCGAGCAGTCCCCGGCCTCGGCGACCCTGCTCGCCGGGCTGGCCCTGGAGGCCGGCATCCCGCCGGGTGTGCTCAACGTCGTGCACGGCTTCGGCCCGGGCTCGGTGGGGGAGCGGCTCGTCTCCCATCCGGGCGTGGACCGGATCACCTTCACGGGCGAGTCCGGCACCGGCCGGGCCATCGCCGCGAACGCGGCCCGCAACCTCATCCCGGTGAGCCTGGAACTCGGCGGCAAGGGCGCCAACCTCGTCTTCGCCGACGCGGACCTGGAACGGGCCGTGCACTGGTCGGTCCAGGCGGCCTTCGCCAACGCGGGCCAGGTGTGCCTGGCCGGCAGCCGGCTGTACGTACAGCGGGAGGTGTACGAGGAGTTCCTGGACCGGTTCACCGGCGCGGCCGCGCGGCTCCTCCCGGGAGATCCGCGGGACCCGGCGACCCGGATCGGCCCGCTGTCCTCCGCCGAGCACCACGCGAAGGTCAGCTCGTACCTGGAGGGCGCCGAGCGGGCCGGCGGAAAGCTGCTGTCGGCGGGCGGCGGTGAGGGCTGGACGGTCCTGCCGACCACCGTCACCGGACTTCCCCGGTCGGCGGCGATCTGGCACGAGGAGGTCTTCGGACCGGTCGTCACCGTCGCCCCCTTCACGGACGAGGCGGAGGCGGTACGGGAGGCCAACGCCACCCGGTTCGGCCTGAACGCCATGGTGTTCACCGACGATCTGCACCGCGCCCACCGGGTCGCGGGCGCCCTGAGGGCGGGGACGGTCTGGACGAACTGCTTCTTCGTCCGCGATCTGCGCGCACCCTTCGGCGGGGCCGGCGACTCGGGTGTGGGCCGTGAAGGCGGCACCTTCAGCCGGGAGTTCTTCACCGAGCCCAAAGCCGTGGTCATGGAGATCGACGGCGCGCGCTGACAGGAGCCGCACCGGCGCCCCGGTCTTCCGCGGAGGGAAGGACCGGGGCGCCGGTGCGGCGCCGCAGGAGAAGCGGCTCAGACGCGGGCCGGTTCCGGGGCGGGGACCCACAGCGGGTTGAACCGCTCGTGCACATAGATGCGCATCCGCGGATTGCAGCTGATCACGTACTCCTTGCGGGAGCACGGGATGTTGCCGGGGTTCCACCGTCCGTCCCCCGCGTCGATCATGCGACGGGTGCCCGACAGCCCGTTGCGGGCCAGGTGGTGCCCGATCGGCACACCGGGCGGTGGCAGCAGCAGGCCGGCGTTCTCCTCGCTCAGGATGACGCGGTTCACGCTCATCACCTCCCCTTCCGGGGTGATGAGCCGCGAGAACCGCTCGATCACGGGTTCGTCCGCCACCAGCCCCAGGGCGTCACGGATCTCCTCGGCCAGACCGATCGCTCCGCGCGGCCCCTGGAAGTCGATGACGGTGCTGAGGTCCGTGGAGAACCACGCCTCCAGGAGGACGGTGGTGGAACCGTCCGCGGCCAGCAGCATCTTCGTCGCCGCGGACCCCGCCGCCGGCGTACCCGACTCCAAGCCCACCTGCTCCATGGTCATGACTCCCTCTCCTCACCTGCGGCGGGCAATTCAGCGCCAGGCCGCGACGACGTCGAGCGCCTGCTGCGGGTTGAGCCTGGGGTCGCACAGGCTCGTGTACGCGGACCCGAGCTCGTCGAGCTCCGCCTCACCACGGACGCACTCGTGCACCGCGTCCGGCGTGGTCTCCAGGTGGAGCCCGGCGGCCACCCCGCCCATCGACGACACGGCGGCCCGGAACTCCCGGACCTCGCGGACCACGCTGTCCACGAACCGGGTCTTGAGCCCGCCCGGGGCCTTCACGGTGTTGCCGTGCATCGGGTCGCACAGCCAGATCACCGGATGCCCCGCCGAGCGCACCGCGTCGACCAGCCCGGGCAGCTTCTGCGGCAGCACCCGGTGGCCCATGCGGGAGATCAGCGTCAGCCGCCCCGGGGTACGGTCGGGATCGAGCCGCTCGCACAGCCGCAGCAACTCCTCCGGCGTCATCGACGGACCGACCTTGCAGGCCACCGGGTTGACCACCGAGGCCAGCAGCTCCACATGGGCGCCGTCCAGCTGCCGGGTGCGCTCACCGATCCACGGCCAGTGGGTGGAGGTCAGCAGCAGGCGGCCGCTCGACTCACGGCGTACCAGCGGCAGTTCGTAGTCCAGCAGCAGCGCCTCGTGGCTGGTCCACAGGGGCGCGTCCACCCGAGGCTGCCGTCCGCCGCCACCACGCAGATACGCGGTGGCGTCCTTGGCGGCGTGGTAACCGGTCAGCAGCCGGGCCGGATCCGGGACGCGCAGGTCGGGCGCCGGCCTCGGACTGTTGACCAGGTGCCCGCGGAAGACCTGCAGTTCCTGACCGTCGACCTGTTCCACCGGACTGGACCGTGGTTTGGCGAACTGACCCGCCACCCGGCCCACCCGCACCACCGGCTTGCCGGTGCCGAGCTTCATCACGCCCGCCAGCGCGTCCAGCAGCGCGGCCTTTCTGGACAGGTGGGCGGGGGTGCATTCGGCCGGGTCCTCGGCGCAGTCCCCGGACTGAATGACGTGGTAGGCGCCGCCCGCCACCTCGGCCAGGACGAGGCGCAGTTGCCGCACCTCCTCCGCGGTGACCAGACCGGGCGCCTGCGAGAGTTGGCCCACGGCGGTGTCCAGGGCCTGCCGGTCGGGCCACTCGGGCTGCTGACCGGCGGTGAGTGCGCGACACCGGTACGCCAGTTCGTCGGGAACCGGCGAACCCTGTGGCGCATGTTCACGAAGAAAGCCTGTGTCAACGGTCATGCCAGCCCTCCGTAGCGTTCTGGGTCGATTCGCAGGGCAGAACAACAGCCGTTCCTGGAGCGCGGCTTGAGGCCCCATGACGAGTGCACGGGGCGCGTTGACCACTGCCCCAGCGGGTCTTGAGGACCGCGCCCCACGATGAGTGCCGCCAAATCGTCGGGGTGTGCTGCGGAAATGGGGCCAGGATGGCGGGAAACACACGGGAGGCGGGCGCCTCGGTCACCAGTCGCGCACTGGCCATACTCGGGGCCTTCGACATGGCCCACCAGCATCTGTCGCTGTCGGACATCGCCCGGCGCACCGGGCTGCCGCTGGCCACCGCCCACCGCATCCTCGCCGAGCTCGTGGCGTGGCGCGCGCTCGAACGCGGCCCGGACGGCCGGTACCGGGTCGGGCTGCGGCTGTGGGAACTGGGCACCCTCTCGGTGACCCGCACCCGGCTGCGCGAGAGCGCGCTGCCGTACCTGCAGATGCTGTACGAGGTCACCCGCACCGATGTGCACCTCGCCGTGCCGGACGGCTCCGACGTGGTCTACATCGAGCACCTGGGCAGCCGCCGCACGGGCGGCCCGCCCGGCGTGGTGGGCATGCGGGTCCCGCTGGAGCGCTCCGCCGCGGGCCTGGTGCTGCTCGCGCACGGCGGCGGCCCCGACGCGCCGGGACCGCGCCCGCGGCTCGCCGAGATCCGGCGGCGCCGCTGCGCGGTCCTCGCCGATGCGGTGCGGCCCGGCATGTGCTCGGTGGCCGTGCCGGTGACGCGCGGTGACGGTACCGCCGTCGCCGCCGTTGGCCTGAGCGTCGCCGCGTTCCCGGACGCCAAGGGCTGTCTGCCGGTGCTGCTCGCCGCGGCCGGCCGGATCCGGCAGAGCTTCGCCCGAACCCCCGCCGAGGAGTCCACCGGCCGTGCCGTGTTCGCGGTGGCCGGCGCATGAACCGAAGGAGAGGACGTATGCGTACCCAGGTGGGAATCATCGGCGCGGGCCCGGCCGGACTGCTGCTGGCGCAGCTGCTCCACCGCCAGGGCGTCGACACCGTCGTGCTGGAACGCCAGGACGAGGCATACGTACGGAGCCGGATACGCGCAGGCGTGCTGGAACCGGCCACCGTGGAGGCCCTGTGCGAGGCGGGCGCCGGAGAGCGCCTGCTGCGCGAGGGCCTGGTCCACCACGGCATCGAACTCCGCTTCGGCGGCCGCAGCCACCGCATCCCGGTGAGCCGGCTGGCGGGCGGCCGGGCCATCACGGTGTACGGGCAGCAGGAGGTCGTCGCCGACCTCATCGATCTGCGCCGGTCCCTCGGCGCCCCCCTGGAGTTCGGCGCCGAGGTCACCGCCGTCGCGGGCACCGACTCCGCCTCGCCGGTGATCACCTACCGTACGGCGGCGGGCGAGCACGAGCTGCGCTGCGACTTCATCGCCGGCTGCGACGGCTTCCACGGAGTGAGCCGGGCCGCGGTACGGCCCGGCTGTCTGCCGACGTACCAGCGCGACTACCCGTACGCCTGGCTGGGCGTCCTGGCGGCCGTGCCGCCGTCCGCCGAGGAGCTCGTCTACGCCCGGCACGAGCGCGGGTTCGCCCTGCACAGCATGCGCTCCCCGCAGCTGAGCCGCTTCTACCTCCAGGTGGAGCCCGGCACCGAGACCACCGACTGGCCCGACGAGCGGATCTGGAAGGAACTGCGGATCCGGCTCTCCACCGACGACGGCCCGCCGCTCGACGAGGGCGAGATCGTCGACCGGAGCGTCACGGGCATGCGCAGCTTCGTCTCCGGCGAGATGCGCCACGGCCGGCTGCTGCTGGCCGGGGACGCGGCGCACATCGTCCCGCCCACCGGCGCCAAGGGACTCAACCTGGCCGTCGCCGACGCCCGGGTGCTCGCCCGCGCGCTGACCGCCCACTACCGCTCGGGCGACCCGGCCCTGCTCGACTCGTACACCGCCACCTGCCTCCGGCACATCTGGCGGGCCCAGGACTTCTCCGCCTGGATGACCACCCTGCTGCACCGGCAGGAGGGCCCGGCCGGGGAGTTCGACGACCGCGCGCAGCTCTCCCGGCTGGAGTATGTGTGCCGGTCCAGGGCCGCGGCGACCGCACTGGCGGAGAACTACGTCGGCACGGGCCTGCTGAGCCCGGCGTGATCCGCCGGTCTCCCGGGGCGGGGAGCGCGTCCCCGCCCCGGGGCTTCCCGGGCTCGGCTTACGCCTGGCTCGCGGCCAGCCGGGCGAAGTAGCGGCCCGGGTCGTCCAGGTCGTGGCGGATGAGGCGGGACCGGGTGCGCAGCCCGTCCTCGGTGCGCACCAGCACGTCCGTGACCGTACAGCTCGGTTCGAAGGTCACCGCCCCCTCCTCGTCGGTGACGCTGACCAGCGCGGTGGCGGTGACCCGCACGGTGCCGTCGGCGAGCGGCTCGATCCGCCAGCCGTCGAACCAGTGCCGGATCGTGCTGGTCCCGTACCGGGGGATGGCGGCCCGCATCCCGCCGATCAGGGCCTCACGGCCCTCCAGTTGCCAGGCGCCCTCGTAACCGAAGACGCAGTCGTCGGTGAAGGTGCCGGCGAACGACTCCAGATCCCGTCCTTCCAGCAGCGGCATCTGGTGGGCGTAGAAACTCTGCACCTCCACGTAGAGGTCCGCACTGACGACGGGGGCCACGGCGGGGGCTTGCGCGGTCTGCGACACGGCACAACTCCTTCGGCTGGGACGGCGTGCCGCATCCCGACAGCGGCCGCACGGGACCACCGTGCGGGCGCCGCCCACAGCGCCGCTGGAGCGGCGCTCCAGCGGGCCGGGCATCGCTCCTCCCACCCGGTCGAGTTCCGGGCGACCCCTGTTCGAGGCCCCGCTCCTACCGTCGTCAGCGGGCTGCGCACCAGGCAGCCGAGGCGCACGTCAACTCGAAGGAGAGCCCATGACCAGCGAGGTCATCCCCCCGAAGAGCCGGGAAGTACGGCTGGTCTCCTATCCCGGGGACGAGGTCACCCTGGAGAACTTCGAGGTCGCCGAGGTCGAACTCGGTGAGCCCGGTGAGGGACAGGTGGTCGTACGCAACGACTGGATGTCGCTCGGCACGGTCTACCGCGACCAGATGCGGCCCGCCACCGACATCCCGATCCCGGTGTTCCAGCTCGGCCAGGCCATGTGGGGCCGCACCGTCGGCACGGTCGTCGCGTCCCACAGCCCCGACCTGGCCGTGGGCGACCTGGTGGAGCACTTCAACGGCTGGCGCGAGTACGCCGTGGGCCACGCCGGGGGCTTCTTCAAGCGGGACCGGGCACAGCTTCCGTCCGCCGAGTACTTCTTGTCCAATGGCCCGACGGCATGGCGCGGCATGGTCGACATCGCCCAGGTGCGGGAGGGCGATGTGGTCTTCGTGTCCGGTGCGACCAGCGGCGTCGGCTGCCTGGCCGGGCAGATCGCCAAGGCCCTGGGCGCCGGGAAGGTCATCGGCAGCACCGGCTCCAAGGAGAAGATCGACTTCCTGACCGAGGAGGCCGGGTACGACGCGGCCTTCGACTACCACGACGGCCCGGTCGCCGAGCGGCTGCGCGAGCTGGCTCCGAAGGGCATCGACGTCTTCTTCGACAACGTCGGCGGCGAACAGTTCGAGGCGGCCGTGCGGGTCGCGGCCCCCGGCGCCCGATTCGCCCTCTGCGGCTCGCTCGCCGGGCAGCACGGCGACCACGAAGGCGCCTCGCCCCGCCTCGACCTCGCGGGCCTGATCCCCCGGGAGCTGACCCTGCGCGGCTTCGCCACCCTGCACACCCCGGACCAGATCGAGGGCTGGAACGCGCAGTTCAGCACCTGGCTGAGCGAGGGGAAGGCGAGCTTCCCGCACACCGTCATCGAAGGCGGGGTGGCCGCGCTGCCGGAGGCGATGATCGCGCTGCTGAAGGGCAAGCACACCGGCACGGCCGTGGCCCGGCTCTCGTGAACGCCCCACCCGGCCCGCGCCGCCGGTGCCGTACCCGGTACGGCACCGACGGCGCTGGACGTTCCGCACGACCCATCCCGCGAGGAGGACACACCGATGCCTGTTGCTGAACTCGACACCGGACTGGGGGCGGTGGCCGAGAAACTCTCCCACCTGGCGGCCCAGCACGCGGCCGACGCCGACACCACCCGCCGGCTCGCCCCCGACGTGGTGGCGGGGCTGCGCGAGGCCGGCTTCGCCCGCCACTTCGTGTCCTCCCGCTGGGGCGGCACCGACGGCACCTTCACCGAACTGGTCGGCGGTGTGCTCACCGTCTCCCAGGCATGCGCGTCGACCGGCTGGTGCGCCTCCCTGCTGGCCGCCTCCTCGCGCTTCGCCGCCCACCTGCCCGAGGCGGGGCACGAGGAGCTGTGGGGCGGCGGCCCCGACGCCTTCATCGCCACCGGCCTGGTGCCCTCCGGCAGGGCGCAGGCCGCCGACGGCGGGTGGCGGCTGAGCGGCTCGTGGTCGTACATCAGCGGTGTGGACTTCGCGGACTGGGTGCTGCTGTGTGGCGCGGTGGCCGGCGAAGGCCCCCCGGAACTGCGGTTCTTCGCCCTCCCCCGGGGCTCGTTCGAGACGGTCGAGAGCTGGGACTGCGCGGGCATGCGGGCGACCGGCAGCCACACCGTGGTGGTCTCCGGGGCGTACGTCCCCTCGCATCTGTCCTTCGCCCGCGCCGACATGGAGACCGGCCGCAACAGCTGGTCCACCCAGCCCACCCACAACGTCCCCTTCCAGGCGTCCGGCGCGCTGACCTTCATCGGTCCCGCCGTCGGCGCGGCCCAGGGGGCACTGAAGGCGGCCGCGGCCGGGCTCGCGAACAAGAAGCGCTTCGACGCCGCCGAGGTCGAACTGGTCCGCGCGTCGGGCCGGATCGACGCCGCCCGGCACCTCGTGGAACAGAACGCCCAGGTCATCGACGCCCGGGCGTTCACCCCCGAGTTCATGGCCCGCAACCAGCGCAACGCCTCGTTCTCCGGGGAGCTGGTCGCCGACGCGCTGACCGGTCTGCTGCGGGCGGCCGGCACCGCCGGACTCACCGAGTCGGGCCCGCTGCAACGGTTCTGGCGGGACGTCACGGCGGCCACCAGCCATGTGGCGCTGCGCTTCGACATCACGAAGGCGGCCCGCAACTACTCCGAGGCCCTGTTCGCCGACGCGTAGGGTGCCGCGACGTCAAGGGGCCGGTCCGCTTCGGACCGGCCCCGCTGTGTTCCGCGTGGAGCGTCAGACCATGGCCGCCGTCCGGGACCGGGCCATCAGGTCGAAGCCCTCGGCCGAGGCCTCCCGCGCGGTGAGCCCCGCGTCCGTCGCCAGCAGCCTGCGGGCCGCCATGTGGTCGGCGGGCCGGTTCACCGACTCCACCCCCAGCAGCCGGCCCCCGCCGAAGCACAGCACGGAGAACCGCCCGGCCGCCAGGGCGCCTGTGACCACCGTCTCCTCGTACCCGGCCGTCAGTCCGGCGATCTGCACACTGGCGGTGTGCTGCGTGGTCCAGAACCGGGGAACGGCCCGGTACGGCACCGGGTTCCCGCAGATGTCGGCGGCGACGGCCCGGGCCGTGTCGGTGGCGTTCTGCACCGACTCCAGGCGTACCGACTCCAGGCGTACCGACTCCGGGCGCACCGATTCCAGGCGCTCCGTCCCCCCGTCCGGAGCGCTCGGATGACGGGCGCAGTCCCCGACGGCGCTGATCGCCGGATCACTGGTACGCAGATACGCGTCGACCACGATCCCGTCGTCGGTGACCAGCCCCGCGTCCTCGGCCAGAGCGGTGTGGGGCCGTACGCCGACACCGACGACCACGAGATCGGCGGGCAGCACCACACCGTCGTCCAGCGCCACCCCGCGCACCCGCCCCCGCAGGTCGCCCAGGAAGCCCGTCACCCGGCGGCCGAAGCGGAACTGGGTGTCGTGGGCCCGGTGTTCCGCGACCAGGTGCGCGGCGGACGTCTCGCTCAGCGCCCGCGCCATGGCCCGGGGCTGCGTCTCGACCACCATGGCCGGCACGCCCCGCTTGGCCGCCGCCGCGGCCACCTCCAGGCCGATGAACCCGGCGCCGACGACGACCAGCCGCCGGCACGGCTCCAGCCGCCGGCGTACCTCCCGGGCGTCGGCGACGGTACGCAGGGTCAGGACGCCGTCCAGTCCGGCCCCCGGCACGTCCAGGGTCCGCGGTCGCGCGCCGAGGGCCAGGACCAGCCGCTCGTACGGCAGTCGCCGGCCCGAGCCGAGCACGACCCCGCGCCCCGCCCGGTCGACGGCGACCGCCGGATCGCCCGCGATCACGTCGATGCCCTGCTCGTCGTAGAACGAACGGGTACGCAGGACCACGTCCTCGAAGCCGCCCCCGGACCCGCCCAGGAAGTCCTTGGACAGCGGCGGGCGCTGGTAGGGGAGGACCCCCTCGCCCGCGACCAGGGTGACCGGGGCCCGGCAGCCGCCCTCGCGCAGCGCGGCGGCGACCGTGCAAGCGGCCTGGCCGCCGCCCACCACGACCACGGGCCCGGAGGCGCTCACAGCTGCCGCTCCGGCATGTCCACGACCAGGCCGTCGATGTCGTCGGTGACCGGGAGCTGGCAGCTCAGACGGCTGCTGTCGCGCCGCTCGCAGGCGGTCGTGTGGAGCAGCTCGTGCTCGATCTCGGGCATCGGCGGGAGCGGTGCCGTGGAGTCCTCGGCTATGTACACGTGGCAGGTCCCGCACATGGCTCCGCCACCGCACTCGCCCACGATGCCCCGGACGCCGTTGATGACCGCGCCGCGCATCACCGAGTTGCCGTTGGGGACTTCGAGCACCGTGACGGTCCCGTCCGGATGCCGGTAAGTGATCTTGGCCATGTGAGGTCCTCCGCGATGTCGGGCAGCCGTACCACCTCCCCACCGTGCGGCCGGACGCTGGGGAGGTGCTGGAGGGCTTCTCGAACCGGGCCGGGCCCAGGCAGCGCCGCTCCAGGCCGCTTCGAGAGCGCCATCCGACCCTGGGTCGTACACATGACGCTCTTGGACCCCGACGGAGGCCCCATGTTGCAGACCACCCAGCGGCTCGAATGGACGGCCGCAGGGCCCGACGAGCGCCTGGAGTACGCGACACTCGACGTCCCGCTCGACTACACCGACCCGGGCGGCGAGCGCGTCTCGATCGCCGTCAGCCGGCTGCGGGCCAAGGACCCCGTGCGCCGGCGCGGCATCCTGCTGGGCGTCAGCGGCGGTCCCGGAGGCGACGGCGGCCAGGGCCGCGACCTGCCCGGCCGGCTGTACGACACCCCGCTGGCCGACGTCTACGACCTCATCGGCTTCGACCCCCGAGGCACCGGCGCCTCCACCCAGCTGTGCATCGAGGTCACACCGACCACCGCGCCCTTCGACTCCCGGCCGTCCGACGACGTGTTCACGGCGATGGCCGCCGACATGTACGAGCGGGAGCAGGGCTGCCGGCGCGCGGGCGGCACCCTGCGCCCCCACATCAACACCCGCAACACCGCCAGGGACATGGACGCCATCCGGGCGGCTCTGGGGGAGGACCGGATCAGCTTCCTGGGCTACGCCTACGGCAGTTACGTGGGCGTGGTGTACGGGACGATGTTCCCCGCGCGCCTCGACCGCAGCGTCCTCGACTCGTGCGTGCACCCCGGCTGGACCTGGCGCCGGCAGTTCCTGGCCCAGGCCGCCGCGGTCCGCGCCAATGTGGACCGGTGGTCGGAGTGGACCGCCCGCCGCGACGGCCACTTCGGCCTGGGCACCACGGCGCACGAGGTCTTCGCGGCCGTGGAGCGGGTCGCCGCCCGGCTCGAAGCCCAGCCGCACGGCACGCACGCCCGCACCTCCTTCGACGGCACCGTGGGCAGCCTGGCCACCGACCGCTCGGCGTGGGAGAAGCTGGGCCTGCTGGTCGGCGGGCTGCTGGCCGCGACGGGTCAGGGCGACGCCGAGCGGGCGGGCACCCTGCTGGCCCGGCACAGCACCGGCGGCTGGGGCGCGCGGGCCAACGAGCAGGTGCGCCAGAGCGTGCTGGAGGCGGTCACGCTGGAGACCGAGTGGCCGGCCGACCTGGAGACGTACTACGCGGACATGCGTAAATGCCGGGAGAAATACCCGTTCGGCCACGGCGTGCTGCGCGCGGCGCCCTGGGTGGGTGCCTTCCGTACCTTCGAGTCCCCCGAGCCGCCGACCGTCCCGGCCCGGGACGGCTACCCGGTGGGCCTGATCGTGCAGGCCGACGGCGACCCGCTGGACGACCACGAGGGCGGGGTCGCCATGGCCGAGCTGCTCGGCCACCACCTGATCACGGTGGAGGACTCCGGTGACCACGAGGTCTACGTGCTCAGCGGCGCCAACCCCCAGCTGGAGGCGTACGTCGAGGGCTACCTGGTGGACGGGGTCCTCCCGCCGGCCCGGGTGAGCGTGCCGGGCGCCCATCCCGCCCCGGCGATCCCGGAGGACTGAGCCGTACGGGTACGCGGAAGGGGCCGGTCGCCCGTGACCGGCCCCTTCCGCGTACCGCCGCCGACGTGCCGCTGCTAGTCCCAGCGGGGGACGTCCAGGATCTCCAGCACCGCGGCGCCCCAGCTGTAGCCGCCGCCCACCCCCACCAGCACCACCCGGTCGCCCGGCCTGGCCCGGCCGGAGACCACCAGGTGGTCCAGGCTGCCGAACTGGTCGCCCGCGCCCAGGTGTCCGACCGTACGGCTGAACTCCCAGGTCGTCTTCGCCGGGTCGATGCCGAACTGCTCGAAGTAGATGGAGTTGAGCCTGCGGCGCCCGAAGTGCGGCAGCAGCACCCAGTCCGCGTCCGGCAGTTCCAGCCCGGCGTCGGCGAGGGCCTCCTTGACCACCACCTGCTGGCCGGCATTGGCCCGGCTGATGGCGAAGGAGAGGCCGAACTCCTTCATGAACGACCGCTTGGCGGCCTCGAAGTCCACCGGCATCCGGTTCGCGAACGGCGCGTCCCCGAACGGGTCGTCGCCCCGGTGCATCGGCTCCAGCGCCGAGTCGGAGTACATCGCCAGCGACAGCACCCGGGCGAAGCCGCCGCGCCGGGACAGCACCACAGCCGTGCCGGAATCGGCGTAGGGGGTTCCGGGGTCGGTCCGCCAGCGGTCGAAGCCGGGCAGGCAGTAGCGGTCGGCGGTGCTCAGCAGCGCGTCGCCGGCCCGTGGCAGGCCCTTCAGATACGCGGCGGCCAGGTCCAGCATGGCGATGCCACCGTTGGACATCTGCTTGATCTCGATGGCCGGGCAGGTGTTGCCGAGCGTCTCCCGCTGGATGTACGAGGCGACGGGCCAGGCGTCGTGCCCCTGGTGGTAGGTGTCGGCGTGCAGGATCAGGCCGACCTCGGCCCCGGTGGACCCGGCGCGTGCCAGCGCGCTGCGCGCCGCGGCCACGCCCATCTCGGCGGCGGACTCGCCCAGTGAGACCGAGACCGACTCCACGTCCGTACGGGCCACGAGCTGGGGCGTGCACGCACCGGAGGCGATGGCGTCGGCCACCGGCAGCAGAGCGGGGAAGCGCACGCCGGTGGCCCGTAGGTAGATGTCGTCCAGTTTCACCGGTGCTCACCTCGTGGTCGTCGCGGGGCTCATGGCCACCCCGTCCGCGATCAGCTGTCTGACGTCGGCGGGCGTCAGCCCGCACTCGAACAGGACCTCCTCCGTGTGCCCGCCGGGCCGTGGGGCGGGGTCCGGGAGCCGTGGCGGGGTCGCGGAGAACCGTGGGGCGGGGGCCGGCTGGAGTTCGCCGTCCCCGGTCACATAGGTGCCGCGCTCCCGGTGGTGCGGGTGCGCGGCGGCCTCGGTGACGTCCAGGACGGGCGTCGCACACGCCTGCGTCCCCTCGAACAGCGCGGTCCACTCGTCCCGCGTACGGCCGGCGAACCGCTCGGCGAACAGCGCCCGCAGCGCCGGCCAGTTGGCCGCGTCGGCACGGTCGGGCAGCGACTCGGGGGCCAGCCCGAGACCGGCGAGCAGCTCGCGGTAGAAGGGCTCCTCCATGGCACCGACGGCCATGTACCGCCCGTCGGCGCAGGTGTAGACGTCGTAGTACGGTGCCCCGCCGTCGAGCAGGTTGGCGGCGAGCCGGGGACGCCAGTTGCCCGACGCCGTCATCGACATCAGCATCCCGAACAGCGCGGCGGTGCCGTCCGTGATGGCCGCGTCCACCACCTGACCGCGCCCGGAACGGCCCCGCTCCAGCAGTGCGGCGAGCACACCGGCGACGAGCAGCAGACCACCGCCGGCGAAGTCCCCGATCACATTGAGCGGGACGGCGGGCGGCCCTTCACCGCGCCCGATGGCGGCGAGCCCGCCTGACAGGGCGAGGTAGTTGATGTCGTGGCCGGGAGCCTGGGCCAGCGGCCCGTCCTGCCCCCAGCCGGTCATCCGGGCGTAGACCAGGCCGGGATTGTCGGCCCGGCAGTCCTCCGGGCCGATGCCCAGGCGCTCGGCGACCCCCGGCCGGTAGCCCTCCACCAGGACGTCGGCGCGAGCCGTGAGCCGCAGCAGGGCATCCACCCCGCGCCGGTCCTTCAGGTCCAGCGCCACCGAGCGGCGCCCCCGGTCGAACACCCGGTGCTCGTCGGCGTACGGCCGTACGCCGTCCGTCCGGTCCACCCGCACCACGTCCGCGCCGAGGTCCGCCAGGAACATGCAGGCGAACGGCGCGGGGCCGATGCCGGTCAGCTCGACGACGCGCACTCCTCGCAGCGGGCCCCCCATGGGCCTCTCCTCTCCCTTGCCCCGCAGGCGGCGATCACCACGTGACGGGCAGCGCCCACACGCCGTAGACGACCGAGCCCTCCTTGGTCCTGATGTCCTCGAAGGGCACCGCCAGCTGGAGGTTGGGCAGCCGCTCGAAGATCTTGGTGATGGCGATCTCCAGCTCCACGCGGGCCAGGTCGGCGCCGATGCAGTAGTGCGCGCCGTGACCGAAGCCGAGGTGGCGGCGGGTGCCCCGGGAGAGGATCAGCTCGTCGGGGCGGTCGAAGACCTTCGGATCGCGGTTGGCGGTCAGGCTCAAGCAGAGGATGCCGTCACCCTTCTTGATGGTCACACCGTCGATCTCGATGTCCTCCAGCGCGACCCGGGGGATGGCCAGGTCACCGATGGTGATGTAGCGGACCAGCTCCTCGATGGCCGGGCCGATCAGCTCGGGATCGGCCTTGAGCTGCTCCAGCTGCTCCGGGTTGCGCAGCAGGGCCATGGTGCACAGCGAGATCATGTTGGCGGTGGTCTCGTGGCCGCCGTTCATCAGCAGCCGGCAGAGGTTGACCAGGTCCCGCCTGGTGTACTCCTCGCCGGACTCCTTGTAGGCGACGATCGCCCGGCTGATCAGGTCGTCGGCGGGCTCGCGCTCCTTGAGGTCGACGAGCTTCTCCAGGTACGCGCCGACCTCCACCATGGCCGCCTGGCGCTGCTCGGCCGAGCTGTGCCCGCCCAGCAGGTTGGTGCCGTGCTCGGCGAAGAAGGCGTGGTCCTCGTAGGGGACGCCGAGCAGTTCGCAGATGAGGGTCATCGGGACCGGCAGCGAGACGATCGCGTGCAGGTCGGCCGGGGAGCCGGCGGCGATCAGCGCGTCGAGCCGCTCGTCCACGTTCTTGGCGATGTTCTCGCGCAGCCGCTGCACCCGGCGGTTGGTGAAGGTGACCGCGGCCTTGCGGCGGGTGGTGGTGTGCTCGGGCGCGTCGTACCCGATGAAGGAGGTCTCGGTGCGGAACTCCGGCGGCGCCTGGAAGTAGAAGGGGAAGTTCTCGTGCTTGCGCGAGGAGCTGATCCTCGGGTCCATCAGCAGCTGACGGATGTTCTCGTACCCGGTCACCGCCCAGACCTCGATGCCGGTGATCAGCTTGACCTTGGATATCGCGGCCTTCTCCATCATCGGCCCGTACTCCTCGGGCTGGGAGAACGGGCACTTGCGCTTGTACGGGAACACCGGAGCACCGGCTTCCGGTCCGGACGTGACGGCCTGTGTGGTCATGGCGGAACCCTCCTCAGTACGTGGGACGAGGATCGCCCGGAGAAGTGGATCCGTACTGGAGTCCGGGTGGCCGGGCGGCTGGGCAGCGGGTCGAGTGAGTGTCGAGGCCCGGCTGCCACGGTGGTGGTTCACACCGGAAGGAAGAGGTCTATGACGGTAATCGACCCGCTGGGACAGCTCGCCACCGAGCGGCCCGCATCAGGGCAACTCCCGGAGAAGCTCGTCGTGGTCGGCGCCAGGGAGCACAACCTGAGGGGCGTCGACGTCGAACTCCCGCACCGGACCCTCACGGTGTTCACCGGGGTCTCCGGCTCGGGCAAGTCGTCGCTGGCCTTCAGCACCATCTTCGCCGAGGGGCAGCGCCGCCAGGTCCAGTCGATGTCCTCGTACGCCCGGCAGTTCCTCAACGAGATGGCGCAGCCGGAGGTGGAGCGGATCTCGGGGATGTGCTCCGCCGTCGCGGTGGACCAGCGCTCCTCCGGTTCGCGCAGCCCGCGTTCCACCGTGGGCACGGTCACCGAGATCTACGACCTGATGCGCGTGGTGTACGCCCGTATCGGCATCCCGCACTGCCTGCTCTGCGACGCCGTCCTGACCGGCGGCGGCGAGGGGCTCCGCTGCCCGGACGGCCATGGGACCGCGGTCCCGGAGATGACCAGCCGGGGCTTCTCGTACAACCTGCCCTTCGGCCAGTGCCAGGGCTGCCAGGGTCTGGGAACGCAGGCCGAGGTCGACCTCGACTCCCTCGTACCCGATCCCGAACGGACCATCGCGGGCGGCGCCGTGGAGCCCTGGATGCATCCGATCGCCGACCAGATCCGCGAGGTGGTGGCGGTGTTGGTGGCGGAGGCCGGCCACAGCGTCGACCAGCCCTGGCGGACGCTGCCCGAGGAGCTGCGCCACACGCTGCTGCACGGCACCGGGATCCAGGTGAAGCTCCGCCGGCCCGGGAAGGGCGTGGAGCGCGTCAAGGAGGTCGAGTTCACGGGTGTGGTGCCCTGGCTGCTCCACCGCTACCGCAATGTGGTGACCGAGCGCGGCGCGAGCCGGCTCGAAGGCTTCATGCACCCGGTGGGGTGCGCGGAGTGCGGCGGAGCACGGCTGTCGAAGGCGCAGCTCGCTGTGCGGGTGGCCGGCCGGAACTTCGCCGAGGTCGGCGCGATGTCCTTCGCGCAGTGCCTGGAGTTCTTCCGGGGCCTGGAGGTCGCCGACCGGGACCGGGCGGTCGTCGCCCAGGCCGTCGACGAGACCACCGCACGGCTGGGCTTCCTCAACGAGGTGGGGCTCGGCTACCTGACCCTGGAACGGCCCGCGGCCTCCCTCTCCGGCGGCGAGGCCCAGCGCATCCGGCTGGCCGGCCTGCTCGGTACCCAGCTGTTCGGCCTGCTGTACGTGCTCGACGAGCCCACGGCGGGCCTGCACCCCAAGGACGGCGAGCATCTGCTGTCCAGCCTGCGGACCCTCCGCGACCAGGGGAACACGGTCATCGTGGTGGAGCACGACCACCATCTGATCCGGGCGGCGGACTGGGTGGTGGAGCTCGGGCCCGGCGCCGGAGTGCACGGCGGTGAACTGCTCTTCTCCGGCACGGTACGAGAACTGCTCGACCACGACACCTCACCCACCGGCGGGTACGTCAGCGGCCGCCGCGGCATCCGGGTGCCCGACCGGCGCCGTACGCCGCGCCCCGGCCACGAGATCGTGGTCCGCGGCGCCCGGGAGCACAACCTGACCGGGTTCGACGTCTCCTTCCCGCTGGGCTCCTTCATCGCCGTCACCGGGGTCTCGGGAGCGGGCAAGTCCACGCTGGTGGACTCGATCCTCTACCGGAGCGCCGAGCGCGCCCTGGGCGGTGAGGCCCCGGCGCCGGGCGCGCATGACGCGGTGGCCGGGCTGGAGCTGATCGACCGGGTGATCAAGGTCGACCAGGACCCCATCGGCCGCTCGGGCCGGTCGACCCCCGCGACGTACACCGGCATCCTCGACAACGTCCGCAAGCTGTTCGCCCAGACGGACGAGGCCAAGGCGCTGGGCTACAAGCCCGGCCGGTTCTCGTTCAACTCCCCGGGCGGCCGCTGCGAGGTCTGCGCGGGCGACGGGCACGTACGGGTCGAAATGTATTTCCTGCCGGATGTGTTCCTGCTCTGCGACGAGTGCGAAGGGCGCCGGTACGACGAGGACACGCTCCGGGTGCATTACCGCGGGAAAAATATCGGAGATGTGCTCGAAATGCCCATCGAGGATGCGGCGGAATTCTTTGCCGACGTCCCCGCGATCGGTAAGCCGCTCGATGTGCTCTGTGATGTCGGTCTGGGTTATCTGCGGCTGGGGCAGCCGGCGAACACGCTGTCGGGCGGCGAGGCGCAGCGGATCAAACTGGCGAACGAACTCCAGCGCCGCGCCGGACGCAGCACGCTCTATCTGCTCGACGAGCCCACGACCGGACTGCACTCCAGTGACATCGACCGGCTGCTGACGATCCTTCACCAGCTGGTCGACAAGGGCCACACGGTGGTCACCGTGACGCACAGTCTCGATGTGATCAAGACGGCGGACTGGGTCATCGACATCGGCCCCGAGGGGGGCAGCGGGGGTGGCCGGCTGGCGGCCGCGGGCTCGCCGGAAACGGTCGCGGCCGGCTCCGGCCACACCGCCCGGTATCTGCGTGCGGTCTTGCAGGGGGAATGAAATAAGTCAACCCGTCGGACAGTGGCGGGAAAAGGCCCACAGTGAAATTCGACCGAACGTCGAGTTCATCTCCCTACGGTGAATGCGACAGGGCTGAGGAGCGGTGTGCGGCCGCACACCTTTGGTTGTTCACCGTTCAAGAAACAAGATGAGAGGTATGCCATGTCTGTTGACTCCAGGTCAGCGGATCGAACAGGCCCGGAAAACGGGGACACGCTCCCGGACCCCAAGCGATGGATCGCGCTTGCCGTGATCCTGGTCGCCGCCTTCATGGATCTGCTCGACAGCACCGTCGTGAACGTCGCCATCCCTTCCATCCAGGAAGACCTCGGCGCCGGTTACGCGGCGCTCCAGTGGGTCACCGCCGGGTACGGCCTCGCGTTCGCCGTGGGCCTGATCACCGGTGGCCGGCTCGGTGACATCTACGGACGCAAGCGCGTCTTCATGGCCGGCGTCGCCGGTTTCACGGCCTCGTCGCTGATGTGCGCGGTGGCCCAGAGCCCCGGCGTGCTGGTGTCCGGGCGCCTGATCCAGGGCGTCATGGCCGCCGTCATGGTGCCGCAGGTCCTGGCCATCATCCATGTCACGTTCGAGCCGCGGGAACGCGGCAAGGCGTTCGGCATGTTCGGCGGCGTCGCCGGTCTCGCCGCGGTCGCGGGCCTGAGCCTCGGCGGAGTCCTGGTCCAGTGGGACCTGTTCGGGCTCGGCTGGCGGCTGATCTTCCTGATCAACATTCCGCTGGGCATCATCGGACTCCTGGTGGGCGCGCGGGTCATCCGAGAGTCCAGGTCCCCCCAGGCGCTCCGGCTCGACCTGATCGGCGTGGTCATCGCCACCGTCGCGCTGCTGATGCTCGTCTACCCGCTCATGCAGGGCCGCGAACTGGACTGGCCGGTCTGGGGCTTCGTCCTGATGGTGGTCTCCCTCCCCGCGTTCGCCTTCTTCCTGTGGTACGAGCGCTTCAAGACCGACAAGGACGGCTCGCCGCTGGTGGCGCTGGGCCTGTTCAAGGCCCGCAGCTTCGTCTCCGGACTCGCCGTCCAGATCGTCTTCTACAGCGGCGTCGGCGTGTTCTTCCTGTCCTGGACGATCTACATGCAGTTCGGCCTCGGCTGGACCCCGCTCCACGCGGGTCTGACCACCCTGCCGTTCTGCATCGGTGCCTTCGTGGCGTCGGGTACGTCCTTCGGCTTCCTGGCGGAGAAGTACGGGCGCAAGCTGATGCAGGTCGGCAGCCTGCTCGCGCTGCTGGGGCTGGGCAGCTACGTCTGGGTGGTCGGCCACTACGGAAGCGGTGTCAGCACCTGGCAGATGGCCGTCCCGCTGCTGCTCTTCGGCATCGGCTTCGGCTGGGTCACCGCACCGATCCCGGCGGTCGTGCTCAGCCAGGCGCCCCGCAAGGACGCGGGTTCCGCCTCCGCGCTGATCAACACCATGCAGCAGGTCGGTGCGGGCATCGGTGCCGCCCTGGTCAGCGTCGTGTTCTTCGGCGTACTCGGTTCGTACGCCGGGGACAGCGCCGGCCGGGTGGGGGACGACCTCCGCAAGGAGCTGGCCGCACACGTGTCCGCCGACCGGATCGACGAGCTCGTGGCGTCCTTCCGGACCTGCTCGGTGGACCGGGCCAACGAGAAGGAGCCGGGCGCCGCCCCGGCCAGCTGCCAGGCCCTGCAGGAGGAGGATCCGCAGGTACTCGCGTTGATCGACAAGCACGGCCAGGAGCAGACCGCGCTCACGTTCGCCGACGCCTTCCAGGTCTCCCTGCTGACCTTCATGGGGACCACCGTGCTGGCCTTCCTGCTCATGTTCACCCTCCCGAAGGGCGGAGCGGCGCACTTCGACCCGGACGCCGCGGAGACCGACGAGCCGGCGCCCGCGCCGGCCGTCCACTGACGAACCGCGCACAGCAGCCGGGTCCGGCGTCCCGCGAGGGAGCCCGGACCCGGCTGAAGGGCGTCCTGTCGGCCGAACGGCCGGCCCGCCTCTCTGGTGGAGAGGCGGGCCGGCCGTTCGCCGTACCCGCTCACACCTCGGGCGCGAGTACCTTCCCGGTGGCGAGCTCCCGTACGGTGATGGCCTCCACGGGGCAGACCTCGGCGGCGTCGATCACCGCGTCGTCGGGATCGACCGTCTCCGCCAGGGCAAGGGCCTTGCCGTCCTCCAACCGGAAGTGCTCCGGAGCAGTGCCCACGCACATGCCCGAACCGGCGCAGGCGGCCCGGTCCGCGTCGACGGACCAGCGCTTCTCGCTCATCGCCCCTCTCCTCTCCTCTCCGCCCCGGTCACCAGGTCACCAGCAGTTCCTGCGGGGCCCGGTGCAGGGTGCCCTTGCGCCACGGCACCTCCTCCGCCGGCTTGACCAGCCGCAGGCCCGGGAACCGGTCCAGCAGCGACTCGAAGGCGACCTGCAGCTCCATCCTGGCCAACTGGGCGCCCAGGCAGCGGTGCACGCCGTGCCCGAGCGCCAGGTGCTGGTTGCTCTCCCGGTCGAAGTCCAGCTCACCGGCGTTCGGGAACGCCGTCTCGTCGCGGTTCGCCGACGCCATGGAGGGCAGCACGGCCTCCCCCTCGCGCACCAGTACGTCACCGAGGCGGACGTCCTCCGTGGCCACCCTGGGGAACATCGCGCCCGTCGCCAGCGGTACGTACCGCAGCATCTCGTCGATCGCCTGCGGGATCTTCTCCGGGGCCGCCCGCAGCATGGCCAGGTGCTCCGGGTGGGACAGCAGCAGCCAGGCCAGATTGAGGATCTGGTCGGCCGTGGTCTCGTTGCCCGTCACGAGCACGGCCACGGCGAGATCGACGGTCTCGTCCTCGGTCAGCCGGTCCTCGTCGTCGCGGGCCGTCACCAGGACGGTCAGCAGGTCCTCCCCGGGGTTCTCCGCCTTCGCGGCGATCACCCCCGGCATATAGGCCCGCATCTTCCCGAAGGCGGCCCTCTTCTCCTCCGGGGTGTAACCGGAGAACGGTGTCGACAGGGCGATCTCCGTCCACTCCTGGACCTGTTCGCGGTCCGAGTACGGCACACCCATCAGCTCGAAGACGACCTTGCCCGGCTGCGGGCGGGCGAAATCGTGCACCAGGTCGCTCGGCGGACCCTTCTCCTCCATGTCGTCGATGAGGCCGTCCACGATCTCCTGGACCCGCGGCCGGAGCTGCTCGATCCGGCGCTGGGTGAACGCCTTCGCGACCACCCGCCGCAGCCGGCTGTGGTGCGGCGGGTCCGTGGTCACGATGGTGTTCGGGCCCGGTCCCATGGGGATCAGGCTCGGCTCGTCCCCGTTCTCCAGCGCCCGGGCGCGGCTGAACCGCGGGTCTCCGAGCACGGTCTTGACGTCCTCGTACCGAGTGGCCAGCCAGGCGGCCCGCCCGAACGGCGGCTGTACCCGTATCAGGCCCTCGTTGGCGCGGATCTCGGCGTATGCGGGATCCATGTCCAGCCGGTGCGGGGCGCTGAAGGGATACCTCTTCGCTTCTTCCTCGCCTGCCATGTCCTCGCTCCCTCCCGGGGGCCGTGCCCGGCCCTCGAAGTACCCGCGGTGACCGGCCCAGTTGCCGGTGCACTGCCGCGGCCGAGGGTGCCGCACCCCGCTCGTCGCCCGGAGGAGCCGGGCTGGACCGCCCTGCCGCGCCCTTGCCGCAGCGAGCTCGCAGGCGCGAGTGCTCCTCAAGGAAGTTCGGCGATGCTCGGGGAGATCAGCACCCTGCCCCGGAGGAGAGTCACATGTCGCAGCAGACCTGGGCCGCCAGCGCCCCCGGCGCCGCTCCCGTCGGCCTGCCCGCGTCGATCACCGTCCGCACACCGGGACTTCACCCGCCAGGGATCGCCTGGGACCCCACCCGGGGCGCGTTCCTCGTCAGCTCGATGCGCCGCGGCACCGTCTCGCTGGTCCGCCCCGACGGCCGGACCACCGAGTTCATCGGCGAGACCCCCGACATCGTGGCCACCGTCGGGCTGCGCGTGGACGCCGCGCGCGGCCGGCTGCTGGCCGTCTACGCCGACGCGGGCTTCGCCGAGCGCTCCGGCCCCACGACCAGCTTCCGCACCACGGGCGTGGCCGTCTTCGACCTGGCCACCGCAGAGCGCCGGCACCTGGTCGAACTCGGGGAGACCACCCTCGGCGCGAACCTGGTCAACGACCTCACCTTCGACGACGAGGGCAACGTCTACGCCACGGACACACCCAACGACGGCATCCTCCGCATCGACCCCGACGGCCGCCCGAGCGTGCTGCGCACCGGGGCACGTGTCACCCCCCGCAACGTCGGCTTCATGGGCGTCATGTGGCACCCGGACGGGTTCCTGCTCACCGTGCGCCACGACGACGGAGGCCTCTACCGGGTCCCCCTCAACGACCCGGCCGCCATGGAGGAGGTCGCCCTCGACCGGGCGCTGGTCGGCGGCGCCGCGCTGGCCCTGCGGGCGGACGGGTCCGTCGCGGCCGTGACCAACACCCTGATCGGCCCGGGCAAGGACGGTGTCTCCGTACTCGAGTCCGGCGACGGCTGGCGCAGCGCCCGCACGGTGCGGCGCGTCGAGCCGTGGCCGGATCCGGCGCCCACCGGAGTGACCGTCACCCCCTTCGGGACCTATGTCGTCAGCGGCCGCCCGGACCGGCTGGTCGGGGGCGAGGGGGTCTGGGACCAGTTCAGCCTGCGCCGGCTGTGACCGGCGGGGCGAACCGACAGCACGGCCGACCGACCAGTGAGCGGGGCACGGGTCCCGCCGACCCAGGGGAGACCAACATGACTGCTGAAGCCAAGGCGCTGCTGCTGGAGCAGGTGCGCAAATACCACCAGGCGGTGGAAGCGGAAAGTGCCGGGAAGGAGTTCGAACCCGGGACCACGGAGATCTGGCCGTCCGGTGCGGTCCTGGACGAGGATGACCGCACCGCTCTGGTGGAGGCCGCCCTGGACATGCGGATCGCCGCCGGCTGGAGCTCACGCAAGTTCGAGTCCGCCTTCGCCAGGAAGCTGAAGCTGCGCAAGGCGCATCTCGTCAACTCCGGCTCCTCCGCCAACCTGCTGGCCGTCTCGGCGCTCACCTCCCCCCACCTCCAGGACCGGCGGCTCGTCCCCGGCGACGAGGTGATCACCGCCGCCGTCGGCTGGCCCACCACCGTCAGCCCGATCCTCCAGAACGGCCTGGTGCCGGTCTACGTGGACGTGGAACTGGGCACCTACAACGCCACCGCCGAGGCGATCGAGGCGGCCATCGGCCCGCGCACCCGGGCCATCTGCATCGCCCACACCCTCGGCAACCCCTTCCCCGTCGCCGAAGTCGCCGCACTCGCCGACAAGCACGACCTGTTCCTGATCGAGGACAACTGCGACGCGGTCGGATCGACGTACGGCGGGAAGCTCACCGGCACCTTCGGCGACCTGACGACGGTCAGCTTCTACCCCGCCCACCACCTGACGATGGGCGAGGGCGGCTGCGTACTGACCAACAACCTCGCACTCGCCCGGATCGTCGAGTCGATGCGCGACTGGGGCCGGGACTGCTGGTGCGAACCCGGCGAGAACAACAAGTGCCTCAAGCGGTTCGACTACGAGATGGGCACCCTTCCCAAGGGCTACGACCACAAGTACATCTTCTCGCACGTCGGTTACAACCTGAAGGCGACGGACATCCAAGCCGCCCTGGGCATGAGCCAGCTGAACAAGCTCGACGACTTCTGCGCCGCCCGCCGGGCCAACTGGCGCCGGCTGCGCGACGGCCTGGAAGGCGTACCCGGCCTGCTGCTGCCCGAGGCCACCCCGAACAGCGACCCCAGCTGGTTCGGGTTCCTGATCACCGTGGAGCCCGACGCCCCGTACAGCCGCAAGGACCTGGTGGACTTCCTGGAGGACCGCAAGATCGGTACCCGGAGGCTGTTCGCGGGCAACCTGATGCGCCAGCCCGCCTACCTCGACCAGCCCCACCGGGTCGTGGGCGAGCTGAGGAACGCCGACATCATCACCGAGCACACCTTCTGGATCGGCGTCTATCCCAAGCTGACCGCACGCATGCTGGACTACGCCGTGGACTCGATCCGCGAGTTCGTCTCGGCCCGCGTCTGACGGCCGGCGGGGCGACGACATGGACATCCAGGAGACGGCGGTCCGGGACCTCTTCCTGGTCCGCCCACACCTGCGGGACGACAGCCGGGGCCTGTTCTTCGAATCGTTCAAGGAAGGGCTGCTGGCCGGGGCGACGGGCCATGTGTTCGTGCCACGGCAGGTCAACTACTCGGTGTCCAGGCGCAACACGCTGCGGGGCATCCACGGCGTGGTCCATCCGCCGAGCCAGGCCAAGTACGTCACCTGCGTCAGAGGCGCCGTCCTGGACGTGGTGGTCGATCTGCGGCTCGGCTCACCCACCTTCGGCGCCTACGAGACCACCGTCCTCGACGAGCGGTCGGGCACCTCCCTCTACATCGCGGAGGGCCTCGCCCACGGATTCCTCACGCTCACCGACGACGCCTGGATGAACTACCTCTGCTCCACCGAGTACGAACCGGGCACCCAGTTCGACATCAATCCCTTCGATCCCGAACTGGCCATCCCCTGGCCCCTGACCGAGGCTCCGGTGATCTCCGACAAGGACGCCACGGCACCCTCGCTGGCCGAGGCGATCGCCGCGGGCACCCTGCCCGACTACGACCAGTGCCTCCGGCTGTACGCCGCGGCACGTCGCGCTGTGGGTGACGAGCGCAGCTCCACTCCCGCCCCAGCCGCCGTTCCTAGGGTGCCGTCATGAGGATTCTCGTGAGCACGGGCCCGGCCTACGGGCTCTACAACCCTGTGGTCCCGATCGCCTGGGCACTGCGTTCGGCAGGACACCAGGTACTGGTCGCCGGCCCCGAGCCGCTGGCCGCCATGGCCAGGACATCCGGCCTGCCGTTCGTCCCGACCTATGGCCCCATGCACATGAAGGAGGTCATGCGACACGACCGGTCGGGCAAGGAGTTCCCCAACGCCACCACCGACGACGGGCAGCTGGAGCAGATAGGCCGTGGCTTCGGCCGGCTCGCGGCGCGCACCCTGCCCGGCATGCTCCAGGCGGTCGACCGGTTCCGGCCCGACCTGATCATCTCCGAGCCGCGCGCCTACGCGGCGGGCGTCGCCGCCCGGCTGCGCGACATACCGTGGGCCCAGCACGGCGTGGGCATGCACTTCCGCCCCGACGTCGAGAAGTACGGCGCGGACGAGTTCCGCCCCGAGCTGGAGGAGAACGGGCTGGACGGTCTGCCGGAGCCCGACATGTTCCTCGACAACTGCCCCCCGTCGGTGGGTCACAAGGACCGCGACCCGGGCCGGCCGCTGCGCTACGTCCCCTACGACCCGGCCGGCACCGTCCCCTCCTGGTCCTTCGAGAAGGGCCGGCGGCCCCGGCTGCTGCTCACCCTCGGCACGGTCGAGCCCGAGTCCGTCGGCGTCAAGAGGAACTTCGGCAGCGGTGTCCCGCTGTTCAGGGAACTGGTCCGCGTCCTGCCCGAGGCGGGCGTGGACCTCGTGATCGCGGCGGCCGACCCGGTGGTCGAGCAGCTCGGCACGCTCTCCGAGAGCGTGGTGGCGGCCGGCTGGATCTCGCTGACCTCGGTGGTGCCCTCCTGCGACCTGATCGTCCACCACGTCGGCTCCGGCAGCACCATGTCCGGTGTGATCAACGGCCTGCCGCAGCTGCTGCTGTCACGCAACGCCGAACACACCGTCAACGCCCAGCTGCTGGAGGAGTACGGCTCCGCCCGGCAGATCACCGACCAGGACGTCGAGCCGAAGGAGGTGCTGGACGCCTGCCGGGCGCTGCTGGAGGTCCCCTCGTACAAGGAGCGGGCCACCGAGCTCGCCGCCGAGGTCGCGAGCCTGCCCTCGCCCGCCGAGACCGTGGCGGTGCTGGAAGCCCTCGCCGGCCGCTGAGGCCCGCGGAAAGGCCCCCATCGAGGTGATGGGGGCCTTTCTGTTTCCGGCGGGCGGGACAGCTCACCGGGCGCCGATGAGGGTGACCGGGGTCGGCGGCATGATGGAACCGTCCGTCCTGTGCAGGATCGCGCTGCCCGAGGACGAGTGGCCGTCCCCGTCGACGGTCACCTCCTGGATGCTGTGGATGTCGCCCATCGTCCCGCCCTGGCCGTCCGGGATCGGGTGCGTCAGGTAGTACGTGAAGGTGCCGTCCGGCCGGTCGATCCAGTGGCCGTCACCGATGAAGGAAGGCGTGCCGTCCGGCCCCTTCGGCCCGCTGACGTCCAGGGTGTGGTCGGCGTTGAAGGTCAGCGTGCTGCTGAACGGGGCGGGCTCGCCGTTGATGACGGAGCTGACCGTCCAGGTGCCGACCAGGGTGCCGGTGCCGGACGCGGTCTCTATCGTGTGGGTGCTCATGAAGAGGACACTCCTTGCTCTCTACCGGATGGATGGTGCGCAACAGGCCCTCGAACAGTGACCCGCACGGGTCGAGCCGCGTTGTAGGCCCGGTGGATACGTTGGCCCGGTCCACCTCAGGGGAGAGGCCATGCCCGTACCGTCGTCGAAAACCCTCACCACGCGCGCGCTCAACCGGGCGCTGCTCGACCGTCAGATGCTGCTGCGCCGCTCGCCGGCGTCCGCCCACGACACCATCGCCCACCTGGTGGGCATGCAGGCGCAGGCGCCGTACGCGCCCTACACCGGACTATGGACCCGGATGACCCGGTTCCGCCAGGACGAGCTGTCCGGGCTGCTGACCGACCGCCGGGTCGTCCGTATCGCGCTGATGCGCTCCACCGTCCACCTGGTGACCGCCGAGGACTGCCTGTGGCTGCGGCCGCTCGTCCAGCCGGCCCTGGACCGCGACCTGTATCCCAACAACCTCTACGGCCGGCACCGCCTCGACGGACTGGACCTCGACGCGGTGGTGGAGGCCGGCAGCGCGCTGATGGCCCAGCGCCCGCTGTCCACCGGCGAGCTGCGGGAGCAGCTCGGGGCCCGCTGGCCGGACCGCGAGCCCGCCGCACTCGCCTACGTACTGCGCAACCTCGCTGCGCTCGTCCAGGTGCCGCCGCGCGGCATCTGGGGCGTCGGCGGGCAGACCACCTGCACCACCGTGCAGACCTGGCTCGGCCGCGACCTGCACCCCGACCCGTCCCCGGCCGACCTGGTGCTGCGTTACCTCGCCGCCTTCGGCCCGGCGACCGTCAAGGACGTCCAGACCTGGGCGGGCATCACCCGGCTGCGCCCGGTGGTCAAGGAGATCGAGGACCGGCTGGTGGTGCTGCGCGCAGAGGGCGGGGAGGAGCTGTACGACCTGCCGGACGCGCCGCGCCCCGACGCCGGGGCACCCGCCCCGGTCCGGTTCCTGCCGGAGTACGACAACCTCCTCCTCTCGCACGCGGACCGCTCCCGGGTCATCGCCCAGGAACACCGCAAGCTCGTCTACACGGGCAACGGAATGAAGCCGACCTTCCTCGTGGACGGCTTCGTCGCCGGCACCTGGAAGATCGACCAGAAGCGCTCCGCCGCCACCCTCGCCCTCACCCCCTTCGCCCGGCTGACCGCACAGCAGAAGGCCGAACTCGCCGAGGAGGGCGAGCGGTTGCTCTCCTTCACCGCACCGGACTCGCAGAGCCGCGACATCCGCTTCGAGCAGGCCGGCTGAGCACGGACGGCACCACACAGCGCGGTGGGGGCCGGATCCCCCCGGCCCCCACCGCGCCCGCCTCCCGGCTCCCGCCCGCCGGGCGGGTCATGCCACCCCTGATCCCGCCAGCGCCAGGCCCGGCACGGTGAGGTCGCCGGCGGCCGTCCACCGGTCCGTACGCAGCCGGTACCACTCCACGGTCTCGGCCAGGCCGCGTTCGAACGGCACCCGGGGCGCGTAGCCCAGCTCCTCGCGGATCTTGGTGTCGTCGATGGCGTAGCGCAGATCGTGGGCCTTGCGGTCCGGTGCCCTGCGCACCAGATCGGGGGAGGCCCCGCACAACTCCAGCAGCAGGTCCGTGATCTGGCGGTTGGTGTGGTCGTTGCCGCCGCCGATGTTGTAGATCTCACCGGCCCGGCCCCCGGTGAGCACCAGGTGGACGGCCCGGCAGTGGTCGTCGACGTGCAGCCACTCGCGGACGTTGCCGCCGTCCCCGTACAGCGGCACGGTCTCGCCGCGCAGCAGCCGCGTGGTGAAGTGCGGGATCAGCTTCTCGACGTGCTGGTAGGGGCCGTAGTTGTTGGAGCAGCGGGTGATCGACAGGTCCAGCCCGTACGAACGCCAGTAGGAGCGCGCCACCAGATCGCCGGCCGCCTTGGACGCCGAGTACGGGGAGTTGGGCAGCAGCGGGCAGTCCTCGTCCCACGCCCCGGTCTCGATCGAGCCGTAGACCTCGTCGGTCGAGACGTGCACGACGCGGGAGACCCCGCTGAGCCGGCAGGCCTCCAGCAGGGTCTGGGTGCCGGTCACATTGGTCCGCATGAACTCGGCCGCGCTGTCCAGGGAGCGGTCCACGTGCGATTCGGCGGCGAAGTGGACCACCGCGTCATGACCCGGCAGCAGGTCCAGCAACAGCGGCAGGTCGCAGATGTCACCCTGCACGAAGGTGAGCCGCGGGTCGTGGGCCGGCAGGTTGTCCCGGTTCCCGGCGTACGTCAGCAGGTCCAGCACCGTCACCGACGTGTGCTCGTACCCCGGATAGCCGCCCTCGAGCATCGTGCGCACATAGTGCGAGCCGATGAACCCGGCCGCACCCGTCACCAGAATCTTCATGCCGCTGCGACCTCCACCGTGGTGTGGTCCCCCACCGCGAGCCGGTGCCCGCCACGGGGGGAGGAAATGACGAGGGCGGCCCGGCCGATCACGGACTGCCGGATACCGCGGACCTGCCGGATGCGCGCCCGGTCCAGCACGATGGAGTCCTCCACCCCGGCTCCGGACAGCCGGCACTCCTCGCCGATCACCGTGTAGGGGCCGAGGGCGCTGTCGACGACCTCGCTGCCGCCGCCGATGACCGCCGGTCCCACGATCCGGGACCGGACGATCCGCGCCCCCGGTCCCAGGATCACCGGGCCGACCAGCTCGCTGTGGGCGTCCACCGCACCCGCCGCCGCACCCGCCACCGGCGGCGGAAGGATGTCGAGCAGGGCCCGGTTGCACTCCAGCAGGTCCTCCAGCTTCCCGGTGTCCCACCACTGTCCGTGGTGCTCGTGCACCCGCACCTCGTGGCCGGCGGAGACCAGTTGCTGGATGGCGTCGGTGATCTCCAGTTCACCGCGGGCGCTCGGCCGGATCGCCGCGACCGCCTCGTGCACGGCCGGGGTGAAGAAGTACACACCCATGATCGCGAGGTCGCCGACCGGATGCGCGGGCTTCTCCCACAGCCGTACCGCACGTCCCTCCCCGTCGACCTGCACCACCCCGAACGAGCTCGGGTCGCCGACCTTCTTGACCGCGACATGGGCCGCCGGGCGCCGGGCGAGGAAGCCCTCGGCGAGTTCCGCGAGGCCACCGGGCAGCACGTTGTCGCCGAGGTACATCACGAAGTCGTCGTCGGCGAGGAAGTCACGCGCCAGGCGTACGCAGTCGGCGAGGCCGTGCGGCACGTCCTGCCGGATGTAGGAGACGCGTACGCCGAACCGGCTCCCGTCGCCCAGGGCCGCCGCGATCTCGGCGGCATGGCCCCCGACGACGATCCCGATCTCCGTGATGCCCAGGGCGCGCAGGTTCTCCACCGCGTGGACCAGTACGGGCTTGCCGGCGACCGGGATGAGCTGTTTGGGCATGGAGTAACTGAAGGGACGCAGGCGGGTACCCGCACCTCCCGACAACACCAGGGCTTTCATGAGGGCATCTCCTCTTGACGCGATGCGTTGATGGCACGCACGGCCTGCTGCCGGACAGCCCGACCGTGGGGCCGTCCGCTGGAGGCTCGCTCAAGCCGCCGGGCGGGGACGCCCGACGGGCCCCCGGGAACGACTCGGCCCCTTCCGCCACGCTGCCTGCGGAAGGGGCCGGTCGGGGCCGGTCGGGAGCCGGCCGGGAAACGCGTCTGGAAACGCGTCCGGGAACGCGTTTGGAAACGCGTCCGGGAACGCGCCCGGGAGCCTGGGCTCAGGCGGAGACCAGCGCGGTGGCGAGGGTGCGGGCGCGCTCGGCGACCGCCTGGTGCGCCGCGGCCCTGGACTGCTCGGCGAGGGGCACCAGATCGGCCATCGCCGGGACCCGCGGGGCCAGCGACAGCTGCGCGCTGATCACCTCCGTCTGCATGCCGAGGCCGGTGCCGAACACGGTCTCCAGGTACGGCCCGCAGTGGTTGGCCCGCTCCATGGGCGCGCCGGGGGAGTAGCCGCCCCCGTAGCTGGCCACCACGGTCGCGGGACGGCCGGCCAGCGGGCCGGGGCTGCCGTCGAAGGTGATGGTGCGGTCGTTGACCAGGACCTGGTCGATCCACGCCTTGAGGGTGGAGGGGATGGACCAGTTGTACATCGGGGTGCTCACCAGCACGGCGTCGGCGGCCAGCAGCTCCTCGATCAGTACGTCGCGCAGCAGCGTCGCCGCCTGCTGCTCCCGGTTCATCGCGACGTGCGGGGTGAACCCGGCGGTGACCCCGGCCTCCGTCAGGTGCGGCACAGGCACGGTGCCGAGGTCGCGGTGGGTGACGGTGCCCTGGGGGTTGTTCTCGGCCCACACCCGGCGGAAGGTCTCGGCCAGTTCCTTGGAGACCGAACCCTGGGACAGGGCGGAGGAGTCGATGTGCAGCAGATGGGACATGGGCGATCTCCCGGTACGTCGGCGGCCCCGTGCGGGCCTGTCCCGGACACGGTGCGCCGGCGCCCTCGGACCGCGACGGATCCTGCCTCGAGCGGTACGCGAGGCGGGTCCACCACACTCGGCAGTCGGAAACGTCGTCCAGAGCCGTGGCTGCGGCCGGGAGCGGAGGGAGGGGGTCCGCTGTGGTGCCGAGCGCTGCGTCCGCGACCCATGTCACCGAGCACGTCATCACCGTCGGAGCGGCACCGGAGACCGTCTACGGGCTGGTCGCCGATGTCTCCGCGTGGCCGCAGGTGTTCGGCCCGACGGTGCACGCAGAGGTCGTCGAACCGGCCGACCCCCGCACCGGCGGTGAGGAGCTGATCCGGATCTGGGCCACCGCCAACGGCCAGGTGCGCACCTGGACCTCCCGCCGCACCCTGGACCCCCAGGCCCGCACCATACGGTTCCGCCAGGTCGTCTCCGCCGACCCGGTGGCCTCGATGGGCGGCGAGTGGCGGGTCGACACCGTCGAGGGAGGCACCACCCGCGTGGTGCTCCTGCACGACTACCGGGCCGTGAACGACGACCCGGAAGCCGTCCGGCAGATCGAGCGGGCCGTGGACCACAACAGCCGGGCCGAACTCGCCGCCCTGCGGAACGCCGCCGAGCTCGGCGCGGACCGCGACGAGCTCCACTTCACCTTCCGCGACTCGCTCACCGTCAACGGCTCCGCCCAGGACGTCTACGAGTTCCTCGACCGCGCGGACCTGTGGCCCGAACGACTGCCGCACGTCGCCCGCCTCGCGCTGACCGAGGACGAACCCGGCATCCAGCACATGGACATGGACACCCGCAGCCCGGACGGCTCCGCGCACAACACCACCTCCATCCGCGTCACGTTCCCGGAGCGGAGAACCATCGTCTACAAGCAGCTGCGGGTGCCGGTCGCCATGAGCGGCCACACCGGTCGCTGGGAGATCGAACCGCAAGGAGACGGCACGGTGCTGGCCACCTCCTGGCACACTGTCACCCTGGACCCCGAGGGTGTGCGCAGCGCCCTCGGCCCGCAGGCCACACTCGCCGAGGCCCGCGCACTGGTGCGCAAGACCCTGGGCACCAACAGCTCGACGACCCTGCGCCACGCCAAGCAGTTCGCGGAGGAACGGCATGCCGCATCGTGACCTGGGCGGACCGGTCACCGTCATCAACCGGTTCACCGTCAAAGGCGACACCGGCACCTTCGAGCGGGAGTTCCGCGACCACTCCCAGTACATCCGGCGCCGGCAGGACTTCCACTTCCTGGTGACCGTCCGCCTCGTCGACCGGCCCCAGGAGTACGTCCACATGGGCCACTGGAGGAGTCTGCGCGGATTCCTCGGCACCGTGCACGACGACACCTTCCTGGACCACGTCCAGCGGCTCGGTGAGATGGTGGAGACGGAGGCCGACCAGGCGCTCAGCGTTCAGCGGGTGCTGCGCGAGAACGCCGTGGTCGGTGCCGAGAACGTCGTACTGACCTGGGCGCGGGTCACCGGTGACCGGCGGACGTTCGAGAAGCGCTTCGACGAGGTGGGGGAGCGCTGCACGCAACTGGGCGGCTTCGGCGGCAGCGACCTGATGCGCTCCACCCTGCGCCCGATGACGTACACCGGCATCCAGTGGTGGCGCGACACCGAGAACTGCGACCGGGCGCTGGCCGACGCCGAGTACCGGGCCGCGCTCGCCGCGCTCAGCGAGGTCGCCGAGGTCACCACCGAGCGCACCCGCCACGTGGCGTACGAGCGGGTGATCGGCTGACCCAGGAGGTCCAGCGGGAGGGAAGCCGGGGACGAGACGTCCCCGGCTTCCGTGCGTTCCCAGCCCGAGCCCCCCTCGAGCGACCCGGCGCACGCTGCCTGCATGGACGAACAGACAGCTTTCAGGGTGGTGCGCGGACAGCCCGACGCGGAGGAACTCGCAGCCCTCACCACGGTGCTGCTCGCCCTGCTGAGGCCGGCCGGCGCCACCGAGCAGCAGGAGGCCGGGGCCCCGGCCGCGTACGCCGACTGGAGTGTGCGCGGCCGCGCACGCCGGCCTGCCGTGGACTGGTCGGGGCGGTGACGGTCCGGGGGCGGTCGAGCCGCCTTCGAGCAGGCGTTCCTACCGTCCAGCCATCCGCGGCCGGCCCCCACCGGGTGACCCGCCGCACGACATCCAAGGGGGAGGCGTGACCGGTTACCGGACGTTCACCGAACGCGTCCAGGCCCGAGCGGCCGAAGCGCCGGGCCGGGAGGCGCTGGTGCTCCTGACCGAGCACAACGGACAGCTGCTGCCCGAGCAGATCGCTTACGCGGAACTGGACCGTGCCGCCCGCTCGCTCGCCGCCCGGCTGCAGACGGCGACCGCCCCGGGAGACCGCGTGGTCGTCCTGGACTCCTCCCGCAGGCTCTTCGCCACCAGCTTCCTGGCCTGCCTGTACGCGGGAGTCGTCGCCGTACCCGCGGCGCCCCCCGGCGGCCGGGGCCACCACGACGAGCGGGTCGCCGGCATCGTGAAGGACTCCACGGCCTCCTGCGTGCTCACCTCCGCGCGTGAGGCCGCCGAGGTGTCCCAGGTGCTGGCCCGCACCGGGTACGGCCATGTCACCTGCCTGCTCGCCGACGTGGCCACCGACCACGCGGAACTGACCGAGCCGGACCAGGGTCCGGACGACATCGCGTTCCTCCAGTACACCTCCGGATCCACCCGCGATCCGCGCGGCGCGGTGGTGACCCACCGCAACCTCCTGGCCAATCTCGACGCGATCGGCCGGACCTTCCGGACCCCGCCGGGAGCCCGCCTCGGCGGCTGGCTCCCCTTCCACCACGACATGGGCCTGATCGGCCAGTTGCTGTACCCACTCTGGCTGGGCGGCACCGCCGTCCTGCTCTCGCCGCTGTCGTTCCTGAAGAAGCCCGTGCGCTGGCTGGAGACCATCTCCCGGTACGGTCTGACCCTCAGCGGCGCCCCCGACTTCGCGTACGACCTCTGCGTACGGGGGGTCACCGACGAGCAGCTCGCGGACCTGGACCTGTCCTGCTGGCAGACCGCCGTCAACGGCGGGGAGCCGATCCGCCCGGAGACCGTCCAGGCGTTCGCCGAGCGCTTCGCACCGGCCGGCCTCCGCCCGGAGGCCCTGACCCCCTGCTACGGCCTGGCCGAGGCCACCCTGCTCGTGGCCGCCGCGAAGCCGGAGGTCCCCGCCGCGCGGCGGACGGTGGACGCCACCGCGCTGGAGACGCACCGGCTGCGGCCCCCGCGCCGCGGCGGCCCCGAGCGGACGGTGGCCGCCTGCGGCCGAGCCGCCTCCTGCGATCTGCGGATCGTCGACCCCATAACCCTGGAGGTCCTGCCCGACGGCCGCATAGGGGAGATCTGGGTCCGCGGCGACAGCGTCGTACGCGGCTACTGGGGCCGCCCCGCGGAGAGCTCCGTGACCTTCGGCGCGCAGACCGCCGACGGCCGGAAAGGCTTCCTGCGCACCGGGGACCTCGGAGTGGTCGAAGAGGGGCTGCTTTACGTCACCGGCCGCATGAAGGACGTGATCCTGGTGGCGGGGAGGAACCTTTACCCGCAAGATCTGGAGCGCACGGTCCAGCGGGTCAGCTCCCTGTTCGGCTCGGCCACCGCCTTCGGCGTACCCGGTGAGCGCGAACACATCGTGGTGGTGCAGGAGTTGCGGGCCCGCAGCCGGTACGACATCGATCTCGACGGACTCGCCGCCGAGGTGGAGAGCCGGCTGGCCGAGGAGTTCGAGGTGCAGACGGGCGGAGTGCTGCTGGTGCGCCCGGGGACGGTGCGCAAGACGACCAGCGGCAAGGTGGAGAGAGGCGCCATGCGGGAGTTGTTCCTGCGGGGGGAGATCCAGCCCCTGCACCAGCGGATCGGCCACGACGTGGCGCGGCTGCTGCCGGGGAACCGGTGATGGGCGGCGCCGAGGAGCGCATCGACGCCCTGGAACGCGCCTTCGGGCCGCTGGAGGACCCCGGTAACCCGCTGGGGCAGGACGCCCTGCTGCACGCCGACAGCCTGCGCACGGTGCTCCCCGAGGCGGAGAAGGTCCTGGACGACCACGGCTTCAACGCCGAGTTCGTCCCCGTGGAGCACGGCGGCCGGCTCGACCGGCTCGACGTACTGGGGCGGGTGCTGCGCCCGGTCTTCCGGCGCGACGCCTCCCTCGGCTTCGGCTACGGCCTCAACTGCTTCTTCGCCGCCACGCCGGTGTGGACCGCCGGCGACCACGCGCAGCGCGAACTGGCCGCCCGGCTGCTGCTGGAGGGCAGGCGCCTGGCCGTGGTCCGGCACGAGATGGGCCACGGCAACGACTTCCACCGCGACGAGTTCCGGGCCGTACCGACCGGCGACGGGGGATACGTCCTCAACGGCAGCAAGTCCGTCATCGCCAACGCCTCCCGGGCCGCCGGTCTGGTGGTCTTCGCCCTCACCGACCAGGACGACGCGGCCGGCCGCAGCCACTCGGTGCTCCTGCTCGACCGCGGCCGGCTGCCCGCCGACAGGATCACCGGCACCGGCCGGCACAGCACCAGCGGGATGCGCAGCGCGGAGTTCGGCGGTCTGCAGGTCACCGACTGCCCGGTGCCCGCCGAGGCGCTGATCGGCCGGCCGGGCGACGGCTACGAACTGAGCCTGCGCTCCTCGCTGGTGGTCCGCGGACTGATCCCGTCCATCGTGCTCGCCGGCGCGGACACCGCCCTGCGGACCGTGATCCGCTTCGCGGTGCGTCGCCGCCCCGACGGCCGGTCCTCGCTGGACGTCAGACACGTACGCTCCGTCCTGACCGGGGCCTTCCTCGATCTGCTCCTCAGCGACTGCCTGGCGCTGGTGGCCACCCGCGCACTGCACCTGCTGCCCCGCCAGATGAGCGCGTACGCGGCCGCCGCGGCCTATATCGCCCCAAAAATCATCACCGAGGCGATGGACGAGATGTCGGCGGTCCTCGGCGGTGAGAGCTTCGCCGAGGACGGCACGTACGGCATGTTCCAGAAGCAGCTGCGGGACCTGCCCGTGACCTCCCTCGGGCACGCCGGCAGCGCCGGGCGCCAGGTCAGCATCCTTCCGCAGCTGCCCTTCTTCGCCCGGCACGCCTGGTTCGCCGACCCCGAGCCGCCGCCCGCCCTGTTCCGGCCGGACGGCGGCCTGCCGCCGCTCGACCTCGCCGCGCCCGCGCTGCTCGGCGACGGTGATCCGCTCGCGGCGACCCTGGTGGCCTGCACCGACCGGCTGGAGACCATGGCCGTGTCCGCCCGGCACCAGGACTGCCTGGGCGCCCTGCGGTTCCTGGTCCGCCGGCTCACCACCGAACTCGACGAGCTGCGCACGCTGTTCAGCCGGATCACCCCCGGCGACCGGGCCGCCCTGGCGAGCCCGCGCAGCTTCAGCCTCGCCGACCGCTACACGCTGGTGCTGGCCGCCGCGGCCTGCCTCGGCGTCTGGCAGGAGCAGCGGGACGGCACCTTCCTGGCCGACCCGGCCTGGCCGACGGCCACCCTGTACCGCACCTGCGGGCGCCTGGGGCTGCCGCTGCCCGACCGGCCGGAGGAGAGCGAGCGGCGGGTCCTCGCCGAGGCGCTGGCCCGGCTGTCCGGGCGGCGCAGCTACGACCTGTACGGCTCGGCACTGGCCTGACGACCCAGGCGGTACCCGCCCGAACCGAGGAAAGGGACAGACCATGTCCGAACAGCATCCGGACCCGTCCGAGCAGGCCTACGCCGCGTGGCTGAGGGAGCGCCTGGAGCGCTACCGGGGCGGGCCCGTGGACGAGGACGTACCCCTGACCTCGCAAGGGCTGGACTCCGTCGCCGCGCTCAACCTGTACGGGGACATCGAGGAGGAGTTCGGGCCGCTGCTCGACCCCACCGACCTGTGGGAGTACCCGACCGTGTCGGCCCTGGCCCGCTGCCTGGCCTCGCGTGACACCCACCCCGGCAGCCTCAACCAGGTCCGGGCCGCGTTCGTCTTCGCCGGCCAGGGCGCCCAGCACCCGTTCATGGCCGCGGGGCTCTACCGGGAGCACACGGCGTACCGGACCCATCTGAACGAGGCGTGCGAGGCGCTGCTGCCCTACACCGGCCTGTCGGTGGTGGACATGATGCTCGGCGGGGACCTGCGCATCCACCGGACGGCCTTCACCCAGCCCGCCGTGTTCGCCGTGGAGTACGCCATGGGCCGCTGCCTGGAGGACGCCGGGGTCCTCCCGGTGGCCGTACTGGGCCACGGCATCGGCGAGTTCGCCGCGGCCACCGTCGCCGGCGCCCTCACCCTGGACGATGCCGCGAAGCTGGTGGCGCTGCGCGGCGCGTTCATGCAGTACCTGCCCTCGGGCGGCGGGATGATGGCCACCTGCGCCACCCCGGAGGAGGCCGCGCGGCTGATGCGGAACGAGCCGGGCGTCGGCATCGGCGCGGTCAACGCCGCCCGCGCGACCGTGCTGTCCGGTGACGACGCCGGACTGGAACGCATCCGGGCCGCCCTCGAGGCCCGGGGGATCGCCTGCCGCCGGCTGGCCGTGACCCACGCCTTCCACTCCCCGCAGATGGAGCCGATGGTGCCCCGGTTCGAGGCGGTGGCCAGGCGGCTGCCCGGCACGGCCGCCCGCGTCCCGTTCTACTCCACGGTGCGCGGCCGGTTCACCACCGAACCGCTCTACGGTCCGTACTGGGCCGAGCACATCACCGCGCCGGTGCGGTTCGCCGAGACCGCCCGGCTGCTGCTCGACCAGCAGACCCCGACCCATGTGGTGGAGATCGGCCCGCGCACCATCCTCACCCCGTTCGTCCGGCGGATGGGAGGCACCGCGGGACCGGTCTGCCTCAGCGCCTGCCGCGGTCCGCAGACCGGGGCGCTGCACTTCGCGGACATGCTGGTCGAGCTGGGCGCCAGCCCGTTCGCCTCGTCGTTCGCGGGGGCGTGAGATGACGGGCCACGCCGCGGCGGTCGGGACACCGCTGCGGGTCCGGGCCGTCGACGGCCCCTGGGAGGAGGCGTACGGGCAGCTGACCCGTACCGGGACGGTGGTCGTCCACGGCTGGCTGGACGACTGGCTGCCCGGCTCCATGCCGCCCGAGCGGCTGCGCGGACTGCTCGGCCGGGACTGGCACCGCTACCAGAGCTTCGCCCAGCCCCGGCTGCGGGAACGGTTCGCCGCCTCCCGCCTGCTCCTGCGCCGCGCGGCGGCCATGGCCATCGAGACGGAGGCGGAGCTGGTCGATCTGGCCTATCTCCAGGGCGGCAGGCCGTATGTGCGCGGCTGCGACCAGATCGACGTCAGCCTCAGCCACACCGAGGAGCTGATCGTCGTCGGGATCACCCGCAGCGGCCGGCTGGGCGTGGACGTCGAGCGCGCCGACCGCAGACTGTCGGGCACCGGTTCCGAGTCGCAGGCCCTCACGCCGTACGAGCGGGCACAGCTGGACGCCGGCGGAGACGCCGCACGCAACGACGGCATGGTCCGCCTGTGGACGCTGAAGGAGGCGTACAGCAAGGCGCTGGGCACCGGACTGCGGTTCCGCTTCACCGAGTTCGGCTTCCGCCTGGAGGACGGCGGCGGGGCGCGGCTGGTCAGGCCGGACGGCACCCCGGTGACCAGTACGGGTGTCTGGTCGTTCCGGACCTTCGGGGTCGGCGGACGCTATGTGGTGAGTGTGGCCGTGCACGACACCGGATTCGGCGCGGTGCGGGACCTGTCGGTCGGCACCACCCTGGATAAAGGTTTCCTCGACGTCCTGCTCGGCGGACCGGGGTCAGGGTATCCAGCCGGCCTCTTCGGCGATCCGTACGGCGTCGATGCGGTTGCGGGCCCCGAGCTTGCTGACGATGGCCGTCAGGTAGTTGCGGACGGTGCCCTTGGAGAGGAACAGGCACCCGGCGATCTCGGCGGCGTCCGCGCCCCCGGCGGCCAGGCGTAGCACCTCCACCTCCCGGGGCGAGAGCGGGTTCTCGGGGGAGTCCCAGGCCGTCAGGGCCAGCTGCGGGTCGACCACGCGCCGGCCCGCGGCCACCGACCGTACGGCCATGGCGAGCTGGTCCGACGGCGAGTCCTTCAGCAGGAAACCGGTGACCTGGAGGGCCAGGGCTCTGCGCAGTGTGCCCGGGCGGCCCAGACTGGTCAGGATCAGGGTCCGGCAGCTGGGCAGCTGCTCGCGCAGCCTGCCGGCGGCGGTGAGCCCGTCCATGCCGGGCAGGTCGATGTCGATGACGGCCACATCGGGGCGCGACGCCAGAGCCACCTCCACGATCTTGTCCCCCCGGTCGACCGAGGCCACCACCTTCAGATCGGCTTCCAGTTCCAGCAGCGCGATGAGTGCACCCCGGATCATGTGCACGTCTTCGGCGAGCAGGATCTTCACATCCAGCAACGTCAGTCCCCCCACCCATCGTTCCCGCGGTCAGATCATGCCGCGGCACCGCCCAGACTCACGGCCGGCCCTCCCCCGGCCGTCTCGTTGCCACACGGCCTCAAGGGTGCCGTGACCTCAAGGTGGAAGCAGCCGTCCTCACGTACTCCGGCGTCGAGACGCCCGCCGACGGCCTCCGTCCGCGTACGCAGATTGTTCAGTCCGCTTCCGCTGTGCAGCGGGGGGACCCCGTTCCGGTCCTGCTCGCCCACGCCGTCGTTGACCAGTGAGAGGCGTACCGTCTCCCCGTCCACGGCTGCCGCGATCCGGCACGTCTGCACCTTGCTGTGGCGCAGGACATTGGTGACGCCTTCGCGCAGCGCGGTGGCGAGCACCGTGTCCACCAGGGGGTGCAGCCGGCCGTGGTCCATCGCCAGCTCCACCCGGATGTCTGCGGCCTGAAGGATGCCGACCGCCGACTCCGCCTCGCCCCGCAGCGACATCTCCCGGTAGCCGCTGGCGACCAGCCGCACATCGGCGAGCGCCTGCCGGGCGACCTCCAGCAGCCCGGAGGTCTCCTGGCGGGCCTGCCCGGGTCTGGTGAGGATCAGCCGGTGGATCAGCTCACCCTTGAGGGTGAGCGCGGACAGGCTGTACCCGAGCAGGTCGTGCAGGTCCCGGGAGAACCGCAGCCGCTCCTGGGTGACGGCCATCCGCGCCAGCTCGGCCCGCGACGAGTGGACCTCGTCGACCAGGTCGGCGAGCTTGGTGAAGCCGTAGATGACCAGGGCGGAGAGGATGGTCGACTGGACGAGGTACACGATGTACAGCACGTCCGGCGCCGACCGGACGGCGAACGCCACCGAGGTGGCCACGCACAGCGCGAACAGGCTCAGCCCCGCCCGGCGGGGCAGCAACAGCAGCAGGGAACCGGCCAGGCACCCCCACATCGAGCCCCAGGTGAACTCGAAGGCGAGCGGGGGCACGAAGGTGGCGGCGGCCTGCACCCCCAGCGTCGCGGCCCTGACCTTCAGCGGCCACCTGCGTGCGCCGCGAGAGGAGTGCAGGAACTGCAGGACGCCGATGACGGCGATGCACACGAGAAACACGACCAGCTTCAACGTGCCGGGTTTCTCGGACACCATGTTCGTGACCAGGATGAGCACGAAGCACATCACCGCGAAGACGGTGATGCCCCGCGCCAGGCGAGGAGCGGGTATCTCGCCGGCGTAAGCGCGGCCGGTCGAGACATCCGCTCTGCCTCCGCCCGATGCAGCGTTCACGTACTGACTCCTCGACACAGACGTGGAATGGCGCAAAGCCTAAGCCCAACCTCCCGGTGGAGCCACCTGCCTGAGTGGTCGTCATGTTCAAGTGAACAGCGGAATCGGGTTCAGCTCTTCGTACGACCGTGGAGCGCTGAGGTGACCGAGAGTGACCGGAACGTCGTAGAGGCGCCCGGGGCCGAACCGTGTCCAGAAGTGGCGCATTCCGGGAACGATCACCTTCACCACGGGAATCGCGACGTCAGGCCGTGTCTGATCGAGTACGAGCAACTCCATGGCGTGAGCACGGACCAGGGCCTTGCACGCCTCCACGTCATCCCGCAGATCCGATCGCGGTACGTAGTCGAAATCGCGCGGCGCACGCGAGGCGGTGGCCGGATCTGCCGTGAGGTACGGCTGATTCCGTACGGTTGCCGTCCTCCACCAGGACACCAGCTCGGGCTCGGAGAGGGCGTACCCGCCGCCGTCCGCCGTGGCCAGGGCCACCGCCGGGAGGAACTGCCCCATTTCGGTGATCGCGCGGCGCAGCGCGATGCGCGGGTCGAAATGGGCGCCGAAGCCGAGGACGATGTCCTCGGTGGGCTTGTCGATCCGCCGCGACAGGGCTGCCATGACCGGAATCCCCAGGTCCGACGTGAGGTCGAGGGCCCATACGCGCCGGTTGACCCGGCCGTACGCGTCCCGGATGTCGGCCAGCCACGGCTGGTCGAACGCGTCCAGATCGACCCCCGGCTGCCGGGTGCGGTTGTACCACCACACGGCGACCGCGTCCCGCTCCACCAGTTCCAGGAACCCCTGCACGACGGCGTCCTCGACGCTGCTGCCGGCCGCGTTGCCGTTGGAGTCGGCCCACGGCGTCGACGCCGAGGCGTCCCGGTCATGGCCGAAATAGAGCATGGAGGTGGGCAGCATCCGGTGGACGCCCGCGGTGAATGACCACACCGGGGTCCAGTCGACCGGCCGGTCGACCGGAAAGGGCGCGCTCACCTGGTGGAAGGCCGAGTGGGTGGCGTTCCACCGCTCGCGGTCCCGGAACTGCCGCTCGTCGAACAGCTGGCAGTCGTTCGGGTGGACGGCGTCGCCGCCCAGACCGAGCAGCGTGTCGCGCACCGTCGGCTCATCGCCCTGCCAGGTCGCGCTGTACCGTTCGGCCGCCTCGCACAGGGCGCCGGTCCGGGCCTCGGTGGCGGTGACGCCCTTGCCGCCGCTCAGGCTGCGCAGTCCGCCTCGTACCTCGGCGAGAGTCGTGCAGCGCAGCGCGAGGTTCCGCCCCGAGATGTACGCGTTGAGGCCCTCGGGGAGCCTGTGGTCACGCACGATCTCGCCCACGATGCCGGTGATCGGGCTGATCAGGTGCTCGTACCGGGCGAGCATCTCGTGCGGGGTGAGGGCGCGGTGGCCGCCGCTCAGTGTGGCCTTGGGACGGGAACGAACGGTGAGCGGCCGGCGTACCTGCTGCCGGACCAGTCCGGTGTCCCCGCACTCCCTGCACTGCGGCCGCTGCCGGACCGGGTGGGTCCGGGACCGGAGGGTCAGCGTGTCCAGGCTGCACAGGCCCTTGGTGATGTCACCGCGGGCCCCGGCCAGCCACTTCGCCGTCTCCAGCACCGCCAGTTGCAGGCCGATGGTGCGCCCCGCGGCCAGTGAGGCCGCGGGGCGTCGTACCGGTTCCGTGCTGCCGATCGCCCGTTGTGCCGGGACCTCGGCGGTCCGGTGGGCCCGCAGACGATGCGCCAGACAGGACCAGCACGGCCCCGCGCCGGGGGTGAAGACAGGGCCGACCCAGGGGGTGGTCCCGTACGGTTTGGCCAGCAGCCACGGCCGCCCCGCGGCGCGGTGCAACGCGTCCACGGCGGCCAGGCCGGGTGCCAGGTAGTCGTCGCACAGGACGAGGGTCAGCGCGGCTTCGTCGTCCTCCTCGCTGACGATCACCCCGCTCTCACGGCAGGCGTGCCGGGCCGCCCCGACGTCCGCCTGGCCTACCGCGACGAGCCTCACCCGGCCCTGGGACAGGGCCCTGGACGCGCCGTCCCCGTCGAGGCCCATCAGATCCCAGTACGCCGAAGCGGCCTGGTCACAGGGCCCGGTGGGCTGCGAGTCGTAGTACCGGATCAGCGCCGTCTTCGCCAGCTTGGCCAGGATCCGCCCGGTGGACACCGGAGGCACCAGGGGCTCCGCCTCCCTGATCACGCCGGGCAGCGTCCGGGTGCCGTCCAGCAGCGGCGCCAGTACCTCGACGGCCTGCCCCCGCAGCACTTTCACGCCGTGTTCGGAGAGCAGGTACACCCCCTCACCCGGAACCACCTCGACACGCAGGTGGCGCTTGAAGCCGACCAGGGGCGCCGCGGACAACGGGAGGCCCATCAGAGGGCGCGCGGGGCGTCGGCCCAGCACTCCCGGGGCCAGCAACTGAGCACCATGGCCTCGGGTCCGGAGGAGCCCAGGTCCTCGATCACCACGGGCGCGTCCAGGTACACCGGTTCGGAGGCGGAGAGCCCGAACTCCGCCAGCAGGGCGACCGGGTCCGTCATCCCCGGTTCCGCGTACGCGGATTCGGACGCCGACATTCCGAAGGCGCAGAGCACGCTGATAGGGTCGTCGGCGTAGTTCTGGGCGAGTTCCGACTCCAGCCCGGTACGCGCGGCCAGCAGTGCGAAACGGTGCGTTTCCTCGGTGAACGTGCTGGTCACCGGCGCGGTTCTGAGGCCGTGGGAAGCTGCTCTGACATTCATGGAATCCCCTCCAGTGTCGGACGTGCTCGCGTTCGACCATTCGCTGGGGAGGATTGTGGGGCTCCTTCGACACAGCATCACAGTGCTTCAGTCACCATCCGGGTATGACATTTTCATGAACCGGTTCATGACGCTCTCACTGTGACTCCACCGCTCCTGATGCCAGGCTCATATGACGCTCGGGAACCAGCCGTCGGCACCCACCGCCGGCGGACCGACCGGCGCAGAGCGAAAGGGGAGCGAGATGGAGATCAAAGTACTGGGGCCGCTCACGGCACACGAGCACGGCCAGTCCGTCGTGCCGACGGCCGCCAAACCGAGGCAGATACTCGCCCTGCTCGCGCTGCGGGCCGACCACGTCGTCACGGTGCCGATGCTGATGGAGGAGATCTGGGGCGAGGACGTGCCGCGCAGCGCGGCCACCACGCTGCAGACCTACATCCTCCAACTGCGCCGCAAGCTCGCCATGGCACTCGACGGCGACCCGACCCGCAGAGCCAAGGACGTGCTGGTCACCCGGCACGGCGGGTACCTGCTGAACCTCCAGCCGGGCAATGTGGACGTCCGCGAGTTCGAGGCGCTGGCCGCGTCCGGGCGGGCCGCCTACGACGCGGGGGACCACCGCGCGGCCTCCGAGCTGATCGGCGCCGCCCTCGCCCTGTGGCAGGGACCGGCCCTGGTCGACGTACGGATCGGCACCGTGCTGGAGCTGGAGGTGCTGCGGCTGACCGAGGAGCAGATGGCCTGCCTGGAGCGGCGTATCGACGCCGACCTGCGGCTGGGCCGGCACACCGAGATCGTGCCCGAGCTGCAGGTCCTGGTGGCCCGCCACCCGATGCACGAGAACTTCTGCGCCCAGCTCATGACGGCGCTGCACCGCGCGGGCGGGTCCTGGCGCGCGCTGGAGGCGTACCAGAGGCTGCGCGGCACGCTCAGCGACGAACTGGGCCTGGACCCCTCACCCAAGCTGCAGCGCCTGCACCAGGCCGTGCTGTCCGCGGACCCGGCGCTCGACTTCGAGGTCGCCGTGGCCGCACGCTGACGGGCCGCGGCGGGTTCCCGGGGCCCCCGCCCGGGACCCCGCCCATCCCGTGCGGTCCGGCCGGTCCCGAAGACCGGCCCTAGCCGCGTTCGAGGTGCCGTTCCTAGGTTCGCCCGATGACGATCCTGGACGACCTCAAGGTCGCTGCACCCGAACCCGATCTGCGCCGGGCGAGCGCGGAACTGCTGCGGCTCAAGGAGGAGGTCGGGCGCGGACCCGACCCCGAAGCCACCCGCAGACAGCACGCCAAGGGCAAGCTCACCGCCCGCGAACGGCTTGAACTCCTCTTCGACGAGGGCACGTTCAGCGAGATAGAGCCGCTGCGCCGGCACCGTGCCAGCGGCTTCGGCCTGGAGGCGAAGAAGCCGCACGGCGACGGTGTCGTGATCGGCTGGGGCACGGTCCACGGACGGACCGTCTTCGCGTACGCCCATGACTTCCGCGTCTTCGGCGGTGCCCTGGGCGAGGCGCACGCCGCCAAGATCCATAAGATCATGGACCTCGCCGAGGCGGGTGGCGCCCCCCTGGTCAGCCTCAACGACGGCGCCGGCGCCCGCATTCAGGAGGGCGTCTCGGCCCTCGCCGGCTACGGCGGCATCTTCCGCCGCAACGTCGCCTCCTCAGGGGTGATCCCGCAGATCAGCGTGATGCTGGGCCCGTGCGCCGGCGGCGCGGCGTACTCGCCGGCCCTGACCGACTTCGTCTTCATGGTGCGCGAGACCGCGCAGATGTTCATCACGGGCCCGGACGTGGTCCGCGCGGTCACCGGCGAGCAGATCACCCAGAACGGCCTCGGCGGCGCCGATGTGCACGCCGAGACCTCCGGCGTCGCACACTTCGCGTACGACGACGAGGCCTCGTGCCTGGAGGACGTGCGCTACCTGCTGTCCCTCCTGCCGTCCAACAACCGGGAGATGCCCCCCGCCGAGCGCTCCGGCGACCCGGCCGACCGGCGCACCGACGCCCTGGCGGACCTGGTGCCGGCCGACCCCTCGCGGGCCTATGACGTCCGCGGGGTCATCGAGGAACTCGTCGACGACGGGGAGTACTTCGAGGTCCACGAGGGCTGGGCGAAGAACGTGGTGTGCGCCCTGGCCCGGCTCGACGGCCACCCCGTCGGCATCGTCGCCAACCAGCCGTCCGTGCTCGCCGGCGTACTGGACATCCACGCCTCGGAGAAGGCCGCGCGGTTCGTCTCCACCTGCGACTCCTTCAACATCCCGCTGGTGACCCTCGTCGACGTACCCGGCTTCATGCCCGGCGTGGACCAGGAGCACGACGGGATCATCCGGCACGGCGCCAAACTGCTGTACGCGTACTGCAACGCCACCGTGCCGCGCATCTCGCTGGTACTGCGCAAGGCGTACGGCGGCGCGTACATCGTGATGGACTCCCGCTCCATCGGGGCGGACCTCAGCTACGCCTGGCCCACCAACGAGATCGCGGTCATGGGCGCCGAGGGCGCGGCGAACGTCATCTTCCGGCGTGAAATCGCCGCCTCGGACCACCCCGACGCCACCAGGGCGGCCCTGGTGGCCCAGTACAAGGCCGAGCTGATGCACCCGTACTACGCGGCCGAGCGCGGCCTCGTGGACGACGTCGTGGAACCCGGTGACACCCGCCGGGTGCTGATCCGCTCCCTGGACATGCTGCGGGGCAAGCACGCCGAAGTGCCCTCCCGGAAGCACGGAAATGTCCCGACATGACCGGACGGAATCGGCGTTCGAGCCCCGTACGAGCGCCTGTCGAGGCCCCGGACGTTCCATGACGTCACCGGAAGCGGCGGTACGCCACAAGCGGACGGTCGCCCGGACGGCCGCCGGGGCGGGGAGGAAGACCCCGAACCGCCCCGGCCGCCGAGGCACCGGCGGCAAACCGAGGTGAGGCTCCGGCAGCAGCGAACAGAACCAGACACACCGGCCTACAGAGGGGGACGCACAGTGGCCCGCACAGTTCCGTCCGGCACCCGCCCACAGAGGCGGCCGGACCCGTCGAAGGCGAGGCAGCCGTGACGCGCAGAGTTGCCATTACCGGACTGGGCGCGGTGGCCCCCGGCGGAGTGGGCGTCAAGGAGTACTGGGGCCTCCTCACCGCGGGCCGCTCCGCGACCCGGATCATCACCGCGTTCGATCCCACTCCCTTCCGCTCCCGGGTGGCCGCGGAGGTCGACTGGGACCCGAAGGCCGCCGGCCTCGGCCCCCAGGAGATCCGCCGCCTGGACCGCGCCGCGCAGTTCGCGGTGGTCGCCGCCCGCGAGGCGCTCGCCGACAGCGGCCTGGAGCCCGGCGCCATGGACCCGGCGCGCATCGCGACCTCGCTGGGCAGCGCCGTCGGCTGCACCACCAGCCTGGAGAACGAGTACGTGGTCGTCAGCGACGGCGGCCGCAAGTGGACCGTCGACCACGAGTACGCGGTACCCGAGCTGTACCGGCACTTCGTGCCCAGCTCGATGGCGGCCGAAGTGGCCTGGACCGCCGGCGCCGAGGGACCCGCGGCCATCGTCTCCACCGGCTGCACCTCCGGTCTGGACGCGCTCGGCTACGCCGCCGAGCTGATCCGGGAGGGCACCGCCGACGTGGTGATCGCGGGTGCCACCGAGGCCCCCATCTCGCCGATCACCTCGGCCTGCTTCGACGCCATCAAGGGCACCACCCCGCACAACGACGAACCCGAGCGGGCCTGCCGCCCCTTCGACCGCACCCGTGGCGGCCTCGTACTCGGCGAGGGCGGCGCCATCCTCGTCCTGGAGGAGCTCCAGAGCGCCAGGCGCCGCGGCGCGCACATCTACGCCGAGGTCGCGGGCTACGCCACACGCTCCAACGCGTACCACATGACCGGCCTCAAGCCGGACGGCCGGGAGATGTCCGAGGCGATCGACGACGCCCTCGCGCAGGGCCGCGTCGACCCCTCCGACGTCGACTACATCAACGCGCACGGCTCCGGCACCAAGATGAACGACCGCCATGAGACAGGGGCGTTCAAGCGCAGCCTCGGCCCACACGCCTACGCCACACCGGTGAGCTCCATCAAGTCGATGATCGGGCACTCGCTCGGCGCCATCGGCTCCCTGGAGGTCGTGGCCTGCGCCCTGGCGATGGAACACGGAGTGCTGCCGCCCACCGCCAACCTCCACGAGCCCGACCCCGAACTCGACCTCGACTACATCCCGCTGACCGCCCGCGAGCAGAGGACCGACACCGTACTCAGCGTCGGCAGCGGCTTCGGCGGGTTCCAGACGGCCATGCTGCTGGCCCGCCCGGAGAGGAGCGACGCGTGAGCGCGCGAACGGTCGTGACCGGCCTGGGCGTCGTGGCACCCAACGGCCTGGGCACCGAGGAGTACTGGAAGGCCACCCTGGCCGGCGAGTCCGGCCTCGGCCGGATCACCCGCTTCGACCCCTCCCAGTACCCCTCCACGGTCGCCGGCGAGGTGCCCGGGTACGTCGCCGAGGACAACATCCCCAGCCGGCTGCTGCCGCAGACCGACCACATGACGAGGCTCGCCCTCACCGCCGCCGAATGGGCGATCGAGGACGCGGGCGTGGACCTCGGGGCGATCCCCGAGTACGACATGGGCGTCGTCACCGCGGCCTCCGGCGGCGCGGTCGAGTTCGGCCAGCGCGAGCTGCAGAACCTGTGGGACAGGGGCAAGGAGTACGTCAGCGCGTACCACTCCTTCGCCTGGTTCTACGCCGTCAACACCGGCCAGATATCCATCCGGCACAAGATGCGCGGACCGGGCGGCGTCCTCGTCACCGAGCAGGCCGGCGGCATCGACACCATCGGCCACGGCCGCCGGTACGTCCGCAAGGGCACCCCCCTGGTCCTCACCGGCGGAGTCGACGCGGCCCTGTGCCCCTGGGGCTGGGTGCCGCAGATCTCCACCGGGCTGCTGAGCACCGTCACCGACCCGGAGCGGGCGTTCCTGCCCTTCTCCGCCGACGCGAGCGGATACGTCCCCGGAGAGGGCGGCGCGATCCTCATCCTGGAGGACGCCGAAGCCGCCGCCCGGCGCGGGGCCCGGACCGTCTACGGCGAGGTCGCCGGTTACGCGGCCACGCTCGACCCGCCGCCCGGTTCCGACCGGCCCAAACTGCTGCGGCGGGCCGCCGAGCAGGCCATCGCCGACGCCGGGCTCGACCCCACCGACATCGACGTGGTGTTCGCCGACGGCTCCGGAGTACCCGAGCTGGACCGGGCCGAATCCGAGACGCTGGCCGAACTGTTCGGCCCGCACGCGGTCCCCGTCACGGCGCCGAAGTCGATGACCGGGCGGCTCCTGGGCGGCGGGGGCGCGCTGGACGCGGCCACCGCACTGCTCTCCCTGCGCGACGGAGTGATCCCGCCCACCGCGAAGGTGACCGCGGCCGCTCCCGAACACCCGATCGACCTGGTCACGGAGGCCCGGGAGGCGGATCTGCGCAACGCCCTCGTCCTGGCTCGCGGCTACGGCGGCTTCAACGCCGCCCTCGTCGTCACCCGTGCCGGCTGAACTCGCCCCGCACGCCTCACCATCCGATTCGGAAGGACACCACCATGAGCACCACGACCACCACCGTGACCCTCGCCGACCTCACCCGCATGCTGCGCGAGAGCGCCGGTGAGGAGGAGGGCATCGACCTGGACGGCGATGTCATCGACACCCCCTTCATCGACCTCGGGTACGACTCGCTGGCGCTGCTCCAGGTCATCGGCCAGATCCAGCGCGAGTACGGGATCGTGATCCCCGACGACGCGGTCGTCGACGCCGAGACCCCGGGTGCGCTGCTCGCGCTCATCAACGCCGGCCAGGCCGCCTGACGCCCGCGCCGCACCAGCCGCGGCCGCCCCGTCCTCCATCCCCCGTCGGCGGGGCGGCCGCACCCCGTCATCCGTGCGCACCCACGCGTACGAACCCCTGACATCAGGAGGGGAACCATGTCACTCACCGCGCACAGCACGGTCATCCGCAGGCTGGTCGTCAGCCCGGGCCCGGCGACGGTCGAGCGTGAGCCCGTCGTGGCGTCGGCAGCCGGGATCTCGGCGGTGCTGCGCGCCTTCGGCCGCCCGCCGTCGCAGCTGCCGGTCCGCACCGTCGTCTACATCGGCGGCACCGCACCCGAACCGGGACTGCCCACCGAACACGAGGGCTTCACCGTCCGCACCGCCGCCTCCCCGGGCCGCGCCCTGAGCCGGGCCCACCAGGAACTCCACGACGGCACCGCCGACTTCGCGCTGGTCGCCGGCTTCGGCGAGCCGCACCCGGACACGATCACCGTCTACGCGGTACGGCGGGCCGCCGAGGCCGTCGCCGACGACGACCACATCGTCGGCGTCCTGGACTTCGCCGGTACGACCGACCCCGACGCCACCCCGCCGGTGCGTCCGCTGCGCTACGGCGGCCGGCACACCGACCCGGACACGCACCGCCTGGTGATGTGGTCGGGGAAGGGGGACAAGGACGAAGCCCGGGTGCGCGGCGAACTCCTCCCGATGCTCGGCGGGTTGCACGTGGAGGCGTTCCCCTCGCTGCCCACCGCCCTGCCCTGCGGGGCCGCACCGGGACCGGTGCGGGGGGCCGTGGTCACCGTCGCCCGGCTGTCCGCCACGGCCGTGCACAAGGCCGGCACGGTCACCGTCCGCAGCCCCCGCCCCGTCGCCCTGCTCTTCCCCGGACAGGGCTCCCAGCACGCGGCGATGGCGCTCGGCCTGTACCGGCGCGAGCCGGTGTTCACCGCCGCCATGGACGCGGTCCTGTCCCACATGGGCGACGAGGGCCGGCTGATCCGGGAGGACTGGCTCACCACGGGCCGCCCGCTGGTCCCGGTCGACGAGGCGGCACGCGCCCAGCCGCTGCTGTTCGCCGTGGACTACGCGCTCGGCCGGACGGTGCTGAGCTGGGGCGTGCGGCCCGCCGCCCTGCTCGGCCACAGCGCCGGCGAGCTGGTCGCCGCGACCCTGGCGGGGGTGGTCTCGCTCTCCGACGCGGCGGCGATGATGCTGGCCCGGGTACGCGCGGCGGAGCGGATCCCGGCCGGCGGCATGCTGGCCGTCGCCGCCACCGAGGCGCAACTGCGCCCCTACCTCGGCGCGGACGTGGCGATCGCCGCGGTCAACGCCGAGCAGCAGGTGATGCTGGCCGGGTCCGCCGGACCGCTGGCCGAGACGGAGCGGCGGCTGCGCGGCGACGGCTACACGGCCGTGGCCGTGCCCGCCACCGTCCCCTTCCACTCCCCGGCGATGGCGCCGGCCGCCGGCGAGCTGGAGGAGCTGTACGGGAGCATCCGGTTCCGTGAGCCGGCGCTTCCGCTGTACTCCGGCTACACCGGGGAGCTGATGCGGCCGGAGGAGGCGCTGAGCCCCCGCTTCTGGGCCCGCCAGGTCACCGACCCGGTGTACTTCAAGCAGGCCCTGGAGTCCCTGCTCGCCGTCGAGGACACGCTCCTGGTCGAGGCGGGCCCCCGGCAGATCCTGACCGCGTTCGCCCGGCGCCACCGCGCCGTGCGGATGGGCGCGAGCGCCGCGGTCGCGCTGCTGCCGGCCCGTCCCGGCACCCGGGAGGCGGACCGCCAGTCGGTGCTCAAGGCCGCCGCCCGGCTGTGGACCGAGGGGCACGACCTGGACCCGGTCGCCCTCTCCCGGCTGTGGACCTGGAGCGACGAGGCGGACCAGGCGGGCGGCTCGTACGGCCCCAAGCCCCGGTTGCTGACCCCGGCGCTGAGCTCATGAGCGTCGTGCACGGCTTCCTGCGGCAGGTGTACGTGGAGCTGATCGCCCTGGGCTGGTACTGGACCGGCCTGCCCCCGGTGGGGAACGAGCCGCGGTACGCGGTCCCGTACGGCCAGGCGAACGGCTCCGTCGAGCCGGGGCGAGCGCCCCTGCCCGACGCCGAGGGGCCGCCGCCCGGCCACCCCGAGCGGCTCCGGCCGGACGTACCGCTGAGCGAGGCGGAGCGCTCCCTGCGCAGTCGGCTGTACGCCTGAGGCCGGCGTACGCGTGGTCCCCGGTCCGTGGCGGAACCGGGGGCCACGCGGGCCGTTCCGGGCGGATCGTGCGGATCGTGCGGATCGTGCGGATCAGGCGGATCAGGCGGCGAAATCGGCGGCGTGATCCCTGGCCCACTGCGCGAAGGTCCGGGCAGGGCGGCCGGTGACCTCCTCGACCACCGTGGTCACGGCGGCGGCCCTGCCGACCGAGTCGGCCCAGCCCTTCAGGAGGGTGTCGAGCAGGAACGCCGGGACGTACGCGGCCATCTGCTCCCGGGCGGCCTCGGGCGGCAGTTCCTCGTAGCGCAGCGGCCGCCCCAGCGCCTCGCCGATCAGCGCCACCTGCTCGGCGGCGGTGAGCGACTGGGGGCCGGTGATCCGGTACGTGCGCCCGGCGTGGCCGTCGCCGGTCAGGGCGCGCACCGCGACGGCGGCGAGGTCGGCCTCGTGGACCGGCGCGGCGGCCGCCCCGGCGTACGGGCCGCGTACCACGTCGCCCGTCCTGATCTGCCCGGCCCAGGACAGGGCGTTGGTCGCCATGTGGGACGAACGCAGCAGCGTCCACTGGAGGTTCGACCCCGTGAGGGCCTGCTCGATCTCGGCGTGGTAGGCGGCGATCGGGTTGGACTGCTCGGCCACCGAGTCCTCGACGGCGTCGGAGGACAGCATCACCACCCGCAGGACCCCCGCCTTCCTGGCCGCCTCGACGAACGCGGGGCCGCTGCCGGGGACGGCGAAGAGGAACACCGAGGTGACCCCGTCCAGGGCCGCCGGCAGGGTGCACGGCCGGGTGAGGTCGCCCTCGACCACGTCCACGGCCTCCAAGGCCCGTGCGCGCTCGGCGTCCCGGACCAGCAAGCGGGCCTTCTCCCCCCGCGCGGCCAGCTCCGCCACCACGTGACGGCCGACGTTCCCGGTCGCCCCGGTCACCAGAATCATGGACTGCTCCTTACAGGTCTTCCGGCGAAGGGATCTGTGGGGTTTCCCTTCGCTCCCACGAGCCGACGATCTCAGGTGATGCGGCAAACCAGTTGCCGCGATCGACGGCGAGGAACGATCCGTGCTGGAAACCTCCGCGAGACTGCTGCGGCTGCTGTCCCTGCTGCACAGCCGTACCGAGCTCAGCGGCGCCGAACTCGCCGAGCGGTTACGGGTCAGCGCCCGCACCGTCCGTTACGACATCGGCAAACTGCGCACGCTGGGCTACCCGGTGCACGCCACGCCCGGCCCCCTCGGCGGCTACCGGCTGGGCGCGGGGGCCAAGCTGCCGCCGCTGCTGCTGGACGAGGAGGAGGCCGTCGCGGTCGCGCTGAGCCTGCGTACCGCGGCGGGCGGCACCGTGGCGGGTATCGCGGAGGCCTCGGCCCGCGCGCTGACCAAGCTGGAGCAGGTGCTGCCCGACCGGCTGCGCCGCAGGGTCGCGGCCCTGCACGGCTACACCGTGGTCGTCCCCCCGGGCGGCCCGGCGGCTCCCGTCGTCCCGCCCGAGACGCTGTCCACCGTCGCCGGCGCCTGCCGGGACCACCAGAGGCTGCGCTTCGACTACCGGACCCACGGCGGCGCCGCCACCGTACGGGAGGTGGAGCCGTACCGGCTGGTCAGCACCGGCCGCCGCTGGTACCTGGTGGCCTTCGACCTGGCGCGCGACGACTGGCGCACGTTCCGGCTGGACCGGATCGAGCCGCGCGTCCCGCTCGGACCCCGGTTCGTTCCCCGGCAGGCGCCGCCCGACGACCTGGTGCCGCGCGGGGTGGACGCGGCGCTCCAGCAGTGGCGGGCCGAGGTCACCGTGCACGCCCCGGCCCCGGTGATCACCGCACGCGTGCCGGCGGCGATCCGGGTCGAGCCGCTGGACGAGGCACGCTGCGTGGTCCAGGCCGGCGCCGACAGTCCTCACCAGCTGGCCCTCCACATCCTCGCCCTGGACGCCGACTTCGAGGTGGACGGTCCGCCCGAACTCCTCAGCGAGCTGGCGACCCTCAGCGCGCGCGCCGCCGGACGCCGTCCGCAGAGGTGAGCCGATCCGGAGCGGTGCCGATCCGGGGCGGGCCGGCACGGCGTGTCGGCAGGCCCCGTTTTCGGGCGGCCGTGCGAGGCGTCATACCAGAGCGGGACGCTTGGCGGGCAAGTTTGTCAACTGCGCATCGCACATGACGGATTGACGACTACCGTGTGTTGCCGGTGATCAACGGCGGGCTCATGCGACGCATGGCGCGCCCGTCACCGTACCGACTCCGAACATCCGTTTAGTACGCCGAATCCTGTTCCTGGGGCCCCACGTACCAAGGACGCTGATGTCTCAACTTCGCGCACCCGCCGCGCGGCCGGACCGCCGTGAAGGCGGGCGGCACGGCCGGCCAGGCGCCCGTCACCTGTCGTACACGGGGAGGTCGCGCTCCTCGTCCCCCTCACCGGAAGTCCGCATACGCCCCCAACTCCTGCGTGCCGCCGTGCTGCCGGCCGTCGTGGTCGCGCTCGCCGGGGCGGCCGCCGTGCTCTTCACGATCTCCGCTCCACCGGTGCCCACCCGTCATCCGCCCTGTGGACCGCGCTCACCGCCTCCGCGGCGCTCACCGTGGCCGCCGTCGCCGTGGCCGTGCTGGGCGCGAACCGCGCGGCCACGGCCGTACTGGACCGCTGCGACGCCCTGCGGCGGCGCAGCGCACGCGGCCAGAACGAATTGCGCGCCCTGGTCGAGCAGCTCCGCCGCGGGGAACGCCCACCTGTCCGTCAGGTTCCGCCGCCTTCCGTGGGCGGGGACGAGTTCGACCAGCTGACGGACGAGCTGGGCCGGGCCCACGACGTGGCGGTGGCCACCGTCGTCCAGGCGTCCCGGCTGTCCAGCAGTGTCGGCAACGAACAGAAGGTCGAGGTCTTCGTCAACCTCGCCCGTCGCCTGCAGTCCCTGGTCCACCGCGAGATCCAGCTCCTGGACGAGCTGGAGAACGAGGTCGAGGACCCCGAACTGCTCAAGGGCCTGTTCCACATCGACCACCTGGCCACCCGCATCCGCAGGCACGCCGAGAACCTCGCCGTCCTCGGCGGGGCCATCTCGCGCCGCCAGTGGTCCAACCCCGTCACCATGACCGAAGTGCTGCGTTCCTCCATCGCCGAGGTCGAGCACTACCCGCGGGTCAAGCTGGTCCCGCCCATCGACGGCACCCTGCGCGGCCACGCGGTCGCCGACGTCATCCACCTCCTCGCCGAACTCGTCGAGAACGCCACGCTGTTCTCCGCGCCGCACACCCCGGTGCTGCTGCGGGCGCAGTACGTCACGGCCGGCCTCGCCGTCGAGGTCGAGGACCGGGGCCTGGGCATGTCCGTCACCGAGCAGAACAAGATGAACGCCCTGCTCACCGACCCCGATCAGGTGAATGTGGCGCACCTGCTCCAGGACGGCCGGATCGGGCTGTTCGTCGTCTCGGCGCTCGCCCGCAGGCACGGCATCGCCGTACGCCTCCAGTCCAACATCTACGGCGGCGTCCAAGCCGTGCTGGTCCTGCCCCAGGGCCTGCTCGGCGCCGACCCGGACGGGCTGACCCCGGCCGAACGGCAGGCCAGGCTCCAGGCCGGCCGGCCGACGACCGGACACGAGGCCGTACACGACGCGGGACACCAGGAGGCACACCCGGAAGAACTCCAGGACGGACACCGGACAGGCCGCGCGCCGCGCATCCCCGCAGAGGTCACGGTCCCCGAGCCCGTGCACCGCAAGCCGGTCCACGCGGCCACCGACCCGCCGGCGATCCCGCACCAGCACAGCGGCAACGCGCCCCTGCCCGTACGCGGCGAGCGGTCCGACCGGCCGAACCCCGCGGCGGCGGAACCCGGCACCCCGGGCCGCCCCCAACTTCCCAAACGGCGTGCGCAGGAGCACCTCGTCCCGCAGCTGCGGGACGTGCCCGCCCCGCGGAAGAACGATGACCACGCCCTGCACGACCCGGGCCTGATGGCGGCCTTCCGGCGCGGCATCGGCCTGGCCGAGTCCATGCCCCCGGCCACCCGGGACGCGCACCACCCCGAACACCCCGAACACCCGGAACCCCCGGAACCGCAACGACACGACGAAGCGCACAAGGAGTAGATGCACCATGGCGAGCGATGTGCCGACCGGCCATTCCTCGGATCTCGACTGGCTGCTCAGCGGCCTGGTCCAGCGGGTGCCGTACACCCGCAGCGCGGTTCTGCTCTCCTCGGACGGCCTGGTGAAGGCGGTGCACGGCCTCGACGCCGACAGCGCCGACCACATGGCGGCCCTGGCCTCCGGCCTGTACTCCCTCGGCCGCAGCGCCGGCAGCCGCTTCGGCGACGACGGCGAGGTCCGCCAGGTGGTCGTCGAACTGGACTCCACCCTGCTGTTCGTCTCCACCGCCGGGTCCGGCACCTGTCTGGCCGTACTCGCCGGGCGGGAGACGGACGCGGCGGTCCTCGGGTACGAGATGACGATGCTGGTGAAGAGCGTACGGCCCTACCTGGTCACGCCGGCCAGACAAGCGGCGGCGGCGCCGGGCGGCACGGGACGCTGACCCGTGCCGCGCCGACAGGACGGGCCCTGGCTCGACGACGCGGCCGGCCGGCTCATCCGCCCGTACACGGTGAGCGGCGGCCGCACCCGGCCGACGACTCCACTCGACCTGCTCTCCTTGGTGATGGCCACCGGGACGGCGCCCCAGGCGCAGCTCGGCCCCGAGCACACCATGGCCCTCGGGCTGTGCGACGGGCCGACCTCGGTGGCCGAGATCGCGGCGCACTTACGGCTGCCCGCCGTGGTCACCAAAGTGCTGCTCTCGGACCTCGTGGACTGCGGGGCGCTGACTGCGCGGGCGCCCCGCCTCCACGACACCCCCACCGACCGTTCCTTGCTGGAGGCAGTGCTCGATGGCCTACGACGACGGCTCTGAGGACCGACACGGACACGACGACCTCTTCCCCACCGCCCTGAAGATCCTCATCGCGGGTGGCTTCGGGGTCGGCAAGACGACCTTCGTCGGGGCGGTCAGCGAGATCGAACCGCTGAGTACGGAGGAACTGCTCACCACGGTGAGCGCCGCGACCGACAGCCTGGAGGGCGTGGAGCGCAAGACGACCACCACGGTCGCCATGGACTTCGGCCGCATCGGCCTCGACGACCGGCATGTGCTCTACCTCTTCGGCACGCCCGGTCAGGAACGCTTCTGGTTCATGTGGGACGAGCTGTCCGAGGGCGCCCTGGGCGCGGTCGTCCTCGCCGACACCCGGCGCCTCCAGGCGTCGTTCTCGGCGGTGGACTTCTTCGAACGGCGCGGCATCCGGTTCCTCGTCGCCGTGAACGAGTTCGACGGCTCGTACCACTACGAACCGGACGAGGTACGGGCCGCGATCGACCTCAAGCCGGAGGTGCCGGTCGTCCTGTGCGACGCCCGGATCGCCAGCTCCGGAATCCAGACCCTGGTCACCCTCGTCCAGCACCTGCTGGACACCAACCCGGCCCCGGCACCGGCGCCGAGCTACGGAGCACCGACATGACGTATGACCCGACCGGCCACCTGCTGCTCACCCCCGTCGACCGGGAGGCCCCGCTGCGCGTGCGGCGGCTGCGCCAGCTCGGTATCGGGGACCGGCCGGACCCCGACTTCGACGCGTTCGCGGAGCGGCTCGCGAAGGTGACCGGCGCACCGTACTCGATGGTCAACTTCATCGACGAGAACCAGCAGTTCTTCGCCGGCCTGCACACCCCGAACGGCACGCACACCACGGAGCAGCTGAGCGCCACGGCGGCCGCCGGCGGCGGCGGGGTCAGCCGCTACATGGCCCGGGACCACGGCTACTGCCCGCACGTGGTCGTACGGCGCAAGGCGCTGGTGCTGGAGGACGTCTGCGACTACCCGCGGTTCGCCGGGAACCCGGTCGTCGACGAGATCGGCATCCGCTCCTACCTCGGCGCGCCCCTCATCGACCGTACGGGCACGGCCCTCGGCACGATCTGCGTCGTCGACACCGAGCCGCGGCCGTGGGGACGGCCGGGGCTGGAGACCATCAAGTCGCTCGCCGCCGAGCTGGTGGAGCAGATCCACCGCCGTGAGGACGGCCGCCTGTGAGGCGCCGCGGGTGATGCCCCCGGGACACCGTAGGTGCCCCCGGGGACGTCACGCGCCGCCCTACAGGGCCGGTTCCATCCGGACGACGTCGGCGAGCCGCTCGGACCACTGCCCCTTGGACGTCCCCAGGGCGACCTCGGCGAGCCGCAGCAACTGGATGTCGGAGGTGCCGGCCGGGGCGAAGATGTGGTGGGCGTCGCGCAGGTAGCGCTCGATGGGCCGGTCGGTGAAGAGCCCGGCCGCGGCGTGGATCTCCATGGCGTCGCGCGCCGAGTCGAGCGCCGATTCGACGTTGACGAGCTTGGCGTTCATCAGCTCCGCGTCACAGGGCAGTCCCGCGTCGAGCAGGTGCACGGCGTGGTACGCGGCGAGCCGGGCCGTCATCAGCCGGGACTGGATCTGGCCCAGCTTGAGCTTCACCGACGGCAGCTCGTGCAGCGGTTTGCCGTACCGGTGCCGTTCCTCGCAGAACCTGGTGGTCTCCTCCAGGATCGCCCGGTGGATGCCGAGGGACACGGCGGTGAGGTTGGCCCGTCCGTAGAGCACGCTGGAGGAGTACGCGACCGCCAGCCCGTCGCCCTCGTCGCCGAGGCGGTTGGCGGCCGGGACGCGGCAGTCGTGGAGGTGGAGTTCGCCGAAGCCGAAGCCGTGCAGGCCCATGGTGGGTTTCTCGTCACCGACCCGGAGGCCCGGCCGGCCGGCCTCCACGAGGAAGGCGGTCAGCCCCTTGGAGCCGGGGCCCGTCCGTACGACGACCCCGTGCAGGTCACCGATGTGGCTGTTGCCGACGTACACCTTTCGGCCGTTCAGAAGGTAGTCGTCCCCGTCCCGTACCGCGGTGGCGCTCATGCCCAGCACATGGCCGCCCGACTCGGGCTCGGTGACCGCGATGGTCGGCAGGCACTCGCCCGCCGCGATGGCCGGCAGCCACGTCTTCTTCTGCTCGTCGCTGCCGAAGTGGACGATCTTGGCGGCTCCGAGCTGTGACGCCTGCACCATGGCCCCCATGGCGGCGCTGACCCGGGACAGCTCCTCGATGATGATCGTCTTTCCGAGATGGCCCACGTCCATCCCGCCGTGGTCCCTGCTGATGGTCGCGCCCAGCCAGCCCTGCCGGGCGATGAGCCGGGACAGGTCGCGGTGGACCGACCGGGCCGCCTCCATGGCCGGTATCAGCGGCCGGACCTCACTCTCCGCGAAGTGCCGAACGTGCCCCCGTAGCTGGTGATGCAGTCGACTGGCGAAGTACCCGTCCATGCGAGCCCTCCTCTGCGAAACGCCTGCTCGCGCGATTGTTCGAGCAGATGGTGCATCGGCAGTGGTCCCGTCCCGAACAGGCCGACCACCTCATGGTGTTGATCATTCCGGAACGGTTCAACACGGTCGTCAACTCTGTCCGAAATCCAGGGGATTGACGTTTGGTTAGGACTGTGTGTCACGTGGTAGGGGCCTGTCCGGTCCTATCCGAAGGGCATTCCCCCAGCGCTTCTTCCTGCCACATGCCAAGGGCAAAGGTTTCGTGGGCATATGGCACCGAGGGCCGGGCTCCGACCCCATGGATGTACAGGCGCCCCATCAGTACCGATCTGACGGATCGATTCGGCATGAATGTCGACCGAAACAGTTCCGTACGTGAGCGGGAACTGCGCCCTCCTGTGGGCCCTCGCGCGCCGGTGCCCGACGGCGGCACCGGGCACGTGCGGCGCGTCGGTGCGCCGACGGGTGCGAGCCGCGCACCGCCGTGCCCCACGGCGCACGCCGGGGAGCGCGCCGCCGCTACGGGCGCCGCGGGGGTCTGCCGCGGCGGCCTCCGGCGCCGGGCGGCCCGTCACGGGGCGCGCCGGGGGGTCCGAACTCCGCGCGCGCTCAGCGGATCGCGACGCTCAGGCTCACCACGTAACGCTCCTCCACCGTGCCGCCGGGGAAGAGCCGGGTCAGCCGCTCCCGCTCCTCGGAGAGGAACGCGCGGCTGCCCTCCTCCCCGAGGACGAGGAAGGCGGAGTGGCTGCCCAGGTTGGCCAGGTGCGTGTCGAGTGGCACCCGCCGGCTCCACGGCACCCGGCGCTCGGTGAGGCCGAGGCCGGTCGGCAGGCCACGGACGTCGGCCGGGTGGGCGGGGATGGCGTCGGCGCCGAAGAAGCGGCGTATCCGGTCGTCCTGGCCGGCGATCCACGGCACCGACGTGTCGACGTCGTTCCACCACAGGGCGAGGGCACCGCCGGGGCACAGCACGCGGAGTGCCTCGGGAACCGACCGGGCCGGATCGGTCCAGTGCCAGGCCTGGGCGTACAGGAGGAAGTCGAACGCCCCGGAGGCGAGCGGCAGATCGTTGCCGTCACCGCGCACCAGCGGGACGTCCGGCAGGGCGCGGCGGAACTCGGCGGCCATGCCGTCGCCGGGCTCGACGGCGACCACCCGGGCGCCACGGGCCTTCAGCTGCGCGGTCGCCAGGCCCGTACCCGCGCCGACGTCCGCGACCCGGGCGCCGGTCAACGGGCGGCCGGCGAGTTCCTCGACGGCGTCGAACAGGGCAGGCGGGTAGGACGGTCGGCTCGCCGCGTACCGAGCGGCGGCGGTGTCGAAGGAGAGGGCACGCGAGCTGGGGTTCGGAATCCTCATGTCCGACAGTGAAGCGCATCACACTGACAATCCCGCCCCGGCCTCATGTCACATCCGCGCACCCCCGTTCCGTCCATGTGGTGACCGACGAACACGGAACGAAGGAGAACACCCATGAAGGCCCGGATGACCAACCCCGCCACCGTCCTCCCCGAAACCATGCCCGCGATCCAGGAGCTGATCAAGGCGGTGAAGAAGGGCGGTGTGCCGGAGAGCATCCTCGAGCTGGTGCATCTGCGGGCGAGCCAGATCAACGGCTGCGGCTTCTGCGTGGACCTCGGCGCCCGCGAGGCGAAGAAGGGCGGCATGAGCGACGAGCGGCTGCACTCGGTGGCCGCCTGGCGCGAGGCGCCGTACTTCAGCGACGCCGAGCGCGCCGCGCTGGCCCTCGCCGAGGCGGCCACCCGGCTCGCCGACCGGTCCGACCCGGTCCCGGACGACGTCTGGGACGAGGCCGCCGACCACTTCGACGAGCAGCAGCTCGCCTCGATCATCCTCTGGATCGCGACGACGAACTTCTTCAACCGGATCAATGTCACGGTGAAGCAGCCGGCCGGTGTGACGGGCTGGTGACCGACCCGGGTCCGGCCCCGGAGCGAGCTCCCGGCTCCGGGGCCGGGGCCGGGACCCGGCGTTGTCAGTCAGTGCAGGGTCGTACGGCACCCCGCGCCCGGGCGTCCAGGAACGCGGTGATGCGGGCGCGCAGTCCGCGCACGTCCAGGCCATGGGCGGCGAGGTGGTCCTCCATGTGGCCGTAGCGGCGCAGTTCCCGCTTCCCGACGCCGAGACCCAGCACGCGGTGCGGGATGTCCGCGAGGGCGTCGTTGGCGGCGGACGTGGACGTACCGGCGAGGTAGGGCTCGACGAGCACGACGTCCGCCGTGCCGCCACCTGCCGCGCGCCGCACCGTCTCGTCGTCGAAGGGCCGCACCGTCGTGGCGTACAGCACCGTCACATCGAGCCCCTCCGTCGCGGCCAGGACGTCGTCCAGCATCGGCCCGACCGCCACGACCACGCCACCGCGCCCCTCCCGGACGGTGAGGAACCCCTCGCCCGTGACGGCCCGCGCCTGCCCGTTCGACTGCAGCGACAGCCGTACGTACACCTTGTCGTCCCCGGCGACCGCGTGCCGCAGCAGCGCCTCCGCCTCGTCCGGGTGCCCCGGCACATGGACCGTCCAGCCGTCGAGCGTGTCCATCAGGGCCACGTCCCCCGGCGACATGTGGGTGAAGCCCCCGGCCGGCCAGTCGTAGGACGCCCCCGCGCTCACCAGCACCCCGCCCACGCCCTGGTGCCCGAAGTCCAGCTTGACCTGCTCGAACGGCCGCTCGACGAGGAAGCTCGCGAAGGTGTGCAGCACCGGCCGCATCCCCGTGAGCGCGAGCCCGCCGCCCACCCCGATCATCAGCTGCTCCCTGATCCCGACGTTGATCACCCGGTCCGGGTGCCGGTCCTCCGCCTGCCGGAAGCCGTCGCGGCTGATCTCCGCGAGGACCAGCGCCAGGCGTGGGTCCTCGTCGAGCAGCCGGCTCGTGGTCGAGATGAAACGGTCACGCATCGTGTCCATGAGTGTTCTCCCCCTCTACGCGTTCTTGGGCTCGACCCGGGCCACCACGACCCGCGGCCGCCCGGGGTGGGGCCGGGTGAAGGCGGCGTACAGCGCCTCGTGGTCCCGCCCGTCCACCGTCTCCGCCGACCACCCGGCCACCTCGAACCGGGCGGCGATCCCGCCGGGCCGGCCGAAGGTCGCGGACGAGTTGTCGATCACCAGCGTGTGCAGCTGCTCCAGGCCGGCCGGCCCGGCGTAGGCGATGGCCTCGTGGTTGCTGCCCTCGTCCAGTTCCGCGTCCCCGATCAGCACCCACACCCGGGGATCGGTCAGCCCCTGCGCCCGCAGCCCGAGCACGCTCCCCACGGCCAGCGGCAGCCCGTGCCCCAGGGACCCGCTGCCGATCTCGGCGCCCGGCACCAGCAGCCGGTCCGGGTGGTGGCCGAGCGGCGAGTCGTACGACCCGAAGCCCGGCAGCAGCTCCTCGGCGAAGAACCCCTTGGCGGCGAGGACGGCGTAGTACGCCATCGGCCCGTGCCCCTTCGACAGCAGGAACCTGTCCCGCCCCGGCGCGGCGGCGCTCTCGGGCGACACGCGCAGCACCCGGTCGTACAGCACCCACAGCGCGTCCAGCGTCGAGGTGGCGGCGGGTCCGTGCTTCTCATCGCCGGTCATCAGGGCCATCAGCCGGTTCAGCTCACCGAGGTCTGCCCGGGCGGATGTCACAGTCGTGTTCGTCATGCCACTCACGGTGCGACCTCAACCGCGCTTGAGGTCAAGCGCGCAAAGCGGTTCGTGATCACCCGGGGGTGTGCGGTATTGTTCTCGTGCACGCCGGGCCGGGGGAAACCCCAGCTCAGACGGGCAACGGGACGTGGCGCAGCTTGGTAGCGCACTTGACTGGGGGTCAAGGGGTCGCAGGTTCAAATCCTGTCGTCCCGACTTGCTTTCCGCAGGTCGCAGGCGGTATCGGAGGAATCCGGTACCGCCTTTCCGTGTTCCATGGGCGCCGCCGCTTCAGCCATCCGCCTTGATCTTCTTCATGGTGAGGTGGGATTCGAGGCGCAGGACGCAGGGCAGCCCGCTGAGCTTGCCGACCAGGAAGGCCTCGTACGCCGCGTGGTCGGCGACCATCACGCGCACGAAGTAGTCGGGGCGGCCGAACATGCGGCGGAACTCCATGACCTCCTCGAAGGACGCCACGGTGGCCTCGAACTCCTCGAAGGTCTTGCGGTCGGTGGCACTGACCTCGACATCGATGAGGACTTCCAGTCCGCGGCCGAGAACCTCGGGATCGATCACGGCCCGGTAGCCGGTGATGACGCCGGCCTCTTCCAGGCGTTTGACGCGGCGCAGGCAGGGCGGCGGGGTCAGCCCGACCCGCTTGGCCAGCTCGACGTTGGACAAGCGCCCGTCCTGACCCAGGTGAAACAAAATTTCACGGTCCACCCGGTCGATGCTGATTCCGTTGCTCATATGGAGAGGGTAAGCCCAATAATTGGCAACCATATGAGGCGAGATTCTTCCTAAGATGTCGCCATGCGAATACGCCCCGCCGTTGTCGGCGACCGGACTCGGCCCGCCCCCACGCCTCCGCCCAGGACGGCGTCCGACATACGGGCCGCCTTCGCGGACTCCGCGTACGTGGGCCTGGGATTCCTCCCGCTCGGTCTCGCCTTCGGGGCACTCGTCACCCAGTCCGGCCTCCACTGGTGGTGGGCGAGCCTGTCCGCCGCGCTCATCTACGGCGGATCGTTCGAGTTCCTGCTCATCGGCCTGGTCACCGCCGCGGCCCCGCTGGCCGCGATTGCCGTGACGGCCTTCATGGTCAACGTCCGGCATGTCTTCTATGCGCTGTCCTTCCCCCTGCACCGTGTGGCGGGCCGCCTCGGCAAGGCGTACGGCACCTTCGCGCTCAGCGACGAGGCGTACGCCCTGACCGCCGGGGAGCGGGCCCGCTCCTGGTCCAGTCGGCGCATCCTCTGGCTGCAGTTCTTCATGCACCTGTACTGGGCCGTGAGCGCGACCGCCGGAGCCCTGCTCGGCACCCTCATCCCGGACGGCGTCACCGGCCTGGACTTCGCCCTGACCGCCCTGTTCACCGTTCTCGCCATCGACGCCGTACGGGACCGGCGCGGCGACCTGCCCACCCCCGTGCTCGCCGTCCTCAGTGCCCTGGTCGCCCGGCTCCTCTTCCCGAGCCAGCTGCTCCTGGCCGCTTTCGCCCTGTTCACCGCCGGGCTCCTGGTCCGCCACTTCGTCACCGGCAGGAAGCCCGGCCGTGTCTGATGCCCGTTACGCCATCGCCGCGGTCGTCGTCACCGCCGCCGTCACATGGGCCCTGCGCGCCCTGCCCTTCGCCGTCCTCGCACCGCTGCGCGCGAGCCGCACCGTCCACTACCTCAGCACGCGCATGCCCGCCGGCGTCATGGTGATCCTCGTCGTCTACTGCCTCCGGGAGCTCCCGCTCACCGAAGCGCGCGTCCTGGCTCCCGCGGCCGCCCTGGCCGTCACCATCGGCCTGCATCTGTGGCGCCGCAACGCGCTCCTGAGCATCCTCGGCGGCACGGCCGTCCACGTGGTGCTGGCCAGTACGGTCTTCGCCCACTGAGGCCCGCCCGGCCGGGTTGCGCAATTCGGATATCCGGAACCGATCGTTGAAATGTCTCGGATGGCGAGACTGCCCATTGCGGCGGTGATCGCGGTTAACTAACGTTTCTGTTGCGGGTCCCCCTGGGACGGGTGGGCTCAAAAATCTCATCCGGAATGGTGGGGGAGTGAGTCGATGAGACCTGGACGGTCGCCCGACCGCCTTCCCTTTGCTGCGGTCGATGAAATCGGTATCTCCACACTCAGCGTCCGAGTGGTGCGGGGTATGGGTAGGTGAAGGCTCATATGCGTACCGCCCTCGTCTCTGATTGACTCCGCCCGTCTTCTCCGACTTCCTGCCGACTTTCTTTGCCGACTTTCCACCGGACTCGATCACGCGCTCACTGCGTCCGCCCGAGGGTGATGGGAAACCCTTTGGGGGGACATTCACCATGCCCCAGGGGCTGGAGCTTCGTCTTCTGAGGAATTGATTCAAGGGTCCGGTCGGCTCTGCCCCGGACTTCCCGCCCCGGTCGACCCGGTCGGTCCTTGCGGATCCGTGCCGCGCGCCGGTGCCGCACGCCGTAGAAGAGGGGGAACCGGTTGTGACATTCGATACGTTCGACGTCCGCGGCGGTGGCACGCCGGTCGTCAGGATGGCCGAGTCCAAGGCCGGGGCGACCGTCTCGCTCGTCGCGGACAGAGTGTTACGGGCGGTTTCGGCGGCCGTGCGGCTCCAGTGGCCGGTGCTGCTGTTCGTCCTCCACGCGGGGCTGCGCGAACCCGTCGTGCAGCGGGTGACGCTTGGCCTGCTCGGCCGGCTCCTCGGCGATCGCCGGCTCCCACGTGCGCATCGCGCTGATCCGCGCCCCGCGCCCGGGGGCTGGAGCCGGATCGACGCGAGGCACGTGCCACCACGGCCCCCGCGCCGTCGGCCGGGTCCGGTCGCGACCCTCGCGCCGCAGCGCATGTGATCCACTGAGCGCCACACTTCCCTTTCCATGACGGCACGGCCACCTCGTGAGGGACTGATGTACCCCGGCCGTCGCCGGTGGGGCGGTGGTCGCCCCAGCGGTCCGGCGGGTTCACGCCGTCATGCCTTTCCGCGGGCCCCGTCGGTGCCTGCTTCTCTCCTCGGGGCGTGGCGCCCCGCGCCGCCGCCGTCACTCGACCACCTTTGACCGGAGCGCCGGCCTCCGCATGACCTGCGAGCGTCGGCCCCCGGACACGCCTGCCGCCCCCCACCTACGTGACAGTCGCAGTGTCCCCCTTCGCAATCACTGATCGTGTTCCTGGAGGCTTCATGAATGGTCACCAGACCCAACGAGAACTGGCCTATCTGGTGCAGGACTTCCGGCAGCGCGCCGGTCTGACGCAGGACGAGCTGGCAGCACGGGCGAGGATCAGCCTCGGTGGGCTGCGGGACATCGAGCAGCAGCGGGTCGTCCGTCCCCGTGGCGGCACCCTGCGGCGGCTCGCGGCCGCGCTGGACCTGTCGCCCGTGGAGCGGCAGGAGCTGCTCCGGGTCGGGCGGCAAGGGCCGGTGCTCGCCCAGGACTTAAGACTGCAGATACTGGGACCGCTCTCGGTCCTGGTGGACGGCGCTCCCGTGGAGCTGCGCTCGGAGAGACAGCGCACGCTGCTCGGACTGCTCGCGCTGTCCCCGGGGGTGCCGGTGCGGGGCGATGCCCTGGTCGACGCCATCTGGGGTGCCCAGCCGCCGCGCACCATCGTCGAGTTGGTCCGTACCCAGGTGTCCCGGCTGCGGCAGCGGATCCAGCCGAAGGGCACGGCGTCGAGCGTGCTGATCGCGACGGGTGGCGGGTACGAGCTGCGCGTCAATGACGACCAGCTCGACATCCTGGCCTTCGGCAGGCTGGTGGAGTACGCCCGGCGTGAGTGCGCCGCCGGGCGACTCGAGGCGGCGATCGGTTTCTACCAGCAGGCGCTGGGCCTGTGGCGAGGGGAGCCGCTCGCCGACCTCCCGGGGCTGCACATGCACGCGGCGCGGGCGGCCCTGGTGCGCCAGCTGGAGACCGTGCTGCTGGAGTACGCAGACGTCGCGGCCCGGGTCGGCCGGTACGAGCAACTCCTCACGCCGCTGCACCGGTTCGTGGCGGCGAACCCCCTGCACGAGTCGGCGCATGCCCGCCTCATGACGGTGCTGGCGGGCGTCGGGCAGCGTGCGGTCGCGCTGGAGTTGTTCGAGACCCTGCGCCGGCGCCTGGCGGACGAACTCGGTGTCGATCCCGGCGCCGAGGTGCAGATCACGCACCAGGGAATCCTGCGTGGCGACTCCTTGTGGAGTACGCCATGCGTGGGCCCCGTCGCGGCAGTGGGCGCCGGGATGCCCTGAGACCGTGGGGAACACGCTGGTCAAGCCATTCGTACGGAGCCCGAGCCGATGGTGGACCCGGTCGGCGAGGGCGAGGGCGGGAACGGGGGCGGGGACGGAGACGGGGACGGCCGGTCGCCTTGCTGCCGCGTCCGCGCAGGGGGGCCCGGTGGCGGCGGGAGTCGTATGCCGTGCCGGCCCGCACCCGGTCCGGGCGCCCGCGGGGCCGCCCTCATCCCCGGCCGGGGCACCCGGATCGGCTCCAGGGCCGGCCTGAGGCTCTTCGTGCTCGCACAGCCCGCCGCGTACAGGTAGCTGAACGAGGGTCAGAAGTATGTCCAATGCGGCGACTTCGACCGATCGTCATCCATGTTTCTGAACCAGCCGATGCGCGAAGCCTTGCCACTCCCGGGGCGGGCTCCTATCGTCGCGGCCAGAAAGCGCTTTCCCGAGTCATCCGCCGTCGCCCGGCCGAGCCGACGGTGGCGAACGGCGCCGCCATTGCCGGACCACCGGCAGGCGAAGACGAGAGGGCAGCCATCATGAGACGAACAGCCGGACTACGACTCTGTACGGCGCTGGCCACCGTGGCCCTGGCGGGTACCGCGGTCGCGGTCCTGCCGATACCGGAAGCGTCGGCAGCAGCCGCCGGCGCCACCGGCTACGCGACCCAGAACGGCGGGACCACCGGCGGAGCGGGCGGGCAGACGGTACGGGCGACCACGGGGACCGCGATCCACGCGGCACTGTGCGGCCGGGCCAGCAGCAGCACCCCCATCACCATCCAGGTGGAGGGGACGATCAACCACGGCAACACCACCAAGGTGTCGGGCGGCAGTTGCAGCACCGCCGACGGCGTGATCGAACTCAAGCAGATCAGCAACGTCACCATCGTCGGGGTCGGCGGCGGAGCCGTCTTCGACCAGTTGGGCATCCACATTCGCGACTCCCGCAACATCATCATCCAGAACGTGACGGTACGGAACGTCAAGAAGTCGGGTTCCCCCACGTCCAACGGCGGTGACGCCATCGGCATGGAGAGCAACGTACGCAACGTCTGGGTCGATCACGTCACCCTGGAGGCGTCGGGCGGCGAGTCGGAGGGCTACGACGGCCTCTTCGACATGAAGGACAACACCCAGTACGTCACCCTGTCCTACAGCACCCTGCGCAACTCCGGCCGTGGCGGCCTGATCGGCTCCAGCGAGACCGACACCTCCAACGGCTACGTCACCTTCCACCACAACCTGTACGAGAACATCGACTCCCGTGCACCGCTGCTGCGCGGAGGCATCGCCCACATCTACAACAACCACTACAAGAGCCTCAACGACTCGGGCATCAACTCCCGGGCCGGGGCGCGCGCCAAGGTGGACAACAACTACTTCGAGGACTCCAAGGACGTCCTTGGAACCTTCTATACCGACGCGGCCGGCTACTGGCAGGTCGGCGGCAACATCTTCGACAACGTGACCTGGTCCGCCCGCGACAGCGACCACAACCCCGCCGGGCCCAACCCGCAGTCCACCACCACCGTCGGCATCCCGTACGCCTACGCCCTGGACGCCGCCGGCTGCGTCCCGGACGTCGTGAGCCGTACGGCAGGCGCCAACAAGGGGCTACAGGTGTCGGACGGCAACTGCTCACCCCAGACGCCGGACCCGACCCCGACCCCGACGCCGACCCCCACCACGCCCACCCCGACCCCGACCCCGACGCCCACCCAGCCCAGCGGCACCAACCTCAGCATCGGGGCCGGCTCCGACGGTTCCAGCAAGGCCGACGGCACCAGCTACGGCAACGTGCGGGACGGCAACCTGAGCACCTACTGGTCGCCGACCGGCTCGACCGGTTACGTCTCGATCAAGTGGGGTTCCCCCACCGCGGTGTCCCGCGTCGGTATCCGGGAGGCGGCCGGCTCCGAGGGCAGCATCGGCTCCTGGAGGCTCGTCAACGGCGACACCGGTACCGTCCTGGCCTCCGGCAGCGGAGCGGGCGTCATCTCCTTCGCGAGGACCTCACTTCAGAAGATCACCTTCGAGATCACCAGCTCCACCCGCACACCGAAGGTCGCCGAGTACGAGACCTACGCCGGGTAGCAGCTGGGACACATCGCGAGCGGCCCCCGTCGAGGCGGACGTGGTGAGCGCGGCGTACGCGGCCAGTGCGGCGGTGACGGGACGGTTCTCACGGCCGTGGGGACGGAAAGCCCCCCGCTCGGCGATCAGACGGTCCTTCCGGGCCGCTAGCTCCGTCGCACCGACCGCGAGGCGGATGGAGCGTGCGGGGATGTCGATCTCGATGAGATCACCGTTCTCCACCAGCGCCAGAGGACCTCCCTCGGCCGCCTCGGGGGAGAGGTGGCCGACGGACAGGCCCGACGTCGCGCCGGAGAACCGGCCGTCGGTGATCAGGGCGCAGCTGCGCCCCAGTCCCTTGCCCTTGAGGAAGCTGGTGGGGTGCAGCATCTCCTGCATACCGGGGCCGCCCTTGGGACCCTCGTACCGGATGACCACCGCGTCACCCGGCCGTACGCCCCCGCCCAGGATCGCTTCGACGGCGTCCTCCTGGGACTCGAACACGACGGCCGGGCCGCGGAACGTCCACAGGGACGGCTCCACACCCGCGGTCTTGACCACGCAGCCGTCCGGGGCGAGGTTGCCGCGCAGCACGGCCAGGCCGCCGTCGGCGGTGTAGGCGTGCTCGACGTCGCGGACGCAGCCGGAGGCGCGGTCGAGGTCGAGGGAGGGCCAGCGGGCGTCCTGCCCGAACGCCGCCACGGTCCGGGTGCCGCCCGGAGCCGCCCGCCACAGCTCCAACGCCTGGGGCGTCGCCTCCGGTGACAGGGGATCCCAGGTGCGGACGACGGTGCCGAGGGACTCGCCGAGCACCGTGCCCGTGTCCGGACGAAGCAGCCCGGCGCGCTCCAGGACGCCCAGGATGCCCGGTACGCCGCCGGCCCGGTGCACGTCCTCGACGTAGTAGGCGTTCGTGGCCGGGGCGACCTTGCACACCCAGGGAACCTGCCGGGAGATGGCGTCGATGTCGTCGAGCCCGAAGCGCACGCCCGCCTCCCGTGCGGCGGCGAGCAGGTGCAGGATCGTGTTGGTGGAGCCGCCCATCGCGATGTCCAGGGTCATCGCGTTGGCGAACGCGTCATGGGTGGCGATGCCACGGGGCAGCACCGATTCGTCCCCGTGCTCGTAGTACCTCCGGGCGAGCGCGACGATCCGCGACCCGGCCTGGACGAACAGGTCGCGCCGGCCGCGGTGGGTGGCCAGCAGGGTGCCGTTGCCGGGCAGGGCGAGGCCGATGGCCTCGGTGAGGCAGTTCATCGAGTTGGCGGTGAACATGCCCGCGCAGGAGCCGCAGGTGGGGCAGGCGCTCTCCTCGATCTGCCGCAGCCGGTCGGCGGAGACGGCCGGGTCGGCGGCGGCGACCATCGGCGCGACGGTGTCCAGGCGGTCACCGCCCGAACGGCCGGCCTCCATCGGGCCGCCGGAGACGAACACGGTGGGGATGTTCAGCCGCAGCGCGGCCAGCAGCATCCCCGGGGTGATCTTGTCGCAGTTGGAGACGCAGACCAGGGCGTCCGCGCAGTGCGCGTTGACCATGTACTCCACCGAGTCCGCGATCATCTCCCGGGACGGCAGGGAGTACAGCATGCCGCTGTGGCCCATCGCGATACCGTCGTCGACCGCGATGGTGTGGAACTCCCGTGCCACACCGCCCGCTTCGTACACGGCGCCCGCGACGATGTCACCGACGTCCCGCAGGTGGGTGTGGCCGGGGACGAACTGGGTGTAGCTGTTGGCCACCGCCACGATCGGCTTGCCGAAGTCCTGCGAGGTCATGCCGGTGGCGCGCCACAGTGCTCGGGCGCCTGCCATGGCGCGGCCATGGGTGACGGTACGGGATCGAAGGTGTGGCACGGGCGCTCCAGACGAGGGGTGGCGGGGCGGGGCGGGGCGGAGGGCACGGCCCGCCCCGCCCCGCCGCCGTCAACCGCGGGAGGTGTGGGAGAAGTAGGTGAGCATGTCCGATCGGGTCACCACCGTGCTCGGCCGGCCGTCGGCCAGCACCAGCACGGCGGGGTGCTGCTCCAGGAGCCGTGTGGCGTGTACCGCCAGCTGTCCGATGCCGATGGTCGGCAGCCGCGGGCCCATCAGCTCCGTCACCGGCCTGTCCAGCACCGAGCGGTCCTGGTGGGCGCCGGCCATCAGCTCCAGTTCGTGCACGGCACCGACCACTTCGGCCGTCGCGAACGGAGGCTCGTTCTTGCAGACGGGCAGCTGGCTCACCGCCTCCCGCTGCATGACCGCGATGGCGTCCCGCACGGTGTGCGCCGGGTTGACGTACAGCAGCGGGGAGCGGTCCGGGCGGTGGGCCAGCACCTCGGCGAGGGTGGGACCGTCCGACTCGCCGAGGAAGCCGTGCGTGGCCATCCACGTGTCGTTGAACACCCGGGACAAGTAGCCCCGGCCGGAGTCGGGGTTCAGCACCACGATCACGTCGTCGGGGCCGCAGCGCCGGGCCACCTGGAGCGCGGCCGCCACCGCCATGCCGCCGGAGCCACCGGTCAGGATCCCCTCGGTACGCGATATCCGGCGGGCCATGAGGAAGCTGTCCCGGTCGGAGACCTCGATCACCTCGTCGATCAGCGACGGATCCCAGGCCGCGGGGAAGAAGTCCTCGCCCACCCCCTCGACCAGGTACGGACGGCCCGATCCGCCGCTGTAGACCGAGCCCCGCGGGTCGGCCGCGACGATGCGTACGTCCGGGTTCTGCGCCTTGAGGTAGCGGGCGGTTCCGGTGAGCGTGCCGCAGGTCCCCGCTCCGGCGACGAAGTGGGTCACCCGGCCGTCGGTCTGCCGCCAGATCTCCGGGCCGGTGGTCAGGGTGTGCGCCTGCGGGTTGGCCGGGTTGGCGTACTGGTTGGGACGGTACGCGCCGGGGATCTCCGTCACCAGGCGTTCGGCCGTGGAGTAGTAGCTGTCGGGGTGGTCGGGCGGTACGGCGACGGGGCACACCACGACCTCGGCACCGTAGGCACGCAGCAGGTCGACCTTCTCGGGGGAGACCTTGTCGGTGACGACGAAGACGCACCGGTAACCGCGCTGGGCCGCCACGATCGCCAGGCCCACGCCGGTGTTGCCCGAGGTCGGTTCGACGATCGTGCCGCCGGGCCGGAGCAGACCGTCCGCCTCCGCCCGCAGCACCATCTCCAGGGCCGGGCGGTCCTTCGCGGAACCCCCCGGGTTGGCGGCCTCCAGCTTCATGGCCAGGAGCGAGGTAAGCCCGTACTCCTCGCTCATCCGCTTCAGCCGCACCAGCGGGGTGTCGCCGATCAGGTCGAGCACCGAGTCCGCGATGGCCAGACCGCCGGCCGTGGACGGCGGGACACTCATGGTGTGGGACACGGCGTGTCCTTCCCGCGCGCCGGAGCCGGACCGGTCGCGCCCGGCATGTCGAAGTTGGCGTGGGCCGCCAGGGGGCTGATGGGTACGTGCAGCAGGTAGCCGCGGTCACTGGCCAGCGCCCGCCGGAGCGCGGGAAGCACCTCGGCCTCGGTGGTCACGCGCTCCGCCGGGACGCCGAACGCCTGTGCCCAGAGCGTGAAGTCCGGGCTCACGAGTTCGGCGGCGACATCCGTGCCGGGGAAGGCGCGGGCGCCCTGGGTGCGGATGGCCCCGTACCCGGAGTTGTCCGCGACGATCACGACGGGCCCGCGGCCGGCCGGGTGGGGGACGGCGAGCTCGTTGCCGGTCATCAGGACGCCGCCGTCGCCGACGAGGGCGACCACGGTCCGCTCCGGATGGCGCCGTACCGCGGCCACGGCGCCCGGAACGCCGAAGCCCATGGCCCCGTCCGCCACCGCGAGGAGGCGCTGTTGGGCGCGCACCTTCAGATAGCGGTGGACCCAGCTGCCGAAGTTGCCCGCGTCCAGGCAGACGAGGGCGTCGTCCGGGAGCAGGGTGTCCAGCGCGGCGACGACATGGGTGAAGTCCAGACCGTCCGCGTACCGCCGCGGAGCCGGTTCGCTCAGCCGGGTCTCCAGGGCGCGCCAGTCCTCTGCCCAGGCCCGCCGCTGCGGTGAGGCGGCCCAGTCCGCGCCGCCCAGCAGGGTGAGGACCCGGCGCGGGTCGGCGGCCAGCCGCTCTCCGGGACCCGCGGGTTCCGGATGAACCGTCATCAGGGGCTGGTCGCTGTACCACCGCATGAGATGGACCTCCCAGGGCAACTCGCCCAGGAAGAGCACCAGATCGGCCTCTTCGAGCCGGGCCCGGGTCTCGGGATGGGTGCCCTGGTGCACGTCGCCGGCATAGCCGGGCGCGGCATTGTCCATCAGGTCCTGCTGTTTGTTGCCGAGCAGCACGGGGACCAGAGCCTGCCGCGCGAAGCGGTCGAGGGCCTCACCGGGGCCGGTGCCGTCCTCGCTCCGCAGGAGCCGCCCCGCCACCACGACCGGGCGTTCGGCTGCCAGCAGGGCCTCGCGGACCCGCTCGGCCACGGCGCGGTCGGCCTCGTCGTCCGTCCGGGGCGCCGGGGACAGGCGACTCGAAGGGACGTCCGAGGGACCGTCCGCCGCGGGGACCTCCTCCTCCCAGACGTCCTGCGGAACGGAGAACACCACGGTGGCCGGGAGCGGGGCACGCAGCAGCTCGGCCGCCTCGGCCAGCAGCTTGGGCAGTTGCGGCCCGCCGGTGATGGTGATCACATGCGCGAGGCCGCCCAGTTGGGCCTCGGGGTCGAGGGACTGGTATCCCGTACGCCGGTCCTGGTCGCGGCGCGAGGTTCCCACCACGACCAGGATGGGGGTGCGGTCGCAGCGGGTGACGTCCAGCGCGATGCCCAGGTTCGCCGCACCGGGGGAGCGGTTGACGGCGACCACCGCCGGCCGCCCGGTCAGCCAGGAGTCGGCCAGGGCCGCGAAGCCCGCACCCGACTCGTGGCGCATGGGGACCAGGTCCACGCCCATTTCTCCGGCGAGGCTGACCAGGGGCAGCACCGCCTCGCCGGGGACGGTGAAGATCCGGTCGCAGTCCAAGGTGTCGTGTACGAAGTCGGCCAGGGCCTGCGCGACCGTGCGGCCGGGCGGTGTGCCGTCAGCGGACGATGTCATGTCATCTCCTTCGACAGGGGGTTGTCGGGGTCGGCGCGGGGTCAGACGGTGGCGGTCCGCCGGGCCGTCAGCAGGGTGGCGACCGGGTCCGGTGCGCCGCCCGCCATGACCTCCAGGACCTCGCGCGTGTTGCGCTCCACTCGCTCCTGGACCCAGTCGAAGACCCAGGCGGCCATCTGGTCGCGGGGCAGGTCGAAGGGGACCGTCCCGGTGAGGGCGCAGCCCCCGGCGGCCGCACCGCCCACGTTCGCCACGACGTCCGGGATGACGACGACGCCCTGGGCGGCCAGGGCGTCCTTCGCCTCCGGCGAGCAGCACAGGTTGCCGCCCTCGACGATGAGCGCGGCGCGCACCTGGGCCGCGTTGCCCGCGTGGACGGCGTTCATGTTCGCCGCGAGTACGAGGACGTCGGCGTCGACGTCCAGCCAGGCGTCGGCACCGTTCGCGATGGTGACGGAGTCGGGCAGGAGAGCGCGGTCGACGGTGCCGGCCGGGTCCGTCGCCTTGATCAACCCGTCGACGGGCAGGCCGTCGGGGCAGCTGACCGTTCCCTGGACGTCGGCCACGCCGACGATGCGGTGACCGTGCCGTTCGAGGTACTTGGCGACACCCCGTCCCACGGCGCCGAACCCCTGGATCACCACACGCCGGGAGGCGGGACCGGGCATTCCCGCCACCGCGGTCAGGGTGGCGACACCGACGCCGTGGCCCGTGATGTCCACGAGCGGTTCCCAGTACGTGCCCCAGTCCATCGGCAGCCGGGCGCAGCGGGTGAGCCTGCGCACGTCGTAGTCGGCGGCGTCGTAGAAGGCCGCCCGGTCGGCCTGGTTGATCCCGAGGTCGCAGCCGAGGTGGACGCCACCGTGGAGCAGTGGCGCCACCGTCCGGCCGAAGTGTTCGAGGGCGTGCTCCCGCGGCTTGCCGGTCGCGACGATACCGGCCTTGGCTCCCCCGATGGGCAGGCCCACCAGGCTCAGCTTGGCGGTCATTCCTTTGGCGAGCGCGCGGACCTCGTCCTCGGTGACGGTGGCCGTCATCCGGGTTCCGCCCATGGCCATGGACTCCACCAGCGAGTCCACGACCACCCAGCCCTGCACGGGGGCGTCCGCACCGTTCAGGGTCACACTGAGGGCAGGCTTCTTGTCGAGCATCACACCATGGCCTTTCGGTCGAAGGAGGGCGCGACCGGACGTACTGCGTCCAAGGCCCGGTCGCGTGGGATGGTGCGGTGGATCAGGAACGCCGGCCGTCGTCGGCGGTCCGGTGCAGCAGGGGACGGTCCCGGTGCAGGAAGCCGAGCATCGCCGGTACGGGGCTGATGATCCGCGGTCCCGTCTCGGCGGTCTCCAGCCGCCGTTGGTACACCGCGGGCAGCTGCGACCAGTGGGTGGCGGGGCTGAGGTGGTGTTCCTGGTGGTAGCCGTCGTTGAAGGTGAGCAGGTTGTACAGGCGGCCGTAGTGGCTCACCGCGTCCGCCGTCCGCCGGCTGGGGTCGGCGCCGTAATGCCGGTAGTAGTTCTGCACGTTGACCAGCACGAGGGCCGTGAAGAACGCCGGCAGGTAGCAGAACACCGTCCACTGCCACGACAGCACCGCGAATCCGGCCAGGGCCAGGCAGTGCGCGGCGCGGTCGGCCTGCACCTGGCGCAGCTCCACGGTGCGCCGCGGCTCCCTGCGGGCTGCCAGCTCCAGCAGCTTCCGCTCGGCCGAGCCGACGCGCCACAGCCGGGTCACGGCGAACATCTCCTTGCCACGGTCCAGGAACGTGTCGCGCGCCCCGCTGAGGATGTAGCGCGACAGCGGAGCGTGATCGCCGTCCTGTCCGTCGCGGTAGGTCGAGCTGGTGTCCCGGGTCGTGCCGTCCGGGCCGATGGGATCGTTGTTGAACCGGTGGTGGTTGCGCACATGGCTCAACTCGTAGGCCTGCGCCGACTGTCCGATGCAGATCGAGTTCACGACCGACGCGACGGCGTTGAGCCGGGCCGAGGTGAACCACGGCACGTGAGTGAACAGGTGCGACACCACGATGATGTTGTAGGCGGTCATCACGGTGACGAGAGCCGCCTGGCCCAGCCAGCCGGCGACGGAGAAGCCCGACCACCGGGTGGCGAGCCAGATCATCAGCGTCAGTTGCGTGACGCTGAACCCGAACAGCAGGGCATCCTTCGGGCTGTGCTTCCACAAGGGCATCGTGCGCCGTCCTCCTTTCCGCAGAGCCTTGGCGGCCGGTCAGATGTAGGACTGGAGGGTGCCCCGGCGGCGGACGTCGAGGGTGGCGCAGTGGAAGGAGCCACCGAAGCTGTTGAAGTTGCGGAAGTTGCACGGGATGGGCGTGAGCCCGAACTTCTTCAGGGCGCTGATCATGGGCTCGTCCTGGGCCTCGACGACGACCCGGGTCTCGTCCAGCATCAGCAGGTTCATGTTGATCCACTTGCTGGTCATGTACAGCGGGTGGGCGTCGGGGATGACCGGAGCCGGCGCCTCCAGCACGTCCCATCCCTTGAACAGGTCCGGGACCTCGGGTACGCGCTCGGGGTTGATGAGCAGCTTGCCCGGGGCGAGCGGCATCAGCGTGGCGTCGATGTGCATCGGGTGGGAGTCGTCGAACTCCAGCACATGGATGCGGTATTCGTCACCGAGGTGCCGGCGCAGCCACTCGATGCCGAACGCGTTGGTCACATTGCTCATCTGGGCGATGATGTCCCTGCCGCAGCGGATGAAGTCGGCGGCGTCGAACGTCGGCTCGAACTCGGTCACCACCAGGTTCGCGGAACCGCCCGTGTGCTCGTCGGTCCAGTCCTGGTCGAACTGCGCGTCGGTGAGTTCGGGCTTGGGCCCGGCGCTCCACCGCGCACCGCCGTGGAAGTACTCCTTGAGCAGCGGACGGTAGGCGAGCGCTTCGTAGTAGCGCGACCGCCAGGCCATCGGGCACTCGATGATGTCCTCGCCGACCACCAGCAGCGTGTCACGCGGCATGGCCGCGTACATGCCGGTGCTGCTCCAGTCGAGCGTGCTGTACGTGGTGCGCTGCGCAATCGGCTCCGGGCGCCGTACACGCACCCCCTCGGCCTCCAGGATGTGGACGAACTCCTCGAGTTCGCGCCGGGCAGCGTCGACCTGCTCGGCCGGGAACGGCCGGCCCGCCCGCGTACGGAAGGTCTCGACCTGGTCCTCGGGCAGCACCGGCGGCAGCGCCATGTGCCAGGAGGGGAAGCTGGCTCCGTCCACGATGCCGACGATGACCTCCTCCAGCGGATCCCACTCGGTGTAGGAGCACACCGGGCCGGTACGCTGCCCGCTCTCCTTGGAGGCCAGTTCGCTCGTGTGCGCAACAGTCATGAGTCGTCTCCAGACATCGTCGGGGGAGAGGCCCTCGGTACGGGACCGGCGCCCGCCACGCGTCCATCGTGGCAACCTCCCGCGTCACTGCGATGGCACTCGCCGACGCCCGTCACAGGAGTAACAGCGCAGTTCAGAGCCGGTGCACCGGGCCGTCGGCGGGATTGGCACGGGCGTTCGCACCCGGCCGCACCCCGCGGTGCGAGGCCCGTGCCGGTCGCCGGCGCGACTCCACGCGGGCCGGCTTCGCGGTGCGCTGGGCGCGTACGGGGCCGGCTTCGCGGTGCGCGGGCGCGTACGGGGGCGGCTACGCCGGTGCGTGGACGCGTACCCGTACCGGGCCCACAGGCGGACCGTTGCCCGGAGGCTGTCCAGCACCTTTCCCGGGGCCGCCGGTGATCCGGCCGACCACGACCTGTCAGGCCGGACGCCCATCATCGGACATGGCCCCGGACCCGGGCGCACGCCACCAGCGAGAGGGAGAGCACACGGTGACACTTCCAGCGTCCGCGGACGTCGTGATAGTCGGCGGCGGCGTGATCGGTACGAGCATCGCCTTCCACCTGGCCGAAGCCGGCGTCCGGGACGTCGTCCTCCTCGAACGCGCCGAGCTCGGCTCGGGCTCCACCTCCAAGGCGGCGGGCGGGGTGCGCGCGCAGTTCTCCGACGCGCTCAACATCCAGCTCGGCGCACGGAGTCTGGAGGCCTACCGTGCCTTCGGCCACCGCCCCCGCCAGGAGATCGACCTGCGCTCGTCGGGATACCTGTTCCTGCTGTCACGCCCCGAGGACGTCGCGTCGTTCGAGGCGGGCGTCGCCCTGCAGAACTCGCTCGGCGTGCCCAGCCGGATGATCGACACGGCGGAGGCCCGGCGGCTGTCGCCCCTGATCGAGGAGGAAGGGCTCCTGGCCGGGGCGTACTCACCCGACGACGGCCACTGCACGCCCGAGTCCGTGGTCCTCGGGTACGCGACGGGCGCCCGCAGGCACGGCGCACACCTGGAGACGCACTGCGAGGTGCTCGGGATCGAGACCCTCGGCGGGGAGATCCGCGCCGTCCGGACGAGCCGTGGCGACATCGCCACCTCCACGGTCGTCTGCGCCGCCGGGGCGTGGTCGGCGGCCGTGGGGAACATGGTCGGAACGACGCTGCCGGTGGTGCCCTACCAGAGACAGATCGTCTTCACCGAGCCGTTCGCCCCCGATCTGCGGGTGCCCCTGACGATCGACTTCTCCTCCGCCTTCTACTTCCGGCGCGAGGGCCAGGGCTTCCTCCTCGGCATGTCGGACCCCGAAGAGCCGCCCGGTTTCCGGCTGAAGCCCTCCGAGGCCTGGCTGCCGCGGTTGACGGAGGCGATGGCCCGGCGGGTTCCCCCGCTGCTGGATGTCGGCCTCGCCGGGGGCTGGACCGGTTTCTACGAGATCACCCCGGACCACAACGCCCTCATCGGAGAGGCCGGCGACGTGGGCAGGTTCCTGTACGCCTGCGGCTTCTCGGGGCATGGCTTCCTCCAGGCCCCCGCGGTCGGTGAGGTCGTCCGGGACCTGGTGCTCGACCGGCGGCCGTTCGTCGACGTCACACCCCTGGACGCGGGCCGGTTCACCGGCGAGCGGCCGCGCGTCGAGGCCAACTACGTGTGAACACATGTGCGTTGGCGCCGGGGTACGGTGATCGCGGACCGGGGGCGCTCACCGCCGGTCCGCAGGACGAGCCGTAAAGAGGGAGGATGCGCATGCGGGGCGCTGACGTGGCTCGCTACGGGACCGTCGCGGTGGTCTGGGGCGTGTCGTTCGCCGTGCTGGCACGAGTGGAGCGGACCTTCGGCTGGGTGGGTGCGGTGACCTTCCGGGCACTGATCGCCGGCGCTGTCGTGGCCCTGGTCGCCGTGATGGGCAGACGCCGCCTCCACTTCACCGCCCACTGGTGGCCGTTCGCCGTCGTGGGTGCGACCACCGTCGCCGGCCAGCTGATCGGTGTCTCGTACGCCACTCCCCGCATCGGCTCGGCCATGGCCGCCATCTTCGTGGCGACGATTCCCCTGTTCTCCATGGTCATCGGCCATCTGTGGGGCCTGGAGCGGATGACGGTACGGGGCTGGGTCGGCCTGTCGCTCGGCATCGTGGGCATCGTGCTGCTCGTGGGCTTTCCGGACGCCCCGCTCACCGGCTCCTTCCTCCTCGGCTGCGTCGGCTCGCTCGTCGGGGCGCTCTCGGCCGCCTTCGGAAGCAACTACGCCAGGGCCCGGCTGCACGACGTCGGATCGTGGGAACTGACCGTCGGTTCCTTCTTCTTCGGCGGGGTGCTGACCCTCCCGCTGCTCTTCCTGGTGCCGGTGGCCGCCGCGCCCGGCTTCGCCGACTACGTGTACCTCCTGCTGCTGGGCGGAGTCATGAGCGGCGTGATGTACGTCCTGTACTTCCGGCTCGTCGCCGGCGTCGGAGCCACCCGGGCGCTCAGCGTCGAATTCGCGGTGACGGCCGTCGCGGTGGTCGTCGGCTCGGCCGTCCTGGACGAACGTCTGTCGTGGGTACAGCTCCTGGGCACGGCCGTGGTCGTCGGCAGCTGCTCGCTCGTGCTCGGGCTGCTCCCGGGCCGGACGCCCCGCCGGCCGCCCGCACGGGAGCGGCACCCCGAGCCGCGGCAGCCCTCCGAGGTCCCCTGACCCGGCACCCCGGCAACCGGCACCGTCACCGGACCCGGGCACCGCGCGGAGGCCACGGCACAGGCGGCGAACGCCGCCGTACACCGTGCCGTGGCCTCCTGCGTGTGCCGAGGACCTACCCGGCGGCTCGCTGGGTGCGCGGTACGGCGAAGGAGTGCCGGTCGCCCGACCAGGCGGACCGCGGGATCGCCGCCTCGATCTCCTGGACGTCCGACGGGGACAGGGACAGCTCGGCGGCCCCGACGTTCTCCATCAGCCGCTGCCCGTTGCGGGTACCCGGAATCGCCACGACGTCATCGCCCTGGGCGAGCAGCCAGGCCAGTGCCAGCTGCCCCGGCGTCACCCCGCGTGCGTCGGCCAGCTCCCGCAGGCGCCGCACCTGCGCGGCGTTGCGGGCCAGGTGCTCACCGTGGAAGCGCTGGTCGGGAAGCCGGTCGTCGTCCTCGGTCAGCGTCTCCAGGTTCAGCGCTCCGGTGAGGAAGCCACGGCCGAGCGGACTGAACGCGACCAGCCCGACGCCCAGTTTGCGGGCCAGCGGCACGATGTCGTCCTCGATCTCCCGCCACCAGAGCGACCATTCGTACTGCACCGCGCTGATGGGATGCACACCGACCGCGCGCGTCAACTCCTCCTCGTTGGTCTCGGACAGCCCGAGGTAGCGCACCTTGCCCTCGCCCACCAGCTCGGCCATCGCCCCGACGCTGTCCTCGATCGGCACCTCGGGATCGACGCGGTGCAGGTAGTACAGGTCGATGTAGTCGGTGCCCAGCCGCTTGAGCGATGCCTCGCAGTACCGGCGGATGTCCGCGGGCCGGGCCCCCAGCCGTGCCGGATCACCGCGCCGCTCCCGTACGATGCCGAACTTCGTCGCCACGGTGACCTCGGCCCGGCGGCCCTCGATCGCACGGCCCACCAGCTGCTCGTTGTGGCCGGCGCCGTAGCTCATGGACGTGTCGAGCAGCGTGACGCCGAGGTCCAGGGCACGCCGCAGCACGGCAAGGGACTCGTCGTCGTCGGCGGGACCGTAGTCCTGGGACATCCCCATGCAGCCGAGGCCTATGGGGGGCACGGTGAGGCCCTGGTCACCCAGTCGGCGTGAGGTCATGAGCACTCCCCTTCCTTGGTCGTCGTGCGGGTCATGCCAGCCGGCCGGGCAGCGCGGAGTAGTTCAGCACCAGGACGTCGCGGTGGGCCGGCTGCTCCTTGTCGACGGCCTCGATCGGGGTCACCGCGTGGTAGGTGCGCTGGTCGTCGTTGAGCAGCAGGTCACCGGGCTCGGACAGGGTGACGGTACGCAGCCGCTTGCCCGCCTCGTCGTACGTCGAGCTCTCCCCGCCGGTGATGTTGAGCCGGTCGACCAGCAGCGATCCGACGAAGGTCTCGCCGTCACGGTGGCGGCCCTCCGGCGCCGGCTTGCCGATGTCCGCGCCGGCGGTGATGCGCACCGGGTGCAGCTTGATCAGCCACCGCTGGGTGTCGTCGATCGTGGTGAAGACCTGGCCGAGCCAGACGAGCAGGCCCCGCAGCAGCGGATCCTCGGCGAACGCCGGCGTCAGGGGCTCGTAGACCCGGTCGACACCGCCGTTGAGCCGGTTGTAGTAACGCTCCTGCCGGTACGGCTCGTGGGGCAGCGCGGTGAGTTCGCCGGCGTGCGGGTCCAGCTCGAACCGTCCGTAACGGCGGGAGCGGTACGTACCGCCGTCCGCCATGAACGTGTCGAGGCAGAGGTCGTCCCAGTTCCGTGCGAAGCGGGCCCAGTCCTCGGGCCCGACGCCCAGGATGCCGGAGAGGGTGCTTCCGGCCACCAGGTGTTCACCGACGTCGGTCAGGGTCTGTATCACGTCGCGGGCATCGGCGTTGAGAACGATGTTGCCAGGCATGGCGATCCTTTCGGACGCGGGATGGGCGACGCATCGATGCTGACGGGTCCGGCTGACGGGGCGCGGGCACCTGATGGGCACTCGGACACCGGTGGTCGCCCTGGTAGACGCCGTGGCTGCGGCCGAGCAGTGGGTCCGCTACGGGGAAGGGGAGCCTCGCGGCCGTCTCCCGGGCGCGGGGCGCGTCGGGCGCCGGGAGAGCGTCGGCGCGCACAGGCCGCGGCACCGCGCGCAGACCGCGCGCAGACCGCGCGCAGACCGCGCGCAGTTCCGTACCAAGACCGTACCGTCCCCCGTGCCGCCCCGTGGCCGTGCCCCCGACGTGCGGTGTCGGACAGGGCGGGCGAGCAGCCGGACGTCGGCTCCCGACCGGGACCGCCGGTCATGATCGGAGGGACCTGGACGCAGCGCAGACCCACAGGGAGGAACCTTGATCGCCGAAACGGTCACCCCGCGGATCACGGGCGAGGCCCTGCCCGCGGACCGGTTCACGGTGTGCGAGACGCCGGGGCGGCTCGACACCGGCAAGGTGCTCGACGTCCTGCACGGCCGGCTGGCGGCCTACCGGGTGCCGGGCTTCGTCCCCGCCCGCCACTGCGAGGCCATCACCCGCAACTTCCGGCGATCTCCCGGGCGTACACCGCGACACGGCGAGGGCGCCGACGGGGTGGAGGCGTATCTGGTCGGCGCCTCGCACATCGACAAGGACACCGACGCGTACCTGGCGGACGTCGAGAGCACCGCCGACGCCGTGCGGGCGCTCTACCAGGACGCGGACGATCCCATCGAGACGCTGCTCGCCGCGCTCGTCGCGGAGGGCGCCGTGGCACGAGCCCGCCTCGCCGCCCACGGCGGCCGTTCCGCGGCCGGCTCCAAGGCGGTGTGCTGGAACAACACCGGCGAGTACCTCCTGCTGCCGCACGAGGACCTCGCCCAACTGAGCGACCCGCTGCAGACCGGGTTCGAGGTCCAGGACGTCCGCCGTGTCATGGCCGTGAACGTCTACCCCCACGTGCCCGGCGACACCGGGCAGCTGCGGATGTGGAACGTCGCTCCCGACGACGCCACGCGCGCGGAGCTCGGCCTCACGCACAGCGGCTATCCCTATCCTCCGGAACTCCTCGCGGACCACCCCAGCCTGGAGATCCCGGTGGAGACCGGGGACCTCTGTGTGATCAACGGGAACCTGGTGCACGCCGTCCTCGGCGGCGGGGCCGACACGCCCCGCGGCAGGCTGCTGCTCACCTGCTTCACCGGCCTGATCGGCGCCGACCTCGTCCGGTGGACGTGACGCCATGGACGTGATGACGGCCATCCTCACTCGGCGCAGCGTCCACACACTGCGCGCCCCGGCCCCCTCCGACGCCGAGTTCACCTATCTGCTCAAAGGCGCCGCGGCCGCCCCCGACCACGGCGGACTGCGACCCTGGCGCTGGATCATGCTGCGCGACACGGCCCTGGAGGAACTCGGTGCCCGCCTGGCGGCGGAGGCGGACCCCGGCTCCCGGCGCCGGGGTGCCGACACCACCGTGCCCCTCAAAGCGGTGCTCGTCTTCTCCCCCACCGCGGAACACAGGGTTCCGGAATGGGAGCAGCTGGCCGCGGCCAGTTCCGTCGCCTACGGCCTGATGCTGCTGCTCCATGCGCGGGGCTTCGGCAGCATCTGGCGCACCGGACGGCTGTGCGAGAGCCCCGGGGCCCGGGAGCTGCTGGGCGTCGGCCCGGGGGAACGGCTCCTGGGCGCTCTGGACATCGGCACCCCCGAGGCGTCGGTGCGGCCCGCCCGGCGGTCCCGTCCCGATGTGTCCGGCCGGGTGCAGCGCCTGCGCCCGCGCCGCGCGGCCGGGGCGGTGGGCGCGGCGGACGGGTGAGGCGGCCGGGTGCGGCTCGCCGGTGAGGTGCTCACCGCACCGGTTTGTATCCTCGGCAGGCGCCACCCGATCGAACGCGGTACCTGCGAGAGGACACACCATGACCACCGAGCTGAGCCCCGACGCGCTGACCGGGCTGCTCGAGCGCGCCCGCCAGGACTACCAGGACCTCGTGGGACGCGGGCTCTCGCTCGACCTCACCCGGGGCAAGCCGGCACCGGAGCAGCTCGACCTTTCCGAGGAGCTGCTGGCCCTGCCCGGCGGGCGGTACACCGCCGCCGACGGCACGGACGTACGGAACTACGGCGGGCTCCAGGGGCTGCCCGAGCTCCGGGAGATCTTCGCGGGGGTCCTCCAGGTGCCGGCCGGGCAACTGCTCGCGGCGGGGAACTCCAGCCTGGAGCTGATGCACGACTGCCTGGTCCACGCCCTGCTGAGCGCGGTCCCCGGCGCGGAGTCGCGCTGGGTGGACCAGGAACGGATCGCGTTCCTGTGCCCGGTGCCCGGCTACGACCGGCACTTCGCGCTCTGCGAGCGGTTCGGCATCGACATGATCCCGGTGCCGATGACCGCCGACGGCCCCGACATGGACGCCGTGGAGCGGCTTGTCGCCGACGACCCGGCGGTCAAGGGCATCTGGTGCGTACCGAAGTACAGCAACCCCGACGGTGTCTGCTACAGCGACGCGACCGTGGCGCGGCTGGCCTCGATGAGCACCGCCGCGCCCGACTTCCGGATCTTCTGGGACAACGCGTACGCCGTCCACCACCTCACCGACGAGCCCGTCGAGATCGCCGATCTGCTCGCCGCCTGCGACGGGGCCGGCAATCCCGACCGGGCGTTCGTGTTCGGCTCCACCTCGAAGATCACCGCGGCGGGCGCGGGCGTCGCCTTCTTCGGCTCGTCCCCCGCGAACCTGAAGTGGCTGCTGGCCAACAACGCCAAGCGGTCGATCGGCCCCGACAAGGTCAACCAGCTGCGGCACGTGATGTTCCTGCGGGACGCCGACGGGGTGGCGGCCCACATGGAGCGCCAGCGCGCCCTTCTCCAGCCCAAGTTCGAGGCGGTGGCGCGGATCCTGGACGCCGAGCTCGGCGGCACCGGCCTCGCCGCCTGGACCTCGCCCAAGGGCGGGTACTTCGTGACCCTCCAGGTGCCGGACGGCTGCGCCAAGGAGGTCGTACGCCGTGCCGCCGAGGCGGGCATCGTGCTGACCCCGGCCGGCGCCACGCACCCGTACGGCGACGACCCGCGCGACGCGGTCATCCGGATCGCGCCCAGCTACCCCGGTCTCGCGGAGCTGGAGCAGGCGATCGAGGGACTCGCCGTCTGCGTCCGGCTGGTCGGGTACGAGCAGCGGGCCGCCCGCTGAGCCGTACGCCACGGCCCGTGCCCGCGGGGCGCCGTCGGACCCGGCGGCGGTCCTGACGCGGTACGACGCCTGGCCGCCCGGCGCCGAGTCCTCCGCGCGGCGCGACGCCGAGGCGGCACGCCCACGGGAACCGGACGCGACCGGCGGGGCCCTGCCGCGCGCCGGCGGACGGCACGCGGCCGCGGTCCGGTCACGGCACGCGCCGCCTGGTGGCCGAGCAGGTCTCCAGCGGCGCTGCAGGCGCGGTCGGCAGCCTGGGGGCAGTCGCGCGGCCACGAGGGCGGCGTCTCGAGAGGAGTTGCCATGCCTCAGCCGGTCGGGACACTCCGGCACCAGGTCACCGGAGATGTCTACGCCGAGGTTCAGACGTTCTACGCCCAGCAGATGCGGCGGGTCGACGCCCTCGACATCGAGGGGTTCGCCGACACCTTCACCGACGACGGGGAAGTCGTGCACGCGGGCGGCCGGCGGCAGCGTGGCCGGGCGGAGATGATCGCCGGGATGCGGGCCGCCCTGCCGCGCTACCGGGACATCGCCGTGCGCCACTGGTTCGACCACCTGCTGATCGACACCGACCCGGCGGACGCGGACACGCTGCGGGTCTCGTACTACACGCTCGTCACGCAGACCGACCGGGACGGGAACGTCACCTTCCAGCCGACGTTCACCGTCGACGACGTCCTGGTCCGGGTCGACGGCCGGCTCCTCACGCGGTCGCGGGTCATCCACCAGGACACGCCGGTTACGCCGCCCGCCGGTTCCTGAGTACCCACCACGGCACCCCGCGTACGGATCCCGTACGCGGGGTGCGGTGACGTCCGGGTGGCGTTACGCCGCTTGGCGGGCGCCCATGTCTCCCATAAAGCCGAAGAAACGTTAATCCGACATGGTCGGACGTCCTTTCGGAAACACCTACGGTTCGGCACGTCTTCCCCGGAAGAGACCCCCGAACAGAGGTGACACCCGATGCTCCACAGACACGCCACAGCCGCGTGCGCCACCCTGACCGCCGTCGGCGCGCTCGTGCTGGCCGGCTCGCCCGGCGTGGTCGCCGCCGAGGCGCCCGCGCCGCCGTCCACCCCCTCGGTGGCCGGGACCCTCGGAGCCGACAAGCCGTCCCCCGCGCTGCTCGACGCCATGCAGCGCGACCTGGGCCTGACCCGTGAGCAGGCCGAGACCCGGCTGAGGAACGAGGCCGAGGCGGGCGCACGGGCCGGCCGCCTCCAGAACGACCTCGGCGACCGGTTCGCCGGGGCATGGGTGACCGGACCGGTCTCCGGCACCCTCACCGTCGCCACCACCAGCGCCGCCGACACCGCCGCCATCAAGGCGGGCGGCGCGGAGGCCAAGGTCGTCCGCCACACCCTCAAGCAGCTGGAGGCCGCCAAGGCCAAGCTGGACCAGGGCTCCGTCCGTACGAAGACCACCGACGCCCCCGTCTGGTACGTCGACCTCCGCACCAACAGCGTGACGCTGGAGGCCGCCAAGGCGTCCGCCGCCGACGTCTTCCTCACCGCCACCGGGGTCGACCGCACCCTCGTCCAGGTCAAGGCGACCACCGAACGGCCGCGCCCGCTGGCCGCGCACGACATCCGTGGTGGCGACGCCTACTACATCGGCAACAGCCGTTGCTCCGTCGGCTTCGCCGTCACCTCCGGCACCCAGCAGGGCTTCGCCACGGCCGGGCACTGCGGCCAGGCCGGCGCCGCGACCATGGGCCACAACAAGGTCGCCCAGGGCGCCTTCAAGGCGTCCACCTTCCCAGGCAAGGACATGGCCTGGGTGGGCGCCAACGGAGACTGGACGGCGACGGCGTACATCAAGGGGCAGGGCGAGCAGAACGTCGAGGTCGCCGGCTCGGCCGAGGCCCTCGTCGGCGCGTCGATCTGCCGGTCCGGCTCCACCACCGGTTGGCACTGCGGCACGATCGAGCAGCACAACACCAGCGTGTCGTACCTCCAGGGCACCGTGAAGGGCCTGACCCGCACCACGGTCTGCGCCGAGCCGGGCGACTCGGGCGGCCCGTACATCTCCGGCACCCAGGCGCAGGGCGTCACCTCCGGCGGCTCCGGGAACTGCAAGGACGGCGGCACCACCTTCCACCAGCCGGTCAACCCGATGCTCCAGGAGTACGGGCTGACGCTGAAGACCAACGCCACCGACCCGGGCGACTCCGGGAAGGCGGGCGGCACCTGGGCCGTGGGCAAGGTCTACCGCGTCGGTGACCAGGTCACGTACGGCGGGATCTCCTACCGGTGCCTCCAGTCGCACCAGGCCCAGTCCGGCTGGCGGCCCTCGGGCGCGCCGGGTCTGTGGCAGCGCGTCTGACCGGGGCGTCCGACCGGCGGCGTCCGACCAGGGCGTCCGACCGGCGGCGTCCGACCGGCGCCGCGCGAAGGTCCCGGGCCGGCCGCCGGTCCGGGACCTCGCCGCACAGGACTCTCAGCGGTCCGCCACCAGCAGGTCCGCGCACTTCTCACCGATCACCATCGTCGTGATGCACGGATTGACGGTGACCAGGTCCGGCATCACCGAACCGTCCGCGACCCGCAGCCCCGCCACGCCCTTGACCCGCAGCCGCGCGTCCAGCGGCGCCAGCGGATTGTCGTCGGCGCCCATCCGCACCGTGCAGGCCGGGTGGTAGACGGTGTTGTGGGTGGTGCGGATGTAGTCCAGCAGCTCGTCGTCGCCGTGGACGCCGGGCCCCGGCGCCAGTTCGGCGCCCGCCCACCCCGCGAGGGCGGGCTGCGCGGCGATCCGGCGCGCCAGCTTCAGGCCGTACGTCATCACCCGCACGTCGTGCTCGTGCGTGAAGTACCGGGGGTCGACCACCGGCTTGTCCCGGTAGTCCCGGGTCCGCAGCCGCACGGTGCCGCGCGACCTGGCCCGGGTGACGTTGGGCGTGAGGCAGAAGGCGTTCTCGGACGTCGGGTAGCCGTGCCGGACGGTGTTCATGTCGAACGGCACCGATCCGTAGTGGAACATCAGGTCCGGCCGGTCCAGGCCCGGTTCGGTGTCGTAGAAGATGCCCGCCTCCCACCACTGGCTGGACGTGGTGGTCATCGGCTGCTTCGCCTCCCACATGATCACGCCCTCGGGGTGGTCCTGGAGGTTCTCACCGACGCCCCGGGAGTCGACGAGCACGTCCACGCCCACCTCGCGCAGATGCTCCGCCGGCCCGATGCCCGACAGCATCAGCAGCTTCGGCGTGTCGATGGAGCCGCACGACACGACGACCTCGCGCCGGGCGCGTACCGCCCTCGTACGGATCAGGTCGGGGTCCAGGTACGCGGCCCCGGTGCAGCGGCGGCCGTCGAAGAGGAGCCGCTTGGCCCGCACCCCGGTGCGTATCTCCAGGTTCGGCCGCCTGCCCATGACCGGGTGGAGGTACGCCACCGACGACGACTGGCGGACGTTGTTCTCGTCCGCGTTGATCTGGAACCAGCCCGCGCCCCGTATCACGGTCGTCCCCGTGTTGAACGGTGTGGTGGGGATGCCCGCCTGGGCGCAGGCCTCCAGCAGCGCCGCCCCGCACGGGTCACCGCCCTTGAGGGTGCGCAGTTTCACCGGGCCGGTGCGGCCGTGGTGGTCGCCCGGCGCGTCGTTGTTCTCCAGCCGCCGGTACAGCGGGAACAGGTCGGCCGCGCTCCACCCCGTACAGCCCGCCGCCCAGTCGTCCAGGTCCTCCGCCGGCGCCCAGAACGCGATGCACGAGTTGTGCGACGAACAGCCGCCGAGCACCTTGGCGCGGGCGTGCCGCAGGAAGCTGTTGCCGTTCGCCTGCGGCTCGACCGGGTAGTCCCAGTCGTAGCCCGACTCCAGCAGGCCCATCCAGCGCTCCAGCCGCAGGATGTCGTCGTCCCCGACGTCGCTGGGCCCCGCCTCCAGGACGCACACCGTGACGGACGGGTCCTCGCTCAGCCGCGCGGCGACGACATTGCCGGCCGTCCCGCCGCCCACGACGACGTAGTCGAACTCCTCGTTCATGAGGGGATGACCTCCTTCACCGCAGCGGGTGCGGCGGCGTGTTCGGCCAGCACACCCGTACGGTGCCGCTGCACGAACCAGTAGTAGGCGAAGCCGCCCACCGCGATCGCCCCGACGAACAGGACGGCGCCCCAGCGCAGGTACCAGTGGTAGGGCGCGGCGGCGTTGTAGACGGCGGCGCGCGGCCAGATGAGGTTCAGCGTCATCACCGCGCCCCACAGCACGGCCAGGACGTTCACCGGCAGACCCCACCGCCCCAGCGAGAACCTGCCCTCCGCCGGCTGCCACCTCCCGCGCAGCCGTGCCACCAGCATGGGCGCGGTGACCAGCAGATACGCCAGGTAGATCATGATGATGCCGATGCTGGTGACCACGGTGAAGATCTGCGGCTGGCGGATGTTGACCACCAGGATCGCCAGCGCCAGCACCCCGATGATCACGGTCGGCAGGACCGGCGTACTGAAGCGCGGGCTCACCTTCGCCAGCCGCGCCGACGCCGGGAGGTTGTTGTCCCGGGCCATCGCGAACGCCAGCCGGACCGCCGCCGTGTGGACGGCCAGCGCGCACACGGTGACCGCGATCAGCACGCACCACAGCATCGCCTTGCCCGCCGTCGGCCCGAGCACGTCCAGGACGACGAACTGGAGCCCCTCCGTCGACAGCCGCTCGCCCCGCAGACTCGACACGCTCATCAGCGCCAGCAGCAGGATCAGCCCGCCCAGCACGAAGGACGCGACGATCGCCCGGATGATGGCGCGCGGCGCGTTGCGCGACGGGTCCAGGGACTCCTCGCCCAGCGAGGCCGCCGTGTCGAAGCCGTACATGACGTACGCCGAGGCCAGCGAGGCGATCAGGAACGCGCCCAGGTAGCCGAACGTCTGCCCCGAGCCGGTGCCGGCCGTGTCGGTGACGACCTGCGGGCCGCGTACGACGTTGACCGCGAGCAGCACGATCAGGACGACCGTGGCGATCAGTTCGATGAAGACCCCGGCGGTGTTGATCCGGGCCATCAGTTTCACACCGAAGGCGTTGACGAGTGTGGTGAACAGGATCAGCCCGGCCGCCAGCACGACCGCGTTGGTCGCCACGTCGTACGTCCCCGTACCGTCCCCGACGAACTGGAAGGCGGACGATATCTGAGGCAGTGTCAGCTGATAGGCGAGGGCGACGGCCGCGATCGACACGATCGAGGCGATGAGCATCATCCAGCCCGCCAGCCACCCGACGTGCGGATTGCCCAGCCGCTTCGACCAGTTGTAGATGCTCCCCGCCACCGGATGGCGGGCGGCCAGCTCCGCGAAACACAGCGCCACCATGAACTGGCCGGCGAACACCATGGGCCAGGACCACCAGTAGGCGGGGCCGCCGCTGGCGTAACCGAAGTAGAAGAGCTGGAAGGTGCCGGTGAGGATGGAGATGTACGAGATCCCGGCGGCGAAGGTGTGGAAGTTGCCGAGCGTGCGCTTGAGCTCGGGGCGGTAGCCGAACTCGGCCAGCTCGGCGTTGTCGGCGTTGTCGTCGGTGTCGTCGGTGTGGTGTCGTGGTGGGGCAGACGTCATGAGCGACTCCTGATGGGGGAGAGGGCGTCGGGTCAGGCGAACCAGCCCTGCGGTGCGGGCGCGGTGTTGCGCCAGATGTGTTTCGCCTCGCGGTACTCGGCGAGGCCCGCCGGCCCGAGCTCGCGCCCCGTACCGGACTGCTTGAACCCGCCCCACTCGGCCTGCGGCAGATAGGGGTGGTAGTCGTTGATCCACACGGTGCCCAGGCGCAGCCGCGCCGCCACGCGCGCCGCCCCGCCCTCGTCGGAGGTCCACACCGCGCCCGCCAGCCCGTAGACGGTGTCGTTGGCGAGCCGTACGGCCCCGTCCTCGTCACCGTCGCGGAAACGTTCCACCGTCAGGACGGGCCCGAACGACTCCTCCCGTACCACCGACATCTCCGCCCGGCACTCGTCCAGCACCGTCGGCAGGTAGTAGAACCCGTCCTCGTACGCCGGGCCTTCGGGCCGTGCCCCGCCGCAGCGCAGCACCGCCCCCTCGGCCAGCCCGGCCGCCACATACGCCTCGACCTTCGCCCGGTGCGCGGCCGAGATCAGTGGCCCCGTCCGCGCCCGCTCGTCGAACGGCCCGCCCAGCCGGATCTCCCCGGCCCGGCGTACGACCTCGTCGACGAACCGGTCGTGGAGCGCGTCCTCCACCAGCAGCCGCGCCCCCGCCGAGCACACCTGCCCCGAATGCAGGAACACCGCCGTCAGCGCCATGTCCACCGCCGCCTCGAAGTCGGCGTCCGCGAACACGATGTTCGGGTTCTTGCCGCCCAGTTCCAGCGCGACCTTCTTCACCGTCCCGGCCGCCGCCGCCATCAGCCGACGGCCGGTGGCGAGACCCCCGGTGAAGGACAGCAGGTCCACGTCCGGATGGTCGGCGAGCGAAGCACCCGCCTCCGGACCGGCCCCGAGGACCAGGTTGGCGACGCCGTCCGGCAGCCCGGCCTCCACCAGTAGCCGCATCAGATGGATCGCGGTGTGCGGGGTCAGCTCACTCGGCTTGAGGACGAAGGTGTTGCCGGCCGCCAGCGCCGGGGCGGCCTTCCACGCCGTCTGGAGCAGTGGGTAGTTCCACGGCGTGATCAGCCCGCACACCCCGACCGGCTCGTACACCACCCGGCTCTCGGCCGCCGCCGACCCCGTGTCCACGACCCGCCCGGTCTCCGTCGCGGCCAGCCGCCCGAAGTACCGGAAGCACGCCACCACGTCGTCGAGGTCGTACCTGCTCTCCACCAGCCGCTTGCCGGTGTCCAGCGACTCCGCGCGCGCCAGCGCCTCCCTGTCCCGTACGAGGAGGTCGGCGACGCGCAGCAGCAGGTCCCCGCGCTCGGCGGCGGGCGTGCGCGGCCACGGGCCCTCGTCGAAGGCGCGCCGCGCGGCGGCGATGGCGTCCGCCGTGTCCTTGCCGCCCGCCTCGTCGACCTCACCGACGAGCGTGGAGTCGGCCGGGCAGCGGATCTGCCGGGTGCGCTCGTCGCGGGGTCTCCTCCACGTCCCGCCGATGAACAGGTCAGGCATGAGAGGCGCCTCCCAGGTGCTCGGTCAGCCAGGCGTGGAAGATCCCGATGTGGTGCTCGGTCGGCACGAGCACGCCACCGGACCGGTAGGCGCGGGACGCCATCGCCGGCTGGGTGCGCTCGCACGCGTCGAAGTCCTGGACGTTGACCCGGTGGAACAGCTCCACCGACTTGGACACGTCCGCGCCCGAGGCGACGACCTCGGGCGCGTACAGCCAGTCGCACTCCACGACCGTGCGGTCCTCGGCGAGCGGGAACATCCGGTGCAGGATCACATGGTCGGGGACCAGGTTGATGAAGACCGTCGGCTTGACGGTGATCGCGTAGTAGCGCCGGTCCTGGTCGGCCGTGACCTCGGGCAGCTTCGCGAACCCCGCGCTGCCGTCGACCGTGAAGCCCTCGATGCCGTCGCCGAACTCGGCGCCGTGACCGACGTAGTACTGCGCCGCGTAGCCCTCCGCGAACTCCGGCAGCACATCGGTCAGTTCCGGATGGATCGTCGCGCAGTGGTAGCACTCCATGAAGTTCTCGACGATCAGCTTCCAGTTCGCCTTCACGTCGTAGGTGACGCGGCGGCCGAGCGCCAGGTCCTCGACCCGGTAGCGCTCGATGGACGCCGCGTCGCCGAGCCGCTCCACCGCCGCGCCGATCACCGTCTCCTCGAACGACGGCGGCTCGTCGGCCAGGCACACCCACGCGTAGCCGAGCCACTCGCGCAGGCGCACCGCCACCAGGCCGTACGCGGTGCGGTCGATGTCCGGCATCTTCGTCAGGTTCGGCGCGGCGACCAGATGGCCGTCCAGGTCGTAGGTCCAGGCGTGGTACGGGCACTGGAGGTTGCGGCGCACCTCTCCCGCCTCCTCCAGGCACAGGCGGGCGCCCCGGTGCCGGCAGATGTTGAGGAACGCGCGTAGCTCACCGGCCCGGTCGCGGGTGACGATGACGCTCTCGCGGCCGACCTGGACGGTCCGGAACGCGCCGGGCCTGGCGAGGTCGGCGCCGCGGACCGCGCAGAACCACAGGGACTCGAAGAGCCGCTCCTGCTCCTGCCGGAAGACGTCCGGGTCGGTGTAGTAGTGGCCGGGGAGCGTCGCTATCAGGCTGGGGGACAGGGGTGTTGTCGTCACGGCGGGCTCCTAGGCGGGCGCGGCGGTGAGGCGCCGGGGGTGGAAGAGCTCGATGGGATGGTCCGTGGTGCCGGTCAGCGCCAGGTCGGCCACGATCTCGCCGACGACCGGCACGAACTTGAAGCCGTGCCCGGAGAAGCCGCACGCGACGGTCACGGATTCCGGGTGCCGGGGGTGGCGGGCGATCACGAAGTGCTCGTCGGGGGTGTTCGAGTACATGCAGGTCGCGGCCTTGAGGAACCGGCCGGGGAGGGCCGGGATCAGTCTGGCGGCCTGCTCGGCCATCGCCGCCACCTCGAAATCGTGTACGGTCCGCTCGATGGTCTCCGGGGTGCAGACGGTGCCCTTGCGGAAGAAGGCGACCTTCGCGCCCAGCTCGGGCCCGTCGATCGCCGGGAACCCGTAGATCTGGACGTCGTCCGCGTCCTCCCAGATGTAGATCGGGTGGTTCCCGGGCAGGAAGGGCTCGGTGCCGCCCTCCGGCTGGAACCAGTACATGACCTGCCGCTCGATCGTGAACGGCACCCCCAGGTCGGTCAGCAGCCGCGGCGCCCACGCGCCGGGGCAGATCACCAGCTGCCCGGCCGTGTAGGTGTTCTCGGCGGTGTGGACGCGTACCCCGTCGCGGTACGGCTCCCAGCGCAGCAGCGGCTCCTCGAAGTGCAGGTCGGCCCCCGCGCGCGTGGCCAGCTGGAGGTGGGCGGCCACCGTGTTCTCGGGCCGCAGCAGCCCGGCCCGCGCCTCGTACAGCGCCACCTCGTCGTCGCCCGGGGTGAGCGTGGGGAACCGGCGGCGGATCTCCTTGGCGTCCAGCATCTCGTGCGGCAGACCCCACCGCTCGGCCGACAGCAGCGAACCGGCGACGGTACGGGACTCCGGGTGGCCGAGCATCACCCCGCCGCACAGCGTGGCGATGTCCCGTCCCGTGTCCCGCTCCAGTTGTCCGTACAGCTCATAGGCGCGCAGCAGCAGCGGTACGTACGCCGGGTCCTCGAAGTACGACTGGCGGGTGATGCGTGAACCGCCGTGGCTGGAGCCCCGGTTGTGCACGGGGCCGAACTTCTCCAGGCCCAGCACCCGGGCGCCGCGCGCGGACAGGTGGTGGGCGGCGGCGCTGCCCATCCCGCCCAGGCCGACCACGATCACGTCATAGGTGGGTGACATCTTTTCGGCCTCCATGGCGCCTAGCGGCGGATACGGCTCATCTCCGGGTCGAACAGCGGCTCGTCGGCGACCGTCGCCGGCACCTTCCGCCCGGCGTACTCCACGTGCACGGCCGTGCCCGTGGCCAGCGGCGGCAGCCAGGCGTACGCGACGCAGCGGCCGAGCGTGTAGCCGTACGCGGCGCTCGTCACGTACCCGGCGGGCTCCCCGTCGACGAACACCGGCTCCTTGCCGAGCACGACGGACGCGGGGTCGTCCAGCAGCAGGGCGGTGAGCCTCCGGCGCGGCTCCCCGGCCTTCTCCAGCGCGGCGCGCCCGGCGAAGTCCCCCTTGTCCATGCGGACGGCGAAGCCGACACCCGCCTCGTACGGGGTGTGCTCGCCGGTCATGTCGTGACCCCACGACCGGTAGCCCTTCTCCAGGCGCAGGCTGTTGAAGGCGGACCGCCCGGCGGCGACGACACCGTGCTCCCGCCCGGCCTCCCACAGGGTGTCCCAGAGCCGCAGCCCCAGGTCGGCGCTGGTGTACAGCTCCCAGCCCAGCTCACCCACGTAACTCAGCCGCATCGCCGTCACCGGGACGTGCCCGATGTACGTCTCCTTGGCCCGGAAGTAGCCGAAGCCCCGGTGCGAGAAGTCGTCGCGGGTCAGCGGCTGTACGAGGTCCCGGGCGAGCGGCCCCCACACACCGATGCAGCAGGTCCCGGAGGTGATGTCACGGATCCGTACGTCGTCCGGCGCGTGCCGCAGCAGCCAGTCCTCGTCGGCGCGGCTGTTGGCGCCGATCTGGAACCGGTCCTCCGCGAGCCGCGCCACGGTGAGGTCCGAGCGGATGCCACCGGACTCGTCCAGGAGCAGGGTGTAGGTCACCGCGCCCGGCTTCTTGGCGAGGTTGTTGGTGGTCATGCGCTGGAGGAAGGCGAGGGCGCCGGGGCCGGTGACCTCCAGCCGGCGTAGCGGGGTCATGTCGTACAGCGCCACCTTCTCGCGGGTGGCCTTCGCCTCGGCGGCGGCGACCGGCGACCAGTGGCGGGCCGACCAGGCGTCCCGCTCCGGCAGGTCCAGGCCCTCGGCGAGCGGGGCGTTCGCCTCGTACCAATGGGGCCGCTCCCAGCCGCCGCCCTCCAGGAAGGACGCGCCCAGCTCGCACTGCCGGGCGTAGAAGGGGCTCACGCGCAGCGGGCGTGGCCGCTCCATGGGCTGGAGGGGATGGATGACGTCGTACACCTCGACGAATCGCTGTGAACCGCGTTCACGGACGTACGCCGGGGAGCGCTGGGCGTCCTCGAAGCGGGTGAGGTCGCACTCGTGGACGTCGGTGCGGGGCCGCCCCTCGACCATCCACTCCGCGACGGCCTTCGCGACACCCGCCGAGTGCGTCACCCAGACCGCTTCGGCGAGCCAGAAGCCGCGCAGGGAGCGCGACTCGCCGAGGACCGGCATCCCGTCGGGCGTGAAGGAGAAGACCCCGTTGAAGCCCTCCTGGATGTCGGCCTTCCCCAGCGCGGGCAGCAGCCAGGCGCAGTCCTTCCAGCTCGGCGCGAAGTCCTCCGGCGTGAAGGGGTACGAGGACGGCATCCTCCTGGGCGTGTCGGGCGCCTCGTCGTACGCCGGGACGGTGCACGGGTCGACGGGCAGCGGCCGGTGCGCGTAGCTGCCGATGCCGATGCGGTCGGTGTGCTCGCGGAAGTACAGGTCGCGGTCCTGGAAGCGGAGGATGGGCCGGGAGGCTTCTGCACGGGCGCCGGCCAGTTCCGGCAGCGGGCCCGTGGTGACGTACTGGTGGGCGAGGGGGAGCAGCGGCACGTCCACGCCGGCCATGCGGCCCACGACCGGGCCCCAGAAACCGGCGGCCGAGACGACGTGGTCGGCTGGGAAGGCGCCCCGGTCGGTGACGACGCCGGTCACCCGGCCGGCCTCCCGCTCGATGCCCGTGACGGTGTGCCGCTCCAGGAACCGGGCGCCGCGCGCCTCGGCCCGTACCATCTGGGCCCGGCAGGCGAGGACGGCGCGGGCGAGCCCGTCGCCGGGGGTGTGGAAGCCGCCGAGGACCTTGGTCTCGTCGAGCAGCGGCCACAGCTCCTTGCAGCGGGACGGCCGGACCACCTCGCCGCGCACGCCCCAGGAGGCCGCGTACCCGGCCCTGCGGTGCAGTTCGGCGAGGCGTTCTTCGGTGGTGGCGAGCTCCAGCCCGCCGACCCGGTGGAAGCAGGACTCCCCGTCGGCCTCCAGGGCGCTGAACTTCTCGACCGTGTAGGCGGCGAACTCGTGAGCGTCTTGGACGGGTTGGTCTGGAAGACGAGCCCGGGCGCGTGGGACGTGGAGCCGCCCGGGGCGGGGAGCGGGCCCTGGTCGAGGACGGTGACGTCGGTCCAGCCTCGGGCGGTCAGCTCGTCGGCGAGCGAGCAGCCGACGATGCCGGCGCCGATCACCACGACACGGGGGTTGGCTCGGGACGTGCTGGACATGCCCCTCCTTGGGTGGCTCATGGCGCGGCCGGTACGTGCGGCCGCTCGGCGGCGATCGTCGTGTCGGAGCCGTGCCCGGTGTGGACGACGGTGCCGCCCGGCAGGGTCAGCAGCCGACCGCGCAGCGACGCGAGGATCGCCGGACGGTCCGAGTAGGAGCGGCCGGTCGCGCCCGGGCCGCCGTGGAAGAGGGTGTCACCGGTGAACACGGCGTCCAGGAACGGCACATGGAGCGCACAGCTGCCCCAGGTGTGCCCGGGCGTGTGCAGCACCCGCGCCCGGATCCCGGCGACGAGCAGCCGCTGCCCGTCGCGCAGGTCTCCGTCCGGTGCGCGGTCCGGGTGGACGGTGTCCCACAGCTCACGGTCGGCTGGGTGCAGGAGGACGGGCGCCCCGGTGGCCTCGGCGAGGGCGGGCGCCGCACCGATGTGGTCGTCGTGGCCGTGGGTGCACACGACGGCGGTGACCCGGCGGCCCGCGACGGCCGCCACGATGGCGGGCGCGTCGTGGGCGGCGTCGACGATCAGCACCTCGTCGTCGTCGCCCACCAGCCACACGTTGTTGTCGACGTCGAAGGTCTCCCCGTCGAGGCTGAACGTGCCGGAGGTGACGACCCGCTCGGCACGCGCGATGCTCACAGGACGACCACCGAGCGCAGGACCTCGCCCCGGTGCATCTTCGCGAACGCGCCCTCGACGTCCTCCAGGGCGATCGTCTCCGTGACGAACGCGCCGATGTCCAGCCGGCCGCTCAGGTACTGGTCGATGAGGATCGGGAAGTCCCGGCTCGGCAGGCAGTCCCCGTACCAGGACGACTTCAGGGCGCCGCCCCGCGAGAACAGGTCGATCAGCGGCAGCTCCAGCCGCATCTCCGGCTCCGGCACCCCCACCTGCACCAGCAGCCCCGCGTGGTCGCGCATGTAGAAGGCCTGTGTGTACGTCTCGGGCCGCCCGACCGCGTCGATCGCCACGTCCACCCCGAAACCGCCGGTCAGCTCACGCACCGCCTCGACCGGGTCCGTACCACGGGAGTTGACGGTGTGCGTCGCCCCGAACCGGGTGGCCGCGTCCAGCTTCCGGTCGTCGATGTCGACGGCGATCACCCGCCGAGCCCCGGCGAGCGAGGCGCCCGCGATCGCCGCGTTGCCGACGCCGCCGCAGCCGATGACGGCGACGGTGTCGCCCCGGCCGACGTTGCCGGTGTTCACGGCGGCACCGTAACCGGCCATCACCCCGCAGCCGATGAGCCCCGCCGCCTCGGGCCGGGCGGCCGGGTCGATCTTCACCGCCTGCCCGGCGGCGACCAGCGTCTTCTCGGCGAACGCGCCGATGCCGAGGGCGGGGGAGAGCGGCGTACCGTCCAACAGGGTCATCGGCTGCACCGCGTTGCGGGAGTCGAAGCAGTACCAGGGGCGACCACGGCGGCAGGACCGGCACTCGCCGCACGGGGCGCGCCAGGCGATGACGACGTAGTCGCCGGGGGCCAGTCCCGTCACGCCGTCGCCGACGGCGTCGACGGTGCCGGCCGCCTCGTGGCCGAGGAGGAAGGGGAAGTCGTCGTCGATGGCACCCTCCCGGTAGTGCAGATCCGTATGGCAGACCCCGCAGGCCTGGACGGAGACGAGCACCTCCCCGGGGCCCGGATCGGGCACCACGATCGTCTGCACCTCGACGGGTGCGCCCTTCTTCACGGCGACGACGGCACGGACCTCATGTGGCACGACAGACTCCTCTGCTGTTGCGCACTGCGCTATGGGTTGCGCGACGGGGAACATACTGGGAACGCCGACAAGTGGCCGTCAAGAGGCGCGGGTTAACGACGCGCAAAACCACCCCGGGCAGGGAAACGCGCCGGACACACGGAGAAGCGGGGCCAGGTGGATCCCTGGCCCCGCTTCCCGTTTCCCTTGCCGGTGATACGTCAGATCCCGTACCCCATCCGCCGGGACAGCTCGCCGGCCGCCGTGACCGTGCGCCGCGCCAGCTCCGGCAGCCGGTCCCGCTCCAGCCGGTACGCCGGCCCCGACACGCTCAGCGCGCCGGTGACCTTGCCGTCGTGGGCCCGCACCGGCGCGGCCACCGCGTTCAGCCCCAGCTCCAGCTCCTCCGCCGCCAGGGCGAACCCCTGCGCCACCACCGACTCCAGCTCGCCGCGCAGCATCCCGGCGCTGGTCACCGTGTGCTCGGTGAACCGCGGCAGCGCCCGCGCCAGCAGCCCCTCCCGCAACGTGACCGGCAGGTGCGCGAGCAGCACCTTGCCGCTGGAGGTGGCGTGCAACGGGGTGCGTCTGCCCAGCCAGTTCTGCGCCGTGACGGACGCGGGGCCGCGCGCCTGCATGATGTTGACGGCCGCGTCGTCGTCCAGCACCGCGATGTTGACCGTCTCGCCCAGCTCGTCGGCGAGCTCCCGGCACACCGGTGCGCCCTCCTGCGAGATGTCCAGCCGTACTGCCGCCGCCCCCGCCAGGCGCAGTACGCCCGCCCCCAGGAAGTACTTGCCGCGGTCCTGCGCCTGGCTGACCAGGCCCCGGTTCTCCAGCACCCCGAGCAGCCGGAAGGCCGTCGACTTGTGGACGTCGAGCTCGTCGGCGATGTCGGTGACGCCCGCCTCGCCGTGCCGGGCGAGGATCTCCAGTACGCTCACCGCCCGGTCCACCGACTGGATCGCTCCCGCCGCGCCCTTGGGTGTCCGCTCCCGCGTCTCCTCGGTCTGATCAGCCACTGTCTGGTTGCGGGTCATAGCTCAACTCTCACCACCTTGCGGCCTCTTCGGGCCGCATCTTCGGGAAGCCCTTGACGCGGCAGGCGCCCCGACCGGATTCTGTTGCGCACAGCGCGACCTTGTGCGCCATATGAAACGTCATGTGGAACGTCATGTTACCCAAGAGTCCTGGAAATCTGGACCAAGAGGGGTGCCCGTGATTCCCGTCTGCCGCCTCGAAGACCTCCCCGCGGGCGAATCCGTCCGCATCGACACCACGCCGCCCATCGCGGTGTTCAACGCCGACGGAGAGCTGTACGCCATCGACGACACCTGCAGCCACCAGGACGCCTCCCTCTCCGAGGGATGGCTGGAAGGCTGTCTGGTCGAATGCCCGCTCCACGCCGCCTCATTCGATCTCCGTACCGGGCAGCCGACCTGCCTTCCCGCCCGCCGCCCCGTCCGCACCCACCAGGTTGTCGTCACCGACGGCGTCATCCACGTCCGCCCGGCCGCACAGGAGGACACCGCGGCATGAAGACCGTGACCGTGGTCGGCGCGTCGCTCGCGGGCCTGTACACCGCCCGCGAACTGCGCGCCCAGGGGTTCGACGGACGCCTCGTCATCGTCGGCGAGGAACCGCACCGCCCCTACGACCGCCCGCCCCTGTCCAAGGAATTCCTCACCGGCGACCGCGCCGACGAGGGCCGGCTCGCCCTCACCGACGCCGAGGAGGAGACCGGCCTGGCCGCACAGTGGCTGCTCGGCACCCGTGCCCGCGGCCTGGACCCGCGCGGCCGCACCCTGCTCCTGGACGGCGGGCGCATCGTCTCCACCGACGGAGTCGTCATCGCCACCGGGGCGTCCGCCCGCCCGCTCCCCGGCGGCACCGGCCCGGCCGGCGTCCACACCCTCCGTACGCTCGACGACGCCCGCGCCCTGCGGGCGGACCTGACCGGCGGCCCGCGCCGGGTCGTCGTCATCGGCGGCGGCTTCATCGGCGCCGAGACGGCCTCCTCGTGCGCCGCGCTCGGCCACGACGTCACCGTCGTCGAGGCCGCCCCGCTCCCGCTCGTCCCCCACCTCGGCCCCGAGATGGCCGGGGTGTGCGCCGCCCTGCATACGCGCGGCGGCACGCGGCTGATCACCGGCGCGTCCGTGGCGGCCCTGCGCGGCGAGGGCCACGTCCGCGCCGTCGAGCTGAGCGACGGCCGCGTGCTTCCCGCCGACGTGGTCGTCGTCGGCATCGGAGCCGTACCCAACACCGCCTGGCTGGCGGGCTCCACCCTCGCCCTCGGCGACGGCGTGCTCTGCGACGACGGCTGCGTCACCGCGCTGCCGCAGGTCGTGGCCGTCGGCGACGTCGCCCGCGTCGGCGGTGTGCGCGCCGAGCACTGGACCAGCGCCACCGAACAGCCCGCCGTCGCCGTACGCAACCTGCTCGCCGGGCGGACCGTCACCACCGCGCGGTCCCTTCCCTACTTCTGGTCCGACCAGTACGGCTCACGCATCCAGTTCGCGGGGCGGCGGCGGGACGGCGACACCGTCCGCATCGCCGAGGGCACCATCGACGGGGGAGGCTTCCTGGCCCGGTACGAACGCGACGGCGCCACCACGGCCGTCCTCGCCGTGGACCGCCCCCGCCCCTTCCTGAAGGCCCGCCGCGAACTCGCCCGAGCGGCTCGGCCCACCCCCGCCCTCTGACGGCAGCGGCCGCCGAGCCGCTCAAGCTGCACTTCGCGTACGGCGGCCCGGACTCGCCCGACGGGTACGTACTCAGTCGCGGAAGCGGCCGGAGGCGACGACCGTCTCGAAGAGGATGTCCTCCTGCGGTGGGACCGGAGGGTCGAGAACGTCACGGAGGCGGCCGATCACCGCACGCCATGCCGGACCGTCCGGGGTCTCGTCCCAGAGTTCGGCGAGCTCGGACGCCTCGGAGACCACCCGGTCGAGGGCCTCCACGGCAAGCGGCCGGAGACCGGCGGCGAAGACCGGAAGGGTTTCCTCCGGTCCGTAGACATCGCAGACCGGCTCGCCACCCGGGCACTGCGCCGCGACGAGAGCGGCGGCGGCGACGGCCTCGTCCCCTTCCGGGCCTTCGAGGTGGTCCAGGGCCCGCACGGCGCGGGCCAGAGTCGCCCGCACGAGAACCTCGCGCTCGTCCTCGGCGGTCTCGTCCAGGGTGTGGGCGAAGTCCGCCGCCGTGTCGTTGTCGAAAGGGCCGATGTCCCAGGTGCCCATGGTGATCTCCTCGCGGCGGTGCGGCGACGTTCGGGGGATCATCGCATCAGCCTCTGACAGCGGCGCGGCGGCGATGCCTCTCGCCCCATAACCTGGAGGTATGACGCGAGCCGCCCGCCGTCCCACGGTCCGCCGCATCTACGACCCCGCCGAACCGGGCGACGGGGTGCGGGTCCTCGTCGACCGGCTCTGGCCGCGAGGCCTGGCCAAGGCGGACGCCCACGTCGACGAATGGCCCAAGTCCCTCACCCCGTCGACCGAGCTGCGGCGCTGGTACCACGACACCGGGACGTACGAGGAGTTCCGGCGGCGTTACGAGGCAGAGCTCGCCGAGCCGGAGGCCGCCGAGGCGCTCGACCGGCTGCGCGCACTCGCCCGGAAGGGGCCGCTCACGCTGCTCACCGCCTCCAAGGAGCCGGACCGCAGCCACGCGGCCGTGCTCGCCGAGCTGCTCACGGTGTGACCGGCCTGGGATCGGCTTCCGGCGCCCGGGGCGCGGGCACCGGCGCCGGGTGACCGGCCGTCAGCAGCAGCACCCCCCGTGCGGCCACCGCACCCGAGACCGCCGCGACCAGCCAGCCGGCCGGGCCCGCCCGGAACGTCTCGCCGAGCAGCGTGACGCCGATGACGGCGGCCGCCGCCGGGTTCGCCAGGTTCACCACCGCGAGCGGCGCGGCGAGCCCGCCCCGGAACGCCGCCTGCGACAGCAGCAGCCCACCCATGGCGAACACCGACACCAGCGCGGCCATCAGCACAGTCTGCCACCAGGTCATCGGCCCGCCGGGCAGCTCCCGCGCCAGCGACGCGGTGACCGTCTGCGTCAGCGCCGACGCCACGCCCGACGCGAGCCCCGACGCCGTCGCGAGCCCCAGGCCCCGCCCCCGGCGGCGTACCAGCGCGGCGATCCCCGTCGCCGTCACCGCGGCCACCGCCAGCGCCTCCGGCAGTGACAGCGCGTCCCCCGGTGTCGCGGGGCCCACCACCGCGACCAGGCCGACCAGCCCGCCCAGCGTCCACAGCGCCCCGCGCCACTCCGCCCGCCGCACTCGCCGCCGCTCGTAGTACGCCCCCACCGGCAGCGCGGCGACCAGCGTGAGCGCGCCGAGCGGCTGGACGAGGGTGAGCGGCCCGTAGTGCAGCGCCGCGACATGGGTGAGCGCGCCCGCCGCGTTCAGCCCGACCGACCACCACCACAGCGGCCGGGCGAGCAGGGCCCGCGCGCCCTCGGAGGACCTGGCCAGCCGCGACTGGGCGACCGCCGCCAGGGCGTACCCGGCGGCCGAGGCCAGCGACAGCAGCACGGCGAACAGCGTGGCCCTCATCGCGGCGCCGCCCCCGCCCGTACCGGGGGCACCCGCACGAGGACCAGCGCGGTGACCAGCAGCACCGTGGCCACCAGCGCGTCCAGCCAGTAGTGGTTGGCCGTGCCGACCACCACCAGCAGGGTGACGAGCGGGTGGAGCAGCCACAGCACCCGCCACCGGCCGCGCGTGGCGGCGATCAGCCCGATCGCCACCATCAGCGCCCACCCGAAGTGCAGCGACGGCATCGCCGCGAACTGGTTGGCCATGGAGTCCGTCTCCGGAGTGGCGCCGTACACGGACGGCCCGTAGACCCGCGCGGTGTCGACGAGCCCCGCCGCGGCCAGCATGCGCGGCGGCGCGAGCGGCACCAGCAGGTGCAGGGCGAGCGCGGCGGCGGTCAGCAGCGCCAGGGCGCGCCGCGCCCACAGGTAGTGGGCCGGGCGGCGCCAGTACAGCCAGACCAGGAAGGCGACCGTGGCCGGGAAGTGGACCCACGCGTAGTAGGCGTTGGCGGCATGGACGACCGTCCCGCTGTTCAGCAGCAGGCCCTGCACCCCGCCCTCGCCCGGCAGGTGGACGGCCCGCTCCAGGTCCCACACCCGGCCGGCGTTGCCGAACGCACGGGCCTCGTGCCCGTTCGCGAACAGCCGGCCGCACTTGTAGACGACGAACAGTGCCGCCACCAGCACCAGTTCACGTACCAGGGGCGGCCGCGGCGCATCGGTCGTCTCCGGCTCGGCAGCAGCTATGCCGGCAGCCATTCTCGGCCTCATTCACAGATCACAACGGAAGCAAACGAATGAGAGCGTAGATCCGTTTTTATCGAGACGCAAACGTATCGATACGTTTGCGTCTCGATTGAGCGGCGCCTACTCTCGTACGGGCACAGACGCCCCGCGCCCCCTTGTGGAGGAACCGATGTCCACGCAGGCCGCCACTGCCGCCGCGCGCCGCGGCAAGATCAGCCCGGAGCGGGAGATGGAGCTGTACGGGGCGGTGCTCGACCTGCTGCGGGAAGGCGGCTACGACGCCGTGACCATGGAGGGCGTCGCCGCCCGCACCAAGTGCGGCAAGGCCACGCTCTACCGCCAGTGGAAGACCAAGTCCCAGCTGGTGACGGCCGCGCTCGACAAGAGCCGGTGCAGCCTGTTCACCGGCATCGACACCGGCTCCCTGGCGGGCGACCTCCGCGCGGCCGCCGTCGCCGCCGCCGACCGCCGGGGCCGCGACACCGAGCTGATGGAGGCCGTCGGCCAGGCCTACCTCCAGCACCCCGACCTGCGACGGGCGCTGCGCGAAACGGTCATCAACCCCGAGGTCGCCGCGTTCGACGCGATGCTGCGGCGCGGCGTCGAACGGGGCGAGATCGCCGCCGACAACCCGGCCATCGCGTTCGTCGCGCCCGGCTTCCTCGGCGTCCTGCGCATCGAGCGCCTCTTCGAGGACCGGTTCGGCGGGGCCGACGCCCTCCCCGCGTACGTGGAAGCGGTGATCCTCCCGGCCCTCGGAATCGCCCCCGTCGACGCCTGACGGCCACCCGGCCGTCTTCCCGGCGCCCCGCCCCTCGGGCACCATGACCGGACCCGCCCCACCGTGCCCGCACCCTTCCGCCAGGAGGCGCCGCATGGACCACTCCGGCCCCACCGCCCCGCCCGCCGGGCTCGACGCCCTCCAGCGCGACCCGTACCCGCTCTACTCACGTGCCCGGCGCGCCGAAGGCCTCACCCACGTACCGGAGCTGGACGCCTGGCTCGTGGCCCGTGACGCGGACGTCCGGGAGGTGCTGCTGCGCCCCGAGGACTTCTCCTCCGCCCAGTCGCTGCGCCCCGACGTCACGCCCGGACCCGCCGCGCTCGCCGTCCTCGCCCGGGGCCTGGGCAACCGTCCCACCGTCGTCACCACCGACGGCGCCGCCCACCGGCGCCACCGCGCCCCCCTCAACAGCGGCCTGTCCACCGCCCGCGTCGCCGCGCTCCTCCCGTACGCCGCCGAGGTCGCCGACGAGCTGGTCGACGGCTTCGCCGCCGACGGCCGGACCGAGCTGATGACGGCGTACGCGCGAAAGCTCCCCGGCGCGGTCGTCGGCCGCCTCCTCGGCCTCGACCCCGCCGACGTCCCGGCCGCCGTGCACGGCGGCCACCGCGCCGAACAGCTCCTGTTCCGGCCACTGACCGAGAGCGAGCAGGTCGCCGCCGCCGAGGACGTCGTCGCCCTCCAGCACCTCCTGGACAGCTACGTACGTGACCGGCGCGCCCGCCCCCGCGACGACCTGTGCTCCGCGCTCGTCACCGCGCTCGCCCCCGGCACCGGCGAGCTGACCCTCGACCAGCGCCACGAACTGGTCTCCACCCTCCAGAACTTCCTCATCGCCGGCCACCTCACCACCACCGCCCTCATCGGCACCGCTCTCCTCCACCTCCTCAGCCGCCCCGACCAGTGGGACCTCCTCCGCACCAAGCCGGAACTGATACCCGCCGCCGTCGAGGAAGCCGCCCGCCACGACACCCCCGTCCAGGGCTTCCGGCGCACCACCACCCGCCCCGTCACCCTCGCCGGCACCCACCTGCCCGCCGGTGCCACGCTCTTCGTCGCGTACGGCTCCGCAAACCGCGACGAGACCCGCTACGAGCGCGCCGACACCTTCGACATCACCCGGTCCCTCACCCGCCCGCACATCCGGCACGTCGCCTTCGGCCACGGCGCCCACGGCTGCCCCGGCTCCCACCTCGCCCGCGCCCAACTGCGCCTCACCGTCGAGCTGTTCGCCCGCCGCCTGCCCGGCCTGCGCCTCGCCGAGGGCCAGGACGTCGTGATGCGGCCCACCCTGATCCACCGTTCACCCGAGGCACTCCACCTCACCTGGGACCGCCGGCCGTGAGCCTCGGCGCCTCCGCCGCCGGATCCACCCCGTCCGCCGACCCGTCCAGCCGCCCCGCCAGCTCCCGCGCCCACGCCACCAGGCCGGCCACGTCGAGCCCGTGCGGACGGTCCGGATACGCCCCGATCCGGTCGGCGCCCCGCAGCAGCAGCCGCGCCCCGCCCGCCGTGTTGCCGCGCGCGGCGTGCGTCAGGCCCACCGCGAGCTGCGCCAGCCCCCGCCACAGCTCCCGCTCGCCCTCCCGCTCCTTGGGACACGACTTCCAGGCGTCCTCGAAGACCTCATGGGCGTGGAAGGGCATCCCCGAATCCAGCAGCCGCTGCGCCTCCCGCACCGTCTCGGCCGGTGGGCGCACCACCCCCTCGGGCTGCCGCTCCACCCCCGCCTCGCCGTACGGCAGGGGGCGCCCCAGCCCGTCCCTGGGGCGCGCGCTGCGCGCCCGCCCCTCCTCGTCCCGGTCCCTCCGCGTCCTGTTCACGCCCCAATTGTCACCCGTCCGGCGGGTACCGTCCCAACCATGTCCGCCACCCGGGGCACGGGGCTACGCTCACCTTGCCACGATGTGTGGGGACTCGTCGGGTACTCGTGGGGGAGGGAAGGCGATGCTGCCGTCCCGGCCGGAACACCGGCTTGCCGTACCGCTGTTGGAACGCGAGCCCGAGCTCGCCGCCGCCACGCGCGCCGTGGAGGCACTGTGCGGCACCACCGCCTCGGGCGGCCTGCTGATCTACCGGGGCGAGGCCGGCATCGGCAAGACGGCCCTGCTCGGCGCCGTCCGCCGGCTCGCGGAGGGCCAGTGCACCGTCCGCGGCGCACGCGGCGGCGAAACCGTCACCTCCGTGCCCTTCCACGTCGTACGGCAGTTACTGCGGCCGGCCCTCGCCGACCTCGGCGACGACCGGATCAGGCACCTGTTCGGCGACTGGTACGACGTCGCCGCCCCCGCCCTCGGCATCGCCGCGCCCAGCGGGCCGCCCGCCGACCCGCAGGGCGTCCGGGACGGCCTGGACCGGGTCCTCGCGCGGCTCGCCGAGCGGCACCGCGCCCGGCCCCTGGTCCTGCTGGTCGACGACGCGCACTGGGTGGACACCGAGTCGCTGACCTGGCTCGCCTCCCTGGCCGTGAGCCTGCCGAGCCTGCCTCTGCTCGTGGTCCTCGCCCATCGCCCCGACCCGCCGGACGGGCCCGCCGGCACCCTGCTCGACCGGCTCGGCGACGCCGCCCGGCTGCGCGTCACCCTGTACCCCTTCAGCCCCGGCGCGACCACCGAACTGGCCCGCGCGACCCTCGGGGACCGGGCGGACGACCCGTTCTGCCGCGAGGTCTGGGCGGTGACCGGCGGCAATCCGTACGAAACGGTCGAACTGCTCGCCAAGGTCCAGGACCGGATGCTCGACCCCGTCGAGCGGTCGGTAGCGCGGCTGCGCGACCTCGGTGCCTCCGCGCGCGGCAGCGGACTCGTCGCCCGGCTGGAACGGCTCGGCACCGGACCCACCCGCCTCGCCTGGGCCGCCGCCGTCCTCGGTACGGACATCTCCCGGAGCCTCGCCGCCTCGCTCGCCGGGATGACCCCCGCCGAGGCCGCCGGCTGCGCCGAACGGCTCCGGGAGGCCCGTATCGTCACCGGCTCCGACCCGCTGGAGTTCGCCCACCCGCTCATCGCCACCGCCATATACCGCTCCATCCCGCCCGCCACCCGCACCGCCATGCACGGCCGGGCCGCCTGGGCCGTCGCCCGCGCGGGCCTCGGCGCCGCGGCCGCCTCCCGCCACCTGCTGGAGATCCACCCGGACGACGACGAGGAAGTCGTCGCCCAACTGCGCGAAGCCGCCCGCGAACACCTCGCCGTCGGCGCCCCCGAGGCCGCCCGCCGCTGCCTGGAACGCGCTCTCCAGGAACCCCCGCCGCCCCACGCGTACGCCCAGGTCCTCTACGAACTCGGCTGCGCCGCCCTCCTCACCTCACCCCCCGCCACCGTGCGCCACCTCCGCTCCGCCCTCGCCCTGCCCGGCCTCGACGGAGACCTCCGCACCGACGCCACCTGCCGCCTCGCCCAGGCCCTCGCCCACAACGACCAGCTCCGCGAGGCCGCCCACTCCGTCGCCACCGAGGCCGCCCGCACCACGTCCGGCACCGCCCGCATGCGCCTCCAGGCGGCCCACTTCATGTACGAGGGGTTCCGGGCCACCGAGGACGACGGCCCCGGCCGCTCCCGCCGCCTCGCCGACCTCGCCGACCACCTCCCGGGCGCCGACAACGCCGAGCGTGCCCTGCTGTCCCTGCGGGCCTTCGACGCCATGCTGCGCGGCGAGGACGCCGAACACGTCCTCGACCTGTGCGACCGAGCCCTCCTCGACGGCCGTCCCGCACGCGGCCTGAGCTGGACCGACACCGACTGGGGCTTCGAGACGCCCGCCATGGTCGGCGTCACCTACGCCTTCACGGACCGGCCCGACCGCGCCCTGGTCCTGTTCGAGGAGGCGGTGCGCGCCTTCGAGATCTCCGGCTGGAGCGGCACCCACCTCGCCTTCGCACACACCCTCGTCGGCCTCGCCCACCGCCGCCGCGGCGACCTCGCCCTGGCCGAGAGCTACCTCCGCGAGGGCCTCCGCCTCGCCGACCGCGTCGGCACCGGACTACCCGTCCAGTGGGACGCCGCCTGCCTGCTCATCGACACCCTGCTCGCCCGCGGCCAGGTCACCGAGGCACGTGGCGTCGCCACCCGCTACCGCTTCGGACCGCCCTGGCCCAGTGCCATGATCATGCCGGACGGCCCCTGCGTCCACGGCCGACTGCTCCTCGCCGAAGGCCGTACGAAGGAAGCCGTCACCGAACTGGAAGCCGCCGGCCGCGCCTTCGAGGCCCGTGACCGCCACAACGCCCTGTGGGCGCCCTGGGCCTTCGACCTCGCCCGCGCCCTGGCCACCGAGGACCCCTCCCGCGCCGCCCGGCTCGCCACCCGCGCCCGCGTCCAGGCCGAACGCTTCGGCACCGACACCGCCATCGGCGAAGCCCTCCGCTGCGCCGCCCTGTTCGCCCGCCCCGACGAAGCCGTCCAGCTCCTGGCGCAGGCGGTCCACCACCTGGAGGCGTCCCCGTCGGCGTACGAACACGCACTGGCCCGCCACCAGTACGCCCTCGCCCTCGGCTCCCCGGCCGAACTCACCCGCGCCGCCACCCTCGCCACCGCCTCCGGCGCCGACACCCTCGCCGCCCGCGCCCGCACCGACCACGCCCTCCTGACCCGTGACACGAACCCCGCCCCGGAGTGAGGTAATCTTCTCTTGCGCGCCCACCACGGCGAAACCGCGGGACACGCGCATCGGGACGTGGCGCAGCTTGGTAGCGCACTTGACTGGGGGTCAAGGGGTCGCAGGTTCAAATCCTGTCGTCCCGACTTGTAGAAGTCGCAGGTCAAGGGGCCGTTTCAGAGCAATCTGAAACGGCCCCTTGATCGTTCTTGGGGGACCGGTCGGGGGCCAGGTATCGGGTCGGGGCCGGCGAACCGTTCGCCGGACGACACTCGAGCGACGACGGTGACGGACACGACCGGCAAGGATTCCGGGGGAGAGGCCGGCTACAGGCGGCCGCGTGGGCCGTGCCGCGTGGGCCGCGTACCCCTGAGCCGGCCGTACTGCCGCCCCTGGCACAGGGGCGGCAGCGGTTCCGCGGCCGGCGCCGGCCGCTACCTCATACCGCTCCCGGGTTCAGCGCGGAGCGGACCACGGACGATTCCCTGTCGTGGCCGGTGAAGTAGTTCGCGTCCTTGGGGCGTGCGGCGTCATGGCCGGCGGGGCGGGGAGCCGGTTCCAGGTGGGGTATGTACTTGGAGCAGTGGATGTAGGCCTCTTCGACGCTCAGCCGGACCCACATCTCAGGACCGCGCCCGGGCGCGACGTCGGTGGGCAGGGTGGGGTGGAGGGAGCGCAGGGCGGCGTCGCCGTAGAGCCGTGCCACACCGTTGACGTGAAGGCCCACGTGGTGGTGGGTGAAGTCCACGAACAGCATGCCGAGGTGGGGGTTCTCCGCCATGTTGCCGGCGCTGGCCAGTACACCGTTCCCGCGGAACTCGGGATAGGCGAGCGTGCGGTCGTCCAGCACCTGGACGAATCCGGGCGGCCCGGCGCGGAAGCTGGCGTCGCATTCGCCGTGGGAGTCGGCGGTCGCCAGGAAGACCATGGCCTGGCGGCCGATGAACTCCCGCATCTCGGGTGTGAGGCAGGGGCGCACCTGCTGGTCGTAGAACCGGGCGGCGCGCTCGGTGGTGCCCAGCTGCTGCTGCAGCCGGTGTTCACCTGCGGATCCGAAGGGCGGCGGGTGCAAGGTCACGGGCGTTCTCCTGGCAGGAAGGGCAAGCGCGTGGCTCAGGGGAGGGACAGGACGGGGGTCTCGAACGGGTCGTGATGGATGCGGTCGGGCGAGGTGCCGTTGCGGGTGAGCGTCTCACTGGCGGAGAGGACCATCGGGGCCGGGCCGCTGAGATAGACGTCGTGCTGGTACCACGGTCCGTACTCGGCCAGAACCTCCGGAAGGGATCCCCGGATTCCGGGAATGTGCTCGTGGGAGACCGCGCCCCTGATGGTCAGCCAGTGGTACCGCTGGGCCATCCGGAGCATGTCGTCGACCCCGTACAGCTCGGCGCCGGTGCGGGCACCGAGGAACAGGTCCACCTGGTGGCGCCCGCCGCGGCGGGCGACCTCCTCGACGAGCGCGCGGACCGGAGCGAGGCCGGTGCCGCCGGCCACGAAGAGCAGGTCCCTGAAGACGGCGGCGTCCAGCACCATGTCCCCCATCGGGGGCCCCAGTCGGACCACGTCGCCCACCGCGGCCCGGTGCACCAGCGCGTTGCTGACCGAGCCGCCGGCCACCGCGCGCACATGGAAGGTGAGGGTGCCGTCCTCACGAGGCGCGTTGGCGGGGGAGTAGGAGCGCCAGCGTTTGGCCCACCAGGGGGTCTCGATACTGACGTACTGTCCGGCGGCGTACTCGTAGGGCATGTGGGGACGCACGGTGATCTCGGCGATGCCGTGTGCACGCGGGACGCGGTGCACCACCGTGGCGGGCCACACGGCGGGCCGTACCGCCTCGTCCTCCTCGGCGGCCTTGATCATGACGGCGGCGACCGCGCCGTACGCCTTCGCCCAGGCGGCAGCGGTGTCCGCGCTCCACGCGGGGCCGGCGTAGCGGGCCAGCGAGTCCAGAAGGCACTCGCCCACGGCCGGGAAGTGCGCGGCGAGGGTGCCGAACTTGCGGTGGTCGCGGCCGAGATGTCCACAGAAGCGAACCAGGCTCTCGGGGTCGTCGACCAGGTCCACGATACGCAGCAGCGCCCGCAGCAGGCGGCCGCGCTGGGCGTCGAGACCCGGCGGGAACATCGGACGGACCTCGGGGTGGCGGGCGAAGAGGATCGCGTAGAAGTAGACCGTCATCTCTGTGGCGAGCGGCTCGACCACCGTGACAGAGGCGCGTATGAGGTCCGTCTCGTGGGCCGACAGAGGCGCCTCGACGACCTCCGGCTCAGCGGTGCGAACGGCCGCGGTGGACGCCCGGTCCGCCGGAGACGGGTGCGCGGGTGTGCTGCGCGAGCGGTTGATCCGGAATCTCAACGGACCAGCGCTCCCTCATCCGCTATTCGGGAGGGTCTGCCTCCGGTGGGCCGGCGCGTGTGCCCCGGGGCGCCGTCGCTCATGGGGCATGGCCCTCCGGGCGCGCTACGGAGAAGAACGGTGACCGGGGCATCGAAGGGGGCGATCATGAGTCCTCATGGTGGGCCGGAGCGTTGAATCGGAGCAAGCGGCTCCGGACGCTACATGACCATGCAGGTGACTCAGAAGTAACTAAGGGGTACGCAGGGACAGTCGCCGCGCCGTGATCACGTCCGAGGTGACCAGTACCTGCTCCGCCGTCACGTCCGTGAGGAACACGAAAGGCGGCACCAACGGCGGCACGGGCAGCCGGTCCGGAGTGAAGGTCAGGCACACCAGCCCCTGCACACAGCCGCGGAAGCGGGTCAGGTAGAGGGTGACGTCACCACTCAGGTCGAGGCGGTGCGCGCCGAGCGAGAGGCGAGGGCCGCCGTCACCGGTGGTCATCCGGTACTCCCGCAGGGACGCCTGCCGCATGCGCAGCACCATCACCCTGACCGTGCCGTCCAGCGTCGGGATGTCGCGTACGCCGGCCACGATGAAGCCCTCCGGCCGGAACTCCTCGGCGGTGATGGTCGGCGGCGTGCGGCCGCTCGGGGGCGGGCCGGCCGACGCGGCGGCGGCCCGTCCGCTGCCCGTGGTGACCGCCGTGGCGAGCAGGACCAGCGGAAGGGCGGCGGCCAGTACGCGTGGTGCGCCCCGCCCGCCGGGTGCGGCCGGCCGGGTGTCGCCCGGGCCGCCGGTGCCGGGGCCCGTGCCGGGGCCCGTGCCCGTGCCCGTGCTCGTACCGTCCTCGGAGGGCTGGGCGCCCTGGGTGGTGGCCGGGGTCCAGCCGAAGCCCAGGGCGCTGCCCAGGATTCCCAGGACGCTCCCCACCAGGAACCCGCCCAGATTGGTCGCCGCGAAGGACAGCACCGACAGGATCAGGGCGTTGACGCTCACGTAGTGCCGGGTGTGGGGGAGCGTCCACAGGAAGACGCCGGCCGACATCAGCGCGAGGCCGATGGCGATCGCGGCGATGCCGCCCAGCCCCAGACTCACCAGGACGGCCACCGGGGACAGGGGTACGAGGAGCAGTTCGGTGCCGGCCAGCACCAGCAGCAGCCCGGCACCGAACGGGCGGGTCCGGCGCCAGTCGCGGAAGCGGTGGCGGGCGCCGGGCAGGGGCAGCCCGTCGTCGAGCCGGGCGGCGAGCCGCCGCAGCCCCTCCCGGCGGCGGCGCAGCGCGCTCAGAAACACTGTGCGCCGTCCAGGCTGACGTCCAGCTTGAGCCCCTTGAGGTGGAAGTTGCCGCCCGTGGCGGACCAGGCGTGCGAGCGGACCCCGTTCACCTCGATGTCGCCCGCCTGGAGACCGAACGCCCCGGCCGGCCCCTTGACGCCGGACACCTCGTCGAGGGTGGATGCGTCGCGGCCGATCTGGGCCGTACCGAAGCGGGCGTCACCCACCAGGTCCTCGCCGTCGATCACCAGGTGCTCCGCGGTCACGGCCCCCGCGTCGCCGCCCGCCGTGAGCTTGAAAACGACGGTCCCGACGGGCGTCCGGACACGCGCGGACTGGCAGATGTCGGTCAGCGTCGCCTTGCCCAGGCCGAGCAGGGCCACCGGGTGCGCCGTCCCGTCGACGCTGCGATCGGTGTGTACGTACGAGGCGAGGCCCTCGCTGCTGAGCTTGCTGGACGACACCTGGAAGCTGGTGCCGGAGACCGCGAAGGAGGCGGCGAGCGCGCCCTCCGCCATCAGGAGGGCCATGCCCGCCAGGGCGGCGAAACCGGGTACGGCGAGAGCCGCCGACCTCTTCCAGTTCGTGCGGGCGCGGGGGTGCGTAGGTGTGCTCACTGATCCTCCCGAACGTCGTGTGGTGCGTACGGAAGTGCTGCTGACGGATTGTCAGGGAGGCTAGGGCGTTATAAGACGCAGCGTCAATAGGGTGGGCGGCGGCGGCTCGGGCCGCCGTCGGAGCGGCCGCGGGGCGGGCGCGGGTGGGCGCGGGGCGGGCGCGGAGCGCGTACGCGACCGCCCCGGCCGGTGGGTACCGGCCGGGGCGGGTGATGTGGTGCGGTTGTGCTGCCGTGCTGGGCGTACTGACGTGGCGTCAGGCCAGCGTGGCGAGGGCCTGGTTGAACGTGGCCGAGGGACGCATGACCGCCGAGGCCTTGGCCGGGTCGGGGTGGTAGTAGCCGCCGATGTCGGCCGGCTTGCCCTGGACCGCGATCAGCTCGTCGACGATCTTCTGCTCATTGTCGTTGAGCGTCTGGGCGAGCGGGGCGAAGGCCTTCGCCAGCTCGGCGTCGTCGGTCTGCTTCGCCAGCTCCTGCGCCCAGTACATGGCGAGGTAGAAGTGGCTGCCCCGGTTGTCGATGCCGCCGAGGCGACGGCTCGGCGACTTGTCCTCGTTGAGGAACGTCGCCGTCGCGCGGTCCAGGGTGTCCGCCAGGACCTGGGCGCGGGCGTTGCCCGTGGTCTGGGCGAGGTGCTCGAAGCTGACCGCGAGGGCGAGGAACTCGCCCAGGCTGTCCCAGCGCAGGTAGTTCTCCTTGACCAGCTGCTGGACGTGCTTGGGCGCGGAGCCACCGGCACCGGTCTCGAACAGGCCGCCGCCGTTCATCAGCGGGACGACCGAGAGCATCTTCGCGCTCGTGCCCAGCTCCAGGATCGGGAACAGGTCGGTCAGGTAGTCACGCAGCACGTTGCCGGTGACGGAGATCGTGTTCTCGCCGCGGCGGATCCGCTCGACGGACAGCTTCGTCGCCTCGACCGGGGACATGATGCGGATGTCCAGGCCCTCGGTGTCGTGCTCCGGGAGGTACTGCTTGACCTTCTCGATGAGCACGGCGTCGTGGGCGCGGGTCTCGTCCAGCCAGAACACCGCCGGGTCGCCGGTCGCGCGGGCGCGGGTGACGGCCAGCTTCACCCAGTCCTTGATCGGCGCGTCCTTGGTCTGGCAGGCGCGGAAGATGTCACCCGCCGAAACGGCCTGCTCCAGGACGACGTTGCCGGCCTCGTCGACGAGACGGACCGTGCCCGTGGTGGGAATCTCGAAGGTCTTGTCGTGGCTGCCGTACTCCTCGGCCTTCTGCGCCATCAGACCGACGTTGGGCACCGAGCCCATGGTCGCCGGGTCGTACGCGCCGTTGGCCCGGCAGTCGTCGATGACGACCTGGTAGACGCCGGAGTAGCTGCTGTCCGGCAGCACGGCCAGCGTGTCGGCCTCCTGGCCGTCCGGGCCCCACATGTGACCGGAGGTGCGGATCATGGCCGGCATGGAGGCGTCGACGATGACGTCGGAGGGGACGTGCAGGTTGGTGATGCCCTTGTCGGAGTCCACCATGGCGAGCTCCGGCCCCTCGGCGAGCTCGGCGTCGAAGGAGGCCTTGATCTCGGCACCCTCCGGCAGGCCCTCCAGGCCCTTGTAGATGCCGCCGAGACCGTCGTTCGGCGTCAGGCCGGCCGAGGCGAGGGTCTCGCCGTACTTCGCGAACGTCTTCGGGAAGAAGGCGCGCACGACGTGACCGAAGACGATCGGGTCGGAGACCTTCATCATCGTGGCCTTGAGGTGTACGGAGAACAGCACGCCCTCCGCCTTGGCCTTGGCGACCTGGGCGGTCAGGAACTCGCGCAGGGCGGCGACCCGCATGACGGAGGCGTCGACGACCTCGCCCGCCAGGACGGGGACGGACTCGCGCAGGACGGTGGTGGTGCCGTCGTCGCCCGCGAGCTCGATACGGAGCGAGCCGGGCTCGGCGACCGTCACGGACTTCTCGGTGGAGCGGAAGTCGTTCTGGCCCATGGTGGCGACGTTGGTCTTGGAGTCGGCCGACCAGGCGCCCATGCGGTGCGGGTGGGTCTTGGCGTAGTTCTTGACCGACGCGGGGGCGCGGCGGTCGGAGTTGCCCTCGCGCAGGACCGGGTTGACGGCGCTGCCCTTGACCTTGTCGTAACGGGCGCGGATGTCCCGCTCCTCGTCCGTCTTCGGGTCGTCCGGGTAGTCCGGCAGCGCGTAGCCCTGCTCCTGCAGCTCGGCGACCGCGGCCTTCAGCTGCGGGATCGAGGCCGAGATGTTCGGCAGCTTGATGATGTTGGCCTCGGGCGTCTTGGCCAGCTCGCCGAGCTCGGCGAGCGCGTCGTCGATGCGCTGCCCCTCCTGGAGGTACTCGGGGAAGCCGGCGATGATCCGGCCCGCCAGCGAGATGTCCCGGGTCTCCACGCGGACCCCGGCCGTCGACGCGTACGCCTGGACCACGGGCAGGAACGAGTGCGTGGCCAGGGCCGGGGCCTCGTCAGTGTGTGTATAGATGATGGTCGAGTCAGTCACCGGGTGCTCCGCTCCACGTCTGCAACATTGCTCGACATCAAGATATCTCGTGATCGACGTCTTCTCGACAGGGGTCGGGATCCTTTCCGGAGGGCGGCGCCGGCAGGAACCCGTCGCGCACAAAGAAGCGGACATAGCGGGCGAACAGTGCGTCGTCGACCTCGGGCGGCACCACTCCGGAGCCCTCCAGCGCGCGGCGGGTGGCGGAGGAGTCGAACAGGGGGGAGTCCGACGGTGACGCCTGGTTTCCCGTCGGCGGGAGCAGACCCAGGAGCGGGTACGCCGCGTTCCCCGGGTGCCGCTCCAGGTGGCGGTGCCAGTCCGCCAGCGGCACGTCGTCCAGCCGGTAGCCCAGGGACCGCAGGCGGTCCACGATGCCCGTGAAGAGGCGGAGCCGCTCGCTGGAGACGTGGAACGTCGCCCCGGCGGCCGACGGGTCGCCGGCCAGGGCGGTGATCGCCCCGCTGACGTGGTCCACCGGCACCAGGTCGAAGTCCGAGACGTAGTCGCCAGGGGCGAGGCCCGCCTGAACGCAGCCCTTCACGAGCAGCCAGAGGAAGTCGGCCGCCTGGCACACGCCGGTCTCGCTGGAACCGGCGATCCGCGTGGGGCGGTACACCGTCACGGGCAGGCCGCGCTCCCGGGCCTGGGCGACGAGCGTCTCGGCCACCCACTTCGACTCGGCGTACCCGTTGCGCAGCAGGGTCACGTCCCCCAGCGGATGGCCGGGCAGGACGCGGCCCCTCGGCGGACCGGCCGCCGGGAAGACGCCCACGGTGGAGACGTGGTGGACGGGCACCGTGCGGTGGGCGGCGGCCAGGCGCAGGACCTCGGCGGTCCCGTCCACGTTGGCCGCCTTCAGCCGTTCGTAGCCGTACGCGAGGTTCACCTCCGCGCCCGCGTGGAACACCACGTCGACGGTGCGGGCCAGCTCGTCGAACCGGTCCTGCCCGAGCCCCAGCCGGGGCAGCGCCAGGTCGCCGGGGACCGCCCGGATCCGGTGCGCGCGGGAGTCGTCCCACAGCCCGTAGCGCTCCAGCGTGGCGCGCAGCCGCTTCTCGGCGGCCGCCGCCTCCGGGGCCCGGACCAGACAGTGGACGACGGCCCCGGTCCGCTCCAGCAGGTCACGCGACAGGAACGCGCCGAGGAACCCGGTGGCGCCCGTCAGCAGGACGTGGCGCGGGTCGCCGGCGACGTGCACCACCTCCCGCGCCGGTGTGATGTCCGGCGCGAGAGTCTCGGGGCCGATGGCCGGGGCCGCCCGCCCGCCGCCGCGGGTGGTGGCGAGCGCGGTGAGCGCCCCGAGGGTCGGGGCCGCGACGATGTCGGCGGGGCGGATGTCCAGCCCCAGCTCGGTACGGATACGGACGGACAGCCGTACCGCCAGCAGGGAGTCGCCGCCGAGCGAGAAGAAGGACCGGTCCGGGTCGAGGTCCTGGGTGCGCAGTACGTCGGCCCAGATGGCCGCCAGGGCGTGTGACGGCCGGGTGGCGGCGGCAGGGACGACACCGGCGGTGGCGGTGGCAGGGGCGGGGGCGGGCGCTGCGGGAAGCGCTGCGGTTGGCGCTGTGGGCGCGAACAGCCGGTGCACCGCCGCCCGGTCCGTCTTGCCGCTCGCGGTGAGCGGGAGGCCCGGGACGCGGACCAGCGACGCCGGGACGAGGTGGCGGGGAAGCCGCTCCAGGAGCGCCCCCCGCACCCGTTCCGGCTCGGGACCCTCCGTACCGGTCGCGGTGTAGTACGCCACGAGCCGCTTGTCGTCCGCGCCCGCACCGTCCACCAGCACCACGGCGTCGCTCACGCCTGGCACCGCCTTCAGCGCGGCCTCGACCTCGCCCGGCTCCACCCGGTAGCCACGGATCTTGACCTGGTCGTCGTCGCGCCCGAGGAACTCGATCGTGCCGTCCGCCAGGAACCGTCCCCGATCCCCCGTGCGATAGAGCAGGCCGCCGGACCGGCCCGGCGCGAAGGGGTCGGGCACGAACCGGCGGGCCCGCGCGGCCTCCTCGGAGAGGTAGCCGAGGGCGACGGCGTCACCGGCGACACAGATCTCACCGACCGTGCCCACCGGGCACGGCCGGAGCCGGCCGTCCAGGACGTACACCCTGCTCCCGGGCACCGGCCGGCCTATCGAGGGGCGGTCCGGCCACGCCGAGGGCGCACCGGTGAGGGGGTGCGCCGTGACCACATGGGTCTCGGAGGGGCCGTACTGGTTCTCCAGGCGGGCCCCGGGGCAGGCGGCGGTGAAGAACCTCCGGATCGCCGGGGTCGCGTACAGCTGCTCCCCGGCCGTGATCACCTCGCGGAGGCTCGCGGCGGAGCGGCCGGCGGCGACGGCGTACTCGGCGAGCTGCTGCAGGGCCACGTAGGGGACGAAGAGGCGGTCGACCGCGTGCCGCTCGATGAGGTCGAGCAGGCGGTGCGGGTCGCCGCGCGTGCCGTCGTCCGCCAGGACGAGCGCCCCGCCGCTCGCCCAGGTGGCGAACGCCTCCTGGAACGCCACGTCGAAGCCGGGCGGCGCGAACTGGAGCGTGCGCGATCCGGCGCCGGCGGCCGAGGCACGGCACTGCCAGTCCAGGAGCGCCGCCAGGGAGCGGTGGGGCAGGGCCACGCCCTTGGGGCGCCCGGTAGAGCCGGAGGTGTACACGACGTACGCCGGGTCCTCGGGGGACGTCCTGGGCAGGGGCCCGAGGGGCTCGCACCGGGGAGCGTCGTCCAGGAAGAGGACGCGTACGCCGGTGCCGGCCGGGGGCGCCGCTGCCGCGCGGGTGGCCAGCACGGCCGCCATGCGGCTGTCACGGATCATGAAGAAGGCGCGTTCGGCCGGGAGGGAGGGGTCCAGGGGGACACACGCGGCGCCCGCCCTGAGCACGCCCAGGACGGCGACGAGGGCGTCGATCGACCGGCCGATGCGGATACCTATCCGCTTCCGGGCCAGCCCTTCGGAGACCAGCCACCCGGCCAGGGCGTCGGCGGCGGCCGACAGCTCTGCGTACGTCAGGGTCCGCTCGCCGTGCACGACCGCCGGGGCGTCCGGAGTCCGCCGCGCGGTCCGGGCCACCAGCTCATGGGCGTGCGGCAGGGGCAGCGGTCCCGCCGGCTCGGGGCCACGCGGCAGCGTGTCGGTCACCAGCCGCCGTTCCGCCTCGGGCATGAGGACCAGGTCGTCCAGGGCCGCGTCCGGGTTCCGGGCGGCGTCGGCCAGCAGGGCCAGGAAGCGCTCGGCCAGGCGGTGCGCGCTCGACGGGTCGAGGACCCCGGTCGCGTACTCCATCAGGGCCCGGTAACCGCCCTCATGGGGGACGAGCTCCAGGAACAGGTCGAACTTCGCGGTGCCGTTGTGGCCGTAGAGGCGCTCGGCGGACACGCCTGGCAGTTGCAGCCCGGGAGCGCCGGCGTCGTCGACCGTGAACACCACCTGGAACAGCGGGAACCGGCCCGGCACCCGCTCGCCCGCCAGCTCCGCGACCAGCCGGCTGTGCGGAACATGACGGTGCGCCATGGCCCCGCGTACGCATGCGGCGCTCTCCTTGACGAGCTCCCGGAACGTCTGTCCCGTCCGGACGCGCTGACGCAGCGGCATGACATCGCTGAGGCAGGCGATCAGCGGTTCCAGTTCCAGCCGGTCCCGCCGGGTGACCGGGGTGCCCAGCACGATGTCGTCCTGGCCGCCGAGCCGCGCCACAAGGGCGGTCAGGGCGGCGGTGAACAGTACGAAGGGCGTCGTACGGAGCCGGCGGCAGGCCGCGCGTACGGCATCGGCCAGGTCGGGGCCCACGGCGAACTCGACGAGCCCGCCCCGGTGGTCCGGTACGGCAGGGCGGGGCCGGTCCAGCGGGACCGTGGACTCGGCGGGAGCGCCGTCCAGCGTCCGGCGCCAGTACTCCATGGCCACGTCCTGCGCGTCCCGCACGTCCTGCGCGTCCTGCGCGTCCTGCACGTCCCGCACGTCGCGCACGTCCCGCGCGTCCCGCGCGGCTCCTCGTTGGGCGCGGGCGTAGGCGCCGTACGTCGTGGGCAGCTCCGGCAGTCCGGGTGCGCGGCGCTCGACGGCGGCCCGGTACAGCTCGCTCAACTCCTGGTCGAGGAGGCGGAACGACCACCCGTCGATGGCCGCGTGGTGCAGCGCGACCGCCAGGACGGCGTCCCGCTCACCGGTGCGCAGCAGCGTCGCCCGCAGCAGCGGCGGCCGGTCGGCGGGCAGCGGCCCGCAGACGGCTGCCCGGACCGCCTCGGCCAGCGCGTCCGGCGCGCCGGGGGCGACCCGGCGGACGGCGAGCGGAACCGGGGCCGGCGGGGACACCCGCTGCACGGTCCGGCCGCCCTCCAGGACCAGGGCCGTGCGCAGGGGCTCGTGCCGTGCGACGACGCCCGTCAGCGCCGCCCGGACGGCCGGGACGTCGATGTCGCCGCGCAGGCGGTGGATCCATGACTCGACGTAACGTCCGGCTCCCGCCTGGAACTGGTCGTTGAGCCAGATCGACTCTTGCTCGAACGACATCGGGTGAGTGACCGCGTCATGGGTGCCGAACGTGGTCACGCGCCGGCCTCCCCCGCGCCGTTGCCCGGCCGGAGCGCGCGCAGCAGCGCCGGCCGGTCCAGTTTCCCGTTGGCGGTCAGTGGCAGGGCCGCCCGCCTGCGCACCAGCTCGGGTACGAGATGGCGGGGCAGCCTGGCGGCCAGTTCCCGGCGCACCGCCTGGGGCCGCAGCGAGTCGTGGGCGGGCGCGTCCGTGTAGAACAGCGCGAGGCGCTCGTAGCCTCCGTTCGCGCCGGGGACGGGGACGACCGCGCAGTCGGCCACGCCGGGCACGGTCCGTACGACGGCTTCCACCTCCTCCGGCTCGACCCGGTGGCCGCGTACCTTCACCTGCCGGTCGGCGCGGCCGGTGAAGTGCACGACGCCGTCACCGTCCTGGAACCCCAGGTCCCCGGTCCGGTACACCCGGGTGGGTACGCCGTCGACGGTGACGGTCGGGAACACGCGGGCGGTCAGCTCCGCGTCGCCCAGATAGCCCAGCGCGATGCCGTCACCCGAGACGCAGATCTCACCCGTGGTGCCCGGCGCCGCCGGCCGCCCGTCCTCCGTCAGGATGTGCACCCCGCGGCCCGGTACCGGGTCGCCGACCGGGATCCCGGACGGGACGTCGCAGTCGGAGCGGCGTACGCGGCGGGCCGTGGTGAAGACACAGGTCTCGACGGGTCCGTAACCGTTGGTCAGTTCGATGGCCGGGTGGCGGTCGAGGAAGGCGCGCACCCGGGGGACGGAGAGCCGTTCACCGCCCGTCAGCACATGGCGCAGCCCCTCGAAGCAGCCGGGGTCCTCGTCGACGAAGAGGTGGAACAGCGACGCGGTGAGCCAGACCGTGTCCACCGCTTCGCGCTCGACGAGGGCGCGCAGCGTACCGGGGAGCAGGTAGCCGCCGTCGAGCAGCACACTGGTCCCGCCGTTGATCAGCGGCCCCCAGACCTCCAGGGTGAAACCGTCCCAGGACACGGGTGCCGCTTGCGGCATCACCGGAGCCCTCACGCCGCCGGGGCCGAACGGTTCGAAGGAGCCGTCGAACAGGCTGAGCGTGGCACGGTGCCCGGACACGACCGCCTTGGGACGGCCGGTGGTGCCGGAGGTGAAGAAGACCGTGGCGGGGCAGGAGCCGTCCACCGGCGGCCGCGCCCCGTGTCCGGGTCCTCGGTGGGCCGCTTCCCGGGGGAGGAGACCGCGCGCCGAGGGGGAGCACAGCGCGCCCTCCCAGCCGTCCCACGGGTCCGGCGCCACGGTCACGCGGGGCGTGAGCATGCCTGCCACCGCGCGCAGCCGCTCGACGGGCCAGCCGGGATCCAGGGCCGCGTACGCCGCCCCCGTCTTCAGTACGCCGAGGAGCGCCGCCACCAGCGTCGCCGAACGCTCCAGCACGACCGGCACGAACGTGCCCGGTCCGGCCCCCCGGTCCAGGAGTTCGGCGGCCCACGCGTCGGCCGCCGCGTCCAGTTCGGCGTAGCCGACGCGCCGCGCGCCGTCGACCAGGGCGATCGCGTCGGGGCTGTGCTCGGCGTGCCGCCGGACGGCCTCGTGGATCAGGGAGGGCCCGCCGGCGTCCGTCGCGGGGCCACCGGAGGCGCGGTGCTCCGGAGCGGTGCGGGGAGCCGGGGCGGCGTCGGGTGCCACGGCGGCGCGGGTCATCGGGCGCCCCCGGCGGGGGCCACGGCCGAGGCGAACGCGGCGAGGTCCTCGCTGTCGAGCAGGGTCTCGGGCGGGATGTCCACGCCCAGTTCGCGGCCGACGCGCAGGCATATGCGTATCGCGTCCAGGGAGGTGCCACCGAAGTCGTAGAAGCTGTCCGTCAGCCGGTGGGGCCCGGCGCCCGTCACCTCTGCCACGACGGACAGCACGACGTCCACGACATGTTCGGCGGGCGAGGCGCTCTCAGTGCTCACGTGCGGGGCTGACACCCTGGATGTCCCTTCTGGTCTCTTCTGCTCTCTCGGCTTGAATCCGCCACTGCCGGACGGGTGTTGTCGAACACGTCCGGCGGACCTTCGCACATCCTGCCCCATGGCCCGATGTGGCCGTTTCCGTGGAGGGGCGGTTTCCGGCCGCGGCTCATACGGAAGCCTTCTCTTCACTGGAACCGTGCCGGAGCGGAGTCCCTGTGCAGCAGCACCCCCATCACCACCATGAACGTGAGGCCCGGCAGCACCCCGCCCGTGCGGCCCGGCGCAGCCGGATCCACCAGGGCGTCGGAACCGTGATCGCCGGTACGGTGGCGGCCGCAGCGGTGGTCACCGGGACGCTCATGGCCCGGGACACGGGCGGCGGCTCCGATGCCGTCCGGGCGGACGCGCAGGGCACCCCCACACCCACCCCCACCCCCATCCCCATCCCCGGCCGGGGCGCCAGCACGCCCCGCGCGGGAGGCGCCGAGGCTCTCGGCGCGGCCTCCGGGTACGCCCAGCGGGTCGTCTCCCTGACCAACGCCGAGCGCGCGCGGGCGGGTTGCCCGCCCCTGCGCGTCAACAGCCGCCTCCGGAGAGCCGCACAGGGCCACGCCGACGACATGGCCGCCCGCGACTACTACGCGCACAAGAACCCCGAGGGGCGAGACGCGGGCGACCGGATGGAGGCGGCCGGCTACGACTGGCGCACCTGGGGCGAGAACATCCACCGCGGGCCGAAGGACCCCGCCCGCGCCGTGCGCGACTGGCTGGCCAGCTCGGGGCACCGCGAGAACATCGTCAACTGCGCGTTCAGGGACATCGGGGTGGGCGTGAACCTCCGCTCCAACGGGCCCTGGTGGGTCCAGAACTTCGGCGTCGCGGGATGACCGGAACGGGGCGGGAACCGGCGGACACCGGCGCCGTCAGCGGCGCCGTCACCGGTGCTGGATCCGCGCGGCCCTCGCGCCGATGTCGGGCAGCCTGGCGTACAGGGCGTCGCCCGGACAGCGGGTGGGGTAGCCGTCGGTGTGGCCGCCGACCACCGGCAGCACCGCCTTCGTCCCCTTCGGGTAGCGCGACTCGTCGTGCGTGGACACCAGGGCGACGCTGCCGCGCGGATCGGGAGCCCGGGGGCCGAGCTTCCAGGCGACCAGCCGCGCGATCGCGTCGAGCATCGGCTCCGGCACGGTCGCGCCGGGCGTGAACGTGCCGATCGCGGCGATGCCGACCGTCCCCTCGTTGAACCCCTTGGTGTGCGCCCCGATCACGGGCCGGTCGACCCCGCCCGCCCGGCCCTCGTAGATGGTGCCGCACGCGTCGACGAGGAAGTTGTAGCCGATGTCGTCCCACTGCCGGCCGTAGGCGTGCCCCGCGTACAGATCGCGGAGCATGCGCGGCACGGTCGCGCAGTCGTAGCCGTTCGGGGTGCTGGTGTGGTGGATGACGGCGGCCTTCACGGCAGGCGCGTAGCGGGCGCCGGGCGCGGTGTCCACGCTCTCGGCGTGCCACGCCCGGCGCGGCACGATGGCGGGCCTCGGCGCCTGGTGGCGGGCGCGCTGCGCCTGTTCCCGCCCCGGCGACGAGGAGGCGCTGCCCAGCGGCGCCCCGGGCCGGTTCACGCACAGCGACGTGGCCGCGAGGAGTACGAGCACCGCCAGCGCGGCGGCGGTACGGTACCGGCGCCTCCGCATGAGCTGCATGCTGCACCCTCCGCTCCTCGGCTCTTCGCGGCCGCGGTGGTGCCGCACCCCGCCGGTGACCGGCGTCGCCACGGCCATCGTCACCGGGCCGCCGCCACCCGCGCCCGCCGGATTGCTCCGAGTGGGGCTACGCCTGCCGCTCGGCCGGCTTGCGGGCCAGCACGTACGCCTGCGGGGTCCTCTCCGTCGCGTACGCCTCCCGCACCAGCCGCGCCTCCACGGCGAACCCGGCCCCGACCAGCAGGTCGGCGAGACGGTCCGGCGACCAGCGGTGGAAGTCCAGCGCGATGGTGCGGCCGAACGCCTCCGTCATGCGCAGCGGCTCGTCGCCGACCTGGAAGGCGAGCAGCAGGTGCCCGCCCGGGGCCAGCACCCGGTGGAACTCGGCCAGCACCCCCGGCACGTGCTCGGGCTCGATGTGGATGAGCGAGTACCAGGCGACGAGGCCGCCGAGTACGCCGTCCTTCAGGTCCAGATCGGTCATCGACCCCTCGTCGAACCGCAGGTGCGGATACGCCCGCCTGGCCGGTTCCAGCATCCCGGGCGACAGGTCGACGCCGAAGACGTCCAGTCCCTGGGAGTGCAGACGCGCCGCGATCCGGCCGGTGCCGCAGCCGATGTCGGCGACCCGCCCGCCCCCGGTGCTCCGCACGGTTTCGGCGAAGGCGGCGAGCATCGCGCGGTCGAGCGGCTTGGCGTCGAGGTCCCCGCGGACGTATTCCTCGTAATCGGCGGCGATGGCGTCGTAGGACTGTCGGGTGTCCCGTACCCAGGGTGCTTCGGTCATGGCTCACGACCGTAGCGGTCGGTGGCGAACGGGCCGCCGGTGCCGGGTGATTGTCAGTGGCGCCTTCTACCGTTCAGGAAGTGGGACGCGCGGAACAGGCCGCGAGGTCAGTCCTGGGGAGGCTGCTGTGACGGATGAGGGGTTCGAGGCCGCGACCGGGGACGGCCCCGCCCCGTCGGAGACGGCCGGGGCGACGGGCGGGGCGTCGGGCGGGGCGGCGGGGCGCAGGGCCGCCGAGGTGCGGGTGGCGTTCGAGGGGCTGCTGCAGATCCGGCGCCTGACCAATACGGCGGGCGGCGACCCGGCGGCGGTGCCCGCCGTATGGGAGCGCAACCGCCCGGTCCGGGCGGTCGCCCTGGCTCTGGAGGCCGCCGGGCTCGCGCCCTCGGCCGTCGACGCGGAAGGGCGGCGCGTGGCGACGGGGTACCGCGTGGGGCCGGGGGAGGCGCCGGGGACGGTACGGGTGGAATGGCTGGGCCCACCGGGTGGCGGTGCCGCCCAGGAGGAGGAGAGCGCCCTCGGCGAGTGCGCCCGCGTCCTGGTCCGGCTGGGCTGGGAGGCCCTGTTGTACCGGGGCCCGCGCAAACGCCGCTTCCTGGAGGTCGAGGCGCTGCCGCCCGCCGAGCAGCGCCGACCGGGCCGGTGACCCGTACGGCGCAGCAACACGGTTCGCGCGGGACGTCCCGGGCCCACAGTGGAACCGTACGTACCTGATGCCTGATGCCCTCACGCCCGGGAGACCCCATGAGCGCCATCAACCGACGCGACCTCGGCCTGTTCGTCCTCCGCGTCGGTACCGGAGCGGTGCTCGCGGCGCACGGGGCGCAGAAGCTGTTCGGCTGGTTCGGCGGCGGAGGCCTCGACGGCACGTCCAAGGCGATGGAGGCGATGGGCTTCCGGCCCGGACGGCAGAGCGCCGTCGCCGCCGGTCTCGGTGAGGCGGGCGGCGGGACGCTGCTGATGCTCGGGCTCGCCACCCCCGCCGCCGGGGCGGCAGCGGCGGGCGCGATGGCCGGTGCGGTCGCGGTGCACGCCCCGGCCGGGTTCTTCAACCAGTCCGGCGGATACGAGTACCCCGCCTACCTCGGCTTCACGGCAGCGGCCATCGGGGTCACCGGCGCCGGCCGGTACTCCCTCGACCACGCCACGGGTCACCGTTTCGACCAGCCGTGGACGCTGGCGGCGGCGTTCGTCGGCAGCGCCCTGGCCGCGGCGGCCGTGGTCGGCAAGCGGGCCAAGGACCAACTGGCCGGAGCCGGCGACGACGGCGGGGACGGCGGCGACGGCGGTGACGGGGACGGCGGGGACGCCTGAACCGGCCCCGTCCGGTTCAGCCGTGGTCCAACCGGGTCACCAGTAATGACGCCGTCCGCCGACCGCGTGCCCCAGGGCGCCCAGCACCCACAGGACCGCTCCGATCACGACCAGGATGAGTCCGATGGTCCACAGAATGCTGATGCCGGCGACGGCACCGATGATGAGCAGGACGAGGCCCAGGATGATCATGACGCCTCCGATCAGGGAGAGTCCTACTACACAAGAGGTCCCCGATCGGAGCGGGAGCAAACCGTACAAATAACCCAAGTCTGTATGGCCGGCTGCTACCTTTCGTGATCAATTGATCATCTTGTGCCATCAAGGGGAGCGCGCGTGAAGGTCGCCTGCGTCGGTGGCGGGCCCGCCGGCCTGTACTTCTCGATCCTGATGAAGCTGCGGGACCCCTCCCACGACATCACCGTCCACGAGCGCAACCCGGCCGGCTCGACGTACGGCTGGGGAGTCACCTACTGGGCGGGCCTGCTCGACACGCTCCACCGCCACGACCCCGTCTCGGCACGCGCCATCCACGAGAACTCGGTCCGCTGGAGCGACGGAGTGGCACACGTCCGCGACCGCACGACCGTGCACCACGGGGACCCGGGGTTCGGCATCGGCCGTCGCACCCTGCTGGACATCCTCGCCGGGCGGGCCCGGTCCCTCGGCGTGCGCATCGCGTTCCAGCAGCCGGTCGCCGACATGACCGAACCGGTGCGGGCCGACCTGATCGTCGCCGGCGACGGGGCCAACAGCGGGCTGCGCGGCCGCCACGCCGGCCACTTCGGCACCGACATCACGGTCGGGCGCAACAAGTACGTCTGGCTCGGCACCACCAAGGTCTTCGACGCCTTCACCTTCGCCTTCGTCGAGACGGCGCACGGCTGGATCTGGTGCTACGGCTACCGGTACGGCGAGCACCACAGCACCTGCGTCGTCGAGTGTTCCCCCGCCACCTGGACCGGCCTCGGCCTCCACGAGGCGAGCCACGCCGACGGCCTCGCCCTGCTGGAGCGCCTCTTCGCCGGGCCCCTGGACGGCCACCCGCTGATCGGCCGCGCCCACGCCGACGGCAGCGCGCGATGGCTGAACTTCCGTACCGTGACCAACCGGACCTGGTACCGGGACAACCTCGTCCTGATCGGCGATGCCGCGCACACCACCCACTACTCCATTGGCGCCGGCACCACCCTCGCCCTGGAGGACGCCATCACGCTCGCCGACGCCCTGCACGACAGCCCCCGCCTCCAGCCCGCCCTCGCCCGCTACGAGCGGGAACGCCGCTCGGCCCTCGTCCCCGCCCAGAGCGCGGCCCGTTACAGCGCCCAGTGGTACGAGAACCTGCCGCGCTACATCGACCTGGCACCGCCGGAGATGTTCGCCCTGCTCGGCCAGCGGCATTCGCCCCTGCTGCCGTACATCCCGCCGCAGTTGTACTACCGGATCGACCGGGCCGCCGGACAACTCCAAGCGCTGCGCAGGCTCAAGCGCTGGCTGGGACCGAGGCTCGTTCGAACCGTCGCGGGCGTCAACCGCGGACCGGCCCGGGGCGGAAGTCCGCGCCGGGACGCTTGAGGGAGTTCAGGGGTCGGTCCGGAGTTCCGGACGGGCGGCGGACCCCGCACACTGATCTCTGTGAACGAGGGAAGAAGCGACCATCCGGACCACGACCGCGCACATGACGACGCCGATGTGCCGCGCAAGGGCCGCGTGTGGCTCATGGCGTTGCTGGTCCCCGCCGTGGGGGCGGCCGGGGGCGCGGCGGGGCCGCTGTTCCGGGGCGCCCGGGACGCGACGTACGGAGGCGGTCCGCTGCTCGTGGTCACGGCGGTCGTGGCCTTCCTTCTCTGCTTCGCCCTCGTCTCGCTCAGCGCCATCTGGCTCCTCGAGAAGGCCTCGCTCGTGGTCGCCCACGTCAGGGCCAACCGTGACCACCGCCGCACCTCACGAAGAACACCCTGACCGGCGCCCGCCGACGAAAGCACGCGCGTGCCGTGACCCCTCACAGGTCACGGCACGCGCCCCCACGGCCCGGCGGCGCCGGTCTCCAGCGCGCCGGTCTCCAACGCGCCGGTCTCAGACGCGCTGCCAGAGCGCCGGGACGTTCGGCGGCTCCCAGCCGGCCTGCGCCTGGTGGCCCTGCAGACAGCGGTACGCGACGCCGCCGTACGTCACCTGGTCGCCCGCCCGGTAGACGGTGCCCGCCGCCCACGTGCCGCCCGGCTCCCCCGGGTCGCCCGGGTCACCGGGATCACCCGGGTCACCGGGGCCCGTGGTCGTCTTCAGCGTCAGCCCGTACGCCTGCAACAGCGGGTTGATCGGCTGGTGGTACGTCGTGCCGCCGGTGCGGCAGTTGCCCGAGCCGCCCGACGTGACGCCCTGGGCCTGGCTGCCGGAGATGTACGAGCCGCCCGAGTCGCCCGGCTCGGCGCACACGGAGGTACGGGTCACCCCGGTGATGGTGCCCTCCGGGTACGTCACGCTCGTGTTGTGCTGCTGGATGGTGCCGCAGTGCCAGCCGGTTGTGGAGCCCGAGCGGCAGATCGAGGCGCCGACCGGCTGCTGCACCGAGCCGGTCACCTGGACGTTCGCGCCGCCCGCGCCCTTCACGTACGGCGTCGCCGTCCAGTTGGTGTTCGTCGCCACCCAGGCCATGTCCCGGCCGGGGAACGTGGACGCCTGGAACGTGCCCTGTGCCACCTGGTTGTACCCGCTCGTCGTGGTGCCCGCCCGGCCGCAGTGCCCGGCCGTCGCGAAGCCCTGCTGCGTACCCCGCGTGATCGCGAAGCCCACCGAGCAGCGGCCCGAGCCGCCCATGTAGTACGCGTCGCCGCCCCTGATGTCGTACAGCGGACGCGGCTGTTCGTCCGTCGGGACGACCCGTATCCGCGACCGGTCGACGCCGCCCGCGCGGGCGATCAGCGACTCGGCCGCGGCCGGCTCCACGGCGCGGACCACCACGGAATTGGTACGGACGTCGACGTACCAGACGGGCACGCCGGTGTCGGCGGCGCGCCGCGCGGCACGGTCCAGGGCGGCCTTGGTGCCGTCGAGCGCGGCGAGGCTGTGCGGGACGACGACGGCCTCGGCGCCGCTCGCCGCTATCGCCGCCGCGTCGGCGGCCCGGGTGGTGGCCACGGTGAGGACCGACGATTCGTCACCCTCCACCCAGGCGCCCGCGTACGAGGTGGCCAGCCGCTGCTGGAGGCGGGCGGCGGTGGCGCCCGCCTCCGCCTCGTTGGTGAGCCGCCGCTGCGCCTGGGCGCGCGTGAGGCCCAGGTCCCGCTGCATGGAGGCGAGGACGTCCGGCGGTACGGCGGACACGGCGAGGGTCTCCGCCGCCGAACGGGCCGCCGAACGGGCCGCCGAACCGGGCGGCTCGGCCGTGGGCGCGGCCACGGCGCCTTGCAGCGCGGTCAGCACCAGCGCGCCCACGGTGGCGGCACCCACGCACGCGGCCCTGGCGTGTCTGTGGAACATGGGGGAGTCTCCTCGGTCTCGGGGGGAGGGGAGGTGTGGCGGTGTGCCGAAACCGTAGGGAGAGCGGACCCGGTCGGAGGAGATGTCAGCCGGCCCCCTGCACGGCGTTATGGACCGGGAGGGAACGGGATGCCAGCCAGCGCGGGTAGCTGGTGCTGCGGGCCACCGCGGCCCGGTGCGCCTCGCGGACGTGGTCCACGACGAACGGCGCGCCCGCCGCGGCGGGCGCCTCCGGGTGCCAGCCGAGCAGGTGCCGCCACACCAGGGGCGTGCCCGCCAGCGGCCGGGTCACCATACCGGGTGTGTCGGGAAACGTGGCGCGGCACAGGCCGACGGCCCGGCCCACCTGGACGAGGTGGACGCACGACGCGGTGTCCGTCTCGTACACGGTCGCCGGGGTGAAGCCGGCGCGGACGCACGCGGCGGCGAAGCAGTCCGCGAAGCACCCGTCACCGGGCACGTCCGTCCACGCCTCCGCCGCCAGCTCGCCGAGCTCGACCTCCGGCCGGGCGGCGAGGGGATGGCCGGCGGCCAGCATCACGAACACCGGGTCGCGCGCCACCTCCGTCCACGCCAGCCGTCCGGACTCCGGCGGGGTGCTCTCCCCGCACGTACCGATCAGCGCGTAGTCGAGCCGGCCTTCCGCCGCGGACGCCGCGATCTCCCGTTCCGACCAGGACGTGTGCGTGACCACGCCGATGCCCGGCTCGGCCGACGCGATCCGGTCGACGAGCCCTCCCAGCAGCGGCCCGTGCGTGCCACCGATACGGAAGGCACGCCGCCGCCCGTCTCCGGGCGACCCCGACCGGGCGAAACGTACGGCCTCCTGCTGCAGTTCGTTCACGGCGGGCAGGACGACCCGGGCCCGGTCGAGCACCAGGGCGCCGAGTGCCGTCGTGCGCACTCCGGTGCGCCCGCGCTCGAACAGCACGCCGCCGAGCGAACGTTCGATCCTCCTCAGCTGGGCGCTGAGAGCCGGCTGCGCCAGGCCGAGCGCGGTGGCCGCCTTGGTGAGACTTCCCGCGTCGGCGATGGCCCTGATCGTCCTGAGGTGCCGCAACTCCAGTTCCATGGGGGCAGCTTGACGCCGAGGCGAACAGCACGGCAATACAAAGGTCCGGACCAATCGGGTCCCCCGAGGAGAACGCGGGGAATGCGGGCCGGGCGGGTCTGTGTGACGCTGGCGGCGAGACGAGTCTTCCCGCGGGACGGAGAGGGTCATGAACCAGCTCGGAGACAAGCCCGAAGAGGTGCGCAAGCGGCTGGAGGAGGAGAAGCGGCAGGCCCGGCGGCAGCGCGACGAGGGCGGCCGCGGCGCCGGAGGCCGAGCGGAGGACCGGGCGGAGGAGCCGCCGGAGCCCGCCCCGCCGAAAGGGCCGGTGCCCGGCGACGCGCTGCGCGACAGGCACCCCGACGCCGAGGAGCGCCAGTAGGGCTCGGGGAGAATTGGTAACGTAGGGCCACACGGCGGTTACGCGGGGGTGGGTGAATTGGGCGTGCTCGCGAGCGAGGAGCACCATCCCGGGACGCTTCCCGTGCAGCACATGGGCTCCGGACACCACGCGTTCCTGTGCTACGACGACGATGCGCCCGGCTGGGACGTGCTGGCCGCGTTCGTCTGGTCCGGACTGGCCCGTGGCGAGAAGGTCATCGTCTTCGGACCGCCGCGTCTGACCGAGGCACAGGTCCGGTCGCGGCTGCAGGAGGCCCCAGGGCTGCTGGTCGCGTCCGGGTACGAGAGGGCCCAACTGGAGCTGAGCAGCATGCGGGAACTGATCCTGCCCGCGCGGCGGTTCACCGCCGACCGGCAGTGGCAGCGCATCGTCGAGGAGTCCGAGACCGCCCGCGACGAGGGGTACACCGGACTGCGCACGTACATCGACATGGGCTGGGTCGCGGACCTCGGCGCCGATCTCGACATGATGATGGACCGTGAGCGCCGGGCCGGCCACCTCTTCACCGACGGCTTCTACAGCGAGATCTGCGCGTACGACCGGCGGCGCTTCCCCGAGCCGGTCCTGGACGCCATGTGCCGGGCACACCCGCAGAACCTGCTGCCCCGGATCGGCCATCTGCGGTGCCGGCACGACAACGGCACGCTGCAGGTGATCGGCGAGGCGGACGTGGCGACGTACGGGCAGTTCGCCCAGGCTCTCGCCGACCTGCTCCGCACCCCCGCGCCGCCGCCCGGCCTCTCCACCCGAACGGTCGACCTGCTGCGCACCGGGTTCCTCGGCGCCGAGTGCGCGACCGAGCTCGTCCGCCTCCTCGACCGGGCGCCCGCCGACAGGCCCGTACGGATCCGCTGCTCCGAGCGGCACGCGACGCTGCTGTGCCGCATCGGCGCGGACCCGGCCGCCCTCGATGTGACGGGGTAGGCCATGACCCTGGACTCCGCCGGGGGGCGGCCCGGCATCGGTGAAGAGCTCCTGCTGCACCGCCGTTTCGGCGGCGCGGACATCCCGCGGCTCCGCGTGCTGGTGGAGGGCTACGCGGCCCTGACCGGCCTCCCGGACTGCCGGCGCGGCGACTTCGTGGTGGCCATGGACGCCGTGGCGGGCAACGTCGTCCAGCACGCGGGCGGGCATGGCGTCCTCGTACTGGCCAGGACGCCGGAGGAACTGGAGTGCCGCGTCTCCGACCGGGGCCCCGGCTTCACCGAGGACGTCATCCCGGACCTGGCCCCCGGCCTCAACGGCGCCTGCCACGGGCGGGGCCTGTGGCTCACCCGTCTGATCACCGACCGCCTCACCATCGCCCCGGGCCCGGTCGGCAGCATCGTGACGTTCGCGATGAAGCTGCACTGACGAGCACCGGGGCGCGGGGTGGGGTCAACGCCGTCCGGTCACGGGCACACAGACCGCGCGGTCACCCCTCCGCCGCGTCCTCGGGCTCCCAGCGCAGCAGGTCTCCCGGCTGGCAGTCGAGCGCCTCGCAGAGCGCGGCGAGCGTGGCGAAGCGCACCGCCTTGGCGCGGCCGTTCTTGAGCACCGCCAGGTTGGCGGGTGTGATCCCGACGCGTTCGGCGAGCTCGCCCACGGACATCTTCCGCTTCGCCAGCATCACGTCGATGTCGACGGCGATCGGCATCAGATCACCTCGTCGAGTTCGGCCCGCATCCGCGCCGCCTCGACGTCGCGCGCGACCGCCTGGGCGAGCAGCATACGCAGCACGAGCACGATGAGCGCGACGCCCAGCACCGCCACCACGGCCCCGCAGATCAGCAGGACGATGCCCGGGGCGACGGCCTCGCCGGGCGCCAGCATGACCGCGAACGCGAACAGCAGGAGCGCGGCCGCCACGAACGCACCGATCACGATGTGCACGTACCGGAAGGCGGCATGGGAGAACACGGTTCCCTGCCGCACCATCGTCACCAGCCGCCACACGCAGACCAGGACGACCTGGGCCGTCACGAGGCCCAGCAGCGTGATCACCACGAACGGGACGCGCAGGTGCGCGAGGTCCCCGCCCGCCTCCTCCAGGTCGACGGCCAGCAGCGGCACCATCACCGCCTGGACGAACACCGAGCCGGCCAGCAGCGCCACGAGAACGGCGCGCAGCGCGAGGACTGTCAGCTGTCCCATCGTCTCCCCTTCGATCGAGTTGCGATGGGAATCTATCGAGAAACGATAGACACAGTAAGGGAATGTACCCACGCGATCCCGCCACCCCCGGCAACAGGGCCTCGCTCCGGCAGGAGCGGGGCGCCATCATGTCGCCCATGTCGTCCCTCGCTCCCGGCTGGCTGCCGATCATCGATCTGTCCATGGCCGACGACCCCGCGACCCGGAAGGCGTTCCACGAGGAGCTGCACGATGCCGCACACGACGTCGGCTTCTTCCATCTCACCGGCCATGGGGTCGGCGCCGACGAGACCGCCGGGATCCTGCGCCTCACACGGGAGTTCTTCGCGCTGCCGGAGGCTGACCGGCTGGCCGTCAGCAACCTGCGCTCACCGCACTTCCGCGGCTACACCCGCGTCGGGGACGAACTCACCGGAGGCCGGTCGGACTGGCGCGACCAGCTCGACGTGGGCGCCGAACGGCCCGCGCCTGTCATCGGCCCCGACGACCCGCCGTACCTCTGGCTGGAGGGGCCCAACCAGTGGCCGGCCGCGCTGCCCGAGCTGCGCACGGCGGTACTGGCCTGGCAGGAGCGGCTCGCGGCGGTCGCCCACCGGCTGCTGGGCGAGCTGCTGCTGTGCATCGGAGCGCCCGCGGACTTCTTCGACGCCGCCTTCGCCGACCGCCCGCACCTGCACACCAAACTGATCCGCTACCCCGGATCGGCACCCTCCGGCAGCGGCCAGGGGGTGGGGGCGCACAAGGACTACGGCTTCCTGACGCTGCTGCTCCAGGACGGCGTGGGCGGGCTCCAGGTCCGCTCCGGCGACGGCTTCATCGACGTGCCGCCGCTGCCGGGCGCGTTCGTCGTCAACCTCGGCGAACTGCTGGAGATAGCGACGAACGGCTACCTGTCGGCCACCGACCACCGCGTCGTCAGCCCACCGGGAGCGGTGGAGCGCTACTCCGTGCCGTTCTTCTACAACCCGCGCCTCGACGCGGTCATCGACACCGTCCCGGGCACCTGCCCGAGCCGGGCTCCGGGCATCGCCCACGACCGCGCCAACCCCCTGCACGCCGAGTACGGCCGCAACGAACTCAAGGGCTGGGTACGGGCCCACCCCGAGGTCGCCCGCCGCCACCACCCCGAACTGCTCGCCGGCTGAAGGAACGCTCCCGGGCGGCCAGCGGCGGTCAGCAGGCCCTGCGCCACACACCGAGGTCCGGCCTCTTCAGCATCGAGGACAGCCGCAGCGCGCGTGACACCGGGCAGAAGTCACTCGCCGGCTCCGTGTACTCCACGTGGAACACCGCCTTGCCGGCCGCGATGAACGGCGTGAGCCTGCCGCACTCGTCGTACTGCGCGCACTGCTCGTTGACCGCGAAGTCGAAGTCGTCGACCAGCTCGGGGATCTGGGGAAGGTCGTTCTTCAGGCCCACCGACAGGCCGCGTGCGTGCGCGATGCCGGCGATCATGCGGTTGTACGCGAGCTGGTCGCGCGCGGAGAGCGGGAAGCCGGTGTCGTCGGCGTAGCCCTCCACCAGGTCGGGCTCCACCGCGTCGAAGCCCTTGTCCCGGCACATGTCGAAGCGCCGTTCCATGAGGGGCCGCAGTACGTCGGTCCTGCGGATGTCGAGCCAGCGCTCGCCCCGCCAGCCGTTGGGCCTGCCGAGCACCGAGCGGGGGAAGGCGTCCTTGTCGGGCCGGAAGTCCTCCCAGGCGCCGACGTTGATGTAGCAGATCACCTTCCGGCCGTCGCGGTGCAGGCGGGCCACGTCCGCCGCCGTGTTCTCGAAGCCGTCGATGTCGTAGACGGGTACGTCGGCGGACGGGTCGACCCTCCCGTCGAGCTGCCACTGCCACGCCAGGCCGGGGCGGGGCTTCCACCGCGCGTCGTCCGCGTCAGGGGCGCCGGAGCACGCGGTCGGCACCGAGGCCGCGAGGACGGCCGGCAGCACGGCGCGTGCCAGGGCCGCGCGTCTCATCGCTCCGTCCCCGCAAGCGCGGGGGTCAGCCGGTTCCACGGGTTGGGCGGTTCGCCCGTCACGGGTCCGCAGACGGCGGCCCCGCGTGCGCGCGCGGTGCGTACGGCGAGGGGCACGAGCACCTCGGGCACACCGTAGACGAGGTGGCACAGCCCTGCCGGCGGATGCCGGGCCGTCCACGCGGGGCGGCTGAACGCCCCCACGTACGTCGACCAGTGGCCCTCGAACGTCACCGTCAGGTCGGCGAGCCGGACGTAGCCGGGCGCCGGGTGGACCCCGGGGTTCAGGACGACCGTCGTGGCACCGAGCCGGCGGACCGACCGGACCAGCCTCCGGCAGGCGGGCAGCCCGTCCGGCGTCGCGGTCACCCGGTCCAGGAAGCAGCCGTCGGCCGCGTACCACTCCCGGTGCCGCCGCATGTCGCCGGCGACCTCGCGCGGGTCGCGCACACCGTAGTCCGTGTCCACATAGCCCAGCAGCCGGGCGCCCGCCGCCCGCAGCGCGCCGGCCGCCGCGACGAACGCCGGGTCGGGGCCGGTACCCGGCCCGCTCGCCGGGTTCAGGACCACCCCGTACGTGCGGCGGGCGGCGGTGATCAGGCGGTGCCAGGCTCCCGGATCCTCGGCGGGGTGGACGTACAGCGGAATCAGCAGGCTCACGGTGCGCAGCCCCCGCCCGGACCCGTGGCCTCCCACAGCGCGGCCAGCGACTCGTCCAGCGGGTGGGACGGGCGCCAGCCGAGGGTCTCGCGCGCGGCGTCGATGGAGGAGCACTGCCACGACACCTCCGCCGAGCGGGCCGAGCCGCCCGCGTCCTCCTTGATGCTGCCCCGGAAACCCGCCCCACGGGCCAGCGTACGCACCAGCTCACGCACGGGGACGGCCTCGCCGCCGCCGACGTTCAGGACGGACGGGACGGGCCCGCGCACCGTCGCCGCGAGCAGCACCGCCCGCGCGACGTCGCGTACGTCGACGAAGTCCCGGTACGCCGACAGGTCACCCACCCGCAGGACCGCGTCCCGCCCGGGGCCGGCCTCCCGCAGCAGCGCGGCGATCCGGCCGGGGAGCCCGGTGGGCGGCGCCCCGGGCCCCACCGGGTTGCCCACCCGCAGGACCACGGCCTCCAGCCCGGACGCGGTCACCGCGACCGTCCCCGCGAGCTTCGTCCCACCGTAGGGGCCCAGCGGGCGCGTGGGGGCCGACTCCGTCACCCGCGTCCCGGGAGCCCCGGGACCGTACTCGGCGGCCGACCCCAGGTGGACCAGGCGCGCGGCCGGAGCCGACGCGCGCAGCGCGGCGCACAGGACGGCCGGGCCACGGGCGTTGGCCTCGGCGAGCGTGACGGCGTCGCCACCGGTGGCGCCCGCGCAGTTGACCACCACGTGGGGCGCCACCGGATCGAGGGCCTCGGCCACCTGCCGCGGGTCGTCGCGGGCGAGGTCGACGCGGACGTCGGCGGCGGGGGAGCGGCCCGCGTGGAACACCGCCGCGTCGGGCAGGGCCGTACGCAGCTGCTCGACGACATGACGGCCCAGGTAGCCGGTGGAGCCCAGGACGAGAACGCGCATACGGTGCTCAGGCTCCCTTGAGCAGAAGCGGCTTGCGGACGGTGAACTCGGCGTTGGCCCGGTCGTAGTCGTCGGGGCGCCCGATGTCCAGCCAGTAGCCGTCGAAGTCGTAGGCGTACGGGGGCCGTTCGGCGGCCAGCAGGTCCAGGACCAGCTCGTCGAAGCCCAGCGGCAGGCCGGGGGTGTAGCCGTCGAGTGTCGAGCGGGACAGGCCGTAGACGCCCATGGAGACGCGGTAGTCCACGCTGGGCTTCTCCGTGAAGGCGACGACCCTGCCGGCGTCGGTGGTCAGCACCCCGAAGTCGATGCTCACCTTGCGGGCGTAGGTGGCGATGGTCAGGGGCGCGCCGGACGCCTGGTGGCGGCGCAGTACGTCGGCGTAGTCGATGTCGGTGAGGACGTCGCCGTTCATCACCAGGAACGTCTCCGGCAGCCGGTCGCGCAGGATGAGCAGCGCGCCCATGGTGCCCAAGGGGCTCTCCTCGGTGGCGTAGTCGATGGTCATGCCCCACTGGGAGCCGTCGCCGACGAAGGCGCGGATGATCTCGCCCAGGTGGCCGATGGCGATGGTGCAGTGGGTGAAACCGGCCGTGGCGAGCTGGCGCAGCACGATCTCCAGGATGGCGTGCTGGTCGCCGATGGGAACGAGCGGCTTGGGCAGGGCCGTCGTGTAGGGCCGGAGCCGGACGCCCTTGCCACCGGCCAGGATGAATGCGTGCATGGGGCTTCTCCTTCGGGTGCGTACGTGTCCCTCGTGGACGTGCCGGGCGTCGGTCAGATGTTGTAGATGCCGGTCTTGTAGCGGGCCAGGTTGGCCGGATCGCGGAAGAACTCCACGGTGCGGGCGAGCCCCTCCTCCAGGCTGTGCGCCGGCCGCCAGCCGGTCGCCTCGGTGAGCCGGGTCGCGTCGGCGACCAGCCGCATCACCTCGGAGCCGGCGGGCCGGACGCGTGCGGCGTCCTCCCGCACGTCGAGGCCGGTGTCCATCACCTTGCCGATCAGCGCCACCAGGTCGCCGACCGAGATCTCCCCGCCCGTCCCGGCGTTGAAGGTGCGGCCCACGACCCGCTCGGCGGGCGCGGTGCCCACCGCGAGGAACGCCCGCGCGGTGTCCCCGACGTAGGTGAAGTCGCGGGTGGGACGCAGGTCGCCGAGGGTGATGGTGCGCTGCCCGGCCGACACCTGGCCGATGACGGTGGGGATGACCGCGCGCATCGACTGACGCGGTCCGAAGGTGTTGAACGGCCGCAGCGTCACCACCGGGGTGCCGAAGCTCGCGTGGTAGCTGTCGGCCAGTCGGTCCCCGCCCGCCTTCGAAGCGGCGTACGGGGACTGGGTGTTGATCGGGTGGTCCTCGGTGATCGGCACGGTCCGCGCGGTGCCGTAGGTCTCGCTGGTGGAGGTGTGCACCAGCCGCGGCGTGCCGAGCGAACGGACCGCCTCCAGCACGTTGAGCGTGCCGGTGACGTTGGTCTCGACGTAGCTGTGCGGCGCCTGGTACGAGTACGGGATCGCGATCAGCGCGGCCAGGTGGTAGACGCAGTCGGCCCCTTCGAGCAGGCCGCGCACCGAGCCCGGGTCGCGGACGTCACCGAGGACGATCTCCACGTGGTCGAGGACGTCCGGCGGGAGGGTCTCCAGCCAGCCGTAGGAGGAGAAGGAGTTGTACTGGGCCATGGCCCGCACCCGGTGCCCGGAGGCGACCAGCGCCTCGGTGAGGTGCGAGCCGATGAAGCCCTCGGCTCCGGTGACGGCGGCGAGCGGTGCTGAGGTCAACTCGGTGGTCCTTCCGGTAGGTCGGTCGGTATCGGTGCGTGTGCGTGTGCGGGGACGAGGGTGCGGTGGACGGCGGTCAGACGTGCGGGGCGGGCCGGCCCAGCAGCCACAGCGCGCACGCCGCCAGGCACGGGGCGGCCACCCCGCAGCACAGGGCCAGGACGCCCGGGCCCGCCGGCGGACGCAGCAGCGTCGCTGCCCCGGCGACCGCCGCGGCCACCAGGCAGATCGCGGCGGACGGCCAGGCGGCCCCGAACGCCTGGAGCAGCAGCGCGGTCCACAACGTGGCCGCGAGCAGCACCAGCGCCGCCGGCTCCGCGCCGGTCAGCAGGGCCGCGGGCAGCAGCGGCAGGAGGTAGGCGGCCAGGCAGCGGGCGAGGATCCCGGCCGAGCGCAGCAGGAAGGCGGCGGGCGTCGCGGCCAGGCGCAGCGCGGCGACCGACCAGCCCCGGTAGCGGTACAGCAGCCACTCGGCGGGCCCCATGCTCACGGTCAGCACGACCACCGCGTACGGATGCCGTCGCCCCTCCAGGAGCACCAGCACGGCGGCGGCCAGGCCGAACAGCCCGTAGGGCAGCGACGCGCGCAGCCGCGGCCGGGGGCCACCGGCGACGGCCGGTACGGCCAGGGTGGTCCACAGGACCCGCGCGGTGACGCCCAGCGTGGCCAGCAGCGCCAGCAGCGGCAGGCCGGCGCGCGCCAGCGGGCCCGGCTCCCACCAGGGCAGGACCGCGGCACCGGCGACGAGAGGGCTCAGCGCGGCCAGCAGCAGCCGCTCCCTGGCGAGCACCAGCAGCACGCCCGCCGCGGCCAGGTACGCCGACTGGGCTGCCGCCAGGAGCGTCACCGGGCCGGCCCCGCCGGGCAGCGTGGAGGCGGCCGTCGCCACCACGGCTCCCAGCGGAGCCCCCGTCAGGAGCGTACGGCCCGCCTCCCGGGCTCCCGTCGCCAGCCGCAGATGGGCCCGGTGGCCGAGCGCCTGCCCCCAGGCCCAGGAGACGATGCCCGCCGTGATCAGGGCCGGGGCGTGGTGCTCGGCGTGCCCCAGCGGCGCGGCGAGCAGGTAGGCGAGCCCCGGCAGCGCGAACAGCGCCCCCCGCAGCAGGCACCGCACGTGGTCCGGGCGCCACGGGTCGGGTGGCAGGGCCGGCTCCGGGAACGTCCGAGGCACCCGCTCGTACAGCGCGGAGGCGAGCGAGAACAGGTCCGGGTGCCCGTACCGGTCCCTGATGACGTCGGCGGACAGGCCTTCCGCCTCCAGCAGCGCGGCCACCTCGTAGGGGTGGACGGCGGGGCCGACGCGGTCGGCCAGGTCGGCGGCGAGCCGGTCGACGCAGCCCTCGTCGGGACGGATCCGGCGCGTCCCGGCGAGCCGGAGCGCCAGGGTGTCCTGTTCCGCCCCACCCGGCTCCAGTGCTATCGGTCCGCTCATAGGGCCACGCTCCTGGTGCGCGTGTCCGCCGGGGCGTGCGGACGGGTGGCGGCCCGTGCCGAAAGCGCCGGGGCGTCCCCCGTCCCCGTCGGACGCGGGCCTCCCGTGCCCGCCCGCCGGGGCAGCGCCGACAGGTCCAGATACAGGGAGTGGAAGGTGTCGATCGTCCGGCGCAGCGTGAACTGCTCGATCACCCGCAGCCGGGCCGCCTCCCCCGTCGCCCGGCGGCGCACGGGGTCGCCCAGCAACTCCAGCGCGGCGGCGGCCATGGCGGCCGGATCACGCGGCGGTACGACCAGCCCGGCGTCACCGACGGCCTCGCGCACCCCGCCCACGTCGGTGGAGACCGTCGCCCGCCCGCACGACATGGCCTCGATCAGCGTGAACGGAAAGCCCTCGCTGATGCTGGAGAGCATCACCACGTTCCCGGCGGCGTAGGCCTCCCTGATGTCCTCGACCCGCCCCTCGAACGTGACGGCGTCCGCGTGGCCGAGCTCCGCGGCCAGGGCCTGGCAGCGCTCGCGGTACCCCTCCCCGCCGCGCGGTGTCCCGCCGAACAACCGCAGCCGCGCCTCGGGGAGCCGCTCCCTGACGAGGGCGAAGGCGCGGATCAGGGTCTCCAGGTCCTTGATCGGGTCGACGCGGCCCGCCCAGCTGAGGGTGGGTACGCCGGGCTCCGGCCCGGCCGGCGGGAAGGCGGCCGGGTCCACGCCGTTGTAGACCGTGCGGATCGACTCCGGGTCGGCGCCGCCCTGTTCCTCCCACAGCCGGTTGTAGCGGTTGCCCGGTGTGATGAGGGCGGCGCGGCGGTAGCTCTCCTCCGCCAGCAGCCGGAAGAAGCCCAGGACCACGGCCTTCACGGGCCAGCGGTAGGGGGCGGTGCGGTAACCCAGGTAGCGCTCGCGCAGGTAGACGCCGTGCTCGGTCAACAGCAGCGGGATGCCGTGCCGTTCCAGGGCGGCCAGCCCCGGCAGGACGGCGACGCCGCCGCTGACCGCGTGGGCGACCCCGCCCCGCGGCAGTGGCGCGGCCAGCGGACGCAGGGCGTGCTCCAGCAGTCCGGTGGCGGTCAGCGCGTCGTGCAGCGTCGGCCGGGCCTCGCGTACGGCCAGACCCGGACGGTTCCAGATGGCGGTCAGCACCGCGATGGCCCGGTCACCGCGCAGGAAAGGGCTCAGTACGCCGTCGGCCGCGGCCCGCGCCATCGTGTACAGGGCGGGCGCGAACCCGTCCTCGGCGCACGGGTCGAGGAGCGCGGTCAGGAACCGCTCGTACGCGGCGGCGAGCCGGTTGCGGACACGTCCCCGGGGCGGGCGGCCCTCCGGCGGGGCGCCCCACATCGGCACGGCGTGGACGCGCGACACCTGCGGCGGCAGCTCCCAAACGACCGGCTCGCGGCCGGTACCGGTGACGGCGACGACCTCGAAGTCCAGGTCGGGCATGCCCTGGACGAGTTGGTCGCACCAGACGCTCACGCCGCCGTGACTGTGCGGGTAGGTGCCTTCGGTGAGCAGGGTGACGCGCGTCGCGGCGGGGCGTCGCGCGCCGTGGTGAGCGTGCATCGGTGTGCTCCACGGCCGAGGTGTGGGGTGGTCGTGCCGGTCGCGGCCACCCGCGGGCGGCCGGGACCGTGCGGCGGATGGGGCCGTTCAGCGCCCGGCGCGGGGCGGCACCGGCTCGGTCACGCTCGTGGGCAGCCGGGTGTCGGGAGCGGGTCGCGTCAGCGTCCGGGGCCGGGGCTGCGGCTGCGGTTCGGCGCCGGCGCCGGCGGTCGTGGACGGCGGCAGCGTGAAGCCCAGCGGCCGGCCGGACGAGGGCGCCCAGCCGGACACCTCACCCGCGTACGCCTCGCCGAAGGCGGCGCCGCCCAGCGTGGTGCCGGTGGACATGGTGGCGGTGACGGCCACGCCGTCCGGCGCCTCCACCGTCACCGTGCCGCCGACGCGGTGGGCGGTGACCCGGCCGCCGTCGACCGCGGCCTTCCAGTCGGCGCGCCGCCGCAGTTCGATGCCGATGTCCTGCATCCGCTGGTTCACCACCGGCGTGTTGTCCGCGAAGAGCGCGTCGTAGCCGTCGAGCACGCCGTTCAGGACCGGGTAGGCGATGCGGTCCTCGGCCAGGTTGGACTGGTGGATGAAGTGCGGCCTGGGGTCGTTGGCGAGGACGTGGCCGAGGGCGATCCGCGTCTCCAGGGGCACGATGTGCCCGGTGTAGCCGGTGGCCGTGTCCAGCGGCGCCGGCAGGCAGGTGGTGGTGTGCGGGTTGTCCTCGCAGATCCCGCTGCCGCCCTGGGCCCGGCTGGTGTAGATCCAGTTGTACTCGTCGACCTGTTCGGCCGCCCGCCCCGCGTTGTAGAAGACGTTCATCGGGTAGCGGGAGACGGTCGTGGCGGGGCCGACCCGCCGCTGGTCGGGCTCCCGCGAGTTGTCCGAGGCGAGCCAGGTGATGCCGTTGTCGGCGAGCGCGAGCGCCAGGTTGGGGTTGTCGGCCGGCTGCTGCGGCAGCACCTTCAGCCCGGAGTGCTCACCGGTGACCAGCTCACCGTTCTCCAGCGGCAGCCCGGCACGCTGCCCCCACACGCGGTTGGTGGCGATCTCGTCGGAGACGGCCGCACGGCCGACCCACTTCACGCCGCCGTCCGCCTCGGTGGCGCACCGCCACGGCACCACGGTCGTGTCCTGCTCGCAGCCCAGGAAGGCGTGCGTGTACGTGTGGTTGATCCAGCGGAACCGGTCGCGCTCGGCGAGGAGCTTGTCGGCGAGCGCGTCGGCGCCTTCGTTGTCCTGGCGCTGCTCCACGCTGCCCGCGCCGTTGTAGGCCAGGTCGAGGGTGAAGCCGTGTTCACGCTGCCAGGCGGTGGCGTGGTCGACGTCCGCGGGCGTCATGCGGATCGGGTCGGGCGTACCCACGCCGTCCGGGCAGTCGACGTCACCGGGGGTGCAGTTGAGCTCGGTGTTCCAGCGGTCGTCGGCGGCGAACACGTCGTCGACGTGCACGGCGAAGTAGTTGCGGGAGGCGCCCAGGTGCACACCGCCGGTCATCCACTGGACGATGCCGCGGGCCAGCAGCCGGAACTGCCGCTGGTGCTGGTTGTAGACGAAGGTGACGACCAGCTCGCGTCGCCCGTCGTGCCGGTACTCGCCCACGAGGGAACCGCGCTTCGTCCGGCCGGGGATGGGAGCGTCGACGTACGGGGTGAATTCCGCGCCCGCGACGGGCGTCGACAAGTACGCCCAACTCTCGCCGATTGCAGGGAAGTTGTCCTCGAAGGGCACCTCACCCTCCAGGTATCCGAAGGGACCCGCCCTGCCGGCGGCGGTCACCTGGGCCCGTATCCCGTCGACGCCGCCGGAGTAGCCCCCGTACACCGGGTACTGCAGCCCGGCCTCGGGGCGCGCGTAGGTGTACGCGTCGACCTGGGGGATGTCGTAGGTCCGCTCGTAGTCGTCCAGTGCCGCCATCTCGGGCGAGCCGGCCGCGAACGGGTTGTCGTTGGGCAGGACGACGGCCTGGTACTTGGCGCGGGGGCGCCCGTCGACCGTGTCGGCGAGGAAACCGGCCTCGATGACCGGCCTGCCGGGCCGGCCGAGCCGGACCTCGGTGTACGGCGTTCCCGCGGCGTCCAGTTCGGCCGCGATGGCGTCGACGGACGGGCCGCCGTCACTCACGAGCAGGACCCGGAGGTCGATGCGCGGCGCGATGCCCTCCGCCTGGGCGGCCCCGGCCGGCAGGCCGAGCGCGGCGATGAGCGCGCCCGCCGTGAGCAAGGCGGTACGTATGGTCCGCTTCATGCGGTGAAGTCCCTCCCCAGGGCAGGGGCGAGGACAGCTCCGATGGAGCGGACACACCCCTTGCGCGACGCCGGCGTCCCCTCAGAGGCCGGTCGTCGACGCATCCGTCGCGTCACATAGTGATGTCTGTGTGTGGTTCTTGTGCTCATCTCGCGAAACCTGACGGAAAAACGCAGATGCTCGGCGCGCGCATCCGGCCCCGCGAGGGGCTCCGGCCCGGTCCCGGTGGTCCGGTGGTGTCGCAAGCGGCGGTGCGCCCCGCGCAGATGGGGACCCTGCGCGGGCGCGGGCTGGTCGGTCCGCCGGTGTGGGACGTCCGTGTCGTGGACCGCGATGTCCGTCCGGCGCCTGATCGGTTTCAGGTCACCGCGGACCGCGGCCGGCCGTCAGGCGCAGAGCACCCGCGTCTCCGGTGTGAAGACCGGGCCGCCGCTGGTGCTCGTCGTGTCGCTGAACTCGGCGTAGTAGTACGAGTAGAAGCCGATGTTGCCGTTGCAGCCGGAGTCGGGGGCGACCTGCAGGGTCAGGGTGACGGTCCGGCTCTGGCCGGGCGGGACGGTGGTCCCGTAGTTGGCGCCGAGGTTGGCGGGTCCGGTCCCGGAGCAGGGGGCGCTGCCGGTGGCCGTGGCCAGGCTGCAGCCGGTGAAGCCGTACGTCAGGTCGGGGCGCTGGGTGGTGAGCCACGTGGGCTCGATCGTCTGGTGGGCGAACCAGACGTCGTGGGTCTTGTTGTTGGTCAGCGTCATCGAGAGCCGTACCGTGCCGCCGGGCGTCGTGGTGGCGGAGTCGGTGGCGAACGTCAGGGTGGCCGGTGCGGTGTCCGCCGCGCTCGCGCTGGGGGCCAGGCCGGACATGGCGAGGACGAGGCCGAGAACGGTGGTGAGACCCAGGCGTCTGATGTGTGGTGATCGCATGGCCCGGGAGGCTAGGCAGCCGCCCCGTACCCGTCTGCACCGCGCGCGGTCCCCTGACCGGCGAGCGGCCGGAAGGGTTCGTACGGTGAGGGAGATGTGATGACTGCGTGCACCCACCTGGTGGGGTGTATCCGCGCACGACGGGAGCCTGCCCCGGGGGAACCCCGGCGGTCCCGCTCAGCGCATCGGCCGTGAGGCGAGGCCCACCGATATTGGCGCGATACCGGATGCACCGGAAACCCCGGCTCCGCCCCGCGCCGCCGGGCGGCGCGGGGCATCTCGGCCATCCGCCGATTTCCGGCCCCGGCCCCGGTCAGGGGACCCTGCCGGGGGTTTTGGTCAGGCGCCGACGTAGGACGCGAGGTGTTCCCCGGTGAGGGTGGAGCGGGCGGCGACGAGGTCGGCGGGTGTGCCCTCGAAGACGATCCGCCCGCCGTCGTGGCCGGCCCCCGGGCCGAGGTCGATGATCCAGTCGGCGTGCGCCATCACGGCCGGGTGGTGCTCCACGACGATGACCGACTTCCCGGAGTCGACCAGCCGGTCGAGCAGCCCGAGCAGCTGCTCGACGTCGGCGAGGTGGAGCCCGGCGGTCGGCTCGTCGAGGACGTACACACCGCCCTTCTCGGCCATGTGGGTCGCCAGCTTCAGCCGCTGCCGCTCGCCGCCCGACAGCGTGGTGAGCGGCTGGCCGAGACTGAGGTAGCCGAGCCCGACGTCGGCGAGCCGGCCGAGGACCCGGTGCGCGGCCGGAGTGTGCGCCTCCCCGGAGCCGAAGAACTCCTCGGCCTCGGTCACCGACATCGCGAGCACCTCGCTGATGTCACGGCCCCCGAGGTGGTGCTCCAGTACCGACGCCTGGTACCGCTTCCCCTCGCAGTCCTCGCAGGTGGTGGCGACCCCGGCCATCATCGCCAGGTCGGTGTAGACGACCCCGGCGCCGTTGCAGGTGGGGCAGGCGCCCTCGGAATTGGCGCTGAACAGCGCCGGCTTGACGCCGTTGGCCTTGGCGAACGCCTTGCGGATCGGGTCGAGCAGGCCGGTGTACGTCGCCGGGTTGCTCCGCCGCGAGCCACGGATGGCGCCCTGGTCGACCGACACCACACCCTCGCCGGCCGGGATCGATCCGTGTACGAGGGAGCTCTTGCCCGAGCCGGCGACGCCGGTGACGACGACGAGCACCCCCAGCGGGATGTCGACGTCGACGTTGCGCAGGTTGTGCGCCGTGGCGCCGCGGACCTCCAGCGCGCCGGCCGGCTCGCGTACCGTCCCCTTCAGGGCGGCCCGGTCGTCGAGGTGGCGGCCGGTGATGGTGCCGCCGGCCCGCAGCCCCTCGACGGTGCCCTCGAAGCAGACGGTGCCGCCCGCCGTACCGGCGCCGGGGCCGAGGTCGACGACGTGGTCGGCGATCGCGATCGTCTGCGGCTTGTGCTCCACGACGAGCACCGTGTTGCCCTTGTCCCGCAGCCGGAGCAGCAGGTCGTTCATCCGGCTGATGTCGTGGGGGTGCAGTCCGGTCGTGGGCTCGTCGAAGACGTAGGTGACGTCGGTGAGCGAGGAGCCGAGGTGGCGGATCATCTTGACGCGCTGCGCCTCGCCGCCCGACAGCGTGCCCGACGGCCGGTCGAGCGAGAGGTAGCCGAGGCCGATCTCCACGAAGGAGTCGAGGGTGTGCCGCAGGGCGTCGACCAGCGGCGCCACCGAGGGCTCCTTGAGGCCAGAGGCCCATGCGGCCACGTCGCTGATCTGCATCGCGCAGACGTCGGCGATGCTGACCCCCTTGATCTTCGACGTCCGGGCAGCCTCGCTGAGCCGGGTGCCGTCGCACTCCGGACACGTCGTGAAGGTGACCGCCCGCTCCACGAACGCCCGGATGTGGGGCTGCATCGCCTCCTTGTCCTTGGACAGGAACGACTTCTGGATCTTGGGGATGAGTCCCTCGTAGGTGAGGTTCACTCCCTCGACCTTGACCTTGGTCGGCTCCCGGTGGAGGAAGTCGTGCATCTCCTTCTTCGTGAACTCGCGGATCGGCTTGTTCGGGTCGAGGAAACCCGACTCGGCGTAGAGCCGTACGGTCCAGAAGCTGTCCGACTTCCAGCCGGGGATGGTGAACGCGCCCTCGGCGATCGACTTGGAGTCGTCGTAGAGCTGGGTGAGATCGATGTCGGAGACCGCGCCCCGGCCCTCGCAGCGCGGACACATGCCACCGGTGCGGGAGTAGGTCGCCTTCACCGCCTTCTTGGCACCGCGCTCGACCGTGATCGCACCGCTCGCCCGGACCGAGGGGACGTTGAAGGCGTACGCGCTGGGCGGGCCGATGTGCGGCTGCCCGAGCCGGCTGAAGAGGATGCGCAGCATGGCGTTGGCGTCCGTGGCGGTGCCGACCGTGGAGCGGGGGTCGGCACCCATCCGCTGCTGGTCGACGATGATCGCCGTCGTCAGTCCTTCCAGGACGTCCACCTCGGGCCGCGCCAGGGTGGGCATGAAGCCCTGGAGGAAGGCGCTGTACGTCTCGTTGATCAGCCGCTGCGACTCCGCGGCGATCGTGTCGAACACCAGCGAACTCTTGCCCGATCCTGAGACGCCGGTGAACACCGTCAGCCGGCGCTTGGGTACCTCGATGCTGACGTCCTTGAGGTTGTTGACGCGCGCGCCGTGCACACGGATCAGCTCGTGGCTGTCGGCGGCGTGCGGCGCGGGCGGGCGCGTGTCCGTCCTCGGGGCCCTGCTCATCGTGTCTCCTCGGCTCAGTGCGTGCGGGGCCGGCTGAAGCGCAGCATGTTGCCGGAGGGATCGCGGAAGGCGCAGTCGCGGACGCCGTACGGCTGGTCGGTCGGCTCCTGGAACACCTCGCCGCCCGCGGCGCGGATGCGCTCGAAGGTGGCGTCGCAGTCGTCGGTCCTGAAGATGACACCGCGCAGCAGGCCCTTGGCCAGCAGTTCCGCCATGGCCGCCTTGTCGGCGGGGGAGGCGTTCGGATCGGCGAGAGGGGGCTCCAGGACGATGTCCACATCGGGCTGCGACGGCGAGCCGACGGTCACCCAGCGCATCCCCTCGAACCCGACGTCGTTGCGCACCTCCAGGCCGAGAACGTCCCGGTAGAAGGCGAGCGCCTTGTCGTGGTCGTCGACGGCGATGAAGCACTGCGAAAGGCTGATGTCCATGCGCTTCACGCTACGGGCGGGGTGCGCGTTTCGCTTCTCCATTCCTGACCGGTCGCGTGTGGACCTTCGCGACGCAGGCGGGCACGGCGGCGCCCTCGTCATGGGAGCGGGCCCGGTAGGCGCTCGGACTCTCGCCGACCAGCTCGGTGAACCGTGAGCTGAACGACCCCAGCGAGGTGCAGCCGACCGCGAAGCAGACCTCCGTCACCGTCAGGTCACCGCGCCGCAGCAGCGCCTTGGCCCGCTCGATCCGGCGCGTCATCAGATAGCTGTACGGCGTCTCCCCGAAGGCGGCGCGGAAACTGCGGGAGAAGTGGCCCGGCGACATCAGGGCGACCCGCGCCAGCGCCGGAACGTCGAGCGGCTTCGCGTACTCGCGGTCCATCAGGTCACGGGCCCGGCGCAACCGGACGAGGTCTTCCAGTGTCACGCCACCACCCTCCCACAGCCCCGGGACGCCGTGCGCGGGACGCCCTCGTATTACCCAACGGGTCGTCCAGTATGGTTATTGCATGACGCTGCCCAGCGCCCCGCGTGGGCGTCCCCGAGACAGTCGTGCCCATCAGGCGATCCTGACCGCCACGACCGAGCTGGTGACCGAAGCCGGCTACGCCGACACCTCGATCGGGGCGGTGGCGGCTCGGGCGGGCGTCGGCAAGGACACGGTCTACCGGCGCTGGTCGGGCAAGGCGGAGCTGGTGTACGAGGCGGTGTTCACCCAGGCCGAGGCGGCGCCCGCACCGGACACCGGCACGCTGGCCGGTGACCTCACGGCGCTCCTGGAGGCCCTGATCCAGGAGTTCTCCGCCCCGGCCGCCGCTGCCGCCCTACCGGGCCTGCTGGCCGACTTCGCCGCCACCCCGGATCTGCGGGCCCGCATCCGCTCCCAGTTCCTGGCCCCGGCCAAGGACTGCTTGGTGGCGGTGTTCGAGCGAGCCGCCCAGCGCGGGGAGACCGACCCCGACGTGCCGGTCGATCTCGTACTCGACACGCTGGCCGGGGCCGTCTTCTTCCACATCGGCCTGGTGGGCGAGCAGCCCGGCCCGAGGCTGGCCACACAACTGGCGGCCATCGTGGGCCGCGGAATCGAGACCCGATGAACACCTGGTTCCTCGCCGCCGGGACAACCGCCGCAGCGGTCGCCGCCATCCACGCCGTCGCCGGCGGCCGGGACGTCGTCCGCCCCCTGCTGGCCGGCAACCTCCCCGAAGAGCCGCGCAGTGTCCTGCACGCGGTCTGGCACCTGGTCACGGCCGACCTGGTGCTGGCGGCCGCCGCCCTGGTCTGGCTCGCCCTCGGTGACCGTCCTGGCGGTGACACCGTCGCCTGGCTCCTGGCCGCCCACTTCGTGGCCTACTCCGGCGTGTTCCTGGTGGTGTCACTGGCGGCGCGCCGGCCGAAGCCATGGCTGCGCCTGCCGCAATGGATGCTGCTGCTGCCGGTGGCGGTTCTGGCGGCGGCCGGCGCGACGGCCGGGTGAGACGCCTCGCCGGAAGCCGGGTGCGACACGGCGGCTCGAACGCCACTTCACGCGCCACCTCGTCACGTTCCGGATTCTCCCCGCCGGAGCGACCAGACTGCAGGGATGACGAAAGGCGCTCCACAGGGAAACGATCGCGAGGATCTCAAGGCCAAGGGGCTGAGCCGGGACACCGTCGGCCTGCTCGGTGGCACGGTGATCGGCATTTCCACCGTCGCCCCCGCCTACAGCCTCACCGCCACCCTCGGACCGACCGTCGGGGAGGCCGGGCTGCGGATGCCGGGCATCTTCCTGGCCGGATTCGTGCCGATGCTGCTGGTGGCCTTCGCCTACCGCGAGCTGAACAAGGTGATGCCCGACTGCGGCACCTCCTTCGCCTGGTCGGCCAAGGCCTTCGGGCCCAGGACCGGCTGGATGTGCGGCTGGGGCATGCTGATGGCGTCCATCGTGGTGCTCTCCAACCTGGCCGGGGTGGCCACCGAGTTCTTCTACCTCTTCCTGGGGGAGGTGACCGGCAGCCCGGACGTCACCGAACTCAACGACAACAAGGCCGTGCACATCCCGACCACCCTGGCCTTCATCGCCGTCGCCACCTGGATCAGCTACCGCGGGATCACCCTCACCGAGTGGCTGCAGTCCGTACTGGTCGGCCTGCAACTGGTCGTACTCGCCCTGTTCATCGTCATGGCGATCTCCACGTCCGGCGAGGCAGAGGGGGCGCTCGGCTTCTCCTGGTCCTGGCTGGACCCGTTCGGTGTCGACTCCTTCACGGCCTTCACCGCCGGCGTCACCCTGTCGATCTTCATCTACTGGGGCTGGGACACCTGCCTGACGGTCAATGAGGAGAGCACCGGCAGCGAACGGACGCCCGGCCGCGCCGCGCTGCTGTCCATCGTCGTCATCGTCTGTACGTACCTGCTCGTCGCCGTCGCCGCACAGATGTACGCCGGCGTCGGCACCGAGGGCACCGGCCTGGGCAACCCGGAGACCGCCGACAACGTCTTCGCCGCGCTCGCCGATCCGGTCATGGGCCCGGGCCTCGGGGTGCTGCTCTTCGTCGCGGTCCTGACCAGCGCTGCCGCCAGCCTCCAGACCACCTTCATCCCGGTGGCCCGCACCGCCCTGGCGATGAGCACCTACAAGGCCCTGCCGACGACGTTCGCCGCCGTCCATCCACGCTTCCAGACCCCCGCCCGCGCCACCGTCGCGGCGGCCGTCGTCACCGGCACCTTCTACACGCTGATGACCCTGGTCAGCGAGAACGTCCTCCTGGACACCGTCTTCGCCCTCGGCCTCATGATCAGCTTCTACTACGGGATCACGGCCTTCTCCTGCGTCTGGTTCTTCCGCCGCCGGCTGCGGCACTCACCGGGCAGCCTGTTGCTCAAGGGCCTCATGCCGGGCCTCGGCGGCCTCATGCTCACCGGCGTGTTCCTCAGAACCCTGAGGGACACCTGGGAGCCGTCCTACGGCAGCGGCAGCTCGGTCGCCGGCGTCGGCAGCGTCTTCGTCATCGGCGTGGGCCTGCTGCTCCTCGGCGCCGCGATCATGCTGCTGATGCGGCGCCACAGCCCCGAGTTCTTCCGCGGCGAGGTACTGCACCACGCGACGCCGCCCCTCGTCGTGGACGACTGACGTGGACGCTGGGGCGAGGCCGATGATGCCGGTGACCGCCGTGGGCCACCGGCGATCACGCGAAGCCCGCCCCGGATCACAAGGGCGGCGGTGCGCCGGATCCACCGGCGTCCACGTCGCTTCGGCAACCGCCGCAGATTCCGGTGAGCTCCAGGGTGTGCTCGACGTCCGCGAAGCCCGTCGACCGGACGACGTCGGCGACCCAGCGCTCGACGACGTCGGCGTCCAGGAGCTGGTTGCGGCGGCAGTGCCGGCAGATGAGGTAGTGGCGGTGTCCGGCGCCCGGGCGGTGCCGGTAGAGCCGTTCTCCGACGTCGTCCCGTACGACGTCGGCGGCGCCGGCCCGCTCCAGGTCCTGCAGCGCCCGGTACACGGTGGTGAGCCCGACGCGGACGCCCGCCCCGCCCATCAGCGCGTGGAGTTCCTGGGCGGAGACGAAACCGGGGCAGTCGGCGAGGGCCTGCCGGACGGCGGCGCGTTGGCGTGTCATGCGCCGGCTGGTCTCCGCCCCTGTGACCGTCACAACTGACTCCCTGATGAACGCTGTTCCGGCGGTACGACGCCAGGGGCCCGCGGAGCACGCCGTACGGCTCGCAGGCCCCGGCCCGATGACGATCGCATGCCGTGTGCGCGGCACGCGGCGGGGCGGCGTCAGTCCGTCGTGGGCGGAGGCGCGGACCGGGCCACCACCCGGGCGAGGACGAGTGCCACGAGGGTCAGCCCGCCCAGTACCGCCGCCGTACCGGGGTATCCGCCGAGCGCGAGCCCCACGCCGCCGAGCCCGGCGCCGAGGAAGACGCCGAAGCTCATTCCGGCGGCGTTGATGCTCAGCGCCGTGCCGCGCAGGGAGCCGCAGCGGCGTACGAGCAGCGTGGTGACGCAGGCCGCCACCGTGGCGTGTCCGACGCCGACCAGCGCCGTCAGCGGAAGGGCGAGGAACAGCGACTCCGTGAAGAAGACGCCGACCAGGGCGGACAGCGCCACCAGCAGCGCCAGCGCCATCAGACGCTCGCTGGGGATCCTCGGCTTCTCGGCGCTCAGCAGTCGCCCGGCGAACAGGTTCCCGAGGAAGAACGACGTACCGCTGAGCGTCCACACGATCGCGAACGTCTCGGGTCCGAGACCGAAGCGTTCGTCGTAGAAGGCGGCGAGGTAGGCGAGGTAGCCCATGAAGGCCGCCGTCCGCAGCATGGCGACCAGCAGCAGCGGGACCACTCCGGGCAGGGCTCCCAGCAACCGGAACGACTCCAGGTAGCCCGGCTTCTCGGCCTTCACCGCCGCGCCACCCGCACCGTGGCGACGGCGGCCCCGCAGGAGGAAGTACAGGGCCAGGACGGACGAGATCGCGGCGATGGCCCACAGGTCGCCCTGCCAGCCCCACAGCAGGGCCGGCAGTGCCACGAGCGGCGCCGCGAGGAGGGCGGTCAGCGACTGCGTGGCGGTGATCAGCGTCGCCGCGCGGCCCGCGGCGGCGTCGTCGTCGAAGCGGTCGGCGGCGGCCGCCGTGAGCGCCGGGTTCAGTACCGCCGTACCGGCGCCGACGAGCAGGCAGAAGGCCGCCAGCATCAGGAAGTCACCGCTCGCGCCGAGCGCGGCGGAGACGGCCAGGACGGCGAGTCCGCCCGCGGCCGCCCATTCCTTGCGCACGCGGTCGATCAGCGGTGCCAGCGCGGTGCCCACGGCCAGGGCCGCGAGGCCGCCGAGGCCGCGCAGTTGGCCGAGTGCGGCGACGCCGCCGTCCGCCGCCTGGGCGATGGGCACGAGGAACGTGCTGTAGATGGTGAAGGGCACCAGCCCGACGGCCGAGGCCAGCATGAACGGCCACAGGAGGCGGGTCATCTTCCAGTCGCCGGGTACGGCTCCGTCGCCCGTCACCGCCTGCCCCACGGCCGTGTCGGCGGCCTCGGCGGGAGCCTCGGGGGAGGCCGTGGCGCCCTGCGTCTCGCTGCTCATGCCTGCTCCGCCCGGTACCGGTACAGCGCGGTGGCGTCGGCGCTGAACTGGGAGAAGGGGAACGGCTCGGCGGACAGCGCGGTCACGCCGGCACCCAGGAAGGCCCGCGCGACGGCGCTGCCGGTCTGCGCGTACACCACCAGGGGGAGTTCCTGCTTGCGGCAGTGTTCGAGGATCTGGTCGAAGCTGCCGTTGCTCAGCGTCATGCCGGTGGCGACCACGGCGTCCGCCTCGGCGAGGACCTGCGTCATGTCGTCGGTGACCGGGTCGCCCCAGTTGGTGGTACGCAGGTTGAAGTCGCAGGGCAGCGGGACGCCGCCCTGCTCGCGTATCGCGGCGACGAGCGGGTTGACGACGCCGATGAGGGCGACCTTCGCGCCGGGCGCGATGTCGAGGAGCCCGGCCACGGCCGCGTCCCTCGCCTGCGCGCGCTCCTCCGGCGTTCCGGTGGGCAGGGTGACGGTCTCGGCGTTCGCGGCGCTGCGGTGCGGCTGTACGCGCCCGAGGTAGGCGTCGAGCGCGGCGATGCGCACCGGCGCCGAGTCGTGCCGGATGAGGGTGTCGAGGGTGTGCCCGGAGGCGTCGGCGCAGAAGTCGGGGGCGACCTCGCCGGCTTCGAAGGAGCAGGCGCCGAAGGCGTCGCCGGACCTCATCAGCAGGTAGCTGTTGCGGTACGTGACCTGGCTGCCGGCGAGCCGGGTGGTGTGGTGGAGCCAGAAGGCGCTGGTGACGGCCAGTTCCTGCGGACGGGGGCCGAAAGCGCCGTCGAGGACGGCCTGCTGCAGCTCGGGTACGGAGTACGGCTGTGAGAGAGGCATATCGGTTCTTTCTCAGGGGGGTTGATGGAAGGGAGGGGAGGTCAGGGAAGGTCGGCGAGCCGCTCCGCGCGGTAGGGGAGCGCCGGGAGCCCGGGGCGCCCGGCGGGCTGGAAGCACAGCAGGAGAGAACGCCGGTCGCGGGCCGTCCGGTTGGGGCCGGAGCGGTGCACGATGAGCCCGGGGAACATCAGGACGGAGCCGGCCGGCGCCTCGACGGTCACCGCGCCGCTCACATCGGTGCGCGCGGTGTCCACCAGCAGGCCGGTGGGCTCGGACCTGTCCCGTGGCGCGGGTCCGGCCAGGTGGCTGCCCGGCACGATCTCCAGGGCGCCGTTGTCGGCCGTGACGTCGTCGAGGAAGATCATCGCGGTGGCGACGTCCCGGGCATCGGGCCCGGCGCAGCAGTACCAGTACGGGTGGTCCTGGTGCCAGCGGAACTCCGAACCTACCCCTGCGCGCTTGAAGTTGAGCTTGGAGGTGAACGGGCCGAGCCGCTCGCTGTGCACGATCCGCCGCATCGGGCCGGTGATCCGCCCGTCCGCCCACAGGACGTCCAGCGCCGGGTCCAGGTGCGTGACCGGTGCGAGGCTGCGGACCGCGGGCGGACGGGCGTCCGGCTCCCAGTGGACGGTGGTGCCGTCCACCTTCTCCAGCCGGTGCCCGTCCGGCCACACGGTGACGTCGGCCGTCCCTGCCAGTGCCTTCTTCGTCACGCGCGCGAGCACGGCTTCCGCCGCCTCGCCCAGAGCCGCCGTCTCGGCGGCGTCGAGGAGGCGGGGCAGGAGAACGAAACCGCGTGAGAGCTGCTCGTCGAGGGACATGACGGGACACCTTCCGGTGAAAGACGGTACGAGGGGGGGCGATCGGCCGGCCCCGGCGGCGACGCTAGGCCCTCTCGGGCACCAGCACGGGAGCGTCACGCAGCAGCGCGCTGTCGGTCGGCGGCCAGTCCATCGCCGACCACGGGTGCCGCAGCTCGTCCCGCGCCGTGACCTCATGGGGCCGCATCGATCCGAGGCCCATGGCGTCGGCGTGGTTGGCGTAGGCGCTGTCCACGTACCGGTGCCCGGTGTCGGCGGCGAGGAAGACGTACGTACGGTCGGCGTCGCGCTCCCGCTCCCACAGGGTGGCGAGGTACGCGGCTCCCGCCGACAGGCCGGCGAAGATGCCGCTGGCCCGCAGGAGTTCGACGGCGCCCGACATGGCGTAGTCGAAGTTGACCCAGTGGATGCGGTCGTACAGATCGTGCCGGACGTTCTGGAAGGGGATGGAGCTGCCGATACCGGCGATGATCATGTCCGGGTCGGAGACGTGCTCGGCGCCGAAGGTGACACTGCCGAACGGCTGCACCCCGACCAGCGCCACGTCCCGGCCCGCCTCGCGCAGGTAGGTGGCGATGGCACCGGTGGACGCCCCGGTGCCCACGCCCCCGACCAGCGACAGCGGACCCTCCGGGACCTCCTTGCGGATGAGGTCGGCGACGTCCCGGTAACCCAGGTAATGGATGGCGTCGTGGTACTGCCGCATCCAGTGGTAGTGCGGGTTCTCGCGCAGCAGTTCCCCGATCCGCTCCACACGGAGGTTCTGGTCCAGGCGCAGGTTCTTGGACGGCCGGACCTGTTCCAGGGTGGCGCCGAGGATCTCCAGCTGGACCCGCAGGGTGCGGTCCACGGTCGTCGAGCCGACGATGTGGCAGTTGAGGCCATAGCGGTGGCAGGCGAGGGCGAGCGCGTGGGCGTAGATGCCGCTGGAGCTGTCGACGAGGGTGTCACCGGGCTTGACCTGTCCGGTCTCCAGCAGGTGGCGTACGGCGCCGAGGGCCGAGTACAGCTTCATCGTCTCGAAGCGCAGACAGATCGCGCCCGGCGGGACGGTCACGACGTCCGGTTCCTTGACGGCCTCGGCTATGTGATCGTGCATGTCTTGTCCTCCCGGTCAGGCGGCGTGGTGGCGGATGAGCTTGAACAGGTACGCCTGGCAGTCGTCGCCCTCCCATGTCTGGCGGTGCAGGATCTCGGGCCGGAACCCGGCGTCCATCCCGTAACCGACGATCCGCTTGAGCTCCGCGGTGTTGGACACGATCAGATGGATCTCGCCCTCGGGCGCGAGCAGGTCGCGCGTGGCGATCTGGTCGAAGAAGCGCGTCACGATCTCGGCGCCCACACAGACGTTGCGGACCACGGTCGGATCGTCGCTGGTCCGTGTGGAGACCGCGGGCGGGTTGAAGGTGATGACGTCCAGCCGGGAGGAGTCCGGGAACTCCTCGAAGAGGTTGGACACCAGGGGCCGGAAAACGGTGTCCGGCCGGTCCCCGACGATGCGCCGGTAATGCTCGGTGGCCGTCGCCACGCTGTCCGGGTGGACATCGGCCGCGTAGATCTCCCGAGCCCCGAGCGTGCCGGCGATGACGGCCTCGACCCCGAGGCCGACGCCCATGGCCGCGTACGACCTGCCCTTGACGGGGATCGTGCCGTCCAGCAGCCGGTCGTGCACGATGCGGCTGGTGTCGCCCGGCTTGAAGACACCCGGCGGCAGCGTGAACGCCCAGCCGTTGTACTCGTACGTCCGGGTGGTGTGGATGTCGGACTTGGAGCTGTTGATCGCGAGGATCTCGTCCCGGGGCAGCGTGTCGGGCAGCGAGTCCAGCAGGGCACGGGCATCGTCCTGGGGCGCTGCGGCGCCGGCTGCGGTCCGGTCGGTCATGGGTCCTCCGTGGTCGGGGTGTGTGGTGGAAGCTCGTGAAGTCAGGAACCGGGTGCGGCCGGCGCGGCCAGGTCAGTGGCCGCCGGCGCCGTACCGAGATCCATGGCGCGTACGAGGCGCCGGGTGAGGGTGGCCCGGTTGTGGTGCGGTGGTGCGCGACGACGGCGAGGAGTTCGAGGTCGTGGCTCACTCAAAAGAGCGCGGTGCCGTGCTCCTCGCGGAGCCGGTCGAAGACACCATCGGCGAGCGGTCCGCGGAGCCGGCCGCCGCGGAGGCTCTTGCCGCCCGCCGCCGGGTCGCCCGCCGCCGGGCCGCCACCGCCAGAGCCGATAGCGCACCCGGTGAGCGCCAGGGCGCGGGCGGTGTCAGTGAGGGCGAGGAATTCTCGGCGGCTGCGAAAGACCGACATGCTGCTCCCGGGAGATCACATGGAGTGGTCCCCGCACCGCGGCCGCTGGACGGGGCGGAGGGTGCGGGGCCCGAGCAGCATCCATCAGATGAAAATGATTGTCAACATCGTCTGATGCCCCCTCAGGGGGCGAGTGGGCCCAGATGGTCCTCGGCATGGGTGTGCGCCCGAACTCGACAGAACCCGCCTCCTTCGTGGGCAGTTCCGCTCCGCCCTCGGCGCGGCGTCGAGCTGACCGAAGAGGGACAGGGGTGGACCGAGCGGCCGAGTCGCCGGTGCTCCACTCCGAGGTGATGCCCGCACCGTGAGCCAAGGGGCGGCGCCCGTCGTCGGAGGGATAGTATTGATAATCATTTTCATGTACGTTGTTCTCGCTGTCACCTTCGGACGGGAGTTTGCATGGAACCGCGCGACGTGGCCGCCGGATTAGGAGAAGGGACGGAGAGCACCGACCGACTGTTCAGCGCGTTGTGGGCGCCGATCGGCTCGGCGGCCGTCAAGGCCGCGCGCCTGCGCCCCGGTGTGCATGTGCTCGACGCATGCTGCGGCTCGGGGGCGTCCGCGATCCCGGCCGCCGAGCAGGTCAGCCCGCACGGGGTGATCGACGCGGTCGACCTCGCCGAGTCCTCGCTGGAGCGGGGCCGCGCCAAGGCCGCGATCCGCGGTCTCTCCAACGTGCGCTTCGTCCACGGCGACGTGCTCGACTGGCCCGCACCTCCCGGTGGTTACGACGCCGTGGTGTGTTCGCTCGGGATCTCCTCGTTCCCCGACGTGGCGGCAGGAACAGAGCGACTGCTGAGGTTGGTCCGGCCCGGCGGCCGGCTGACCCTGGCCATCTGGTCCCAGAATGCCCTCGAGCCGCTGCCCGAGTTGATCCATCGGGCCGTCGTGCCGGAACGGCCGAGCCTCGCCGACGTCCCACGACCGGCCAATCCGCTCCAACCCATCGGCACGCCCCGGTTGTTCCGGGACTGGCTCGCTGCCCGCTCGCTGTCATTCGTCGATGTGCGGTACGTCCCGCTCGCTGTGCCCGGTGACCCCGATGTGTTGTGGTCCTGGGTGTCAGGCACCAGCTTCGGGGGCCTGCTCGACGGCTTGCCCGTCGCCGCGGTGGAACGCGTCCGTCGGCGGTTCACGCAGCACCTGCTCGCCGAGGGCCGCGACACGATCGACTTCTCCGCGCTTGTGGGCACGGGGACTGTCCGCCGCGTCGCCCCGCCACGCTCACCCCGAAGCGCCCGCAGCTTGCCGGCCGTCGGCCGGCCCATCGAGCCCGTGCCGCAGGTCGGTTGACCTACAGGAGATTCATGTCCCGTCGTCTGTTCACCTCGGAGTCCGTGACCGAGGGTCACCCCGACAAGATCGCTGACCAGATCAGCGACACGATTCTCGATGCGCTGCTGCGGGAGGACCCCACCTCCCGTGTGGCCGTGGAGACGTTGATCACCACCGGCCTGGTGCATGTGGCCGGCGAGGTGACGACCAAGGCGTACGCCGACATCCCCACGCTGGTGCGCAACAAGATCCTGGAGATCGGTTACGACTCGTCGAAGAAGGGCTTCGACGGCGCGTCCTGCGGCGTCTCCGTCTCGATCGGCGCGCAGTCGCCGGACATCGCGCAGGGCGTCGACACGGCGTACGAGAAGCGTGTCGAGGGCGACGAGGACGAGCTGGACAAGCAGGGCGCGGGCGACCAGGGTCTGATGTTCGGGTACGCCTCGGACGAGACGCCCGAGCTGATGCCGCTGCCGATCCACCTGGCGCACCGGCTGTCCAAGCGTCTGACCGAGGTCCGCAAGAACGGCACCATCCCCTACCTGCGCCCGGACGGCAAGACCCAGGTCACCATCGAGTACGACGGTGACAAGGCCGTCCGCCTGGACACGGTGGTGGTCTCCTCGCAGCACGCCTCGGACATCGATCTGGAGTCGCTGCTGGCACCCGACATCCGCGAGTTCGTCGTCGAGTACGTGCTGGGGCAGCTCCTGGACGACGGCATCAAGCTGGACACCGAGGGCTACCGGCTGCTGGTCAACCCGACGGGGCGGTTCGAGATCGGCGGCCCGATGGGTGACGCCGGCCTGACCGGCCGCAAGATCATCATCGACACGTACGGCGGTATGGCCCGTCACGGCGGCGGCGCGTTCTCCGGCAAGGACCCCTCCAAGGTGGACCGCTCGGCCGCCTACGCGATGCGCTGGGTGGCGAAGAACGTCGTCGCGGCCGGGCTCGCCTCGCGCTGCGAGGTCCAGGTCGCGTACGCCATCGGCAAGGCCGAGCCGGTCGGCCTGTTCGTGGAGACCTTCGGCACCGCCAAGGTCGAGGTGGAGAAGATCGAGACGGCGATCAGCGAGGTCTTCGACCTCCGCCCGGCCGCCATCATCCGCGACCTCGACCTGCTGCGCCCCATCTACGGCCAGACGGCCGCCTACGGCCACTTCGGCCGCGAACTCCCCGACTTCACCTGGGAGCGCACCGACCGCCTCGACGCGCTGCGCAAGGCCGCGGGCATATGAGCAGGAATAGGAAAGGGGACAGCGAGACGGTGATATCGCCACGCCCCCACTCGTCCCTCTCGTGGGACGACGGGCGCATCCTCGCGGTCGATCAGCGGGCATTGCCGCGTGAATACCGCCTGCTGCGGCTCGAGACGGTGGACCAGCTGATCGACGCCATCACGTCGCTCGCCGTTCGCGGAGCGCCCGCCATCGGTCTGGCCGGTGCCCTCGGGGTGGCGCTCTCCGCCTACCGGCACAGCTCGGACGGCAGGACCGATCAGGCGGCCGTGAAGGCCGATGCCGCGCGGTTGTCCGCCGCCCGGCCCACCGCCGTCAATCTGGCCTGGGCCGTCCGCCGGGCGGTGAGGCGGCTCGCCGACGGGCCCGACGCCGTTCTCGCCGAGGCCATGGCCATGCTGGAGGAGGACGCCACGGTCAACCGGGCCGCCGTCGTACGGGCCGCCGACCTGGTGCAGTCGCTGGTCCCGGACCGGCCGCTCCGGATCCTCACCCACTGCAACACCGGCCGTCTGGCAACCGCCGCTGTAGGCACCGCACTTGGCGCGGTCATGGAGTTGCACGAGCGCGGCCGGGTCGCCGAGGTGCTCGTGGACGAGACCCGGCCGCTGCTCCAGGGAGCTCGGCTCACCGCATGGGAGCTGGGTGAGGCGGGTGTGCCGTACCGGCTGTGCGTGGATTCCGCCGCCGCCGCTGCCATGGCCCGGGGGATGGTGGACTGCGTGCTGGCGGGAGCCGATCGCATCGCCGCGAACGGGGACGTGGCGAACAAGATCGGCACGTACGGTCTCGCGGTCGCCGCCGCGCGGCACGGCATCCCCTTCGTGATCGTCGCTCCGGAGTCCTCCTGGGACCGCGAGCTGGCCGACGGCTCGGGGATCGTGGTGGAGGAGCGCGACCCGGGTGAAGTGACGGGATTCGCGGGAGTCGAGGCCGCCCCGGCCGGTGCCGCCGTGTTCAACCCCGCCTTCGATGTCACCCCGGCCGAACTGGTCACCGCCATCGTCTCCGAGGCCCAGGTGTTCCGGCCACACGGTTCCCACAGCACGAGTCGCCCGCGTGAGGTGTCGGCATGACTGATACGGCCATCGACGACGACGAACGCGTACGCGCCGGAAGTGAACTCGCGGCGTTCTCACGCGCCCTGTACGGGCGCGGCTGGATGCCGGGCACCGCCGGCAACCTCTCAGTGCGCCTGCCCGGCGGGACGGCTCTGATCACCGCCAGCGGCCGGGACAAGGGGGACATGACCGCGGATGACATGGTCGTCGTGCGGGCGGACACGGGAGAGGAGGCAGCCCCGGGGCCGCTGCGGGCGTCGGCCGAGACGACGATCCACTCCGCGATCTACCGGACCACGGACGCGGGCGCGGTCATCCACGTCCACTCCCCGTACGCCACGGCCGTCGCGTGCCGCACCGGCCACCGTACGCGCCTGACTCCGCTGCGCATCGAGCGGCTCGAGTTGCTCAAGGGCCTGGGCCTGGCCGACCCGGCACGCACCGAGGTGCCCGTCTTTCCCAACTGGCCCGAAGTGCCGCGGATCGCCGCGGACGTGGCCGACCACCTGGCTGCCACGCCACACGCACCTCCTGCTCTTCTCATCACCGACCACGGCATCACCACCTGGGGACGCGACCTGGCCCAGGCCCGCAACCGGCTGGAATGCCTGGAATCGATCTGCCAGCTGCTGCTGCTCGCCGGATCCGGGCTGCCCGCGGAAGGAAAGGAAGGCTGAAATCATGACCCTGCTTCAGGTCATGCCGGAGGACGACCCCGGGAGGGTGCTGCTGCGCACCCGGGACCACGACCGCATCGCAAAGACCCTGCAGGCCTGCTCGGTGGCGTTCCGCCGCTGGCCGCTGCGCGGCACCATCACACCGGACACCAGCCCGGAGGACGTACTGTCCCGCTACCGCGCCGAGATCGACGAACTGTGCGCGCGGGAAGGGCTGAACCTGGTGGATGTCGCGCAGCTCCACCCGGAAGACAGCCCCGAGTGGGAGGAACGGGCCGCCAAGGCGCGTTCCACCTTCCTCGAAGAACACCGGCACGGCGAGGACGAGGTGCGCTTCTTCGCCCACGGCACGGGGTGCTTCTACCTCCACCTCGACGGCCGGGTCCACGCGGTGGTGTGCGAGGCGGGCGACCTGCTCTCCGTACCGGCGGGCACCCGCCACTGGTTCGACATGGGCCCGCGCCCGGAGTTCGCCGCTGTCCGTTTCTTCGAGAAGGAGGACGGCTGGGTGGGCGACTTCACCGGCGACCCCATCGCCCAGCGGTTCCCCCGCCTCGACGCGCTCCTGGCACCGGAAGGGGCGACATGACCGTGTCGACGGTGCGGGCCGTGGTCCTCGACATCGAGGGCACCACAGGCTCCGCCTCCCACGTGCACGACGTGCTCTTCCCGTACGCCCGGGAGCGCTTCGCCGGCTGGTTCACGGCCCACCGGGGCGAGCCTCCGTGGACAGAGCTGATGGAAGAGATACGGACCCACACCGGTGATCCCCGCCTCGACGAGGGCGGGGCCGTCGCGGCGCTGACCGATTGGTCCGACCGGGACGTCAAGGCGCCGCCGCTGAAGAGGATCCAGGGGCTCATCTGGGCCGAGGGTTACGCCCGCTCCACGCTGACCGGCCACGTCTACGACGACGTGCCCGCGGCCCTGACCCAATGGCGGCAGGCGGGTATCGACCGTTACATCTACTCCTCGGGGTCGGCGGCAGCTCAGCGCGACTGGTTCGCGCACAGTAACCACGGCAACCTCAGCGCGCTCCTGAACGGCTACTTCGACCTGTCGAGCGCGGGCGGCAAACGGGACCCGGAGTCCTACCGGGCCATCACCCGTGCCATCGGTGTCCCCGCACACGAGACGGTCTTCTTCAGCGACGTGGGAGAGGAACTGGACGCGGCCACCGCCGCCGGGTGGAGGGCTGTGGCCGTACGGCGCCCCGGGGACCCGCGCGGTCCGGAGGTGGCCGGACACCCGACGGTCCCCGCGCTGGACGGCATTCGGCTGCACCGACGAACAAGACGGGAAGAGGAAACACGGACATGAGCGTCAGCGGCAACACCCCAGTGGCCGACATCGGCGTGATCGGAGGCAGTGGCTTCTACGAACTGCTGGCCGACGCGGAAGAGGTCCGGATCGACACGCCCTACGGTCCGCCGTCCGACGCCCTGATGCTGGGCACGGTCGAGGGGCGACGCGTGGCGTTTCTGCCCCGGCACGGCCGTGGGCACCGTATCCCGCCACACAGGATCAACTACCGGGCGAACCTCTGGGCGATGCGGTCCGTCGGCGTGCGCCGGATCCTGGCCCCCTGCGCGGTCGGCTCCCTCCGGCGCGAGCTGGGCCCGGGCACCATCGTGGTCCCCGACCAGCTGGTGGACCGGACCAGCGGCCGGATCCAGACCTTCTACGACGAAGGCGCCGTCCACGTCTCGTTCGCCGACCCCTACTGCGAGCACGGCCGCGAAGCTCTCCTCAAAGCAGCTGCCGCGGCCGGGATCGAGGCGGTCGACGGCGGCACGATGGTCGTGGTCGAGGGCCCCCGGTTCTCCACCCGCGCCGAGTCGCAGTGGTTCGCGGCGGCCGGCTGGTCCCTGGTGAACATGACCGGGCACCCCGAGGCGGTGCTGGCCCGGGAACTCGCCCTCGGCTACGCGGCCGTGGCCCTCGTGACCGATCTGGACGCGGGCATCGACGCGACGGAAAGCGTCGCCCAGGAAGAGGTCTTCAGGGTCTTCGCCGAGAACACCCAGCGCCTCCGCCACGTCGTGCTCGACGCCATCGGAAAGCTCCCCGAGGGCAACGACTCCCCCTCCGCCCGCGCGCTCGACGGCATGACCTTGCCCTTCGACCTGCCCTGAGCCTGTCCGCACCGCGACGGGGTAAGGACGAGCCGCCTCGACCCCGCTGGGCAAGGTCTCGTAGTGCCCGTGGGGCGCCCTCGCCGTCCACACGGCCGTCGCCACCGTCTTCGGCGCCCTGGTCGGTGTGGCGCTGAACGCCGCCGTTCAACCGCATCGCGCGAGTCAGGCGGACGCGGAAGAGGCAAGCGGCGATGCGGCCATGGCGTCCGCATGAGGCGACGGGCCAACGCCCACACGCCTGATCAGTACGTTCCGTTCAACCTGGAAGGCCGAGTTCTATGTCACCGCCAGCGATCACTGCGCCATTGGCGAGCAGCGGCGCCGATACGTCAGCCGGCGCGGCCCCCCCCGAACCCGCGACCGGGGTGAAGGCCCGGCTCGCCTCCCGTAAGGGTCTGGTGCTTGCCTGCGCCGTTCTGCTCGTCGTCCTCCTCGTCTCGATGGTGGTGGCCATCGGTCTGGGGGCCGCCGTGATCACGCCGGGGGAGACCGCCCGGTATCTGTGGGCGGCTGTCAGCGGCGGCCGCATCGCTGCGGACGAGGTGACCACGTACCAGATCATCTGGCAGATCCGTACCCCGCGGGTGCTGCTCGCGGCGCTCGTGGGGGCTGGGCTCAGCGCGATCGGCGTGGCCATCCAGGCCATGGTGCGCAACGCGCTCGCCGACCCCTTCGTGCTGGGCGTCTCCTCCGGCGCGTCCGTCGGAGCCGTCGCTGTCACGGTCACCGGAGGACTGGCGGCGCTGGGCATCTACGCGGTGTCGGCGGGTGCCTTCATCGGCGCCCTGGTCGCGTCGCTCCTGGTGTACGTCACCTCCTCCAGCCGGGGCGCGCTCTCCCCGCTGCGTCTCGTCCTGACAGGCGTGGCCATGTCGCTGGGCTTCCAGGCGGTGATGAGCCTGATGATCTACTTCGCGCCGGACAGCGAGGCGACCAGCATGGTCCTGTACTGGACCATGGGCAGCTTCGGCGCCGCGAGCTGGGGTGCGCTCCCCGTCGTGTCCGTGGTCGTCATCCTCGGCCTGGTCGTGTTGTACCGGTACGGCCGGGCGCTGGACGTGCTGGCCCTCGGGGACGAGACCGCCGCGAGCCTGGGCATCAGCCCCGACCGGCACCGCAAGGCCCTGCTCGTCCTGGCCTCGCTCGTGACGGGAGTGATGGTCGCCGTCAGTGGCGCCATCGCCTTCGTCGGACTGGTCATGCCCCACGTGGTGCGCATGGTCGTCGGCGCCACCCATGCCCGCGTACTGGCCGTGGCGCCACTGGCCGGAGCGATCTTCATGGTCTGGGTCGACCTGGTGTCCCGGACGTTGGTGGCACCGCGCGAGCTGCCCCTGGGCGTCATCACCGCGCTCGTCGGGGTGCCGGTGTTCGTCACTCTGATGCGCCGCAAGGGCTACATGTTCGGAGGCCGCTGAAGATGGAACTCAGGCTTGACGGGCTCTCTGTGGTGACCGACGGCAGGAGCCTGGTACGTGACCTGTCCCTGGACGTGGAAAGCGGCCAGGTCGTGGGCCTGGTCGGCCCGAACGGAAGCGGCAAGTCCACCGCCCTCAGGTGTGTGTACCGTGCGCTCCGCCCCAGCTCCGGCACCGTCTGGGCGGGCGAGGAGGACCTCTCCCGCCTGACCGTGCGCCGCTCCGCGCAGGTCATCGCGGCCATGACCCAGGACGGCGTCGTCGATCTCGACTTCACGGTCGAAGAGGTCATCGCACTCGGACGCGCGCCGCACCTTCAGGGCAACCAGGCGCTCAGCCGCCGGGAGCGGGAGCTGTGCGAACGCGCGATGGACCGGCTCGACATCCGCCACCTCGCCCGGCGCGGAGTCCTGACGCTCTCGGGCGGGGAGCGCCAGCGTGTCCTGCTGGCCCGGGCGCTCGTCCAGGAGCCGAAGATCCTGGTGCTGGACGAGCCGACCAACCACCTCGACGTACGCCACCAGGTCGAACTGCTCTCGCTCCTGCGCGGCTCGGGACTCACCGTCCTGGTCGTGCTGCACGACCTCAACCTCGCCGCGGCCGCCTGCGACCGCCTCGGGGTCCTCAGCGATGGCCGCCTTGTCACCACCGGCACGCCCGACGACGTCCTCACCACGGATCTCGTCCACGAGGTGTTCGGCGTCAAGGCCAGCATCGTGTCCCACCCGCTGACGGGTGACCCGCAGTTGTTGTATTCGCTCACTCCCTCCCTGTGAAAGGCACCACCAGGTCATGACCATGACTCGATCTCCCCGCTCGGTGCGGCAGCACACCGTCCTCGGCTCCGCGCTCGCGGCCGCACTGCTGCTCAGCGGCTGCGGCGCCGAAGTGGAAACGGACGCCAAGGCATCCAAGAAGGTCACCGTCAAGAGGTGCGGTGAGCCGGTCGAATACACGGTCCCCAAGCGCGCCGTGGCGTACGAAGGCGGAAGCGCCGACAAGCTGTTCAGCCTCGGGCTGGTCGACCACGTGCACGGCTACGTGATGCCGCCGGCGAACCCGCCGGTGGAGGAGTCGCCGTGGGCGAGCGACTACGCCAAGGTGAAGCTGCTCAGCACGGATCTCCTCAACAAGGAAATCGTGGTCGAGGCCAAGTCCGATTTCGTCGTCGCGGGCTGGAAGTCGGGCTTCAAGGACGAGCGGGGCATCACCCCGGAGATCCTGGACAAGCTCGGGATCCAGAGCTTCATGCACAGCGAAAGCTGCTTCAACTACCCCAAGTACCCGGAGAAGCTCACCCCGTTCGAAGCCCTTTACGCCGACCTCGACCGGCTGGGCCAGATCTTCCAGGTCCAGGACAAGGCGGACGAGGTCGTCGGTGGGCTGAAGAAGCGGGTGGAGGCCGTCAAGGCGAAGGCGCCCAAGGGCGATCCGGTCCCGGTCTTCCTCTACGACTCGGGCACCGACCAGCCCTTCACCGCGGGCAACCAGGTCCCGCCCAACGACATCATCAAGACCGCCGGCGGCAGGAACGTCTTCGACGGCCTCGACCAGCGGTGGACGCAGGTGAACTGGGAGGCCGTCGCCAAAGCGGAGCCGGAAGTCATCATGATCCTCGACTACGGGGACCTGCCCGCCCAGAAGAAGATCGACTTCCTGAAGAAGTCCCCCCACACGAAGGGGCTGCCCGCCGTCAAGAAGAACAACTTCTTCATCCTCGACTACAACGAGGGCATCAGCGGACCGCGCAACATCGACGGCCTGGAGAAGTTCGCGAAGTACCTCGGTGAGCTCAAGAGCTGACCGAGCCAACAGCGCGCCAGGGCCGTGTCCGCTCCGCACGGCCCTGGCAGCCGGCTCCTGCGCGCTGCACGCCTGGCGTGCCGTGAGGTGTGATGTGGAGGAGGTGTGTGCGGCGGACGACGTGTGATCGTTCGTATGTACGGTGGGTGTTAGCCTGCCCGCGGTCATGATCGAATGCGTACGGGGGAGGCGCGGTGGGCGGCACGAGCAACCTCACCGACAGCTCTTCGACCCTGTCGGCAACGCCCTCTCGGTGCCCGAACCGGGCGGTGACCGGGGCCTGGCGGAGAGTCTGGCAAGGCTCTACCGCGGCCAGGCCGACCGGGCGAGGAGGGCTGCCCCGCCACAGCAGGGGCGGTGCCGCGATCGCGGCGGCCGCGCTCCTCGCTCTTGCCACGGGCTGCGGCCCGGGCACCGACGAACCGGCCGGCGGCTCGCCGAGCACCGCAAGCCGCACGACGAGCCACCCGGTGAAGGACACCAGCATCGACGCCGAGCCGGGTGAGCGCTTCACGCTCACCGTCGGCCGGAACGCCTCCACCCGCGAGTACTGGTACCTGGTCGACCCCGAGCCCGACAGCTCGGTGCTGGTCAGCCGCGGCCAGGAGTACGCGTCGGACTCCGGCGACGAGCCGGTGCCCGGTGCCGGCGGCCGGCTCACCTTCACCTTCGAGGCCAAGGGCAAGGGGACCACCCGGTTCACACTGCTGCACTGCACTTTTGCCACCTGCCAGGGCAACACCTCCACCCTGCCCCCCGAGACGACCGGACCCTCCGCCTCCCCGACCACGGGGGCGGCCACCCCCACCCAGGCACCCGAGCGCATCACCTACACCGTCACCGTCGGCTGAGCCGCGGGGGAGGCGCGTCGCCGGATCGAGCCTCCAAGGCGGTGGCACCCGCCGTCCTCCTATCCGAGCGTGAGCATCGCCTCGGTGACCTCGCCGACCGCTGCATCGGGGATCGCAGTGGCGGCCTCCTCGAGAACGAGCAGCCGTGCCCCGGGGATCTCGCGCGCGATCACCTCGCCGTTGCCGACGGGGAAGAACCGGTCGCGGCGGCCGTGGACGACGAGCGTGGGGACCTCGATCCCGGGCAGGCGCTCGCGCCAGCGGGGTTCGCAGTCGAGCCTGGAAAACACCATGCCCATCTGGTTGGCCATCTGGACCGGGGGTGCGGTACCGGGCGTACGGTCCCAGATACGCGCGGCGATGGCGCGCGCGGCGACGGGGTCGTCACCGAGGATCTCCGCGCCGGCGGCGGCGAACTCCGCAACCGCCTCGCGGTCGGTCCAATCGGGCATCGGACGCGCGAACAGCCGGCTCATCGTCGCCCGGTCATGCCCGGGGAGGTCATCGTCGGGCGGGCCAGGGGCAACCGCTCGGGTGCCGACCAGGGTGAGCGCCGAGAACGCGCCCGGATGGTCGAGCACGGCCACCTGGGCGACCATCCCGCCGACGCCGATCCCCGCGAGGTGCGCAGGCCCCCCGCCGAGCGCGTCAGCAAGGGCCGCCGCGTCGGCGGCGAGGCCGCGCAGGGTGTAGGCGGGCGCCTCCGGATCCGTCGTCGTCGACTCCCCGCTGTCGCGCAGGTCGTAGCGCACCACACGGCGCCCGCCGGCGGCGAGGCGCTCGCACAGCGCGTCGGGCCAGGAGAGCATCGTCGTCCCGCCCGCGAGCAGGACGAGTGGCGCGTCGTCGTCACCGAACGACTCGATGCCCAAGGTGATCTCGTTGGCGTTGACCGTGGTCATCGGATCACCGCAAGACGTCGTAGGTCAGGTGCGTCGCGGTCGATGCCGGGACCACGCTCCGCTGCACCAGCGTGCGCGGTGCTTCGCCGGTGAACAGTGGTGTCCCGGCGCCCAGCACGATGGGTGCGAGGTGCAGCGTCAGCGCGTCGACCAGCGGCGTCGAGCGCCGAGCCGACCGTGGCGCCGCCGCCCATGAGGATGACGTCGAGGTCCTTGCCGCTGTCCGACGACGCCGCCTCGGCCCGGTCGCGTGCGGCGGCGACGGCGTCGGGCAGACCGGTGGTGATGAATGTCCAGTCGAGGCCGGTGGTCCGCACCGACTCCGGCGGCGAGCTCGTCACGACGACGAACGCGGGCGTGCCGACCTCGCCGGCGCCGTAGCCGGACGTGTCGTCCCAGCCTTTCGGCCCGTCCGGGCCGGGGTCGGGCCCGGTGACGAAGCCGTCGAGGGAGGCCGAGATGTCAGCAGTGGGTCGAGTCATGCCAGGGCAGACCCGACCCACCGCCCAAACTCATCGCTCAGGCGCGAAGCGTGTGGCGGATGCGAACTCGATAGCACGGCGCGGACGGGCGCGCTTGCCTTCTGGGGAACCGAGGACCACGACTCCGGCCGTTCGCGGCATCGGCGGATCTCGGTGAGCCGGCGGCCCGGACAACGGATGCCGGAAGGCTGCCGGGCGGTATCACGGCGCGACGTGATGCCTTGTGCTAGTGTCATGCGTTTGCGTGGTCGTCGCGGTGGGCGATTCTGCCTGTTCGGTCCCGCCTGTGCGTGGGCTGTTCCATCCTGCCGGGCCTTCCTCGGTACGCTCCTCTGCGGAAGGCTGTTCATGAAGCATCCCGACGACTCCGGCATCGCTCACGGCGGTCCCGCCCAGCCCGGGGCCACGACCCCGGCGCTGCCCCCTGCCGTCTCCTTCGCCGGCCTGGAACTGCCGGTGGAGGTGGTGCGGACACTGAGCGGACTCGGGGTGCGCGACCCCTTTCCGATCCAGGCCGCCACACTGCCCGATGCCCTGGCGGGGCGGGACGTCCTGGGGCGCGGGCGCACCGGATCGGGCAAGACGCTCGCCTTCGGCCTGCCGCTGCTGACACGTACGGCCGGGCGGCGCGCCGAACCGAAACAGCCCCTCGCCCTGATCCTTGTGCCCACCCGGGAGCTGGCCCAACAGATCACCCAGGCGCTGGCGCCGTACGCCGAGGCATTGCGGCTGCGGACGGCCACGGTCGTCGGCGGCACGTCGATCGGCCGGCAGGTCGCCGCGCTGCGCCAGGGAGCCGAGGTGGTCGTCGCCACCCCCGGGCGCCTGCACGACCTGATCGAGCGCAACGCCTGCCGCCTGGGACGGGTAAGGATCACCGTGCTGGACGAGGCCGACCAGATGTGCGACCTGGGATTCCTGCCGCAGGTTGCCGACCTCCTCGACCAGGTGCACCCCGACGGGCAGCGGATGCTCTTCTCGGCCACTCTGGATCGCGACGTCGATCAGCTGGTCCGGCGCTACCTCCACGACCCCGTCGTCCACTCGGTCGACCCCTCCGCGGGCACGGTCTCGACGATGGAGCACCACGTTCTGGTCGTCCACGGCCCTGACCGCTACGCCGTCACCACGGAGATCGCCGCCCGCGACGGCCGCGTACTGCTGTTCCTCGACACCAAGCACGCCGTCGACCAGCTCACCCGGCACCTGCGGGCCAGCGGGGTGCATGCCGGGGCCCTGCACAGCGGCAAGTCCCAGCCACAGCGCACACGGACCCTGGCGCAGTTCAAGAACGGCCAGATCACCGTTCTGGTGGCGACCAATGTCGCGGCCCGTGGCCTGCACATCGACGACCTCGATCTCGTGGTCAACGTCGACCCGCCCACCGACCCCAAGGACTACGTGCACCGGGCCGGCCGTACCGCCCGCGCCGGTGAGTCCGGCAGCGTGGTCACGCTCGTGCTGGCGGGCCAGCGCCGCGAGACGAGCCTCATGATGGCCGGGGCCGGCATCGAGCCGACCGTCACCAAGGTGCGCTCGGGCGAGGCGGAACTGAGCCGGATCACCGGCGCCAGGGCTCCCTCCGGCACCCCGCTCGACGGCGCGCCCGCCATCCCCCGACCCAAGAACAGCAACGCTCCCTTCCGTGGCCTCGGCACCAGCAAGGACCCCTCCCGCGGCGCCGGCGGCACGTCCCGAAAGGCCGGCGAGGCACGCAAGCTCGCCGAGGCGCGCAAGGCCGCCCTCGTGCGTCGCAACGGCTGAGAGCCGTTGCCTGTCAGCGAATCTCCCGCCGAAACCGGAGCAGGATGATGTCGCCGGCGCCCGGCATGACAAGCTGTGCCGGCCCACCCCCGAACCCAGGAGGTCACCATGACCGCAGAGCCCGCAACCCCGGAAGGTTCGGAGCCGGCCGGCCCCGAGACGCCCCCGCTGGCGCCGGACAGCGACGGCAACTACGACCTCAAGCGCAAGTTCCGTGAAGCCCTGGCGCGCAAGCGGGGTGCGCAGGCGGACGCTGCCGATGTTGCCGCCAACCCGGATGCGTCGAAGGTGCGTGCGGCGCACGGCCCGGCTGCGAGCCAGCGGTCGTTCAGGCGTAAGAGCGGCGGCTGAGTCGGTCAGTCCCGCGGTCCGGCCGCTTTACCGGCACGCCGCTTCACCGGCACTCTGCGCGCTGTCCACTGGCGCGCAGAGTGCCGTGGCCCGCATCGAGCGCCTGACGCAGATGTGCCGCACACGGTGCTCCAGCCCGGGTGGTTGCCCGGGGTGACCTCCTCGCCATGTGTGCTCCGAGTTCCGCCTCCGGCCCCTCACAAGGCAAGATGGCCTGCACGGAACTGAGGTGGGGGAAGGGCCTGTTGGTGGCGACGGTGAAGCCGCAGCTCGTGTTCGTGCACGGCATCGGCGGACTCCGCGACGCGGAGACGGAACGGCGGCAGTGGCTGCGGGCGCTGGCCACCGGTGCGCGTGCGGCCGGGCACGCGGAGTCGGTTTCGGCGCTCACTCAGGGCTGGCTCGCGGACGCGAGGTTCGCGGACTACAGCGCTCTGTTCACTCCCAGGGGTGCCCAAGGGGGGCCGTCGGCCGGGGAGTTGGATCCGTCGGAGGAGGAGTTCGTCGCGCGTCTGCTGGACGCGATGGTGGAGGAGCTCGCCGAGCGGTTCCCGCCGGAGACGGGCTCGCGCGAGGCCCGGGTCGCCGGACAGGCCCGGCACCATCTGGACGCCCTCGCCTCCGGCAGCCGGGCCCAGGGGCCCGGGGAGTTCGGGCGCCGGCTGGTGTGGGTGACCACGACGCTCCTCCAGCTTCCGGGCCTACGGCAGACGGCACAGTGGCTGAACGGCCAGGCGTTCGCGCTGCACCTCGCCCAGGTGGCACGGTACTTGAACCGGCAGGGCGACAAGGCGGCCCTCGGCGCAGCCGTCCGGTCCCGGGTGCTGGACGGCTGGGATCCGTCCCGTCCGCTCGTCGTCGTCGCGCACTCCCTCGGCACCGTCGTGGCCTACGAGGCACTGCACGAGTACGAAGGCCCCGTCGACCTGTGGGTGACGCTCGGCTCCCCCCTCGCGCTCGGCGGTGTGGTCCTCCAGCGGCTCGTGCCACGGCCGCCGTCCTGCCCGGAGAACGTGGGCGCGTGGCTGAACTTCTGGGACCGCGACGACGTCATCGCCGGACGCCCCCGGCTGGCCGACTGGATCGCGCCGAGCGGCCGGGGCGTGAAGGCGGAGACCGCCCCCGTGAGGTCCGCCGGGCTCTGGACCCACACGGCCACCACATACCTGGAGCACGCCGAGGTGGCCGGTCCCATCGTGCAGGCGCTGCTGCCGTGACGGCCCTCGCCCCACCGACACCACCCCGCCATGTGCTGGTGGTCGCCGCCCAGTGCACCGGCGCGGAGGAACTCCCGGGCCTGGAGGAGGCCGCACGCCGGCTGCACCGGGCGCTGGTCGACCCGGACATCGGAGCCTGCGTCGACCGCGGCGAGGGCGACACCGGCTCCCTGCTCGTCGGCACCGCGCTGGGCAAGGCACGCGTCGAGGAGGCCCTCGCGACCGCGCTCGGCCGGGCGAAGGCCGACGGCGGACCTCTGGTGCTGGCGCTGCTGGGACACGGGACGGGCGGCTGCGGCGGCCCGCTGTACTTCGTCACCTCGGGCAGCGCGCAGGACCCGGCGATCGGACAGCTGGACGTGCCGTCCGCGCTCGGCACCGTCGCCAACGACCCCGGCCTCAACGGCCTGATGGCCGTCGTCGACACCTGCCACGCCGCCGCCGCGCTGCCGGGCGCACATTCCGCGACGGCCGGACTCAAACAGGGCGCCCTGCGCCTGTCCCTGCTCTTCGCCGCCTCCGCCCACATGCCGGCGTGGGACATGAGCCTGAGCGTCCGGCTCGCCGAGCTGCTGGAGAAGGGGGTGCCGGACGCGGGAGAGTTCCTGACGGTCGACGACCGGCTGATCGAGGAGCTGCGCGATCGCATCACCGTCCAGGAACCCGGCGGCTGCACCTTCAACGGCTCCCCCGTGCCCGGAGGATCTCTCTGGCTGGCCCGCAACGTCCAGGCCCCCGCGGGTCGTTCCAGCGGCTGCCTGGGCCCGAGGGCGTACGCGAGAATGCGGAAGGTGCTGCGCCCGCTGGACGGCACCAACGCGATCAACAGCGCGGAACAACTGGCGGACTGGCTGGCCCGGCTGGGGGAGGAGAGCCGGAGCCGGCCCGCCGTCCGGCGTGTGCTGGAGTTCCATCGGGACCTGCGCACCTGCGGGGCCACTCTCACCGTCCTCGAGGAGACCTTCAGCCGTGCCCTGACCGACGACCTGCTCCGCAAGGCGGCGGCGCGCAGCGGCTTCCCGCTGGACGTGGTGGTACAGGTGCCCTGCCCGTCCCTGCGGGACCTGGTCGAGTACGCCGTTCTCGACGCGTCCCCCGTCGACCCCGACCGCCGGCTCCGGACGCTGGTGCACTTCGTCGCGGCCCTCACCCATCTGACCGGTCCGGGCGAGGTCCCACCAGAGCGACTGACGACCTGGGCCACCAAGCTGGGCGCCATGACCGCGCTGAACAGCCGACTGCGGGAACTGGCCCGGGCGACGCCCCGTCTGGTCCTGGTGGTCGCCGACGACGGCGGTGCGGACGTCGTCCGGGTGGACGCGTCGCTGCTGTTCGGCTCGGCCGTGGTCCACGCCTCGGAGTTCCCGTGCCGGCCCGGCCGGGACGCCTTGGCGTCCGCGCTGGACGAAGCGGTCGGCTGGGCCGTGTCCTGGCTGAGCGCGGCGGGCGCCCAGCTGGTGGCGATCGACGTGTCGGTCCCGACCTTCCTGCTGCTGGATTCCCCGCCGGAGGAGTGGCGGGTGGTCCGGGGCCGACGCATGCTCGGCGTGGACTACGACGTCATCACACGCTGGTCGGGCCTGCTGACGCCGCCGCCTGGCATCCGTCTCGACGACCTGCTGCACACCGGCAGCCAGCTCCTGACCTCGTTGCAGACCGGGGCCCACCCAGGTCCGTCGTGGCTCACCCCCGACGATCTCAGCAGCGTCGAGGCCCTGCAGGACCTGCTGGGCCGCCGCCGTACGGGCAGCTGCGTATGGGGAGTGAGCACCCTCCCGGAGACCGACTTCGGCCTGATGCTGGAGGAACTCCTCACCCACACACCGGCCCTGATCTGGCCCCGGCACGGCAACGTCACCGACCCGCGAGCCCTGCAGGACGCGGTCGCGGAGCACTGGGACGCGCTGCCGGAGCAACTCGTCCGCGCCTTCCAGGGGAGGCTGGACAACAGCCTCGGCGGGGACGGCCCCGGCCATCTGGCCGACATCCGCACCACATGGCACGACGCCCACTGGCAGGCCTTCTGCCAACGGCGCGCCGGCCGGGCGGTCGTCGCCCCGCACGACCTGACGCCGAAGGAGCGAGCATGAACTGGACTCCGTACTACGCGGGTACGGGAGTCGTCCCCGAGGAGCCGCCCACGCTCCCGCCTCCGCCCCCGTGGCGTGCGCAGGCGGCCAGGAACGGAGCAGGGGCGGACGGCGAGCCGACGCCGTCCGCGGCGAGCACCTACCGGCCGGCCCCCGGCCTGGTCGACGCGGTCAACGCGGCGCTCCATCTGCGCCGCCCCCTGCTGCTCACCGGCCCGGCGGGCTCCGGCAAGTCGACCGTCGTCGAGCAGATCGCCGCCGAACTCGGACTCGGGAACGTGCTGCGCTGGCACATCACCTCCCGCAGCACACTCGCCGACGCGCTCTACCGCTACGACGCCCTGGGCCGCATCCACGCCTACAACGTCCGTGCCGTCGACCGCCCGGCCGCCTCGGTGAGTGGACGGGCCGCGCGCCGCGCCGCCCGTGCCACGCTCGCCGCCCGTGCCGCACGCGCGGTACGCGACGACATCGGGGACTTCGTTCAGCTCGGCCCCCTCGGCACCGCTCTGCTGCCCGGGGACCGCCCGCGCGCCCTGCTGATCGACGAGATCGACAAGAGCGACCTCGATCTGCCCGGCGACCTCCTCGACGTCCTGGAGCGCGGCCGCTTCGAGATCCCCGAACTCGCCCGCCACAACAGGAGCAGGGTCACCGTCCGCACCGCCGAGCCGGGCGAAAGGCAAGAGATCCACAACGGTCTGGTGGAGTGCGAGGAGTTTCCGGTCATCGTGCTCACCAGCAACGGCGAGCGCGACTTCCCCGCACCCTTCCTGCGTCGCTGCGTTCGCTTCGACATGCCCGCGCTCACGGTTCCGGCGCTCACCGGCATCGTCGAGGCCCACCTGGAGAAGGTCGAGGAGGGCACCACCCGGACGCTGGTGAACGCCTTCGTCGAGCGGCTGAACCGCGGCGAGAGCCTCGCCATCGACCAGTTGCTGAGCGCCGTCCATCTGCTGCGCGGTGACGGCGTCTCGGACGAGGACCAGCGGACGAGGCTGCAGGAGCTGCTGCTCCAGGGGCTCGGGCGTGCCTGAGAACCGTGCCGCACGGCTGCTCGCGGCCCTGGGTCTGCCTGGGCCGCTCGGCATCGGGGAGGGCGACGGAGAGGAGTGGGACGTCCCGGCGACCCTGGACGCCCTTCTTCTCGCCGCCGCCCGGTCGAACACCGAGGGGACCGGCGACCGCCCCGCCGATCCGCCCCCGGCCGCCGAGGAGCCGCCGGCGGACAAACCGGCCGGTCCGGAACCGCCGTCCGACGGCCCCGCCGATCTGCCTGCCCCCGTGTCCGGCCGCGGCAACGCGGACACCACCGCGACGGCCTCGGTGTGGCTGAGGGACGACAGCGCCGCCGCCACGATCCCCGCCAGGCCCGTGAGCATCGGCCGCGCCTCCGCCCTGTCGAACGCCCTCGAGATCGGCCGCGCCCTGCGCCCGCTGCGCCGCCCCCGGCCGTCCCGGGTCCGGCAAGGTCTCGACCTGGACGCCACCGTCGATCACTACACCCGTACCGGCGTCCTCGTCCCCCGGCTCGTCCCGGTGCCGGAGCCATGGCTGGAGCTGGTCGTGGTCGTGGACCGGGGGACGTCCATGGCGGTCTGGGACGAGACCGTGCGCGTCCTGACGAAGGTGCTGCGCACGCTGTCCGCGTTCCGCGGCATCCGCGTGTGGCATCTCGAGCATCCACTGGGGGCCGCTCCGGTGCTCCGCGACCATCGCGGCCAGGCCCTGCCCATGGACCCGTCCCACGCCGTCCATCGCGGACCGGCCCACCGCCTGTTCCTCGTCGTCTCCGACTGCGCGGCTCCCGCCTGGCGCGAGGAGACCCTCTGGCGGACGCTGCACACCTGGGGACTCACGGCCCCCGTGGCCCTCGTCAACCCGCTGCCGAGACGTCTGTGGCAACGCTCCGGCCTCGACCTGCCCCGGACGACGGCGACCGCCCCCGTCCCGGCGTCTCCGGGGCGGCTCCTCGCCTACCGACGCCCGCGTCTCCTCCGGGAGGACGCTCCGGGGACGCGGCCCTGGCAGGCGTTGCCCGTATTGCAGTTCGATCCCGGCCAGATGCTCGCCTGGGCACGCGCCGTGATGCGCACCGACCCCCACGGCTGCGAGGCCGTCCTGGTGCCTGCCTCGGGCCGGATGCCCTCCCGTGGCCGGGTTCCGCAACCGTCCGCCGTCCGACCCGTCACCCCGGCGGCATACGACAGGCGCGCCGCGGCGGCAGCGGTGGCCTTCACGGACGGCCGGCGCTCGCCCGCCGTCCGTTTGGCGATCGCCGCTTCCTCGCTCGACGCGTTCACCCTCCCGGTCCTCGACGTGCTGCGCGAGCGCCTCGTCCCCGAGGCGGCCGTCGCCGACGTCGCCGAGTTCCTCACCGCCGGGCTGCTCACGGCAACCCGGCAGGAGGACGCGGAGCTGGTATACCGCTTCCACCCTGGCGCGACCGGGCACCTGCGCGGGCTCCTCAGCCACGACCAGGCGTGGGACGCCCACTTCGCCCTCACCGACCACCTCGCCGCCCACCCCCAGGCTCCACGAGGAATCGTCGCCGCCCTCCACTCTCCCGGGAGCCGCGAGCAACTCCCCGCCGGCCTCCGGCCCATCGCCCAGGCGGCCGCCGCGACGGCCCGCCTCCTCGGCATCGAGCCGGCCGAGCAGGTTCCTGTCCGATACGTACTCAGCAGCGCGCAGCGCGAGATGCTCGGCCGCCTGGACGCCGAGCGCGAGATCCACGACCGGCACCGCAATCTCCTCGTCGCCGCCCCCGGAACCGGCAAGACGGTCCTGTCGGCCTTCGACTACCGGCGTCTGTGCGAGAAGAACCAGCGAGACCTGCGGCTTCTCTTCGTCGCGGACCGCAGCGTGCTGCTGCACCAGGCGCGCGAGGTCTACGAAGACGTCCTCATGCACCCGGGCTTCGGAGAGTCGCTGTACAGCGGGGCTGTTCCCAAGAACTGGAACCACGTGTTCGCCAGTGTGCAGTCACTCGGGAGCGCCCTGGACGGACTGCCGCCCGATCACTTCGACGTGATAGTCATGGACGAGTTCCACAGGGCGGCCTCGGCGACGTACCGGAGGATCCTCGACCACTTCAGGCCGATGGAGCTGCTCGGCTTGACGGCGAGCCCCGAAAGGATGGACGGCCTGAATGTCCAGGACGCGTTCTTCGAAGGTCGTATCGCCGCGGAGATGCGGTTGCGGGACGCGCTGGAAAGTGACCAGCTCGCTCCTCTCCACTACTTCGGTTTCGGCGACGGCACCGACTTTCGGTCGCTGGACTGGAGACGGGGAGCGTACGACGGTGCCGCGCTGTCCAGCCTGCTCTCCGGCAACGAGGCACGGGCGCGACTGGTCCTCAGGGCCGTCCGGGACATGGTTGCCGAGCCTCGGGCCATGCGGGCCGTCGGCTTCTGCGTTTCCGTGGCACATGCCGAATTCATGGCCCAGTGCTTCCGCGGTGCCGGCCTCGACGCCGTGGCCCTGTCCTCGCAGGATTCACGTGAAAGGCGCCAGGCGGCGGTCTCTTCCCTCCGGGCCGGCGAATTGCGGGCTGTCTTCTGCGTCGACGTGTTCGACGAGAACCACGCGATCCCCGAGGTCGACACACTGCTCCTGCTCCGCCCGACGTCGAGCACCGTCGGATTCCTCCAGCAACTCTCGGTCGGTCTCCTCCGCTCCCCGGGCAAGGCGGTGCTCACCGTGCTCGACTTCATCGGGTACCACCGCAAGGAGTTCCGCCTCGACAACCAGTTCCGCGCCATGACGGACCTGACGCGCCGACAGCTGGTGGACCGGATCGAGCACTTCCCGCAACTCCCCTCCGGCTGCACCGTCGTCCTCGACGAGGGGGCCAAGAGGTGTCTCGTCGACAACATCCGGGAGCAGTTGGGGCGCAGTGTCATCGAGCGGGCCCGCGAGGTCGCCGAGTACGCGGAGCCGGTACTCGGGCGGTACCTGCACCGGAGCGGGCGGGAACTCACCGAGCTCTACCAGGGCGAAGGCATTTCCTGGACCGGGCTGCTGCGCCGTACCCGTCTGCTGCCGGGGGAGCCTCCGGACGGAGAGGCGGCACTCCTGGCGCGTGTCCGTGCCTTTCTCCACGTGGACGACCCGCAGCGCGTACAGGCCTACACCCGCATGCTGGAGGACGACGCGCCTCACTACGGCGATCTGGACGAGCGGGACCGGGCGTACGCGCGCATGCTCTTCTTCCAGCTCTGGCCGCGCGGCGGCATGACGCGCGACGGTTTCGCCGGCTACGAGGAGGGATTCGCCGCCCTGCGTCCACAGCACGCGTTCCGGAGCGAACTGCGCCAGGTCCTGGCGTACAACCTGGAACGCACCACACGCGTCCCGATTCCTCTGCCCGCGCTGGGCGGCAGGCACGACGTCCCCCTGACCGTCCACGCCTCCTACACCCGTGAAGAGATCCTGTCGGCATTGGGAGAGGCAGAGATCCGCGGCCCGTTGCCGGCCGACTTCCGTGAGGGCGTGAAGTGGTGCCGGTCCATGAGGACCGACGCGCTGTTCATCACTCGGGCGCAGGACTATGCGTTGAGCAGCACCCTGTTCCACTGGGAATCCCAGAGCCAGACCTCCGAGACCTCCCCCGCGGGGCTGCGGTACCGGAACCATGCCGAGATGGGCACCCACGTCCTGCTGTTCCTCCGGTCGGGCAGGACCAGCGACATCGGCAGCCCCCAGCCCTGGACGTTCCTCGGCCCGGCCGACTACGTAGGCCACACCGGCAGCATGCCCATGGCCATCACCTGGAAGCTGCGGCGCGAACTCCCGGCGGACATCTGGTCGTACGCGCGGATCTCCTGAACCGTAGCCGTGCGGGACGCGGCCAGTGGAGCCCGCCCGGCCCGCGCCGGCGCGGCCCGCGGCGGGAAGTCGACCAGGCACCCCTGCCAGTCCTCCCGGTCGACGACCGGGCTCTGGGCCGGCGCGTCCACGAGCACCCGCGGAAACCGGACGGACCTGGTGCCCACACCGCACCGGCGTCGCGGGCTGATCAGCCGGATCAGTCGAAGGAGCCGTGCCGTCCCGATCCGGAGGCGAAGCGCGCGGCGCCGGACAGGGTCTCCCCGGAGGACAGGGACACCATGCCGTGCCGCAGCTCGGCCGTCAGTGCCTCGGGCTCCGGCAGGCCGTGCTGCTCGCGCACCGCGAGCCGGTCGTGACGCAGGCAGGTCTGAGGAAAGGCGGCGATGTGACGGGCCAGTTCCTCCGCCGCGTGCCGGGCCTGTCCCGGCGGTACGAGGCGGTTGGCGAGCCCGATCGCGTACGCCTCCGAGGCCAGGACCGGGCGGCCGGTCAGGATCAGGTCCATGGCGCGGCTCTCGCCGATCAGCCGGGGCAGCCGGACAGTGCCGCCGTCGATGAGCGGCACGCCCCACCGGCGGCAGAACACCCCGAGGACCGCGTCCTCCTCCACCACCCTGAGGTCGCACCAGAGGGCCAGTTCGAGGCCGCCGGCCACGGCGTGCCCGGCGACGGCCGCGACGACCGGCTTGGTCAGCCGCAGCCGGGTCGGCCCCATCGGCCCGTCGCCGTCGGGCGCCACCCGGTTGCCGCGTCCGGTGCCGACGGCCTTGAGGTCGGCGCCCGCGCAGAACGTGCCGCCCTCGCCCCACAGCACGGCGACCGAGGCGTCGTCGTCCGCCTCGAACGCCCGGAAGGCGTCGGCCAGGAGGCGGGCCGTCGGCCCGTCCACGGCATTGCGGGCGGCGGGCCGGGAGAGCACCACGGTCGTCACGGGACCGTCGCGCTCCACGCGGACGGCCGGGGAAGCCTGGGAAGTCGGGGGATCGGTCATGGCGGCATTGTCGCCCGGTCGGCGGGCGGCGGCCAGAGGGGGCTTCGGTGGCGGATGGTAAGGCATCAGCAAGGGTGACTTTGTTGATGTGTACCAGCCCACATTTTTTCCTCACATGTCCCGCACGACTGCGGACCGACGCAATCCGGCCGGGCGGCGGAGCGGGTCGAGCCGTGCGGTGCTTGGGAAGGGGCCGCTCCGTGCGTGCCGCGTGGGTCGTACTCCCTGGTGGCAGATCAAATGGAACGCTGCATTCCGTACTACTCGCGAGTTCTGAACTCTTCTGCACAAGTCGTCTTTCAGTCAAAGATTGGCGTCAAGTGGCACGTTAAACAGTCATACCGGCGGTTGAGCGGACAGGAGCTGTCAATTCCACTTTGACTCCCCCCGGGTGATCTCCAAGACTGCGCCCCGACCACCTGGCACGCGATCGGGAACCGCGTGCGGGACCTAGCAGGGGGACCAGAACCAGAATGAAGAACAGCAACACGCACTCCGCCCGTGTGCGCAGAGCCGTCACGCGCGGACTCGTGACCGCCACCGCGCTCGCCTCCGTCACCGCCGTCGCCGCGCCGCAGGGCGCCGTCGCGGCCCCGCCGGCCGCCCCGGCCGCGGCGGCCGGCATCGGCACCACCGACACGCAGCGGGTCGACGCCGCCGCCGTGGTGCGCCTCGAGCCGAGCCCGGACGTACTGCTGCTCAGCGACCACGACTTCATCCACGCCCTCTGGCAGAAGGCCCGGGACGGCGGGGAGACGTTCGACGCGGTGCGGCAGGCCGCCGAGGCCGCCATGATGAGCGAGACGGCCGACGACCACGTCCAGTTCATCGTCACCGGCATCCACGAGGCGTACGCCGTCGACAAGCAGCGCGAGAAGGACAAGGCCGACGCCGCCCGCGCCGCCCGGCTCGCCAAGTCCCAGGCCCTGATAGCGATCGGCATCCCCAACAGCCCCGACCTGCTGGACCTGAGCGACGACAACTTCATCCGCGCCGTGATGCGCCACGAGGCCGCCGGACCCGAGGTCCGCGCCGCCGCCGCGACGGCCCTGGCCGCGGACCCGGCCGCCTGGCAGGAGTTCATCACCAACGGCGCCCGCGAGGCCCACCAGCGCGACGTGGCCAACGAACTGAAGGAACTGGAGGAGAAGGACCGCGCGGAGGCCGAGCGCCGCAGGGAGATCGCTGCCCGCACCAACGCGGCGGCACTGTTCCGCCTCACGCCGTCCGAGGCCATGCTGGTCCTCAGCGACGACAACTTCATCCGCGAACTGCTGCGCGTCGCACCGGCCGACGCCAAGACCAGCGAGCTGTACGCGGCGGCGCAGCGCGCGGTGCTCAGCCCCGACCCGGCCGTGTGGAAGCAGTTCATCCACACCGGCGCCGAAGAGGCGTACAAGAAGGACGACGAGGCGCGCCGCAAGCAGATCGCCGACGCCAACCGCCGGCTCGCCATCCAGATCCAGGCCGCCGCCGAGAAGACCGGCGTCAACCCCCACCTGGTCGCCACCGCGAAGAAGGCCCTGGCCGGCACCGACGAGGACATCGCGAAGTTCCTCACCGCGGAGAGCCAGTACCGGGCGAAGCGCCAGTCGTTCCAGCCGGCGAGCGGCAAGCCGGCGGGCTTCTACGTCCGGCAGTCCACGCCCGACGCCGGGGAGGCGTTCATCGCCCCGCTGTCCACCGGCTCCAAGCAGACCGACCGGGAGGACGGCACCTGGGTCGTCGTCCCCGCGCTCAACGGCCAGCCGGGCTGCTACTCCTTCGAGTCCTCCCGCAAGCTCGGCCACTACCTCACGCACAAGGACCTCCGCGTCAGGATGGCCGCGAGCGACAACAGCACCCAGTTCCGCAAGGACGCCACCTGGTGCGCCAAGAAGGGGCTGAGCGGCTCCGGCACCTCCTTCGAGTCGGCCGGCCAGCCCGGCCGCTTCCTGCGCGAGTACTACGGCGACCTCTTCGTGGCCAACAAGTCCGCCAAGAACCGCTTCGACGTCGAGAAGGACTTCGCCCAGGACGCCTCCTGGAAGATCGTCACCCCGCTCGCGCGCTGACCGCGCGGGCGGTGGTCACCCCGCTCGCGCGCCGGCCACCCGCCCGCCGGCCCTCCCCCTTCAGACCTGAGAAGAACGGAAGCACCCCATGTCCCGGATCGTCCGATCCGCCCTGGCCGTCGCGGCCGGTGTCGCCGCGCTCGCCGGCGGCGTCACCGTGGCCGTCGCCGACGAGGCGCGCCCCCAGCCGGCCCCCGCCACCACCACCGTGTCCACGTCCACCGCGGACGCCGTGGACGCCGGTGACGCCAGGGCCGCCGCCACCGCGGCCTCGAGGCCCTCGGCCGTACAGCTCAGGGCCGTCCACAGCGACAAGTGCCTCACGACCCCCAACGCCAGCCTCCGCAACGGCGTCAACAGCGTCCAGTCGACCTGCGTCGCGGACGCCGAGAACCAGCGCGTCGACATGGTCCCCACCGGCGCCGGCACCTTCGAACTGCGCTTCGCGCACAGCGGCAAGTGCCTGGACGTGGAGGCCGCCGGCACCACGACCGGCACGGTCGTCCAGCAGTGGTGGTGCGTGGGCAAGCCGAACCAGCGCTGGCGCCTGGTGATGGTCGACATCACCAACGAGCGGTACGAGCTGCGGCCCGCCCACACGCCGGCCGGCACGAACCGCTGCCTGGACATCGAGTCCTCCAGCAAGGCGGACGGCGCGATCGCGCGGCTGTGGGCCTGCAACGGCACGGCCGCCCAGCAGTGGCGCATCCACCCCGTCACGGCCGCCTGAGCCCCCCGTACACGCGAGAGAAACGGATCCCCACATGTCTCGGATCGTCCGAGCCGTCCTGACCGCGGGCGCGGCCGTCGCCGTCCTCGCCGGTACGGCCACCGCCGTCCAGGCCGACGGTGACCCCAACGTGCCCACCGCCGCCGCCACCGCCGCAGAGGCCGCGCGCGAGGCGTCGGCCGTCGCCGGTGCGGCGCGGGCGGAGGCCATCACCCGCACCAAGATGGCCAAGCAGGTCGTCACCCTCACCGCCGCCCACAGCGGCAAGTGCCTCGAGGTCGAGGGCGGCAAGACCACGGACGGCATCAACGTCCAGCAGTACGCCTGCAACAGCACCGACTCCCAGAAGTGGAGCGCCGTCGCCGCGCGTGGCGGAACCTTCGAGATGCGCAACGTCAAGAGCGGCAAGTGCCTCGAGGTCCAGGGCAAGAGCGTCAAGCCCGGCGCGGCCGTCCAGCAGTTCGCCTGCGGCCAGGGGGACCACCAGCGCTGGGAGATCCTGCTGGTCGACCCCGTGCGCAAGCTGTACGAGCTCCAGCCCGCGCACGCCGAGGGGATGTGTGTCGACGTGCCCAGCCAGAAGCAGGACGACGGCATCGACGTCCAGCTCTACACCTGCAACCGCACCGCCGCCCAGCTGTGGCAGGTCCGGCCGGTCGCGTGACCCGGCCGGATGGCGCGCACACGTGCGCCCGTTGAACGCCGCGAAGGGGCGGAGCCGCACCTGCGGCCCCGCCCCGGCGGCCGTGAACCGTACTTCACTTCCCGAGGGGGCCTTGAGTTGAGTCGTCAGTGGAGATGCGCGCGGGCGGTGACCGCCGGCGCACTGGCCGGCGCGATCGCGCTCGCGGGCGGCGTACCGGCATGGGCCAGTGCCGGCACCCCGGCCGCCGGACCGCAGCGGGTGGCGTCCACGGCCGGCGCCGCACCGGCCGGCCTGCCGACGCAGGACCTGTCGCCGGAGCTGGCCGCCGCTGTCGAGGAGGCCCGCAAGCGGGTGACGTCGATGGCGAAGACCCACCCGGCCGCCGAGGTGCGGACCTCGGCGTGGAACGCCCTGCGCAGTACGCGGGGGGACCAGGCGCTCCTGGAGTGGCTCGCTCCCAGCGGCGGCTTCGACGCCGCGAAGCAGCGCGCCCGGGACACCCGCGCCCGCAACAAGGCGTTCTGCGAGCGGGTGATCGCCACCCACACGGCGGAGTTCTCCCCGCATGTGCGGGCGGCCGCGACGCGGGCGCTGAAGGGCGGCGTCGCCGAGCAGGCCGCGTTCGTCACCTCCGGGTACGCCGAGGCCCAGCGCCGCGACCGCGCCGCGCGCGAGGCCGGCGAGCAGCAGCGGCTGGACGTCGCCGCCGCCGACCGCGAGTTCGTCCGCGCTCTCGGCGCTCAGGACCCGGGTGAACAGGTGCGGGTCGCGGCCCAGTGGGCGCTGCGGCCGGGGGCCACGGACGACGACGTGGCGGAGTTCTTCGGCTACGGCTGGGCCACCGGCGCCACGCTGGACCTGACGGCCTACCGCACCCGGGTGGCCGACGCGGAGGCGGTCCGCCACCACACGCTGACCCGCCTGATCGCGGAGGCGACGGCGGCCGAGGCGGCCGTGGCCGGCGCGGCGGACGCCGCCCGCGCCCGCGCCGAGGCCGAGCGCGCCTGGCAGGCGGTGTCCGAGCACGCCGGTGCGGCGCAGCGCGCCTGGCAGGCCGAACAGGCCGCCGCTGCCGCCCAGGCGGAGAACTGGCGGACCGTCGCCCAGCTGTCCCGCGAGTCCGCCGAACGCCTCTGGCAGGCGATCTCCGGCACCGCCGACGGCCACGAGGCCGCCTGGTCCGGGGAGCGGGCCGCGGCGGACGAGGCGGCGGTGTTCTGGAAGTCCATGTTCGACCGCGCCCAGGACGGTGAGAGCCGCGCCCGGGGCTGAACCCGGAAGCCCGGCGGGCCCGTGACCCGGGCCGGAGCCGGGGAGCCGGGGAGCCGGCGGGCCCGTGACCGGGGCCGTGACCGGGCCCGTGACCGGGCCCGAGGCCGGGAGGCCGGCCGGCCAGGGGGAGCCCCGTGGCCGGCCGGGCGGCACGCCGGCCAAACGACCACCCGCCCGTGACCGGGGCGGGATTTTCTCGATCATTCGTCTAGGGGGATTCCCGTGAGGGGAAGAGTCCGGCCCAGAGCCGGAGGGCTGCGCGTTGGCGTGGCCACGCACGTACGGAAGGCGGTGTCCGCGGCGATCGCCGTGGCGGTGCTCGGCACCGTCACCGGTGAGGCCGCCGCCGCGACCTCCGTACGCACCGAGCAGGTGTCGCTGACGCGGACGCTCCAGTCGCTGGACCGGCTCGCGGCGGCGGTGAAGCCGCAGAGCGACACCGCGCCGGCACCCGCCGCCACATCCGAGCTCGACCGCATCAGCGACGAACGGGACCGGCAACTGGTCCAGGACTTTGCCGAGTTCGACGAGGAGGAGGAAGTCCGCGAGGCCGCCAAGGCGGCGCTGGCGAGCACCGACCCGAACGCCATCCGCACCTTCCTGGAGCACGGAAAGGCCGAGGCACGGCAGCGCGCCAAGGACAAGCGCGCCGACGCCGACGGGACGAACCGTCGTCAGATCGAGGCGCTGCGCGGCACCGGCGGACCGTTCTTCAACGCCGAGGTCGAGCGCGTCCTGAAGGGCACGGCGCAGGACCGCGCCGACTTCCTCGCCTTCGGTGCCGGCATCGCCAAGCAGCGCGACGAGGCGGACAAGCAGAACGCCGCCAAGCGCGCCGAGGAGAACCGCAAGCGCGTCGAGATGCTGGCGTCCGTGGGCGGTCCCGCGGTCAAGCGGGCCGCGCTGGCGGCGCTGGAGTCCAAGGACGCCGCCGTGATCGCGGAGTTCCTGGAGAAGGGCTACCAAGTCGCGGCCAGGCAGGACGCCGACGACCGGGCCGCGCACGAGAAGGCGCAGAAGGAGGCCCAGGAGGCCGCCGAACGGCTACGCGAGCTGGCCCGCAAGGCCGCCGTCGCCGCCGAGGCCCGCACCAAGCTCATCGCCGCGCACGGCGACGCCGTCAAGGCGCTCAAGAACGCCTCCAACGCCATGTCGTCGGCCGCCTCGGCCGCACGCGAGGCGGACCGGATGCTGGCGGCCGACCGGGCCGGCAAGCGCCTGTCGGACTACACCGCGGTCAAGACGGAGGTCGCGCGCCAGGTCGGGTACGCCGAGGACGCGGCCAAGGCGGCCCAGGTCGCCGCGGCCCAGGCCAAGGTCCAGGCCGACGTCCTGGTGGGCACCGGCCTGGAGCACGGCGTCCAGTGGTCCGAGGTCGCCTCCGGCATCGCCGGTGCGGCGGACGCCGCCGCGAAGGCCGCCGCCACCGCGCGGCACGCGGTGGACGCCACCGCCGCCGACGCCGCCGGCCTCAACGCCAAGAACCAGGCCGAGCTGCACGCCCAGCAGGCCGCCAAGTGGCGTGCCAACGCCGAGGAGCACGCCAAGGCCGCGGCCCGGCTCGCCGACGCCGCCGCCAAGCAGGCCCAGGTCGCCGCGACCGCCGCCGAGCGGGCCAAGACGGCCCGGGTGGCCGCCGAGCAGGCCGAGCGCGAGGCGTGGGAGCACGCCCGCAAGACCCGCGAGGCCCGCGTCGAGGCGCAGCGCCAGGCCGCGATCGCGGCCGAGCAGCGCAAGGTCGCCGAGCGTGAGCGGGACCTCGCCGCCGCCGCCCGGGCCCGGGCCGAGCGGGAGCGGGACATCGCCGCGGCGGCACGCGCGCGTGCCGAGGCCGAGGCCCGTACCGCCTCCGCCGCCCGGGCGCAGGCCCAGGCCGCCGCCGCCACGGCCGCCGCCGCGCGCGCCGACGCCGCCCACCAGGACGGCATCGCCGCCGAGGCCGACCGCCGGGCGCGGGCCGAGGAGACCACCGCCCGCAACGCCCGCAACGCCGCATTCAAGGCGGAACAGAACCACCAGGCCAAGGAGGCCCGCGCCAAGGCCACCGAGGCGATCGCCGCCTCCGGCCGCGGCACCATCGACGCGGGTGTGGCCCGCGCAGCCGCCGACGCCGCACGTGCCGACGCCGACACGGCGGGCGCCGCGGCCGGTCAGGCCCGGAGCGCCGCCGACACCGCGAGCGGCGCGGCCGTACGGGCCCGTTCCGCCGCGACGGAGGCCGCGGGCGCCGCCGCCCGGGCCCGGGCAGCAGCCGCCGAGGCCACCGCGCACGCCGCGCGGGCCAACGCCGCGGCGAACAAGGCAGAGGCCGCTGCCGCCGCCGCGAACGCCGCCGCCAACAAGGCGGAGGCCGAGGCGGCCCTGACACGCGCGGCCGCCCGGCGCGCCGACGAGAAGGCCGCCGAGGCCACGGCGCAGGAGGCCCGCGCCGGCATCGCCGCGCACGAGTCCGCCCGGCTCGCGGGGCTCGCCGCCATGGAGGCGAACAATTCCCTCCAGGCCGCGAACCGCACCAAGGACGAGGCCCAGGGCGCCGTCCGTGAGGCGGCCATGGCACGCGTCCAGGCGACCGTCGCCGTGACCGCGTCCGCCGCCGCCCGCAGCACCGCCGCCGGCATCGCCGAACCGGCCAACACGGCCATCGCGCTCACCGCGCCGTTCAGCGGCAAGGACGCGGACGCCGACTTCGCCGCGGCGGTCGCCGCCGCGGCCGAGCAGATGGGCGCGGAGCAGGTCGCCTCGGCGGACGCCAAGGCCGCGGAGGCCGTCAAGGCCGCCGAGGCCGCGGAGGCCGCCGCCAAGCGGGCCAACGCCCAGGTCGCCCCGGCGTTCAAGGCCGCCGCCGACGCGGCGCGTTCGTCCGCGAACGCCGCGCGCTCCGCCGCGGCGGCCATGAAGTCGGCCGCGCGGGCCGCCGAGGAGGGCGCCAAGGCACGGGCCGCCGCGGCCCGCGCCAACCAGGCCGACGCCCAGGCCCAGGCCGACGCCAAGCTCGCCCGCTCGGCCGCCAACCAGGCGTACGCGGACGCCACTGCCGCCCGTAACGCCGCCAGCCAGGCCGAGGCCGAGGCGGCCCGCGCCCGGGGCGCCGCCGCCGAGGCCGACAGCCACGCGGTGGCCGCCAACAGCGCGGCCGGCCTCGCCGAGAAGGAGGCGAGCGTCGCCCAGGGCGCCGCCGCCCAGGCGGAGCAGGACGCCGCCGACGCGAACAAGTTCGCCGAGTCGGCCGAGGGCCACGCCAAGTCGGCGGAGGCGGCGGCGAAGAACGCCAACACCTACGCCCGCGAGGCGGACGAGGCCGCGAAGAAGGCCGAGGAGTATCAGCGCGAGCAGGAGCGCAAGGCCCGCGAGGCGGCGGCGAAGGCGGCGGAGCAGAAGGGTGGTGACGGGCTCAAGGATCTCACCCCCGCGGAGATCGAGGCCCTCAAGCTCGCCGGCATCTCGCCGGAGGAGCTCGCATGGGCGCGCGACCTCGACTCCAAGGACCTCGCCGATTTCCTCATCGAGAACGGTGGGCAGATCATCGTCGACCTCCTCTTCGAGGACATCAAGAAGTGCTTCACGGAGGGCAACTTCGAAAGCTGCTTCTGGGCGGTGGTCGGTGCTCTGCCCTGGGGCAAGGCCCTTCAGGTCATCAAGGCGACGCCGGCGATCACCAAGGCGCTCGTCAAGATCGTCGGTGGGCTCGACGACTTCCTCGACAACTCCGCCAAGGCGAAGAAGCTGCTCGACAAGAGCAAGGAGATCCTCGAGAAGTTCCGCAAGAACCCGCCGCCCTGCGTGACCGGCGGCCAGCCCAAGAACAGCTTCGCGCCGGGCACGCCGGTGCTCATGGCCGACGGTGCCCGCAAGCCCATCGAGACCGTACGAGTGGGTGAACGGGTCCTGGCGACCGACCCGCTGACCGGCCGGACCGAGGGCCGTGCCGTCACCCACCTGATCACCGGCGAGGGCAGCAAGAGCCTGCGGGAGCTGACCGTCGACACCGACGGTCCGGCGGGCGACGCCACGGGAACCATCACGGCCACCGACGGACACCCGTTCTGGGTCGAGAGCCGCAAGCACTGGGTGGATGCCGGAGACCTCACGGCGGGCGACCTGCTGCGCACCTCCGAGGGCGAGCTCAGGGAACTCGTCGGGCTCCGGGCCTGGACCGAGCCGATGCGGGTGCACAACCTGACGGTCGAAGGTCTCCACACGTACTATGTACTCGCCGGGAACGCACCGGTCCTTGTGCACAATACGAATCCAGGGTGCGGTGTCTCGCCGGAGATCCTGGAAGAGGCGTGGTCCACGTGGAACACGCCGGCCAACCTTGAGCATGTCATTGATCCGGCCAAACACGGCTTCAGTGATCTGGTGGCCAAGACCGGCGGGCGTGAAAAAGCCCTTCGCGCCATCCTGGACAGCCTTCATGGCGCGACAGACCTGCCGGCCGCCGGAAGGTACGAGGTGAGTCGAGAGATCGCAGGCGAGACGGTGACCATTCGTGGAGCGGTGGTGAACGGGATCCCCAGGCTCGGCACCGCATTCATTCCTGGAAAGTTCCCCGGCACCTCGTAGTCCCGCTCCGAGGTCTATGAGCGTCTGGGAAGTGTAGAAAGATCGGCTATGGTCACCCCGGTGGGGGAGACTGTCTGGAGGCTCTTGCCGTGGCTGTTGCAGTCACCCCTCGTCCCATGAATGCAAGTGAGAGAGGTGTGGTCGAGCTCATCCTCGCCCAGGACTTTCCCGGAGCGGCTGAACTGCGAGCCCAGATCGACTTCGCCGAGGTGGTCGCGCAGTGGGCGGAAGGCTCGGTCAGTGTCGACCTGCGGGTCCGGGAAGGTGCTCCCCGCTCGGCAGGAGTCTCTGGAGTCATTCCGGTGGATGCGACAGTTCTCGACACGTCTGGTTCCCTGATCGGAGAAATCCTTCTTTGGGCCACCGATGGGTACCTGTCGGCCATCGAATACGCTTGGTACGGAGATGAGCCGCCCAGCGTCCTCCCGGAACCCGACCTGATTTCCATCGAAGTCCGCTCCTAGCCGCAAGTGTGAGGGCCCCGCCGGAACACCCCGTTCCGGCGGGGCCCTTCTGCGTCTACTCATGGCAAGGAATGGCTCGAGCCGAATGCGCCATGGCGTGAAATGGACGCGCAGCCGTTCGTGTTGGCGACGTCGCCGAGGCCTTTGCACCGTACGAAGTGGCAAGGGCCTCCCCTGCGCACGGCGAGGCATTGCGACAGTGACCGAATCGAGAAAAGCGGAATCACCCGCACCGAAAGCGTGATGCGTCACTGCGCGCCGAACGACATTGATCGTATCCAGTCCGCGCGTTAAGGTCCTGACGACCAGTCGGAATTCGTGGCACACCGGAGGGAACCGCACGGGCATTCATGCGCCGGCGGACCGGTCACCGGATTCCCTCCCGTACGTGAACGTACGGACGACGTACACCAGGGGGAGTCCTTTCACCGGCCTGATGACGTCTACGCCCGCCCGGACTTCACGCTCCCCCTCCCATGCCCAAGCGCCCTGACGAGGAGCCCTGAGCAGGCGCCCGGACCGGCCGGGCAGCGGATGCGCGCGACAGGCAGGACGGCCGGCGCGCCGAGGTGATCCCCGCCTCATCAATCCACCGACTTGTCGGCGTATCGACTCATCGAAGGAGTTTCCCGTGAGGGAAGGATTCCGGCGCAGAGCCGGAAGAACCCGCGGCCGGGCACCCGGCCTGCTGGGCCGGGCGGTGTCCACCGCCCTCGCCCTGGCCGTCCTCGGCGGTCTGGCCGGGGAGGCCGGTGCCGTCACACCGTCCGGCCCCGGCGGCATCGACCGTACGGTCGTCATGGCCGGCCTCCTGGCGGCGGAAACCGCCCCGCCCCCGCCCGCCACCTCCGAGCTGGACAGGATCAGCGACGAGCGGGACCGGCAACTGGTCGAGGACTTCGCGGAGTTCGACGAGGAGGAGGAAGTCCGCGAAGCCGCCAGGGCGGCGCTGGCCAGCACCGACCCCAACGCGATCCGCGACTTCCTGGAGCGCGGCGAGGCCCAGGCGCGGCAGCGGGCCAAGGACAAGAGGGACGCGGCCGATGTCGCCAACCGCGGCCGGATCGAGGCGTTGCGCGGCACCGGCGGACCGTTCTTCAACGCCGAGGTCGAGCGGGTCCTGAAGGGCACGGCACAGGACCGCGCGGACTTCCTGGCCTTCGGCGCGGACATCGCCCGGCAGCGGGACAAGGCGACTGAGCAGAACGAGAAGGAACGCGCGGCGGAGAACCGCAAGCGGGTCGAGATGCTCGCCGCGGTCGGCGGGCCCGAGGTGAAGCGGACCGCGCAGGCCGCTCTCGCCACGGGCGACGACAAGGTCATCGCCGAGTTCCTGGAGAAGGGCTACCTGGTCGCCGCGCAGAAGGACGCGGACGACCGGGCCGCCCACGAGAAGGCCCAGAAGGAAGCGCTGGAGGCGGCCGAGCGGCTGCGCGAACTGGCGGAGAAGGCGGGCACCGCCGCCGCGGCCCGCACCAAGCTGATCGCGGCGCACGGTGACGCGGTCAAGGCCCTGAAGACCGCGTCCAACGCGATGAGCTCCGCGGCCGCCCAGTCCCGTGAGGCCGACCGGATGCTCGCCGCCGACAAGGCCGGCAAGCGCCTGTCGGACTACGCCCCGGTGAAGGCCGAGGTCGCCCGGCAGGTCGGGATCGCCGAAGGCGCCGCCAAGGCGGCCCAGGTGGCGGCCGGCCAGGCCAAGGTACAGGCCGATGTGCTGGTCGACACCGGGCTCACCCACGGGGTGCAGTGGTCGGAGGTGGCCTCGGGCATCGCCGGTGCGGCGGACGCGGCGGCGAGGGCCGCGGCGACCGCGCGGCACGCGGTGGACGCCACGGCGGCCGACGCGGCCGGGCTGAACTCCCAGAACCAGGCCGAGCTGCACGCCCAGCAGGCCGCCAAGTGGCGTGCCAACGCCGAAGAGCACGCCAAGGCGGCGGCCCGGCTCGCCGAGGCGGCGGCCAAGCAGGCCCGCATCGCGGCGGACGCGGCAGCCAAGTCCCGCCAGGCGCGCATCGCGGCCGAGCAGGCCGAGAAGGAGGCGTGGGAGCACGCCAGGAAGACGCGGGACGCGCGGATCGAGGCCGAGCGGCAGGCCCGGATCGCCGCCGAGCAGCGGGCGGTCGCCGAACGCGAGCGCGACCTCGCGGCTGCCGCGCGGGCGCGGGCCGAGCGGGAGCGGGACATCGCCGCGGCGGCACGCGCGCGTGCCGAGGCCGAGGCCCGTACCGCCTCCGCCCGCCGGGCGGATGCCCAGGCCGCGGCAGCCGTGGCCGCCGAGAAGCGGGCCACCGCACAGGCCCAGGAGGGCATCGCCGCCAAGGCCGACGAGCTGGCGCGGGGCGAGGAGTCCAAGGCCCGTACCGCCCGCAACAAGGCGGTGGAGGCCGAACGCGTCCACAACGCCGAAGCGGCGAGGGCCAGGGCGACCGAGGCGATGGCCGCCAAGGCCAAGGGCACCGAGCACGCCGAGACCGCCCGCGCGGCGGCCACCGAGGCGCGCTCCGCGGCCGACGCCGCCGGCACGGCGGCCGGTACGGCACGGGGCGCGGCCGACCAGGCGTCGGCGGCGGCGGTACGTTCCCGCTCGGCGGCCATCGAGGCGGCGGGCGCCGCCGCACGGGCCCGTGCGGCGGCTGCCGAGGCCACCGCGCACGCGGCACGTGCCAACGCCGCCGCCAACAAGGCCGAGGCGGCCGCCTTCGCGGCGAACGCCGCGGCGACCAAGGCCGAGGCCGAGGCCGCCGCCACCCGCGCAGCCGCGCAGCGGGCAGGCGCCCGGGCGGCGGAGGCCACCGCGCAGGAGGCCCGGGCCGGAATCGCCGCCCACGAGGCGTCCCGCCTGGCGGGGCTGGCCGCGATCCACGCCAATCAGTCGCTCCAGGCGGCCAACCGCACCCGCGACGAGGCCGACGGCGCCACCCGTGAGGCGGCGATGGCCCGCCTCCAGTCCACGATGGCGGTCCAGGCCGCCACATCGGCCCGTACCACCGCGGCCGGCATCGCCGACCCGGCCAACACCGCCATCCTGCTCACCGCGCCGTTCACCGGCGCGGACGTCGACGCCGACTTCGCCGCCGAGGTCGCCAAGGCCGCCCAGGCGATGGGCCAGGCCGAGGTCACCAAGGCCGAGGCGAGGGCCGCGGAGGCGGTCAAGGCGGCCGAGGCCGCCGAGGCCGCGGCCAAGCGGGCCAACGCCCAGGTGGCTCCGGCCTTCAAGGCGGCGGCAGCCGCCGCCCGTTCCTCCGCCGACGCGGCACGCTCCTCGGCAGCGGCGATGAAGTCCGCCGCCCAGGCTGCCGAGGACGGCGCGAAGGCACGGGCCGCCGCGGCCCGTGCCAACCAGGCGGACGCCCAGGCCCAGGCCGATGCCAAGCTCGCCCGCTCGGCCGCCAACCAGGCGTACGCGGATGCGGCCGCCGCCCGTAACGCCGCCACCCAGGCCGAGGCCGAGGCGGCCCGCGCCCGGGGCGCCGCCGCCGACGCCGAGAACCAGGCGGCCGCCGCCAACAGCGCGGCCGGCCTCGCCGAGAAGGAGGCGAGCGTCGCCCAGGGCGCCGCCGCCCAGGCGGAGCAGGACGCCGCCGACGCGAACACGTTCGCCGAGTCCGCCGAGAAGCACGCCACCTCCGCCGAAACGGCCGCCAAGAACGCCGGCACCTACGCCAAGGAAGCCGACGAGGCCGCCAAGAAGGCCGAGGAGTACCAGCGCGAGCTGGAGCGCCAGGAGCGCGAGGAGGCCGCCAGGGGCGGGAAGGACGTCTCCGGCGGCGACCTGACGGAGGCGCAGCGCAAGGCGCTCGAAGCCGCCGGCATCAGTGTCGCGGAATTCGAGGCGGCCAGGGCACTGGCGCAGAAGGACCTGCTCGACTACCTGAAGGAGAACGGCGGCGAGCTTCTCGTCGAACTGTTCGCCGAGGACATCAAAGAGTGCTGGGACGACCCCGACGTCGGCATCTGCATCTGGGCCATCATCCAGAACCTAGGCCCGGTCAAGGCTCTCAAGATCGCCAGCAAGCTGCCGAAGATCGCAAAAGCCATTGCCGGAATCAACGACTTCCTCGACAAGACGGCCAAGGCGAAGAAGCTCGTCGACAAGGGCGAGAAGATCATCGCGCGGGCGCAGGCCGTCCTCTGCCCGACCAAGCCCAAGCCCAGGTCCGCCCAGAGAGCGGCCTTCATGGCGGCCCCTGCCTCCGGCGGGGGAGGATTCGACGGTTGGAACGGATGGGACGGCTGGGACGACTGCGAGTTCATTCCCACCGGCCAGAACCTCCCCGAAGGCGGCATCGAGGTCGCCCTCGACACGCTCGCGCTGAGGAACCTCCGGGACTACCACTTCGAGGGCGGACGGATGGTCACCGAGAAGAAGGGGCTGTTCAACTCCGACCTCACTCTGGGGGACCTGAAGGACATCTTCAACGGGGCGATCACCGACCAGGGAGGGTGGAAGCACGCGAGCGGCGGGTCCGCCTACCGTGAGAAGAACGTCTGCCTCGACCCCAAGAAGAAGTTCGGCAAGTCTTCCAGGCAGAGCGGAGAGCAGGAGACCCACTGCCTCACGATCGTGGTGAGTGTGCACGGAGACCTGGTCACGATGTACCCCATCCTTCCGACGAGCTGAAGCGAGAGAGGAGACCCGGCATGGGTCTGGGAATGCGGCGACTGAACCGCGCGCAGGACGTCGTCGAGCAGTTCGACGACGACGCGGAGGACACCTTCCTCGCGCTGTGCGGCCGGGCGCCGGAGAATAGTCTGCGGCGGGGCATCTCGCCGTACGACCTGACCATGTTCAACACCCCCCAGCTGGAGCGCCTCGTCGTCGAGCTCGAAGAGCTGCCGGAGAACGAGAAGACCCCTGTGGTGAGACGGGTCATCGAGGAGGCCCACGAGGCGATCCGCCGCTCGGGTTACCTGCTCTTCATCGGGGACTGATTCGCTGCGCGCGGAGGGTCCGGCAGCTCTCGCTGCCGGGCCCTCCTTTTTTGAGGACGCAGGCAGCGGCCGCTTCGTCGCCGGAGATCGGCGAGTACGAGGCAGTCGGCCAGGTTGAAGTCCTCCAGGCGTGGCCCGGGGGCGTCCTCCGTGACCAGCGCGGCGGTGTCGGCGGCCTCCGCGTGCCTGTGCCTCCGCCCTGCGCGCCGCCGACCACAGCGATCCAGGCCGGCGCGCCGGCGGCGGCGACTACCGTACCGTGGGCCGCATTCTTCGCGGCTTTCCGGCATTGGGGCTGATTTTCTTCATTGCATCCCCAATGCCGCAGCCACCACCCGGAATGGAAAACCACCGATCGCGAAGCCGGTCGCGTTGTCGAACCTGGCATCACAGCACGGCGACGCGCCCACGGCCAGCGCCGTGAACTGCTCATACCTGGACATTGGAAGCAAGTTTTGCGTGACCTGCGTCACGCTTGTAGAAGGCTGCATGGGCTGGCGTCAAGATTCCGCCAAAAATATGCCGATGCGTCAAATCAGTATGTGCCGGTGCACCGTTGCAGTCTTAATAGGTCCAACGTCCGCAGAATGGCGACGATGTCGCTACTGCTCACGTTTGGTGACGGGCGTCGATCCATGGATCCGACCGTCCGTCACGGCGCGAGATCCGGCACGTCACCGCAGCACTCGTAGAAGGACAAGTCCCGTATGCAGACGGCTTGCTGGAGCAGACGCCGCGTCCTCGGCGCGCTCGCGCTCGCGACCGCTGTCGCCGCCACCCCCTCGGTCCTGCGGTCGGCCACCGCCGCGGCCGCCGGGACAGCAGGCACCGATCCGGTGCCGCTGCCGGACACCGAGCGCGCCAAGGTCGTCCGCGCGTGGCTGACCGGCGGCAAGGGCGTCAGGGCCGCCACCACGGCCCTCTACGGGAGCGACACCGAGGTCCGGACCTTCCTCGCCGAGACGATGCCGCAGCAGACCGTCCAGGCCAACCGGATCGCGATCGTCCGCAGCCTGGACCGCGCGGGCAAGGGCCTGCGCTTCCCGCCGGCCCTCGCCGCAGCCGACGTCTCCGCGCGTGCGGGTGCCCTCGGCACCGTCTTCACGGGCATCGGGCACGGCTTCACCAGCGGCGCCTTCTGGGAGTCCGCCGCCGGCAGCGGCCCGAGCCTGGTCTCCTTCGGCGCCTACAAGTGGGTCGGCGCCGCCGAGAAAGCGCTCGGCGGCGGCCTCGTCAGGCCCTTCGTCAGCCAGATCACAGACACCCGCGAGGACCTGGCCTCCGGCGTCACGAAGGGCCTCAGCGACATCTGGGGCCTGGCGGCCTGATCCCGCCCGTGCTCTCTCCCGGGGCGCCGCAATAAGGCGGCGCCCCCTGCCCCCTTCTCCTCACGGAAAGGTCCTGCCGCAGTGCATGGAATACGTGGCGGGCGCGCCACAAGGAGACGCGCCCGCTCGACGGTCCTGACCGTCTTCACCGCCCTGACCCTTGTCCTCACGACAGCCGCGACGAGCCAGGCGGCCGAGCCGCCCGCGCCGGCGAAGGCCTCGTCCACCACGAAGTCCGCAGCGCCCAGCGCGGGGAGCACCGAGACCGGCGGGTTAGCGGCCGGCTCCGGTGAGGAATGCACCGCCACCGCGCCGGGCTCCAAGGAGCGCCGCGCGGGTGCCGTCGAGTCCTGTGTGACGGTCGCCCCCGCCCCTGCGAAGGCGAAGGCCCGGGCAGCCGGCGCCCCGGCTGCTGCCGCTGCCGCCGCCGGCAGCTGCGCCATCACCACCCCCGGCAACTACAGCTACGAGCGCTTCTCGTACTGCGTGACCGGCATCAACGTCACCTACGTCCTCCGCGACAGCAGGGGTGTGGAGATCGGACGCGGTGTCCTGGCGGTCTCGACCGGCGCCGACCTGTCCCCGACCGCCACGACCTGGAGCGAGCAGGTCACCGTCAAGATGACGGCCGCCTCCGGCGATGTCACTTCCCTGAACGCCAAGTTCCGAGCGTCCTGTGACGCCGGCTGCACGGCCACCAAGACCGCGCCCTGGTACGGCGGCGCCATCACGCTCGGCCAGACCCTCACCGGCAGCGTCACCTACTCCTCGCCCCGGACGACGGGCTCCTCCGCCTCCTTCCACACGTCCTACGCGATGTACGTGACGTCCCCGGGCGCGACGGCGACGGACCCGAACGCGTCCTGGAAGAACGCGCGTCAGATCAGGTGCGACCACGCGGTCGGCGGCTCTTCGGTGGCGGGCTGTGCCGTTCCGTCGGTCATGCCCGAGCTGTCGATGAGCACGCAGGGCTCGGATCAGGGCGGCGCGGTGGCGGCGTATCTGTGGGCCCAGAAGAACCTCACCGACCGCTGGGGGCTCAACACGGCGCTGACCCGGTCGACGAGCGGCGTGGACGTCCGTACGAGGAGCACCTGTGGAAGCGGGGCGTCGGAGCCGTTCGCGGACGCGAGCGACCTCATACCGACCGACACCTGTGCCCAGTTCCCCTTCGCGGAGACCAAGGAAGGCGGAAGGGACGGTGCCGAGTGCGCCGAGCTCATTCCTTACTACGGCAACGGCGGATGGGTCATCCACGAGCTCAACGGCGGTTCGAGCCTCGACACCTCCAAGCGATGTGTGCGCGCCCATGTCGCCGCCGTCGACAAGCAGTTCGCGGACAGCCAGCTCGCCGACGGCTTCGCGGGCCAGCGGGTCATCGACGCCGACCAGTTCAAGCTGACGTTCACGGCGTCGCTCGACGGCTCGCACGCGGAGTGCCTGGGGATCTCGCCGGAGGGCGCGCGCCCGGCCGGCAACGGCTGGATCCTGAACACCACCGAACCGGTCCCGCACGTCAGGAAGAACGACCGGACGAGCGCGGCCGGCCACCGGGCGACCAAGGCTACCGCCTGCCTGGGCAAGCAGCTCGGCCCCGGTAGTGAAGCCGGCGGAGAGATCACCGGTTGGCTGGACGCGGCAGACTACGCTTCCGCGCACAGCCTCACCGACCAGCTCGCCCGGTGTCACCTGATCGCCAACATACTCGGCGGGCGGATCTCGCAGAACCTCGTGCCCTGCTGGCAGGTCGGGATGAACACCGGTGCAGGCAGCATGTGGGAGTACGAGGAGCAGGTCCGGGACGAGGTGCGGCTGGCCTCGTTCAGCGAGGACGACGCGATCCTCTACGAGGTGACTCCCACCTATCTGAGCGCCGACAGCACGATTCCGGTAGGCGTTACCATGAGCGCCAAGATCGAGCGTGAGGACGGTTCGGTCGAACCGATGTTCCAAAACGTCTACATCCCCAACTCCCAGACCGCCGGAGCGCACAACCTCGGCAACTGATCTCTCGCCACACCTTGTTCGTGCCTTCGGGAGCCAGCATGAGTTTCACCACCCCGCCGCGGCCGCTCGACGTGACCGCGCTCTTCCCTCAACTGGCCCCGTTGGCACGGACGGCGACCCGGCTGCATCCGCGGCCGGGGTTGCCGACGGTGCACGACAGTTCCGTCGGCGGGGCGCTGCTGTGGCCCGCCGACGAGCCGTGGCCGCATTGCGGAGGACCGCATGAGAGGAGTGCGACGCGCAGGGTTCTGTCGCCGGACGACATCCGGCTCCTCCGCCGTATCCAGGTGGCGATAGCAAGCCGGCGGCACCTCGGCAGCCCGGCCTCCCGGCCCACGCCCGAGGAATTGGCCACCGAGAAGCGGATCCTCCAGGGCCGCCCCTGGCCCGAGGACCCGGTCCCCCTGCTTCCTGTCGCCCAGTTGTACGCCCGTGACGTCCCTCTCCCGTTCAGCCCGCCCCGGGCCGACCTCCTCCAGGTCCTGTGGTGCCCGTTCGACCACCCGAGCCACCCCCGCACCGCGGTCTTCTGGCGCTCCGCCAGCACCGTCACCGACGTCCTCGACGCGCCGCCCGAACCACCCGCGATCAAGTCCCAGGGCTATCTCCCGGAGCCGTCCCTGCTGGCACCGGAGCAGGTCACGGAGTACCCCGCCTTCATGGAGCTGGACGAGGAACTGCGGCAGGAACTGGGCGACCCGAGCCGGTGGGGCGGCTCCTGCCCCGCCACTCCGCGCGAGTTCTACGAGAGCGAGCTGTCCACTTCCCCCGGCTGGAAGACCGGCGGCTGGTCCCGCTGGGGCCTGTCCGACCCCATGCCCCGCCGCTGCCCGGAGTGCGGTACCGAGGCGCTCCCGCTTCTCACCATCGCCACCCTCGAATGGGACGCCGACAGCGACAGCTGGGCCCCTGAGGAGGAGCGGACCAACCCGACTCCACTCCTCCTCGGCACTCCGCCCGCGAACTTCACCCTGATCGGGATCGCCCGCGGCTCCAGCCTCCAGCTCCACGCCTGCCCGTCCTCCCCGGACCACCCCCACATCGAGCTGGTCCAGTGACCGGCACGCGGGGAGCCGCCATCTCCACAGCCCCCGGCTGGAAGACCGGCGGCTGGACCCGCTGGAGCCTCACCGACCCCAAGCCCCGCCCCTGCCCCGAGTGCGGCACCGAGGAGGTCCCGCTCCTCACCATCGCCTCCTGGGAATGGGACGGCGGCAGCGGGACCTGGATCGCCGAGGAGGAACCGGCGAACCCGGCCCCGCCTCCCCGGGGCGGCAACTTCACCTTGATCGACATCGTCGGCGGCTACGACCTCCAGCTCCACGCCTGCCCGGCCGACCCGTCCCGCCCCCACATCGAGCTGGTCCAGTGATGGGCCCGCCCGGAGCCGGCATGAGTTGCCACCACCCCAACGCGGCCGGTCGAACGCCGATCCCGCCCGCAGGCCGGCCAAACCGAGGACACCGTGCCCGCCGACCACACGCCTCAACCCGCCCCAGACCCTCACACCACGCCCGGCTCGGCGCCCGCCTGCGACATGGACCAGGTCCCACACGTCCCTTCCGCGGGTTCCATCACCCCCTCCACGGCCTTGCCAGTTGTAGAGGGAAGACCGCCCTTGACCTGCAGAAAACAGGCAGGGAGCCGTCTTTCAGGAGTCCCGAAATGCTGCGCACCATGTTCAAGTCCAAGATCTAGCGTTTGGGTGTTTTTGCAGGTCAGAGGCTTGATGGCCCCACTCAGGGCTGTCCAGGTGGCCGCGATGACGGGTGACCTCGACAGGTCTCTGGCTCCCGCTTGGGACGTTCGCTGCGTACTCGACGGGTCGACCGCGGCATGGGTCCTGACCTCGCCCGCCCCGGTGTCCTTCTCGTCCACTGTGCCGGCACCATGGGCCTCGGCTTCGGCATCGTCGTCACTTCCGACAGAGAGACCGAAGCCGCGGCCGGTCCCACCTCGTGACCTGCTGCGTCATGATCACTCGCGCCCGCGGGCGGGCTGGCCCGGGCCTGTAGGGCAGCCGGTTGCCGCGCCACCTGGGGCCTGCGCGGGTAGGCGATGATGCGCTAAGCGCGCCCTGGCTGAGATATCCCAGGGAGGGGCGGTCGCCCGCTCCGTACGTATGACAGGGGACCCCCGTATCCTCCATGCCGCCGCCTCTAAACGGCGATACTGGATGCATGGACACGACGATCACCGCCGCCCGCGCCGAGGTGCTGAGGGACCGCTACCGCAGCCGGCTGCCCGAGCGCTTGCAGGAGCTGGCCGGCCCCGTCGAGGGCAACGTGGATCTGCCGCTCCACATCGTCTGGTCCGGGCGGACCAGCTACAGCCTGGACCGTCCGAAGTCCCGCATGACGCTCTACCGGACCGTCCTCGCCGAAGGACTGAATGAGGACCTGGTGGCCCTCCTGCACCACCGACTGCTCACCGAGCAGTGGCCCGTGCTGCGGCGCTTGATCAGTCCCTACATCCGCGAGGTCTGGGAGGACGCCTTCCCCGAGCTGCTCCGCACCGCTCCGGCCGACACGAGCGCCGCGTGAAGCTCACTCCGCTCCACGAGCGTCTCCTCGCCGACATCCTCGACCTCGGCTCCCCCTACCCTCTGGTCCTCACCGGCGGATACGCCGTGCAGGCCCACGGCCTGGTCGAACGCTTCAGCCGTGACCTCGACGTCGCCACCGAGAACCCCGCTCCGATGCAGGAGATCGTCGCCTCACTCACAGCAGGCCTCAGCGCGCGCGGATGGCGGACCACGCACGTCCAGACCGATCCGCTCAGCGGCCGGTTCCTCGTCACCGATCCGGACACAGGCGAGGAGTGCGAGGTCGACGTCCTCAAGGAGGCGTTCTGGGCCCCGCCCGCCCAGACCCCCTACGGCCCCGTTCTTTCCCTCGACGACGTGATCGGCACCAAGGTCCGAGCCCTCGCCGACCGCGGCACCGTCCGCGACCTCATCGACGTCCAGGCTGCCTCCCGCCACCGCTCCACCGCCGACCTCGAATCCCTGGGCCGCCGGCGCGCCCACGACGAGTTCAGCCTCGAAGACCTCCGGGACCGGTTGATCGGCGCGGACTGGTACGAGGACGAGGACTACACCGCGTACGGGCTCACCTCCCGGCAGATCGAAGAACTCAAGGCGTGGGCACTGGAGTGGGCGGAGGATCTGGGTGCGCGGATCCATGACGAGAACGCTTGAGAGGCGGTCAGCGCGTCCATCCCCTCTACCGCGGTTGCAGCGAGAGCATGCGGTGTAGCCAGTAGGTTCCAACCCGGAGCCGTCCACGGTGGGTGGCTGCCCTGCACGGCGGATGTGCAGGGCAGCCGAGCGATACCCGCAGTGGACTTACGGCGAACCGGGCTGCGGTAACGGTCAAACACTGCATCCCGCTCCCACTCCCATGTCCAGTCTGGCTCCCGGCGGTGGAATTCGGTAACGGCCAGCTCGAAGAATTGGTGGCTTCGCAACTCGAGGTATGCCCCCAGGCAGGCGACCGGAACGCAGGTGCCCGCCAGGTGGTAGCGGCCGCGATCGATCGAACAGTCGGGAGCCCGGCTTGGTTTGAACCAGCTGCGCGGTTAGCAGGGGCCGTAGGCGGCGCAGAACTGTCTCAGTGACCTGAGGTGGGGTGGCAGGCGTCGGCACGACGGGTGCCGGGGCAATTTCAGGAGGCGTCGCGGGTACCGAGGAGCAGAGAATGGGCCTTGGTTCGGACAGCGCTGGTGGAGGCTGTTGGCCCGTACACGGCCAAGCGTCCTGGTTGGCCCTTGTCGACCCCATCGGTGACGCAGCGGTCCGCCAACTGATCCAGAGCGCACGCCAGTTCCTGCTGCCTGAAGCGATCGCGGGCCTGCTGGCCTTGGCCATAGGTGACGGGCGGCGCCGCAACTCCACTCCGGATCATCCGCTGCGGGTGCTCAGCGACTTGGCCGCTGTCATCGATCCCGACTTCGGCACGTCCCTCGACATCCGTACGCGTCTGCTGCGTGCTGTGCTCGACTGGATCCGCAACGACTGCAGAGCCGAAGAACAGTGGTGCGTGGCCACCGAAGCGCTGGCCGGCATCTTCAGCGTCGAGGTATCAGGGAACTGGCAGGACCCCGGCGCGCTGAACACGTTCACCATCGCCAACGGCATCGACGCCGCGGACAACCTGTCCGGCCTGCTCCGCTTGTGGGAGCAAGTAGTACTGCTCTTGACCAGCGATGCGTCCGACGGTGACAGAGTGTCCTGCCCGCCCCGCGCGCTGATCGTACTACTGGACATGGCGCTGGGATGGGTCCGTCTCGGCCTCGGCGTCGCGCTCAAGGGCCAGACGCCCTCGGCCAAGCAGATGCAGTACGGTGCCGAGGGAGGCCACCGAATCCTGGACACTCTCCACCCGCTCCTGCAGCGCAGTGCAGGCACAGCGCTGCGTGCTCACCGCGAACTCGCCCACCTCCACAGCCGCGCCCGCGCGGCCGGGCATGAGCTGCCCGTCTTCGACATCGATCCCGATCTGCAGTCCTTCTGCGAGTGGGGAGGCATCGACTGCACAGACGACTACGGAACCGCCGCTGAGCAGGTTTCCTCCCACGCCGCAGCCTTGGCAACAAAGCTGGCGGGACTGGGTCCTGCCGCAGGAGCGGTCGGCTTCGATGAACTGGCTGAACAGGCACGCCTGGTCGACGACTACACCGGTTATCTGACGGCCGTCCGCATGGGTGAACTGATGGCCCACCCCGCTGCCTGGTACCGAGAGGCGGCCGCGTCAGGATGTAGCACGCTGCTGGGTGTCGCCTTGACGCAATGGCTCACTACAGACCCGACGCAGTGCCGATGGCCGTGCTGCGTGCAGCCCTAAACGACACTCGCACCCGGCCGGCCGGCTGCTATCAGTGCGGTTCTCGCGCGCGGCGTGGTGGACCGGACGGGGGAGCTGGTGATCGACTCGATGCGGGCCGAGGACACGGCCCATCTGGATATGCTTTTCCACCGCGAGGCGGATGACGTCATGCATCGGCTGCTCGTCCATGCCGAACCTGCCATCGCCGCGAGCGCAGCGGTCAGCTTCGACATGGGCGCACGGCACGGACCTACCGTGCCCCCTGAGTGGCAGGCTGCGTGGCGCAGCGCCGAGCATGACGCCGACACCTTCGAAGAGTGGTTCTGCCAGCGGCTGCAGGACATGACCGCCCGGGGCTGGTATGCCTCCCCTCTTCCACATGATGGTGATGGCATCCTGGCCCGTCTGCCCCGCCCGCATCGGCTGCGTCTGGCCTCGCGGTGTATAGGTCTGCCCCGCATCGGCCCCAGCGCCCTGATCCATCTCGTCAACTCGGACATCGAGATGGCCCGGCATCTGCTCGACGAGTACGCCGTCACCCCTGACGAGCTGGTCGAGGCCCTGGCCGGACAGCGCAATAAAGCCTTGGAACAGATCGGTCCGCTTCTACTGGAGCGGGGAGTGCGCGCGGAGAAGATCGCTGCGGCCGCTGCCTGGTACGACACCTGGTGGGGAGACCGCTCACGCATGCACTCCGAGCTTCTTGCATATTTCACCGCCCTCGCCGACCATGTCCCAGCGCTGCGGGCGGTGGCAGCGGCGGGCCGCTCACAGCAGCAGGAGCTGCTCCGCGATGCTGAAGAGCAGGAACGCGCAGCGCGTGTCCGCGGCCGGTGACCACACAGCGTGGGCCACCGGCCGGCGGCCCTGACGCAACCGGGAGCGCGGCCGTGCAAAGAGCCGATCCGACACGGCCTGGGGCCGTGGAACCTGCACGGAAGGCAAACAATAGGAGCTGAGCGACGCCGATGAATGCAGAAGACCGCGCGGTGCTGATCACCGCAGTCTCCGAGGTTGCTGTGCTGCGTGCTCTGCAGATGGCCGGAAACCGGATTCTAGGCAAGCACGACCGCTCGGTGCGCGGACCGATGAGGTCCGTCGAACCGTGGTTGGTTCACACGCACCTGCGCGTGGACGAGCAGGACATCGCTGCCCTCCTCAAGGACGCCTGGCGCATTCCCGTCGCCGTCGGCTTGCCGGACAGTCTCATCGAAGCACTCGACCAGCACACCCGCGTCCTGTTCGGGTGGCCCGCCGTGGCAACGGCACGAGACAGATCACTGGCCACGAGGGTGTCGGGGCTTCCCGGTGGCAGGCCTGAATATCGGAAATCTACTGGACGACGCGAAGGCCGTGCCCGACGCCGTCTGCGTGAGTTCATCGCGAAATCTCTCCGGGCTGCAGTCGGCGCTCGGGCAGTGAGTCGTCACGGTACCCTTACTGAACCTGACGTGTCGTCAGGTAAGTCAGCATCTGATCAGCATCAGTCCCGAGCATCCCGAGACGGTCGTTCCTGCAGAGGGCTGGATGGGGGCGTCACAACGGCCTGGCTCGTGCGGAAACGCGGGCAGGGCACCTTCTCCTCAGAGTGAAGCGATGTTCCTCACAATCTTCGAGTCAGGCGCGCCCCAGTTGTAGAGTAAAGACCGCCCTTGACCTGCACAAAGCAGGCAGGGAGCCGTCTTACAGGAGTCCAAAGTGCTGCGCACTCTGTTCAAGTCCAAGATCCACCGAGCAACCGTGACCCAGGCGGACCTCCACTACGTCGGGTCCGTCACCGTCGACGCCGACCTGATGGAGGCGGCGGATCTGCTTCCGGGCGAGCTCGTGCACATCGTCGACATCGACAACGGCGCCCGCCTGGAGACGTACGTCATCGAGGGCGAGCGCGGTTCCGGGGTGATCGGTATCAATGGCGCGGCCGCCCACCTGGTGCACCCCGGGGATCTGGTGATCCTGATCAGCTACGCCCAGGTCGACGACGCCGAGGCCCGCTCGCTGGTGCCGCGCGTCGTCCATGTCGACGCGGACAACAGGATCGTCGAGCTCGGCTCCGACGCCTCGGCGCCGGTACCCGGCAGCGACACCACGCGCAGCCCGCACGCCGTTCCGGCCGCCCGGGGCTGACGCGTCGGCCGTACGCCCAGGAGTGATCCCGCCGCGCGGGGGAACGCGCAGCGGGAGAACCTGGTACGTGCACGGCCGAACCGCCCAGGGAGCGCGCCATGACCAGCCCGAACCCGTTTCCCCCCGACCCCGTACCGCCCGCGCCGACGCCGCCGCCCGGCCCGCCGGACCCGGTGCCGCCGACGCCCGTGCCGCAGCCGGGTCCGCCGGGCCCCGAACCGGGTCCCGCCCCCGGTCCCGTACCGACTCCGACGCCGCCACCGCACCCCGGGCCGCCGCCACCCGGGCCGCCGCCCGGCCCGGCACCGGACCCGGTGCCCAAGCCGCCCGGCCCCGACCCGGTCCCCGGACCCGAACCGGAGCCCGGCCCGGCCAGCTGAGCGCGGGCGGAGCGCGAGCCGGGCGCCGGCTGACGTCAGGCGTCCACCTCCGAGCGGTCACCGCCCCAGAGGGTGTGGAACGAGCCCTCCCGGTCGGTGCGCCGGTAGCTGTGCGCCCCGAAGAAGTCCCGCTGCCCCTGCGTGAGGGCAGCGGGCAGCCGGGGCGCCCGCAGCGCGTCGTAGTACGCGAGCGCCGCCGAGAGCCCCGGCGCCGGCACGCCCCGCCGCGCCGCGGCCGCCACCACCGCGCGCCAGTCGTCCTGGGCCGCCCCGATCTCCTCCGCGAAGCCCCGGTCGGCCAGCAGGCTCACCAGCCCCGGCCGCGCGGCGTACGCGCCCCGGACCCGGTCCAGGAACGCCGCCCGGATGATGCAGCCCGCCCGCCACAACCCCGCCACCGCGCCCAGGTCCACCTCCCACCCGTACGTCTCGCCGCCCGCCCGGATCTGGTCGAAGCCCTGCGTGTACGAGACGATCTTCGACGCGTACAGCGCCTGCTCCACCTGCCCGGCGAAGCGCGCCGCCCCGGCCTCGTCCAGCGGCTCCACCGAGGGCCCCGGCAGGCCCCGTGACACCGCGCGCAGCTCCGCGTGCCCCGACAGCGACCGCGCGAACACCGCCTCCGCGATCCCCGGCACCGGAACGCCCAGGTCCAGCGCCATCTGCACCGTCCACCGCCCGGTTCCCTTCTGCTCCGCCCGGTCGGCCACGACGTCGACGAACGGTTTCCCGGTCGCCGCGTCCGGGTGCGCCAGCACCTCCGCCGTGATCCCGATCAGGTACGAGTCCAGGCGCCCGGCGTTCCAGGCACGGAACGTCCCGGCGATCCTCGCCGGGGAGTAGCCCGCCACCTCGCGCAGCAGGTGGTAGGCCTCGCCGATCAGCTGCATGTCGGCGTACTCGATGCCGTTGTGCACCATCTTCACGAAGTGGCCCGCCCCGTCCGGCCCGATGTGGGACACGCACGGCGTGCCGTCCGGCGCCTTGGCGGCGATCCGCTCCAGCAGCGGGCCGAGGGACTCGTACGACTCGGCCGGCCCGCCCGGCATGATGCTCGGCCCGTGCAGCGCGCCCTCCTCACCGCCCGAGATGCCCGCGCCGACGAAGTGGATGCCGCGCTCCCGCAGCTCGCTCTCGCGCCGCCGCGTGTCGGTGAAGTGCGCGTTGCCGCCGTCGATGATGACGTCACCCGGCTCCAGCAGCGGTGCGAACTCCTCGATCACCGAGTCCGTCGGCTCGCCCGCCTTCACCATGACGACGAGCCGGCGCGGCCGCTCCAGCGCCGCGACGAACTCCTCGGCGCTCCTCGCCGCCACGAAGGTGCCCTCACCGCCGAACTCCTCGACCAGCGCCCGCGTCCTCGGATACGTCCGGTTGTGCACGGCGACCGTCAGACCATTGCGGGCGAAGTTGCGCGCGAGGTTGCGGCCCATGACCGCGAGCCCGGTGACGCCGATCTGGGCAGTGCCGCTCATCTGTGTACTCCTGGATTCCGGTGGGCTTTCGTGCCCGCGTACGCCTGCATACGCGCCGCGCGAGCAGGACGTTCACCGCCGAGCGTCCAACCGCCCGCCCCTCACGGGGATTTGACGCCCCACGCGCCCCCTTGTCACGGCCTGTCAGGTACCTCTAGCTTGGGCGGCTGCTGACGTGTGCAAGGGGGGACCGACCCATGGCCGTACGCGGACGACACCGCCGGTATCAGCCGAGCCGTATCAACCGGGCATCGCTCACCGTCACGGCGAGCGGCGCCGGGATGGCGCTGCCGCTGATAGGGGCGGGTTCGGCGCACGCGGCGTCGGTGGACGTCTGGGAGAAGGTCGCGGCCTGCGAGTCCACCAACAACTGGAAGATCAACACCGGCAACGGCTACTACGGCGGACTCCAGTTCACCCAGTCGACCTGGGAGGCGTACGGCGGCACGCGCTACGCGCCGCGCGCCGACCTCGCCACCAAGGACCAGCAGATCGCGATCGCCGAGAAGGTGCTCAAGGGGCAGGGCCCGCGCGCCTGGCCCACCTGCTCGGTCAAGGCGGGCCTCACCCGCGGCGGCGACGCGCCCGATATCGCACCGCGGCCGAAACCCGCGGCGAAGGCGCCCGCGACCCCCACCACCGTTCCCGGGCAGCGCGAGAGCTACACCGTGGCGCGGGGCGACTCCCTGTCGGGCATCGCCGAGGCGGAGAAGGTCAGGGGCGGCTGGCAGCGGCTGTACGCCGACAACCGCACGGTCATCGGCAGTGACCCCGACCTCATCATGCCGGGCCAGAGACTGGCGCTGCGTACGACAGCCCCGAAGCCCGCGACACCGAAGCCCGCCACCGCGAAGCCGGCCGCGCCGAAGCCCGCGACGCCCAAGCCCGCCACCGCGAAGCCCGCCACCGCCAAGCCCGCGACGGCCGAGCCCGCCACCGCCAAGCCCCGGACCGCCGGCTTCAGCGCGCCCGTCGACGCCGGGCCCAGCACCGCCTACCGCAAGGCCGGTGCCGCCTGGTCCAGCGGCTACCACACCGGCGTCGACTTCCCCGTCCCCACCGGTACCGCCGTGAAGGCCGTGGCACCCGGCCGGGTCGTGTCCGCCGGCTGGGGCGGCGCGTACGGGTACCAGGTCGTCATCCGGCACGAGGACGGCAAGTACAGCCAGTACGCCCACCTCTCCGCGCTCACCGTCCGCGAAGGGCAGCGGGTCAGCAGCGGCCAGCGGATCGCCCGGTCGGGGTCGACCGGCAACAGCACCGGTCCGCACCTCCACTTCGAGGTGCGTACGGGGCCGGGCTACGGCTCCGACATCGACCCCCTCGCCTACCTCAGGTCGGGCGGCGTACGGCTCTGAGGCCACCGCGTCGTACAGGGAGTACGGCACCGTGGCCGTGGCGCCGCTCGCCCCGGCCGGGCAGGGTGCGCCGCCCTCGCCGGGCGTACGTCGTGGTGCCCGTCAGCGCGGTGACCGGCGTGGCGCTGCCCGAGCTCGTCGGCGTGGCCTTCCCGGGTGACCGCCGCTCGCCTGGACCCCGATCGCGCTGACCGTGTCCGCGCTCAGCTCGTCTCGCGTACGGGAGGCAACGGACGGAGCACCGGAGAGGCGGCGGACGGCCGCGCCGCCGCCCTCGCCGCCGCGTTGCTCACACTCGGCCGACCGTTTGGCGGCGGGGCCCTCCACTGACGTAAAGTTCGGCTTTTGAAAGCTTTGAAAAGTAAACGCGGCATACGAGTGATCGAGGAACGGCAAGGGCCATGACGGTGACTGAAGAGAACCAGGCGTACGGGCCGGGAATCGACCCCGAGCGCCTGGCCGTCTGCCTGAGCGTCCTGGAAGAGCTCGACACGCTGGACGTGGACCACCCGGACGCCATCGCCGTCCGCCGCGCCACGGCCGGCATCTACCGCTCCGTGAAGCAGCGTCGCCGCCAGGAGCGCCGGGCCGCCAAGACCGCCCACGACAAGGCGGTCACCGAGGCCACCGCGACCGGCTCGGCCGAGCGGATCGACGACGAGACGCAGGGCCTGCTGCCGTCCTCCTCCGTCAGCGGCGAGATCGCGGGCATACTCCAGCGCCCCCGCTCCTGCTACATCTGCAAGACCCGGTACGTCGAGGTCGACGCCTTCTACCACCAGCTGTGCCAGAAGTGCGCCGCCGAGAACCGGGCCCGACGCGACGCCCGTACCGACCTGACCGGCCGGCGCGCCCTGCTCACCGGCGGCCGCGCCAAGATCGGCATGTACATCGCGCTGCGGCTGCTGCGTGACGGTGCCCACACCACCATCACCACCCGTTTCCCCAACGACGCGATCCGCCGCTTCAAGGCGATGCCGGACAGCGACGAGTGGATCCACCGTCTGAAGATCGTCGGCATCGACCTGCGCGACCCGGCGCAGGTCGTCGCCCTCGCCGACTCGGTCGCCGCCGAGGGCCCGCTGGACATCCTGATCAACAACGCGGCGCAGACCGTACGCCGCTCCCCGCAGGCGTACAGCGAGCTGCTCGCCGCCGAGTCCGCCCCGCTGCCGGCGGGCGAGCTGCCGCCCGCCGAGGTCATCGGCACCTTCGGGAGCGGTGCCGTGGAGACCATGGCCGCGCTGCCCGGCCCGCGCAACGGCGAGGGTCTGACCGCGCAGGACGTCACCGACCTCGCCCTGGTGAGCGGTTCCGCGTCGCTGGAGCGCATCGCCGCGGGCACCGCGATCGACGCGGGCGGCCTGGTGCCGGACCTGCACGACACCAACAGCTGGATCCAGACCGTTTCCGAGGTCGATCCGGTGGAACTCCTCGAAGTCCAGCTGTGCAACTCCACCGCGCCGTTCATCCTCATCAGCCGGCTCCGCCGGTCCATGGCCGCCTCCTCGGCGAGGCGTACGTACGTGGTGAACGTCTCCGCCATGGAGGGCGTCTTCAGCCGGGGCTACAAGGGCGCCGGGCATCCGCACACCAACATGGCGAAGGCCGCGCTCAACATGCTCACGCGCACCAGCGCCCAGGAGATGTTCGAGTCCGACCGCATCCTGATGACCGCGGTCGACACCGGCTGGATCACCGACGAGCGCCCGCACCCCGACAAGATGCGGCTCGCCGAGGCGGGTTTCCACGCCCCGCTGGACCTCATCGACGGCGCGGCCCGGGTCTACGACCCGATCGTGCGCGGTGAGACGGGCGAGGACCTGTACGGCTGCTTCCTGAAGGACTACGCGCCCTCGAAGTGGTGACCGTCACCCGGCGCCGTCCCTCGTGACCGGAAGCGGGCAACGTGTCCGGAACGCGCCTATGTGACGCGTTCCATCGAGCAGAAGCGCGCTCATTTGGTTAACCTGAAGCGAACGGCCCGCCGCCAGGGATCCACGAAACCCCCTCAGGCGGGCCTCGGGGACAAGCCTGCCACCAAGGCTGCGTTTCCGCCCGAGTACCGGCGCCACCGCGACCGAACGGCAGTACATGTCCTCATAGGTTCGCGACACGAAGGAGTGCGCGGTGACACCAGAACTCATCAAGCAGGAGCAGCGGCCGGCGGAACACGGCGAACGATCCGCCGGGCCCGACACCCTCGGCAGCCTCGAAGTGTGGGCCCGTTCGGCCCCGATCCGGCTGGCCGGTTACGAGGAAGACCTCGCCGAGCCGCACATCCTGCCCGGCATCGACTGATCGCGGTCCGATCCGCACCGTGCGCCCCCGTGCCCCCCGCCCCTGAAGGGCGGGGGGCACGCGCATATCGGCGGGGCGCTCAGGACAGCCGGGTGGGCGGCAGGAATTCCCGTACGTAGGTCCGGTGCCACCAGGCGCCGGTCTCCCGCAGTTCGCGCCAGGTCGTGAAGCGGTAGCGGTAGAGCCTGGCGCGGATCCGTACGGGAGGGGCGTCGGGGAAGGGGTTGTGGCGCAGCAGCCGCAGCGTGTCGCGGTCCCCTTCGAGCAGCCGCTCCACGAACGGCGCGAACCAGGAGTGCGCGTACGCGGGGGAGAGCGCCGCGAACCACATCATCCAGTCGAGGCGCAGATGGTACGGGGCGTACTGGCGCGGCAGCCGCCGTACGTCGCCGGGCTTGCCCTTGAACTCGTACTCCCGCCACACCGTGCCCGGGTGGACGGTCGGCTCGTCGGTGCCCTCGATGACGATCTCGTGCCGGACGCGGCCGACCGTGCCGAAGGCCCCGTAGGTGTTGACCAGGTGCAGGGGGTCGAAGGAGCGGTTCATGGCCTGGTGGCGGGAGAGCAGGTTGCGGGCCGGACGCCGGCTCAGGACGACGATCAGAGCGGTGACGGCGAGGACGAGGATCCCGTACCAGAGCGGGGGGTGGGGCAGGGCGGGCGCGTCGACGACGAGGGAGCCGTCCACGGCGGACAGGGCGAGGACGATCGTGATCCAGTTCAGCCAGGAGAAGTTGCCCGACAGCACCAGCCAGAGCTGGGTGAGGACGACGAGACCCGCCGCCGCGCTCGCCACCGGCTGCGGGGTGAAGAGCAGGACCGGGACGACCAGCTGCGTCACATGGTTGGCCGCGACCTCCACGCGGTGCAGGGGCTTGGGGAGGTGGTGGAAGAACCAGCTCAGCGGCCCCGGCATCGGCTGGGTCTCGTGGTGGTAGTACAGGCAGGTCAGATCGCGCCAGCAGGCGTCGCCCCGCAGCTTGATCAGCCCCGCCCCGAACTCCACCCGGAACAGCAGCCAGCGCAGCAGGAACAGGATCAGGATCGGCGGAGCCGTGTCCTCGTTGCCGAGGAAGACGGCGAGGAAACCCGTCTCCAGGAGGAGCGATTCCCAGCCGAACCCGTACCAGGTCTGCCCGACGTTCACGATGGACAGGTACAGCGCCCACAGCACCGCCCACATCAGCATGCAGACGGCGAGCGGCACCGCGTCGCCCGCCCCCGCGATCAGCGCGAGCGACAGCGCCGCCCCGGCCCAGGCGCAGAGCGCGAAGAACCGGTCCGAGTAGTGCAGATGGAAGACGCTGGGCGCCACCCGGGGCGGAACCCGGCGCAGGTACGCCGGCACCGGCAGCATGCCGCGCTCGCCGATCAGCGCCCGGAACTGCAGGGCGGCGCAGAGGAACGCGACCAGATAGACCCCGGCGAGCGCCCGCTGGAAGACCAGCCTGCTCAGCCAGTAGTCGGACGAGGCGAACCAGAACCACTCCATCGGTCCCAGTATCGGCCGACGGTCAGCCCGCGGCGATCTTTCGCAGCGTACGGCCGAGGTGCCGTGCGTAGGCGCGCTGGAGTACGGGTACGACGGGCCCGGCGGCCCACGTGTACCAGCGGGCGGGCCGGCTGAACGCGGTCACGGTGAACCACACCGAACCGTCCGTCCGCCGCTCGGCCACGAACGCCTCCTCACCGCTCTCGGGGTGCCCGGTCAGCGTGCCGTACGCGAAGCCGACGCGGTCCTCGTCGTACACGGTCCACACCACCTCGCACGGCGCGGCGACCTCGAACGGCCCGGCGCCGAGCGCTATCTCGACCACCGTGCCCGGCTCGGCCCGTACGCCGTCGGCACGCACGCGTGCGCCCGACCGGCGGTGCATCGCCCAGGTGGTGACGGCCGCGCCCGCCGCCTGGAAGACGTCCTGGCCGTGGCCGATCAGGGTCTCGTGGCGCAGGTGGTGGTAGCCGGCGGGGAGGGGGCGGGTGCGGGTGGCGCCGACGTCCGGGTAACTGAACCCGCGAGGGGCGGGCGCGGTGGCGAGGGGGGTGCCGAGGCTGCGTATCAGGCGCGTCATGCCGGGGTCTCCTTGAGTCGTGGCGCCGGTCGTCGTGGCGCCGGCCGTCGTGGTTCCGCTCGTCGTGGTGCCAGTCGTCGCCAGGCCAGTACCGAGCAGAGTGCGAAACCGAGCGCGTTGCCGAGGCCGTGGGTGGCGGCCATCCAGGCCAGGTTCGGGTGGGGCAGGCCGGTCGCCTCGCCGAGCGCCCAGCTCAGCGCCAGCAGCATGGTCGCGACCAGGACGGCGGCCGAGACGGCGAGCAGTGCGCGGGTGGACCGGTCGTGTCCCTCGGTGGCGATGTCGCGCCAGGTGAGCAGGGCGACGGCCCACATCCCGGCGGTCAGGACGAGCGCCCCGGCCAGTTCGGCCCAGTCGTCCAGGAAGTAGCCGAGGAGGACGAGGAGGGTCCCCAGCGGCACGCTGAGCGCGGCGAACCGGGCCGCAGGGCGGTCCACCGTGCGGCAGACCAGCCCGGCCACCAGGGCGGCGGCGAAGCCGGCGAAGTGGAAGTGCGGGACGGTGAGCGCCAGGATGTCCAGGTCGAACCCGAACAGCCGGTGCCCGAGCCGCTCGGCGACCAGGGCGAGCGCGGCGACCGAGGGGCTCGCGAGGGCGGTGAGGACGGCGATCTCGGCGGGCGCCACCGACCGCGTACGGAGCAGGCGGCGCGGGGCGTGCAGGGCGAGGACGACGGTGCCGAGCGCGTAGCAGACGGCGAGCGTGGCGGCGGGGGCGCCGCGCGGCAGCCACAGGCAGAGGGCTCCCGGCACGGCGAACAGCGGCCAGGCGCGGCGTACGCGGTCGAGTTCGGGGGCGTCCATCAGGCGCAGGCCCGCTGGGACGATCACCAGCATGCCGAGCGCCACGATCAGGCCGACCAGTACGGACACCCCGCCCACCCCCTTCGCTTGAACGTGTTCAATTGCCGAGCGTAGGGCTTTCTTTGAACGTGTTCAAGTCGCGAGTGGGTGGGGTCCTTCCGGTTGCGGGCGGGTCCAGGATCCGGCAGACATGAACCGCCGGGCATGAACGACAGAAGGGCGGGAGGTCCGCGTGCGCTCACCGATACGTCGCCGCCGGTACGCCGTGCTCGCCAGGCCGGCCGCACTGCTGCTCGCCGCCGGTCTCCTGGTCGCCGGCTGCGGCGGCGACGGCAAGGGCGGCACGCGTGCGGCGGTGAACGCCGACGAGGTCCACCTCCAGCCGGCCGGCGCCCCCGGACCCCATCCCTTCACCGCGTCGACGGTCCGCCCCTCACCCGGTACGCCCACCTCGCCGCCGCCCCGGCAGGCCGTGGACGGCCCCGGCCCGCGTACCCTCCCCGGGTCCACGCCCGGCCTCTACGGCGCCGAGCGCTCCGTCCCCAGCTGTGACGTCGAGCGGCAGCTGCGCCTCCTGACCGCCGACGACACCAAGGCGCGCGCCTTCGCACAGGCCGCCGGGATCGGCCCCGCCGGCATCGCGCCCTGGCTCCGTGGCCTCACCCCCGTGGTGCTGCGCGCGGACACCCGCGTCACCGGTCACGGCTACCGCGACGGCTCCGCCGCGCCGTTCCAGTCCGTCCTCCAGGCCGGCACGGCGGTGCTGGTGGACCAGTACGGCGCGCCGCGCGTGCGGTGTGCGTGCGGGAACCCGCTGCGGTCGCCGGTCGTCGCCCAGGGGGCCACGGTCGACAAGGGCACGCCCTGGCCCGGCTACCACCCCGGGCGGGTGGTGGCCATCACGCCCACCCAGCAGGTGGTCCACAGCCTGATCGTCGTGAACGTCCTGGACAACACCTGGCTCGAACGCCTCACGGGCAGCGGCGGTGAACAGGACAAGCAGCCCGAGGTGCCGCCCCCGTACGCCCCTGGCGAGCGTGACCTCGTGGCTCCGCCGGTGCCGGCCGACTGCCCGACCGAGCCGGGCGGCACCCGGCCGGTCCCGCCCGGCTGCCCCACCCCGCCGCCGCCCCCGCCGCCCCCGGTCCCGCCCACACCGGACGGCCCGGGCGGCCCGGCGGCCCAGGCGGAACCCCCGGCCGTCCGGGAGGAACCCCCGGCCGGCCCGGACGAACCCCCGGCCGGCCCGGACGAACCCCCGGCCGTCCCGGAGGAACCCCCGGCCGCCCCGGACGACCCCGGCGACGCGTCGGACCCCGTCGTACCGCCCGACGCCCCCGTACCGGACAGTCCCGGCGGGCCGGACCAGGCCGGGCAGCCGCAGGACATGCCCTTCGAGCCGGATCTGTACGAGGGCTGATGGTCACCTCCCTCGCCCGCCTCCCGCCCCCGTAACCGGTCGAAAAACCCGACAAATGATGGCAGAGTGGCCCCATGGTTGATCCGGCAGCGGATGCCCTGTCGCTCCCCGAGGACTGGCCCGCCCACCCGGATCTGAGCCTGTCCCTCAACCGCATGGGCAGCTTCGACTGGGACCTCGACACAGGGCTCATGCACATGGACCAGACCGCCCTCGACGTGTTCCAGGTGGACGTCACCGAGTACGACGGGCGGCCCGAGAGCCTGGCCTCCCGCGTCCCGCCCAGCGAGTCCATCCGCCTCGACGGGATGGTGGCGCAGGCCCTCAAGAGCGGCGGCACGCACTACGGCGCCTACTTCCGTATCCGAACCCGTGACGGCTCCCTGCGCTGGACGCACACCCAGGGGTTCATCCGGCGGGACGAGACGGGCCGCCCGCGCCGCATCATCGGCATCGTCCGCGACGCCACGCAGGAGCTCGCCGAGTCGACCGCCCGGCGCGAGGTCGACGAGGAGCGGCGCCGCCAGACCAGCGTGGTGGAGTCCACCACCGCCGCCCTGGCCCACGCCCGGACCGTCCAGGACGTCATCGACGTCCTGAAGGACTCGCACGGCCTGGAGCACCTCGGCGCCACCAGTGTGGTGATGGGGCTGCTGGAGGCGGGCCGCATCCACCTGGTCGCCGACGGGCCGGAGGGCTCCTTCGTCCCGGGCACCCGCTACACCCGGGTGGACGAGCAGTACCCGATGAGTGAGGTCGTCCGTACCCTCGCGCCCCGTTTCATCGAGTCACCCGAGGACTTCGCCACCAGCTACCCCATACTCTGGCCGCACATCAGCGGCCTCGGGATCACCTCCGCCGCCTATCTCCCGCTGATCGCCCAGGCCCGGCCCATCGGTGCGCTCGGCCTGCTCTACAACGACAAGAACGGCTTCACCCCGGAGGACCGCAACGTCCTCGTCGCGCTCGGCAGCAGCATCGCGCAGAGCCTCCAGCGCGCCATGCTCTTCGAGCAGGAGCACGACCTCGCCGAAGGGCTGCAGCAGGCCATGCTGCCGCGCCGCATCCCCGAGGTCCCCGGCGCGCAGATCGCCGTCCGCTACCGCTCCGCCCGGCTGGGCCGGGACATCGGCGGCGACTGGTACGACATCATCCCGCTGCCCGGCGGCCGGGTAGGCGCCGTGATCGGGGACGTCCAGGGGCACGACACCCACGCCGCCGCCGTGATGGGACAGCTGCGCATCGTGCTGCGGGCGTACGCGGCGGAGGGACACACTCCGGCCACCGTGATGGCGCGTGCCTCCTCCTTCCTGCACGAGCTGGACACCGACCGGTTCGCCACCTGTACGTACCTGGAGGCCGACCTGGCGACCGGCGTGGTGCAGGTGGTGCGGGCGGGGCACGTCGACCCGCTGCTGCGGGACACCGACGGCAGCTGCCGCCGCGTGCCGGTGCAGGGCGGGATGCCGCTCGGCCTGTCGGCGGAGTTCGGGCGGCTCGACTACCCCGTCAGCATCCTGGAACTGGACCCGGGCCAGGCGCTGCTGCTGTACACCGACGGGCTCGTCGAGCAGCCGGGTGCCGACCTCGACGAGGGCATGCAGTGGCTCGCCGCGCTGGTACGCAACGGGCCGGACGACCTCCAGCGGCTCGCCGACCACCTGTGCGAGGTGGTCGACGAGCACGGTGGGGAGGACGACGTCGCCATCCTGCTGCTGCGCCGGCAGGGCGGTTACACCCCGCAGGCCGGCGGGCGGCTGCAGCAGCACGTGGCGCAGAGCGACCCGGAGGCGCTGAGCTCGGCCCGGCACATGATCAGGGCGGCGGTCCGGGCGTGGGGCGCGGGGCAGCGGGCCGACGAGATCGAGCTGGTCGCCGACGAGCTGATCACCAACGCGCTGCTCCACACCGACGGCGGGGCGATCGTCACCCTGCGGATGCTGGCCGGGCACGAACGGCGGCTGCGGGTCGAGGTCGAGGACCGCTCCAGCGCTCTGCCGCGCCGCCGTGAGGCGGGGCTGTCGGGCGTCTCGGGCCGGGGACTGCTGCTGGTCGACCGGCTGACCGATGTGTGGGGCGTGGACTCGCGCGGCAGCGGAAAGTGCGTCTGGTGCGAGTTCAGGATGCAGGGCAGACCGGAAATTTAATGGACATCGACTGTTAACTGTAAGTGAAGAGATCGTACTTGACCGTAACCGATCGATGGCGTTTGACTGCTGTTCCGTAGCCTTCCATGGCCCTCCACGACATGGGGATCCCTTGAGCAGTGAGCTGCTGGCACCTCTCGACCTGGCCTTCTGGCACCTGGAGACGGCCGACCACCCCATGCACCTGGGCGCCCTCGCCCGCTTCGACCCCGGCCCCGGCGACCCCGGCGACATCCTGGAGCTGCTCGCCGAGCGGGCCGCCGCCATCCCCCGGCTGCGGATGCGGGTCCGCGACGTCCTGCTCCCGGTCGGCGGCGCCGCCTGGCACGTCGACAAGACCTTCGACGTACGCCGCCATGTCCGGCGCGTCCAGCTCCCCGACAGTGGGTGCGACGTCATCACCCAAGCCACCCGGCTCGCCGGTGAGCTGATGGAACGGCCCCTCGAACGCGGGCTGCCGCCCTGGGAGATGTACCTGCTGACCGGGGCGCCTGGCGGCCCCTTCGCCGTGCTCGTCAAGCTCCACCACGCGCTCGCCGACGGGATGCGCGCGGTCGCCATCGGCGCCGGCATCTTCGACGAGATCGCCGGCGCCCGCACCCCCGGCCGCCGCCGCCCGCGCCCCGTACCGCCCCGCTCCTGGCTGCCCGGCCCGCTGAACGTCGCGGGCGCCGCGCGCGGCCGCATCGAGGAGCTCGGCCGCGCCCTGGGCGTCGGCGCCTCCGTCGTACGCGCCAGCCGCCTCGACCCGCGCGGCACGCCCGCGCTCACCGCCGGCTCCAGCGGGACGCGGCGCCTGGCCACCGCCGACCTGGACCTGGAGGAGGTGCGGCGGGTCCGCCGGGTCGCGGGCGGCACCGCCAACGACGTCCTGCTCGCGGTCACCGCCGGAGCGCTGCGCCGGTGGATGCTGGAGCGGGGAGAGCCGCTGCCCACGGTGGACCCGCGCGCCCTCGTGCCGGTCTCCCGGCGGAGGCCCGGCGGCGCACCCGGCCCGGGCAACACCTTCTCCGCGTACCTCCTCGACCTGCCCCTCTCCGACCCCGACCCACTGAGCCGGCTGGGCTCCGTACGCCGCGGCATGGACCGCAACAAGGCCGCCGGACCCACGCGCGGCGCCGGGGCGGTCGCCGTGCTCGCCGACCAACTGCCGCCGCTCGCCCACCGGTTCGGCGCGCCGCTGGCCCAGGGAGCGGCGCGGATGCTGTTCGACGTCCTGGTCACCAATGTGCCGCTGCCGCGCTCCAGGCTCTCCCTCGGCGGCTGCCCGCTGCGCGCCCTCCACCCCATGGCCCCGCTCGCACGCGGCCAGGCGCTCGCCGTGGCGATGTCCCCGTACGGCGGACAGGTGCACATCGGGCTCGTCGCCGACGGCAAGGCCGTCCCGGACGTGGACCGGCTCGCCGCCGCGATCCACGACGAACTGGCGGAGCTGGTGAAGGCGACCGACGGGCCGGCCTGACCCTTCGCAACCGGCCGGGGCGGCGAGCCGGGACGCCCTGCGGCACGCTGGAACCATGCCAGAACTGCCCGAGGTCGAAGCCCTCCGCGAGTTCCTCGACGAGAACCTGGTGGGCAAGGAGATCGCCCGCGCCCTGCCCGTCGCCGTCAGCGTCCTCAAGACGTACGACCCGCCGCTGTCCGCGCTCGACGGCACCACCGTCACCGCCGTCGAGCGGTACGGCAAGTTCCTCGACATCACCGCCGACGGGCTCCATCTGCTGATCCACCTCGCCCGGGCCGGCTGGCTCCAGTGGCGGGACGTCCTGCCCTCCGGGCCGCCACGCCCCGGCAAGGGCCCGCTCGCGCTGCGCGTCGCGCTCACCGGCGGCGACGGCTTCGACCTCACCGAGGCCGGCACCACCAAGCGCCTCGCCGTCCACCTCGTCCACGACCCCGCCGACGTCCCGGGCGTCGCCCGCCTCGGCCCCGACCCGCTCGCCGCCGGCTTCGACCGGGACGCCTTCGCCGCCCTGCTCACCGGCGAACGGCGACAGCTCAAGGGCGCCCTGCGCGACCAGAGCCTGATCGCGGGCATCGGCAACGCGTACAGCGACGAGGTCCTGCACGCCGCCCGGATGTCCCCCTTCAAGCCCGTACAGAACCTCACCGACGAGGAGACCACCACGCTGTACGAGGCGATGCGCACCACCCTGAGCGAGGCCGTGGAGCGCTCGCACGGAGTGGCCGCCGGCCGCCTCAAGGCCGAGAAGAAGAGCGGGCTGCGCGTCCACGGCCGTACCGGCGAGGCGTGTCCCGTCTGCGGCGACACCATCCGGGAGGTGTCGTACAGCGACTCGTCGCTCCAGTACTGCCCCACCTGCCAGACCGGCGGCAAGCCCCTCGCCGACCGCCGCCTGTCCCGCCTGCTGAGGTAGGTGCTGCTGAAGTAGGTTCAGGGCCGTACCGACACCAGCCGCTCGCCCTCCACGGTCCGTACCTCCAGCCGCTCGATCTCGCCGAGCCGCAGCGCGATCCCGCCCTCCATCACCGGCTCGTCGCCCTCCTCCGTCGCCCACGTCATGACCGGCCACGCCCGGCCGTCCGTCCCGACGACCACGAGTTCGCACACGTGAGACCCCGGCACCCCGGCCACCTTCAGCGCCACCTCCGTGCCCCACTCCCGCTCCCGCAGCGCCACCGACGCCGACGTCCCGGTCGCCGTGTCCGTCGCCGCGGCCCGCCGTACCCCCGGATCGCCGGCGCCCGGGCCGGGGGAGGCCAGCAGGACGGCGCCCGGCACCGCGACCGCGAGCGCCGCGGCCACCCCGACGACGCGCGAGCGCCACCGCCGCGCCCGCGGCCGGCGTACCCGCCGACGAGAACGCGCCGCCACCGGGCGCGGCCCGAGCGGCCGCAGCGGCTCCCGGCCGGCAAGCTGCGCGAGCGCCGACGCGGCGAAGGAGAAGTCCACGAGCCCGGCCGTGCAGGTCACGCACCGCGCCAGGTGCTTCTCGCACGCGAGGGCGTCCGCCGGTTCCAGCACGCCCAGCGCATAGGCGGCGACATCGTGATGCCGCTCCCGCAGACTCATGGGGGTGCCTCATTCCCGCGTACGCGTCCGTGTGCCGTGTGCTTCCGCGAAGCAGCGCGGGAAGCCTTACGCCAGGGAGTACGCATCCGAGCCGTTCCTCGCTCAATCGGCCCACCTCTACACTCCGCACCATGGTTCGCGTACTGGCCGTCGACGACGAGAAGCCCGCTCTCGAAGAGCTGCTCTACCTCCTCCGCTCCGACCCGAGGGTGCGCAGCGCGGAGGGCGCCACCGACGCGACCGAGGCGCTGCGCCGCATCGGCCGCGCCCTCGAAGCGGGACCCGACGGCGAGGAGGCCATCGACGTCGTCTTCCTCGACATCCACATGGCCGGGCTCACCGGCCTCGACATCGCCCGGCTGATAGCCGGGTTCGCCAGGCCCCCGCTGATCGTCTTCGTCACCGCCCACGAAGGGTTCGCCCTCCAGGCCTTCGACCTCAAGGCCGTCGACTACGTCCTCAAGCCGGTCCGCAGGGAACGCCTGGCCGAGGCCGTACGCCGGGTCCGCGACCTCGCCGAACCCGCGACCGCCGGTACGGCGACCGAACAGATCCCGGTCGAACTGGGCGGCGTCACCCGGTTCGTGTCCGTCGACGACATCGCGTACGTCGAGGCGCAGGGCGACTACGCGCGGCTGCACACCGACGAGGGCAGCCACCTCGTCCGCATCCCGCTGTCCACGCTGGAGGAGCGGTGGGCGGCGCGTGGCTTCGTACGGATCCACCGCAGCCACCTCGTCGCGCTGCGCCGAATCGACGAACTGCGCCTCGACGCCGGGACGACCACCGTCCGGGTCGGCCGCGCCGAACTCGCCGTCAGCCGCCGCCACGCCCGCCAGCTGCGCGACCTCCTGATGCGCCAGGCACGCGGCTGACACCGCCCCGCCGGCCGGGGTCGCGAGCCACCGGGGGCCGCGGGGCCGACCGCTCGACGCGTGGTCCGTGCCGTTCGGCGACCGGCGGCCGGCCGAACTCCGCCAGGCGCGGCGTGCGGCGCCTACCCTTGATCACCGGAGAGGGGGCCGGACCGTGACCGTCGAGATCGAGGCGCTGCTCGCCGAACTGCGCGCCCTGCCGGACCTCCGGCCGGGCGGCCCGCGCGAGGCGGAGGCGCTGCTCGCCGGGGTCAAGAGCGCCGCCGGACGCTGGGCCGACGTGCTGTACGAAATCCAGGAGTCGACGCACGGGCTGGTCGGGCCCCGCACGGCCGCCGCGCTGGAGGTGGCGTTCCGCCGGGCCGAGGAGTCCTACGTCGAGCTGGAGATCGCGCTCGGCGACGCCGGCCGGCGGACCGGCAGCTGACCCGAAACCGGGGTCTACCTTCGGTAATGGCTTCTGCGTAGACTCCACCATCCGAGCCAGCCGCCCCCGCCGACCACCCCGGCCGAGCCCACCCACGGACGCCGATGCCCGCAGCCCAGCAGCCCCCGCGCCGCCCCCGCCGCGAGACGGTCACCGGTGTGCCGCGCTCCGCCCGCCGCCCCCCGGGCCACGCGCCCGCCCGCTCGGAGATCAGCGAGCAGACCACCCTCGGCCACACCTACGTACGGTCCCTGATGCGCAGCCAGTTGCGCGCCGCGCTCTACGCGCTCGGCACCCTCGCCCTGCTCATCGGCTCGCTGCCCCTGCTGTTCACCCTCCCGGCGGCCCTCGGGCGCGGCACCGCCCAGCCGTTCGTCTGGGCCGTCCTCGGCGTCGGCACGTACCCCGTCGTCTGGCTCATCGCCCGCTGGTACGTCCGCCGCGCCGAGCGCAACGAACGCGACTTCACCGGCCTCGTGGAAGGCCGCTGAACCGGATGGGCACGGACCGGACGTGAACCAGACCTACGCGGTGACCGCCGTCACCGCCGTCGTCCTCGCCACCGTGCTCATCGGCGCGCTCGGGCTGCGCATCTCCCGCACCACCTCCGACTTCTACGTCGCCTCCCGCACCGTCGGCCCCCGCCTCAACGCCGCCGCCATCAGCGGCGAGTACCTCTCCGCCGCCTCCTTCCTGGGCATCGCCGGACTCGTCCTCCTCCAGGGCCCCGACATGCTCTGGTACCCGGTCGGCTACACCGCCGGCTACCTCGTCCTGCTGGTCCTGGTCGCCGCCCCGCTGCGCCGCTCCGGCGCGTACACGCTCTCCGACTTCGCCGAGGCCCGCCTCGAATCGCCCGAGGCACGCCGGCTGGCCAGCCTCTTCGTCGTCGGTATCGGCTGGCTGTACCTCCTGCCGCAGCTCCAGGGCGCGGGCCTGACGCTGGAGATCCTCACCGGCGCCCCCGACTGGGTCGGGGGGCTCGTCGTCGCCGTCGTCGTCACGGGCGCGGTGGCGGCGGGCGGGATGCGGAGCATCACCTTCGTGCAGGCCTTCCAGTACTGGCTCAAGCTCACCGCCCTGCTGGTCCCCGCGCTGTTCCTGGTCTCCGCCTGGTGGGGCGACGAGGCGCCGCGCGCCCGGTTCGACGCGCCCGCCGTCTTCCGGGAGCACACCGCCGTGACGGTCGGCGACACCGTACGCATCGACGTCGACGCGCCGCTCACCCTCACCGTCTCCGGGCGCGTCGACTCCACCGCGTACGAGGAGGACCGCGTCACGCTCGCCGAGGGGAGCCACCGTGTCGAGGCCGGGACCACGCTGCGCTTCCCGGAGGGCGCGCGCGTGCCCGAGCGGGCCGCCACCGGCACCGATCCGGTCGGCTGGTCACAGCCGCTGGCGGGCGGCCACGACGGCCACCAGCTGTACGCCACGTACGGGCTGATCCTCGCCACGTTCCTCGGCACCATGGGGCTGCCGCACGTGGCCGTCCGCTTCTACACCAGCCCCGACGGGCGCACCGCCCGCCGCACCACGCTCGTCGTCCTCGGCCTGGTGGGCGCCTTCTACCTGCTGCCCCCGGTGTACGGCGCGCTCGGCAGGATCTACGCGCCCGAGCTCGCCCTCACCGGCGCGGCGGACGCCGCCGTGCTGGTCCTGCCCGACCGTGTGCTCGGCGGGACGGCCGGCGAGCTGCTGGGCGCGCTGCTGGCGGGCGGGGCGTTCGCGGCGTTCCTGTCGACGGCGTCGGGGCTGACCATGTCGGTGGCGGGGGTGCTCAGCCAGGACGTGCTTCCCTCGCGCGGCGTACGGCACTTCCGGCTGGCGACCCTGCTCGCCGTGGCGGTGCCGCTGGCGGTCAGCCTGGTGGCCACGAACGTGCCGGTGGCGGACGCGGTGGGGCTGGCGTTCGCCGTGTCGGCGTCCTCGTTCTGCCCGCTGCTGGTGCTGGGCATCTGGTGGCGGCGCCTCACGCCGCCCGGCGCGATGGCCGGTCTCGTGGCGGGCGGCGGGGCCGCGCTCACGGCCGTGATGGCGACCCGGGCGGGGCTCGCCCCGGAGGGGTGGCCGCACACGCTGATGGCGTGGCCCGCCGTCTGGTCCGTGCCGCTCGGCTTCCTGACGATGGTCGCCGTCTCGCTCGCCACGCCCCGCCGCGTCCCGGCCGGCACGCCCGCGATCCTGGCCCGGCTCCACCTGCCCGAGGACCTGGTCGGCCGGCCGTCGCGGCGCGACCAGGGCCGCGCGACGGAACGCCCGGCCGACCCGGCCGAACCGGACCCGGGAGCCCACGAGCACCCGGGCGGCGGCCCCTGGAAGCGCCCGGCGGGCAGCGGGGCGGGAGGGTCACGGGGCAGCGCAGCGGAGAGCCCGCACGGCGGTGACGAGCGGCGGGCGCAGGGCAGCCCCGAGGAGCCTCGGCGCGGCCGCCGGGCGGAGCGCCCGTACCGTAGCGCCGGGGACGGCGCCCGCCCGTGGGGGGCCGACCGGTGAGCGGCACGCTCCTCGCGGCCCTCGGCACCGCCGGGGCCCTCCTCCTCGTCGCCGGGTTCGCGCTCGGGCGGCTCACCGCGCGGCGGACCGGGAAGGACGTGCTGGACCTCGGCACCCCCGTCGAACGCGCCACCTTCCACACCCTCCACACCGCGTCCCTCGCCGCCCCGCCCCTGCGCGCCGGGCTCACCGAGGACACCGCGCGCAAGGCCGCCCGGCGGCTGCGGTCGCTGCTCGGGACGGAGGCGCTGTGCCTCACCGACCGTACGGCCGTCCTCGCCTGGGACGGCCCCGGCGGCGACCACCACCGCGCCCAGGTGATGGAACGGGTCGCCGAGCTGCTCGGCTCGGGGCGGGGCCAGAGCGTGCGCGCCGCGTGCGACGAGCCGGACTGCCCGCTGCGCTGGGCGGTGATCGCGCCGCTGACCGGCGAGGAGGGCGTGCTCGGCGCCCTCGTCGCGTACGGGTCGCGCGAGTCGGCGGTGCTGGTACGGGCCGCGACGGAGGTGGCCCGCTGGGTCTCCGTACAGCTGGAACTGGCCGAGCTGGACCGGTCCCGTACCCGGTTGATCGAGGCGGAGATCCGGGCCCTGCGCGCCCAGATCTCCCCGCACTTCATCTTCAACTCGCTCGCCGCCATCGCGTCCTTCGTCCGCACCGACCCCGAACGCGCCCGCGAACTCCTCCTGGAGTTCGCCGACTTCACCCGCTACTCGTTCCGGCGGCACGGCGAGTTCACCCAGCTCGCCGACGAGTTGCGCTCCATCGAGCAGTACCTGGCGCTCGCCGGGGCACGCTTCGGCGACCGGCTCCAGGTGACCCTCCAGGTGGCGCCCGAGGTGCTGCCGGTGACGCTGCCGTTCCTGTGCCTCCAGCCGCTGGTCGAGAACGCCGTCAAGCACGGCCTGGAGGACTCCCGCACCACCTGCCGGGTGACCATCGCGGCCGAGGACGCGGGCGCCGAGGCCGTCGTCACCATCGAGGACGACGGCGTCGGCATGGAACCGGACGTGCTGCGGGCCATCCTCGCGGGCGAGCGCCCCCAGGCCTCCGGCATCGGGCTGTGCAACGTCGACGAACGGCTGCGCCAGGTGTACGGGGACGACTACGGGCTCGTGGTCGAGACGGGCGTCGGCGCGGGCATGAAAGTCACGGTCCGTGTCCCGAAGTACCGCCCGGGTGTCCACCGCGATCCACCCACGTCCGTTCAGGCATGAAAAGTCCCGGTATGGGGACGCGGGTGCAAGGCGGTGATCGCTCACCGGGAGGCAACCATGCGCATCCATGATCACTACGAGCTGGACTTCGGGCAGGAAGACGTCGTGCGGGTGCACCGTACGGACCGCACCGGGGCCGGCGGGCACCCCGTCTACGCCGACGACACGGGCATCGTGCTGGCGGAGATAAGCGACCGGGGCGAGGTGCGGATGCTCGCCAGCGGCGGCCATCAGGACCTGCCCAACAGGGTCCGGGCACGTCCCGTCCAGCCGCACTGAGCCGACCGGACAGAGGTCAGTACAGCCGCAGCGCCAGGTGCCCGAGCGGGAGGCCCAGACGCCATGACGGCAGCCACACCGCCTCGGACTCGTCGACCACGAGCCCGGGGGCCGGGCCGCCCGACAGCGCGCCCAGGTCGGTGGCGAGCAGGTGCGTGCCCTCCAGCAGGCGCCAGGTCTCCCGGGCGAGTGCCAGGCCCTCGTCCTCGTCGCCGTCGCGCTCCCGCCGCGCGGCCAGCCGTTCGCGTACCCAGTCCTCCCAGGGGTGGCCGTGCGCGGTACGTGTCAGCCACTCCTCCAGCCGGTGCTCGGCGCCCGGGCCGGAGGCGTCGTCGGTGCCGTCGCCCAGGTAGACGGTGAGCGCCAGCGTGCGGCGGCCCGCCTGGTACTCCAGGGAGCCGGGTTCGACCAGGCCACCGGCTCTCAGTAGTTCGTCGGCGATGTACTCGGCACACAGCCAGGCCATCGGGACGGCCAGCCCGCCCCCGCCGGTGCCGTTCGTGCTCTCGGGCCGCAACGTTCCCACCTTCTCCCGGACGTTCTGCGTGTGCGTGTGGTCCTCGACGACGAGCCTCTACCGTCAGGCACGGCCCGGGGCCGCTCTTTGCTCAACTCGGCGGTGTGGTTTCGCATACATTCCGGCCGGGGCCGTGACGCACGGGCGGCAGTGCGCCCGGAGGGGAGCGTGGGGCGGGAGCGTTCAGGACGGGAGCGAGCCGGAGAGCGTCCGGCTGTAGCCGGGCAGGCACCGGCCGAGCGCCCGCAGCGCGTAGTGCGACCGCGACTTGACCGTCCCGGCCGGTATACCCAGATCGGCCGCGGCCTCGTTCACGGTCAGGCCGTCGAAGTAGATCCGTACGAGCACGGCGCGGTGCTCGGGGCTCAGCTCCCGTACCGCTGCGCGCACGTCGAGCGCGGCGACGGCGGACTCGGTGACGTCCGAGGGGTCGGGGGTGCTCGCGAGCACGCCGTCCCCGATCTCGGTGGGGCGGGCCATCCGGGACCGGCGGGCGTCGATCGCCAGGCGCCGGCCGACCGTGAAGAGCCACGGACGCATCGACTCGTACGGGGCCTCGAACGCCTCGGGGTGCTGCCAGGCGCGGACCAGCGTCTCCTGGAGCAGGTCCTCGGCGCGCTGCTTGTCCCCGTAGGTCAGGCCGAGCAGGAAGCTCAGCAGCGCGGGCCCGTGTTCACGCTGGAGCTCCTCCAGGGCCCGCTCGTCGGTGGTCGCCGTCGTCATCGTCACACCCTTTCCCGCCGTACTCGAACGCCGTACTCAGACCCTCGACGCGTATACGAACGCATCCGGGCCCGCAGGGACAGGCGCCGCACCGGGGTGTGCGACGAGCGGTCACACCGAGCGGCGAATGGTGCGGTGAGCGGTCACGTGGACCGTGAGGTCCCTTTTCGCTGCATTTGTATGATTTTCCGCATTTAAGGATTGACTGATCCTCATTTCCCATAGGGATTCAGGGGAGCACACCTCACGTCTCCCAAGCCCCTGAAGCCCCACGGAGCCCGGCTGATGACCACCACACGCATCCGACGGTCCACGGTGGCGGTGGCCGCCGTCCTTCTCTCCGCGGCGGCAGGCTGTGCCGGTGCCGAGCCGGAGCCGCACACCGCCGCAGTCCCGGCGGGCCGCACCCAGCAGGCCGCCCCGCCCGTGCCCTCATCGGCGGGTGGCCCCGCCGCCGCGCCCGCGCGCGGGTTCACCCTCGTGGCCAGCGGCGACATCCTGCCGCACGCCTCGATCATCCGGCAGGCCCAGGCGGACGCCGGCGGCAACGGCTACGACTTCCGCCCCATGCTCTCCGGCGTCAAGCCCGTCGTCTCCAAGGCCGACCTGGCCATCTGCCACATGGAGACGGTGTACGGGAAGGAGGGCGGCCCCTACACCGGCTACCCGTCCTTCAAGTCCCCGCCCCAGGTCGCCACCGCGCTCGCCGTCACCGGATACGACTCCTGCTCCACCGCCTCCAACCACACCCTGGACGACGGCGCCGCGGGCCTCGGCCGCACCCTGGACGCCCTCGACAAGGTGGGCGTCCGCCACGCCGGTTCCGCCCGCACCGCCGCCGAGGCCGCCCGGCCCACCCTGCTCAAGGCGGGCGGCGCCACGGTGGCCCACCTGGCGTACACCTACGGCACCAACGGCATCCCGCTGCCCCAGGGCAGGCCCTGGGCGGTCAACCTCATCAACGAGAACAAGATCCTCGCCGACGCGCGGACGGCCCGCGCCGCCGGTGCCGATGTCGTCGTGGTCAGCCTGCACTGGGGCACGGAGTGGCAGACCGCTCCGGACGCCCAGCAGCTGAGCCTCGGCCGGAGCCTCACCGCGTCCGCGACCGGCGGCCGCCCCGACATCGACCTGATCATCGGCACCCACGCCCACGTCCCGCAGGCGTACGAGAAGGTCAACGGCACCTGGATCATCTACGGCATGGGCGACCAGATCGCCGGCGACATGATCAACTACCAGGGTGCCTTCGACCCGCGCGGCAACCAGGGCACCATCGGCCGCTTCACCTTCACCCCGCCCGCCACGCCCGGCGGCCGCTGGGACGTGGCGAAGGCGGAGTTCCTCCCGCAGTGGTTCAACACCGGGACGGGCCGGGTGGTCAACCTCAACGCCGCGATCAGGGCGGGCGACAACCTCACCGGCGTACGCGACCGCATCCAGCAGGTCACCCTCAGCCGCGGCGCGGCCGACGACGGCCTGCTGATGGGGGAGTAGCCCGCCGGCTCACCCCCGCGATCAGTAACGAGACGAGGACGGCGGGCCCCGCCGTGCCGTTGGCGACCGTGCCGACGAGGGTGAAGATGCCCGCGCCGATGATGCCGCCGACACCGATGGCGGTGAGCTGCCACAGCCCCAGCGTCCGGGTGAGTCGTTCCTCCTCGACGCCCTCGTCGATCAGTGCGATGGGTTTGCGGCGCAGGATGCCCCGCCCCGAACGGATTCCGGCCAGGAGCGTCACCTCTTTGCCGACGGCATCGACTGACGGCGGATCATGATGGCCCAGCGCGGGCCCGGGCGGAAGACGACACACATCGCCACCGCCGGTTCCCGCCGGTCGCCTGCTGGTCCCATCGGGTGCAATCGGCTGCCCGGCCGGTGTGGGTCAGGGGCACATGGCATCCGCCATGCGAGTTATTAGTCATGAAAAAGGATCAACTGCCTACGGGGCGGCGGATGGTGCTGCGCATCGCCGCCGCACTCGGGGCCACCACGACCTTCGGGCTCTTCGCCCTGGAGCGGACCGGCGCACCACCCCGGCCCGCCGCCCCTCTGCCGCCCGGCGCCGCCGGCCCACCGGTGGGCGTCCAGGGGGGCCCGCGCCTGGCGCCGTCCTCGTACCGGCTCCAGCCGATGACCGCGTACGCGCCGCCCCGCTACCGCCGCGCCCTGCCGCCCGTGCGGCAGCGGCCCTTCCTGCGGGTCTCCGGCGCCGGCCGATCGATGGTCCTCTCCTTCGACGACGGCCCCGACCCCCGCTACACCCCCGCCATCCTCCGTACGCTGCGCAAACACGGCGTACGCGCCATGTTCTTCGTCTGCGGCGAGATGGCGGCCGTCAACCCGGACCTGCTGCGGGAGATGGCGGACGACGGCCACGTGGTGGGCAACCACTCCTGGTCCCACCCGCTCATCCCCAGGCTCCGGCCCTCCCGCATCCGCGACGAACTGGGCAGCACCAGCGACATCATCGAGCGCACCCTCGGCTCCCCGCCGCTGTGGTACCGGGCCCCCTACGGCGCCTGGAACCGGCACTCCTTCGAGATCGGCGCCGAACTGGGCATGGAGCCGCTCGCCTGGACGGTGGACACACTGGACTGGAAGGAGCCCGGCGCGCACGTGATCGTACGCCGGGTGCTCGACGGGGCCGGGCCCGGCGTCATCGTGCTCTCCCACGACGCGGGCGGCGACCGCTCCCAGAGCGTGGCCGCGCTGCGCGCCTACCTGCCGGAGCTGCTGGCCGCCGGCTACCACCTCACCGTGCCGCGCCGGTGAGGCGCGTACGGCGCCCGCTGAGCGGCCGGCCGCTCAGCGGGTCGCCACCATGCGCGCGAAGACGACCACGTTGCCGTCGTAGCCGTTGGCCTTCGAGTATCCGCCGCCACAAGTGATCACGCGCAGCTCCGGGTGCCCGGTGTCGCCGTACACGCGCACACCGGGGAAGTCCTCCTTGGAGAAGACCTCGATGCCGTACACCTCGAACACGGCCACCCGGCCGTCATAGCGCGTGACCTCCACGAGGCCGCCCTTCTTGAGCGACCCCAGACCGTAGAAGACGGCAGGGCCCGCCTCGTTGTCGACATGGCCGACGATGACCGACGTACCGCGCTGCCCGGGGGAGATGCCGTTCTGGTACCAGCCGGCCATGTTGCGGTCCTGGGCCGGCGGCGCGTCGATCCAGCCGTCCTGGTCCAGCCCGACGTCCATGATCGGGGCGTCGACGTCGATCGACTCGATCCGGATCCGGGAGGCGGGCGCGTACGCGAGCGGTCGCAGGCCGGCGGGCGGGACCGGGGCCGTGCCAGCGCGGCGGGTGTCCGAGACGGCGGCGGGAGCCGGCTGGGGCGGGCCGGGCTGCGGGTCGACGCCGTTGCGCATCATCGCGAGACCAGTGAGCATGACGAGAGCCAGTGCGCCCCACGGTGAGCGTCTCCTCGACTCGAAGCCACTGTGGTCCAGGCCCATGGTTCTCCCTTCGCGGCGTAGTACGACGCTAAGTGCGCCCCGCCGCACAGGCGATCAGGGGAGGGGCGAACGGGTGGCACGCGCCAGGGGTGATGACCCATCCGAGTAGTCGTCGTACGGAATCCCCGACGGCCCCCTGACGGTCCGTGACCTGGGGCTCCGTCAGTTGAGCGCGCGGGGATGTCGGCGTGTCGGCTCACCGGGGTGGACGAGTTCCGAAATGCGGTAATAGGACGGACTTGTGAAGGTTCGTGGTGGAAGGCGTACTCGTCGAATCTCCCGGAGCGCCGCTTCGGGGCGTCTTCCACTGGAGGTTCAACGATGCGTGCTTCACGCGCTCTCGCGGTGGCCGCCACCGCCGGCGCGGCCATCGGGCTCTGCGCCCCCCTGGCCGCCGCCAACAACGGTCCGACCAACGTCACGGTCTCCCCGACCCGGGTGCACCAGGGCGGCCAGCTCGCGGTCAGTGCCATGGGGTGCGGCCACGGCGGCACGGTCACGTCCAACGCCTTCCCCAAGACGGCCCTCACCGTCAACGCCTCGGGTCACTCGGCCGCCACGCCGCGGATCTACGACCACGCCACGCCGGGGCAGTACAACCTGGCTGTCAAGTGCAGCGACCACCCCATGGTGGTCACCCGGACCTTCACGGTCGTGCGCGGGCACGGGGCCCGGGGCGGCATCGGCGGCTCCATGGCCCCGAGCTCCACCGAGATGGCCATCGGCGGCGCCCTGGTCGCCACGGCGGCCGTCGGCGGCGGGCTGTTCATCAGCCGCCGCCGCCGTGTGAACGGCGGAAAGGTCTGACCGGCCGAACCTCCCGGTCGGCCGAATACGCCCGTCGCCCCGAGTCCTGACCGACCAGGACTCGGGGCGACGGGCTTGTTGTTCCCGCTGCCGGGCCGCCCGGTCAGTGGCGACGGCTTTCGGCGCGGCGGCGCAGCATGTAGATGATCCCGGTGGCGGCCGCGACCACCAGGGCCGTCCCAGCCGCGAGCTCGCCGGCGTTCAGGCCGCCGATGCTGCCGCCCACACCGCCGCGTACGCCCTGAGTGGGCGCCGCGGGGGTCACCGTCCGGGTGGCGGTCACCGTCGGCACGGCGGTCGAGCTGGTGGTCGGAGTGCTGGTGGCGCGGGCGATGGTGAGGTCGACGGTGCCCGGCGTGCCACCGGCGCACGTGAAGGACACCGTGTAGACCGCGGCTCGCTTGGCGTCCCAGTCGACGGTGGCCGTCGCGGAACGGCCGGCCGGAATGGTGACCGTGTCGAAGACGCCCGAGGACGCCATCGCGGTGCCGGGGCAGCCGGGGGCAGTGAGCACGACCCTGCCGCCCGGCTGGACGGTCGAGGGGCTGATGGCGAAGTCACCGGGGGCGAACTTTCCGGAAGCCACCGCCGGGGCGGGGGCGGTCAGGGCGAGAGCGGCCGCTCCGAGGAGAGCGGCGGAGGCGGCACCTATCGCGCGCATCGTCAATCCTCCGGGTCCCGAGGAGCAGCTGCGGAACGGATTTCCACAAAGCGTCTGATATGCACCTCGATGCCGGAAACGCTAGGAGCGCCTTACCACAGCCGCGATCTCAGGCGAGCGAATGGGGCACCGAGGTCCCCCGGACGGCGGACGTCAGCCTCCGAGGTGTTCGAGGTGGGGGAAGAGGTTCAGGAAGGGATCGGGTGTCGCGGAGACCCCACGGCCGAACGGCGCGTCGAAGGCCCAGATCAGGAACAGCAGGAAGGCGATCAGCGCGCTGAAGAGGCCCGCGAGCAGCAGTTCGCGGAACGTACGCCGGATCTGGAGCGTGAAGATGAGCCCCACCGCGATCAGCGCTCCCGTGATCAGCCCGAACCACACCACACCCGGCATGGTCGCCCCCGCGTTCTCGGCCCGGGCGCTCCGCGCGTCGTCGGCGACCGCCACCTGGTCCACCAGCGGCTGGTACGCCTCGCCCTCGTGGTCGTCGGCCGGCCGGTAGTCCGAGACGTCGCGGCGCACCCGCTCCAGCAGCTCGGTGCCCTTCTCGGTCAGCTCGCCCCGGTCGGCCATGTGCTGCCACTCGGTGCCGACGACATGCGTGACGTACGCGTCCACGTCGGCGCGGATGCGCATCCGTACCCCGGCGGGCCAGACCTCCGCCCTGGCCGACACCTCGTGCAGCGCCTGGGCCTCCTGACGGACGCTCTCCTGCGCGGCGCTGCGGCCCTCCCAGACGCCGGCGATGGCCAGGCCCAGCACGATCGCGTACACCACGCCGATCATCATCGTCATGTACTCGAGGACGTCCGGGGTCTCGGACGGGTCGTCGTCGTCACCGATGCGGCGGTTGTTGATGACGACGATGGTCAGGACGACCGCGCACGCGGCGGCCATCGCGATGGACAGGACGAGCCATTCCGACAAGGTGTTCTCCGGGCGGTGGGTGCTAGCGGGAGGAGCGGGAGCGCAGTGCGGCGGCGGCGAGCACCGCGGGGGCCATGATCACGAGCATCACGGTGACCGTGGAGGGGCCGCCGGCCGGTTCGGCCCGCTGCGCGCGCCGGTAGGCGGGCAGCGGGACGGTCGTCGGGGAAGGAGGTGCGGGACGCGGCGTCGCGGTGGGGGCCGGTTCCGGTTCCGGGGGCGGGGGCGGCTCCGGCTGCTGTGGTGGCGGCGGGGCCGGCGCGGGAGGCGGTGGGGGTGGGGGCGGTGGTGGTGCGGGCGGCGGCGGTGGCTCCGGGACGACCCGCACGGGAGGCGGTGGTGGCGGTGGCGGTGGCGGCGGCTCCGGTGCGGGCGGCTCGGGCGGGGGAGGGGGCTCCGGTGCGGGCGAGGGCCCCGCCGTGCAGGTGGCGCCGCCCGCGACCGCGACGGCCGGTTCGGGCGTACCGGGGCCGATGTGGGCGATGGCGCAACTGTCGGCCGCCGCGGGCAGCGGGGCGGTCAGCAGCCAGCCCAGGGCGGCGGCCGCCAAGAGTCGCGCGACGAGGGTTCCGTACACGCCGTTGAGCATGATCGCTCAGTGCCCCGGCGTCGCCTGGAACCGGTGTGATTCGCCTGATGGAAGGGTTTTTCGTAACCCCCGTCCCGCCGCCGGAGAAATTTTCCCGGCGCGTTGAACACGCGCCGCCCTCCCGCCCGTACTTAGGGCCATGAACGGCACGCCTGGGCGTCGCCGAACTACCTCGATACAAACGGGAGTTGACATGAAGACCTGGCGGAACGCCTCGCTCGCGCTGTCCGCGGCGGCCGTGCTCGCGCTGACGACGGCGTGCGGTCAGGACAAGGGGGACCAAGCCCCCGCCGGTTCGGTCGGCGCCGCCGCACCGGCGGGCGCGCCCGCCGAGAACGGCGCCGGCTATGGTTCGGGCGCCGGGTACGGTTCCGGCGCCGGCTCCGGAGGGGAGGCGGCCGCCGCCAAGCCGGCCGGTCAGCTCGCCATTTGGGACAGCAAGGAGCTCGGCAAGGTCGTCACCGACAGCGAGGGCCTCACGCTCTACCGCTTCGACAAGGACACCCCGAACCCGCCCAAGTCCGCCTGCGAGGGCGACTGCGCGAAGGCCTGGCCCGTGGTGGCCGCCGAGGGCGCCAAGCCCCCGGCCGGTGTCGACGCCTCCCTGATGGGTGAGGTGACCCGCGCCGACGGCACCAAGCAACTCACCATCGACGGCTGGCCGATGTACCGGTACGCCAAGGACACCAAGCCCGGCGACACCAAGGGCCAGGGCGTGGGCGGCACGTGGTTCGCGGCCGCCCCCGACGGCAAGAAGGCGGCCCTGGCCGACGGCGGCGACGAGGGGGCCGCCGACGGCGAGGGCACCGACGAGGGGGCGGCCGAGGAGCAGGGCGGCGGCGCGGACGGGGGTGCGCCGGCCGACCTGGCGGGCCTGTCCGTCCGCAAGGACCCCAAGCTCGGCGAGATCGTCGTCGACAAGAACGGGATGACGGTCTACCGGTTCGAGAAGGACTCGGCGTGGCCCATGAAGACCGCCTGCACCGGCGAGTGCCTGGAGAAGTGGCCGGTCGTCGCGCCCGTCGACAAGAACGACACCGAGGGCATCTCCACGAAGGGCTACGTCACCTTCAACCGGCCCGACGGCATCAAGCAGCAGACCATCGACTGCTGGCCCCTCTACACCTTCGCGGGCGACAAGAAGCCCGGTGACACCAACGGTCAGGGCGTGGGCGGCACCTGGTTCGCCGTCTCGCCCACCGGAAAGATGGTCGCGACGTCCAAGTAGAGTCCCCACGTACGTCGCGACCCGGGTGTCCGGCCACCGGCCCCACCGGCCCGGACACCCCGCCGGCCCGCCCGACCCACGCTCCCCGCGTGAGCGGCGGGCCGGTCGCACGTGCCACGGACGCCGCACGTGCCACTGTCCAGTGACCGAGACGTGTGACCAAGAACGGATCGATAATTTCCGTTTCCCCTCGCCCTCCCGGCGGGCGATCAGTAGCCTCGGCTCGAACACTGGCCATGAACACGGCCGCATTCCGTGGCGACTTGTTGGAGACATCGATGGAGCGTCCCGCCTGGGCCCCGCCGGGCATCGACATTTCGGTGCCGAGCGTGTCCCGCATTTACGACTACTACCTGGGCGGCTCGCACAATTTCGAGGTGGACCGCGAAGCGGCCCGCAAGGTCATGGAGTTCGTGCCGGGTCTTCCCAAGATCCAGCAGGCCAACCGGGCGTTCATGCGCCGGGCGGTACGGTACGCCGTGAGCGAGGGCATCACCCAGTTCCTCGACATAGGCTCCGGCATCCCCACCTTCGGCAACGTCCACGAGGTCGCCCAGGGCGCCGCCCCCGAAGCCCGCGTCCTGTACGTCGACCACGACCCCGTGGCCGTCGCGCACAGCCAGGCCGTACTGGAAGGCAACGCGAACGCCGGGGTCCTCGCCGCCGACCTGCGAAAGCCGCGGGACATCCTCGCCGCCCCCGAGACCGGTTCCCTCCTCGACCTGGACCGGCCCGTGGCCCTGCTGCTGGTCTCCGTCCTGCACTTCGTGCAGGACACGGACGAACCACAGCGTGCCGTCGCCGAGTTGCGTGACGCGCTCGCGCCCGGCAGCCTCCTGATCGTCAGCCATGCCTCGTACGAGGGCATCCCGCTGCCGCAGGAACGCGTGGGCGGCGCGGTGGACGTCTACCGCGACATCCGCAACCCGCTGGTGATGCGGACGCGCGAGGAGATCGCGCGCTTCTTCGACGGGTTCCGGATGGTCGAACCGGGTCTCGTGTCGATGCCCGAGTGGCGGCCGGACAACCCCCTCGACCAGGAGGATCCATACGCCTTCTCGGGCTTCGCAGGGGTGGGGCGCAAGGCGTGAGCATGCCGGCGCAGGCGTCCGGTTCCGCCGCGGAACCGGACGGCCCGGAGGACAGACTCCAGCGGTTCGCGACCATCTGGAGCCGGGCCATCTTCCCCGTCACGGCCACGTCGATGACCCGTTCCGAGACGGAGCGGCACCTGCTGCCGCTGGCACGGGACCTGAGCGACGCGCTGCACGGGAGGCCGTTCGACCCGACGCCCGCGCACCGCGTCGGAGCCGCCCTGGTGGCCGCGCACTGCACCGACCCGGACGCGCTCAGCCGTACCCTCGGCGTGGTCGACTCCTATCTGGTGCTGTACTGCGGGGGTAACGGGCCAAGCGCCGGGGCCGAGGAGCTCCGGGCCCGCTGCGCCCGGCTCCAGCACGCGCTCGCGGCCGGATTCGCCCAGGCGCTGCGCGAACGCACCCTCGCCGAGCAGGAGGCCATCGCCCGCTCGGCGCTCGCGGCGCGCAGCTTCGCCGAACAGGCCCTGCACGCCACCCAGGCCCGCTTCCGCGCCGTCTTCGAGGACGCGGCCATCGGCATCGGCATCGCCGACCTCGACGGCAACGTGCTGGAGGTCAACGGCGCCCTCACCCGCATGTTCGGTGGCCTGGAGCACCACGTCCGCGGCCGCAGGGTCAGCGAGTGGGTCCACCCCGAGGACGCGCCGCACGTCTGGAAGCTGTACGGGGAGCTGGTGCGCGGCGAGCGCGACCACTTCCGGGTCGAGAAGCCCTTCTACCGGGGCGACGGCACCGTCCTGTGGACCAACCTGACCGTCTCCCTGCTGCGGGACGCCGAGGGCCGCCCGCAGTACCAGCTGGCGCTGATGGAGGACACCACCGAGCGCCGGCTGCTCAACCTGCGGCTGCGGTACGAGGCGACGCACGACGCGCTGACCGGGCTGCCCAACCGGACGCTGTTCTTCGAACGGCTGGACAAGGTGCTGTCCGCGCGCGACGGCACCCGCTTCGGCCTGTGCTACCTCGACCTCGACGGCTTCAAGGCCATCAACGACAGCCTCGGCCACGCGGCCGGCGACCGGCTGCTCGTGGAGGTCGCCGACCGGCTGCAGTCCGTCGCGACCCGGCCGGGGGAGATGGTGGCCCGGCTCGGCGGCGACGAGTTCGTGGCGCTCACCACCGGCACGGACACCGAGCAGCAGGCCGACGAGCTCGCCCACCGCATCCTCGCCGCCCTGGCCACTCCCGTCCGGCTGGACGGCCGCGAGCTGACCGTGCGTGGCAGCGTCGGCATCGTCGAGGGACCGGCCGGCGAACGCGGACCGGCGGAGGTGCTGCGCAGCGCCGACATCACCATGTACCGGGCCAAATCGGCAGGCGGCAACCGTTTCGAGCGGGCGGACCCCGAGGCGGACGCCCGCGCCATCACCCGGCACGGCCTGACCACCGCGCTGCCCGCGGCCCTGGACCGGGGCGAGTTCTTCATCGAGTACCAGCCGCTGGTGCACCTCGGTGACGGCAGCGTGCACGGCGCGGAGGCCCTGGTGCGCTGGTGCCACCCGCAGCACGGCGTCCTCGGCCCCGACCGGTTCATCCCGCTCGCCGAGCACACCGGGCTGATCGTGCCGCTGGGCCGCTGGGTGCTCCAGGAAGCGGTGCGCCAGGCCCGGTTCTGGAACCGACGCCACTCCGACGGCGGCCCCCTGCGCATCAACGTCAACCTCTCACCGACGCAGCTGCACCACCCGAACCTGGTCGCCGACACCGTCGACGTACTGGAGCGCTCCGGGCTCGACCCGGGCGCCCTGTGCCTGGAGGTCACCGAGTCAGCGCTGATCGGCGCCGACGAGGATCTGCTCAAGCCGCTGCGGCAACTGGCCGAGATGGGCGTGGACATAGCCCTGGACGACTTCGGCACCGGCTACTCCAACCTGGCCAATCTGCGCCGGCTCCCGGTCAGCGTGCTGAAACTGGACCGCTCCTTCACCCAGAGCATGCAGCAGCACCCGATCGACCCGGTCGACCTGAAGATCGTCGAAGGCATCGTCTCCCTGGCGCACAGCCTGGAACTCGCCGTGACGGTCGAAGGCGTCGAAACGGGCGCGCAGGCGGAGCAACTCCGCGAACTCGGCTGCGACACGGCCCAAGGCTGGTACTACGCCCGCCCCGGCGCCCCCGACCGCATCCACGCGCTGGTCCTGGCGGACGCGGTGTAGCCGGTTGTGGGCACGCGTCCCGCCGGGGGAGGGACGGGTGGGCACAACCGGGCCACCGGCCCGCACCCTCACGGCCCCGCCCGGTACGCCCGCACCCTCACGGCCCCGCCCGGTACGCCCGCACCCTCACGGCCCCGCCCGGTACGCCCGCACCCTCACGGCCCCGTCCGGTACGCCCGCATTCTCACGGCCCCGCCCGGTGAGCCAGCAGCAGCCGCTGCAGCTCCCGAGCCGCCCGCGGCGGCGCCACATCGCTGCGGTGCGCGAGCGCGATGGTGCGCCGCAGCCCCGGCCGCGCCAACGCCGTCACCCGCAGGTCCCGCCCCGCCCGCGCCGCCACCATCGCGGGCACGACCGCCACGCCCAGCCCCGCCCGGACGAACCCCAGCACCGCGTCCATCTCGCCGCCCTCCACCGTGAACGACGGCTCGAACCCCTCCGCGCGGCACGCCGCGACCGTCAGGTCCCGCAGGTCGTAGCCGTGCCGGAACATCACCAGCGGCTGGCCTTCCAGATCCGCGATCCGCACCGGCCGGCGAGGGGCGGGCGCCGCCGCCGAGGACACCACCACCAGGTCCTCGTGGAGCAGCTCGACGGTCGTCAGGGCCGGTGACGGGGTCGGCAGCGGCAGCACCACCAGGGCCAGGTCGAGCGACCCGCGCGCCAGCTCCCGTACGAGATCATGGGAGCCGCTCTCCTCGATCAGCAGCTGGATGCCCGGGTGCAGGTCATGGAAGGCGCGCAGCACATCGGGCAGCAGCCCGGTGCACAGGCTCGGCGTCGCGCCCAGCCGCACCCGCCCGCGCCGCAGCTGGGCCAGCTCCTGCACCTCGTGGCGCGCGGTGTCGGCGTCCGCCAGGATGCGGCGGGCCAGCGGCAGCAGCGCCTCGCCCGCGTCCGTGAGCGCGATGTTGCCGCGCGCCCGGCTGAAGAGCTCGGCGCCCAGCTCCTTCTCCAGCGCCCTGATCTGCTGCGACAGCGACGGCTGGGAGACATGGACCCGCTCGGCGGCCCGGGTGAAGTGGCGGGTCTCGGCCACGGCCACGAAGTACTGGAGCTGCTGGAACTGCATACCACCCACCATAAGCCGCTTCATAGAGACTGCCTATGGATATGAGCCGGACCATGTCTTGGACCTCTGGCCCTACCCGCCCCTACCGTCTGGTGCCATGGCTCTGGCAACGCGGACGGATCGACAACCGTCCCTCACGCGCACCTTCTGGCGGTCCACCGTCGGCAAGAAGACGGTCATGGCCGTCAGCGGCCTGATCATGATCGGCTATCTCGTCGCGCATGTGATGGGCAACCTGAAGGTCTTCTTCGGCCCCGGTGAGTTCAACGCGTACGGCCACTGGCTGCGCACCATGGGCGAGCCGGTCCTGCACTACGAGTGGGGCCTGTGGATCGCCCGGGTGGTGCTGCTCACGGCCGTGATCGCCCACGGCGTCTCCGCGTACCAGCTCAGCCGGCGCGACATCAGGGCCCGCCCCACCGCGTACGTCCACAAGCGGCGCCGCGCGAGCTACGCGACCCGCACCATGCGCTGGGGCGGCGTGATCGTGGCGCTGTTCATCGTCTGGCACATCCTGGACCTGACGACGCTGACGGTGAACCCGAACGCGCAGCCGGGGCATCCGTACGAGAACGTCGTCGCGACCTTCTCCACCTGGTACGGCAACGTCATCTACATCGTCGCGATGCTCGCCGTCGGCCTGCACATCCGGCACGGCTTCTGGTCCGCCGCGCAGACCCTCGGCGTGGGCAACGCGAGGCGCGACCGGGCGCTCAAGACCCTGGCCAACGTCCTCGCGCTCGTGCTGACCGCGGGCTTCGTCTCCGTACCCGTCGCCGTCATGACCGGAGTGGTGAGCTGATCCATGAGCTACCTCGATTACGAAGTCGGCGCCCCGATCGCCGACGCCAAAGCACCGGCCGGGCCCATAGCCGAACGCTGGGACAAGCGCCGCTTCGAGGCGAAGCTGGTCAACCCGGCCAACCGCCGCAAGCACACGGTCATCGTCGTCGGCACCGGCCTCGCGGGCGGCTCCGCGGGGGCCACCCTGGCCGAACAGGGCTACCACGTCGTCCAGTTCTGCTACCAGGACTCGCCGCGTCGCGCCCACTCCATCGCCGCGCAAGGCGGCATCAACGCGGCCAAGAACTACCGCAACGACGGCGACTCCATCCACCGCCTGTTCTACGACACCGTCAAGGGCGGTGACTTCCGCGCCCGCGAGTCCAACGTCCACCGGCTCGCGCAGATCTCCGTCGAGATCATCGACCAGTGCGTCGCCCAGGGCGTGCCCTTCGCCCGTGAGTACGGCGGTCTCCTCGACACCCGTTCCTTCGGCGGCGTCCAGGTCTCCCGCACCTTCTACGCCCGCGGCCAGACGGGCCAGCAGCTGCTGCTGGGCGCGTACCAGGCGCTGTCCCGGCAGATCGCGGCGGGCAACGTCGAGCTGCACCCGCGCACCGAGATGCTCGACCTGATCGTGGTCGACGGCCGGGCGCGCGGCATCGTCGCCCGTGACCTCGTCACCGGCGAGATCACCACCCACTTCGCGGACGCGGTGGTCCTGGCGTCCGGCGGCTACGGCAACGTCTTCTACCTGTCGACGAACGCCATGAACTCCAACGCCACCGCGATCTGGCGGGCACACCGGCGCGGCGCGTACTTCGCCAACCCCTGCTTCACCCAGATCCACCCCACCTGCATCCCGCGCACCGGCGACCACCAGTCCAAGCTGACCCTGATGAGCGAGTCGCTGCGCAACGACGGCCGCATCTGGGTGCCCAAGGCACGCGGTGACCGGCGGCCGCCGAACGAGATCCCCGAGGACGAGCGCGACTACTACCTGGAGCGGATCTACCCGTCCTTCGGCAACCTCGTCCCGCGCGACATCGCCTCCCGGGCCGCCAAGAACGTCTGCGACGAGGGCCGTGGTGTCGGCCCCGGCGGCCAGGGGGTCTACCTGGACTTCGCCGACGCCATCGAGCGGATGGGCCGGGCGGCGGTGGAGGCGAAGTACGGCAACCTCTTCGACATGTACCAGCGGATCACCGACGAGGATCCGTACGAGGTGCCGATGCGGATCTACCCCGCCGTGCACTACACGATGGGCGGGCTGTGGGTCGACTACGACCTCCAGACCACCGTTCCCGGCCTCTTCGCCATCGGCGAGGCCAACTTCTCCGACCACGGCGCCAACCGGCTCGGCGCGTCGGCGCTGATGCAGGGCCTGGCCGACGGGTACTTCGTCCTGCCGTCCACCATCAACGACTACCTCGCCCGCAACCCGCTCACGGAGCCGGTCACCGACGAGCACCCCGTCGTACGGGACGTCGTCACCGAGACCGAGGGCCGGCTCGCCCGGCTCCTCGCGGTCGACGGGGACCGCACCCCCGACTCCTTCCACCGTGAGGTGGGCGAGTTGATGTGGGAGTTCTGCGGCATGGCCCGCACCGCGGACGGGCTGCGCAAGGCGCTCGACCGGATCCCCGCCATCCGCGAGGAGTTCTGGCGCCGCATCAAGGTGCCGGGCACCGGTGAGGAGTTCAACCAGTCGCTGGAGAAGGCCAACCGCGTCGTCGACTACCTGGAGCTGGCCGAGCTGATGTGCCTCGACGCGCTGCACCGCTCGGAGTCGTGCGGCGGTCACTTCCGCGAGGAGTCCCAGACGCCGGACGGCGAGGCCGCCCGTAAGGACGAGGAGTTCTCGTACGCCGCCGCCTGGGAGTTCAGTGGCACCGGCGACGCCCCTGTCCTGCACAAGGAAGACCTCGTCTTCGAGTACGTCCACCCCACCCAGCGGAGCTACGCATGAAGCTCAAGTTGCGCGTCTGGCGCCAGAAGAACGCCGACGCCCCCGGCGCCATGGCCACCTACGAGGTGGACGGCATCTCCAAGGACATGTCCTTCCTGGAAATGCTCGACACCCTCAACGAGGAGCTCATCCTCCGGGGCGAGGACCCGGTCGCCTTCGACCACGACTGCCGTGAGGGCATCTGCGGGGCCTGCTCGCTGGTCATCAACGGCGACGCGCACGGGCCCGAGCGCACCACGAGCTGCCAGCTCCACATGCGGGCGTTCCAGGACGGCGACACGATCGACATCGAGCCGTGGCGGGCCGCCGCCTTCCCGGTCGTCAAGGACCTGGTGGTGGACCGGTCGGCGTTCGACCGGATCATCCAGGCCGGCGGCTACATCAGCGCCCCGACCGGCTCCGCGCCGGAGGCGCACGCCACGCCCGTGCCCAAGGCGGACGCCGACTTCGCCTTCGAGCACGCCGAGTGCATCGGCTGCGGCGCCTGTGTGGCGGCCTGTCCCAACGGTTCGGCGATGCTCTTCACCTCGGCGAAGGTCAACCACCTCAATGTGCTGCCGCAGGGCGCCCCGGAGCGCGAGACCCGGGTGCTGGACATGGTGCGCGTCATGGACGAGGAGGGCTTCGGCGGCTGCACGCTGACCGGCGAGTGCGCCACGGCCTGCCCGAAGGGCATCCCGCTGCCGTCGATCGCGGCGATGAACAAGGAGTGGCTGCGGGCGACGCGCAAGGCGCCGCGGCGCGGCTGATTCCGGACAGTCTCCGGGCGTGAGCCGGACCACGCCGACCGCCCCGGAACGGAAGATTCTTCACGAGGTTGTCACATCCTCCGCAAGACTTTCGTTCCGGGGCTTTCGCGTGCCCGTCAACAACAAGATCAACTTGGTTCAATTCTGCACTATAGGTGGTGAGTTGTCCGTATCGCGGCCAACCGGAACCTGCGGAATTCCCCGCTCCGAAAACCCCCGATAGGCATGGGTCGTGCCGGGGGCACATGACCAATCCCCCGGCGGTACACCGACCACCGCACCACTCAGGGGGTTACCCATGTCCAGAATCACGCGCCGCCGCGCCCTCGGCGTCGCCACCTCGGCCGCCGCGGGCCTCGCCGCCGGTCGCGCCCTCACGGCTCCCGCCCAGGCCTCGGCCGCACCGGCCCACCAGGGCGCCGGCCAGGAGACGTTCGACGAGATATTCATGGGCCGCCGCATCCAGGGCGGCCCTTCCCACGGCGACGGCCACCACGGGGGACACGGCGGGGAACACGGCTCCGGCTACTCCGTACGCATCGACGGCGAGGAACTGCACGTCATGCGGAACGCCGACGGCACCTGGATCAGCGTGATCAACCACTACGAGCCGCTCGCCACGCCCCGCGCCGTGGCCCGCGCCGCCGTCCGCGAACTGCAGGGCGCCCCGCTCGTCCCCGTCGCCACCGCCTGATCACGATCCGGAGCCGCACCATCATGACCGTACGCAAGAACCAGGCCCAGCTGACCGCCACCGAGAAGCGGCGCTTCGTCGACGCCGTACTGGAGCTCAAGCGAACCGGCCAGTACGACACGTTCGTCACCACCCACAACGCCTTCATCATGAGCGACACCGACAACGGCGACCGGGTCGGCCACCGTTCGCCGTCCTTCCTCCCCTGGCACCGGCGCTTCCTCCTCCAGTTCGAGCAGGCGCTCCAGGCCGTCGACCCGGCCGTCGCCCTGCCCTACTGGGACTGGACCGTGGCCCGCACGCCCCGCGCCTCCCTCTGGGCCCCCGACTTCCTCGGCGGCACCGGCCGCGCCCGCGACGGCCAGGTCATGGACGGCCCGTTCGCCCGCACCGGCAACCGCTGGACCATCTCCGTACGCGTCGACGGCCGCGACTACCTGCGCCGGGCCCTCGGCGCCGGCGGCCGTGGGCTCCCCACCCGGGCCGAGGTCGACGCCGTCCTCGCCATGGAGACGTACGACATGCCCCCGTGGAACAGCGCCTCCGACGGCTTCCGCAACCACCTGGAGGGCTGGCGCGGCGCCAACCTCCACAACCGCGTCCATGTGTGGGTCGGCGGCCACATGGCCACCGGGGCCTCCCCGAACGACCCGGTGTTCTGGCTCCACCACGCCTTCATCGACAAGCTGTGGGCCGACTGGCAGGCCCGTCACCCCGCTCCACCTACCTCCCGGCCGCCGGCACCCCGGACGTCGTCGACCTGAACGACACCATGCGCCCGTGGAACGACGTCACCCCGGCCGACATGCTCGACCACACCCGCCACTACACGTACGACACGGCCGCCTAGGACCCGTCGCAGCACCCGGCGCCGCCCGCCCCGCCGGGATGCCGCCGGCGGCCCTGAAGCACTGGTGAAACCCTGTGGAAGCGGTGTCGGTGGGGCCGCTTATGCTGCACCGGACGCAAACGCGGGACCAGGGGAGGGCGCGGCATGTTCGGCAAGCTGTTCGGCAGGGGTGCGGAGGGAGTGGCGGCGGATCCGTACGCCCTGCCCGTGCCGCGCAGGCAGAAGAACGGGACGTACACGCTGCGGGCACTCGGGGACACCCGGGTGCTCGCGCTGGTGGAGGCGGCCGACGCGGGCGACTGGGAAGCGGTCAAAGCGGCGCTGGCCCCCTTCGATCTCGGCCGCGACCACCAGGTCCTGGACGAACTCGCCGACCTGGACGGCGTGCAGGACTGGATCGGCCGGGCCGTCGAGGAGGACAAGGAGCACCGGGCGACCGCGCTGCTGATATCCGGGGCGCGTCACATCTCCTGGGGCTGGGAGGCACGCACCGCAGCGCGTGCCGTCGACGTCACGCAGGAGCAGTGGCGGATCTTCCACGAGCGGCTCCACATCGCCGAGGAGCAGTTGCTCGAGGCCGCCGAGTCGCGGCCCGAGTGGGTCACTCCCTGGCGGCTCCTCCTCACCTCCGGCCGAGGCATGTCGCTGGACCGCGCCGTCAACGAGACCCGGTTCGGCGCCGCCCTGCGCCGCGACCCGCTGGACCTGGAGACCCACCTCGAGTGGGTGTCGCAGTTGCAGCCCCGCTGGGGCGGCGAGCCCGGCCAGGCCCTGGCGTTCGCCCGTGACGCGCTCACCCGCACTCCGCCGGGGCACCGCCTCGGCTGCGTGATCGCCATGGCGCACATCGAGGAATGGGTGGAGTCCGACCGCGGGGACTGCCTCGTGGACCCCCGCGTCCAGGCGGAGCTGCGGGACGCGGCCGACCACAGCATCCTGCACCCCGCCTACGTACGGCGCCCGGGCTGGCAGGGCGACTTCAACATGTTCGCCATGGCCCTGTCGCTGTCCGGTGAGCGCCACACGATCCGGCGCGTCTTCCACGCCCTGGACGGCGCCTGCACCACGTGGCCCTGGACCTACTACGCCGAGCCCGAGAAGGAGTTCGCGCGCGCCCACCGCCGCGCCTGAGCACCCGCCGGCCGCCGAGCCCGCCCGCCCGTCCGCCACCCGCCACCCGTCACCCGTCGCTCCTCGCACTCCGGACTGCCCGATGACCCTGCCCGACACCGCCGCGAACCCGGCCGGCGCCGACCGCACCTTCCAGGTGGATCTGCGCGGCCTCGTCGATCTCCTCTCCCACCACCTCTACTCCAGTCCCCGCGTCTACCTGCGCGAACTCCTGCAGAACGCGGTGGACGCGCTGACCGCCCGGCACGCCCTCGAACCGGCCGCCCCCGCCGACGCCTTCGGTGTCCGCCTGTACGCCGACGGTTCGGTGGTACGCGTCGAGGACGACGGCGTCGGCCTCACCGAGACCGACGTACACCGCTTCCTCGCCACGATCGGCCGCAGCAGCAAGCGTGCCGAGCGGATCGCCGAGCAACGCGGCGACTTCATCGGCCAGTTCGGCATCGGCCTGCTCTCCTGTTTCCTGGTCGCGGACGAGATCCACGTCCTGAGCCGCTCTGCCCGCACCCCCGACGCACCCGCCGTGGAGTGGCGGGGACGCGGTGACGGCAGCTACACCGTCCGCACCCTGCCCGCCTCCGCCCGCCCTCGGCCCGGCACCACCGTCACGCTGACGCCGCGCGGCGACGCGGGCGAGTGGACTCGTCCGGCGCGGGTGCACGCGCTGGCCCGGCACTTCGGCTCCCTGCTGCGCCACCCGGTGACCTTCGACGACGGCTCGGGCGGCCCGGCCGCTTCCGTCAACCCCGAGCCCGCGCCCTGGGCGCGCACGTACCCCACGCCGGGGACCCGCTCCCGCGCGCTCGCTGCGTACGGCGAGGAGGTCTTCGGCTTCACACCGCTGGACACCATCGAGCTGGACCTGCCGGCCGTGGGCCTGAAGGGCATCGCGTGCGTGCTGCCCGAGGCGGTACCCGCCGGGCGCCGCCACGGCCACCGCGTACACGTCAAGGGCATGCTGCTGTCCGAACAGGCCGAGGAAATCCTGCCCGAGTGGGCGTTCTTCGTCCGCTGCGTCATCGACGCGGAGAGCCTGCGCCCGACGGCGTCCCGCGAGTCCCTGTACGAGGACGACACCCTCGCCGCCGTCCGCGACGCCCTCGCCGAGCGGCTGCGCGCGTGGATCGCCCGCGCCGCCGCCAGCGACCCGGACCTGCTCGCCCGCTTCCTCCAGGCGCACCACCTGGCCGTGAAGTCGCTCGCGGTGCACGACGACGAGATCCTGCGGATGCTGCTGCCCTGGCTGCCGTTCGAGACCACCGACGGGCACACCACCCTCGACGAGTTCGCGCGCACCCACCGCACCGTGCTCGTCACCTCCAGCGTGGAGGAGTTCCGGCAGGTCGCGGCGATCGCCTCGGCCGCCGGGCTCGGCGTCGTCAACGGCGGCTACACCTACGACCGTGAACTGGTCCACCGGCTGCCCGAGATCAGGCCCGCCAACAGCGTCGCCGACCTCGACCCGGCGACCCTCACCGCCCACCTCGATTCCGTCGACCGGGAGACGGAACTGGCCGCCTCGGCCTACCTCGCCCTGGCCCGCGACGCCCTCGCCGTCTTCGACTGCGACGTCGCGCTGCGCACCTTCCAGCCCGCCTCCGCACCCGCCCTCCTCGTCGACAGCCGCGAGGCCCGGCACGAGCGCACCCGCTCCCAGCTCGCCCGTGAGCAGGAAGGCGGCCTGTGGGGCGACATCCTGGGCGCCCTGCGCCAGGAGGCACCACGGGCCCAGCTGATCCTCAACCAGCTCAACCCGCTGGTCCGCACCGCCGTCGCCATCGACGAGCCCGAGCTGGCCCGCACCAGCGCCGAAGCCCTCTACGGGCAGGCCGCGCTGCTGTCCCGGCGCCCGCTCAGGCCCGCCGAATCGAGCCTGATCAACCGCTCCTTCCTCGACCTCCTCGCCCACGCCCTCCGCAAGGACAGCTGACGATGCCCACCGCACCCCATCCCCAGAGCACGGACGAGCTGTACCAGGCGCTCCAGGAGAACGACCGGCGCCCCTACGGCCGCGCGCGCACCGTCACCGCCGAGGAACTCGTCGACGCCGCCGAACAGTTCGCCGAGCCGGTCCCGCTCATCCACGCGCTGTTCGAGCTCCAGGAGGCCTACACCTACGGCTCCGAACCCCGGAAGTCGCCGGTCGTCTTCGCCCGCCTGCTCACCCTCTTCGACGAGCAGCCCGACGTCTTCGACGAGCGCCTGCGCCACATGCTGTTCTGGCGGTTCAAGTGGGTGGCCAACGCCCTGCGCGCGCTGCCCGAGGTTCCGCTGGCGAGCCTGCGCCAGTGGCTCACGGAGATGCGCGACCGGTACGAGAAGGCGGGCCTGGGCCTCCAGCCCTACTACGGGCAGGCGTACCAGCTCGCCGCCCACGTCGGCGAGGACGCCACCCTCGCCTACGAGCTGTGGGCGGGCCGTACGCGTACCGGGCTCAGCGACTGCGAGGCCTGCGAGATCTGCGAGCGCGCCCTGTACCACCTCGCGGCGGGCGACGACGAGCGGGCGCTGCGCGCCTGGGAGCCCGTACTGGCCGGGAAGGAGTCCTGCCAGGAGGAGCCCGCCCGCTCCGTCTCGTACGCACTGCTGGCCCTGCTGCGCACCGGCCACCCCGACCGGGCCCGCGAGCTGCACCTCGCCGGCTACCGCGCCTGCCGCCGCAACCCCTCGATGTCCGGGGAGGTCGGCCGGCACCTGGAGTTCTGCGCGCTGACCGGCAACGAGGCACGCGGCCTGGAACTGCTCGCCGAGAACCGGAGCCTGTTCGACGAGGTGGACTCGCCGCTGGGCCTGTTCGACTTCCTCACCGGCGTGGAGGTCCTCCTCCAGCGGGTCGAGTCCCTCGGTCACGGCGAACTGCCCGCCGCCGGGTACTCGGGCCGTACCTGGACGGTGGCCGGGCTGCGCGCCGAGGTGCGGGGCCGCGCCGACGACCTCGCCGCCCGCTTCGACGCCCGTAACGGAACCACGGCCCACACCGACCGCCGCAGGACCCGTCTCGACCGCGCCCCCCTCCTCGACGCGCTGGAACTGACCCTGCGCACCCGTGGTCTCGACGACGTGGCCCCGGCCGCCCCGGTCGCCGCGCCCGCCGCCCGCGCGGAAGCCTCCGTGCCCGACGCGCTGCCCGAACTCATCCTCCGGGCCCGGGCACTGGACGCGCAGGGGCACCCGGATGCCCAGGCCTGCTGGGCACGCCTGCGCACCCTCGTCACCGCCCGCGACTACGTCCACCCCGACGACCCGGCCGTCGGCCCGCTCGTCCGGCTGCGCGCCGACCTGCTGGCCGACGAGGCGAGCCGGACGGATGACGACGAGTACGCCGTCGCCGCCGCCCTCCACGAGGAGGCCGCGGGCCTGTACCAGGACGCCGGAGAGCCGGGGGACGCCGCGGTCGCCCGTGCCTGTGCCTTGCTCGCCGAAGCCGGGATCGCCGCGGAGGGTGCCGAGGAACCCGAGGCGAAGGCAGCCGCGTTCACCACCGCCCACGAGGCGATGGTCCGCCTGCACGAGGAGACGTCCGGCCTCACCCCGCACCAGGAGGCCCGTCTGCTGCGCATGCGGGCGACCTCGCTCGGCCTGCGCCTCCAGACGTCGCGGAGCCAGGAGCACATCGCGCCGGTCTTCGCGGAGGTGGACCTGCTCCTCGCCTTCGCCACCCGGCACGACGTCGCCGTGCAGGTCTCCGGCGCCCTGCTGCTGAGAGCCAGCACCCACGCCATGACCGGGGACCTGCCCGCCGCGGTCACCGAGGTCGACGCCCTGCTCGACCGGCTGAAGGCGCACGGCCCCGCCTGGCACCTGCCCCGCACGCTCGGGCTGCGCGGCAGGCTTCAGCTCGGCCTGCGGGACGCCCAGGCCGCGTACGCGGACCTGGCCGAGGGCGTGCGCCTGGCCGCCGACTGGCCGGCCGACGCGGTCGACACGGTCCGCCTCCACGGCGACCTGGCCGAGGCCTGCATGCACCTGGGCCGCCCGGACGAGGCGCTGGCGCACCTGACGCGCTCCGCCGAGCTGGAACTGCGCCGGGACAACCGGACGGACGCGTTCTGCGCCTACAGCAACGCGGCCCAGCTCAGCCTGGACCTCGGCCGGGTCGAAGACTGCATCGCCCTGCTCGACTCCCTCCTCGCCGAACCGGACGTCGCCGCCGGAGAGGTCGACGACCGGCTCGTCGCCCAGCTCCGCCTGACCCGCGCCCGCGCGCTGCACGCGGGGGAGGACCTCAAGGCCGCGACGACGGAGTTCGTCGCCCTCGCGGCCGAGTCCGCCGGCTGGGACGACGACCCGGGCAGCCACGCCATGATCGCCGCCGAGACGGCCGTACTCCTCGGCGAGTCGGGCGAGTTCGTCCGGGCCCGTCAGGCCGCCGGCCAGGCGCTCGCCGCACACGCCCGGAGCCCGCGCTACGAGCAGCTCAGCAACTGCCTGCGCGAACTCGCCCGCCTCCAGGCCCAGCAGCAGGGCCCCGAGGGCCTGCCCGACGCCCTCGCCTTCCTCGCCGACGCCGGCAAGGTCGCCGACGAGGCCCGCGCCGCCGGGTTCGAGGCCCGTGGCCGTTCCCTGGACACCGCCCTCGCCTACGAACACGGCCGGGTGAACGCCTACGTCGGCGAGTACGAGGACGCCCTGGCCGCCTTGGAGAAGGCCCTCGTCCTGCTCGGCGAGCCGGGAGCGGAGGAGGACCACGCCGGCGAGTGGGCCGAGTGCGTCCGCCTCGCGGCCGCCGTGGAGGGCATCTACCTGGAACGCCCCGCCCCCGCCCTCACTCGCCTCGACACCGCGGTCCCCCGCCTGACCGCCCTGGGCCACACCGAGGCGGCCGAGCCGCTGACCGCCCTGGCGGCCCGGCTGCGCGACGAGGAGTGACGCGGCGGGCGCGGAGCCGGGGCGCCGACCGCCCCATCAGCCGCCGGGCGTACGGCGCGACGGACTCGAGGCAGCGCCGCTGCCTCGAGTCCGCGTGGACCGTCCCGCACGCGAGGCACGACGAACACGACGGGGGCGTTCCGCCGGGGAACCACGGCCACCCCGCGCGGAGGTGCTCGCGGGCGCCCGGGACGCGGCTGTACGGATCACGGCCGTGAGGGACGGGCCTGACCGCCGGTCCCGGTGTGTGCGCCGGTCAGGCCCGCGAGGCGGGCGAGCCCGGTGTACGAGTCCAGCAGCGCCGTGCGATCGTACGTGCTCGTCGTCACCAGGATCTCGTCGGCGCCCGTCTGCTTCACCGCCTCCTCCAGCGCGTCCCGCACCTGCTCCTCGGTGCCGTGGACGTGGCCGCGCAGAGCCGACTCGTACACCTCCCGCTGCCTGGCCGTCATCGTCAGGCCCTCGATCCGCTCCGGCGGCGCGAGCGGTGGGAAGACGCCCTGTGTGCGCGAGTACGCCAGCGACCACGCCTCCGGCATCAGCAGCCGCGCCGCCTCCTCCTCGGTCGCGGCGACCGCGACGGTGCCCGCCACGACGACGTACGGCTCCTCGGACCAGGCGGAGGGCCGGAAGTCCGCGTGGTAGCGCTCGATCGCGGCCACCACCTTCGACCGGCCCTTCAGGTCCCCTATCACCAGCGGCAGCCCCGCCGCGGCGGCGATCGCCGCGCCCTCGCCGGTGGCCAGGACGTACGGGGGCACCCGCAGCCCCTCGGCGGGGCGGGCGTGCACCTGCGGGTGCGCCGTCTGCGTACCCCTGAACCAGCCCAGCAGCTCCTGAAGCTGCCCCGCGAAGTCGTCGGCGTCCTTCTTGCCGTGGCCCAGCGCCTGCCGTATCCCGTCCGTGAACCCCACCGAACGGCCCAGGCCCATGTCGATCCGCCCCGGGAACAGGGACTCCAGCACCCCGAACTGCTCGGCCACCACCAGCGGCTGATGGTTCGGCAGCATCACCCCGCCGGTGCCGACCCGGATGGAGTGCGTCGCGGCGGCGACGGCGGCCGCCAGCACGGTCGGCGCCGAGCCGGCGACGCCCGGCACGCCGTGGTGCTCCGAGACCCAGAAGCGGTGGTAGCCGAGCGCCTCCAGCTCCCGGGCGAGGGCCACGGTGTCCCGCAGGGCCTCCGGGCCGCCGTGCCCCTCGCGGGTGCGGGAGCGGTCCAGTACCGACAGTCGCGTCGCAGCGATCAATGAGCTCACGCCCTGGTTCAACACCCCGGCCGCGCCAGGATTCCCTACGCTGGGGCCCGTGACGCGAAACAGCAGGCCACTGGCCGTATTCGACCTGGACAACACCCTGTCCGACGCCCGGCACCGGCAGCGTTTCCTGGAGCGCGCGCCGCGCGACTGGGACGCCTTCTTCGCCGCCGCGCCGAAGGACCCGCCGCTCGCACCGGGCGTGGAACTGTGCCTGGAGGCGGCCGGGGACTGCGACGTGGTGTACCTCACCGGCCGTCCCGAACGGTGCCGCGAGGACACCGTCGTGTGGCTGGCCGAGCACGGCCTGCCCAAGGGCCCGGTCCACATGCGCCGCAACCAGGACCGCCGCCCTGCCCGGGTCACCAAGCTGGAGATCCTGCGCCGGCTCTCCGCCACCCGTGAGATCCGTATGCTCGTCGACGACGACGAGCTGGTCTGCGAGGCCGCCGAACGGGCGGGGTTCCGGGTCGTACGGGCCCGCTGGGCCGAGAGCTCCGAGGCGCTGGTGGAGGCCCAGGAGAAGGAGGGCCGGACCTGATCAGCCGGCCTCGGCGCCGTCCTCCAGGCGGAAGCCGACCTTCAGCCCGACCTGGTAGTGGGCGATCCGCCCGTTCTCGATGTGCCCCCGGATCTGCGTCACCTCGAACCAGTCCAGATTCCGCAGCGTCTCGGAGGCACGGGCGATGCCGTTGCGCAACGCGTCGTCCACGCCTTCGGGCGAGGTGCCGACGATCTCGGTGACGCGGTAGGTGTGGTGCGACATGGAGGTCTCCTCGTTCGCCCGGTGGTCTCCACCCGGTGGTGCGTCCTTCCACGGTGCACCACCACGCCGGGGTCCGCGCGGCATGCGGGGGCTCAGGGGTGGAGCGTGGCCTCCCCGGTGACCCGGATGCCCACCGCCTCCCCGGGCCGTACGGTCACCGGCCCGGCCGCGCGGACGTCCACCGGGGCGCCCAGGCCGTCGACGTCGACGGTGACCATCGCGTCGTGGCCGTAGAAACGGACGTCGACGACCGTGCCCCGGGCGGGCGCGCCGGCCGGTTCGGCCAGGCGGAGCTGCTCGGGCCGCAGCAGTACGGTGCCCTCCCGCGACGCGGCGGTCTCCGGGACGGTGACGGGGCCCAGGGCCGTGGTGGCCGTCCCGTCCGCCACGGTGCCCGGTACGAGGACGGCGTCGCCGACGAACCCGGCGACCCACGGGTCGGCCGGGCGGCGGTACACCTCCTCGGGCGCGGCGCACTGGGCCACCCGGCCGCCCCGGACGACGGCGACCAGGTCGGCGGTGGACAGGGCCTCCTGCTGGTCGTGCGTGACCAGCAGGGCGGTCGCGCCGGTGGCGCGCAGCGCCGCCCGCACGTCGGCGCGCACCCCGGCCCGCAGGGCGCTGTCCAGGGCGTTGAACGGCTCGTCGAGCAGCACTAGGACCGGCTCCGGGGCCAGCGCGCGGGCCAGGGCGACGCGCTGCTGCTGGCCGCCGGACAGCTCGTGCGGCATCCGGTCGCCGTACCCGGCCAGGCCCACCAGCTCCAGCATCTCCTCCGTACGCCGGCGCCGTGCGCCCCGGTCGGGCCCGGTCAGCCCGAACGCGACGTTGCGGGCGACGCTCAGGTGCGGGAAGAGGGCCCCCTCCTGCGGGACGATGCCGATCCGGCGCCGCTCCGGCGGCACATGCGTACCCGGTCCGCCCAGCAGCCGGCCGCCGACCGTCACCGTGCCCGCGTCGGCGCGCAGGAAACCGGCGACGATCCGCAGCAGGGTCGTCTTGCCGCAGCCCGAGGGGCCGAGCACGGCGGCGAGCGCCCCGCCGGGCACGGTCAGGTCCAGCCCGCGCAGCACGTCGCCGTCCGGCCCGTACGCCTTGGTCAGCCCCTCGATACGCAGGTCGTTCATGGGCGGTGCCTTCCGAGGAGGTACGAGGGGACGGCGGCCAGCAGGATGAGCGCGGCCGCGTAGGGCGCGGCGGCGGCGAACGATCCCGCGCCGGTCTCCGTCCACAGCCGGGTGGCGAGGGTGTCCATGCCGGTGGGGCGCAGCAGAAGGGTGGCGGGCAGCTCCTTCATGCACACCACGAACGTCAGGGCCGCCCCCGCGGCGACGCCCGGCGCGGCCAGCGGCACGGTGACGTCCCGCAGCACGCGCAGCGGCGAGCGGCCCAGCGAGCGGGCGACGTCCTCCAGCACGGGCGGCGCCTGGAGCACGGCCGCGCGGGTGGCGGCCACCGCGACCGGCAGGAACAGCACGGCGTACGCGCAGACCAGCAGGGGCAGTTCCTGGTACAGCGGGTGGGCGTAGCGCACCGCGAAGAACACCAGGGCCAGCCCGACCGTGATGCCGGGCACCGCGTGACCCGCGTACGCCGCCTGCTCCAGCAGGTGCGCGGCGCGGCCCCGGTGGCGTGCCGCGATCACCCCGACGGGCAGGGCCAGCAGCGTGGTGAGCGCCGCGCCGGCGGCGGCGACGCCGAGTGTGGTCACCGCCGTGTCGGTCAGCGCCGCCGGGTCCCAGGTCGCCGACGTACCGCGCGCCAGCCAGTAGCCGAGCGTGCCGAGCGGGAACGCCACGGCGGCGGCCACCACCGCCCCGCACCACCCGAGCGCGGGCCACCGCAGCGCGCCCAGCCGCACCGGTACGCCCGGCCTCGCCGTTCCCGTACCGGTCCGCGCATGGCCCGCCCGGCCCCGCGTACGGGCCTCGGCGGCGACCAGGGCGATCGTCATGAGGACGAGCACGGCGCTCAGCGCGGCGGCCGGCGTCCGGTCGAAACTGGCCCGGTACGAGGTGAAGATGGACCTGGTGAACGTGTCGTACCGCATCAGCGACACCGCGCCGAAGTCGGACAGCACGTACAGCGCGACCAGCAGCCCGCCACCGGCCGCCGACGGCCGCAGCTGGGGGAGCGTCACGCGCAGGAACGTGCGTACGGGACCGTGCCCCAGCGAGCGCGCGACCTCCTCCTGCGCCGGATCGGTGCCGCGCAGCGCGGCGGCGACCGGCAGGTACACGTACGGGAAGCTCACCAGCGTCAGCGCCAGCGCCGAACCGGCGAACCCGGCCAGCGGGGGCGCGGCGGACAGCCAGGCGAACGCGGCCACATAGCTCGGCACCGCGAGCGGCAGTGTCACCAGCACCGACCAGGCGCGGGCGCCGGGCAGCGCGGTGCGCACGGTGAGCCAGGCCAGCGACACGCCGAGCACCAGGCACGCGGCGACCACGGCGGCCGCGAGCCCGAGGCTGCGCAGGAGCAGCAGGCCGGTGCGTTCGTCGGCGACGACGTCCCACGCGAAGGCGGGGCCGCGCTCCAGCGCCCGTACCGCCAGGTAGCCGAGCGGCAGGACGGCGAGTGCCGCCGCGAGGCAGGCCGGCGCCATGAGGGCCCAGGGGGGCCGGGTTCCGGCACGCCGCCGCCCGGCGGGCGCGGGTGCCGTCGCGCCTGCCGGGCGGGTGGCGGGAGCCGTCCGGACCGGGGAATCCGGTGGGGTCACCGCGCTCAGACCATTCCGACGTCCTGGAGCATGGCCAGGGTCTCCTTCAGCGAGTCCAGCCGGCCGAGGTCGATCTTCGGCGGCTGCAGCGACTCCAGCGGCGGCACGCCCTTGGCCGACTTCACCCCGGCGGCCAGCGGGTACTCCTTGGTCTCCTCGGCGAAGTACCGCTGAGCCTCGGCGGACAGCAGGAAGTCGACGGCCTTCTGCGCGTACTCGGAGCGCTTGGCGTCCCCGCCCTTCAGGATGCCCGCGCCGGCCACGTTGACCAGCCCGCCCGGGTCGCCCTTGGGCAGGAAGTGGACCTTGGCGTCGACCTTGTCCTCGCCCTCCTCGGCGACCTTCTCGTACCAGTAGTAGTGGTTGAGCAGGCCGAGGGAGACCTCGCCGGAGTCGACGGCGTTGAGCACGTCGGTGTTCTTGTCGTACGGCTTGGCGCCGTTGGCCTTCAGGCCCTTGAGCCAGGCACGGGTGGCGTCGTCGCCCTCCAGGACGCGCATGCCGGTGACGAACGCCTGGAAGGAGGCGTTGGCCGGGGCGTACCCGATCGTGCCCTTCCACTCCGGCTTCACCAGCTCGTGCACGCTGTTGGGGGGCGTGGCCACCTTGTCGGCGTTGTACGCGATGACCCGGACCCGGCCGCTGACGCCGGTCCAGTCGCCGGCGGCACCGCGGTAGGCGGGCGCGACCTTGTCGAGCGTCGCCTTGGGCAGCGGGGCGAGGCTGCCCTCCTTGGACAGCGCGCCGAGGGCTCCCGCGTCCTGCGACAGGAACAGGCCGGCCTCGGTCTTGTCGCCCTCCTCCAGGAGCTGCGCCGAGAGCTCGGCGCTGTCGCCGTAGCGCACCTCGACCGTGGTGCCGAGGTGCTTCTCCAGCTTCTCGATCAGCGGCTTGACGAGGTTCTCGTTGCGGCCGGAGTAGATGACGAGGCCGGCCGGGTCGTCGCTGCAGGCCCCGAGGACGGGCAGGAGCAGACCTGCCGCGACGGCGGCGGCGAGGCGGCGGGCCGAGGGGCGGCGCATGTGGTGCCTTCCTGACGGGAGGAGCGGAGCACAGGAACGGAGAACCTGTGAGCCCCCTATGGATAAGGTAAAGCTAACCTCACCGTCAATCACGGCGTGATAACGGCTGCTCTACGGTGTGTCAGGTGACGAGTCGCCAGGTTCGTGACGTTTCTGTGCCTTTTCAGCGAAGTAAGGCCTGCCTAAGATGCGCCCCGTGCTCATCACCCCCGACCCGCGCCCGGTTACCAGGGCCGTCCCGTTCGCGCGCCGCCTGGCGGCCTTCGGTGACCGCCCCGCCCTGCTCACCCGGGACGGCGAGGTGTCCTACCGCGCTCTCGCCGACCGGGTCGCCCAGGCGGCCCGGCGCCTCGGCCCGGGGCGGCGCCTGGTCCTGCTCGCCGGCGCCAACACCGTCGACGCCCTCGTCACCTACCTCGCCGCCCTCGCCGCGGGCCACCCCGTGCTGCTGGTCCCCGGGGACAACGCCGAAGCGGTACGGTCCCTCACCGACGCGTACGACCCCGACGTCGTCGCCGCCCCCGACCGGGACGGCCGCTGGGCCCTCCACGAACGGCGCGCCGGCTCCGTACACACCCTCCACGAGGACCTCGCGCTCCTCCTGAGCACCTCCGGCACCACGGGCTCGCCCAAGCTCGTCCGGCTCTCCCACGACAACGTCCAGGCCAACGCCGAGTCCATCGCCACCTACCTCGGCATCCGCCCCGACGACCGCGCCGCCACCACCCTGCCCATGCACTACTGCTACGGCCTGTCCGTCATCAACAGCCACCTGCTGAGTGGCGCCGGGCTCGTCCTCACCGACCTCTCGGTGGCCGACACCTGCTTCTGGGACCTCCTGCGCGCCCGGCGCGCCACGACGTTCGCCGGCGTCCCGTACACCTTCGAACTGCTCGACCGGGTCGGCTTCGCCGACATGGACCTCCCGCACCTGCGCTACCTCACCCAGGCCGGCGGCCGGCTGGACCCCGACCGGGTCACCCGCTACGCCGACCTCGGACGCCGCCGCGGCTGGGACCTGTTCGTCATGTACGGCCAGACCGAGGCGACCGCCCGCATGGCCTACCTGCCGCCGGAGCGCGCGGCCGGCCGTCCGCAGGCGATCGGCGTCCCCGTACCCGGCGGGTCGTTCCGCCTCGAACCCCACCCCGACTGGCCCGAGCCGGGCACCGGCGAACTGGTCTACACGGGGCCCAACGTCATGCTCGGGTACGCCGAGAACCCCGCCGACCTCGCCCTCGGCCGCACCGTCGGTGAACTGCGCACCGGCGACATCGGGCGCCGCGCCCCCGACGGCCTCTACGAAGTCGTCGGCCGCGTCAGCCGGTTCGCGAAGATACTCGGCCTCCGGGTCGACCCGGAACGCATCGAGTCGATGCTCGCCGGCCGGGGCATCACCGCCTACTGCGCGGGCGGTGACGACCGGCTCGTGGTGGCCGCCGTCCGCGGCGGCGTCGACGCCGGGCACGTCCGGCGGCTGGTGGTGAAGGAGTGCGGCCTGCCACCGCGCTCCGTCCACGTCCACCTCCTCCCCGAACTCCCTAGGCTGGCCTCCGGAAAGCCCGACTACCGGGCCGTACGCGACCTGATATCCACCGACGCCCCGCTGCCGACGGGGCCCGTCGACGCGGCGCGGCTGTGCCGGCTGTACGCCGAGGTCCTCGACCGGCCGGACGTCACCGAGGACAGCACCTTCACCGGCCTGGGCGGCGACTCGCTCTCGTACGTCGAGATGTCCCTGAACCTCGAACAGACCCTCGGCCACCTCCCGCCCCACTGGCACACCCTCCCGATCCGCGAACTGCTCCAGGCACCGGGAAGAGAGCCGGGGAAGGCCGGGAAGGCCCTGCGCACCCTGGACACCAGCATCGCGCTGCGCGCCTTCGCGATCGTCTGCGTCGTCGGCTCGCACATCCCCGTCTTCCACATCAAGGGCGGCGCCCACCTGCTGCTCGCCGTCGCGGGGTTCAACCTCGCCCGCTTCCACCTGACATCCGCCGGGCGCCGCGAACGCGTCCGCCACGTGCGGCGCAGCATCACACGCGTCGTCGTACCCACCATGGCCTGGACCGCCCTGATGCTGCTCCTCACCGAGGACTACGGGCTCGCCACCCTCCTCCTCTTCGAAAGCTTCCTCCCGCCGCGCGAGGGCCATGTGGCGCCCTTCTGGTTCATCGAGGTCCTCGTCTTCCTGCTGCTCGCCGTCACCGCGCTGCTCGCCGTCCCGGCCGTCGACCGGCTGGAGCGGCGCCACCCCTTCGGCCTCCCCATGGCCCTCGCCGCGCTGGCGCTCCTCACCCGGTACGACGTCCTCGGCCTCCGCGACCGGATCCACCTGCCGACGGCGTTCGTCGTGCCCTGGCTGTTCGCCCTCGGCTGGGCCGCCGCGAAGGCGAGCACCGTACGGCAACGGCTCCTGGTCACCGCGGCCGCCCTGCTCACCGTCCCCGGGTTCTTCTCCGGCGAACCGGCGCGGGAGGCACTGATCGTGTCGGGCTTCGTCCTGCTCGTATGGGTGCCGCGTCTGCCGAGCCCGGGTCCGGTCAGCCGGGTCGCGGGCCTGCTGGCCGGCAGCTCGCTGTACATCTACGTCGTCCACTGGCAGGTCTACCCGCGCGTGGACCAGTTCTCGGGCTGGCTCGCGCTGCTGGCGTCACTGGCCGCGGGGGTCGCGTACGCGGCGGTGGCGGCCCGCGTGGCGCGGGGCCTGCCCGTGCTGCCCCCGTTGCTCCGGCGCACGCGGGCGTGAGCCGCCGGGTGCGCCGCGCCCGTTGACCCCCGCCCCTTGACCCACCCGTTGGTCCATACCAAAATCCAGCCATCACGCCCGCGGCGAACCCGCTTCGCTTCCCCCCACGCCGGGTCAACTCTCCCTGCACACGCAAAAGGTGACCTACGTGAAGAAGCGCTTCCTGGCCTGCGCCTGCGCGCTCGTTTCCCTGGCCTCGCCCACCCTGACCGGCTGCGGGCTGCTGCCGGGCGAAGAGGCGGGCGGCCCCCGCACGGTGACCGTGTGGCTGATGAAGGGCAGCGTGTCCGACAACTTCCTGAAGCGGTTCACCACGGCGTACGAGAAGGAGCACCCCGGCATCAACCTGGAGGTCACCTTCCAGGAGTGGACCGGCATCGGCAAGAAGGTCACCGCCGCGCTGCAGAGCGACGACGCGCCCGACGTCATCGAGGTCGGCAACACGCAGGTCGCCCAGTACGCCGACACCGACCTGCTGTACGACCTGACGCTCGAATCGGTGCGGGACCTCGGCTACGAGGACTGGCTCCCCGGCCTCGCCGAACCCGGCCGGGTCGACGGTGCCCAGTACGGCATCCCCTGGTACGCGGCCAACCGGGTCGTCATCTACAACAAGGACCTGTTCGACCGGGCCGGGATCGAAGCGCCGCCCAAGACCCGCGAGGAGTGGCTGGAGGACACCGAGAAGCTCAACGACAGCGGCGGCGGCACACAGGGCATCTACCTCGCCGGGCAGGACTGGTACACCCTCGCCGGGTTCATCTGGGACGAGGGCGGCGAACTCGCGGTCGAGAAGAACGGGAAGTGGACGGGCGCCCTCGACAGCCCCGCCGCCCTGCGCGGCATGGACGTCTACAAGGAGCTCCAGGAACTCGGCGAGGGCCCCAAGGACGCGGACGAGGAGACCCCGCCGCAGGCCCAGGTCTTCGCCAGGGGAGACGTGGCCCAGATCATCGCGCCGCCGAACGCCGCGGCCGCCATCGAGGAACGGAACCCGGCCCTCAAGGGCAAGCTCGGCTTCTTCCCGATCCCCGGCAGAACGGCCGACAAGCCGTGCGCGGTCTTCACCGGCGGCTCCGACCTGATCGTCCCGCTGAACTCGCGCGACCGGCACGCCGCCATATCGGTCGTCACGGCCCTGGCCGGCGAGCAGTGGCAGACCGACCTCGCCCGCACCATGAACTACGTCCCCAACAAGTCGTCCCTGGCCTCCGCCGTCGAAGGCCGGGAAGCCACCGCGGCGATGGCCGCGGGCGCCGCGCGCGGCCGGGCGACCCCCAACTCGCCGGAATGGGCGGCCGTCGAAGCGGCCAACCCCATCAAGCCGTACATGACGGCGGTCCTGGAGGGCGAGTCCCCCCAACGTGCCGCGAAGACCGCCTCGGCGAAGATCACCGCCACCCTGTCCGGCGACCGCTGACCCGCCCTCCGCCGGGGCCCCCGCCCCTGAGCGGCGCCCCTGCGCGGTGCGTGCGCCCCGCCCCGGCCCTGGCGCCGTCGCCCCGGCGGTACCTCGACGGCCTTGTGGCGCTCGCCCCGCGGGGGGAGCGGCCCGGGCGGCGGCTGTCCGCGATGTCGGTTCAGCGTCCGGCCCGGCGGATGTGCCGTGCCGGGGGCGGCGCCGGCGTGACCCGGACCGGCCCCGCCCGGCGGCGCTCGCCGCGCCGGGGGAACGGCCTGGCGGTGGCCGTCCGTGTCACCGACTTGGCGCGCCCCGGCGCGGTGGGTGCGCCCGTGCCGAGGGGCGCGGCGGTGTACGGCGTACTGGTGAGGGCGCCGCCCCGGGGCGCGCACGGGCGGTGGTGTACGACGTACCTGTGAGGGCGCCGCCCCGGGGCGCGCACGGGCGGTGGTGTACGACGTACCTGTGAGGGCGCCGGCCCGGGGCGCGCACGGGCGGTGGTGTACGACGTACCTGTGAGGGCGCCGGCCCGGCGGCGCGGGGCCCCGGACCGGGCCGCGTACCGGGCATTCAGCCGTCGCACATCCGCGCTCCGCCGCGCGGTCATGTCGAATCCAGCCGGCCACGGAAGAAGTAAGGAGCCGGGCCGCCGCAGCCGAGGTCCGGGCCCTTCCCTCCGGCACAGGAGACCGCCATGCCCGCATCCCCCGCCACCCTCGCACCCGCCCCGCCCGCCGCGCCGCAGCCCCGCTACGTCGTCTCGCTCGCCCAGGACCAGGAGGAGGTACGCGCCGCCCAGCGGCTGCGCCACCAGGTGTTCGCGGGCGAACTGGGGGCGCGCCTCGACGGGCCGGAACCGGGCCTGGACGGCGACGAGTTCGACGCGTACTGCGACCACCTCCTCGTACGCGAGGAGGCCACCGGCGACGTCGTCGGCACCTACCGGCTGCTCCCGCCCGAGCGCGCCCGTATCGTCGGCCGGCTGTACTCCGAGGGCGAGTTCGACCTCAGCCGCCTCGCCCCAGTCCGCGACGACCTCGTCGAGGTCGGCCGCTCCTGCGTCCACCCCGCCCACCGCAACGGCGCCGTGATCTCCCTCATCTGGGCCGGCATCGCCCGCTACATGACCCGCACCGGCCACACCTGGCTGGCCGGCTGCTGCTCCCTCCCGCTCGCCGACGGCGGCGCCCTCGCCGCCGCCACCTGGGACACGGTCAAGGCCAAGCACCTGGCCCCCGAGGAGTACTGGGTCACCCCGCACAAGCTCTGGTCCGCCGAGGGCGTCGCCCGGCCCGCCGGCCGCACCGAGCTCCCGCCCCTGCTGCGCGGCTACCTGCGCCTGGGTGCCTGGGTCTGCGGGGCGCCCGCCCACGACGCCGACTTCGGCGTCGCCGACCTGTACGTCCTGCTGTCGCTGCGCCGCACCAACCCCCGCTACCTGCGGCACTTCCTCTCCCTCGCCCCCGCGTGATGAGCGCCTGGCTGCCCAGCGCGCCCTGCACGCCCCGCCACTGTGCCCGTACGACGCGAAAGGCCACCGGCGCCAGGGCCGTCGCGCGGCTGACGGCCGGCGTCCTGGCCGTGCTCGCCGGCGTGCTCCTCGCGCCCCTCACCGCGCCCCTCGGCCGCGCCGCCCGCGAGCGGGCCACCCGGCTCTGGTGCCGGACGGTGCTCCGGGCCTTCGGCGTACGCGTACGCATCACCGGCGGCGTACCGGGGAAGGGGCCGCAGCTCGTGGTCGCCAACCACGTCTCCTGGCTCGACATACCGCTCGTCGCCGCCGTCCTGCCGGGCCGGATGCTCGCCAAGAGCGAGGTACGGCACTGGCCGCTGCTCGGCCCGCTCGCCGCCCGTGGCGGCACCCTGTTCCTCGAACGCGACCGGCTGCGCTCCCTGCCCGGCACGGTCCGGCACATCGCGGAGGCCCTGCGCGGCGGCTCCCGCGTGGTCGTCTTCCCCGAGGGCTCCACCTGGTGCGGCCGGGCCCACGGCCGGTTCCGGCCCGCCGCCTTCCAGGCCGCGCTCGACGCGGGCGCCGCCGTCCGGCCCGTACGCATCACCTACCGCCCGACCGGCCCGGCGGCCTTCGTCGGCGACGACCCGCTCACCGCGTCGCTGTGGCGGGTCGCGACGGCCCGTGGGCTGACCGCGGAGATCCGGCTCCTGCCCCCGATCCCCGCCGACCGCCACACGGACCGCCGCGCACTGGCCCGGGCCGCTCAGACCGCCGTCGCCAGCGACAGCGCGAACCGCCCCTCCTCATCCGTCCACCAGTGCGCCAACTCCATCCCGGACCGCGCCAGTTCGCTGCGCACCCCCTCCTGACGGAACTTCGCCGACACCTCCGTACGCATCTCCTCCCCGGCCTCGAAGGTGACCGCCAGGTCCAGCTCCGGGATCTTCACGGTCAGCGCCTGGCGGGCCCGCAGCCGCATCTCGATCCACTCCCTGTCCCGGTCCCACACCGCGACATGGTCGAAGTCGGCCGGATCGGCGTCCGCGCCCAGCTCGCGCGCCAGCACGGCCAGCACGTTCTTGTTGAACTCGGCCGTCACGCCCGCCGCGTCGTCGTACGCCGCGACCAGCGTCTCCTCGTCCTTCACCAGGTCCGTGCCCAGCAGCAGCGCGTCGCCGGGCGAGAGCAGCGACCGCACGGACCGCAGGAACAGCTTCCGCTGCTCGGGCAGCAGATTGCCGATCGTGCCGCCCAGGAAGGCGACCAGCCGGGGCCCCGGCGTGCCCGGCAGGGCCAGGCCCCGGGTGAAGTCGGCGATCAGCGCGTGGACCTGCAGCCCGGGGTGCTCGCCGGTCAGCGCCTCCGCCGCACCGCGCAGCGCGCTCTCGCTGACGTCCACCGGAACATAGCTCTCCAGCCCCGGCAGCAGCGCGTCGATCAGATGACGGGTCTTCTCCGACGAGCCCGAGCCCAGCTCCACCAGGGTGCGGGCCCGCGTGACCCGGGCGATCTCCGCCGCCCGGGCGACCAGGATCTCCCGCTCCGCCCGGGTCGGGTAGTACTCGGGCAGCCGGGTGATCTCCTCGAACAGTTCGCTGCCCCGTGCGTCGTAGAACCACTTCGGCGGCAGGTCCTTCGGCGTACGGGTCAGGCCGTGCAGGACGTCGGCGCGCAGATCGGCGCCGGTGGCGTCCTCGGGCAGGGTGCGGGTCAGCAGGAACGGGCTCACGCGGCGGGCTCCTTGAGCGGGGTCAGAAGAACATCGGAACGGGTCGCGGCGAGGACCGTGCGGTCGGGGACCTCTCGCCAGCCCGGATCGTCGTCGTACGGCTCCGAGGCCACGACCGTGCGGTGCCGGGCGGGCTCGGCCAGGTACCACAGGGTGTCGCCCCAGGCGGTCGCGCAGATGGTCTCGCCATCGGTGAGAAGCAGGTTCAGCCGCGAACCCGGAGCCGCGTCGGCGACCTCGTACACCGCCTCGGCCAGCGCCTGCGCCGGCTCGTCGCCGTCCCGCAGGCGGTGCAGGACCAGCGCCCAGACGAGGGCCGAGTCGTTTCGGGCCTCCAGCGACAGCACCTCCTCGGCGGGCAGCCGCGCCGCCAGCCGCCCCAGCGAGCCGGGCCAGCCCTTGACCGCGCCGTTGTGGCTGAACAGCCACGGCCCGGCGGCGTACGGCGCGGCGGCCGCCTCCGCGTCGGCACCGGACAGCGTGGCGTCCCGGACGGCGGCCAGCAGGGCCCCGGTGCGCACCACCCGGGCCAGGTCGGCGAACGACAGATCGGCCCAGATGGGCCCGGCGCGCCGGTAACGGGCCGGTACGGGATCGCGCTCCCCGTCCCCGTGCCTGTCCCCGACTCCGGCCCCGTCCGCGTACCAGCCGACGCCGAAGCCGTCCGCGTTCACCGTCCCGTACCGCTGACGCCTCGGCTCCCAGGACTGCCGGTACAGGGCGTGTGGCGGCTCCACCAGCACCTCACCGAGTGGCACCGCCGGGCCCACGTAGGCGATATGGCGGCACATCAGGCGTCCCTCGCGGTGCGGAACCCGGAGAAGATCTGCCGCCGCACCGGCAGGTCCCAGTTGCGGAACGTCCCCCGGCACGCCACCGGGTCGACGGCGAACGAACCGCCGCGCAGCACCTTGTGCGCCGGTCCGAAGAACACCTCCGAGTACTCCTTGTACGGGAACGCGACGAAACCGGGGTACGGGAGGAAGTCGCTCGACGTCCACTCCCACACGTCGCCGATCAACTGCCGCACGCCGAACGGGGACTGCCCGGCCGGGTAGCTTCCGGTGGCCGCCGGACGCAGATGGCGCTGGCCCAGATTGGCGTGCTCGGGCGTCGGGTCGTCGTCGCCCCACGGGTAGCGCAGCGAGCGGCCGGAGACCGGGTCGTGGCGGGCGGCCTTCTCCCACTCCTCCTCGGTCGGCAGCCGGCGCCCCGCCCAGCGGGCGTAGGCATCGGCCTCGTACCAGCTGACGTGCAGCACCGGCTCCTGCTCCGGCACCGGCTCCACCACACCGAACCGGCGCCGCAGCCACTGCCCGCCCTCCCGGCGCCAGAACAGCGGCGCTCCGATGCCGTGCTCCCGGATCTGCGCCCAGCCCTCCGGCGCCCACCAGCGCTCGTCGCGGTAGCCGCCGTCGGCGATGAAGGCCATGTACGCGCCGTTGGTGACGGGCACCGTGTCGATGAAGAATTCCGGCACCACGCGCGCGTGCGCCGGCCTTTCGTTGTCCAGCGCCCAGGGCTCGGCCGAGGTGCCCATGGTGAACGGCCCGCCCGGCACCCGCACTTCTGCGGGCAGACCCGCCGTGCCCGGTCCCGGCGGCGGCTCCGGGGCGTCCAGCGCGGCGGGACCGCGCCGCAGCTGATGCGTGATCAGCATCGTCTCGTCGTGCTGCTGCTCGTGCTGGGCGACCATCCCGAAGGCGAACGCCGCGTCGACCAGCGGCCGGCCGCCCTCCAGCGGGGTGCGCTCCAGCACGTCGAGGACCCGGTCGCGTACGTCGGAGGCGTACGCACGCGCCTCGGCGGGCGCCAGCAGCGGCAGCGTGGGCCGGGTGGCCCGGGGGTGCTCGAACGCGTCGTAGACCGAGTCGATCTCGGGGCGCAGCGCCTCACGCCCCGCCACGGCGCGCCAGAGCCACTGCTCCTCCTGGTTGGAGATGTGGGCCAGGTCCCACACCAGCGGGGACATCAACGGCGAGTGCTGGGCGGTCAGTTCACCGTCGTCGACACAGCTCGTGAGCAGGGCGGTGCGGGCCCGGGCGGTGGTCAGCGCGTCCAGCGCCTGCCGCCTGAGCTTCTCGGGGTCCGTCATGTACGGCTGTCCTTCCCGGGTGTCCCGGTTCCGGTCGCGGTCTCGGTCACGGTCTCGGGGGTGAACTGGTCGTCGGCGGGGCACCGGCCCCGTACGACATGGCGCTCGTGGAACGCGGCGACCGCGTCCAGGACGGCGGTGGTGGCGCCCCTCCGGGGCAGCGCCTCCAGCGCGAGCGCGAAACAGGCGACGGCGGCCTCGTGCAGCGCGGGCGCGGTCAGACCGTCGCGCGATGCGCCGCGCCACAGCGCGTCGCGTGGTGGCGCGGCAGAGGTGGCCGATGCCGCCAGGGGCCCGACCACGCGGTACGCGGCCTCGGCCGCCTCCGGGTCGTCGAACAGCGCCGCCGTGACGGCCAGCGGCACGATCCAGCCGTCCTCGCCCGGCTGGGCGTCGATCATGCGCAGCTCCAGGTGCCCGCGCGGCCGGACGGGCGGGAACAGCGTGGTCAGGTGGTAGTCGAGATCCGCCCGGGTGGCGGGCCTCGGCTCCCCGTACCGCAGCCACTCCCGTAAGGTCAGCGCCTCGGGCACCGCCCATGGTCCGTCCCCGCCCCGGACGCACATCACCGGCGCGTCCAGCACATGCGCCGCCCACGCGGCGCGCGGCTCCCGCCCGATGTCCGGCGCCACGCCCCGTACCGGGTCCAGGTCCGCCCACAGCCCCTGCCGGGTGGACCGCAGACCGGACGGTTTGCCGTGCAGGGTGGGGGAGTTGGCGAACGCGGCGACCAGGACGGGGCCCAGCAGGTGGGCCAGCCGCCAGCGCCGCTCGAAGCCCAGCGGTCCGGGCTCCTCGTGCCCGGCGTCGAGGCAGACCTGGACGGAGGCGGAGTCACGCATCATGGCGCGCCCGGCCGGACCCGTACGGTCCAGGTACCTCTCCATCGCGTCGTAGCGCGGTGCGGAGAGCAGCCGGTCGCGAGGCGGGTACCAGGGATCGGTACCCGCGCCGGTGAGGGTGAGACCCAGGGCGCCCAACGCGGTCCGTACGGCCGCCAGATCGGCCGAGACGGTGGTGACGCATTCCATGAGGGACGCGGCGGGCGGCGAGCTGAGCTCCAGCTGCCCGCCGGGTTCGAAGGTGAGTGCCGACGTCAGCGGCAGGCTCCGCAATCCGTCGAATGCGGTACGGAGCCGGTCGGGGGTGACGGGGAGTTGCGGGATGTGCAGGTCATGGACGAACCACTCCAGTTCGACCCCGACCGTGCGCGGGGGGCCGGTCTTGAAACAGATGCAGCGCAGCAGGTCCTCGGCCTCGTCCTCGGCGAGCGGACCGCCGCTGTCCGGCATGTCGCTCAGTGGCATACGGGCTCCTCCTGTCGAAAGCCTGTCCAAAGGCGTTCCGTCCCACCTAAGCCACCGGTCCGTGATCGCACAAGAGTGCCCTCAGGGACGGAAATCCGGTTGCCGCACGCTTGAATGATTGTCGACCATGCCGGGTATGAGTGCACGTCTGCGAGGGATCGCGAAGGACACCGAGGAGATCGTCGCCGTGGGCCGGTACCAGGCCCCCGACGGCCGGCCGGTCTCCATAGGCCCCGAGGTCACCGCCTCCCTGGAAGGGACCGCGATGTACGGCCCGGGGCCGGTCCCGGTGACCCCGGACACCGACCGGACCACCTGCTTCGAGGTCACGGCCGAGTCCAGCCTGGAGGCGGCGAGGCGGCTCACCGAGGCGGGCCCCGGGCCCGTCGCCGTCCTCAACTTCTCCTCCGCCCGCAACCCCGGCGGCGGCTACCTGAACGGCGCACAGGCGCAGGAGGAGGACCTGTGCCGCGCCTCGGCGCTGTACGCCACGCTCCTGCGCGTCCCGGAGTTCTACGACCACCACCGCGCCGAACGCAGCCCCTTCTACACCGACCGGGTCATCCTCCCCCATAGCCTTCGGCATGGCAGGTACCCCCAGCCGGCGTGCCGGTCTTCCGCGACGACCGGGGACGGCTGCTCAACTCCCCGTACCAGGTGGGATTCCTCACCTCACCCGCACCCAACGCCGGGGTGATCACCAGCCGTACGCCCGAGGACGCCGGACGCATCCCGGCCGCGCTCGCCTCGCGCGCGGAACGCGTGCTGGAAACGGCGGCGGCGTGCGGCTACCGGCGCCTGGTGCTGGGCGCGTGGGGCTGCGGGGTCTTCCGCAACGACCCCGGACAGGTGGCGGCCGCGTTCCGGACACTGCTGACCGGGGAGGGCCGGTTCGCCCGGCACTTCGAGGAGGTCGTCTTCGCGGTCCTGGACCGTACGCGCGGGGCGACGACCCTCGGCGCGTTCCGCGACACCTTCGCGGCGGTCACGACGGCGTGACCGGGGCGGCCGGTCCACCGCTCCGACGCCGCCACCGTGGCCGCGCGGTAAGAGGTGGAGGACCGGGCGACACCCCTTTCCGGCCATCCGCCGGACCCGCGCGGGGGCCGGTCTGGAAAGATGCCGAGAGCGATGACCCAGACACCTCCCCGGCCGTCCGCCGGGCCTCCGGCCCCACGCCCGGTGCCGACCAGCGCCGATGTCGCGCGGCTGGCCGGTGTCTCCCGGGCCACCGTCTCGTACGTGCTCAACAACACCTCGGCCGTACGGATCAGCGAACCGACCCGCCTCCGCGTCCGGCAGGCCGCCGAGGAACTGGGTTACGTCCCGCACGCCGCCGCCCGGAGCCTGCGCGCCGGCCACACCCGGATCGTGCTGCTGCCCACCGCGCACATCCCCGTCGGCCCGCTCTACGGTCACTTCCTCAACGAGCTGCAGTGGGCGCTGCGCCGCCTCGACTACACGGTCGTGCAGTACGGCAGCATGGGCCTGGACGGCGACGAGGCGGCCCGTGCCTGGGCGGAGCTGCGTCCCGTCGCCGTCGTGTCGCTCGGCGAGGTGGCGCTCACCCCGCAGGGCGTCGAGGTCCTCAAGCGGTCCGGCGCCAGGGCGGTCATCACGCTCGGTCCACGGCCCGTCGAGGGCGCCCACGCCCTGGCCATGGACCAGAGCCGGGTGGGCGCCTGCGCGGGCGCCCACCTGCTGGAGCGCGGCTACCGGCGCATCGGTGTGGTCGTACCCGAGGAGACCGGCCTGGAACTGTTCTCCGGGCCCCGCCTCGACGGGGTGCGCCGCGCGGCGGCGCGCACGGGCGCCGAGGTCGTACCGCTGTCCCTGGCCTATACGGAGGAGTCGGCCGCGGCCCTCGCCGCCCGCTGGCCCGACCTGGGCCTGGACGCCGTCTTCGGGTACAACGACGAGTACGCGATGCTCCTGATGCGCGCCCTGCAGGACGCGGGGGTCTCCGTCCCGGGCGACACGGCCGTCATGGGCGCCGACGACCTGCTGCTCGGCAGGCTGCTGCGGCCCCGGCTGAGCACGGTCCGGATCGACATGGAGACCGGCCAGCACCTGGCCGAGCTGGTCGACCGGGCGGTCGCCGATCCCGGCCGTACGCCTGAGGGGCACGACCTGATGGGCGCCCGCGCGATCCACCGCGAATCCACCTGAGTCCACCTGAGGTGCGTAGCGCGCGGAACGTCTCTAGCGTCGCCTGCATGAGCACACATCCGCAGCGCTTCGAGATCCTGCTGGTGCCCGAGCACGTGGAGGGGCGCGACGCGGCGCACCTCGCGCAGAGCGCGATCCGCTCGGCCGTCGTGGAGGCCACCGGCCAGACGGGCGCGTCGGGCTACCCCCGCTACGTGGGCGAGGGCATGGAGGCCGACATCGACCCCGAGACCCGCACCGTGGAGGCCCTGCTGGTGGACGGCGCGGAGCTCGACTACGGCCTGTCCGCACGTATCCGGTGACGGCGCCCGCTCCCCGAGCGGGCATCCGTTGACACGGGGCGGGGCGGGGGCGGAGACTCGAGCGAGCCAGGAGATGAAGAATACTTCACCTGGCGAACAGTCGAGGTCATGGTGGGAGAGCACCCGATGAGCATCCGCGACGTCTACATCGTCGACGCCGTCCGCACGCCGATCGGCAGGTTCGGGGGTGCCCTCTCCTCCGTACGGCCGGACGACCTGGCCGCTCATGTCGTCAGGGCGCTGATGGACCGCACGCCCGCCCTCGACCCCGCCCGCCTCGACGACGTGTACTTCGGCGACGCCAACGGGGCCGGCGAGGACAACCGCGACGTGGCCCGCATGGCCGTCCTGCTCGCCGGACTCCCCGTCTCCGTACCCGGTGTCACCGTCAACCGCCTGTGCGGCTCAGGGCTGGAAGCCGTCATCCAGGCCGCGCGGGCCATCGCCGTCGGCGACGCGTCGGTCGTCCTCGCGGGTGGCGTCGAGTCGATGTCGCGGGCGCCCTGGGTGCTCCAGAAGCCCGAGCGGGCCTTCCCCGCCGGCCACCAGCAGCTCCACTCGACCACCCTCGGCTGGCGCATGACCAACCCGAAGATGCCCGCCGAGTGGACCGTCTCCCTCGGCGAGGGTGCCGAACTGATCGCCGACAAGCACACGATCACCCGCGAGCAGCAGGACGCCTTCGCCCTGACGAGCCATCAGAAGGCCGCCGCCGCCTGGGCGGCGGGACTGTACGACGGTGAGGTCGTGCCGTACGGGGGAGTGGACCTCACGCGCGACGAGTGCATCCGTGAGAACACGTCCATGGAGGCGCTGGCCAAGCTGAAGCCGTCCTTCCGTACCGACGGCACCGGCACCGTGACGGCCGGCAACGCCTCGCCGCTCAACGACGGTGCCGCCGCGCTGCTGCTGGTCGACGAGGAGGGCCTGAAGGCCTGCGGGCGCGAGCCGCTCGCCCGTGTCCGCGCCTCCGCCGTCACCGGCATCGAGCCGCAGCTGTTCGGCCTCGGACCGGTGGAGGCCGTCCAGCGCGCCCTCGCCAAGGCGGGCCGCACCTTCGCCGACCTCACCACCTTCGAACTGAACGAGGCGTTCGCCGCCCAGTCGCTGGGCTGCCTCGCCGAGTGGCCCGAGCTGGACCCGGCGGTGGTCAACCCGCGCGGCGGCGCCATCGCCATCGGCCACCCGCTGGGTGCCTCGGGCGCCCGCCTGGCCGGTTCCGTGGCCCACCAGCTGGCGGCCGCGGGCTCAGGAACGGGCCTCGCGGCGCTGTGCATCGGCGTGGGCCAGGGCCTGGCGCTGGTACTGGAGCGCTGAGCGCGGCGCCCCGAGCCGGGGCGCCGCCGCCTGTGCCGCGTGAAGGGACTTGCGCCGCCCGAAGGGGTTTGCGCCGCCCGAAGGGGTTTGCGCCGCCCGAAAGGGCCTGCGCCGCCCGAAGGGGTCTGTGTCAGGCCCCGGCCTTGCCGCTCTCGATGGACTTGCGCACCTCGTCCATGTCCAGCTTGCGGGCCTGCCCGATGAGGTCCTCCAGGGCCGCCTCGGGCAGCGCCCCCGGCTGGGAGAACACGGCGACGTTGTCCCGGACGATCATCAGCGTCGGGATGGACCGGATGTCGAAGGCCGCGGCCAGCTCCGCTTGCGCCTCCGTGTCGACCTTGGCGAACACCAGGTCGGGGTGGCGCTCGGACGCGCTCTCGAAGACCGGGGCGAACTGACGGCACGGTCCGCACCAGGCAGCCCAGAAGTCGATCAGGATGAAATCGTTGTCGGTGACCACCTGATCGAAGTTGTCCTTGGTGAGCTCTACGGTGCTCATGCTGCCTACCTCTTCCCGGTGTATGGGCGCATCGCCCCGGACAACCGCGCCCGGAGCCGCGCTATTCCGACTGCCCATGTGGCCACGGCGCACACGTCCCACCAGACTGACCCCATGACCGAAACGGTGGAGTACGACGTCGTGGTGGTGGGCGCGGGCCCGGTCGGCGAGAACGTGGCGGACCGGGCCGCAGCGGCCGGGCTGAGCGTCGCGGTGGTCGAGAGCGAACTGGTCGGCGGCGAATGCTCCTACTGGGCCTGCATGCCCAGCAAGGCACTGTTGCGCCCGGCGATCGCCCGCTCCGACGCCCGGAAGGTCCCCGGCCTGCGCGGGGCCGTACGGGGACCCCTGGACGCCCCCGCGGTGCTCGCCCACCGCGACGCGTACGTGTCGCACTGGAAGGACGACGGCCAGGCCGGCTGGCTGGGCTCGATCGGCGCCCGCCTCCACCGGGGCCACGGCAGGCTGGACGGCAGCAGAAGGGTCACCGTCGAGGGCCCCGGCGGCGAACGGCAGGTCCTCACCGCCCGGCACGCCGTCGCCCTGTGCACCGGCAGCCGCGCCGTCCTGCCCGACCTGCCGGGCCTCGCCGGCGCCCGGCCATGGACCAGCCGCGAGGCGACCAGCGCGGGGCACGTGCCCGGCCGGCTCGTCGTGGTGGGCGGGGGAGTGGTCGGCACCGAGATGGCCACCGCCTGGCAGGCGCTCGGCTCCCGCGTCACCGTGCTGGTACGAGGGCGGGGCCTGCTCCCACGCATGGAGCCGTTCGTCGGTGAGCACGTGGCGGACGCGCTCACCGAGGCGGGCGCGGACGTCCGTACCGGCGTCTCCGTCACCGCCGTCGAGCGCCCGCACCCCACCGGGCCGGTCACGCTCGTCCTGGACGACGGCGAGCGCGTCGAGGCCGACGAGGTCCTCTTCGCCACCGGCCGCGCTCCCCGCACGGACGACCTCGGCCTGGAGACGGTCGGCCTGGAACCGGGCTCCTGGCTGTCGGTCGACGACAGCTGCCTGGTCGACGGCAGCGACTGGCTGTACGCGGTCGGCGACGTCAACCGCCGGGCCCTCCTCACCCACCAGGGCAAGTACCAGGCCCGTATCGCGGGCGCCGCCATCGGCGTCCGTGCCGACGGCGGCGCCCCCCTCGACACCGGCACCTGGGGCGCGCACGCCGCGACCGCCGACCACGCCGCCGTACCGCAGGTCGTCTTCAGCGACCCCGAGGCCGCGTCCGTGGGCCTCACCCTCGCCGAAGCGGAGGCGGCGGGGCGCCGCGTACGGGCGGTCGACCAGGACCTCGCCGCGGTGGCCGGCTCCGGCCTGTACGCGGACGGGTACCGCGGCCGCGCCCGGATGGTGGTCGACCTCGAACGCGAGGTCCTCCTCGGCGTCACCCTCGTCGGCCCGGCCGTCGGCGAACTGCTCCACTCGGCCACCATCGCGGTCACCGGCGAGGTCCCCATCGCCCGCCTGTGGCACGCGGTCCCGGCGTACCCCACGATCAGCGAGGTCTGGCTGCGGCTGCTGGAGGGCTACCGCGGCTAGCACTTCACGGACGCCTGAGAGGCGGCGATGGCGTTGTCCAGCGCCTCCAGGTGAGGTCTGATCAGCCTGGCGGCCTGCGCGCCCGTGACGCCGCCGGGCAGGTCGTCGATGGCTCGGCCGACCCTGTCGTACGCGTCCGAGACCGCCCCCGCCCGCGCCTTGCGCACGCCCCGCGCGCTGCGCCTCACCAGGTCCAGGTCGTGGGCGAGGTCCTCCCGCAGGTCCCTGAGCTCGTCGTGCCCCCTCGACCGGGGGCTGAGGCCGGCCAGTTTGCCCGCGTCCACCCGCAGGGCCCCCAGGTCCTCGCAGAGCGCGTCGATCGCCGCCATCGCGCGCTCCCGGGGCGACGGGGCGTCGGCGGTGCAGCCGGTCAGGGTGAGCGGGCCCGCCGCCAGGACGAGGACGAGGACGGCGCGCGGCGGACGGCGGCGCCGCTGCCGTATCGGAGAGGTCCGTATCGCAGAGGTGAGGTCGCCCATGGCCCCATGGAATGCCGGGCGGGCACGGTGTGCCCGTGGGTGGCGCCGAACGGGTGAACGACGCCCCGGCCGCCGTCACGCGCGGTGGAGGCCCGGCGTGCCCGTACCGGTGGAGAAGGAGGCGGCCGTACTGAGCGTGCCACCGGGTCTGGTGACGGTGGAGACGGTCTTGAAGGTGATGTCGGCGCTGACCTGGCCGAGCCTGATGACGGTGTAGCCCCGGCGCCCGTCATAGAACTTCAGGTGGGGGTTGGCCTGGGTGAGGCTGTTCCAGTTGCCGGGCTTCTGGGCGCCGTCCCTGCCGCTGGAAATGGACGTCGTGGAGATCTCGGTGCCGACGACACGGGACGCGGGGTTGTTGAAGTCGGCCTTCAGGTCGAAGCCGTATCCGACGTGCGCGTCCCCGGACAGGACCATCAGGTTGTCCACCCCCGCCGCGGTCGCTCCGTCCAGGATGCGCTTGCGGGAGGCGGGGTAGCCGTCCCAGGCGTCCATGGACAGCTTGTAGTCGGCCGTGGGCACGTTGCGCCGCTGGGCGAAGGTGACCTGCTGCGGTACGACGTTCCACACCGCGTCCGACGCCCGCCAGCCGTCCAGCAGCCAGCGCTCCTGCGCGGTGCCGGTCATGGTGCGCGACGGGTCCTCCGACTCGGGCCCCGGCGCCTGCCAGCCGTCGCCGTAGGCCTGGTTGGAGCGGTACTGGCGGGTGTCGAGGATGTCGAACTGCGCCAGCTGCCCGAACTGCAGCCGCCGGTACAGCCGCATGTCGGGGCCCGTCGGATGCTGCGGCGGCCGCAGCGGCTGGTTCTCCCAGTACGCGCGGTACGCGGCGGCGCGGCGCAGCAGGAACTCCTCGGGCGGCACGGCGTTCTCCGGGATCGCCCCCGCGTAGTTGTTCTCCGTCTCGTGGTCGTCCCAGGTCACGACGAACGGGTGCGCGGCGTGCGCGGCCTGCAGATCGGCATCGCTCTTGTAGAGCGCGTAACGCAGCCGGTAGTCCTGGAGGGTGACGGTCTCGTGGTTGAAGTGGGCGGGCAGCTGCCGGTCGGTGTAGCCGCGGTGCCCGCCGGCCGAGTCGACGCCGTACTCGTAGATGTAGTCCCCCAGGTGCACCACCATGTCCAGGTCCTCGGAGGCGAGGTGCTTGTACGCCGTGTAATAGCCGTCGAAATAGGCGGCGCAGGCGACCGCGGCGAAGGTCAGGGAGGGCACCCAGAAGGAGGCGAGCGAAGGGGCGGTACGGGCACGGCCCACGGGGCTGATCCAGGTGCCCGCCCGGAAGCGGTAGTAATAGGAGCGGTCCTCGTCGAGACCCGGCACCTCCACATGGACACTGTGGGCGTACTCCGGGTGGGCGGTGGCGGTCCCGCTCTTGATGACGGCGTAGAACTGCTCGTCGTACGCGACCTCCCACTGCACCTCCACGCGCTGCGCCGGCAGGCCGCCGTCCGGGTCGTACGGACTGGGCGCGAGCCGGGTCCACAGCAGGACGGAATCCGGCAGCGGGTCACCGGAGGCGACGCCGAGGGTGAACGGATACTTGTTGATCTTCCTGGCGTCCAGCACGGACGGGCTCGCGGCACCGGCGGCCGGCAGGTGCGTGGTGAACGCCAGGGCGGCCGCGGCACCGGCCACGGTGAGGAAGTGACGGCGCCCCATACGCCGGGCGGCGGCACGGAGCTCGGGCATGTGAGTCTTCATATGGCACGTCATATGCCCGCTTTACGGTGGTTGTTGCCCTGGCATACGGGTGGTCTGACGACCCGTGAGAAACCGCGGCGCCGGAGGGACGCCCACGACTAGGTTGGGCGGTATGAGCAACCTTGACCGTCAGGCCGCGCTCTCCGTCTGCGGCGGCCGGGGATTCGTCGTCGCCGAGCCGGTGCGTGAACTCCTGAGCCCCCGCCGCGTACAGCTCGGTGAATCCACCGAGGTACGCCGCCTGCTGCCCAACCTCGGCCGCCGGATGGTCGGGGCGTGGGCCTTCGTCGACCACTACGGGCCCGACGACATCGCCGACGAACCCGGCATGCAGGTGCCGCCCCACCCGCACATGGGCCTGCAGACCGTCAGCTGGCTCCACGAGGGCGAGGTCCTGCACCGCGACAGCACGGGCAGCCTCCAGACGGTGCGCCCGCGTGAACTGGGCCTGATGACCTCCGGGCGGGCCATCTCCCACTCCGAGGAGAGCCCCCGCCCCCACGCCCGCTTCCTGCACGGCGCCCAGCTGTGGGTGGCCCTGCCCGACGCCCACCGCCACGTCGACCCCCACTTCCAGCACCACGCCGACCTCCCCCGGGTCACGGCCCCCGGCCTGACGGCCACGGTCGTCCTCGGCGAACTCGACGGCGCCCTCTCACCCGGCACCACCTACAGCCCCCTGGTCGGCGCCGACCTCGCCCTGGCACGCGGCACGGAAACGAATCTGCCGCTCGACCCCGACTTCGAGTACGCCGTCCTCTCCATGTCCGGCGAGGCCCACGTCGACGGCGTACCGGTCCTCCCCGGCTCCATGCTCTACCTCGGCTGCGGCCGCACGTCCCTCCCCCTGCGCGCCGAATCCGACGCAGGGCTGATGCTCCTGGGCGGCGAGCCGTTCGAGGAGGAGATCGTCATGTGGTGGAACTTTATCGGGCGGTCCCACGAGGATATCGCACAGGCTCGCGAGGACTGGGTGAAGGGTTCCCGCTTCGGGGAAGTGGAGGGCTATGCGGGGGGTCGCCTGCCAGCTCCGGAACTCCCACCTGTGGCACTGAAACCACGGGGCAGGGTGCGCTGACCTGCACTGCCATGCCACGAGCAGGTGTCTTCTCGGGGGAGTTCCACTGCCCGGGGCAACGCGAAGGGGAATGACGCCCTCGATCCGGTTCAGGGTCTCTGGTGCCAGCGACTGGCAGTCCAAGATGCGTTCGTGTGTAGGCAGCTTTGGTAGACCCAATGCTGACTTTGCTGAATAGTCGTCAGGTGGATGTCGGGCGGGTTCCCGGCGTTAGCCGGTGCGATCGGAAGCCGACAGCCGTTGCTCTCTCGCCGACCCGGGGCGGCGATGCCGACAGTGTGGGATGAGGCGATACCGGCTTGTGGGCGCCCGTTCGCGCCCAATTGTGCAACCCCGACAAGATCGGCTCCCGACGGAGTAGCGACGAGAGCGGGCTATGTTTGCGCTAGCGCCATTGCTCAGCCCTCGGGAAGGCGCCAGTGAACAGTCGCCCCTCGGGGCGGCGCGGTCATGGGGCATCTGACTGGTCGGGGACGCCGCCTGTTCGTCCAGGTGTCCGACGTCGCTGTGCCCGCCTTCTGCGGCTCGCAGGGCTCAGGTGTCACTGCCTGAGCGGGAAAGCGCTCGTCGGCCCGGTGTCCATGGCGATGGCCCTTACGGTGCCCCTGTCCTGCTGTGTGGTCGCGGTCCCAGTGATCCGGAGGCAGGGGCCTCGCTGTCGTTGCTTCTGGATGGTCGGGCTCGGGCGCAGGTTGGGACAAGGGCGGCAGAGGTACCTGTCAGTGGCCGCTGAGAGAATGGAGAAATGGCGAGTTCTGTGTTCGGCTTCCATGTGCCTCGGGTGTGCAGAGTACGCGGCGAGGGCACCGCCCAGGACTTGATTCCCCAGGTCACCGAGGCATTCCATACAGACGACGATGACGTGGTCACGGAGACCGAGCAGCTTCGTGAAGGAGCCTTTGCACTTCCTTCGGTGGTTGCGGTGGCCGGAGCGATGATCGTGCTGGGGGAGCCGGGCGTCGTCCCGAGGTACAGAACGAACGCCCCAATGCCCTTCACCCGGAGCGCGCCCTGCGTGGCATCCCGCCGTAGCCACCGTGGCGCACGCCCGGCCAGCAGCGCCGCGCCGAGAGGCAGCACCACGGCCGACCAGCCGAAGATCCACAGCCACTGAAACATGAACAGACCTCATGCTCGTAGCAACGCTCAGCGCTGCCGGGCCACATTACCGTCGTCGTTCTTGTCCGGGATTCCGGCGAGGTCGTCGACGTCGAACAGCCTGGCGATGGGTACGTCCGTGCTGCTGTGGGCGATGATCGAGAAGGCGATGCACACCGCGATCAGTGTGTACGCCTGCTCGCCCTGCGGGATACCGGCTTGAAGCACGAGCAGCCCGTAGACGACCGATGCGAACCCTTTGGGCCCGAACCAGGCGGCGACCAGCTTCTCTCGGCGGTCGAAGTGCGTGCCGATGAGCGACAGCAGGAGCGATGCCGGCCGGATGAGCACGATCGCCAGGACCACCGCGACGTACCCGCCGAAAGACCGCGCAGCAGCTGATCGACGCCCTAAGCATGGACTGGAATCCGGAGCGGTTCCACGACGCCTCCGAAGAACGCGTCAAGGCCCTGGTCGATGCCAAACGCGAGGGTCAGGAGATCGTCAGCGAAGCCGGCCCGCCAGAGGCCACGAACGTCATCGACCTGATGGACGCCCTCCAGCGCAGCGTCGAACAGGCCCGCTCCTCCAGAGCAGAAGGCAAGGAGGAGCAGCCCGCAGGCCAGTTGCACCGGTTGCCCACCCACCGCGACAAACCCGACCGGGGGAAGAAGCAGGGCAAGAAGGCCGGCGGCCGGCGCAGCAAGGAGAACCTGGAGAACCTCACCAAGACCGAGCTGTACGAGCGAGCGTCGAAGGCGGACATCCCGGGCCGATCGAAGATGAACCGCGACCAGTTGATCAAGGCGCTCCAGAAGGAGAGCGCCGCAGCATGACGCGGACGGCGGTCAAACGGAGCGGGTCTCACCGCTGCGGTCCGCATACGCCCGCATGCTGTGCCCCTCCAGGGCGATCAGGACACGCCTATGCAGGTCATGCACCTGCTCCGCATCGGCCTGCGACACGGCCGGAGACAGAGCAGCCTGTACGGCGTCGGCCGCGCGGCGTACTTCGCCGGCGTGCTCGCGGTCGTGCACGAGGACCGCCAGGTCTCGGAGCATCCGCAGGAGCGCGGCAAGGACGGTGGGCTCCCCGGCGGCGAAGCGCTTGAGCTGGCCGCAGGCCAGGACAAGGTAGTACCGCATGTCCCGGTCGGGCACGATGGCACGCGGCTCACCGTCGCGATCCAGGTGCACGGTGGGACCGAGCCGGCAGTCGGCAAGCTGCACCAGAAGGTCGGCCATCTGTCCCACGGCGGCAGCCGCGGTGACCGGGTCGTTGATACCCGGCGACATGGCCTTGACGGCGATGTCCTCCAGCTGACGGAAGCCGAACGCCACGTCCTGGTCGAGCGTCCGTTCGTACCCGAGCGTGACGGCCGAGTTGATCGCAGCGGCCGCCCCGTCCGCCTCCGGTTCCGGAGCCCCGGCTCCCGGCTCACTCGACCAGACGGTGGCCAGCGGGCTTCGGGCGATCACCAGGTCGCCGGGCCGTGCGTTGAGGCGCACAACTGCGCTGCGGCGGCGGGCGCACTCCACGAGAGCGGGGACATCGACCAAACGTACGAACCCGCTGTCCGTCGAGTACACCGTCGTCCCCGTCGCTTCGTCGAGCTGAAGGTCGTCCGGTGAGTGGGGGCGCGGATCGTCGTAAGCGGGGTAGAACATGCCGATCACGGTTGCTGTCTCGTCGTGAACGGCCTGCATCATGGAATCCACCCGCACCTCGCGCACGATGTGCGTGAGGAAGGCCAGCACCGCGGTCAGCGACGTAACGCCCAGGACCATGGCAGCCAGCAGTGCCGGGGCAGGAACACGGTTCTTCGTGTCGAGGAACGACAGCGTGGTGATCGTGAAGACGAAGGTGCACGTCAGCACGGTCAGCACTGTCTTGGTGGCGCTGTCTCGGGCATAGCGGCGCAGCAGCCGGGGGGAGAACTGCTGGGATGCCAGTTGGAGCGTTACCACCGTCAGGCTGAAGGTGAGGGTGGTGACGGTCACCGAGGTGGTGGCGACCGCCTGCAGGGCTGTGGCGGCGGAAGCCACGTCGCCCGGCCACAGAGCTGCCGCCGGGCTTCCCGGCGAGGGGCGGATGCGCGCCAACAGCAGCGCAGCGGCGAATGCCGCCAGCCCGCCCCAGGTCGGCCACAGCCACAACGGACCTCTCGATCCCTCGGCTCGCGGAGTACGACCGCCCGGCAGTGACACCATCCTCCAGCAATACAGCACCACCGCTCCATCGCATGACCCTGGCGCGGCCTGAGTGGTGCCCTTCACCCTCATGCCGTGTAGCTGTCTCAGCCGTTCCGCGACGTGGTGAGTAGGCCGTCAGCCGCCCAGTGAGAGTGGCAGACAGTGAATGTGGGGATGATGCCGGAGCCGTAGGCTCGATCGTCGCTTCCTTGGCAGCGTGCATGGGGCATCGCCATCCGCTTGTCATGAGCTGCCCCAGGCAATAACAGCGGGCGTGCCGTGGATCTGTACGGGGGCACCAGACCCGCGCGATGCCGTGGGGCCGTGTGCTACTCACCCTCGCGGCCGTGCGGAGCCGCGAACGGGCGGTGACACGCCGTGCAAGCCGCGCGTCCTCGGTGTGCCGACATGCATGGCCCACCCTCTTAGGGGTCTGTCGAAGCGGCGAGAGGAGGGGCGCAGTGGAGGTGCCGGAGCCCGAGCCGCCTCCGACGCGGAAACGGCGGCTGGGTGGACCACGTCGGTGGACAGGCTTGGTCGTGTTCGCGATGGCTGGCGCACTGGCGGGGTTGCTGTTGGCCGGCTGCGTAAGTTCCTCGCGTACCGAGGGTGATTATCGGGAAAAGGTGGCGAACACCGCGCAGGCGGTGCGCTCGTCGATCGAGACGGCACGGCTGCTGGCTGGCGCTGCCGGGGAGGGTAAGGCGCCCGGGCCGTACACCTCCCGGACACTGTCGCAGCTCGAAAGCGCGGTGGGCAGCGTGAGCACTCAGTTCGGGTCGGTCCAGCCACCGACCCGAGAGGCAACCGCTCTGCGTGGTGATGTGATCAGTCTGCTCGATGAGGTCCAGGGTGTGCTGAGCCAGTTGCGGATCGCCGCCCGCCAAAGCCGCCTTCAGGTCCTGCCCCGTCTGGCCAAGCCCTTGCCGGGGCTGTCGGAACGTCTTCGCCGCTTCGAGGAACTGGTACCGACGTGAAGCGCGTCTTCTCGCTGCTGCTCGGCGTGTTCACCGCGATGGGCGGGTTCATGGACATCGGTGACCTGGTCACCGATGCCCTGGTCGGTGCCCGGTTCGGCCTGGGCCTGGCCTGGGTGACCGTCGTCGCGGTCGTCGGCATCGCCCTGTACTCGGAGATGGCCGGCCGGATCGCGGTCGTCACCGGCCGCACCGTCTTCGACCTGATCCGCGAGCGCACCGGTGCACGTATGGGGCTGGTCACCGTGATCGCCTCCTACCTGGTCAACGCGCTCGCCGTGATCGCCGAGCTGTGCGGCGTCGCCCTGGCGATCGAACTGCTCGCCGATATCCACTACCTCCTGTGGGTGCCTCCGGTTGCCTTCCTTGCATGGCTGGTGGTGTGGCGGCTGCCGTTCGCCTACATGGAGCGGCTCTATGGCCTGCTGGGTCTTGCTCTGTTCGTCTTCGTCGCCGCCGTGTGGTGGTTCGGCCCCGACTGGGGGGCAATGTGGCACGACACCACCCATCCGGTCGTGCCGCGCGGCGAGGGGCATGCGACCTACTTCTTCTACGCCCTCGTCCTGCTCGGCGCGCAGATGAATCCGTACGAGGTGTTCTTCTTCTCCTCCGGGGCGGTGGAGCACCGCTGGCGCCCGCGCAACCTCCTGGAAGTCCGGGTGAACGCCTGGATGGGCTATGCGGTCGGCGGCATCCTCGCCATCGGGATCCAGGCCGTCGCGTACATGGTGCTCCAGCCCGCCGGCATTCAGGTCGAGCACCTGAGTCAGACGGTGTTGCCGGTGGTCATGGCCTTTGGCCAGGTTGGCTTCGCCTTGGCCATCATCGGGATCGTCGGCTCGGTCTTCGGCGCCACCCTGGAGACGCTACTGTCCTCCAGCTACACCATCGCACACCACTTCGGCTGGACCTGGGGCAAGGAGACCCAGCCGGCCAAGGCGGCGCGCTTCCACACCCTTCTCCTCGTCACACTCCTCGGCGCGGCGGCGGTCGCCCTGACCACCGTCAACCCCATCACGGTCACCATCTACGCCGTCTACCTCGCCGCCGCGGTGCTGCCGTTGACGTTCCTGCCGATCCTCGTCATCGCCAACGACCGGCGCTACCTCGGCGACCGGGTCAACGGTCGCGTGGCCAACACCCTGGGCACGATCTACCTCCTCGCCGTGACCGCCGGTGCGGTCGCGGCCTTGCCCCTCCTGATCGCAACCAAGGCAGGCGCATGACCATGGACAGCCTCGACATCGGTCTGGACATCCTCGACCGGCAAGTCCTCGACAGCGGCGACACACTGATCGGCAAGGTCGACGATCTGCGCTTCGACGAGCCGGAGGACGGCTCTCCGCCCGTACTTGCGGCCTTGCAGATCGGCCAGCGAGCCTTCGGACAACGCCTTGGAGGCCGCCTGGGGCGCTGGTGGACGGCCGTCGCCGGCCGACTCGCCGGCGGCGCCACACCTGTGGAAGTGCCCATCGCACGCGTACGCGAGTACGGACCCGCTCTGAAGATCGACGTCGGCGCCCAGGAGCTTCCCGGCCTGGGACGTGCGGAGCGGCTGCTGAGCCGCCGTTTCGTCGGAAGGATCCCCGGGGCGCATCGTGAAGGCGAGTGAGCTGCTCAATGCTGATGTCCTCGACGAAAGCGGACAGCGCTTGGGGACGGTGCACGACCTCCGGGTCGTCCGCACTTCCGGGGCCGACCACTGGCAGCTGCAGGCGATCATCGTAGGAGCCACCGGACTGACGCACCGCCTTGGCTACGCCACCGACGAAGTACGCGGACCCTTTCTGCTCGCCAAGGTGGCGAGCTGGATCGCCCGCCGCCGCCAAGTCATCGAATGGTCACGCGTCATCTCGTACGACAAAGGCCGCATCACCGTTCATGCCTCCCAGCAACCTCGGAGGCAGCCGTGACCACTGGCCTCCCCGTCTTCTTCGCCTGGCTTGAACTCATCGCCATGATTGCGTTGTTGCTCTGGTTCATCATCCGCCGGCCACCGCGAGACTAGACAGCCCCGCGCACCTGGCCCGACCGTGACGATCACCCGGCGTGTCATACGGGTTGCGCGGGAACATGGCGACGTATCGCAGGCATGACGCGGTCCTACGCGAACGACCGCCGCCGGTCGCCAGTTCGCGCCCGCGTCCACCGTTTCGGTGTCCGTGTGGGCCGGACGATGTGGTGAGGAGGGCTCGGTCCATTGGTTGGCGTGCCATGCGCGGCTGCGTCACCGTGCCGCCCCCTTCACTTCACCCGACGACGTATCGGTCGACGAGCGTGCAGTGCGCCGCGATGCCGCGTACCGAGCCGCCGCGGCCGCGGACTTTCCTCACCCGGTCGAGGCGACGTCGACGGCGCTGGAGGTCCTGGACTCGGACGATGCGCGCCGAGCCCGCCGGGTCATGAACCGGCTTGGCCTAGCCGTACGGCAGCGCATACGCCGAGCACGCGCCGCCCGGCCGGCGCGAGCCGCTGTCCAGCGACTGAACCGCGTCAGGAGATGCGGGCATACGTCGATGCTGCGGGCGGTGACCAGGTGTGCGGTGCCGTCGGACAGCCCCACGAGCGCGACCTTGCCGGTGTCGGCGGCGTCGGCCAGAAGCCGGGAGCGGTCCAGGAGCAGGTCGACGGTGTGCCGGATGTGCTCGGTGATGAAGTCGGCGTCCTCAGCGTACCCGGCAGCGCGTGCGGCGAGCACCCTCGGGGTCACCCTCTCGATCACGTCTCTCACGTAGCCGCCGGCCGTGGTGCCGTCCTCCACGGCGGCGCGCGTGGCTGCGACCGCGCCGGCACGCGTCGTGGCCGAGCAGCACCACCAGGCTGCCGAGCACGCTCACCGCGTACTCGATGCTCCCCAGTACCTCCGACACGTGGCCGGCGGTGCGGACTACGAACAGTCGCCCAGCCCACGGTCGAAGATGATTTCGGCCGCCAAGCGGGAGTTGGAGCGGCCGAACATCACGGCGAACGGGCTCTGGGCCGGCGCAGCCTCAGCGGCGCGCAGCATCCTGATTGGGGTGCTCGGGGGAACCAGAGGCGAACCGCTCATTGCCGACCAGCAGCGAATGCGTCGCGGGGCGTGCGCGTCTGGGCAATCATGGGCTTACGGCTCGGCCCTCATGCCCCCGGAGTGGGCGCCGCCGGGAGTGGTCAGCCCAGGGAGGAGATCAGGTCGTTGCACGCCTGTTCGCAGCGACGGCAGGCTTCGGCGCACACGCGGCAATGGTCGTGCTGGCCGGCATGGCGTTCGCACTCGTCCCCGCAGGCTTTGCAGACGGTCGCGCACGCCTGGAGGATCGCGCGGGTGACGTTGGCGTCATAGCCGGTGTGGCGGGAGAGCACCGCGGCGGTGGCGTTGCAGATGTCGGCGCAATCGGCGTTCGTGCGGATGCACTTGGTCAGTTCGTTGACCATCTCCTCCGACATGCAGGCGTCTGCGCACGCGGTACACGCCTGAGCGCATGCGATGCATTCCTCGATACAGCGGGCGAGCTTCTCTCGGTCCACCCCGCCCAGGTCGGCCGGGTAGGTGTCGAGCATGTCCTTGACCGCAGTGGTCATCGATTCCTCCAGAGATGTGGCGTCAGCCAGGCAGATGCCCGGCCCTGTACCGGTAACACCGGCCGTCGTGCCTCAAACCGTGTGGCCGTTGATTGGCCCGGTCGGGCGGGCGTGCGGCGGACGCATGGCCAGGCGGGTGCGCCGCTGTGCGTACGTCCTCTACTCGAAGCCGCTGCCGACGGCGCCCCGCAGCTTGGCCCGTGGTCAGCCCAGTGGTTCGAGGGGGGCGAGCACGTCCCGGCGGTTCAGCGGCGGTACAGGTGCTCCAGCACGCACCCTACGTACGCGTCGCGGTCCACCTCCAGCGCCCGCCACAGCCTGCACGTCCCGACCCGGGCCAGCGTCGCCATGTGCCGCACCATCGACGTCAACCTCCCCTGAAGCAGGTAGCGGATACCCCCCGCACCAGTAAGACCAGGTGTGTGCGGCGGGCTGGCACTTGGCTTATGAGACACCGGCGGCTCGATCGCGACTCACCTGCGGAGCAACATGCCGACAAAGGCCACTGAATTGCCGTTGGCTTGCTCTGGGCCTTTTGCTGGTCCGCTAGGGCTCGATGGTGCGCACTGTGAGCGGGACTCAGGGCGACGCCTGGCGTGTACGCAATTCGTGGACGATTCCGAAGGCAGCAGCCGTGACCGGCACTGCGAGGAGCGCTCCGACGATTCCCGCCACGGACGCGCCCGCGGTGAGCGCCACCAGGATCAGCCGGGGTGAATACGCACAGTGCGGCTGGCCATTGGCTGGAAGACGTTGCCCTCCAGCACCTGCACCGCGGGCCCGACACCGAGCGCCCACAGCGCGATGACGGGTCCCCCGTCGGCAAGCGCCACCAGCACGGCCACAACCCCTGAGACAAAGGAGCCGGCAGCCCGGTCGGAGTCGCGTAGGAAAAAGAAGACCAGCAGCAGCGCCAGCACCGCCATGCCGACAGCCTGGGCGAAGATGCTCACCCCCATGACAAGCCCCGAAGCCGCCGTCCCGCCGAACTCTCCCAAGCAAGTCCAAGGCGTCGTCGGCGAGATCCTCCAGTGTGGTGCCGGCCGCGCCGAACTGATCCGCGAGCTGCAGTACCGCCCGGCGCAGCGAGGCGACGATCTGGTCCCAGGTGTCGACCAGCGCGACGGTGACGCTTCCCTGACATGCGTGGAGCGAAAGGGCGGGGCCACGCCTGCATGACGGGAGTATCGGCACGCTGTGCTTCGTAGCCGTCAACGTGCCGACGACGACTTGATACACGAATCGTCACCGGCAAGCGGGACGTCGAAGGGCCCGGTCAGCAGGGGCCCCGCCCCCCGTAACGGCCAGGGCCCTTTGCGAGCGTCGCTACGGCTCAGTCCTGCTTGCCGCGGCCTGTGAGCCTGTCCCGGAGCCGGTCGACCATGCCGGCCCCCGGGGCGAGGAGCTTGTTGAGCGGCGGCTTGTCCGGGGCGGAGGGGTGAGGCCGTGTGGGCGCGGTCTCTTTGGCCCGGCGTACCTTCTCGCCCAGTTCATTGAGCATGTCGGCGGGGCACGCGTCGGTCAGCAGCCGGAACAGGCGGTCTTCTTCGTCCCTGACGTGCTCGGTGACCAACGATTTGAGCTGTGTGATGAGGGTGTCGAACTGCGCGTCGCCGGGCTGGCAGCCTTCAAGCTCTTTCAGCAGCCGCTCGACTTCGCTGTGGTCGGCGATCTCCTTGTCGGCGAGGTCGTCCCCGCCGTCGACGTGCCGGCGGACTGCCGGGTACAGGTGCTCTTCTTCGGCGACCGCGTGCCGGATCAGCTCCATGGTCAGCTGGTCCGCGAGTTCGCGGCGCTTGGGGTCGGCTGCGGCGTGGGTTTCGATCTGCGTGAACATCGCATCGACTTCACGGTGGTCCGCTGTCAGTTCCTGGATGACGTTGTCTCCCTGGCCCATGTTCGGGCTCTCCTTACGTTCGTCTGCTCGGTGTCCGCCTTACGGCCTTGGCTACCTTGGTTGCTCGGGGCCACGAGTGCCCGTCTCGCGGTGGGCTACACGACCGTCGGGTGCGATGGGCGTGCCATACAGGACGAGGTTTTGCTGATACCGGCTGGTTGTGCGGTCGTAGGGCCCAGTGCAGGTGATGAGGGCCAACCGGTGCGTGCCGCTGCGGGTGAACAGATCCGTGGGCAGCTTTTCCTGCGGGTAGGTTCGGCGCGCGGTGATCCGGTAGGCGCGGATGTGGTCGTCTGCTCCGACTACCTCGATGCGGGCGCCCAAGGGCATGTCGTGCAGTGCGGCAAAGGGGCCGAATCCGTGTCTGCGGGTATCGACGTGTCCGGCGATCAGGACCGTTCCGCGCCGGGAGCCGACAGTGGCCCCGAGCGGCCACCATCCCCCCGTTCGGGGATCCTCCGGCAGGGCCAGAGCGCCGTTACCTGTGGCGGCGACCGGGACGACGGCGGCCTCGAAGTCCTTGGGTCCGCGAATGTGCGTGGGTGGCGACGCGTCCGCGCCGGTATCGGCGGCTGGGCGATGGGTGTCGGGGGGCAGGAAGCCCGCATTCACGGGGCGGGGTTGTGATGCGGTCGGGAGCAGCCATCCGGCGGCCGCCGCGCTCAGCCCGCACGCGGTCATGATTGCGGCGGCCAGCCGGTGGCGTGCCATGGTCTAGCTTCGCCCAGCGGAGCGGCGCCGAGAGCGCAGGAGCCAGGCAGTACCGAAGGCGGCGAGGAGCCCGCCGCCCGCCATGCTGACCACACCGGCGGTGGCAAGAGAGCTTCCCGAGGCGGCCAGATGGCCGCCGCTACCGGCATGAACCTTGCCGACGTCCTTGCCTTCATGGCAGTTGCCGCCGCGGACCATGTCCAGGTGCATCTCCACCACCGGGCGTGCCGAGCGGGCAGCGGCCTTCACTTCGGCGTTCTTCCCGGCCTTGAGTTCCTCGTCGATCAGGGCCAGGGTCTTTCGGTGAGCGGCGTCCTGGGTCGTGAGCCATGCCGCGTCGTACGCCGGGCTGCCGGCCTTCGCCTGGACAGCCGCCAGTTCCTGCTTCTGCTCCTGGGACGGGGAGGCCGGCAGCGTCACGTGCAGCTTGCTGGCGAGCGCCTTCAGGTCCGCGTCAAGCTTGGAGTGGTCGCGCACCAGCACGGCGCCGACATGCTTCACACAGCTGGTGGTCGCGTTCTTCCGGGCATCGTGGCCGGCCGCGATCTCCGCGAGATTGCCCTGGTGGGCCTTCATCATGAACATCTCGTCCTGGGCGCTCACCTCGGCGGCGAACGCGTGCGGCGCGGATATGCCGGACAGCGCCACCACCATCACGGCGACAGGTACCAGTCGTCTGCGCATGGGTAGTGCTCCCTTCAACCCGATCTGGCACCGCCTTCGACGCCAGCCGGTGATCGGAACGGGACGCATGAAGCAGCGCCCCAGTGCCCATCCGTGCCACTGAGGTACCTGTACATCACAGAATGTGCGTGGCGTTCACCCGGGCAGCCGGTACTCCGCCGGCCCCTCATGGTGTGCGTTCGACGGCCTTCATACGGAGCCGTCGTCGTGCTCCGTGCCGGTGCCGAACGGGTGCGGCTCGAGTGGCCGGTTGGCGGGGCCTTGGACGACCGTACCGTCGGTGGCGAACCGGGAGCCGTGGCACGGGCATTCCCAGTTACGCTCGGCATCATTGAAGTGGACGATGCAGCCGAGGTGGGTGCACCGTGCGGACACCGCGTGGACAGCACCGTCCTCGTCGCGGTAGACCGCGCAGCGGCGTCCGTCGACGCGCACGACGGCGCCCGTTCCGGGGGCGATGTCCTCGACGCTGTCGGCGTGCGAGGCGGGGAGCCGGTCACCGACGAAGTGCTTGACGACCGAGGCTTGCAGCTTGAGGACGGAGGGGGCCTCGCGCAGGGGATGCAGGCGCCGCGGGTCGTACAGCCCGCTCCACGGTAGTTTCTCGCCGGTGATGTGGGCGCTGATGAGGCGGCCGGACATGACGCCGTTGCTCATGCCCCATGCGCCGTAGCCGGTCGCGACGTAGACATGCTTGGCACCCGGGTGGAAGTGCCCGACATACGGCACGCGGTCGGTCGTGGTGTTGTCCTGGGCTGCCCACCGGTGGGTGATCGTGGCGCCGGGGAAGCGGTCGCGCGTCCAGGCGGCGAGCTTCTCGTACCGCTGGCTCACGTCGCCGATGCCCGGCTTGAACTTCTCCCCGGTAACGATGAGCAGCCGCTGCCCTGGGCCGTATGGCGCGGTCCGTACCGACCGGGTGTTCTGCTCCTGCGTGATGTAGATGCCCTGTGGGTCGCGGTCGGCGGGGATCGGTGCCGCGATGACGAGCTCGCGACTGGGTTCGAGGCGGGAGAAGAGCATCGCGCGGTCGAACACCGGGTAGTGCGTGGCGACGACGACGTCGCGGGCGGTGACCGTCGCCCCGGCTTCGGTGGTGAGCCGGCACGGTTCGCCCTCGTGGAGGGAGACGACGCGTGTGCGTTCGTAGATGTGTCCGCCGCGACCGAGCAGGTCGGCGACGAGCGCGAGCAGGTACTTGCGCGGGTGGAACTGTGCCTGCTCCTCGATGCGAACGGCGCCCGCGACGGAGTACGGCAGGCCCGTCTCCGTGACGAACGACGCCGGAAGACCTGCGTCGCGCGCGGCGTCGGCCTCGGCGCGGATCTGGTCGACCTGCTCGGAGGATTCCGCGTACGCGTACGAGGCAATGCGCTCCAACTCGCAGTCGATCCGCAGCTCGGCGGATACCTCGGTAACGCGCTCGACCGCCTCCTGCTGCGACCGCGCGTACAGCCGCGCACTCTCCGCCCCGAGCGACTTGTTCAGGCGCGCGTAGATGAGCCCGTGCTGCGAGGACAGCTTCGCGGTGGTGTAACCCGTCACGCCTGCGGCGATGCGGTCGGCTTCGAGGAGGGCGACGCTGCGCCCGGCGCGGGCCAGTTCCCACGCGGCGCAGATGCCCGCGATGCCACCGCCGACCACAGCAACGTCGACTTCGAGACTGTCCGACAGCGCGGGCTGCTCTGTGCCTGCCGCGGACGTCATCCAGTACGACTCATAGCTGCCGGGCAGTTGCGTCATGCGCGCTCCCACTTCCTTCTCGTGTCGCGGTGTGCTGTGCGCGACCGCCGCCTCGGGCAGGCCTGGCGGCCACGCGGGTACCCGACGGCACTCCCACCAAACCGCCGACCGCTTTGTTCCACCGTCGCTCACCTCGCACGGTCAGTGGGCTGGGTGTCGGGGACCGAACGGTCGGCCAGGAAACGGCTGTCGACTCGGCTCGGGGCCGAGACGGCAAATGTCACGTGCCCCATGCGGCTGTTTCCGGCCACCAGCGGTGGGCACCTGGGAAGGCGCAATAACCACAAGCGCACCTGGAAGGACGGACATGTTTTTCCTTCTCGCGGCTGTCCTCATGTTCTGGATGCTGTTGGGCACAGTCGCGCACGTTCCTGCGCCGATCAGCCTCATCGCAGCGGTGGTCATCCTCGGCTGGCTGCTCCAGTTCGCCATCCACGAGCGCCGCACGCACCGGAGGAACAACTGACCGCCAAGCCTCACGGAAACCGCGCAAGGAGGGACATCATGAACCTCTTCACCACAACCACCGCGTGGGCTGGCTCGCAGGAACGGCCCAGGGACGCCGACGCCATGGCTGTCGCGTCCTTCATCACCGGGCTGGTGGGACTCTTGGTCTTCAACCTCGTCCTCGGCCCCTGCGCCCTCGTCCTCGGCACGGCCGCACTCGCCCGCAGGACCAGTCGCCGTTCCCGCGCCATCCTCGGATTGGCCCTCGGCGCTGCGGACTTGATCGTCCTCGCGGCCCTCGTCGCGCTCGCTCCCTACGGGGTCGACTTCGACGCGGCCGCGGCGGAGTAGCAAGCCCACCAATTGCCACAGGCGTTTAGCTCTATTCCACCGGCGGACGGGCTGTCACGCGTGATCCACCACTTGTGCATATCCCTTCTGGCGGGCGCAATGCGCACAGCAGAAGAACTTCCCTTCCGCTTGAACACCGTGGCCCAGGACGCGGCACTGGCAGTTGTCACAGACTGGGGCCATCTTTTGCGCGGCGCACTCGATGCTGTCGAAAGTGTGTACCGCTCCTGCGGCGTGCACCTCGAACGACATCTCATAGTCGTTTCCAGCAGCAGACCTCGCATACGGCCATGATTGGTTGGCTCCTCGTTGCTGCACGGATGAGACAGGACGTTATGGTCGCGTCCTAGGCGGTGTCTTCAAATGATCACCGCTGGTGGATCATGGTGTCGTCATACGTCGCCATGAACTGTCCGATGCCGAGTGGGAGTTCGTCCGGCCGTTGCTGCCCGCGTCGTTGCGGGGGCGGAAACGGCTGGACGACCGGCGGGTCCTGAACGGGATCGTGTGGAAGTTCCGGACCGGGACGGCCTGGCGGGATGTGCCCGAGCGTTACGGGCCGTGGGCCACGCTCCATACGCGCTTTCGCAGGTGGGCGGCGGACGGCACGTTCGACCGGATGCTGCGGGCCACCCAGGCGAAAGCGGACGCGGCGGGCGACATCGACTGGCTGGTGTCCGTTGACTCCACGGTCGTGCGGGCCCACCAGCATGCGGCCGGGGCCCGAAAAGGGGGCTGCGCGACCCGGCCCTCGGCCGGTCCAGAGGCGGCCTGACCAGCAAGATCCACCTGGCCTGCGACGGCAGGGGCCGGCCGCTCGCTTTCGTCGTCACGGGCGGCAACACCAACGACTGCACCCGGTTCACCACCGTGATGGAAGCGATCCGAGTGCCCCGCATCGGACCCGGGACGACCCCGCACCCGGCCCGATCAAGTCCTGGGAGACAAGGGCTACAGCTCGAAGGCGATCCGCGCCTGGCTCCGCCGCCGGGGCATCCCGCACACGATTCCCGAGCGGGCCGACCAGGTCGGCCATCGGGCCCGGCGAGGCAGCCGCGGCGGCCGCCCGCCGGCCTTCGACCGCGAGGTCTACAAGCACCGCAACGTCGTGGAAAGGTGCTTCAACCGCCTGAAGCAGTGGCGCGGCATTGCCACCCGCTACGACAAAACAGCCCAGTCCTACGAGGCGGCCGTCACCCTCGCCTCACTCCTGATGTGGGCGTGACATTTGACGACAGAACCTAGAGGTACCGAGAGGGCACACCGACCCTTCGGCGGCACGCTGGGGCGCGCGCGCCGACTACGCGCACGGATCACTCTGGCGGACGCGGTGAGACGCATACCAGCGTTCGGCCGTTGCTGTTATTTCAGCCCCAGGGCATGGGCCGAGACGGCGATGTACCGGGCCAGTGCCGGACTCACAGGCAAGTCAGCTTCCGGAGTCACAGGATGGGACGCGGACGAAACGCTCAACGGCCCGCTGCAAGGCTCTGCAGGGCTGGGCCTTCTCCGCAAACGCGTACTTCCTGTACTGGACAACCACGGCTCACGCGACTTGGACCCGAGAGCCATCCCTTTCACGTGACGTCCATCCATGGCCCCGATTGTGTTCCCAGCGCCCAACGGGCCCAAGGTGATGTCGAACGGCACCGTCTGGCCCTCGACCAGTGAGGCGATCCGTTCCGCCGCTACTCCCGGGACACAGCCATCGATCCGCCGATACCAGCCAGTCGGTCACAGAATCCCGATGTTTGGTCTGAAGGTGCGCGATCACCCGTGCAGGTGTCCTGAAAAGACAGGTCCCATCTGCCCGCGAGGCCGTGGCAGGGCCAGGTGGGCCGGCCCGTGGCTGAAGGAGGAGTGACGGATGGGTGAGGTTGTGCAAGGTGGTGCCCGGGGTTTCCAGCAGACCGGGCAGACAGCGAAGGAGCAGGCGTCGGCCACGGCCGAGCAGGCCAGGCAGGCGGCTGGTGACGTCGCCGGTACGGCTATGGAGCAGGCCAAGACGGTGGCTGGGGAGGCGCGCCAGCAAGCCAGCACCGCGGCGGGTGACCTGCGGGAACGGGTGACGCAGGAGGTGGAGAGCCAGACCCAGCGCGCAGCAGACACGGTGCGGCAGTGGGCGGACGATCTGGCCGGGCTGGCACACAATGCGCCCAACGATTCCCCGGCCCGCAGCCTGGTCTGGCAGGTGGCCGATGGCGGTCACCGCGCGGCGGACTACCTGGACAAACAGGGCGTGGAGGGCATGGCGGAGGACCTGAAGGGGTTCGCGAGGCGCCGGCCTGGGGCGTTCCTGGCAGGAGCGGCGCTGGCGGGGCTGGTCGTCGGCAGGATGGCCAAGGCCGGCAGCAAGGCCGGGCACTCTTCCCCGGGGCCGCAGCAAGCTCCCGCCCGGGACGACAGGTCACCTGGTTTGCCCGAGGGCGCGGCGCGGCCGGAGCTGCCGGGTTACCCGGAGGTGTGAGATGTCGTCGATGACGCCGGAGCCGCGCGGGCAGGACCGCTCGGTGGGAGAGCTGTTGTCGGAGGTGACCTCGGACGTACAGACGCTGTTCCGGCAGGAGGTGGAGCTGGCCAAGGCCGAGATCCGTGAGGAAGCCTCCAAGGCGGGCAAGGCCGCCGGGATGTTCGGCGGCGCCGGGTTCGCCGGTTACATGGTCGCCCTGTTCGTATCGCTCGCGGCGATGTTCGGCCTGGCCAATGTGATGGACCTGGGCTGGGCCGCGCTGATCATCACCGCGGTGTGGGCGGTGATCGCAGCCGTGCTGTTCGTGATGGGCCGCTCCCGGATGCGGGAAGTGTCGCCGAAGCCGGAGCAGACCGTGGAGACGTTGAAGGAGGACGCACAGTGGGCACGTCACCCGACCAAGTGAGGACCGAGATCGAAACAACCCGTGAGCGGCTGTCGGAGAACGTCGACCGGCTGGCCGAGCGCACCAGCCCCCGGCGGATGGCGCGCCGCCGCACGGATCGAGTCCGCAGGGCGGTGTCCGGCGTACGGGAGCGCGTCATGGGGACCGCATCGGAGACCGCCGGGAAGGCTCAGGGCCGCACGCAGCAGGCAGCCGCGTCGGCGCAGGAGAGCGCCGGGCAGGCGGCGGACACAGTCCGTCAGACCGCCGGACAGGTCGGCGAGGCAGTCAGCAGCGCCCCGGATCAGGTCGTGCGGCAGACGCAGGGTAATCCGCTGGCGGCCGGGCTGATCGCCTTCGGCGCCGGGTTGCTGGCCGCTTCGCTCCTGCCGACGTCGCAGGCAGAGGAACAGACTGCCTCGCAGGTCTCCGAGAAGGCGGGTGAGGCGATTGAGCCGGTCAAGCAAGCGGCGGTGGAGTCCGCGCAGCACGTGAAGGAGGACGCCACCGAGACGGCCAAGCAGGCCGCTCAGGAGGTGAAGGACACCGCTGCGGAGGCTGCCCGCACCACCAAGGAGGAGACGCGGGACCGGGCCGGGCAGGTCACTGAGCAGGCCAGGCAGTCCGGCCAGCAGGTAGCCGACGAAGCCCGCCAGCAGGCTCCCGGCTCCACGTGAACCATCCCCAGCCGCCGCGCCGCCTGGGCTCCTCCTTCTGAGGCGGTGCGGCGGCACCTACCGGAAGGGGTGAGCCATGGCACGACACCACGCGGATGGCAACGACACTTCCCGCCCCGGGGCCAACGTGCAGTCGCCGGCCGAGAAGCCGACCGATCTGCATAAGCGGTCCTGGTGGGGGGTGCTCAAACGGACCCTGAAGGAATTCAAGGAGGACAACCTCACCGACTGGGCGGCCGCCCTGACGTATTACGGCGTCCTGGCGATCTTCCCCGCCCTGCTCGCCCTTGTCTCGATCCTGGGGCTGCTGGGCACCTCGACGATCAGGCCGCTGATCGACAACCTCGGCAGCCTCGCACCCGGAGCCGCCCGCGACATCCTCACCAGTATCCTGGAACAACTGGAAGGCAACCAGGGCCGGGCCACCATCGCTTTGATCATCGGAATCGCGGTCGCCCTGTGGTCGGCATCCGGTTACATCGCGGCATTCATGCGCGCGTCCAACGCCGTCTACGACATCGGCGAAGGCCGCCCCGTGTGGAAGACCCTGCCCACCCGGCTCGGCATCACCCTCGTCGTCATCGTCCTGCTGGCCGCCATGGCGGTGGGCGTGGTGTTCACCGGAACCCTGGCCAAGAAGACGGGAGAGATTCTCGGCGTCGGCGACACCGCTATCACGGTGTGGAACATCGCCAAATGGCCTGTGCTGGTCCTGCTCTTCATGCTGATCATCGCGCTGCTGTACTGGGCGTCCCCGAACGTCAAACGCAAGTTCCGCTGGATCAGCCCCGGCAGCATCATCGCCGTCATCATCTGGCTCATCGCCTCAGCCCTGTTCGCGCTGTACGTGGCGAACTTCAGCAGCTACGACAGGACCTACGGCAGCATGGCCGCAGTCATCATCTTCCTGATCTGGTTGTGGATCTCGAACATCGCCATCCTGCTCGGCTTGGAGTTCAACGCCGAGCTCGAACGCGGCCGCGCCATCGAAAGCGGCCACCCACCCGGCGAAGAGCCCTACGTCGAGCCTCGCGACACCCGCAAGCTGTGAAGGCGGGGCCCTGCCAGCCAGGGCCCTACGTGGTGTCGTGCCGCATGGCGCCCCAGTCAGGGCGGAACCACCACACGGCGGCGACGAAGACGGGCAGGACCAGCCCGAGCAGCCTATAGAGCCGCTCCATCACGCTCTGGGAACCCGCCGAGGACGTTCAGCACGTCATCACGGAGCGCGACGGCCTGTCGGGTGGGCGGCTGCACGGAGCCGAAATGCGTACCGGCGCTGCTGACTGCGCTTTCGAGCTGCGATAGTGCCCGCGATGTGTACGGGCCCGGGCGACTTGCCCTCGCCCGCCGCCCGCATCCCTGCCACGAGGAACCCGCTAATTCCGCTTCGACGGCTACTTCGGCATCTTCCGCTTCACGGAAGGTCGCGCCGTTGACCAGGTGCGTGTCGTCGAGGGCCTCCATGTGGTCCGGGACGGTCTGGTTCCCTGGCGTGCGTGCCGCCGGATCCGGTCGTTCTGTGGTGGCCAACTGAGCGCCGAGGTCGGAACAGGAGGTCACGATCCACGCGATTGAACGGAAGCCGTTGCCTGCCGAGTAGTGGTCGCAGTCCCGTGCTCAGAACATGTGAATGGGAAGACGGTGCCGGAGCGCGCCTTCAGCCCGCCAAGGGCTGCGGCTGACTAGTGCCGCATCAATCAACGGTTGCCCTGTCGACTACAGATGTGGCCGTTCGTCGGCGGTGTAACGGTTTCGCCAGATGATGTAGCGGCGGGTCATGCTGCCCTGCTCGGATTTCAGGGATGGGCGCTCATCTGCGGAGTTGTCTTCCTCGTACTCCTTGGTAACCCCGCCAGGACGAGACCAGTGATGCCAGCGGCCATCAAAAGTGCGAAGGCAACCAAACGGCACCAACCGGTCCACGGTGCGGTCTCCGCCGCAATTTCCGGTATAGGTTTAGAAGATGTCTCACGTGGCGATGTCTCGTCACGGACTGCTCGCTCGTGGGCACGCCCATGCAACTGAGCCGATGCAGCCCCGAGTTTTCGCTGTCCCCCGGCCGCCAAGTAGCTTCTTGACCCTCACACCGTGTCAGGCGGTCAGCTCGGAGACATCATGTTCACCATCGGAGACTTCGCCCGGCATGGCCGCGTCTCGGTCCGGATGCTGCGTCACTACGACGCGACCGGACTGCTGCGACCGGCTCACGTCGATCCCGCCAGCGGCTATCGCTACTACACCGCTACCCAGCTCGCCCGCCTCAACCGGATCATCGCGCTCAAAGACCTCGGATTCACTCTCCAGCAGGTCCGGGACATAGTGGACGAGAAGGTCAGCCTCGAGGAACTGCGCGGCATGCTGCGGCTGCGGCGGGCCGAACTGGAGACCGCAATGGCTGCCGCGGGAGCACGGCTGATCCAGGTCGAGGCGAGGCTCCGAGCGATCGAGAGTGAGGGGCACATGCCCACGAACGACGTTGTCATCAAGAGCGTCCCTTCCGTCCGGGTGGCGGAGCTGACCGCGACCGCCGCGAGTTTCGAGCCCGAGGACATCGGCCCGGTCATCGGGCCGCTCTACGACGAGCTGTTCCGGTGCCTGGGCTCGGCGGGTATCACCCCCACGGGCCCCGGCGTCGCGTACTACGAGGACGCCCCGGAGGGTGGAGGCAAGATCAGCGTCCACGCCGCCGTCCAGGTCTCCGCCCCTCTCCAGGACGGCACCTTCCGGATCCTCGACCTGCCGTCGCTCGACCAGGCGGCGACCATCGTGCACCGCGGTTCGATGGACGCCGTACTCCCCACCGCCCAGGCCCTGGCCCGCTGGATCGACGCCAACGACTACCAGTCGACCGGATACCCCCGCGAGATCAACCTGGAGTGCCCGGAAAATCGTGACGACTGGGTGACGGAACTGCAGGCACCGGTGACCCGGGCCTGATCAATCGCGCCCCAGCCTGGCCGGTGATCACGTTCGGGCAGCGGGAGACCGCTGCGGTCTCCCGCTGCCCGACTTCAGCCTTGAGAGCTTCTTGTAGCAGGTCAGGGCGGCAGCGAGGCCGAGAAAGGCGAGGAAGTGTGAGCCGGTTCGCTCGTATCGGACGGTGAGGCGGCGGTAGCCGAACAGCCAGGCGATCGACCGCTCGATCTTCCAACGGTGCCGGCCGAGCCGTTCGCCCGATTCGATCCCCGGGCGCGCAATGCGCGGGATGAGCCCGCGTTCGCGCAGCCAGGTGAGGTGGTCGGCGGAGAAGTACGCCTTATCCGCGCGAAGCTTGCCGGGACGGCGCCGACGCCGTCCGCGGCGGGAGCGGATCGCCGGAATGCCACGGATAAGCGGCTTGAACGCCTGGCTGTCGTGCAGGTTCGCCCCGGACACCGCTACGGCCAGCGGGATGCCCTGAGCGTCGGACAGGACGTGCAGTTTGCTGCCCCTCTTCCCGCGATCAACCGGATTCGGCCCGGTCAGGGTGCTCCCCTTTTCGCCCGGACCGAGGCGGCGTCAATGATCGCCGAGGTCCAGTCGACCTCGCCCCTGGCGCCGAGTTCGTCCAGCACCGCCCGGTGAAGCCGGCGCCACAGGCCCGCCTTGGTCCACGCAGTGAACCGGCGATGCACCGTCGCGGGAGACGTACCGAACGTCGGCGGCAGGTGCCGCCAGGCGGAACCGCTGGTCAGCACGTACACCACGGCAGTGAACACGGCCCGCTCATCACACGGAGCGGTCCCACCACCCTGCGGGCGAGCAGTGAACGACGGCAGCAACGGGGCGACTAGAGCGTGTCTCTTTGACCCGGTAGTCAGTTGATCGGATGTGTCTGTCCGCTT
>NZ_LIYH01000008.1 GCF_001905885.1 Streptomyces sp. CB03234 | reverse complement strand
CGGACTGGGTGCGGCCACTGCTGACGGACTCAGAGCCAGATCTGAGAGACACGCTCTAGCCCGGAACCCGCCGGGGCGGCCCCCTTTCCACGCAGCTTGCTGGGTGGCCGCTCCAGCATCTCGCCGATCCACGCCGCCACCGTGTCCGGCTTCGCGTATAGCGGCTCTGTGCCTTCCGCGGCGCAGAACCGGAGGTGGTCCTCGACCGCACGGCCGTACGCGTCGATCGTGTTGGGTGCCCGCCCGATGTTAGCCATGAACTGCAGCCAAAGGCTGCGGCAGCAGCCGCTGTACCGCTCCGGAGGAGTCGTGGACATCTCATCCACCCAGAAGGTCGCCTGGGAGAACAAGCTCGTGAAGGGCTTCAACACCACCGATGTGGCCCTGGAGTTCGGCTTCCTGACGGCCGAAGTCAGCGAAGTGTTTACCGCCTGGCGGAAGGGCCTTCCCGACCTCGGAGAGGAGCTGGCCGACGTCTTCCTCTACCTGACCGCTGTGGCGGAGATGAACGGTCTGGACCTCGAATCAGAAGTCACCCGGAAGATCGAGAAGATCGAGCGGCGTACGTACGAGCGCAACGAACACGGAGCGCAGATCAGGACGAGCGGCGACTGAAGGGGGTGATCGTGCCTCGTGTATGTTGCGGCACCCCTTGGAGCTACAACGCGGCGCGTGGCCCGGGCCACAGGGGTTCCCGAGCCCCTGGTGACGCGCAATCTTGACCGCCTCACCGATGAGGTCTGCGCTGGTGCTTGTGGCAGATGACGCGACCCCGGCCCCGCGCTCATACAGATTCGCTTCCTGACTGCGGCCAGCCCGACAGGCCGTTGGCCCATCGGATGCGGCGCGCAACATAGCCGACGATCGCCGGTTAGCCAAACCGGCGATCGTCCGCACCATTGGTTGTTGTTCGCGGTAGCCGGGCTTGGCGGTGCCGGCTCGCGGATGATCGGTCCTTGCTAAAAGAGGGGCCGCCCCCGCAATCGGCAGCAATTCATGGAGCGTAGGGTGTCCCGGTTCATGGGCGTAAGAGAGACGGCCAAGTACCTGAACATGTCGGTGGCCTGGGTGTATAAGAACGCCCATGGCAGGGCTTGATTCCGTACACATTCGGTATCGGTCGAAATGCCAAGATTCAATTTAGGGTTTCGGAAGTCGAGGATTGGATTACGCGGCAGAAGACCTCGGCTCGCTAGCGGCCCTGAATGCATCGAGAGCTGTTGATTCGATGCTTCGACGCTTCCTCTGTGCCCAACTGCAGCAACGAGGTCTTCTGTTCTGTCATGGTGAGCAAGACCCTGGCCCGCGGTATGGGCACGTTCTTCAAGGACTGCGAGCACCCGCGGTCCAGGTGGTCGAAGTGCCCGCACCTGTACAAGGTTCGGTACCGGGACGCGGCCGGGAAGCAGGTAGAGGAGTCCGGGTTCGCCACCCAGGACGAGGCAATTCAGCGGTTGACGGATGTCTACAACGCCAAGAAGGCGGCTCCGCGTGGCAGGGCGAAGGCCGAGCGGGTGGCGAAGTACGGGGCGATGCGCTTCGGGGAGTACGCAGCAGAGTGGAAGGCCGGCCAGCGCGACCTCGCCCCGGCCTCCATGAGGCACGCCGACTGGATGACCACCACCCGCTTCGGCGAAGTGAAAGGCTACGCGGAAAGGCCGGCTGCCCGCTCCCGAACTGCCCCCGGTGGCGCTCAAACCGCGGGGAAGGGTGCGCTGACCCGCTGCGACGCGACGGGCGTGGTCGGCGTCGAGCGCGCCGACGCCCGCATGGCGCCGGTCGGTCCGGCCCCGGGTGGGGATCCGGGCGGGCCCCGGGCCGGGCGAGGGCAGGCGGCGTGCGCGGCCGCCTCCCCGCGATACCCCGCGGGGTGTGGGGGGACGACGGTCACCGGCCGTCACGGACCTGGCGCCCGGTTCCGCCGATCGGCGGAAGACCCGACCCTTCCGGGGGGCCCGGGGCCGACGCTGGGCCGGGCGCCCGCTTCCGCCTCCTAGGGTCGGCGCCCATGGCAATCTCGCATGTACAACTCTTCTCCGTCCCCGTGTCCGACCAGGAGAAGGCCAAGGACTTCTACGTGGAGACGGTCGGCTTCGACCTCCTCGCGGACCAGCCCGGCGTCCACGGTCGCTGGCTGCAGGTCGCCCCCAAGGGCGCGGACACCAGCCTCGTCCTCGTCGACTGGTTCCCCACCATGCCGCCCGGCAGCCTCCGCGGACTGCTGCTCCGCACCGACGACGTGGACGCCGACTGCGCCCGCCTCCAGGAGCGCGGCGTCGCCGTCGACGGGCCCAAGAACACCCCGTGGGGCCGCCAGGCCATGTTCAGTGACCCCGACGGAAACGTCATCGGCCTCAACCAGCCCTCCGCGTCGGCCGGTTGACCTCTCGCCCCCTTGCCGCCCCTTCGGCCCTGCTGCTAGGAAGGTCGCTGCGTAAACGCATAGCGACCCACCGCTCACCGGCAGCAGCGGCCGGCGGGAAGCCGGCAGGAGGGCACCGCATGGACGACGATGTGCACCGGCCGCACGGCGACACGGCCGGCGGCGGCAGGGCAGGCTCCGGATTCACCCGGCCCGTCGCGTTCTGGGCGGGCGCCGCGGCCTGCACCGCGGGGGCGCTGCTGCACCTCCCGATGTACTGGCACGCCCGCCACATGGGCTACCGGATGGCCGGCATGCCGATGGACGGCGCCATGATCGCGGGCATGGCGCTCGTCGTCGCCGGCCTGGCCGCCGTGCTGTACGGGCTGCTGCCACGGCGCCCCGCCGACCTGCGGCGCAAGGTGACCTCGGTACGGGTGCGGGCCATGGACGACGCCCCGTTGCGCCCCGCCCACATCGGGCTGCTGCTGGTGCTGTCCCTCGCTGTGACCATCGACGTGATGAAGCCGATGACCCTGTCGTTCGTCGTCCCCGGCGCCGCCGCCGAGTACGGACTCGCCTCACCGCTCCACCCCGGCGGAACCGTACCGGTCGCCTGGCTGCCGCTGGCCGGGATCACCGGCACGATGACGGGCTCGTTCCTCTGGGGCTGGCTCGGGGACCGCATCGGGCGGCGCGGCTCCATCCTGCTGGCCGGCATGCTGTTCGCCACGACGGCGGTGTGCGGCGCGATGCCCAGCTTCACCTGGAACGTCGTCATGTGCTTCCTGATGGGGCTCGCCGCCGGCGGGCTCATCCCCATCACGTTCACACTGCTCGCCGAGACCGTACCGCGGCGCCACCGGGGCTGGGCCATGGTCCTCATCGGCGGCAACATCACCGTCGCGTACATCCTGACCAGCTGGCTCGCCGCCGAACTCACCCCCGTCTACAGCTGGCGCATCCTCTGGCTCGTCGGCCTGCCCACGGGCGTGCTCCTGATCCTGCTCAACCAGTGGATTCCCGAGTCGCCCCGCTACCTCCTGGCCACCGGGCGCCCCACCGAGGCCCGCGCCGTCCTCGCCCGCTACGGCGCCACCCTCGAAACACCGGCCGACGACACCACACCCGTCCCGGCCCGCGCCCCGGCCTCCGCCCTCGCCCCCGCCCCGGCCGCGCCCTGGACCTCCGGCCGCTCCGGCTACCCGCGGCTCTTCGCCCGGGCCTTCCGCGGACCGACTCTCGCCCTCACCCTGCTCGCCCTCGCCGCCGGACTGCTCGCGCACGGCTTCCAGATGTGGCTGCCCACCAACCTCGGCCGCATGGGCATCGAAGAGGTGTCGTCCGACCGCGTCCTGCGTGACAGCGCCCTCATCAGCCTCCCGCTCAACATCCTCACCGCCCTCCTGTACGGCCTGTGGAGCAGCCGCCGCACCATCGTCGCGCTCGGCACCCTCACCACCGCCGCACTCCTCGCCCTCGCCGTGCTCGGCACCGACGCGGCCCAACACGGCCTGCTGCTGCGGCTGTTGCTCTTCGTCCCGCTCTGGGGCATCAGCGCCACCGCCGCCGTCATGGCCGCCTACGCGTCCGAGGCGTACCCGACGCCGCTGCGCGCCAGCGGCAGCAGCTGGGCCGCCGCCATCAGCAAGGCCGGCGGCGTCCTGATCCTCACCCTGTCCGTCGCCGCCGTCGCCGTGCCCTCGCTCGCGGCGACCGCCCTGCTGTCCGCCGTACCCCTCGCGCTCGCCGCGCTGGCGTTCGTACGGTACGGGCCCGAGACCCGCGGGCAGCGGCTCGACGAGGTCATCACCGAACGTGCGGACGAGGCACCCGCCCATGCCTGACGCCCACCGTGACACCCATCGCGACACCGCCCCACGGAGGCGGCCGAATCGCTCTCCACGGCGGGGCGCCGCCCCCAATACTGGGCTCATGCCAGGCCAAGAACCCGCCTCCTCGCACCTCCTCCCGTACCTGCGCCGGGCCAAGGACCTGATAGACCGCGCCTACGCCGACCCCCTCGACCTGGCCACGCTGGCCGCCGAGGCCGGCTGCTCGCGCTTCCACTTCCTGCGCTCCTTCCAGGCCGCGTACGGCGAGACCCCCGGCCGCTATCTGACGCAGCGTCGTATCGAACGGGCCCGCGACCTGCTGCGCGCCACCAACCTCACCGTGGCGGAGATCTGCCACATGGTCGGCTACTCCAGCGTCGGCTCGTTCAGCTCCCGGTTCTCCGGGATCGTCGGCGTCTCGCCCACCGCCTACCGGGACGAGATCGTCCGGCGCGGCGGGCCCCCGCCCATCCCCGGCTGCTACCTCTTCATGTGCGCCCGCCGCCCTGCCGCCACGTCCGATCTGCCCGGAACGCGCCCGGAACGCCCTTCCGACGGCCCTGCCGGTGCATCCCGTACAAGCCGGGACCAAAGCGGAGGACAGAACCGCAATCCAGGAGATGTCACCGCCCACGGCCCCTGGGTAGCGTCTGATCACAGATCGACCCCGGAAGGACATTCATGAGCGCACGTCTCTCGCACGTCACCGTCCCGGTGCTGGACCAGGACTCCGCGAAGGAGTTCTACACCGAGAAACTCGGTTTCGAGGTCCGCAACGACATGACCATGGGCGGGCTGCGATGGCTCACCGTCGGCCCCAAGGACCAGCCCGATGTGGAGATGGTCCTCCGCAGGGTGGGGGCGCCGGAGTACGACGAGGAGACCGCCGAGCAGCTGCGGGACCTCGTCGCCAAGGGCGTCATCGGCGTCGGCGTGCTGCACGTCGACGACACCCGCGCCACGTACGAGCGGTACCGCGCGGCCGGCGTCATCTTCATCCAGGAGCCCGTCAAGCGGCCGTACGGCACGGAGGCGGTGTTCCGCGACGATTCCGGCAACTGGTTCAGTCTCACCGACGCGCGCGGCTGAGACCGCACGAGGAGGAACGGCTCCGTCATGGTCCATGAACGGAAACAGATCGCCGAGGACGCGGGCTTAGCCGCGGCCGGCACCCCCGCAGCGACGGACCCCGCCGCGGCGGAGCCCGGGGCCGCGAAGGCGGCCGCCCCGCCCGGGCGCGGCGGGCAGTGGATCGTCCTCGTCGCGGTCGCCCTGGGCACGATGATGGAGGCACTCGACGGCACGGTCGTCGCGGTGGCCAACCCTGTCATCGCCGTCGACCTGGACACCGATCTGTCCACGCTGCAGTGGGTCACCAACGGTTACATGCTCGCCGTGGCCTGCACCCTGATCACCGCGGGCAAGCTCGGTGACCGCTACGGCCACAAGAAGGTCTTCCTCATCGGCATGGCGGGCTTCGCCGCCACCTCGGTGATGGCCGGCCTCGCCGACAGCATCGGCATGCTGATCTTCTGGCGGGTCCTGCAGGGCGTCAGCGGCGCCGTCCTGGCCCCCAGCGGCCTGGCGGTGCTCAAGAACACCTTCCCGAAAGGCCAGTTGAAGATCGCCATCGGCGTGTGGAGCGCCGTGGGCGCGCTGGCCATGGCGGCCGGACCGTTCATCGGCGGTCTGACGGTGGACCTGCTCAGCTGGCGCTGGGTGTTCTTCATCAACCTGGTCGTCAGTGTCGCCGCGTTCGCGCTCGGGGCCTGGGCGATCGGCAACAGCCGGCCGGACGGCGCGACCCGGTCGTTCGACACGCCCGGTGTGCTGCTGCTGACGGCCGCGCTGTTCGCGCTGGTCTGGGGCATCATCCAGGTGCCCGAGCACGGCTGGGCGCACGTCCACCCGCTCGGCTCGTTCGCCGCGGCCGTCCTCATCGGCGCCGGGTTCGTGCTGCGGGAGCGGGCGGCCCGCGAGGCGCTGCTGCCGTTGGACCTGTTCCGGCTGCGTGCCGTGTCGGTCGGCAGCACCGCGCTGCTGATCGGTGGCTTCGCCACCTTCGGCGCCTCGTTCTACCTGGCCCTGTACCTCCAGCAGGTGCACGGTTTCGAGCCGATGGAGGCCGGCCTCGGACTGCTGCCGTTCACGGTGCTGTTCGGTGTCGGCGCGCCCACCGGCGCGGTGCTCAACGCCCGGTTCGGGCCGCGCGTGCCACTCGCGTCGGGGCTGACGCTCATCGGCGGGGCACTCCTCGGGCTCTCGCAGATGACGGCGGGCTCGTCGTACCACGCGATGTGGCCGTTCCTGGTCCCGCTCGGCGTCGGCATGGGCATGGTGGCCCCCACGGCCATCGAGATGATCGTCAGCAGTGCCCCGGGCCAGCTGACCGGAGTCGCCTCCGGCCTCCAGCAGACGGCGCTGATGCTCGGCGGTGTCCTGGGCACGGCCGCGCTCGCCTCGATCATCTCTGCCCGGGTCAGCTCCGTGCTGCCCGAGCACATTGGGCAGGCCGGCGTGCCCGACGGGCTCGCGGCGACCCTGCACGACCTGTCCAAGGTGGTCTCGCAAGGCGTGGTCCCGGTGCCGGAAGGCACCGACCCGTCGGCGGCGCGGGCCGCCGTGGAGGCCGGGCACGCGGCCTTCATGGACGGCTTCCACACCGCCATGCTCTGCGGCATGGCCGTCGTACTGGCGGGCGCGCTCATCGCGGCCCTGCTGGCCCCGCGGATGCGGACCGCTCCCGACGGCACCGAGACCGCCGAGGCCGACGCCGCGGCCTGAGCGCCCGCCCGGCCCCGTACCGGAACCACCGCACCACCACCGCACCACCGCACACCACACTCCGACACCCACATGTCTCCGGCTCTCCTGTGCCGGAAATACAAGGAGGAAACATGATTTCGCACATCGGTACGATCGATGTCTTCGTCAACGACCAGGACAAGGCCATCGACTTCTACGTCAACACGCTCGGCTTCGAGCTCCGCGAGGACCAGGCCTTTGGCCCCATGCGCTGGGTCGAGGTCGCGCCCGCCGGGTCGCAGACCCGCATCGTGCTCTGCACCAAGCACTTCCCCGTCTACGAGGAGGGGAAGATCGGCCGGTTCACCGACATCCAGCTCGTCACCGAGGACATCAAGGCCACCCACGAGGAACTCGTCCGCCGCGGCGTCAACTTCACCCGGGCACCGGAGCAGATGCCCTTCGGCGGCGCCAACGCCAGCTTCCAGGACCCGGACGGCAACGAGTTCCTGCTCCTCCAGCCGTCCCGCTGACACCGCCATGGTCAAGCCCGACGAGATGATGGACAAGGTGACCGGCACGCTCAAGGAGCGCACCGGTCGCGATGTGGACGCCTGGGTCGACCTCGTACGCACCTCGGGCCCCGACCCGCTCGACCAGAACGCCGTACGGAACTGGCTGCGCACCGAGCACAAACTGACCAAGCCCGTGCAGTGGGCGATCAGCCTGGAGGCGGCGCGCCGGGCCGGCTGGTCCGAGCCCAGCGAGGACGAGCAGGTGGACGCCCAGTACAGCGGACGCAAGGCCGCGCTGCGGCCCGTTCACGACCGGGTCGCCGAACTCGCCACCGCACTGGCCGCCGACGTGGAGCGCGAAATTCGCTCCACGTACGTGGCGTTCACCCGCGCCCGCCAGTTCGCGGCCGTCGCCGCGGCCACGCAGACCCGGGTCGACCTCGGCCTGCGCTTCACGGACGCCCCGGAGAGCGCCCGCCTCACGCCGGCCAAGGGGCCCGGCCAGTCCACGCACAAGATCGCGCTCACCTCACCGGACGAGGTGGACGCCGAGGTGGAGAAGCTGCTCCGCATCGCCTACGAGCAGAACGGCTGATCGCAGCTGATCGCGGACACCGCCGCGACCCCGAGGGGCGGCGCACCTGTCCTCACGGCAGGCGCGCCGCCCCCACCTGCTGGAAGTCCGCCTCCGGCCACAACCCGCGGACCGTGCTCTCCAGGATCATCAGCGACATGATCGGGAAGGCGAAGTCCGACGACGCGTACAGCCGGTGGGCGCTCTGCACCTCGAACACGCCGTTTCCGAACGGCGCCATCGCGAAGTCCCGGCCCGGGCCCGCCGACCGCTCCACAAGCGCGGCGATGTCCGAGACGAACGCCTCCGTGTCGCAGTCGCGACCCACGTTCGCCATGCTCGCCAGCATGATCTCGCCGCAGCGCCGGCCGTCGCCGGACGCCAGGCCCGCGAAGAACTCCCCGATCAGCTTGCGCACCTCGTCCGGGAGCCGCACGCTGTAGCCGGCGTCCAGGATCACCGCCCGGCCACCGCTCCCGTCGTCTCCCCCCGGCAGCAGATAGATGTTCCCCGGGTGCGGATCACAGTGCACGAAACCGTCCACGAACATCATCTTGTGGGCCGCGGACAGCACCGCCGACGCCAGCCGCGCCCGCACCGGACCCGGCAGGGTCTCCGGCGTACGGGTGTCCAGGCCCTCCACGAAGTCGAAGACCAGACACGTAGGCCGCGACCACTGCGGGTGCAGCCGGGGCACGTCCACATCGGGCACCGGCTTCAGGTTCTCCCGCAGCCGGACCACGTTCTCCTCCTCCTGGCGCAGATCCAGCTGCCCCAGGATCGCGTTGCTCACGTACGCGACGAGGTCCGCCATCGGCATCCCGCGCATCTGCGGCAGCCGCTCACCCCATCGTACGAGGCGGCCGATGAGCGCCAGGTCCGCCCGCATCACGCTGTCGATCCCCGGCCGCTTGAGCTTCAGCGCCACCGCGCCACCACCGTCGGGCAGCTCGCCCCGGTATACGCAGGCGATACTGCCGCCCGCCACCGGGACCGGGTCGAGACCCGCGAGGAACGGCGGCAGCGCACTGCCGTACGCCTGCCGCCACGCCCGGTCCGCCTGCCGGGCACTGATGGGCCGTACGGAGTCGTGGAGCCGCGACAGCTCGTCGCACAGCTCCGCCGGCAGGACGTCCCGCCGCGCACCCGCGATCTGGGCGAACTTCACGAACGTCGGCCCCAGCTTCTGGAGCCGGCGGGTCAGCCGCCGGTACAGGAAGCGCCGGGCCGCCGCCCGGCCCCGTACGAGCCGGATCGCCGCCAGCGCCGGCAGGGTCACCACCGCTTCCGCCCCCGCGGCCAGCGCCAGGGCGCCGGCGCGCAGGACGGTCCGGTGCACCGGTACTCGGTTCATCTGCGGTCTCCTCCGTGGGATCCGTCGGGTCCGTGGGGTCCGTGGGGTCCGTGGACCCTCTCCGGGGTCCTGGTCAACAGGCCGGTTCGAAGGTGAACGTCGTCCGTAGCGAGCGGAGTTGGGCCCACCGCGGGGTCGCCCGGATCATGCCGTCGCGCAGCCCGCGGAGCAGCGGGTGCCGCCACTGGCCGAGGCGGCCCATCCAGTGCGACTGGACGGTCACGGAGTGGGCCCGCCGGCGCCGCTGCGCCGCGTAGGCGCGCAGCGCCGCCGGGATGTCGGCCGCGTCCGCGAGGTGGCCTGCGAGCACCACCGCGTCCTCGAACGCCTGGCAGGTGCCCTGCCCCATGGCCGGGGCGCTCGGATGCGCCGCGTCCCCCACGAGCGCGACCGCGCCCTCGCCCCAGCGGCGCAGCGGCGGGCGGTCGTGGATGTCCGTCACGGTGACGTCCGCCGGGTCCGTGGCCTTCAGCACCTCGGGCACCGGGTCGTGCCAACGGGCGAACCGCTCCTGGAGCAGCGGCAGCAGCGATCCGCCCGGGTCCCGCGCGGCTTCGCCCTCACGGGCGGTGAAGGCCGCGAACCAGTACATGCGCCCGCCCGGCAGCGGGAACAGACCGAACTGCCGCCCCGCCCCGAGCGACAGCGACGCCGGGTGCCCGGGGTCCGCGAAGCCGGCGACCCCGCGGGCCACCGCGTAACCCGCGAACCGCAGGTCACCGCCGCCGAACAGCGCGGCCCGCACCTGCGAGCGGATGCCGTCCGCGCCGATCAGCACGTCCCCCTCGGCCTCGCGGCCGTCGTCGAAGCGGACCACCACGGTGTCCCGCTCCTGCCGCACGGCGACACAGCGGGCGCCGAACTCGACCGCGTCCGGCGGGTGCAGCCCGTACAGCGCGTCCATCAGATCGGCACGCAGCAGCGCCCGCCCCGTGCCGCCGCACCGCTCCTCCAGCACCTCGGGCGCCACGTACTGGAGGGTGGCGCCGTGTGCGGTGCGCATCGCGAGCCCGCCGCTGGGCGCGCTGCGGGCCAGCACCGGGGCCGCCGCGCCGATCCGCTCCAGGGCGGCCAGCGCGTTCGGCCACAGCGTCAGCGCGCTGCCGCCGGCCGACGCGTCGCGCCGCCCTTCGAGCACCCGTACCTCGAACCCGGCACGCCGCAGCAGTACGGCGGTGGCGAGACCGGCCGGGCCCGCGCCGACGACGAGGGCCCGCCGGGCCGGCCGGGTGCTCACCGGGGCTCCGCCTCCCACATGGAGCTCCAGCCGCCCTGGTTGCTGCCCGGCTCCGCCGCGAGGAGGTCCGGGATCTTGGCGACGTCGAACACACCCCAGTGCTCGGCGATCCGCCCGTCCCGGAACCGGAACGTGTTGGAACCGCCGATCGTGAAGGACCGCCCGGTGGGCGGCAGGCCCATGAACTCGCCCGTGTGCTCGAAGTGCAGCAGGATCGCCTGCGCCAGGATGTCGCCCTCGCACACCGACGTCAAAACCTCCACCTTGCGGGTGGTCAGCGCGTCGGCGGCCTGCCCGAACCGGTGCGCCACACCCTCACGACCCGGCGGGTCCCACGGCGGTGCGAAATGGTCCACGAAATCAGGTGTGAGTACGTCCTCGATGACCGAGAAGTCGTGTGTGAAAAGCACGGCTCCCCGAAATCGCCGGACCGTCTCCTCATACGCGGCCTTTCGGCCGCTGCTGGTCATGGAATTGTCCGTCATCGGGTGACCTCCGCGAATGGGGTGCGGCGAGGAACAACGGCCGGTCGTCAGGCGGTGGCCTGGAGGAAACCCTCGGGAAGCAGCCCGAGCTGCTCCAGCAGGTACAGCCCGTCGGCCACCCCCCAGTGCTCGACCACGGCCCCGTCGACGACCCGCAGTTGACCGAGGAGCGCACAGCTCACCCGGCGCCCGGTGGGCGGCAGGCCCAGGTACTCGCCCCGGTGCGTGCCCTCCACGGTCAGCCGGGTCGCCACCAGGTCGCCCTCCGCCACCAGGCTGTGCACCGTGAGCCGCAGATCCGGAAACGCCCGCATGAACCGCCCCATCTCGGCGGCGACCTCGGCGCCCGGCAGCGGTGCGCCGTCCCGCCCGTGGTGGACCATGTCGGGTGCCCAGAACCGGGTCATGCCCTCCAGGTCCCCGCTGTTCCACGTGTCGATCAGCCGCCGCACCACGGCCTTGTTCGTGGCCGCCAGATCCTCCGGCATACCGGCTCCTCCCGGAAAGGGGACAACAAGTCCGCAGGGTTGCCGCACAGTTCCGCGAAAAGGCTAACCGTGCGCCACCCCTGTCACTTCTCGCAGATTGCGGTGATATCCGCGGGGCAGCGGGGGGTTGACGGCCCGAGAGGCCCTGGAAACAATTCGCGGAAACTCAGATGTCAGCGGCAGGGGAGTCGCCATGGCCGGGTCCGAACGTTCCGAGAACCACCTTTCCGAGTCTCCCCGCAGGGAACTCGCCCCGCCCGTTCCGGGGGAGGGGGAGGGGGGTGTGTTCAGTCAGAGTTGGTTTCCGGTGTGTTTGTCGGTGGATCTGAAGCCGGGGTGTGTGGTGGGTGCGGGTTTTCTGGGTGGGCGGGTGGTGGCGTTCCGGGGGGAGGGTGGTGGGCCGGCGCGGGTGGTGAGTGCGTACTGCGTGCATGTGGGTGCGGATCTGTCGGTGGGTGAGGTGGTGGGTGAGCGGTTGCGGTGTCGGTTCCATGGGTGGCGTTATGGGGGTGATGGGCGGTGTGTGGCGACGGGGATCGGTGATCCGGTGCCGCCGCGTGCGCGGTTGTTCCGGTTTCCGACGGTGGAGCGGTACGGGATCGTGTGGGCGTTCAATGGTGAGGAGCCGCTGTTCGAGCTGCCCGAACTGCCCTACCCCGACGACGAACTCGTCGTGCGGCGGTCGATGCTCGACGAGATGCCCGTCGAGCCCTGGCTGGTCCAGGCCCACACCATGGACCTGCAACACCTGTCCCTTCCCCATGAGTTCGAGCTGGCCGAGGACCCCAACGACTCCGTTCGCGTCGGGAGGTACTCCGTCGGCTTCGACCTGCGCGCCCGGCTGCGCGGCGATGCCGACTTCGACGTCCGTGTCGACATCCACGGCACCAACATCTTCTGGCAGACCGGCACCCTCGACGGCCGCTGGTTCTTCTGGATCGCCCCGCTCGCCATCCCGGGCCCCGGCCGCTCCCGGGCGACCTTCGTGTTCGGCGCACGCCGTGAGGAGGGCGAGGACACGGTGGCGGCCGAGGCCTTCCTCGACCGGGCGTTCTCCGTGATGATGGATCTCTTCAACGACGACACACCGGTCCTCGGCACCATCCGCTTCCGGCCCGGCCTGCTCACCCGCAGCGACCGCGCCCTCGACCGGTATCTCCAGTACGTCCGGGACTACCCGCGCGCCAACCCCGCGGCCGACTTCCTCGTCTGACTTCCTCGTCTGATTTCTTCGTCCGATTCCCTGTCCGAGCACCGTCCGATCCCGTCTCGTCCCGCTGGGAGTAGCGATGACCATGACCGGCCGTTCCGCCGCGACGACCCCGCTCACCCGGCCCCTTGGCCGGCCCGTTCCGGGGGAGGGGGAGGGGGGTGTGTTCAGTCAGAGTTGGTTTCCGGTGTGTTTGTCGGTTGATCTGAAGCCGGGGTGTGTGGTGGGTGCGGGTTTTCTGGGTGGGCGGGTGGTGGCGTTCCGGGGGGAGGGTGGTGGGCCGGCGCGGGTGGTGAGTGCGTACTGCGTGCATGTGGGTGCGGATCTGTCGGTGGGTGAGGTGGTGGGTGAGCGGTTGCGGTGTCGGTTCCATGGGTGGCGTTATGGGGGTGATGGGCGGTGTGTGGCGACGGGGATCGGTGATCCGGTGCCGCCGCGTGCGCGGTTGTTCCGGTTTCCGACGGTGGAGCGCTACGGGATCGTGTGGGCGTTCAACGGTGAGGAGCCGCTGTTCGAGCTGCCCGAACTGCCCTACCCCGACGACGAACTCGTCCTCCGCCACACCGTCATGGACGAGGCGCCCGTCGAGCCGTGGGTGGTGGCCGCGCAGACCATGGACCTCCAGCACTTCTCGCTCCAGCACGAGTTCACCCTGGAGGACGACCCCAACGACGCCGTGAGCGGCACCCCGTACTCCATGGGCTACCCGCTCCGCCTCCGCCTGCCCGGCGGCAGCCGGCTCGATCTGCGCGTCGACATCCACGGCACCAACATCTTCTGGCAGACCGGCACCCTCGACGGCCGCTGGTTCTGCTGGATCAGCGCCCTCCGCGCCGTCCGGCCCGGCGCGTCCCGGCCCTTCTTCGTGCTGGGCGCCCGGCCCGCGCCCGGCGAGGACCCGGCGGCGACCGGCGCGTTCCTCGACCGCGCCACGCAGGTCATGATGGGCATGCTCGCCGACGACGCGCCCGTCCTGCTCACGATGCGCTTCCGGCCCGGGCTGCTCACCCGCAGCGACCGCGCACTCGCCCGCTACCTCCAGTACGTCCGCCGCTACCCGCGCGCCCACCCCGCCCGCGACTTCCTCGGCTGACCACGCCGTACGACGCGCCAGGGGCCCCGGCCACAGCGGCCGGAGCCCCTCCGCCTCGTCACGAGGCCGCTCACGTCCGGGGTGAGAACCGCACCGGCAGCGCCTCCAGGCCCCGCAGTACCCCCGTGGGGCGCCAGCGCAGCGCGCCCGCCGCGTCGTCCAGGGCGATGTCCGGCAGCCGCCGCAGCAGCGTGCCCACCGCGATCCGGCCCTCCATCCGCGACACCGGGGCGCCGATGCAGAAGTGGATACCGTGCCCGAACCCCAGGTGCGAGCGATCGCCGCGCGTGATGTCCAGCCGGTCCGGGTCCGGATAGCGCTCCGGGTCCCGGTGCGCCGACGCCACTCCGACCGTGACGATCGACCCCTTCGGGATCAGCGTCCCGCCGATCTCCACGTCCTGCGTCGCGACCCGCAGCATGGCCCGTTCCACCGGACCGTCGTAGCGCAGGAACTCCTCGACGGCCCGCGGCAGCAGCTCCGGCCGCGAGCGCAGCAGCGCCAGCTGGTCGCGGTTGCGCAGCAGCGCCAGCATGCCGTTACCGATCAGGTTGACCGTCGTCTCGTGGCCGGCCACCAGCAGCAGGCCCGCTGTCGAGATCAGCTCCTGCTCGGTGAGCCGGCCGTCCTCCGTCGACGCCACGATCAGCGCGCTCAGCAGATCCGGCTGGGCGTCCTCGTTGCCGGTCGCCGTACCCGATGCCCGGCGCTTCTCCGCGACCAGGTCCGTGAAGTAGCCGCGCAGCAGCCGGTTCGCCTCGTGCGGCGGCATCGGCGCGTCGTCCTCGTACGTCGGGGTCAGCGCGGCCGTGCTCCAGACCCGGAACTGCGCCCGGTCCGCCACCGGCACGCCGAGCAGCTCGCAGATGACGGTGATCGGCAGCGGGAACGCCAGCTCCGTGATCAGATCGGCTGTGCCCCGCCCGGCGAACGTGTCGATCAGCCCGTCCGTGATCTGCTGCACGCGCGGCTGCATGGCCTCCACACGGCGCGGTGTGAACGCCTTCGCGACCAGCTTCCGCAGCCGCGTGTGGTCGGGCGGGTCGCAGTTGAGCATGTGCGGCTCGGAGCCCTCCTCACCCTCCGCGTACAGGCCCGACCGGCGCAGCGCCTCCCACGCGTGCTTCGGGTCGCGGGACAGCCTGCCGTCGGCGAGCGCCGCCCGGGCGTCCTCGTAGCGTGTGATCAGCCAGTGCTCGATGCCGTTCGGGTCGCGGATCAGATGGACCGGGGCCTTCGCCCGCATCCGCGCGTACACGGGATACGGATCGGTCCGGGCGTCGGTCGCGTACAGCTCGTGAGGCCCCGGGGCCCCCGGCCGCGGATCGGCCATGACACGTACCTCCTGACTAGACCGTCGGAACCATCGGAGCGGGATTCGGTCGGGTGACGTCGGCCGCGGGCAGCTCGCCGTCGACGAGGTACGCGGTGACGAGCTCGTCCGCGCCCGGATTGCCGTAGAACGGGAACACGCGGTGGTGCGCCGTGTCCGCCACGGTGAGCAGCCGGGACGTGTCGCCCAGGACCTCCCGCATCCGGCGGGCGGCTGCCAGGGGTGTCGACATGTCGTCGGCGGCCTGGACGAGGAGGATGCTGTCCGCCGGGTTGTCCGGACCGAGCCGGGTCACCGGCTCGCTGGGCGGCACGGGCCAGAACGCGGGCGCCTTGATGCCGGCCATCGCCGCCCCGGTGAACGGGTGCGTACGGGACGCCCGCTCCATGTCGCGCTCGTACAGGTCGACATTACGCGGCCACGCCCAGTCGCCGGCGAGGATGGCGAGCTGCGCCACCGTGCCGCTCTCCTCCTTCGGCTGCCCGAACATCTGGCCGAGGAAGCCCATCGTGGCCGGCTCCAGCTGCCCGCCGTGCACCGCCGAGCGCACGATGTCACCCAGGAACGGGTAGTTGCGGTCGCTGTTGAGCATGCCGACCACGATCAGCCGGGCCAGCGTACGGTCCAGCGGGAATCCCGCGACCGTCACCTCGCGGTCGGTGTCGACCCGGGCCAGCACCCCGTCGTACGCCGCGCGCACCGCCCCGTCCGTGGCGCCCAGCCCCAGGTCGGCGTCGCGCGCGGCGGCCCAGCGGGCCCACCGCGTCAGCGCCCGCTCGCCGTTGGGCGGGAAGTCCGTGAACAGCCCCCGCCACACCCAGTCCGGGCTGCAGATGCTGTCCAGCACCACCCGGTCGGCGTGCTCGCCGAACATCTGCGTCCACACAGCGCCCAGGTACGTACCGTACGAATAGCCGAGGTACGAGATCCGGTCCTCGCCCAGCGCGCCCCTGATCACCTCGATGTCCCGGGCGATGTTGCGGGAGCTGGCGTACGGGAGGATGTCCAGGGCGTGCTCGGCCACCTTCGCCGCGACGTTCGCCTGGAACCGCACCTCGTGGTCGAAGTCGCGCGGGTGGTGGAAGACCCAGAACCGCTCCTCCGGTTCGAGCCCGCACACCACGGGGCTGCTGCGGCCCATGAACCGGTGGTCGAAGGCCACCACGTCGTACTGGGCCAGCACCTCCTTCGGCAACTGCCCCACGAGCTGCGCGCCGAGGAGCGTGCCCCGGTTGCCCAGGTCGTCGCCAGGACCGACCAGCAGCACACCGCGCCGCCGCTCGGGGGCGGTCGCCCGGTGGCGGACCAGGCCGAGCGTGAGCGTGCGGCCGGCGGGCGCGCGGTAGTCGAGCGGGACCGTCAGCTCGGCCGCCTCCAGGCCGCGCAGTGCCTCCTCGTCGTCCGCCGGGCGCCACACGGGCGACTGCGCCTGGAAGGCCCGTACGGCGTCGGTGAGCAGGTGGGGTTCGTGCCGGGCGGCCGTCACGACGGGCTCCCTTCCCCGGCCGGGCCGCCGTCCGCCGCCGCCGCGCGCAGCGTGAGGTCGGTGTCCGGCAGCTTTCCGGTCAGCAGGTACGCGGCGGCCGCGCGGTTCACGCCCGGGTCGCCGTGGAACGGGAAGACACGGTGCTGCACGGCACCGGCCAGCGTGACCAGACGCGTGTTGTGGGCGAGGAGTTCCCGCATCCGCCGGGCACCCCGGGCGGGCGTGAACATGTCCTGCTCCGACTGGACCAGCAGGACGCTCTCCGCCCGGTTGTCCGCACCGAGCACCGTCACCGGCTCGGCCGGCGGCACCGGCCAGAACGCACCCGCCTTCGGGCCTGCCATCGCGGGCCCGATGAAGGGATGCCGCGCACCGTGCCCGGCCAGGTCCCGCCGGTACACCTCCATGTCGCGCGGCCACGCAGCGTCCCCGCACAGCACGCCGAGCTGCGCCACGGCGCCGCTCTCCTCCTTGCCCCGCCCGAACATCGCGCCCAGCGCCCGCAGTGTCGACGGCGCCGCCTCGTCCCCGTGGACGGCGGCCCTGACGATGTCGCCGAGGAAACCCCAGGCGCGGTCGCTGCTGAGCAGCACCATCGTGAACAGCCGCAGCATCGTGCCGTCCACCGGCATCCCCGCCACCGGCAGCGGCTCGCGATCGGCCCGCCCCGCCAGCGCGTCCAGGGCCGCCCGTACGGTGGGTGCGTCACGGCCCAGGTCCAGCTCGCCGTCCCGCTCCGCCGCCCAGTGCGCCCAGCGCTCCAGCGCGGCCTCGCAGCTCACGGCGTAGTCCAGGAACATCCGCCGCCACACCGACGACGGATCGATGACGCTGTCCAGGACGACGCGGTCGGCGTGCTCGCCGAACATTTGCGTCCACACCGCGCCCAGGTAGGAGCCGTAGGAATGCCCCAGGTAGGAGATGCGGTCCTCACCGAGTGCGCGGCGGATCACGTCCATGTCGCGGGCGATGTCGCGGGACGTCAGATACGGCAGGACGTCACCGGCCGCGTCGAAGCACCGCTCCACGACCGCCCGCTGGAACCGCGCCTCGCTCTCCACGTCCTGTGGCCGGTGGAAGATCCACAGCCACTGGTCGGGCGTCAGACCGCAGGACAGGGGCGCGCTGCCGCCGCTGAACCGGTGGTCGAAGCCCACGACGTCGTACCCGTCCAGCACGTCCGCCGGCAGGTCGCGCACCAGCTGCGGCACCAGCAGCGTGCCCGGATTGCCCGGGTCGTCGGGACCGACCAGCAGGACCCCGCGCCGCCGCCCGGCGGAGCGGGCGGGGTGCCGGGCCAGGGCCACTTCGAGCGTGGGCCCGTCGGGCCGGGCGTGGTCCACCGGAACGGTCACGGTCGCGCACTCCAGACCGGCCAGGGGCGTGTCGTCCCCGGCCGGACGCCACGAGGGGCGCGGCGCGGAGAACCGTACGGATCGATGTTCCGTCACTACTTCCCCATCTCCTCAGCTCGCGGTGTGTCAAGGACGGATCTCGTACAGGGCGTTGAGGGGCGTGGGGCTCGGCAGTCGCTTCACGGACCGCAGCCCGGCCTCGGCGCACAGCGCGCGCACCTTCCCCGGCGGCAGGCCCATCAGTCCGAGCGCCGCGCCGCCGGCCGCACGCGACGCGGGCACGCTGTACAGCACGCTCGCCCCGTACAGCATCGCGGCGGCGGACCCGCTGTTGTCGGCGGGCCGGTCCGCGCCGTTGCTCTCCAGGAGCAGGAACACACCGTCGGGCGCCAGCGCCCCGCGCACCGCGCGCAGGGCCGCCGCTGGGTCGGGCGCGTCGTGCAGCACGTCGAAGCACATGACCAGGGCGTGGTCCCCGGTCGCGGGCAGCAGCCGCTCCGCGTCGCCCTCGACGATCTCGACGCGGTCGGTCACACCGGCGTCCGCGGCCTCCTGCCGTGCGCGCTCCACGTTGAGCCGCAGCCGGTCGTAGCCCGTGCAGCGGCAGTTCGGGAACGCCTGCGCGAGCAGCACCAGGGCGCGGCCGCCGCCGCTGCCGACATGGGCGACCGGCGCACCCGACTCCAGCCGCTTCGCCAGGCCGTCGATCGCCGGGATCCACTGCGGGAGCAGCAGCGTGTTCAGCCAGCTGGAGCTCATCTGCCACATGGTCCGGTACAGGGCGGCGGGATACCGCTCCTGCGGCACACCCGCACCCGTGCGGAACGCCTCCACCAGCGCGTCGCTCATCGCCGCCAGGGCCGGTACGAGCCGCGAGGCGCCGCCCATGAAGAACGGCGACTCCTCGAACGCCACCACGGCGGCGTGCTCGGCGGGCAGCGTGAACCGGTCGGCGCCGCCGTCGCCCGTACCGTCCGGGTCACCCGGGTCGACCGTCACGTAGCCCGCGCTCGACAGGCACAGCAGCCACTCCCGTACGTACCGCTCGTCGAGCCCGGTGCGGGACGCGAGGTCCGCGCTGCCGGAGGGGCCCTGCTCGGCCAGCGCGCGGAACAGCCCGAGCTGGTCGCCGAGCGCGCACATGATGCTGACCATGCCGCCGCCCATGTCGTCCAGGAAACGGCCGGCGAATGCCTCCGTCGCGGCCATGTCCAGGCCACGGGTCTGAGCCTCCATCACGGCGCCTCCCAAAGGGGTCGGGGATCGTGAGGCGGCACGACTCTAGGTGGCCCGCCGGAAGGGGGCCTTCTCTCAGGTTGCTGACGCCCCCTGGGCCTTGGAGCACGTTGGCCGAGATTGCTACTATCATCGATAGTGATGCGGTGAGAATACTGAGGACACGTCATGACGGGTAAGCGGAGCTACGGCCAGTTCTGCGGGCTCGCCGCCGGGCTGAACGTGATCGGTGAGCGCTGGGCGCTGCTGGTCGTACGGGAACTGCTCATCGGCCCGGCGCGGTTCAACGAGCTGCTGGCCAACCTGCCGGGCCTCGGCCCGAACCTGCTCTCGGACCGCTTGCGCGCACTCACCGACCACGGCGTGATCGAGGCGGCCCCGGTTCCCGGCGACGGCCGCGGCCGGCAGTACCGACTCACGCCCCGAGGGGAGCAACTCAGGGAACCACTGCTGTCACTCGCCCGCTGGGGCATGCCCTTCCTCACCGAGGAGGACGCCACGTCCGGCTGCGCCCGCGCCGCCTGGGGTTTCCTGGCCGTCCAGGCGATGATCCAGGGCCGGCCCGTGCACGGTGTCGATGAGGCCTACGAGTTCCGGGTGGCCGACGAGGTCTTCCACATCGAGGTGCGCGACGGCACCGCCGCCACCCGGCGGGGACCCGCCGCCGAGCCCGCCCTGGTGGTCACGACGGACGCGGACACTTTCGTGCGCATCGGCGCCGAGATGCGCACCCCGTTCGAGGCCCTGCTCTCCGGGCGGCTCAGGATCGACGGCCACTACGACGCCGTGCAGCGCTGCATGGAGTTCATGGGCCTGCTCGACGCCCCGAGACGCCCGGCGCCGGCGGGGGCTCCGCCCGCGGCCTCGACCGCGGCGTCGACCGTGGCGTCGACCGGTTCCGGAAGCGTCTGACGGTCCATCAGTCCTCTGAGTCCTCCGAGGTCGCGGACCGCGCCCCCGTCGGCGTCGCCCGCCCGACCGACACCGGAGAAGGGACTCGCACCATGACCGAATCCGCCACGCACTCCACCGCGCCCGCGGCTTCCACCGCGCCCGCCACGCCTTACAGGCCCGCGACGCCCGGTCGTGAACTGGCCGGCACCGCCGCCCTGGTGACCGGTGCCTCCAGCGGCATCGGCGAGGCCGTCGCCCTCGCACTCGCCGAGCGCGGAGCCCATGTCACCCTCGTCGCCCGCCGCGCCGACCGCCTCCGGCAGGTCGCGGAGAAGATCACCGGCAACGGCGGCGAGGCCCACGCGGTCCAGGCCGACCTCGGCGAAGAACCGGGCGCCCACGCCGCCGTGGAGGCGGCTGTCGGCGCCGCCGGCCGGCTCGACATCGTGGTCAACAACGCCGGCGTCCTACTGCTCGGCCCCGTCGAGGACGCCCCCACGGACGAGTGGTGGCGCATGGTCCGGCTCGACCTCATGGGCGTCGCCCTCGTCACCCGCGCCGCCCTCCCGCATCTGCTGCGCGCCGCCCGCAGCGCACCCCGGCAGGTGGCGGACGTCGTCAACGTCAGCTCCGTCGGCGGCCGGATCGCGACACCCGGCACGGCCGTCTACAACGCCGCGAAAGCCGGAGTCAACGCCTTCAGCGAGTCACTCCGTCAAGAGGTGACCCGGCGCTACGTACGGGTCTCGGTCATCGAACCCGGCTTCGTCGCCACCGAACTGCCCCTCCAGTCACGGCCGGAGGTGCTCGCCGCACTCGCCGACGGCTTCGACCCCGGACCGCCGCTGGCCCCGGCCGATGTGGCCGACGCCATCGCCTACACCGTCACCCGGCCCAGGCACATCGCCCTCAACGAGATACTGCTGCGCCCCACGGAACAAGTGGCCTGACTTCTCCGCCCCGTCCGGGCACCACGCCCGGACGGGGACTTGTGCCGTTGACAGTCACTTCAGCAACTGATAGCAATATGCGCATTGCGCTTGCCGTCGGCAAAGGAACCGACCAGCCGGTGCCGGTCGATTCGGCCGAGCACGCCTTGCGCATTGCACATGCGGGACATCACCCAATACGACCGGGCGGAACGCGCCGCGCTTCCACGCGCACCGCCCCGGAAAACGGAGGGCGCCCCATGTCCGTATGGCCGTCAGTGCCGCCGCATTTACGTTCCGGCCTCCGCCGGGCCCCCGCCGCGTCGCGCTGGGGCCGGCGTCTGCAACTCGGTGCGGGACTGGCCGATTTCGCCGCCCGCGGATTCCACTGCGGGCGGCCGACGAGCCGCGACATCCTGGAACGCCACGCACGTGCCTTCCTGGGCGGCTTCAACACCGCCGTCCGGTCCACCCCTTCGGTCACCCACCACGAGCTCGGCCACCTCGACGCCGGTGAGCGCGGCTTCGCGTACGAGGGCGCCGGCATGGCGTACGCCCTGCTCGACACCGCCCTGTTCGGCCGCGGCCGTCGCACCACAGTGCTGCGGGAAGGCCCCGGCCGCGCGTACACGCACCTCATCCACGTCGGCGCCGGCTGGGCCCTGGCCCGGCTCCGCCACCCCGGCGCCCGTGCCCTCCTCCGCCTCGACCCGCTGCACCAGTGGCTCGCCCTCGATGGGCACGGCTTCTCGCACGGCTTCTTCGGCGGCCGCGCCGCCGTCGCCCGGTACGCGCGCGGTGCCACGCCCGGCCGCGCAGCCGCCGTCCGCCACCAGGGCCTCGGCCGCAGCCTGTGGTTCCTGGAGGCCGCCGACCCCGACCGCATCGCCCGGACCGTGGGCGCTTTCCCCGAGGACCGGCGCGGCCACCTGTGGAGCGGCGTCGGCCTGGCCGCCTGCTACGCCGGGGGCGCCGACGACGACGAGCTGGACCGGCTGCGCGCCCACGCCGGACCGTACGGCCCCGACCTCGCCCAGGGCGCCGCGTTCGCGGCGGAGGCCCGCCGCCACGCAGGACACGTCCCCGAGCACACCCGGCGGGCCGTACCCCGGCTGACCGGGACCGACGTGGACGCCGCCGCCGACTGGACCGTCGCCGCGCGCGACCAACTCCTCGGCGACGGAAGCCTCGACGACTACCTGCTCTGGAGAGTGCTGATCGCCCGCCGGGCCGTCACCGCCGGCTGATCCGCCGCACGGCGCACGTTTCACATCGCGTCACCCGTTTCACCCCGCGAGCACATTCCACGGATTCCGTCCTGCACGGAAACCGCCATTCCCCGTTGCACATTTTCCGTTTGCCGCCCGTTCTGCGTTTCCGCGCTCAGGCGCTCAGGCGCTCACGCGCTCACGCGCTCACGCACGGAAAATCCCGAACCGCACCACATCCCGGCGTCGAATTCCGGAGGGAACATGCTCCGTCGTCCCTGGCGTGCCCTCGCCGCCCCCGTCGTGGCGGTCGTGGTCGCCTCCTGTCTCGGAATCGCCGCCCGCCAGCCAGGAACGCCGGCGGCGGAGCGAGCAGAACTCGCGAGCAGGTTCCAATTCTCCCGCACCGCACTCAACGAAGAGCCACCCAACGCCCGCGACGTCCGCCAGGTCCAGCCCGCCCTGGAGCGGATATCCGGCTGGATCTCGGCCGTGGGCGCCGGTGCCGCCGTCGGCGACATCGCCGGCACCGGCCGCGAGGGCGACGTGTGCCTCGTCGACCCGCGCGACGACTCCGTCACCGTACGGCCCCTGCCCGGATCCGGCGGCACGTACGAGCCGTTCACGCTCACCCCCGCCGGCACCGGCCTGCCCTGGGACCCGTCGACCATGGCCCCGATGGGCTGCGTCACCGGCGACTTCGCGCAGCACGGCCGTACCGGCGTCCTCGTCTTCTACTGGGGCCGCTCCCCGGTCCTCTTCCTGCGCCGCGACGGGGCCGCCACACCCACGGCCCAGGCGTTCCACGCCACCGAACTCGTCTCACCCATGCAGGTGTGGAACACGACCACCGTCAACCACACCGACATCGACGGCGACGGCCGCCCCGACATCCTCGTCGGCAACTACTTCCCCGACGGCGCCAGGGTGCTCGACCCCAGGGCCGCGGACGACCCGCGCATGGCCATGCAGGACGGCATGTCCAACGCCCGCAACGCCGGCACCGCGCACGTCCTGCGATGGACGTCCGGTACCACCGGCACCCGGCCCACCGCCGCTTTCGAGGACCTCCCCGACGCCCTCCCGTCCGCCGCCCGCAACGGCTGGGCGCTCGCGCTCGGCGCCCAGGACCTCACCGGCGACGGCCGCGCCGAGCTGTACATCGCCAACGACTTCGGCGCCGACCGCCTCCTCGTCAACCGCTCCGAGCCGGGCCGCGTCCGCCTGACGCTCGCCGAGGGCCGCCGCGACGTCATGACACCCAAGTCGAAGGTGCTGGGACGGGACTCCTTCAAGGGCATGGGCGTCGCCTTCGCCGATCTGACCGGCACGGGAGAACCCGACATCCTGGTCAGCAACATCACGCTCCCGTACGCCCTGCACGAGAGCAACTTCGTCTTCACCAAGGACGGCCCCGCCTCGGACCTGCTCAGCGGTACCGCCCCCTACCGCGACCGCAGCGAGGACCTCGGCCTGTCCCGCTCCGGCTGGTCCTGGGACGTCAAGACCGGCGACTTCGACAACAACGGCTCACCGGAGATCCTCCAGGCCGTCGGGTTCGTCAAGGGCCACATCAACCGCTGGCCCGAGCTCCAGGAACTCGCCATGGCCAACGACAGCGTCCTCCACTCGCCGCGCAGCTGGCCCGACATCGTCCCCGGCGACGACCTGTCCGGCGACGCCGACAACCGCTTCTGGGTACGGAACGCCGACGGCCGCTACACCGACCTCGCCGACGAGTCCGGACTGCGGCAGGACGTGCCGAGCCGGTCGTTCGCCGTCACCGACGCCGACGGCGACGGCCGCCTCGACATCGTCGTCGCCAACCAGTGGGGCGACTCCTCGTACCACCACAACCTCAGCCCGGCCGCACCGCACTTGACGCTGCGCCTCCGCGTCCCGGCCGCCACCGGCGACGGCACGGCGACGACCCCCGCGATCGGCGCCCGCGTCACACTGCGCACGGCCGACGGCCGGGTGACCGCCCAGCAGCTCCAGCCGGCCAACGGCCACACCGGCGTCAACACCACCGACCTGCAGTTCGGCCTCGGCGCGCACGCGAAGGCCGGTGCGGCCGGCGGCGCGGCCGCACCCGTCACCGCCGAGATCAGCTGGCGCGACGCCGCCGGACAGCACCGGATCACCCGGACGTTCCAGCCCGGCCGGCACACCGTCGTCCTCACCGATCCCGCCCGGACCGCGACCACCCGCCCGCAGAGCTGAGGGGTACCCGTGACCACCACCGTCCCCGCCTCCACCGCGGCCGCCGAAGCCGCCGCGCCCGCGACAGCCGAGCCGGGGCTCAGCCCCGCACAGCGCCGCAGCAAGGCCCTGCGCCGCTTCGCCCTGTCCATCACGGTCCTCAACATCGTCGGCCTCGCCTGGCTCGGCTTCGAACAGGCCTTCATCACGCCGTTCGTCGCCGTCGGTGTCGCGTACGCCGTCGAACTCCTCCTGGAGACCGCCGACGCCGCCGCCCACGGCCGACGGCCCCGCTACCTGGCGGGCAGCTTCGGCGAGGTCCTCGACTTCATGCTGCCCGCCCACATCACCGGCCTCGCCTGCTCGATGCTGCTGTACGCCAACGACCGCCTCTGGCCCGTGGCGTTCGCGGCCGCCGTCGGCATCGGTTCCAAGTACGTCGTACGCGCCCGCGTCCGCGGCAAGTCGCAGCACGTACTCAACCCGTCCAACACCGGCATCGTCGCCGCACTGCTGCTGTTCCCCTGGGTGGGCATCGCACCGCCGTACCAGTTCACCGAGTACCCGCCCGGCATCGTGCGGTGGATCATCCCGCTGGTCGTGCTCGTCGCCGGGACCATGCTCAACGCCAAGCTGACGGGGAAGATGCCCCTGCTGTACGGCTGGATCGCCGGGTTCGTCCTCCAGGCGCTCATCCGGTCCGCCGTCACCGACGTCTGGCTCGCCGGCGCGCTCCTGCCGATGACCGGCGTCGCGTTCATCCTCTACACCAACTACATGATCAGCGACCCGGGGACGACCCCCTTCCCGCCGCGCCGTCAGTTCGCGTTCGGCCTGGGCATCGCCGCCGCGTACGGGGTCCTGATGGTGTTCCACGTCAGCTTCGGGTTCTTCTTCGCCCTCGGCATCGTGTGCCTCGTGCGGTGGCTGGCCCTGGTGAGCCTGCCCGTGACACGGCCCCTCTGGGACCGGCTCAGGACCCGCACGGCCACGGGGCCGGCCCGTGCCGCCGCCGGCGCCACGTCCAAGGAGGCTTCGTGACGTCCACGATCGCCGTCGTCGGCATGGCGTGCCGGTACCCCGACGCCGACGACCCCCACCAGCTGTGGCAGACCGTGCTCGCCGGGCGCCGGGCCTTCCGCCGCATCCCGCCCGAACGGCTCCGCGTCGCCGACTACCAGGAAGGACCCGGAGGCCCCGACGCCCCGGACGGCATCCACGCCCGACAGGCCGCCGTCCTGGAGAACTGGACCTTCGACCGCTCCGCGTTCCGCGTACCGGGCCCCGCCTACCGCGCCACCGACCTGACCCACTGGCTCGCCCTGGACGTCGCGGCCGCCGCCCTGCGCGACGCCGGACTCCCGGACGGCGACGGCCTCGACCGCGACCGCGCGGGCGTCGTCATCGGCAACTCCCTCACCGGCGAGTTCTCCCGTGCCGGACTCGTACGGCTCCGCTGGCCGTACGTCCGCCGCACCCTGGACCAGGTTCTGCGCGACCGGGGCACGGCCCCCGCCGAGCGCCGCGAACTCCTCCAGGCGCTGGAGGAGGCCTACAAGGCACCGTTCCCCGCCCCCGGCGACGAGACCCTCGCCGGCGGGCTCGCCAACACCATCAGCGGGCGCGTCTGCAACCACTTCGACTTCCACGGCGCCGGCTACACCGTCGACGGCGCCTGCGCCTCCTCGCTCATCTCCGTCGCCACCGCGTGTGCCGCGCTCGCCCAGGGCGACCTGGACTTCGCGCTGGCCGGCGGCGTCGACCTCAGCCTCGACCCGTTCGAGCTGGTCGGCTTCTCGCGCCTCGGCGCACTCGCCCGCGGCACCATGCGCGTCTACGACCGCAACCCCACCGGGTTCCTGCCCGGCGAGGGCTGCGGCATGGTCGCCCTCGCCCGCGAGGACGACGCCGTACGCATGGGCCTGCGCGTCCACGCCCGCATCGAGGGCTGGGGGCTGGCGTCCGACGGCCACGGCGGCCTCACCCGCCCGGAGCGCACCGGGCAGGCCCTCGCCCTGCGCCGCGCCTACGCCCGGGCGGGGTTCGGTCCCGAGCGCACGGGCCTGGTCGAAGGCCACGGTACGGGAACGGCTGTCGGTGACGACGTCGAACTGGCCGTGCTGGACGCCGAACTGAGAGCAGCGGGTGCCGGTGGAGTGCGGCCGCCCGCGCTCGGCAGCATCAAGGCGAACATCGGCCACACCAAGGCCGCGGCCGGTGTCGCCGGGCTGATCAAGGCGGTCCTCGCCGTCCGGGACGGCGTGCTGCCGCCCACCACCGGGTGCCCCGACCCGCACCCGCTGCTCGGTGCGGACGGCGCCGCCCTGCGTACCCTCGCGGAACCGGAGGACTGGCCGGACCGGGAGCGCCACGCCTCCGTCAACTCCCTGGGCTTCGGCGGCATCAACGCCCATGTCGTGGTCGGTACGGGACCGGCCCCGCGCCCCTCGGTGCTCACCGCCGTCGACCGCCGCAGGTACGCGCCCGCGCCCGGCCGGGAGGTGTTCCCCGTCAGCGCCGACGACCCCCACGACCTGGCGTCCCGCCTCCAGACGCTCGCCACGACCGCGGAGACCCTGTCCGGGGCGGAGTTCGTCGACGCGGCGGCCGAGCTCGTCCGTCGCGCCGACCCCGGCCGCCGCTGGCGCACCGCCGTCGTGGCCGGCGACCCGGCCCAGCTCGCCGAGCGCCTCCGGCACGCGGCGGGGCGGCTCCGGGACGACGCCCAGGACCGGGCGTTCACGGCCGACACACGCGACGGTACGTTCACGGGGTCCGGCCCCGCGGCCCGCCTCGGCCTGCTGTTCCCGGGCCAGGGGACGGAGGCCCACACGGCCGCCGGGACGCTGAGCCGACTGGTCCCGGTGGACGACCTGTTCGTCGCGGTACCGCAGGCGAAGGAACCGGAGACCGGGCCGTCCGCCGAACCGCCTGCCCAGTCGGCCGCCGACACCGCCGTCGTCCAGCCCGCCGTCGTGGCGGGCTCCCTGGCGGGGCTGCGCTACCTCGACGAGCTCGGCGTACGGGCGGACGCCGCGCTCGGCCACAGCCTCGGTGAGCTGACCGCCCTGTGCTGGGCCGGCGCCCTGGCCCCGGCCGACGCCGTCCGGCTCGCGGCCGCGCGCGGCTCCCTGATGGCCCGGCACGCCGAATCCGGCGGCGGCATGCTCGCCGTCGCGGCGCCGCCCGACGCCGCCGAGGCCCTGCTGCACGGCACCGACGCCGTCGTGGCCGCCGTCAACGGGCCCCGCCATGTCACCGTCGCCGGGCCCCTGCCCGTACTCGACCTGATCCGGGAGCGGGCGGCCCGCGAAGGCACGCCCGCGCTGCCGCTCCCCGTTTCGCACGCCTTCCACTCGGCCGCGATGCGCCCCGCCCTGGCCCCGCTCGCCCGCTGCTTCGCGGACGCCCCGCTGGCTCCGCTCACCCGTACGGTGGTGTCCTCCGTCACCGGGACGGTCGTCGCGCCGGACGCCGACCTGGCGGCCCTCCTCACCGAACAGATTCTCGCGCCCGTGGCGTTCGCCAGCGGGGTACGGGAACTCGCCCGCCACGCCGACCTGCTGCTGGAGGTCGGCCCCGGCCGCGCCCTGACCACGCTGGCCGCCCCCGGCACCGACCTACCGGTGCTGTCGCTCGACACGACCGGCGGACCCGAGGTCGTGGCCACCGCCACGGCCGCCCTGTACGCGGCGTGCGGGGCCGACCCGTCACCCTGGACCCGCCACCGCTTCTCCCGCCCCATCGACCTGACCCGCCCCCGCCGCTTCCTCACCAACCCCTGCGAACTCGCCCCACCCCCGGACCCGTCCGACCCCGGCCACACCCTCACCGGCGCCCGGCCGCCACACACGGCGAACGGTCCCGAAGCCGGGCGCCCGTCCGCCCAGGCCCGGAGCGCCGCCGCCGAGCCGGGCGCCCCACAGAGCCATGCGACCCCCGACGACGACCCGTTGTCCGTCGTACGTGCCGTGATCGCCGGCGCCCTGGAGCTCGACCCCGAGTCGATCCGCGCCGACGACCTGCTCCTCGCCGATCTGCACGTCAACTCGCTGCGCGTCGCGCAGATCGCCGCCGACACCGCCGCACGCCTCGGCCGGGCCGCGCCCGCCACCACCGCGCCGCTCGCCAACGCGACCGTCGGCGGGCTCGCCGCGTATCTCGCCGAACTGCCCCCGGCCGGCTGTGGCGACGGCGACACGGGCGGCACCGCGGGCGTCGGGCCCTGGGTGCGCGCGTACACGCACCGCCTCGTGCCGAGTCCGCACCCCGGGCCCGTACCGGGGGACACACCCGCGTACGCCTGGACCCGGGCCGCCGACGCGCACCCCCTGGGCGACACCATTCGCGAGGCGTTCCCCGACGGCACCGGGCCCCGCGCCACGGTCGTCGTGCTCCCGCCGCACGAGCCGGGCCCGGCGGCCGCGCCCGTCGAAGCCTGGGCCGCGGCCGTGCACGCGGCCGTCTCCGGGCCGGGGCCGCTCGTGCTGGTCCACCACCGGGGCGTGGGCGCGGCGATGGCCCGCAGCATCGCCGTCGAACGCCCCGACCTGGCCTGCCTCGCTGTTGACGTGCCGTCGAACCCCGACGGCATCCGCTGGGCCGCCGCCGAGGCCGCGCGGGGCGTCACCGGCTACACCGAGGTGACGTACGACGACGAGGGCGCCCGCCACCTCCTGGTCACCGCCCACCGGCCGTTGCCCCCGCCCGACCCGGCAACCGTCCCGCTCGGTCCCGACGACGTGTGCCTCGTCACCGGCGGAGCCAAGGGCATCGGCGCCGAGTGCGCCCTCGCGCTCGCCCGCGCCACCGGTGTCCGGCTCGCCCTCGTCGGCCGCAGCCGCCCGGAGGAGGACGACGAAGTCGCCGGCAACCTGCGACGGTTCCACGACGCCGGACTCACCGTCCGCTACCTTCGGGCCGACGTCACCGACCCGGCCGCCCTCCGCGCCCGGACCACCGAGGCCGCCGGACACCTCGGGCCGGTCACGGCCGTACTCCACTGCGCGGGGCTCAACGAACCGGGACTCCTGGAAACCCTCACACCTCAGCGGCTGCACGCCGCCACCGCGCCCAAGACCGGCGGCCTCGACGCCGTACTCGCGGCCGTCGACACCGGGCGCCTGCGGCTGCTCGTCACCTTCGGATCGGTCATCGCGCGCATCGGCGTACCGGGGGAGTCCGACTACGCCCTCGCCAACGAACTGCTGCGGCTCCGCGTGGAGGAGACCGCCGCGGCGCTGCCGCACTGCCGCTGCCTGAACGTCGAGTGGTCGCAGTGGTCGGGCGCCGGCATGGCGCACCGGCTCGGCGCCGTGGAGTCCCTGCGCCGCCGGGGCGTGGCGCCCATCCCGGTCGCCACGGGCACGGACCTGCTGCTGTCGCTGCTGGCGGCGCCGGACCTGCCGAACACGGTCATGGTGGCGGGACGGCTGCCGCGCATGCGGACGCTGCACCACAGTGACGAGGGGCTGCCGCTGTCGCGGTTCCTGGAGCAGCCGGTGGTGCACCAGCCGGGTGTGGAGCTGGTGGCCGACGCGGAGCTGAGCCTGGGCACCGATCCGTACCTCGCCGACCACGTCATCGACGGCGTACCCGTACTTCCCGCGGTGGTCGGCCTGGAGGCCATGGCCCAGGCGGCGGCCGCCGTCACCGGCGCGTCGGGCGGACAGCGGCTGCCGCCGCCCGGCTTCACGGACACCGTCTTCCAACGGCCGGTCACGGTACCCGGCCACGGCTCGCGTACCGTGCGCGTCGCCGCGCTGCGGCACGACGACGGCACCGTCGAAACGGTCCTGCGCAGCGCCGAAACCGGCTTCGCCGTCGACCACTTCCGTGCCCGCTGCCGCTTCCCGGGCCACGACTCCGGCCCCCTGGCCGCACCCCTCCCGTCCACGGCCACCCCCCAAACCGCCACCGGCACCGCGCCCGCGAACGGATCCGCGCCCCGAACCGCCGCACCTGGCACCGCGTGCGCCCCGACCGGCAGCACGGCGGCGCCCTCTGCCGAGGCGACGGCCGAGGCGACGGCCGAGGCCGCTCCGACGGAGCCCGCGGCCGGGATCGCCGCCGGGCCTGCCCCCGGGCCCGGAACCTGGCCCGGGACCCGCGCCCCGGCGCCCGGAATCTCCCCGGCCGGCACCGCCGCCGGCACCACGCCGATCGGGACCACGCCGATCGGGACCACGCCGAGCGGGACCACGCCGAGCGGGCCCGTTCCCGGGGGCGCCGACCGTCCCGGCGGTGTGCCGCACCGGCCCGGTCCGGCGACGGACGGCGGCCCCAGGTCGCCGTACTACGGCGACCTGTTCTTCCACGGCCCCCGTTTCCACCACCTCCGCCGCTACGAGCTGCTCAGCGGCCGGCGGTGCGAGGCCGTGGTGGACGCGGCGGCCGGGGCTGAGTGGTTCAGCGGGTTCCACAGCCCGTACCTGGCCCTGGGCGACCCCGGCCTGCGGGACACCTTCATCCATCTCCTCCAGGGCTGTGTCCCGCACCGCCGGGTCCTGCCCGTCGCCGTGGACGCCGTACGGATCCACCGGCGCGCCCCGAGCGGCGGCACGGTAGTCGTCCGGGCGTACGAGACCGCCCAGGACGCCGACGGCTACCGCTACGACCTGACCGTGGAGGCTGCCGACGGCACGCTCCTCGAGACCTGGCAGGGCCTGCGGCTCAAGGACGTCGGCCCGCTGCCCCGTACGGCGCCGTGGACCGCCGAGCTCCTCGGCCCGTACCTGGCCCGGGCCCTGGACCGGCTGCTGCCCGACGCCCGGGCCGACCTGGCCGTCGGCGCCCCCGGCGACGGCGACGGGCGCCCCTCCGGGCGTTCCCCGGCACTGGCCTCCGCGCTCCTCGGCGACGGCCGGCACTCCTACGTCACCCGGGCCCCCGACGGGCGCCTCGTCGCCGAGAAGGGCTTCGTCTCGGCGAGCCACCACGCCGGCCACGTCCTCGTCGCCGTGGCCGACCGGCCCGTGGCCGTGGACTGGGAGGGCGTCACCGAAGAGCAGCCCGCACGCCGCGGCGACGACGTACTCGGCCGGCAGGCCGCGGCCGCCGCGGAGCAGCTCGCCGCCCTCACCGGCGAAGGCCCGCAGCACGCTTTCACCCGCGCCTGGACCTGTCGCGAGACCCTGACCAAGCTCGGCGTGGACCTGGGTACGGACCCCGGCGCGCCCCTCCTCGTGGAACGCGCCGCCGACGACGGCTGGGTGCTGCTGCGCTCCGGCGAGTTCCGGATCGCCAGCGTGGTGGCGGATGTCGCCGGCCTGCCCCACCCCGTCGCCGTGTCCCTCTGCGTCGGCACCCCCGCCGGGGCCCGCCCGACCGCCCGGACGCCCGCAGAAAGGAACCACACGCCCTCATGACCCGACCCGCCTACGTCCACCGCCACCGCGTGCCGTTCGAGGAGACCAACCTCACCGGCAACGTCTACTTCGCCCACTACGTACGGTGGCAGGGCCACTGCCGCGAGAGCTTTCTCGCCGAGCACGCCCCGCAGACCGTGGCCGCGCTCGACGACGGCCTCGCCCTGGTCACCGTGGCCTGCGGCATGGAGTACCTGCGCGAGTGCCGTGCCCTGGACGACATCGACATCCACATGTCGCTCCGACACGTCGCGGGCAGCCGCGTCACCATGGACTTCGCGTACTGGCGGGCCGCCCCCGGCCCCCGGGAGCTGGTCGCCCGCGGCCACCAGACCATCGCCTGCATGCGGCGCGACGGCGACCGCATGGAACCCGAGCCCGTTCCGCTGGAGCTGCGCGCCGCCCTGGAGCCGTACCAGCCCGTCGCCGCCGTGCGCTGAACCCGAGCCGCACGCCGAACGGCCCGGCGCCCTCTGGGCACCGGGCCGTTGGGACGCGCAGCCCCGGCGGGCGTCAGCCGGCCGCCGACGTCTCCGCCTCGCACACCACCAGCGACAGGCCCCGCGGCGTCATCGACACGTCACCGATCCGCAGCCCCGCCTTCCCGGCCAGATCCGCCAGCTCGTCGAGGCGGCGCTCCCGGCCCCCGTACACCAGCATCATCACCAGATCCAGCTCGGCGAGCCCCGCCGCCCCCGGGCCGCCCGCGCCCTCCTCCACCAGGTGCTCCGCGATCAGCACCCGGCCCCGCGGGCCGACCGCCTCGGCGCACCGGCGCAGCACGGCCAGCGCGTGCTCGTCCGCCCAGTCGTGCAGCACGTTGACGAGCAGACAGGCGTCCGCGCCCGACGGCAGCGTGTCGAAGAAGCTGCCGCCGCTGAACGTGCACCGCTGCCCGGCCTCCGACGCGCCCCACGCCTCGCGCCCCGCCGCCACCGTCGGCGCCCGGTCCAGCAGCGTTCCCTTCAGCCCCGGTCGGGCGCGCAGTACCTCGGCCAGCACCCCGCCCGTACCGCCGCCGACGTCCATCACATGCCGGACCGCCGACCAGTCGAACCCGGCCGCGACGTCCCCGGCGATCCAGGAGGCGCGCTGCGCCATCGCCGCGTCGAACGCGGCCCCCAGCGCCGGCCGGGCCGCCAGGTCCTCCCACACGGGGCGCCCGTACGTCCGTTCGTGGACCGGGCCGCCGGTGCGCAGTGCCTCCAGGATGTGCACACACGTCCGGTCGCCCCGTGCCACCGGGCCCTCCAGATCGAGCCACGGGCGCATGCTGCGCGGGTGATCGCTCTGGAGCAGCCGGGACAGGCCGGTCGGCCCGAACACGGCGGGGCGCGGCTCCGTGAAGACGCCGCGCCGGGCGAGCAGCCGCAGCACCCGGCGCAGCGCGTCGGGCACGGCGCCCGACCGTTGGGCCAGTTCGGAGACGTCCTTCTCGCCCTCGGCGACGAGGTCGGGCACGCCGAGCGTCACCACGGCCCGCAGCGCCCACGGGGTCATCGTGTCCTTGAGCCGCAGCAGGTGGACGAACGCGTCGTCGTCGGCCATGGCTGTCCTGCCCTCCTAGGGACGCAGCGCGTACAGCGCGGTGAACGGATTGCCGGTCGGCACCTGCTCGACCCGGCCGAAGCCGGCCGCTTCGGCCAGGTCGCGGATCCGGCCGGGCGGCAGACCGAGCGTGCCGAGGCCGGGCGCGCCGTCGGCGAGCGCGGTCGGCAGGCAGTACAGGGTGCTCGTGGCGTACAGCACGGTGGACTGCGGCCCGGTGTTGTCCGCGGGGTCGTCGGCGGACAGCGACTCCAGCACCAGCAGCGTCCCGTGCGGCGCCAGCGCCTCCCGTACGGTGCGCAGCAGCTCCTCGGGCGCGGCGACGTCGTGCAGCACGTCGAACAGGGTCACCAGCACCAGCGGCCCGCCCGGCCCGCCGTCCTTCTTCGCGAGGGCCGCGAGCGCGCCGCCCGCGTCGGCCTCCTCCACCGTCACCCGGCCGTCGAGGCCGGCGGCGGCGACGGCCTCGCGGGCGCGCCGCACGTTCGGGCCGTGCAGGTCGTACCCGGTGAACCGGCAGTTCTCGAAGGCCCGCGCCATCCGCAGCAGCGCCCGCCCCCCGCCGCAGCCGATGTCCGCGACGGCCCCGCCCTTCTCCAGCGCGGGCAGCAGGCCGTCGACCGCCGGGATCCAGTGGTCGGTCAGCAGCCCGTCCAGCCAGGTCGCGCTCATCCGCTCCATCGCCGTGAACAGCCCGTCGGCGTACGCGGACCGCGCGACGCCCTCACCGGTACGGAAGACGTCGGCCACCTCGTCGACGGCGGCCGCGAGCGGCGGCAGCAGCTCGTACCCCGGCGCCATGTGGAACGGCGACCCCTCGAACGCGAGCACCGCCGCGTGCGCCGCGGGCAGCGTGAACCGGCCGTCGTCCGGGTCGTGCTCCACGTACCCGGCGGCGGCCAGGCCGCGCAGCCACTCGGTGACGTACCGCTCCGACAGGCCGGAGCGCTCCGCGAGTTCGGCGGGCGTCGCCGGGCCGCCCCCGGCCAGCGCGGTGAACAGTCCCAGCCGTACCCCGAGGGCGCACAGCACGCCCGCCATGGCCGCGCCGAGGTCACCGACGGCCCGCTCCAGGAATTCCCGTACCTCCACCGGATCGGTCCCCGGCGGCATCCCGGGCACCGCCCCGCCGGCCATCGCGGCCATGGCCCCGCCGGGCATTCCCGGCACGGACCCCGGGTGGGCGGCCGCGGCGCTCACCGACCACCCGTGCGGCCCGGCCGGCGCGCCCTGCGGCAGGAACAGCGTGTGGGCGCGGCCCGCGGCCGCCGTCCAGTAGCCCGTGAGCAGCTTCCGCTCGGTCACCGGGTCCGCGATGTCGAGGTTCTCCCACCCGAAGTGGCAGACCTGGAGCAACGACCCCTCCAGCCCCGCCGGTTCGATCCACAGCCGTCCGCCCAGCGCCGCCGTCCACGACGGTCGCCGCAGCTCGAACTCCAGGTACGGCATGTACGAGGGGAACTCCTGCGCGGCGTCCACCATCCGTGTCACCCGCATCCGTACCGTCCCGCTGGCGTCGCCCATGACGAGTGTCAGTTCCTCGTCCGGCGCCAGCGACCCGGTCGAGCGCTGCAGCCAGTGCTGCACCCCGCCCGGGCCGGTCAGCTCCTGCCACGCCCGGTACGGCGACACGGGCAGCGGTATCTGGAGGTACGGCCCGACCCGCCGCCACGGCCACCGCCAGCCGGTCCCGGTCCGCAGGTGCGCGGCGAGCTGGTCGAGGATGCCCGGCCAGCCCATGCCGTTCCACGACCGCCAGTCCGACGGTGGGTTCTCGGCCTCCTCGACGACGGTCACCGTGCAACCGCCCGTCCCGCTCATGGGGCCGGCCGGGGCGATGGTCCACGTCACCGCCGTGGCCGGCCCGACCCCCACCCACCGCCACAGCAGCCGCAGCCTGCCGGACGTGTGCGCCCGCGGCGGTACGGCGGCGAGGGTGCGGCACCAGAAGAACTCGCCGTCCTCGAAGTCCAGCATCGACTCGCGCCCCGCCACGGCCCAGGCGCCGCGGCACACCGCGAGCCACTGCGCGACGCGTTCGGGATCGGTGAGCGCGGCCCACACCTCGCCGGGGGACTCCGGCACGGTGACGGTGCTGACCAGCCGCTCCCACCGCTCCTGCGCCACGGGTACGGCGCTGCCCTGGAGGGGTGGGAAGGCCGCGGCGGCACGGCCGAGACCGGTCGCCGGGGCGAAAGGCGGGTGCGGGCGCGGGGGTTCGGCTGTCATGGGCACCTTCCTCGTCTGGGGCATACGGGACACCGGAGGTACGGGACACCGGAGCTACGGGACACCCGGAGTACGGGACACCGGGCGTGCGGGACTCCGGGGCGTACGAGAAAGCGGCCGGCGGGGTGTCGTCCCCGCCGGCCACCGCCGTTCCTACGCGCCGAACTGCTCCTTGGGCAGGTAGCCGCCCATGGTGAAGCGCAGGCTCGTCACATAGGCGATCGGCGAGTCCTCCTGGCGTTTGATGTCGTGCAGCGGCAGCATCCGGTAGATCTGGCCCTTGCCGGGCGAGCCGGCCGGCGGAATCTGGCGCACGTCGTCGATCGTGAGGATGATCGGCTCCTTGTTGACCAGCTTCAGCCCCAGCTTGGGCATGTCGAAGATGGCGCCCACGGCCATACGGCACGCCTTGGCGGCCGGGCCCTCACCCGCGTACGGGTCGAACGGGGTGCGGATCTGCCCGGCGGACAGGCAGTCCGGGTTGAGTGTGACCGTGATGGGGCCGAGCTCCTCGCAGGAGCCCTCCATCTTCATCTCGATGAGGTTGGTGTACACCTCGGCGTTCGACCACTCCTCGGACGTCGGCTCGGAGCGCACCACGCGCACGAAGCCGCTGAACGACACGGTGTACTCACCGACGCCGGGCACGGCGAAGGTGTCGACCGAGGTGATGCCGAGGTTGTCGATGCCCGGAACGGGCGGCGTCCAGGGCGTCACGTCGGTGCCGGAGTAGCGGTTGGGCACGCCGTCGGTGGTGACCGGGCGGCCGAAGACCACGGACGGCTGCTGTGTCTCGGTGGACATCTCTCTCCTTTCGGTGGATCGGGGATGTCAGGGCAGTCGCTGCTGCGTGGTCCAGTCGCAGCAGGTAAGCCCCGGCTGGTCGGGAATGCCGTCCTGGTCGGTGTCGATCTCGCCGTCGACGGTCGAGTACACGTCGCGCGAGTTCAGGTCGATGACGCCGTCGCCGTCCCAGTCGTTCAGCTTGCCCTTGAACGTGCCGAGGATGAACGCGTTGGTCATCGGGCCGACCTCGGGGTCGTGCAGGGTCGACAGGACGCCGTTGCCGGGGGTGAGGATCTGCTCCAGGGGCTGGCCCGCGATCCGGGCGAGGTTGACGTGGCCCCAGCCCTGGAAGCGGCCGCGGACGTACCGGATCGCCCACTCGTCGTGGACCTTGAACTGCGGCTCCAGGTGCCAGGTGCCGTAGCGGGCGAAGCCGATGTTGGCCTCGCGGACGCCCGCCGACGGGTCGTCGGCACGGCCCGACTTGAAGAACGGCCGGGGCACGAGCGACTCGAAGAAGAAGTTGCCCCGGTCCCGGCGGGTACGGTCCGTGAAGCCACGGAACAGGTAGTTGTCCACGTGCGGGGAGCCGTCGGCGTGCAGGCCCTCGATGGTCTTCGCGATGACGAGCTGCTTCTCGCGGGTCGCGACGTTCGGGCAGGCGTGCGCCTGGCCGTAGATCCGCGCCAGGCCCTGCGGGGCCAGCGAGATCTTGCCCCAGTGCTGGTTGGAGTCGTCCAGCCGCACGTAGAGGTCGCAGTGGATCAGCAGGAAGATCGTCTCGTCGAAGGTGCGGCCCGGCGTGAACCTGCCGGCCCGCCCGTCGAAGGCCGGGTCACCGGTCTGCAGCTCGCTGATGAACAGCTTGGACCACTCGGCGATCTCCGGGTCGGAGTCCTTGAGGAACGTCTGGAGCGTCGCCACGGCCTCCGGGCCGCCCAGCTTCTCCACGGCCCACAGCGCGTCCCAGCGCACCTGGCGGTCGCGGTCGTTGCGGATGGCCTCGGCCAGCAGCTCGATCGCGTCGCCGTGGTCCCGGTCCGCGTACTCGAAGAGCGCCTGCTCGCGCATCGCCGGGTCGGGGTGGTTCAGCGCCTGGTCGCGCAGCTCGTCGTTGCTGCGGTTGTCCAGCCGGATGGCCACCCGGTCCAGGGCGTAGCCGAAGTCGCTGGCCCAGGCCGCGGGGTCACCGGCGACGAAGCGCGGGTCGACGTTGCTGAGGGTGGTGCGGTACGCGAAGTTCAGCGCGTCCCGCTGCTCCGTACCCAGGTCCTCCAGCAGGACGGGGTCCGCCGCCGCGTCCGCCCAGGCGCCCGCTTTGCCGTCGGCGAGAGCGGCCGGGGACTTGTTGCACAAGTCGATAGCCATGTTCTGCGCTTCCTTCCCTTGAGGGCACATCGCTATCTGTAAGTTAAGTGAGTTTTGCTGGTGTGCCTTCTCTCAAGTTGGCAAGGCGTCAGGTCCGCACCGCGGCGGGCGGGAACAGGGGGTCGCCGGCCCCGACGAGCACCAGCGCGTCGGCGTTGCCCGGTCCGGCCGGCCGGGCGAGGAGCCGGGACAGCGCGGCCATCCCGGGCCGCAGCGCCACCGGCACCATCCCCATGCGCCGCGCCTGCGCCACCGCCCCCATGGCATGGGCCTGCCCGGCCCCGCTCCACAACGACCACTCCGCGACCACGGTCGCCGCGTACGGCAGGTGCGGCGCCCACCGCAGGGTCTCGCGCCGCAACACCTCGTTGGCGAGGGCGTACCCGCCCATGTTCCGGTGCGGCGCCCGCGCGGTGACCGAGCCGAACACCACCAGGTGCCGCAGCTCCTCGGCGTCGATGCCCGCCAGTACGTGCCGCAGGGTGCCCACCTTCGCGTCCCGCAGCTCCCGCAGGTCATCGGCCCGGGTACGGGCGACCGGACCGCCCGCGACGAGCCCCGCGCAGTGCACCACGGCGCGCACCGGGCCCGGCACCCGCCGCAGCGCGGCGTCGGTCGCACCGGCGTCGGTGAGGTCGACGCGCAGCGCCATGACCCCGCTCTGGTCCCGCAGCCGCCGCCATACGCCGGCGTCGCGCCCGGCCAGCTCCTCCGGCGCCGAGACGTCCAGCAGCACGGGTCGCATCCCGTGCACCACCGCCAGCACACTCGCCACCCGCAACCCGAGCCCCCCGAGCCCGCCCGTCACGATCGCGGTTCCCCCGCACGGCATCGCGGTTCCCCCGCACGGCCCGGTGCCTCCAGGCGGGCCGGCGCCTTGGCACGCGTCGGTGCCGTCCCGCGACGGGGGCCCCTCGCGGGACTGCACGCGGGACGTCAGCGCGGCGGGCTGCCACCCGAGTCGCGCCACGGCACCGGCCGCCGGCACCCCCGTCCTGCCCGCCACCCGCAGCTCGCCCCCCACCGCGTCAGCCACCCCGGCGAGCCTCCCGGCGTCCCATCCCGCCGGCCATGGCGCACTGCGGTCGGCCGGAAGCTCCGCCGACGCGACTCGCAGCCGCCCCGCGGACTCCCGCGCCGCCGCCCGCAGCAGACTCGCCCCGCCGGCCCCCCGGTGCAGCAGCACCACCCGCCCCGCCCCCGCCTCGGCGCGTGCGACCGCGTCGAGCAGCACCGCGTCGTACGCGTCGCGGTACCGCTCGCCCAGCACCACCGCCACCCCCGGCGCCCCGCCCGGCCGGGACGCCCGGCGCAACGCGTCCGCCACCGGGCCGTCCTCCGCCCCGAGCACTGTCCAGTCGCGCACCCCGCCGCCCGTCCCCGGGGCGACATCGGGGACCGGCTCCGGGACCGCCCGGAACGCCCGTACCCGGCCGCCGCCCCCGACTGCCTCGCCGCTCACCGGTTCAGCGCCGTGAGGAGCGTGGGAATGGCCTCACCCTGGAAGTCGACGTCCACGTCGAAGTCGTTGATCATCCCTTCCAGGACCAGCAGCGACAGCAGCGGGAACACGAACGCCGGCGCCGCCGCGACCCCCGACCGCCGCTGGAGGTCGAACAGCCGCGTCGCGAACGGCGCGAGGCGGAACTGCCCCGCCGTACGCCCCGTCGTGGCCGCGACCAGCTCCTCGACACCGGCCTTGAACGCGGTCAGGTCGCACTCGTCCGGTATGTGCTCCGCACTGCGCAGCACCACCTCGGCGCAGTCCGCGCCCCGCCCCAGGGACATGTTCATGAAGAACTGTGCGAACAGCTTCCGCACGTCGGGCGCCAGCTGGATGACGAACCCCGCGTCCAGCAGCACCACCGCGCCGTCCGGGTCCAGATACAGGTTCCCGGGGTGCATGTCGCAGTGCACCAGACCGTCGATGAACAGCATCCGGTACACACCCTGCAGCACCTGCCGCACGATCTGCCGGCGTGCCTCACGGTCCATCCCCGACGCCTCGAAACGGTGCAGTGGCTCCATGAACTCCATCACCAGCGCCCCCGGCCCGGAGGCCTCCGGCACCGGGGCCGGCAACCGGAAGCCGGGCAGGGCGGACAGGTTGGCGCGCAGCTTCGCCAGTGCCCTGGCCTCCTGCTCCAGGTCCAGCTGGGCCAGCACGGCCCCGCCCACCTCCTCCACCATCCGCCGCGCGGGCACCCGGCGCAGCGGCGGCAGCTGCTGCACCACCCGGGCCCCGGCCCGCAGCAGGGCGACGTCCGCGTACATGTGCCGCCGGATGCCGGGGCGGCGCAGCTTCACCGCCACCGTACGGCCGTCCGCGAGGCGTGCCCGGTGCACACAGGCGATGCTGCCGCTGGCGGTGGCCCTGCGCTCGAACGCCGTGAACGGCCAGTCCCGGCCTGGCGGATAGGCCTCCGCCAGCGCCCGCGACGTCTCCGCCGCCGTCATCGGCGCCACCCGGTCGTGCAGCCGCCCGAGGGCGCCGCACACCCGGGGCGGCAGCAGATCGGTGCGGGTGCTGAGCAGCTGCCCGCCCTTGACGAACGTAGGCCCGAGGTCGCTGAGGAGCCGTACGGCCCGGCCGTTGACGGCGTCGGACCGCCCGCCGCGGCCGGCTCGCAGCGAGTCGAACAGGCCGCCCGCGGCGTGGCGGACGGCGGTCGCGGTGATCACGGCGAGCCGACCGGCGAGCGCCGCGGGGGCAAGCCGCCGCGACGGCGCAGAGAAGTGGTCCACGGCATTCCTTCCGCTCCACGGCTGGTGACTTGGGAAACACTTACCGATGAGGAAGCCGAACGACCAGATGTCCGTACGAAAAGGCGGGAAACCACGGCGAGTTCACGCCGTTGACAGCACATGACTACTACTTAATATGAGAGCGATCCGGTGGGCGGCCGCCCACCGTGCGGAGCTCCAGGCCCCCGTCGAGCATCGGAGGACAGATGTCGGACCACCACGGCCCCGTCCCGCCGGAACCGCCCGTCGGGGAACTGCGCCGCGGAGCGGTCCGCGTGACGCTCCGTCTGGCCGCGGAGCCGGACCGTGTGTGGCCCGCACTGACCGAACCCCACGCGCTCGCCAGCTGGTTCGGGGACTTCTCCGCACCGCTGCGCGTCGGCGCGGACACCCGCCTCGACTTCGGTGACGGTGACTTCTTCACGGTGCGCCCGACGGCGATCGTCCCGGGGCGGAGCGTCGCCTTCGACTGGCGGTTCCTCGGCGTCGGCAAGCCGCAGTCCGTCGTGTGGACGCTGCGGCCCGGCGCCGAGGAGGGCCCCGGATCCGGGTCGGTACTGACCGTCGAGGACCACGACGACACGCGCGGCCCCGCCGAGGCCGCTCAACTCCTCGACGGCTGGGCCGACTTCCTCACTCGCCTCGGCACGCACATGCACACCGGCCGCAACACCCGCTACCAGTGGCGCGACGACATCGACGGCTCCGTGGACCTGCCCGCCGAACCGTTCCGGCCGCTGCGCCACCCGGCCGTCCTCGACTGGCTCCCCATCGCCGTGGACGGTTTCCGGCCCGCCTGGTTCTTCATCGTCGACGACGAGGGCCCCCGGCGGTTCGCCGTCAGCGACTGGCAGCTCCGGCTCGACGAGGAACTCACCTTCACCGTCGAGATCCCCGACGCCCGCACCCACCCCGCCTGCCGCGTCTCCACGGCCCCCGCGGGGCCCGGCAGAACCCGGCTGTCGTTCGTGCACCACGGATGGACCCGGCTCGGCCTGGCACAGGGCCGCGCCCAGGAACTGCGCCGACGCTTCGCCGCGACCTGGGTCGCCTCCCTCCGCACCGCCCGCGACAAGGCCACCACGGCCGGTACCGGCAGCCTCGGCGGCACCGACTGACCCGGTGGCTCCCCGGACGGCCCCGGGCCACGGAGGCCGACCCGCGACCCCGTGACCCCGCGACACGCCCGGAGCCGCACCCCGCGCCGTACGGCAGCAACCGACCGAGCCGTACGTCCCGCCCCCGACCGATCCGTACAGCGCGCCCCGCACACCGCCGCTCGTCCCCCCGCCCGCACGCGCCGCGTCAAGGAGGCGACGGACCATGCCCCCGTACCCGCCCGCCCCCGCGCCACCGGCATCACCGGCCGACGACCGGCTCGCCTCGGTCGAACGCGCCGTACGCCGGATGCGCGACCGCCTCGGCGAGGCCCAGTGCCTCTCCGACCACGCCGAGGCCGGCCTCTTCAGCCCGTTCCACTTCCACCGCGTGTTCCGCAGCGTCACCTCCGTGACGCCCGGCCGCTTCCTGGCCGCCCTGCGCATGGCCGAGGCACAGCGGATGATGATCCGCGGTGCGCCCCGCGTCACCGATGTGTGCACCGCCGTCGGCTACTCCAGCCTCGGCACGTTCACCACCCAGTTCACCAGGCTCGTCGGTATGTCCCCGAGCCGCTTCAAGCTCCTCGTCGACGAGCACGGCGACCGCCGCATCGGTGACATCGCCGACACCTGCGACGTCGCCGGAGCCGGGGGACTGCCCGCCACCACGCGTCCACGCCCGTACGAGGACACCCGCGGCGACATCACCGGCGAGGTCACCGGCGCCGGGCGCGACGCCCGCGGGCTGCTGTTCGCGGGCCTCTACCCGTATGGCGTACCGCAGGACCTGCCGGTGGGCTGCGCCGTCACGACCACCCCCGGAGCCGTGCGCCTCCGCGTGCCCGACGACGGCGCCTACCACCTGCTCGCCGTCTGGTTCGACCGTGACACCCGGGTTGCGGACGCCCTCGACGACCCCGCGGGCGAACGCCGCCTGGTCGGCACGGCCCGCGCGCCGCGCCGCGGCTCCCCGGCCCCCCTCACGCTGCGGCTGCGAGCCCCGCTGATCAGCGACCCGCCGATCGTGGTCGCGCTGCCCCTGCTCCTCGCCCTCGCCACCGAGACGACGCGCGTGGCGGACACCACCGGCCGCCGCCCCCGCACCACAGCGCCCGCCGCCGCCTCCGGCAGCGGCTGACCCGCCCGCCGTCGGACCATCCACCTGGGGGAGAGATGCTGACGTCCACCGAGTGCACCACCTTCCTCGACGCCATGGCCGCCGTTCCCGGGCCGGTCGCCGTCGTGACCACCGTCGACCCGTCCGGCGCCCCCTGGGGCTTCACCGCCAGCTCCTTCTGCTCACTGTCGCTCCACCCACCCCTGATCCTCGTCTGCCTCGCCAAGTCGGCGTCCTGCCACCCGGCGTTCACGCGGTCCGACGCGTTCCTCGTCAACGTGCTCGCGGACGATCAGGCCGACATCGCCCACCGCTTCGGCCGCACCGGCCTCACCGACAAGTTCGCGGACGGGCCCATGACGCCCACCGAACTCGGCATCCCCGGCCTCCTGGGCGCCGCTTCCCGCCTGGTGTGCGCCACCCACGCCGTCCTCGACGGCGGCGACCACAACATCCTCGTGGGCCGCGTCCACACCGCCATCGTCCAGGAGCGGCGTACGCCACTCGTCTACTGCAACCGCCGCTTCACCTCTACCGCCCGCGCCGGCTCGCGGTGAAGCTGTGGCCCGCGTGGACACGCAACCGTAGAGCGATTCGCGGCGCCCAGCTGGGCCATCAGGATCTGCAGGCGGCGGTACAGCGTGCGGCGGCTGCATCCCATTTCGCGGGCGATGACGTCGTCGCTCGCGCCACCCGCCAGGAGCCACAGCAGGCGGCGGTCGGCGGGGGGCAGTCCGCCTGGGCGGGTGGTGTGGCCGTGGAACGGCAGGGCGTTCTGCCACGACTGCTCGAACAGTGCCATCAGTGCGGAGAGCAGGCCGAACGGCTGCACGACGAGCATGGTGTTGTGCACGTCGGCCTCCTTGATCGACAACGACACGAGCGCGTACGCCTCGTCGATGACGACGAGTTCGACCGGCACCGACGGCAGCACCCTGGCCTGCTCACCGGCCTTGACGCACGGTTCGACGACCTCCGCCAGGTGGCCGGGGTGCTCCAGCGACTCCCGCGAGTACACGACACGCTGCGTCACACCGCGGGCGAGCGTGGCCAGCGCGTCCGGGCCGCCGCCTGGTCGATGCCCTACTGTGCCCAGGCCCGGAACGGGGGGTACGTCGACGGCGTGCTGCGGCCCGGCATGGTCCTCACCGTCGAGCCCGGCCTGTGCTTCCAGCCGGACGACCTCACCGTGCCGGAGGAGTGGCGCGGCATCGGCGTCCGCATCGAGGACGACCTGGTCGTCACCGACGACGGGCACGAGAATCTGTCGGCGGGCCTGCCGCGGTCGGCGGACGACGTCGAGGAGTGGATGGCCCGGTTCGCGGGCTGACTCCGAGGCGTAACGGCGGTGAGGGCTCAGGCGGCGGTCGCAGCGGCCCTGAGCGGGAGGAACCACCCGGGGCCGCGAGGTCAGTCGGCGGACTCGGTGCGCGCGGTGAGCAGCCCCTTCTCGGCGATCGCCGCCAGGGACAGTGTCCGGTACCCCATGGAGTCGAACAGAACGGTGATCCGGTCGCCCTCCTCACTCATGACCGTGCCGTCGCCCCACTCGCTGTGCCGGACCTGCGTACCCGCCGGGTACGAGGCCGCGGCGGGGTGCCGGGGCCGGGCGTCGTCCGGGTCCCCCACGCCCTCGGCGACTGTGCCGTCGGTCGAGGTGGGTGGGCGGCACACATCGCAATGGCCGCACGGGGGGTCGTACGGCTCACCGAAGTAGCCGAGCAGGAAGCGACGGCGGCAGGAGGTCGTCTCGGCGTACGCCAGCACCATCGCGAGCCTCGACCGCTCCAGCCTCCTTTGTGACTCCGCCGCCTCCACCGCCCGCGCGGTGGCGTCCTCGGACGTCACGCCCGGAACGGAACGCACCTCCCCGTCGGCGTCGGTGCGCACAGCTCCCGCCTGCTCCAGGAGGTTGGCCGCGGCCGTGACGCGGCGGTGTGACAGGTCCGTCCGCTCACCGACGTCGTCCAGGGCGACGGAACCGTTCCGTTCGTGGATCTGCTCCGCGACCTCGCCGAGGGTCTCCTCGTCGGGTGCCCGGGTGGCGAAGAGACGCTGGAGGCCGCTGTCCTCCGGCCGGTAGTGGAGGACCGCGACCGCCGGGTCTCCGTCGCGCCCGGCTCGGCCGATCTCCTGGTAATAGGCGTCGAGGGAACCGGGAACCGAGGCGTGGAGTACGAACCGGACGTCCTCCTTGTCGATGCCCATGCCGAAGGCGGACGTGGCCACCACCACGTCGGTCCCGCCGGACAGGAAGGCGTCGTGCACCCGGGAACGCTCACCGGCTGCCAGACCGGCGTGGTAGGCCGCGGCCGACAGGCCCAGCCCGGCGAGCTCGGCCGCGTACTTCTCGGCATCCTTGCGTGTCGCGGTGTACACGATTCCGGGCTTGCGCTCCGCCGCCGCGCGCTCCACCACCGCCCGGCGCTTGTCGGCGTCGTCCGGGAACCGGCGTACCTCCAAGGTGATGTTCGGGCGGTCGAAACCGGCCACGACCAGTGCGGGGTCCTCCATGTCCAGCCGCCGCACGATCTCCTCGCGGACCGGGGGAGCAGCCGTGGCCGTGAGCGCGAGGACCGTGGGCCGGCCCACCCGCTGGACCGCCTGCGCCAGGCGCAGGTAGTCGGGACGGAAGTCGTGGCCCCAGGACGCCACGCACTGCGCTTCGTCGACGACGAACAGCGAGGGCGCGGCACGTGCGAGGCGCTCGATCACCTTGTCCTTCGTCAGCTGTTCGGGGGAGAGGAACAGGTACTCGGCGTCGCCGTGCCGCACCGCCTCCCACGCTGCCTCCGTCTCTCCCGCCGCCTGGGCGGAGTTGACCGCGACGGCCTCCGGGGCGTGGTGGCCCAGCAGGCCGGCGATCTGGTCCCGCTGCAGGGCGATGAGCGGGGAGACGACGACGGTGGGCCCGGGAAGCAGCAGCGCGGCCACCTGGTACACCGCCGACTTGCCGGCGCCGGTCGGCATGACCGCCAGCGTGTCGCGGCCCGCCATGACCGCTTCCATCGCGGTCAGCTGCCCGGGCCGCAGGGCCCGCCAGCCGAACACGTCGGCGGCGGTGCGCTGCAAACGGTCCGAAGTGCCGGGGTCGCTTTCCTGCGGCATGGTGCCTCATTCCTGTACGTGGCTCAGCTGCGGTCCGGCCGCCCTTCCTCCCCGGTCGTCATGAGGTTCGTGTACCCCGCCCGCCGGGGGTTTGTCCGGTTGCGGGCGCATCAGCATGAATGTCCGATGAGCGGGTAGCCGCATTTCACTTGATCGACCGGGTGGATCCGTCTCTGCCCAGGCCGCCGGGGAGGCAGCATGCGAGGACCGGGGTACGGGCCGGGGGCCGGCGCGCTGGTGCTGGCCGTCCTTGCCGCGGTCAGTGCCTGCGGCACGCTTCCCGAACGGCGCGATGAGGTCACCGCGGAAGTCACCCGTTTCGAGCAAGCGCTGGACGCCGGACAGCACGAGCGGCTGTGCGCGGCTCTCGCTCCCGCCACCAGGGAGGAACTGGAGCACTCCGCCGAGACCCGTTGCGAGCAGGCCATCGGCCGGGCGATCGATGAGCGGGAGCTTCCCGCGGCGGGCGCTGTACGGGGCGTGGATGTGTACGGCGATCAGGCCCGGGTGGTGCTGGAGCGGGACACCGTGTTCCTGTCGCACTTCCCCGCCGGCTGGAAGGTGACGGCCGCCGGGTGCCGGCCGCGCCCCGAGCGGCCGTACCAGTGCGAGATCAAAGGCGGGTGACCACACATGAGGACACTGTTCATCGGAACCCTGCTGGTGATCGTCGGCGGTCTGGCGTACTTCATGGCCCTGGGGCTGATGCACCGATGAGCCCCGCACCGGAACCCGGCGGGGCGGCAGCGCCGGACCAGCACCGCGTACGGCGGTTTCTGCGGCACAACAGCCTCGGCCTGTTCTTCCTGGTCACGTTCGTGCTCGCCCTGGCCGGACAGGCGGTGGCCGGGTACGCGGCGTTCAACAACCAGCTCGTCGCCGACGGGCTGGCTCCCGTCGGCTTCGGGGCGTACGTGACGTCGTCGGACTTCGCCGTCGACGTCACGGAGAACTGGCAGTCGGAGTACCTGCAGTTCTTCCTGTACATCTTCGCCACCGTCTGGCTGCTGCAACGCGGGTCACCGGAATCCAAGGAACTCGACAAGGCCGGTACCGAGTCGGACAAGGACCAGATGGTCGGGGAGCACGCCACAGCGGACTCCCCGCGCTGGGCCGCGTACAAGGACTGGCGCGGAGTCGTCTTCTCGCGCTCGCTGGGCCTGGTCATGGGTGGGATCTTCCTGCTGTCCTGGCTCACCCAGTCGGTCACCGGTGTCGCGGCCTACAACGAGGAGCAGTTGCGCCGGTTCCAAGCCCCCACCACATGGGCCCACTACCTGTCCTCCGCCGACTTCTGGGACCGCAGTTTGCAGAACTGGCAGTCCGAGCTGCTGGCGGTCGCCTCCATGGCCATTTTCGCCATCTATCTGAGGCAACGCGGATCACCGGAGTCCAAGCCCGTCGGCGCGTCGCACTCCGCCACCGGCGTCGAAGGCTGAGCCGCTCACGGGCAAGCCTCCAGGGCAACCGCCTCAAGGGCAACCGCCTCCAGCGCAACCGCTTCAAGGAGGCGGTGAGGCAGCGCAAGGAAGCACCCGAAGGGCACCCGCCGAGCGGTGGAACGGGCAATCCGGTGCTTGAGTGACTCATCGGACATGATGCGAAGAAGGGGTTTTCCATGCGAGTGCGTGATTCCGTGGTCGTGGTCACCGGGGCTTCCAGCGGCATCGGCCGCGCCACCGCCGTTGCTTTCGCCCGCAAGGGGTGCCCCGTGGTCCTGGCGTCGCGGCGCGCGGAGGCGCTGGAGGCGGTCAGGCAGGAGTGCGAACGTCACCGTGGCGCTGAGGCGCTCGTCGTGCCGACCGACGTCACGGACCCCGGGGCGGTCGATGAACTCGCCCGGCGCACGGTGCGGCGCTTCGGCCGCATCGACGTCTGGGTCAACTGCGCGGCCGTCACCGTGTTCGGACCCTTCCAGGAGGTCCCCCTGGAGGACTCCCGCAAGGTCATGGACGTCAACGTCATGGGGTACGTGCACGGTGCCCGCGCCGCCCTCCGTGCCATGCGCGAGCAGGGCCGGGGAACGCTGATCAACGTCTCGTCCATCGTGGGCGTCGTCAGCCAGCCGTACACCCACGCCTACGGCATGTCCAAGTACGCCACCCGGGCGCTGAGCGCGAGCCTGCGCCAGGAGCTGCGGCTGGACAAGGCGAAGGGCATCCACGTGTGCACGGTGCTGCCGGCCACGATCGACACACCGCTGTTCGATCACGCCGCGAACTACACGGGCCGCAAGCCGCTGGCGATGCCCCCGGTCTACACGCCGGAGCGGGTGGCGCGGGCCATCGTGGACCTGGTGCGCGCGCCCCGCCGTGAAGTCGTGGTCGGTCCGGCGGGCCGTTCCATGGTGCTGGAGTCCAGGGTCATGCCGGGCATGGTGGAGCGGATGATGGCCCGCCAGGTGGACAAGGCCCACCTGTCCCGCAAGGAGCCCGCCCCGGCCGGCCACGGCAACCTGCACGTACCGGCGCCAGGGACGGGCGCGGCCCACGGCGGGTGGGGTGGGCGCCGCCGTACCGCGATGCGCCGGCTGACCACTGCCACCGTGCTGGCCTGTGCGGCGGTGGGCGCCGCACGACGGGTCCGCCCCCGTTGAAGACCTCCGGCAGACGGAACGTCCCTACGGTTGCGTGATCCGGTCGCGCAGCCAGGAGTCGACGCTGCTGAGCGCCGTCCTGGCCATGGCCGTGGGGTGGCCCGTGAAGCCGTGGGGGGACTCGGGGTAGACCTGGACCTCGACGTCATTGCCGCCTGCCGACAACCGGGCCGCCATCGCCAGGTTGTCCTCCAGCAGGACGTCCGCGCTTCCGACGATCAGCAGCGTTGGGGGGAGCCCGCCGAGGAAGCCGTAGACGGGAGAGATGTCGGGAACAGTGCGGTCCTCCACATGTCCGGCGTACGCCTGGATGAAGTACTCGTCCGCGATGCGCCGGCCGGCCGGGGTCCGCGCGCTCAAGTCGTAGGTGCCGAACTGGAGCGCGGCGCCGGTGAATCGGCCAACGGCACCTCTGTCTCTCAGCCGGAGCAGGGTCGCCAGGGCGAGTGTGGCACCCGCGGAGCTCCCGCCGATCGCAAGCCGGGACGTTCCGAAGCGGGCCTCGGCTTCTTCGACGAGCCAGAGCGCCGCTGCTTCACAGTCGTCGGGTGCCGCCGGCCAGGGGTGCTCAGGCGCCAGCCGGTAGTCGACGCCGACGACGGCGAGCTGCAGGGCGTCTGCGAGCCCGCGGTTGCGTCCGTCTCCTCGCGCCGCGGAGTCCATGTAGAAGCCGCCGCCGTGTATGTCCAGGTAGACACCCCGCGGCGGCCCGTCCACGGGCGTGAAGATCCTGACGGGGACGCGCAGTTCCGCGACTTCGATCGTCTCTTCGACGGCAGGCGGATCGGTGGCACGAGGAGCGGACCTCCTCGCGCGTGCCTCCTTGAGCTCCTCCAGTGTGCTGGGGCCACGGCCTGCCGCACGCCGCTTGTAGAACTCACGAGCTTCGTCGACCTGCTCCGCGGGTACGTCGGCGAACAGTGCCTCCAGCGCGAATCGCACGCGCCCTCCTCATCATTCGGGTCTCGACTCCACGCTATCGCCGACTGCTCCTGTGGAAGCACGTGCCCGTGCACGCCCGGCTGTCACGGCAGCCCATGGCTGATCACCCACCAACCACTGGACGCGTCTGCGCGCGCTCAGGCTCGCTCTGCGCAGCCTGGCCCGGTGAGACGCTCGGCGCTGCCACTGGGCACGTCCGGATGCATCTGGACCCATCGGCCGTCGATGGACTTCATCTCCACCCCGTAATACGGCTGGGGCGCCACAGTGGTCGCGTCGCACATGGCGGCGACCGGGATCACGCCGAACTGCAAGGACCTCGTGGTCCGGGCCGGATCGGCGCCCCTGTCGAGGACGTCGATCCGGTCGGCGAGGGCGGCGGCGTGCCCGGGGTCGGCGTGGTGTGCCGGATTGCCGTGCGGTGGTGTCCTAGCCGTCCTTGCCCATGGCTTTGCGGACGGCGTCCTTGGTGCGGTCCATGAGGGCGGCGACGGGTCCCACCATGACGTTGGCCGCCGCGGACTCGACGCCGGGGTGGGGCCGGGTGGGCGCCATCATCTCGGCGGCTTTGACGGCCCTGGCCATGGCGGCCAGCCCGGCCGCATCCGTGCTGCGGCGGATGTGGATGAACTCGTAACGCTCCTCGGCCCGTGCGTGGGCCTGCACATCGGCGCGCAGTGCCTGGAGCCGGGGCAGGAACTTCGGGTCGTCGGTGTCCATGTCGTCGAGCGCGGCAAGCGTCTCCTTGGCCGCCCGCTCCTCGGCGAGCCGTTCATCGACGACCTGCTCCCCACCCGGCAGGCTGCGGCGCGCGAAGGGGTGGACGACCTCTTCCTCGGCGGTCTCGTGGACCGCGAGGAGGCGTACGAGACGTCGGAAGGCCTCCCGCCGCTCGTCGCCCTCGGCGTGCTCCACGTCGTCCAAGAGGTTGCGGATGTCTCCGTGCTGGCGCATCAGCAATGCCACGACGTCGTCGTCCGCGGCGTTGTCCTGGCCCGCCGGAGGCGTAGGGATCTGGGACACGTCGGCTCTCCTACTTCTCCCGCATCGCGGGGTCGGGGTGCTCGCCCTCGGTCTCGACGCGGTACTCGCGCCCGAACATCTCGTCGTGCTGCGCCATCACCCGCTCACTCGGCGGCTCTTCACCGCCGTGGATCTGCGCCTGCATCCGCTCGAAGCGCTCGTGCGCCTCGCGCACATAGCCCGCACCCAGCGTGGTCAGGTCCATCTGGGTGTCGAGCAGCTCGCGCAGGTACGCTTTGTTCGGCTCGAACGTCAGTACGTTCGGTAGCTCGGGTGCCAGCACCGACTCCGGGTCACGGCCGTCGTGGCGGCGCATCAGGTCGCAGGCCAGGTGCAGGTGCTCCAGCTCCATGTTCAGATGCAGCTCCCAGACGGCCTTCACCTTGGGATCGCTCTCCTGCTCCATGAAGGAGTAGTACAGGTAGCACTCGTTGTACTCGTGGGTGACCAGCTGCTCCCACCATGTCTCTCCCGGGTCGACCAGCGACTCGTAGTGGGTGACGTGCTCCTCCTCGATCAGCCCGATCTCCTGGTACAGCTGGCGGGCGATCGGCTCCATGTAGGTGGGGCCGGTGTTCATGTAGAAGTTCATCGTCTGCTGCTCGGCCGACAGGATCGTCAGCGCGTGCAGCTTCGACAACGGGCTCGTGGCCTCGCGGTCGTACGGGTCACGGACGTTGTCGAACGGGTGACGGTGGTGGAACTTCGTCGGCCGGCCCGGCATGACCTCGGTGAGGCTGTCGACGATCGACTCGGCCTTGCGGTGCTCGATCATCTCGTACAGGTTCGCGTACCGGTACAGATGGTCGAAGTCCTCCAGCACACCGAACTGGTACGCCTGCTTCAGATACGGATCCGGCTCCATCCGGGCCACCCAAGCGGTCAGGTCGACCGCCACCTGCTCATAGGCGATCGTCGTCTCCAGCACCGACGACACACCCGGCAGCAGCCAGTTCACCACCTTCTGCTGCTGCGCCTCGATGTAGCGGGTCTGCGCCAGCTGCCGCTTGACCTCGGGGTCGACGGTGTTGCGGGCCAGCTGGTGGCTGAAGAGGACCGCCTCGACCTCGATGCCGTTCATCGTGATGATCCGGCAACGGGTGTACGGGTCGCAGCGGTCCGGGTCGATCGGCTCGACATCGAGCTCGCGCCAGTTCCTGATCTGACGGTCCAACGGGATACCACGCTGCTGCAGCGGATCGAACGTCATCCATGCCTCCTGGAGGCCGGTCGTGGGTCACACGGCTGGGTACCCCTGAAGGTGAGGGAGGAACAATGCAAAGACAGGGGCATGGCCATCCCTAGCCATTCGAAGCCCCGGCACTGCGCGGATCCGGTCTTCGTCATCCCGATGGGCCACCGCACGACTCGGGCCGGACCGGCACCGGGACCATCGCGGGTCGCCCGTGGCCCGCCCGAAGTGCATCGCCCGGTTCCCCGGCGGAGACTGTGTGCGGGGACGTTCCGGCATGCCGGCCGACCGATGGGGCCGCCGGCCGTGATCGCCTGCTCAGCCTCCCGCCGAGCGCCGTGACGACGCTGTTGCCGCGCTTGTCCACGGTGAGCCGGGTACCCGCTCTGCGCTTGGCATGTCCACCCACCGCCCCGGGCGCCTCGGCCGCTGTCCGGGGCAGAAAGGCAGAACCCGATGAACCGGTCGGCGCCTTCTCCCGCTCCCCCCGGCGGACCCCCTCAGCCTCGCAGGTCGATGGCCGTGACCGCGGTCATCGGAGTGGCCGTCATGGCAGCCGTCGACGAGATCGTCTTCCACCAGGTTCTGGGCTGGCACCACTTCTACGACCGCTCCACCACCGGCGTGGGCCTCATGTCCGACGGTCTGCTGCACACGGGGGAGTTGCTCGCCCTGGTCGCCGGGTTCTTCCTGTACGCGGACCTGCGCCGCCGCCGCGCCCTGGTTCCCGGCCACGCCTGGGCGGGGTTCTTCCTCGGTCTGGGTGCCTTCCAGCTGTTCGACGGGATCGTGGACCACAAGCTGCTGCGTCTGCACCAGATCCGCTACGGCGTGGACGTCACGCCCTACGACTGGGCGTGGAACGGGTGCGGCCTGCTCCTGCTCCTGGCCGGCCTCGCCCTGGGCGTCCGCGCCGCCCGGCGTACCCGCACGCCGGCACCGTGACACCGGCACACGTCCACCCCGGCCCGGCCGACGCGCCCGCCGCCCTGGCCGGGCCGCTGACCGCCGCTGCCGCCCTGCTGGTGGCCGGCGCCTACCTGGTGGCCGCGGCTCGCCTGCGCCGCCGCGGGGACGCGTGGCCGTGGTGGCGGGATGTGTCCTTCACCGGCGGAAGCGCCGCGTTGGCATGGGCGGTGGTGGGCGGGCTGCCGGACGGTCCCTTCACCGCGCACATGGCCCAGCACCTGCTCGTCGGCATGGCGGCACCGCTGCTGCTGGTCCTCGCCCGCCCCCTCACCCTCGCTCTGCGCGGCACGCCGGCCGGCCCCGTACGGCGGTGTCTGCTGGCGGTGGCGCGTTCACGGCCCGCCGGATGGCTCGCGTTCCCGCCGGTGGCGGCCCTGCTGGACATCGGCGGCCTGTGGCTGCTCCACCGCACCGGCCTGTTCGCCGTCACCCGGCATCACCCCGTGTGGCACCTGGCCGTGCAGGCGCACGTACTGGCCGCCGGAGCGCTGTTCACCTTCACCATCTGCCAGGTCGATCCGGTCCGCCGCCGTTGGGGCCCGGCTTTGCGCGGTGTCACGCTGCTCGCCGCCGGCGCCGGCCACGCCGTACTCGCCAAGACCCTCTACGCCGCTCCGCCTCCCGGCACCTCGTACGACGCGTCGGACCTGCATACCGGCGCCCAACTCATGTACTACGGCGGCGACCTGGTCGAGCTCGCCCTCGCCGTCACCCTGGCCATCCAGTGGTACGCGAGGACCGGCCGCGCCCACGCCCGCCGCGCCGTCCTCACCGGTCCGCGACAGGCCGGCTGACCGCGGCCTGTGACCACTGTCACCAGCCCGTCCGGCACCGTGTGCCCGAGGCGGTGTGGTGAGGTGTGGTCCATGACGACGACCGACTCGACGACCGACCCGACGCGTGACGCGACGCGTGACGCGATCGTGGTGCCGGAGCTGTATGTCGGCTATCCCGGGGTGGCCTTCGGAGGCCATGTCGCCGGCCTGCTCGCCCAGCGTGTGGAGGCCGGGACCGTACGGGTGGATTTCCGCGGTCCCGTGCCGGTCGAGACGCCCGTGCGGATCGCCCGAACGGCGGACGGCGGCTGCGAGTTGGGGCACACCGGCCGGCCGCTGGTGACGGCGGCTCCGGCCCGGGGGCCGCTGCTCGACGTGCCCGAGGCGCCGTCCTGGGACGAGGCGTGGGCGGCGGCCGAGACGTTCCGGGCGGACCCGCCCGACGGTGTGATCGACTGCTTCGGCTGCGGTCTCCGTACGCCCGGACGCGGCCTGCGCCAGCATTGCGCCCCGGTGCCGGGCCGCTCCGTCGTGGCCTGCGGCTGGACCCCGGAGCCCACCCTCGCCGGCCCGGACGGCCTCCTCCCGCCGGAGCTGGTCTGGGGCGTCCTGGACTGCCCGGGCAACTGGGCGGGCCGCCTGCTCGGCACCCAGCGACCGGGCGCGGTCACCGCCTCCCTCACGGGGACGCTCCTGCGCCCGGTGGCCGTGGGCGAGCCGTACGTCTCGTACGCCTGGCTGCTCTCCGAATCGGGCCGCAAGCATCGTATGGGCGTCGCCCTCGCCACGGCCTCCGGCGACCTCTGCGCCCTGGGTGAGTCCCTCTGGCTCGACCCGCGCCCCCAGGGCTGAGGGGCCGGCTCACGCGCCGTGCCCGAGTCGCAGCAGGGCCGCACGGTCCACCTTGCCGTTGACCGTGCGCGGGAAGTCCGGCAGGAGCAGGATGCTTTCGGGGACCATGACGGCGGGGAGCAGCTCGGCCATCCGCGTCCGCAGGGTTCGTTCGTCGGCGAGGTGATCGCCGGGTGCCGTCGCAGGCGGTGCGGTGGAGGCCAGGGCGAAGGCGATCAGGCCCGTTCCGGTGTCGTTGGCGACGACGACCGCCTCGCGGACGCCCGGCTGGGCCGCCAACTGGGCTTCCACTGCACCGAGTTCGACCCGGTGGCCACGGATCTTGACCTGGTGGTCGCGGCGGCCGACGAAGTCGAGTGTGCCGTCGCGGTTCCAGCGGACGAGGTCCCCGGTCCGGTACATGCGCGCGCCGTCGACGCCGGCGAACGGGTCGGTGAGGAAGACCCGCCCGGTCGCCTCCGGCCTGCCGTGATAGCCGCGGGCGACGCCGGCGCCGCCGATGTACAGCTCGCCGGTGACGCCCACCCGCACCGGGCGGCATTCCTCGTCGAGTACGTACAGCCGGGTGCCCGGGACCGGCCGGCCGATGGACACGGGCCCGGGAGCGTCGAAGCGCGCATAGCTGGCCCAGACGGTCGCCTCGGTGGGACCGTACTCGTTGACCAGTGCCACTTTTGTGTCGGACAGCAGCTCGAAATGACGGTGCAACAGCGACTGGGGGAGGGGCTCGCCCGCGACGGTGACCGTGCCGAGGGAGCGCAGAGCGTCCATGCCCAGGTGCTCGGCCGCGTCGAGGAGGACGGCATACAGGGACGGTACGCACAGCAGGTGGGTGACGCCGTGCCGGGCGACGAGCCGGACCAGCAGGCCGGGGTCGCGTACCTCTTCCGAGGTGGCGACCACCAGATGGCCGCCGGCCGTGAGGGTGCCCCAGATCCCCGCGACGGAGGAGTCGAAGGCGAGCGGTGACACGAGGAGGAACACCGGCTCGCCCGGGTACACCGTGCGGCGGGCCGCGGTCGAGGCGGCGAGTTCACGGTGACCGACCAGGACGCCCTTCGGCTCGCCCGTGCTGCCCGAGGTGTAGATGAGGTAGGCGGTGTCCTCGGGTCCCGCGTCCTCGTACGACGGCTCGTGCGGCTCGTACCGCTCGTGCGGCTCGTGCGGCTCGTGCGGCTTCCGTGGGTGTACGGACGTGTCGTCCGCAGCCCGGCCGGCCGCCCCCTGGTCCTCCTCCGTCCAGTTGCCCCCCACCACTACGCGCGGCAGGCCGGGCGCGACGGCGCGGGACGCCGTCAGCGGTGTCACGGCCACGGCGGTGACACCGGCGTCCGACAGGATGGAGCCGATGCGCGCGTCCGGATGGGCGGTGTCCACGGGCACGTACGCGGCGCCGCAGCGCAGTGTGCCGAGGACGGCGGCGACCATCGCCAAGGAGGGCTCGGCCAGAACGCCGACGCGGTGTCCGCGCGTGACGCCGGCCGCGGCCAGCCCGGCGGCGACGCGCGTCGCCCAGGAGTCGAGCTGCCCGTACGTGACCGACGCGCCACCGCTGCTCACGGCCACGCGCTCGGGATGGGTCCGCATCCACTCGGTGACGCGTACGTGGACGGGCACGGTGTCGGTATCCGTACCCGTCAGCTGCTCCCCGTGGCCCAGGGCCAGGAGCGTGTCCGGGTCCACCTCCTCCGCCGGATCCGGGAGCAGGTCCGCCACGGCCGTCGCCGCGGCCGGTACGGACTCGCTCACGGGCGCGTCGAGCTCCGCGAGCGACCGCTCGATGGCGTGCAGGGTGGGGTCGTGGCGCAGCATGTCGCGGTGGCTCACCTCGACGTCGTACGCGCGGAAGTCACGGAAGCCCAGTTCCGACCAGTCGCGGTCGTCCTCGCCCATCAGCGCCACGTCGTCGGGGTGGTAGCGGTCCGGCGTGGCGAACAGACGCACCGGGATGTCCTGGGGCCGGGGCCGGTAGCCGGTGACGGCCGTCCAGAGGGATCCGTACACACGCAGACGCGCTTCGAAGGAGGCGAGGTCGGCTTCGAGGATGTCCTCGCTCCTGTCCTTCAGCGCGTGGAAGACCTGGGCGGCGTCCAGCTCGCCCGCGGGCATCTCCAGGCCGGTGGCCGAGGCGATGCCCGCCAGGCGCTGCTGGATCAGTTCTTCGAGGACGAGGGGCCGGCGGTAGAGCGAGGTGTTGAACAGGGAGACGGACAGCACGTTCCAGCCCCGGGCGCGCAGCTCGCGCGCCAGCTCGTAGGCGAAGGTGCCACCGGAGCAGTAGCCGGCCAGGTGCAGGGTGCGGGGCAGCGCGGACTCCTCCACGACGCGCACGAAGTCGGCCGTCATCTCGTCCAGGTCCGTGAAGGGCAGGCCGTCGCGCGGGTCGAGCCCCCGCGCCTGGAGCCCGAACACGGGGCGGTCGAACGGCGCCCCGCCGAAGCGCTGCAGACCGATGACCCCGCCCCCGCCCGAGGGCAGGAGCAGCAGGGGCGCTCCGGCGCCCTTCTCGTTGAGCGTCACGAGCCGCTTGCCCGACGCCGGTACGCCTCGTCGGATCCAGTCGCTGATACCCCGGAACGTCTGGGCATCGAACACGACCTGCACCGGGAAGTCCGTACGGAACGCCTTGCACAGTGCCGTGGTGAGGCGGGCAGCGGCCAGCGAATTGCCCCCGGAGTCGAAGAAGTTGGTGTCGAGCGACGGCGGCGTCGAACCGAGGACGCGGAACCACTGTGCTGCCACGACCACTTCCACGGCATCGCGTTCGACGAAGGACGACATGGTGGGGGACTCCCTTGGATGACGGGGCGGATCAGGCATGGGGGTGGAGACAGAAACCCGGCTACGACTACGGCCGGTCCGCGGCTACGGATACGCACGCCGGTCGGCGCTCGCCATGGGCGTGAGTGACGGCGGTACGGAGGAACCCACTGCGACGGGCGTGCCTGCGGGTGCGGCTGATGATGAGCCGGCTCTCCGCGCGGTACGCGTCGCACAGTTCATGGTGGGCCGGCTCGCCCCCGGCACACCCGCCGGACACTAGCAGATGGTTCGAACACCCCTGTCCGGCAAGGGCTTTGAGCGAGCGATGTCACACGCGCTTTACAATCGGGCAGGAGTGTGCAACGTTTCGATCAGCGCCGGGCTCGTGCTGGAGGCGCCGACAGCGGTCGCACGTCTCGACCGGACCGAGCGACCATCGGTCGACGAGGACCGCTCCGCACGTACACACCACCGTTTCGGGGGAAACGACGATGAAGACGCCGCATTGGCATCGCTCGCGCAGGCTTGCCGCCCCAGGGGTACGGCAAGCCGGTTGACGCGGCCCCACCCGTGTAGGGTGACGCTCCATCGCGGCCAACGCCCTTTGTTTTGCACGGTCTTTGGCCCGCGACGCGCGAACACACAACTTCACCAGGGCGGCAGGGCCCAGGAAGCCGGTGCGAATCCGGCACGGTCCCGCCACTGTGACTCAGGCTCCGCCTGACAGTCAGGAACTGACCTGTCGCCTTTCTTTCCGACCGCTTAGGGGACGTGGAGATCCCTGAAGGAGGCATCTCGCCATGGCTCGACCCATCAGTACACGCCACCGGCGCTTCTCGCGACGCACCTGGTCACCGTGATCTGAGTCCGGAACCATCCGCGTCCGGAGCGCCTGCCTGCCCGGCCGGCGAAAGCCTCGGCGAACGCATTCCGCGACACACACGCACTGCGACACACACCGCGCCCACCGTGCCCGCCGCCCCGGGCGCGCGCGGCGTTGGAACCGCGTCCTGTCAAACCACCCGCCCGGAAGGGGCTGTTCGTCTTGCTCGTCCCCCGGCCCCCGAGGGCAGGCCATCGACCATGACCGACCTCGCGACCCCACCACCCGCTCTCGTTCCCCTCCGCCGCAACTGGAGGTTCCAGAGCTACTGGCTGGGCACCACCGTCGGTGCCATCGGCACGTCGATGTCCCTCCTGGTGTATCCCCTCCTGGCACTGTCCCTGACCGGGTCGCCCCTGCAGGCGGGACTGCTCGCGGCGACCCAGTCCGCGACGGCAGTCCTGCTCGGCATACCGGCCGGTGCGCTCGCGGACCGGTTCAGCAGGCGCAACCTCCTGCTGACCTCCGAGGCGCTGAGGACACTGGCGACCGCGGCCGTCCTCGCCTCCGTGGCCACGGGCGCGGCGAGCGTCGCGGGGCTGTTCGCGGCGGCGGCCGTGCTCGGCGTCTCCGGCGCCATCGGCATGCCCGTACGGCGCCTGGCGCTGCGCTCCATCGTGCCGCCCGAGCACCTGCGCCAGGCCCTGAGCCAGGACGAAGTACGGGTGAACATCGCCATGCTCGCCGGGCCGCCGCTGGCGGGGCTCCTGTTCGCGGCGGGGCCGGTCCAGCCCTTCGTCGCCGTGCTGGCCTGCTACGTGGCGTCGATGGGCTCCGCCTTCCTGACCCGGCTGCCGGCGACCGGGCAGCAGCCAGGCCGGCTCAGGCCGTCGGTCCTGTTCAAGGGCGCGACGGTCGGCCCCCGGATCGTCTGGAGGGACGCGGTCCTGCGCGCCGTCACGGGACTGATGACGATCGAGAACTTCATCTTCGCCGCGCTCAACCTCATACTCATCAACCACTTCCAGCAGCAGGGCGTCGACGCCCGCACCATCGGCCTGGCACTGTCGGGGGAGGCCATCGGCTACCTCACCGGCGCGGCTCTGGTGACCCGACTGCACCGCCGGTTCCGCCCGGGTGTGCTCCTGCTCGGCGTCGTGTGGACCTCCCTGCTGGTCACGGCCGCACTGCTGCTCCCCTCCTCCCCGGTGCGCGTGTTCTGCCTGCTCTTCCTCATCTCGCTGGGGAAGCCGGCCCTGTACGTACTGATCGACGTCATCGTTTTCCAGCAGGTGGACGACGCCGTCCGTGGACGGGTCATCTCCGGCAGCTTCACCGTCCTCGCCGTAGGGGGTCCGCTCGGAAGTGCCGCGGCCGGCCTGCTGCTGGGCCACCTCTCGCACCACACCGCGATCGGGCTCCTGTGCCTGGTTCTTGTGATCCCCCTGTGCGCGGCGACCGTTTCGCGGAAGCTGCGCCGCGCCGACTGGCCGGACCAACCCTAAGGACACGCACGTGAACGCAGAACGACCGCGTCCCGGCACGCTCGACGCGACCGCCGTCCAGGACCTGGTCCGCGCCCAGGCCGCGGACGTACTGGGGCACGATCCGGTCCGCGCGTCGGACAACTTCTTCACCCTGGGCGGAGACTCCGTACGGGCCGGGCGCCTGGTGATGCGCCTGACGAAGGCACTGCCCGGGGACGGTGCCGTCGACATCCAGGACGTCTTCGGCGCCGCCGACTTCGCCGACCTGGCCGCGCGCATCGACGCGCGCCTGCGCGACGGCGCCGCCGCAGCGTCACCGGCATCCGGTGGCCCACGTGACGCCCGCGCCACCGGCGGGTACGAGGAGTCAATGCCGGAGCACGGTGCGGGCCGCCGGCCGGTACCGCTGTCGTACGGTCAGCTGCGCAGGCTGCAGCGGGACGCCGACTCCGTCGGAGCGCGCATCCCGCACCATGTCTCCACGTCGTTCCGGATCCACGGCCCTCTGGACCCCGCGAGCCTCGAAGCCGCCTGTCTCGCGCTCGTCGAACGGCACGAGGCGCTGCGTACGGTCTTCGAGCTCGACCTCCGGCACGGCCGGCACCGGGCGTACCGGCTCGATGCCCACCAGCTGGACCTCTCCCGCCTCTTCCGGGTACGGCGGCTGGGCGCCGAGGCGGAGGTGGAGGACGAGGTGACCGCCGAGCGGACGGCCCTGTTCGACCTGGCCACCGAGGCGAAGCTGCGGGTCCTGGTGCTCGTCACCGGCAAGGACGCGGCCACGGTCGTGGTCACCGCCGAGCATCTGGTGTGCGACGGGGACTCCTTCGCGATCCTGCTCCGGGATCTGGCGGCTCTGTACAACGCCCGCGTCACAGGCGCACCGCAGGACGCCGCACTGCCTCAACTCCCGCCACGGTGCTGGGCGGAGGAGGAGAAGCGCCGGCACCACGCCGCACTGGAGGAGCGGCTGGCCCACTGGCGGAGCCGGCTCGACCCGCTGGAGGCGCTGCCCGAGGTACGGCTCACGGGCATGCGGGATCCCGACGTGTGGCCGACGACCGCGGCCCAGGTGCACGGCCGGCTGTCCGCCGCCACCGTGCGGCGGCTGCGCGAGACCTGTGCGGCCGAGGCGGCGACGCCGTTCTGCGGGTTCGTCGCGGCCCTGGCGCTGGCCGTCCTCGACGACGCGGGCCACACCGTGCCGGGCATGGTGAGCCCGACGTCCGGCAGGCCCGCGGGCTGGGAGGACGACGTCGACTGGTTCGCCACCTCGGTCATCCACCGCTTCCGCGTCAACACACAGCTGACCGTCGGCGACGTGGTCCGCTCCGCGAAGCAGTCCGTCGCCTCGGGCCTCGCGCACTCCGTGCCGCTGCCGTTGCTGCTGGAGCATCTCCAGTTCAACAGGGACCTCGAGCAGCGCTGGCGCCCCTGGCTGTACCTGGCGGTCGACGCCGAGGACGGCTCGCCCCTCCCTCTGCACGGCGTCGACGTCGAGCCGGCGGTCGCCGATGCGCGGCTGGCCCTGCGGGCGGGCGTGACCGTACGGGTGGACGTGCACGACTTGCACCACCCGGGCAACGACGCTGTGGGCGCCACCGTGCTCCTCCAGTACGAGCGCGAGGTGTGGCCCGCCGAACGCGCCGAGGCCTTCATGGAGACCTTCACCCGGATGGTGGCCCTGGTCTCCGAGAACCCGGCCGGCATCGATGTCGCCACCCTGCTGCGGACCTACCGGCCCGGACCCGGCCGGTAGCGGCCGCGTACCCCCTCCTCACCGCCCGGCCCCACCCAACCCCCCACCCACACTTCAGGAACCAGCTCATGGCGCACCTTCCCAGCCCTCGGACGACCAGGGGCACAACGGCGACGACCACGCCGGACACGCGGCCCGTCCTTCTCGTCCTCGACTACCCGGGGCACCGTCCCGAGGCGAACCTCTCCGACCTGCGCCTGGAGGACGCCGGGTTCGACGTGCGGTACCTCCTGGCACGCCCGCTGCCCAGGGACCTCACCGCCGAGGCCTACACCAGGCGGGCGCTGGAGAGGGCGGGAGACGTGCCGGGGGCCGTCCACGCGGTCCTGGCCTACTGCATGTCGGCCTCGCTGGCCCGGCACGTCGCCGAACAGACCTCGGCCACCCGTCTCCTCCTCTTCGACGCGGAACGCTCCACCGCCGCGACCCTCGCCGCTGAACTGCTCGCCGCCCTGCGTTCCTACGACGAGGGGGCCCAACTCCCCGACTGGTGGAGCGAGGACGCCCTCGCGCGCCGTCCCGACGCCGTCATGGAACGGATCGAGGCCCACCTCTTCGAGGTGATCCGCACCGCGCTCGCCCAGGACGCGGGCGATCCGGACCCGGACGAGGTGGAGGACCCGGCCGTCAACCAGGTCGCCCGCAGCCTGATGGGCACGTACCTGGACTGGTTCGCCCACCTCGTGGCCGCGTACGACGCCGACTCACGCGCCCGATCCGGCACCCGCGCCCGATCCGTCACTCACGCCCCCTCCCGTGCCGTCGCCCACATCGTGTCGGCCGGGCACGTCCTGCCCGACGACTGGCCGGACATCGACTCCGCGGCACGCCACGCGGTGGAGACCGGCCGGATCGGCCTCGCGGCGGCCGAGGAGACGCGGGGCCTGGCCCTGCGGATCCTGCGGCCGGGCAGCCCCAGCCCGGTGACATGAGCCGGAGCGTTCACCAGGGGCCATACCCGCCGGCCGGAGGGCCGGCGGATGGAGAACCAGCAGCACACACGGGGGGAAAGAACATGCCGAGTCCGCTCGGGGGAATGCCGCGGGACATCCGGACGGGGACCGTGGCCACGCTCGGCCCCGCCGGTACGGACGCGCACGCGGAGGCGGCCCGCCATTTCGGCCGCGTCCTGCTCGCCGACTCCTTCAACGCGGCCATGGACCTGGGCCTGTCCGAGGGCGTGCAGGTGCTCGTCGCGGCCGGGTTCGTGGAGCGTGACGAACACACCCTGGTGGACAGCTGGGTGGACATGCACTTCCGGAACTACGACCGGATACGTCTGGTGGCCACCTGGGAGAGCCCGACCAAACCCATGTGCGTCGCGGTGAACCGGGCCCGCGCCACCTCCCTGGACACCGTGGATTCCCTCGCCATACACCCGGCCACGGCGGCCTTCGCACGTAAATTCGTACCGCATGCCGTCCCCCGCTACGTCAATGCCAAACCGATCGCCGTCCAATGGGCCGTGGAAGGGCTCGTGGACGGCTGCATAGGATCGCTCGACATCGTCCAGGAGAACAGCGAACTCGACGTCAAGCACATCTGGCAACCAACGATGGTGTGGTGTCTGTACGAGCCGAAAAGCGCCCCGGTCCCGACCGTCCATGAAGCGGAAAGTGCGTCCGCTACACTGTTGCAAAAATCCTGGACGGGGAAGAATCGGTCCACACCCGGACAACCCCGCGCGGACAATAGGGAGCGCTCATGAAGGTCCTTATCGCCGGTGGTGCCGGCTTCATCGGCAGCACCGTCGCCTCCGCCTGCCTCGACGAAGGCATCGAGCCCGTCATTCTCGACAACCTGGTGACCGGTCGGAAGGAATTCACGGCCGGCCGGGTATTCTTCGAGGGGGACATCGCGGACGGAAATCTCATCGACGAGATCTTCGCCGCCCATCCGGACATCGAGGCCGTCGTCGACTGCGCCGCGCTCATCGTCGTCCCCGAATCCGTCGCCCAGCCGCTGCGCTACTACACGGAGAACGTGGCCAAGGGGATCACGTTCCTCGGACACCTCGCCCGCAACGGCTGCCACCGGCTCATCTTCAGCTCCTCCGCCTCCATCTACGCCACGGGCACGGACTTCGCCGTCGACGAGGACTCGGCGCTCGCCCCGCTGAGCCCCTACGCCCGCACGAAGGCGCTGTTCGAGACGGCGCTCGAGGACATCAGCTCGACCGGGGAGATGAACGTCGTCTCCCTGCGCTACTTCAACCCCATCGGCGCCGACCCGAAGATGCGCACGGGACTCCAGGTGCGCCGGCCCACGCACGCGCTCGGCAAGATGATCGAGGCGCACCGGCTGGGCGAGACGTTCCAGATCACCGGCGTCGACTGGCCCACCCGGGACGGCTCCGGCATCCGCGACTACATCCACGTGTGGGACCTGGCGCGGGCGCACGTGCAGGCGCTGCGCCGCTTCGACTCGCTGTTCCCGTCCGAGCCCCGTACGACCTACCGGGTCATCAATCTGGGCACGGGCACCGGCACCACCGTACGGGAGCTCCTCGACGCCTTCGCGACCGTGACGGGCGCGCCGCTGCCGTCGGTGGAGACCGGGCGCCGCCCCGGCGACAGCGCCGGCGCCTTCTCCCGCGGCGAACGGGCCGCCGAACTGCTCGACTGGCGCCCGAGCCATTCCCTCGAAGAGGGCATCAGGGATTCCCTCACCTGGTTCGAGAAGCGTGATTCCATTATCGGTACGGATCCCCAGGCGTAAGGTGACATGAATTCAGACCACCCACTGTCCATCGAAGAAGCGATTCCGCCGCCCGGTATCCGGTCACGTATCGGGCCGATTTCACTTCTGGCAGCGAAATATCCGGGCGCGATAGGCGCGTGGGTGGCCGAGATGTCCTACGGCGTGGCCAGGCCGATTCATGACGCATTGAAACGGGAAATGGGAGCCGAAACGCTCGGCTACAATGACCCCGTCAGTATCGGCCTGGCGCGCGAATCAATCGTCCGCTGGATGAAGAACGGATACGACTGGTCCGTACCTGAAAATTCCATCGGATTCGTCAGTGATGTCGTCACCGGATACGGTGCGGTTCTCCAGCATTTCCTCCCGGCCGGTTCCGACGTCATTGTCCCGACCCCCGCGTATGCGCCACTGCTCACCGTTCCTTCCTTATTCGGGCACCGTGTGGTGCAGGTTCCGTCGCGGACCGGCGATACGGGCCACCACATGGATCTGGAGGGGATCGAGCGGGCTCTCGAGCGGGGTGCGCGCCTGGTGGTGCTCTGCAATCCGAACAATCCCACCGGGCGGGTTTACACCGCCGGGGAACTCGGCCGGCTGGCGCGGCTGGTCGACCGTCACGGTGCCCGCGTGTTCAGCGACGAGGTCCACGCGCCACTGACCCTGGCCCCGGTTCCCCACATCCCCTACGCGACGATCAGCGCGGCCGCGGCCTCCCACACCATCACGGCGACCTCCGCGTCCAAGGGGTGGAACATCGCCGGACTGAAGTGCGCCCAGCTCATCTTCTCGGCACCCGAGGACGCCGAACGCTGGCAGCAGGTGGCCGACTTCTTCGTCAGGTCCGTCTCCCGGCTCGGCGTGGCGGCGCTCCGTGCCGCGTACGACCACCCCGAATCCCACGCCTGGCTCGCCTCCGTCCGCGCCCGGCTCGTCCGCAACAACGCGCTCGTCGCCGACACCGTGGCCCGTCACCTGCCCGAAGTCCGCCACTTCCCCGCCGAGGCCACCTACCTCGCGTGGCTCGACTGGCGTGGGCTCGGACCGGACGAACCGGCCGCCTTCTTCCGGGACCGGGTCGGTCTCGCCATGTCCGAGGGGTCGGAGTTCGCGGCCCCGGGACACCTCCGACTGAATTTCGCGCTGCCGGAAGACCTGCTGCGCACAGCGCTCTCGGCACTGGTCCGCGGAGCGGACATCCTCCGGTCCGGCCGGCAACACGGGAAAGCGGTGACGCACCATGCTTGAAATTCTCGTCGTGGGATACGGCGTGATGACCCGCGGAATCCTTCCGCACCTTCTGCGGCGCGAGGAACTGTCCGTCTCCCTGATGAGCCGGCACCTCACCTCACCTCCGTATCCGGAGGTCCGGCTCGTCCGGGCAGCGGAACTGGAACGCCCCGACGTCATTCTCGGCTGCTTCGAGGACGACGACGCGAGCCGGGACTTCTGGACCTCGCCGCACGTGACGGAAGCCGTCGCCCGTGGGCGCTCCGCCTGCATCGAGATGTCCACCCTGAGCCCGGCATGGATCGACGCGTGGCACGGGCACATACGCCAGTCCGGCGGCGTGGCCGTCGAATGCCCGGTCACCGGCAGCCGCTCGGGAGCGGCCGACGGCACCCTGTCCGCCTTCGTCCACCAGAGCGCGTACGACGCCCGCGTGGAGACCGTGCTGAACGCGTTCACCCGGCAGCGCTACAGCTTCGGCACGGCCGGGAACCCCACACGCTTCAAACTGGTCTACAACGCCTGGGGAGCGGCGCTGCTGCACTCGCTCACCGCGTTCGTCCCCACCCTCCGCACCGTCCTCGACGACGACTTCCACGTGGCTGCCCGCATCCTGTCGAGCGACGGCTGGATGGCCCCGGTGTGCGCGAGCAAGCTCGACCGGATGGTCGAATCCCGGTTCGACGACCCTGACTTCGCCCTGCGCCACATGGTCAAGGACCTGCGGTACGCCCACGACGTCCTGCCCCCGCCGCACCCCCTGCTCGACCTGGTCCACGACTCCTTCACCCGTGCCCTGTCGGCCCACGGCGGTGACGCCGACTACTCCGCCGTCACGGGAACGGGAACGGGAACGGGACCGGGAACCGGAACGGCCACGGGAGCAGGAACCGCGACCACGACCGCGACCGGAAGCGGGCGGTCATGAGGGCGACGGACCTGGAGAACCTGCGGCCCCATCTGACGTCCGTCTGCCGGACCGTGACCGCCGCGTCCGTCGCGCTGTCGGGTTCCCTCTCCCGCGGCGAGGCCCGGATCGTCGGCGGGCGCGTCCTGTCGGACCTCGACCTGATACCGGTCGTGGCGGCACCCGAGGACGCCGCCCTGGCCCGCAAACAACTCGCCCCGGTCCTGCAGGAGCTGGCGGACCGGTACACGATCACCTGCACGGCGGCGCTCACGCTGGAGGAGAAGTTCCTCCGCGTACGCCACGCCGGATACGTCACCAGCATGGCGACCCAGCCGTTCGTCTGGGATCCGCTCGGCGTACGGCACCGGCTCGACGCCCGTGAGGACACCACCACGCGCCCGGCCGACGTACTGCCGTGGCTCGCTCAGCCCGTGACGTACTACCTGGCGAAGGCCGGCGCCACCGCGCCCGAGGAGAACCTGGCGAAAGCGGCCCGCGCCGCCCGCCGTCTCCTGGACGCCGCCGGCCTCCGGCCCGACGCGCCCGAACCGCTCACCGAGCACACCCCCGACCACCCCCCTCTCACGGCTGATGCCCGGCGCGGTATCGCCGAAGCGTGCCTGCGTGCCGTACGGGACGTTGCCGCCGCGCACGGGCTCACCCTGCTGCCCTCCTCGCGGGAGTTCCTCGCGCGGACGGGCTCGCCGCACCACGCCGAGGGCACGCGCGAGACGTTCCACGCCGTGCGCGACCGCGCGTTCCTGGAGAACCAGGGCCTGCCGTTCGGCCTGTCCGCCATGACGGCCCGGCCCACCGCCTGAGAAAGGTCCCCGCATGTCGCTCGTCCTGCCCAACTCCTTCGCCTGCGCGTCCCGGACGGCTCTGCTCGACACCGCCGCGCCGGTCGACTTCCGCCCTCTCGCGCAGCACGGTGTGCCGGACCTCGTCACCCGGCAACTGGCAGCCGTCTCCCGGTTCCTCGTGACCGTGTCCCGGGTGCGTTCCTCGGTCTGCGCCGACCGGTCCATCGACTTCACCGAGACGCTGGTCAAGATTCCGGTCCGTGCCGGCGGACAGGACCGGCTCTTCCCCGTCGTCACGTACGTGGACCACGAGTACTCGTTGATCCGCGGATATCTGCTCGGCTTCCACAAGCTCTTCGCGGCCGGCGCGCACCACGCCACCCTCCCGCTCGTCGCCCTGCCGGGCCTCGATCTCGACTTGCGGGACGACGGCCCCCGGGCGGGCGACGAGAGCGACCTGCCGCCCGAGCAGAGCCTGCCGTTCCTGCTCTGGACGGACTACGCGGTGGCGGACGCGCGGTCCCACGGCTGGCGCGCACTCGACGTCGAGCAGTACGAGAGGACCCGGCTCGCCTTCCTGGAGTGCGCGCGCCCGGAACAGACCGTCGCCGGCGAGAAGGCCACGGTACGGGCCCTGTACGAGACCGCCGACCGGTTCCTGATCCCCGGCACCCGGGCGCTCGAGGTCTGAGGGCACGGAGTTCCGGTGAGTACCGCCCGGCTTACGAGACCTGGCCTACCGGTCGAGGATCAGGTCGCCGGCGCGGGCGAGGACCTCGGCCCGGCTGCGGCCCTCGTGGTCGGCGGCGAGCGAGTGGTGTCCGATGGCCACACAGAAGGCGATCAGGCTGCGGGCCTCGACCTCGTCGGGGTCGGAGCAGAAGGTGCCGATCATCTCGCGCAACAGGGCCATACGCCGGTTGTCCACGCGCCGCAGGCGCTCGGCGACCGCGGCGTCGCGCCGGGCCCAGTCGCGGACCGCGAGGTCGATGGGGAGCAGCCGGCCGCTGGAGAAGGTGAGCATGCCCGCGCGCTGGGCCTTGGTCCTCGGGTCGCCGCCCTCGCGCTCGACCCGGTCGATCACCTCGTCGGTGCTCTCCCGCTCCCAGGCGTCCAGCATCGCCTCCAGCAGCGCGTCGCGGTCGGCGAAGTACCCGTAGAACCCGCCCTTGGTGACGCCGAGCCGCTTCGCCAGCGCCTCGACCCTGACGGCGTCCGGACCGCCGTCGGCGAGCACCCGCAGCCCTTCCTCCACCCACCTGTCGCGCGGCGTGCGAGCAGCGCCCACGATGTGCTCCACCTCACTCATCGACCGATATACGCATCCGTATATGTGGGTCTAACCTCGACTTGTACGCAAGCGTATAACGCGGGGCGGCAACCGGCGTCCCGAGGCGGAAAAGGCGGCAGCAGCCATGAAACTTCCCCGCACGGCCCACACCGGTCAGCCATGGCGGATCCATGAGCTCACCCCGGACTTCCGGACCGAGGACGTGTGGTCCTTCCGCACCCCCGGCGCCGGGCCGGACGACTTCCCGCTGATGCTCGACGCGATGCGGACGGGCGGCGGATTCGCCAAGCAGACCCCTGCCGTCCGGTTCCTGTTCGCGCTGCGCTGGAAGCTCGGCGCCCTGTTCGGATGGGACGAGCAGACGGCGGGCCTGGGTGCCCGGGTCCCCTCGCTGCGCGACCGCCTCCCGAGCGACCTCCGCGAGACCGTGGACGAGACCGCGGACGGCCCCGACTCCGGCAGGAGCCCCTTCACCCTCGTGTACGAGCTCGCCGACGAGTCCGTCCGCGAACTGGCGAACAAGACCTGCCACACCCTCATGCACCTGGGGTGGGTGCGCGACGGCGACGGCGACCACGAACTGCGGATGGCGGTCCTGGTCAAGCCCAACGGCCGGTTCGGGCGGCTGTACATGGCCCTCATCGCACCGTTCCGATACCTGATCGTCTACCCGGCGCTGACCCGCCAGTGGGAGCGCGCCTGGCGGGACCGCGCGCTTGTGCCGCCCGAGGGCGGCAGCCCCCGACCGTGACCGGGGTGGCCGGGGTGGCCGGGCGGTCAGTGGCCTGACGACACGGTGAGGTCCCCGCGCAGGAAGCGGCGCAGTCTGGCCAGCGGCCAGGTGTTGATGACGTCGTCCTTGGTGAGCCAGCCCCGCTGCGCCGTGCCCACGCCGTAGCGCATGTACGGCAGATGGGTCACCGCGTGGGCGTCGGAGTTCACGGCGAACCTCACGCCGTACCGCTTGGCCCGCAGGATGTCCTCGTCGCACAGGTCCAGGCGGTTGGGGTGGGCGTTGATCTCCAGGGCCACCCCGGTGCGGGCGCAGGCCTCGAAGACGGCGTCGAAGTCGGCGTCGATGCCGGGGCGTTTGCCGAGCAGCCGGGTGGTGGGGTGGCCGATGACGGAGACGTGCGGGTTCTCGCAGGCACGGACGAGGCGGCGGGTCAGCTCCTGGCGGCTCTGGTTGAAGTGCGAGTGGACGGAGGCGACGCACAGGTCGAAGGTCTCCAGGAAGTCGTCGGGCCAGTCGACCGTCCCGTCCGGGCCGATGTTGAGTTCGGTGCCGTGCAGCAGCCGCATCCCGTGGTACGCGCGGTCCAGTTCCCTGACCCGCTCCCGCTGGGCGAGGATCTTCTCCCTGGTCATGCGCTGCATGGCGAGGTCGGGGGCGTGGTCGGTCACCGCGTAGTAGGCGTAACCGCGCTCGGCGGCCGCGGCGACCATCTCCTCCAGCGGGGCGAGACCGTCGGTGAGGTCGGTGTGGGTGTGCAGGTCGCCCCTGATGTCGCTCTCCTGCACCAGTTCGGGCAGTTCGTCGCGCAGTCCGGCGGCGATCTCGCCCCGGTCCTCCCGCAGGGTCGGCGGGATCCAGGGCAGTCCGAGGCGGGCGTAGATCTCCTCCTCCGTCTCCGAGGTGATCTTCTTGCCGCTCCTGGCGTGGAAGAGGCCGTACTCGGACAGCTTGAGCTTGTGGCGCACGGCGATCTCGCGGGTGCGGATGTTGTGCGCCTTGGAACCCGTGAAGTACTGGAGGCCGGCACCCCAGGAGTCCGGCGGGAGGACCCGGACGTCGATCTGCAGGCCCTTGGTGGTGCGGATGGACGTCTTCTTCTCGCCGTGCGCGATGACCTCGGCGGTGTACGGGAGGCTGCCGAGCGCCTCCATGAACGGTGCCGACCGCTCCGCCGCCACCAGGACGTCGATGTCGCCGATGGTCTCGCGCATATGGCGCAGCGACCCGGCGTAACCGCAGCGCGCGCAGCCGGTGATGCGGGACAGTTCGGCGACGAGCTGCTCGGCGGTGTCCATGGCGGAGTCCAGGAGGATGCGGTCCCCGGCCTTCTGCATGAGCCGGATGCCGTGGAGGATGTTCTCCTCGGTCTTCTCGCCGAAGCCCTTCAGGTCGCGCAGGCGCTCCTGCTGAAGGGCGTCGAGCAACTGGTCCACGGAGGAGATGCCCAGCTCCTCGTAGAGCACCATGGCCTTCTTCGGGCCGAGCATGGGAATGGTGATCAGCTCGCGGACCCCGGCGGGGATGGCCTCGCGGCGCTCCTCGACGGCGGAGACGTGGCCGGAGGTGAGGTACTCGACGATCTTGTCGGCGATGGACCTGCCGACGTTGGGGATGTCGCGCAGCTGCTTGGCGCCCAGCGTCGACACGTCCGCGTGGTACCCGCCCACCGCGCGGGCGGCCTTTTCGTAGGCGCGCGCCTTGAAGGCGTCGCCTCCGGTGATGGCGATGAGGTCGGCGTACTCCTGGAGCAGTGCCTGGACCTCCTCATTGGCTCGGACCATATTCCCAGGATGCGCCGCCCAGGACCGGCGGGCATGCGCGGTGCGCCACCGGGGCACCCGTGCCTGTGCCCCGGTCCCTCCTATGACGCGGGTCGGACGGCGTGGAGTTGGCCGAGCGTCCGCTTCAGCTCTTCCCGCAGACAGCTCCCGGCCGCTTCGGCGTCTCCGTGCGCGGGCCGACCTGCGCCACCTGCGGTCGTACGTCGGCCATGCGGGCCCCCGGCACGCTCCGCGCTCGCCCCTGAGCGTCCATGTCGTCGGTGCTGGTCACCCACCACCTGGAGGAACTGCCGCCCGGCACCACCCAAGCTGCTGCTGCGCGACGGACGCCGTCTGGCCTCCGGGCCGGCCGACGACGTCCTGACCAGCGACCGGGTCAGCACATGCTTCGGCCATCCGGTCCGCCTCACCCGCATCGAGGGACGGTGGAGCGTGCGGGGCAGCCGCCCGACCGGACGCTGAGGGCCGGATGGCGGCGGGCGCCGGCCGTGACCGTGCCACGCGCGCGGGTCTCGACGCGGCCGGTGCCGTCCTGCACACTGACCGGCACGGTGGAGCGCCGTGGAGCACGGCAGGTCGGAAAAGAACGGGAGCGCCGGTGAAACACCCCGCACCGAAGGCCGGTCCGGTGACCCGCCGCCCCGGCCCGGCCTCGGGCACCGGGCCGGTGCTGGGCCGCGCGCTGCAGATCCTCGGTGCGTTCAGCGCGGACTGCCCGGAGATGACGCTGAGCGAACTGTCGCGGCGGTCCGGGCTGCCGGTGTCGACCGTGCACCGGATGCTGGCCGAGCTGATCGCCTGGGGCGCGCTGGAGCGCGGTGACAGAGGCTGCTACCGCGTCGGTCTTCGGCTGTGGGAGGTCGGTTCCCTCGCGCCGCGCGGACAGGGCCTGCGGGAGCGGGCGTTGCCGTTCCTGGAGGACCTCTCGCAGATCACCCGCGAGAACGTGCAGCTGGCGGTGCGCGAGGGCACCGAGGTCGTCTTCGTGGAGCGCATCGCCGGTTCCGGTGCGGTGCCCGTGCTCACCCGCGTCGGTGGCCGGTTCGCGCTGACCGCCACCGGCGTCGGGCTCGCCCTGCTGGCGCACGCCCCCGCCGAGGTGCAGGACCAGGTGCTCGCCGGCCCCTTCGAGCGCTACACCCCCCGCACGGTCGTCGATCCGCGCCTGTTGCGGCGCATGCTGGCCGAGGTGCGGATGAACGGGTACGCGGTCAGCGACCGCCAGGTCACCATGGACGCCCTGTCGGTCGCCGCACCGGTGCACGGCGGCGACGGTGCGGTGATCGCCGCGGTGTCGCTGGTGGTACGTCACGGCAGCGCCTCACCGCACGCGCTGGCCCGGCTGGTCTGTACGAGCGCCCGGGCCATCTCCCGCGCCATGGTTCCGCCGCCGGCCTGACCCCCTCGCCGACCGCCGCCTGAGCCGCGCCTCCCGCCAGGCGGCCGCGGCCGTGTGGCGCGGCGGCTGTTCCGTACACGTTTCCCGGCATCCGGAAAGACCCCTGGTGACGCGGTGCGCCCGGCCGCACGATGGTCCGCACCCGGTCGACGCCGGGCCCCGGTCCACCGGGGCCGCACCCCCGTCTGGTGCGCCAAGGGCGTCGACGATCACCACGCGGTCGACAAGGGAGTGCTGCCATGGTTGTGCCATCCTCTTCCCCCGCACCCAGGCCGGTGAGCGGCCCCTCCCTGCGCGCCGACCTCGACGAAGGGCCGATGAGCCGGTTCCAGTGGGGCGCGATCGCGGTGTGCGTCGTGCTCAACATGCTCGACGGCTTCGACGTCCTCGTCATGGCCTTCACCGGCAAAGCCGTGTCGGCGGACTGGGAGCTCAGCTCCTCCGAGCTGGGGCTGCTGCTCAGCGCGGGCCTCGTCGGCATGGCCCTGGGCGCGATGTTCGTCGCCCCCTGGGGCGACCGGATCGGCCGCCGCCCGGTCATCCTCGGCTGCCTGGCCGTGGCCGCCACCGGGATGCTGCTCTCCTCGGTCAGCCAGTCGCCCGCCCAGCTCGGGGCGCTGCGCGTGCTCACCGGCGTCGGCATCGGAGGCGTCCTGGCCTGCAGCAACGTCATCGCCGGCGAGTACGCCTCCCGCCGCTGGCGGGGCCTCGCCGTCAGCCTGAACTCCGCCGGTTACGCGGTCGGCGCCACCGTCGGCGGACTGCTCGCCGTCTCCATGACCGGTCAGTTCGGCTGGCGTTCGGTCTTCCTGACCGGTGGCCTGGCCACCGCCGTCGCCGTCCCGCTGGCCTTCGTCCTCCTGCCCGAGTCCGTGGACTTCCTGGCCTCCCGCCGGCCCAAGCGGGCCCTGGAGAGGATCAACGCCCTCGCCCGGCGCATGGGCCGGCCGCCGCTGGAGACCCTGCCCGAGCCCACCGCCGTACCGGCCGGAATCGGCGCCGGTTTCCGGGAGTTGCTCTCCCCGGCGCTGCGCCGCTCGACGCTGCTGCTGTGGTCGGCCTTCTTCCTCGTCATGGCCGGCTTCTACTTCATCACCAGCTGGACGCCGACCCTGCTGGTCGAGGCGGGGCTGTCCGGCAGCCAGGGGCTGACCGGCGGGACGCTGCTCAACGTCGGCGGCATCTTCGGCTCGGCCGCCCTCGGAGCGCTCGCCGCCCGCTTCGCGCTCCGCTCCGTCCTCATGGCCTACTTGATCGCCACCGCGGTGCTGCTGTCGGCCTTCATCGCCGCCACCTCCTCCCTGGGCGTCGCCTTCACCCTCGGCGCGCTGATCGGCCTGTTCGCCAACGGCTCCGTGGCCGGGCTGTACGCCCTGACCCCGGCCACGTACGGCACGGGGGTCCGGGCGACCGGGCTCGGCAGCGCCCTCGCGATCGGCCGCATCGGCGCGATCGTGGCCCCGACGGTCGCGGGCGCCCTCCTCGACAGCGGCTGGACGCCGCAGAACCTCTACCTGGCGGTCGGCGTGATCTACGTCGCCACCGCCGCGCTCCTCCTGCTGCTGCGCCCCGCCACGGCGGAGGACACACAGCCCGCAGCGGCGGCCCCGGCCACCGCGCACTGAACCCCACTCCCGGAAGGACACGAGAATGACCGCTTTCGTACGCGACCAGTGGTACGTCGCCGCCTACGGCCGCGAGGTCGGCCGCGAACTCCTCGGGCGCACCGTGCTCGGTGAGCCGATCCTGCTGTACCGGACCGAGGACGGCCGGCCGGTGGCGATGTCCGACCGCTGCGTGCACCGCCGCTTCCCCCTCTCCCAGGCGCCGAGCCGGCTGGACGGCGACCGGGTGGTGTGCGGCTACCACGGGTTCACCTACGGCACGGACGGCGGCTGTGTCTTCGTACCCGGCCAGCAACGCATCCCGCGCACCGCCCGCCTGACGGCCTATCCGGTCGTCGAGCAGGACTCCTTCGTGTGGGTGTGGATCGGCGACCGTGAACCGGGGGACGTGCGGCCGCCCCGCGCCCCGTGGATGGACTCGCCGGACTACACCGTCGTCTCCGGCATGGAGCCGATCGACGCCGACTACGGGCTGCTCGTCGACAACCTCATGGACCTGTCCCACGAGACCTACCTGCACGGCGGCTACATCGGCACCCCGGAGGTCGCCGAGACCCCGATCACCACCGAGGTCGACGACAAGGCCGGCATCGTCCACGTCAGCCGTCACATGGACGACGCCGAGTGCCCGCCGTTCTACGCCAGGTCCACCGGCATCGAGGGCCGCATCACCCGGTGGCAGGACATCGAGTACCACGCCCCCTGCCTCTACCTGCTCCACTCGCGCGTCGCCCCCGTCGGCGCGCCGGGTCCGCGTCCGGACGGCAGCGACCCGCACGCCTTCCACGTCGAGGTCGTCTACGGCATCACCCCGTCGACGGAGAAGACGACGTACGACTTCTGGGCCGTGGCACGTGACTTCGCCCTGGAGGACCAGGAGGTCACCGACTTCCTGCGCACCAACAACCACACGGTCGTCATGCAGGACGTCGTGGCACTCAATGTGCTCCAGAAGTCCCTGGACACCGAGAAGCCCGGCTACCAGGAGCTGAGCATCGACATCGACACCGGTGGCCTCGCCGCCCGCCGCGTCCTGGCCCGCATGGCGCAGACGGCGACGGCCCGATGACCCCGCCGCACCCCGCCGTACTGACGGAGCTGTGGGACTGGCTGCCGGGCCACCCCGACGGGCACCACCCGGGCACGGATCCGGACAAGGAGGAACGGTGATCACCGAACCCGGCCTGACCCTCACCCTGACACGCAAGGAGGTCCTCGCCGAGGGCGTCGCCCTGCTGACGCTCACGCACCCCGCCGGCTCCCCGCTGCCCGAGTGGCGCCCCGGTGCCCACATCGACCTGGTCCTCGGGCCCGATCTGGTACGCCAGTACTCGCTGTGCTCCGACCCGGCCGACCGCTCCCGCTGGCAGGTGGCGGTGCTGCGCGAGCCGGAGAGCCGGGGCGGTTCCGCGTGGGTCCACGAGCGCCTGCACGAGGGGGCCGCGGTAGGGGTGCGCGGACCGCGCAACCACTTCGCCCTGGAGCCGTCCCCGCGCTACCTGTTCATCGCGGGCGGCATCGGCATCACCCCCATCCTGCCCATGGTCGACGAGGCCCGGCGGCAGGGTGCCGACTGGCACCTGGCCTACGGCGGCCGCAGCCGCCGCACCATGGCCTTCCGGGAGCGCCTGGAGGCCGCGTACGGACAGAGGGTGTCCGTACGCCCCCAGGACGCGTACGGGGCGCTCGACCTGGACGGGCTGCTGGGCACCCCACGGCCCGGCACCCTGGTCTACTGCTGCGGCCCCGAAGGTCTGCTGAAGGCCGTCGAGCAGCGCTGTTCCGCATGGCCGGCCGGCGCACTGCGCATCGAGCGGTTCACACCCGGGGACCGTGGCCCGTACGGCCCGGACGACGCCTTCGACGTCGAACTCGCCCGGAGCGGTGTCACCGTGACCGTCCCGCCGGGCAAGTCCGTCCTCCGTGCGGTCGAGGAAGCCGGTGTCCAGGTGCTGTCCTCCTGCCAGGAGGGCACCTGCGGCACCTGCGAGACCACCGTCCTCGACGGGGCGGTGGACCACCGCGACTCCCTGCTGACCCCCGCCGAGCAGGCCGCGCACGACACCATGTTCATCTGCGTCTCCCGCGCCGCCTGCCCGCGTCTCGTCCTTGACCTGTGAGGCGTACGGAGGCAATGGCACCGCCGTGTGCGGGCGCCCGGCGGTCGCCATGCCGGCGCACCGGGAGCCCCCCGTACGTCCTGGAGGAACCGTGCCCCTGTCACCCGACCTGATAGCCCTCCTCGCCCCGCCCGCGCCCACCCGACTGCCGCTGCCGGCAGCCGCGCATCCCGCCCCCGGCGTCCGGCTGCTGCGCGGCGCGGTCTACTCCGCGCCCACCGACACCCGCCCGCTGGAGCTCGACCTGTGGCTGCCCGACGAGCCGCAGGGCGTGCTGCCGGTCATCGTCTACCTCCACGGCGGCGCCTGGCGTACCGGAACGCGCGGGGAGATGAGCCCGCGCATGCGCGACTGGCAGCCCGCACCCTTCGCCCGGCTGGCCCGGGCGGGGTTCGCCGTCGCCAGCATCGACTACCGGCTCAGCGGCGAGGCGCCCTACCCCGCCCAGCTCGACGACGTCACCGCCGCCCTCGCCTGGCTCGACGCCCGCGCCGCCGAACTCGCCCTGGACACCCGCCGGATGGTGACCTGGGGCGAATCCGCGGGCGCCCACCTCGCCGCCCTGCTCGCGCTCACCGCCCCGGCCGCGGTCAGCGGCTGCGTCGTCTGGTACGGGCCGGCCGACCTCACCACCCTGCCCGGCCAGGCCCCGCCCGGCGCGTACGACCCGGCCGACCCGAGCACCCCCGAAGCCCTGCTCATCGGTGCGGCGATCGCCGACGCACCCGACCGCGCCCGCACGGCCAGCCCGGTCACCCACGTCACCGCCGACGCGCCGCCCTTCCTCGTCCTCCACGGCACCGACGACGCGGTGATCCCCCTCGCCCAAGGCGCACAGCTCGCCGCCGCCCTGCGCGACGCCGGCGCGGACGTGGACTTCCGGCCGGTGCCCGGCGCCGACCACCTCTGGGCCGGCCTGCCCGACGAAGACGTCGAGCGGTGCTTCCACACCTCCCTCGCGTTCGCCCGCTCCCACACCACCGATCAGGGGCCCATCGGGGCGTAATGCGGCCGGCGGGCGTGATGCCCGGCGCCGTGGTGGTACTCCATCAGGATTCGGCAGGGCTGGTGGAGCCCCGGCCGCACGGCGTGTGGAGGTATCGATGGCGCGGAAGGTACGGGAAGTCATGACGGCCGACCCTGTGGCCGTGGGGCCGCAGACCTCCGTGGTGGAGGTGGCCCGTCTGATGCGCGACGAGGACATCGGCGCCGTCCTGGTCGCCGAGGCGGGCCACCTGCGCGGCCTGGTGACCGACCGGGATCTGGTGGTGCGCGTACTGTGCCGAGGGGGCAACGCCGAGGACCACAGCGTCGCCGACGCCTGCAGCGACGACCTGGTCCACGTCACACCGGACGACGACGTCCAGCAGGCCGTGCGGCTGATGCGCCGGCACGCCGTACGCCGACTGCCCGTCGTCGAGGAAGGCCGGCCGGTCGGCATCGTCTCCCTGGGCGATCTCGCCGTCGAACGCGACACCGACTCGGCCCTGTCCGAGATCAGCGCCTCCGAACCCGACCGGTGAGGAACCCGCCGCCCGGTCGCCGACCGGTCACCGTTCCCGCGCTTTCGAGAGGCGTAAATCTCGCCATGCGGTGAACTGGTGTAGGAGTGCACAAAAGGGCGGAACTCGCGAGGGGCCGATCATGGCAGACCGAAGCAGCGTGACCGTAGGGGTGCTGGGCTCCTACGGGGGCCGGAACGTGGGCGACGAGGCGATCCTCACCGCCATGCTCGGCCGTATCCGGGCCCAGCGTCCGGACGCACACGTCGTCCTCTTCTCCCGCAACCCCGACCACAGCCGCATCGCCCATCCGGACGTCGAGGTGGTCGGCTGGGAGGGCGTGTGCAGGGAGCGGATCTCCGAGCACCTGCGCCGGCTGAGCGTACTCGTGCTCGGCGGCGGCGGGATCCTCTACAACACCGAGGCGCGTCGCTACCTGCGGCTGGTCAGGACCGCCCAGGACCTCGGCGTTCCGGTCTTCACCTACGCCGTGGGCGCCGGACCGCTCACCGACGAGGCGGACTGCGCGTGGATCCGGGCGACGCTCTCCGACGCGGCCGAGGTGACGGTCCGCGACGAGGAGTCGAAGCTGGTGCTGGAAGAGGCCGGGCTGACCCGCCCCGTCTCGGTCACCGCCGACCCCGCTCTGCTGCTCCAGCCCGGGGACGGCGGCGGCGAGCTCCTGCGGGCCGAGGCCGTACCGCGCGGAGTGCGGCTGGTGGGGATGAGCGTGCGGGAGCCCGGCCGCGCGGCCGAGCACCTCGACGAAGAGGGCTACCACCAGCTCCTCGCCAATGTGGGTGACTTCCTCGTCCACCGGCTGGACGCCCATGTCGTGTTCGTACCGATGGAGCGCGACGACATGAGGCACGCGCACGCGGTGGTGTCCCGGATGGCCGACGCGGACCGCTGCACGGTGCTGCACGGCGCCTACCGCCCCCAGCAGGTCCTCGACATCGTCAAGGAACTGGATTTGGCCATCGGCATGCGGCTGCACTTCCTGATCTTCGCCGCGCTCGCGGGGATCCCCCTGCTGCCGCTGCCCTACGCCGGAAAGGTCTTCGACTTCGCCCAGCAGATCGGCGCGCCCGCCTTGCGCGGCGTGGTCAGGGAGACCGCGGGACTCCTCCTGGCCGAAGTGGACCGCCTGTGGGACGAGCGGCCCGCCCGCGCGGCGCACACGGCGGCCCGGACGGCGTCGATGCGGCTGCGGGCCGCCCAGACCGCCGACCGGCTCCTCGGCTACCTGGACCGCACCGCGCCCCGCCCCCTCATCGACAGCGTCGTGCCGACGGCCGCGTCCGCGACCGGCTGAGCCCGCCGCCGGCCACTGGATCCCCAGGGAGGAACCGTGTCGTACCTGATGCCGCCCCGCGTCCCCCGCAGCGTGGAGCTGCCCCCGCGGCAGGCCCTTCACGCGGGTTCCACCCAGGTGCTGGTGATCGGCGGCGGACCGGCCGGTATCGGGGCGGCCCTCGGCGCCGCGAACGCGGGCGCCGAGGTGGTCCTCGTCGAGCGGTACGGATTCCTCGGCGGCAATGCCACGGCGGCGCTGGTCATGCCGCTGATGAGCTTCCACAACGAGGTCAAACAGGCGGTCGCCGGCGACTCCGCACGCCTCCTGCCGCCCGATCACGGCGAGGGCGAGCCGGTCGTCGGCGGCGTGCTGTGGGTGCTGCTCGAACAGCTGGTGCGCGCGGGAGCGGCGATCCGCCCCTCGATCGAGACCGGCTACACGGTGCCCTTCGACGCGGAACTGTTCAAACTGGTGGTGTACGAGCTGCTGGAGACCCATGAGGTCCGTACGCTGCTGCACGCCTTCGCCTCCGACGTCCTCAACCTGCCCGACCGCGCACGGGCGGTGTTCGAGACGAAGTCGGGGCCGGTCGTCATCGACGCCGACGTGATCGTCGACTGCACCGGCGACGGCGACATCGCCGCGGCGGCCGGGGCCGCGTACGACATCGGCCGGCCGGAGGACGGCTGGACACAGCCCATGACGCTGATGTTCCGCATGGTCCGCTTCGACCACGAGGAATTCGCCGCGTACGCCCGCGCCAACCCGGACCAGTGGAAGGGCGTGCACGGGCTGTGGGACCTGGTCCGCGCCGCCACCGACGCCGGGGAACTGGACCTGCCGCGTGAGGACATGCTCTTCTTCGCCACCCCCAACACCGGTGAGGTCGCGGTCAACTCCACCCGCGTCACCGAAGTGCTCGGCACCAGCGTCTGGGACCTCACCCGCGCCGAGTTCACCGCCCACCGCCAGATGGCACAGATCGCCCGCTTCCTGCGGGACCGCGTGCCGGGCTTCGCCGACTCCTACGTCGTCCAGAGCGGCGTCCAGGTCGGGGTCCGCGAGACCCGCCGGATCACGGGCGAGTACCAGCTGACCGGCGATGACGTGCTGACGGCCCGCAAGTTCGACGACGTCGTCGCCCGCGGCGCCTACCCGGTGGACATCCACAACCCGAGCGGTCGCGGCACCACACTCAAACGGCTGCCGCGCGGCCAGTCCTACGACATCCCCCTGCGCTGCCTCTTCCCGCGCGACGTGGACCGGGTCCTGGTCGCCGGCCGCTGCATCTCCGGTGACCACGTGGCCCACTCCTCGTACCGCGTCATGCCGATCTCGATGGCCACCGGGCAGGCGGCGGGTGTCTGCGCGGCCCTCGCGGCAGCCCAGGGCAAGCGCCCGCAGGACATCCCGGCGAGCGCGGTCCAGCGGCAACTCCGCACCCAGGGCGCCAGTCTGCAGTGAAGCCCGGACGCCGGAGGGAGCGCGGATGTGGCCGGACAGAGGACTTGAAGTGGCTGTGCTCATCGGGTTGCAGGCATCCGGGAAGTCGACGTTCTACGAGCAGTGCCTCTCCGACCGGTGCACGCTGGTCAGCAAGGACCTGTTCCCCCGTGGCGCCCGCAACAAGCAGCAGCGGCAGATGCGGCTGGTCGACGAGGCGCTGAGCGCCGGGAGATCGGTGGCCGTGGACAATACGAACCCGTCGCCGGAGGAGTGGGGGCCCTTGATCACCCTGGGCCACGCCCGCGACGCGGCCGTGACGGCGTTCTGGTTCCCACCCGACGTCGTGGGATCCCTGCAGCGCAACGCCGCACGCGAGGGACGGGACCGCGTCCCGGACGTCGGGGTCTTCGCCACCCTCGAGCGGCTGCGCGGGCCCGCTCTGTCCGACGGGTTCGACACCGTGCTGGAAGTGCGGTTCGACGGCCGGGGCGGATTCGAGGTGCGGTCGGCCCCCGACACCTGAACAGCGACCGCATGGACGAGCGCCCCGCCCTTGCTGCGCCAGACGCGTGCATCTGCCGAACCGTTCCGTACGGCGGTACGCGTGCCGGGTATGACGTCGGCATGGCTGGAATCGAGCTCAAGAGCAGTGCCTTCAACGACGGCTCCTTCATCCCGCGCCGGTACGCGAAGGAGGGGGAGGACGTCTCACCCGACCTGACCTGGTCGGGCGTGCCCGACGACGCCGCCGAGCTGGTGCTCCTGTGCGAGGACCCGGACGCCCCGTCGGGGACCTTCGTGCACTGGCTGGTCACCGGCATCGACCCCACGAGCGACGGCGTGGCGGCCGGACGGACACCCCCTGGTGGCCGGGAGCGGCGCAACGGCTACGGGGGCACCGGCTGGGGCGGCCCCAACCCGCCCGCCGGTGACCGGGCGCACCGGTACTTCTTCCGCCTCTTCGCGCTCCCCGAACCGGTCTCCCTGCCCGACGGCGCGACGGCGGCCGACGTACACGCGGCCGTCGACGAGCGCCGGCTGGCCGGCGGCACCCTGATGGGGCTCTACCAGCGCTGAGCCGCCCGCACGGCGTGCCGCAGCAGGAGACGCGGTGACCGGCGCACCAGCAGCCCCGCCGCCAGGCCGATGGCGGCACCGGCGGCGACGTCGCTGGGGTAGTGGGCGCCGGAGTGCACCCGCTCCACCCCCACGATCACGGCCGGGACCGCACAAGCCGCAGCCGCCCCCGGCCACACGCCTGCCGCCGCGACGGTGAAGCCGACGGCGGCCGCGGTGTGCCCGGAAGGGAAGGAGGAGCTGTCCGGCCGCTCGTGCACGTCACCGTGGGGGATGAGGTCCTCGGGCGGACGGCGGCGTTCGTACAGCGGCTTGCACACGGCATTGGAGACGAGCTCCGCCGCACCCATCCCGATGAGGCCCGCCGCCGCGGCCGTCCGGCCCCGCAGGCCGCCGGCGGCGGCCATGACCGCTGCCGCGGCCCACCACAGCTTGGTGTGCTCCGCCGCCGACCGCGCCGCCGGCAGCACCCGGCGCGCCAACGGCGCTCGCCAACCGGCCACGCGACGGGTGAGGCGCCGATCCGCTTTCTGCCACTCATGCCACTCAGCCATGTCCTCCATGATCATCTGCTTCCCGCTCGGCGCGCGCGCAATCGCCTACGGACGGCGTGGGCACTGGTGCCGACACGGTCACCCCGGCCCGTCGGCAACCGTGGGGTCAGCCGCGTGCGCCGAACACCTGGGTCCACCACGGTCCGCCCGGGCCCTCGTGGATGCCCACGCCGATTTCCTTGAACGAGCAGTTGAGGATGTTGGCACGGTGACCCGGGCTGTTCATCCAGGAGTCCATGACCGCGGCGGGCGTCTGCTGGCCCCGCGCTATGTTCTCGCCGTACGTCGACCACGCGTAGCCCGCCGCCGTGATCCGCTCGCCCGGACCCTCGCCATCGGGGTTCGTGTGGTCGAAGTAGTCGCGCGCGGCCATGTCGTCGGAATGGCGCCGCGCCGCCGTGTCCAGGAGGCCGTTCTGGCCCACCGGGCCACAACCGTTGTCCGCGCGTTCCGAGTTGACCAGTCGGGTCACCTGCTCGGCGAACGAGCCGGATGGAGCCTGCGGCCGCTCGGGCCGCGGAGCGGAACGCGTGCGGGACGGGGACGGCTCCGGAGGCGGCTTGGGCGCCGTCCGGCTGGGCGTGGGCCTGGGCGCCGGCTTCCGGGACGCCGGCGCCGAGGGCGAAGGGCTCGCGGAGGCGGACGGTGACGCCGAGGCCGACGGGCTCGCGTTCGACCGGGCGGGGGCGGCCGAGGGCGCGAGCGGTGTGCGGGACGGCTCGGCCGCGTTCTGCGTACGTACCTCCCGCCCGCCCTCGTCGGGCCCCAGGAGCTCCAGCCCGGCCACCCCGCCGCCGGCCACCAGCAGCGCCACCGCGGCCACGGCCACCCGGCGCTGCCGCCGGCGCCTGGCCTGCCGCTCCTGCCGCCGGCCCCCCGCACCGGACCCGCCCGGGCCCCCGGCCCCGGTGAGGACGAGCGCGTCGCCCGTACCGCCCCCGGCGAGCGCCGCAGCGGCAGCCACCGGCACCAGGCCCAGGCCGACCAGCAGCCCCTCGGCGGGGACCAGCCCGGCACCGTGGGCGGAGCAGACCGTGCACCCGCGCGCGTGCCGGGCGATCCGCTTGCGCCAGAGCGCGGACGGCAGCCCGTCCCACCCGGCCAGCGCGTCGTCCAGCAGCACACAGCGCGGGACCGCCGCCAGTGCCCGTACGACGATCCGGGCCGTCTCCAGCTGCGCCTTCATCCGCTGCACGCGTACGGCGGTGTGCTGCGGCGTCAGCCCCATGGCATCGGCGACCTCGGTGCGGCTGAGCTCGCCCGCGGCCTCCAGCCACCAGAGCGACAGCAGCTCCCGGTCACCGCCGTCCAGCCACCGGGTCGCCTCGGCGACCTCCCGCCGCTGCCCGGACAGGCCGAGTCGCATGATCGTCAGGTCCACGAAATCCGCGCCCGGGTCGGCGAGGTCCGGCCCCTCGGGCAGGGCGGAGACGAGCGCCGGGTCGAAGCGGTGGTCGCGTATCCGGTTCATGGTGATCGCCACGAGCCAGGACCGGAACCGCTGCGGGTCCCGCAGCGAACCAAGACCACCGAGCGCCCGGATCATCGTCTCCTGGACGACATCGTCCACATCCGCGTGCCCGCTCAGCGCCCGCCCGACGATGTTGTGGACGAGCGGCAGGTACGCCGAGACCAGCTCGTCCTGCGCCCGCTGGTCCCCGGACTGGGCCGCCCTGACCAGCCGTACCTCGTCTGTGTGGCTCACCTCTCGGCTCCTTTCTCCCCCGGGCGGCGATCCACCCGACACCTGGGAGACCGGCCGGCGGGCCGGCGATAACGAAAACAACGAGCCCACCCCCGGGCCGCCCCATTGTTTCCCGTCCCCTTCGCGGGGCAACGGGGAGGGGGAGGTGCCGAGTGAGCGTACGGAGCAAGGCAAGGGGCAAGAGCGGCAGAACCGCGGTCGAGGTCGCGGGGCGGTGGGGATTCGCCGCACGGGGTGTGATCTTCCTGCTCGTCGGTGTCCTCGCCCTGCGGATCGCCTTCGGTGACAACGCCGAACAGGCCGACAAAGGGGGCGCCCTCACCGAGGTCGCCGCGCAGCCGCTGGGGTCGGTACTCCTGTGGCTGCTGGGCATCGGCCTGGTGGGGATGGCCCTGTGGCAGCTCACCGAAGCACTGTGGGGAAACAAGACGACGCATCGGCTGTTGTCGGCCGGACGCACCCTGTTCTACGCCGTGGTGGCCTGGTCGGTGCTCGTCTTCGCCAGTGGCGACCACAGGGGTGGCGGCGGGGAGAGTGACCGGCAGTCCCACGACATGACGGCACGCGTGCTGGAACTGCCGGCCGGGCAGTGGCTCGTCGCGGCGGCCGGCATCGCCATCGCGGTCACCGGCGTCGTCGGTGCCGTACAGGCGGTCCGGCGCACCTACCGCAAGCATTTGCGGCTGGGCGAGATGAGCCCCCGGGTCCGCGACGCCGTGGACGTGACGGGGGTGGCCGGAGGAGTGGCCCGTGGGCTGGTGTTCATGGTGGCGGGCGGGTTCGCGCTGCGTGCGGCGATCACCTACCGGCCGAGCGAGGCCAAGGGCCTCGACGACACGATCCGCTCCTTCGCCGAGACCCCGGTCGGCCCGTGGCTGCTCGTGGTGCTGGCGGTGGGACTCGCCCTGTACGGGCTGTTCTCGTTCGCGATGGCGGTGTGGCGCCGGGTGTGAGCCCCCGTGCACGGCGGCGTCGCGTGCCCCGCGGCTGACGCGGGGCACGCAACGGCACGGCCGTGGGCGGGTGATGCTCAGAAGGTCAGGTTCCAGGCGTCGATCGTGCCGGTGTCCTGGGAGGCGCCGTCACGGACACGGAGCTTCCATGTGCCGTTCGCGGCCTCGCCGGAGGCGTTGACCGTGTACGTCTTGCCCACATTGTCCGTTCCGTCGTTGTTGGCGAAGTCCTCCAGCAGGTACACCGTGCCGTCCGGTGCCACCAGGGAGACGACCAGGTCACCGCGGTAGGTGTGCTTGATGTCCACGCCCACCTTGAGGGTGGCCGGGGCGTTGCCGCTCACTCCCGAGACGGTGAGGGGGCTGTCGACGGTCGCGTTGTCGGTGATCGCGACGTCCGTCGTCGTCTCGAAGTACGAGCCCGGGGGAGGCGTCGCGCCGCTGAGCGCCTTCAGGGCGTCGGTCTGGCCCTCGCCGAAGAAGCCGTTCTTGAGCGTCGTACCGGTGCACCGGCTGTCCGAGGGGCAGGCCACGTCCGTGGCCTGGACACCGAGCCGGGAGCGGATGTCGGCCGGAGTGGCGGCCGGGTCGGCGCTCGCCATCAGCGCGGCGACGCCCGCGACGTGCGGCGAGGCCATCGACGTACCGTTCATGTTGCCGTACTTGCCGCCCGGCAGCGTGGAGTAGACACCGGACGTGCCGTCACCGCCCGGGGCGGCGATGTCGATGACGCCGTTGCCGTAATTGGAGTACGACGCCTTGACGTTGCCCTTGCCCATCGCGGCGACCGTCACCACCCCCGGCAACTCGGTGGGAATGTCCAGGCACGCGTTGGTGATGGTGCGGGTGACGGGTGTGGAGTCGTTGGGGCTCTCCGTGTCGACCGTCTTGTTCGCGAGGTCGAGGTTGGAGTTCCCGGCCGCCGCGATCTGGAGGGAGCCCTTGTTCTCGGCGTACTCCTGGGCGCGCCTGACACCCTCGATGATGGCGGCCTGGTCGGCGTTGTCCGGGCAGTTGAACTGCCAGGGGTCGGTGTAGTAGCTGTTGTTGGTGACCTTGAAGCCGTGGTCACCGGCCCACATGAAGCCGCAGATGGTGTTCTCCGCGAAGAACAGGCTGCTGCCCGGCTCGGCGATGCGGACCGAGGATATCTTCACCCCGGGCGCCACACCGACGACGCCCTTGCCGTTCTTGGCGGCCGCGATCGTGCCGGCGACGTGCGTACCGTGCGTGCCGACGTCCCGCCAGGCGCCCGCGCGGGTGTCCGCCTTGCCGTACGCGCAGGAGACGGAGTCCGCCGCGTTGAAGTTGGGGGCGATGTCCTGGTGCTGGTCGTCCACGCCCGTGTCCAGCACACCGACCTTGACCGCCGCCGAGCCGGTGGTGACGGCCCAGGCCTGGTCGGCCTTGATCTGGGTCATGTCCCAGCGGGTCAGGCTCTCCGTCAGCGTGGTCGGGGACTGGGAGGGGTTCGCCGGCAGGGCCGGGTTGTACGCGTCGGCCGGAACGTCCGACGTACGCGTCGCCCCGACCTGCTGGACACCCGGGACGCCGCGCATGGCGGCGGCGAAACCGGAGGAGGCGGAGTGCGCGACTATCACGCCGATCGCGTCGTAGGAGGCGAACACCGTGCCGCCGTTGCCGGTGACGGCCGCCCGTACGGCGGATGTGCCGCCGGGTGCGGTGATGACGAGATGGGCGCGGGTACCGGCGGCCCAGACGGAGGCGGAGGCGGGGGCGGCAGCGGCGGAGGCGGCAGCGGCGGGCGCGGAGCCGGGGGCGGACGCCCGCGGTGCCCCGCCGGCGGCCAGGGCGGGGGTCCCGAGGGCGAGAGTGACGCCGAGGGCGGCCGCGGCGGCCGTGATCGCTGTCGCGGGGCGCCAAGGGGATATGTGACGTGTCAACGCGTCCTCCGAATCCCGGCGCGCTGGTCGGGCGGCCGGGTCGAATGTGTAGGGGGCGAACGCAAGATGTCAGACACGCGAACCACTGAGGAAGAGGGGAATCCCTTGCTTCTCGCACCGCGCGGCACAGGGGTCCCCGCGCGGGTCCGCGGCCGGGGGCGGCCACCCGCCCGGGGCGCGGCAACGTACAGTGCTGTGTGGGCGCGGCGCGAGCATCAGGAGAGCAAGTGACTGCGGTGAGCCTTGAGCACACGACCGTGCCCGCCGACAGGGGCGAGGTGACCCTGTTGATCGCCCGGCAGGTCGAGCCCGGATACGAGGCGGCGTTCGAGCGATGGGCGCGGGGCATTCTCGCCAGCGCGGCGCAATTCCCCGGGCACCTGGGCCACGGCTTGTTCCGGCCGTCCTCCGACGGCGCCCCATGGTTCCTCGTCCACCGTTTCCGGGACGCCGAGGCATGTCGGGAATGGCAGGAATCGCCGGACAGGGCGGCCTGGTTCGCCAACTGCGAAGGCCACCATCACACCGAGGTGGCGCGGCGGCAGCTGACGGGCATGGAGACCTGGTTCGCCAAGCCGGGAACGACACCGCCCGTACCCCCGCGGTGGAAGATGGCGATCAGCGCCACCCTGGCCATCTACCCGATCTCCCTGCTCGGCAGCTACTTCCTGGTGCCGCACCTGACGGGCCTGCACCCGGTCGTCGGCAGCGCCGTGATCGCCTGCGTCTTCAACGTCCTCATGACGTACGCGGCGATGCCGGCCGTGAGTCGCCTCCTGCGCGGGTGGCTCAGCCGGTAGGGGAGTGGTCGCGTTGCGCAGGACCGCCCCTCCGCGAGTGTGTCGCCCGCGGCGCAACGGGTACGCGCGCCCCATGGAGCCGGTGCCCCAGGACAATCACAACGCCCTCCGCGAGGACATGGACAACGCGTACGAGGAGGCGGCCCTCGGCGTCGCGCAGGCGCGACAGGGCGCCGTGGCGCTGGCGGCCGGCGGCGCATGCGGCCTGCTCGCGCTGTGGTCGGCGCACACGACGCTGCTGCGCGGCCTGGAACGCGTCTGGGAGCCGCGGCGGGTCGCGGGCGCGCTCACCCTCGTCTACGCGTCCGGCGCCTCGGTCCTCCTCCATTACGGATCGAAGCGGCTGCGGGTGGCCCGCGGCGCGTCCCGTGAGGCGCTGCACTCCTCACTGGACGTGGTGCGGCACGTGGTGGACGAGCTGAAGGACGGCTGACGCCCCGCCGGCGCGGCCCGCGGGGCGTCGGACGCCGCTCACCGGGTACGCGCGGAACATGACACGACACCACAAGGACGAGAACGACGATGTGACAGGGAGGCACCGGTGAACCCCCTCGTGACCGCCGCGCAGGACGCCGCGACCGCACCGGCGTGGCTCCATGTGACGGTGATGGTCGTCGCCGTACTGGTTCTCCTCTACAGCCTCACCAGGCACAGCAACTGACCTGGCGCGCCTACGGCGTGTGCGGGGTGAGCCGCCCGTCCTCGTGACGCAGTACCTCGCGGGCCGTGGCCAGCGCCGCCTCCCGGTCGGGCGGCACGACTCCGATCCGGGTGCGGCGGTCGAGGACGTCGGCCTCGTCGAGGGCGCCCTCATGGCGTACCGCCCACACGAGTTCGGCCACCGTGACCGGGTGGCCCGGTACGACGGGACGCGCCAGGGCCGGGTCCGCGAGGCCCAGTGCGTGCACGGCCGGGGCTTCGGTGCCGTAGCGGCGCACCAGCCGACGGGGAGCGCCCAGGGCGGCGAGCGTGCCCGGTGCGGCCGCGCCCACGAGGGGCAGGCCGGCTGTGCGGCAGGGCCCCGCCGTGAGGCCGCGCGCGGAGACGGCCGCGTCCAGGGCGTCCTGCGCCATGCGCCGGTACGTCGTGAGCTTGCCGCCCACCACCGTCACCACCCCGTCGGGCGAGGTCAGCACCGCGTGCTTGCGGGAGATGTCGGCCGTACGGGACGTACCGGGCACACCCGGCGTACCCGACGTGTCGAGCAGTGGCCGCAGCCCCGCGAACGCGCCGATCACGTCGTCGCGGCCCGGCGACACGTCGAGGGCCGAGCCGAGCACGTCGAGCAGGAAGCCGATGTCCGTCTCCGGCACTTCGGGGACGTCCGGTATGTCGCCGTCGACCGGTTCGTCCGTCAGTCCCACGTACACCCGGCCGTCGCCCTGCGGCAGGACCAGCACGAAGCGGTTGGCCTCGCCGGGGATCGGGATGTGCAGGCCCGCCGTGAGAGAGCCCAGGTCCCCGGAGCGGAGCACCAGGTGGGTGCCCCGGGAGGGCCGCAGCCGGATGTCGTCGACCAGGCCCCCCGCCCACACGCCGGCGGCATTGATGACGGCACGCGCCCTGATCCGCGTCTCCTCGCCGGTGAGTTCGTCCCGCACCCGGGCGCCGCCGCCGTCGAGGGACAGCGCCCGCGTACGGGTCAGGATCCGCGCGCCGTACGAGGCCGCCGTGCGGGCGACGGCGGTCACCAGCCGGGCGTCGTCGCTGAGCCGGCCGTCCCAGGAGAGCAGCCCTCCGCGCAGTCCGGCGGGCCGCAGCACGGGCGCCATGTGCCGGGTCTCCACGGGGGACAGGGCGCGCGGCGCCGGCAGCGTGGAGCGCGACGTACGCGCCGAGGCGCGCAGCAGGTCACCGGCGCGCAGGCCGGCCCGGGCCAGCGCCGCCTGCGACCGGGAGACCAGGGGTGTGAGCGGCAGGACGAAGGGCTGTGCGGCGACCAGGTGCGGCGCGGTCCGCTCCATCAGGATGCCCCGCTCCACGGCGCTCTCGTGGGCGACGTCCAGCTGTCCGGAGGCCAGGTAACGCAGGCCCCCGTGGATGAGCTTGGAACTCCACCGCGAGGTGCCGAACGCCAGGTCGTGGGCGTCGATCGCCGCGACCGTCAGGCCGCGGGAGGCGGCGTCGAGGGCGACGCCCGCGCCGGTGATCCCGAGGCCGACGACCAGGACGTCCACCTCCGCGCCGTCGGCGAGCCCGGCCAGTTCACGGTGGCGGCGCGCGGCGGTGAGCGACGGCGAGCCGGGGACGGGTGCGCCGGTGACGCGGGGAAGGCTCATGGGGCGAGGGTCCTTTCCAGAAGGGTCCGCAGCTCACCGAGGAACGCCGCTTCGTCGAGCTCGGGGTCGGCGTCATCGGTCATGGTGCGCAGCGAGAGCGTGAAGGACTGGACGATCAGCAGCACGGACCTGGCCTGGAGGCCGGGGTGCGCCACCCGGACCGATCCGTCGGCGTGTCCTTCCTCCAGCGCGCCGGTGATGAGGCCGAGCAGCGCGTCCTGGCTGGCGCCGCGCCGGTCGAGCACATAGGGCAGCAGGAGTTCGGGGTCCACATCCAGGATCTTGTGGAACAGCGGGTGCGCGCGGAACGCCTCGACCCCCGCGACCAGCCCGTCGACCAGCCTCCGCCGGGCGGGGGCGCCGGGTCCGGGCATGGCCGCCACGGCCAGGGCGACCCACTCACGGGTCATCACATCCCCGACCAGCGTCCGGACATCGGGCCAGCGGCGGTAGAGCGTCATACGGGAGACCCCGGCGCGGCGGGCCACGTCGGTCAGCGTCGTCCGGCGTACTCCGACGGCGAGGACGCAGTCACGGGCCGCGTCGAGGACGGTTTCCCCGTCCGAATGGTTGTGACGAATGGGCGTCATCTGTCACAGTGTACCGCCAGTGCGGGCCTCGGAGCACGCCACGATCCAGAACCGACGGTGAGGAAACCGACCCCGTGGACATGTTGTGGAGCGGCTGGGGCGACCCGGCCAAGGCGGCACCCCTGCCCGACACCGTGACCGGCCTGCTGCGCGACCTGCTCGGCGTCACCCCGCGCGAACACGGCCCCGCCGCGCTGGAGGACATCGCCGTCCCCGACTCCCCGCTCACCGACGAGGTACGCCGCGCCCTCGCCACCTGCCTGGGCGACCCCGCTCACCTGCGTACCGACGCCGAGACCCGCATCCGCCACACCCGTGGCAAGTCCACCCCCGACCTGCTGCGCATCCGCGCCGGCGACGTCGACGACATCCCCGCCGCCGTCCTGCTGCCCGGCAGCCACGACGAGGTCCTCGCCGCCCTGCGCGTGTGCGCCCAACACCAGGTGGGCGCCGTACCGTTCGGCGGAGGCACCTCCGTCGTCGGCGGCCTCGCCCCCGAGCGCTCCACCTTCGTCGCCCTGGACCTGCGCCGTATGGACGCCCTCCTCGGCCTGGACGAGGTCTCCCGCACCGCGACCCTCCAGCCCGGGCTGCGCGCGCCCCGCGCCGAAGCGCTGCTCAATGAACGCGGTTTCACACTGGGCCACTTCCCCCAGTCGTACGAATGGGCCACCATCGGCGGCTTCGCCGCCGCCCGCTCCAGCGGCCAGGCATCCGCCGGCTACGGCCGGTTCGACGAGATGGTCCTCGGCGTCACCGTGGCCACCCCCGAGGGCACCTGGGAGGCCGGCCGCGCCCCCCGCTCCGCCGCCGGACCGGATCTGCGCCAGCTCGTCCTCGGCTCCGAAGGCGCCCTCGGCGTGATCACCTCCGTGACCGTCCGCATCCGCCCCCTGCCCCGGAAGCGGCTCTACGAAGGATGGCGCTTCGCCTCCTTCGAGGCCGGCGCCGCCGCGCTGCGCACACTCGCCCAGGACGGCCCGCGCCCCACCGTCCTGCGCCTGTCCGACGAGACCGAGACCTTCATCGGCCTCGCCCACCCCGACCGCATCGGCAGCGCAGGCGCCATGGAGCCGGCCGGCTGCATGGCGGTCGTCGGGTACGAGGGAACGGCCGCCGAGACCGAACAGTGCCGGGCGGGCGTCCACCAGGTGCTCCAGGCGGAGGGCGGCGAGTGCGTCGGCCGGGAACCGGGGGACCGCTGGGCACACGGCCGCTACGACGCGCCCTACCTGCGCGACGCGCTGCTCGACGCCGGGGCCTTCGCCGAGACCCTGGAGACGGCCGCCTTCTGGTCCGCGCTCCCGCGGCTGTACCAGGGCGTCCGCCAGGCGCTCACCACCGCCCTCACCGACGCGGGCACGCCCCCGCTGGTCATGTGCCACATCTCGCACGTGTACGAGAACGGCGCCTCGCTCTACTTCACGGTCGTCTCCGCCCAGGGCGAGGACCCCGTCGCGCACTGGGCACCGGCCAAGCACGCCGCCAACGAGGCGATCCTTGCCGCCGGCGGCACCATCAGCCACCACCACGGCGTGGGAACCGACCACCGCGACTGGTACGCCCGGGAAGCGGGCCCCCTCGGTGTCCGCGTCCTCCAGGCCGTCAAGGCGGAGCTCGACCCGGCGGGGGTGCTCAACCCGGGCATCCTCGTCCCCGTCCGTCACCCCTGACCCGAGCCCCGCCCCTGCCCCGACCTGCCCTACGGAGGCGCGCACATGCGACAGTTCACCGCCGTCGTCAACCCGGCCGCGGGACGTTCCAGCGGCACGGCGGCCCTGCTGCCCGTGGCCCGGCTCCTGCGGGAGGCGGGAGCCGGACTGGACACCCGCTACAGCCGCAGCCTCGACCACGCCCGCGAGCTGGCGCGGCAGGCCGCCGCGCAGGGGCACGTGGTGCTCGCGGTCGGCGGCGACGGGATGGCCGGCGCCGTCGGCGGCGTACTCAGCGGCACCGACGCGGTCCTCAGCCTCGTCCCGTCCGGCCGCGGCAACGACTTCGCCAGGGCCCTGGAACTGCCCACCGAACCCCCGGCCCTGGCCGACCTGCTGCTGCACGCCGCACCACGCGCCGTCGACACCATCGAGGCCGAATCCGCCGTACACCCCAAGGTCCCGGTGCTCGGCAGCGTGTACGCCGGGGTCGACGCGCTGGCCAACCGGTACGCCAACCAGTCCCGGCTGCTGCGCGGCTCCGCCTCGTACTACGCGGGCGGGGCGCGCGCGGTGGCCGGCTGGCGGCCGGCGACGTACCGCATCACCGTCGACGGCACGACGCACGAACGGCGTGGCTACACGGTCGTCGCCGCCAACTCCGCCTTCTACGGCTTCGGCCGCCGCATCGCGCCGGACGCGCGTGTCGACGACGGCCTGCTGGACGTCGTCGTCATCCAGCACGCCCCGAAACGGCTCTTCTTCGCGATGATGAACGAGCTCAAGACCGGCGCGCACCTGCGGCGGCCACAGGTCGAGGTCCTGCGCGGCAAGGAGGTCCGCATCGAGGCCGACCGCGACCTCCCCTACGGCACGGACGGTGAGGTCGACGCGACGCTCCCCGTCACGGCCCGGGTGCGACCGGGCGCGCTCAACGTGCTGTGCTGAACGCGCCGCGGTGAACGCGCCGCGTCAACGGGAGGAGCCGGTCCGCCCGTCCACGGCGTCCCGCCAGTACTCCGCGACGGTCACCCCCGCCCGGGCCGGCGTGCCCAGCACCGGTGCCGTGAGGTCGGGGGCCGGGTAGGGGCGGGTGCCCGACAGGAGGCCGTGCTCATTGTCCTCGTTGTGCCACGAGGTGGTGGCGAACACGTACTTCCCGCCCGGCTCCAGGGTGGGATGGCCCTCCGGCTGCGTGAGCGTGACGGTACCCGTGAGGCCGCCCTTGAAGACGTGCCCGACGCGCACCTCGTACAGCCGGGAGGGGATCTCGGCGATGGTCCGCCGGCCGGTCAGGCGTACCACCGTGCCGTGGAAGACGTCGTCGGCGCTGCTCGCCACGTCACGGGCCGCGCCGGGGTCGTAGGAGGCGGTGACGGTTCGGACCGGCTCGGAAGGGTCGGTGACGTGCTGGAGGGCGAGGTACCCGCCGGTGGCCACGGCGGCGGTGAGAACCGCGGCCAGGCAGGCGAGGAGAGGTTTCTTCATGGTCATCCCCAAGGGGCGTGTCGAGGGCTGAGGACCAGCCGGTGTGTCGCTGCCCCGCAGCAGGGCGGGTCATCCGCCCGCGCGCACTAGTCGTACTGAACGGCACCCGATCGCGGGGGACCGCCCGGGGCGCGCCGACCGCCGGTTCCCCCGGACGGGCGACCGGCGCCGTGACCGGCCCGGCAGGGATCGTTGGCCGGGCATGCCACGTACAAGCAAGCGCCCCCTGGCCACGCTCGCCCTCACCGGCGCCGCCCTGTCGGTCTGCGGGACCGCCCACGCCGAATCCCTCAACGAGGGCCTGATCGACCGCGTCCAGGTGGGAGTCGACGGCAAGCTCGGACAGCATGTACTGGACGAGGCCGTGCACACCGTCGACACGGTGCAGTCGAAGGCCTCGATCCAGCCGGGCGCCCGCGCGTCCTCCTGACTGTCGGACCCGCCGCATAGAGTGATCGTCGGCGGAACCGACGTACGGGGAGGGGCACATGGCCAGGGAACGAGACTTTGGGCCGATCCAGTTGGCCGACTGGCTGGGGCTGGAACCGAGGGACGTGCGCCGGGCCCAGGCGCGCGGACTGATACCGCCCCCTGACATCGACGACGAGCGGTGGTCGCTCACGCTGGCCAAGACGCTGCCGGACCGCATCGAGGAGATAGTGTCCGCGCTGGGCGGCCGAGGCAGCGGACAGGCCTCGGCGACCGCACCGGCTCCGGGGGCCGCGGGTTCGGGCTTCGGGAGGGCCAACAGCGGGAAAGGCGCCAGGGGGCGGGCCTTCGGACCGATCCAGCTGGCGAAATGGCTGGGCCTGGAGAACTGGCAGGTGCCCCGTGCCGTTCAGCACGGCGTGATCCCGCCCCCGGACGTGGACGACAAACGCTGGTCGTACACCGTGGCCGCCACTCTGCCGGACCGTGTCGAAGAAATCCGCGCCGCCGTGGGCGACCATCCCGGTCTCGGGTCCATCAAGGCGGCGGAGCACCTCTCCCGGCGCACGCAGATGGAAGTCGAACGCGTGGATGTGCAGGCCCTGGCCGATCGCGGACTGCTGCGCCCCATCGCCGAATTCAAGGGACATCCCATGTACGCGGTGGGCGATCTCGACGGGCTCGCCGAGGAGCAGATCACCGCCACGGTCCGCGAGCGCCATGCCTGGATCGCGGCCAGCCTGACGACCAAGGAAGCGGCGGCACTTCTGGGCTGGCCCGTCGGGAAGTTCGAAGTGACCGCCGAGCGCCTCGGAATCCGACCGGGAGCCCTGGGGCGATACGCCAGGGAGGACGTGGAAGCGCTGCCTGACCAGCCCGGCCGAACCTAGGAGGAGCTTTTGCGGGCACGGCCGTTGACCGGCCGCGCCGGCTGTTTCCCGGCCCGGTCCCGGGCCGCCGAACGGTCGGGGGACAGGTATGCCGGAGGTCAGGAGAAGACCACACACGCGGCGGCCGGCACCGCCACCGCGCCGACGTGGCGCAGTTGTCCGCTGTCCGTGTCCACGTCGAACCAGGTGATGTCCCCGGACCACTCGTTGACGACGTACAGCCGGCGTCCGGACGGATCCGCCACCAGGTCGCGCGGCCACACGCCACCGCAATCCACGCTGCCGGTGAGCCGTGGTTTCTCCGCCCCGTCGGAGAGGGAGAACGTCAGGACCCTGTTGCTGCCGCGCACGGCGGCCCGGACGAAACGCCCGTCGCGCGAGACGCGGACGACGGAGGGGTGGACCCGGTCCCCCTCGGACGCGCCTTCGGGATCGATCGCCACCTCCGCCAGCGGTTCCAGGCGCCCGGACGCCGGATCCCAACGGCAGACGGTCATCTGCGGCTCCAGCTCGTGCAGGACGTACACCACCTCGCCGTCCGGGTGGAAGGCGAGGTGCCGCGGCCCCGACCCGGCGCGGAGCGCGGTCTCGGTGTGGAGCCGGAGCTCTCCGGAGGCCGGGTCGAGCGCGCAGACCCGTACCGAATCGGTGCCCAGGTCGACACTGAGCACCCATCGCCCGCCGGGGTCGGGCAGCACCTGGTGGGCGTGCGGACCCTGCTGCCGGTCGGGGTCGGGGCCCGAGCCCCGGTGCGCGAGTACGGCGGGCGGACCGGCGAGGCTGCCGTCGGGCCCCACCGCGAGGCTGCTGACGCTGCCCGAGCCGTAGTTGGCGGTGAGCAGCCTGCGCCCGGCGACGATGAGGTGGGTGGGGCCAAAGCCGCCGACGTCGGCCGGCGGGCCGAGGGCGGTGAGGCTGCCGTCCGACCCGGCCCGGAACGCGGCGGCCGCGCCCGGCTCCGTATCGCTCACCGCGTAGAGCACCCCGGTCCCGGGGGCCAGAGCCAGACACGAGGGGTTGACCACGGTGTCGACGCTCGTACGCGGGGTCAGCGCCCCGGTCGCCGGGTCGACGGCCGCGACCGTGATGCCGCGGCCGCCCCCCGAGGTGAACGAGCCGATGTACGCCCACTGCACGCCGATGCCCTCTCTGCCGTTCCTGACGGACTGGCTGGGCACTGTAAGCACGGCCGGCCGGCGTCAGCGGCTGAACACGCCGACCTCATGGAGCGAGTAGCCCCATCCGGTCCCGCGTTCCAGTCCCATGACGCGGACGAAGCGGGCCGGTACGGCGGAGAACCGTACGGTGTCCAGGCCGCCGTCCCCGGCGGTGGTGGACCGGACGGTGCGCCAGTCGTCGCCGTCGGCGGACACCTCGATCCGGTACGCCTTGGCGTACGCGCGCTCCCAGTCGAGCGTGACCCGCCCGACCGCACGCGTGGTTCCCAGGTCGATCCGCAGCCACTGGGGGTCGCGCCAGTCGCTCGCCCAGCGCGTGCCCGGGTCGCCGTCCACGGCGCGGGCGGGGGCGTGACTCGTGAACGGGTTCCACTCCGACGTACTGGCCGTGACGGTGGAGCCGGCCGCCAGGTTCTCGTCCGGGCGGTGGCGCTCCGAGGCGCCCCAGGTGGTGAGGTAGGACTCGGCGCCGCGGAAGAGGTCGTCGATGACGTCCTGGCCGCCGGTGACGCGGATGTCCTCCAGCCAGTCGGGCACGAGGCCGTAGTGGGCGGCGCCGTCGGTGTTGATGTCCCAGGTGCGCTCGCCGGTGGTCTGCCGGTCGATGAGCGAGCCGCCGTCGGCGCTGCGGAACGGGTAGCGCACGGGGTCGGGGGTGTCCGTGCCGCGGGGCGCCGGCCAGCCGCCGACGCCGTTCATGTCGGTGCCGTAGCCGTAGCCGGCTCCGTACTTCTCGCGCAGGGCGTCGGTGCGCCGCGCCTCGGCGGTGAAGGCCTCGGCGCCGTGCATGTACTGGGCGATGAAGCCACCGAGGCGGTAGACCCGCTCCGTCCAGTCGATGTCCATCCAGCTGTGCGAGGAGAGCACACCGGGGTACGACTCGGACTCCAGGACGTCCAGGACGCGGCCCGTGGCCTTCACGCTCATGTGGTCGATCTCGATCATCATCCCCCGCCGCATCATGCCGCGCAGCGCGTACTCGCCGAGCGCGGTCAGCCCCCGGGTGTTGCAGCGCGCGTCGGCCGCGTACGAGGGGACCGTCACGCCCGGCGGGAGCTTCTTCTCCGCCTCGGCCGCCGGTGCGAGACCGATGGGGTTGTCGGCCTGGGGCCCGGTGCACTTCTCCGTCTTCCAGAAGGTGCCCGTCGACAGGAACTGGCCGACATTGATGGCCGTTCCGAGGGTGCCCGAGTCGAACCTGACCCCGCACAGGGCGTTGTCGAACTTGTGGCACAGGAACATGCTGCGGACGCCGAGCGCGTGCAGCTCGTCCAGACCCCGGTCGATGTCGTCCCTGCCGCACTGGGGAACGTCCAGGATCTGCTTGCAGCCGAACGGCTCCGAGGTCTCCACGCCCAGGACGACGGCCATCTTGCCCTGCTCGATCACCGCGCGTGCCTGCGCGGAGTCGGTGACGATCCGGAACCAGCCCTTGCCGGGCCCGCCGTACATCCGGTCGACGTACGCCTGCATCTCGTACGTCTTGCGTGCCTGGAGGCGGATGGAGGTCATCTCGTCGCAGCCGCGGTCCTTGAAGAAGTAGACCGAGCAGATGACGCCGTTGGTGACGAGGTCGTTGACGAGCACGCGCTGGCCGCCGCGCCAGGCGCGCTCCACCCAGGCGTAGTAGTTCTGCTGGTGCGTCAGCGAGTCATGGGCGGGCCAGTCCTTGAACGTCGGCCAGCCGTGCGGGTCGTGCCTGCCGTCGCCGCCCTTGGTGATGAAGTCGAAGACCGCGAGGGAGCCGTCGGGGTAGTGCTCCGGGCAGTCCTTGAGCGCGTCGGCGACGCCGAGCTCCGAGAAGGGCTTGCCGCAGATCAGCCGGCCGCCGAAGGCCTCGTTGGACATCAGGTGGTCGTGCGCGTCGACGAAGCCCCGCACCCGGCCCTGGGCGTCGGTGCCCTTGAACGGCTCCCCGGTGACGTCGACGCGGGAGTCGGGCGTGGGCCGGGCGACCGGGTCCCACCATCCGGGGCCGGCCGACGGGCCTGCCCCCGCGGGGGTGGGGCCCAGGGCCATGAGGGAGAGGAGCAGGGACAGCACCGCGAGACCCTTGAGCCTGGCGTGCGAGCGTCGCAGCAAGGTCATCACCCATGTCCGGACGAGGGCGGCACCGTCGAGGAGCCGGGCGCGGGCAAGTCCCGAGCCTCAGCGGTGATTGTCATGTTCGCATAAATTGTGCGAGGAGGATCGCGGCTGTCACCGGAGCAGTCAAGAGCCGGGCAGGGGCATGCCGCGCCGGCCGGCCGGTTCAGCGGCCGGGCAGCGACAGGCGTCCCTGTAATCGCTGGGCCCGGAGGACCAGCTCCAGTTCGAAGCGGCGGTCCGGATCCTCCACCTCGTCACCCCACAGCTCCTTGATCTGCCGCATCCGGTAGCGGACCGTCTGCGGGTGCACCCCGAGCCGCGCGGCGACCTCCGGCGCGCCGCCCCGGGTTTCCAGCCAGGCCAGCAGGGTCTCGGCCAGGCGGCGGCGCTGGGTGGGCCCGCGGTCGGCGAGCGGGGCGAGGCACCGGTCGGCCAGCGCCTCGATCAGCTCCTCGGGCGGGAGCAGGACCAGGGCGTCGATGTGCTCCGTGCAGTGCAGGAGCTCGCCCGACGGCAGCAGGCCGCGCTCGATGAGGCCCATCGCCTCCGTCGCCCACCGCAGCGAGGCCGCCGCGTCCCCCAGCGGGACGGCCGGACCGATCGCCCCCGTCCAGCCCCGCAGCGCCCGGTGCAACTGCTCACAGCGGCCCGGTACCGCCGGATCCGGTACGAACAGCAGCGGCCGTTCGCTCTCCATGTCCAGCAGCACCTCCGCCCCCACGGCCGGTGCCACGCAGTCGCGGGCCGGGCGCAGCAGCACCCCCACGGCCACCCGCTGCGGGAGGGTCCAGCCGATGCGGGCGGCATGGGCGGCGGCGTGCTCCTCCAGGGGACGGGACCGGTCAGGGCGGCGCTCGCCGAGCAGGGCCTGCGTCAACTTGCGCTGCAGCCTGAGCCGTTCACCGGCCTGGCGGGCCGCGGCCTCGGCGTAGCCGCGTACCGTCTGGTCCACCAGGCCGTCGAGGAAGGCGAAGCCCGCCTCCGCGAGGTCGTACATCGCCGGAGGCGGGATCCGGGCCTCATGGCCGATCTCCGCCAGCCGCCGCCAGGCGAGGCGTACCCCGAGCCGGTAGACCGCCTGGAGGGAGTCGAGGGTGCGGCCCTGCTGACCCTCCCCGCGGCCGAAGTCCTGGAAGACCTCCAGGTGCAGCTGGGGGCTGCCGGAACCCCGGACGAGGTGCTGGAGGAACTCCTCCAGGGCACGCCGGATGCCGACCAGCGCGACCAGCTCGCCGGAGTCGTCGACGAGGAGCGGCATCCGGGGATGCTCGCGGCAGATCGTGTCCAGGATCTCTTGGGCGAGTGCGGGTACTTCGGCCATGGCGCGGTCGGCGAACTCGCGCACCTGCCGGTGCGGCAGGTCCGCCCAGGCCGAACGATCACCGGCCGGCGCCCGCAGGCCTTGCGTGTCCACTCCGGTCAACTCGGGTCACCCCCGGGGCAGAGCCGTCTCATGGCTGATCAGTGGCACATTGGGCTGTTCCGGGGTGGTGTCGAGCAGGGCCACGATGGCGAGGGCCGCTCCCACGGCGAGAGCCGCGGCGACCGCCACGGTGAGGGCGGCGGCGAGCAGTCTGGGCATGGTCGGGTCGGCCTTTCTGACGCTGGAACCCCACCACGAGTCCGCCACCCCGAACGGCGACGACCCCATGGCACCAGTGCATTGACAGCCCGTCAAGAGGACCCCTACGGTTCCCGGCCCATACGCCAGTGCACGTGTACGCCGCGCAGTCCCGCCCCGGCCCCCAACGGAGTGTCCGCAATGCGTCGCACCGCTTCGCCCCTGTCCCTGATCCTTCTCGGTACCGGTGTCTTCCTGCTGGTCCTCGCGCCTTTACTGGTCTGGTACGTCCAGCCACGCGCCAAAGTGACCCCCGTCGACGTCGACACCGTCACCGTCTTCACCGGTACGGGCAGTTATTTCGACACCCGCCGGATCGAAACCGTCACCGGACGCCCGCTGACCATCACCCGCCAGGTACGCGGTGACGTGGCCGACAGCGTCCGCAGCGGCCGGGCGGTCTGGGACGTCTCCACCTCGGTGGACGCCGAGCACACCCTGCCCGCCGCGGCCACGCACGACTCGCTCCAGTGGACGCTGGAGCGCTGGGTCACCGACCGGCGCACCAATGAGCCCGTGCACTGCTGCCAGGAGACGCCGACCTTCGACGGCGAGGCCTACCTGAAGTTCCCCTTCGACGTGGAGAAGCGGTCCTACCGCTGGTGGGACGGCACACTCGGGTCCACCGTGACCCTCCGCTTCGACGGGACGCAGAAAGTCCAGGGGTACGAGGGCTACCGCTTCACCGGCCGGGTGGAACCGGCGAAGACGGGCACCCGGCTGGTGCCCGGCCGGCTGGTGGGACAACCTGGCCGGCCCCAGGTCCTCGCCGAGGAGTGGTACTCCAACCACGGCATCGAACTCGTCGTCGACCGGCGGACGGGCCGCATCATGAACGCGGCGATCGGGCCGCGGAAGGTGCTGCGCGCACCCGGTTCCACCAAGGACGCCGTGGTGCTCCTCGACAGCCGGCGCATGGAGTTCACCCCCGCCACCCAGCGCGCCCAGGTGGCGCTGGCCTCGGCCGACAACCGCAAGCTGCGCCTGCTGGGTCAGGCGGCGCCCCTCGGCGCGGCCGTCCTCGGCGCGCTGCTGACGGCCGCAGGGGCGGTGCTGCTGGTCCGGGGCGGGCGGCGCGACTCTCCTGCCGGACCAGCGATGTGACGGTACGTCACTCACTGATCGGTCGAAATTTGTCACCCAGGTGAGTAGCTGTGCCGAGGGAGTTGGCGAAAACTGACCAACCCACCGCACCGCCACATCCGCTTCCCCGGGCGCCCCATGACCTGCTCCACCCCCCACCCGGTGCCGACGACCGCTCTGCCGGCCCGGGAGCAACCGACATCCGGTCATCGACCCGAACGAGTTGGAGCTCGTATGCCCCAGCACGTACCCCCCACACTGACCGCGGCCGTTCCCCCCGGTGCCCGGTCGTCCCAGGGCGCTGCTGTCCGTCCCCCTCGCCGCGTCGTCTTCCTCTCCCGCCGCGACCTCGGCAACCCCGCCGCGGGCGGCTCCGAACTGCTCGTCGACCGGCTCGCGGAGGGCCTCACGGCACTGGGCCACGAAGTCACCCTGCTGTGCGGAGGCCCGGCCGCGTACCGCGACTACCGGGTCGTCTCGGCGGGCGGAGACCTCGGCCACTTCCTCCGGGCGCCCAGCGCCTTCACCCGGCACGTGGGCGACTGCGACCTGCTCGTCGAGGTGTGCAACGGCCTGCCCTACCTCGCCCCGCTGTGGCACCGGGGGCCCACCCTCTGCCTGGTCAACCACGTGCACACCGAGCTGTGGGGCATGCGCTACCCCCGCCCCGCGGCGGGCATCGGGCGGCGGCTTGAACGCTGGGCGCTGTCCGGTGCCCAGCGCGACAACCTCCTGGTGGCCGTCTCCGAGTCCACCGCGTCGGCGCTCGGCGCGCTGGGCGTCGACCCCGGCCGGATCCGCGTCGTGCACAACGGCGTCGAAGAGCCGGGGCGCCGGACCCCGCGGTCGGCCCAGCCGATGTTCCTGGCGGTGGGCCGGCTGGTCGAGTACAAGCGCATCGACCTGCTGCTGCGGCTCTGGGAACGGGTGCGGCCGGTCACGGGGGGCGAGCTGGTGATCGTCGGGGACGGCCCCGAGCGCCGCCGGCTCGAAGCCCTCGCCGGCCCCGGCGTCGTCTTCACGGGCCGCGTGTCCGACGAGGAGAAGCACCGGCTGCTGTGCGCGTCCTGGCTGCTCCTGCACCCCTCCGCCGTCGAGGGGTGGGGCCTCGTCGTCACCGAGGCGGCCACGCGCGGCACACCCTCGATCGGCTTCGACGTGCCGGGCCTGCGGGATTCCGTGGACGACGGCGTGACCGGCGCGCTGGTACGCGGCGAGAGCGCCTTCGCGGCCGCCTGGTGCGCGCTCGCCCTCGACCACGAGCGGCGTGAAGCCATGGGCAGGGCCGCCGCCGTGCGGGCGGAGCGCTACCGGTGGGCCACGACCGTACGGCGCTTCCGGGCCGTCGCGACGGAGGCCGCTGCCCGCCACGGGACGGCCGGGCGGCCGGGCGGCGTCACGGCGCGCCACCGCGCCACCGGGCGCGACGGCGCCACCGCGCACGCCCCGGGCGACCCCGACGCGGGAACCCACGACCGCGCGGATCTGCGCCGGGCGCCTGTCGGACGAGCCGAATGAAGGACCCCTCCCTGCGCCGGTCCCTGGCCCTCTTCCGCGGCTTCCTCCGCGAACCGTCCGACCCTCGCGGCTTCTACGAGCTCCTGGCCCGGGACGCGGCCGACCAGGTGGAGCGGTACGAGCCGCTCGCCGGGCGGGTCGTCGTCGACGTGGGCGGCGGAGGCGGCCACTTCACCGAGGAGTTCCGCAGGCGCGGCGCCCAGGGCTTCCTCTTCGAACCGGAGCCGCGCGAGCTGACGGCGGCGCGACGGCGGCCGCCCGAGGGGGCCGTCGTCGCCGACGGGTACCTGCTGCCGCTGGCCGACGGCACCGCCGACATCTGCTTCTGCTCCAACGTCCTGGAGCACGTGGCGGACCCGCGCACCTTCCTCAGCGAACTGATCCGCGTCACCCGCCCCGGCGGACTGATCTACGTGTCGTTCACCAACTGGCTCTCGCCCTGGGGCGGTCACGAGTGGGCCCCCTGGCACTACCTGGGCGCCGAACGAGCCCGTCGCCGCTACGAGCGGCGGACCGGGCGCCCGGCCAAGCACGTCCTCGGCGAGAACCTCTTTCCCGTCCACGTCGGCGCGACCCTGCGCCAGGTCCGGGCCCGTGACGACGTGACCGTGGTCTCCGCCCGGGCACGCTACTGGCCGTTCCTGCCCGGCCTGGTGACCAGGGTGCCGCTGTTGCGCGAGTTCGCCACCTGGAACCTCCTCCTCATCCTCCGGCGGTGCCCATGACCACCACCATCCCGGCGCCTCCCCACACGCCCGCGCCCGGAGCGCCGCCCGCCGCCGAACCGGCCGGCGGGCCGCGGTCGCGCCGCTGGCTGTGGGGCTTTTGGGCCGCCGTACTGCTCGCGTTCCTGGCCGTGTCACCGGGCAGGATGACGTTCGACACCAAGCTGGGCGTTGCACTCGACCCGCTGCGCTTCCTCGCCGACCTCGGCGAGCTCTGGCACCACCGCGCCGGATTCGGCGGGATCTTCGACCAGTACGTCGGCTACGCCTTCCCCATGCTGCCGTTCTACGCGCTCGCCGACCTGGCGCAGGTCCCGGTGTGGCTGGCCGAGCGGCTGTGGCTGTCGATCATCGTGACCACCGCCTTCTGGGGCGCGCTGCGGCTCGCCGAACGGCTGGACACCGGCACCGCCCGCACCCGGCTGCTCGCCGCCGTGGCGTACGCGCTGTGGCCCACCTTCACCGTGGTGATCGGCTCCACGTCCGCCGCCGCGCTGCCAGGAGCCCTGCTGCCCTGGGTGCTCCTGCCCCTCACCGACCCCCGCACCCCCGCCAGGGCCGCCGCCCTGCGCTCCGCGCTGCTCATCCCCTTCATGGGCGGCGTCAACGCGGCCTCCACGCTCGCCTCCCTGCTGCCCGTCGGCCTGTACCTGCTCAGCCGGCCGGCTGGCCCCCGGCGCCGGTCCCTGCTCGCCTGGTGGATCCCCGGGGTGCTCCTCGCCACCGCCTGGTGGGTGATCCCCCTGCTCCTGCTGGGCCTGTACGGCGAGAACTTCCTCCCGTACGTCGAGCAGTCCGAGACCACGACGGCCACCATGTCCGCCACCGAACTGCTGCGCGGCGCGGGCAACTGGGTGGCCTACCTCCACTTCGGTGAGGCATGGCTGCCCGCCGGCTGGACGGTGGCGACCTCGGTCCTCACCGTCCTCTGCTCGGCGTTCGCCGCCGCCCTCGGACTGGCGGGCCTCGCCCGGCGCGACATCCCGGAGCGGCGCTGGCTCCTGCTCGTGGTGCTGTCCGTGGCCCTGGTGACCCTGGCCGGGTACGGCGGCCCGCTCGGCGGGCTCTTCCACGGGACCGTGCAGGACTGGCTGAACGGCTGGCTCGTACCGTTCCGCAACATCTACAAGTTCCAGCCGGGCCTCGCGCTCGCCCTCGTCCTCGGGCTCGCCCACCTCACCGCGGTCCTCGCCCGCCGGCGCGGCCTGCGCGCGGCACGCCGGCGGCCGTACGTCCCGCTGGTCGCCGCCGCGCTCGTCCTGCCCGGCCTGATCCTGCCGTACGTCAACGGGAGCATCCTCCAGCCGGGTGCCTTCAGCAAGCTCCCCACCCACTGGGAGCGCACCGCCGACTGGCTGAAGGAGCACTCGCCCACGACCCGCGCCCTCGTCGTCCCCGCGACCGCCCACGGCATACACACCTGGGGCACCACCATCGACCAGCCCCTCGACGTCCTCGCCGAATCCCCGTGGGCGCAACGCGACTACGTGCCGTTCGGCACGCCCGGCAACCGGCGGGCGATGGACGCCGTGGAGCAGGCGCTGCTGTCCGGCGGTGAAGTGCCGGGCCTGAGCGACTACTTGCACCGGGCGGGGCTCCATTACGTCGTCGTACGCAACGACCTCGACCCCGACCAGATCGGCTACGTCCCGCCGCAGACCGTCGAACGGACGCTGGAGGCCTCCGGCTACCGGCGGATCACCGGCTTCGGCCCCGTCCTCACCGGCGGGCGGATCCCGGACGACACCCCCGTACAGATCGAGGGCCTCTACCCCCGCCGGCAGGCAGTGGAGATCTACGAACCGCCGCGGGCCGTCCAGCGGCCCGGCCGGGCCGCCGTCAAGCCCGTCGCGGACACGGCCGTCGTCAGCGGCGGCCCCGAGTCCCTGCTGCGGCTGTCCGCCGACCCGCTGATGCGCGACCGGCCCGCCGTACTCGCCGGCGACGCGACCCCGGGCGTGGGCACACCGCCCGTACGGGCCGTGGGGGACGGACTGCGGCGCGCGGACACCCGGTTCGGGCTGGTCAACACCAACACCTCGTACACCTATACGGCGACGGAGCGGAATCCCTCGGCAAGCGTCCAGGACCCGGGCCGCCCGCCCCGGCAGATCCTGCCCGTGGACGACATCCGGCACCAGACGACGGCCGTGCTGCGCGGAGCCGCGTCCGTCACGGCGTCGAGCAGCGGCAACTGGCTGTTCCACCTGCCGCAGTACGACCCGGTGAACGCGTTCGACGGCAACCCCGACACCGCCTGGACCGAGGGCGGCGCCGACTCCCCGGTCGGCCAGTGGCTGCGCGTCGACTTCGAGCGGAAGCTGTCCCTGCCCGGCTCGATCCGGCTGACACCGCTGCCCTCCGGCGGGTTGCGCGCGGCGGCCACCTCCGTACGGGTCGAGACCGAGCGGGGCAGCGAGGTCAGTCCGCTCCGGCCGGACGGTACGCCGCAGACGGTGCGGGTACCGGCGGGGGAGAGCGGCCACCTGAAGATCACCATCGAGGGTGCCCAGCAGGGCCGGCCGGGCCTGATCGGTGCGGGCTTCTCGTCCGTCGACATCCCCGGCGTCACGGTCACCCGGCTGCTGGCCCTCCCGGAGGACACCGCGGGCGAGGAGAGCGCGCCCCAGGAGGTCTACGCCCTGCACCGGGGCAGCGACCCCGGCGGCCTGTCGCCCGCGTCCGCCGAAGTCGGGCTGCACCGGCAGTTCCTGACCCGGACGCCGGGCGCGTACGCGCTGCGGGCGACCGCGCTGCCCGTACCGGGCGACGCACTGGACCAGCTGCTGTACCGGCTGGCACCCGAGCAGCGCAGGAAGCTCACCGCCACCGCCGACTCGACGGCCCGGCTCGGCTCGTCGCTCAGCCCGCGCAACCTCGTCGACGGCGACCTCACCACGGCGTGGATCGCCGGGGAGCGCGCGGTGATCCACCTGCGGTGGCCGGAGAAACGGGCGGTCGGGGAGATCGTGTTCGCACCGGCGGGAGGCCTGTCCACCCGCGCCCAGCAGGTGGAGATCAGCTCACCGGACGGCGCGGCGACCGCCTCGGTGGACGAGAACGGCCTCGCCCGCTTCCAGCCCATCAGGACCGACCGGCTCGACATCACCATCTCCCGGACCGCGCCGCTGACGCTGCACAACCCGGTCGCCGACGGCCGGCTGCAACTGCCGGTCGGGCTCAGCGAGGTGTACGTACCGGCACTCGACGCGTATCGGGTGCCGCAGCCGGACCCCGACACGGCATTCGAGCTGCCCTGCGGCCAGGGCCCGGTGCTGTCCATCGACGGCACGCTGCACGCGACCACCGCCCGCGGCAAGCTCCGCGACCTGACCGAGCGCCGCCCGGTCGACGTCGCCCTGTGCGCGGGCGCCGAAAGCGGCGGCACCGCCCGGCTGGCCGCCGGCACCCACCAGGTGGAGGCGGGGGACACCGGTCCGCTCGCCATCACCGACCTGACCCTCACCCGGGGCCGGGCGCCCGCCCCCGCCACGGCGGCGGAACGGCGCGAACTGACCGTCGGCGACTGGTCGGGCGACCGGCGCACCCTGGACGTGGGTACCGGCCCGGCCTCGTACCTCCAGCTGTTCGAGAACCACAACGACGGCTGGCGCGCCACCCTGGACGGGCGCGACCTGACACCGGTACGGATCGACGGCTGGCAGCAGGGCTTCCTGATCCCGGAAGGCGAAGGCGGCACCGTGCGGCTGGAGTTCGCCCCGGCGCGGTGGTACGTCGCCGGGCTCATCGGAGGTGCGGTGGGCGTCCTGGTGCTGGTGGGGCTGGTGCTGCTCCTGGGGCGTGCTCGGCGTTCCGATGCCGCCGAACCGGGCGAGGTCCCGGCACCCGGGCCCGTGCTGGGGGTGGTGGCGCTGACCGTGGTGGTCGCGCTGGTCGCCGGATGGGCGGCGCTCGTCGTCCCCGTCCTCGCCGTGATCGCGCACCTGCGGCGCTCGCTGCTGGTGCCGGTGGCGTTGGCCGCCATGGGCGCGGCGGGCATCGTGGCGGCCTGGGAGGCGGGCGCCCTGCCGTCGGCACGGGAGGGGGCGTTCGGGCCGGTGGCCCAGTTCCTCGCCGTGACGGCACTGGCGGCGGCCGTGGTGACCACGGGCCGGGCGACCTGGCGGCGGGCGGCACGCAGTGGCCCGGGTGGCGCCGGTGGCCCGGGTGGCCCGGGTGTGCAGGCGGGTCCCGGCGGTACGGGCGGCCCCAACGGTCCCGCTCACACGCGTGCTTCCGGGGCCCCGGGGCACGCACCAGGGCCCCCGGCCACCGGGGAGGCGCCGCGAAGCGGGCGTACGCCACCGGCACAGGCCGGCGCGGATCACGGTGCCCCGCCCCCGGCGCCGGACACGCGGCCCGACCCGCGCACCACCCCGCTGCCACAGCGGCGGCGAACGTCCGCACCACGCCCGCCAGACGAGGGAACCGGCCGATGACGGCACTGCACCACCCGGCCCGGCAGGGCGGCCGCGAGCCGCTCGTCCGGGTGCCCTTCTCCACGGTCGACGAGGTGACCCGGCACTGCCTGACCCCGCAGGAGCCGGAGACGGTCCACATCGAGGTGCACCTCCCGGGCCGTCCCGATGCCGCGCGGCTGAGCGCCGCGTTCACCGAGGCCCTCCGGCGCCACCCGCGCATCCTGATGCGCGAGGCGCCCGGGCCCTGGTACCGGCGGCGGTACGCGTGGGAGCTGACCGCCGGCCCCGACACCGGCGCCGAGGTCGTCTCCGTACCCGCCCCCGGACCCGGCGCGCTGGAGCGGGCGAGGCAGCGGGCCCTGAGCGAGGCCCCGCCCCTCACCGTGTCCCCGCCGGTACGGCTGGAGATCGTCGACCGCGTCCTGGTCCTCACCATCAACCACACGGCACTGGACGGCCCCGCCTGCCTCCGGGTCCTGGCGACCGCCGCGGAACTCTACGGCGGCCGGGACAACTCGCCCGCGACACCCCCCGTACGGCCCCCGGCCGACGGCGCGCCGCGCGGCCTGTTCCCCGAGCCCGGCGGCACCGGCTTCGCCCGGGTGGCGCGGGTCGCCCGGGGAACCCCGGGCCCCGGCCACGCCGCCAACGGCATGCTGGTCACCGAACTGGGCGTACCCGAGCGGCCCAAGGACGCCCCGTACACGGTCAACGACCAGCTCATGGTGGCCACGGCCCGGATGATCGCCCGGTGGAACCAGGGGCGTGACCGGCCACGCCCGATGCGTATCACCATGCCCGTGGACGACCGGCCACGCGGAATGGACATGCCCATCGGCAACGGCACCCGCCTGGTGGAAGTCCCCTTCACCCCACGCGAGTTGGCGCTCCCCACGGCCGACCTGCTCCGGCTGACCGCCGCCCGCACCCGTGCGCTGAAGGCCCTGTACCGCCCCCAACTCGGCCGTGGCGCCGTCCTGCTGACCGCACCCGTCCTGCCGGTGGCGGTCCGCTCCCTGATGGCGCGCACCGCACGCCGTGCCCTGGCACCGTGGACGTCCACCACACTCCTCAGCAACATCGGCCGGGTGCCCTACCCGCTCGACTTCGGCGAAGGGGTGGGCACGGCGCGGGCCGTCTGGTTCTCCGCCCCGGCGCGCATGCCGCGCGGCCTGACCGTCACCACGGCCAGCACCGGCGGCCGGCTGCACCTCGCGCTGCGCTGGTCGGCCGCGCTGCTCGGCCCGGACGACGGCACCCGGCTGCGCGACCTGTTCGCCCAGCACCTCGACGAGACGGGCGGGACCGTATGACCACGGTGCGGCCCCCCGCGCCCGGCTTGCGGGACTTCTACGAGAACCCGGCCGTCCCCGTCGCCTCCGGTGACGCCCGCAGCCGCCGCCAGGCACACATGCTGGCCGACGCCCTGCGGGACAGGACCGGCGCCACCGTCCTGGACGTCGGCTGCGGGGACGGCACCGCCGCGGCCGTCGCGGCCCCCCTGCTCCGCGGCCACCGGATCATCGGCGTCGACTGGTCGCAGGACGCGCTGCGCCGGGCCGCGCCCCGCATCGGCACGGTCGTGCGCGGCGAACTGGGCGACGGCGGACTGCCGTTCGCGGACGGGGCGGTGGACGCCGTCCTGTTCAGCGAGGTCGTCGAACACCTCGTCGACCCGGACAGCGCGCTCGACGAGCTGCGCCGCGTCCTGGCACCCGGCGGCCACCTGATGCTGTCCACCCCGAACCTGGCCGCCTGGTACAACCGTGCCCTCCTCCTCGCCGGCGTCCAGCCGGTGTTCTCCGAGGTCAGCCTGCGCGGCATCCACGGCCGCCCCGGCTCGGAGGTGGTGGGCCACCTGCGCCTCTACACCGCCCGCGCCCTGCGGGAGTTCCTGACCGCCTCCGGGTTCCGGGTCGTCCGCGTCGCCGGGGCGCCCTTCCACGGCGTACCGCGTGCGCTGCGCCCGCTGGACCGGCTGGCCTGCGCGGTGCCGAGCGCGGCCTCGATCCTGCTGGTGCACGCCCGGCGCGCCCGGTGACGAGCGCGATGTGGTGGGGTGTGGCGGCCGCGCTGTCCGCGAACGTCCTCTACAGCTCCGGCTTCGTCCTGGAGAAGCGCGCCCTGTCCGCCATCCCGGCCCTCGACGTCCGCCGCCCCCTGCGCCTGGTGCGGCTGCTGCTCGGCAGCCCGCTGTGGATCGTCGGCTCACTGGCCCTGGCGGGCGGTTTCGGGGCGCAGCTGGTGGTGTACCGGACGCTGCCGATGGCAGCCGCGCAGGGCCTGTTCGTCTCCGGGCTCGTCCTGCTCCTCCTGCTGTCGTCCCTGGTCCTCGGCGAACGCCTGTCACCGCGCGAGCGGTACGCCACGGCCGGAATCCTGGCCGCGCTGCTGATGGTGGTCGCCTCACTGCGCCAGGACACGGACGCGGTGGGCGACAGCGCGTCCGCCGCCGCCGTCCTCGCTCTCAGCGCCGTCTCACTCGTCGCCGGTTTCTGGCTGTACGCCACCGCCGAGCGCCGCACGGCCCGCCGCCGGCACGCGGCACCCCCGGCGGGGATCGCGTACGCGGTCGCCGTCGGCCTGGTCTACGGAGTCAGCTCCCTGGCCATCAAGGGCATCTCCGCGCGCCTCGCCCTCGACGCGCCGCTCGCCTCGGCGCTCTCGCTGGCGGTGACCCCGTACCCGTACCTGCTGCTGATCACGGGCGCCGGTGGGCTGGTCCTGTCGCAGACGGCACTGCAGCGCTGCCGGGCGTCCCTGGTCGTCCCGGTCTGCACGACGACCTCGTGCCTGTACACCGCGACGCTGGGCACCCTCGCGTTCGGCGAGTCGCTGCCCGAGGAGCCGCTGCGCCTGTTCCTGCTGCTGGTGGGAGCGTCCCTGGCCGTGTCCGTCCTTCTCGCGCTGTCCGTCCAGTCCGCTCAGCAACCCAAGGAGCCGAGCCATGAAGCCCGATGACCCGCTGCTGAAGATCCTCGTCTGCCCCCTGGACAAGGGCCCTCTCACCCTCCTGCCGGCCCACGAGGCCCTCTACAACCCGCGCCTGCGGCGCCTGTACCCCGTCGTCGACGGCATCCCGCAGCTGCTGCCGTACTCGGGGACACAGGTCACGGACGACGAACACGAACGGCTGCTCGGCCGCGCGTAACCGTGCCGGGCGCGCTGAGTGGTACGGCGGCGCGGAAGGGGCTCCCTGGGGACGATCGCGTAAGGTCCGCCCATGGTGCATGTATTGAGCAGCAGGGTCCTGCTGCGTCCCAGTGACCCGCAAGCCTCGCGCGACTTCTACGGCGACACCCTGGGCCTCGCCGTCTACCGGGAGTTCGGTACCGGACCGGAGCGCGGGACGGTCTACTTCCTCGGAGGCGGCTTCCTCGAGGTGTCCGGGCGCTCGGACGACCCGCCGACGACCACGCTGCAACTGTGGATGCAGGTCGCCGACTGCGCCGCGGCTCATGAGGAGCTGTCCGGGCGCGGTGTGCAGGTGCTGAGGGAGCCGGTGAAGGAACCCTGGGGCCTGGTCGAGATGTGGATCGCCGACCCGGACGGCCACCGCATCGTGCTCACCGAGGTCCCCGCGGACCACCCGCTGCGCTACCGCCCCTGACGCCGACCGGCACCTATGGCGCGGACGCCGCTCGCACCAGTGGCCGACCCCCGTGGCGGTCACTGGTGCGAGCGGCGCGCGGTGGCGTCAGGAGGAGCAGGTGGGGACTCCTGCCAGCCGCGCGGGGCCCTGGATGTAGATGTTGGTCACCCAGGCCCTGTAGTCGGGGAGGTAGGACCAGGCGTCATTGGTGTAGCCGTCGGAGGTGACCGTTTCCGCGTGCTTCTGGCACTGGACGCGGATCGTCGTCGGTCCCGGGAAGGCGTACACGCGCGCCGCCTTGGTGGAGGGCTCGGCCTTGGTCCACACGCCGGTGCCCCAGGTCTGGAAGACGTGGCCCGTCACCGGGCCGGGGTCGACGCGGACGGCGCCGTAGTAGCCGCCGTTCAGCCGGACGTCGCTGACCATGAGTTTGGTGCCCGACTGCCGGGCCTCCACCATCGTGCCGGCGCCCAGGTAGAGGGCGATGTGGTGCAGCTTCTGCGAGGTGCCCCAGACCAGCAGGTCGCCGGGGACCAGGGGGGCGAGGCCCTGGGCGGCGGTGAAGCGTTCGGCCGCGCGGTGCGTGTAGTACTGGGCACTGGCCACGCCGTTGAGGATGTCCGACCCGGTGGCCTCGGCGTAGGCGTACCGGACCAGCCCGGAGCAGTCGAAGCCGAGCCGTTCGGGGTCGTGCTCGCTCGCCGGGTCGGTCGGGTCCACCTGCCCGTACGTGGGACCGGGCTTCGGGCCGTGACCGCCGCCCCAGGTGTACCAGACGCCCGCCGCCACCTGCGCGCAGGCGGCCTCGACGGCGCGCTCGGCCGCCGCGGAGGCTCCCGGCGCGCGGACGGCGCACGCGCCGTCAGAGGCCGCCGACGCGGGCGCCGGTGCCCAGAGGAGGAAGGCCAGTAATCCGATGAGAGTGCCGATGAGACCGGAGCGGCGAAGCATGCTGGACCCTCGTTTCCTGTCGACGCACCTGCCGGACAGCAGCCTGCTGCCCGGGGCACCCGCTCGTCGAGCATCCCGCGTCGCCCTGCCCGAACGGGCAACGGGAAACACCCGGGAAACCCCGGACGACCAGGGCGTCAGCGACCGGCACAGGCTCCGCCCGGGGAGACCGGCAGACCCGGCATGAGCGTCTCCCGCTCCTTGGGACCGATGCGCTGCCGCACCCGGCAGATCTCCGCCAGCCGGGCCCCGACGTCCAGGTTCCACAGCCGTACGGTGCCGTCGTTGCTGCTGCTGGCCACCGTCCGCCCGTCGCGGGAGAACGCGATGCCCCACACCGCGTTCGTATGACCCGTCAGGGCCGCCCACAGCCGGCGCCCCGCCACGTCCCACAGCCGTACCGTACGGTCGTTGCCGCTGCTCGCCAGCGTCCGCCCGTCGGGGGAGAAGGCGATGCCCCGCGCGGAACCGGTGTGGCCGGTCAGCGCCCCGGCCGAGCGGCGCAGCCGGGTGTCCCACAGCCGTACGGTCCCGTCGTTGCCGCTGCTCGCGATCGTCCGCCCGTCCGGGCTGAACGCCACGCCCCGCACGGCGCCCGTGTGGCCGGTGAGCGTGGCCAGCGGGCGGCGCCCCGCCACGTCCCACAGCCGTACGGTCAGGTCGTCACCGCCGCTCGCCAGAGTCCGCCCGTCCGGGCTGAACACGACGGTGTTGGCGAAGTCCGTATGGCCGGTCAGCGTGGCCACCGGACGGCGCGCGGCCACGTCCCACAGGCGTACCGTCCGGTCGGAGCCGGCCGACGCCAGCGTCCGCCCGTCCGGGGCGAAGGCCACCGAGAACACGTCCCCGTGCGTGCCGGTGAGCGTGGCCACCGGGCGGCGCCCGGCCACGTCCCACAGGCGTACCGTGCCGTCGGAACCCGCCGACGCCAGCGTCCGCCCGTCCGGCGCGAAGGCCACCGAGAACACCGTCTCGCGATGACCCGTGAACGTCGCCAGGACCCGGCGCCCCGCCACGTCCCACAGCCGCACCGTGTGATCGGCGTCGGCGGTCGCCAGCAGCTTCCCGTCCGGGCTGTACGCGGCCTGCCAGACCTCCGTGAACGGACGCGACGTCAGGACCGAACCGCGCAGGTCCCACAGCACCACGGAGCGGTCGAACCCGGCGGTGGCCAGCACCGCGCCGCCCGCGTCCACGGCGACCCCCAGCACGTAGTCGGTGTGGCCCGTCAGCGTCGCGGTCGGCCGGCCGCTGCGCACGTCCCACAGCCGGGTCGCACCGTCACCGCCCGCGCTGACCACCATCGTGCCGTCCGCCGTGTAGGCGACCGCGTTGATGTCGTCGCTGTGCCCGGTCAGCGCACCCACGGCGCGGTGCAGCCGGGTGTCCCACAGCCGCACCGTCCGGTCCACGCCCCCGGTCGCGACCGTCCGCCCGTCCGGGGCGAACGCCGCACCCAGCACCTCGTCGGTGTGCCCCCGCAGGACGGCCAGCGGGCGGCCACGGACCGCGTCCCACAGCCGTACGGTCCGGTCGGAGCCGGCCGACACCAGCGTCCGCCCGTCCGGCGCGTACGCCAGGGCGTTGACCCTCCCGGCGTGACCGGTGAGCGACGCGACGAACCGGGGACGGTTCCCGCCGGCGTCCCACAACTGGACCGTCCCGTCGGCCGCCGCGACGGCCAGCGCCCGCCCGTGCGGGGCGAAGGCCACCGCCCGTGCGCCCGCCGTGCGCGCGGGCAGCGCCCTCGCACGCCGGCCAGAGGTCTCCCAGAGCCGTACGGGTCCGTCCGTCGACGTCGCCGCGAGCGTCCGCCCGTCCGCGCTGAAGGCCACCGCCCGCACTCGCCCGGGGACCGTGTACGTCGCGGTCGTCCGGCGGTCGGCGACCCGCCACAGCCGCACCGTCCCGTCCGAACTCGCCGACGCCAGCAGCCCGTCACCCGGTGCGAAGGCCACCGCGTTGACCGGACCGCCGTGCCCGCCGAGCCGGGCGGAGAAGGGCTGCGACTGGGTGCTCAGCAGCGCCCCGCGCGCCTCGGTCGTCGCCTCCGTACGGTAGGCCTCCTCGGCGAGCAGCATGGAGGCCTCCGGCTGACCGGCGGCCAGGGACGTGGACCGCACGGCGAGCGCCTGCGAGCGGGCGACACGCTCCTGGCCGAGGGCGCCCGCGCGCTGCTGGTACGCCGCCCCTCCGGCGGTCAGGGCGAGGAGCAGCAGGACGACGAGGGTGGCCAGCATCCGCTGCTGCAACCGGACCTGGCGCCTGGCCTGCTCGCTCCTGCCGTCCTCCTCGGCCTGGCTCGCCCGGAGGAAGGCCGCCTCCCGGGGGCTGAGCCGGCCCCTGCCGCCGAGCTCGTCGGCCCACGAGCGCACGGTGGCCAGCCGGGTCCCCCGGTAGAGGGCGGACGGGTCGCGGCCCTCGCGCTCCCACTCCTCGGCGGCGTGGGCCAGCTGCTGGTGGATCAGCAGGCCGGCCCGGTCGGCGTGGATCCAGCCGCGCAGCCGTGGCCAGGCGTGGAGCAGGGCCTCGTGGGTGATCTCGACCGTGTCGCTGTCCATGGTGATCAGCCGGGCCCGTACGAAGGCGTCGAGCGCGGCCGAGGCGTCGAGCGTGGCGGAGGCACCGTCCGCGTCCGCCGACTGCTCCAGCAGAGCGGCCCGGTTCATCCGGCGCCGCGTCGCCCCGGCGCCGTCGGCGACATGGACCAGCCGCACCAGGACGCGGCGAATGGTCCGCTGCTCGGCCGGGTACAGGCGGGCGAACACGTCCTCGGCCGTACGCGCGATCGCCCCCTGGATGCCGCCGGTGGCCTCGTACCCGGCGACGGTGAGCGTGGTGCCCTCGCGCCGCTGCCAGGTGGCCATCAGCGCGTGCGAGACGAGCGGCAGGGCACCGGACGGCGCGTGCCCCGGAGCGTGCCCCGGATCCGCCGACTCCCGATCCGCCGTAGCCGTCCCGTCGCGCTCGTCGCGCAGCCCGGCGTCCCGCAGCCCCGCGTCCCGCAGCAGCAGGGGGACCAGGCCCGGTTCGAGCGTGACACCGGCGAGCTCCGCCGGGCGCGTGATGGACTCGCGCAACTCCGCCACCGACATCGGCGGCAGCACGAACAGCCCATCGGTGAAGACCGGGGCCAGCCCGGGCAGGTCCAGGCAGTTGCCGGTGAAGTCGGCCCGCACGCCGATCACCACGACGGCCGCGTCGTACCCGGCCGTCTCCGCCCGGGACGTCGCCACGGCGGTGAGCACGCGCACGAAGGCGCGGCGCTCCTCCTCGTCGCAGCAGAGGGTGAACAGCTCCTCGAACTGGTCGACGATCAGCACCGGTCGTACGGGCGGTGGTGGCCGCCGCTCTCCGGGAGCCGGCGCCGGCCGGTCGTCGAGGAGCCGGTGGACGGCTTCGAGCAGCGCCTCGGGCCGGTCGCGCAGCTGCCGCGTACTGATCCCGAGATCGCCGCCCACCGCCTTCGCGGTGCGGTCCAGCAGCTCCTGCAGCGGCTGCGCGGTGGGCGTGAGCACCACCACCGGCCAGCCGTCGGCGCCGGGCATCGGAAAACCGCCCCTGCGCCGCAGAGCCGGTACGAGACCGGCGTTGAGCAGTGACGACTTGCCGGCGCCCGAGGGGGCGACCAGCAACAGCGGTCCGCCGCCGATCCGTTCGAAGACCCGCTCGACGAGCGCGGCCGTGGCCCGCTCCCGGCCGAAGAACCACCCCGCGTCCTGGGCGGTGAACGCCGACAGGCCCCGGTAGGGGCAGTCCGCGTCCGGCGGCTGTGCGGGCGGCGAGTGGGGCGCCGGTGCCTCCCGCACCAGCCGCAGCAACTCGCCCTCCGCCCGCAGGACCTGGTCACAGCGGCGTGCGACATCGACGGTGACCCGCTTCGCGCCCGTCTCGATCTTGCTCAGATAGCCCTTGCTGTAGTGCGTCTGACGTGCCAGGTCGGCCAGCGACAGGCCGCGTTGCAGCCGCAGGCGTCTCAACTGCGCGGAGAAGGACGCCGCGGTGTCGTCGGGCAACTCGTGCGGACGGTCGGTCTTCCGTCCGCGCTCCGGATCCCCCAAAGCATCCCCCATGGCAAGGTGCGCCCAGATTGTGAGATGACAGGCGTCCAGGCTACAGCGGGGGTCCGACGGCCGGCCCGGCCGATCGTCCGGTGTGGCGGAAACAGGACTTCCGGAGCCGCCGGGTCGGCGGCTCCGGAAGTCGTCCATGACGCCGGGTTACGGCTGGAGGGTGATCGAGTTGATCGGCGTCATGTCCTTGTCGATGTAGTAGCCGGCCGGCAGGTAGCCCTGGCAGCCCGTGCCGTTGTACCCGGTGCAGGTCCGCACGGTGGCCCCGCCGGTCTGGTTGTTGAAGATGCGGTACGTCCCGTACATGTTGCTGAGGTTGTGGGCCCCGTACGTGTAGTACGTGTGGGTGGGACGGTCGTTGTTCCAGCCCGCACCCGGGTACAGGCACACGTACCCGGACCGGCAGCCGTGGCTGGCGGCCGCCTCCGCGGCCTGGGCCTGGGTCGCGGTGACCGTGGTCATCGTCCCGACGGCGAGCGCGAGTGCCGCGGCGGTCCTCATCATCTTGATCCTTCGCACGTTTCCCCCTTGTGGGTGTTGCGGCGTGCTGACGACTTCAGCCTGTCCACGCCACGCACCCGGGTCGACGGGTTTCCTGTTGCCCGTCCTGCGCCCACCCGGGAAACCGCCGGTGACCAGGCGGTCACGGGACCGGAGGTCAACGCCGGGAGGGTGCGTCGGAGCCCGCCGGGGACGTACGCGGACCCGGCAGGTGGACCTGCTGGGCCAGACGCTGCTGCAGGCGGGCGTGACGGAACTGGTGGACGGGCCCGACCTGCCGCAGGACGCCCAGCCGGTGGGCGTCGGCGAGGAAGTCCTGCAGCCGCCAGGGAAGCCGGCCCCGCGCGGCCGGCACCAGACGCGCGACGGTGTAGTGCGGCCACGAGGAGGCGGCCAGGGCGAGCACCAGCCCGGCCGGGCCCACGCCCAGGAACGTGACGGCCAGACGCGGCAGCACGACGCCGACCGCCGCTCCGTGGGGCGCGGTGCTCGCCTCCAGCACGGCCAGGATGTCGTGGGGAAGGGTGATCAGCAGAACCCCGACACCGCCGCCGACGAGAGTCACGAGCCGGTCGGCCCGGACGGCGGAGGCCGGGGTCGTGAGGTCGTCGGCGCTCGTCGTGCCGCGCAGCCAGTACAGCAGGGCCTGCACCGCGCCGAAGACGGCACCCATGGACAGGCCGTACGCCCAGGGCAGCTCCGGTGTCTGCGACGGCCCGCCCCCGGCAGTCTTCTGCGGCGGCACCACGACGAGCGCGTAGACACGCAGAGCGGCCCCGGTGAGGAGCGTGGTCCCGGCGAACACGGCTGCCGCGCGTGGCAGCCGGTGACGCCAGTGCCGCGTGCTCAGCGTGCCCCGGCTCGGCATGACGGGCGGGACCGGGAGCCCCGTGGTGTGGAGGACCAGGAGGAAGGCGAACCCCACGAAGCAGAGGCACCCCACCATGTACCAACCGGGCGGCACCCCGCGGACGGGGGCGAACGTCACGCCGGGAACGGCGAACGCGACGCCCCCGCACACGGCGGTCAGGACGGCGCCCGAGAGCCGGGAAGCGCCCGGTCCGCGCCGTGCGGCGTACCAGGCCGCGAACCAGCACATGGCGGGCGTGGCCGCGGCCATGCCCAGCAGATACCAGACCGTCGTCCCCCGATTGGCCGCGGGGAGCCCGGGAACCACGCAGGACACCCCGTAACCCAGCAGGGTGAGCCCGGTCAGGGCGACCGTCCAGAAAGCCGCGCGGGACCAGGCGTACGCCAGTGGCGGCACCCAGCGGTGGAGCTGCCACCACGCCAGGTCGTAGACGCCCTGCCGCTGCATACCCGCGGCGAGTTCGGCGAGGTGACGGTGGGCGCGCTCCGGGCTCCAGCGGCGCGGCCGGGAAGGATCCTGGCGCAGGGCGCGGGCGTAGACTGTGGGTACGAGGGCGTCCAGCAGGTGGTCCTCGAAGGCCTCCCGGCTCGTGAAGCGGTCCAGCTCTTCCGGGCCGGGCGGGGCGTCGGCGTACACCGTGCGGGCGAGCGCCACCATCAAGGGGCTGGACAGGGCCTGGGCGACCGGGCCCTGGGGGCTGCGCGCCACGTGCCCCGCCAGGCCGTTCCAGCGCGCCGGCCGGCTCCTGCGCAGCAGTTCGAGGGCGTCGACCGCGTCCACCGGGGCGGGTTCGACGACCGCCGCGCCGGCCAGGACGTCGGCGGCGGCCACGGCGGCGGTGTAGGCCTCGGTACGGCAGGTCAGAACCACGCGCGCGTGGGGGTGGGCGTCGAACGTGTCGTTGAGGGCTTCGAGGACCTTCGGCCGGGCGGATGCGGGGAGTTCGTCCAGGCCGTCGACGACCGGCAGCACCCGGTGCCCGGACATGAGGTCCTCGACCGCGCCGGCCCCGTAGGTGTCCCCATCGGTCAGGGCGGGGTAGTCGGCGGCGATCCGGCGGCACAGCCACGCGTGGAGGCTTTCGTGCTCCGGGTCGAACGAGGCCGCGGACAGCAGCACCGGTACCGGCTCGTCGCGCTCCCGGCCCTCCAGCAGGGACAGCGCCAGCACCACCGCGAACGTGGACTTCCCGGACCCGGCCGGGCCCAGCACCACGAGCCGGCGGCGCGGCAGCCGGCGGAACATCGCCGACAGCTCCTCCAGCCGGTCGGTGCGGCAGGAGACCGGCCCGCCGATGGACTGCGCGTGGTCGGCAACCTCCTCCAGGACGGAGTCCGACCAGACCACCGGGAGCGGCACCGGATGGAACAGCCGCCGCAGCCCCGCCTCCTCGCGCCACTGACGCTCCACCAGCCGCGCCAGCGCCTGCTGCGCCTCCGTCAGCTGTTCCGTGGAGGAACGTCCTCGCCGGGGAGCATGGCGCCACGCCCAGACCGACAGCACGCCGAACAGGGCGACGACCGCCGAGAGGATCGAACTCCACGTCGCGACGGATTCCTTGCCGCGTTGCGCCAGCAGGATCGCCAGCGACACGGCCACGGCTCCGCACAGCGTCCACGTCCATACCCAGCGCCCACGCATCCCTCGCCCCTCCACGCCAGTGCCGGTACCCCGGAGACCAACGAGGGCGGAACGGGCGGGAAACGGCCCGCCTTCAGGCGGCCGTGTCCGCGAGCAGACGTGCCAGGGGCACCGGCACACGGGCCGGGTCCAGGCGCTGGACGAGCAGGCGCGCGTACTGCGACTTGCGGCCGCTGTGGGTGCCCATGAACCGGTGCAGCTGCTGCTCGACGGTCCGTTCCCGCTGCGCCGGCTGCCTCTGGAAGGTACGGAACGCCCGCCACTCGCCCGCGGCGGCGATGACGTCCCGGACCGTGTCCGCGCCCACCGCCCGTATCAGCTCGTCCTCCAGGTCGGCCACGCACACATGGAAGCCGCGCCGCTCCATCCCGGCGCGGCCGAGGGCGCTCCCGAGCCCGGCCCGCTCCAAGCCGCGCTGGAACCAGTGCTCTTCCGGGGCGTCGCACAGGCCGGCCATGGAGAGGCCCAGCCCCTGGGGCCCGAGCACCTCCAGGAACCGTCCGATGCTCGTCACGCCGCCGAGCGCGACGACCGGGAAACCCTCGGCGTCGAGGTCCCGGCCCAGCCGCGCGGCCAGCGCCTCGACCGCGGCCCGGTCGCTGCGGCCCTCGACGAGGACGACCCTCTTCGGCCGGATGCGAGCGGCCAGTTCACGCGCCTCCGCGGCGGCCGCCCGCGCGTCGCCGCCGCCCGCCGCCCAGGCGACCACCGCCGACCGGAACCGCCCCGCATCGTTCACCCGCTCGTTCACCCGCGCGTCCATCCGCTCGTCCATCCGCGCCAGCTTCGCAAACCCGCGCGGTCACCGCCCCCGAATTTGGGGCCCGCCCAGGCCCGCCCCGGCCCGCCCAGGCCCGCCCTGGCACCCACCGGCCACCTCCGAGACCGGCGATTACACCGATGCCGCACCGGCCCGGCCGCCCCGACAGTGGCACCGCCATCCCCACCACGGCGATGCCGACCGGCCCCCAACCGGGACGCACCCGCCACGACAGAGAGGACGACTCCGTCGTGCAGCAGCAGAGCCGCAACGGAACACACATCACCGCCGCCCCCACCCCCGCCCCCGCCGCGTCGAGGCGCCACCGGCCGTTCACCGCGGCCCTGGTGGCGCTCCTGGCCGTCGCCGGCCTCAGCACCGCCATGACCTCGGGCGCCCAGGCGGCGGACAACCCCTACGAGCGTGGCCCCGCCCCCACCACCGCGAGCATCGAGGCCGTCCGAGGCCCCTACGCGGTGTCGCAGACCACCGTCTCGTCGCTGAGCGTCAGCGGATTCGACGGCGGCACGATCTACTACCCGACCACCACCAGCGACGGTACGTTCGGGGCGGTGGCGATCTCGCCCGGCTTCACCGCGACCCAGTCGTCCATCGCCTGGCTCGGCCCGCGGCTCGCCTCCCAGGGGTTCGTCGTCATCACCATCGACACGCTCTCCACCCTCGACCAGCCCGACAGCCGGGGTCGCCAGCTCCTCTCCGCGCTGGATTACCTGACGCAGCGCAGCACCGTCAGGAGCCGGATAGACAGCACCAGACTCGGCGTCATGGGACACTCGATGGGCGGCGGCGGCTCCCTGGAGGCGGCCAAGAGCAGGCCCTCCCTCCAGGCCGCGATCCCGCTCACCGGATGGAACACCGACAAGACATGGCCGGAGCTCAGGACGCCCACGCTGATCGTCGGGGCGGACGGCGACACGGTCGCTCCGGTCTCCTCGCACTCCGAGCCGTTCTACGAGTCGCTGCCCGCCACGCTCGACAAGGCGTACCTGGAGCTGAACAACGCCTCCCACTTCACGCCGAACACCTCCAACACCACCATCGCGAAGTACAGCATCTCGTGGCTCAAGCGGTTCATCGACAATGACACCCGCTACGAGCAGTTCCTGTGCCCGCTCCCGCGCCCGAGCCTGACCATCGAGGAGTATCGCGGCAACTGCCCGCACACCTCCTGACGCTCCACCCCGATCCGGTGGCGGCCGCCGCGGGCGCGGCCGCCACCGGCGCACGTTGTGCACACGCACAGAGTTGCCGCACCGCCGTTGGGAGCGGGCCCATCCGCAGGGCATCCGGCATGCCGTTTCCCCACGTCACAAGGGTACGGGCGTCCCCGCGCAGCCGTCGGACGCAAGGCTTCCGACCCGCGTTACGCGCAAGTAACGTGGCCGGTGTGACCACGAAGACGACCGCCGCCGCGACCTCGCCGCGACTGTTCGGCCGCGACGCCGAACTGGACGCCGTGGCCGCCCTGTCGGGACGCCTGCTGTCCGGCCGGTCAGGAGTGCTGCTGCTCACCGGGGAGCCGGGCCTCGGACGTACCGCGCTCCTGGACCGGGCGGTACGGGACTTCGACGCCGGACCCGTCCTGCACACCCGCGCCGCCCCCGCCGAGCGCCACCTCGCCCACAGCGGAGTACACGCGCTGCTGAGCACCGCGCCCCTCCCGGTCGGCGCGGGCGGCCCGCCCACCGGCCTGCCGCCCACCGCCCTCCCGCCCGCCGGCCTCCTGTGCCTCCTGGACCTGCTGCGGCGTACGTGGACGCACCGGCCCCTCCTGGTCTGCGTCGACGACGCGCACCTGTGGGACCCGCCCTCGCGCGCCGCCCTCGGTTTCGCCGCCCGCCGCGTGGAGTCCGTACCGGCCGTCGGCCTGCTGCTGTCGGTGTCCGCCCACCGGGCCGGCGCCCCCGACTTCGCCGGGCTGCCCCTCCTGCGCCTCGGCCCGCTCACCGAACACGCCGCGGGCGCGCTGCTGGACGAGCTGACCGGCGGCGCCACCGACCCGCTCGTACGCGAGGAACTGCTGTACGAGGCCGAGGGCAACCCGGCCCTGCTCACCGCCCTCGTCGACCGGCTGTCCGGGTCCCAGCTGTCCGGGCACGCCCCGCTGCCCAGGCCGCTCGCCGACGGACCGGCTCTGCTGCGTGTCGTGGGCGCCCGGCTGGCCGAACTGCCGCCCCCCACCCGCGACCTGCTCCTCCTGGTCGCCGCCGCCCACGAGCAGCACCCGGACGGCTCGGGCGCCGACGCGTCCCTGGTGCTGCGGGCCGCCCGCGCCGCCGGTCTCGACCCGGCCGCGCTGGACACCGCCGAGGCGGCCGGCGTGGCGCGCAGCGCAGGGAACCGCATCCGGTTCGACGACCCCCTCGTGCGCCGCGCCGTCCACCTCGGCGCCCCGCTCTCCCGCCGGCGCGCGGCGCACACGCTGCTCGCGGACGCCCTGGACGCGGAGCGCCACCGGCTGGCCCACCTGTCGCACCGCGCCCTGGCCGCCGACGGCCCCGATCCCCGGCTCGCCGCCGAGCTCGCGTCCGCCGCGGCCGCCCCGGACGGACGGGCGGATCCTTTACAGCGGTCGCTGGCGTTCGCCCGCGCGGCCGACCTCACCGCCACGGACAGCGCCCGCGCGGCCGGGCTGACGGCCGCCGCCGAGTACGCCAGGCTGGGCGGCCGCCCGCGCCGGGCCAGGGAGCTGCTGGCGGCGGCCCGCGAGGGCGCGGCGGCGCACGACGCGGTGCGGGGCGGCACCGAACTCGTACGCGGCACCCTCGCGTTGCGCGACGGCCCCGTGGGCGACGCGCACGAGGCGCTGCTCCTGGCGGCCGCACTGCTCGACCCGTACGACCCGGAGGGCGCCCGGACGGCCCGGTTCGGCGCCATGGAGGCGGCGTGGGCCGCGGGCGACGTCCAGGGCTGTCTGGCCGCCCTCGGCGGACAGGGCCCGGTCGCCCCCGCACCCGGCCGGGACGGCCACCGGGCCGACGGCCACGGGACCGACGGCCACGAAACCGACGACTACCGGACCGGGATGCTGGCCGCGCTCAGCGGCCGGTTCGGCGAGGCGCGCGGCCCGCTGCGGCGGGTGCTGGAGCGGGCCGGGAACGACGACGACCCGGCCGGGCTGCTGCGCGCCGGGGTCGCGGCGCTCGTGCTCGGCGACACCACCACCGCCTGCCACGTCAACGCCCGGGCACTGGCGGCGGCCCGGGCACGGGGCATCGCCACCCTCGTACCCCAAGCCCTCGAACACCTCGCCTACGCGGAGCTGCGGGCCGGGCGGCACACCCGCGCCCGTGCCCACGCCGAAGAGGGCCTGCGCGCCGCGCACCGCGCGGGCCAGCGCAACGTCGTGGCCCACCACCACGCCGCCCTCGCCCTGGTGGCCTCCATCGAGGGTGACGGCGCGGCGCTCACGGCGCACACCGACGCCGCCCTGGCGGTCGCCGGTCCCCATGGGCTCGCCCAGGCCGCGAGCCTCGCCGAATGGGCCCGCGCCCGGGCGGACCTGGGGCGGGGCCTGGCCCTGGACGCCGCCTCCCGGCTGGGCCCCCTGGTGCGGCCGGGGCACCGGCGCGGTCACTTCGCCGTACGGATGCTCATGGCGCCCTGCTTCGTCGAGGCCGCCGTGCTCGCGGGCGAGCCGGGCGCCGACGCGCGCACCGCCGTCGAGGAGTTCGCCCTCTGGGCGGCGGTGGGCGGCGACCCGCAGGCCCCCGCCCAGCTCGCCCGCTGCCGCGCCCTGCTGGCCCCGCCGGGGGAGACCGAGGCCCTCTACGCGGACGCCCTCACCCGGCACGAACGCGGGGGCGGCGACTTCGAGCGCGCCCGTACCCTGCTGCTGTACGGCAAGTGGCTGCGGCGGCGGCGAAGGCCGCGTGAGGCCAGGGGCCGGCTCAAGGACGCGCTCTACGCCTTCGAGCGCTCCGGTGCCCGGGTATGGGCCGAGCAGACCCGGGCCGAACTGCGCGCCACCGGCGCTGCCGCCGCACGGGAGGCGGCCGGTCCGCTGGCGTGCCTCACTCCGCAGCAGCTCCGGATCGCCCGGTGCGTCGCCGAAGGGGCGACCAACCGCGAGGTGGCGCTGCGGCTGTCCATCAGCCCCCGTACCGTCGACCACCACCTGCGCAACGTCTTCTCGCTCCTCGGGGTGCGCTCCCGCGTCGAACTGTCCCGTCTGGTGGCCCGGGAGGAACAGGACGTCACAGCCGGATGATCGCCAGTCCGGCGCTGAATCCGCTCGCCATGCCGATGAGGGCGACCTGGTCGCCGGGTTCGGTCCGGTCGCTCTCCCGGGCACGGACGAGCTGGAGGGGGAGCGAGGCGGACGCGGTGTTGCCGTGGTCGGCCACCGTCGGCAGGCAGCGGTCGGCGGGCAGGTCGAGGGCGGTGAGGACTTCGTCGTACTGCCGGCGCGAGATCTGGTGGAAGGCGATGAACGCGCTCTCCCGGGCCCGCCGCAGCTCCTCCGGTACGCGGCCGAAGGCCCGGGGCGCCATGTCGAGGGCGGCGCTGCGCAGCAGGTCGCCGTTGAGCCGGATGTAGGTGGGCTCGTCGTCGGCCGGGCGGAAGTGCAGCGAGCCGCCGCTCTCCACGGTGCACGCGTCCCAGGCGGTGGAGTCGGCCCCGAAGTGGGTGGTCAGTACGCCCGGGTCGTCGGCGCCGGCCGGTCCGGCGGTCAGGAGGAGGGCGGCTCCGGCGTCGGACAGGGTGTACCCGGGCAGGGCGCGGAGGAACGCCTCCTGGTCGGGCACGCGCCAGCGGGTGGTCATGGTGGGGGTTTCCCCGCAGGCGATGAGTACCGTGGCGTACCGGCCCGACTCGATGAAGGCGCTTGCCACTTCCAGCGCGTTGAGCACGCTGTTGCACGCGTTCTTGACGTCGAACACCGGGCAGCCGGCGCCGAGTTTGGCGGCCACGATGTGCGCGGTGGCCGGCTCGATGAGGTCCTGGCAGCACGACGCGAACAGCAGCAGATCGAGGTCCCCGGCGCCGACGCCCGCTTCCGCCATGGCCTTTGTGGCGGCGGAGACGGCGAGATCCGAGGCCTGCTCACCCGCTTCCCTGACATGTACCCCACGGATACCGGTGAGGTCTTCGAGCGCACCCGGAGGCGGGACGAAGGGGCTCTGACGCGCGATCTCCTCGCGGGTCTTTTCCATGGTCCGGTACTGGGCGGGAAGCGAGACCGCGAGACCGGAGAGCCGGGCGCGTGTGGGAGGCAGCATTGCGCCACGGTATCGATTTCGGAGCCGTACCGGATCAGTCCGGGAATACGGACATCGTATTCCCTCCAAAGGAGGGAAGTTTCCCGATCCGGAGGAGCCCGGCGTGTGCGCCGAACGCGTTGCGCCGACGGCCGTAGGTTGAAGATTCGAGGACTGTGATGCCCCACGGCCGTGTACTCCTACGGAAGGCATATTCATGGGATTTACCGACGTCGACGGTTCTGACGGTGCCGTGGCTGTGGTCGGTGTCGGATGCCGACTGCCGGGTGACATCAACGACTTGAGCGGCCTGTGGGGTGCCCTGCGGGACGGGCGGGACCTGGTGGGCCAGGTGCCGGACGACCGCTTCGACGTGCCGCGGTTCGTCGACAGGCGTACGCCGCGGCCCGGAAAGGCGTACACGGCCGCGGGCGGATTCCTTTCCGATGTCGCCGGATTCGACGCGGGATATTTCGGCATCTCCCCCAGGGAGGCGGCGCAGTTGGACCCCCAGCACCGGCTGCTGCTGGAAATGGCGGTCGAGGCGCTGGACGACGCCGGAATCCCGGCCTCGTCACTCACCGGTTCGGATACCGGTGTGTTCATCGGAATGTCCGACCATTCGTACGGCACGTTGCAGCTCTCGCTGACGGCCGGCGTGAACCCGTACACCATGGTCGGCGGCGCCGCCGCCCTCGGGGCCAACCGCCTCTCCCATTTCCTGGACGTACGCGGGCCCAGCATGGCGATCGACACGGCCTGCTCCTCCTCCCTGGTGGCGCTGGACCGGGCATGCCGCTTCCTGAAGGAGGGCGGCGGCCGTACGGTACTGGCCGGTGGCGTCAACGTCCTGATCAGTCCTCTCTGTTACGTGGGTTTCTCCCAGGCGGGAATGCTGTCGCGGCGCGAGCGGTGCGCGGCGTTCTCCGCCGAGGCCGACGGTTTCGTACGCGCCGAGGGCGGGGGAGTGGTGGTCCTCAAGCGCCTGTCCGACGCCCTGGCCGACGGCGACCGCGTCCACGCCGTGATCGCCGGCTCGGGCAGCAACTGTGACGGCAGGACGCAGGGCGTGGCGCTGCCCAGCGCGTCGGCACAGGAGGCACTGCTGCGCTCCGTCTACGCGGAGGCGGGAGTGGACCCCGACGACCTGGTGTACTTCGAGGCCCACGGCACGGGCACCCCGGCCGGTGACCCCGTCGAGGCCCGCGCCGTCGGCCACGCGCTGGGGCGGCGCCGCAGCGTGGGCGCGCTGCCGCTGGGCTCCGTCAAGTCGAACCTCGGGCACCTGGAGCCCGCGTCCGGCATGGCCGGCCTGTTCAAGGCCCTGCTGGTCCTCCGCCACGGGCACGTCCCCGCGTCCCTGCACGCCGCGCCGCTCCACCCGGACATCGACTTCCCCGGCCTGGGGCTCGCCCCGGCCGTCGAGCCCCATCCCGTCACGGTGACCGAGCGGTCCGCCGTGGGCGTGAACTCCTTCGGGTTCGGCGGTGCCAACGCCCACGTCGTCCTGACCCCGCCGCCCGTCACCGTCCCGCTGCCCCGGCAGGCCACGGCACCGGACGGCGACCGGCCGCTGCCGGTGCTCGTCTCCGCACGCTCGGCACAGGCGCTGCGCGAAGCGGCCGCCCGGGTGGCGGAACGCCTCGCCACCGCCGACCCGGGAGACTTCTACGACCTGGCCCACACCACGTGCCTCCGGCGGAGCGCGCACCCGCACCGCGCCGTCGTCCTGGCGAGCGGGGCCCGGGAGGCGGCGGCCCGGCTGACGCGACTGTTCCCGGGCGACGGCGACAGCGACGACCCGGGGCGCACCGGCGAAGCCGCCGCCGGCGCCGTCGGCGAGACGACCGGAAACGGCACGGTGGCGTTCGTCTTCTCCGGCAACGGCTCGCAATGGCCCGGCATGGCCGCCGACCTCATGGCGCACGAACCGGTCTTCGCAGCCGCCGTCGACGATGTCGACACGGCCCTCGCCCCCCACCTCGGATGGTCGGTGGCCAAGCGGCTGGAGACCGGCGACCGCACCCACTGGCAGCGCACCGAGATCGCCCAGCCGATGCTGTTCACCGTGCAGGCCGGCCTGGTCGCCCTGCTCGCGGAACGCGGCGTGCGCCCCTCCACCGTCATCGGCCACAGCGTCGGCGAAGTGGCCGCCGCCCACGCCGCCGGGGCGCTGGACCTGCCCTCCGCCGCCCGCGTGATCGCCGAACGCAGCCGCGCCCAGGCCGCCACGGCGGGCAGCGGACGGATGGCCGCCGTGGGCCTCGGCGAGGCCTCCGTACGCGAGGTCCTCGCCGCGTACGAAGGGCGGCTGGAGATCGCCGGGATCAACAGCGGCCGGGACGTCACCGTCGCCGGAGACCCCGACGCCCTCGCCGCCCTCGGCGAGGAACTCGCCTCCCGCCAGGTCTTCTTCCGCGACCTGGGCCTCGACTACGCGTTCCACAGCCGCGCCATGGACGCACTGCGCGAACCGCTCGCGCACGCCCTGACGGGCCTCGCCCCCACCGCGACACGGCTGCCGATGATCTCCACCGTCACCGGCGAACCCGTCCCCGGCGAGGAACTCACCGCGGACTACTGGTGGCGCAACGTCCGCGAACCCGTGCGGTTCGCCCAGGCCGTCGACCGCGCCCTCGCCGACGGCGCCGACATCGTCCTCGAAATCGGCCCGCACCCGGTGCTGCGCCCCTACCTGCGGCGCGCCGCACACATGACGTACGTACCGACACTGCACCGCGACGCCGACGGCCCGGCCGGGATGGCGGACGCCCTGGCGGCACTGCTCGCGGCGGGCGCCCGGGTGGACTGGGACCGCCACTTCCCGCGGCCCGCCCGCCCCGCCGACCTGCCGGCGTACCCGTGGCAGCGCGAACGCCACTGGAGCGGCGCCCCCGAGAACTGGGTGCTGCGCACCGGCGGCAACGGCCGGATCGACCACCCGCTGCTCGGCGAGCGGATCCCCGCGCCGCAGCCCCTGTGGTCCGGCCAGGTGGACCCCTCCCTCGTCCCCTGGCTCGCCGACCACAGGGTGGCCGGGACCGTCGTCATGCCCGCGACCGGCTACGTCGAGATGGCCCTGGCGGCCGGGCGGCGCGCCTTCGCCTCCCCGGCCGAGGTGGCGTACGTCCAGATCCACCGCCCCCTCGCGGTGCCGTGGCCCGACCCCGAGTCGCTGGGTACGCAGGTGTCGGTGACACCGGACGACGGTGTCCTCACGGTCACCAGCACCGACGCACGTGGCGACGAACCGCGCGTACACGTACGGGCCCGGGTGCGCGCCCTGCTCGGCGCGCGCCCCCGGCCGCTCGACGCCACCGCCGTACGCGACCGGTGCCCGCGCACCGTCAGCGGCCCCGACCACTACCGGGCCTGCGACCGTGCGGGCCTGACGTACGGGACCGCGTTCCAGGTGCTCACGGACCTGCGGGTGGGCAGCGGCGAAGTGCTCGCCTCCTACCGGCACGAGGACGGCACCGCCGAGGAGACCCCCTACGAGGCCCACCCCGCCCTCCTGGACGGCGCGTTGCAGGCCGGAGCGCCCCTTCTGTACGACGACCCGGCCGCCAGGGCCGCCTACCTGCCGTCGGCCATCGGTGCCGTACGCGTCTGGCGCGCCCCCTGCGCCACCGGCCTGGTGCACGTGCGGGAGCGATCCCGTACCACGGCCGAGGTCTGCTGGGACATCACCGTCACCGACGAGGACGGCACCGTCACCGTGGAGCTGGAGGGCTGCCGGCTGCGGCGCCTCGCCGAGGCCGAGACGGCACCGGTCATGCTGCGCCACACCGTGCTGCGCGCCGCGCCCCGACCCGACGGCCCCGCGCCGGTGTTCCCGCCGCTCACGCCGTCCGGCATCGCGGCGGCGGCCGCCGAGCGGATCACCGCGCTGCGTACCGCCTGGCGGGAAACGCCCTACGAGGCGTTCGTCACCGCGTCGAAGGAAGGCCTCGCCCATCTGTGGGGCGACGTACTGAGCGGCTTCCTGCCCGAGCCCGGCGCGGCCTTCGACATGCGGACGCTCACGGCGGCCGGGCTCCAGACGCGCCACCGCCGCCTGGTCAAGCTGATGCTGCCCCTGATGGAACGGCACGGCCTGCTGTCGTCCCTGCCGGACGGCAGGTGGCGCCTGACGACCGACACCTTCCGCGCCGCCGAACTGCTGAGCGCGTTCGTGGCCGACCACCCGGCCTTCTGCTCCCAGGCGGCCCTCTACGCCCGGCGGGCACGGCACCTGGACGCGGTTCTGCGCGGGACCCGTGACCCCTTGGAGCTCCTGGCGTCCGACGGCTCCGCGTACGAACAGTCCTACGACCTCGCACCGGTGACCCGGTTCCACAACCGCGTCGCCCAGTCACTGGTGCGCGGCCTCGTCGAAGCGTGGCCGGGCGACCGGCCGCTGCGGGTCCTGGAGGTCGGCGCCGGAACGGGCGGCACCACGGCCGCTCTGCTGCCCTTCCTGCCGCCGGAGCGCACCCACTACACGTACACGGACGTCTCCGCCGCCTTCCTCACCCGCGCCGAACACCGCTTCGCCGCCCACGACTTCCTCCACTACCGCACCCTCGACCTCAACGCCGACCCCGGGTCGCAAGGCTTCACCGAAGGTGCCTTCGACCTGGTCGTGTCCGCGCACGCCCTGCACGCCACCACCGATGTGGCCGCCGCGCTGCGCCGGGTCCGTACCCTCCTGGCGCCGGGCGGACTGCTGCTGGCCCTCGAACCCCACGACACGGAGCAGCTGAGCGCCGTCTTCGGCACCCTGGAGAGCTTCTGGCAGCGCGGCGACCAGCATCTGCGCCCGCACTCGATCCTGCTCGCCCGCGACCAGTGGCCACCGCTGCTGGAGGAGTGCGGCTTCACCGACGTCGTCCTCAGCGGCGACGACCGGCAGCCCGCGCGGGACGACTACTCCGTCCTGCTCGCCGCGGCTCCGGCCGCCGAGGGGCCCGCCGGCCCGGCGCCGCTGCCCGCCCCGGACGGGCACACCGCCTGGATCGTCGCCGTCGAGAGCGAACGGGAGACCGCGACGGGCCGGGCGGTCGCCGAACAGCTACGGCAGGCGTCCTCCGAGGCCCCCGCCACCGTCACCACCCTCGTCGCCGACACCGCGCCCGAGTCCTACGCCCGCCTGCTGACGACGGGCGCCCAAGAAGTGGTCCTCACCCTCCTCTTCGCCGAACCGGAGACCGACCCGGCCGGCATGACCGCCCAGGCCACCCGCAGGGCCGCCCTCCTGCGCGCCGTGGCCTCCGCCTGCCGGGACGACCTGCCCGAGGGCGTCACCGTCCGGCTCTGGCTCGTCACCCGGCCCAGCGGGCTGTTCCCCGCCCCGGAGAACCCCGCCTTCCCCGGTGACGCCCCCGTCTGGGGCATGGCCCGCTCCCTCGCCAACGAGCAGCCCGCGCTCGGCATCCGCCGCGTCAGCCTGGAGCGCTGCGGCGAACCGGACACCGATGCCCGGCGGCTGGCCGCCGAACTGCTCGCCCCCGGTGACGAGGACGAGATCGTCCTGACCCGCAATGGCCGCTTCGTACCGCGCGAGACGCACACCCGGCCGGGCCTCGTGCCGCAGACCGCGCACACGCCGTCCGCGGCCTCGCCCGTGACCGCGCCCGCGTCCGTACCCGCGTCCGCGGCCGTGGCGGCGCCCGTGGCCGCGCCCACCGACGCGTACACGCTCCGCGTGTGCGACCCCGGGCTCCACTACCGCCTCACCTGGCAGCGCACCACCCCCGCCCGGCCCGGCCCGGGACAGGTGGCCGTCGCCGTACGGGCAGCGGGGCTGAACTACCGTGACACGCTGAACGCGAACGGGCTGCTGCCCCAGGAAGCGGTGGAGAACACCCCCAGCGCGCAAGGCCCCGGCCTGGAGTGCGCCGGCGTGGTCACCGAGGTGGGCCCGGGTGTGACGCGATGGGCGGTGGGGGACCGGGTGTTCGGGCTCGCTCCCGCCGCGCTGGCCTCGCACACCGTCACGTCCGAGGAGGCCCTCGGCCGGATCCCCGAGGGGATGGGCTTCGCGGAAGCGGCGACGCTCCCCGTCGTCCACGCCACCGTCCACCACAGCCTGCACCGCCTGGCCCGGCTCGCACCGGGGGAGACGGTGCTCGTCCACGGCGGCGCCGGAGGCATCGGCCTCGCCACCCTCCAGTACGCCCGCTCCTGCGGCGCCCGGCTGATCGCCACCGCGGGCAGCGAAGCCAAACGGGACTGGCTGCACGCCCTGGGCGTCGCACACGTCCTGGACTCCCGCAGCCTGGACTTCGCACCCGAGGTACGCCGGATCACCGACGGCGCCGGGGTCGACGTGGTCGTCAACTCCCTCGCCGGTGAGGCCATCGCCCGCAGCATGGACCTGCTGCGGCCGGGCGGACGCTTCATCGAACTCGGCAAACGCGACATCTACGAGAACAAGCCGCTGTCGCTGCGCCCCTTCAACCACAACATCGCCTTCTTCGGCGTCGACCTCAACACGCTGCCGCCCGAAGCACCCGGCAACGGCCGTCTGTTCGCCGAGGTGTCCGACCGCGTGGCGGCGGGAACGTACCGGCCGCTGCCGCACAGCGCCTACCCGGCCGCACGCGTCGACGAGGCCTTCCGCCTCCTCCAGCACTCCCGCCACATCGGCAAGGTCGTCGTCACGTTCGACCCCCTGGACGAGCCGGTCCAGGTGACGGCGGGAGGCCCGGCGCCCGCCCTCGACCCGTCCGGCACCTACCTGGTCACCGGCGGGCTGGGCGGCTTCGGTGCCGCGACCGCGACCCGGCTGGCCGAACTCGGCGCCCGGCACCTCGCCCTGGTGAGCAGGCGCGGCGACCGGGCCCCCGAAGCGGCCGCCGTCCTGGCACGCCTCAGCGAGCGGGGCGTGAAAGCCACCGCGTACGCGGCCGACGTCACCGACCCGGACGCCGTACGGCGGCTCCTGCGGGACATCGACGCCACCGGCCACGTGCTGCGCGGGCTGGTGCACTGCGCCATGCACCTGGACGACGCGCGCCTGACCGAGCTCACCGACGAGCGCGTCGGCGCCGTCCTGGCCCCCAAGACGACGGGCGGCGCCCTGCTGGACCTGCTCACCCGAGACCGGGCGCTGGACCTGTTCCTCGCGTACTCCTCGCTCACCGCCTCCCTCGGCAACATCACGCAGGCGCCCTACGCGGCCGGCAACGCCTATCTGGAGGCGCTCGCCCGGCACCGCAGGGCCGCCGGCCTGCCCGCCACGACGATCGCGTGGGGCGTCATCGGGGAGGCGGGGTACGTGGCCCGCCACGACATGGAGCAGTCCCTCGCACGAGCCGGAATGGTCTCCCTCACACCACGGGAGGCGTTCACCGCGGCCGGCGCCCTGCCGGCCGGCGAGACCGCCGTCGCCGGTGTCGAGCGCTGCGACTGGGCACGCGCCAAGGACCTGTTCCCGCTGCTCACAGGCCCCCGCTTCCACCGGCTCGTGCCGGACGACACGGACGACACCAGCCGCCCCCACGCCGACGTGCTGCGGGAACTCGCGCGCATGGCACCGGAGGACGCCGAGGCGGCCGTCACCGCCATGCTCGCCACCCTCCTGGCAGGCGTGCTGCACATGAGCGGCGACGAGCTGGACCCCCGGCGCCGCCTGGAGGACTACGGGCTGGACTCGCTCATGGGCGCCGAACTCCTCGTCGCCGTCCGCAACCGCTTCGACCTGCTCATCTCGCCCGCCGAACTCATGGGCAGCGGCCTGACGCTGGCCGACGTGGCCCGCCTGGTCCACCAGCGGCTGAGCCTGCGCCCCGACGACGGTGCGGAGGCCGGACGCAGGCCGGCGGGCCGGTGAACGCCGCCGTGACGCGTGAGGTGCGTGAGGTGCGTGAGGTGCCCTGGGCCCCCGGACGCCGGGGCCCGCTGGGCCACCTGCCGCTGCTGCGGCACGGACTGCTGCCCGCGCTCCTGGAACTGGGCGCCGCCGGCCCCATGGTGCGGGCCCGCCTGGGAACCACCACCGTGTACGTGGTGAGCGACGGCGACCTCACGCACGAGGTCCTGGCCGACCGGGCCGCCGCCTTCGGCCGCGAGCGAGTCGCCCGGGGAATGCGGGAGGCCATGGGGGACGGGCTGTTCACCGTCGAGGCGGAGATCCACCGAGAGCGCCGGAGGATCGTGCAGCCCGCGTTCGGGCGTGCCTCCCTGGCCGCCACCGCGCCCCTGATGTGCCGGGTCGCGTCGGACGTCGCCGGGCAGTGGCCGGTGCGCACGGCGTTCGACGTGGGTGACGAGGCGCTGAAACTGAGCACCGCTCTCACGGTACGTGCCCTGTTCCGCTCCGAGGCGTCGACGGAATGGGTGGCACGCCTCGTGGGCAGTGGGGCCATGCTGTCGAAAGGTACCCGGCTGCGGGGCGTCGCACCGCGGTGGTACTCCCGCGTGCCGACCCCCGGGAACCTCGCCTACCGGCGAGCGGTACGCCTGCTGCGGGAGGCCCTGGAGGCGCTGTACGCACACCACGCGCCGCCCGCCTGCGGCGGCGACCTGCTGAGCCTGCTGAACCGCGCCGCGTGCCCCGGCGAGGGAGCACCCCATGAGGGGACGGCCGGCAACGGAACACCCGGCATCACGCGCGCGACCGTACTCGACGAGATGGCCACCTTCTTCCTGGCGGGCGTCGGCACCACCGGCCGGGCAGTGGCCTGGGCCTGCCACGAACTGGCCGCCAACCACCACCTGGAGGAAGCCGTACAGCGCGAGGCCGACGCTCTGTTCCACAGCGGCCGGCCCCTGCCGGCGAACGTCCTCGACGCCCTGCCCGTCACCAGCCGCGTCATCTCCGAGGTCCTCCGGCTCTATCCCGTCCCGGTGCTGCCCCGCGAAGCGCTGCGCGAGGTGACCGTCGGCGGCTTCCGCCTCCCGCGCGGAGCCGTGGTCGTCCTCAACCTGTACGCCCTGCACCGCGACCCCGCCGTCTACCCCCGCCCGTCCGCCTTCGACCCCGACCGCTGGTCACCCGACGCCCCGCACCCGGTGCCGCGCACCGCCTACCTGCCCTTCGGCGCGGCCGCGCACCGCTGCGTGGGCGCCCCGTTCACCACCCTCGCCGCCCCGGTCGCCCTGGCGGCCATCGCCACCCGATTCCGCCTCCGCCCAGCCGACCCGCACCGCCCGGTACGCGCGGTGGGCGGCGTCACGACGTTCCCCGACCGGATGCTGATGACGGCGACCCCCCGCTCCGGCGCGAACGGCCGGGCGGCCGGCGTGCTCAGCCCTGGGCGGGGGTGAGGACCACGAAGTCGGCCCCGGCCGGGTCTACGCAGACGGCGAGCCGTCCGACGTCCTGCGCGTCCTCGGGGCCCATCTGGATGGTGCCGCCCTTCTCCCTGACCTTGGCGACCGTCGCGTCGCAGTCGGTGGTGCCGAAGACCGGGTGCCAGTAGGGGCGGCCGCCGGTGAGGGTGAGTGCGTCGGGCGGAAGCTGCATCACCCCGCCGTGCATCCGCTCCGGAGGCAGGCCCGCCGGAGTGATCAGCGAGTACGTCCCACCGCCGCCCGGCAGCTCCATGTCCTGGGTCTGCCAGCCGAACAGGTTCCCGTAGAAGTCCTTGGCGGCGGCCGCGTCCGTCGTGTACAGCTCGATCCAGCCCAGGCTGCCCGGCCCGTCCACCGCCTCCACGCCCTTGGTCGAGCCCGGCTGCCACACGGCGAACTGACCCCCCTGCGGGTCGGTGTACTGGGCCATCCGGCCCTCGCCGTCGGCGTCCATCGGGGCGACCCGTACCGTGCCGCCCGAGCGCTGCACCGCTTCGGTCGTGGCGTCGGCGTCGGGCGTGCTGAAGTAGATCATCCAGGCCGAACGGGCGCCCTGCTCGGTGAGCTTCCCGAGCCCGGCGACCGTCTTGCCGTCCAGCTTGAAAAAGCCGTAGTCCCCCTCCTCCGGGGTGAACGGCTGGAACTCCCAGCCGAACACCGAGGCGTAGAAATCAGCCGCCGCCGGGACATCGGGCGCGCCGAGGTCGAGCCAGCAGGGGGATCCGGGGGCGAAGTCAGTGGTGATCACGGCGCATGCCTCGTTTCGCGGCTGTCACGGAAATCGCGTACGGCAGAAAGCGTGACACCCGCCACTGACATCCGCCCTCCGGGAGGGACGAACCGGTGAGTGAGCTTCAGAAGGTGTGGGCGTGGCGGAAGATGCGCCCGGGGTCGTACGCCGCCTTCACCTTCACCAGCCGGGCGGTGTTCGCCCCGTAATAGGCACGGCGCCAGTCCCGCAGGGCCGGGTCGGTGTAGTTCTGGTACGCCTGGCCGCTCGCCCACGGCCGCATCACGTCGTACGTGGCGTCCAGCCAGGCCCGGTGACGGGCCACCGTGGCGGCGGGGGCGCGGTCGGGCCAGGAGACGATGTACTGGGCCAGGAAGAGCGCGTCGCGGTGGACGAACGCGGTCTCGGCCGCCCGTACCCGGTTCACCGCGCCGCCCATCGCGTCCAGCGCGACACTGCCCGCCCCGCCGCCGCTGAGCCGCGCCAGCTGTTCCACCCGGGTGATCAGCGCCTTGACGCCGTCGGCCGGGACGGGGCGTGTGTAGAAGTCGGAGCGCGCGGCGTACGACTCGCGCGCCACCCGGCCCTGCGGGGTACGGCCCGGCAGGGTGCCCTTCTGGTGGGCCTGCGGGACGGTCATGCCGGACACCCCGCCCATCACCTTCATCGCGTCCATGAAGGGGCGGGTACGGACCGACTCCGACGCGGGCGGCGCGCCGACGGCGCCGGCCAGCCGGTCGAGCCGGTTCTCCAGGTCCCGCCGGCCCGTCAGGGCCAGGCCGCCGACGCGGACCGACCCGGGCCGTCCGCCCACCGGGGCGGCCAGGTGGAGGTTGGCCCATATCCCGTCCGGCGCGGTGGGAGCCCAGCGCTGCCACTCACGCACCACCGCGGCGGCACGCGACCAGGGCCAGCGGAGGAAGAACGTGGTGCACTCCGGCGCCGCGTGCGTCCGCATCCGCAGTTCGGTCACGACCCCGAACTGCGCGTTGCCGCCGCCGCGCAGCGCCCAGAACAGCTCCGGGTCGCGCTTGGCGTCCACGTCCCGTATCCGGCCGTCGGCGGTCACGATCCTGGCGCCCGTCAGGCTGTCGCTGGTCAGCCCGTAGGCCCGGCTGACGACGCCGATGCCGCCGCCGAGCGCCAGGCCGGCGACACCCACCGTGGGACAGGACCCGGCCGGTACGGTCCGGCCGCGGGCGGTCAACCGGTCGTAGACGTCGATGAGTTTCGCGCCCGCGCCGATCGTCGCGGTGCCACCCGTCAGGGAGACGGACGCCATCGACTGTACGTCGACGATCAGACCCGTCCCCGACGACCAGCCCGCGTACGAGTGCCCGCCGCTGCGTACCGCGACCGGCACCCCGTGCCGGCGGGCGAACTCCAGGCAGCCGCGCACGTCCTCGGGCCGGGCGCAGTAGGCGATCCCGGCCGGGCGCACGGCGTCGAAGCGGGGGTTGAACAGCGTACGGGCCACGTCGTAGTCGCGGTCGCCCGGCCGTACCAGAGTCCCGTCCAGCCCCTTGGCCAGCGCCGCCCAGTCCGCCGGGCGGGGCGCGCCCGGCGCCCTGCCCGCCGTCCCGGCCCCCGCGCCCGACGCCCGGGTGCCCGCCAGCCCCGTGAGGAACGCCCCGGAGAGGGCAGCGCCGGCACCGGCGCCGAGGAGGCGACGACGGCTGGGCCCGCCGCCCGGTTCCGTTCGCGTGCCGCTTCCTGGTGTCGTCGTCCGGTCCATCGTCCGTTCCCCACTGCTGTGTTGACCTGTCGCAGGGAGGATGATGTGAACCAGCAGCAAGAGGTTGCGCGCGACCACCCGACCATTGAGAGGGATTTGACGTGGCAGGCACCACCGAACGTACCGACAGCCCACTGGACCGGCTCCTATCGCTCGGCACCCTCGCCGTCGCGGCGGCCGCGCTGACGGGGACCGTGGCGCTGTCCATGGTTCTGGTGGCCTTCGGCAACATCACGGACTTCGGGTCCAACCAGCAGTTCGTCCAGCATGTCCTGGCCATGGACACCACGTTCAAGGACCCGCAATTGATGTGGCGGGCGATCACCTCGCCCGCCCTCCAGAACGCGGCGTACATCGCCATCATCGTCTGGGAGGTCCTCACCGCGTCCGTCCTCGTGGTCGCCACCTGGCTCTGGGCGGTCGGGCTGCGGCGGAGAGCCTACGACCGTGCCCGCCGGGCGAGCACCGTCGGCCTGGTGATGGTCCTGCTGCTCTTCGGGCTCGGCTTCTTCGGCATAGGCGGTGAGTGGTTCGTCATGTGGCAGTCCTCGGACTGGAACGGGCTGGACTCGGCACTGCGTTACGTCGTGCTGGCGGCCTTCGCCCTGATCGTGGTCCACCTTCCGGCCGCGCGCCCCGACCGGCCGGCGTAAGCGGTCAGAGCCTCCCCGGGTCGGTGGAGGGCGGCCGGGAGACGGTGTGCCTGGTACGGAGGCGCGGCACGGGGACGGTCCTCCGGGGCGGGCCACTGCCTCAGCGCCTCGACCAGCCCCGGTGCCGGTCCGGTCCCACTGCCGCGTGCCGGGATCGAGGGCAGCCTGACCACCGCGTCGATGCCGCCCCGGGAGGCCTGGCTCCGGGGCGGCGTGGCCGCCGCAGGCGGCCGGAGCCGCCGCACCAGGGGCAGGCCGATTCCGCTGCCCCCCCCGGTCGAGCCCGATGCGCGCCAGAACCGGTCGAAGGCGCGTTCACGCTGTTCGGGAGGCATCCCGGGGACCTGCGCCCTTCACTCCGGCAACACCGTCTGCGGCGCCCTGGGAAACCCTGCCCCTGACGGCCGTCGTCGCCCGCGGCTCCGCCAACGTCCAGTCCTGAGCGCGCACCCGGCTCTCGCGCAATGCCGAACGGCGCCGGCACGGCCGGCGGCGGGGAGGGGGCCCGGCCTCGACAAGGACGGGGATCAGGAGGGCGACGGATTCGCATGGTTCACCGACACCAGGGGCTGACCCGGTCACCCTGTCACCCGTCTCCTGTCGGCCGTCACCCGTCTGCCCGGGACCGGTGGCCCGGCGGTATCGGCGACCGCAAGCTGGCGTTTCCGCGTACGGAGCGGCAGCAGGTCCTGCTGGTATCGCCGGGGTGTCGGGAGAGTCACGTGCGGGTCGCCATCGTTGGGCAGGGTTATGTCGGAGTGACCGGGGCCGTCGCCCTCGCCCGGCAGGGGCATCACGTGACGGGCATCGAGCGCGAGCCCGCCCGGCTGGCCTCGCTGGAGGCGGGGCGCACGCCGGTGTCCGAGCCGGGTCTGCAACAGGAGCTGTCGCTTGCGAGGGAGACCGGGAGGCTCACCTTCGCGTCCGACCTGGCGCACACGCACCTCAGACAGCCCTTCGAGGTCGTCCTGATCACCGTGGGGACACCGCCCGACGAGACCGGGGCCGCGGACCTGTCACAAGTGGCGTCGGCCCTCGCGGACGTGGCGGCCCTGCTGCCGCCCCCGGCCGTGGTGCTGAAGTCCACGGTGCCGCCCGGCACCAGCGCCCGGCTCCTCCAGGCCCATCCGCAGATGCGCGACCGCTACGCCTACAACCCGGAGTTCCTGAACCAGGGCAGCGCCCTGGACGACTGGACCACCCCGTCCCGGACGGTGGTGGGCCTGTGGTCGCAGGACGCGCTGCCGGTGCTGCACCAGCTGTACGGGGAGCAGACGTGCCCCTGGGTGGTGACTACGCCCGACACCGCCGAGATGATCAAGTACGCCGCAAACACCTTCCTCGCCATGAAGATCAGCTTCGCGAACGAGTTCGCACGGTTGTGCGCCGCACCCGACCTCAACATCGACAAGGTGATGCAGGGCGCGGGCCTCGATCCGCGTATCGGGCACGCCTTCCTCCAGCCGGGGCTCGGCTTCGGCGATTCGTGCCTCCCCAAGGACACCGAGGCACTGGCGCACTGGGCGGCCGGCCGCGGCGTGGCCACGCCTCTCCTCGACGCGACCATCGCCGTCAACCGCGCCCAGCCCGGACTCGTGTGCGACGTGCTCCGTGAGGAGCTGGGCGAGCAGCTCGCCGACTGCGAGATCGCCGTCCTGGGCGCCCGCTACGAGCCGTGGAGCGACGACATGCGGGCGGCGCCCAGCCGGGTCCTCGTGCCCCAGCTGGTCGCCGAGGCGGCGGCCGTACGCATCTGGGACCCGGCCACGGACCCGGAACACCTGCAGCGGCTGTTCCCGGGCACCCGGCCGTGCCCTGAACTGCGCGCCGCCGTCCAGGGCGCCCGGGCGGCGCTCGTCCTCACCGAGTGGCCGGAGACCATCGAGGCCGACTGGTCCCTGATGGCCGCCAGAATGGCGCCGCCCGCGGTCGTCGTGGACGGCAAGAACTGCCTGCTTCCCGAACGGCTGGCCGGCCTGCCCCTCACGTACCGCAGCATCGGCAACCGCCTCCCCGACCGCGTCACCGCCCCCGCCGAGACGCCGCGCCCCGCGACGAGCGCGTAGGCACGGCGCCCCGGCGACCGTATCCCTCCGGATCAGGCGGCGGACGGCAGTTTCCGCTGCACGGTGATGGCGTTGAGGCGGATCGTGTACTGGGCGGTGTCCTCGACCGTCAGCGTCCTGACCTCCTCCGGGCTCAGAGCGACCGTCACATTGGCACAGAAGGCGACGGCGTACAGGGAGTCGTCGGTCTCCTCGTCCTGGAGGGCGAACAACACGTTGTAGTAGTAGCTCGTGTTGTCCGGGTCCTCCCGGTAGAAGGAGAGGTGGGTGCCCGTCTGCCCGTGCAGTCCCACGAAGGCGTCGGTGAGCGCCTGCTCGACCTTCTCCCAGAAGGCGGGGTTCGCGAACGGCTGCGGAAGGGCCTGGCGTACGGCCTCCCTGAGGGAGAGGACCATCACGCTGACGGGAGCCGTCTCCTGCAGACCCCAGCCGCGAATGATCTTCACGGTCGAGCTGTCCGGGATACCGCTCGCCGCCCGGCTGATCTCACCGAAGTCGAAATCCACCGTCGCCGGGGCGATCGCGTGCTGGAACCTGGCCTCGACGCCCTGCGCCTGCTCCATGAAGGACGACCCCACCTCGAAGACCGGCCTGAAGGTCGTCTTCTCGGTGGCGATCCGGTCAACCATGGCTGCTCCTAGCATGTCGAAAGTGATCGCGCCCGGTCGGTCAGTATGCCGTTCACCCGAACGCCCGATGCACGGGCACCCGATTCCGCCCCCGGGCACGCCGTCCTGGGCCGCCGGCCCATCGTGTACGCCGGCCTGCGACATGCCGGCCCCGTGTGTATGTCGGCCTGCGACATGCCGGCCTGGGCACGCCGAGCTTGGGCACGCCGAGCTTGGCCAGGTGGGGCGCGTGCACGCCGAGCCTGGGCGCGCCGGCCGCTCGGGCACACGCGGACGCCCGGGTACGCCGGTCTCGGGCGCCCGGCCTCGGGCGCGTCGGACTGCTAGGCGCCGGCCTCGTACACGTCGAGCCTCCCGCACATCCCGAACCTCCCGGACGCGGAGGGCAGGTGCGCGTGCACCTCCGCGGCGGCCAGGTAGCCCGTCTCGCCGCGCTCCAGGAGGTCCAGGTGGCGGGCGGTGGCGTCCGCCGAGGCCGCCGCGCCCTTCCGCCAGCGCCTCCGCCATTCGGCAGCCCGCGCCCGCACCAGCCGGGCGGCCGCCCGGTGGAACGCGGCCAGGGGCTCCGGGGCGCCCGCCTCGGTCGCCGCGCGCAGCACGGCGAACCCCTCCAGTGCCAGGTCGCGCCGGCGGCGGGCGGCCCGCGCGACCTCCGCCTCCGGGCGGTCCGCCGGCAGCGCGACCGCCGCGCGGTACGTTTCCGGGTCGGCGAGCAGCGGCGGCGGCAGGGTCAGGACCGCGTCGCCCGCCTCGGGCAGGCCCCGGTTCTGCATCAGCACGGTGATCTCCAGCGCACCGTCGTCGTTGACCAGCCGGTGGACGGTGCCCGGCGTGAACCACACCAGCCCGCCAGGCACCAGCGGTGTCTCCCGGAGACCGGAAGCGGTCAGGGTCTGCACGCGGCCACTGCCGCCCGTCACCACATAGCCCTCGGTGCACGTCAGATGGACGTGCGGAGTGCCGCCGCGCGACCCGTCGGCGGCGGGCCAGTCGTACACCCGCAGCCGTGACACGCCGATCCCGCCGGGAAGTCCGCCGTACGTCGCGGAGGGCGTCACCAGGGCAGCTCCTTCAGCCGCGCGGTGATCCACTCGCGCTCCCAGGCGGCGTCCGCGATCAGGATCCGGTAGCGGCGGGCGAGGGTGTCGCCGGGTGCCAGCACCAGTTCGTCGTGGAAGGCGAAGGAGGGCGCGACGGCCGCCATGGGGTCGTTGCGTACGAACCAGTGCGCCGGGTGTGTGCCCGCCGCGCCGTCGTGGTCGTTCTCCGGAGCGTGCGCGAAGACGAGAGTGGCGTGGCCGTCGACGCCGTCGTGCTCACCGATGTAGGCCAGCCACTCCGACTGGCTGCCCATCAGGTCCGGGCCCTCCGCGCCGTCGGGGCCGAGCACGGTCCCGCCCGCGAAGGCGCGCGGGCCGCGCCAGAACAGGCCCGTGTAGCCGGCCATCTCCCGCCCCTGCGTGGTGGGGCTGCCGAACCGCAGCGGCTCGTCGCGGCGGTTGGTGACGGCCGACGACCAGGTCAGCGCCCAGGAGCCGGACGCGGGGCCGGATCCGGGGTCGACGTCGTGCACCTCGATGCGGCGCAGCTCGTCCGCCCACAGCTCACCGCTGTACGGGTGCCAGGTGAGCCGCTCGGTGAGGGTGATCCGCCCGTCCCGCTCCGACACCTCGTCGAAGGACCGGTGGACCATCGAACCCACCCGCTCGGGCAGCGCCCGGTACCCCTCGCCCGGGACGTACGTGTTGCCGCCCCACAGGTTCTGGCCGGAGAGGTGGGAGGCCGTCATCTGAAGGCCCTTGTGCCAGCGGTGGTCGTTGGGCCGGTACCCGGTGACCGTGTGCCCGGCGAGGGTGCGCAACGGGTGGATGTACGGCTTGGGCGCCTCCCACGCCGCCTCGGGCCGGTACACGTACCGCAGCAGCTCGACGTCGCCCGCCGACACCGAGACGTGGTCACCGTGGGCGTGGACGACACGCGGCGCGGGGTTCACCGGGCCGCCGCCTTCCGGGGCGTGGGGACGGTGCGGGGCCGGGGCCGTGCCCCGGGCGCCCAGCCGGGCGCGTCGCCGTGCAGGGCGGTGTAGTACGGGTCGCCCGGGCCGATCTCGCCGGCCCGCACGGTGGCGCCGGTGAACGCCGACTTGTACAGCGCGGCGACCAGCTCCAGGCTCGTACGGCCGTCGGCGCCGCTGCTGCGGGGGCGGCGCCCGGCGCGCAGGTCGGCGAGCAGGCCGCGCAGTTGCGCCAGGTGGGAGCTGGGCTCGTCCGCGCCGAACTCCCGCCAACGGTCGGCCTCTTCAGCCGGGACGCCCGGCGCGGGCGTGATGCGCCAGTCCGCGTTCCGGTAGCCGTACAGATGGGTCAGCTCGACGGTGGCGCGCTCGCAGTCGAGCCGGATCCGGCTCACCTCGTCCGGGCTCAGCACGCTGTTGACGACCGTGGCGAGAGCACCGCTGTCGAAACGGATCAGTGCGGTCGACACGTCCTCCGTCTCGATGTCGTGGACCAGCCGCCCCGCCATGGCGCTGATCTCCGCCCAGGGGCCGAGCAGATCGAGCAACAGGTCCATCTGGTGGATGCCGTGGCCCATGGCGGGCCCACCGCCCTCGGTGTCCCAACGCCCGCGCCAGGGAACGGCGTAATAGGCGGTGTCCCTGTACCACGTCGTCTGGCAGTGCGCCACCAGCGCCCGCCCCAGGGCCCCTTCCGCGAGCAGGCCCTGGATGTGCCGTGCGCCCGAGCCGAAACGGTGCTGGAAGACGATCGACGCGTACGGTCCTCCGTCCGTCTGCGCGCCCGGCGCGCCCGGCCCGCCCGGCCCGCCCTCCGCCGCCTCGATCGCGTCGAAGTCGGCGAGCGACGGGCACGGCGGCTTCTCGCACCACACCCACGCCCCGGCGCGCAGCGCTGCCACGGTCTGGTCGCGGTGGAACCGGGGCGGGGTGCAGATGGTCACCAGGTCCGGGTGCTGCTCGTCGAGCATCCGGTCGAGGTCGGTGTACGGGTGGGGGATGCCGCCCTCCGCGCAGAACGCGGCGGCCGCGGCGGCGTCGATGTCGACCGCCGCGACGACCTCCAGGGGCTGTTCGGCCGCGAGCGCCGCCAGCGCGGGCAGGTGGCTGCCCCGGGCGATCGCTCCGGTGCCGACGACGGCGACCCGGACGGTTCCGTCGCGCGCTGCACGCCTGGACGTGACACACACCCCCTCGGGGAGCGGGGGCGCGAGCACGGACAGCAAGCGCTTTCTCCCCGTCGCCGACAGAACCTAGGTCCGCACCGGCTCGCGGTCAATAGTCCCGGGCCGCCGCGCCCGCCTCCCCCCGTTCGCCGACCGGGGTTGTCAGGCCGTCAGCTTCCCCGGCAGCCAGCGCAACTGGGCCGCCTGCTGGAAGGTCTCGCCGCCCTCGTGGTCGTTGAAGTCGTAGACCTCGATCGCCTTCTCCTCGTGCGCGTACGCGTTGAACGCCGCGAACACCGTCGACGGCGGGCACGTCAGGTCCTCCAGGGCGGTGGAGAACAGCGCCGGCGCGGTCCCGCGCGCCGCGAAGTGCACACCGTCGAAGTACGCCAGCGTCCGCGCGACCTGCTCCGTGCGGCCGCGGTGCGTCTTCAGGTACGTGGCCACCTCCCGGTAGGGGGTGCGGTCGGTGAGCGTCGTCGCGCGCGGGAAGTCGCACAGGAACGGTACGTCCGGCGCGATCGCGACCAGGTCGGGCACCAGTCCGCCGACGGCCAGCGTGATCCCGCCGCCCTGGCTGACGCCGACGGCCGCCGTGCGCGAGGCGTCGGTCAGCGGGTGCGACCGGGCGGCCTCCACCGCGCGTACGGCATCGGTGAACAGGCGCCGGTAGTAGTAGCCGTACGGGTCCTCGATGCCCCGGGTCATGAAGCCCGGGTACGCGGGCCCGCTGCCCACCGGGTCGGGCGTGTCGCCGCCGGCCCACCCGCTGCCCTGGCCGCGGGTGTCCATCACGAAGTGCGCGAAACCGGCCGACGCCCAGAGCAGATGCGTGTGCGGCAGGCCGCGCCCGCCGCCGTAGCCGAGGAACTCGACGACCACCGGCAGTGGTTCTCCCGTCCCGGCGGGCAGGACGAACCACCCCTTCACGGGGTGGCCGCCGAAGCCGGCGAAGGTCACGTCGTGCACCTCGACCGTCGTGAGTCCCGCGTCCACCCGCTCGAAACGCGCGGCGAGTTCGTGGGAGCGGGCCTCGTCGAGAGTCTTGGTCCAGAAGGCGTCGAAGTCCTCGGGCTCATGGGACGAGCTGCGGTACGTACGGAGCTGGTCGAGGGGCAGGTCGAAACGCGGCATGCGGCACCACCGTGATCCTTGATCGTCGGGAGCGGGTCGGCACACGCTAACCGCCGCCGCGGAGACCGGGAAAGGCGGAGATTGTCATGAACCTTGCAAATCTCAACTCCACCCTGCTATCCATTGGTTAGGAAAGTTTCCTTCCAGTCTTGAACTCCCGTCAACGCATCGGAGACCCCCACATGAGACCGGCACGGATCCGGAGGCGTCCCCTCCGCAGCGCAGGCGCGCTCCTCGCCGCGCTTCTCCTCGCCCTCACGGCGCTCACCGCCCTCACCACCGGTCCGGCCGCCGGCGCGGACCAGGAAACGGTGAGCACCTCACCCGCCCCCACCGCCGCGACACCGGTCGCCGTCAACGGCAGGCTGAAGGTCTGCGGCACCAAGCTCTGCAACCAGCACGGCACACCGGTCCAACTACGCGGCATGTCCACCCACGGCCTGCAGTGGTACCGCCAGTGCGTCACCAACGGCTCCCTCGACGCCCTGGCCACCGACTGGAACGCGGACGTCCTGCGCATCTCCCTGTACATCCAGGAGGGCGGCTACGAGACCGATCCGCGCGGCTACACCGACCTCGTGCACCACATCATCGAGCAGGCCACCTCACGGGGCATGTACGCCATCGTCGACTGGCACATGCTCAGCCCCGGCGACCCCCACCACAACCTGGGCCGCGCCAAGACCTTCTTCTCCGAGATCGCCCAGCGCCACGGCGACAAGAAGAACCTGCTGTACGAGATCGCCAACGAACCCAGCGGTGTCAGCTGGTCCCGTATCAGGAGTTACGCCGAGGAGCTCATCCCCGTCATCCGCGCCAAGGACCCACGCAGCCCGATTCTCGTCGGCACGCGCGCGTGGTCGTCGTTCGGCGTCTCGGAGGGCTCCGACGAGACCGAGGTCGTGAACAACCCGGTACGGGCCTCCAACATCATGTACACCTTCCACTTCTACGCCGCCTCGCACCGGGACGCGTACCTGAACACCCTCTCCAGGGCGGCGGACAAGCTGCCCGTCTTCGTCACCGAGTTCGGCACCCAGGACTACGCGGGCGAAGGCGCCAACGACTTCGCCATGGCGCGGCGCTATCTCGACCTCATGGCGCGGAAGAAGATCGGTTGGGTCAACTGGAACTTCTCCGACGACCACCGCTCCGGCGCCGTCTTCACCACCGGCACCTGCGCGGACAACGGCCCCTGGGCCGGAACCGGATCCCTGAAGCAGGCCGGTGTCTGGATCCGCGACCGGATCAGGTCCGCGGAGCGCTTCCGCACCGGCTGACACCGTCGCACCCGACCGGCCCCCGCCCGCACATGGTCCCCGTGCGGGCGGGGGCGCTCCACCGCCTCTGGACCCGACGAGGCGTGGAACGTCACGACCGGTCGGTGATCGCGGCCGTATCCTGCCGCCATGACCGATCAAGTGAACGACCAGCTCCAGCCGATGCCCGAGGACTGGCAGCGCGCCCTCGCCGTCGTCGCCCACCCCGACGACCTCGAGTACGGCTGTTCCGCCGCCGTCGCCTCCTGGACCGACGGCGGCCGCGAGGTGACCTACGTGCTCGCGACCCGAGGCGAGGCGGGTATCGACACCATCGACCCCGCCACGTGCGGGCCGCTGCGCGAGCGGGAGCAGCGGGCCAGCGCCGCGGTCGTCGGAGTGCCGGAGGTGGAGTTCCTCGACCACAAGGACGGCGTCATCGAGTACGGTCCCGGGCTGCGCCGCGACATCGCGGCCGCGATCCGGCGTCACCGGCCCGAGCTGGTCATCACGCTCAACCACCGTGACACATGGGGCGGGGTCGCCTGGAACACCCCCGACCATGTCGCCGTCGGACGTGCCACCCTCGACGCCGCCGGCGACGCCGGGAACCGGTGGATCTTCCCCGAGCTGATCGAGCAGGGCCTCGAACCCTGGAACGGCGTGCGCTGGGTGGCCGTCGCCGGCTCCTCCATGCCGACGCACGCGGTCGACGCGGGGCCCGGCATGGAGCGCGCCATACAGTCGCTGCTGGAGCACCGTGCCTATATCGAGGGGCTGACCGACCAGGACCCGGAGGAGTACTGCCGTGCCTTCCTCACCGCCAACGCCCAGGCCGCGGCCGCGCGCTTCGGCGGCCGGCCGGCCGTGACGTTCGAGGTGTTCAGCCGCTGACGAGCCGGTCGACCGCCGGGGTGCCGGAGGAGGTGTACCCCCTGGCCATGGCCATGGGCCCGACAACCGGAACGGCGGCGGCCGCAGCGGCCGGCATCCGAGCCGGTGCCTGTGCCTGTGCCGGTGTCGGGGTCTGTACCGGCACCGGCGCCGACGCGGGGACGAGCTGCAGGCCGTGCGGGACGCCTGCCACCGGCGTCCCCGCCCCCGCCCCCGCCTGTGCGGCCGCAAGCGGCGGCGCCGGCACGGGGACAGGGTGGACCGGACCTCCGTACAGCACCTGCCCCAGCGCCGTGACGAGTTGCCCCACCTCCTGCGGCGGGCGCACGACCAGCCGCAGGAACCGGCTGGAGCTGCCCACCTTGTTGCCGCACTCGCGCACCAGGACCCCGTGCCCGGTCAGCAGCCGGTCGCGCAGCGCCGCCCCGTCCACGCCCACCGGCAGCCGTACGTACACGAAATTGCCCTGCGAGGGATAGACGGTCAGCCCTGGCAGCATCGAGAGCCGGGCGGTCATCTCCTGCCGGTCCTGCCGGGACCGGCGCAGGCTCTCCTCGTACTCCCGGCGGTGTTCCCCCAGCATGAACACCACCGCCTCCGCGAGGGAGTTGAGGTTCCACTTCGGCAGCATCGACCGGATCCGTCCGGCGAGCGCCGGGTTGGCGACCAGGTAGCCGAAACGCACCCCGTGCAGGCCGAAGTTCTTGCCGAGGCTGCGCAGCACGATCACATGGGGCCGGAGCACCGCCTCCTCGGCGATGCTCGTCTCGGCGGCGGCGTCGGAGAACTCGAGGAACGACTCGTCCACCACGACCAGGTCCAGGTCCTGGAGGGTGTCGCACAGCGCCAGCACCTGCTCCTTGGTGAGCAGCCCGCCGTCCGGGTTGTTGGGGTTGCAGATGACCGCCGTCCGCGAACGCCGGGCGCGGATGAACCGTACGAACGCGTCCGGATCGAGCCGGAATCCGTGGGCCTCCGGCAGCAGCATCATGTCGACGCGCTTGCCCGTCTCCATGGGCTGGTCGGTCCACCGGCCGAAGGTGGGGACGGGCACGGCGAGCGATTCCCGGACGAGCAGGTGGTCGATCCAGGTGATCAGTTCGGTGGAGCCATTGCCCATGGCGACGGTCTGCGGATTGAGCCCCAGGGTCTGGCACAGCTCGGCGGTGATGGTCTCCGAACCGCTCGGGTAGTAGGTGAGGATCTCTCTGAGGCGCCCACCCAGCTGCTCGAACATCGCGGGCGTGGGGAAGTAGGGGTTGCAGGGGATGCAGAAGTCGGTGATCCGCCCGGGCGTCCCGCCCGCACCTGTCCCGCCCGCACCTGTGCTCCCCGCCCGGTCGAGCATGGCGATCGACGGGCTGTGTGCGGTGGACGCCCGGAAAAGCGTGGTGACATCGCCGGCCATGGAACTGCCCTCCCTGCCCGAGGCAGGCCCGCACAGGGGAGTGCGAGCCGCCGATCCATACGGATACGGGTGGGACGGTGTTCAACCGGTGAGGCGAGTTCCCCGAAGCTGTTCCCTCCGGGCAAGCGACCGCTTAGTATGCGGACGAGTGTGACCCAGTGCGGTACTGCCCGACTCTTTGTGGAGGCCCTCGATGCAGGCATGGCGAGTACACCGGAACGGCGAGCCGAGCGAGGTGATGCGGCGCGAAGAGGTGGACCGGCCCACGCCCGGCGACGGTCAGGTCCTGCTGAGGGTCCGGGCCGCGAACATCAACTTCCCCGACGCGCTGCTGTGCCGGGGCCACTACCAGGTACGGCCGCCGCTCCCCTTCACCCCGGGCGTGGAGATCTGCGGCGAGACCGAGGACGGCCGGCGCGTGATCGCCACCCCCGCCCTGCCGTACGGGGGGCTCGCCGACTACGTCGTCGCCGACGAGGCCGCGCTCCTGCCCGCGCCCGACGCGCTCGACGACGCCGAGGCCGCCGCCCTGCACATCGGCTACCAGACCGGCTGGTTCGGCCTGCACCGCAGGGCCGCCCTGAAGGAGGGCGAGACGCTCCTCGTCCACGCCGCCGCGGGGGGCGTCGGCAGCGCCGCCGTACAGCTCGGCAAGGCGGCCGGCGCGCGGGTCGTCGGGGTCGTCGGGGGCGCCGACAAGGCCGCCGTCGCGCGCGAGCTCGGCTGCGACGTCGTCATCGACCGGCGTACCGATGACATCGTCGGGGCCGTCAAGGAGGCCACCGGAGGCCGGGGCGCCGACGTCGTCTACGACCCGGTCGGCGGTGACGCGTACGCCAAGTCCGCCAAGTGCGTGGCCTTCGAGGGCCGGATCGTGGTCGTCGGCTTCGCGAGCGGTGACATCCCGGCCCCCGCCCTCAACCACGCCCTGGTCAAGAACTACTCGATCCTCGGCCTGCACTGGGGCCTGTACAACCAGAAGGACCCCGACGCGATCCGCCGCTGTCACGACACCCTCACCCAGTACGCGGCCAAGGGCCTGATCAAGCCGCTGATCAGCGATCGGGTCCCCTTCGAGGACGCGGCGGCGGCCGTGCAACGCGTCGCCGACGGCACGACCACGGGCCGGCTCGTCGTCCTCCCGGCCGCCACGGAAGGAGTCACGAAGTGACCGACGCCGCCGAACTGCGCACCCGTACGCAGGAGTTGCTGAAGGCCCACCCGCCCGCCACCACCGACCGCACCGACTTCCTCAAGGCCCGCTTCGACGCCGGCCTCGCCTGGGTCCACTACCCCGTCGGCCTCGGCGGGCTCGACGCGCCCCGCTCCCTCCAGGCCGTCGTCGACGCCGAGCTGGAAGCCGCCGGAGCCCCCGACAACGACCCGCGCCGCATCGGCATCGGCCTCGGCATGGCGGCCCCGACGATCCTCGCGTACGGCACCGAGGAGCAGAAGCAGCGCTTCCTGCGCCCCCTGTGGGTGGGGGAGGAGGTCTGGTGCCAGCTCTTCAGCGAGCCCGGCGCCGGCTCCGACCTCGCCGCGCTCGGCACCCGGGCCGTCCGGGACGGGGACAGCTGGGTCGTCAACGGCCAGAAGGTGTGGACGTCCAGCGCCCATGTGGCCCGCTGGGCGATCCTCATCGCCCGTACCGACCCCGACCTGCCCAAGCACCGGGGCATCACGTACTTCCTGTGCGACATGACCGACCCGGGCGTCGAGGTGCGGCCGCTGCGCCAGATCACCGGCGAGGCCGAGTTCAACGAGGTCTTCCTGACCGACGTCCGCATCCCCGACGCGCACCGCCTCGGTGAGGTCGGCGACGGCTGGAAGGTCGCCCAGACCACGCTGAACAACGAGCGCGTCGCCATCGGCGGCGCCCGCATCCCGCGCGAGGGCGGCATGATCGGGCCCGTCTCCCGTACCTGGCGCGAACGCCCCGAGCTGCGCACCCACGACCTCCACCAGCGCCTGCTCGACCTGTGGGTCGACGCCGAGGTGGCCAGGCTGACCGGCGAACGGCTGCGCCAGCAGCTCGTGGCGGGCCAGCCGGGACCCGAGGGCAGCGGGATGAAGCTCGCGTTCGCCCGCCTCAACCAGGAGATCAGCGGCCTGGAGGTGGAGCTCCTCGGCGAGGAGGGGCTGCTGTACGGGGACTGGACGATGCGCCGCCCCGAACTCGTCGACTTCACCGGCCGCGACGCCGGTTACCGCTACCTCCGCTCCAAGGGCAACTCCATTGAGGGCGGTACGAGCGAAGTGCTGCTCAACATCGTCGCGGAACGCGTCCTCGGGCTGCCCTCCGAGCCGCGCAACGACAAGGACGTCGCATGGAAGGACCTGGCGCGATGACGGACCTGCTGTACTCCGAGGCGGAGGGCGACCTGCGAGCCGCCGTACGCTCCCTCCTGGCCGACCGTGCCGACCCGGCGGACCTGCCCGGCCGTATCGAGGCCGACAGCCCCTACGACCCCGCCCTGTGGACGGCGCTCGCGGCCGACATGGGTACGGCCGGGCTCCTCGTCCCCGAGAAGCTCGGCGGCCAGGGCGCGTCCCACCGCGAGGCCGCCGTCGTGCTGGAGGAGCTGGGCCGCGCGGTGACGCCGGTCCCGTACCTCACCAGTGCCGTCATCGCGACCGAGACGCTGCTGGCGGCCCGGGCGGGCGACCTGCTCGGCGAGCTCGCCACCGGCCGTAAGGCCGCCGTGCTGGCCGTCCCGCTCTCCGCCGGCCCGGACCACGAGCCGGCGGCCACCGGGACCGTCACCGGCGTGGCGGACGCCGCCCGCGCCGACGTGCTGCTCGTGGTCCGCCCCGACGGGCTGTACGCGGTCGACGCCGCCGAGGCCGGTATCGTGCCGCAGACCCCGCTGGACCTGACCCGCCCGGTCGCCACCGTGACCGCCGAGTCCGGCGGCACCCGCCTCGCGGACGCCGGCACCGCGCGCGAGGCGGTGCGCCGAGGACTGCTCGCCGGAGCGGGACTGCTCGCCTCCGAACAGCTGGGCGTGGCCGAGTGGTGCCTGGAGGAGACGGTCCGGCACACCCGCGAGCGCCACCAGTTCAACCGGCCGGTCGGCTCCTTCCAGGCGCTCAAGCACCGCATGGCGCAGCTGTGGCTGGAGGTGGTGGGCGCCCGCGCCGCCGCCCGCAACGCCGCGGACGCGCTCGTCGGCGGCAGCCCCGAGGCGCCGCTCGCCGTGGCCGTCGCCCAGGTGTACTGCTCGCGCGTCGCGGTGCACGCCGCCGAGGAGTGCGTCCAGCTGCACGGCGGGATCGGTATGACCTGGGAGCACCCTGCTCATCTCTATCTGAAGCGGGCTAAAGCGGACCAGATCGCTCTCGGCTCGGCGGGACACCACAAGCAGACCCTCGCCGACCTGGCCGGTCTCCCCGCCCCGGCGTGACCCGGTAAGGAGCGCGGGAGGATCCCACCCCTCTACATGCTGTTTAATTGCGAGTCGTTCGCAACAACAGCCGATCTTCACTAGCTTCACGAGGGGTGTGGAACCATGACCGCCCGATCCATACGCGGCATGGCCGCCGCCACGCTGGCCGGAACCCTGGCCATCACCGCGGCGGCCTGCTCGAACCCGGGCGCCACCGGAGCCGGCTCCGCCGCCGGGGACAGCGCGGTCGTCGGCATCGCGTACGAGCCCGAGTCGCTCAGCCCGCTCCTCGGCTACGGCAAGGACGGCAACTCCAAGATCTTCGACGGGCTGCTCGCCTTCGACGGCGACATGAAGCTGAAGCCCGCCCTCGCGGTCGCGCTGCCCGAGGTGAGCGCGGACGGCCTGACGTACACGTACAAGCTCCGCAAGGGCGTGAAGTTCAGCGACGGCAAGCCCTTCACGGCCAAGGACGTCGTCTTCACCTACCGCACCATCCTCGACAAGAAGACCAACAACGCCTCCAAGACCGAGCTGGACGCCCTGAAGGACGTCAAGGCCGTCGGCGACGACACCGTCGTCTTCACCCTGAAGTACCCCTACGCCCCCTTCGCCGAGCGCACCGTCCTCGGCATCGCCCCCGAGCACATCGCGGCGAACCAGGACGTCAACAGCGGCCCCTTCACCACCAGGCCCGTCGGCACCGGCCCGTACGTCCTCACCGACTGGTCCAAGGGCGAGAAGATCAGCTTCAAGGCCAACCCGGACTACTGGGGCGGCGCGCCGAAGGTGAAGAAGTTCACCATGGCGATCATCAAGGACGACGACGTCCGCGCCACCCGCCTCCGCTCCGGCGACCTCGACGGCGCGATCCTGCCCCCGAACCTCGCCAAGGGCTTCAAGGGCGACAGCGCGAAGAAGACGTACGAGGCGACCACCTACGACTACCGCCTGGTGACCCTCCCCACCCACAACAAGGTCACCGGCGACACCGCGATCCGCCGCGCCCTCGACGTCGCCGTCGACCGCGGGGCCATGGTGGACAAGATCCTGGAAGGCGCCGGAAAGCCCGCCTATGGTCCGGTCCCCACCGACAGCGAGTGGTTCACCAAGGGCACCGAGCGCACGCACGACCTGGCCAAGGCCAAGAAGATCCTCGACGACGCCGGCTGGAAGACCGGCCCCGACGGCATCCGCGTCAAGGACGGCGTCCGCGCCGCCTTCCCCCTCTGGTACCTCTCCGGCGACAAGCTCCGCCAGGACCACGCCCTCGCGTACGCCTCCGACGCCAAGAAGGCCGGCATCGACATCACGACCCAGGCCGGTACGTGGGAGGTCATCGAGCCGCGCATGAAGCACGACGCGGTCCTCGCGGGCGGGGGCTCGCCCGGCGACCCCGACTTCGACCAGTACCTGCTGCTGAAGTCCTCCCTCGGCGGCGACGGCTTCAACAACATGGCCTGGTACGACAACCCCGTCGTCGACAAGGCCCTCGACGACGGCCGCAAGACCGACGACAAGGCCGCCCGCAAGGCCGCGTACGACACCGTCCAGCGCGAACTGGTGAAGAACCCCGGCTACACCTTCCTCACTCATATCGACCACCTGTACGTGGTGAACGACTCCTGGGACGGGCTCTCCACCCAGGTCGAGCCGCACGACCACGGCCTCGCCGCCGGCCCCTGGTGGAACGTCGAGAACTGGATCCCGAAGAAGTGACCGTCAAGCACGTCCGCCGTCGCCTCCCCTGGGGGGCGATGGCCCGGATGGCGGGACGGCGGGCCCTGTTCGCCGTCCCCGTCCTCCTGGTGGTCACCTTCGCCGTCTTCGCCGTCGCCGCGGCCTCCCCGTTCGACCCCGTCAAGGCGTACGCCGGCACGGCCGGACTCACCGCCTCCCAGGAAAACCTCGACCAGCTGCGCGCCAACCTGGGCGCCGACCAGCCCCTCGTCCCGCGCTGGTGGCACTGGCTCACCTCGGCGCTCACCGGCGACCTCGGCGACTCCAGCGTCATGCGCCAGCCCGTCGCCGACGTCATCGGCGAACGCATCGGCTGGTCGGCGCTGCTCGCCGCCACCGCCTTCGCCGTCGCCATCCTGCTCGGGACGGCCCTGGGCGTCCTGGCCGCCCGCCGGCAGGGCGGCTGGCTCGACCGGTGCGTCAGCTCCGCCGCGTACACCCTGGAAGCCGCCCCGGCCTTCTGGCTCGGGCTGCTCGCCATCTGGTTCTTCGCCCTGGAGCTGGGCGTCCTGCCGGCAGGCGGGCTGACCGACACGGCCAGCGAGACCGTCACCTTCGGCCAGGTCGCCTCGCACCTGGTCCTGCCCGCGCTGGTCCTGGGCGTCTCCCAACTGCCGTGGTTCTTCCTGTACGTACGCCAAGGCGTCGCCGACGCGCTCGACGAGGACCCCGTGCGCGGCGCACGCGCGCGTGGCCTGAGCGAACGCACCGTGCTCCTCGGGCACGCCCTGCGCTCCGGCATGCTGCCGATGCTCACCCTCGTCGGCTCACGCGTACCCGAACTCATCACAGGCGCCTTGCTTGTTGAGTCGGTTTTCAGCTGGCCCGGTATCGCGGCGGCCACCGTGCAGGCCGCCACCTCCGTCGACTTCCCGCTGCTTGCCGCGCTGACCGTGCTCGCCACGGCGGCGGTGCTGCTCGGCAACCTCCTCTCCGACCTGCTGTACGGACTCGCCGACCCGAGGGTGGGATTCGATGGCTGACACCACCTTTCCCGGGAGTTCCCCCCGGACCCCCTGCGCATGGACGTCCCACGGACGCACCCGCCGCTCCACCCGTACCGTCCGGGTCTCGGTCTCGGCCGTGATCGTCGCGGCGGTCGTCCTCGCCGTGCTCCTCGTACCGCCACTGGTCCAGCTCGACCAGCAGGCCGTCGATTTGTCGCTCAAGCTCCAGTCACCCTCCTGGGCACACCCCTTCGGCACCGACGACGTCGGCCGCGACCTGCTGCTGCGCTGCGTCTACGGCCTGCGCGTCTCGCTGCTCGTCGGGCTGGTCGCGGCGCTCGTCGCCACGATCATCGGTACGGCCGTGGGCGCGGCGGCCGCGGCCTTCGGCGGCTGGACCGACCGGCTCGTCATGCGGCTCGTCGACACCTTCTCGTCCGTACCGCACCTGCTGCTCGGTATCTTCATCGTGGCGATGTTCCGCCCCGGCGTATGGCCGGTCATCGTGTCCGTCGCCCTCACGCACTGGCTGTCCACCGCCCGGATCGTCCGCTCCGAGGTGCTGTCGCTGCGCTCCCGCCCGTACGTCGACGCCGCCGTCTCCGGCGGCGCGTCCCGGTGGCGCGTGACCGTCCGCCACCTGCTGCCTGCGGTGTTGCCGCAAGCCGGCCTCGCGGCCGTACTCATGGTGCCGCACGCCATGTGGCACGAGTCCGCGCTGTCCTTCCTCGGCCTGGGCCTGCCCGCCCACCAGGCGAGCCTCGGCAACCTGGTGCAGACGGCCCGCGGTTCGCTGCTCGCCGGGGACTGGTGGCCGACCCTCTTCCCCGGCCTGTTCCTGATCATCCCGACGCTCGCCATCGCGGGCCTGGCCGGCGCCTGGCGGGAACGGATCAACCCCCGCCGCCGATCGGAGCTGATGCTATGAGCCCGGTGCTCTCCGTGCGCGACCTCTCCGTACGCTTCCGGATGCGCAGCGGCCGCCACATCGCCGCCGTCACCGGCGTGAGCTTCGACCTCGCGGCGGGGGAGTGCCTCGCCCTCGTGGGCGAGAGCGGCTGCGGCAAATCGGTCCTCGCCTCCGCGCTGCTCGGCCTCCTGCCCGGCAACGCCCAGACCGCCGGTACGGCCGTGATCGACGGCGTCGACCTCCTCGCGGCCGACGAGCGCACCCTCGCCCGTACGGTACGAGGGCGGCGCGTCGGACTGGTCCCGCAGTCCCCGGCCGCCCACCTCACCCCCGTACGCACCGTGCGCGCGCACGTGGAGGAGACGCTGCGCGAGCTGGCCGGAACGCCCCGGGCGGAGCTGCGCGACGCGGCGGTGGCCGCCGCCGAACGGGCCGCCTTCCCGCCCGGCCTGCTCGACCACTACCCGCACGAACTGTCCGGCGGCCAGGCCCAGCGCGCCGCCACCGCCCTCGCCCTCATCGGCGACGCCCCGCTGCTGCTCGCCGACGAGCCGACCACCGGCCTCGACCGCGACCTCGTCGACCGCACGGCCGACGAACTGCGCCGCCACGCCGACGACGGCCGGGCCCTGCTGATGATCACCCACGACCTGGCGGCCGCCGAGCGCATCGCCGACCGCGTCGCCGTCATGTACGCCGGCCGGATCGTCGAACTGGCCGGCGCCGACCGCTTCTTCGGCGACCCGGGCCCCCGCCACCCCTACGCCCGAGGCCTGCTCGCTGCCCTCCCGGAACGGGACTTCACCCCCATCCCGGGCATGCCCCCCGAACTCGGCGACCTGCCGGACGGCTGCGCCTTCGCCGCGCGCTGCGACCGGGCGAGCGACGCCTGCGCGGTGGTGCCGCGCTTCGAGGGCGGCCTCGCCTGCCACCACAGCGAGGAGACGGTCCGTGCTTGAACTCGACGCCATCACCGCCGGATACGACCCGCGCAGCCCCGTCTTCCGCGCCGCGTCCCTGACCGTCCAGCCCGGCGAGGCCGTCGGCCTGCTCGGCCCCAGCGGCTGCGGCAAGTCCACCCTCGCGCGGGTCGCCGCCCTGCTGCACCGGCCGGACGCCGGCCGCGTCGTGGTGGACGGCGAGGAGGTACGCGGCTGGCGCCACCGCGCCCCCCGGCACCTGCGCACCGCGATCGGCGTCGTCTTCCAGCAGCCCCGCATGTCCGCCGACCCGCGGCTGCGGCTGCGCGACCTGATCGCCGAGCCGCTGCGGGCGACCGGCCGCCGCCAGGAGGCGGCGGCCCGGGTGGCCGACCTGGCCCGGACGGTCGGCCTCACCCACGACCTCCTCGGCCGCCGCCCGCACGAGGTCAGCGACGGCCAACTCCAGCGCGCCTGCCTCGCCCGCGCTCTCGTGCTGCGCCCGCGCTGGCTGGTGTGCGACGAGATGACCGCGATGCTCGACGCCTCGACGACCGCCGCGCTGGTCGCCGTGGTCGAGACGTACCGCCGCGACCACGGCGCGGGCCTCCTCGCCGTCGGCCACGACCGCGTCCTGCTGGAGCGCTGGTGCGATCGAACGAGTGAATGGTCCGACTGCACGTCTGAACGAGTGTGACCTGCGACGATGCGGGCAGGCGCCACCGTATGACCGAGACGTTCAAGGGCGGTGCGTGGGACACCGACGACGCACGGGACGACCTGGCGCACCTCCGTGACCAGGTACGTCACCTCAGGGCCCAGGCCCGTAACCGTCCTCTCATCGCGGAGGCGCAGGGCATCCTGCGGGAGCGTTACCGCCTGGCGGACGCCGAAGCCGCCTTCGCCCTGTTGCAGCACGCCTCACAACGCTTCAACGTGAGGCTGCGCACCCTCGCCGGCGCCGTCGTCCGCCTCGAGCGGCCCGACGACCGGGCGGACCAGTGGTTCCCGGGCCGGGTGAGGCACCCTGCCCCCGCCCTGGACTCGCTCGCCATCGACGACGCCTCCCGCGCGCACCGGGGCGCCGTGCTCGGTGCGGTCCTGTCCCAGACGCTGGCCGTCACCTCCACGCACATGGGCAATGTGCAGGTCGGGGACCACGCGGCGGGCGGGCTGTGGCTGGAGAAGCACGCGGGGCTCAGCGAGGACTTCGTGGACTTCTTCGACTTCGTCGGCGACGAGGGAACGGCCTGCGCGCAGGCGGCCAAGGACATGCAGCAGGTCACCGTGCGCGACGTCGCCACGGACCCGGTGTTCACCGAGGACGCCCGCCGGGCGATCCTGGAGGCGGGCAGCCGTTCCGCCCACAGCGTGCCGCTGATCAGCGGCGGGCGTTGCGTCGGCATGGTCTCCGCCCATTTCGAGCGGCCCATCCAGGACCTCCACGCCGCGCAGCGCAGGGCCCTTGAGCACACGGGCCGCGAGGTCGGCCGCTGGCTGGCCTGGTACGACCGTACGGTCGTCCTCGACGCGCTCGAGCACCTGCACCACGCGGCGCGCCACCCGGACATGACGAGGGCCCGCCGCCGCTGAGCCCGTGTGCCCGCGAGGCGGACCAGGAGGGACGCGGCGGCCACGTACCGGCCAACTCCGCGTACGGGCTCAGCGGTCGGAGGGGCGGGGCCGCCATACTCGGTCCCGTCCCTCCGCCCCTCGTCCCCCGGAGGCCTCCGTGGCACCGCTGTCCCGCCGTTCCGCCGTCGTCACCCTCGCCACCGCGGCCACCACCCTCGCACTGCCGGTCCAACGGGCGGCCGCGCATCCGGCGCCCGTGCACCCCACGCCCACGCACCCAACCCGCGTGCACCCCACGCCCACGCACCCCACGCCCACGCACCCCGCCGCCGTACACGCCGCGCCCGTACACCCCGAGCCCGTACGCCCCCTCCGCCGTGCCCACGCGCACAACGACTACCTGCACCGGCGGCCCCTGTACGACGCCCTGTCGCACGGCTTCACCAGCATCGAGGCCGACATATTCCTCGTCGACGGCGAACTCCTCGTCGCCCACGAGCCCGCACAGCTCGACCCCGCCCGCACCCTGCGCTCCCTCTACCTCGACCCGCTGGCGGCCCGCGTGAAGGCCCACCACGGCACGGTGTACGCCGGTCACCGCCGGCCCGTGCAACTGCTCATCGACATCAAGGCCGACGGGGCCGCCGCGTACCGCGAACTCCACCGCCAACTGGCCCGCTACCGGCGGGTGCTGAGCACCTGCGCGGACGGCAGGGTCCGGCTCGGCGCGGTCACGCCCGTGATCTCCGGGGACCGCGCGGCCCGGGCGCCCATGGAGCTCCAGCGCGTCCGGTACGCCTTCTACGACGGCCGCCTCGACGACCTCGGCACCGCCGCCCCGGCCTCCCTCATCCCGCTGGTCAGCTCCAACTGGACGCACAGCTTCAGCTGGCAGGGCGCCGGTCCCTTCCCCGACGCCGAGCGCGCCAGGCTCCGCGCGCTCGTCGCCACCGCGCACCGCGAGGGCCGCCGCGTACGGTTCTGGGCCACGCCCGACGCGCCCGGGCCCGCCCGCGACGCCGTCTGGGCCGAACTCCTCGCCGCCCGCGTCGACCACCTGGGCACCGACGACCTCGCCGGTCTCGCCCGCTTCCTCCGGACCCACGACGAGTAACGGGTCACCGCCAGGTAATACCCGTTCGGCCGACACGCCGTACGTCCGGACGGCGCCTCCGCTCCGCCAGACTGGCCGCCGAATGCCGCACAGCGGGTGCGGCGACTGGCCGAGGAGGGCGACACATGGCCGTATCCATCTCCGTGGTGCTGCTTCTGCTGATCCTGGCGGTGATCTTCCTGCGCAACGGCGGACTGAAGATCTCCCATGCGCTGGTGTGCGGCCTGCTCGGGTTCTTCCTCGCGAGCACCAGCCTGGCGCCCACCATCTACAACGGCGTCTCCGCCACGGCCGACGTCGTCAGCAGCCTCAAGCCCTAGCCTCAGGGCTTGTTGTCCTCTCCCCGTACGAAGACCCCGATGCCGTTCGGTACGGCACGCTGGACGCCGCCGCTGGGATGGTTCAGCACGCTCACCTTCGCCGCGCCGCCCTCCCGGGCCACCAGCGTGGAGGACCCGCCGCCGTCCAGGTTGACGGCGTCCGACGCGCCCAGGTCCCGCATCGCGTTCGCCACTTCGACGACGGTCAGCCCGCTGCGGAACCCCGGTGACCCGTCCAGCGCCAGCAGCAGCAGCCGCTGCCCGCCGTCCCGGATGCCCGCCGCCGTGCGCACCGCCGGCGTCACCTTGTCCATCCCGCTCAGCGGCTCCCCACCGCGCAGCACCGGATAGCCGCCCACGGCGAAGCGGTACGCGCCCCCCACGGCGCCCTGACCGTCCGCGACGAGCGCGTACGTGACCTTCACCTGGTCACCGACGGCCATCTTCCGCAGCTCCCGCGCCCCCGCCTCCCGCCCCACCAGAACCTCGGTGCCCGGCTCGATCGCGCCCCGCCCCGGTGTGTCCGCCACCGCGACGACCTTGCCACCGCGCACCGTCACCTCGTACGTCTCGGTGCTGCACGGCGCGTCCCGCTGTGTGTCCGTGCCACAGGTGGCGCGCTTGCGTGAGGCGGCGCCCCAGTCCTTGGTGAACACCCCGACCGAATCCACCGGCAGGGCGTACTGGTTCAGCCCGCCCAGCGGCAGCTCGCCCTGCGTCGACGACACCGTCCCGTCCAGCGCCAGCTCGCCGATCCGGGCCGTACCGTCCTCGCTCACGCCCAGCACCTGGCGGGTGTTCGTACCGGGCGGCAGGGCGGGCCCGAAGCGCTGCCCGTTCGGCACGGCGGCCTTCAGGGCGCGTCCGTCCGCGACGGCGGGGCCGACCGGCGCACCGGTCGCCTCGACGCCCGGGTGCTGGCTCTCCGACAGGTGGAAGAAGTCACCGTTGACGCCGCCCACCGCGCCGGCGTTGTCGGCGAGTGTGGACAGCGGGGAGCGCGCCGCGACCACCCCCGGATACAGCAGACCCATCGACACGCGCGCGTTGCTCAGGTCCACCGAGAGCAGATGGGCCCGCGCCGTGCCGCGCGAGGACCGGATGTCGAACCACCGGTACTCGACCCCGGCCGTGACCCGCTGCCAGGAGGGTGCCGGAGCGGCGGGCGGAGCGCCCGCCAAGGAGGCGCCCAGGAGGGACGCCAGAACGAGCATCAGAAACGCACGGCCACGCGGCACGGTCACAGTCCCCCCAGGGTCAAGGGCAACTCCCACAGGTCTCGGAAGAGTTGCCCGGCCGGGGCCTCCTACGAACCGGCCAGTCGCGAACGGATGAGGAAACGTACGCCATTCGGGGCCTCCAGGGAGAACCCGCTGCCCCGCCCCTCCACCACGTCCACGATCAGCCGGGTGTGGCGCCACACCTCGTACTGGGCCTTCGACATCCAGAACCCGACCGGCTCCGCCACCCCCTCCACGGTGAGCGACTCCAGCAGCACGTCGGCGTCACCCGTACGGAACTCCCCGGCCGGAAAACACATGGGCGCGCTGCCGTCGCAGCAGCCACCCGACTGGTGGAACATCAGCGGACCATGGGCCGCGCGCAGCTGCCGCACCAGCTCGGCGGCCGCCGGCGTCAACTCCACGCACGGATACTGATTCCTCGTCACCATCCCCCAGGAGAACCACACCGGACGTTGCGACCGGGTTGCATCACCGGTTGCGCGCCAGCCACAGCCGCGCGAAGTCCACCGCGTCGGCCATGCCCACGAGCCGGCAGCGCGCCGACCCCACCACACCCGTCCGTACCGAACCACCGGCGTACCGCTCCAGGTCCGCGCCCAGCTCGGCGAAGTCGCCGTCGTCCAGCGCGACGTCCTCGTACTCCCACCACCGCCGCACCCCACCGGCCCGCACCACACAGCGGTACGTACGGCGCGGCGGCCCGGCCACCCGGTACTCGCCGAGATGGAACGCGGTACAGCTCGCGAAACCCGCCCCCAGCAACAGGATCTGCGCACGGAGGTCGTACAGCCGCGCGAGCGGCGAGTCCTCGCCGAGATGGCAGTCCTGACGATGGCCGGAGACGACCTTCTCGGCGTGCGGCCCCAGGGCGGCGAACGAGGTCTGCGGGTGCGCGCTGCGCACCGCGCCCGGCTGCCTGCGGACGATCTCGGGCAGCACCCCGATCCCGTCGTCGCACGGCATCGTGTCCGCGTCGTACGGCGGCATCGCCGCGCGCACGGCCGCCCGCTCCGCCTCACCGAGCCCGCGCACCCGCTCCCGGTGGGCCGGGGAGGTGTCCGAATTGCGCGCCGTGAACGCCGGGACCACCACGGTGCCGTCCGGCCCGAGCGCGCCCCGCACCGCGCGCAGCACCGCCTCGCCACCGCCCACCACGGCCCCCACCGCCCGTAAGGACGCGTGCACCAGCAGGAACCCGCCCGGCTCGACGCCCAGCTCGGCGAGCTGCCGGGTGAGCTGACGCTCCGTATGGAGCCCGGTCCCGGTCAAAGACATCGGCCCATCGTAGAGGCTTCCACGGGTCGCGTCGGCCCACAGAAACAGCCAACCCGGCCGCCACCCCCCGTCAGGACGGCGTCAACACCCGCCGCCGCCCCGTCAGCATGGCGTCAACGACGCACTCCCGACCGCGCCGCCCGGGCATATCGTCGGGGTCTCTCTCCTTTCGAGGACCCTCCAGGAGGACCCATGGCGCAGCTCCCGTGCGGTGACGATCCGGAGCCTTCAGAACCCGCCCCGGCCGGACCGCTGTACGTTCCCGTCCGGCCGGGGCCTCTGGGCTGTGCGGTACGGCTGTTCCGCACTCCGCCCGGTAGCCGCACCGCCGTCTGCTTCACCACCGAGCACCGGCTCACCACCGCGCTCGGACCGCACCAGGCGTGGATCCGGCTCGCCCACCCCGCACTGCGGACGCTCACCGCACCCCTGGGCGTCACCACGGTCACCGTGGACCCCCGGTTCACCGCACCCGCCGCGATCGCCGTACCCGCCCCCATGCCCCCGCGAACCGGGCTCCCACAGGCCGGGCTCCCGCGAGCCGGTTGCCTGCCGACCGGCTGAAAGGACCGCCCATGACCACGCTCCACACCCCCGCGGCCGGCACGGCGACGCCCGACGAGGACGGCCTCTCCCTCTGGCCCGCCTCGACAGGGCGGCTGGCCGACGGCGACCTGTCGGTGGGCGGCGTTCCGCTCGCCGCGATAGCCGACCGGTTCGACACGCCCGCCTACGTCCTGGACGAGGAGGAGGTACGCGCCCGGTGCCGCGCCTACCGGCACGCCTTTCCCGGCGCCGAGGTGTTCTACGCCGCCAAGGCTTTCCTGTCCCGCGCCATGGTGCACTGGGCCGACGACGAGGGCCTCGGCCTCGACGTGTGCTCCGCGGGCGAGCTCGAGCTCGCGGTCACCGCCGGCTTCCCGCCCGAGAACATCGTGCTGCACGGCAACGCCAAATCGCCGCGCGACCTGGACACCGCGCTGCGGCTCGGCGTCGGACGCGTCGTCATCGACAGCCCGTCCGAAATCGCCCGCCTAGCCGCCGCTCTGGGCCCCCACGGACACCAGAAGGTGATGGTCCGGGTGGTGCCCGGTGTCAGCGCGGGCGGCCACGACAAGATCCGCACCGGCACCGAGGACCAGAAGTTCGGCCTGTCCATCAGCGACGGGTCGGCCCAGCACGCCATCGCCCGCGTCCTGGACCGGCCGCAGCTCGAACTGACCGGCCTCCACTGCCACCTCGGCTCGCAGATCGCCTCCGCCAAGCCGTACGCCACGGCCGTGCGCCGCCTGGTCGGGCTGATGGCACGCGTCCGCGACTCCCACGGCGTCGTCCTGCCCGAGCTCGACCTGGGCGGCGGCCACGCCGTCGCCTACCGGCCCGGCGAACGGGCCCTCGACATCACCGCACTCGCCCGCACGGTCCTCGCCGCCCTCGCGGACGGCTGCGCCGCCGCCCGCCTGCCCGTACCCCGCCTGCTCATCGAGCCCGGACGCGCCATCGTCGGCCCCGCCGGCATCGCGCTCTACCGGGTCCTGACCGTCAAACGCACGGGCGACCAGTTCTTCGTCGCCGTCGACGGCGGCATGAGCGACAACCCCAGGCCCGCCCTGTACGGCGTGCGCTACACCCCCCGCCTCGTCGGCCGGCACCCGACCGCCCCTCCCCGCACGGTCACCGTCGTCGGACGGCACTGCGAGGCGGGCGACGTCCTGGCGGCAGGCGTCGAGCTGCCCGGCGACATCCGCCCCGGGGACCTCCTCGCCGTCCCGGTCGCCGGCGCCTACCACCTGTCCATGGCCTCCGGCTACAACCTCGTCGGCCGCCCGCCGGTCGTCGCCGTCGCCGAAGGCCACGCCCGGCTGCTCGTCCGCCGCGAGTCACTGGCCGACTTCCGCACCAGGGACGTCGGCCTGTGAACGGACGGACGTGATTGTCATAGCCCTCCGCTACGTTGCGGGCATGACGGAATTCGTACTTGTCGCGGGGGCGTGGCTCGGATCGTGGGCGTGGGACGACGTGGTGCCCGAGCTTCGTGGGGCCGGCCACGGCGTGCACCCGCTGACGCTGTCCGGCCTCGCCGACAGACAGGGTGTACCGGCCGGGCAGCAGACCCATGTCCAGGACATCGTCGGGAGATCGAGCGCCGTGATCTGCGCGACGTCGTCCTGGTCGGGCACAGCTACTCGGGCATTCCGGCCGGCCAGGCCGCCGAGCGGATCGGTGACCGGCTCGCCCGCGTGGTGTTCGTGGACTCCAACGTGCCCGCCGACGGCGAGTCGTTCGTGTCCGCGTGGCCGGACGGGCGGGCGATGGTGGAGAAGTCCATAGCCGGGAACGGGGGGTTCTGGGCACCGCCGACCGAGGCCGACTGCGCCGGCCAGGACCTCACCGACGAGCAGATCGCACGGCTCGTGGGCGGAGCGACGCCGCACCCCGGCGCCACGCTGACCGAACCGGCCGTGCTGGCACGCCCGCTCGGTCAGCTGCCGGCGACGTACGTCAAGTGCCTGCTGGACGGGGCCGAGCCGAGCGGTGACGTGGTCGAGCTGCTGGCGGGCGAGCGGTGGCGGCTGGTCGAGATGGACACCGGCCACTGGCCCATGTTCTCCCGGCCGCGCGAGCTGGTAGGCGTCCTCCTGGAGGCGGCGGCCAAGGGATGAGTAGGCGTTGAGTACCCGTACTCATGTACGGATCCTTCGGTGGCGCCACGATGCGAGAAGCGTGGCGCGGCCGCGCCGTACAGGCTCATGGGGGATGTCATGGGGAAGTCCTTACGGGCGGTCCTGGCCGTCGTGGTGACCGCGGCGGCACTGATCCTGGCCCATGCGGTCGGGGTGCCGCCGGCGGTGGTGCTGGGGGCGGCGGCCGGGGTGGTCGTTGTGCTGTGGCTGCTGCTGCTCCTGACCGTCCCGTGGAGCGTGTACTTCCGGGCGCACGCGGTGCTCGGTGAGATAGCCGTGAGCCGGGACAAGGGCCTGAAGGTCCCGGCCGCGCGGGACGCCGAGGCCGCGCGCATCGCACGGATGATGCTGCGCGCGGCCGTGGCCGGACATGTCGTCACGGCGGCGGTCGCGGTGGCGGTCGCGCGGGCGACGGAACAGCCGGTGGGCTACTGGCTCGCCGGGCTGTTCCTGCTCAGCACCCTCTTCCGGCCCGCGGGCGCCTGGTTCACCCAGCTGCGGCGGCGCCTGGGCACGCTCCTGAAGGACGTGACGTATCCGCGCGACGACGTGGTGGAGCTGCGGGCGCTGGTGGACCGCCTGGACTCCGGGGTTCAGGTCCTGGAGGCCAAGGCGGAGGAGCAGTACCGCGCGCTCGCCGAACTGCGGCGCACCGTCGACGCGTTGGGCATGGCCTCGTACGAGCGGGCCGACGAGGCCGACCGGAAGATCGCCGCGCTGGGCCGGGAGTTCGAGTCGACGGTGAACCGCCTCACCGACAACCAGGAGCTCATCGCGGGGGTCAAGGCCTTCCTGCGCCTGCTGCGGGAAGGCGGCCCCGGCATCGAACCGGCGAGGGGCCCACGGCCGGTGTGACCCCTCAGACGGGCGCCGTCGTCCGCGCCTTGGCGATGACCGTGTCGAGGAGCGCGAGCAGCGCACCGCGGACGTCGGCGCGGGCCCGCGCGTCGAGCATGAGAATGGGCGTCCGCGGATCGCGCAGGTGCAGCGCCGCCCTGATCTCCCCTTCCGTATAGGGCTGTTCGCCGTGGAAACAGTTCGCGCCCACCACGAACGGCAGCCCGCGGCTCTCGAAGAAGTCGACGGCCGGGAAGCTGCGGTCCAGGCGGCGGGTGTCGACCAGCACGACCGCCCCGAGCGCCCCGTTCAGCAGCTCGTCCCACATGAACCAGAAGCGCTCCTGTCCCGGCGTACCGAACAGGTAGAGGACGACTCCCGCGTCGTCGAGGGTGATGCGCCCGAAGTCCATCGCCACGGTGGTCGCCGTCTTGGACTCGATGCCGTCGAGGTCGTCGACGCCGACCCCCGCGGCCGTCAGCCGCTCCTCCGTACGCAGGGGCTCGATCTCGGAGACCGTCTCCACCAGGGTCGTCTTGCCGACGCCGAATCCCCCGGCGATCAGGATCTTGACGGGGGCCGCTTCCTGGGCAGGGGTGTCATATCCGGGCAAGGTTGTCCCTGATTCTCATGAGCAGGTGGACATTGGTGGTCTCGGCGCCCTCCAGGGGCGGCCGGTGGTGGATCAGCCCGCGGTCCGCCAGTTCGCCGAGGAGGAGCGTCATCGGAGTGAGGCGCATCCCCATCCGGGCCGCGATCTCGGCGACCGCCCGCCCGTTCGGTGGCGGGCACATGGCAAGGACGGCCTGCCACTCGGTCGGCAGGCCGTCGTGGTCCTCCTCGGTGACGGCCGCCGTGATGGTGGTGTCCATCGTGAGGACGGTGTGCGGGGCGGCTGTACGGCCATCGGTCAAGGCGTACAGCCGCGTCCTGCGACGGCTTCCGCGCTGCGGCTCGTCGGCCATTACGACGTGGCAGCCTGGGTGCGCTCAGGTGTGCTCAGCCACTCGCCCAGCGCCTGCGCGGTCCTGACGGCCTCGCCGCCCAGCTCTCCGAGCCGGGCCTTGCGGGACGTCACGACGATGAGCGTGCTGCCCTCGCCGCATCCGACGATGCACAAGTACCGGTCGTCCATCTCGACCAGCTGGCGGATCACCCGGCCGCCGTCGATCTCCCGCGAAATCGCCTTCATGGTCGACGCGATGCCCGAGGACGCGGCGGCGATGCGCTCCGCCTGCGGCCGGTCCAGCAGGTAGGCACTGAGCTTGATCCCGTCGTTGGACAGGAGCACGGCTCCCTCGATACCGGCGATCCGGCTCAGATTGTTGTCCAGAACGCTGTAGATCATGTCGTTCGTTGTCGTCGTCATGGCTGATCCTGTCGGAGTTCGATTTCCACTGTCCGGGTGCCCTGTTCGTAGTCGTCCCAGGCGTCGGCCACCTCCTGAGGCGTCGCCGTGTCCGGCGTGATCGCTGTGTCCGTCGTGCGGGGCTCACGCAGCTGCCTTGCCATGTGGGACTGCGGGACGCGCTCGGGAAGGGCGGGAAGGGCGGGGCGGGCGGCGCTGGCGTGCTCGACCGTGGCCTGACGGTCCGTGGCCTGCCGCACCGGCAGCGGGTCCGCCGCCACGTGCAGGACCAGCTCGGGCCTGCCCTCGTCGGAGCGGCGCGGCTCGGCCCCCGGCCCGAGTTCGGGCTCAGGCGCAGGCTCGGGCCGGTCCACCGCCGTGGCGGGGCGTGCGGTCCCGCCCACCGGCTCGCGCTCGCGCTCCGTCGGGACCAGGAGGTCCCGGGGGACGATCACCACGGCCGATGTGCCGCCGTACACCGAGCGGCGCAGCGTGACGGTCGCTCCCAGCTGGTCCGCGAGGTGCCCCACCACGAACAGGCCCAGCCGGTGCGCGTTCTCCGCCAGGACGGAGTACGGCGGGGCGGAGTGCAGGCGCCGGTTCATCTCCTCGTACGTCGCGGGCGTCACCCGGGGGCCGCGGTCCTCGATCTCGACCGACAGCCCGTCGGCCACCAGCTCGGCCCGGATCACGACCTTCGACCGCGGCGGGGAGAACCGGGTGGCGTTGTCCAGCAACTCCGCCAGCAGGTGGCTGATCTGGCTGATCACCCGCGGTTCCACGCTGATCTCGTCCAGTGCCTGGCGCTCGATCCGCCGGAAGTCCTCGACCTCCGCGGCCGCCTCGCGCAGCAGATCGGCGACGCGCATGGGCTCGGTGTGCGGGTCGGGGATCTCGCCGCCCGCGAGGATGAGCAGGTTCTCGATCTGTCGGCGCATACCCACCGTCAACTGGTCGGATCGCATCAGCTGGGCCAGCAGCGCCTCGTCGCCGCCGAAGGTGTCCTGGAGCTCCTCGGTCAGGGTCAGCTGGCGGCTCACCAGGTTTCCGGTCCGGGAGGCGATGCCCGCCGCGAACATGCCGAACCCATGACGCTCGGCCGCGAGCTGCCGGTGCCCGTCCACGGACACGGCCACGACCCGGGCGAACGCGTCGCTGACACGCCCCACCTCGTCCTGCTCGCCGCCGACCGCCGGCAGCGCCCCCGCGTCGACGGGCTGCCCCTGCTGGAGCCGGGCCACCACGTCCGGCAGCGTCTCCTCGGCGATGGTCACCGTACGCTCGTGCAGCACGCGCAGGCGGCGCAGGACCGAGCGGGTGGTGAACACGATGACGACCGCGACGATCAGCAGGGCGCCGCTGCTGCCCGCGATCAGCCAGGTGACCTCCGCCTCGAGCTCCGACGCCCTCGCGTCACCGTTCGCGAGCAGCGCCCGCGTCCGCTCCATGTTGAGCGCGTCCACCTCGGCCGACCACTTCTTGTGCGCGGCGACCCAGTCGCGGATGCCCCGGGGCAGCTTCACGCCCGAGTCCGTGTCCTTGTGGTCGGACAGGATCTCGTTCTCGATCCGGGTCTTGGTCTGCCAGGCGTCCGAGCCGGCGATGCCCGAGTAGCGGTCGCCGGCCTCGGTGGGCAGGAACGGCACGACCCACCGGTCGTACAGATGCCGGTGAGCCCCGACGGCGTTGACGAAGTCGGCGAACCGACGCGTGCTCAACTCCCTGGACGGCCCGGCCAGCGCGAGGATCGTGTCCTCCTGGGCCAGCATCTCCGCGGCCGAGAACATGGTGATCACGACGCGGCTCTCCTGGGTGAGCCCGGCGTCGTCCGTGTGGCTGAACCCGTCCTGGAAGTAGCGGATCGTCTGGCTGATCAGGTCGCTGTAGAAGACGATCACGCTGTCGGCGCTGCCGATGCGGGCGTCCGCGCGCTCCCGGTAGGTGTTCAGGTCGGCGAGGCCCTCCATGACCTCCTGGAGGCGGCGGTCCGCCTCCTCCGACCCGGCCCCGGCGCTCGCCGACGACCGCCGGAACTCCTCCGCGGCCGCGTCCGTGGCGGCGCGCTGGGCGCGCACGGCGTCCTCGGACACGGCGGAGCCCACCCACCGCGCGGCGGTCATCGTCCGTTCCGTCTGCAACTCGAGCATGAGCGAGTGAAGGGGGATGCCCAGCCGCTCACCCGCCGCCACATCGGAGCGCAGGTGCCCGGACTGAGCCAGCAGCCGGTCCGCGGTCACGGCGACTTGCGTGCCCATCGCCACGGTGGGGACCAGCGCCAGCAGGATGAGCAGCGTACGGAGGCGCACGGTGCGCCGCCGCCGAGGAGGCGTCGGCGCGGCGGGTGGACGTTCGGGTTCTATGGAAGACATCAGCCCTCGGGAGCGGGAGCGGGGACAGGCCGGCAACCGGGACCGGCACAGCCCTGGGGGAGGGCGTGGGGGACGACCGGTCCGGCTGCGGTGACGCGTGCGGGTGCCGATCATAACCAGCCAAGTCGAGTAACGGAGAGGTTGCTTCCGCTCGTACAACGTGGTAATTGCGCCCGCCACGTTGCCGACACGATGCCTTCCCGAAGCCCAACCGGTACGACGCGCCACGCGCGTTGCGGGCGCGCCGGAAGTGACCAAACAGGCCACTCCCGGATGCTTCGGGCGCCTCAGGACGCTTCGGCCGGTGGCGCAAAGGGTGAACCACCGGCCGAAAACGGGTCCTTGAGGGGAAAAACCTCAGGCGCTCAGGGCGGCCGACACCACCGAGCGGGCCTCCTCCTGCACACGGGCCAGGTGATCGGGACCGAGGAAGGATTCGGCGTACACCTTGTAGACGTCCTCGGTGCCCGAAGGGCGCGCGGCGAACCAGGCGCTGTCGGTGGTCACCTTGATGCCGCCGATGGCGGCCCCGTTGCCGGGCGCCTCCGTGAGCACGGACGTGATCGGCTCCCCGGCGAGGCTGTCGGCCGTCACCTGGGAGGGGGAGAGGCGGCTCAGGACGGCCTTCTCCTCCCGCGTGGCGGGGGCGTCGATACGGGCGTACGCCGGTTCGCCGAACCGCGCGGTGAGCGACGCGTACTGCTCACTGGGCGTGCGCCCCGTCACCGCCAGGATCTCGGACGCCAGCAGCGCCAGGATGATGCCGTCCTTGTCGGTGGTCCACACCGAGCCGTCGCGGCGCAGGAAGGAGGCCCCGGCGGACTCCTCGCCGCCGAAGCCGAGCGTGCCGTCGGCCAGCCCGTCCACGAACCACTTGAAACCGACCGGGACCTCCACCAGCCGCCGGCCGAGGTCGGCGGCCACCCGGTCGATCATGCCGGACGACACCAGCGTCTTGCCGACCCCGGCCCCGGCCGGCCACTGCTCGCGGTGGCGGTACAGATACGCGATCGCGGTGGCCAGGTAGTGGTTGGGGTTCATCAGGCCGCCGTCCGGGGTGACGATCCCGTGCCGGTCGGCGTCCGCGTCGTTGCCCGTGGCGATCCGGAACCGGTCGCGCCCCTCGATCAGCGACGCCATCGCATACGGGGACGAGCAGTCCATCCGGATCTTGCCGTCCCAGTCCAGCGTCATGAACCGCCAGGTGGGGTCGGTGACCGGGTTGACCACGGTCAGGTCCAGCCGGTGCTCCTCGGCGATCCGGCCCCAGTACGCCACGGACGCCCCGCCCAGCGGGTCCGCCCCGATCCGTACCCCCGCCGCGCGCACCGCGTCCAGGTCCAGCACGGACGGCAGGTCGCGCACGTACGAGCCGAGGAAGTCGTACCGCCCGGTGGTGGGGGCCGCCAGCGCGCGGGCGTAGGGCAGCCGCCGTACGTCCTTCAGGCCGCCCGTCATGATCTCGTTGGCCCGCTCCTGGATCCAGCCGGTCGCCTCGGAGCCGGCCGGTCCGCCGTTCGGCGGGTTGTACTTGAACCCGCCGTCGGCCGGCGGGTTGTGCGAGGGGGTGACCACCACGCCGTCGGCGAGGCCGGAGGCGCGGCCGCGGTTGTGGGTGAGGATGGCGTGCGACACCGCCGGGGTGGGGGTGTAGCCGTCGGCCGCGTCGATGAGGACGGTCACGCCGTTGGCCGCGAAGACCTCGACCGCGGTGACCCGGGCGGGCTCCGACAGCGCGTGGGTGTCCGCGCCCAGGAACAGCGGCCCGTCAATGCCCTGTCCGGCCCGGTACTCGCAGATCGCCTGGCTCGTCGCGGCGATGTGGTCCTCGTTGAAGGCCCCGGCGAGGGAGGACCCGCGGTGCCCGGACGTGCCGAAGGCCACGCGCTGGGCCGGCTCCGCCGGGTCGGGGTGCAGGGCGTAGTACGCGGTCACCAGCCGGGCCACATCGATGAGGTCCTCCGGCCGCGCCGGCCGCCCCGCGCGCTCGTTCGGCATCCGTCCACTCCTCCATGTCCGTCGAAGAATCGGTTGGGCGATCAGTCCAGGGAGATGATCGCCCGTCGACCGCCTCTGGCACGACTGCCCCTCCGCAGGTGTCCGCAAGGGGCGTTCCCGTCGGGCATGCCCAGCGCGGCGCCGGGCACCCGCACCGCATGGCGATTTTGCGAAAGTTGGCCCGTCCGCTGCTGGCATCCACGTTCGTCACCGGAGGGCTGCACACCTGGCGCGACCCCAAGGGCGTGGCTCCGGTGGCCGAGCCGGTGGCCCGGCCCGTCGCCGCACGGATCCCGGCCCTGCCCGACGACCCCGAGAAGCTGGTACGCGTCAACAGCGCCGTTCAGGTCGGTGCGGGCGTGCTGTTCGCCACCGGCCGCCTCCCGCGCCTGTCCGCGCTCGCCCTGGCCACCACCCTCGTCCCCACGACGCTCGCCGGGCACGCGTACTGGACGGTGGAGGACCCGGAGGAACGCGCCCGGCAGCGGATCCACTTCTTCAAGAACCTCTCCATGCTGGGAGGCCTGCTGATCGCCGCCGCGGACACCCACGGCAAACCGTCCCTGGCGTACCGCGTCACAAGCCATGGCTAGGCCGGTTCCCCGGATCACTTCCGTCGGCCGAGGTCGTCGTCGATGATGTCCGCGTGACCAACCGCATCAGCGTTCTGATCTCCGCCCTCGGCGTTCTTCCCTGCACGGTGATGCTCGTCGTCGCCGTTCGCGAGTACCGCTCCGGGGCGTCGGCTCTCTGGATGGCGGCCGGAGCTGCGATCCTCCTCAGTGCCGTGTACGCGCTCGCGCGGGATGTCCGGCGGCTCCGCGCGGGGCGGGCGACCTGACGAGCGGCGCCGCTCCCGGCCGTGTCCTCCGGCCGCTGGTGCGAACCGGCTGCGACCGCTCTACCCGGCCGTGCGTGGGGGAGGTGTCATGGCCCAGCGGATCGTTCTGGTCAGCGCGTGCCCGGAGGCCCGGACGAAGGTTCCCTCAACCCCCGGCAGACGGGGCAGGCCGAGTTCCCGGCGCGCCCACGGCGGGAGGGTGGACACCGCGTTCGCCGCGAGGACGGCGTACGGTGCCCGGGCGATCCAGGGCAAGGGCGGGTGGAGCAGGATGAACCGGGCCGCCTCCCGTGCCTCTTGTGTGGCGTACAGCTCCGGCCGGTAGGCGGCCAGCCGGTCGGCCAGCCCGGCCCGGTCGCGCGGCGGGTCCACGATCCCGAGCGCGGTCGCCACGCGGGCTGCGTCGGCGATGTACGCGTCGCAGTCGGCGGCGTCCAGCGGATGCGCGCCGTAGCGCTGGTGGGCGGTCAGGAAACTGTCCACCTCGGCGACGTGCACCCAGCCCAGCAGGTGCGGATCGGCCGCGTGGTACGCCTGCCCGGCGGCGGTCGTGCCCCGTACGCGGTCGTGCACGGCCCGCACGTGGTCGACCGCGCGCTGCGCGTCGTCCGCGGTGCCGTACGTGGTCACGGCGAGGAACGTGCTGGTGCGCTGGAGCCGCCCCCACGGATCGCCCCGGTAACCGGAATGGGCCTCCACCGCCGCCATGGCCAGCGGGTGCAGGGACTGCAGCAGCAGTGCCCGCAGCCCGCCGATGAACATCGACGCGTCGCCGTGGACGGTACGGATCGGCCGGTCGGGAGCGAACCAGCGGGGCCCCGGCGTGCCGTGGATCCGGGCGCGGTTGGCCGGGCCGCCGGGACCCGCCACGCGGGTGAACAGGCTGCGGCCGAGATGCTCCCGCAGGTGGTTCATGCCGCAAGTATCCGTCCGGCGGGTGCCGCACCGGAATGGTCGCGCGCGGCACGGCCGCAGCGGTACGGCCGCAGCGGTGCGGTCACTGCAGGGCGTGCACGGCCGCGGCGAACACCGGCGGCATCCGGGCGGCCGCCGGCACGACCAGGCGGGCCGTGTCCGGCCGGCAGCCGACCCGGACCAGGGCCTCGGTCATCAGGCGGTGCCGCCGGGACAGCCGCCGCCACGCCCTCTCGTACGCCCCCGGCCGGCCCGCCCGCAGACACCGCACCGCCGCCTCGGCCGACGCCAGCGCCAGGGACACGCCCTCGCCGGTGAGCGCATCCACGTACCCCGCCGCGTCACCCACGAGCAGCACCCGCCCGGCCACCCGGCACCGCACCCGCTGCCGCAGCGGCCCGGCACCGCGTACGGTGCTCACGGCCGTCCCGCCGCCCAGGCGGGCCGCCAGCTCGGGGAAGTGGCCCAGGTGAGTGTCGTACGGGCGTCTCGCCGTGCTCAGGACAGCCACCCCGACGAGGTCCTCGGCGACCGGCGTCACGTACGCCTCCCCGCCGCCCGACCAGTGCACCTCGACGAAGTCCGACCACGGCGGCATCCGGTAGTGCCGCCGCTGGCCGAACCGCCGGGGCCGGCGGTCCGGCAGCTCCAGACCGAGGGCCCGCCGTACGGGGGAGCGCAGGCCGTCCGCCGCGACGAGCCACCGGGCCCGCAGCCCCGCGGCGCTCACCGCGTCCGCGCCCTGCCGTACGTCACCCACCTTCCCGGGCACCACCCGCACGCCCAGCTCGGCGGCCCGCCGGGCCAGCGCGGCGCTCAGCACCGTCCGGCGCACGCCCAGTCCGGTGCCCTCACGGAACTCCGCCTCGGCGCGGTGCGGACCGTCCACGTACCGGATGCCGCGCAGCGCATGGCCGGCCGGGCGGACGCCGAGAGCGGCCAAGGACCGCACACCGCCCGGCATGACCCCCTCGCCGCACGCCTTGTCCACCGGCCCCGGACGCGGCTCGATCACCACGGCCTCCATCCCGTGCAGCGCCGCGTGGATCGCCGTGGCGAGTCCGGCGGGCCCACCGCCCGCCACCAGCAGATCGATCACCGGGCCCCGCCCGGCACGGCCGCGCCACCGGGGGCCGGAGCAGCGCCGAGCGCCGCCTCCTCGCAGCGGATCCGTACGGTGAGCAGCACCGCGTTGCACGCCGTGAACAGCGCGGCGGTCAGCCAGGCGGAGTGGACCAGCGGCAGCGCGACGCCCTCGGCCACCACCGCCACGTAGTTGGGATGGCGCAGCCACCGGTACGGCCCGCCCGACACCAGGGGCAGACCGGGCACCACCAGTACGCGGGTGTTCCAGCGCGGCCCCAGGGTCCGTACGCACCACCAGCGCAGGCCCTGGGCGGCGGCCACCACGGCCAGCATGGTCCAGCCCAGCCCCGGGTGGAACGGCCGTCCCATCGCCCACACTTCGGCCAGGCAGCCGGCGAGAAGCCCCGTGTGGAGCACCACCATCACGGGGTAGTGGCCCCGGCCGGACTCCACCGCGCCCCGGGCCAGACTCCAGCGCGCGTTGCGGCGGGCGACGACCAGTTCGGCGAGCCGCTCCACGCCGACGGCCAGCACCAGCAGGGCGTACCAGACCATGCGTCTCTCCCGTTTCTACCAGCGCAGCAGGACCAGTTCGGTGCAGAACCCCGGGCCCATGGCGAGCAGCACCCCCGGCGTCCCCGGGGGCGGGGCCGCCGCCGTCAGGGTGTCGCGGAGGACGTGCAGCACGGAGGCCGACGAGAGGTTGCCGACCTCGGCGAGCGAGCGCCGGCTGACGGCGAGGGCGCCGTCCGGCAGGTCGAGCGCCTCCGCGACCGCGTCGAGGACCTTCGGGCCGCCGGCGTGGCTGACCCAGGCGGTCACGTCGGCGCGGCTCAGGCCGTGGTCGGTCAGGAAGCCGTCGACGTCGTCGGCGAGGTTCTTGCGCACCACGTCGGGCACGGCGGGGTCGAGGACGACGCGGAAGCCTGAGCCGGAGATGTCCCAGCCCAGCAGCCGCTCGGTGTCCGGGTACAGATGGCTGCGGCTGGCCACCACGGTCGGGCCGCCGCCGCCGCCGCCCCCGCTTTCCCCGTCGCCCGGCGTGTGCCGCCGGGCACCGCAGGCGACGACGGCCGCGGCGCCGTCACCGAACAGGGCGGTCGCGATCAACTGGGCGAGTGAGGCGTCGGCCCGCTGGAAGGTCAGCGAGCACAGCTCGACGGAGAGCAGCACGGCGACGTCGTCCGGCCGGCCCAGCAGATAGTCGTGCAGGCGGGCGATCCCGGCGGCCCCGGCGACACACCCCAGGCCGAAGACCGGCAGCCGCTTGACGTCCGGCCGCAGCCCGAGCCGCCCGGCCAGCAGGGCGTCCACGGACGGCGCGGCGATGCCGGTCACCGAGGTGAAGATCAGTAGGTCCACGTCGCGCGGCGACAGGCCCGCCCCGCGCAGCGCCCCGGTGACCGCCTCGGCCCCCAGCTCCACGGCGCCGTCGATGAACGCGTCGTTGGCCGCGCCGAAACCGTCCAGCCCGCCGTACCGGTCCAGCGGGAGCGCCATGTGGCGGGAGCGCACCCGCGCGCCCTCGTGCAGCCGGTCCAGTACGCGCCGGTCGGCGCCGGCGGGCAGGCAGTGACGGGCCACCATGTCGGTGATCTCGCGCTGGGTGTGCCGGTGCGGCGGCAGGACTCCGTGAACGGCTGCGATCCGGGTCATCAGAGCTCCAGGTCGGCGACGTCGGTCCCCCATGTGTGCCCTTGTGCCGTGTCGCCGTACCGCTCGGACCGGCCGTTCGCCCGATGAGCGCCTACGCTCGGCCCGTGAACGCCACCGACCGGCCCGCGTACGGACACAGTGGTGTCGTCGGCGGCCTGCTGATGGCCTGTCACCCCGGCCCGGCCGCCGCCGTCACCGTCCTGGTGACGGTACTGGCGGCGGCGGCCGGGCACGACGGGCGCGGCTGCCTGCTGATCGCCGCCGCGGTGCTGGCGGGCCAGCTGTCGGTGGGCTGGTGCAACGACGCCGTCGACGCCGCCCGCGACCGGGCCGCCGGACGGTCCGCCAAACCGGTGGTGTCCGGGGCCGTCGGCACGACGGCCGTGTGGGGTGCGGCCACCGTGGCGCTGGTCCTCGCCGTGCCGCTCTCCCTCGCCTGCGGTCCGCTCGCCGGAAGCGTCCACCTGGTGGGCGTGGGTGCGGCGTGGGCGTACGACCTGGGCGTGAAGGCGACGGCGCTGTCCTGGCTGCCGTACGCGATCGGCTTCGCCGCGCTGCCCGCCTTCGTCACGCTGAGCCTGCCCGGGAGCCCCTGGCCGGCCTGGTGGGTCGTCGTCTCCGGGGCGCTGGTGGGCGTGGGCGCGCATCTGGGCAATGTCCTTCCGGACATCGGTTCCGACCTGGCCGTCGGGGTACGCGGCTGGCCGCAGCGCCTGGGTCCGGCACGGGTACGGCTGCTGCTGCCGGTTCCGCTGGTGGCCGCCTCCGTGGTCCTCGCCCTCGCCGGGCCGCCGCCGGGCACGGGCGGCTCGGGCGCCGTCGGCTCCGGCGCCGTCGGCCCGGTCGCGGTGGCGGTGGCCGTGGTGACGGCCGTGACCGGGGCCCTCCTCGGGCGCCGCCGGCCCGAGGTGCCGTTCATCGCCGCGATCGCCGTGGCGGCCATCGATGTGGCGATGGTGGTGTGGCGGGGCGCCGCGATCACCTGACGAAACGGAGGGGCGGGCCGGCGGCCGGCCTGGCAGGATCAACGCCCGATGACGAGGATTCCGGGCTGCGTGGTGTGTGGCGGAACCGTGGCCCCCGACGGCCACTGCTGGGACTGCGGCGAAGCCCAGCCGGCGTTCCGTTCCCACCTGGAGCTCACGACCGACGGTGGTGCCGCGGGAGTCAGCGACCGCGGCAAGCGGCGGGGCGTCAACGCCGACGCCATGGCGCTCACCACGGCGCTCACCGCGACCGGGGCGTGGACGGTCGGGGTCGTGTGCGACGGGGTGTCGATGTCGCCCCGGGCGGAGCGGGCGGCGCAGGTCGCCGCCGAGGTCGGCGCCCGCGCCCTGCGGGAGCGCCTGGAGGCGGGCGCGCTGCCGGAGACCGCGCTCGACGACGCCACCCTGGCGGCGGGGCGCGCGGTCAGCCCCCTGGCCGCGTCCCCGGCTGCCGCACCCGCCTGTACGTACGCCGCCGCCGTCGTCGGCCCCGGGGGCTTCTGGTGCGCCTGGGTCGGGGACAGCCGCGCCTACTGGCTGCCCGACCAGGGCCCTGGAACGGTGCTGACCGAGGACGACACCGGCGAGCACGAGGCGCTGACCGCGTGGCTGGGCGCGGACGCCGGCGAACCGGCACCCCGCCTCCGGAGCCTGAGGCCCTCCGTACCGGGCCGTCTGCTGCTGTGCACCGACGGGCTGTGGCGCTACCTGCCGGACGCCGACGCCCTGCGGGACGCACTCGCCCGCCACCGGCCGCCCGGCCCCGGCGGGCTGCCGGCCCAGGCGCGGTCACTGGTCACGTACGCCCTCCACGCCGGCGGACACGACAACGTCACCGCCCTCCTCATCCCCGTCCGGCCCTGAGCCGGCTCACTGGTCCAGTTCCTCCTGCACCGGCGGCTTCGGCGCGTCCCGCAGGTGCTGCGACAGGCCGGGCTTCCCGCCCTGCCGTGCCTGCGCCGCCCGTTGGCCGCGGCTGTGCCCGAGATCCGCGTCGGGGTCCACCCGCACCGAGCGGGCCACGTCCTCGCGGTTGGTGTACTGCTCCGCCGGGATGCCCCGCAGAGCCTTGATCACTTCCTCGGAGGCGCCGGCGCGCTGCGCCGCCGACACGAGCGTGTCCTTGTCCGCCGGAAAGTCGGCGTCCTTGATCGCGCCCAGGACTTCCGGGACGTCGGTGTGAGCCATGAGTGCGTCTCCTCCCTCGGTATCGCCGGGGTCACCGGGAGCCCCGGGTACCCGGGGCGGCCTCAGCGATTCCCGCTCCGGCCGAACCGGACGAGGACGTACCTGATGAGGCGGGCGGCGGTCACCGTGCCCAGGAGGCGCACCCGGCCGTCACCCTCGCGCTCGACCACCGCGACCAGGGGGCTGTGCGTACGTGCCATGAGCGCCGCGACCTCCATCGGTGTGGCGTCCGGTCCCACGTACGGAGGCGGGAAGAGCCGCCGCGGCACCCACTCGGCGACCGTGAGCCCTTGCAGCTTCTCGGCGATCTCCGCGTCCATCCGGTCGTCGACGGAGGACGCCAGCAGCGGGTCGTCGATCGCGTACGCCGGGACCAGCCGCCGCAGCAGCTGCGACCCGGGCACGATGGCGTGCGGCAGCCCGTCCGCGTCCAGGACGAGCAGCGCCGGCAGCGAGTTCTCGGCCAGCAGCCGGGCGGCGTCGATCGCGTCGTCGTCCGTCGTGACGTACGGATAGGGCTCGGCCAAGTCATGGGCACGCACATGTCCAACGTAGGCCCGCTGCCCCGGCGCCGCCTCCCGGGCCGGTCCGGCCCCCCAGGAGGAGCGTCAGGCGCGTGGCTGATCGCCCCGCTCGGCCTTCTTCTCCTTGATCCGCACCGCTTCCTTGCGGACCTCGGCCTGGACCGCGCGTTCCCGCACCAGCCACTCGGGGCTCTCCGCCTTGAGCGCGTCGATCTGCTCCGTGGTCAGGGGGTCCGTGATGCCGCCCCGTGCGAGACCGGAGATGGAGATGCCGAGCTTCGCCGCGACCACGGGCCGGGGGTGCGGGCCGTTGCGGCGCAGCTCACGCAGCCACTCGGGCGGATCGGTCTGCAGCGCGGCCAGCTCGGTGCGCGAGACGACACCCTCCTGGAACTCCGCGGGGGTGGCCTCGAGGTACACACCCAGCTTCTTCGCCGCGGTCGCGGGCTTCATCGTCTGGGTGCTCTGGTGCGACGTCATGTGTCAAGGGTATCGAGCATGCGAGCGACCGATGACCACGACCGCCGACCACGGCGGGTAATCTGTCGGGGTGACAGGCTCCGACGCATCCCCTTCCTTCCGGCTCGCCTACGTCCCGGGTGTGACGCCGGCCAAGTGGGTGCGGATCTGGAACGAGCGGCTGCCCGACGTCCCGCTGACCCTCGTCCAGGTGTCCGCCGCCGAAGCACCCGACATGCTGCGGAACGGCGGCGCGGACGCGGGCCTCGTGCGGTTGCCGATCGACCGGACGGACCTCAGCGCGATCCCGCTCTACGCCGAGACGACCGTGGTCGTGATCCCCAAGGACCACGTCGTGGCGGCGGTCGAGGAGGTGACCGCCGAGGACCTCGCCGACGACATCGTGCTGCACCCCCTCGACGACACCCTCGGCTGGGAACGTCCGCCCGGCCTGGCCGCGATCGAGCGCCCCGCCACGACGGCGGACGCCATCGAGCTGGTGGCGGCGGGGATCGGCCTCCTCGTCGTCCCGCAGTCCCTCGCCCGCCTGCACCACCGCAAGGACCTCACCTACCGGCCCGTGTCGGACGCCCCCCAGTCGCGCGTCGCGCTGTCGTGGCCGGAGGACCGGACCACCGACCTGGTGGAGCACTTCATCGGGATCGTCCGCGGGCGGACCGTCAACAGCACCCGGGGCCCGCAGACCCCCGCCCAGCCGAAGGGCAAGCGCCCCGACAAGAGCGGCGCCGACCGGCGCAAGCCCGCGGCGGGCAAGCCGACCGGCAAGGGCGGTCCCCGCGGCGGCTCCGGCACCGCCAAGGGCGCCAAGCGCGGCAAGCCCCGCCGCCGGTCGTAGTCCCGGCCGCCTTCCTCGCGTCCCCGGCCACCGGCACGCGCGCGAGGACCGGCCCGCGCCCGCCGCAGGACGGCCAGGGCGCCATCCGGTCGTCACCGCCCCCCCCTGCGAGGAACCGGGCAACTGCCCTTGCCGGTACGGATGATGAGGATTCCGGCATCCGGCCGCAGCGGACCACGGGTGGACCACGGGACTTATTCGCTGTCGTCCACGGCCTCCCGGAGGCGACAATGCCCCATCTCGAACGGGAGGACCCCAATGAGCCAGGCATACCTGACTCTTCACGAGCTGCTGCCGCCGCAGGAACTGGCGACGGCGCTCGACGCCGGTCACGTCACTCGCAAGGCGCACCCAGAACTGCCGCTGTCCATCTACACGTACACACGGACCTGCCAGTACGAGCGGATCTGGAACCGCGTCACCATGCGCTGCCGCGGGCTCGTCGCCGACGACGTCACCGGCGAGGTCGTCGCGCTGCCGCTGCCGAAGTTCTTCAACGTCGGGGAGCACGAGGCCGGTCAGCCCTACGCCCCCGCTCTGCCCGACGAACCGTTCGAGGTGTACGACAAGGTCGACGGCAGCCTCGCCGTGGTCTTCCACTACGCCGGCCGGTGGCGCGTCGCGTCCAAGGGGTCGTTCATCAGCACGCAGGCCACCTGGGCGCAGCGCCGGCTCGACGGGAAGGACACCTCGGGCCTCACCCCGGGCGTGACGTACCTCGCGGAGATCCTCTACCCGCAGAACCGTATCGTCGTCGACTACGGCGACCGCCGGGACCTGGTGCTGCTCGCCGCCTTCGCCAAGGACGGCACGGAGATACCCCTGGCCGACGCCGCCCCCGCCTGGGAGCCGGTCGGCTCCGTCGTCACGGTCCGCCCGGCCATGCCGCTGGCCGAGCTGCTGGCCCTGACCGAGTCGAACACGCTGCCCGACGGCCGGGCCGCCACCGGCACGGACGCGGAGGGCTTCGTGCTGCGCTTCGCCTCCGGGGTGCGGGCGAAGGCCAAGCTGTCGGAGTACGTACGCCTCCACAAGGTCCTGACGGGTGTCACCGAGCGGGACATCTGGCGCGGCCACGGCATCCAGCGGTTCGCGCACCTGCCCGCCAGGCAGATCGCCCAGGCGCTGGGCTGCTCGGCGGCGGACATCACGGCGTCGGGCGGGCGGCCGCTGGACGCGCTGCTGGAACAGGTGCCGGACGAGTTCGACGCCTGGGTGCGCGAGGTGATCGCACGGATCGAGAAGGACGTGGCGGACCGCGAGCGCGCCATCGACGACGCCTACCGCTCCCTCGCCCCGCTGGCCGGCGACCGCGCCGCCTTCGCGCGCGCCGTGAAGGCCCTGCCGGACGCCGCGGTCCGCCCCGCGATGTTCCTGCGCCTGGACGGCCGCCCGACCGAGCTGGTGACGTACCGTTCGGTGCGGCCGGAGGCGTCCGATCCCTTCAAGAACGACGAGGAGAACTGACCAGTGCTGCCCGTAGTACATGTGATGACGGGCCTTCCGGCATCGGGGAAGACGACCGCGGCGCGGGCGCTCCAGGCCCGGTCCGAGGGCCGGATGCGCCGGGTCAACCTCGACGACCTGCGCACCATGCTGGACATCCCCACCCAGGAGCGGAATTCCCACGCGCACGAGCAGACGGTGCTCGCCATCCAGGACGCGGCGGTCCGGGCGGCCGTCGACGGCGGGTTCGACGTGGTCGTCGACAACACCCATCTGACGCCCCACATCCCCAAGCGGCTCAAGGCCGCCGTCGGCGGGCAGGCGACGTTCGTCGTGCACGACTTCACCGACGTACCGGTGGAGGAGTGCATACGGCGCGACGGCGAGCGGGAGCGGTCCGTGGGGGAGGAGATCATCCGCCTGCTGGCCGACAAGCACGCCAAGGCCACGAGGGGCGGTTGGCGGCTCACCGACGCGTGGCTGAACGACCAGCCGCCCGTGGAGCCCTACGTCGCCGACCCGTCGCTCCCGTCGGCGGTCATGTGCGACATCGACGGCACCCTCGCGCTGCGCGGGGACCGCGGCCCGTACGACTTCACCCGCTGCGACGAGGACCTGCTCAACGTCTCGGTGCGCCAGGCCCTGCACTCCTTCCGGCGCGCGGACGACGACGTCATCGTGCTGCTCTCGGGACGAGGCGAGGAGCACCGGGAGAAGACGGAGGAGTGGCTGCGACGGCATGAGGTGCCGTACGACGAGCTGTGGATGCGGGCCGCCGGTGACGGCCGCCGCGACGACGTCGTGAAGGCCGAGCTGTTCGACCGGCACGTCCGCCACCGCTTCGCGGTACGGGTCTCCCTGGACGACCGGGATCGCGTGGTCGCCGTGTGGCGCCGCATGGGCCTGCCCACGTGGCAGGTCAACTACGGCGACTTCTGAGCGCCCCGCCGGTCCTCAGCGCCCCGCCGGTCCTCAGCGCCGCCGGGCGCACGTCCAGGCGTCCATGCCCTGCATCGCGGCGAGCCGCTTGGCCGTGGCGATCTGCTCGGCCTTGGTGGCCAGATCCGCGCGCGGCGCGTACTTCAGGCCGCCCGCGGCCACCCAGCTGGACTGCTTGAACTGAAGCCCGCCGTAATGCCCGTTGCCCGTGTTGGCCTGCCAGTTGCCGCTGGACTCGCACCGGGCGATGGCGTCCCAGTCCGCGCGTTCGCCGGGTCCGGGAGCGGCGGCCCGGGAGGCGGGGGCGGCGAGCATCAGGACGGCCGACGCGCACAGCGCCGTCGTGGTGAGCCTGCCGATGGTGTTCCGGCTGTTCCGGCCGTCGGTACGGCTGTGGTGACCATGCATCAGGTGCCCTCTGGGTCCGTCACGTCGGCCCCCGGCAAGGGGCCGGCTGAGGACTACGACCGTAGGGTCGTGCGACGTGGGCGGCACGTGGTGTTGCGCCCATCGGGTCTACGGGTCCGCGAACCGTCGGTCCGTCGGTCCGTCGGTCCGTCAGTCCGTCAGGGAGGCGAGAGTGGCTTCCAGGTCGGCGGCGCGGGGACGGTTGTGCGGCAGCTTGGCCAGGACGCGGGCCATGCCGCAGGTGTCGGTGAGCGCGGAGAACACCAGGCCGCCCGCCACGCCGGCGGACAGCAGGCGTGCGGCCGGCCGGCGCCGCCCCGCGAGGAGCCCCGCCAGGACCAGGGACCCGGCGGCGAGGCGGACCTGGCGCTCCATGGCCCAGGCGGTGCGGGCACCGGCGGGCCGGTGGACGTCATGGCCGGACGCGATCCAGGCGGTGGTCCCACCGGTGAGGGTGGCGGCGGCGATGCCGTGCCCGGCCAGGGCCTCGCACGCCCGGGCGGAGCGGGTGCCGGAGGCGCACACCATGAGCAGGCGGCCGCGGCCGGTGGCCGTCCTGAGGGCGGGCAGGGCGGCGTCCAGGTGGTCGAGGGGGATGTTGTGGGCGCCGGGCAGGTGGCCGGAGGCGTACTCCCCGGGGGTGCGTACGTCGATGACGGTCAGCTCGTCCAGCTGGGCGCGCGCCTGCTCGGCCGTGAGGGCGGGGGTGGTCATGTGGCTTCTTCCTCGTCTTCCCGGGGCGTTGTACGCGGGCCACGATACGGGCGGCCGGGAGTCCGTCGCGACGCTCCGTCACGGCCGGGGCCGGGACAGGTACTCCGCGACGCGTTCGCCCCAGGTGCGGACGTCGGCGCGGGTCCTGGACACATGCAGCTCGGCGTGGAGCAGTCCGGCTGCCGTCTCCGCCGTCGACAGGGGATGCCCGGGGTCGTCCGCCCAGGCCAGGATCAGGGCGGGCAGGCGCAGCCGGGTGAGTGCCGCCGGGGGAGGCAGGTCGGACAGCGCCAGGCCCCGCAGGACCGACGGCAGGACCCGCTCGTCGGGCGTCGGCGGTACGTCGGGGACGTCGGCCACGACCGCGGGGCGAGGGGCACGTGCCCGGCCGGCGAGCCAGGCGTCCACGCCTTCCCGTTCGATCGTGTCCGCGGACTCGCGGTTGCGCCGCGCGTACGCCTCGCGCGTCGCCCAGGCCGTGGGCGGGACGAGCAGGACCAGCCGGGCGAACCGTTCGGGTGCCTGGACGGCGGCGTGCAGCACCGTGGCACACCCCATGGACGCGCCCATGGCGTCGACCGGCCGGTCGGCGCGCAGATGGTCGAGCAGGGCCAGCAGATCACCCGCGAGGGAGGGGTAGGTGTAGTCGCCGGTCACCGGTTCGCCGGTGGAGCGGCCGTGTCCCCGGGCGTCGTAACGGACCAGGCGCCGCCCCGCGTCCACGACCGGCGCCCAGTCGAACAGGCCCATCCGGTCCTCGGCGGCCCGGCCGGCGAACCCGCCGTGCGCGTAGAGCGCCGGAGGCCCGTGGCCGGCCTCCTCGTAGAACAGCTCGGCCCCGCGGTGACGGAAGGAGCCTTCGCGGACGGTGTGTTCTCCCACGGCTCATCCTCCGAGCCCATTATGGGCGTTTCGTGCGTGATGACTTTCGAGAATGATCACTCTTCTTCCTAGTGTGATCGTCATGACCCGCACATCCCCCGAGTCCCGGCGCAGCCGCCCCCACCACGAGAGGCGCCGGGCCTACCTGGCGGCGGCCGCGGTCTTCGCCATCGGCATGGCCGGTACGACGCTCCCCACCCCGCTGTACGGGCTGTACCGCCAGGAACTCGGCTTCTCCGAACTGATGGTGACGGTCGTCTTCGCCAGCTACGCCGTGGGCGTGATCCTCACCCTCCTGCTGGTCGGCAACTACTCCGACGAGGCGGGACGGCGCCCCGTCCTGCTGTACGCGCTGGTCCTGGCCGCGGCCAGCGCCGTCTGCTTCCTGCTCGAAGGCGGCCTGCCCGCCCTCTTCGCCGGCCGGGTCCTGTCGGGCTTCTCGGCCGGGCTGCTGAGCGGGGCGGGCACGGCCACCGTGCTGGAGCTCGCGCCGCCGGAGCACAGGTCCCGCGCGGGCCTCGCCGCGACCGCGGCGAACATGGGCGGCCTCGGCTGCGGCCCGCTGCTGGCCGGGCTGCTCGCCGAGTACGCCCCGCTGCCGCTGTCCCTGCCCTTCCTGGCCCACCTCGCGCTGGTGGGCATCGCCTGCGTCATCGTCCTGCTCCTGCCGGAGACGGTCCGGGGCGCGCGGCTGAAGGCCCGGCCGAGGCCGCTGGGACTGTACGTACCGTCGCAGGTCCGTGGCGTCTTCGCGCCCTCCTCCCTCGCCGCCTTCGCCGGATTCTCGCTCCTCGGCCTGTTCACCGCGGTGGCGCCGAGCTTCGTCTCCCACACCCTGGGAATCGGCAACCTCGCCGTCTCCGGACTCGTCGTCTTCTCGGTGTTCCTCTCCTCGACCATCGGGCAGTCCCTGACGAGCCGGGTGGCGGCGGGGACCGCACTGCCGCTCGGCTGCCTGGTGCTGGTCGCGGGGCTCCTCCTCGTCGGCGCGTCCCTGTGGGCCAAGGCCCTGCCGCTGATGGTGGCCGGCGCGGTCTGCGGCGGGCTCGGCCAGGGCCTCGCCTTCCGTGCCGCGCTGACCGCCGTCGGCGAGGCGGCGCCTCCCGCGCACCGGGCGGCCACCATCTCCTCGTTCTTCGTCGTCGCCTACACGGGCATCTCGCTGCCGGTCGTCGGTGTGGGCGCGCTGACGATGTGGCTGGGCCTGCAACGCGCCGGGCTGACGTTCACCGCCTGCGTGACGCTCCTCGTCGCGGCCACCGCGCTGCACCTGGTACGGCACCCTGCCGCGAAGCGCGGTCACTGACGCCTCGGATAGGATGATTTACCGGTATTTGAGCCTTGAGGAGAGGTTTCGCGAGCAGAGGCGTCATGCCCCCGTGGTGAGGTCATCGCGTTGGACACGCACGAGTCGACCAGTGGTGCACCCGATCAGCCCCTGACCGCGGTGGGGTACGCCGGAGTGCTCCGTGACCTGCTCCCGATCGCGCTGTGGAGGTCCGACGCGGACGGCCACATCGTCGAGTGGTCGCTCGCCGCCCAGGACGTGCTGGGCCACGCCCCGGAGGAGATCATCGGCCGGCACGCGAAGCCGGCACTGGTCCCCGAGGCCAACTGGGAACTGGCCGAGCAGCTGGCCGGAAGGGTCATGGCCGGGGAGGCCGTGGCCGCCACCCTCCCGGTACGGCACCGCGACGGGCACCTCGTGCGGATGGAGATGTGGATCTGCCCGGCGGCCGACCGGCAGGGACGGACCGGCATCCTCGCCATCGCCGTACAGACCTCGGCGGTCCTGCACATGCGCGATTCGCTGGCCGCCCTGGAAGGGCTCTTCACCCAGTCACCCATCGGCCTCGCCCTCCTCGGACCCGATCTCCGCTTCCTGCGCGTCAACGAGGCCCTGGCACGGATGAACGGCGTCCCGGCCCGCGACCACCTCGGCAAACGGCTCGCCGACGTCGCGCCGGGGATCAACGCCGCCGCGCTGGAGACGGTGATGCGGCAGGTCCTGGAACGCGGCGAGGCGGTGGTCGACGTCCGCCGCACCGGCCACACCCCCGCCGACCCCGGCCGCGAACGGACCTGGTCCTGCTCGTACGCGCCGCTGCTGGACAACGCCGGCCGGCGCCTCGGCCTGGTCGCCTCCCTCATCGACATCACCGACGGGCAGCGGGCGCAGGCCGAGGCCGAGCGGGCACGCCGGCGTTTCGCCCTCCTCGCCGAGGCCGGCACCCGCATCGGCACCACCCTGGACCTGCGGCAGACCGCCGAAGAGGTCGTGCACGTCCTCGTGCCCCGGCTGGCCGACTCGGCCGACGTACACCTGCGCGAGAAGGTGCTGGACCCCGACGAGGCCGGCGCGTCGACCCGCGGCGTGGTGCGCCGCGTCGCGATCGCGTTCACCGACCCGTCCGCCCCCGCCGGGCCACTGGCGGTGGGCCGCACCTACCAGCTCCCACTCGGGTCGGTGTACGAGCGGGTCATCGCCGACGGGCACCCCATGAACCTCTACCAGACCGACATCCCCGCGCTGGTCAGCGATCCGGGAGCCGAGCAGCTGCGTACCTACCTCAGCACCCGTCTCGGCTCCGCCCGCCTGGTGCCCCTGATCGCGCGCGGCAAGGTGCTCGGCGCCGTGGTGGTGACCCGCACCCGCAGCCGTGAGCCGTTCGACGAGCAGGACTGCGTACTCATCGACGAGCTCGTCGCCCGGGCGGCGCTCAACATCGACAACGCGCTCATGTACACCGGCCAGCGGGAAGCGGCCCTCACCCTGCAGCGCAGCCTCACCAGCAACGCGCTGCCGGACGTGACCGGCCTGGAACTCACCGGGCGCTACCTCCCCGCCAGCGACCACGAGGTAGGCGGCGACTGGTTCGACGCCATCGCCCTGCCCCGCGGCAGGACCGGTCTCGTCATCGGGGACGTCATGGGGCACGGGATCCACGCGGCGGCCGTCATGGGACAGCTCCGCACGGCGGTACGGACCCTGGCGCGCCAGGACACCCCACCGGCCCGCATGCTCGTCTCCCTGGACGCCGCCGTGGCCGACCTCGGCGAGAACGAGATGGCGACCTGCGTCTACGCCGTCCACGACCCTGCCACCGGGGACTGTGTCATCGCCCGGGCCGGCCATCCACCGCCCGCCGTGGCCGATGCCGGGGGGAGGATCACGTTCCTCGACGGGCCCCCCGGCACACCCCTGGGCACGGGCGTACGGGACTTCCGGCCCGAGCGCGTGCCCCTGAGGCCCGGCGGCCTCCTCGTGCTCTACACCGACGGCCTCATCGAGGCCCGCGACAGGGACCTCGACCAGGGCATGGACCAGCTGGCCCGGTCACTGGGCCGCCCCGACCGCCCGCTGGACGAGATCTGCGACGGCGTCCTCGGCCGGCTGCTGCCCTCGGCGGCGCAGGACGACGTGGCGGTGCTCCTCGCCAGAGCGCTGCGCCCCACCGGCGCGGCGGGGAGCCACGCCGACCACCACCACCGGCACGGTCCGGATCATATGGTGCGAGAGTGGTAGCGATGGACACACCGGTGACGACGTTCAGTGAGGGTCCCGAAGACCCGTTCGCCGTGCGGCGCTCGGCCTCGGCGGTGCTGGACGACCGGGGCACGGTCGTCGGCTGGAGCGAACGGGCCGAGGCGCTGCTCGGATACCCCGCCGAGGAGGCGCTGGGGCGGCCGGCGGCCGGATTCCTGATCGACCCGCGCGACGCGGGCGTCGTCACGGACGCCGTGGCGGCCTGCGTACGCGACCGGGGCTGGTTCGGGGTCGTACCCGTCCGGCACCGCGACGGCCGGCGGGTCGAGGTGGGCTGCCGGGCCCGCTCGATCGTGCGGGACGGCACCCGCCAGGAGTGGTTCCTCGTCGGCGCGCCCGCCGAGGAAGTGATCCAGTGGGAGACGGACCGGTCGGTCCTGGACGGGCTGTTCAGCCGCTCACCGATCGGGCTGTCCGTCCACGCCCCCGACCTGACCATCCTGCGGGTGAACCGGGCGATCGCCAGGTTCAGCGGGATTCCGGTCGATCAGCACCGGGGGCTGTGCATCAGCGACTTCCTCATCCAGCGGGACACCGACACGGTGGAGACACAGCTTCAGGACGTGCTGGAGACCGGCCGGTCCTCGGTCTTCACCGAGCAGCCCTGCGTACTGCGCCGGGACCCCGGCCGCGAACTGGTCGTGTCGGTGTCGGCGTTCCGGATGCAGGACCCCTCCGGGCGCACCCTCGGCGTGACCCAGACCGTCGAGGACGTGACGGACCGCTACCGGGCCCGCCGCCGGCTCGCCCTGCTCAACGAGGCCAGCGCCCGCATCGGGACCACCCTGGACGTGACCGAGACGGCGCGGGAGCTGGCCGAGGTGGCCGTTCCGGACCTCGCCGACTGCGTCTCCGTCGACCTGCTGGAACCGGTCGCCCGCGGCGAGGAGCCCCTCCAGGACATGGTCGGACCCCTGCGCCGCGCGGCGGTACGCAGCGACCCGCCGGACGCCGCCGGGCTGATGCACCCGGTGGGCCATACGCTGCACGTCCCGCCGGGCACCGTCCAGGCCCGCTGCCTCGCCGAACGCAAACCCATCCTCGACGCCCGGCTGGAGGGCCCCGCCGCGTGGCTCTCCATGGAGCCCGGGCGTGCACAGCACACCCCCGGCCCGGACATCCACGCCCTGCTGGTCGTGCCGCTGGTCGCGCGGGGACTCGTACTCGGCCTGCTCAGCCTGTGGCGCACCCGACGGATCGAACCGTTCGAGGAGGACGACGTCACCCTCGCCGAGGAGTTCGCCTCCCGTGCCGCCGTCTGCATCGACAACGCACGCCGCTACACCCAGCAGCACGCGGCGGCGCTCACCCTCCAGCACAGCCTGCTCCCGCACGTCGTGCCCCGGCACCCGGCCGCCGACGTCGCCCACCTCTACCTGCCCGCCGACGCCGCGGCCGGTGTCGGCGGCGACTGGTTCGACGTCATCCCGCTCTCCGGGCTCCGCGTCGCCCTCGTCGTCGGCGACGTCGTCGGCCACGGCCTCCACGCCGCGGCCACCATGGGCCGCATGCGCACCGCCCTGCACACCCTGGCCAGCCTCGACCTCACGCCCGACGAGGTGCTCACCCACCTCGACGACCTCGTGGACCGGCTGGCCGCCGAGCAGGGACCGGCCGACGACCTCTCCCGCCAGGTCGTCGGCGCGACCTGCCTGTACGCGGTGTACGACCCGGTCTCACGGCACTGCGCCTTCGCCCGCGCAGGTCACCCGCCGCCCGCCGTGGTCACCCCGGACGGGCGGGTGAGCCTCCTCGACATGCCCGCGGGCCCGCCGCTGGGCCTGGGCGGACTGCCGTACGAGTCCGCCGAGCTGCACCTGCCCGAAGGCACCCTGCTGGCCCTCTACACCGACGGCCTCGTCCAGGCCGGCGACCGGGACGCCGACGAGCGGGACGTCGACGAGCGGGTGGCGGACCTGTGCGCGGCCCTGACCGGGCCGGCCCGCACGCTGGAGGACACCTGCGGCGCGGTGCGCGACACGCTGCTGCAGGACCGCCCCACCGACGACGTGGCCCTGCTCCTGGCCCGTACCCGGGTCCTCGCGCCGGAGAAGGTGGCCACCTGGGAACTGCCCGTGGAGGCGACCGCCGCCGCGAGCGCCCGCACACTGACGGCACGTCAGCTCGCCGAGTGGGGACTGGAGGAGATGCTCTTCACCACCGAGCTGATCGTCAGCGAGCTGATCACCAACGCCTACCGGTACGGCGGCGGACCGATCCACCTCCGGCTCATCCGTGACCGCCACCTCATCTGCGAGGTGTCCGACACCAGCAGCACCTCACCGCACCTGCGCCGCGCCCGCTCCACCGACGAGGGCGGCCGGGGACTGTTCCTGGTGTCCCAGCTCACCGAGCGGTGGGGGACCCGCTACACGCGCGAGGGCAAGACCATCTGGACCGAACAGGCGCTGCCCGCCGTCACGCCAGGGCCGTCGCTGCCCCTCTGAGTACCAGCCCGCACCCCAGCGCCAGCACGACGGCGGCCGTGGCGAGCGGTGCCGACCGGTGGGCGAGTGTGAAGACCCTGCCCTGGGGCCGCCGCGCCAGCCTGCGCGTCGTGGTGTCCCACAACCGCACCACGGCGAGCCCGGCCCCCGCGAGGGTGAGCGCGACGCCCGCCCCGTACGCCAGGACGAGCAGGAAGCCGAACCACGCCTGGCCGAGGGCGGCCGCCCCGATCAGCACGACCACGGCGGACGGACTCGGCACCAGCCCGCCGGCCAGGCCGAGGAGGATCACCCCGCGCAGGCCGGGAGCGGGCGGGAGATGGGAGTGGGAATGGCCGTGATCCCCGTGCTCGTGCCCGTGCCCGTGCTCGTGAGTGTGGGTTTGTCCGTGTCCGTGTACGTGACCATGGGTGTGATGCCGGCGCCGCCGCCACGCCCGGCGCAGCAGCAGCGCGCCCGCCACCGCCACCAGGGTGCCGCTCGTGATGCCCAGCCAGGACACCACCGTGGGCGCCGCCGCCGAGCCCGCGGTGACCAGGGCGCCGAGGACGAACACGCCCAGGGTGTGAGTGAGGGTCACCGAGGCCCCGAGCGCCAGCATGTCGCGCCGTGAACTGCGGCCGCCCGCCGCCGCGGCGGCCATCATGGTCTTGCCGTGCCCCGGGGCCAGCGCGTGCATGGCGCCCAGCAGCAGGGCCGCGCCGAGCGCGAGCGCCGCGAAACCCGCCGTCAGGTCGTGCCGGGCCACCAGTCCGGTCAGCGCCTGCGCCCAGCGGTCCGCGCCGCGCGGGAGCACGCCGGTCGCCGGGGAGGCCTCCGTACCGTCCTGCCCGCCCTCCAGCGCCGGTCCGCCGGAACGCACGGAGAACGCGGCCGACCGGGAGTCGGGCGGCGAGGAGAGCAGATCGTCCGGGTAGGCGGTGAGCCGCCCGGAGACGGAGCCGGCCGGCACGTCGGACCCCGCGAGCGTCATCCGGTCGCCCCGCGCGGTGATCTCCCGCCACCCCGCTCCGGCCGCCACCGGCGCCGGTGCGTACATGAGGCGCGTACGCTCATCGGCCGGCAGGGGTGCGGTCAGCGCGCACGTCACACGCAGCGTACGCAACCCCGCCTGTCCCGGACGCTCCTCCGCTTTCGCGCTTCCGGCCGCCAAGGAGCGGGCGGTTCTGTCCTCGACCACGAGCCGGGCGCCCTTCGCCGCCGTGTCACAACGCGTCCGCGCCCATGCCGACAGCTCGGCGGGCGCCAGCCGGCCGTCCCCGTCGGCGTCGATGCGCCCGCGTGCCTGCGAGGCCGGGATCTCCGCCAGGTCCTCCACATGCTCCACGCTCAGTTCGCCCGGGGCGACGACGAGACCGTCGTACTGGCTGACGGTGAAGTTGCCCAACGGGTGCGCCTGTGCCGCGTGGGCGGGGAGCAGGGCCAGGGCAGCGCCCGTGACCAGCGTGGCGAGGGCGCAGGCGGCGGTACGGCGGCTCACGACTCCCCCTGAAGACCGGACAGGCCGGACAGGGCGGACAGGGCGGACAGGGCGGCCTTCGCCTCACGGGCGCCCGTCACCGAGAAGCCCGGGTTCAGAGCCAGCGCGGCACGCAGATCGCGGCGCGCGGCCGCGTCGTCGCCCAGCGCGCGTTCGATCATGCCCCGGTGGAAGAGGAACGAGGCGTCGCGATGGCCGGGGGACAGGGCGGCCGCCTGCTTCGCGTACGTCAGCGCCTCCTCGTCCCTGCCGTTGGCGTGCAGCGCCCAGGCGAGCGCGTCCGCCGTGTGGACGCTCCGGCGCCGTGCCCATTCGGCCCGCGCCGAGGCCAGCGCCCCGGCGGCGTCGCCGTGGTCGGCCTCGACGAGGGCAAGCTCCAGATCGGTGGCGACACCGTTCGCGCGGGCCAGCCGGGTCCAGGTCCGCACGAGCGCGTATTGCTCCTCGGCCCGGTCGCGCCGGCCGAGCGCCTCGTACACCTCACCCAGCACGGCCAACTGGCCCGGCAACGGGTGGCGCCGCACCACCTCCTCCAGATCACTCACCGCGCGTTTCGTGTCACCCAGCGCGGCGTACGCACGCCCCCGCCCCTCCCGCGCCGGCACATGGCCGGGCTCGGCGCGCAGCGCGGTCGCGAAATGCTCCAGGGACTCGGTGAAGTCGCCCTGCGACCAGGCGAGTCGGCCGAGCGCGGTGGCGACGTACGCCACATCTCCGGGAGTGAACGCCGAGTCCAGCGCCCGCAGCAGCACCCGGCGCGCACCGCCCACGTCGCCGCGCAGCTCCAGGACGTACGCGTACCGCGTGAAGACCGGGATGCCGGGGCGCCGCCGGTCGGCGAGCCGTACCGCGCCCAACGCCTCGTCGTAGCGGCCGAGTTCGACCAGGGCGTCGACCCGGGTGGCCAGGGCGCGTTCACTGTACGGATTGACCCGCAGGGCCTGGTCCGCCCGGCGCAGCGCGGTGGTGAAGTCGTGGCGTGCGGCGGCCAGTGCAGCCTGCCCGGCGAGCGCCGCGTCGTTGCCGTCGGCGGGGCGCAGCTCCAGCGAACGCCCGAACGCCTTCTCCGCCTGCGGATACCGGGCCGGATCACCGGTGCTCCGCGCCTGCTCCACGTACGCCGCTCCCAGCGTCGCCCACCCGGTGGCGTCCCGGGGCTGGGCCTTGAGGTGCTGCTGCAGGCCGGTGATGCCCTGCGCCAGGTCCCCGGCCGCCAGCCGCTCCACGGGCACGGTCGCGGCGAGCGCGCGCGGTGTGCCCGGGGAACGGTCCGCGTCGGCCCCGGACGCCACCGAGCCGGCGGTGAGCCCGAGCGCCACCGCCACGACCGCCGCGATCCGCCACCGCCCGGGCCGCCCGTGCCATGGGGCGAACTGCGGCTTCCGTACGAGCATCGGTTGTGCCTTCCTCGGTTCCGTGTGGGGTGGCCCGGCAGCGCCGTGGGGGAAGGGGGACGCTGCCGGGCCGTCTTCGGGGGGTGTCAGCCGAGCCAGGACCGGCGTTCGGGCTGACGGCGGGAGCGTGACCACATCGCCCTGCCGAGGCCGGCGAGCAGCACGCACACGGCGCCCGACGCGGCCGAGACGAGCACCACCGTGTTGTCGTCCCATGACGAGGTGAGCGAGGAGACTCCGCCGGTGAGCCCCGTCGCATCGGCCTTGGTGGACACCTCGGCCGCCTTGACGTCGGAACCGGCGGTGGGCAGTGCGACGTACGGGAAGCTGCGGCCGAACTCCTTGTCGTTGGCGTCGACGGCGTCGCCCAAGTCGTTCTTCGCGCCGACGAGTTCGCCCTCGACGACCTGGAGTGCGATGTCGAGTACGTCGTCCGTCAGACGCCGTCCGTTGGGGAAGCCGGCGTTGTCACCGTCCAGCACACCGAGCCGCTTGGGTTCCGCCACCGGCTTGATGGAGGTGTTGAGGCGCAGCATCTCCGAGGGCGTGCCGCCCGGTTGCTGATTGAGGTCCTCGACCCCGGTGAGGAACACCGAGACGAGGTCGTTGCGCGGCTCCGCCGGGGCCTTGATCTTGTAGATGCCCTCGATGAGCTTCGGCAGCTCGGGTTCGGTGACGTTCTTCAGGAAGTCCCCGTCGTTCTCGGGCGAGGAGGCGTTGAACCTGTCCTTGTCCTTGACCGGGTTGACGACCTCGTTGACCAGGGGCATGCCGAGCCGGGAGACGCGCGTCCAGTCGCCGTGGGCGTTCTTGCGCTCCGTCGTCGCGTAGACGCCGACGACCGGCTGCTTCTCGGACTCGCGGAGGTACGAGCTGGGCACCTGCAGGGCGATGGTGTTGACGTTGTAGCCCTTGAGCGTGTCGTTCCCGACCTCCGACAGGTCGCCGCCGTACAGCAGGTCGAAGACCCGCAGGTCGAGGAAGAAGGGGTCGTCCGCCTGGCCGGCGAACGCCTTGAGCCCACCGGGGACCTTCCGCACCGCCTGGTCGCGCAGCTTCTGGTAGTCGGGCATCGACGCCTTGCCGACGTTCGACGGCGCGACCGGCAGGCTCTTCGCCAGCTGGTGGCGCGAGGCGACCTTCCCGTGCTTCAGACGCAACAGTTCGATGTCGTACGTCTGGGTGAAGTTGAGGTCCGGGTCGTCCAGGCTCTCCACCACACCCGTGTTGTAGAGGAAGGTGTTCTCGTTCTTGCGGTGGTCCGTGAAGGTGAACCGGTACAGCAGGTCGTCCTGGGCGTCACCGTCGCTGTCGACGTGGATGTCGTAGCGCGCGTCGTTGGCGAAGGTGAAGAAGTTGGGGCCGCCCGCCGGCTCCTGGAACGGCAGCCAGTTCGCCACCAGCGTCGTCGAGTCCGGATGGTCGGGGCTGACGAACGCGTACACATCCGTGGTGTCGAACTGGGGCTGCCCGGATATCAGGGGGGCCTCCCGGTGGCTCGAGGCCGTAGCCGTCCGGGGCTCCAGCACACTCACGCCGGCGGCCGCGAGCCCCCCGGCGGCCACTGCGCCACAGGCGAGCAGGGCCACGCTCCTGCTCCGCCACGTCCGGCCGCTTCTGCTGGTTGATGGTGGGGTCATCTCGTCCGTCCTTCATCGTTCATCGCGTCCGTTCCGGCTTGCTTGTTGGACCAGTACGTGCGCCGGGGCCGTGTTGTTCGGTCCTCACCGGTACGAGATCCGACGGATCCTGGAACCGTGCCGCGGCCGCCCGGACCTCGATGTCGTAGTGCCCGGAGGACCGGCCGCCCGGATGGAGCCGCGGGATCCGGTACGTCCGCCTCGGCACCTCGCGCCGTTCACCGGCGTCCTCGCCGTCGGAGCCCCATGCGCCCTGGTGCGGGGGCCGGTCCGGCCGCGCGGCGGGCGCGGACTCGCCAGGCGCCAGGGCGCCGCTGGTCAGCACCGTGGACGCCACGATGAGGCCACCCACCGCGCCCACTCCGCACACCCCCGCCCAGCGCCCGCGTTTGAGGGCGAGGCGTGGCTGGACGGTGGGCGGTGCGCCACGCGCCCACAACGGTTCCACCGTGACGTACGGCGGTGGCGAGCCGGCGCGCGGAGCGCGGGGGACGGTGGCGCGGGGGCCGGGGGCACGAGGCCCGGGGGCGCGGGATCCGGTGGCGCGGGGATCCATGGCGTGGAGTTCGGCGCGTGCGGCGTCCAGGTCGTCCAGCACCCGCTGGAAGGAGTCCATGAGGGACTGGGTGGGTTCGTTGTCATCAACGTGCACGATGGTGCTCCTCGGCGGAGTACATGCCTTCCGAGACTGCTTCGTCGTCAGGCAATACGCAGCGCGAGCGAGCTTGTCTCAACCCACCTCCGATGACCCGTCAGGACGACTCGGCCGTGCGGGCCGTGCGGGCCGTGTGGGCCGTGTGAGCCGTGCGGGCCGGCTCCAGGCCCAGGTGCGGGAGGTGGTGGCCGAGGCGTTCCCGCTTGGTCCGCTGGTAGAAGAGGTTCTCCTCACGCGGTGGTATCAGCAGCGGAACCTGTGCGCCGACCGTGACCCCGTGCCGTTGCAACGCCTCGCGCTTGCGCGGGTTGTTGGACAGCAGCCGTACGGAGCGCACCCCGAGGTCGTGCAGGATCCCCGCCGCCACCCGGTAGTCACGGGCGTCGTCCGGGAACCCGAGCGCCAGATTCGCCTCCACCGTGTCCAGCCCCTCCGCCTGCAACCGCATCGCGCGCAGCTTGGCCAGCAGGCCGATGCCACGGCCCTCGTGGCCCAGGAGGTAGACGACGACGCCGCGCCCCTCGTTCACGATGGCGCGCAGCGCCGCCGAGAGCTGCTCGCCGCACTCGCAGTGCCGGGACCGGAAGGCATCCCCGGTCAGGCACTCGGAATGGAGGCGGGTGAGAACGTCGTCCCCCTCGATATCCCCGTACACCAACGCTATTTGTTCCTCACCCCGGTCGTGGTCCAGATAGCCGGCGGCGAGAAAAACACCGAACTCGGTGGACAACTGCACATTCACCACGTGCTCGACGCCTGTTCGGCCGGTGGTGTCACGGAGCATGTCATCGGTATCTATCATGGCCCGATCGTATCGGGTAACCTCCCGCAGTGGGCGGGAACTTGACGACAGGAATGGGGCGGGGAAGATGAGTGTGCCGCAACCGTGCAGGCCGGCATTGGGCATGCTGCCGATGGAGACGACAACACGGGATGTGGAGGAGAGCCGCGCCGATGTCGCGCTCCTTCCCATAGGGAGTTTCGAGCAGCACGGTCCGTTTCTCCCCTTGATGACCGACACGGTCATCGCGTGCGCGATCGCCCGCGAGGTTGCCGCTGTCCACCCCGTACACCTGCTCCCACCAGTGACGATTTCCTGCTCGCACGAGCATGCCGCCTGGCCGGGGACCGTCAGCATTTCCGCCGCGACGCTGTATGCCGTCGTGCGGGACATCGCCGGATCACTCCGCCGCTCCGGTATCGAAAACCTGGTTCTGGTCAATGGTCACGGCGGCAACTACGTATTGCGCAATGTGGTTCAGGAGTCCGCCGGAAGCGGTACACGCATGGCTCTTTTCCCTGGTCCGGGCGACTGGGATACGGCAAGAGAAAGGGCCGGTGTGCGGACGCCGTCGTCCAGCGACATGCACGCGGGTGAAGTGGAGACGTCCATCCTGCTGCACGATCACCCGGAACTGGTCCGGCCCGGTTATGAGACCTCCGATTGGCTCGCCGACGACCGGAAGCATTTGCTCTCCCTCGGTATGCGCGCCTACACGGAATCCGGAGTGATCGGCCGCCCCTCGAAGGCATCGGCCGAAAAGGGGAGGGAATTGCTGACCGCCCTTGTCGACTGTTTCGGCGCATACCTTTCCCTGCTGTCCCCGGGCTCCCGGCGGGGCGTGCGGTGACCGGCGTCGTTCTCCCGGTCGACGCGGCCGGGGCGTGGGAGCGGCTGCGCGGCATCCGGTCCATCACGGACGCCGACAACGCCGGACTGGTCCGCAGTGCGAACGGCCGGACGCGGTGGCGGTACGGCTCCCCCGAGGCGGACGCCCTGGCCGACCGGTACCTGCCCCTGTGCCTGGCCGGACCGCACGTCACGTTCGCGCAACTCGGCCAGAGCCTGGACGGTTTCATCGCGAGCCGCACCGGCGACGCGGACTACGTCACCGGTGAGGAGGACCGCGAGCACCTGCACCGCCTGCGCGCCCTCGCCGACGCGGTCGTCGTCGGGGCCGGCACCGCCGTCGCGGACGACCCCCGGCTGACCGTGCGCGCCTGCCCCGGCGACAACCCGGTGCGCGTCGTCCTCGACCCGCGCGGCCGCGTACCGCGCGGGCACCGGGTGTTCACCGACGGCGAGGCGCCCACCCTGTGGGCCGTGGCCGCCGGAGACGCGCCCGGGCGGCCGCCCGCCCGGCGCCCGGACGGCGTGGACGTACTGACCCTGCCCGACCGCGCGGCGTTCGCCCCGCGCAACGTGGTCCGGGAGCTCGCGCGCCGGGGCCTTCGCCGCGTACTCGTGGAGGGCGGCGGCGTCACCGTGTCGCGCTTCCTCCACGAGGGCGCGCTGCACCGGCTGTACGTCACCGTGGCACCGGTCCTGCTCGGCGACGGCGTCCCCGGACTCGCCTTCCCCGGCCCGGACCTGATGCGTGACGCGCTCCGCCCGCCGATGCGGCGCACCATGCTCGGCGAGGACACCCTGTTCGAACTCGACCTGCGGACGCCGCCGCATCCCGGTCACCGACCGGGCCAGGAGCACGACCGCGCCGGGCAGGCTCGCGGCGAGGCACAGTAGCCCGTACACCACCGCGACGGTCAGCCCCTGGGCCGCGCCCAGCCCCGCCGCTCCGAACGCCCAGGCGGTGACACCCTCGCGGGGCCCCCAGCCGCCGACGTTCAGCGGCAGCGCCATCGCGAGCAGCGCCAGCACCATCAGCGGCAGCAACTCGCCCGCCGGCGCCGTCGAACCGGCGGCGCGGGCGGCGAGGAGGAACATGGCGAGATACCCCGCCAGCACCGCTACGGAAGCCACCAGCACGCCCGCCCAGCCGCCCGGGGCAAGCTGTCCGAGGCCGCCCGCCCCGGTGACCGGCTTCCGGCGGAGCCGGGCCCGTACGACCGCCGCCGCGACCAGCCCGCACACGACGGCGGTACCCGCCACGGCGCCCCTGACGGCATGGCCCGCCTCCACCAGGACCGGCGACGGGTGCGTGAACAGCAGCGCCACCCCGACCGCGACCAGGACCACCTGGCCCGCGACCCGTTCCACGACGACCGCGCGGACACCCCGGCCCATGTCACCGGCGCTCCGCCCGTGCCGTACCGCGCGGTGTACGTCGCCGAGGACACCGCCCGGCAGCGCCGCGTTCAGGAACAGGGCGCGGTAGTAGTCGGCGACGGCCCGGCCCAGCGGCAGCCGGACGCCCAACGCGCGCGCCACCAGGCACCAGCGCCACGCGCTGAGCACCGTGGTGAACAAGCCGAGGCCCAGGGCGCCCAGCAGGGTGGCGCCGTCGATGCCCCGCAGCCCGTCCAGTACGGGGCCGCCGCCGAGCCACCACACCACCGCCACCAGGATGGCCGCGCCGGCCGCGGTGCCGACGCGTGGGGCCGCCACGCCGAGACGGCCGGGTCTCCCCGTTACGCCGACGCGGCCGCGAACCCCCGCAGCCTTCGCGGCCACCGCCGCCGCCCGCGCAGCCCACACGGCCACCGCCACCCGCGCGGCCCGCGCCGCCCGCGACGCGCTCATGCCGGGCCGCCCACGGGCGCCGGCAGGGCCAGCAGGTCATGGTGGTGCACCACCACCCGCAACTCGCCCGCCTCGCACGCCTCCAGGCGCCGCCGCAGATACGCGGTGGCACGCGGCGCGAGGTCCGGCCGCTGCTCCCGCGCCGCGCCGACCCAGCCCCGCAGCCACTCGGCCGTCAGCGCGGAGTCACCGGCGCCGCCCAGCCGCCACGGGCTGGAGTGCGTCCGTACGGTCATGCCACGGCCCGCGAAGAGCTCGCGGGCCGCCGCGACGGCGTCGGGTCCCAGGAGCCGGCGGCCGTCGTCGAGCCGGCGCTGGTGGTCGTTGAACGCGCCGCCGATCGCGGCGTCCAGCGGGTCCGCCGGGGTCAGCTCCACCCGCCCCGCCACGGAAAGCGCCAGCAGCGCCGGGCACCCCGCGCCCGCGCAGGCAGCGGCCAGCCGGTCCACCTCCGCGCGCGTGAGCAGGTCCAGCAGGGCGGACGCCGTCACCAGACCGGTGCCGGAGAGCTCCTCGGCGGTGAGCCGCCCGATGTCACCGCGCCGGGTAGCGACCGTGACCCGGCTGCCGTCGGCGCCCGTACGCGGCAGCCGCGCGGCGGCCAGGCCGAGCAGAGCGGCATCGTGGTCGTGCAGGACCCAGTGCTGCGGGCCGCGCAGCCGGGGGACGAGCCAACGCCCCATCGAACCGGTGCCGCAGCCCAGGTCACGGACCACGAGCACGGCACCCGGCCACGACCGGTCCGCGTCCAGCCGGCGCCGCAGCGGGCCGAGGAGTTCCGTCGCGCGGGCGTCGGCGTCGGCGCCCTCCCGCAGCGCCAGCCAGTCGGGGGCGAAGCGGGGTCTGTCGGTCACGCTCACACGGCCTCCCGGGGCTGTCGCCGGAGCTGTTCGAGGGCCTTGGCCAGGCTCCTGGTGGTCGTCTCCCACCCGGCCAGTGCGGTACGCCGCCGTCGTGCGGCGACCTTCGCGCGGTGGCGTTCGCCGGGCTCACCGAGCCAGCGCCGCAGCGCCCCGCTGAGCGCCGCCGGGTCGTCCGGCGGTACGAGGACGCCCGGCACGCTGCCGTCGGGGGTGCGCCCTACCGCCTCCGGCAGCCCGCCGACGGCCGTCGCCAGGACGGGAACGCCCCGCGCGAGCGCCTCCGTCACGGCCATGCCGTACGTCTCGGCGCGCGAGGCGAGCACCAGCAGGTCGGCGCCCGCGTAGCCGGCGTTCAGCGCGGGCCCGCTCAGGGGCCCCGCGAGGTGGACGCGGTCGTCGAGACCGTACCGCGCGATCAGCTTCCGCAGCCGGTCCACGTAACCGGGGTCCTGGCCGAGCCCGCCCACGAAGCAGCAGGTCCACGGCAGCTCGGCGACGGTCGCGAGGGCCTCCACCAGCTCGTACTGCCCCTTGCGCGGGGTCACCGAGGCGACGCACAGCAGCCGCGGCGCGCTCCCGGTCCCGCTCCCGGCCCCGTTCCCGGTCCCGGACGAGGTGCCGGGAGCCAGCGGCCCGATGTCCACGCCCGGCGCGGCGACATGGACCCGGTCCGGGGCGAGCCCGTGGTGGCCCACGAGCCTGCCCGCCGCCCAGCGGCTGGTGGCGACGACCGCCGCCACCGCGTGCAGCGTCCGGCGCTCGGCGGCGTCCAGCACCGCTGCCCGCTCCGGGGCGAGCCCCGTCTCGTCGCCGAGCGGCAGGTGCACCAGCACCGCCAGGCGCAGCCGCCCGGCCTCCGGGACGATGACCTCGGGGACGCCGCAGGCGACGAGCCCGTCGAGGAGGACCACGCTGCCCTCCGCCGACTCCCGCAGCACCCGGGCCAGTTCGGCGCGCGCGGCGGCCGCGGGCCGTGGCCAGCCGCCCGCGACGACGTGTTCGTGGACCTGCCAGCCGACGCCGGGCAGGTCCCGGCACACCCGGCGGTCGTAGACGTTGCCGCCGCTCGGCGCGGCCGGGTCGTCGACGCCACCGGGCATCACCACCCGTACCGAGCGCCCGGGCGGACCGGCGGCGGCCGCTTCGTCGTTCACAGAGCCCGCTCGTAACTCGCCCACGCGATGTGCGACTCGTGCAGCGTGACGGTGATGCCGGCCAGCCCGCGGGCGCCCTCGCCCAGCGCCCCGGTGTGCACCCGGTCGGCCAGCCGGTCGGCGACGACCTTCGCCAGGAACTCCGTCGAGGTGTTGACACCCGCGAACTCCGGCTCGTCATCCAGGTTGCGGTAATGGAAGTCGGCCACCACGGCGCCCAGTTCCTTCATGGCGAGCCCGATGTCGACGACGATGTTGTCGGCGTCCAGCTCGGCACGGCGGAACGTGGCGTCCACGAGGTACGTCGCTCCGTGCAGACGCTGCGCGGGTCCGAACACCTCCCCGCGGAAGCTGTGGGCGATCATGAGGTGCTCGCGGACTGTGACACTGAACAACGGCTGTGACCTCCCGGTCCGTCCTGTGCGGGCCGGTTCTCCGGCCCCTGTCGTTCAGTACGGCCGGAGGGTTCCGTGCGTTCAGGCCGGGCCGTACGCGACCCGGTGGCACAGTCCGGGCACGTCACCGGCGGCGATCCCGCGCAGCACCGACGGCAGTTCCTCGAAGGCGCACTCGCCCGTGACCAGGGCGTCGAAGACGGGATCGGCGAGCAGGCCGAGCGAGAGCGCGAGCCGGTCGGCGAACGTCCGCCGGGAGCGTCGCGCCGGGGACACCCGTCCCACCTGGCTGCCGCGCACGACCAGACGTCCGGAGTGGAACGCCTCGCCCAGCGGCAGGCTGACCTGCCGGTCCCCGTACCAGCTCAGCTCCAGCACCGTCCCCTCCGGGGCGAGGAGCTCCAGCGACCGTACGAGACCGGCCTCGGTGGCGCTGGCGTGGACGGCCAGGTCGCAGCCGTCCAGGGCGTCCTCCGGCAGGGCGAAGTCGACGCCCAGCGCGGCGGCGACGGTCGCGCGGGCGGGGTCGGCGTCGACGAGCTGCACCCGTACGCCGGGGAAGCGGGCGAGCAGCGCGGCGACCGAGCAGCCGACCATCCCGGCCCCGACGACCGCGATCCGGTCGCCGACCAGCGGCGCCGCGTCCCACAGGGCGTTCACCGCCGTCTCCACCGTCCCGGCCAGCACCGCCCGCGCGGCGGGGACGGAGTCCGGCACCGGTGTCACGGCGCCGGCGGGGACGACGTACCGGGTCTGGTGGGGGTACAGGCAGAAGACGGTCCGGCCGACAAGTTCCCCCGGTCCCTCCTCCACCACACCGACGTTGAGATACCCGTACGTGACGGGCCCGGGGAACTCACCCTTCTGGAACGGTGCCCGCATCGCCGTGTACTGGCTCTCCGGTACGCCACCGCGGAAGACGAGGCTCTCCGTCCCCCGGCTCACGCCGGAGAACAGGGTGCGTACGACGACGTCGCCGGCGGCCGGCTCCGGCAGGGCCACGTCCCGTATCTCGCCGTGGCCGGGGGAGCGCAGCCAGAAGGCGCGTGCGGTGGGCTTCATCGGTTTCTCCTCTTGAACGCTGGGGTGCCGGTGCACGTTTGGAGGGTGACGAGGCCGAGCGCACGGTGAGCGGCGGCCATTGACTCTGTCACAGGTCCGGAGGGTGTCCCGTGTCCGTGGGCGACATGTCCGAAGCACGTTCCGAAGCACGTCTCGAAGTACGTCCCGAAGTACGTCCCGAAGTACGCTCGTTGCGCCTTGAGCCCGCGCTCGGCGTGGCCGCGCAGATCGGTCTGCTGCTCCTGCTCGGTACGGTGACGGGTCTCGGGCCCGTGGGATGGCTGACGGGCCTGGCGTTCACGGTCGCCACCTGGGCCGTGCTCAGCCGGGCCCTGTGCCGCTCCTGGCCCCGGCCCACGCCCTTCGGCCCGGCCAACGCCGTCACCCTGGCCCGGACGACGCTCGTCGGGGGCGTGACCGCGCTGGTCGCGGAGCTCTTCGTGAGCCGGCCGCCGGTCGTGGTCCTGGTCGCGCTCACCACGGTGGCGCTGGTCCTCGACGCGGTCGACGGCCGGGTCGCCCGCCGCACCGGGACGGCGTCGCCGTTCGGGGCGCGCTTCGACATGGAGGTCGACGCCTTCCTCATCCTGGCGCTGAGCGTCTGCGTCGCGCTGTCGATGGGCGCCTGGGTGCTGGCGATCGGCGCGATGCGGTACGTCTTCGTCGCGGCGGCCCGGGTGCTGCCGTGGCTGAACGGCCCGCTGCCGCCGAGCCTGGCCCGCAAGACGGTCGCCGCCGTGCAGGGCGTCGTCCTGCTCGTGGCCGCCGCCGGGATCCTCCCGCCGGTACCGGCGTACGGGGCGGTCGCGGCGGCGCTGGCGCTGCTCGTGTGGTCCTTCGCCCGGGACGTCCGGTGGCTGTGGCGCGTCAAGGTCCCCGGCCGCACAGCCGGGGTGGTCCAGGAGCCCACGCGCGAAAGCGTGTGATCGCCCCCTCACCGCGGGCCGTAGGCGGTCAGGAAGCGGTCGCGGAAGACGTCCATCCGCCAGACAGGGGCGTCCGGCCCGGGCTTCAGCCCGTCCTGCCAGCCCCAGCCGGAGATCCGGTTCAGCACGACCGGGTCGCGGGCGACGACCGTCACGGGTACGTCCCGGCCGTAGCGGTCCCGGGTGACGGTCGGGACGGGCTGGTGGTCGCCGAGGAAGACGACCACGGTGTCGTCGTCGCCGTACCTCTCCACGTACGAGATGAGGCTGTTCAGCGAGTACTCGATCGCGCGCCGGTATGCGCTGCGCACCCGGGCGGGGTCCTTCCACACGTCCTTGGGGTCCTCGCCCGCCTTCTTGACGGACTCGTAGACGGAGCCGTCGCCCATCTCGTCCCAGCCGAGCATGGCCGGAATGGGCGCCCAGGGGTTGTGGCTGGAGGTGAGGACGATCTCCGCCATCAGCGGGTCACGGGCCGGCCTGCCGTGCTCCAGGCGCTCGAAGGCCGCCAGGCTGTACTGGTCGGGCACGGGCGTCCAGCTGAACTTGGGGCCCCGGTACCCGAGGTTCCGGGAGTCGTAGACGTTGTCCAGACCGTAGAACCGCCCTTCCGGCCAGGCCCGTGTGACGCCCGGCATGATGCCGACCGTCCGCCAGGCTCCGGTCCGCCGGAAGGCGCTGGTGAGGGTCAGGCGGTCGCCGGAGGTGAGGTCGCGGTAGCGCTGCTGGTTGTCGATCCACAGGCCCGACGCGAAGGTGGAGTGGGCCAGCCAGCTCCCGCCGCCCGTCGTGGGGGAGGTGAGGAAGGCGCTGCGGGCGGAGAACCCGGCGGCGCCGAGCCGGCGCGATCCGTTCGCGAGCACCGCGCCGACGTCCGGTGCCATGCCGGGGTCCTCGATCGCGTTGCGGCCGTAGCTCTCGATGAAGACGAACAGGACGTCCTTGCCACGCAGCCCGGTCAGCAGCCGGTCCGCGGGCGTGTCGCGGAAGGCGTCGACGGCGGACTCCTCGGCGAACGCCTCCCTGTCCGCCACCCCGGCACGCACCTGCTGCACCCGGCTCCGCACGGTGTCGGCCGTGCTGCCGGAGGCCACCGCCGCGCCCGACACCTGCACCCCGAGGGCCGCGCAGAGCACCCAGACGGTCCCGGCCACCAGGGCCGTAGGCGTCGTCACGGCACTGTGCCGGACCACGACGTGACTGAGCCGGACGACCGACAGCACCATCACCACGAGCAGGGCGGCGACGAGGACCCCGGCCCCGACGACGGCACCGAGGGCGCCGGCCGGGCCTATGGAGTCGCTGAGGAACGCCTCGGCGTCGTCGAACAGGATCCAGTCGAGCACGGGGTCGAACGGCCGGGCGAGGATGGAGCGGAAGCCCATGTCGAGGACGTTCAGGAGGGTCAGCAGGCCCAGGACCACCCCGGCGACCACCGCCACCACCCGCCTGGCCCTCGGCCGCAGCACCAGCAGCAGCGCGGCGCCGCCTATCGCCTCCACCGGTAGGCGCGTGAACGCACCGGGCGAGAGGCGTTCCAGCCGGTCGGGCAGCAGCAGGGCCACGACCACCAGCACAGCGGCCAGCCCCGTACCCACCCGTGACGCCGCGACGCGCGGCAGCTGACGAGACGTTCTGATCGACACCCGGAGGTCCTTCCGTACGAAGCGCGGGGGTACGGCGGGCTCCGGCGCACGAGCCGGGGCCGCCGTGGAAGGTACGGTCCACCGGCCGGTGCCGTTCAAAGCCGGAGAGCCGGAGAACGGACGCCGGGTGAGCCGCGTCTCACCCGGGCGGTGGCGCTTGTCTATGCAACGAGTTGCATAGAAAGATCGGGGCATGGCGCTCGACCACGCGATCCTCGTGTCCCTGCTGGAGAAGCCGGGCTCCGGCTATGAGCTGGCCCGGCGGTTCGAGCGGTCCATCGGCTACTTCTGGACCGCCACCCACCAGCAGATCTACCGCGTGCTCAAGCGCATGGAGAGCGACGGCTGGATCGATGTCCGCGAGGTGCCCCAGCAGGGCCGACCGGACAAGAAGGAGTACTCCGTCGCCGCGCTCGGGCGGGCCGCCCTCTCCGCGTGGCTGCACGAGCCGATCGAACCCGAGAGCGTCCGGCACGACCTCGCCGTGAAGATCCGTGGCGCGGCCTTCGACGACCCGGCCGCCCTGATCCGCGAGGTGGAGCGGTACCGGCAGATCCACACCGAGCGGCTCGCGCACTATCTCGCGGGCGAGCTGCGCGACTTCACTGGACCGGAGGCGCCCCACGCCGCCGGACCGCCCGACGCGGGGCGGGAGCTCCAGCACGTGGTGCTGCGCGGCGGCATCGCGTACGAACGGATGACGCTCGCCTGGCTGGACGACGTACTCGCCACCCTCCGCCGGCTCGCCGCCGGTCGCTGACCACCCCTCACGCACACACCTCCCCGGAAAGGCGGACACCCATGGCCGACCCGCTGCTGTTCAACCCGCGCACCTACGACCCGGCGCACTTCGACCCCGAGACCCGCAGGCTGCTGCGCGCCACCGTCGACTGGTTCGAGGCGCGCGGCAAGCGCAAGCTGATCGAGGACTACCGTTCCCGTGCCTGGCTGGCGGACTTCCTCGCCTTCTCCGCCAAGGAGGGGCTGTTCGCGACCTTCCTCACTCCTGCGGCAGCCGGGGACGGCCACCCGGACAAGCGGTGGGACACCGCCCGGATCGCCGCCCTCAACGAGATATTCGGGTTCTACGGGCTCGACTACTGGTACGCCTGGCAGGTCACCATCCTCGGCCTCGGCCCGGTCTGGCAGAGCGACAACGCCGCCGCCCGCGCCCGTGCGGCCGAACTCCTCGACCAGGGGGAGGTGTTCGCGTTCGGCCTGTCGGAGAAGGCCCATGGCGCCGACATCTACTCCACCGACATGCTGCTGGAGCCCGACGGCCGGGGCGGTTTCCGCGCCACCGGTTCCAAGTACTACATCGGCAACGGCAACGCCGCCGGGCTCGTCTCCGTCTTCGGCCGCCGCACCGACGTCGAGGGCCCGGACGGCTACGTGTTCTTCGCCGCCGACAGCCGCCACCCGGCGTACCACCTCGTCAAGAACGTCGTCGACTCGTCGAAGTACGTCAGCGAGTTCCGGCTGGAGGACTACCCCGTAGCCCCGGAGGACGTCCTGCACACCGGGCGCGCCGCCTTCGACGCCGCGCTCAACACCGTCAACGTCGGCAAGTTCAACCTGTGCACCGCGTCCATCGGCATCTGCGAGCACGCGATGTACGAGGCCGTCACCCACGCGCAGAACCGCATCCTCTACGGCCGCCCCGTCACCGCCTTCCCGCACGTGCGCCGCGAGCTGACCGACGCGTACGTCCGTCTCGTCGGCATGAAGCTGTTCAGCGACCGCGCCGTCGACTACTTCCGCTCCGCCGGCCCCGACGACCGCCGCTACCTCCTCTTCAACCCGATGACGAAGATGAAGGTGACCACGGAGGGCGAGAAGGTCATCGACCTGATGTGGGACGTCATCGCCGCCAAGGGATTCGAGAAGGACAACTACTTCGCCCAGGCGGCCATCGAGATCCGGGGCCTGCCGAAGCTGGAGGGCACGGTCCACGTCAACCTCGCGCTGATCCTGAAGTTCCTGCGCAACCACCTGCTGAACCCGGCCGAGTACGAGCCGGTCCCCACCCGCCTCGACGCGGCGGACGACGACTTCCTCTTCCGCCAGGGACCGGCCCGCGGCCTCGGCTCCGTACGCTTCCACGACTGGCGCCCCGCCTTCGACGCGTACACCCACCTCGCCAACGTCGCCCGCTTCCGGGAGCAGGCCGACGCCCTGTGCGAGTTCGTCACCACCGCGGCGCCCGACGAGGAGCAGAGCCGTGACCTGGACCTGCTGCTCGCCGTCGGCCAGCTGTTCGCGCTCGTCGTCCACGGCCAGCTCATCCTGGAGCAGGCGCGCCTGACCGGTCTCGACGAGGACGTGCTGGACGAGCTGTTCGCCGTTCTCGTCCGCGACTTCTCCGCGCACGCCGTCGAACTGCACGGCAAGGACTCCGCCACCGAGCAGCAGCAGCTCTGGTCGCTGGGCGCGGTCCGCCGCCCGGTGGTCGACGAGGCCCGCTCGTCCCGGGTCTGGGAGCGCGTCGAGGCGCTGTCCGGCGCGTACGAGATGACGCCGTAACACCCACGGCGAACCGTGTGCGGGCCGGTGGGGCCGGGTGGTCAGTCACCCGGCCCCACCGGCCCGGCTCATGCGGATGTCTGTGGGCTCCGCAGCATGGACGAGAGCGTGCGGTCCAGGATGTCGGGCACGTCCCGCTTCCTGAGCCGGCGGGCCTCGGCCTCGGACGCCGCCGCGTGCAGCAGGCTGTAGAAGGTGGTCACCAGCCAGCCCACGGGCAGGTCGGCGCGGAACACCCCCTCCTCCTGGCCACGCACGAGGATGCGCTCCACACGTCCGAGGACCTTCTCGTGGTGCGCGCGGCGGCGGGCCGGGGCGATGACGCCTTCGGAGGCGGACAGCAGGAACGCGTGCCGCTCCAGGATGCGCCAGCTCGACCGTACGAGGCGGGAGAACGCCTCGTCGGCCGGGCCCTCGTCGAGGTGCTGGTCCTGGAGGACGGCGTCCGCCTGTTCCACCGAGTGCGCCAGAACCGCGTCCAGCAGCGCTTCGCGGGACGGGAAGTGCGCGTACAGGGTGACCCGGCTGACGCCGGCCGCAGCGGCCACCGCCGTCATGCTGACGTGCGGGTCCTGGACGAAGCAGTCGAGAGCGGCGGCCACGATGGTGGCGATGCTGCGTTCGGCGTCGGCGCGGCGGACCTTCTGATGCGGGCTGGGCATGTGGGGAGCGTATGTCACCCCCGTCCACCAACCGAATATCTTGAACAATGCTGTTCAGCTTAAGGCTCTGTTGGCCTACGCTGATCCTTAACAGTGTTGTTCAAGTTAAGGGGTTTCGGTGACACAGCACCAGGCGACGCAGCACCCTGCTCAGTCCCAGGCCGGTCCACCGGACCCACGCCGGTGGGTGATCCTGGCGCTGCTGTGCACGGCACAGTTCATGCTGATCGTCGACGTGACCGTGGTGAACGTGGCGCTGCCCACGATCGGTGACGAGCTGGCGCTCGGCGCCGGCGCGCTGACCTGGGTCGTCACGGCGTACACCCTGTTCTTCGGCAGCCTGCTGCTGCTCGGCGGGCGGGTCGCCGATCTGCTCGGCAGGCGGCGTGTGTTCCTGGCCGGGCTGGCCGTGTTCACGGTCGCCTCGCTGGTGTCCGGGCTCGCGGAGAGCGGCGGTGTGCTGATCGCCGCCCGCGCTGCCCAGGGCGTGGGCGCCGCGATCATGTCACCGTCGGCAATGGCCCTGGTCATGGCGGTGTTCCACGGTCCGGAGCGCCACCGCGCCCTGGGCGTGTGGGCGGCTGTCGGCGGCACGGGTGCCGCCTTCGGTGTCCTCCTCGGCGGGGTTCTGGTGTCCGGCCCGGGCTGGGAGTGGGTCTTCTACGTCAATGTCCCGATCGGCGTCCTCGTACTGGTCGCGGTCCCTGCCCTGCTCAAGGAGCAGGCGGCCGGACAGGGGCACGGGCACCACGGCCACGGACACGGCAGCGGCAACGGACATGGCCACGGACACGGACATGGCCACGGACACGGCCACGGGCATGGGCACGGGGCGACGCCCGGTGTGGACATCCCGGGCGCGCTGACGATGACCGCCACGCCCGCGCTGCTCATCTACGGTCTGGTCCAGGCCAGGGACCACGGGTTCGGCGATGCGTCCGCGTGGCTGCCGCTCGTCGGCGCGCTGGTCGGAGCCGCTCTGTTCGTCGTGGCCGAGCGGTCCGCGGCCGCGCCGCTGGTGCGACTGCCGTTCCTGGCCCGTCGCTCGCTGCTGGGCGGCTGCCTGGTCATGCTCGCCGCGTCGGGCGTCCTGATCTCCGCCTTCTTCCTCTGCTCCTTCTACCTCCAGCACGTGCTCGGTTTCTCCGCGCTGAAGACGGGCCTCGTCTTCCTCCCGGTCGCCGTGGTCACCACCGTGGGCGCCCACCTCGGCTCACGGGCCGTCGCGCGGCTGGGCTGGCGGGTGACAGCCGGTGCCGGGCTCGGAGTCGCCGCGGCCGGGGCGCTCCTGCTGACGGGGCTGGAGCGGGACGGCAACGCGTGGACCCAGGTGCTGCCCGGATTCCTGCTGCTGGCGTTCGGGCTGGGAGCCGGCTTCGTCTGCGCCATCACCAGCGCCATGCACGGTGTGGAGCACGCCGACGCGGGCCTGGGTTCCGGGCTGGTGAACACCGGTCACGAGCTGGGTGCCGCTCTCGGTATCGCGGTGGTGGCGGCCGTCGCCGGGGCGAGCCTGGAGGGCGGCGGGGCGGCGGGCGCCCCGTCGGTCGAGGGTTTCGGGGCCGCGTTCGCCACCTGTGCGGTCATCTGCGCCGTGGTCGCCGTGGCGAGCCTGGCTCTGCTGCCCAAGGGGCGCCCGGACCCGTCGGCAGGTCCGGTGTTCGCCCACTGACGCCCTGTCCGGTGGAGTAAATAGGCACAAACGCCATCAGATAGACCTGGCATCCCGCTCAGGTGGCCCGTTTGAATGATCAAAATGGAGGGGGGTTAGCATATGAGCACCGCCTAGCTCGAAAGATGAACCTGTGACTGTCAATGAGGACTCGTTCACCAGCTGGAAAAACCGCGAGGAGATCGCGGAGTCGATGATCCCGATCATCGGGAAGCTGCAGCGGGAGCGGGACGTCACAGTCCTGCTCCACAGCCGTTCCTTGGTGAACAAGTCGGTGGTCAGCATCCTCAAGACCCACCGATTCGCGCGGCAGATCGCCGGTGAGGAACTTTCCGTCACCGACACGATGCCGTTCCTGCAGGCGCTGACGACGCTCGATCTCGGCCCTTCCCAGATCGACATCGGCATGCTCGCCGCCACGTACTGGACCGACGACCGAGGTCTCTCGGTGGCGGAGTTCACCGCCGAGGCCGTCGCCGGCGCCACGGGGGCCAACAAGATCGAGCGCCGTCAGGCGCGCGACGTCGTTCTTTACGGCTTCGGGCGCATCGGCCGCCTCGTCGCCCGCCTGCTCATCGAGAAGGCCGGATCCGGCAACGGCCTGCGCCTGCGCGCCATCGTCGTCCGCCAGGGCGGCGAACAGGACATCGTCAAGCGCGCCTCGCTGCTGCGCCGCGACTCCATCCACGGCCAGTTCCAGGGCACGATCACCGTGGACGAGGCGAACAGCACGATCGTCGCCAACGGCAACGAGATCAAGGTGATCTACGCGGGCGACCCGTCGGAGGTCGACTACACGGCGTACGGCATCAAGGACGCCATCCTCATCGACAACACCGGCAAGTGGCGTGACCGCGAGGGCCTGTCGAAGCACCTGCGCCCCGGTATCGAGAAGGTCGTCCTGACCGCCCCGGGCAAGGGCGACGTCCCCAACATCGTCCACGGCGTCAACCACGACATGATCAAGCCGGACGAGCAGATCCTGTCGTGCGCGTCCTGCACCACCAACGCGATCGTCCCGCCACTGAAGGCCATGGACGACGAGTTCGGCGTACTGCGCGGCCACGTGGAGACCGTCCACTCGTTCACCAACGACCAGAACCTGCTGGACAACTACCACAAGGCCGACCGCCGGGGCCGCTCCGCGCCGCTCAACATGGTCATCACGGAGACCGGTGCCGCTTCCGCGGTCGCCAAGGCGCTGCCCGACCTCAAGGCGCCGATCACCGGCAGCTCGATCCGCGTTCCGGTGCCGGACGTCTCGATCGCGATCCTCAGCCTGCGGCTCGGGCGGGAGACGACCCGCGAGGACATCCTCGACTACCTCCGCGACGTGTCGCTGACCTCGCCGCTCAAGCGCCAGATCGACTTCACGACGGCCCCCGACGCGGTCTCCAGCGACTTCATCGGCTCGCGCCACGCCTCGATCGTCGATGCCGGCGCCACCAAGGTCGACGGTGACAACGCGATCCTCTACCTGTGGTACGACAACGAGTTCGGCTACTCCTGCCAGGTCATCCGCGTCGTCCAGCACGTCTCCGGGGTGGAGTACCCGACCTACCCGGCCCCGGCGGTCTGACGCCGGCGGACCCTCCGTGAGGCAGACCCCGCCGGTCTGCCTCACGGAGTCAGTTCCACAACCGCCGCTCCGCCCCGCGCGGGTCCTCCACGACGCCCTGTTCCGGATGGTCGAAGACCATCACGGGGCGGCGCTGGAGACCGTACGGCTCCCAGCCGGGGTCGCCGTGCGCGGTGAACGCCACCCAGGCGGCGTGCATCCGGCGCGCGAGGTCCTCCGGTGCCTCGTGGCCGGCCAGCCCCTCGGCGCCCGGCCTGTCCAGGGTGTCGAAGGCGAAGCCGATCTCCAGGGCGTGGCAGGCGCCGAGGTCGCCGACCGGAGTGCGCCAGGCGAACTCGTACATATGGGTGGTGGCGCCGGCCCGGGCGCGGGCCTCCGCCATCCGGATCGCGGGCAGCCGGAAATAGCGGTCGGTGAGTACGGCGGCCAGCACATCGCCCGGCGTGGCACCGGGCCGGGCCTCGGCGTAGGCGTCCGCGACGGCCGGCGTGGCCAGGGACCGCACCGCGTCCGCCCCGATGGCCCCGGCGGCACCGGTCGGGACGAGGAACAGCCGCTGTTCCTCGGTGGTGGTGCCCGTGAGCAGCGGAACACCGTGGCCCGCGCCGGCGGCGATCGCGTCGAGCGGTGGCCGCTCCAGTACGTCGCCGTCCACGACCGGCGGAAACGGCATCGCGGCCGCCACCACGCTGGGTCCGTAGCGGCCGTGACCGGGCCGTGAGCCGAGGTCGGCGGAGATGCGCCGTTGGGCCGTGAGAAGGTCCGGCAGTGGTACGGAGGCGAACGCGCGGGCGGTCGGTTCCACCCCGAGGAGCCGTGCCGCTTCCGAGGTCACCAGCCGGGCGTCCTCGGCGGTCACGTATCCCTGGCCGGCGCCGCTCTGCGCGACGGCGCGGTGGAACAGCCCGGCGCTGTGGCCGCTGGACAGCAGTGAGACGACGCTCATGGCCCCCGCGGACTCGCCGGCCACGGTGACCTGCCCCGGGTCGCCCCCGAACGCGGCGATGTTCTCCTGGACCCAGGCCAGCGCCGCCACTTGGTCGCGCAGGCCCAGGTTGGCCGGGGCGTCGGGGAAGAGCGCGAAGCCGGGTACGCCGAGCCGGTAGTTGAGGGAGACGAAGACGACACCGTCCCGGGCGAAGGCGTGCCCGTCGTACGTGGGGACGGCCGAGGAGCCGTGCATGAAGGCACCCCCGTGGATCCACACGAACACGGGCAGGCCCGAGGCCGCGGGGTCGGGCGTCCACACATTGAGGTTGAGGAAGTCCTCGCCAGGTATGGACGGTTCGGGCAGCAACCGGGCCAAGGCCGGCGGGTAGGCCGGCGCGGGAGCCGTCGGCCCGAACCCGACCGCCTCCCGGACCCCGTCCCAGCCCTCCGGCGGAGCGGGCGCCCGGTACAGCCCGTCGCCCCTGGGAGCGGCGGCGTACGGGATGCCGAGGAACGAGGCGACGTTGTCGGTGACGCGCCCGCGCAGGCGGCCCTGCTTGATGGTGACGACCATATCCATTCGTACCCCCTCGACGTCATGGAGCCCACAACATACCGAGCGGTCGCTCAGGCGGCTAGGCCGGGGGCTCGGCCGGGGCTTGGCCGGGCGTGATGGGTCAGTGGTTGATCGTGTCGCGGACCTGGGCGTACACAGTGGCGTCCGTCAGGAACGCGCTGTGGCCGATGCAGGCGGTCTGCCTGTTGGTGGCACCGTCGAGGGAGACGCTGCTGTCGGGGTTGATGAAGGTGTCGCAGGGCGACCACCAGGTCGCGTACCGGGGGCTTCCCGGGGTTTCGTCACCGGAGTTGAGGGCGGTGAGGAAGTCCGAGCCGATGCGCATGTCGTAGCAGGAGGCGTCGAAGCAGGTGTTCGCCGTGTCGGTGCCGTGGTTGGGACCCGCGAGCGAGACCCATGTGTCGATCCGGGCGCTGCCGTCGAGGTACTTGGCGTAGTGGCGCGAGGAGAGTCCGCCCATGGAGTGGGTGACGACATCGACCTTCGAGGCGCCGGTGGCGGCCAGCAGCCGGTCGACCTCCGCGGCGAGTTCCTGGGCGGTGGTGGCGTTCGCCTGCTGTGAGTCGTACTGCCACTGACGCAGGTGCGAGGCGGGCCAGTCGTCGTTCCTGAACCGGCTCGCCATGGTGTCCCAGTTGGCCGCGCTGCCGTTGTAGCCGTGCACGAACAGGACCGGATGGCTGGTGGAACGGAACGTCGATGTCCCGGCCGCGCCGGCGGGGGCCCAGGACAGCAGGGCCAGGACGGCGACAGCGAGGCAGGCGACGAGTGCGGGCTTTCTCACGAGTGACCTCACGGGGAAGGGGGGAGCGGGGCACGGAGCAACGCCTGGGGCGGAGGGGGGCTGTTGCGGAGCGCGTCATTCCCGGGTCACGGAAAGACCGAGGGGCACGAGGTGCCGAGGAGGTGCCGAAAGGTTACTGCCGGGTATGTGGCGGAGGGCAAGAGGCGTGCGGCAGATACTTCGTGAGCCGTGGGTGGCGCCGGCCGGCGGACCGGCGCCACGGTGGCGAGGGCGAGGTCAGACGGTGGTGGTGTCGCAGAGCACCACACCGAGAACGTCGTTCCCGGTCGTGCCGTAACCGGGAAAGGTCACGGTGTCGCCGGGGGCCGCCGTACGGCAGGGCATCGAGGTGCCGTCCCGGTACTCGACCGTCACGTGCTGCGTACTCTCACAGCCGTTGCTGACGAACGTGTAGCGCCAACCCGCCGAGTACTCCACGCACGCCGGTGCCGCGCCGCCGGTACCCGTCGCCTCCGCCGCGGCCGGGGTCGCGCCTGCGACGGACAGCACCACTCCCACAACTCCGTACATGACTGAACGCACAGCCTGGGACACGAGAACTCCAGCCTTCATAGGTCGAATGAGTCACCTTCAGTATGGAGACGTCTCGCCATGGCTGAAAAAGTTTTCGCCAAGTTGCGCAAGTTTTCCGGAGGTTGGAGGCCCTGAGGTCAGGCATGGCTTCACCTTAGGGACTCGGGAACCGCCAGGTGGTTCTCGTGTCACCTTCGATGGGGTGTCCGGCCGCACGGCGCATCGAACGCGACCAAAACACGCAGGTGTCTCCTTCCCTTCTGTCTTCAGGAAGTTATGGTCGGTCGATGCAGCATCCGGCGGGCGGCCGCGTCCCACGCGGTCCGGTCACCCGTCGGTTCATAGCGCGTCAGGGGCTGGGTACGGGCGAGCAGGCGGCGCATCGCGGGCCGGTCGCCGACCAGGCCGCCGGCCCTCGCCTGCACCAGCACGTTGCCCAGCGCCGCGGCTTCGGCCGGCCCCGCGATCACGGGCAGACCGCACGCGTCGGCGGTGAGCTGGCACAGCAGGGCGTTGCGGGCCCCGCCGCCGACCACATGGACGACGTCGACGGGGTGGTCCGCGAGCCGCTGCGCGTCCTCGACGGCGAGCCGGTGGGCCAGCGCGAGGGAGTCCAGGATGCAGCGCGCGATTTCCGCCCGGGTGGAGGGCACCGGCTGGCCGGTGGCCCGGCACGCGTCGGCGATGCGCCCCGGCATCCGGCCGGGCGCCAGGAACACGGGATCGCCCGCGTCGACCACCGACCGCAGGGGCGGCTGCCCGGCCGCGTCGCGGAGCAGCGGCGCGAGCTCCGGCGAGCCCCATTCCCGCAGGCACTCCTGGAGGAGCCACAGGCCCATGATGTTGCGCAGGTAGCGGACCGTGCCGTCGAGGCCCAGCTCATTGGTGAAGTTGGCGGTACGACTGGCCTCGCTGAGGACCGGGGCGTCCAGCTCCAGGCCCACCAGCGACCAGGTGCCCGTACAGATGTAGGCGAACCTCCCCCCGCCCGTCGCGGGTACGGCGGCGACCGCCGACGCGGTGTCGTGCGAGGCGACGGTGGTCACCGGCACGGGGCCCGGCAGCCCGGTCGCCTCCCGTACGTGGGGCAGGAGGGTGCCCGCCGGGTCGCCCGGGCGCCGCAGCGGCGGGAAGAGGGTCAGGTCGATGCCCAGCCGGGCGGCCACGTCCCGCGCCCAGTCGCCGGTGCGCGGGTCGATCAGCTGGGTGGTCGAGGCGTTCGTCAGCTCCGTGCCCTGCCGGCCGGTGAGCCAGTACGCGATGAGGTCGGGGATCAGCAGCAGGCGCCGGGCCGCCGCGAGCCCGGCGGTGCCCTGCGCCGCGACCAGTTGGTAGAGCGTGTTGAAGGGCGCGTACTGAATGCCCGTCACCGCGTACAGCTCGGCCGCGGGCACCCGCGCCCACACCTTCTCCGCCACCCCTTCGGTCCGGCCGTCCCGGTAATGCGCCGGATTGCCCAGCAGCGTTCCGTCCGCGTCGAGCAGGCCGTGGTCGACCGCCCAGCTGTCGATGCCGACCGAGTCGACCGGCCCGGCCGCGCGGAGCCCGTCGACGACTCCGGCGTACAGGCCGAGGACGTCCCACCGCAGCCCTTCGGCCAGCCGCACCGGCCGGTTGGGGAAGCGGTGCACCTCCAGCAGGTCCAGCGATTCCGCCCCGGCCGGGCCGGTGCCCACCCGGCCGACCATGACGCGCCCGCTGGACGCGCCCAGATCGACGGCCGCGTACGACGCCGTACCGCTCACCGGAGGAACGCGGCGGCCACGCCGGCGTCCACCGGAACGTGCAGCCCGGTCGTGTGCGTCAGCTCCCCGCCCGTCAGAGCGAACACCGCGTTCGCCACGTGCTCCGGAAGCACCTCCCGCTTGAGCAGGGTCCGCTGGGCGTAGAACTCACCGAGCTTCTCCTCCGCCACCCCGTACACCGCCGCCCGCCGCGCACCCCACCCGCCCGCGAAGATGCCGGAACCGCGCACCACCCCGTCGGGATTGACGCCGTTGACACGGATGCCGTGCTCGCCCAGCTCGGCCGCCAGCAGCCGCACCTGGTGCGCCTGGTCGGCCTTGGTGGCCGAGTACGCGATGTTGTTGGGCCCCGCGAAGACGGCGTTCTTGGACGCGATGTACACCAGGTCACCGCCCAGGCCCTGGGCGATCATGATCCGCGCGGCCTCCCGGGAGACCAGGAAGGAACCGCGGGCCATGATGTCGTGCTGCAGGTCCCAGTCCCTCGCCGTGGTCTCCAGCAGGGGCTTCGAGATGGAGATGCCCGCGTTGTTGACCACCAGGTCGACCCCGCCGAACGCCAGCACAGCCGCCGAGAACGCCTCGGCGATCCGGTCCTCGGAGGTGACGTCCATGGTGACGGCGACCGCCCGGTCCGCGCCGCCGAGCTCGTCGGCCACCGCCTCGGCACTCTCGCCGTTCACGTCCGCGACGACGACGCACGCGCCCTCGGCCGACAGCCGCCGCGCGACGGCCTTCCCGATACCGCTACCCGCGCCCGTCACCAGCGCCACCCGCGCCGCGAGCGGCCTGGGCTCCGGCATCCGCCGGAGCTTGGCCTCCTCCAGCGCCCAGTACTCGATGCGGAACTTCTCCGACTCCTCGATGGGGGAGTACGCCGAGACCGCCTCGGCACCGCGCATCACGTTGATCGCGTTGACGTAGAACTCACCGGCCACGCGTGCCGTCTGCTTGTCCTTGCCGAAGCTGAACATGCCCACGCCCGGCACGAGCACGATCGCCGGGTCCGCACCGCGCATGGGCGGCGAGCCGGCCGTGGCGTGCCGCGCGTAGTAGGCCGAGTACTCCTCGCGGTAGGCGGCGTGCAGCTCCCGCAGGCGCGCCACCGCCTCCTCCAGCGGCGCGCCGGGGACCACGTGCAGGACGAGCGGCCTGACCTTCGTACGGAGGAAGTGGTCCGGGCAGGACGTGCCCAGGGCCGCCAGCCGGCCGTGTTCGGCACGCGCCAGGAAGTCGAGGACCACCTCGGAGTCGGTGAAGTGGCCGACCTGCGGGCGGTCCTGGGACGCCACGGCGCGGACGTACGGAGCCAGCGCCGCCGCCCGCTCACGGCGCTCGGCCGGCGGCAGCGCCTCGTACCCCTCGATCACCGGGCCGAAGGGATCCGGCCGGCCCCTCTCGGCGAGGAACGCCTCGGCGGTGCGGATGATGTGCAGTGAGTTGCGTTCGCACTCCTCGGAGGTCTCGCCCCAGGCGGTGATGCCGTGGCCGCCGAGGACGCAGCCGATGGCCCGCGGGTTGGCCTCCTTGACCGCGGCGATGTCGAGCCCGAGCTGGAAGCCGGGACGCCGCCACGGCACCCACGCCACCGTGTCGCCGAAGCACTCGGCGGTCAGCTTCTCCCCGTCGGCGGCGCAGGCGAGCGCGATCCCCGAGTCGGGGTGGAGGTGGTCGACGTGCGGCGCGTCCACCAGGCCGTGCATCGCCGTGTCGATGGACGGCGCGGCGCCGCCCTTGCCGTGCAGGCAGTAGTCGAACGCGTCGACCATCTCGTCCTCACGCTCCACGCCCGGGTACACCTGGGCCAGCGCCCGCAGCCGGTCCAGGCGCAGCACCGCCAGGCCCGCCTCGGTGAGCGTACCGAGGTCGCCGCCCGAGCCCTTGACCCACAGCAGCTCGACGTCGCCGCCGGTCACGGGATCCGTGGCGGTCCCCTTCGCGGAGGCGTTGCCGCCCGCGTAGTTGGTGTTGCGCGGGTCCGCGCCCAGGCGGTGCGAGCGCGCCAGCAGGGCGGCCGGCGCGGGATGGAGTGCGGAAGACATGGGGTGTCCTTCGAGCGTGGGAGGAGGGGGAGTGATGGGGGAGCGGCGTGTGGGCGAAGGGCTCGCGTGCCGGTGAAAGGGAGCCGGTGAAGGGAGCCGATGAAGTGCGTCGATGAAGGGCTCCGGTAGAGGCTCCGTAGAGGGCTCCGGTAGAGGGCGCCGGTGAAGGGCGCGCTGCTCAGGCGCCCCAGCCCGCCTGTTCGCCGCCGATCCGCTCCTGGGCGATCTTCTGCGCCCAGCCCGAGCGGTGGTAGGCGGCGACGGGGTCCGGGTCGAGGCCCGACTCCTCGCGGAGCTCGGCCAGCAGTGGGCGTACGTCGGTGTGGTAGGCGTCCATCAGCACGGCGTTCGCGGCCAGGACGTCGCCGGCCCGCTGGGCGGCGGCCAGGGCCTCACGGTCCACCAGGAGCGCCTTCGCCGTGGCCTCCTGCACGTTCATCACGGAGCGGATGATCGCCGGGATCTTGGCCTCGATGTTGTGGCACTGGTCGAGCATGAAGGCGACACCGGACGTGAGCGCCCCGCCCCGGACCACTTCGTCCATGATGCGGAACAGCTGGAACGGGTCCGCGGCGCCCACCATGAGGTCGTCGTCGGCGTAGAAGCGGGAGTTGAAGTCGAAGCCGCCGAGCCTGCCCTCGCGCAGCAGCGTCGCGACGATGAACTCGATGTTCGTGCCCGGTGCGTGGTGCCCGGTGTCCACCACGACCTGGGCCTTGGGCCCGAGCTTCAGGCAGTGGACGTAGGCGGTGCCCCAGTCCGGGACGTCGGTGGTGTAGAACGCGGGCTCGAAGAACTTGTACTCCAGCAGCATCCGCTGGTCCTCGCCCAGCCGGTCGTACACCTCCCGCAGCGCTTCGGACAGCCGGTCCTGGCGCTCCCGGACGTCGTCCTGGCCGGGGTAGTTGGTGCCGTCCGCGAACCACAGCTTCAGGTCCCCGGAACCCGTCGCGTCCATGATGTCCACGCAGGCGAGCAGGTGGTCCACGGCCTTGCGGCGGACCTTGGCGTCGGGGTGGCACACACTGCCGAGCCGGTAGTCGTCGTCCTGGAAGGTGTTGGAGTTGATCGTGCCCAGGCGCAGGCCCCGCTCCTGGGCGTACGCGGCCAGCGCGGCGTAGTCGTCGACCTCGTCCCACGGGATGTGCAGCGCCACGGTCGGGGCGACCCCGGTGAGTTCGTGCACCTTCGCCGCGTCGTCCAGCTTCTCCCACGGGGTGCGCGGGACTCCCGGCTGGGCGAAGACCTTGAAGCGTGTGCCGGAGTTGCCGTAGGCCCAGGAGGGCGTCTCGACGGCCTGGGCCCTCAGAGCGGCCTTGGCGGCCGCCTTCGCGTCAGTCATAGCCACCTCATGAATCGTTTCATCGAGAGGCTATGTGTACCGACCAAGGCCGTCAAGGCATCGAACTCCGTTGATTGAATGGATTCAAGCGCCCCGCCGCTGTCGCGCGGCCCCGCCCTCCCGGGCGGGGCCGCACGCGGGGGTCTACCGCGTCAGCAGCGCGTGGCGGACCGCCGGCGGCACGGGAGCGTAACCGGTGGGCCGGGTGGTGAAGGTGCCCCGGCCGTGCGTCCGGCTGCGCAGCCGGGACGCGTAGCCGAACAGTTCGGCCAGCGGCACGGTCGCCGTGATCAGTGCCGTGCCGGCCCGGGCCGTCGACCCCGACACCCGGCCGCGCCGTGCCGCGAGGTCCCCGAGCACACCGCCCACGGCGTCATCGGGAACGGTGACCGTGACCTCGACGACCGGCTCCAGCAACGCCATCTCCGCGGCGCGCAGCGCCTCCCGTACCGCGAACCGGCCCGCGGTACGGAACGCCATCTCCGAGGAGTCCTTGGAGTGGGTGGCCCCATCGGTGAGCGTCACCCGCAGCCCGGTCACCGGGTGCCCGCCGAGCGGCCCCTCGGCCAGGGCGTCCCGGCACCCGGCCTCCACCGCGCGGACGTACTCCTGCGGTACGCGGCCGCCGACGACCGCCGACCGGAAGGCGAACCCCTCGGTCCCACCGCCGTCACCGTCACCGTCGCCGTCACCCAGCGCCTCCACGTCGATGACCACATGCGCGAACTGGCCCGCGCCGCCGTCCTGCTTGACGTGCCGGTACACCAGCCCACGCACCCCGCGGACGACGGTCTCCCGGTACGCCACCTGCGGACGGCCGACGGCGATGTCGAGCCCGTGTGCGCGACGCATCTTCTCCACGGCGACCTCCAGGTGCAGCTCACCCATCCCCGACAGCACCGTCTGGCCCGTCTCCGGATCGCTCCGTACGACGAGGGAGGGGTCCTCCTCCACCAGCCGGGCCAGCGCCGAAGCCAGCCGGTCGGTGTCGGGACTCCTGCGCGCCTCGACCGCCACGGAGACGACCGGGTCGGCCACGCCGGCCGGTTCGAGAACCAGGGGCGCCGCCGGATCGCACAGGGTGGTCCCCGGGCGGGCGGCCTTCAGCCCCACCACGGCGACGATGTCCCCGGCCGCCGCACGGTCCACCTCCTCGTGCCGGTCGGCCTGCACCCGCAGGATCCGGCCGATCCGCTCGGTGCGCCGCCCGCCCATGTCCAGCACGGCGTCTCCTCTCCGTATCGTCCCGGCGTACACACGCAGGTAGGTCAGCCGGCCCGTCGCGGCCGCACTCACCTTGAAGGCGAGCGCGGCCAACGGCGCCTCCGGGTCGGCCGCCCGCTCCTGCACCGTGCCGCCCGACGTGCCGCGCACCGCCGGTACGTCCAGCGGTGAGGGCAGGTACGCCACCACGGCCTCCAGCAGCGGCTCGATGCCGCGATTGCGGTAGGCCGACCCGCACAGCACCACGACACCCTCGCCGTCGCGGGTCAGGTCCCGCAGTGCCGCGTCCAGCGTGCCCGGTGACAGCGTCGCCTCCGTGCAGAACTCCTCCAGTGCGAGCGGGTGGAGCTCGGCCACCGTCTCCTCCAGCAGCCGGCGGCGCCGGTGCGCCTCCTCCCGCAGGGCGTCGGGCACCGGGCCCTCCTCGGCGGTGTCGCGGCCGGCGGCCCAGCGGAGCGCGCGCATGCGCACCAGGTCCACGACGCCGGTGAACTCCCCCTCGCGCCCGATCGGCAGCTGCACCACCAGCGGGACCGTGCCCAGCCGGGTACGGATGGACTCGACCGCCCGGTCGAGGTCCGCACCGGCGCGGTCCAGCTTGTTGACGAACGCGATACGCGGCACCCCCAGCCGGTCGGCCTGACGCCACACCGCCTCGCTCTGCGGCTCCACGCCCGCGACGGCGTCGAACACCGCCACGGCGCCGTCGAGGACCCGCAGCGCCCGGACCACCTCGTCGGAGAAGTCGACATGGCCCGGTGTGTCGATGAGGTTGATCCGGTGACCGTCCCAGGTACAGCTCACCGCGGCGGCGAAAATGGTGATCCCCCGATCGCGTTCCTGCGGGTCGAAGTCGGTGACGGTGGTTCCCTCGTGGACCTCCCCACGCCGGTGGGTGGCACCGGTGACGTACAGGATCCGTTCGGTGAGGGTGGTCTTGCCGGCGTCGACGTGGGCGAGGATGCCGAGATTGCGGATGCCGGAGAGAGGAAGAGTGGTACGCACGGCCCGAGGCCTTTCGTCGGTGTTCGAGAAACGGGCAGCGCGATTCCCGGGACGAACGCGGCCGGCCGGTACGCCGGAACGCGTCCGGGCAGTGGCAGCAGTGGCAGCTGTTGCAGGCAGAAGTCAGGTGTTCGTCACGGGCATCCGGCGACGGCCGCGCAGCCGTCGCCGGGCCGACGAAGACACCGGGATCACGTCGAACCGCGACCGGGAAACCACGAAAGCAGCGCGGCAACGCATGATCGGGCTCCCCTCTCTTGATCCACTGGCGGCAGCAGCGCGCGCCACGGCGAGTGTAGTGAGCCGGTCAGGCCCGGCGCGTGCGAATATCGACGCCGCGACAGGGCTCCCACGGGTGACGGCCGCGTCCGAGAGGCCCAGTAACGTGGGGTTGTTCATCCCGGCCTAGCGTCAGGACGGCCGGATCACCGGAGGGGGTGACCCTGTGCGGGTCAAGGATTTCGATCACGTCGTGCTCAACGTGGAGGACGTCGAGCGGTCGCTGGCGTTCTACTGGCCCTCTCGGCCTGGAGCCGGTGCGGGTCGAGGAGTGGCGGGCCGGGAAGGTCCCGTTCCCGTCCGTGCGGGTCAGCCCGACGATGATCATCGACTTGCTCGGCCGCCGGCGTGGCGAATCGAACGTGGACCACATCTGTCTCGTCGTGGACCCCGTGGACTGGCAGGAGGTCATCGACTCGGGCACGTTCGACGTGCTGGAGGGCCCGGTCAGCCGCTTCGGCGCACGCGGCACTGCCCAGTCCGTCTACGTCAAGGACCCCGACGGCAACACGGTCGAGCTGCGCTGGTACCCGCAGGACGCCGAGGGCTGAGCCGCAACGCCCCGCTCCGCCCGCCATGGCGGGGCCCGCGGGCGACGCCGGCCGCCCCGGCGGTCAGCTCACGGCTCGCCGGCCGTCCGACTCCAGTGCCGCCTTCAGCCGCTCCAGCGTGGTGCGGATGTTCCCCCGCTGGAAGTCGGCGAACGTGTGCCCCCGCGTCGCTATCCGGTCGAACGCGCGCGCAACGGCGTCGGGCCACGCCCGCCGGTCGTCGGTCCAGATCTCGGTGACCCGGGTGGCGCCGCCCTCGGCCGGCTCCAAGCGGTACTCCCAGGTGGCGATCGGCCCCGGCAGCCACGGACGCCGCGCCCCGATCGCGTGCACGCGGAACGCGAAACGCTCACCGGGGTCGGCGGCCGTGACCGTGCACCTCGTCACCCACGCGAAGGAACCGCGCTTGTTGCGGCCCTCGAAGACCATGCCCACGTACGCGCCACGGCGCTCCCCTCGTACGGTCGCGCCACGGTTCTCCGGGCTCCAGTGGCCCATGGCGGTCGGGTCGCTGAGCCGCTCGTACACGACCATCGGGGCCACATCGATGACGATGCTGTCCGACACGGACATGGTGCGGGGCATGGCGGCACCTCCTGGTCCACGGCTGTCCGGCACAGCCGGTGGCGGTCCACACCCTACTCAGCGGTAATGCCGCGCGCCCAGTGGGCACTCGCCGGCCGGTGCGGTGATGATCGGCCACAGGGGCATGTCGCCGGCCCCGTACAGCCCCGGGAGTGGTGCCATGACCGTCGCGGTCGTCCTCTTCACATCGGATCTGCGCCTGCACGATCACCCGCCCCTGCGCGCGGCGCTGCGCGCGGCCGACGAGGTCGTGCCGCTCTTCGTCCTCGATCCCGGCATCAGCGCGGCGGGGTTCGACGTGCCGAACCGCCGCGCCTTCCTGGCGGACTGCCTGACCGACCTCGACGCGCGTCTGCGGGAGCGCGGCGGACGGCTCGTGGTGCGCTCCGGGCCGGTGGCCCGGGAGGTGGGTGCCGTCGTCGCCGAGTGCGGGGCCGGCCAGGTGCACATGGCGGCCGGTGTCACGCGCTACGCCCACCGGCGGGAGGAGGCGCTGAGCGCGGAGCTTCGGGCGCGTGGCGTCGCCCTGCGGGTGCACGACGCGGTGGTCACGGCGGTGGCCCCGGGCGCGGTGACACCGGCCGGCTCGGACCACTACGCCGTGTTCACTCCGTACTTCCGGCGCTGGTCCCGGGCAGGCCTCCGGGACACCTACGACGCGCCGGGCACCGTACGGGTCCCGGAGGCGGTACGGGGGGAGAAGGTGCCGTCCCGGGAAGACGTCGCCGGGGTCTCGCCGGGGCTGGTGGCGGGCGGTGAGACCGCGGGCAGGAAACGGCTCTCCCGCTGGACTCGCTCGGGCCTCGCGCACTACGCGGACCTGCACGACGACCTGGCGGGGGACGCGACGTCGCGCCTGTCGCCGTACCTCCACTTCGGTGCCCTCTCCGCCGTCGAGCTCGTCCGACGGGCGTCGGCCCACGGCGGGGCGGGTGCGGAGGCGTTCGTGCGGCAGCTGTGCTGGCGCGACTTCCATTACCAGGTGATGGCGGCCCGGCCCGCGGCGTCGGTGCGGGACTACCGGTCGCGGCAGGACCGGTGGCGTTCGCCGGGGGAGGCGGCGGAGGAGATCGCCGCCTGGCGGGAGGGCCGTACCGGCTACCCGGTCGTCGACGCGGCGATGCGTCAGCTGCGGCACGAGGGCTGGGTGCACAATCGGGCCCGTCTGCTGGCGGCGAGTTTCCTCACCAAGACGCTGTACGTGGACTGGCGCATCGGCGCCCGGCACTTCCTGGACCTCCTGGTCGACGGGGACATCGTCAACAACCAGCTCAACTGGCAGTGGGTCGCGGGCACCGGCACCGACACGCGGCCCCACCGGGTCCTCAACCCCGTGGCCCAGGGCAAGCGGTTCGACCCCAGGGGCGAGTACGTACGGCGGTGGGTGCCCGAGTTGCGGGGCGTGGACGCGCGCCGGATCCACGAACCGTGGCGGTTGCCGCAGGCCGAGCGGGCCGCGTTGGACTACCCCGAACCGCTGGTCGACCTCGCGGAGGGCCTCGCGCGCTTCACACACGCGCGGGGGCGGGACTGACCGCTCCGTACGCACATGGCAAAGGCAAGGAGGCTATCCACTCCTTGCCACTCTCAACGTATAGCGCACCGGGGGCCTTGCGGCAAGGCCCGGCTCGTACCGCAGAATGGCCGACCCATGGCTTGCGCGAAGCGGCCGGCCGGAACCCAACTCATGGAACGGGCGTGTGTGTTGATGGTTGACGTGATCGTGGTCGGCGGCGGACCGACCGGCTTGATGCTGGCCTGCGAGTTGCGGCTGCACGGCGTACACGTGGTCGTGCTGGAGAAGTTGACCGAGCCGACCGGGCAGTCCCGCGGGCGCGGCCTGCACGCGCGCAGCGTCGAGATGATGGATCAGCGCGGCCTGCTGGACCGTTTCCTCGCGGTCAGTGAGAAATTCCAGGTCGGCGGTCTCTTCGGCGGCATCACCAAGCCGTGGCCGGACCGGTTGGACACGGCCCACCCGTACGGCCTCGCCACCCCGCAGCCGGTGACCGAGCGGCTGCTCAACGAACGTGCCCTCGAACTCGGTGCCGAGATCCGGCGCGGCTGCGAAGTGGTCGGGCTGAGCCAGGACGAGGAGGGGGTGACCGCCGAGCTCGCGAGTGGGGGCACCCCCGCCGACGAGGGCGTAGCCGGCGGGGGAGGCACGCGCCTGCGCTCGCGCTACCTCGTGGGATGCGACGGCGCCCGCAGCGTGGTGCGCAAGCGGCTCGGCGTCGGTTTCCCCGGTGAGCCGGCCACGGTCGAGACGCTGCTGGGCGATATGGAGCTGACCGAGGACCCGGCGACGATCGCCGCCGTCGTCGCGGAAGTCCGCAGGACCCAACTGCGGTTCGGCGTCATAGCCGACGTGGACGGCCACGCGGGGGTGTACCGCATCGTCGTACCCGCCGAAGGGGTGTCCGAGGACCGTACGACCGCGCCGACCCTCGAGGAGTTCAGGCAGCAGCTGCGGGCCGTCGCCGGCACGGACTTCGGCGCGCACTCGCCCCGCTGGCTCTCCCGGTTCGGCGACGCCACCCGGCAGGCCGAGCGCTACCGGGTCGGCCGGGTGCTGCTGGCCGGCGACGCGGCGCACATCCACCCGCCGACCGGCGGGCAGGGGCTCAACCTCGGGTTGCAGGACGCGTTCAACCTCGGCTGGAAGCTGGCGGCCGAGGTGGACGGCTGGGCGCCGGCTGGACTGCTGGACAGCTACCACGCCGAACGGCACCCGGTGGGCGCCGCCGTGCTGGACAACACCCGCGCGCAGACACGCTGCTGGGGACCGATCCGGGTGCGACCGCGCTGCGGGACCTGTTCTCGAAGCTGATGGACTTCGAGGAGGTGAACCGGTACGTGACCGAGATGATCACCGCGGTCGGGGTCCGCTACGACCTCGGTGACGGCCACGAACTGCTCGGCCGGCGGCTGCGGGACGTGAAGCTGAAGCAGGGTCGCCTCTACGAGCTGATGCACCGCGGCCGTGGCCTGCTCCTCGACCGGACCGGCCGGCTCTCGGTGGACGGCTGGGCGGACCGGGTCGACCACGTCGTCGACGTCAGCGAGGAACTGGACGCGCCGGCGGTGCTGCTGCGGCCGGACGGCCACGTGGCGTGGGCCGGTGAAGATCAGCAGGACCTGCTCACCCGCCTGCCCACGTGGTTCGGCGCCGCCGCGGCCGGCTGAGCGTCGCACCCGGACAGTGGAGAACCGGCCGAACGGCGACGACCGCTCCCCACGATGGGGAGTACGCGCCCGAAAGCCGGGCCGCCGACCCGAAAGCCGGGCCGCCCACCCGGGACACCGCCGCCCCGGCGCACCGCCGCCGCGGCAACCGGCGGCCGATCAGGCGATCGGGCCGCTCCGTGACCTCGTCACCGAGTTCAGGCCGGCGCGCCCGCCCACCGGCGCGCTCCGGCGCACGACGCGGCTCCCCGGGCCGCTGCGCGCACGGCTGGCCGGCTCACCCCGCACCATCCCCCTCACCACCGAGCGCACCGCTACGGGCGCCTGCCCGGGCACCCGACCGGCAGACCCTCGCCCCACCCCTCGACGCCGCCACGCTCTAGACTTTTCGTGTGGTGAGACGGTCGCCGCTGGTCGGCCGAGCAGCCGAGCGGGCAGAACTGCTCGACGCGCTCGCGCGGTGCCGTGCCGGTGAAGGCGGCCTGTTCCTGCTGAGCGGGGACTCCGGGTCCGGCAAGAGCCGGCTCGTCATGGACGCCCTCGCCGACTGGCACGGAGGCGCGGTGTCCGCCGCCGCCACGCCGGGCGCGGGCGCGTACGCGCCGTTGGGCGAAGTGCTACGCGCCGTGTCCGACGAGGGCGGCGAGGTGCCGGCGTACCGCGCGGGTGATCAATCGGCCCTGCTCGGCACGGTCGAGCGCACCTTCCGGAACCTCGGGCGGCGACAGCCGACCGTGGTCGTCCTGGAGGACCTGCACTGGGCCGGCGCCGCCGCCGTCGACCTGCTGCCGGCGCTCGCGGTGTCGATGGCGGCCGAGCCGTTGCTGCTGATCGGCACGTACCGCGGTGAAGAGCTGTCCCGTACGCATCCCATCCGGCACATGCGCACCGAACTGCGCCGCAGCGGCCACTTCGTCGAGGTCGCACTACGTCCGCTGACCGCCGGAGAGACCGGCGAGCTGCTCACCGGCCTGCTCGGAACGGCACCCTCTCCCGGGCTCGTGTCCGCCGTACACGACAGGGCGGAGGGCCTGCCGTTCTACGTGGAGGAACTCGCCGCCGCTCTGGCGGAGAGCGGTGCCCTGCGGGAGTCCGACGGCGGGCCCGACTTCGCGGCAGGCACCGAGCTGCCCCTGCCGGAGAGCGTGCTGGACGCGGTGCTGGTCCGCACGGCGGCGCTGCGGGAGCGGCACCAGGCCGCCGTCGAGCTCGCCGCCGTCCTCGGCGTACGGGTGGATCTGCCGGCGCTCTGCGACCTGGTGGAAGCGGCCGACGTCGACCAGCTCCTCGACGGCGGGCTGCTCACGGAACGGGCGCACGATCCCGGCTCGGCGGAATTCCGCCACGCGCTGGTACGGGACGCGCTGTACCGGACCATTCCCTGGGCCCGTCGGCGTCACCTCCACCACCTGGCCGCCGAGTGCCTCACCGCCCGGGGCGCGCCGCCCGAGACGGTCGCCGAGCACTGGATCGCCGCGCACGAACCCGACCGTGCGAAGCCGCTGCTCCTCAGCGCGGCCGAGAGGCACTGTTCCGTGTACGCCTACAAGGACGCCGCCGCCCTGGCGCGGAGGGCACTCGCCCTCTGGCCGGAGGGGACCGACCCGGCCGGCCGGACGGCCACCATGGAACGCCTGGCGGAGTGCGCCGAGCTGTGCGGGGAGCTCGACTCGTCCGTGGCCCTCTGGACGGACGTCGCCCGGCTTCGCCACACCAGCGGTGACCTCGCGGCGGCCGGGGCGGCGTACCGGAGACTGGCCAACGCCGCCGGGCTGCTGGGCGACTGGGCCCGTGCGGTCACCGCACGCGAGAGCGCGGCCGGCACGTACGCGGCGGCGGGGATGCGCGGTGAAGCGGCGGTGGAACGGCTTACGCTGGCGGACCAGCTGAAGGATGCGGCGCAGCACTCCAAGGCGCTGGACCAGGCCGTGGCCGCGGCCGAGGACGCCGAGGCGGCGCAGCGCACCGACCTCAAGGCGCGCGCCCTCGCCCTGCAGGGCTCGCTCCACTCCGCCCTGGGAGACGGCGTGCGCGGGGTCGCACTCGCACGGTCCGGGCTGGAGCTCGCCCTCGCGGGTGAGCTGCCCGAAGCGACGGGCGAGGCGTACTACGAGCTCGGGGAAGCCCTCGCGTACGCGGCCGACTACGCGGCGGCCGCGGACGCCATCGACTCGGCACTCGAGCTGTGCCGGGCGCACGGTGTCACCGAGCTGGCGCAGGTCTGCTACACGTGCATGTCGCCGGTGGTCCGGCTCATGGGCGACTGGGACCGCTCACTGGCCATCTGCGGCGAGGTGCTCGGCGACGGCCGGACCCCACAGGTGCTGCGTATGGTCGCCGAGGAGGAGTCGGGGCTGATCACCGTGCTCCGGGGAGACCTCCGGCGCGCGAGGGGGCCGCTGCGGCGCTCCGCCGCCTTCGGGCGCGACAACGAGGTCTTCGGCATGGAAGTCGGCGCGACCTGGGGCCTGGCCATGGTCGCCGACCTCGACGGCGACGAGCGGACGGCCCTCGACACGGTGACCGCCATGCTGGCGCGCTGCCTCCTGAAGGAGGAATCACACTACTCACTGCCCGCGCTGCGATGGGCCGCCACGTTCCTGGCCGAGCGGCACGACGGCGACGGGCTGGCCCAATGCCACCGCGTACTGGCCACGGCCGCGACACAGAACAGTTCACCCAAGGTGCTGGCGGCCCTCGCACACGCGGGCGGCGAGCTCGCCATGGCCGAGGGCGACACCGCTCAGGCGGCGACACACTTCGGCCGGGCGGTGGACCTCATGGGCGGCATCAGCGCGCCCTTCGAGCGGGCGCTCAGCCAGTTGCGCCGGGGGGTCGCGCTGGCGGGTGAGGGGGACCGGGACGCCGCGGTCGCCACCGTGACCAGCGCCTACCGGACCTCACGCCGTCTGGGGGCCAGGCCGCTGGCGCGCCGTTGCGCGACCGAGCTGGCCGATCGGGGGGAACAGGTCGACCAGCGGCTGGGGCGCCTCGCCGCCCGCTCGCTGGAACCGGTCGGCCTCACCCGCCGGGAGCAGGAGGTGCTGCGCCTGCTCGCGGACGGCCGCACCAACCGGGACATCGCCCGACAGCTCTTCGTCAGCCCCCGCACGATCGACATGCACGTGCGCAACCTGCTCGGCAAGGTCGGCTGCTCCTCGCGGGTGGAAGCCGTCCGATACGCGATCGACCACGGACTGGCCCAGGCATCCACGAGCCGAACCGAAGGTGCCCCTGAGCAGCGGCGGAAAATACGGCACTAGCGGATCGCGAATACGGCAGGACGACGCATGCTGTCTCCTTTCCCGCTCCCTAGCGTGGAGGCCGGACACCAAGGACAGGCACCCGAGAACCGGGAGACAGCCATGGAAAAGCTGGCCATCGTCGTGCGGGACGACGCCTACGACAAGATGCTCACCCCACTGACCTTCGCCTGGCTGTACGCGGAAAAGGGCGTGCAGGTCGACATGCTCTTCGTGCTGTGGGCCGTGCGTGCCCTCACCAAGGAGGGCGCCGCCTCACTGGAGATCGAAGGGCGGCACCGCGGAGCGGACGAGGAAGCGCTCCGGCAGAAGATGATCGAGGACGGGGAACCGACCGAGATCCTGGACTACCTCACCCACCTCAAGGGCACCGGCCATGTGAACCTCTACGCCTGCCGTCTCGCCGCCGGCACGTTCGGCGTCGACGAGTCGAACCTGATCCCCGAGTCGGCGGGCATCGTGGACGCCACCTGGTTCCTCGAGGAGAAGGCGACCACTGCGGATCACTGCCAGTACTTCTGACCATCCGAACCAGCTCACCGATGCGGCATGCCATGCCGGTCAGTGTCCGGAGGCCCTGAGCCGTGCTCCACGGGGATCCTGCCAGGAACTCGATCCTCCACGTCGTGCCCGTCGGCGGGGCTGTCCCCGATGGAGCAGGCACGTGCGGACACGGGCGCCGGTGGGGATGGTCCAAAGGCGCGGCCATGCCGGCCGGGCGGTCGTGCGGTACGCCGCAACTGCCCGGCCGACGCCGTCGTGCAACCCGATCCCGCTGGGTGGAGCCGGCTCAGCCCTGATCGGCCACGAAGGAGGCCATCCAGGTCAGGGCGGAGTTCCAGTTGATGGTGATCTCGTTGGTCGACCAGGACTGGATGTCGTCGATGTAGCAGAACTGACCCGTGCACCCCTGGAGTTTGCTCTGCGCGAGCGGGTCCTGAATGCTCGAGTTCGGACCGCCGGACAGCGAGCCGGCCGGCGGGTGGGGCAGCTTCGGGTCGAGCTGGTGGGCGTACCAGCGGCTGTGCTGGTTCTCCGCGCTGACCTCGCCGAAGCCGGTGACGTAGGAGATGTTCAGGGCGTTGCGGCCCAGGATGTAGTCCATGGTCTGGACGGCCCCGTCGCGGTACTTGGCGCTGCCGCTGATGTCATAGGCGGTGGCCAGGACCACGGCGTTGTTCAGGGTCTGGTGCGTGGAGCCCCAGTCGTACCTGTTGCCCTCCGGGGCGTACGGCATGCCGTACGGGTGGGCTTTCAGCGTGGCCAGGTAGCGGTCGGCTCCCCCGAGTACGGACCGGCGGACCGCGTCGCGGCCGGGCAGCCGGTTCGGGACGGTGGCCAGGTCGAGCCGGGCGGGGACGGCCGTGCGCGCCCAGTCGAAGCTGATCGGCCCGAAGATGTCGGCGGTGTGGACCGGGGAGTTCAGGATGTGGTCCTGGAACTCCTTCCCGCCCGTGGTCAGGTACAGCTCGGTGGCCGCCCAGTAGAACTCGTCGCTGACGTCACGGTCGGCGTAAGTGCCGCCGCCGATGCCGTCGCTCTCTGAGGCCAGGACATCGGGGTGGGCGAGGGCCGCGGCCCACGCCGTGCGCGCCGCCGCGAGCGCGGTGGCGGCGAACCGGGGGTCGTACGCCTTGTACAGGCGGGCCGCCTGGGCGGCGGTCGCCGCGAGGTTCAGGGTGGCGGCGGTGGTCGGCGGGTGCAGTTCGCGCTTCTGCGGGTCGTCGGCGGGCATCATCGGCAGGCCGGTCCACTTCTCGTCGTGGATCTTGTGGTGGACCATGCCGGCGAGCGGCTTGCCCTCCGGCACCTGCATCTTGAGCAGGAAGTCCAGCTCCCAGCGGACCTCGTCGAGGATGTCCGGCACCTTGTTGCCGCTCTCGGGGATGTTCAGCGTGGCGTCGCCGAGCTTCTCGGCCTGCCCGGTGCGGGCGTGCAGGGCGCGCTCGTAGGTGCTGAGCAGCTGCCAGACGGAGATGCCGCCGTTGACGACGTACTTGCCGTGGTCGCCGGCGTCGTACCAGCCGCCGGTGACGTCGAGCGTGTAGTCGCACACGCCGGGCTGGCAGGGCACGTTCCCGTCACCCTGGTTGGGGGCGACGTCGACGTGACCGGCCGCGCGGCCGTAGCCGGGCCGCAGGTCGTCGCGGATCTCGACGCCGCTGCGCTGGGGGTAGTAGAACTTCGCTGCGTCCAGGCGCAGTTTTTCGTAGGCGGCGGTGCCGATGTCGAAGGGCCGGCTGGTCTCGCCGTCGGCGACCAGGGTGAGGCTCTCCCCGGCACTGCGGTAGTCACTGAAGTGGATCGAGTGGACGTTCTGCCCGGAGGAGGGGTCCAACCCGCGGGGTACGGTCCAGCCGCGCGCCACGACCGCCCCGGAGGCGATCTTCAGCTGCCAGGGCAGCCGCTCGGTCGCGTCGGTGACGAGGGTGGCGTTCTTCGGCCCGCGGGGCAGGTACGCGACCTGGTTGACCCGGACCCGGGGGCCGGTGTCGGGCCTGTACTCCTCCGGCGGCACCCCGCCCAGCAGGGACACGTCGTCGAGGCAGAACCGCCAGGGGTCGGCCCCGCCGCCGAGCTGGAAGCCGACCTGGCCCTGGGTGGTGTCGACGGGGGAGGAGAAGGTGTAGGTGTACGTGTTGCCGGAGACGCTCAGTTGGGGGGTGACCTCGTAGTACGTGTCGTACGGCGCCACTTGCAGGCCCACGATCGCGCGGACGGAGTTGCCCTCGGGGGCGCCCGTCGCGTGGAAGCTGAACCGGTACGACTCTCCCTTGACGAGCGTGATGTCGTTCTGGCCGACGGCGGCGTCCCAGCGGTTCGTCGTGCCCCCCGGCACATCGGCGCAGAGTCTGCCGTCGGCCGGCCCGGCGGTGACGTTGTCGGTCCACCACAAGTCGGTGGTGGTGTCGAAGGTGCCGTTCCTGACCTGCTCGACCTCGTCCGCCCCGGCCGGCCCCGCGGGCACGACGGTGATGGCCGTCGCCAGCAGGGCCGTCAGGGACAGCAGAGCGGTTCTGCGTCTGTTCACGTCTGAGCTCCTCGTCGGAGGTGCGGAGCGACTCGCGGGTTGGGAGCGCTCCCATGAAGGCGTGGACATACTTGTGGCTACAGTGCCGGGTCGTCAACGGCCCGGACCGGACGGGGTCGACGAGCGGGCCGCGTGGGCGACGTATCCGGGCCGCGGTCCGCCGCGTGTCGTGGGTGTCCACCGTGGCGCAGTCCGGGTTCGCGGGCCCGCGCGACGACGGGTGCTCCGGCCGACGGGGATGACAGGGGTCGTGCCGGCTCATTCGGCGGCTCGGCGCTTCGGCGGCCCCGGAGTCTTGCGGGGAGGAGGACCGGCAGGGGTCCCAGCCCCCGGGCGTATGCCAGATGCGTATCGGCACCTTTCCTTGCCGCTTCTGGCCTGGCGCTGCGGAATCCGTTCGACGCATTCGATTCCGATGGGTTGTCAGGAGACCGCGGGACTCCTACAGTCCCCACGAAGCCGGCATGTGGGAGCGCTCCCAATAGTGGGTGGCTGGGAGCCCTTCCGATTCCCCGATGAGCCCACCCTGGTCATCCGTCCCAGAGAGGCCCCGTATGCGAGCGTTGCCGCACCGCCCCGCCGCACCGACGGCTCGGGCTGACACCCCGATCTGCGAACAGTACGGTTCGACCACGGTCCAGGGCCGCTGGGTGGTCCGGAACTCTCGCCGGGCACCAACTCCACCCAGCGCGCCACCGCCACCGCCACCGGCTCCCGGGTGACCCGCGACGGCGCCGTCCCCAGCAATGGCGCCTCGAAGTCCTACCCATCGGTCTTCAACCGCTGTCGCTGGACCGGCTGTTGGACCGGAACCGGTCTCCCTGCGCGGGACAGAGGCATGGCCAGTGTCCCCAGCGGTTGCGCCGCCCGTCACCTCCCCGCGCGTACAGGGGGCGGCCCCCGGCGACCCACCGGCCCGTGCTCCTTCGCTCCTCCGGCCCAGGCCCGGCCGCCCCATCACACCGCAGTCCGGCGGCTGTTGCCGCCCGTCTCGTCCCCGGGCCCGCCCGGAGGGGGCACCACCCGCCTGAGCCACCCAGAGCCTTTCCGGATCGCCCGGCCCGTCCGGCGGAACCATGCCCCGCGCGGGCGGGGGCTTCCTCCTGGACGGTCACCGCAAGAGGAGAAGACGAACCCGACAAGAGTGCGTACCAATGACAACAGGAGACACGATGGCAGGACGCAAGAAGCGACTCGGCTTTCTGGCAGCGGTGCTCGCCACCCTGCTCAGTGGCATCGGCCTGACCCTGCTGGGCCAGGGCAGCGCGCAGGCGCACGGTGTCACGATGATGCCCGGATCGCGCACTTACCTCTGCTGGCTGGACGCCAAGACCAGCACCGGCGCCCTGGACCCGACGAATCCGGCGTGCAGGGCGGCGCTCAACGAGAGCGGCGCGACCGCGTTGTACAACTGGTTCGCCGTGCTCGACTCCAACGCCGGTGGGCGCGGCCCCGGTTACGTCCCGGACGGGAAGCTGTGCAGCGCCGGTGACCGGTCGCCGTACAACTTCACCGGATACAACGCCGCACGCGCCGACTGGCCCCGGACGCACCTGACGTCCGGGAGGACGATTCAGATCAAGCACAGCAACTGGGCCGCGCACCCGGGCTCCTTCCGGGTGTACCTGTCCAAGCCCGGCTACTCGCCCAGCACCGAACTGGGCTGGGACGACCTGGAGCTGATCCAGACCGTCACCAACCCACCGCAGATCGGCTCGCCGGGCACGGACGGCGGCCACTACTACTGGAATCTGAGCCTGCCCTCGGGCCGCTCGGGTGACGCGGTGATGTTCATCCAGTGGGTGCGCTCGGACAGCCAGGAGAACTTCTTCTCCTGCTCCGACGTTGTCTTCGACGGCGGCAACGGCGAGGTGACCGGCATCCGTGGCTCCGGCAGCACTCCGACTCCGACTCCGACTCCCACCCCGACCCCGACTCCCACCCCGACCCCGACTCCCACCCCGACCCCGACTCCTACGCCCGTGCCGACCGACCCCCACACCGGGTGCATGGCCGTCTACAGGGTGACCAACTCCTGGAGCGGCGGCTTCCAGGGCTCCGTCGAGGTCATGAACCACAGCACGACAGCGCGTGACGGCTGGGCCGTGAAGTGGACGCCCGGCACGGGCACCAGAGTCAGCAGTGTGTGGAACGGTGCGCTGACCACCGGATCTGATGGCACGCTCACGGTCAGGAACCTCGACTACAACCGGACCATTCCGCCGGACGGCAGCGTCACCTTCGGGTTCACGGCGACATCGACCGGCAACAACTTCCCGGTCGGCTCGATCGGCTGCATCAACCCGTAGCCGCTGATGGAGGCGCCGGTTCCGCATCGCGCGGGAACCGGCGCCTCTCCGGCTGTCTCCAGAACCGTCGCTGGAAGAAGCCGAGCAGGCTCAGCCTCGTGCCGCTTCACCGGGGTCGTCCGCCAGGGGCTGGCGGGACAGCCAGGACGCCGCGTCGTCGTCGTCGGTCAGGCCGAGGGCCTCCGGCGCCACGTCGAGCCCGTCGGTGAGCATCTCGATGAGCTGATCCGCCCTGTTTACGGATGAAGCGCAGGACGTTGCCGCAGTAGGACGGGGACATCTCGTCCAGTCGGTGGCGGCGGTCCAGGCGCCCCCGACTGGCCGGGCACCACGCCACCGAACGGCTGCGCCCTGCCCGCACAGCGCTACCGGCAACTCCTCGCAGAGCGGACGACGGGCGCGCTCCTGACCCCGGGCCCGGACGCTGTCCTGGTCCGGGGCTGTCCGCGTGGCGCGACCGTACAGCTGGGGGACGGCACGTCCGTGGAGTTTCACCCGGCCGAGCACTCCCCGGCCGAACTCCCCTACCCGCGCGTGGCACCGGACGACCCGGAGGCCGGCCACCGTGGCGCCGTTGTCTTCACCCGGAGCGACCGCTTGGCCACGGGCTTGCCGGCCGCGTACAACGGCTTGGCTGAAAGCCGTCCCGGTGGGGGCAGTCCTTCGCGAAAGCCCTGCAGCCACGTGCAGTGCCGGCACCGGCAATCGGCGGTACACACGCCCTTCACCGAGACCTCGTCCTGGAGCGCCGCGAAGACGTGGGCCGACTGCGCGCCGGGGAAGCGCCCGGGGGAAAGCGCCCTCCCTCGGCTTCGGGCAGGAACACCTGTCCACGGCCTCATCGAAGACAACCGCCGCATCAACGAGTTTTGGTGGGGCCGCGCACCACCGACGAGGGGCCGGCCGGGCCGGTCCGGCACATGGTGCGGGTTTCGTCCCGCCAGAGTCTGTGAAGCGGAACGCGCTGGTGGCACCATGGCCACACGAGCAGTACCGACGGTCGGTACGTGTTCCCTGGGGCATCAATGAACATCCGGCTCCCCTTCCGGCTCCTCGCCGCCGCGGCGGCGGCCGTCCTGGCCCTCACCGCCTGCAGCGGTTCCGACGGCTCCCGGGGCGCGCCGACGTCCCCGTCCACCAGGACCACCACGGGCACACCCGCGCCCGGAACATCCCTACCGAGCACCTCTGCTCCGGCATCGTCACCGTCACCGTCGTCGCCGAAACCGGCACCGAGCACCCCGCCTCCGACGAAGCCCGCCCCCGGCACGAGCGCGCCGCTGATCGGCGTGGGCCGCTTGCAGCCTCTGTGGCCGTTCACGTCACTCGACCAAGCTCGGGCCTGGCAGCGGGAATACCGGTCCGGCGGCCACCAGCCCTGGCATCTCAGCCCTGAGCAGACGGCACTGGCGTTCACACGGAACTACCTGGGCTTCCATGAGATCGACCGCATCACCAAACGCACGGTCAGCGCTCTGCACGCCCGCATCGGCGTCGGGCTGAGCGACCCCGAGACCACGGGCACCGCGGCGGTCGTCCACCTCGTGCGGTACGGCACCGGCCCGGACGCCCCGTGGGAGGTCGTGGGAACCGACGACACGCACTTCTCCCTCACCAGGCCGGCGTACGGATCGTTCGCGCTCTCCCCGCTGCGGACCGGCGGCCGGATCTCGGGCGTGGACGAATCGATCCGCGTACAGGTGCGCCAGCCGTCGTCCGAGGCGCCGCTCGGCTCGTCGTGCTGCACCCCGGGCGGCGGCACGGGCCAGCCCTGGTCCTTGACCGTGTCCTTCACCGGCGCCACCGACCCTGTGCTGACCGTCGTCGCGACGACCGGTGGCCACATCGCGGAGGTCGAACGCTTCACGGTCACAGCGGTACGCACTCGCTGACCCGCCCGCGGCCCTTACGGCCCTCCGCGGCCCCGGAAGCCTGCTCCGCCGGCCGCTCCCGGCGGAAACGGGGCGGTCTGCCACTGGTGCGGGCGTCCCGGCCGCTCATCCCCTCCCCGCGCCGGTCTCGGCGTGCGACGGACCGGAGGTGGATGGAGGATGAAGCCGATGAGGGAGCAGCCGTGGTCAAGACACATGAGACGCCGGGCACGCACGGCGACCTGGTGGTGCTGAGCAACGTCAACAAGCACTTCGGCGCGTTGCACGTGCTGAAGGACATCAACCTGCGCATTGCCCGCGGCGAGGTGGTCGTCGTCATCGGGCCGTCCGGCGGTGGCAAGTCCACCCTGTGCCGAGCCATCAATCGGCTGGAGACGATCGACTCGGGAGAGATCGCCATCGACGGCAAGCCGCTGCCCGCCGAGGGCCGTGAGCTGGCCGCACTGCGTGCCGATGTGGGGATGGTCTTCCAGTCGTTCAACCTCTTCGCGCACAAGACCGTGCTCCAGAACGTGACGCTCGGGCAGATCAAGGTCCGCAAGAAGGACAAGCACGCTGCCGAGGAGCGGGCGCGCGCCCTCCTCGACCGGGTCGGCGTGGCCTCCCAGGCGGACAAGTACCCTGCTCAGCTCTCCGGTGGCCAGCAGCAGCGCGTGGCCATCGCCAGGGCGCTGGCCATGGAACCCAAGATCATGCTTTTCGACGAGCCGACCTCGGCACTCGACCCCGAGATGATCAACGAGGTACTGGAGGTCATGCAGCAGCTCGCCCGTGAGGGCATGACGATGGCCGTCGTCACCCATGAGATGGGTTTCGCCCGTTCGGCCGCGAACCGCGTGGTCTTCATGGCGGACGGCAGGATCGTGGAGGAGACGACGCCCGACCAGTTCTTCAGCAACCCACGGACCGATCGCGCCAAGGACTTCCTGTCGAAGATCCTTCACCACTGAGCCGGCCCGGTGAGGAACCGGTCCGGCCCCGCAGTCCCACCCCCACACAGTAATCCGCAGGGATGATCACCATGAAACCTCTGAAGGCCACTGTCGCGGCCACCGCCGCAGTCGCGCTGTCCCTCACCGCCGCCGCATGCGGCGGCGACGATGGCGGCGGTGGGGCGGGTAACGGTGGCGACAAGATCACCGTCGGCATCAAGTTCGATCAGCCGGGCCTCGGCCTGAAGACGCCGGACGGCAAGTACACGGGCTTCGACGTCGACGTGGCGACCTATGTGGCCAAGGAACTCGGATTCGAGCCCGGCGACATCGAATGGAAGGAAGCCAAGAGCGCGGACCGCGAGACGCTGCTGCAGCGCGGCGACGTCGACTTCATCGCGGCCACGTACTCGATCAACGACGAGCGTGCGAAGAAGGTCGACTTCGCCGGCCCCTACTTCCTGGCGCACCAGGACGTCCTCGTACGTGCGGACGACAACACCATCAAGCGGCCCGAGGACCTGAACAACAAGAAGCTCTGCTCGGTCACCGGGTCCACGTCCGCACAGAACGTCAAGGACAGGATCGCCCCCAGGGCCCAGCTCCAGGAGTACGGCGGTTACTCCGAGTGCCTGACCGGCCTGGAGAACAAGGCTGTCGATGCCCTGACCACCGATGACTCGATCCTTGCCGGTTACGCCGCGCAACCGGAGCATCAGGGCAAGTTCAAGCTCGGCGGTTTCAAGCTCAGTAACGAGAACTACGGCATCGGTGTCCAGAAGGGCAGCGACCTGAAGAACAAGATCAACACCGCACTCGAAAAGATGGTCTCGGACGGTTCCTGGGACGAGGCAGTGAAGAAGAACTTCGGCCCGGCGAACTACCAGAACGAGCGCGCACCGAAGATCGGCAACATCGTCAAGTGAAGCAGGACCGGCACGGCGCGCCGCCGCTGAGGGTGGCGCGCCGAGCCGTCCCCGCGCGCGAAAGGGCGGGAGATCGTGTTCGACTTTCTTGAGGGCTACGACCTGCTGGGCGCCTTCTGGGTGACGGTCCAGCTCACCGTCTACTCCGCCATCGGCTCCTTGGTCTGGGGAACCCTGCTGGCCGCGATGCGGGTCAGCCCAGTGCCTCTGATGCGCGGCTTCGGTGCCGCGTACGTCAACATCGTGCGGAACATCCCCCTGACGGTGATCATCGTCTTCACGTCGCTGGGCCTCTTCCAGACGCTCAACGTCACCCTCGGCGCGGACGACTTCAAGACCATCAACTTCCGGCTCGCCGTGCTCGGCCTGATCGTCTACACCGCCGCGTTCGTCTGCGAGGCGCTGCGGTCCGGCATCAACACCGTGGCCATCGGCCAGGTGGAGGCGGCACGGGCCATCGGACTGCCGTTCACCCAGACGCTGAGACTGATCGTCCTCCCGCAGGCCTTCCGCTCGGTGGTGGGCCCGCTGACGAACGTACTGATCGCACTGACCAAGAACACCACGGTGGCCGCCGCGATCGGGGTCGCCGAAGCAGCGCTGCTGATGCGCGAGATGATCGAGAACGAGGCACAGCTCATCCTGATCTCCGCGCTCTTCGCCTTCGGGTTCATCTGCCTCACGCTCCCGACCGGGCTGATTCTCGGCTGGGTGAGCAAGAAGGTGGCGGTGAAGCGATGACCTCCGTCCTCTACGACGCCCCGGGGCCCCGTGCCAAACGGCGCAACGTCCTGTACACCGTGGTGTTCCTGGTCGCCCTCGCCGCGCTGATCTGGTGGGTGGGCCGGGCTCTGGCCGACAAGGGCCAGCTCGAATGGGTCAAGTGGGAGCCGTTCGTCACCGACGCCCGGGCTTGGAGCACCTTCCTCCTTCCGGGACTCGAGAACACGCTCATCGCCGCCTCGCTCGCCATGGTCATCGCGTTGCCCCTCGGAGCACTCTTCGGCATCGCCCGGCTCTCCGACCACTGGTGGGTACGCGGGCTCGGCGGGACCGTCGTGGAGTTCTTCCGCGCCATCCCGGTGCTGATCCTGATGCTTTTCGCCAACGCGGCGTACGCGGAGTTCACCGACATCAGCCCCGAGAACCGGCCGCTGTACGCCGTGGTCACCGGTCTCGTCCTCTACAACGCCTCGGTTCTGGCCGAGGTGGTACGAGCCGGAATCCTGTCCCTGCCCCGAGGCCAGACCGACGCGGCCAAGGCGATCGGCATGCGCAAGGGCCAGACCATGACGTACGTCCTGCTGCCGCAGTCGGTCACGGCGATGCTGCCGGCGCTCGTCAGCCAGCTCGTGGTCATCGTGAAGGACACCGCGCTCGGCGGCGCGCTCCTGGGATTCTCCGAACTGCTGGCATCGGTCCGGCCCATGAGCGCCAACTACGGCGCGAACACCATCGCCAGCTTCACCGTCGTGGCCTTGATCTTCGTCGTGCTGAACTTCCTGCTCACCACCTTCGCGAGCTGGCTGGAGGGCAGGCTGCGCCGCGGCAAGAAGTCCACCGGCGCGGTGGTCGGCGCCGACGCGGTCGCGGAGCTCGCGACACCGGGCGAGCACGTCGTCCCGGATGAGCACGGCGGAGCGGACAGGCGCGCGCCGGGCGGCAAGGCCGAGCGGAACGGCGAGGAGAAGTAACCGTACAGCCGCACCAGGGTCCGGCCCTCGTCCGGGTCGCCGGCCGTACGGCTGAGGACCATCGGCGCGTCGAGTGCTACATCGAGGTGGGCGGGTGCGGTGAGCGGAGCACGAGCAGGGTGATCTCGCTGGGGGCGAAAACGCGGAACGGGGGTCCCCAGAAGCCGGTGCCGCGGCTGGTGTAGAGGAGGGTGCGGGGGCCGTGGTGGCTGAGGCCGGCGAGGGCGGGCTGGTCGAGGCGGACCAGGTGGTGGAAGGGCCAGATCTGGCCGCCATGGGTGTGACCGGAGAGTTGGAGGTCGATGCCGGCTGCTGCTGCCCGGTCGATGAACTTGGGCTGGTGTGCCAAGAGCAGGACGGGCAGGCCGGGGTCGGCGCCGTCCAGGGCTCCGGCGAGGTGGGCACGGTGGCCTGCCAGCCCGGACGACTCGGCGGTGACGTCATCCACGCCGGCGACCACGAGGGTGTCGCCTCCGCGTTCGAGCAGCAGATGCCGGTTGCGCAACGGCTCCCAGCCCAGCTCGTCCATCAGATCGACCCAGCCCTGGGCCTGGCTGTAGTACTCGTGGTTGCCGGTGACGTAGACCCGGGCCCTGGTGGCCCGCACGGTTCCGAGTGGGGCGGCCTGGGCGCGGCGGCGTTCGGCCGTGCCGTCCGCGATGTCGCCGGTGTGGCAGACCAGGTCGGCTTCCAGAGTGTTCACCGTCTCACACACCCGTGCCGACCAGCGGGCGCGATCGAGTGGGCCGTAGTGGGTGTCGGTGATGAGGACGACGCGGGTGCCGTCCAGCCCGGCACCCAGCCGCGGGAGTCGCACGTCGAGTCGGCGCACGCGGGGCACGCGGCGGGCCTCGGCGTACCCCCAGGCGAGCAGCACGGCCGTGACGGCGAGGACGGCCCACGTGACGATCCGGGCCCGGTCCTGACTCTCGCCGACGCCGCCCACGGCCAGGGTGAGCCGCAAGAAGACGCCGAGCAGAACGGACCAGGTGAACAGAACCCAGCTCGTGCCCAGCAGGGTGTCACCGATGATCGCCGCCCGGTCCTGCTGGCGTCGGCCGTGGCCGCGCACCATCGCGAGCGGCATGCATATCAGGCCGAGGGCGAACAGGGCGGTGCCGGCCGGCGTGACGGGCAGCGGCCAGTGCTGGCCGGTGTACAGGAGCACCCAGCAGGGCACGGTCCACAGCAGTACGGGGGCGATCAGGGGGATGTAGCGCATCAGGCGGTGCAGTCGGCTCGGCCGCGCAGTTCGCGCTTCGCTGTCGGCGGATCGGGTATCGCTGGTGTCGGTCACGCTTGCCCTCTCTGACCAGGCTGCCGTCTCGCGCACTGTATCCGGTCGCCCTCGGGCCGGCCGGACCGGCGTTCATGGGCCCTTGGGGCGAAGGGTTCTCCGCGGGATGGCAAGACTCTGCCGCAGACAGGGCGCCGTGCTTGGTGATGACGCCACGGCTGAAACAGGCGTTCAGCTCACGGACGAGCTGCGGTGGGCACCCACCGGGTCGGGTTGCCCGGAGCGCGACGACGCCTCCGGGCAACCCGGCTCGAGGCTCTAGAAGAAGCCAAGTTTCTTCGGGCTGTAGGAACAGAGAATGTTCTTCGTCTGCTGGTAGTAATCCAGCATCATCTTGTGTCCCTCGCGTCCGATGCCCGACTGCTTGTAGCCGCCGAACGCCGCGTGCGCCGGATATGCGTGGTAGCAGTTCGTCCAGACCCGGCCCGCCTGGATGGCGCGTCCGGCGCGGTACGCGGTGGTGATGTCGCGGGTCCAGACGCCGGCGCCGAGGCCGTACAGGGTGTCGTTGGCCGTCGAGATGGCGTCGTCGAAGTCGGTGAACGACGTGACCGCGACGACCGGCCCGAAGATCTCCTCCTGGAAGATCCGCATACGGTTGTCGCCCTCGAAGATGGTCGGCTGGACGTAGAAGCCGCCGGCCAGTTCGCCGTCGTACTCGATGCGCTGACCACCCGTCAGGATTTTGGCGCCTTCCCGCTGGCCGATGTCGAGGTACGAGAGGATCTTCTGGAGCTGGTCGTTGGACGCCTGCGCGCCGATCATCGTGTCCGTGTCCAGCGGGTGGCCGGGCACGATGCGTTCGGTACGGGCGACGGCGGCCTCCAGGAACTCGCTGTAGTGGCCGCGCTGGATGAGTGCGCGTGACGGGCAGGTGCACACCTCGCCCTGGTTGAGGGCGAACATGGTGAAGCCCTCCAGGGCCTTGTCGCGGAAGTCGTCGTCCCTCGCCCATACGTCGTCGAAGAAGATGTTCGGCGACTTGCCGCCCAGTTCCAGGGTGACCGGTTTGATGTTCTCGGAGGCGTACTGCATGATCAGCCGCCCCGTGGTCGTCTCGCCGGTGAAGGCGATCTTGGCCACGCGCGGGCTGGAGGCGAGCGGCTTGCCGGCCTCCACACCGAAGCCGTTGACGATGTTCACCACGCCCGGCGGCAGCAGGTCGGCGACCAGGTCCATCAGGACGTGGATGGACGCCGGGGTCTGCTCGGCCGGCTTGAGGACGACCGCGTTGCCCGCGGCGAGCGCCGGGGCCAGCTTCCAGACCGCCATCAGGATCGGGAAGTTCCACGGGATGATCTGCGCCACGACACCGAGCGGCTCGTGGAAGTGGTACGCGACGGTGTCGTCGTCGATCTCGCTCAGCGAGCCCTCCTGGGCGCGCAGCGCGCCCGCGAAGTAGCGGAGGTGGTCGACGGCCAGCGGCAGGTCGGCGGCGAGCGTCTCGCGGACCGGCTTGCCGTTCTCCCAGCTTTCCGCGACGGCCAGCCGCTCCAGGTTCGCCTCCATCCGGTCGGCGATCCGCAGCAGGACGGCCGCCCGCTCGGCCGGCGCCGTACGGCCCCACGCGGGCGCCGCCGCGTGCGCCGCGTCCAGGGCGCGTTCGACGTCCTCGGCGGTACCGCGGGCGATCTCGGTGAAGGGGCGGCCATTGACCGGGCTGGGGTTCTCGAAGTACTGGCCTCGGGCGGGCGGCACAGGGGCGCCGCCGATCCAGTGGTCGTAGCGGGACTCGTACGAGACGATCGCGCCCTCGGTGCCGGGCGCTGCGTAACGGGTCATCTGCGGGGCCTCCCTGGGGCTGCACCATGGACGGGTGCTCGCGGCGAGGCTAGGGACGCGGACGTTGCAACCGCGTTGCGCCGGCCCTCAGTTCCGCGTCGAGGGCCTGAAGGCGCGCCTGTACGGGGGCGAGGCGACCCGGCGGTACGGCGCCCGCCAGCGCCCGCCACACCTCCAGGTCCTCCTCGCCCCAGGGGCTGTGCGCCCAGTCGGCGAGGAGCGCCGGGTCGCCGCGCGCGATGAGCGCGGCGCGCAGCTCGTCGGCCAGCCGCCGCCGCAGCCGCGTCACCGCGGGCGCGCAGGAGCCGGGCAGCAGCGGCCCGGCGTACCCGCCCAGCGCCGAGGCGACCGCACCGGAGGCCAGTCTGCGGCCCACGGCGTCGAAGTCGGCGTCGACCGGCGCCGCCAGCCGGTACGGGCGCGAGCGCAGCACGCCGGGCCCCAGCAGGGCGCGCAGCCGGGACAGTTCGGCGCGCAGCGTGACCGGGGTGACCGACTCGTCCTCGTACAGAGCCGCCAGCAGCTCCTCGCCGCCCATGCCCTGCGGGTGGTGGGCGAGCGCTACCAGGATCTCGCTGTGCCGGCGGCTCAGGCGCGTCCGCCGCCCGCCCGCCACCAGCACCGCTTCGTCCCGGCCCAGCGCCGTCAGCCCCAGCCTGTCGCCGGCCCCGGGCGCCCGCTCCAGCAGCGCGAGCTGTGACTCCGCCGCCCGCGCCACCGCCTGCACGAACGCCAGGCTGTGCGGGTGCGCCAGCCCGTCCCCGCCCGTGATGTCCACCGCCCCCAGCACCCGCCCGGTACGCGGGTCGTGCACCGGCGCCGCCGCGCACGTCCAGGCCTGCACCGGCCGCCGGAAGTGCTCGGCGGCGAAGACCTGGACCGGCCGGTCGACGGCGATCGCCGTACCGGGGGCGTTCGTCCCGGCCGCCGACTCGGCCCACCGCGCGCCCGCCACGAAGTTCATCCGGTCCGCGCGGCGCAGCGTCCCCGGGTGCCCCTCCACCCACAGCAGCCGCCCATACGTGTCGCAGACCGCGACCAGGTGCTCCCCGTCCGCCGCGTACGCGCCCATCAACTCCCGTATCACGGGCATCACGGCCGCCAGCGGATGCCCCTCCCGGTACGCCGCCAACTCCTCCTCGTCCAGCTCCACGCACGCGTTGCCGTCCGGACACACCCTGGCCCGCGCCGAACGCCGCCACGAATCGGCCACCACCGGCCGTACCACCGGCCGCACCGGCTCCCGCGGCCGGCCGCCGCCCGCCGTGAACGCCTCGTGCGCTCGGCGCAGCGCCCTCGCCCGCTCCACGGGATCCGCGCCCGGCTCCAAGGCCACCCAGGGGTCGTTCACATCGCCCTCCCCATTGAGGTCGTCCGCGCCCGTGCCATCGTCGCCGCGCCGACCGGCCCCCACAAGCGGGCCTCCGACCGGGCTCATAGGAGGCGGCCGGGAACCGTCCCGTAGAGTGGGTGCCGGGTCGTGACTGGCGCTTGGGTGGAGTACCACCGGGGAGCGGCCCGGCGGACCGACGCCACTGCCGCGCGCCTGGGCGATCCACTGACGAACGCCCGGGAGTTCCCGTGTCCACCACCCCTGCCACCGCACGCCTCATGGACGGCAGCGGCCCCGCCCGCCGCCTCGTCGAGGAGACCGCCGCCCGCGCCGCCGGCCTCACCGCCCGCACCGGCACGCAGCCCTGCCTCGCCACCGTCCTGGTCGGCGAGGACCCGGCCTCCGTGACGTACGTGAAGATGAAGCGCGCCCGCTGCGAGAAGGCCGGTATCCGCTCCCGCCACATCGAGCTGCCCGCCACGACGACCACCGCCCACCTGGTCGCCACCCTCGAGGGTTTGTCCCGCGACCCCGAGGTGCACGGCATCCTGCTCCAGCACCCGGTCGGCCCCGGGATCGACGAGCGGGCCGCCTTCGAGGCCATCGCCCCCGAGAAGGACGTCGACGGCGTGACGTTCAGCTCCTTCGCCACGATGAGCTTCGGCCTGCCCGGCTTCGTCTCATGCACGCCCGGCGGCATCATGCGGCTGCTCGACGCGTACGACGTCGACCCGGCCGGCAAGCGGGCCGTCGTCGTCGGCCGCAGCGCCATCCTCGGCAAGCCCGCCGGGATGCTGCTGCTGGCGCGGAACGCGACGGTGACGTACTGCCACTCGTACACCGCCGATCTCGCGGCAGCCGTACGGGAGGCCGACATCCTGGTCGCCGCGGTCGGGCGGCCCCGGTTCATCAGGGGCGCGGACATCAAGCCCGGCGCCGTCGTCATCGACGCGGGCTACAACCCCGGCAACGTCGGCGACGTCGACTTCGAGACCGCGGCCGCCCGCGCGAGCCTGATCACGCCGGTGCCGGGCGGCGTCGGACCGATGACCATCGCGGTGCTGCTCGCCCAGACCGTCGACGCGGCGGAGCGGCAGCTCGCGTAGCCCCCGGCGTCGGGGTCGGGCCGGAGCCGGGCCCCGTCCCGGGGCCCGCGCTCCGGCGGGAGGGGCGTTCCGGCTGCCGGGGCGTCAGGGGGCGCCCGGTGTCAGGCGTTGTCCGGGGGTCAGGCGTTGTCCGGGTGTCAGGCGTGGTCCGCCGGTGTTCCGGCGAAGGCGGCGGCCGGGTCGGGGTCGGGCGGGCCCGCCGGTGTCCAGCGCCCGGACTCCTTGCGGTACGGCCACCAGCGGCCGTCGCGGTCCAGCCGGACCTGTACGCCCGCGCCCGCCACCGTCCAGCGGCCCGGGCGGTCCGCCCGGAGCGGCGGGCGTTCACCGTCCTCCCACGCGGCGGCGAGCTGAGCGGTGGCCCGCGCCAGCAGCTCCGGTTCGGGCGTCCACTCCTCCTCCAGTACGGCCAGGGCATCCGCGCCGCCCAGCCGCCACGCGCGCGTGGCCGGCTCCAGGTCGGCGCGCCGGCGGCCGGTTCCGGCGGCGAGCCGGTCCAGGGCGGCCGGCGCCCACGGTGCGCCGGAGGCCGCCAGCCGGACGGCGTCCTGGCCGGCGCCCAACGGCACCTCCATGGGCCGGTGCTCGTGGCCGTCCGCGAGCGCGTCCGCCAGCAGCCGGTACGCCCGTGCCGCCGCGTCCGCCGCCAGTAGCTCCAGCGCGGCCGGGTCGACGCCCGGCGCGGGACCGGCCTCCGTGTCCAGCGACGGCGGCTCACCGGGTGCCTCCGGCAGCGGGGGCGGCGCGGGCAGCGGCGGGAGGATGCCCGCCGCGGCGAACGCCTCGTCCGCCCGTACCCCCTCAGGTCCGGGAGCGGCCGTCTCCTGCCCGTCCTGGAGCGCCCGGTCCGCCCGGTCCGCCTTTCCCGCCCGCGCCACACTGCGCACCTGCAACTCGTCCAGCAGCCGCCGCTCCCCGCGGCCCCGCATCAGCAGCAGCACGAAGGGATCCTGGTCCAGCAGCCGCGCCACCTGGTAGCAGAGCGCCGCCGTGTGCGGACAGTGGTCCCACGCGTCACACGTGCACTCGGGTTCCAGGTCGCCGATACCGGGCAGCAGCTCGACGCCCGCCGCCGCCGCGTCCTCCACCAGGTGCGGCGGCATGTCCCGGTCCAGGAGCGCGGCGATATGACCCGCCCGGTCCACGGCCATGTCCAGGAACCGGTCCCACTCCTCCTCGGTCAGCTCCTGCAGCAGCACATCACTGCGCTGCGCGGTGCCGTCCCGGTCCTTCACCACCGCCGTGATCCGCCCGGGGCGCACCGACACCGCGCCCACCGCACCGTCCCGGGCCTGCTTGCGACCCTTCTTCAACTGCTGGAGGTCGAGCGCCGTGTCCTCCAGCGCCTTCAGCCACGCCCGTCCCCACCAGGTCTGCGCGAAACCCCGGCCCCCCGCGGGAGGCAGCGCCGCGAACGTACGCTCCATGTCCTCGTCACGACTCATCGCGCGTCCCCCCGCACCTCTCGCACTCCACGCAGTTCCACCAGTTCCGCCAGTTCGGCGTCGGTCAGTTCGGTCAGCTCGCTCACGGCGTCGCCCTCGCCGGCGCCCAGCACGGAATCGGCCAGTTCCTTCTTGCGCGCGAGCATGCCCGCGATCCGGTCCTCGATCGTGCCTTCCGCGATCAGCCGGTGGACCTGTACCGGCTGGGTCTGGCCGATGCGGTACGCCCGGTCCGTGGCCTGCGCCTCGACGGCCGGGTTCCACCAGCGGTCGTAGTGCACGACATGACCCGCGCGCGTCAGGTTCAGGCCGGTGCCCGCGGCCTTCAACGACAGCAGGAAGACGGGGACTTCGCCGGCCTGGAAGCGGTTCACCATGGCCTCCCGCTCGGCGACCGGAGTGCCGCCGTGCAGGAACTGGGTGCGTACGCCCCGGGCCGCCAGGTGCTGCTCCAGCAGCCGCGCCATCTGTACGTACTGAGTGAACACCAGCACGCTCGCCTCCTCGGCGAGGATGGTGTCGAGCAGCTCGTCCAGCAGCTCCAGTTTTCCGGAGCGGTCGGCGATCCTCGGCCGATCCTCCTTGAGGTACTGCGCCGGGTGGTTGCAGATCTGCTTGAGCGCAGTCAGCAGCTTGACGACGAGGCCCCGGCGTTCCATCCCGTCCGCCTCCGCGATCGCCGTGAGGGTCTCACGTACGACCGCCTCGTACAGGCCCGCCTGTTCGGCGGTCAGCGACACCGCCCGGTCGGTCTCCGTCTTGGGCGGCAGTTCCGGGGCGATCCCCGGGTCGGACTTGCGGCGGCGCAGCAGGAACGGCCGTACCAGGGACGCCAGTCGCCGTGTGACCGCCGGATCGGCGCCGCCCTCCACGGCCTGCGCGTACCGGCTCCGGAAGGTGCCCAGGCGGCCCAGCAGACCCGGTGTCGTCCAGTCGAGGATGGCCCACAGCTCGGAGAGGTTGTTCTCCACGGGGGTACCGGTCAGCGCCACGCGCGCCTTGGCGCCGATGGTGCGCAGCTGCTTCGCGGTCGCCGAGTACGGGTTCTTGACGTGCTGCGCCTCGTCGGCGACCACCAGGCCCCAGCCCACCCGCGCGAGCCGGGCCGCGTCGAGCCGCATCGTCCCGTACGTCGTCAGGACGAACTCACCGTCCGCCAGGTCCTCCAGGTCCCGCCCGGAGCCGTGGAAGCGGCGCACGGGCGTGCCCGGGGCGAACCTCTCCACCTCCCGCTGCCAGTTGCCCATCAGGGACGTCGGGCAGACGACCAGGGTGGGGCCGGCGGCTGACACGTCCGTCTGCCGGTGCAGGTGCAGGGAGATGAGAGTGATGGTCTTGCCGAGGCCCATGTCGTCGGCGAGACAGGCGCCGAGCCCGAGCGAGGTCATCCGGTGCAGCCAGTTCAGACCGCGCACCTGGTAGTCGCGCAGGGTCGCGGCAAGGGCGGCGGGCTGCCCGATCTCCTGCCGGCCCGCTTCCGGCCGGCCGCCCTCGGGGTCGGCGAGCCGGTCACGCAGCGCCTGGAGCCACCCGGACGGCTGTACGTCGACCTGGTGGCCGTCCACCTCGGTGGTGCCGGTCAGTACGGCGCCGAGCGCGTCGATCGGCGTGACCTTGCGGTCCTGGTGGTCCCGCGCGCGCCGTGCTTCCTCCGGGTCGATCAGCACCCACTGGTCGCGCAGCCGCACCACGGGCCGCCCGGCCTCGGCGAGCCGGTCCAGCTCCGCCCGGGTCAGCTCCCGGTCGCCCAGCGCGAAACGCCAGTTGAAGGCGAGGAGCGCGTCGGCGGACAGGAACGACGGCAGGGCCGACCCGCGCCTGCCGTGCCGGTCGCCTTCCGTGTGCTCGTCGGCGTGCGGGTCCTCGTCGGGCGGCCCGATCACGGCACGCGCGGTGAGCGAACGGGCCAACTGCCGGGGCCAGTGCACCTGGACGCCGGTGGCGGCCAGCGCCCGCGCGGCCCCGCCCAGCAGCTCGGTCACCTCCTCGTCGGCCAGGTCGACGGCGTCCGGTACGGAGGCGGACATCAGCGGGGCGAGCGGCGGCCACGCGCGCGCGGCGCGGCGCAGCGCGAGCAGCGCGTCCATCCGGGCGCGCGGCCCGAACCCGTCCCCGGCCGTGCCCGACCACACGTCGGCGGCGTCGGCGACGAGCGCGGGGTTGCTGACGCCGTGCATCTGGAGCACGGCGCGGAAGGCCGGGTCCTGGGCCGTGTCCAGCCCGCGCACCTCGACGCGCAACGACAGCCGTACGCCCGCGTCGTGGCCCGCCGCGACGTCCGCCGCCCAGGCCCGCTGCCCGGGCACGTGCTGCGGCTCGTACGCCGCGAAGGCCGGGCTGCCGGTCGCGAGCGGAGCCGCGGGCGTGCGCGGCAGCGTGTCGGCGACCGCGTCCAGGAAGGACCGCAACAGCCGCTCGGGTTCGGGCAGCAGGACCATGCCGTCCGCCGTGGTGCCCATGGGTACCGCGTGGGCGTCCGGCGGCATGGAGGCGGCGAGCGTGCGCACCCGCTCCAGGTCCTCCGCCGCGAGCGGGCCGGCTCGCCACGCGTCGTGGTCGGTGGCGCTGAGGCCCGGCAACAGCAGTCCACGCGCCACGAGTTGGAGACCGAGCAGGGTGGCGGCGCCCCAGAACGCGGCAGCGGGGGAGGCGTCCACGGCGCGCCCGGCGCGGGTCAGTACGGGCAACGCGTCCCGTACGGGCAGCATCAGCGCGCGTACGGAAGCCGGACGCCCGTCCGGGGTGACGACGGACAACTCCTCGACGGAGCCGCGGCCGTCGCCGGACGGGGGTTCGGCACCGTCGGCGAGCAGGAACGCGAAGCGTCCCGTGCGGGGCGGATCGGCGGGCAGGAAGACGGTGGAGCAGCGGGCGAGTCGGGACACATCGGGAGTCTCGTGGGGCGTTGTTTCCGGAAGCCTGTGCACAGCGCTGACGCATTCCTCAAATTTGACTAGCAGGGAGTCGAAGCGCCGAGGGTACCGGAGGACCCCTGTGTGACGTGGGCGAATGCGCCGTGACATAGCCCACGTCGCGGGCGGGGTGCAGGCAGCACCACCCCAGTACCCTGGGAAGCCCCACCCCGTATCGGGGTGGTGGTGCCATGGCTCTGGGCGATCGCTCATCCGTACGTTCATCAGGTCGGCGCACGTCTGCGCACGAGACCTAATCAGACCCGGAGAAGCCATGCCACAGGCCACCTCTGCCCTCACCATCCCCGCACCCGCACCCCCTCCCACACCCACACCCGCTCTCGCGCCGGAGAAGCGCGGCTCCCGCAGCGAGTTCGCACCCCTGCTCCGTACGGTCAAGGACCAGGGGCTGCTGGAGCGGCGCACCGGCTGGTACGCACGGGGTATCACCGCCAATCTGCTCGCCCTGACGGCTGTCGCCGTCGGCCTGCTGCTGTTCGGGCACTCCTGGTGGTCGCTGCTGCTCGCCCTCCCCCTGGCCGTGCTGTCCGCGCGGGCGGCCTTCTTCGGCCACGACGCCGGGCACTCGCAGATCAGCGCCGACAAGGGCAGGAACCGCCTCATCCAGCTGCTGCACGCCAATCTGCTGCTCGGCATGAGCCAGGAGTGGTGGAACGACAAGCACAACCGGCACCACGCGAATCCGAACCACGAGGAGAAGGACCCGGATGTCGCTCCGGACGTCCTCGTCTTCAACGAGCACCAGGCGGTGGGACGCACCGGCTTCCGCGGCTGGCTGGCCCGCCACCAGGCCTGGCTGTTCTTCCCGCTGACCACGCTCGAAGGCCTCGCCCTGAAGGTGTACGGCTTCCAGGCGCTGTTCTCCAAGGACGGGCCGCGCCAGACCCCGCGCCGGCGCCTGACCGAGGGCGGCCTGCTGATCGCCCACGTCGCCGGATACGTGACCCTGCTGCTGACCACCATGCCGGTGGGCCAGGCGGTCGTCTTCGCGCTGATCCACCAGATGCTGCTCGGCCTGCACCTGGGCATGGCCTTCGCCCCCAACCACAAGGGCATGGAAGTGCCCGACCCGGACGGCGAGCCCTGGGGCCACCTGCGCCGGCAGGTGCTCACCTCCCGCAACATCCGCGGTGCGGCACTGACCGACTGGTTCCTGGGCGGCCTGAACTACCAGGTCGAGCACCACCTCTTCCCCAGCATGCCGCGCCCCCACCTGCGGCTCGCGCAGCCCGCGGTGCGTGCCCACTGCCGCTCCCTCGGCATCCGCTACACGGAGACAGGGCTGGTCGACTCGTACCGCCAGGCACTGGGACACCTCCACCAGGTCGGTACACCGCTTCGCACGGCCTGAGCGGCGGATCCTGGAACCGGCAGGCTCGATCACGCGTTCACACAGAAGGAAGCGGCCGTGGCCGGCCGTGAAGGAGGCGTCGAACATGTCGACAAGGACGAAGATCGTCATCGGGGGAGTGGCCGTGGGCCTTCTCCTGTGGCCGTTGATCGGATTCTGGATGTCCCTGCTGGTGCTGATCGGCGTCCCCGCCGTCGCCTACCTGGCACTGGACCCGAGCCAGCGGCGTCGGCTGCGCCGCGTCAGCCGCAAGGAGCTCGGCCGCTGATCGCCCGCCCGGTGCACGGTGGTCAGGGGACGGCCGGAAGGCGGGAGCCACCCGCGCGCGATCATGGATGATGCGCCCGGCGGCGACGTACACGCGGCGTGACGGTCAAGCACCGGTCCCGCGTGGCACAGGACCCGGCGCAGCCCAGCCTCCGGCAAGTGCACCTCATCCATGAGGAGCTGTGCGAGGAGGTCGAGGTCGAGCTGCCGGCAGGCCCGCACCGCCCCTCGAACGGGTCTGATCAGGGCGTCCGTGGGTACCCGCCCGGGCGGAACACCGGAGGGAGACACCATGGACGACAAGCGGTTCGACGGCGCGGGCGAAGCGGGGCCTGGCGTACCGAGGGACCTGCCCGACGAGCAGGCCGGCAGCGGACCCGACCACTGGGACCCGGATCTGACCGAGGAACCGGACGCCGGCGCTGCCGAGCGGACGCCCGCGGAGGACACGCCCGAGGACGGCGCCCCCGAGGAGCCCACCGCCTGAACGGACGGCGGACGTGCTCGTCAGGCCGGACGTACCGCCATGTCGTCGAGCGCGGCCAGCAGGGCGGGAAGGTTCGGACCGCGACCGATCGGCAGTACCTCGCGGGGCAACTCGTCCAGCAGTACGAAGGCGATGTCGTCGGTCCTGGCCACCACGGACCAGCCGGGCCCGTCCGCCCGCAGCGTCCGCGCCCCACCGGGGGCGAAACCCGACCGGACCCGGCCGGGCGGGGGCGGCACCTCCAGGTAACCGCGCAGCTCCGCCAGAACGCGCCGCAGTGCGCCGTGCCCGTCGTCCCCCGGTGCACCGGATGCCGGCGTACCGGGCGTCCGCTCAGGCTCAGCCGGGGGCCGCGTTCCGGAGAGCCCGCCTTCGGGCAGCCGGTCGCCGGTCGTGCCCTGCCGTTCCGCCAACGCGCCGCCGTCGCCGTCCGCCGGCTTGGCGAAGTCGTCCTCGCCGAGCTGGTCACGCCAGGCCATCCACTGGAGGGCGACCTCGTCCGCGCCCATCCGGCGCTGGGCAGGCCCCCATTCGCCGGGGTCCGGCGGCGTCAGCGGCTTCCGCTCGCCGGGCGCCGTCTCGGGATCGTGCGGCGCGGGCACGTGCGGCGCGGCGACCGCGAGGGCCAGCGGCCAGCCCGGCAGGGCAACGACGACGCTGCGCTCGTCGGGGGACAGGTCGTACTCCATGCCGCAGTCCCAGGAGGCGATCGCCACCGCGACCAGTGACACGTCGTCGATGACGACCGTCCACCGGGCGCCGTCACCGTCCTGGCCGAGCACCAGCCCGTACCCCTCGGCATACGGTTCCAGCCCGAGCGCCGCGCAGGCCTCGGGATAGTCGTCACCGAGCAGGCTCGGGAACTGCGCGGGTGTCAGCAGCACGGCGGTCAGCACGTACAGTGCGTCGTCCTCCGCGTCGCCGACGCCCACCGGTTCCGTCCCGGTCATGGCCGCCTCCCGTCCCGCTCCCAACGTTCGTCGGCGCACCTTAACCAGCGAGTAACCTCCTCGTCGAGGGCCCGTCCGCCCCGGACCACGACGACGTCACGCCGCGGGCAGTCCGAGAAGCCCACGGGCGACGGTCTGCGGGGACTCGTCCCGCTCCCGGGCGAGGGCGATGACCGCCCGGCAGGCCAGTTCGCTCACCCCGAAGGACAGGGCTTCGGGCGACACCCAGCCTTCCGCCTCGTCGATCGCCTCCTGGTCGTCGTCCGCGCACGCCGCCACGTACGCCGCGGCCGCCTCGAAGATGTTGTGCTGACGGCCGCCGTGCCGCCCCGCGCCGGCGCCGTCCTCCCGCTCCGGCGCCGAGCGACTTCCACCGGCCCCGAACCAGGACGTGAAGGAGCTGAAGAACGTGCGGAGTCTGCTGAACACCGGGCCCACCTTCCCCCTGCGCGGCGGCGCGCTCACCGCCGGTCTTCCGACTGTGAACCTCCAACGTAGAGTCCGGCCCTCGACCGCAGAAGGGGAGGGCGAGGGCGGCCGGATGTCCATAGGACCCGCGCGGCGACGTGATGTTCGCGGACGTGCGCCCGACGCGTCAGTCCCGGCGTACGGCGAGGGCGAGGAAACGGTCGTCCTCGTCCGCGTACGAGACCATGTGCCAGCCCGAAGCCGCCAGCAGCGGGCGCAGGTTCGGCTCCGCGCGCAGATCGTCGTCGGTGAGCCGGCGCCCATGGCGGGCGGCCAGCGCCGCGCGGCCCACCGGGTGGAACAGCGCCAGCCGGCCACCCGGTCGTACGACCCGGGCCAGCTCCCGCAGGTCCTCGGCCGGCCGGGCCAGGTGCGAGACGAGCCCCGCCCCGAAGACCGCGTCCAGCGCCCCGTCGCGCAGCGGCAGCCGCCCCACGTCGGCGAGCAGCAGCGCCCCGCTGCCGTCCCGCCCGGCCCGTACCGCGGCTGCCAGCATCGCCGGCGTCAGGTCCGCACCGATGACCGTCCCCCGCGGCCCCACGGCCTCGCGCAGCGGCGGCAGCGCGCGGCCGGTTCCGCAGCCCGCGTCGAGTACGGCGTCGCCCGGGCGCAGCCCCATCTCCGCGACCGCAGCGGCGTACGCCGGACCGTCGTCGGGGAACCGCGCGTCCCAGTCCGCCGCGCGGGCCGTGAAGAAGTCCTGCACATGTGTGTGGTCGTCGGCCATACGGACATGATCCCTCACCGACGTCGCCGACCATACGGTGCACATGTTCGAGCGTGACGCGTGCGTGGAGTGATCGTTCAGGAACCTCTCGCTGTCATATTCCGTCTGCTTTCGAAACGCGCCCCTCGTGTGCGCCCCCTGCCGGTCTAGCGTCCCTGAGCCATGGGACACCTGGACCACGCCACCTTCGGCTGGCTGACCCCCGTGCTGTCGTACGCGATGGCCTGCATCGGCGCCGCCCTCGGGCTGCGCTGCACCGTACGAGCGCTCGAAGCGACCGGAGCCTCCCGCCGCAACTGGCTGCTCACCGCCGCCTCCGCCATCGGTACCGGCATCTGGACCATGCACTTCGTCGCGATGCTCGGCTTCGGCGTCGCCGGCACCGACATCCGCTACGACGTCCCGCTGACCCTCTTCAGCCTGCTCGTCGCCATGCTCGTCGTCGGCGGCGGGGTGTTCGCCGTCGGATACGGCCGGGACCGCGTGCGGGCACTGCTGCTCGGCGGGCTCACCACGGGCCTCGGCGTGGCCAGCATGCACTACCTGGGCATGGCCGCCCTGCGCCTGAACGGGACGGTGGGCTACGACCCGCTCCTGGTCGCGCTGTCCGTCGTCATCGCGGTCGTGGCCGCCACGGCCGCCCTGTGGGCGGCCCTCAACATCACATCGCCCCGCGCGGTCACCGTCGCCTCCCTCGTCATGGGCGCCGCCGTCAGCAGCATGCACTACACCGGCATGCTCGCCGTCCGGGTCGATGTCGTCCCGTCCGCGGGCGAGCTGCCCGGGGCCACGGCGATGCAGTTCATCTTCCCCCTCGCCGTGGGCCTCGGGTCCTATCTGTTCCTCACCTCCGCGTTCGTCGCGCTCTCCCCGACGGCCCGGGAGCGCGCCGACTACGCCTCGGCCGAACGGCCCACCGAACCGGCGGCCGCCTCCTGAACACCCCTTCCCAAGCCCCTCAAGGGGACGCCCCGCCACCAGCCCGCACCCGGAACGAGGAGGCCATGCCAACCCCCCGTACGACCCACGGCCCTACGGCCCGCCCCGGACGGCGGCGGGCGCACGCCGGCCCGCCGGCCACGGCACCGGCAACGCACGCACCACGGGCACCACGTGCGCTACAGGCACCACGGGTACCACGCCGAAACCGGCGGTACCTGCGGCCCAGAACCGTACGCGCCAAGATCATTTCGTTGCTGATGGTGCCCGTCGTGTCCCTCCTGGCTCTGTGGGGCTTCGCCACGGTCACCACCGCACAGGACGTGGCCCGGCTGCGCGAACTGCACCGCGTGGACGAGCGGATACGCGAGCCGGTGGCCGTCGCTGTCACCTCCCTGCAGGCCGAACGCCGCGCCGCCGTACGCCAGGTCGCCGCGCCCCGCACCGGGGCAGCCGCGACCGCCACGGAACTCCAGCAGCAGGCCCGGCGCACGGACGCCGCCGTCGCGAAGCTCCGCCTGGACGACCGGCACACCGTCGCGGACGGAGGCGACCTGCCGGCCGAAGTGTCCGGCCGGATACGGAAGTTCACCGACCAGGTCCAGCGGCTGACCACGCTCCGTAAAGCGGCCCTCGCCCGCACGGCACAGTGGGACACCGTCTACACGAAGTACACCGCCACCATCACGGCGGGCTTCGAGGCGAGCGGCGCCCTCACCGGCATCCAGGACGCCACGAACGGGTCCCACGCGCGCGTGCTCCTCGAACTGTCCCGCGCCGGTGAGATGCTCGCCCGCGAGGACACCCTGCTGACCTCCGCCCACCTCACCGACGACTTCACCGCCCAGCGGCTGCGGCTGTTCACCGGCGCCGTCGAGACCCGCCGTACCCTCCTCCAGTCCGCGACCGCCGACCTTCCCGGCCCCGAACGCGACGCCTGGCACCGGCTCTCCGCACAGCGCGCGTACCGGCAGCTCACGGACGCCGAGAACGCGGTCGCCGCCGCCCCGGCGGGCCGCCGGGCCGCCACCGCCGTTCCCGCCACCGCCTGGGACCGGGACCACACCGCCGTACGGGACGCACTGGCCGCCCTGGAGACCGACGCCCGCCGGGGCGCCGCCGACCGCGCCGAGACCTTCGCCGGCGGCCTCCTGACCCCCTCCGGCGCGGCCGTCCTCCTGGGCCTCGCCGCGGTCGCCGCCTCCCTCGTCATCTCCGTACGCATCGGCCGCGCCCTCGTCGTCGAACTCGTCACCCTCCGCAACACCGCCCTGGAGATCGCCCGCCGCAAACTCCCGCACGCCATGCGGCGGCTGCGCGCCGGCGAAGAGCTCGACATCCACGCCGAAGCGCCGCCGGGACGATCCGCCCACGACGAGATCGGCCAAGTCCGCGAAGCCCTCGGCACCGTGCACCGGGCAGCGCTCAGCGCCGCCGTCGAACGGGCCGAACTCAGCCGCGGCATCTCCGGAGTCTTCGTCAACCTCGCCCGCCGCAGCCAGGTCCTGGTCCACCGGCAGCTGAACCTCCTCGACAGCATGGAACGCCGCGTGGACGACCCGGCCGAGCTCGGCGACCTCTTCCGGCTCGACCACCTGACGACCCGGATGCGCAGACACGCCGAGAGCCTCATCATCCTCTCGGGCGCCGCCCCCGGCCGGGCCTGGCGCACGCCCGTACCGCTCACCAACGTCGTACGGGCGGCGGTCTCCGAAATCGAGGACTACGCGCGCGTGGAGGTACGGCAACTCCCCGAGGCGGCGGTCATCGGGGCCGCCGTCGCGGACCTCACCCACCTCCTCGCCGAACTCGTCGAGAACGCCGCCCAGTTCTCCCCGCCGCACACCAAGGTCCGCGTCACCGGCGAACCCGTCGGCAACGGCTACGCCCTGGAGATCGAGGACCGCGGTCTGGGCATGGGCAAGGAAGCCCTGGAACAGGCCAACCACCGCGTCGAGCACTCCGAGGCCCTCGACCTCTTCGACAGCGACCGCCTCGGCCTGTTCGTGGTCAGCAGGCTCTCCGCACGCCATGACATCAAGGTCCATCTCCGCACCTCCCCCTACGGAGGCACGACAGCCGTGGTCCTGCTGCCCACCGCGCTGCTGCAGAGCGCCCTCCCGGCCGGCCGCGCCGAGGCCCCGGCACCATCCGCACCCACACCGCCACCCGGATACGGCAGGCCCCCGCGCGTCCCCGCGCACGCGCACGCCCGTACGGTCCTCCCCACCCAGCACGAGGAGCCCCCGCCCGCACCCGTCGCCACGCTCCGCCCGCCACCCGCCCCGGCCGCGCCCCCGGCCGTCGACCCCCCTGCCGACCCCGCCTCCTCGGGCCCCGCTTCCTCGGGCCCCGCCCCCGGCCCCACCCCGGGCGGCGACCAGGGCGGCCTGCCCCGCCGCGTACGCCAGGCGCACCTCGTCCCGCAGCTGCGCGAGGCGCCCACGGCGCGCCAGGACCCGGCCGCGGACCCCGATCACGACCCGGCCGCCGGCGAGCCCTCCGGACGCACCCCCGAGCAGGTCAGGGCCCGCATGACGGCCTACCACGACGGCTGGACCCGCGGCGCCGCCGCACCCGGCGCCACCCCCGCCCCGCGCACCCGCATCCGTACCCGTACCGGCGAAGGAGACGAAGGATGATCGAGCACGAGAGGATCGCCCCCCACCGCCCGTCCGGCGAACTGGACTGGCTCCTGGACGATCTCGCCTCGCGCGTACGGGACGTACGCCATGCCGTCGTCCTGTCCAACGACGGCCTCGCGGTCGGCTCCTCCAGTGCGCTCACCCGCGAGGACGCCGAACACCTGGCTGCCGTCGCGTCCGGCTTCCACAGCCTCGCCAAGGGCACGGGCCGCCACTTCAAGGCAGGCGGCGTACGCCAGACAATGGTCGAGATGGACGAGGCGTTCCTGTTCGTGGCCGCCGCCGGCGACGGCTCGTGTCTGGCCGTACTGAGCGCGGCGAACGCCGACATCGGCCTGATCGCGTACGAGATGGCCCGCCTCGTCAAACGTGTGGGTGAACACCTGCGCACCCCGCCGCGCGTCACCACCACCCCGTCCTCCGCCGGCTGACCGGAGACACGCGCCATGACCGAGGACAGCGGCACCGGCCCACAGGTGCGCGGCGTCCACTGGTACGACGCCGACGCCGGGCCCCTCGTCCGCCCGTACGCGATGACCGGAGGCCGTACCAAGCCCGGCCCGAGCAACGTACGGTTCGACCTCATCGCCCTCGTCGTCGTCGACGACAGCCCGCACGGCACCGCCGAGGAATCCCTCCTCGGCCCCGAACACCGTGCCCTTCTCTCCCTGTGCCGTTCCGAGACACAGTCCGTGGCCGAACTGGCCGCCGACGCCGACCTGCCCGTCGGCGTCGTGCGCGTCCTCCTCGGCGACCTCCTGGAAGCCGGTCACGTACGGGTCAGCCGGCCCGTTCCGCCCGCGCAGCTGCCGGACGAACAGATCCTGCGGGAGGTGATCGACGGCCTGAGAGCCCTATAGGATCATCCGTCCGGCCCGCTCTCCGGGCTCATGCGGAGGAACCAGTCCCGTGCGGCGCCCGCGGCTTGCTCCAGCGTCCCGGGTTCCTCGAAGAGATGGGTGGCTCCCGGAATCACACGGAGCGTGCACAGGGCGGACAGTTGCCGCGCCGCCTCTTCGTTCAGCCGCAGCACCTCCTGGTCATGGCCGCCGACGATCAGCAGTACGGGCGCCCGTACGCCGGCGAGTGCGGCGCCCGCGAGATCCGGGCGGCCACCGCGCGACACCACGGCACGGACCCGCTCCGGCCTTTCGGCGGCCGCCACCAGTGCCGCGGCCGCGCCCGTGCTGGCACCGAACAGGCCCACCGGAAGATCGCCGGTGTCCGGCCGGTCCTGGAGCCAGTCCACCGCCGCCGTCATGCGCCGGCCCAGCAGCGGGATGTCGAAGCGCAACTCGGCGGTGACCACGTCCACGCGCTCCTCGTCCCCGGTGAGGAGGTCCATGAGCAGGGTGCCCAGCCCCGCCTCCTGGAGGACCTCGGCCACGGCGCGGTTACGGGGGCTGTGCCGTGAGCTGCCGCTGCCGTGGGCGAAGGCCACCACACCGCGGGCCGCGCCGGGCAGGGCCAGGTCTCCGGCCAGGCCGACCTCACCGACACCGATGGAGACCGCCTCCGAAGCCGTTGCCATGGGTGCCACCTCCCGTGCTCGGTCCTGCGTCGCGCCCGTCGGCCCGGAAGCCGCGCCCGCGCGACCCCCGTACGGTCGTGCCACCGGGTACCCATGCCTCTCGGACGGATGCCCTGGATGGATGCCCTGGACGGATGCCCTGGACGGATGCCCTGGACGGATGCCCCGACCGGAGGGCTCTCCCACGCCGACGGCCGGCCGCCACGCGGAGTCGAATCGCGTACCCATGTGAACATCTCATGGGTCGACAACAGTCACATCGTTCAAAAAGCGATCGCATCGCCCGCGACGGCCGTCCCGGTTGCCATACTGCTGACCTCGCCCAGAACGCATGTACTGGTGCCGGCCTTTTGCCGACCCCGAGCCCACTCCTGAGAGGAGTGATCGATGGCCTCCGAGCGGTCCGACACCACCGCCCTCGCCCTCAAGATTCTGGTCGCCGGCGGTTTCGGGGTCGGCAAGACGACCCTGGTGGGCGCGGTCAGCGAAATCCGGCCCCTCCGTACCGAGGAACAGCTCAGCGAGGCCGGGGAACTGGTCGACGACACCGGGGGAGTGGACCAGAAGACCACCACGACTGTCGCCATGGACTTCGGCCGCATCACCATCCGCTCCGGACTGTCGCTGTATCTCTTCGGTACGCCCGGACAGGACCGCTTCTGGTTCCTCTGGGACGAACTGTCCCAAGGAGCCCTGGGCGCTGTCGTCCTCGCCGACACACGGCGCCTGGAGGCCTGCTTCCCGGCGGTCGACTACTTCGAGCACCGCCACATACCGTTCGTCGTCGCGGTGAACTGCTTCCCCGGGGCGCGGGCCTACGGAGCGCACGAGGTGTCGCGCGCGCTCGACCTCGACCGCGGCACACCGGTCGTCCTGTGCGACGCGCGCGACCGGGACTCCGGCAAGGAAGTCCTGGTACGACTCGTCGAGTACGCGGGACGCATGCACACCGCCCGGATGCTCGACTCGGTCTCGTAGACACGCTGTCCTACGCCGACGGGCCAGGCGGCCGCCCTCGGGCGCCGCACGGGGTGCTTGCCCTGCTCACGTCAGTACGCAAGGCTTACCAGGCAGCGGGGAACCTGCGAAACGGGGAGGACCGGACATGGCTCTGGACAAAGGACTCGACTGGCTCCTGGACGATCTGACGCAGCGGGTGGAACACATCCGGCACGCGCTGGTGCTGTCCAACGACGGCCTGGTCACCGGCGCGAGCACGGGGCTTGCACGGGAGGACGCGGAGCACCTCGCCGCCGTCTCCTCTGGACTGCACAGCCTCGCCCGCGGATCCGGGCGGCACTTCCAGGTGGGCAGGGCACGCCAGACGATGGTGGAGTTCGACGACGCGATGCTCTTCGTCACCGCGGCGGGTGAGGGCAGCTGCCTGTGCGTGCTCAGCGCGGCGGAGGCCGACGTCGGCCAGGTCGCCTACGAGATGACACTCCTCGTCAACCGGGTCGGCGAGCACCTCGCCGTCGCCGCCCGACAGCCCGGCGGTGCGGCGCTCACGGACCGCTGACCGGCCCTGACCCGTCGCTGACCAGCGGCGACCCGCGTCCGGCCGAGGTTTTCCACAGGCCGGACGCGAGGGGCCCCGACCGCGCTACCTTCGTGACGCAACGTAATCGAACCTCACGGGGGAGCCACCATGACGGTCAGGGAAGCAGTCACAGCGCACACCGTCGCCTACGGGCGCGCCGCACACCGACTGGAGCTGAAGAGGAACGAGTTCGGCCTCGCGGTCCAACTGGGTCATGTGCGAACCGTGCCCGGAGCCGACGGAGGGCGACGCCGGGTGGCGGAGGAGGAGATCGAGCGGCTGCGCGCCGCGCCGGACTTCCCCACCGGTCTGCGCGAGCGCGTCCGCACCGTGGGTACGGCGAGTGCCGCCGCACTCGCCTCGATCACCGGTGAGCGTTTCACCAAACTGGCCAGGACCGGGCACTTCAGCCCGGTCACCTTCTACCTCAACCGCTATCGGGCCGTTGTCTGGCTCTATGTGGCCTCCGAAGTGAGGGAGTTCGCCGAACGGCACCCGGAGCTGCTCACCGGCAGACTGCCGGCATCAGTGCGCGCCAAGCTGGACGCGGGGGAGGACGCCCGCCCGCGCAACTGGCGGGCACGCCGTCTCGGGCTCCTGCTGCGCCAGGCCGAGGACCCCTGGGCGGCCGCGGCGGCCATCGCGTCCCTCCTCACCGCCGTCCAGGTGGCCGAGGTGGTCGGCGATCCGTACGAGCGGGCGCACCTCGACCGGCTCCGCCCCGAACCTCCGCACGCACGCCCCGAGTCCCTCGCCGCGCGGGACATCGTCCACCGGCTGCTGCTGGCGGACGACCCGGACGAGATCCTCTGGCATCGGATGAGCCTGTCGCTCGCCCTGGACGAGGCGCGAGCGCACCGGCCGGCTCCCCGCCCGGACGACACCGGCCACCGCCCGCCACGCCCGGAACCCCCGAAGCGCGGCCCCGGCCGCACCGGACTGCTCACCCGGCTGCGGCTGGGCCGGCGGAGGGCGGTGCGCGCCTAGGCCCCGCCCCGGGGCAGCACGGTCGACAACACGCCGGGCAGCGGATACCAGTCGGCCGACACGACGCTGGCGTGCCGCCCGGCAAGCAGGGTGACCCGATCCCGGGCCTGCGCCTCGGTCGGGTTGGTGCCGTCGATGGCTGGTGCCACGTTGTGGGCGTCCGTCATCACCACCAGGTAGTGGCGGCTGTCGTACCACGCGGTGTCGATGGAGCCGCCCGCGTAGGCCGAGGCGTCACCGTCGAAGACGACGAACCAGGGGCGTATGCCGGCGTCCGCGTACCGGGTGCGGGGATCGCCCGCGGCGGCATGGTGCACCGCGGGGAACGCGGCCGCCTCCCGCAGCCGGCCCGCGGCAGCCAGGCTCTTCAGATGCGTGGCGTACTCGCGGTCGGTCCACAAGGTGTCCATCGGGTTGTCCTCCTCGACGGTGCCCGGGATGAGTTCGACCACGAACTTCCCCGCCATCGCCGAGCGAGTGGGCCAGCCGTCCGCCCGTACGGCGGTGTCGAGGTCCGGCCGGCCTCCGGCCAGATCGGCCGGCCGGAACAGCGCGTCGCCCAGCTTGGCGGTCAGCAGTGCGTCCAGCGCGGCGGGACCCCGGCCGTTCCTGGCCTGGAAACCGTCCTTCAACTCGATCTTCAGCAGGATGGGCCGGTGCCCCGGGTGGGCGTCGTGCCACGCCCGGATGTCCGCCAGACACCCGCCGAGGTCCTGGTTCCTGGGCTTGCTGCGCAACTCGCCCGGGTGCGAGGCGTTCTCACAGTTGTTGTCATTACCGAGGGGGTTGCTGTGCGAAACGCGCCACGATCTGCCGAACGCGTTCGTCCACACGTCTATCTCCAGCATTCCCGCACCCGAGTCCAACGCGTCAGCGAAGTAGGGGTACTTCGCCTTCTCGTACGCGTTGTGGACGCCGACCCCGGTGGAGTCGGAATAGGCCAACTGTCCGGGGTCGGCGGACGCGGAATCGGCGGACCAGGCCTGGCCCGTGGTGACCCCGAGGCAGAGAGCCCCGGTCAACACGGCGGACGCGGCCGTCATCGCGGTACGCGGCAACTTCATCATGAGCCCCCTGCTTCAGCCGGCATGTACTGGCATGCGCCAAGTCGAGCGAAGCGTAAGGGAGTTGAGTGAATGAAGGGAGGCCCGGGGTGGGCTGTTCGACCAACACGCCATGCGGCCAAGCGGCGACCAAGCGGCGGCCATGCGGCGGCCATGCGGTCGAGGGAGCCGGTGCGGGCAGGGCACAGCTGGATCTGTGTGGACCAGGCACCGGAACCCGAGGCCGACGCGCCGCTCGCCCGCCGCCGATGCCGGGCGGGCGCCGGGCCGGTATCGGCAGCCGTCCGCGTGCGCTGGGCGCGCGGGGCGTGCACCATGGCCGCATGCAGCTGGCCCGACTCGCGGAGGTCTCCCACCAGGTCGCCGCCACCTCCGCGCGCTCCCGCAAGATCGCCGCCCTGGCCGATCTCTTCTCCGCGACCTCGCCCCAGGAAGCGCCGCTGGTCATCGCGTACCTCGCGGGACGGCTCCCCCAGGGGCGGATCGGCGTCGGCTGGAGCACCCTCAAGGAGCCCGTCCCGCCCGCCGCCGACGCCACGCTGACCGTCGCCGACACCGATGCCGCGCTGACCGCGCTCGCGCAGGTCGCCGGTCCCGGGGCCCAGGCGGAGCGGCAGCGGCTGGTACGGGAGCTGATGGGCGCCGCGACCGCCGCCGAGCAGCAGTTTCTGCTCCGGCTCCTGACCGGCGAGGTCCGGCAAGGGGCGCTGGACGCCATCGCCCTCGAGGGAGTCGCCAAGGCGGCAGCGGCACCGGCCGCCGACGTACGCCGGGCCGTGATGCTCGAGGGCTCGCTGCCCCGCGTCGCCCAGGCGCTGCTCGCCGAGGGCCCGGCCGCGCTGGAGCGGTTCCAGCTGCGGGTGGGCAGCCCCGTGCACCCCATGCTCGCCCACACCGCGAAGAGCGTGGCCGAAGCCATCGCCGCCCTCGGCCCGTGCGTCGTCGAGGAGAAGCTCGACGGCATCCGCGTCCAGGTACACCGCTCGGGCCAGGACGTCCGGCTCTACACCCGGTCGCTCGACGACATCACCGACCGGCTCCCGGAGATCTCGGCCGTCGCGCGTGAGCTGCCGGGAGACCGGTTCGTCCTCGACGGTGAGGTCATCGCCCTCGACGCGGCCGGCCGGCCGGTACCGTTCCAGGACATCGCGTCCCGGGTCGGCTCCCGCGTCGACGTGGCGACCGCCGCTGCGGCGCGGCCCGTGTCACCGGTCTTCTTCGACGTCCTGGCCGCCGACGGCACCGTACTCGTCGACCTGCCCGGCCATCAGCGGCACGCGGCACTGGCCCGCCTCGTACCCGAACCCATGCGGGTACGTCGCACCGTCGTCGAGGACCCCGAAGACCCGGCACAGACGGAGGCGGCCGAGGCCTTCTTCACCGACACCCTCGGGCGCGGCCATGAAGGGGTCATGGTCAAGGCACTCGACGCCCCCTACAACGCGGGCCGCCGCGGCCGCTCGTGGCTGAAGGTGAAGCCCGTGCACACCCTCGACCTCGTCGTCCTCGCCGTCGAGTGGGGTCACGGCCGCCGCACCGGCCTGCTCTCCAACCTCCACCTCGGCGCCCGCGCCGCCGACGGCACGTTCGTGATGCTCGGCAAGACGTTCAAGGGCCTGACCGACGCCATGCTCCGGTGGCAGACGGAGCGGCTGCGCGAGCTGGCCGTCGAGGATGACGGCTTCACCGTCCGCGTCCGCCCCGAACTCGTTGTCGAGATCGCCTACGACGGTCTGCAACGCTCCCCGCGCTACCCGGCCGGAGTCGCCCTCCGCTTCGCCCGGGTGGTCCGCCACCGCCCCGACAAGCCGGCCACCGAAGCCGACACCATCGAGACGGTCCTCGCCGGCCACACGGGCGGCGGCGCTCAGTCGTCCAGGGTGGTGTAGCGGATCCGGGCCCACAGCGGCAGCACGAACCAGCACACCACGTACCAGGTCACCACCCCCGCGACCAGCCACGGCACGAACTCGTCATGGGTGGCGACCCGCAGCACCAGGAACAGCGCCGAGACCAGCGTCGCCAGCAGCAGCACCAGACCGGTGAAGGTCAGCCGCGAGGCCCATACGACGGCCTGCGGCTTGATGCGCCGCCCCGAGACGATGCGGTGGAACGACACCGGACCGATCAACGCCCCGGTCGCCGCGGCGCCCAGCGCCACCGTGGTGATGTAGATGGTCTTGTCGGCGCTCGGCAGCTCCGCGAACCTCGGCGTGAACACCACCGTGAGCAGGAAACCGAAGAGGATCTGCACACCCGTCTGCGCGACGCGTATCTCCTGTATCAGCTCGGCCCAGCGTCTGTCCGCCCGCTCGTCCGGGGTCTCGTTGCGCCCCCGCGCCGTCTCCGCCCGCCCGCCGCCGGTCCCCGGCGTACCCCGCTCTCCGTGCTCAGGCATGGTGCTCCTCCCACGATCCGTCCCGCACTTGTCTTCTAACCCGGGACGTCCGGATCAACCGCCGGCCCCGCGCCCGTACGGCACCCGTAGGAACTCGTCGGGTGTCGGGCAGACGGAACGTGACCCGAGATGCGCGCTGCGCCCATGCTCATACGACACCGACACCGACACCGACACCGACACCGACAACGACACCGGGACCCACACCTCCGGAAGAGCCCTGGGACACCAGGTGCCGAAAGGAGCCGCGCCCACGTGCGTGCCACCGCTCTCGCCGCGCTCCTGGTACCGGCCGCCCTGACGCTCCCCGGCTGCTCGGTCCGCAGGAGGAGATCCGGTCCGTCTCCGCCGCGGCCGCCGCCTTCACGGCCCGCGAGCAGGCCGCGGACAGGGCCGCCGCGCGCGAGTTCCTCGCCCCCGAGACTCGCGAGGAACTCGCCCAGGACCCCGGCCCGACCTGCGCCGCGGGGCTTGCCGAAGCCGGCCGGCCTGCCGAACCCGGGCGACCTCCGCACCACCCAGGTGTACGGCCGCCAGGCGCGCGTCGAGCTCGACCAGGACACGTACTTCCTCACCTCCTTCGCGGACGGCTGGAAGATCAACGCGGCGGGCTGCACCCCCCCGCTGGGAGAGCTGCAGGACCCGGTCCCCTGGTCGGACTGCCTCCTGACGGCGGACTTCTGGAGCCGCACGTTGCAGAACTGGCAGTCCGAGCTGCTCGCCATCGGCTCCATGGCGATCTTCGCCGTCTTCCTGCGCCAGCGCGGCTCACCGGAGTCGAAACCCGTGGGTGCCGCCCACACCTCCACAGGAGTTGAAGGGTGAGGCTGAAGTCGAGGGTGAGACTCAGGTCGGGGGAATGCGGAAAGGACGACAAGTGTGGCCGGCACAGACACAGAACGGAGAAGGTATGACACGCGCGGCGGTGTTCGACGTGGACGGCACCCTTGCCGACACCAACCACCTGCATGTGACCACCTGGTGGGAGGCGTTCCGGCAGGCCGGGCACGAGGTTCCCATGCACGCCGTGCACCGGGCCGTCGGCCTCAGCTCGCACGACCTGATCGCGCACCTGCTCGGCGACGACCGGGACAAGGAGCAGGACGACGTGATCAGCGCGGCCCACAAGACCCTCTACGGGACCTACTTCGACCGGCTGCCCGCCTTCCGGGACGCCGGCCGGCTGCTGAAGGCCCTCGCGGCGGACGGCTGGGCGGTCGTCCTGGCCACCTCGGCCGGGGGAGCCGAGCTGTCCGCACTGCGCCGCGCCATCGACGCGGACGACGCCATCACCGCCACCGCGAGCGCGGACGACGTCGAGGAGGGCAAGCCCGCGCCGGAGCCGGTACGGCACGCACTGGAACTCGCGGGGGCGCCGGCCGGGCGCTCCGTGTTCGTGGGCGACACGGTCTGGGACATGGAGGCCGGCGCCCGGGCGGGCGTCACCTGCGTGGGCCTGCTGTGCGGTGGCATCCCGCGGGCGGACCTGGTGGAGGCGGGGGCCGCCGCGTTCTACGACGACCCCGCCGACCTGCTGGCGCGCCTGGACCGCAGCCCGCTGGGTACGGCCGGTCGCAGGCCCCTGGGTGCGGCCGGCGCGGCCGGCGTCGTGCCGAACGGCTGACGGCGCGCCGGGCGCGTCACTTCCCGAGCTCTCGCTGGAGCTCCGACTTGTTCATGGACGACCGGCCCTGGATGCCCCGCTTCTTGGCCTCCTCGTACAGCTGGTCGTACGTCGGGCCCTTGGTGCCGCTGCTGCCGGATCGCTGGCCGCCCCGCTTCGAGGACGACATGTCCTGCTTGGAGGTCTTACTGGCGGTCTTCGACTCCCCGGAGCGCGCCCGCTCCTTGTTCACCGTACGGGCGGCGATCTCCTCGGACCTCTTCTCGCTCGCGCCGCGCTTCTTGGAGCTTTCCTTGATGTGCTCGTACTGCCGTTCACGCTTGGGGCTGGATCCTGCGGGCATTCGCTCCTCCTGACGTCCCCCCTTGCGGACCCCCCTGCTTCTCCACACCCTCGTACCAGGCACCCACCTCCGCAAACGCGCCGGGGAAGATCCTGATTGGCGGGCCGGAGGCGAGGTATTCGTGCCTGTACGGGGAGTGGACCGGACCCCCAAGGAGGAGTGGAGCGACGTGGAGAGCAACGCAACCAGGAACCACCCCGCGGACTGCGACGTCACCGTGCAGCTCAGCGACTGCGGCCGCCAGGACGCCCAGGCCGTCTTCGACACGCTCGACCGCGTCTTCGCGGGCTGCGACGTGCCCGCACCAGGACCGGAACAGGCCCACGACCACGAGCCCACCGTGTGGATGGCCACGTTCGACAGCTCCGCCCGCTCGGGTGAGCTGCCCGGACCGCCGGACCTCAGCACACCCGTCACGGCGCTGCTGACGGGGGACCACCACGCCGTCGCCGAGGTGGAGAAGGCGCTCGGTGGGCTGTTCGAGGTGCGGTCGTCCTCGTCCGTCTCGGGCGAGCACGAGAAGGAGGCGCGGCTGCTGCTCGCGTCACGCTACGTCACGCACTGACGTCAGGAGTCACGGACGTCAGGAGTCACGGACGTCAGGAGTCACGCCCGGACGGTGGAGGCGAAGTCGATCTCCTTCGCCTCCACCGTCCGGGCGCCCATGTTGCGCCGCATCATCTCCAGGGCGGCCCGCGCCAGCGGCTCGTGGATGTGCGCCACCGCGTCCGTCGGCACGGTGACGTCGATGTGCCGGATGTGCGCGTCGAGCGCCGAGTACAGCACGCACTGCTCGGTCACCTGGCCGCACAGCACCAGGTGACCGACGCCGAGCTGCGACAGCAGGTACGCCAGGGGCGTCTCGTAGAAGACCGAGTGGCGTGCCTTGACCACGAAGAGGGAGGAGCCGTCCGGCCGGATCGGCTCCACCAGTTCGGCGTGCGGCCCGGCCAGTGCCGTTTCGAGGATCTCGCCGTGGTGGGAGCGCCACTCGCCGAAGTTGTCGTTGACGTAGATCACGGGTACGTCGTGCTCTCTGGCCCGCGTCAGCAGGTCCACCAGGACGGGCAGCGTCTCGCGTACGGAGGGCAGCAGCAGCTCGGCGTCCTCGTGTTCGTACGTGTTGATCATGTCGATGACGACGAGCGCGGTCCTGTCGGCATCGGCGTACCGCCCGGTGGTACCCATACGGGGCCTCAGCCGAACGCGTCGCGCAGCGCGGGCAGCAGCGTCTTCGCCGACCACTCCAGGAAGGGCCCTTGCGCGTCGCCACCGATCTGCACCAGGGCGATGTCGGTGAAGCCCGCGTCGGCGTACGGCTTCACCGCGGCCACGAAGGCGTCCGGATCGTCGCCACACGCGATGGACCCGGCGACGTCCTCCGGCCTCACGAACTGGGTGGCGGCGGCGAACGAGTCGGGATGCGGCAGCTCCGAATTGACCTTCCAGCCGCTGCCGAACCACCGGAACTGGTCGTGCGCTCGGCGTACGGCGGCCTCCTTGTCCGGGTCGTAGCAGACGGGCAGCTGGCCCACCCGAGGCTTGCCCTGCCCGCCGTGCCGGTCGAAGGCGTCGAGCAGTTCACCCTTCGGCTCCGTCGCGATGACGAGGTCGGCGAGTCGGCCCGCCAGGGCGCAGGACTGCTCGCCGGAGACCGCGAGGCCGATGGGTGGCGGCTCGTCGGGCAGGTCCCACAGGCGGGCGGACTCCACGTCGAAGTGCGCACCGTGATGGGTGACATGGCCGCCCTCGAAGAGCGCTCGGATGATGCCGAGGGCCTCCTCGAGCATCTCGTGCCGTACGTCGACGGTGGGCCAGCCGCCGCCGACGACATGCTCGTTGAGGTTTTCGCCGGATCCCAGCCCGAGCCGGAACCGGCCCTCGGACAGCAGTTGGAGCGTCGCGGCCTTCTGGGCGACGACGGCCGGGTGGTACCGGAAGGTCGGGCAAGTCACATACGTCATCAGCGGGATGCGTGAGGTCGCCTGCGCGGCCGCTCCGAGCACCGCCCAGGCGTAGGGCGCGTGGCCCTGTGAACGCAGCCAGGGGAAGTAGTGGTCGGACGTCACCGAGAAGTCGAACCCGGCTTCCTCGGCCTGGACGACGTGGTCCACCAGGGCGCGGGGCCCCGCCTGTTCCGTCATCATCGTGTATCCGATTTGCACCATAAACCGGCGAATTCCCCGAAGATCCCGCCGGAAACATCAAAGAAGGGCGGCATCGTCGAGCGCGGGTTGCGCACCAGGTCAGCAAGGGTGAGGCGAGTCACATGAGAGAACGGCGGACCCGAGGAACACCCTTCGATGGTTGACCGTTCATCCATGTGTGGCGCGAAGGGGACCGTGTCCCCGGCTCCCCCCGCCGCGAGGCGACCGCCCTTCGTGACCACGGCGAACGGCCCCGGCTGGATTCCCCCGTCCAGCCGGGGCTCCGTCGTCCGCCCCTGCCGCACCACCCACTCCTCCACACCCTCCACACCCTCCGCGCCCTCCGTTCGCATCGGCCGGATGCGGGTACCCGCCGTGCGTTCGTTCCCGACCGACGGACACCGGAGGCGTCCATGGCCGTACGGCATCAGCTGATCAAGAGGCCCCCCGAAGCGGTATGGGCCGTACTGGGGGACGGGTCGCGCTACAGCGACTGGGTGGTGGGGACGTCATCGTCCCGGCAGAAGGACGGGGACTGGCCGAAGACCGGCTCCACCATCGAGTACACCGTGCGCCTGGGCCCGTACACGGCCGAGGGCGAGACCGTCGTACGGCTCCATGAGCCCCCCAGGTGCCTGGAGCTCGAAGCCAAGATGGGCGCCCTGGGCACGGCCAGGATCGCCATGGAGGTACGCCCCTGGGGCGACGAGACGCTCGTCATCGTCGACGAGCACCCGCTGCGCGGGCCCGGCGGCCTCCTGCACAACGCGGCGGTCGACGCCCTGCTGCAACTGCGCCACCGCGCCATGCTGCCCCGCCTCGCCGACCTGGTCGAAAGGGAGGCCCCGTGACAGCGGAGCCCGCGACGCCCGGCCCCGTCGTGCCGGACGCGGCACCCGACACCGTGCCGGACGCGCTGGTCATCGGCGCCGGCCCCAACGGGCTGGTGGCGGCCAACGTCCTCGCCGACGCGGGCTGGTCGGTCGAGGTCCTCGAAGCCGAGGACGAGCCCGGCGGCGCCGTCCGCAGCGACCGGGGCGTCCACCCCGACTACGTCAGTGACGTGTTCAGCGCCTTCTACCCACTGGCCGCCGCCTCCCCGGTACTGTCTCGCCTCGCCCTCCACGAGGAGGGCCTCCACTGGAGCCACGCGCCGCGCGTCCTGGCGCACCCCCTCACCGACGGGCGGTGCGCGGTGCTGGAGCGCGACCGCACGGCGACGGAGGCCGGACTGGAGCGGTTCGCCCCCGGCGACGCCCTCGCCTGGGAGCACCTGTGCGAGGTGTGGGACCGGATCGGCGAGGACCTCCTGGGCGCGCTCTTCACGCCCTTCCCGCCCGTCCGGGCATCCGCCAGGCTGGCCGCCCGGCTGCGTGCCGCCGGCGGGCTGCGGCTGGCCCGGATGATGCTGCTGCCCGTACGGCGCCTGACGGAGGAGGAGTTCCACGGCGAGGGAGGCCGGCTGCTGCTGGCCGGTAACGCCCTGCACGCTGACCTCGCCCCCGAGGCGGCGGGCAGCGGGGGCTTCGGCTGGCTGATGTCCATGCTCGGCCAGACGTACGGCTTCCCCGCACCCGTCGGCGGGGCGGGGGCACTCAGCGCCGCCCTGGTACGCCGCCTCCAGCGGCGCGGCGGCGTGGTGCGGTGCGGCGAGCGGGTGGTGGAGGTGACCGTCCGCGCAGGGCGCGCGGTGGCGGTCCGTACGGCCGCGGGCGAGACGGTGCCGGTGAACCGGGCCGTCCTCGCCGACGTGGCGGCACCCGCGCTGTACGGGGGCCTCGTCGCCCCCCAGTACCTGCCCTCCCGCCTGCTCGACGACCTGCACCGCTTCCAGTGGGACTGGGCCACCTTCAAGGTGGACTGGGCGCTGTCGGGCCCCGTCCCCTGGACGGCCGGGGAGGCGGCGGCCACCGCCGGCACCGTGCACCTGGCCGACGGCATGGACGAGCTCACCCGGTTCTCGGCCCAGCTCGCCATGCGCGAGGTGCCCGACCGGCCGTTCCTGCTGTTCGGGCAGATGACCACCGCCGACCCGACCCGCTCCCCGGCGGGCACCGAGTCGGCCTGGGCCTACACCCACGTACCGCACCGCGTCCGGCACGACGCGGGTGACGCCGGCATCACCGGCACCTGGGATCCCCGCGAGCAGGAGGCCTTCGCGGACCGCGTCGAGGCCCAGGTCGAACGTTTCGCGCCCGGGTTCCGCTCCCTCGTCCGCGCGCGCCGGATCCTCGCCCCGCCGACCCTGGAGGCGATGAACGCCAACCTGCACGGAGGCGCCATCAACGGGGGCACCACGGCGATCCACCAGCAACTGGTCTTCCGCCCCGTACCCGGTACGGGCCGCCCCGAGACCCCGGTGGAGGGGCTCTACCTCGCCTCCGCGGGCGCCCATCCGGGAGGCGGCGTACACGGCGCGCCCGGCGCGAACGCCGCTCGCGCGGCCCTCCGCAGCTCCCGCCCCCTCCGCCGGGCGCTCGCCCGCGCGCAGACCGCCCTGGCGGGCCACGGTCTCCGCTCCACCTCCTGAAACCGAACAAACCGAAACCGTACGGTGTCCCCGCTCGACTACTCCTGGAGCGGGCCACCAGCGGGGACGAGCCGGGCTCCTCACCGTCCGGCGGCCCGCTCCGCACGGGTGGCCGCGTCCCGGGCACGGTGGCGGGCCTCCCGCGCGCCCCGTTCGGCCTCCTGGAGCCGCCGGCGCGCGGCGCGTACGGCGTCGTCCGCCGTCCGCCGGAGCCGCTCGGCCTCCGTCAACTCCTCGGCCAGGGCCTCCACTCGCCGTCCCGCCTCCCGGAACTCCTCCTCGGCACGTTCCTCGTCGGCCTCGGCCCGGTCGCGCTCCTCCTCCCGTGCGCGGGCCTCCTCCTCGGCGCGCCGCAGCTCCTCCCGCAGCTCGCGAGCCCGCCGTTCCCGCTCCCGCCGCTGCTCCTCGCTGCGCCGCTCCTCCTCCTTACGCGGCTCCTCCGCCGCTCGCCGGTCCGTACGCCGCTCCGCGTCCCGCCAGCCCGCCGGGGCCGGGACGTCCGTGAGCGCCGCGGTGAAGCCCACCGGCGCGCTCAGCGGCTTCACCAGCCGCCCCGCCGCCCACTCCTCGGCCGCCGCGGGGTCCGCCAGGACGGCGTGCAAGGTCGCCTCCACCTCGTACTGGACGTCCTCGCCGACCGGCTGACCGGCGTCCGCCGCCAGTTGCCGTGCCTGCCGGGCGAGGGCGGTCACCAGGACGTGCTGCTGCCGGCTGAGCGCACGGAGCCGCTCACCGTCCAGTTCCTGGTGCGCGCGGCGCAGACCCTCGCCGAGCGCGGCCAGCGCCCGGGCCTCCTCCGGCTGCTCCCGTACGAGCAGATTGCTCGCCCACGCCGCCAGCGTCGGCCGGCGCAGCGCCCGGACGGCATCGGCGAGCGCCCGGTCGCCGGCCTTGCGGGCCTCGGCGGCGCGCGCGTTCCGGGCCGCGGTGAAACGGTCGGGGCGCAGCCCGTACAGCTCATCGGTGACGCTCTCCAGATCCACGGCTCTCCCGGATGGCACGGCCTGTCAGCACATCGCCCCCTCCATTTGAGTTATGCCCTGTTTATAGCGTTCGGAGTGGTTTTCGCCCTGGAGGCGGTGGTCACCCGCACTGGGAGACCTCGAAAGCAACGAAGAGAACCCGAAGGAGGATGCATGATCACCCAGGCACAGATCCCGGCCGTGCTCGACCACCCGGTGTACGACACGGCCGGCGACAAGATCGGCGAAGCCAAGCATGTGTTCGTTGACGATGTGACGGGTCGGCCCGACTGGGTCAGCGTCAAGACCGGATACTTCGGTGGCGGCGAATCCTTCGTCCCGATCCACGAGGCGACCGTCGTCGAGGACCACCTGGAGGTCCCGTACCCCAAGGGCAAGGTCAAGGAAGCCCCGAACGTCGATGTCGACGCGGGTGGCCATCTGTCGGCCGCCGAGGAGCGGCGCCTCTACGACTACTACGGCATCCGCTGGGACGCCGCCCGGGGCCAGGCAGGCCGGCCCGGCGGTGGCGACGGCGACGCAGGCCGGGCTCGCCGGCCCGCCGGAGGCCGCACCGGTGACGACGCGATGACCCGTTCCGAGGAGCAGATGCACGTCGGAGTGGAGCAGCGTGAGGCCGGCAAGGCCCGGCTCCGCAAGTACGTCGTCACGGAAGAGGTCCAGCAGACCATCCCGCTGCGACACGAGGAAGTCACCCTCGAGCGTGAGCCGGTCACCGAGGCCAACCGCGACGCCGCCCTGTCCGGTCCGGAGATCTCCGAGGCCGAACACGAGGTGACGCTGCACGCCGAGGAGCCGGTGGTCGAGACCCGGGTCACTCCCGTGGAGCGCGTACGTCTGGAGACCGAGGAGGTCACCGATCAGGAGACCGTACGAGGCCAGGTCCGCAAGGAACGGATCGAGGCCGATCTGCCCGACAAGGAGACCGGAACCGACCGCTGACCCCCGGCGGACCCGCCCCGCTCCCGTAGGAGCGGGGTTGCGCATGTCCGGTGTCCCGCGCGCCGTTGGCCGTGTTCATGGCCGGACTTCGTATACAAGCGGCACCGTGTGGCGAAGGTGGCACGGCGAGGCCCGCACGGCCGGTCGTGCGGCCGTGCGGGCCGGGGAGGGCGCGGAGGAGGGCGGTGTCCGGGCTCAGAAGGAGAAGACGCTCGAACCCTCCGACTGCATGACGCAGGAATTCGCGTACATTCGCTCGAAGTTCACGCGCCGGCCTTCCCAGGTGCCCTGTGCGGTGACGACGACCGGGTCGTAGATTTTGATGCAGGGGCGGGTTCCCTCACCGCCCAGCTTGTCGAAACTTCCCTCGACCGACCGCAGTTCGGCGCATGCCCGCTGCGGTGCCGGGTGTGTCCCACCGGCGGTCGGAGTACAGGTGAGCGTCACCGCCCGGGTGGGTACCGCGGTGGCGGCGGTCTCGCCCTGGGCGACCGTGAGCACCAGGGCCGTCGGTGCGTAGAGCCGCGGCTCGGGCGCGGCGGCCTTCGCGGCGGCCCCCGTGACGGTCATGGGCCCGAGGACCCCCGCTGTGGCCAGACCGCAAACGATGGCGCGCCTTACCAGTGTCCGCATGGCATGAAACCTCTCAACTCGATTCCGGTTCGTTCGGTGCGGTGCGGCAGCCACATTGCCGCGCCCGTCCTGTTGATGCACATTCAGCGGCGCTTTTCGGTTTGGTCTGTTATTCAAGCGGTGACGTGAAACGTATTCTCGACGGAGAGCGTGCGGCGATGATCCCCTCGTTCCATCAGGGCTTTATGGCGTGCCGGAAATGGTTCAAAGATGCACGATGCGTAGAAACGTGCGAACGGTCGCCGGTCAACACGGCTGAAACGTGATGGCAACGTGCGGGGTTGGGATCCGGCCTGCCGTCCCGGCGTGCCGACGCAAAAGGACCTTTCATCAGAAGGTAATGTCCTGGCAAAGTTGACGAAGCTGCTGTGGTGCATGATCGTTAGTGCACCGCACCACGGTGTCGTACCCGGCAGCGCCGCGGACACCCCGTGGTTCGTCACCCACGCCCCCCACACGCACATCCGACAATGACCCGACCACACCGCGCCCCCCGGCCCCCACGGCTCGGAGCGCAGGAGGCAGGCCGCCATGAAGTCCCTCATCGACAACGCTCGTACGTTCGCCACCCGCGTCGCCGGACAGTCGGACGAGTTCCGCCGTCTCGCCGCCGGACAAGCGCCCGAGGCGCTGTTCATCACCTGCTCCGACTCCCGGGTGATCCCGTCGCTCATCACCGGCGCCCGCCCGGGCGAGCTCTTCGAACTCCGCACCGCCGGCAATGTGGTGCCCCGTTACGACGAGGCCCGGCCCAGTGCCGAGACCGCCACCGTCGAGTACGCGCTGCGCGTCCTCGGTGTCCGCCACATCGTCGTGTGCGGCCACTCCCACTGCGGCGCCGTCGGCGCCCTCGTACGGGGCGACGACCTTTCCGCCCTCCCCGCCGTGCGCGGCTGGCTCACCCACTCGGTACCGGAGCCGCCGGACACCAAGGACCTCGCGCAGGCCGTGCGCCGTCACGCCGTGGCCCAGCTGGACACACTCCGCGGCTACCCGGCCGTGCGGGAGCTTCTCGCGAACGGGGAACTGACGCTCCACGCCTGGTACTACGAGGTCGACACCGGCGTCGTCAGCGCCCACCACCCGGAGCCGGAGGGCGAGTTCAGGCCTCTGTGAGGCGGCCACAGCGCGCTCGTGTCCCCCTCCGTCCGTCCGCCGTCCCCCGGGGCGGCGGACCGCACCGCTAGGAACTCACCCTCATGCTTTCCCCCTTGAAGGACCGCACTGTGCTGCGCCGCGACATACTCGCGTCGCTCGTCGTCTTCCTCGTGGCCCTGCCCCTGTGCGTGGGCATTGCCGTCGCCTCCGGCGTACCCGCCGAACTCGGACTGGTCACCGGCATCGTCGGCGGACTCGTCGTGGGCGCCCTGCCCGGAAGCTCCCTCCAGGTCAGCGGCCCCGCCGCGGGCCTGACCGTCCTCGTGTACCAGGCCGTCCAGGAGTTCGGCCTGCCCGCGCTCGGTGCCATCGTCCTGATATCCGGGCTGCTTCAACTGATCCTCGGCGCACTGAAGTTCGGCCGCTGGTTCCGGGCCATCTCCGTCGCCGTCGTCCAGGGCATGCTCGCGGGCATAGGCCTGGTCCTCGTGCTGGGGCAGGTGTACGCGATGGCCGACACCGACCAGCCGTCCGGCGGCCTCGGCAAGCTCGCCGGCCTGCCCGAACTGGCCGGCTCCGTCCTCTCCGGCGGCACGGCGCTCACCGCGTTCCTCGTCGGCGCCGGGACCGTGGCCGTCCTGGTCCTGTGGCCACGGCTCCCGGCCCGTGCCCGGGTGGTCCCCGGCCCGCTCGTCGCGGTGGCCCTCGCCACCGCCGTGACCGTCCTGTTCGAGCTGCCGGTCGCCAAGGTCGAGGTGCGGGGGCTGCTGGAAGCCGTCCAGCCCCCCGGCCTCGGCGAGTTCGGGGACATGGCGACGGTGGCGGCGATCGGCACCGTCCTCGCCTTCACCCTGATCGCCTCGGCCGAAAGCCTGTTCAGCGCGGCCGCGGTGGACCGCATGCACGACGGGCCGCGCACCGACTACGACAAGGAGCTGATGGCCCAGGGCGTCGGCAACACCATCTGCGGCGCGCTCGGCGCCCTGCCCATGACGGCCGTCATCGTCCGCAGCGCGGCGAACGTCCAGGCCGGGGCGCGCACCTCGCTCTCGCGCGTCCTGCACGGACTGTGGCTGCTGCTGTTCGTCGCCCTGCTGCCCGCCGCGATCGGCGTCATCCCGCTCGCCGCGCTCGCCGGCGTCCTGGTGCACGCCGGCTGCAAGCTCGTACCCGTCAAGGACCTGGTCCCGCTGTGGCGCGAGCACCGCGGCGAGGCCGTGATACTCGGCGTCACCGCCGTGGCGATCCTCGTCACCAACCTCTTCGAGGGTGTGCTGCTGGGCCTGCTGCTCGCGGTGTGCAAGACCGCCTGGGAGACGTCCCACCTCCACGTCGAGGTACGGGAGCTCACCGGTGGCCGCCTGGTCGCGACCATCACCGGCAACGCGACCTTCCTCCGGCTGCCGAGGATCCTCGAGGAGCTGGAGAACCTGCCGCAGGACCGGCCCATCGAGCTCGACCTGTCCGGGCTGCGCCACCTCGACCACGCGTGCCGCGTCGCCCTGGAGAACTGGGCGCTGCGCCACAACGACGCCGGTACGGAACCCGTACGGATGCTGCCTCCCGAGGGAGTCCCGGTTCAGGCGTCGTCGGTGTCCAGCACGTAGTCGACGACGGACGCGGGCGTCAGCCGGTCGTTCTTGACGATCGCGACGCTGTCGCTCCCGGTGCCGGAACCGGCGCCGGGAGCGGCCTCGCGCTCGGCGGCCTGGGCGGTCGCGGCACCGGCGGTGAGCAGGACGCCGGTGGCCGCGGCCATGGCGGTGGCACGGAAGTTCATGCTTGCCCTCTCGTTTCGTTACGTCGTGGTCAAGGGGTCCTGATGATCAACGAATCCGCGTCGGAGAAGTGTCGGGCGGTGTTCGCGTCACTATGACGCGGCCCCCTCGCCCTCCTGTTGACCGGAATGCCGTCAAAGGAGTTATATGGGGGATAAAGGGCAGATAAAGTCTTCCACAGGAGGCGGGCCCGCAATGACCACCCACCCGAGCATCGAGCAACACCCCGATCTGGCCGAGATGCGCTCTCGGTTCGAACGGGCGACCAGCACCCCCCGTGGCCAGGCGATCGAGACCCTCGGCCTTCTCACGGGTCTCTACCTGGCGGCCTCGCCATGGATCGCCGGCTTCAGCGGCCTGACGGCTCTGGCCGTCTGCAACCTGATCACCGGTGTCGCCTACGCCCTGTGCATGGGCGGGTTCACCTCGGCGTACGAGCGGACCCACGCCATGGCCTGGGCCGCGTGCGCCATCGGCGCATGGACGATCGTCTCTCCCTGGGTCGTCGCCGGGAACGTCGACACGACCCGCACCGTGGTCAACAACGTCATCGTCGGCGCCGTGGCTCTGCTGCTCGGCCTGGCCATGGCCGCGGCGGCGATGGCCGAACGCCGATCCGGTCGCACCCGCGGCCGCGGTGGCCCCGGCCCCGCCATGGAGTGACTGAGCCGACACGCTCGACCCGGAAGGCCCCGACGCCCCTGGCGCCGGGGCCTTTCCGGTGCCTGACGCGCCCGCCGGCGCCGGTCGCCCCCGCGCCCGCCGACACGAAGACGTCACACCACGCACGTGTGCGGGGCGGCCGACGCGGGGATGGCCGTGATCATGACACAGACATTAGCCCCGGCCCGCCGCCCCGCCCGGCAACTGCTCGCCGCCTCCGTGGGCAACGCCGTCGAGTGGTACGACTGGTACGCCTACACCTTCCTCGCCACCTACATCGCCGGCCAGATCTTCCCCAAGGGCTCCGGAAACTCGCTCGTCCCCCTGCTGTCCACCTTCGCCGTCTTCGCGGTCGGCTTCTTCATGCGGCCCGTCGGCGGGCTGCTCATGGGCGCGGTCGCCGACCGGCACGGCCGGCGCGCCGCGCTGACCTTCACCATCCTCCTGATGGGCGGCAGCAGCCTCCTGGTCGGCCTGACGCCGACGTACGCCGCCGCCGGCGTCCTCGCCCCGGTGGTGCTGGTCGTCGCACGGCTCCTGCAAGGCCTCTCCGTGGGCGGTGAGTTCGCCGCCTCCACCACCTTCCTCGTGGAGTCCGCCGGGCCCGGCAGACGCGGCCTGTTCTCCAGCTTCCAGTACGTCTCCACCACCATCGGCCAGCTCGCCGCCTCCGGGATCGCCGCCGCCCTCGTCAGCGGCCTCGGCGAGCGGCAGATGGACGGCTGGGGCTGGCGCGTCCCGTTCCTCCTGGGAGCCGTCCTCAGCCTCGTCGGCTTCTGGATCCGGCGCGGCGCCGAGGAAACCCTCCAGCACACCCCCGCCCGCGCCGACGAGCCCCGCCCCGGGCTCTTCGACGCACTGCGCCGCCACCCGCGCGAATCGCTGCTGATCTGCGGCATCACGGCCGGCGGCACCATCGCGTACTACACCTGGACCTCCTACCTGCCCACGTACGCCGAACTCAACGCCGGTGTCGACAAGGCCGACGCGCTGCTCGCCGGTACCCTCTCGCTCGGCTTCTTCGCGCTGCTCCAGCCGCTGGGCGGTCTGCTGTCGGACCGCTACGGCCGCAAGCCGCTGCTCCTCTTCTTCGGTGTCGGCTTCGCCCTGCTCAGCGTGGTCCTGCTGCGCTCGATCGGCGACTCCTTCGGCTCGCTGCTGCTGGTCCAGTGCGCCGGCATGGTCCTGCTCACCGGGTTCACCTCGATCTCGGCCGCCGTCAACGCGGAGATCTTCCCCGCGCGCGTACGCGCCGCCGGCATCGGATTCCCGTACTCGCTCACCGTGGCCCTCTTCGGCGGAACGGCGCCCTACGTGGGCACCCTCTTCAAGGAGGTGGGCCATCCGGGGCTGTTCCCCTGGTACGTGTCAGTCCTGTGCCTGGTGTCCGCCGCCGTATACCTGCGGCTGCCCGAGACCGCCCACAAGGAACTGGACCGCTGACGACCGGGGCCATCTGCCGTTCGAACGCATGACCAAAGTCCGTGCTTCCCTCAACGACATGGGGGTACCTGCGCAGCCATGACCACCGTGTGCCGATGGGCGGATGTCTCGGGCCCTTCCGTTTTGGCCCATCCCGTGGCGGTCATGGCTGTGGAGTCCCTGTCCCAGAGCACGGAGGAAACGATGCCGAAACCCAATCCCCTGAAAGCGGCCGCCGAGAAGGTGACCGAAGCCGTACGCGGCGACGGCGGCCCCGCCGGCGACATCCCCGGCGCGCCTGCCCCCGAGCCCGCACAGCTCGACGAGCCGACCGAGGTCCGCGGCCCGCTGCCGCCCAAGCCGGACCAGAGCGGCCCGGAGACGTACAGCCCCACCGGCCAGGCCACTGGGGCGGAACAGCCGCGGATGGCGCAGGGCGACCCGTACCTGACCACCGCCCAGGGCGCCCGGCTCTACGAGAGCGACAAGTCCCTCAAGGCCGGCAGCAGGGGCCCCGTCCTGCTCCAGGACCACCACCTGCGCGAGAAGATCACACACTTCGACCACGAGCGCATCCCGGAGCGGGTGGTCCACGCCCGCGGCGCCGCCGCCCACGGCGTTTTCCAGGGATACGGGACGGCCGCCAAGGTCACCAAGGCGGCGTTCCTCGGCAAGGACGTCCGGACGCCGGTGTTCACCCGCTTCTCGACCGTGCTCGGCTCGCGCGGCTCGTCGGACACCGTGCGCGACACCCGCGGTTTCGCGACGAAGTTCTACACCACCGAGGGCACCTTCGACCTGGTCGCCAACAACATCCCGGTGTTCTTCATCCAGGACGCCATCAAGTTCCCCGACATCATCCACGCCGGGAAGCCCCACCCCGACCGGGAGATCCCGCAGGCCCAGAGCGCCCACGACACCTTCTGGGACTTCGTCACCCTCCACACCGAGGCCACCCACCACACGTTGTGGAACATGTCCGACCGGGGCATCCCCCGCTCCTTCCGGATGATGGAAGGCTTCGGCGTCCACACCTTCCGCCTCGTCAACGAGGAGGGCACGACCACCCTGGTCAAGTTCCACTGGAAGCCGAAGCTCGGTGTGCACTCCCTGGTCTGGGAGGAAGCGCAGATGATCAACGGCATGGACCCGGACTTCCACCGCAGGGACCTCGCGGATGCCATCGAGGCCGGGGCGTACCCCCAGTGGGAGCTGGGCATCCAGACCTTCCCGGACACCCCCGAGCAGACCTTCGAGGGCATCGACCTGCTGGACCCCACCAACATCGTCCCCGAGGAGCTGGCCCCCGTACAGCCGATCGGCCTGCTGACCCTCAACGCCAACCCGTCCAACTTCTTCGCCGAGACCGAACAGGTCGCCTTCCACCCCGGCCACCTCGTCCCCGGGATCGACATCACCGACGACCCGCTGCTGGCCGGCCGGCTCTTCTCCTACCTCGACACCCAGATCAGCCGGCTCGGCGGACCCAACTTCGCCCAGATCCCGATCAACCGCCCCCACGCCCCGGTCAACGACATGACCCGCGACGGCATGCACCAGACGGCCGTGCACACCGGCGTCGCCCCTTACCGCCCCAACTCCCTGGACGGCGGCTGCCCGTTCACGGCGGGCGCCGACACCGGCGCGTACATCGAGGTGCCGCTGGAGATGCCGGCCGCGAAGAAGGTCCGCGAGGCTCCCGCCTCCTTCTCCGACCACTTCAGCCAGCCCCGCCGCTTCTGGCTCAGCATGACCCCGCCGGAGCGCGAGCACATCGCGGCCGCCTACACCTTCGAACTGGGCAAGTGCTACGAGCAGGCCATCAAGGAACGCGGGCTGAAGGTCCTCGCCAACATCGATCCGGAGCTGTGCGAGAAGGTCGCCGCCGGGCTCGGCCTGCCCGCCCCCAAGGCCACCGAACCCCTCGCCATGGTGGAGCCCAGCCCCGCCCTGTCCCAGATCGGCGAGACCTGGCCCACCGACGGCCGGATCATCGGCATCGTCGCCGACGACAACGGCGAACTGGACGCCGTACGGGTGGTACGCCAGACCGTGCTCGACGCGGGCATGGTGCCGCTCGTGATCGCCCCGGCCGGCGGCGAACTGGGCACGGACGGCGACCCGGTCGCCGTGCAGCGGACCTTCGCCACCGCCCGGTCGGTGGAGTTCGACGCCCTGCTCGTGGCGGGCCTGCCCGGCCACGGCGCCGACGCCTACGGCGCCCGGGACGCCCGGGCCGCGGACGCCGAGCAGCCCCTGGCCACCACCGACCCGCGCGTGCTGCTGATGGTCTCCGAGGCGTTCCGGCACGCCAAGGCCATCGGCGGCTGGGCGGGTGCCGAGAGCGTCCTGGAGGCGGCCGGCGTACCGGCCGGGGCCACGGGCGTGGTGACCGGCGACAGCGGCGAGAGGGTCCTCGCGCAGATCACCGAACTCCTCGGCCGCCACCGCGTCTGGGACCGCTTCCCGGCCGCCGCGTAAGGCCGCGCCCGCGTCGGCCACGCGCGACGCCGACGCCCCCCGGGGGGCGCGAGGCCACGCGCGACGCCTCGCGGGCGCGTAACGCCACGCGCGACGACTCGCGGGCGTACGCCACGAGCGCCGGGAGCCGCGTGAGGCGCCCCGGCGCTCACGGCTCCCGGTGCGCGTCGTGCCGCAGCGGCGTGATCTGCTCGATGTCGTAGCGTGCGCGCAGCGCGGCGATCGCCGCGTGGTCCGGGGGCCCGCCCCGGTCGAGGATCTCGATGAGCTCCTCGAAGTACCGCTCGTGGTCCGGAGGCGGGGACGCCTGGAAGAACATCCTGGCGGGCCTGTCCGTACGGTTGGCGAAGGCGTGCGGACAGCCCGGCGGGACCACGATCACCGTGCCCGGTGTCGCCCGGACCGTACGCCGCCCGGACGGCGACTCCCAGTGCCGCCAGTCCTCGGCCGTCCGCACCCGCGGCTCGAACGCCAGGACGTCCAGCTCACCCTCCAGGATGTAGAACAGCTCCTCGCTCCGGGCGTGCACATGGGCGCCCACGTCGAAACCGGGCTTCACCACCACCTCGAAACTCGACGCCGCCCGGGAGTGCTCACCCGTCACCTTGAAGGTGACCTCCTGGGCCGGCGACCGCAGCGTACGGCCGTGGCCCTTCGGCACCAGCAGCCCGTCGGGGGCGTCGGCCAGCAGCGAGGCCGGCGCCCCCTGATGCGCGGTCACCAGGTCACCGGAAGGGACTGCGGCCCGCGGATGAGTGCGCCGCGGCGGAAGGGGACCGCGTGGACCGGGACGGCGAGGCGCAGGCCGGGGAACCGGTCCGCGAAGGCGTCCACCAGGAGTTCGGACTCCATCCGGGCGAGCATCGCGCCCACGCAGAAGTGCGGCCCGTACCCGAACGCCACATGCGGGTTGGGGCTCCGGTCGAAGTCCAGCGTCTCCGGGTGGGGGAACACGTCCGGATCCCGGTTCGCCGCCAGGTACGAGACGTAGACCGGCTCACCGGCCCGGATCCGTACCCCCGCCACCGTCACGTCCTCCAGGGCGATCCGGGACAGGCCGACCGCGCTGCGGTGCGGGATGTAGCGCAGCAGCTCGTCGATGGCGCGCGGGCGGACGGCCGGCTCGGCGCGCAGCCGCGCCATGAGCTCGGGGCGGGTGAGCAGGATGAAGAGCATGTTGCCGCAGTTGTTGGTGACCGCCTCGCCGCCGATCTGGATCAGCAGCGCCAGCCCCACCGCCTCCGACGGCGTGATCTCACCGTTGGCCACGGCCGTCCCCAGCAGCCCGATGACGCTCTCCTCGTCGGTGCCGTCGCCGCCGTCACCGTCACGCGGCTGGCTCAGCAGGTCGGCGAAGTAGGCGCACATGTCCTCCTTCGCCCGCTGGCTGCGCTCGACACCGTGCGCGGAGGACAGGATCAGGTTCGTCCACTCGTGCATCCGCGGCCGGTCGATCGCGGGCACGCCCATCAGCTCGCACACCACGGCCAGCGGGAACGGACCCAGCAGCCGCTCGGTGAAGTCGGCCGGCGGGCCGTCGGTCAGCACCTCGTCGACCAGCTCCTCCAGCAGCTGCCGGGCCCGGTCGCGCAGCCGCTCCACACCCCGCGTGGTGAACGCGGGCGCCACCGCCCGGCGCAGTCGCGTGTGGTCGGGCGGATCCTCGAACCCGACCGCCCCGTCGACCGGGATGAAGTGCGGCGCGAGGCGGGTGACGTCGTTCTCCACGACCAGCTTCCGGCTGAAACGCGGGTCGTTCGTCACCGCCCTGACGTCGTCGTAGCGCGTCACGAGCCACGCCCAGCCCTCGCCGTTGGGCAGCTTGATCCGGCTGACCGGGCCCTCGCGCATCAGCTCCGCGAGCACCGGGTCGAAATCCACCCCGAACAGGTCGAGCGCGGGCCAGTGGCGTACGGGCGGCAGTGGGGCGGTGGTCGTCGTCTCATCCAACACGGGTCGGCTCCTCCACCAGAGCACGGTCGGGTACGTCCTTGAGCACGCGGGCGGTGACGCGTTCGGGTACGCGGTCGGCGATGGTCCAGCGGCCCAGTGACATCTCGGCCGTGATGCCCGGTCCGAAACCCGCGAGCAGGCCGCGCGCGGTGTGGTGCGCGCTTCCCTCGTCGAACAGCCGCCGCAGCGCGTCCAGGACGACGGCGCTGGCGATGTTCCCGTACTCGGTCAGCGTCGCCCGGCTGAAGCGGAACGCCTCCGACGGCACGCCCAGGAACTTGCTCAGGTCGTCCAGGATCCTCGGACCGCCCGCGTGGATGATGTAGAAGTCCAGGTCGGAGGCGTCCCAGCCGTGCTGCCCCGCCAGCTCCTTGAGGGCCGGAGCCAGCGGCTCCATGGTGCCCGGCACCCGCTTGTCGAGCTTGAAGTGGAAGCCGGTGGCGCGTACGTCGTACGCGATCCAGTCCTCCGTCTCGGGCACCAGGTACGAGCCGTTGCGCTCCAGCGTCACTCCCGTACCGCCCTGGCCCCGCACCACCGCGGCCGCGAGACCGTCGCCGAACAGCCCGTTGGACAGCAGGTTGCCGACGCCGAGGTCGGTCGGCTGGTAGCACAGCGAGCAGAACTCGCACGCCACGATGAGCGCGTTCGCCTCCGGGTAGGCGGTGCAGAAGTCGTGCGCCCGGTTGATCGCCGCGCCACCCGCCGCGCAGCCGAGCTGGGCGATGGGGACCTGACGGGTGTCGCTGCGGAAGCCCATGGTGTTGATCAGCCACGCCGTGAGCGACGGCATCATGAAGCCCGTGCACGAGACGTAGATGATCACGTCGATGTCCGCGGCGGTGAGTTCCGCGTCCTCCAGAGCCTGGTTGATGACGGCGGGCACCCGGGCCTTGGCCTCGGCCTCGTAAATCTGATTGCGTATCTCGAAGCCGTCGTGCCGGAGCGTCTCCTCGATCGGCCGCAGCAGGTGCCGCTTGCGTACGCCGGTGTTCTCCATCAGCCGCAGGGCGAGTTGCAGCTGGGGGTGGTCCGCGTGGATGGTCCGCGCCAGATCGAGCGTCTGCTCCATGGTGATCACGTGCTCGGGGACGGAGACCGCGGGTCTGCACAACGTGGCCATGACGTAAGCCCTTTCGTCGCGTTTGCACTCAAAGGATCCGGGACCGGCGATCGTCGCGCGCGTCGAGGAAAACACGTCCTGTTACGTCAAACCGGTGACGCGGCACCCCTCGGGGCCGGGCTCACCGCGGACGCCCGCGGGCGTCCGCCGACCGGGCGGCGCAACCATGGGCGGCGAACCGGCGGGCGTCGGTTCACCCGCACGGAGTACATGGCCCGGCGCGGTCGGCCGTTCCACCACCGCCGGAACACGGGCAGGTGTCCTCCCCCGTTCGCCCGAACGGGGGAGCAGTGGATGCCCCGGGAAGACGAGGCGGCCGACCATGAGGGAGTGCCCCTCCACTTCCGTATCGTTCACGGCCGCCCGACCGCCACCGAAGTCGCCGCCCTCACCACCGTACTGACCGCACTCGCGTGCCGGACCGCGTCGGCGGAGCGGCCCGGAGGCGGTACGGCACCACGCCGCGCGGACTGGGACCGCGGCTGGCTGGCCCACCCGCCCCCCGGATCGTGGCGCGCCCGCCTCGGCCTCCCGCCCCGGCACCATTGAGGGGTGAAGGCGACCCACGACCTGCGACTGCTCCTGACCTCCGACACCCACCTGCCCAAACGCGCCAGGCGACTGCCCGCCGAGCTGCTGGCGGGCATCGAGGCCGCCGACGTGGTGCTGCACGCCGGCGACTGGGTGGACGTAGCGACACTCGACCTGCTGGAGTCCCGCGCCACCCGGCTGCTGGGCGTCCACGGCAACAACGACGGCCCCGAGCTGCGCGCCCGGCTGCCCGAAGTGGCCCGCGCCGAACTGGGCGGCGTGCGGTTCGGGATCGTCCACGAGACGGGCCCCGCGCAAGGCCGCGAACGCCGGTGCGAAGAGCGGTTCCCCGACCTGGACGTCCTGGTGTTCGGGCACAGCCACATCCCCTGGGACAGCACGGCACCCGGCGGCCTCCGGCTGCTCAACCCCGGCTCGCCCACCGACCGCCGCCGCCAGCCGTACTGCACGTACATGACCGCGTTCGTCACCGGCGGCCGGCTCGCCGAGGTCCGCCTCCACCGCCTCCCTCCCCGCCACCCGGTGCCGCCCGCCCCCCACTAGAGCGGATACGGTTCTGGTGTGGTGATCGACACGGAGGACGCGGCCGGGACGGCGCTGCTGCTGGCGGCCGCCCCCGTCGGCAAGGGGCGGCTGATCGACGCGGTGGGCGTGCTTCCCGCGCTCGCCGCCGTACCCCCGGGCGCGCTGACCGGCACGGCGGCCGCGACACTGGTCGAGCTGGCGGACCCGCTCGACCCGCAGGCCGTGCTCACCCGGCTCCGCGCCGCCGTCGCCGCGCCTGGCCCGCTCTCGCTCTACATCGCCGGGCAGCTCCACCTCGACCACCGGCAGCGCCTCCCGCACCTGGCCCTGGCCCGTACGTCACCCGCCACCCTCCGCTACACCGCCCTGCCCTGGCACTGGATCGCCGGTGAGCTCAGGCTCCGCCGCCCCGGCACGACCACGGTCGTCCTCGACCTGGTCGCCGACGACCCGACCTGGCAGCAACTCGCCACGGACGGGGGCCTGCTCACGCTCTGCCACGGAGTACGCGTGTACGGCCGCGTCGTCCCCTCACCCGGGCGCCGTACGATCGCGAGCCCGGACTACCTCAAGGCGTGCGCCGCCATCTGGCGCAGCGGGGCGCGCCCCCCGCTCGCCGCCCTGCACGAACAGGCCGCCGCCCAGGCCGCCGCGCAGGCCCCCGCGCAGAGCGCTCCGCACGCCGCGCTGGTGTTCGCCGCCGGCTTCCCGCCCGCGCCCGTACCCTCCGCACGCCAGGAGAGCGCCACCGGCCGGCCCGCTCCCGGCACCGATCCGCTGCCGTCGATCCTCGCCGCCGCCGCGTCCGGCCGCCACGGTGAAGCGGCGGCCGCCGCCGCGGCCTGGGAGCAGCACGCCCACCGGACCTACGGTTCCGGCTCGCCCCAGGCCATCCACTGGCTGGAGGTACGCGCCGACCTCGCCCGCCTCGCCGGGGACCCGGCGGCCAGCTGCCGGCTGTGGATGGTGGCCGCCGAGGCCAGGCTGGCGCGGCAGCAGACCCGGGACGACCCCGAGGTGGAAGGCGCCGTCGACCGCGCCCACCACCAGTGGGAACAGCTCCGCGACCCGGACACCGCCCGCGCCCTCGCGCCGGCCCTGATCGCGCTGCGCCGACGGGTGCCCGGCCGGCAGCGCGGAGCGCTCCAGGTGCTGCAACGCCGGCTCGAACGCTGGCACGACACCGGCGAAGGTGTCATGCGCTGACACGATGGCCGAAAGACGTCCACTCGGCCCCGCTTCCACGGCCATTCCTCATACCGGCGCCCCCGCTCTCCCTAGCATGTGCCTCTCGTACGACCCACCTGACGGCACCCGAGCGGATGAGGACTGGATGGCACGCGAGTTGTGGAGCCCTGACGCCATCGACACGACCGTGCCCAGCGTGGCGCGCATGTACGACTACTTCCTGGGGGGCAGCGACAACTACGAGTCCGACCGCGCGGCGTGCGAGCTCCTGCTGAAGCAGGTGCCCAGTACGAAGGCGCTGGCGGTGAACAACCGGCACTTCCTGCGGCGCGTCGTACGCGTGCTCGCCGCGGAGTACGGAATCCGCCAATTCATCGACCACGGATCGGGCCTGCCCACCCAGGACAACGTCCACCAGGTCGCCCAGGCCGTCGACCCCGCCGCCGCCGTGGTGTACGTCGACAACGACCCCATCGTGCTGGCGCACGGCCGCGCCCTCCTGGACGAGAACGACCGGACGGCCGTCATCCAGGCCGACATGCGCGACACCGGGGGCATCTTCGACCACGAGGAGACCAGGAGGCTGATCGACTTCAGCCGGCCCGTCGCCGCCCTGTTCGTGTCGGTCCTGCACTGCATCCCGGACGAGGACGACCCGGGCGCGCTGGTCCGGAGGGTCGCCGAACGCCTTGTACCGGGCAGCTTCCTCGTCGTGTGCCAGCTCGTCAGCGACCGCCCCGAGATCCGCACCTTCGTGACCGACTTCATGGCGGAGGCCACCGACGGACACTGGGGCCGGGTGCGCGAGGAGCACGAGGTGGCCGCCTTCCTCGACGGTCTGGAGATCCTCGAACCGGGGCTGGTGGAAGTGTCGACATGGCGTCCCGACAACGACCTCGCACCCGTCCAGCAGACCGACGAATGGGTCGAGTGGGGTGGCGTCGCCCGGATCGGGTAGGCGTTTCGCTCAGTAGCGCTCGATGCGCTCGTGCAGCAGCGTGAGCGAGTCCGCCGGGGTGAGAGCACAGGCCCCCAGCCTGTCGAGCATGTCGCGGTACTGCTCGACGGTCTGGGGTTTCTGGCTGAAGGTGCTGTCCGTCAGGTGCTCGATGTAGACCGCGTCCCTGAGGTCACCGAGCGCGAAGCGCAGATACGTCACGCCCGTGCCCACACCCACGGACGCGGTCACGTCCAACGGCGCGATCTGCACGGTGACGCGGGATCGCCGCATCATCACGGCGAGGTGCTCCAGCTGTTCGCGCATCACCCGGTGTCCGCCGACCGTGCGCATCAGGACCGACTCGTCGAGCACCGCCCACAGCCGCGGCGCGTCCGGCTGGTCGAGCTGCCGCTGCCTCTCCTGCCGCAGGTCCACCCGGCGCCCGACGTCGTGGGGGAGGAGGCGGGCGGGCCCCGACTCGATCACCGCACGCGCGTAGGCGGGCGTCTGCAGTAGGCCCGGCACATAGAACGGCTCGTACGTGCGGATGATCGCGGCCGCTCCTTCCAGGGCGACCAGCGGCGTGAAGAAATCCGACAGGACGTCATGGAAGGAGCTCCACCAGTCCGGCCGACGGGACTGGGCGACCAACCGCTGGAACTCCGCCAACAGTTCGTCGTCCTCCACCCCGTACAGCCGCAACAGCGCCTCGGCGTCGGCCGGTTTGCACCCGTGGCGGCCCAGTTCCAGCCGGCTCGTCTTCGAGCGGGAGAAGCCGAGGCGGACATCGACGTCCGCGGGGTCGAGCCCGGCACTCACGCGCAGTTCGCGCAGCTTGCCGCCCAGGATCAGCTTCAGGGCGGTCGGGTTGTTCTCGACCGCCCCCAGGGGCCGGACGAACAACGACGGGCTCCGTTCCGTTGCAGCCATCGGGGCGCTCCTGCTCTGTGAGGACACGACAGTATCCAGCACGCGGCGAGGCGGGCCAGACAGTGAGTCGCTCCGGTGGCCCGATTCAGTCCAGTACGGAGTCGAAGTCGCCGTCCCGGGCTCCCGCGACGAAGGCCGCGATCTCCTCACGGGTGTAGATCAGCGCGGGCCCGAGCGGGTCCCGGGAGTTGCGGACGGCGATGCGGCCACCGGGGAGCGCGGCCAATTCGACGCAGTTTCCCGTGGCGTTGCTGTGACTGCTCTTGGTCCATGTCACCGAGCTCAGTGCTCCGGCCTGCATACCGTTGAAAAACTCCACACCCACCAACCCCTGCCGTTTCGTTCAGGTGTTCCCGCCATCCTTGAATGCAATCCCAGATGCAATTGCATTTTGGCGACGCGGCCGACGATACTCGTTCCAGATCGGCTGCCGCAGCGTCGAACACCGAAGCCTGCAGGGGGACATGCCCAGTGACGGCTCATATGTCGGCCTTATCGCGTACGGATGCCGCGTTGCCGCGTGACGAGAGTCTGGACGGCTTCGCCGCCTGCGGGCTCGGCGGGTGTCCACGGAGCGCGGGGCAGGCGCGGCGGTTCGTCAGGGCCACCCTGACCTCGTGGGCGCTGCCGTCGCTGGTGCCGGACATGACACTGGTCGTCAGTGAATTGGTGACCAACGCCGTCCAGCACGCACTTTCCCCGTCCTCTGCCCCGCCTTCCTCCCCGTCCTCTTCACCACCCCCGGAACATCCCGTGTGGCTGGGCCTCTTCCGGTACCCCGGCGTCGTGGTGTGCGCCGTCTCCGACCCGAGCCCCGAACCGCCACGGCCGCGCGACGCCGGCGACGCCGCGGGGAGCGGCCGGGGCCTCGCCCTCGTCGGCGCCCTGAGCGAGTCCTGGTCCTGGGACCGGGCGCCGGTACGGGGCAAGACGGTCTGGGCGACCCTCTCCCTGCCCGGCGACTCCGCCTGACCCCTTCACGCAGCCGGCCCGCACGGCGCCCGGCGCGCGTACGGGCCTGCCGGCTCACGTCAGTCCTGGACGGCGACGGACGCGTACTCGGCGATGACCTTCTCCAGGGATGTGCGACAGGGCGCTGTCGCCCTTGACCGCCGTGCAGTTCTCCGCGCACCGCTGGTTCTGCCTGTCGACTCCGCGGTCGCCCATGGCGGCGGCCGTCGGCGCGGACATGCCGGGGACGGCGGCGGCGACACCTGCCGTGGCCGGACCTTCTTGATCATGTTCGTCCTTCATCGTCGGGACACCCGGATCTCCGGGTTCCTTTGCGTAACAGGCCGCCCCCACCGCGTAGCGGCCCCGCAGATGAGCGAACCGTGAGTTCACCCTTTTGCCGCAGCCGGGCGGAATGACCGCGAGCGCGAGCGGTCACACATGGCTGCATGAACCATTCCGCAGCGGACGAGCGGGTCGTCGAACGGCTCGTACCGGCATGGCTGGAGGAGGCGGCGCGGCATGACGCGCGGGCTGCCGAGGAGGCACGGGAGGAGTGGCGGCGGCGCAGGCTGTCCGCCGACGCCGCCCGGGAGCTGGCCGACTGGGTGACGGCCCGGGTCACCGACACCGGCTTCAACGCGGACGAGGGACCCGCACCGGACGTGCCCGTACGCGTCAGCGTCGCCGACAAGACGGCCGTCCACCGCTGGCTCGCCGCGCAGGGGCACGACGTGTGACGGACGGCCCGGCCGGAGAGGTCATCCGAACAGGGGGAAGCGCGGCGCGTCCGGGCCGAGAACGGCGCGCTCGGCGGGAGTGAGGGCGGCCCGGCCGGTGGCCGCGCGGGCGTAGTGCGCGTCGTCCCACGGCACCGGGACGGGCCGCCCCAGCAGCCCGTCGAGCGTGCGCCGGACCTCGGCCAGCCCTTCCGGAGAAGGCCCCGGCAGGTCGGTGAGTGAGACGCCGAGGTCCAGATGATGGATGGTGGCCTCCACCGCGAGCGTACGCAGCAGATCGCCAGCGCGCAGGACATGCCCCTGGGTGGCCACGGGCTGCCGTGGATCGACGTGGTCGGCGGCGTGCAGCGCGGCCGCCACCGTCTCCAGGTACAGCTCGCGCAGTTGCCCGAAGTGCAGGAACATCCCGGCGACGGTCCGCGTGAACCGGCGGCCCTGTGCCGCCCGCTCCCTGCCCGCCGCGTCCTGCTGCCGCCAGTCCGCCCAGTAGGTGACGGCGTCCCGGTCGGGCTCGGCGCCGGTGGGCAGGTGCAGGGCGTTCAGGGCGCGCTGCGCATCGGTCAGGCAGTGGAACACCAGGTCGCGCGCGGCCCAGCCGGTGCATCCGGTCGGTGCCCACGACCGCTCGTCGTCGATTTCCCGGACGGCCGCCGCGAACGCTCCGTACGCCGCGCGCAGCACCTCGCCCGGGAGCGTCAGGTGGTCGGCATCGGTCATGGCCTCCAGTGTGCTGGCCCCCGCGTCGGTTTGGTGTGTACCTGACGCTAGAGTGCGGTGTTTCATCCATTGGCGTACGGAGGAGGGGGCGGCGCATGAGTGCGCAACTGCGGGAGGCCGCGAGCGAGTTGGCGGGAGTGCTGTGGCGGGAGCACACCGTCTACCGTGAGCGGTCCGGGGGCGTGGTCATCCGTGGCGAGCACGTCAAGCGCTGGATCAGCCTCGCCCCCGCCGGGGGCCGCGACGAGATACTCCTCCGGGCGGGCCGCATCCTCGACGGCGGAACCACCGCCCCGGCCCGCTCGGAAGCCGTGATGCCGCTGTCCGTCGGCACGGCGGAGCTCGCCGCCGCGTGCCGGCGCCTGCTCGCCGAGACCGCTGCCGAAGCCGCAGTCGCCGACGCCGCCGGCCCCGCGGCGACGCCGCGCGGCGCCGGGCGCAAGGCGGCGGCACGGCCCCGGCGGCAGAACAAGCCCGCCCGGTCCGGGGGGAAGGGGAGACACACGGGTGTCGGCTCCTGGGTCGTCCTGCTGTGCCTCGCCGGTGTGGTCGCGTACCACTTCTGGAGCATCGGGGCGACGCCCTGAAGTGACCCGGCTCCGGCTCTGTTCCGGCACTGCTTTTCGTGGTCCACTTGAGGCAGGCAGGAGCAGGACCGATGGGTGCCAGGCGCAAGTCGGTACTGGCCGGTGCAGCCGTCGCCGTGGTGGTGTCCGCGGCCATGACCGCCGGCCTTTACGCATGCTCGGGACCCGGTCCCGAGCCCCAGCCGCCGCCGAGCGCGACCACGCCACCCCCGCCCGTCCCGTCCAGCCCCACCCGGCAGGGCGTGTCGCCCTTCACAGGGCTCCGGGCCGAGCCCGCCCCGGTGCTCACCGTCAAGATCGACAACGTCCGCCCGGCGCGGCCCCACACCGGCCTCGGCGCGGCCGACATCGTCTACGTCGAGCAGGTCGAGGCCGGGCAGAGCCGGCTCCTCGCCGTCTACTCCTCGCAGCTGCCCCGCACGGTGGGGCCGGTACGCAGCGCCCGCGAATCCGACCTGGAACTGCTGCGGCAGTTCGGCCGCCCCGCCCTCGCCTACTCCGGAGAGCAGTCCGCGCTCCGCCCCCTGATCGATGCCGCCCCGCTGTTCGCCCTGACACCCAGCGACGTCCCCCGGGCGTACTTCCGCGGCCAGGACCGCCCGGCCCCGCACAACCTGTACGTCAGGCCCGAACGCGCCCTGGCCGCCGTCCCGAAGGCCGACAAGGCCAAGGACATCGGCTTCCGGTTCGGCGCGGCGCCCGCGGGCGGCAGGCAGGTGAACGAGCACACCGTGCGCTACCCGGCGGCACGCTTCACCTTCACCTGGTCGGACAGCGCCCGGCGATGGCTCGTGGCCATGGACGGGGCGCCCGCCCGCACCACGGACGGCGGGCAGGCGGCGGCCCGGACGGTCGTGGTGCAGAACGTCGACGTCCGGCCCTCGCGGTTCCGGGACCGGGGCGGAAACGTCACCCCGTACACCGAGACCGTGGGATCCGGCACCGCGCTCGTCCTCCGCGACGGCAGGAGCCACGACGCACGGTGGAACCGGCCGGCGGCCACCGGCGGCACCACCTTCACCACACCCGCCGGACAGCCCCTCACCTTCGCGACCGGACAGGTCTGGGTGGTCCTCATCGGCCGGTGACAGCCGTGGCACCCCTCAACCTGACCGGCGGTCGGCCCGCGCGGGGCGACTTGTAGGGTGCGGACATGTCATCCGCACGGCGCCTGAAGAAGGTCACCCCGGACAACGTCGACGCCGCCTGCCGGCTGCGCATACGCCCCGACCAGGAAGGACTCGTCGCACCGGTCGTCCGGTCACTCGCCGAGGCGTACGTACAGCCCGACATCGCCTGATCCTCGACGGTGCCGAACCGGTCGGCTTCGTCATGGGCTTCTTCGGCGTCCGGTTCGACCCCGACGACGCGGACGACCGCCTCCGCAACGGAATCTGGCGCCTCAACATCGCCGCCGGCCACCAGGGCATGGGGTACGGGCGCTTCGCGGTGGAGACCGTGTGCGAGGAGATCCGCCGGCGCGGCGGAACCCGTGCGACGGTGGCCTGGGTCCCGGGCGACCACGGCCCCGAACGCTTCCACCACCGGCTCGGCTTCCGCCGCACCGGAGAGCTCAGCGGCGACCAGGCCGTCGGCGAACTGGACCTCACGGGGACTCAGATCGCCGCGGCGTGACCGGGTGGCCGGACGAGCCCCGCCCAACCGGCCTACTTCGGCGAGGACTTCGGCCACTGGGCCGCCCAGGAGGACGGCGGCACCGCCGCGCACCGGTGCCAACGTCCACCCGGACGCGCTAGGCGGCGAGCCCCAGCCGGGCCTGCCGCGTACTCGGCCGCGACGCGCCGGCCACCCTCACCCGCCGGACGCCGGTCTCGCTCACGGCGGAACCGTCGCTCACCGGGGCGACGGCGCGCCGTCCGGCCGGCTGTGCCCGGCCCGTACGCGCGAGACGGGCGAGGTCCGCCTGGGCCAGCGCGAGGAGATCGGCCAGTCCGAGGCCGAGGGCGCGAGCGGCGGCCGCGAGGACCTCCGACGACGCCTCCTTGCGGCCGCGCTCCAGCTCGGAGAGATAGGGCATCGAGATCCGGGCCGCGCCGGCCACGTCCTTCAGCGTCCGTTCCTGCGCGAGGCGTTCGCGGCGCAGCACGTCACCGACGATGTGCCGCCAGAGCGGCTCTTTGGATACGTCGTTGTTCACCCCTTCAGCGTAAGGGTGTTGATCGCCCGGCGGCGCGCCCTTGCGACGAGGCACGGAACACCAGGGGAGAGCGTGTGGTGACGTACCGATCCGGAACCGGGCGGTCCGGCACGGAGTCGGCACGTCACGGCGGACGGTTCGCGTGATCGACTGGTCCGGCTCATCCTCCGGCCTTACGGTCGAATAGTGAACGAAACCGTCTACTGACGCTCCGGAACCGTCCGCTGACCCTCCGGTGAGGGATGCGCCTCATGACCAGACCGCAGCCGACCCCCGTACCGCAGAGCGCCACCCCGCAGCGGGGCGGCGGCAACGCGATGGCGCTGCTGGTCATCGCCTCGTGTCAGCTGATGGTGGTCCTCGACATCACCATCGTGAACATCGCCCTGCCGCACATCCAGAGCTCGCTGCACTTCTCGACCACGAACCTCTCCTGGGTGGTCAACGCCTACACGCTCACCTTCGGCGGCCTGCTGCTGCTCGGTGGCCGCGCGGGCGACATCCTCGGCCGCCGCCGGGTGTTCATCTTCGGTGTGCTGCTGTTCGTCCTCGCCTCGCTGCTCGGCGGACTTGCCCAGAACTCCGGACAACTCCTCGCCGCGCGTGCCCTCCAGGGCGTCGGCGGCGCCATCGCCTCCCCGACGTCCCTGGCCCTGATCAGCACGACGTTCAAGGAGGGGCCGGAGCGCAACCGGGCGTTCGGCGTGTTCGCCGCCGTCTCCGCCGGCGGCAGCGCCATCGGGCTGCTCGCGGGCGGCGTCCTCGTCGAATGGCTCGACTGGCGCTGGGTGCTGTTCGTCAACGTACCGATCGGGCTGCTCATCGCCCTCGCGACGCCGAAGTGGATCAAGGAGTCCGAACGCCACCCCGGGAACTTCGACGTCACCGGAGCGCTGACCTCCACCCTCGGCATGGTCCTGCTCGTCTACGGGTTCATCCGCGCGGCGCAGGACGGCTGGAGCGACCCGCTCACCGTGGCGTCCTTCGGCGTCGCCGTGGTGATCCTCGCGGTGTTCGTCTTCGTGGAGCGGCGCTCCAGGCAGCCGATCACGCCCCTGCACATGTTCGCCGACCGCAACCGTGCGGGCACGTACGCGATCATGCTCAGCCTCGCCGCCGCGATGTTCGGCATGTTCTTCTTCCTCACGCTCTTCGTGCAGAACGTGCTGGACTTCAGCCCGCTCAGAGCCGGCCTGGCGTTCCTCCCGGTCAGCGCCATCATCGCGGTCGGCGCCGGCCTCGCCTCCCAGCTCCTGCCCCGGTACGGACCGAAGCCCTTCATGGTGACCGGAGGGCTGCTCGCGGCGGCGGGCCTGGCCTGGCTGACCCTGACCGATGTGCACTCCACCTACCTCGGCAGTGTGCTGGGACCGATGCTCGTCTTCGGCCTCGGCATGGGGATGGAGTTCGTCTCGCTGACCCTGATGGCGCTGTCCGACGTCCCCGTCCAGGAGACGGGCGCGGCATCCGGCCTCCTCAACGCCACCCAGCAGGTGGGCGGTTCGCTCGGCCTGTCCATCCTGGTCACGATGTTCGGTACGGCGAGCGCCAACGAGGCGAAGAAGCAGGTGCCCGCCTTCCTCTCGCAGGCCAGCCCGGCGGAACGGCTGCGGTTCCAGCGCACCGGAGAGCTGCCGCCACCGTGGGCCGATCACGTCCTGACGTCCGGAGTCTCCGCCGCCTTCGTCGTCGCGGCGATCTTCACCGCCGTCGCGGCACTCGTCGCCCTGCTGGTCATCCAGGTGCGCCCCTCCGACATCGAGCGCCTCAAGGGAGGGATGGGACCGGGCGGGGCGTGACTCACCTCCCGTACATGCCGTGGCACAGCGCTGTGATGGCCGGGTCCGTGACTCCCTGGGACGCACGGCACACGTCGTCCATGCCGTACGTCGGCCGTGGCGGCACCGGGACGTGCGGGGCCGGCCGCTCCGGTCGTGGCCGCGGCCGCTGAGGCCTGTCCGCCGGGGCGGGAGCCCTCCGCGGGGGCGGCTCCGGCACGGCCCACGCGCGCGCCGGCCGCTCAGCCGTACGGCGGTCGTGCCGCACCGGCACGCGGGACGGCCCGGACAGCGGGCCGATGGTGGCGAGTTCCTCACGCGGCGGGGGCTCGGGCGGCCGGCGCCAGTGGACGGGAGGGGGCACGGGATCGCCCGCCGGCGCCCATTGCTTCGGCTGGGGCGGCGCGGCGGCCGTGCGCGGCACGGACACACATCCCGTGGCCCCGAGGAGGACGGCGAGAGCGAGGGGTACGATCCGGCGCATCCCCCCACCTTCCCGCAGACCACCGCCGCCCCGGCGCCGTTCGGGGGCCGGACCACCGGCACGAGTGACCCGGGCGGATCCGCCGCCCGACGCCTAGAATCGCCGGGCATGGAGCAGATACCGCACGGCTCGCCCGACGACCCGAACCCGCTCCGGCACCTCTCCCTGGAGCAACTGCGCCGCCGTACCAGCGTGAAGTGGCGTACGTACCCCGACGACGTGCTGCCCCTGTGGGTGGCGGAGATGGACGTCCCGCTCGCCGGGCCGGTGGCACGGGCGCTCACCGACGCGATCGCCATCGGGGACACCGGCTACCCGGCCGGGACGGGCTACGCCGAGGCGCTGGCGTCGTTCGCGAGCGAGCGGTGGGGCTGGGACACACTCGCGGTGGACCGTACCCGGCTCGTGCCCGACGTGATGCTGGGCATCGTCGAAGTACTGAAGCTGATCACCGGCCCCGGTGACGCGGTCGTGGTCAACTGCCCCGTCTACAACCCCTTCTACCTGTTCGTGGAGCACATGCCGCGCCAGGTCGTGGAGGCACCGCTCGACGCGCGGGGGCGGATCGACCTGATGGTCCTGGAAGACGCGTTCCGGCAGGCCGTCGCCGGCGGGCGCCGCGCGGCGTACCTGCTGTGCAGCCCGCACAACCCCACCGGCACCGTGCACACCGCCGGCGAACTGGCGGCCGTGGCGGCGCTCGCCGACCGCCATGGCGTACGCGTCGTCGCCGACGAGATCCACGCCCCCGTCGTGTCCCGCGCGGCGCGGTTCGTGCCGTACCTGAGCGTGCCGGGAGCCGAGACCGGCTTCTCGCTGATGTCCGCGTCCAAGGGCTGGAACCTGGCCGGCCTCAAGGCCGCCCTCGCGGTGGCGGGACCGGCCGCCGCCGGCGACCTGGCGCGGATGCCGCCCGAGGTCGGCCACGGGCCCAGCCACCTCGGCGTCATCGCCCACACCGCCGCGCTCCGGGACGGCGGCGACTGGCTCGACGCCGTACTGGACGGGCTGGACGACAATCGGCGCCTCCTCGTCGACCTCCTGGCCAAGCACCTGCCCGGCGTACGCCACATCCCCGGTGACGGTACGTACCTGGCGTGGCTGGACTGCCGGGCGCTCGGCCTGGGCGACGACCCGGCCGCCGTCTTCCTCGACCGCGCCCGTGTCGCGCTCCACCCCGGCCCGCCCTGCGGAACCGGCGGCGCCGGCCACGCCCGCCTCAACCTCGCCACCTCCCCCGAGGTGATCACCGAAGCGGTACGCCGCATGGCCGGCGCGCTGTGAGGCCGCCGCTACCCGGCCTCGCGTGACGCCGGGGAACCGGTCATGTAGGACGACCAGACCCGCAGCGGCAGGAAGTCGGCCCGGTCGGTCTCGCTTCCGCCCACACCGTTCATGGGCAGCAGCCCGTCCGTACCGGGCCTGCTGCGGAAGACCGTGACGGCGGTGGACAGTCGCCCGGTGTAGCCGACGAACCAGGACGCGGGGACCCGGTCCTCGTCACCGGTGCGCCCCGCGGCGACGGGGGAGAGGGTACGGATGGCGTCCGGGGCCATGGCGTCGACGGCCACGTCCCGCAGCGCGTCCGAGACCTCACGCGCCACCTCCGCGTCCAGCGCCCGCCGGGCTGCCGGCCGCTCCAGCCCCTCCAGCGGCGTGCCCAGGTGGCTCACCGCGGTGACGGAGTACGGGTCGGCCTGCCGCCCGCCGGCGGCGAACGTCGCGTACGCGCCCGCCATCCGGATCGCGCTGGGGGTCGACGTACCGGTGGGGAAGGACGGCTCCAGGGGCGCCATGCTCAGCGGCAACAGGCCGGAGCCGACCGCGAGGTCCCGCACCTTCTCCAGCCCGACCGCCTCGCCCAGCCGGCGGTAGACCCCGCTGTCGCCACGGACCAGCGCCCGGCGCAGCGCGAGCGGCGCGTCGTCGACGGAACCGGCCCCCTGCTGGAGGGCCGTCGCCAGGACGAACGGGGTGAAGGCCGAGCCCACCGGCACACCGGCCGTGTCGGCGTTGTTGGCGAAGTGCTCGGTGGCGTCCGAGCCTCCGTACAGCGCCAGCACCGCCCCGTCGCCCGGGCGGACCGACGCGGCGCCGACCTCCACCTCCCGGTCGGCGATCCGGCGCGCCGGGTCGAGCGACGTCTGCCGGACCTGCTCCACGGTCGTGCGCAACCGCTCCACCTCCCGCTTGTCGAAGGTGGTACGGATCCGGTAACCGCCGCGCCCCAGCTGCTCGGTCGTCAGCCCGGTGCGGTTCTTGATGTCCTTGTTGGCCACGTCCACCAGATAGCCGGTCTGGCCGGAGAGGTTGGTGGAGACCGACGCCGGCCGGGGCTCGGGGAAGACGGTGTACTTGGCCCGCTCCGCCTTCGACAGGTACCCGAGCTCCACCTGCCGGTCCAGGACGTAGCCCCACCGCTGCACGGCCCGGCGGTGGTGGGCCGCGCTCAGCGAGGGGTCGTACAGCTCACCGCCCTTGAGCAGCGCGGCCAGCAGGGCGCTGCGCGGGGGATCGAGGTCCTTGGCGTCCATGCCGTAGTACGCCACCGCCGCGGCCTGCACACCGTAGGCGTTCCGGCCGAACCAGCTGGTGTTGAGGTACCCCTGGAGGATCTCCTGCTTGGACAGCGATCTCGACAGCTTGACCGCCAGGCACAGCTCGCGCAGCTTGCGGTCCAGGGTCTGTTCCGGTGTCAGGTACGTGTTCTTCACGTACTGCTGCGTGATGGTGGAACCGCCCTGCACCTCCTGGCCGCGCGCCATGTTCACCACGGCCCTGGCCAGCCCGCGCACCGAGAAGCCGGGGTCGCTGTAGAAGGTGGCGTTCTCGGTGGCGATCACGGCGTTCTGCAGTGACGGCGGGATGTCGGACAGGGGCACGTTCTGCCGGTTGACCGGCCCGACACTCACCATCTGGGTGCCGTCCGCCCAGTAGTACACATTGGCCTCGGCGCGCGCGGAGGCGTTCACGTCCGTGATCTGCACCGTGGAGTAGACATGGCCCACCAGCGTGGCCAGTGCGCCCAAGGAGAGCAGCGCGACGCCGAGCAACTGCCGCCACGACGGGACCCACCGGAGGGCTCCCCGCCGCCCCCGGCGTGGATAGTCGATGCGGAACCGGCGGCCTTCTCCCGGCAGCCCGCGCGGAACCCACGCCTTGCGCCCCCCTCGACCCAGCACGGCTGATCGCCCCCCTTTCTGTACGGGTGACCTTGCTGTCCCCTACTACGGGACATGACGGTCACCCGTTCAGGTGGGGGAGGACTCAGCCACCGACGGGCAGGCCCGCCGGCAGGCCACCCGCGGGCAGGCCGCCGAGCAGGCTGCCACCGACCGGAAGCGGCGAGGCCTGGTGCCCGGGTGAGTCGGGCGACGTGCTGAGCGGCCCCGTGCTGTTGAGGTCGGTCACGACGGGCGCACCGACGGATGCGGGCGGCTGCTCCCCGGCCACGGCGGGGGTGGCGACCGCGACGCTCGCGCCGGCGATGGAGGCGCATACGGCGACCAGACGGACGCGGGGATGACGAGGCATGAGGTGCTCCTGGTGTGTGAGGGGAGGAAGTGCCGCATGCACGGCTGGAATGTGCAACGAATCCACCCCCGCCGACGACACGGTCCACCCCTCCACGGCCCCGGGACACCGGCCGGCTCAGGGGACGGTCAGTTCGTAGAACCCCCTGCCGAAGGTGGCCGCGACCAGGCGGTGATGGCCGGCGTCGTACTCGATGTCGTCGACCGGGACCGCGGGCATGCCCCGGCCGAGGCGCGACCAGTGGCGCCCGCCCGACGCGGAGGCCGCGGAGGCGAAGACGCCCTGGTCGGTGCCCACGGACAGCATGCTGCCCCGCCCGATGACCAGGTCGTTGACGGGTGCGTCGGGAAGGTTGCCGGACAGGTCCCTCCACCGCTTGCCGCCGTCCGTGCTGCCGTACACATGGGCGATCCGGGAGCCGGCACGGTACCCGGAGTGGGTGGTGTAGACGCGGTCGGGGTCGGCCGGGTCGACGACGACACGGGTCACCCAGGGGCGGCCCTCGGCGAGCTTCGTCCACGTCCCGCCCAGGTCCCTGGTGACCCAGACACGGCCGTCGTCGGTGCCGGCGTACACGGTCCGGCCGTCGCCCGCCGGGGCGATGGAGGTGATCGTCCCGTAGTTGGTGTAGACCGGGTCCGGACCGGGGCCGCCGGAGAGGTCGGGACTGATGGCCTGCCAGGTCACGCCGCCGTCCGTGGACCGGTTGAGCACCTCGGAGCCGTAGTACAGGATCTTCGGGTCCCGGGGATCGAAGACGACGGGCGTGAACCAGTTGCGCCGCTTGAAGGCCGTCTTGTCGGCGAAGTAGGTGAGGGTGTCGCCGCCGTCCGTGGACCGGAAGCAGTTGCCGTACTGGTAGCAGGCGAACACCTTGTTCACGTCGGTCGGGTCGATGAGGTTCTCCTCGCCGTCCCCGCCGAGGTACTCGTTGAAACCGTCCCCGCCCCAGGAGCGCAGGGAGCCGTTGTCCTGGGACCCGCCGGAGATCCGTGAGGGGTCCTGCGGGCTGATGGCGGCGCTGTAGAGCTGGGTGTACGGCTCGTGGCGGGCCTTGACCCAGCCGCCGTCCCCGTTCGCGTCCGACCGGTAGACGCCACCGTCGTTGCCCAGGTAGACGCGGCCCGGCCGGCGCGGGTCCCAGACCATCGCGTGCTGGTCGACGTGGATCGTCGCATCGTCGTACGTCCAGGTGGCGCCGGCGTCCTTCGAGGTCATCAGCGGTACCCCGGCGACGTGCACATGCCTGGCGTCCTCCGGGTCGGTCCACACCTTCCCGAACCACCAGCCGAAGCTCGACTGCGACCCGGTGAGCTTCTCGTCCGCCGGTGTCCGGCTCCAGGTGCCGCCCCCGTCGGTGGAGGTGTAGAAGCCCTCGAAGGGGCCGCTGGTCTTGTTGACGATGGCGTAGAGCCGTTCCCCGGCGACGGCCAGCCCGATCCGCCCCACGTCCGGCCCCCGCGCGGGCAGGCCGCCGCCGAGCCGCTCCCAGGTCCTCCCGCCGTCGGCGCTGCGGAACACACCGGAGCCGACGCCGCCGTACGTCCGCAGGGCCGGCGTACGGCGGTGGTCCCACAGCACCGCGTACAGCTCCTCGCCCTGGACGAACACCTCGGTGGCGCCGGTGAATTCGTTCTCCCCGGCGAGAATCCGCCGCCAGGTCTCCCCGCCGTCGTCCGAGCGGTACACGCCGCGGTCGCCACCGCCGTTGTACAGCGAGCCGGCCGCGGCCACGTAGATCCGCCGGGGATCGGCCGGGTCCACCGTGATGGCGCTGATCGCACCGGAGTCGCGCAGCCCGATGGGCCGCCAGTTCGCTCCGCCGTCGGTGCTGCGGTAGAGGCCGGTGCCTTCGTACGTGATGCTGCCGCCGCCCGGGTTGGGCTCGCCGGTCCCGGCGTACAGCGTGCCGTCGGGGGCGGTGGCGATCGCGCCCATGGCCTGGGTCCAGCCGTCCGGCCACGCGGACGTGAAGGTCTGCCCGGCGTCCGTGCTGCGCCATACGCCGCCACTGGCCGCCGCGGCGTACACGGTGTCGGCGCGCGTGGGGTCGAGCGCGAGGGAGACGATCCGTCCGCCGATGTTGGTGGGCCCGACGGACTTCCAGCGCCCGCCCACCGTGGGCAGCCGGCGTGCCTGCGCGGCGGCGGTCTCGTGGGCGTGGCGCGGAATCGACTGTCCCGGCAGCGTCTTCTGCAGGTACCGGTACTCGGCCGGCGCGGCAGGCCCCCGGACCGGCCGGTACACATCGGGCGGTCCCGGTGGCGCGGCCCCTGCGGGCGCCGTGAGCAGGCCCAGGCCCAGGAGCGGTGCGAGGACCAGCGGAAGCAGACGTCTGCGCATGGACACCCTCTCGTCGTCATGGCCATCTCAAGCCGTGCCGACGTTACGAGAGGGACCAGGGCAACAGAAGGGCGCACACCGGACTTTGTGGCGGCCGCGTCCGGCGGGCGCAAGGAGCGACCGCAGAACTACGTCTTTGGTGCCGGTCCGCCCGGGTCCGCGGTCGGATTCGCCGAGCCGGTACGGAAGTTGGCGTCACACCATGCGTATAGGACTACTTGGCACCGGAAACGTCGCACGAGCACTGGCCCAGGGCTGGAGTGCCACGGGACACGATGTGCTCCTCGGTTCGCGCCGGCCCGAGGACCGGACGGACCTCGGTCTCCCCGTGGCGGGACTGAGCGAGACGGCCACCCACGCGGGGGTGCTGGTCAACGCCACACCCGGGGCCGTCTCCGTGGAACTGCTGCACTCCATCGGGGCACCCGCACTGGCCGGCGCCCTCCTGATCGATGTGGGGGTCGGCCTCTCCGACGACTTCACCGAACTCTCGCACCCCAACAGCGGCCTGGGCGAACAGATCCAGGAAGCCTTCCCGCTGACCCCCGTCGTCAAGACGCTGTGCACCATGGACTCCACCGTGATGATCGCCCCGGACGCTCTCGAGGTGGTCCCCCTCCCGGCTGGCCGGTGAGACTCGGGCGGCGCGAGCCTCACAGGGACCGCGCCACCCGGAAGCCGACGTCGTCGATCCGCAGGGTCGGGTGGCTGCGGCGCCGCACCGAGGCGCGGCAGCTCCACCGCTCGTCGAACCACCCGCCGCCCCGCAGCACCCGGTAGGTGCCGTAGACCTCGGGGTCGTAGAGGTCCCAGCACCACTCCCACACATTGCCCAACGTGTCGTACAGACCCCAGGCGTTGGGCTGCCTGTCGCCCACGTCGTGGCTCCGCTCGTCCGAGTTGCCGCGATGCCAGGCGATCTCGTCGAGCTCCCCGTACCTCGCGCCGGTCGTACCGGCCCGGCAGGCGTGCTCCCACTCGGCCTCGGTGGGGAGCCGGTAGCCGGTGCAGGACGCGTCCCACTCGACGTCGTCGGTATCCGTACGGAGGTGATACGCGGGCGCCAGTCCTTCCCGCTCGGACAGGGCGTTGCAGAACCGGACCGCGTCCCACCAGGACACGTCCTCGACCGGCCGGCGGTCACCGTGCGAGGCGTGCGAGGCGTCGCCGGGCCGCCGGCCGGTGACGCGTGCGTACGCCGCCCGGGTGACCGGCGATCCCCCGATCCGGTAGGGCGCGAGTGCGACCGGCCAGCTCCGCCGGGTTCGCCGGTCCGACAGCCTGACCCGCCCCGCCGGGATGGTGACCATCTCGTAGTCCCCGCTCACATTCATGATCAGATGATCCCACCGCGACCACGGGTGCTGTCCGCCGTCCGGAGCTCATTGACCTGATCTTGAGCACCGCCTTAGGGTGATTGCCACCCCTCACATCGATCGCTCGTTGGGCGCCTCATGGTCCTCGCATCGCCTGCCCGCCGCCGCGCCGCTGTTTTCGCCGGCTCCGCCCTCCTGACCACGGGACTCGCGTTCACGCTGTCGGCGTGCGCGGACGGCGCCCCGCCCGCGGGCGGGCAGGGCGCCGTCTCCTCGACCTCCTTGACGCTCACCGGCGCCTCGCTCGCCGACGCCCTGGAGGCGCAGGCCACGGCCGTCGAGCGCCGACCCGGGCCGAAGGTGTGCACCACGGACCCGGCCGACCGGGCGGCCTGCCACAACCCGGGCGGGACGATTGACCCCCACGGGGGAGACCTGGACGGCGACGGCGTCTTCGAGCCGCACGAGCCCGTCGGCCCCGGCTACAAGGACCCGCGCGCGTACGACGGCGGGAGGACGTCCGGTGAGACGCAGTGCGAGTGGCTGCGCTCGCAGGGCAAGGCCTGCTGAGTCCGGCCGGGACGGCAAGTCGGCCGTTGGCGTGGCCCTGGGGCGGGGCCGAGCGGCATCACAGGGAGCCGCGCACGCCTGGCGCGTAACCCTCCGGCGCCGGAGGTGGGGGTGGGACACGGATGGCCACTCCAGTCCCGAGCTGGATGCCGGGGACCTTCTCACCCACCCCCCCCATGGCCGCGAGTCCCTCACGATCTCCGTCCGGCCCACCGCCACGCGCCGTACCCGGTGCCACTGACAGCGCCGGCCATGACCCGTGGCGGTACGGGCGGCACCGGCGGCACCGCTCAGCTCTCGCCCGGCCTGATGCGGCCGCGCCAGCCGCCGGATTCGCCGCCCTGACGCTCGATGAAGTCCTTGAACCGCCGCATGTCACCCTTCACGCGCTGGTCGATCGTGCCGGTGAGGTCGGCCGCCTTCTCCGCGACGCCGCTCGTCTCGACGTCCATCACCAGCTCCACGCGCGTGTGCGTGTCGTCCAGGCGCTGGAAGCTGACCACACCCTTCTGCTGGGTGTCACCGCTGATGGTCCTCCACGCGATCCGCTCGTCCGGCAGCTGGTCGACGATCTCGGTGTCGAACTCGCGCCGCACCCCACCGATCTTGGTCTTCCAGTGGTTGTGGCGGTCGTCGACCTGGATGACCTCTTCGACGCCCTCCATGAAGTTCGGGAATTCCTCGAACATGGTCCACTGGTTGTAGGCGGTGTGGACGGGGACCTCGACCTCGACAGCTTCCTTTACCGTGCTCATCAGCGTCTCTCCTCGTTCCCGGTCTGCGGCGCGGCAGGGATCCGCCGCGCACGTCGGCCGGTGATGCGGGTACCCGCTCACGTGGATCCATGCCCGCCCGTTCCACGTGACGGTGCCCCGCCCTCCTCCCCCCTGGAGGGCGGGGCACCGTCATACCCCCGCCGGTGGATCAGCCCCGGACGTTCTTGAGCAGCACCTTCACGTCGTGGCCCTTGTGCCAGCCCGTGTCCACGAGCGGGCTGTGGTGGCTCTCGGTGCCCCAGACGTAGTACTTGTGCCACGACTGATGCCACTGGCCGTTCAGGTTCGAGCCGGTGGCCGTGTAGACCTGGGCGACCTTGCCGTCGCGCTTGTTGTCCCAGATGTAGAGCTGGGCCTTGGTCTGCGTGTTCAGGCCGCTGTACCGGTCGCACTCGCGGTACTTGACCCCGGCGGCGTTGTCGTCGACCTGGATGGTCCGCCACGCCGTGCAGGCCGCGGCCACACCCACCTCCGACGGGGAGGCCGCCGCCGTCGGCGCCAGGGTGGCGGTGGCCGCCGCGGCGAGCGCCACCGCGCCCAGTGCCATGCGCTTGCGTACGTTCATCTTGCGTACGTCCATCTCGTGCCGTTCCTTTCCGACGACCACGGGCCCGGTCCCCCGGTCGGGTCCCCCGAAAGACCCGCGGTCCCGGCGGTCGCGGTGGTCGGCCGCGCGCCGTGGTGCTGGTCCAAGAACCTACGGGCGGTCCGCCCGCCGCGTCGTCCCCCGCCGGGTTGACCTGCCCGCCCACCCCCGGCGGTAGGTCCGCGGTTCCTGCAACTCCCGCGGTACGGCGAGCGGTTGACGTAGCACCCTCTCCACCCGGGTTACGCTGCGGCGATGCGGATCCGCCCCCTTGCCGCCGACGTACTGATCGCGGCGGCGACGACCACCGTGGCCGTGCTGCTCGGACAGGAGGCCACGAGCCAGGGGTGGCCCGCGCTCGACCTCGCCGGCCACCTGCTGGTGGGGCTGGTCAGCCTGCCGGTCGCGGTCCGCGGCAGGGCGCCCGTCGCCGTCTGCCTCTTCGTCCTGGCGATGTGGACCGTGTACGTCACCGCCGGCTACTGGCCCGTGGTGAACTCCTTCGCCCCCATGCTGGCCCTCTACACGGTCGCCTCGCTGCGCCCCCTGCGCACAGCGGCCGGCTGTGCGGCCCTGATGAGCGCCGTGTGGATCTACGCGGGCCTCGTCAGCGACCGCGCCCACATGCCGTCCGTCGTCGGTCAGGCCCTTGGTTTCTCCCTCGTCCTGGTCCGCTTCGGACATCTCGCCCGCCGCTCCGCCGAGCTGGCCCGCCGGCTGCGCGACGAACAGGAGGAGCGGGCCCGCCGCGAGGTGGCCGAGGAACGCGGCCGGATCGCACGTGAGCTCCACGACGTGGTCGCCCACCACATGTCGGTGATATCCGTGCAGGCGGGGCTGGCCCGCTTCGTCTTCGACTCCGACCCCGGCACGGCCCGCACCGCCCTGGGGACCATCGCGGGCACCAGCGCGGAGGCCCTGGAGGAACTGCGGCGCGTGCTGCAGGTGCTGCGCGCCGACGGGGACGGCGGCCCGGCCGCGCCCATGCCGGGCCTCGCCCGCCTGGAGGAGATGGCCGGACGCGTACGGGCCGGGGGAGTGCCGGTCGAGCTGCGCGTCGACGGTACGCCGCGCCCGCTGCCGCCCGGGGTGGACCTGTGCGCGTACCGGGTCGTCCAGGAGGCCCTGACGAACGTACTGAAACACGCGCCGGGCGCCCGTGCGCTGGTGGAGGTCCACTACCGGCAGCACCATGTGGCGGTTTCGGTCACGGACGACGGTGAGGGGGTGATTCAGGACAGAGTGCGCACGGGGAGTGGACATGGCTTGATCGGGATGCGGGAGCGGGCCAAGCTGTACGGGGGGACGATCAGCATCGGCCCGCGGAGCGAGGGGGGATTCGCCGTCCGGCTGACCCTGCCGACCTCCACCCGGACCGCACGGCAGGGAGACGGCACGACGGAATGACCAGGGTGCTCGTCGTCGACGACCAGTTCCTCATCCGGGCCGGACTGGTGGGGCTGTTGCGTGCCGCGCCGGGGATCGAGGTCGTGGGCGAGGCCAGTGACGGCGAGGAGGCCGTCGCGCTGGTGGCCGGGACCCGGCCCGACGTGGTCCTCATGGACATCAGGATGCCCGGCATGGGCGGCATCGCGGCCACGGAGAAGATCCTCGCCGAGGCGCCGGACCCGGCCCCCAAGGTCCTGGTGCTGACCACCTTCGACCTCGACGAGTACGTGTACGGGGCGCTGCGCGCCGGCGCCTCCGGCTTCCTGCTCAAGGACTCGGGACCCGAGCGGCTGCTCGCCGCGGTCGCGGCGGTCGGCGGCGGTGACGCGCTCTTCGCGCCCAGCGTCACCCGGCGGCTGGTGGAGGCGTTCGCGCGGCAGGCCGGCAGCGAGCCTGCCCAACCGCCCCCGGACCTCGGCATGTTGACCGGCCGGGAGACCGAGGTACTGCGGCTGACCGCGCGCGGCCTGAGCAACCAGGAGATCGCCGGTGAGCTCTTCATCAGCGAGGCGACCGTCAAGACCCACCTGAACCGCGCCATGAACAAGCTGGACCTGGACAGCCGCGCGCAGGCCGTCGTGGTGGCGTACGAGACGGGCCTGGTGACACCCGGCGGCGGCTGAGCCGATGAACCGAACGGTGCGACGGCACGTATGGAGGGTCGACCTTCTCTTTCGCACCGGTACGGCATTGGGGGCCATGGATGAAGCACGGGCGGCGCACCCTCCGGCGGGCCATCAGACTGGCGGCCGTCGGCGGGCTGCTCTGCGGCGGGCTGATGGTGTCGCAGGCGGTGGCGGGGGAGACGCCGACGTCGGACGGCCGTACGGCCGTCGACGGTGTCACCCCGTCCGCCGATCCGGCGGCGGATCTCGTCGCGCGGCTGGGTACGTCGCGTACCGCCGGTAGCTGGATCGGGGCGGACGGCCGCCCGGTCGTCGCGGTGACCGACGACGCCACGGCCGCCGAAGTGCGGCGCGCGGGAGCGCGGGCCGAGGTGAAGCGGCACAGCATGGAGGACCTCAGCTCGGCGACCGAGACCCTGCGGCGGGCTCCCAGGGTGCCCGGCACCGCCTGGGTGGTGGACTACGCCGCCAACGAGGTGAAGGTGTACGCGGACCGTACCGTCTCCGCCGCCGACTGGTCGCGCATGTCCGACGTCGCCCACCGGGCGGGAGACTTCGTCCATATGCGGCGGACCGAGGGCGAGTTCACCACCAGGGTCAATGGCGCGGTCCCCATCTTCAACGGAACCGGCCGCTGCTCCGTGGGCTTCAACGTCACCGACGGCCGGGACAACTTCATCCTGACGGCCGGGCATTGCGGCCCCGAGGGCACCCGCTGGTTCAGCGGCAGCCAGGGTCTCGACGGGCAGATCGGCACCACCGTCGCCCGCAGCTTCCCCGGCAAGGACTTCTCCCTCGTCCGGTACGACGACCGCGACGCCTTCGACGGGACCAACGCCGTGGACATCGGCGAGGGCCGGAGCGTGCCCGTCATCGGCGCGGCCGACCCCGTCGTCGGCCAGCAGGTCTTCCGCAGCGGCAGCACCACGGGACTCCGGTCGGGACGGGTGACCGCGTTGAACGCCACGGTGAACTACCGCGAGGGCACGGTGACCGGGCTGATCGCGACCACGGTCTGCGCCGAGCCCGGGGACAGCGGTGGCCCGCTCCTCGCGGAAGGCCTCGCGCTGGGAGTGACCTCGGGCGGCAACGGCGACTGCACGGAGGGAGGCATGACGTTCTTCCAGCCGGTGACCTCGGCGCTGACCGCCCTGGGCGTACGGGTCATCGACGGGCGCCTCGCCGCCGACCGGAGCACCGTCGCCGCCCCGACCACGCCGCCCTCGGCACCTCCGTCCCCCGCCGCCGCCGCGCCGCCCGCCCAGGCCGTCGCCCCACCGGGCGGCGGCACGGGGCAGCGGACGGTCACCGGGATCGTGAGTGCGCGCGAGCTCGTCCCGGGCCTCGGGGTCATCGGCGTGAGCCTGCTCGGGCTGCTCGCCGTCCGGTGGCTCCTCGCCGAGCGCGCCGACCGCGACCACCTCCGCGCGCACTACTCCCAGAACTGGGGTTGACGCTGGATGGATTATCTCTTTCGTGTCGAATAATCCGGTTATCGTCCCACGTGCTTAAGGTGAGCCCGCTGAAGCCACCCCCCTACGCTTGGGAGACATAACAATGGGTCAGTTCGCACGTACCTGGGGCGCCGGCATCTCCGCCGCCGCACTGATCGCCGGCTCGGTCGGAACCGCCGTGGCGGTCTCGTCCCCGTCCTCCGCGCCCAGCAAGCCCGCGGCGTCCAGCACCGCACTCACGACCGCGTCGGCCAACGCCACGATGAAGAGCGTGCGGGCGTGGCAGCAGTTCCGCATCCGCGGCGTCGTCAAGAGCCTGCGGCCGGGCAGCAAGGTCACCCTCCAGCAGAAGCAGGGCAGGCGCTGGGTGTCGCTCCCCGCCTCGATGAACACCACGTCCCGCTCCACCTACAGCATGCGCGTCGTGCTCGGCCTGAAGGGCCACAACAAGCTGCGCCTCGTCGACAGCCGCAAGCGGGTCGTATCGCCCGTCATCAACGTCTGGGTGCGCTGACACCCGCAGGCCTCCGGGCTCGCCCGCCGCAACGGCGTCGCGAGCCCGGCCCGTCCCGGCCCAGCCCGGCCCACGGGAAGGCACGTTAGGGTCGTCCTGTGTCCGAACTCGATGCGTTCAGCGATCAGCTCGACTGTCCGATGTACGTCGTGACAGCCGCGGCCGGCGACGAGCGGGCCGGCTGCCTGGTCGGATTCGCCTCCCAGTGCTCGATCCGGCCACCCCGCTTCGCCGTATGGCTCTCCACGGCCAACCGCACCTACCGGGTGGCACGCCACGCCACCCACCTGGGCGTCCACCTCCTCCACCGCGAACAGGCCGCCCTCGCCCGGCTCTTCGGCGGCGAGACCGGCGACGAGACCGACAAGTTCCGGCAGGTCGCCTGGGAGCCCCGCCACGGCGGGGTACCGGTCCTGTCCGACGCCTGCGTCTGGTTCGTCGGCCGTGTCCACAGCCGGGCCGACGGCGGGGACCACGTGGGCTTCCTCCTGGACCCCGTCGAGACCTCCCCACCGGCGCCGGGGCGCCCGCCGCTGGTCGTCCTCAGCGACGTCGCGGACCTGTCGCCGGGTCACCCCGCCTGACGCGGAGGCGTCTTCAGGCGGCGGGCCTGGTTGAATGTGCCGGGATCACGGGGGATGCGGGGGAGCGGGGGCACCGATGGACGAACAGGCCGTGCTGCTGGCGCGCTTCGGAGAGGACCGGGCCCACCTGAGAGCGGTGGCCTACCGGATGCTCGGCTCGCTCAGCGAGGCCGACGACGCGCTGCAGGACGCCTGGCTGCGCGCCAGTCGCGCCGGCACAGGAGGCGTCGAGAACCTCACCGGATGGCTGACCACCGTGGTGGCACGGGTCTGCCTGAACATGCTCCGCAGCCGGCGGACGCGGGGCGAGCAGCCCCTGGAGACGCCATGACCGAGCGGTCCCCGGCCGCGGCACGACAACTCGCGAGCCGCGCCCGCCGCCGGATCAAGGGCGGCACCCCGGAACCCCACGCAACCGACCTGGCGCGCCGCCGGCGTGTCGTCGACGCCTTCCTGGCCGCCACCCGCGGCGGCGACTTCGAGGGGCTCGTGGCACTCCTCCACCCCGACGTGGTGCTCCGGGCCGACCCGGCCGTCGTCCCCACCCCCGAGCCCGTCGTCGTCCGCGGTGCCCGTCCCGTGGCCGAGGGCGCGATGGCCGCCATGAGCCGGGCCAGGTTCACCGACCCGCCCTGCTCGACGGTACGGCCGGCCTGGTGATGGCCCCGCGCGGCTGGGTCACCTCGACCTCGCCGTTCTGGACGACTGACCGGGACACCCTCCACGCCATGGCGAGCGCGGGCGTCCCCTGGCCGGCCAGGTACCAACTAGGTACCATCGCAGGTATGCCGTCCTTGAACATCACCTTCACCGACGAGGAGCTGGAGGAGGTCCGCGCCGCGGCGGCCGCCGAAGGCAAGTCCCTCAAGCAGTACGTCCACGACCTGCCCCTGCGTGAACGTCAGCGGCGTCAGTTCGTCCGCTACGCCGTCTCCTGGGGCGAGGCGCACCGCGCCGAGTTCGACGAGGCCTTCCCCGACGAGCTTCCCCAGGCCGACGGCCGCCGGGGAGGCGCGGCCGCCTGATGGTGCTCTACATCGACGTTCCCTGGCTCCTGGACGTCCAGGAGCAGGCGGTACCCGAAGACGTCAGCGTCGCGGACTACTCCGCCCTCGTCGCGGCCGTCGCCCGCCACAAGACGCGCATCCCGCGCCCCACCACGGCCGAACCCGACCCCGCCTGGCGCGCGGCCGCCCTCCTGCACACCCTCGTACGCCTCCAGCCGCTGCCGCACCGCAACTCGCTGTACGCCTGTCAGGTCGCCGTCGCCTACATGCACGCCTCCGGCGAGGGGATCGACGCGCCGTACGGGGCCCTGGTGGACCTGGTGCGCGACATCCAGGCGGCCAAGGCCACCGTCTACCAGGCGGCGGACCGCATTCGCGGCTGGCGCATCTGAGCGCGCGCGGCGCGTCCCGCTCCGCCGCGACTCCGCCACGACTCCGCCACGACGCCGTGTCCGGCACCGCGCAGCGTGCCGACCGGCGTTCCGCTCCCCGTGCAGGGGACCTTCAGCAACCTCGCACCCGGCTGATCGTTTGCAGTCATGGGCGGGACCTCTCCGCCCATGACTGACTACCTGGAGGCCCGATGCGCAGGAAGCTCTCGACCACCGCCGCCGCGCTCGCGTTCGCTATCACCACCGCTCTGAGCGGCGTTGTCGCCTCTGCCGGCACCACCGTCGCCGCCGTCGCCGAACCCACGGTGCGCGAGCAGGCGGACCGGATCATGAACCTCACCTACCGGGAGTTCGCCAGGACGCCGCGCATCGAGCCGTTCAACTGGACCACCGACGGCTGCTCCGTACCCGCCGGCTACGCCCCGTACAGCCAAGTGTTCCGCCCCGCCTGCGTCCAGCACGACTTCGGGTACCGCAACTACGGTGCCAACCACGAGCTGAAGCTCAGCCCGACCCGCGAGACGAAGAACTGGATCGACAGCCGGTTCAGGACCGAGATGGAGCGTGTCTGCCAGGACACCTACGTCACACCCCTGGCCCACATCAACTGCGTGAACGCGGCCCAGGCGTACCACCTCGCGGTGAGCTTCGGAGGGGACGCGGCGTTCTTCTGAGGCGTGGTCCCGGGAGCGTAAGGGCCGTGCCGGATCCCTCCGGCACGGCCCTTACGCTCGTCGCGCATGCGCCCGCGTTCTTTCGTGGCCGTCGCTACTGCCCGGCCGGAGTCGTCGGCGTCCGTCCGGTGAAGCGGTGCCACCAGTGGCGGCGCCGGGGGTGCACGGCCCTGCCGAGCCGGCGGCCGATCAGCAGATAGCCCAGCAGGGCGCCCGTCGTGTTGAGCAGGACGTCGTCGACGTCGAAGGCCCGTCCGGTGATGAGGGCGCCCTGGACGAGTTCGACCAGCGTCATCACCAGCGCGGTGACCACCGCCACCCGCAGCAGCCCGCGAGCGCGCGGCACGAGCACCGGCAGCAGCACGCCGAACGGGACGCCCAGCACGACGTTGCCGCCGAGCTGCTTGACGGTGTCCCGGAAAGCGGGCTGGGCGAGATAGTCGCGGATGGAGTCCCCGGGCCGCAGATTGGTGTGCGTCATCGGCTCGGAGGCGGCCGAGGGTTCCAGGGTCAGCCGGGCCAGCACCACCGCGAAAGCCACCATCCCCGCGAAGGCCAGCAGCATGACCACCGCCCGGCCCCAGCGGGACGCGCCCCGCCTTTCCCTCACCGCGTCGTCGCGCAGGTCGGTTCGCGCCATCACCAGCTCCCAAGTCAGGTCGTCCGCTTGCGATCCCGTTACCCCCGACAAGACGCGGCACGCGCCCGTAACCGTGGGTGATGGTCCGGGATGCGCGCAGGGGGAGGTTCTGTTTGTCTGATGTGGCCCGGCTTGGGCGGCCACATTCAGATGTGGCAGACGTACCGGACGGAAAGCAGGACCATCGTGAGCATTGCGGACGAACCCAGCAGTCGAGTCCTCCAGATGCGCGCCAAGGCGCAGGAGTTGGAGCAGGCGGCGGAACGCGCCACCGACCCGCAGGACCGGCAGCGGCTGAGGGAGAAGGCTCGCCGGCTCAAGGAGCAGAGCGAGCAGGAGCGTGGCATGACACGCGAGGACATCGACCCGATGTAGCGGGCCGGTCGGGACAGGCGGCAGCCGTCTGCCATGGGTGACGCGTCATCGGCCGACGGCTGCCGTCCGCCCGTGCCCGGGGCATGTCGCACGACCTCGCACGGGCCTATCGCACGCGCCCTTCGGCCGCCTCTTCGTCCTGCTCGTCGGGCAGGTGGACGTCGTCGACGGAGATGTTCACCTCGACCACCTCCAGGCCCGTCATACGCTCGACCGCCTCGATGACGTTCTCCCGGACATCACCGGCCACGTCCGCGATGGCCAGGCCGTACTCGACGACGACTTCCAGGTCGATGGCGGCCTGGCGCTCCCCGACCTCCACCTTGACGCCGCGTGTGACGCTCGCGCGCCCGCCGGGAACGCGGTCGCGCACCGCTCCCATGGTGCGGGCGAGCCCGCCGCCCAGGGAATGAATGCCGTCCACCTCTCCGGCCGCCATCCCGGCGATCTTCACCACCACCCCGTCCGCGATGGTCGTCCTGCCCCGCGTCGCCGGGTCGGCGCCACGGGATTCGGACATGCTCTTCGTCGAACCGGTCGGCTCCGTCATGGGGAAGCCACCTCCTCGATGCGCACGCTCGGCTTCCGGGGGCATGGATGCGGTACGGATCCTCTTCCCAGCGTGCCCCCGGTGGACCTCCGACGCCACGCGAGCCCGGACCGACACACGCCCGGCGGGTGTGCGCCGCGTAGCAGGACGAGCACTGTTCGGGTACGGTCGGGAACAGAGAAGTCGTGGTTCCGAAGTGTGCGCCCGTGATCGCGATCACGGGCGTTTGTGCTGTCACACCCCATGTCGGGCCCGCACTCTCCGGGCCCGCACGGTGCGGGCCATTTCAGGCATAGGAGGCCGGAATGGCTACTGGAACGGTCAAGTGGTTCAACAGCGAGAAGGGCTTCGGCTTCATCGCGCAGGACGGCGGCGGGCCGGACGTCTTCGCCCACTACTCCCACATCACCGGCGCCGGTTACCGTGAGCTGACGGAGGGTCAGAAGGTGTCCTTCGACGTCACCGAGGGCCGCAAGGGGCCCCAGGCGGAGAACATCGTCTCCGCCTGACGCGAGGCGGACACCGACACGACCACAACGCGCGTGGTGCTCCGGCGGCGTGGCCCCGGGGACACCACGCGCGCGTCATGCGGGGCCCGGCCCGGTCAGGCGATGTGCAGCCGGGCCTCCACCGCGCCGCGCGCCGAAGCCACTGTGGCGGCTTCGGCCTCCACCTGCTCGCGGACGGCGGAGGACAGCCGTCCGAAGGGCGTGACCGTCAGGTCGACCTTGCGGCCGGCGGCCCTGGCGCGCCAGGTGCCGGCGATCTCCGAACCGACCAGCAGCGCGCCCGGGCCTCCGACGGCCCGCCAGATCTCCTTCTCCCGCCCCTTGTCCGGCACCAGCAACGTCCGGTCGCGTGCCTGCAGGTACGGGTCGCCCGGCGGCAGCAGCCGCACGAGTCCGCGGCTCCGGGCCGACAGCAGCGCGTCCAGGCCGGCGGCGGGCAGCCACGCCCTCCTGCCCTCCAGCGACACCTCGGCCAGGTCGTCCGGCCACACCGCTCTCACCCCGGCCGGCCTGGTGCCGAGGAACTTCGCCACCTCGGCGGGGCCGGCGGGGCCCAGGAACCGCAGATAGGCGCGGACCAGCTCGCTCGTCCCGGACGCCTCGGCCGGCACGGGAAACCCCTCGGCCAGCGGCGCGAGTACCGTCCCTGCCCCTTCCGGCACGACCCCGATCGCCCCGAAGAGCCCGGCCTGCTGGAAGAGCAGCCCGGAGATGTGCTGGGCGCCGCACCGCTCACACCAGTAGGTCAGCGACTCCGGTACGGCGGCGCTGACCGCCGTACTGACCTCGCCCTTGCTCATCGGCGCGGTCACCACCTCGCGGAACGCCTCGGCGGTGACCCGGAAGGCCGCGACACCGAGCCGCGCCCCCTCCCTGATCACCGCCGTGTCGATCCGCGCCGTCGCGTCGGCGTCGTCCACCGGCCACAGGGCCGCGGCGAGCGCGGGCAGACCACCGCGCCGGTGCAGATGCGGCGCGCCACGGAACGACCAGACGAGCTCCAGCCCGTCGGGGGACGCGCCCCGCGCGGCCAGCGCCAGCCGGGCGGAGCCGTACGGTGTGTCCTGCGCCCCCAGGGCGAGTACGCCGGGGTCGGGCGAGGAGCGGTCGAAGCCGTGGACCGCCACCCGGTGGGCCAGAACCTGACCCCGGCTCACATGGACCGGGCGCGTACCGCTCACGACCGCACCCTACCCACACCCGGAGCGGCCCCCCCCGAATATTGACGTGCGGCGTGACCGGCCCCTCCGTAGGGTCGGTGCCCGTGGAACCGCTCAGTGAGAAACAGATCCGCTCGTCGTTCGTCAACTGCACCAAGGGGGAGGCGGCCCGGCTCAGACTGCCGTCCGACTTCGCCGGCCTTCCGTGGGAGGACCTGGACTTCCTGGGGTGGGTGGATCCGGGGGCTCCGCTGCGGGCCCACCTCGTGCTGCCCCGTGCCGACGGTCCGGTGGGCATCACCCTGCGCGTCCCGGCCGTGAGCCGTACCAGTGCCGTGAAGTCCAGCCTCTGCCAGATATGCCTGACCGGACACGCCTCTTCCGGAGTGACCCTGCTCGCCGCGCCGCTGGCAGGTGCGCGGGGCCGCGAGGGCAACACGGTCGGGATCTACCTCTGCTCCGACCTCGCCTGCCCGTTGTACGTGCGCGGCAAGCGGCAGCCGAAGCTGCGCTCCGGGCGCTATGAGGAGTCCCTCACCCTGGAGGAGCGCATCGCCCGTATGGAGGCCAACCTGGACGCCTTCGCGGCCAAGGTCACCACGGGCTGAGTCCCGGACGCTGACACGCCTGGGACGTGCGTACCGGGGCCGGGCCTCGCGCACCGGTGATGATGAGCGCATGGACGTCACCGAGGTACTCCTGCCCGGGGTGGGGATCCGGTACGAGTTCACCAACCACGAGGGGGTCCGGATCGGCATCGTCGCGGGCCGGACCGGTGACTTCGAGCTGGTCGTCTACGTGGGCGGCGACCCCGACGAGGGCCGTCCCGTGGTGCGGCTCAACAGCGAGGAGGCGGACGCGGTCGCCGAGATCCTGGGGGCTCCGCGCATCGCGGAACGCTTCGCCGACCTCACCAAGGAGGTGCCCGGACTGCTGTCCGGCCAGGTCGAGGTCCGGTCCTCCAGCCCGTACGCGGGTCGGCCGCTGGGACGTACCAGGGCAAGGACCCGGACGGGTGCCTCCGTCGTGGCGATCGTCCGTGGTGAGGACGTGATCGCGTCGCCGACGCCGGACGAACGGCTCCGGGCCGGTGACGTCCTGGTCGTGATCGGGACCCGTGACGGAATCGCCGGCGTGGACCGGATCGTCCAGGGCTGAGTGTGCGTACTCCCGTCACGCTGCTGCTGGAGCTCGGCCTCATCCTCACCGCCCTCAGCGTGCTGGGTGCCGTGGCGCGCCGCTTCACGTTCTCGCCGGTCCCGCTCTACCTGCTCGCGGGCCTCGCCCTGGGCGAGGGCGGGATCGCGCCCGTCCCGGCCGCCGGCGAGTTCGTGGAGACCGGGGCCGCCATCGGGGTCGTCCTGCTCCTGCTCACCCTGGGGCTGCAGTTCTCCCTCACCGAGTTCACGGTCAGCATGCGCCGGCACGTGCCCTCCGCCCTGGTGGACCTCGTCCTGAACGCGGTGCCGGGCGCGGTGGCCGGATGGCTCCTCGGCCTGGACGGTGTCGGCATCCTGGCCCTGGCGGGCGCTACGTACGTCTCCTCCTCGGGCATGGTCGCCCGGCTCCTGGCCGACCTGCGACGACTGGGCAACCGCGAGACCCCGGCGATCCTGTCCGTGCTGGTCATGGAGGACTTCGCCATGGCCGCCTACCTGCCCCTGCTGGCCGTCCTCGCCTCCGGCGGCCCCTGGTGGCAGGCCGTGCTCGGGGTCCTCGCGGCGGTCGGTGCGGTGCTGGCGGCCTTCGCCGCCTCCTACCGGTGGGGTCATCACCTGGGCCGGCTGCTGTCGCACCCCGACGCCGAGCAGCTGATGCTGCGGGTCCTCGGCCTCACCCTGATCGTCGCCGCGCTCGCCGAACTCGTCCATGCCACCGCGGCGGTGGCCGCGTTCCTCGTCGGCCTCTCCCTCACCGGCGAGACCGCCGACCGGGCCCGGGCGGTGCTCAGCCCCCTGCGGGACCTGTTCTCGGCGATCTTCTTCCTGGCCATCGGGCTGTCGGTCGGCCCGGACGAGTTGGTGCCGCTCCTGCCGGCCGCCATGGCCCTGGCCGCGGTCACGGCCGCAACCAAACTCCTCACCGGCCAGTACGCCGCCTCCCGGGACCAAGTGGGCCGCCGGGGCCGGCTGCGCGCCGGGACGGCACTCATCGTGCGCGGCGAGTTCTCCATCGTCATCATCGGCCTGGTCGGCACGGTCAACGACGACCTCGCCCCACTGGTCACCGCGTACGTCTTCGTCCTCGCCATCGCGGGGCCGCTCCTGGCGCGACTCGCCGGCACCCCTCCCCGCCGCCTGGAGAAGGGCCGGTACGGATGACCGGTACGGATGAAACGTTCGATGGGGGAGAATACGTACGTATACGAGTGGCTTCTCCCGCGCGAATCCTTCCCGTGAAGCAGGTGGCGTCATGGAACACGAGTCGGAAGGGCGCATCCTGGCGCAGATAGAGCGCAGGCTCACCAGCGACGACCCCGAGCTCGCCGCCCGCATGAACACGCTCAACGAACAGTTCTCCGAGGGGCAGGAGGCGCGCCAAAGGCGCGAGGGCCAGGGAAGCGAACCGCTCGCCCCTGAGCGGAACCGGCACAGGAGGACCCTGCTGATCCTGGTCGTCATCGCCCTTGTGGGGCTGCTCCTGACGGCGATCCTCAACGCGTCGTCGAACGAGTCCCCGGCGCCGCCCGGCAGCACCACCCCCGCCGTGTCCGCGCGACCACTGGCGTGACCGGTGGTGCGGGAGCCGCGCGAGGGGCGGCGCCGCCCCTCAGCCCCGCTCAGCCCCGCTCAGCCCCGGCTCGGGTGCCATGCGCCCGAAGGCGGCCCGGATCCGGTCGTGGTGCTCCACGTCGGTCCATACGTCCATGGGGTGCGGGCGCGATACGTACCAGGCCCAGATGCTTGCGCCAAGGCCGGCCATCAGTGGTATCGCCAGCCAGGTCAGTGCAGCCACAGTGGTCTCCCTTCGCGTCGGGTGTACATGGGTGTGCGTACGCCGCGGAGCCGCACGGTGAGCGCCCCGGGCGGGGGCGCTCACCGGTGAGTCAGGACCCCAGCTCCTTGCGGCCGCCGCTGCTGATCTCGATCTTGCGCGGCCTGGCCTGCTCGGCGACCGGGATGCGCAGGGTCAGCACACCCGCGTCGTACGTCGCCTCGATCTTCTCCGTGTCCAGGGTCTCGCCGAGGAACACCTGGCGGGTGAACGTGCCGGTCGGCCGCTCCGAGATCACCAGTTCGGCGCCCTCCCGGCCGGTCACCGGCTTGCGTTCGGCCTGAACGGTCAGCACGTCCCGCTCGACGCTCAGGTCCACGGAGCCGGGGTCGACGCCCGGCAGGTCGAACGTGACCCAGACGGAGCCGTCTTCGCGCCAGGCGTCCATGGGCATCGCCGAAGGACGCTGCGCACCGTTGAAGAGCTGCTGAGTGAGTCGGTCCAGCTCACGGAAGGGATCCGTCCGCATCAGCATCGAGTCATCGCCTCCTCGTGTCGTCGGGGTGTCGTCGAGCGCCGCCGCGACGGGCGTCTCGCGACGGCTCTTATATAACTCACACCAGACAACTTGACAAGTGGGGACTCAACTTTTATCCCAGTAAGTGCATGCAGCCGGAGGAGAGGTCATGGCACGCGTGGTGCTGGAGGGCAGCGACATCGTCGTCCGCCTGTCCTGGTGGGAGAAACTGGCCGCACGCCGCCGACAGGTACGGGTTCCGGTCTCCGCGCTGCGCCCGGGTCCGGATCGAACCCGACTGGTGGCGGGCGCTGCGGGGTCGGTGCGGCAAGGGCGTCTGGATCCCCGCGCGGCGGTGCGTGGGCGTCCGGCACTTCGGCGACGAGACCGACTTCGTGGCCGTCCGGTCGGGCAGGCCCGTCCTGTGCGTCGAGCTGCGCCGGCGGGCACCCTTCAGCCGCTTGGCGGTGTCCGACCCCGACCCGGCGCAGACGATGCGCCACCTGCGGCCCCTGGTCCCGCGCGAGCGCCTGGGCTGAGCGCGCCGGGACGCGCACCGGCCCCGCCGCCGCACGCCCCGCGTACGTCAGAGCGCCTTCGTGACCGGGGGGACGTAGTCGCCCACGAGCGTGCGGTGCCACCAGGCGCGGGTGCGCCGCCGTTCGTGCCGGTCGGTGAAGCGGTAGCGGTAGAGGCGGACGCGGAGGTACGTCGGCGGGGAGCCGGCGAAGGGGTTGCCGCGCAGGAGCCCGAGGACGACCGGGTCGTTGTCGAGGAGCTTGACGAGCAGCGCCGCGAACCAGGGGACCGCGTACGCCGGCGAGATCGCGGCGAACCACATCAGCCAGTCCAGCCGCAGGTGGTACGGGGCGATTTGCGGCGGCACGCGGCCCACGTCACCCGGTTTGCCCTTGAAGCGGTACTCCTTCCACACCGTGTCGTCGGTGATCTCCGGCTCGTCGGTGCCTTCGATCACCACCTCGTGGCGCGTCCGGCCGACGCTGCCGAAGGCGCCGTAGGTGTTGACCAGGTGAAGGGGGTTGAAGGAGTAGTTCATCAGCTGGTGGCGGGAGAGCAGATTGCGGGCCGGCCAGTAGCTCAGAACGGCCACCAGCGCGGTGACGGCGACCACCGTGCCCGCGTACCAGGCCGGTGTGGCGGCGAAGGCGGGCGGCTCGGGCAGTGGCAGCACCTCGGCGGCCCGCGCCCCGTCGATCGCGGTCACCGCCAGGAGGACGGCCAGCCAGTTGAGCCACGCGAAGTTCCCCGATGCCACGAGCCAGAGCTGTGTCACCACGATGACGCCGGCGGCCACGCTCGCGACCGGCTGCGGCGCGAACAGCAGCACCGGGGCACCCAGCTGTGCGACGTGGTTGGCGGCGGTCTCCACCCGGTGCAGGGGCCTCGGCAGGTGGTGGAAGAACCAGCTGAACGGGCCCGGCATCGGCTGGGTCTCGTGGTGGTAGTACAGGCAGGTCAGGTCGCGCCAGCACGGATCGCCGCGCAATTTGATCAGCCCGGCGCCGAACTCCAGACGGAACAGCAGCCAGCGCAACAGGAACAGCACCAGGACCGGCGGCGCCGTGCGCTCGTTCCCCAGGAAGATCGCCAGGAAGCCGGCCTCCAGCAGCAACGACTCCCACATGAACGCGTACCACGTCTGCCCGGCATTGACGATCGACAGGTACAGCACCCACAGCAGCGCCCACATCAGCATCGAGGCCCACAGCGGTACGCGGTCGGCCGCACCCGCCGCCACGGCGGCGGAGAGCGCCACCCCCGTCCACGCGACCCCCGCGAAGAACCGGTCGGAGTAGTGGAGGTGGAAAACGCTGGGCGAGCGCCGGAAGGGCACGGACGCGACGAACCGTGGCACCGGCAGCAGCCCGCGCTCGCCGATGAGCGCCCGGAACTGCAGGAGGCTGCTCAAGAAGGCGACGAGGTACACGGCGGCCAGGCCACGCTGGAAGATCAGCCTGCCCAGCCAGTAGTCGCCCTCCGTGAACCACTCCACAGCGGCCTCCCCAGGAGGATCCCTCTCACCCGGCCGGGGTGCGGTCGGTGCGGTCGGTGCGGTCGGTGCGGCCGGTCCGGCCCGTCCGGTCGGTCCCCGCCGGGGCACCACGGCTCGCGTCCCGCAGGACGCGGGCGACCAGTTCCGGAGCGTCGGCCATCGGCACATGGCCGCAGCCGGGCAGCGGCACCAGCCGGGCCCCGGGGATCATGGCCTTGGCCCGCGCCGCCTGCCACGGCGGCAGAAGAGGGTCGCGCGTGCCCCACGCGATGGTGACCGGCACATCACGGATGTCACCGCTGAACAACCTCGACGTCCGCCCCGCCCGGAGGGCGGCCTTGCACGCCGCGCTCTGCCGGGCCAAGGCCAGCACCGCGTACGCGTACCTCCGCTCGGCGCCGTTCCAGAACCCCGCCGGGGCCAGCGCCGTCACACTGCGCACCCGCCCCGCCTGCGCCAGACGCAACGCGATCAGCCCGCCCAGCGAATGGCCCGCCACATGCGGCCGCTCCACCCCCAGCGCGGCGAACAGCGCACCCATCCAGGCAACCGCCGCGTCCAGGTCGCGCGGCACCGCCGGGTCCAGGTCGGGCGACTGCCCGAAGCCCGGAAGATCCATGGCGATCGTCTCCCGCCCGGTGATCAGCGGCGCCACGGCCCCCCACACCCGCCGGTCGTCGCCGACCCCGTGCAACAGGACCAGCGGCTCGCCGTCACCCTGCCGTTCGTACGCGACGGTGACGGCGGCCATGCCGGCGGCGTGACCTTCCACGAAAGCAGACGCCAGAGGGAGCATCGGACACCTCCCTCAGCCAGTCTCTCCCCACGGGAAAAATCCGTGAAGGCACGGCCGATTCCCGACTCCCGGGCCCCGGCGGTGGACAGCGCGACCGGTGCGGCGTTTTCCTATTGGTCGACGGGCGTGCAGGCGGCTTCGCGCGGCTTCACGCGGCTTCCGGCAACGGAAGGGGGCATCCGGCGATGCCTGACCCATTCCACACCTCCGTCACCACAGACCCCGGCGGCGACGCCGTCCTGACCGTGTCCGGCGAACTCGACATCGTCACCGGCGAGGAGCTTCGCAGCCGACTGCGCACCGCGCTGGACCGCTCGCACACCGTCCTCCTCGACCTGTCCGGCGTCACCTTCCTGGACTGCTCCGGCCTGCGCGTCCTGCTCTGGGCCCGTCGACAGGCCGCCGCCGAAGACGTCCGGCTCCTGCTCCACGCGCCTTCACCCGCCGTGGACAAGATCCTCAGGGCGACCCGCCTGGAAACGGCCTTCACCCTCTGCGCCCCCTCCCCGGCCACGGCACACCCCCTGCTCCCGGCAAGCGGCTGAACCGCCGGCCCCGGTCACCCGTCCGGGCCCGGCCGTTGGGCCGACTGACGCGCCTGCGCGGTGCGCGGTGCGCGGTCGGCCCGCAGCGTGGTGGGGGACGGTGGTGGGAGGGACCGCCACCGTCGTACTGCCACAGGACACGACGAGTGAGGCCGGGCCATGCAGGAAGCACGGTTGATCGCAGGCTCACGGGAGGGCGCTGCGCTCGTGACGCGGGACGAGGGCTACCAGCCCGCCGCCGGAACGGCCGCGCGCCCGCTGCCCTGGCTGGCCGCCGTCGCCGCCGCCTTCACGCTCGCCCAGCTCGTCCTGGTCGTACCCGGTCTCGGGCTCGGCTGGGACGAGACCGTGTACGTCAGCCAGGTGAGCCCCCAGGCCCCGGCGGCGTTCTTCAGCGCGCCCCGGGCGCGGGGCATCAGCTTCCTGGTGGCGCCCGTCGCGGCGCTGACCACGTCCATGGAGGCGCTCCGCGTCTACCTGGCCCTGCTGTCGGGCTGCGGCCTGTTCCTCGCGCTGTGGGTGTGGCGGCGGCTGCTGCCGGTACCGGTGCTCGCGGTCGGCGGGGCGCTGTTCGCGACCCTGTGGGTCACGTTGTTCTACGGCCCGCAGGCGATGCCGAACCTGTGGGTCGCCTACGGGGCGCTCGCCGCGGCCGGGTTCTTCCTGCGCGCCGCGCGGGACCCCGGCGACCGGTGGGCCCTGCCCGGCCTGGGCGCCGGCGTGGCACTCGCCGCGGTGATGCGCCCGACCGACGCGGTGTGGCTGGCCCTGCCCCTCGCGGTGGCGGCGCCGTTCACGCGGCCGGCCCGCCGCCGGCCCCTGGCGGTGGTGGCCGTGCTCGCGGCCGGTCTGGTGCTCGGCTGCGCCCCCTGGGTCGCCGAGGCGTACGCGCACTACGGCGGCCTTCCCGCGAGGCTGCGGCGCGCCAGCGAGATCCAGGGCCACCTCGGCTGGTACTTCGCCGTCGACGACCATGCGCGGGCCCTCGGCGGGCGGACGCTGTGCCGCCCCTGCGACGTGCCCTGGCGGCATCCGCTCGCCGCCGTCTGGTTCCTCGCGCTGCCCCTGCTCGTGGCGGGCGGCGTGTGGGCAGCCGCCAGTACCCGCCACCGTGCCCCGGTCGTCCTGGCGACCGTGACCGGCCTGGTGCTCGCCACGCCCTACCTCTTCACCGTCGGGTACGCCGCCCCGCGCTTCCTGCTGCCCGCGTACGCCCTGCTGGCCCTGCCCGTCGCCCAGTGCCTGGTCCGGGCGGCCGGGCGCCGCACGGCCGTCGCCCTGATGGCCCTGGCGGCCGTCGCGCACCTGGCGGTGCAGTACCGGGTGCTCGACGGCGTGGCCGACCGGGTACGCCGCGACAGCGTCACCCTCGGCCGTGTCGCCGCCGAGCTGCGCGCGCAGGGCGTCCGCCCGCCCTGTGTGGTCAGCGGCGAGGACGCGATCCGGGTGGCGTTCCGCGCCGGGTGCGCCTCCCGCCAGCCCTCGGGCCACGACGGCAGCATCACGCCCCAGGGCCTCGCCGCCCTGGGCCTGCGCCGGCCGGTCGCGGTCCTGGTCTCCGACCTGGGCGGCATCCCGCCCTACGCCCGCCACTGGCGCGTCCACCGGCTCCCCGACCTGGGCCACCGCACCGGCCTGCGCGGCTACCTGTCACCGGCGGCGACACCGGCGGGGTGACACGGCGGTTTATGCCGGGCGGTGCGGGAAACGCGGACAGCGACGCTGCGCTGCCTCAGGAGGCCGCGATGGAGTACGTCGAAGAGGGCCCCTACCGGTTCCGTATCGGCCGCCGGGGAGACATGCGGGTGCCGGGCGTGGTGTTCGCGTCCCGGGCGTTGCTGCGGGACGCGGAGAAGTCGCTGGAGCAGGTCGTCAACGTGGCGACGCTGCCGGGCATCGTGAGCGCCTCGTACGCCATGCCCGACATCCACTGGGGCTACGGCTTCCCCATCGGGGGAGTCGCGGCCACCGCCATCGACGAGGGCGGTGTCGTCTCGCCCGGCGGTGTCGGCTTCGACATCTCCTGCGGGGTACGGCTGCTGGCCGCCGACTGCGACCGGCGGGCGCTGGATCCGGTGCTGCACCCGCTCATGGACGGCCTCGGCCAGGTGATCCCGCGCGGCGCCGGACCGGGTGGCGTCTGGCGGCTGAGCAGCCGTGAGCTGGAACGGGTCCTCCAGGGAGGCTCCCGGTACGCGGTGGAGGAGGGCCACGGCGAGGAACGCGACCTGCGGCGCTGCGAGGACGGCGGGGCCGTCCCCGACGCGGACGTGGACCAGGTCAACGAGCGGGCGCGCGAGCGGGGGCTCGGCCAGGTCGGCAGCCTCGGCTCGGGAAACCACTTCCTGGAGGTCCAGCGGGTCGCCGAGGTCTACGACGAGGCCGTGGCCGCCGCGTTCGGGCTCGCCGCCGACCAGGTGTGCGTGATGATCCACTGCGGGTCGCGCGGGCTCGGGCACCAGATCTGCTCGGACCACGTCCGGGCGATGGACAAGGCCATGGCCCGGTACGGGATCGGCGTACCGGACCGGCAACTGGCCTGCACCCCGGTCGACTCGCCCGAGGGCCGCGCGTACCTGGGCGCGATGGCGGCGGCGGCCAACTACGGCCGCGCCAACCGCCAGTTGCTCGCCCAGGCGGCCCGCCGGGTCTTCCGCCGCGAGGCCGAAGCCCGGCTCACGCTCGTGTACGACGTGTCCCACAACCTCGCCAAGGTCGAGACGCACCCGGTCGACGGCCGGCCGCGCCGGCTGTGCGTCCACCGCAAGGGCGCCACCCGGGCGTTCCCGCCCGGCCACCCGGAGCTGCCAGCGGACCTGCGCGCCGTGGGCCAGCCGGTGCTCATCCCCGGCACCATGGGCACCGCCTCGTACGTCCTCACCGGCGTCCCCGGCGGCGACGCCTTCCACTCCACCTGCCACGGGGCGGGCCGTGTGATGAGCCGCCACCAGGCGGCCCGCACCATCGGCGGCAAGCAGCTGCGGGCCCGGCTGGAGGCGGACGGCATCGCGGTACGGCCGGTGTCGTGGCGGGGGCTGGCCGAGGAGACCCCGGAGGCGTACAAGGACGTCACCGCGGTGGTGGAGGCGAGCGAGGGCGCGGGACTGTGCCGCAAGGTGGCCCGCCTGGTCCCGCTCGGCGTGGTCAAGGGCTAGCTGTTCCCGGACGTCGGTCAGACGTCGACCGTCACCGCGCACGACCATCCGTACGGATCCGGCGCCAGGTGCAGCTCGTGCCACGACACGGCCTTGGGCACGGCGCCGGTGATCGGCACGGACCGTACGTCCGTCACCGCCATCCGTACGTCCAGCCCGCCGTCCACCGTCTCCACCTCGACGTCCACCGGCACGTCGCCGTGCACCTCCAGCCGGAAGACGACCTCGTCCAGCAGCGCCGCCAGCAGGTCGTCGTCGCTGCCCTCGGCCACCTGCACCTGCCGTACGGCGGTCGCCCGCACCCCCGAGACGTCCGCGAAGCACTCGACCATCCCGAGCACCGCCTCCACCAGGCACTGCTCACGGCTCCCGCCCCACGCCTCGACGCGCACGTCGGCCGTGTGCGGCACCGCGCGGTGCCCGCTCGCCCCGGGGCTCCGGTCCAGCCTGTCGTCGTCCGAGTCACCGGCCATGACGACCGCGTGCCCTTCTCACCCCACCCGCATGCGTCCCTAGCGCCATCCGTTACGGCACGGGCGGCACGCGTCAGGCCCGAGCGCCGGTCACGGGGGCAGCCGACTGATGCTCCCGGGTCGCGGAGCGGGGAGCATCGTCGTAGACAGGGGACATGAGCGAGGAGAAGACGTGGTGGCATCCCGGCGAGATCGTTCCCGCCAGCGGGATCTACGAGTGCGACTGCGGCGCGGGGCACCACTGGAGCACGGATGTGAAGGGTCACCGCTTCCCGCCCCTGCCGTTCGGGTGTCCGGGCAGCTCGTGGTCGCTGAAGACCGAGGCCCACCCGGACGAGCCGTCCGCGTAGGGGAAGCCGAGGAGGCGTCAGGCGTAGTGGCGGTAGACCGCCTGGGCCACGCAGGCGGGCTTGTCGCTGCCCTCGACCTCCACTGTGAAGGTCAGTGGCATCTGTACGCCGTTGCCCTTGACCTCCTCGACCGTACCGACGGCGCCGTGCAGGCGGACCCTGGCGCCGACCGGCACGGGGCTGGGGAAGCGGACCTTGTCCAGGCCGTAGTTGACGCTCATGGAGATCCCGGTGATCCGCAGCAGTTCGTTGAAGAGCGGGATGATCAGCGACAGGGTCAGGTAGCCGTGGGCGATGGGCCCGCCGAAGGGGCCCTCCTTGGCCTTCTCCGGGTCGGTGTGGATCCACTGGTGGTCATCGGTGGCGTCGGCGAAGGTGTTCACCCGCTCCTGGGTGATCTCCCGCCAGGCGGTGCGGCCGAGGTCGGCGCCGCTCAGGGAGGTGAGCTGGTCGAGGCCATGGGCTGTGGTGGGCATGGGGTTCCTTTCAGGGGTGCGCCGGGTCGCTGGGACCGTCGGCGTAGGCGGCGCGCAGGGCGGGCTTGATGATCTTTCCGGAGGCCGTACGGGGAAGGGCGCCGGCGAAGACGACCGACTTGGGGATCTTGTACTTGGCGAGCCTGCCGTGCAGGTGGCCGAGGACGTCGGGTGCGTCGGCGGCGCGGAATCCGGGCTTCAGGACCACGACCGCGCGGCCCACTTCGCCCCAGACGTCGTCGGCGACACCGATGACCGCGCATTCGGCGACGGCGGGATGGCTCAGGATCAGGTCCTCGACCTCGGCCGGGTAGACGTTCTCCCCGCCCGAGACGAACATGTCCTTGACCCGGTCGACGATGTAGGCGTACCCGTCCGCGTCCGTCCTGGCGACGTCGCCGGTGCGCAGCCAGCCGTCCTCGGTGAAGGCGTCCGCGGTGTCGTCCGGCCGGCCCCAGTAGCCGGACATGACGTTGGGGCCGCAGACGAGGATCTCGCCGCTCTCGCCCGGTGCGGCGGCACGGCCGTCGGGCAGCACCACACGGGTGTCGGTGAAGAAGTGCGGCACGCCCGCGGAGCCTGCCTTGGCCGAGGTCTGCTCCCGGTCCAGGTAGAGCACCCCGGGGGAGGCCTCGGTCATGCCGTAGCCCTGGCTGAAGGCCAGGCCGCGCGCCAGGTACGTGGCGATGGTGCGGGCCGGGACCGGTGCGCCGCCGCAGTTGAGGGTGCGGAGGCTGGACAGGTCGGTGTCCGCCCACCGGGGCCTGGCGGCCATGGCGTCGTACATGGTGGGAACGCCGAACATGTACGTCACGCGCTCGGCTTCGACGAGCCCCAGGACGCGGTCGGCGTCGAACGCGCCGAGCAGCACCACGCGCCCGCCCTTGAGGAGCGTCGGCAGACAGGTCATGTTGAGCCCGGCGGTGTGGAACAGCGGGGCGACGACCAGGGTGACCTCGTCACCGGCCAGGTCGATGTCGACCAGGACGTTGACGCTGTTCCAGACGATGTTGGCATGGGAGAGGACGGCGCCCTTGGGACGTCCGGTGGTTCCCGAGGTGTACATGATCATGCACGGGTCGTCCGGGGCGACCGCCTCGTCCAGCGGCTCCGTCCCGCCGCCGGCGAGCAGCTCCTCGTAGCCGAGGGCGCCGGTCCCCGGATCCCCGAGGGCGACGCGGTGGCACACGCCCGCCTCCGCGGCGGCCGCGGCCGCGACCCCGGCCGGCTCCTGCGCGTGGACCAGGACGGTGCTCCCCGAGTCGGAGAGGTTGTACGCCAGCTCCGGCGCCGCCAGCCGGGTGTTGAGCGGGACGAAGACCGCCCCGAGCACACCGGCCGCGAACAGCGTCTCCAGGAAGGCCGGGTGGTTGGGGCCCAGGTACGCGACCCGGTCGCCCCGGCCCGTACCCAGGGCGCGCAGGGCGTGCGCCAGGCGCAGCACCCGCTGGTGCAGCTCCCGGTACGTCCACGTACGGCCCTCGTGGACGACGGCGATCCGGTCCGGGGTCTTGCGGGCCCGGCGGGCCGGCCAGGAGCCGATGCCTTGGTTCAACACGGCGACCCCTTTCAGTCCTTGAGGAGGCCGAGCAGGCGGGCGGCGTTGTCCTTCAGGATCTTCGGCCGGACCTCCGGCTTGATGTCGAGCTTCTCGAAGTCGGCGAGCCACCGGTCGGGGGTGATGACGGGGTAGTCGGAGCCGAAGAGGACCTTGTCCTGGAGCAGGGAGTTGGCGTACCGCACCAGCTGCGGCGGGAAGTACTTCGGCGACCAGCCGGACAGGTCGATGTAGACGTACGGCTTGTGGGTGGCGACGGCCAGCGCCTCGTCCTGCCACGGGAAGGACGGGTGGGCCAGGATGATCCGCAGCTGCGGGAAGTCCACGGCGACGTCGTCGACGAGCATGGGGTTGGAGTACTTCAGCCGGATGCCACCGCCACCGGGAACACCGGCGCCGATGCCGGTCTGGCCGGTGTGGAACAGCGCGGGTACGCCGAGCTCCTCGATGGCTTCGTACAGCGGGTAGGCGAGCCGGTCGTCGGGCGAGAAGGCCTGGATGCTGGGGTGGAACTTGAAGCCGCGTACGCCGTACTCCTCCACCAGGCGGCGGGCCTCGCGCACTCCCGCCCGGCCCTTGTGCGGGTCGATGCTCGCGAAGGGAATGAGGACGCCGGGGTGGGCGGCGCAGCTCTCGGCGATCTCCTCGTTGGAGATGCGCGGGTGACCGGTGGCGTGTTCGGCGTCCACGGTGAACACCACGGCGGCCATGCGGCGTTCGCGGTAGTGGGCGGCCATCTCCTCGATGGTGGGCTGCCGGTGGCCGTGGGACGTGAAGTACTCCTCGGAGGCGCCGAGCAGCTCGGGGCTCAAGGACCCGTGGCCGTCCTTGGAGACCTCCGCGTGGGTGTGCATGTCGATGGCGGTCAGCTGCGTGACGTCGAGCGCGAGGTCGCTCATCTCAGGCCTCCGGTGCCTTGGGCGCCGGGATGCCGTAGGTCTCCGGCTCGGCGCCGACGCCGTCGTACCACTGCGCCGCGATCGCGCCGGCGCTCCAGCCGCCGTCGGCGAAGGCGACCGCCTTCTCCTTGGGGTGCGCCCACAGGGCCAGCCGGTCGCCGCCGATGCCGATGGCCTGTCCGGTGACGTCCTTGGCGGCGTCGGAGGCCAGGAAGGTGATCAGCGCGGCGACGTCCTCGACCGTGCCCAGGCCTTCGTCCTTGCGCAGCCAGTCCGGCAGCGGCTCGCCGGTGCGCTCGGCTTCGGCGATGACCGGTGCGAAGGCCGGGATGGTCTTGGTCATCTCGGTGGCCGCGACCGGCACGACGGCGTTGACGGTGATGCCGGCCCTGGCCAGCTCCATGGCCCAGGTACGCGCCATGGCGACGATGCCGGCCTTGGCGGCGGCGTAGTTGGTCTGGCCGAAGTTGCCCCGCTGCCCGGCCGGCGACGATATGAGGACGATCCGGCCTCCGGTCGCCTGCTCCCGCATCCGGACCGCGGCCGCCCGGGCGCAGGTGAAGGTGCCGCGCAGGTGCACCTTGATCACGGCGTCGAAGTCCTCGTCCGTCATCTTCCACAGCACGCGGTCGCGGAGGATGCCGGCGTTGGTGACGAGCACGTCCAGGCGTCCGAACTCCCGCACCGCCGTGTCCACCAGCTGCTCGGCCGCCGTGGTGTCGCCGACCGCGGCCACCACACCGGTGGCCTTGCCGCCCTCGGCGGTGATGGCGGCGACCGCGGCGTCGACCGAGTCGCGGTCGACGTCGTTGACGACGACCGAGGCTCCGGCGGCGGCCAGTGCCCGGGCGTAACCGAGCCCGAGCCCCCGTCCGCTGCCGGTCACGACCGCGACTTTGCCGTGCAGATCCATGGTGTGCACCTCTCTGGTGGTGTGTGGGGGAGGGCCGGGCGCGCGCAGCGGCACGGGGCAGCCGGCCACTGAGCGATCGACAGGAATCCTGATGGTTTGGAGTGTGGTCGATGCTCAGGATTCCTGTCAATGGCCTAGGGTGGGCGCATCATCGAGGACCGGTCGGCAGCACTTTGGAGGCGTGGACGTGGAGGCAGTGGCGAAGTCCGGGACGGGGGGAGGGGTGAGCACGGGCGGCCCCTCGCTGCTCTATCTGGTCAAGCGGACGGAACTGGTCGTACGCGCACGCCTCGAGGAGCTGCTCAAGCCCGCCGGCATCACGGCACTGCAGTACACGGCCCTCACCGTCCTGGAACGGCACGACGGCCTGTCCGCCGCGCAGCTCGCCCGGGACTCCTTCGTCACGGCCCAGTCCATGGCCGACATGGTCCGCACACTGGAGAACCGCGGCCTGATCCGCCGCGAGCCCAACCCCCGCAACCGGCGCGAGAAGGTCGTCCTCCTCGCCGACGCCGGCCGCCGGCTGCTGGCCGAGTACGCCGAGCCGGCGCGGCGGCTGGAGGAGCGCATGATCCTGGACTTCGACGAGGAGGAGACCGCCCGGTTCCGCGACTGCCTGAACCGTGCCTACCGCGCGCTGTCCTGACGCGGGATGTGCCTGGCGGTGGCCGGCGCCGCCGGTGGCGCGGTGGGTGTCCCGCCGGCCACCGGCGGCGCCGGCCTACTGGAGCGCGTACATGCGAATGGCGACGACGTCCTCGCCCTCGGGGCGGGCGAGCCCCACGAAGACCGTCTCGGCGAGCCACCGGTGGGCGGGCGCGTCCGTCCGGAAGGCGGGGGAGGTCCGGTAGTAGTGCCCGGCCTCCGAGACCTGCAGGTCGCCGTCGTACTGGTCCGGGCAGTCGGACTTGGGCCGGTAGTAGCCCCGGTTGACGATGTCGATCACCGCACCGTCGTCGGCCTGGATCAGGTAGCGCGCGTCCAGCTCGCAGACCTCGCCCCGGGTGCTGCTCCAGTCGCCGCCGCCCGCCAGCACTTTTCCGCGCAGCAGCGGCCCTTCCACGCTGCCTCCGACGATGGGGGTGAATTCGGTGACCTCTCCGTCGCCGTGACCGATGTGGAGCGTCTCGGCGACTTGGGCGCGGATCTCGAACGCGAAGGTGAGAGCAGGTGTGAAGGACACGGTGGGACTCCGTTTTCGTGAGTGGGGCGCGTCGTGTCCGCCGGGGGCGGGACGCGCGGGGGCAGGGGCGTGAGAGGTTGCTCGACGCGTCGGCCTGCTGGTCGTGGGGAGGGAATCGCCGCTGCTCGGAGGCGGTCGGGCAGCATGGCCGCCGCGATCGTCGAGGCCGGGCGCGGCAGCGGGGAAGCTGCGGTGGCGTGCGCACAGCGGCGGTGTGGACGCAGAAGCTACCGGCCCCCGTGCCGTTGTGTCACCCCCGTCCATGTCGCACTGCCGGATCTGCCGAGAGGACGGCTCAGGGTCTTGACGCGTTTGCCCGCCGGATGCAAGCGTGACATGCAACAACGTTATATGACGTTCGTTTATGAAGGCTTGCCGCCATCCCCACGCCTCGACGGCGAGCGCTCCTCTCCCGCTCCCCCTCCCTTCCTCTCTCCCCGGCAAGGAGCATCAGCCATGGCTGCAAGAAGACCGGTGCTGACGGTGCTCATCAGCGTGGGTGTGCTGGCCACCACGTCCTGCACCTCCACGTCCAACGGATCCGGCGGCGCGCCCCGCCCCCTCCGGCTCACCACCACCACAACGCCCGGTACCGGCGCGGTGGACCGGGTCACCTGGGCACTGCCCTACGGCGAGCCCACGACCCTGGACCCGGCGAAGGTCGGTGACTACTCGCCCCAGACGGTCGAGGCGAACCTCTGCGACACACTGACGCGGATGAACGCGGACTTCTCCCTGAGCCCCGGCCTGGCCCGCAAGGTGACCTGGAAGGACAACCGCACCCTGGTGCTCGACCTCCGGGCGGACGTGACGTTCTGGGACGGCTCCCGCATGACGCCCGAGGACGTGATCCACAGCCTGGAACGGCAGACCGACCCCAAGACGCAGGCGCTGTACGGGAACTACCTCGCCGCGGTGACGTCGATCAAGGCCACCGGCCCGCACCAGGTGACCCTGCGCACCAGGACGTACGACCAGACCCTCCCCAAAGCCCTGTCGACGTCCTTCGGCGCGGTCAGCCGGAAGGCGTACGCCCAGAAGGCCGGCGCCGCCTACGGCACCGCCAAGGGCGGACTCATGTGCACCGGGCCGTTCAAGCTGGCCTCCTGGAAGTCCGGCCACAGCATCACCCTCGAACGCAACGACGCCTACTGGGACGCCCGGCTCAAGCCCAAGGTCGGCGAACTCGTCTTCACCTTCATCACCAACAGCAACACACTGACCAGCGCCCTCCTCTCCGGCGAAGTGGACGGCACCTACGAACTGCCGCCCAGCAGTGCCACCGCGCTCGCCAGGGCCGGCAACGGCGACACCTACCTCGGCCCGTCCACCCAGAACGTCCTGCTGGTCCCCGGCAGCGCCCAGTCCCCCGCCGCGGACCGCCGGCTCCTGGACGCCCTGTCGCTCTCCCTGGACCGGACCGCACTGATCAAGAACGTGTTCGGCGGCGACGCCACGCCCCTGAAGTCGCTCGTCCCGCCCCTCACATGGCGCGGCGACAAGGCGGCCGACCGGTACGACGCCGCCTACGCGGCCCTGCCGGCCGCCCCCGCGCCCGACCTGGAGCGGGCCAGGAAACTGATGGCCCAGGTCGGCCCCGTGTCACGGCCCCTGGTGGCGGCGATCCCGGCGGGTGACCAGAAGGGACTGCAGACGCTCACGTTCCTCCAGGCCGCCGCCAAGAAGCTCGGGGTCGACATACAGCTCCGGCTGCTGCAGCCCACCGAGATGTCCTCGCTCTTCTACGACCCCTCCATCCGCCAGGGCATCGACCTGATCCTCACCTTCGGGTACGTCGGCATGCCCGACCCCGCGGCGTACGTGGCGGAAATGGTCACCCCGCGCGGGTTGTTCAACTGGACCGGCTACGACAACCCCGCCGTGACCCGGCTCCTCCAGCAGGCCCGTACGTCCTCCGACCCCCAGGCCTCGGCCAAGGCCTTCGGTGAAGCCCAGGCCCTCTTCACCCCCACCGTCCCGGTGATCCACCTCGCCGCCACCCACGAACGGATGTACATGAACAAGCGCATCAGCGGCGCGCCCACCTCCTTCGCCTACATGGGCATGCCGTGGGCCGCGTACCTCGGCGGCACCGCGAAGTGACCCGCGCACCCCTCACCCTCAAGGAGACGACGATGAGCACCAGCAGCCCGGGCGAGAAGCCGCTGTGGGACCACTCCGCCGCCGAACTGGCCGCCGGCATCCGCGACAAGGCCTTCTCCGCCACCGAGGTCGCGCAGGCGTTCCTCCAGCGGATCGACGAGACCAACCCGGCCGTCAACGCCCTCGTGGACATCCGCCCCGAGGAGGCACTCGCCCAGGCCGCGGAGGCGGACGCGAAGGTCGCCGCCGGTGAGCCGCTGGAACCGCTGCACGGCGTACCGGTCTCCATCAAGATCAACACCTCGCAGCGCGGATACGCCAGCTCCCACGGAATCCCCGCCTGGGCCGGCGCCGTCGCCGGGGACGACGCGGCGTGCGTCGCCGCCCTGCGCCGGGCGGGCGCGAACCTCATGGGCCGCAGCAACAGCCCCGCGTTCGCCGTACGGTGGTTCACCGGCAACGACCTGCACGGCCGGACGCTCAACCCGTGGAGCAGCGCCCACACCCCCGGCGGGTCCTCCGGCGGCGCCGCCGCCGCGGTCGCGTCCGGGATGGTGCCCATCGCCCAGGGCAACGACATCGGCGGTTCCATCCGGTTCCCGGCCTACTGCTGCGGCGCCGTCGGCCTCCGGCCCACGGTGGGCCTCGTCTCCGCCACCGAGCCGGCCCAGGGAGCGGAGTTCGACGCCCCGCTCTCCTTCCAGACCATGGCGGTGCACGGACCGCTGGGCTGGACGGTCGACGACGTCCGGCTGGGCCTGCACGCCATGGTGACCCCCGACCTCCTGGACCCGGTCGGCCTCCCGGCGCGCCCGCCGCTCGGCGAGCCGCGCCCGGTGAAGGTCGCCGTCGTCCGCGACGCCGGACTGGCCAAGCCGCACCCGGCCGTGGAGGCGGCCATCGACAGCGCGGCCGCCTGGCTCGGCGAAGCCGGCTACGAGGTGGAGGAGGCCGAGCTGCCGCTGCTCGGCGAGGCGGCGCGGCTGTGGTCGCTGCTGCTCTACGAGGAGCTGCGCACGATGATGCCGGAGATCGAACGGTTCGGCGACGACACGGTGCGGCTCTCGCTCGCCTCGTCGTTCGCCGCGGCCACCGAGCACTGGGGCGAGCGGCCCACGCTGGAGGCCTACATCAAGGGCTACGCGCGGCGCGGCACCCTCATCACCCGGCTCCAGCAGTACCTCGGCGACGACCGGATCCTGCTGACGCCCGTGTCGGCCGAGCCCCCGTTCGAACAGGACGCGGACCTGGCGGGCGACGCCCGCGTACGCGAACTGCTCGCCGCGCAGTGGCCCATGCAGGCCGTCCCGGTGCTCGGCTTCCCGGCGATGTCGGTACCCACCGGCCTCCGGGACGGGCTCCCGTCCGGTGTACAGCTGATCGGTGGGCGGTTCCGCGAGAACCTGCTCCTCCACGCGGCCACGGAGATCGAGGCCCGCGCCGAGCGGACCCGGCCGCCGCTGGCGCCGTCCGGCGCCGCCTGAGCCGGGCGACCGGCCGCGACACGCGCATGCGCCCCCTCGCCCGCCCTCCGGGGGCCGGCGAGGGGGCGCGACCGTGTCCGGTCCCGACCGTGGGAGGTCATTCCGCGGCGGCGTCTTCCGGCCGTCCTGCGCCGCCCCGGCATGGGGAGTCGCCCGGCGGGGGAGGCCACCCCTCATGTTCGTGATCCCCCGCACATCGGCATCGGCCTCGGAGCAGGCCCGGCGACGATTCCTGGCCGACGGGTACGCGCCCCTGCGCGGCCTGCTCAGCCCGCGAGGACAGGCCGACCTGCGCGAGGAAGCGGCCCGGCTGGAGAAAGTCGCGCGCCGCCGCGACTTCGCCATGACGTGCATGGACGCATCGCCGCGCCATATGACCACCCTCGGCGGCCAGGTGATCGCCCAGGAGTCCCGCATCATTCCGGAGGCGTACGCCGACGAGGGGCTGCGCGCCCTGCTGTCCGCACTCACCGGGGACGAGATCACCGGCGTCCCCGATCAGGTCGAGCGGCACGTGCTGAACATCCTGCACCGCCGGGGCGACACCCACGGCGCCCACACCGACGACTACCCGTACGCCCTGGTGCTCTTCCTCGAAGCACCCGGCGCACCGGACGACGGCGGTCTCCTGGAGTACGTGCCCCGCGCCGCGTCACTGCGCGACCTCGACGCCCCCTCGGTCCGCGCGGTCCACCACCGGCCGGGCGACGCCTACCTGCTGCGCAGCGACACCACCGCGCACCGGGTCACCCCGCTCGCCCGAACCGGCGTGCGCCGCACGGTCGTCAACTTCGCCTACACCACTCCGTACGCCACGCGCCGGCCCACGCCCTCCGCCCGCGAGCTGTACGCCTGACGCATGACGAAGGGCGCTTGTCCGGCCCCCTGTGTGCCCGGACAAGCGCCCTTCGTCGTGCGTCAGGCCACGGCCTGGTGCGCCCGTCTGCGAGGTTTCCAGCCCGGCTTGGGGATGGAGCCGATCAGGCGGCGCGTGTACGCGTCCCCCGGGTGGTCCAGGACCTCCGCGACCGGGCCGTACTCGACGACCTTCCCGGACCGCATCACCAGGACTTCGTCGCTGATGTGCCGCACGGCGCCGAGGTCGTGGGTGATGAACAGCAGGGACGTCCCCGTGGTGGCCCGGATGCGGGCGAGCAGCCCCAGGATCTGGGCCTGGATCGACACGTCCAGTGCGGCGATCGCCTCATCGAGGATCAGCACCCGCGGTTCGGCGGCGAGCGCGCGGGCGATGGCGACGCGTTGGCGCTGGCCGCCCGAGAGGGCCTTGGGCAGGGACGTGGCCTGCCGCTCGTCCAGGCCCACCATGTCGAACAGTTCCGCGACCCGGGCCCGCAGCGCCTCGCCCCGCAGCGGCTGGTGCAGCGCGACGGCCTCCGCGACCGCGTCGCACACCCGCTGGCGCCGGTCGAGCGAGGAGTAGGGGTCCTGGAAGACCATCTGGATCTGCCGGCCCCGGGCACGCCGCTCACCCCGCCGCACGCGCCCTGGCCGGCGCTCGCTTCCCGCGACCACGATCCGCCCCCCACTGGGCGCCTCCAGCCCGGCGATCATGCGAGCGGTGGTCGTCTTGCCGGATCCCGACTCACCGACGACCGCCAGTGACCCCTGCTCGGGAAGGCGGAAGGTGACGTCGTCGACGGCGACGAAGTCGCCGAACACCTTGCGCAGGTTCGTTACCTCAAGCATGCGTGCCGGCCTCCTCGGGCGAGTGCGTGTGGGGGAAGTGGCAGGCCGCCGTGGACTCGCCCGCGGAACGCGGTGCGGGCCGCTCGACGCGGCACAGCTCCCGCACATCGGGACACCGGTCGCTGAAGGCACACCCCGCCGGTACCTCGAACCCGGACAGCGGCCTGCCCGCGATGGCCCGCAGCTCGGCGCCGGTGTCGCCGACCGCCGGGCGGGACGCGAGCAGGGCGCGCGTGTACGGGTGACCGGCCCGCGACCGCAGCAGGCCGGCCGGGAGTTCCTCGACGGTCGAACCCGCGTACATCACCACGACCCGGTCGCACACGGCGGCGGCCAGTTCCAGGTCGTGCGTGATGAACAGCATGGCGAGCCCGCGGGCTTCCCGGGCCTCGCCGATGATGGCCATCACCTCCTCCTGCGTCGTCACGTCCAGCGCGGTGGTCGGCTCGTCGGCGAGCAGCAGCCGGGGTTCGGCGGCCAGCGCGGCGGCGATCATGACGCGTTGCAGCAGGCCGCCCGACAGCTCGTGCGGCCGCTGCCGCATGCGCCGTTCCGCGTCGCCGATGCCGACCTCCCGCAGGATGCCGGTCACCTTGGCGACGGCCTCGGCGGCGGGAACACCGCGAGCGGTCGTCAGCCCCTCCACCAGGAAGTCGCCGACGCTACGGGCCGGGTTGACGTGCGCCCGTGGATCCTGGAACACCATGGCGACGTCGCCGGCACGGAACGTACGCAGCCGTTCCCGGGACATGCCGGGTACGGACTCGCCGGCGAAGAGCAGCTCGCCGCGCATCCGGGCGCCCTGGGGCAGCAGGCGCAGAACCGAACGGGCCGTCAGGGACTTGCCCGATCCCGACTCGCCCACCAGGGCGACGGCCCGCCCTTCGGCGATGCTCAGGTCCGCGCGGTGGACGACGGTCTTCAGCGTTCCGTCCAGGGGCAGTTCGAGGCTGAGCCCCTCGATGTGCAGCAGGGGGGAGGATGTCATGCGTTTTCTCCGAGCAGGCGGCGGGACAGCCCCGTTCCCAGCAGGTTGAACGCGACCACCACCACGAGGATGACGAGGCCCGCGTACAGCGACTGCTGCGGCTGGCCGGCGAGGATCGAGGGGGCCCCGTTGGCCACCATCAGTCCCCACTCGGGGTCCGGCGGCTGGCTGCCCAGCCCCAGGAACGAGATGGCGGCCACGTCGAGGAGGGCGTACCCGAAGCCGATGGTGGCCTGGACGAGAACGAGGGGCAGCAGATTCGGCAGCAGGTGCCGCAGCCAGATCCGAGGGGTGGGCGCCCCGAGGAGCTGGAGCGCAGAGACGTACGGCAGGTTGCGCTCCTTGAGCGCGGCCGACCGCACCACCCGGGTGATCAGCGGGAGGTACGCGATCGACAGGGCCACCACCGGGGCGGCGAGCCCGGCTCCGAAGACGGCGGCGGCGAGCACCGCCATGATCAGGCCCGGGAACCCGAACACCACGTCCAGGGCGCCGGATACGAACCGGTCGAGCCACCCCCCGGCCCAGGCGGCGGTCAGCGCGAGCAGCGTGCCGAGCGTGGTGGAGATCAGGATCACCAGGGCCGGGGCCGCCAGGCTGGAACGCGTACCGCAGATGAGCCTGGAGAGGATGTCGCGTCCGGTGTCGTCCGTGCCCAGCAGGTGCGCCCCGGAGGGCCCGGCGTTGACGCCCAGCGGGTCGACGGCGTTGGGGTCGTACGGGGCGACCAGCGGGCCCACCGCGGCCAGCAGGACGAACAGGGCCACCACACCGCCGGCGGCGAGCGTCACACGGTCGCGCGGGCGCCCGGTCCGGGCCTTGGCACCGGGTATGCGCGCGGTACGGCTGAACAAGGCGGTGCTCATCCGGTCCCCTTCTGTGCGGCCGCCCGGGGGTCGAGCGCGGCGCTGACCAGGTCGACGGCGGTGTTGATGACGACGAACACGACCACGAAGATCAAAGACACGGCCTGGACCACGGCCATGTCCTGCTTCGACGCCGCCTCGATCATGAGGGCGCCCAGGCCACCGGTCCCGAACGCCTGCTCGGCGACGGCGGCGGTGGCGATGAGGCCCGCGACGCCCACGCCGGACACCGCGCACACGGGGCCGGACGCGTTGTGCAGCACGTGCCGTCTGATGACGGTCCGTTCGGGTACGCCCCGGCTGCGGGCGGTCTCCACATGCTCCGAGCGCATCTCCGCGCGCACCGCCGTCCGGGTCACCTGGGCGACGTAACCGGTCCACGTCACCGCCAGCGCGAGCGCCGGCAGCGTCAGGTGCGACAGGGTGCCGGCGAAGCCCTCGCCGGAGCCGTACACCGGGAACCACGGCAGCTGGACGGCGAACACCCAGATGAGCAGGACCGACATGATGAACGTCGGCACCGCCATCGCGCCCGCCGTGAGCGTCGTGGCCAGCGTCTCGGTCCGCCCCCCGCGCAGTGCGGCGACCGTGCCGATGAGCGTGCCGGCGAGGAGGACCAGGACGGAGGCGTACGCCACCAGCGCGACGGTGTCGCCCGCGCGGGCGCCGATGAGGCCCGCGACGGAGTCGCGGTAGACCAGGGACTTGCCGAAGTCGCCCTGGGCGAAGCTGCTCAGCCAGTGCCAGTAGCCCGCGAGGAACGGATCGTCCAGGTGGTATTCGCGGTGGATCTGCTCCAGTACCTCGGGGTCGGGGCTGCGGCTGCCGCCGACGAGCAGCGTGGCGGGGTCGCCGGGGGTGAGGAACAGGGCGCCGTAGATGGCCAGGCTGGAGGCGAGGACGGTCACCACGAGCGTGCCCAGCCGGGTGGCGACGAACCGGAGCGTCATGGCCGCTCACCCCTGGTGGCGCCGGCGGGCAGGACGGTGAGGCGCAGGCGTGAGGGGTGGGCGCGGCCGGTCCGCAGCGTCTGGAGGCTCGCCTTGGGGGTGACGGTCAGCCACGGGTTCTCGGTGGAGCCGGAGTTGGGCAGGTGGTTGGGGAAGTCGCTGCTGGCGATCACGAGCGCGAGCCGGTGCCCCGGGCGCAGCCGGTAGCCGGTGTGGCCCAGCGCGATCTCCGCCTCGCCCGCGCCGTCGGCCGTGTCCAGCTGCGCGCAGCCCCGCACGATCAGCCGTGCGGTGCCGTCCGGGGCGAGGTCGAGGAGCCGGACGAACACATCGAACGTGGGCGCGGTGCTGTCCACGTGGAGCACCGCGTGCACGGGCCCGGCGAGGTCGAGCGGCGTGCCGGACGCCGGGCCGGTGAAGACCAGGACGTCGTCCCGGTCCGCCGTGGGGCGCTCGTCCGGATGGTCACGCAGCAGCATGAAGGTGTTCTCGGTGGCGGAGGGTACGAGGTCGTCCGGGTCGTACCGCCATTCCACGGATCCCGTGCCCGACGACGGCGCGGCGTCGAGGCGCCCGCCCGGCACCGGGCCGGTGGCCGCTGCCGGTTCCCCCAGGTACAGGTCGACCGGCGCGGCCTCCGGCGGCGGCCAGGCCGTCGCCGTACGCCAGCCGACGTGCCCGAGCTTCCACCGCACGCGCGGCAGCGACTCGGGCCGGGCACTGCCCTTGAGGAAGACGTCGAAGAACTCCAGCGCGGGCCCGGTGTAGGAGTCCAGCATGGTGTCGAGAGCGGCCTCGTCGGCCATGTGATCGGTGCCCGGGGTCACCGGGGCGTTCTCGAGGAAGTAGTTCTCGTGGTCCGTCGTGTCGGCGACCAGGTACTGCACCGCCGACCAGCCGGGGCGCCGGGCCAGTTCGGTGTAGTCCCGCATGTGGGCGATGCCGAGGTTGTCGAACCAGCCCACGCAGTGCAGCACCGGTACCGGACGGGCGTCGTAGGGGTGCGGTCCGTTGTACGGGGGCAGCGGGATGCCGCCGACGATCAGGTCGAAGCCCGCCGAGCGCTTCCCGATGACCGCGAAGGCCTGTTCGTACGCGGCGATCAGCGGACGCGTGGTGAGGTCGGCCTCGTACTCGTAGCTGTCGTTGTCGATCCAGTGGTGCGCCTGGTAGTCGGCGCCCTCCAGCCACAACGGCTGCCGGCCGGACCCGGTGTCGTAACTCGCCACCCCGGGGCCGTTGCTGGTGCAGGTCACCCGGGGCACGATCGCCCGGAGGGCGGGATGCTGGCCGGCGACCGCCGACCACTGGGTGAAGCCGTAGTACGAGTCGCCGAACATGCCCACGAGGCCGTTGGACCACGGCTGGTGCGTCACCCACTCGATGGTGTCGTACCCGTCGTCCACCTCGCCGGTCCAGCCCAGAGTCTCGCCCTGCGAGCGGAACTTGCCCCGGACGTCCTGGACCACCATCACGTAACCGCGTGCCGTGAACCGCTCCGCCACCTTCTCGAAGAAGACGTAACGGCTGTTCTTGTCGTACGGCAGGCGGACGAGCACGGTCGGGGCGGGGTCGGGGCGGGCGCCGTAGACGTCGGTGGCCAGCAGCACTCCGTCCCGCATGCGCACCATGTGCTGCTGCGCCTGCGGGGGGACGGGCTGGGGGGTGACGCGCTCGACGGCAAGGCTCATGGGCCCTCCACAGAGAAGAAACGCTGAGAAAACAACGTGATATAACAACGTTGCATCTGAGTGTCCGCACCGTCAACCCCACTGAGCTAGGTTGCCCTCATGCCGATCGACGTCGACGAAGTCCAGCGCCGCAAGGAAATCGCCCGGGCCACCCTTGCCGTCGCCGCCCGTGACGGGGCCCGCGCGGTCACCATCCGCGCCGTCGCCAAGGAACTGGGCGGCTCCACGGCGATGGTCACCAACTACGTGCCCACCCGCATAGCGCTGATCACCAACGCCGTCCATGCCGCCGAATCCCGCTGGCGCGCCGACCTGGAAGCGCGCGTGGGCGATCTGCGGGGCAAGGAACGCCTGCGGGCCATGGTGGAGTGGAACCTCAGCACCGAGCCCGACGACCTGCTGCTGCGTACGCTCTGGGTCGAGATGCTCTCCTCGGCGCACACCGACCCCAACGGGATCGACCGGGACGAGGCGCGCGAGTCACGGCAGGAGTTCGTCGACGCGGCCATCGCGGCCGGAGCGCCCGACGCCGACCTGGCCGCCGACGTCCTCTCCCTGCTGACCCGCGGCTACTTCGTCTCCACCGTCGAGGACCCGGCCTTCTGGACGGCCGAGCGGACGGCCCGGGTCGCCCGGGCCGTCGTCGACGCACTGGTCGGCGACTGACCAGGGGGCCTACGGGGCCGGCTCCACGGGGCCGAAGTCCCTCTCGATCAGGTCCCTGGCGCGCAGCAGGGCATCGGCGATCGCCGGCTCCCGGCCCGTGAAGCGCTGGGTGGGGGTGGGGACGCTGATGGCCGCGACCCCCCAGGCGGCCGTGCGGACCGCGACGCCGACGGCGCAGATGCCGAGCGTGTGCTCCTCACGGTCGAGGGCGACGCCCGTGCGGCGCACGCCGTCGAGGTCGCGGCGCAGTGCCGAGCGGGTGGTGAGGGTGTGCGCTGTCTCGGCGGTGAGCCGGTTCGGTACGGCGTCCTCGAGCGCCGTCACCGGGAGGGCGGCCAGCATGGCCTTGCCCGGCGCGCAGCAGTGCGGGGGGAAGCCGGCGCCCACCGCACTGACCGCGCGCAGCCGTTGGTCGGAGACGACCTGGTCGACGAAGAGCACCTGGTGGTTCTCCAGGACCGACAGGTCTACGGTCTCCCGCAGTTCCCGGGAGAGTTCCTCCAGGTACGGACGGAGGTCGACGACGAGGGCGGACCGTACGGAAGCGGCCATACGGCGGACCTCCGGACCCAGCCGGTAGCGCCCCCGGTTGCCCGCCAGGGTCACCAGCCCCTCCGCCTCCAGCGCGCCGAGGATCCGGTGCACGGTGGACTTGGCCAGACCGATCCGCTCGACGACCTCCGCCTGGGTCAGCCCCGACGGAGCCGCCCGGAGGAGACGCAGCACCTCCGCCGCCCGGGCGATGACCTGGATGCCGCCCGTGCCGCCTCGTCCCGCCCGCGTCTGCTCGTCGACCGCCGTCATGGCAAGTGCCCCCTTCTCACGTCGTGTCCAGGACAGACTGCCGTACGGAGGGGGAACGTGCGGCTACCGGCCCGGCAGACCGAGGAGCCGCTCCGTCTCCGCCACTCCGGCGACGGCCAGGTCCAGGTCCCGGGCGAGGGCGACCGCGCGCTCGACCAACGGCCGGTTGCCGGGCGCCAGTTCCCCCTTGCGCAGGTGCAGGGTGTCCTCCAGCCCGGCGCGGGCGTTGCCGCCCAGAGCCAGCCCCATGGCGGTGAGCGGCAGGTTGTGCCGGCCGATCGCGACCACCTGCCAGACCGCGTCCGGGGGCAGCCGGCGCACCATGGCGAGGAGGTTGTCCGCGGTGGCGGCCATGCCGCCCCGGACGCCGAGGACGACGGAGAACTGCAGCGGCTCGGCGAGCAGGCCTTCCTCCCACAGCCGCAGGCACGCCTCCAGGTGGCCCGTGTCGTAGATCTCCAGTTCCGGTTTGATGTCCAGCTCCCGCATCCGGGCGGCCAGACGCCGCACCTTGCCGGGCGGATTGCGGAACTCGCCGTCGCCGAAACTCATCGAGCAGGGGTTGAGCGTGGCCATCCGGGGCCGCAGCTCCACCAGCCGCTCCCGCTCCTCGAACGGCACGCTCAGTCCGACCCCCGTGGACAACTGGATCAGCACCGGGCACCGTTCGGCGATCAGCTCCATGGTCCGGCGCGCGGTCCCAGGGTCGGCGGTCGGCCGCTGGTTCTCGTCACGCAGATGCAGGTGGGCGACCGACGCGCCCGCGTCGTACGCGTCGGCGACGGCCGCGGCGATCTCCTCCGGAGCGGTCGGCAGGTGCGGGTTGTCGGCCGTGGTGGCGATCGGCCCGGTGGGGGCGACGGTGATGACGACGCCCATCTCAGCCCTCCCCGGGCGGCAGCGCGATGGTGACGAGCAGGGTGGCGGGGCGGTGGGAGCGGTTCTCCAGCGAACGGGTCTCTCCCTTGTCCAGGTGGACGGAGTCGTACCGCCGCAGCGTCGCCTCCCGGCCGTCGGCGGTGACCACCAGCTCGCCGTCGAGGACGACGTACACCGTCTCCTCCACCGTGGGCGCCGCCTGCGCCACCCCGCCCGGCAGGTAGTACGACAGCCCCGTCCAGAACCGGGTGGTCGGCCCGGCCTCATGTCCCTGCAGCCGCAGCGCGCCGACACCGTGGTGCGACGGCGGCCGGTACGGCGGGGCCTGATCGAGCGCCGTGACGCGCATCGGGCTCATCCGCGCTCCCCCGTCTCGATCCGGTACGTGCCGGCCGGGTCGACGATGGCGACCAGGCGCACGATGCAGCCGTCACCGCCCGTCCAGCGCCAGGGGAAGGCGGCGAAGGTGACGCGCTTGCCGGTGACCTTGTCCAGGTCGCCGCCCACGTTCTCGAAGCCGATGATGCCCTGGGACAGGATGGCCCGGTGGCACGGCTCCCACTCGGGGAAGTCGTCCAGCACCGCGCGGCCGGTCTCGGCCTCGTACTCCTCGCAGGCCCACGGCAGCAGGCCGTCCGGGGCGCCCGGACCGTGCGGGCCGATGGCGGTGGCCAGCGGGTGGTCGAGGGCCTGGGTGTCGGTGCCGACGGCCTTGACGCCCTTGGCGGCGAACCACTCGCCGGCCTCCTTGTAGAAACCGGGGGAGTAGGCGTAGTAGTCGCTGTTGTCGCCGTAGGTGTGGTGCCAGCCGGTGTTCACGACGACGATGTCGCCGGGGCGTATCGCGGGGGTGGCGGCCTCCAGGTCGGCGGCGGTGACCACCTCCCACTTCTTCTTGGGTATCGACACCACCACGCCGGTGCCGAAGAAGGAGCTGAGCGGGATCTCGTCGAGCAGCGGGGTGTTCTCCACGACGTGGCCGGGGGCGTCGATGTGGGTGCCCGAGTGCATGACCGTGGTGATCCGCTGGGTCAGGACGCGGGACTTGGACATGCTGTGCAGGCGCTCGATCCGCACGTCCTCGAAGTACGGCCAGCAGGGCGTGCCGTGCCCCCACGGGTGGGAGAGGTCGTAGAACTCCAGGCCCTGCTCGGCCGCGCCCAGGGGCCAGGTGAAGGAGGTGTCGTTCATCGTGTCAGCCTTTCGCGGGTCGGTCGTCGGACGGGGTGTCGTCCGCACGGGAGGTGAGCTGCTCGGTGACGTGCCGGGCGAGCCGGGCGGCCGCCCGGTCGCGGCTGCCGTCGGGCCAGGCGAGGAAGCCGCGGCCGCTCTTGGCGCCCAGGTCGCCCGCGGCCACGAGGTCGCGCAGCAGGGGCGAGGGAGCGGGGGAGCGGTCCAGGGCGGGCAGGACGGCGTCGTGGATGGCGAGGGTGAGGTCGAGGCCGACGTAATCGGCGTTCTCCAGTGGGCCCATGGCGCCCAGCCGCAGGCCGATGGTGTTGCGCACCACCGTGTCGACGGTCTCCGCGCTGCACAACCCGCCGGCGACCAGTGCGATCGCCTCGCGCCACAGCGCGTGCTGCAGACGGTTGCCGACGAACCCCGGTACGTCGCGCTCGACGCGTACCGGCAGCTTGCCGAGGGCGGCGAGCAGAGCGGTGGTGCGCGTCATCGTCCGCTCGCTGGTGTGGCTGCCGCGGACCACCTCGACGACGGGTATCAGGCCGGGTGGGTTCCACCAGTGGGTGCCCACCACCCGTTCGGGGCGGGTGGTGCGCTCGGCGATGCCGCTCACCGGCAGGACGGAGGTGTTGGTGGCCAGCAGGGCGTCCGGCAGCAGTCGGTCCAGGCGCGCGAACAGGTCCCGCTTCACCGCCAGGTCCTCGGCGACGGCCTCCACGACGAGATCGGCGCCCGTGACGGCGGTGGCCAGGTCGGTGCTGCCGTCGACGGCGACGCCGTCGGTGCCCCGCAGGGCGTCCACCGCGCGGTGCAGGGCGCCGGGGTCGAGGTCGTGCAGCCGCACCGGATGGCCCGCGGCCGCGAACACCTCCGCGATGCCGTGACCCATCAGACCCGCGCCGACGACGGCGACGGTCAGCATGCGGTGTACCCGCCGTCGAGGTACAGCACCTGTCCGGTGACAAAAGCCGAGGCGTCGCTGAGCAGGTAGATCAACGCCCCGGAGAAATCGGCCGGTTCGGCCAGGCGGCCGAGCGGGACGCGGGCGAGGATGGCGTCGCGGGTCGCGGTGGCCTTCGCGTCGTCCTCGTACATCCAGGCGGTCAGCTCCGAGCGGAACAGCGTGGGAGCCAGTACGTTCACCCGGATCCCGGCACCGCCCCACTCGGCGGCCAGCGTGCGCCCGAGCAGGTCGACCGCGGCCTTGGAGGGGCAGTAGGCGGAGTATCCGGCGGCGTGGCCGAGCCTGCCCCGGGTGGACGACACCAGCACCACGCTGCCGCCACCGCCGCGGCCGAGGATGTGCCGCCCCACTGCCCGGCACATCAGCCACGGTCCGCGCACGTTGGCCGACTGCACGGCGTCGAAGTCCTCCACCGCCATCTCGGTGATGGGCGCGACGTGGTTCATGCCGGAGGCGACGAGCAGGCCGTGCACGTCGCCGTACGCCTCGACCGCGGCGTCCACGATCGCCTCGGCGTCCGCCGGGCCGTCCGGCCGGCGCCCGACCGTGACGACGCGGCCGGGTCCGTCCAGCTCGGCGGCGAGTGCGTTCAGCTTGTCGGTGTGGGCGCCGGCGAGGGTCAGGTGAGCGCCCGACGCGTGCAGGGCGCGCGCCGCGGCGCTGCCGAGCGCGCCGGTGGCGCCGGTGATGAGGACCGAGCGTTGGTCGAGACGGAAGTCGGTGAGGGGAGAAACAGCAGGAAGGAGTGCCACGAGAACCCCCTAGGTTCCGTGATGCGAATCAGACGTGCCGTATCGCGGTTCAACGTAGGGCCCGCCTGAGCCCCCGTCAATGACTTCCACATGACGGGGTGTTGGCGCGCGCGGCCGACTCCGGCGGGCGGGCCCCGGGCTCCACGGTGCGGGCGAACGTGGTGCGGCCTACCGCGACCGTGCCCGCCGCCGCCCGGCCTCGGACGAGGCCCTCGTCAGTCCTGGCCGCCGTCACCTGCCGCCGGTCCGGCCAGGCCGCGTTCCATGGTGTCCACCAGGAGGTTCAGGGCGTCCAGCACCTGGCCCCGCCCCTCGCCGAGACCGGCCAGCAGCCGGGCCTCGATGGCCAGTTGATGGGGGAACAGGGCGTCCACGGCGGCCTTGCCCTCCTCCGTGAGCGCCACCAGGGACGCGCGGCGGTCGGCGGGGTTGGCCGTACGGGCGATGAGGCCCCGCTTCTCCAGTTTGGCCAGCGCCTTGCTGATGGCCGCCCGGGACAGCTTGCGCAGGTCGGCGATGCGGCTGGCGGTCACCGGCTGGTCGAGGTGGCGCAGCGGGACGAGGAGGTCGACCTCGGGCAGGGTCAGCGGCGCACCCTCGTAGAGCGGTTCGACCGCCCGGTCGCGCAGGGCCATGATCCTCTTGAGGAGCGCCACGATCTCCATGGGAGACGTGTCCAGGCCGGGATGGCGGGCCGCCCACTGTTCAGCGGCGGTGGGGACGGACGGAATCACAGGGACCTCTTTGTAAACCGGTGAACTACTTGTTATCTTGTCTCCATGGTAAGCAGTCATCCTGTCCAGGTCGACACCCGGAGCCGCCGGCGCGCCGCCGTCCCACCCACGTCCAAGGAGCGCGTCACCGGCCTGCTCCTCGTCCTCGGCTCACTGACGGCGGTCGCCCCGTTCGCGACCGACATGTACGTACCGGGTTTCCCCGCCATGGGCGCCGCGCTGCACACCAGCAGCGCCACCATCCAGCTCACGATGACCGCCTTCCTGGCCGGCATGGTCGCCGGTCAGATCCTCCTCGGCCCCCTCAGCGACAGCCTCGGCAGGCGCCGGCTGCTGATCGGCGGCAGCGCGGGTTTCATCCTGTTCTCGCTGGTCTGCGCCCTGGCGCCCAACGCCTACGCCCTCATGGCCGCCCGTTTCCTCCAGGGAGCCGCCGGCGCCGTGGGCATGGTGCTGGCCCGAGCGGTGATCACCGACCGCTTCCACGGCCCGGACATCCCCCGCTACTTCGCGGTGCTCTCCCAGATCCTGGGCGTGGCACCCGTCGCCGCGCCCGTCCTCGGCGGCGCGGTCCTCGCGGTGTCCAGCTGGCGGGCCGTGTTCTGGGTCCTGTGCCTCATCGGCGTCCTGCTGCTGATCGGCGTGCTGCTCAAGGTGCCCGAGTCGCTGCCGCCGGAGCGCCGCCACGGCGGCGGCCTGTCCGGCACGTTCCGCGCGATGGGCCGCCTCACCCGCAACCGCCCCTTCATGGGGTACGTCCTCGTGCTCGGGTTCTCGTCGGCGGCGCTGTTCGCCTACATCAGCGGTTCCAGCTTCGTCTTCGAGCGGGTCCACGACGTCTCCGCCGGCATGTACTCGCTGATCTTCGCGGTGAACGCCCTTGGCATGCTCCTCGCCGGCACGGCCTTCGCCGGGCTGGCCCGCCACATCCGGCTCAACGTACTGCTCAGCCTCAGCGTCGCCGTGGCCGCCACCGGCACGCTCGCCCAGGTCGTGGTCACCGCCCTCCTCGGCGAGAGCTTCACCGGGACCTGGATCACCCTCTTCGTGGTCATGTGCGGCATCGGCATGATCTTCCCGGCGACGATGAGCCTCGGCCAGAACATCGGCCGCACCGCCCCCGGAGCGGCGTCCGCGCTCCTGGGCGGACTGCAGTTCCTGTGCGGGGCCATCGCCTCCCCGCTCGTCGGCGCCTTCGGCGAGAGCAGTTCCCTGCCGATGGCCACGATCATGCTCGTCTCCCTGGCCCTGGCCGTCCTGACGCTGTTGTGCCTGGTACGCCCCCGGCACGGCCACGGCGAGATCTCCACCACCACTCCGTAACCACGCACCCGACTGGAGCCCTGATGACCATCGAGTTCACCACCCGGTACCGCACCCGCTCCCGCATCCCGGCCGAGCCGGGCAAGCCGTACTTCATAGAGAAGGGCCTGGGCGACCGCGCCCACCTGTTCGGCGACCTCGTCACCGTCTACGCCGGCGGCGAGCAGACCGAGAACATGTTCAACTTCTTCACCGTCGAGGGCCCCAAGGGCGAGCTCATCCCGGCCCACTCCCACCCCGACACCTACGAGGTCTTCTACGTCACCGACGGCGCGGTGCGGCTGTTCGTCGAGGACCTGGAGGGCGAACAGCACGAAAAGCTGCTCACGCCGGGCGACTTCGGCTTCGTACCGAAGAACTGCGCGCACGCCTACCGCATCGAGCGCCACCACAGCCGGGTCGTCGGCGTGGCCGCGGGCCCCGGCGGCACCTTCGAGCGGTTCTTCGAGAACCTCGGCACCCCCACCGAGGAACTCACCCTGCCGCGCGAGCCGCACGTCCCCGCACCGGAGAAGTTCCGCACCGTGCCGCAGCAGTACGACGTGACCTTCCTGCCCGGCCACGAATGGCGCACCGGGAACTGACCGCCACCCGCCCCCCAACGCCCCCGCCGGAAAGAAGCCACCCATGACCAGCACCGAGGACGTCGGCCTCGTCGACGTCCACGCCCACTTCGTCACCGACTCCTACGTACGCCGGGCCAAGGAAGCCGGCCACCGCATGCCCGACGGCGTTCCCGCATGGCCCTCCTGGTCCGCCACGGCCCACATCGAGCTGATGGACCGCTGCGGCATCGACACCGCCATGCTGTCCGTGTCGTCGCCCGGCGTGCACTTCGGCGACGACACCGCCGCCCGCCGCCTGGCCCGCGAGGTCAACGAGGACGGCGCGGAGGCGGTACGCGAACACCCGGGCCGCTTCGGCCTGTTCGCCTCCCTGCCGCTGCCGGACGTCGACGGCTCCCTCGAGGAGATCGCGTACGCCTTCGACGCCCTGGGCGCCGACGGCGTGGTCCTGGAGACCAACACCCACGGCACCTACCTGGGAAACCCGTCCCTCGAACCGGTCTGGGCCGAACTCGACCGCCGAAGGGCCGTGGTCTTCCTGCACCCCACATCGCCGGTCTGCTGGGAGCAGTCCGCGCTCGGGCGGCCCCGGCCGATGATCGAGTTCGTCTTCGACACCGCCCGCACGGTCACCGACCTGCTCATGGCCGGCACCCTGGAGCGCCACCCCGACCTGAAGATCATCGTCCCGCACTGCGGCGGCGCGCTGCCGGTCCTCGCCGACCGCATCAACGGCTTCATGAAGATGTTCATGCCCGCCGGCACCGACGCCCCGGACGCGGTCGAGCAACTGCGCCGCCTCTACTACGACCTCGCCGGCCCCGCCCTGCCCCGCCAGCTGCCCGCCCTGCTGAGCCTGGCCGACCCCGACCGGCTCCTCTACGGCAGCGACCACGTCTGGACGCCGGCCGCCGGCGTCGAGCACCACGTCCGGAGCCTCGACACCGCACCCACCCCCTCACCGGGCGCCACCTGGCGCTCCCTCACCACCGCCAACGCCCGCCGCGTCCTGCCGCGCCTGACTCCCTGACGGTGCGGGCCGCGGCCGAGGCCTCCGGCGTCGCAACCCGCGTGATCGGGCGTTCGGCGCAGGGAAGTGGGCCGAGTACGCCGCCGTGCCCGTCAACCCCATGCCTGTCCCGACGCCCGTTCAGGGGAATCTCGCCAGGCGTCTCGTGCGGGGTGGGCCCCCTCCGATCGCATGCGAGGCTCCGTGTTCCCCTGGCAACGTCCGGTGATCCGGCGGGATTCGGGATCATGACGCAGCGCCGGCCCCGCCCGAACGGGCCGCGGGCGCCCTCCACGCCTTGTTGCGTGGGCCGACCGTGCTTCCTACGGTCCCCACCATGAGCATCCCCACCGAGCCCATCGGCAGCATCCCCCGGCCGCGCTCTTTGCAGGCGGCCCTCGCCGAGTACGCCCAAGGGCGGCTGAGCGACGAAGAATTGAGGAGGCTTCAGGACCAGGCGACGGCCGACACCCTGGCCAGGCTGGAGCAGCTGGGCTGTGCCGTCCTGGTCGACGGGGAGCAGGCCAAGCCGAGCTTCGCCACGTACCCCCTCTCGGGTCTCACCACCCTCGACCCGGACGGCGCCGTCATCCCCTTCGCCGACGGCCACACCCGGCAGCTGCCCCGGCTGACCGCGGGGCCCTTCCGCTACCAGGTCCGTGCGGAGACCTACCTGCGCGACGCCCTGCGTCACACCGACCGGCCCGTCAAACAGGCGGTGATCGCACCGTCCGCCCTCAGCCTGCTCTACCCCGGCGAGCCCGTGGACGGCTACTCCCGCGAAGCGTTCCTGCGGGATCTCGCCGACGAGGCCGAGGCCGACATCCGCGGCTGCCTGGAGGCGGGCGCGTACCGCGTCCAACTCGACTTCACGGAAGGCCGGCTGTCCCTCAAGCTGGATCCGTCAGGGAGTGTGCTGGACGACTTCATCGCCCTCAACAACGAGGTGCTCGGCCGGTTCAGCGAGGACGAGCGGGCCCGCCTGGGCGTGCACACCTGCCCGGGCGGGGACCAGGACTCCACCCACAGCCTGGACATCGACTACGCCGGCCTGCTGCCCAAGCTCTTCCGGCTGAGGGTCGGCAACTTCTATGTCCAGCTGGCCAGCGAGCCCGACCCCGAGCGCGTTCTGCACCTGATCGCCGAGCAACTGAGGCCGGGGATCCGCGTGTTCGTCGGAGTGACCGACCCGATCTCCACCACGGTCGAGACCGCCGAAGAGGTACGCGACCGGGTGCTGCTCGCTGCCCGGTACATCCCGCTCGACCAGTTGGGCACCTGCGACGACTGCGGCTTCTCGCCGTTCGCCGACGACTCCAGCACCTCACGTGACCTGGCCTTCGCCAAGATCGAGGCACGCGTACGGGGAACCAGCCTGGCGTCCCGGGCCCTCGGCCTCTGACCGCGCTGCCCCACCCGGCATGCGACCCACGGTGACCTGCCGCCAGCAGGTCACCGTGCACCCGAGTGCGGGGCGCAACGGCGCACGCCCGGTGCACCACGTCCGGACCCCGCCGGCGTGGGCGCGGCTCCGACTCCACCCGCACCGCCATACGCGGGACCCGCGCAGGAGCGATGAGCTGCGGATCCGGCGCCGGGAACGAGGCCTGCGGCAGGGGCGCTGCGCGCCCGCCCGTTCCGCGCCCCGGCGCGGCGCCGTCGTGGGGATCAGCCGTTCAGCCGGCTACGCAGCAGCCGCTTGCCGAGTTCCGCGCCCTTGCGGCTGTCCGACTGCGCCTTGCGGAACAGCTCGACGACCTCCGTGTCCTGCTCCCGCTCGGCGTCCTTGATGTAGGTCTCCAGCCGCAGAGCGTTGCTCAGGCACGCCTCGACGTACCAGATGAGGTTGTAGTCCTTGTCCTTGGTACCGGTGGTTTCACCGGTTTCCGTGTTGCTGCTCATGGCGCCTCTCCTTGAATGCCGGGGGTGGCGGTGCATGGGCCGGTCGGCCCGCCGTAGGCCGATGACTCGACCATCCGATAGTGGGAGGAAGCCACCGTAACCACACCCCGGAGTCGTGTGGGACCACTCCACCCGGGCAAGGGCACGGTGTTCACACCAACGGCCGCGCCGCCGGCCGAGGAACCGGTCGAGGAACCGATCGGGGCCGGGAGAGCGTCATTTGTACGAACCAGGAGCACACGGGGCGGCCGGACGGCTACGTACCAGGCGGACCGGCAGCGGGGGAGCGGCAGTGGCATGGCGGCGAACATGGGGCGCATACGACCGCGAGGCATGCGAACGGCGGCCGCGGCCGCGGTCACCGCGGGCCTGTTGCTCTTCCCGGGCGTGGTCCCGAACGTGCCCGGTCGCCTTGGGAGCCTTGTAGAAACGTTTCTGCCATGGCTCGGGCTCCTCGCACCAGTGCTGCTGGGTCTTGGCCTGCTGCGCCGCAACCCGCTCGGTGTCGTCGCGGCCCTGGTGCTGGTGGCGGTCTGGCTCGCCGTGTTCGGCCGGCCGCTGCTCGTCCGGCCCGAGGCGGCGTACGACCTGACAGTCGTCCAGCACAATATCGACGACCGCAATCCCGACCCGGCGGGTACGGCGCGGGCCCTGCTCGACGCCCGTGCCGACCTCGTCGCACTGGAGGAACTGACGCCCTCCGCCCTGCCCGCCGTGTCCGCTGCTCTGGCGGCCGAGTACCCCCACCACGCCAACGCCGGCACGGTCGGCCTGTGGTCGAAACATCCTCTGTCCGAAACCGGGCCGGTGGACATCCGGCCCAGCGGCGTGGGGACGCGATGGCTGCGGTCCCTGCGCGCGACGGTGTCCACTCCCCGTGGCCCGGTTGCCGTGTACGTGGCTCATCTGCCGTCCGTACGCATCGGGTTCAGCGGCTTCCGCTCGACGCGCCGTGACGAGAGCGCCGCTCTGCTCGCGCATGCCCTCGCCGCCGAACCAGTGGATCGGATCATCCTGCTGGGAGACCTGAACGGTACGGTCGACGACCGCGGCCTCGCCCCGGTGACGTCGCGCCTGAGCGGACCGCGTACCGGCCTGGCGTTCAGCTGGCCCGCGGCTCTGCCGGTGGCCCGGATCGACCACGCCCTGGCCCGCGGGGCGTTCCTCACCCACGTCTGGACGCTGCCCGAGACCGGCAGCGACCACCTGCCCGTGGCGGCCCGCGTCCGCCTGTGAGCTGCGGGCTCGGCGTCCAGGACGAGTGGGTGCGGCCTTCAAGTGGGAGCGGGATCGCGCCGATGGTGGTGGTGTGAAACTTCTTTCCAAGGCCGCGGTGGTGGTGGCTGCGGTGGTGCTGGGCACCATCGTGGCACCGGTGGGACGTGCTCAGGTGCAGCAGCGGGCGGCGGTGGCCACGCAGCGGTGGGACGAGACACGGTTGCGGGCGCTGTTCGGGTCGGAGAACCGTACGATGCGGACCGAACAGCGGGTGGTCGCGCTGACGTTCAACGCGGCGTGGAACGACCGGGGACTGGATACGGTGCTGGCCGTCCTGGGCCGCCACAAGACGCCGGCCACGTTCTTCCTGACGGGTGACTTCGCCGACCGCTGCCCGGAGGCGGTCCGCCGGATCGCGACGGCCGGATACGGCCTGGGCAACCACTCCTACAGCCACCCCTACTTCGCGGACCTGACCGCGCCCGGGCGGGCGAGTGAGGTATTGACGGCGGACCGGGCGATCCGGGCGGCGTCCGGAGCGGTGCCGCTGCCGTTCTTCCGCTTCCCTTACGGGGAAACCACCGAGCGGCACATCACGGAAGTCAACGGCCTGGGTTTCGCCGACATCGAGTTCACCACCGACACCAAAGGATATCTGGGCGCGGCCGGAGGGATGACGGTGGACAAGGCGGTACGGCGGGCCGTGGACGCCCTGCGGCCGGGCGCGATCCTGCAGATGCACATCGGGGTTCCGGACGGTAAGGGCCCGGTCCTCGACGCCGAGGCGCTGCCACGGATCATCGAGGCCTTCGAGTCCCGTGGATACCGGATCACCGACTTGCGGGGCCTGGTCAGCGAGTGACCACGCCTGCCGGGCGCGACCACGGCCCATGGCGTGCGGGGCCGCGGACTCCTGGACCGCTGGGTCCGCCGCCGCTGCTGGCGCCGACCCAAGGCGCCTTGCCGCTGAAGGGACGGTCAGACGTACTGGGCGATCCAGTCCTCCTCGGCCGCGGCGGCCTTGGCCAGGCGCAGGGCACCCTGGGCAACGACCAGGGCGGGGTCGTGGACCCGGGCGACGGTGCAGGCGCTCCACAGCTCCGGCAGGGTGTGGGCACGGGCGGTGGCGAGGGCGGTGGTCCAGTAGCCGGGGTAGTCGAGGGTTCCGCCGGCGGTGTGGAGGACGTCGGGGTTGAGGATGTTCACCAGCGTGGCGATGGCCAGCCCGAAGGATTCTCCGGCCGCGTCGACGATGTCCCGGACGCCTGCGTCGTCGGCGGCGAGCGCGGCGTGCACCTGGTCCGGGCGGAGGCCGGTGGCGCGTACGATCGCGGCTCCGCCCGCGAGTTCGTCGAGGCGCTTGATGCCGTGGGCGGTCGGTACCGGCATGCTCCCGACTTCGCCCGCCCACCCCCGGGAGCCGCGGACGACCCGGCCCCGGTGGAGACAGGCGGAGCCGATGGCGGTGCCGGAGAGCATCACCACGAGGGTCGAGGCGCTGTGGCGCCCTTCGGCCTCCCGGGCGAGGGCGGCCCGGATGTCGTTGACCAGGAGGTGGGGGACGCCCAGACCGGTGGGGCCGGGCCAGCCGTTCAGGGCCGGCAGGACGTCGCAGACGGCGACGCGGCCGTTGTCGACCAGTCCGGGAACGGCGATGCCGACGGAGGCCGGTGCCAGGCCGTTGTCGGTGAGGAACGTGGCGATCGCGGTACCGATCTCGTCCTGGGTGGCGTCGGGACCGGTGGTGACGCGGCGGATGACGGGTTCATCGTCCCCGTGGATCTGCGCGTACATGAGGAGCTTGGTGCCGCCGATGTCGATACCTACTGCCGAGTGTCGCATCCGGGTGACTGCCTCGCGGAGATCGGGGAGGGGGACCGACTCTACCGGTCGGCCGGCACGGGGTCAGCGGACCTTTCGCCCCCCCCGCGAAAGGTGCGCGCGCACTGCGCCGCACCTCGGTGAGGGCGACGAGGGCGGCGCCTGTCTGAGCGTTCGGGCAGCGAGGCCGAAGGCCGAAGGCCGGACACGGGCCGGCATGTCCCTGGGCCGGCTCGCCTTCCTTGCCTCTGACCACGCAGAAGGGGTGCCCGGCGGGATCGGTGAAGACGCGCCACCTGTCCCGACCCGGCTGGTGAACCGGCTTGCCCGCGCCCAGCTCCAGGAGCCGGGTCTCGGCCTCGTCCAGGTCCTCGACGGCGAAGTCGAGGTGGAACTGCTGGGGAACGGACTGGTCGGGCCAGCGTGGAGCCCGGTAGTCGTCGACCCGCTGGAAGCCGATGAAGAATCCGTCCTCACGGGTCAGAGCGGCGAAGTCGGCGTCCGACCGTGGGTGGGGTTCGAGGCCGGTGGCCTGCTGGTAGAAGGCCGCCAGACCCAGCGGATCGGAGCAGTCGAGTGTTATCGCGGTCAACTTCATCTGCAGGGGCATGGCACCTCCGGGCCGGTCGGTGAACTTTCGCGACGCACACCCTGGAGGCGGCCGTCGACTTGACGAACGGCGGGCCGTGAGCGACGCAAGCGTCCCCTGTTTACGCCGCCGCCGGGAGGGCCTGGCGGAGTCGGTGGACGCCTTCCTCCAGTTGTGCGGTGCCTGGGGTGCTGACATAGCTGAGCCGCAGGTGTGGGGCGGGTGCCTCGGCGGTGAAGTAGGGGCTTCCGGCAGTGACGGCCACGCCGTGGCGCAGGGCGGCCGCGGTGATGGCGGACTCGTCGGTTCCGTCGGGCAGCCGCAGCCACAAGTGGTATCCGCCGCGCGGTGGCCGGTGCGGCAGCAGAGCGGGCAGCGCGCTGCCCAGCGCGGCGAGCAGGGTGGTTCGGCGGTCGCGCAAGGCACCGGCGAGCGCCCGCAGATGGCTGGCCCAGGCGGGGGAGCCGACCAGTTCCAGGGCGGTCTCCTGCAGGGGGCGGGGGACGAAGAAGCTGTCGATGACCTGGATCGCGCGCAGCCGCTCCAGCACCGGGCCGCGGGCGGACAGGGCGCCGATCCGCAGGCTGGGGGAGGCGGCTTTGGTGAGCGAGCGCACATGGACGACGACGCCGTCCGGGTCGTCCGCGGCCAGCGGGAGCGGCAGGGACGGGGAGTCGGCGTGCACCAGACGGCGGGCGAAGTCGTCCTCGACGACGAAGGCGCCCGCCGCCCGGGCGATCCTCAGCACAGCGGCGCGGCGCGGCGGGGGCAGGACGGTTCCGGTGGGGTTGTGGAACAGCGGCTGGCAGACGAACACCCGGGCCCGGGTGGCCTCGAACGCCTCGGCCAGCAGATCGGTACGTACACCGTCCGCGTCGACCGGCACCGGGACGGGCCGCAGCCCGGCGGCGCGGGCGATGGCGAGCATGCCCGGATAGGTGGGCGATTCGACCAGGACGGGGGAGCCGGGAGTCGTCAGGGCCCGCAGGGCGGTGGTGAGCGCGCTCTGGGCCCCGGCGGTGATCAGGACGTCCGAGGCGTCGAGCGAGCCGCCCGGCCCGCCGATGTCGCGGGCGAACCAGTCCCGCAGCTCGGCCAGGCCCTCCACCGGGGGGCGGGACCAGGTGCCGGGCCGGCGGCCGGCCCGGGCCAGGGCGGCGGCCAGCGCCCGCTCCGGCTGGAGCGCCGCGTGCAGATAACCCCCGTTGAGGTCGATGACCTCGGGCGGAGGAGTGGTGAGCGTGGCCAGGACCCCGGCGGCGCCCGCGCCGCGGCTGCCCGCGTGGACGGCGGCGTGCGGCGCGTCCGCGCTCAGGGCGACCTCCTGCCAGGAGACGTCGCCGACGCCGCCCGCGACACGGCGGGCGGTCGCCTTGAACACCCCGGCACCGGGACGGGAGGTGACGAGCCCTTCGGCGGCGAGGGCGGCGATCGCCCGGGAGACCGTCACAGGACTCACCTGATACCGCGCCACCAACGCCCGGCTGGAGGGCAGCTTCTGACCCTCCGGATAGCGGTTCAGCTCGTCCCGCAAGGTCGCGGCCAGGCGCTCCACACTGCTACTGTCATTCATGACAGTACAAGATAGCGCTACTCTTTCTTCGGCGATAGCGGTCCGCAACGGTACCGGCACCCTCCTGGCCGCTCTCGGCGTGGTGTCCTTCTCCTTCAGCTTCCCTGCCACCGTGTGGGCCCTGGACGGCTTCGGCCCGTGGACGGCGACCGGCGTTCGGGGTCTGCTGGCGGCCCTGCTCGCCGCCGCCTGTTTGTACGGTGCGCGCGTGCCGGTGCCCGCGCGGCAGCACTGGCCGGGTCTGCTCACCGTGGCCGGCGGCTGCGTCGTCGGCTTCCCCCTGCTGAGCACGCTCGCCCTGCAGACCTCCACCACCGCGCACTCGGCCGTTGTCATCGGCGTACTGCCACTGGCCACCGCCACCATCTCGGCCGCCCTGACCGGACGGCGGCCTTCGCGCGTGTTCTGGACGGCCGCGATCCTCGGCGCCGTCACCGTGGTCGGCTTCACGCTCCAGCAGAGCCACGGCCTGCCGACGCTCGGCGACGTGTACCTCTTCGGCGCCCTGGTGGTGTGCGCCGCCGGGTACGCCCAGGGCGGCCGTCTCGCGTCCCACATGCCCGGCTGGCAGGTCATCGCCTGGGGCGTCGTCGCCGCTCTGCCGGTGTCCGCCCTCGTGACGGCCCTCTCCCTGCCCTGGGAACCGGTACAGATGACCGCCAAGGCGGCCGTGGGAATGGCCTACCTCGCCGCCGTGTCCCAGTTCGGCGGGTTCGTCGTCTGGTACCGGGGCATGGCCGCCATCGGGGTGCCCAAGGCGAGCCAGATCCAGCTTGCCCAGCCCCTGATCACCCTCGTGTGGGCGGTCCTGCTCATGGGCGAACAGCTCTCGCCGCTCGCCGTGCTCACCGCTCTGATCGTCCTCGGCTGCATCGCGGCCACCCAGCGCGCCCGCAGCTGACGGGCACGAGGCGGCGCCTGAGCAGTCCGATTCGCCGGTTGAGCCGGCCTGGCGGAGGGCGGTGGCCTTGTACGGATCGTCAGGTGCGAGGGTGTGTCTCGTACATCCGTACCGCCACCACCAGGCCGGAGGCGGCGGTGAGGGCGGCGATGGCCCAGATGGCGGTGGTCAGGCTGTAGGCGTCGGCGAGGGCTCCGGCGAGGAGGGCGCCCACCGCGAAGCCGCCGTCGCGCCAGAGGCGGTAGACGCCGACGGCGCGGGCGCGCCAGGCGGGGTGGGCGACGTCGCCGATGACGGCGAGCAGGGTGGGGTAGACCAGCGCGGTGCCGATGCCGAGGAGGACCTGTGCGGCGGCCCAGACGGCGAAGGTGGTGCCGGCGGCGACGAGGGCGATGGCGGCGGCCTGGAGCAGCATCCCGGCGGTGATCAGGTGTTTGCGGCCGATACGGTCCGACCACCAGCCGGTGAGCATCTGGCCGGCGCCCCAGACGGCCGGGTAGAGCGCGGCGAGGATGCCGATCTGTGCGACGGACATGCCGTGCCTGGCGAAGAGCAGGGGGAAGATGCCCCAGGCGAGGGCGTCGTTGAGGTTGTTGACCAGACCGGCCTGGCTCGCGGCGGACAGGGCCTTGTCGTGAAGGCTGGTGAGGCGGGCGATCCGGCGGGTGGTCAGTTCCCCGTCGTGCCCGCTGCCCGTCGCGGGGACGTGGCCGGCGGCTTCGAAGCGGGCGTGGTCGCGGGTCTCGCGTACCGCGAGGGTGGACAGGCCCAGGGCCAGTACGACGTAGGCGGCACCGAGCAGGAACGGCTCGGGTCGCAGCCCGGCGTGCTCGGCGATGGCGCCGGTGGCCATGGCGGTGGCGGCGACGGCGACGTATCCGGCAGCCTCGTTGAAGCCCATGGCCAGGCCGCGGCGCTCCGGGCCGGCCAGGTCGATCTTCATGATGACGGTGGTGGACCAGGTCAGGCCCTGGTTGACGCCGAGCAGGACGTTGGCGGCGATGATCCAGCCCCAGGACGGGCCCCAGGCGAGCATCGCGGGCACGGGCAGGGCGATGAGCCATCCGGCGATGAGAACCGGTTTGCGCCCGTAACGGTCGGACCAGGTGCCGGCGAAGAAGTTGGTGACGGCCTTGGTGGCGCCGAAGGCCAGGATGTAGGTCATGGCCGCGGTGTACGCGGACAGGTGGAAGACGTCGTCGGCGAGCAGCGGCAGGACGGTGCGCTCCTGGCCGAGCATGCCGCCGACCAGCGCGTTGATGACGACGAGCAGGCTGAACTGGGCGAGGTTGGGCCGCAGTCCGAGGCGTACGCCGCGGCGGGTCCCGCCGGTGACGGGGGCGGTCACGCGGTCTTCTCCAACGGACGGCCGGTGGCCCTGGACCAGTCGGCCGGCCCGCCGTCGAGGACGGCGAGATCCTTGTGTCCGGATCGCTGCAGCAAACTGGCCGCGGTCATGGCACGTTCACCGTGACCGCAGGCCACGACGGGGCGCCGAGGTGCCTCGTCGCTGTGTCCGGTGAGCTCGCCGAGTTCGATGTGGACCGCGCCGGGGATGTGTCCGGCCGTGTGCTCGGCCCGCTGGCGGACGTCGAGGACGGGGCGGCCGGCGATCCGGTCGGCGGTGAGCAGCTCGATGCGTTCCCGCTCCCCACCACCCGCGGTCCAGGCGTCCATACCGCCGCCGAGGTGTCCTGCCAGCCGCTCATGGCCGATCTTCAGCGCCTGCCAGGTGACGTCGGCCAGGTCCTGGCCGGCGGCGCCGACGAACACGAGCGGGGTGTCGTCGGGCAGCAGCCAGCCGAGCCAGGTGGCGAACTGGTCCCGCAGCGGGATGGAGACGGCACCGGGGATGTGGCCCGCGGCGAAGTCCGCCACGGGGCGTACGTCGACGACCTGGGCCCCCTCGCCGATCAGGTGGCGCACCTGGTCCACGGAGAGCGCGGGCAGGACCGGCGCCGAACGCAGAACGGCCGGCCCACGCCGGTTCACCTCGCTCAGGCGGTCGAAGTACGCGGGGTAGGAGCCGAGACTGCCGAGCAACAGGCGTACGAAGGTGTCCTCGTCCGGCGCGGCGAGCAGGGCATTGGCCCGCTTCTGCGCGGCGATGGTGGTGGTGCGCTCGGCACCCGGCGGCGCGGAACAGAAGGATCCGGCGCCGTGCGTCGGCCACACCGCCGTGACGTCCGGCAGTTCGGCCAGGCGCCGCAGTGAGCGGTACTGGGCGCGGGCCAGCTCCTCCGCGCGGTCGGCGCCCAGCAAGTCCGTACGGGCGGCCGAGCCGACGATCAGGGAACCGCCGGTGAAGACGCCGAGCTCGCGGGTGCCGTCCAGCAGCAGGAAGCACAGATGCTCGTCGGTGTGGCCGGGAGTGGCCAGCGCGCGCAGAGTCAGGCCGCCGAGGTCCGTCTCGTCGCCGTCGGTGAGCCCGGTGTGCGGGAAGGCCCGGTTGCCGGCGGCGGAGGCGAGCACGGCCGCGCCGTCGTCGGCGGCCAGCTGCACCGCACCGGACAGGAAGTCGGCGTGCAGGTGGGTGTCGGCGGCGAAGGCGACCGTGAGCCCACGCCGCGCGGCAGCAGCGCGCAGTGCACGCAGATCACGGCTCGCGTCCACGGCCAGGGCCCGTCCGTCGCCGAGGCTGACGAGGTAGGCGCTGTTGCCCAGGCCCTCATCGACCAGCGGTATCAGGTGATCGTCGGCGAAGCCCATCGGATCCTCCAGGGTGCGCGGAAGGTGCGGAGGGCTCCAGCACCCGTCCTTGGTTACACTATTCCATGGAATACTGGAGGAAGCCATGGGAGACCCCGCGCGCAAAGCCGCGCTGTACGACGCCTTCGCACGCACCGGCAAGGCTCTGAGCAGCGGGAAGCGCCTGGAACTGCTCGATCTGCTGGCGCAGGGCGAGCGCTCTGTCGACGCGCTCGCCAGGGCCGCGGGGCTGAACCTGACCACTGCCTCGGCGCATCTGCAGACCCTCAAGCAGGCCGGACTCGTGGCCACCCGTCGCGACGGCGTACGCATCCACTACCGGCTGGCCGGCGACGACGTCGCCGCCCTCTACGCCCTGCTGCGCCAGGTCGCCCGGACCCATCAGGCCGGCGTCGAGCCGGCCCGCACCGCCTACCTCGGCGCGGACGACGCCGAGGAGGTCGACCGCGAGGAACTGCTGGCGCGCGCCCGGGCGGGCGGGGTCGTCGTCCTCGACGTCCGCCCGGTGGAGGAGTACGCCGCCGGCCACATCCCCGGCGCGGTCTCCATCCCCGTCGACGAACTCGCCGAAAGGATCGACGAGTTGCCGAGCGACGTCGAGGTGGTCGCGTACTGCCGCGGCGCCTACTGCGTCCTCGCCCACGACGCCGTACGGCTGCTGAACGCTCGCGGTCGCAAGGCGGTCCGGCTGACCGACGGGATGCTCGAGTGGCGGCTGGCCGATCTCCCCGTGGACAGCGGGGCCGCCGCGTAATCCTCGCGATCGACGCCGGTCCGACGCCGGTCCGGTGCGGCCGGCGTGCTGGAGAGGGGGCGCTACGGAGGCCTGACCGCTGTCCGGCTCAGCGGTCCGTCGCGTCGGCGTCGTCCTCGGGTCCCGGCGGCAGAGCCGCCCCCGTGATCGAGAGCGAGCGGTAGACGCGGTCCAGATGGCGTCGCAGCCGGTCGGCCATGTCCATCGAATCGGGATCCAGCGCCCACTGGAGCTGGAGCCCGTCCATGACGGCGATGATTTCCTGAGCCTCCGTCAGGCAGTCAGTCCCCGGCCGGAGTTCACCCGAGTCGACGCCGCGCCGCAGGGTGTCGGACAGGTCACGCAGGACCGCGCGGTAGCGCCGGGTGAAGAAGGTGTGGGCGGGGTGGCCGGGGTCGGAGGACTCGCCGACCAGGACGTTGAACATCCGGGTCCGGCCGGGACGGCGGCTGTTGTAGTCGACGAGTTCGAGCAGGCGCAGGAAGCACTCGGCGGCGGAGTCGAACCCGGTCGAGAAGAACCGTTCGATGTCGTGTTCCTCGCTGCGCTCCAGCACGGAGACGAGCAGGTCCTCCTTGCTGCGGAAGTGGTGCAGCAGGCCGCCTTGGGTGATGCCGACGTCCTTGGCGATACGGGCGAGGGAGGAGGCGTGGAAGCCCCACTGGGCGAAGTGCTCCACCGCCGCGTCCAGGATGCGCAGGCGCCGCTCGTCCCCCACGGCGTAGCCGCCGCGAGCCGCGGCCGTCTTGCCGTTTCGTGGGGCTTTCGTACGCGCCGTCCGCTCGTCCTCGTGATCCATGGGAAGCACCTTAACCAGCCGGTGAGCCGGGCCGGATCGCTGTGACCCACGCCACATTCACAAAACCTACTACCCACTCGGTATTCGTGATTGCCTGTGCTCGCCCGAACGGCGGGGTCACCCCCACGCCCGGTACGGAGCATTCCGGCGATCACGGTCGTCCCCCTCGCCTGCGCCCCCCACGAATGCGCCGTTCCCCGATCCCCGTTCCTCGCCTTCGGCGATCCCGTACCCCTTCCCCTCTTCCGTCCGCGAGAGCCGCCGCACCCCGAGGAGCCGGACATGTCCAGATCCGAGACCGACCGCGTCCCCGTACCACCGTCCGTTCCAGCCTCCGCGGCGACGCGTACCGGGGGCCCGCTGGGCAGGCTGCTGTTCCTGCTCGCCGTCGGCAACACCGCGATGTTCATGGTCTACATGGGCGTAGGGCAGGTGCTGCTGCCCGTACAGGTCGAGCTGCTCGATCCGGCGAACAAGATCGCCAACCTGGGCCTGGTCTCCGGGATCGCCGCCGTCTTCGCGACCCTGTTCAACCCGCTGGCCGGACTGCTCTCGGACCGCTCCCGGCGGCGCAACCCCTGGATCCTCGGCGGCGGCCTCGCCGCGCTGGGCGCGCTCGCGCTGCTGGGCGCGATGAAGACGATCCTGCTGGTCACCATCGGCTGGTGCCTGGTGCAGGCGATGATGAACGTCTACCAGGCCGCCATCACCGCCGTCGTCCCCGACCGGGTGCCCATGGAACGCCGGGGGCTCGCCTCCGCCATGGTCGGCATGGGCGTCCCCATCGGCACGATCATCGGCGTCACCGTCGCCGCCACGTTCGTCCCGCACGACGTGCGCACGGGCTACCTCGTCCTCGGCGCGGTCATCGCCGGCGTCGCGGTGCTCTTCACCGCTCTCGTACGGGAGCAGAAGCTCCCCGAGGTGGAGACGGTGCCGCTGGGCCGGCAGCTCGCCGCGTTCGGGTCCGCCCTGAAAGCCGGCGACTTCCGGTGGGCGTTCATCGGCCGGTTCCTGATGATGCTCGGCTACTTCGCCGTCTTCCTGTACCAGCTGTACATCCTCCAGGACCACATCGACCTGCCCGAGGGCATGTCCCCCGCCGCCGCGGTGGCGATCATCTCGCCGGTCAGCGCGGTCTGCACGCTGCTGGCGACGGTGGTCGGCGGTGTGCTCTCCGACCGGATCGGCCGGCGCAAGCCGTTCATCGCGGTCTCCTGCGTCTTCACCGCGCTCGGCATGCTGGTGCCGGTGGTCAGCCCGACCTGGACCGGCATGCTCGTCTTCTCCGTGGTCACCGGGCTGTCGTTCGGCTGCTTCATGGCCGTGGACACGGCACTGGTCACGCTGGTGCTGCCGAGCGCGGACGACGCCGCCCGCGACATGGGCGTCCTGAACATCGCCAACGCCGGTCCCCAGATCATCGCGCCCTTCATGGCCTCGCTGGTCGTCGCCTCACTTGGTGGCTACACAGCGCTCTTCATCACCGGTGCCGTGATCACCGTCCTCGGCGCCCTGTCCGTCGTCCCGATCCGCGGCGTCCGCTGACCACGGCGTCCGCCGACCCCGCTGTCCACCCCCCTGTCCCCGGAGAACCCATGCCTGCCGCACCGCCCCGCAACGACGGCCACCCCTACCAGGACCCGTCTCTCCCCGTGGACGCGCGCGTTGCCGACCTCCTCGCCCGCATGACGCTGGAGGAGAAGGCCGGCCTGCTCTTCCACACCATGCTGGCCATGCACCCCGACGGCCGCCCGGTCGAGGCGGGCGACGACGCCATGATCCCCTCCGACACCACCGGCCTGCTGCGGTCCAAGCTGATGAGCCACTTCAACCTGGTCGGCACCGCCGGGCCCCGGCAGATGGCCGAGTGGCACAACGCCGTCCAGGAGATCGCCGCCGGCACCCGCCTCGGCATCCCGGTGACCGTCTCCACCGACCCGCGCCACTCCTTCACCGCCAACATCGGCGCGTCGATCCAGGCCGGCGCGTTCTCCGCCTGGCCCGAGCCGACCGGGCTCGCCGCCACCCGCGATCCCGAACTCGTCCACCGCTTCGCCGACATCGCCCGCCGCGAGTACCTCGCCGTCGGCCTCCGCGTCGCCCTGCACCCGCAGATCGACCTCGCGACCGAGCCCCGCTGGTCGCGCCAGTCCGGCACGTTCGGCGCCGACGCCACCCTGACGAGCGAACTGGTCCAGGCGTACATCCGCGGCTTCCAGGGCGACACGCTCGGCCCGCACAGCGTGGCCACCATGGTGAAGCACTTCCCGGGCGGCGGCCCGCAGAAGGACGGCGAGGACCCGCACTTCCCGCACGGCAAGGAGCAGGTCTACCCGGGCGGTATGCGCGACCACCACCTGGAGCCGTTCAAGGCCGCCATCGCCGCCGGGGCGTCGCAGATGATGCCGTACTACGGCCAGCCCATCGGCACCGACTGGGAAGAGGTCGGCTTCGGCTTCAACAAGGGCGTCATCACCGGTCTGCTGCGCGAACAACTCGGCTTCGAGGGGATCGTCTGCACCGACTGGGGCCTGCTGACGGACGCGTCGATCTTCGGGGAGCCGCACCAGGCCCGCGCCTGGGGCGTCGAGCACCTCACCGTCGCCGAGCGCGCGGCGAAGGCCCTCGACGCGGGCGCCGACCAGTTCGGCGGCGAGGCCTGCCCCGGGACCGTGGTCGAGCTGGTCCGCACCGGCCGTGTCGCCGAGGAGCGCATCGACACCTCCGTACGCCGCCTGCTGCGCGAGAAGTTCGTCCTCGGGCTCTTCGACCACCCGTACGTCGACCCCGACCTGGCGGAGGAAGTCGTCGGCAACAGCGAGTTCCGCGCCGCCGGCGAGGCCGCGCAGCGCCGCTCCCTCACCGTCCTGGTCAACCGCGACAAGACCCTGCCGGCCGGGGCCGCGGGCCGGCGCCCGAGGCTGTACGCCGAGGGCGTCGACGCCCGCGTCGCGGCGGGGTACGGCGAGGTGGTGGCCGACCCGGCCGACGCCGACCTCGCGGTGCTGCGGCTCCATACCCCGTACGAGCACCGGGACAACAGGTTCGAGTCGCTGTTCCACTCCGGGCGCCTGGACTTCACCGACGAGGAGCTCAAGCCGATCCTGCGGCTGCTCGACGCCGTACCGACCGTCGTCCTGCTCAACCTCGAACGGCCCGCCGTCGTCCCGGAGATCGCCGAACGGGCCGCCGCGCTCATCGCCGACTACGGCGCGAGCGACGAGGCGCTGCTGGACGTCGCCTTCGGCCGCGCCACGGCCGAGGGGCGGCTGCCGTTCGAGATGCCCCGCTCCATGGCCGCCGTCGAGGCCTCCAGCCCCGACGTACCGCACGACACGGCCGACCCCGTCTTCCCGTACGGGTCGGGCCTGGCCATCTGAGCCGCCGCGCCCCGACCCCGAGCTGCACCGCGGAGCCACCGCGCCCGCTCCCGAGTCGGCGGGCGTCGGCCCACCGATGCCCGGCCCTCGCACGCCGCACACTGCCGCACACCGCACACTGCCGCACCGCGGAGCACCGCACCCCCTCCCCGAGCCGCCGGGGGCGGCGACACCTGACACGCGCCGCCCCCGGTTCGTACTTCTCCGCCCGAAGGGACACCCCTCACCCATGCCTTCCACCCCGCGCAGACTCCTCGCCGCCACCGCGACCGGCGTCGCCCTCGCCTGCCTCGGCGTGGCCGCCGCCGCCGACACCGCCGGCCCGCAGTCCAGCGCCGACGGCCGACCGCTCGCCGGGCTGCGCGTGCTGCTGTCCAACGACGACTCCATGCAGGCCGCCAAGGCGTCGAACTCCGACGGACTCGGCCTGTACGAGATCCGCAAGGCGCTGTGCGACGCGGGCGCCGACGTCGTCGTCATGGCGCCGTGGCAGGTGCAGTCCGGCAAGGGCACCGCCGTCACCAACGGCGGCACGCTCACGCTCGCCCGGCGCGCCCAGCTGCCCGCCGGTTACGGCGACGACTGCGCCGGCACCCCCTCCGGCTCGCCCGTCTACGGCATCTGCCTGTCCGACGGCCCGTGCGGCGCCGACAGCCCGAGCGCCACCCCGGCCGACACCGTCAAGTTCGCGCTGCGCGGGGGCCTCGCCGCGAAGGCCGGCTGGGCGGACGGCCCCGACCTGGTGGTGACCGGCATCAACTCCGGGCCCAACGTCAGCGCCCAGGTCAACGACTCCGGCACGGTCGGCGCCGCCATCGCCGCCATCGACCAAGGCGTGCCCGCCGTGGCCTTCTCCTCCTCCGGGGACGCGACCCAGATGCGCTTCCCGGTCGCCAACTACCGTGCCCACGCCCGGTTCGCCGCCGCCTTCCTCGGCGGGATGCGCGAACGCGACCTGTTCACCGACCGGTTCGCGCTCAAGGTGGACTACCCGGACGTGAGCGCCGGGCAGCGGGCCAACGCCCCGGTGTGGACCAGCGTCGGCCACGGTCAGGTCGTGTGGCACGCCTACCAGCCGAAGCAGACGGGGGGCGACACCTACGACATCACCATGGGCGTGTGCGCCAACCACCCCGGCGACCGGTGCACCGAGACCGTGAAGGACGCGGACTCCACCGCCCTGCTCGGCCGGGGCCACATCGCCGTCGCGCCGGTCACCGCCGACCGTACGTACGGCGCCAGGGCCGACGCCACGAGGGAGCTCGCCCGGGTGAAGCACTACGTCACCCACGACGCCCCCCGCTCCTGACCGCACCCAGAGGAGAAACCCTTCATGCCGCACCTCACCGTCCGTACGCCACGTGGCCCCGTGCGCGGGGAGCGCCACGCCACCGGCGTACGGTTCCTCGGCATCCCCTACGCGCAGCCGCCGGTCGGCGCACTCCGGTTCGCCGCGCCCGTACCGCCCGAGCCGTGGTCGGACGTCCTCGACGCGACCGCGTACGGGCCGACCGCGCAGCGCCGGCCGTTCGCCGAGGTCACCACGATCCCCGAGCCGACCATCCCCGGCGAGTCCACGCTCAACCTCAACGTCTTCACCCCGGACCCGTCCCCGGACGCCGGGCTGCCGGTCCTGGTGTGGATCCATGGCGGCGGCTTCGTCGCCGGGTCCGCCGCGAGCCCCTGGTACGACGGCGGGGCCTTCAACCGGGACGGCGTGGTCCTGGTCTCCCTCGGCTACCGGCTCGGCATCGAGGGCTTCCTCCACCTGCCGGACGCGCCCGACAACCGGGGCGTACGCGACTGGATCGCGGCGCTGGAATGGGTACGCGACACCATCGCCTGCTTCGGCGGCGACCCCGCCAAGGTCACCGTCGCCGGCCAGTCGGCGGGCGGCGGGGCCGTACAGACGCTGCTCGCCACGCCGGCCGCGAGCGGCCTGTTCCGGGCCGCCATCTCGGTGTCGGGTGCCGTGATGCAGCCGCAGGGACGGGAGGTGGCCGAGGCCGTCAACCGGCTCTTCACGGCCCGTACCGGCGTCCCGGCGACCGCCGCCGCGCTGCGGGACGTGCCGGACGGCGACCTGCTCACCCACCAGGACGCGCTGGCCGCGCCCGGGCCGGACCGGGGACAGCTGCCGATGCTCGTCCTCGCGCCCTTCGCCGACGGGGAGCTGATCCCGCACCCGGTGCCGGACGCGCTCACCGCGGGCGACGCGGGCGCGGACATCCCGCTGATGGCGGGCTTCACGGCGCACGAGTTCAACGGCATGCCGCAGCCGGGAGCCACCGACGCCGACGTACGTGGTCTGCTCGCCTCCCTCGGCCTCGACGCCGACCGCACCCGGCTCTTCCTCAAGATGTACGAGCGGTACGCGGGCGAGCCGGCGGTCCTGATGGGCCAGGCGATCACGGACACCACCTTCCGCGCGCCCACGCTGGCCGTCGCCGACGCGCGGGCCCGGCGTTCCCGGCCGACCTGGCTCTACCAGTTCGAGTGGGCCGCCACCGCGCCGGGCTTCGCGGGCGCGGCGTACCACTGCGTCGACCTGCCGTTCGCCTTCGACCTGCTCGGCGCGGAAGGCGTCCGCGCCGCCCTCGGTGACGCCCCGCCGCAGCACCTCGCCGACGCCGTGCACGCCGCCTGGGTGGCGTTCGTACGGGACCTGGACCCGGGCTCCGCCTGGCCTCGGTACACCGCCGAGGGGCGGGAGGTGATGCTCTGGAACGGCGAGCCGCGCGTCGCACACGACCCGCTGCGCCCGGTGCGGGAGGTCTGGCTGTCCGCCTGAGACCAAAAGGTGGTAGCAGCCGTCCCGGCGCCGGCGCCGGGACGGCGGACGCCGGACGCCGAGCGCGGACAGGACGGGGCTCAGCAGGGTGTCAGCTCGGGGTCGACCACACGCAGGCCCCGGGGCTCCAGGCTCCGCCCACGGCAGAAGGCCGCCCGGTGCGGGATGGGGCAGCAGACCGAGCTCGGGTACCAGCCAGGCTTGATCAAGCCGCCGTCCTATTCCGGGTCCCAGGCCAGGAGCAGGTCGAAGAGACGTCGGTCGCCGTCGAGCTTCAGGGCGTCCACCGGAATACGGCCGTACAGGGCCAGGACCAGCTCACTGGCCGTGCCCCGGGCGGAGGCGTCGGCCGCGTCCGGGTGCTCGCCGGGTGCGGTGGCGGGCATGGTGCCGGGCGTGGGGATGCGGGCAGTCCGTGCGCCGTCGGCGGAGAGGGACAGGCGCCAGGATCGGCCCTCGGCGGCGTGGTAGTCGACGGCGGCCGGCGCGTGCGGCCAGGCGTCCGTCGTAACGCAGCAGGTGGACAGGAACTCGTCGACACCGTCGAGTGCCGCCTCGTCCGGCAGCGGCTGCGGGGCGCCCAGGGTGACCTGGGCGTCGTAGGTGTGCACCGCCACCTCCTGAAGCTGGTGCCGGGCGACGGCACCGCAGGTCTGCGGCGACTGCGACCCACCCCACCACGTCCAGCAGCCGCGATCCGGGCCGGTCTCCCGCAGTGCGCTCAGCAACTGCTGCGTGGACTCGGCCGACCAGGCCAGCAGGGCCTCGCGCTCCCGGGGCGCAGCCGGGGCACCTTCCGAAGCGGTCCGGGCCGGGGGAGCGTCGGCAGGCCCTGTGGCGACGGTGGCGGCCCAGCGGCGGCGCCCCTTGCCCAGGTGCTGCACCAGATCGAACAGCGTTCACTCGGGACAGGCCGGCACCTGCACGTCGAGGCCGGGCGCGGAGGCGACCGCGGCCCGGAACGCGATCGACCGTTCGTCGATCAGCCGCAGCAGGACGGGGAACTCCAGGGTCTTTTCCACGTCGGCTGTCTATCACCCGGCTCCGGCAACCGGACAGCGATTTTCGCGTGCTGCCGCGACGGGCCCCGCGGCACTGGCCGCGCCCCCGGCGCGGCTTCCCCTCATCGATCGCGAAGGTCTCCATCGGCCTCGTCCGCAGCGCCACTTTCTCGGCTCCGGATCGAGCAGGGTCACCGATCAGGCCTTGTTCATGCCATCAGGCCCCGAGCGGTACCGTGAGGTCGCGCCGCGCTCAACCAGGCTGCAAATACACCCTTCCAGCGCCTGCCGGTGCCTACTTTCCTTCAACTTTGCCATAAATCTTGCGCATCAAGACAAGACCGCGAGTTCGTTGACGCTCTGGTTCGTCTCGAACTAAGTTTCCAGCGGGCCGTGAGGAACATTCCTTCGTGAGGTCTGGTCGGCATGTCATGTTCTCATCCGAACCGAGGAGGGGTTATGTCCAACTCCATCGCCGAACCACGACGTCGCTGACCAACTCGGCACCCACACCCGCCCCTTCAGGGCTTACGCACAGCTCATGCCTGCGCGAGCGTACGTCACATCCGCACGCCTCCCAGGGCCGCACGCGACCTGCCGTGCGCGACGCGGCGCGATCCGTTCCGGATACGGCGCCCGGCTGGAGGCCGCGCCCCTGAAGCGTAAGCGTGCCCATTGCCCCGGAACCCACTGCCGTACCGGCCATGACGGCGGAGTCGTGATGCCGTCGTCGCGCCCTCTGTCACTGTGAAGGAGAAGCATGTCTGCCCCCACTGTCCGGCCGCAGTCAGCGGCGGCTTTCTGCTCCGGCTGGTTACCCGTGACCTCGCGTCGCTGTGAGGACAGCGCCGGGCCGGGGCCGGCGGCAGGCCAGCGCCCGGCACCACGCCGGCCGGCGACGCAAGCGAGGCAAGAGACGAGACCGGCGAGAGCACGGCAACTGCCCGCCGCGGCGACTGCCCGGCCGGTGCCCTCAACTCAAGTGCCCTGGTGGTCCTTTGAAGAATCATGCCGCGGTTCATTTTCTACCGAGCTGCTGAGGGGCCGTACCTCCTGCCGCTCGGTGGCACCGTAGTGCTGTGCGCGCCGGCCTGGTTCCCGTTGGGCGCGCTCACTGCCCGCCGCCTGGACCCCGCCCCCGTCCGGCGGGTCACTCTCATGCTCTGAGGGCTGCGACTCGCGCAACCCGTGACCTGACCCTCGCCCGCCACCGGCGGGCCGCTGCCCGCGTCCCCCACCCGACGACGCCGGCGCCCCCGGCCGCCCAGCAGGTGCACGCACCCTCATGCTGCGGCGGCTCTCCGGCGTCTCCCCACACTCCCTCGCACGACGATCGGCCGTGTTCCCGTGATTCCCTCAGCTCTGCTCCCCCCGCCCGGACCCAGGCGCGCCCTGGCCCTGTTGACGCTCGCGAGTGCCACGGCCAAGGGAATCTTCCTCACCTCCGGAGTGCTGTACTTCACCGAGGTCGTACACCTGGACCCGCTCGACGTCGGTCTGGGCCTCAGCGCGGCCGGCATCGTCTCCATGGGCCTCGGCGTGCTCGCCGGCCGCCTCGCCGACCGTATCGGCCCCTGGCCGGTGCTCATGGCCAGCCTGCTGGTCAGCGCGGCTGCCACGGCCGCGTTCCTGCTGGTCCAGGGTGCGGTGTCGTTCCTGGCCGTGGTCGTCGTCGCGATGGCCGCCCAGGGCGTTCTCCTGGTGGCCCGCGGCCCGATCATCAACGCGATCGGCGGCACCTCAGCCCAGGAACTGCGGGCCTACGTCCGGGCGGTCACCAATGTCGGCATCACCGCCGGGGCGGCGCTGGCGGGCTGGGCGGTGCACCAGGACACCGTGGAGGCCTACCGGCTCCTGGTCGCGGCGGACAGCGTGTTCTTCCTCGTAGCCGCAGGGCTGGCATTGCGGCTGCCGAGGCCCAAGCCGGTGCCGGCGCTGCCCGGGCCACGCTGGACGGCCCTTCGCGACCGCCCCTATCTCGCGGTTGCCGCGCTGGACGGAGTGCTGTCGATCCAGTACCGCGTGCTGACCGTCGCCGTACCGCTGTGGATCATCGGCCACACCGATGCGCCGAGGTGGACGGTCTCCGGCGCTGTGGTCCTCAACACGGTGATCATCGTCGCGCTCCAGGTGCGCCTCTCCCGCGGTGTGGACGCACCACGGACCGCGGGAAGGGCGCTGCGCCGGGCCGGTGCCACGCTGGGCGTGGCCAGCACGTTGATCGCATGCGTCTCTTTGGTCCCCGCGCACCAGGCGGTCCTGCTCCTCGCCCTGGGCATCGCGCTGCACAGTCTGGGGGAGATCTGGCAGGCGGCCGGTGGCTTCGAACTCTCCAACGATCTCGCCCCGCCGCATGCGCTCGGCCAGTACCTCGGAGTGTTCGGCATCGGCATGGGGCTTGCCGAGTCGTTCGCGCCGGCGCTGCTCACCTGGCTGTGCCTCGGGTACGGGGTGCCGGGCTGGCTGGCCGTCGGTGCGCTGTTCGTGATCACCGGAGCGCTCGCGCCGGCAGTGGTACGACGCGCCGAGGCCACGCGTACCCACTCCACCCGAGCCACCGCCGTGCCAGGCCCGGCCTCCGCCACCTGACCGGCAGCACCTCTCGCAACTCCCTGCTCAGCCCCCTCTCTTCCGATCTTCCGAAAGTGAGTCCTCCTGCCATGACTTCGCAGCGCGCGGCGCTCACGCCGCAGATGTTGCAGTACGCCGAGAAGTTCGACGACCGCGGGGACATCAGGTGGCTGCCCTACCTGATGTACTTCCACCCCGCCGGGCACACCTCCGAGGTCGTCCGTACGGACAAGATCGGCTTCCGCCTCTCGGTGGGACAGGGGCAACGCGCCTCAGCCGGCGGCGAGGTACCGGACGGGCCGGTGCGCCTGATCGCCGGAAGCTCCACGGTGTTCGGTATCGGCGCGAGTTCGGATGCCCACACGCTCGCTTCCCGCCTCTGGGACAAGCACGCCCCGGCCCGTCCGTGGCTCAACTTCGGTGGGCGCAGCTTCAATTCCGCGCAGGAACTGCTGCTGTTCACCCTCTATCGGCACCTCGTGCCCAGCATTGACGAGATCGTCCTGTTCACCGGGTTCAACAACCTCGGTCTCGCGCGGTTGCCACAGCACCTCCAGGGGGACCACGGGGCCTTCTTCAACGGACACGAGTACGCCGAGCAGGTCCGTGCCGCCCGGCTGGCGAAGTTCCGGGAGAACGGACTGTCCCGGCGGGCGGCGCACAAGGCGGTCGCAGAGCCGCAGACCGACCACACTCCGCCGTCGCTGGACGAACAGATCGACCGGGCCACCGAGCTGACGATCCGCCACCTGGACAACTGGCGGCTGCTCGCCGCCGGCCTCGGCGCGAAGCTCACCTTCGTACTCCAGCCCCTGGCCCCCTGGGTGAGGGAACAGCCCTGCTCCGAGGAGAGCCGCCTGTTCGCCGAACTCGACGCCATCGCCGACTTCGGCCGTGCCTACGGAGACATCTGCACCGTCGACGCCGGGCGCCGCTACGCCCGCGCGCTGAGCGCCGGATGCGAGCGCATCGGTGTGCCCTTCCTCGACATGAACCCGGTCCTGGCCGAAGCCGCCGATCCCGGACAGTGGCTCTTCGTCGACCGCATCCACTTCACCGACGAAGGCCATGACATCGTCGCGGGCCTGCTGGCCGACCGCCTCCGGCTGAACTGACCGACCGGCGCCTCGACGACGTACACGCCCGGACCACCTGCCGGCCGGACGTGCATCCCCGCCCCAACCCGTATGGAGAGATCCCCACATGAAACTGATCCGCCGCGTTCTCGACCGCATCTTCCGGCGCTCCCGCTCCAAGCGGAAGGGCCAGGACGCATCCATCTACCCGATGTTCTGAGCGGTGCGTACCCCGATGAATCCCGCCGTGGCGACCAATCCACCGCACCTGACACCGCGCTCGGCCTACGCCCTGCTGACCGAGCCGGAATGCCCGGCCGCCGAGCAGCCGACGGCCGACCGCATCCGTACCCACATGTCCGCGACATCCGCAGCCGCAGAGGATCTCGCGTCGCTCACCATCGGCCGGCTGCGAGAGGTGGCCCGCGACTGGGCGGCGGCCGAGCGCACGCGCTTCCGGGCCCTCGCCGCACGCGCCCGTGACGACTCCGAACGGCTGCTTCTCGCGCAGGGGGCCGCGCTCGACTGCGCACCGCTCGGGCTGATGTCCGGCGCCTGGCTGCAGTGGCTGAGCAGCATGGCCACCGCGGACGCCCCGGCTGCGCTCGCGGCGCTCACGTTGTACGCCTCCGACGTGGGCGTGGGCCGTCCGAACGATTCTCGCGGAGCGGCCTTCGCCCAGCTGCTGCGTGCCCTGCGCGTCGCGGAGCACGCCCACCCCGCCGCCCGTCTCGCACACGACCTCCGGATCGGGGAGGACGCCTTCGTACTGCCGTCCCTGCTGTTGTTGATGGGTCGCCGCCCCGACGAGTTCCACGCCGAGATCCTCGGCGCGGACCTGTGCCTGCGCGAGGCCGGGCTGCTGCCCGCACTGGAACTGGCCGACCTGGCGGACGCCGCCGTCGAAGCCTCCGACGTGGACCCCGGGCGGCCCCGGGCGCACGCCGATGTGCCAGGCGGGCTGACTGCGGCCGAGCGGGCGCTGGAGGCGCTGGACGGCCGGTCCGGCGACCCGGCCCGGGTCGAGGACGGCTTCCGCTGGGCGCTCGCCGTGCTGAGGCCGTGGAGCGAGGGCCTGCTGGGCCGGCTGACCGCCAGACTCGACCCCGCCCACCGGGCCGCGGAGATGCTCCGCGCGAGAGCCCGGGAGGGCTCGGTCTATCACCACGATCACGAGCTCGCCGGGCGCCCGCTCTCCGCGTGGCTGCGGGAGGCCGTCCACGCCCCGCGGCCCCTGCTCGACGCTCTGGCCACGAGCCCGCTCATCCGGCCCGGAAAGCCCGAGCGCAGCCCCTTGATCAACGGGCTGGTCGGCGAGCGCGGGCCCATGTTCCGGGTCTTCACCGAGACCGACCTGGACATTCTGGCCAACTGGATACGCTCCCTGCCCGACACCACCGGTGACGCCCCCGCGGACAAGGACGGCACGACCCCGGCGGACGGCGCCCATGCCACCACTGCTGGTGTCAACGGCGCCGGGTTCCCCCTCGGCCGGGCCGCGGACGGCGAGCCGGCGGAAAACGATCTCCCACCGACCGACCTTCGGGAGGCCTACGCCCGTCTGCAGCGGCGGACCCAGACCCCGGCACTGACCGCCTACGCCAGGAGGTACGTACACGGCTGGCTCGGCCGGGCCGCCCACCGCATGGACCAGGACGGTGTTCCGCTTCCCGGCCAGTGGCCCGCCGAAGGGCTGCGTCCCTGGCTCGCCGACCAGCACGACCGGCACGCGGAAGAATTCGAGAGCACCGCGAAGGCCGAGCTGCCGACCCGGGAACAGCTCATCGAGTCGACCGTACAGCTGGCACCCCTCACCATGATCGACGGAGCCTGGCTGCAAGGATTCACCGACTACGGCCTGGCCTCGTCGGACATCGGGTTCTCCCTCTTCGAGACGTACTGGGACGAACTCGGCAACGGCCGCGCCGACCTCAACCATCCCCTGATCTACCGCCAGTTGGTGGAGAGCATGGGTATCGAACTCCCGCCCACCGGGACCATCGACTTCGCCCGATGGCCGGGATTCGAGGACCGTTCCTTCGAACTTCCGGTGTTCTGGCTCTCCATCGGGCGCTTCCCGAAGACCTTCCAGCCCGAGATCCTGGGACTCAATCTCGCCATGGAACTCTCCGGCGTCGGAGGCAGCTATCGGCGCGCCCGGCTCGCCCTGCGTGCGTACGGGTTCAGCACCCGCTTCGTGGACATCCACAACACCATCGACAACGTGGCCACCGGCCATTCCGCCTGGGCGGCCGACGCCATCGACAGCTACATGTCGACCGTCGCACCGCCCCCCGGCACCCGTGCCCGCCAGGAGGTGTGGGCACGCGTCCGCACCGGTTACCGCGCGCTGAACCCTCCCGCCGGGTGGTCCGCCAGGCGAGCCCAGCGCCGTGCCGAGTCCGCAAGCCGACCGTTGTGAAAGTGAGCACCGACATGCCCGATCTCGTACTGGGGATATCCGCCTTCTACCACGACAGCGCGGCCGCCCTGATCGCGGACGGAGCCCCGCTCGCCGCCGCGCAGGAAGAGCGGTTCACTCGCGTCCGCCACGACCCCTCCTTCCCCGGCAACGCCGTCCGCTACTGCCTGCGGGAAGCCGGCGCCACTCTCGACGACGTCTCCGCCGTCGCCTACTACGAGGATCCGGAGCTGAAATACCAGCGGGTGCGGGCCACATACCGCGCGACAGCCCCGCAGGGCCTCGCGACCTTCCGCCGTACGCTGCCCGAGTGGCGCTCCTGGAAGCGCACCGCCACCCGCCGCGTCCGCACCGAGCTGAACGGGCTCGGCCTGGGGCGTGCCCCAGAGGTCGGCGCACGCCGCCACCACGAGTCGCACGCGGCCTCCGCCTTCTTTCCCAGCCCGTACGAGAACGCCGCCGTGCTCTGTGTCGACAGCGTCGGTGAATGGGCCACCACCACCCTGTGGCACGGCACCGGTACCGCGCTGCGGCCCGTCGCCGAGATCAGATTCCCGCACTCGCTCGGACTGCTCTACTCCGCCTTCACCTATTTCTGCGGCTTCAAGGTCGACTCGGGCGAGTACAAACTCATGGGCCTCGCCCCTTACGGCACCCCGCGATACGCCGACCTGATCAGGGAACACCTCATCGATGTGAAGGAGGACGGCTCCTTCCGGCTGGACACCCGGTACTTCGAGTTCCTCTACGGACAGGTGATGACCGGCAAGGCCTTCGAGACGCTCTTCGGCGGGCCGCGCCGCCTGCCCGAAGCGGATCTCACCGAGCGTGAGTTCGACCTCGCCGCCTCGGTACAGGCGGTGACCGAGGAGGTGGTGCTCCGGCTGGCCCGCACCGCCCGCCGCCTCACCGGGGAGAAGCACCTGTGCCTGGCCGGCGGCGTCGCACTCAACTGCGTCGCCAACGGCAAGGTGGTGCGCGAAGGCCTCTTCGACGAGGTGTGGATCCAGCCCGCGGCCGGCGACGCGGGCGGGGCTCTCGGCGCCGCCACGGCGGTGGCGATCGAGCGCGGTGCCGGCCGGGACCACCTGTCCGGCGGGCACGACGCCATGTCCGGATCGCTCCTCGGTCCCGCCTACACCGGCGAGGAGATCGGCCGAACCCTGGACCGGCTGGGCGCCTCCTACACCCGGCTGGACACCGCCCAGGTCGCGTCCACCGTGGCCGGACACCTCGCGGACGGCGCCGTGGTCGGCTGGTTCCAGGGACGCATGGAGTTCGGTCCCCGCGCGCTCGGTTCCCGGTCGATCATCGGTGACCCCCGTGATCCCCGGATGCAGTCCACCATGAACCTCAAGATCAAGTTCCGGGAGTCGTTCCGGCCCTTCGCCCCCTCGGTGCTGTGCGAGGACGTCAAGGACTACTTCGAACTCGACCAGGAAAGCCCCTACATGCTGGTCGTCGCCCCGGTCGCCGAGGCCCAGCGCGTCCAGCCGGAGCGGGCCACCGACGCCACCGGCCTGGACCTCCTGAAGGTCACCCGCTCCACCATCCCCGCGGTCACGCACGTGGACGGCTCCGCCCGCGTCCAGACCGTCAGCCCCCACAGCAATGCCCCGTACCACCGGCTGCTGACCGCCTTCAAGGAACGGACCGGCTGCCCGGTGCTGATCAACACCTCCTTCAACGTCCGCGGCGAGCCCATCGTCAACACTCCGGAGGAGGCCTACACCTGCTTCATGCGCACCGGCATGGACGTCCTGGTCCTCGGCGACCACCTGCTGCTCAAGCAGGACCAGCCCGCCTGGAGCGAAGAGGCCGACTGGCGGGAAGCCATCCCGCTCGACTGACACACCGCACCCGTACCTTTCTGTCCGCGCCCCTCACTCACCCGAGAGATCCCCGTGCGAAACGTTCTGCTGACCATGACCTACGTACTGCTCCTGGCCCCGGCAGCCGTGGTACTCCGGCTGCTCGGCCGCGACCCCCTGGACCGCACCGTGGACCGCACCCGCGACTCGTACCTGATCAATCTCCCCGAAGCTCCCGTCACCGGCCGGATGGTGACCCGATGACCACCGCCTCCCGTCCTCCGCGCCGCCTCGCCTTCCTGGAGAGCAATCTCACCGGCACCGGAATGCGCGCCCTGCGCCAGGCCGTGGCCATGGGCCTGAGCCCCGTCTTCGTCACCTCCGACCCGGCCCGCTACGACGCCGAACCGCAGACCGCGCGCGCCATCCGCGAAACCTCCGAGCAGATCCTCGTCTGCGACACCCAGGACCCCGAGACCATCGCGAAGACACTGCTCACCGCCCTGGGGCCGGGCGGATCGTCCCAGGACGCCGGGCTGTGCGGCGTGATGACGGTGATGGAGTACTACGTACCGACGGCCGCGGCCGTCGCCCACCGCCTCGGCCTGCCGGGAATCGCCCCCGACGCCGCTGCCCGTGCGCGCGACAAGCTCCGGACCAGGACGGCCTGCGCCGAACACGGCGTGGCGGTGCCTGGATTCCGCTTCGTCCGCTCCACCGACGAGATCGACTCCCTCCTCGAGGAAATCCCTCTCCCGTGCGTCGTCAAACCGATCGACGAGTCGGCGAGCATCGGGGTACGCATCTGCCACACCATTGAGCAACTCGCCCAGGGAATCACGGAGATCGCGCAGAGTCCCGTGAACTCCAAGGGGCAACCTCGCATTCCCGGCGCCCTGGTCGAGGAGTGCGTCTTCGGCCACGAGGTCAGCGTGGAGACCTTCACCTTCGCGGGAAGGACGACCGTTCTCGGGGTGACGGACAAGCTCCTCGGCACCACTCCGCACTTCGTCGAACTCGGCCACACCTTCCCCTCCACCGTCCCCCACGCCCAGCAGGCCGCCGACCTCGCCCTGGCAGCGCTCGACGCCATCGGCTTCGACTTCGGACCCGCGCACACGGAGGTGAAACTGACCCCACGCGGCCCTGTCCTGATCGAGATCAACGCACGGACCGGCGGCGACTTCATTCCGGATCTCGTCGAACAGGCCCTGGGCATCCCGCTCCTGGAGCAGTCCATCGTCGCGCACAGCGGTGGTACGCCCGACCTGACCCCCACCCGGTCCGAGGGAGCCGCCATCCGCTTCCTCGCCGGCCGCGACGGCGTGGTCGCACAAGCCCCCGACCTCACCGTCATGGCCAACTTCCCCTCGGTGGTCTCCTACCACAGCAAGGCCCAACCGGGCCGCACCACCCGATACCCGCACAACAGCCACGAACGGCTCGGCCACGTACTGACCCGCGCGGCGACCGCCTCACTGGCGGCCGCGGAAGCCGATGCCGCCCTGTGCCACCTGGCCCCGACCTACAGGTGATCCATCCCCGGCAGCGGAGCGGCCCTCCGTACCCTGCCTGGTTCCTCCCGCCGCGACGATGAGCGGGAGGAACCGGAGCACGCCGCCGACCATACGGGCGACCGAGGGGGCGAAGCACCACATGCCCTCAGAGGTCACCAGTCGACGTGCGCGGTGATCCAGGCGGCCAGGCCGTCTTCGTTGTCCTCGGGGGGCAGCTCAGGGCCGCAGGTGAGTGGGGTGCAGGACAGCTGCAGGTGGGTGAGGTAGCCGTAGGGGCCGTTGTCGGCCGCGGGTCCGAGCACCAGGGCATGGGTGGGGGTGCGCCAGACGCGGTGCGTCAGCGCGGGCCCGGTGACCAGGGCGGTGGACGACAGAACCGTCCGCTCCGGGGCAGTGCCGAGGTGGTCGGTCACCGCCTGTGCTGCTTGAGCGAGCACGGCCTCGCAGTCGTGGACGGTGCATGGTCTGCGGCCACTCCATCCCGGCTGCTGCTGCCAGTCGTCCATGAGGCCGTACAGCCACGGCCCATTTGCCATGTCCTCGTCGAACGGGTCGACGGGGTACAGCTCGCCGAAGACCAGGAAGTGCCGGGCATCGGGGTGGCCGAACGAGCTGCGGCCGTCACTGCACAGTACGTGTCCGTATCCCGTACGGAAGGAGTCACAGACCAGTTCGTGCTCCCAGCTCCATCCGCGTCGCCGCAACTCGGCATCGATCGCGTCACCGTCATCGGGGATCCGCGGTGCGGTCGGCAGGGCGATGAGCTCGGCGACGGCCGCAGCGGTCAACGGCCGGTGAGCGAGGGCGTGTACGGGTATCGGCATACGGATCACTCTAGAAGCGGCGGACACCGTCGACAGTTCTTGGTCGATGAACCCGCTACCGGAGACCTCACTTACTTCGAGGCAGGACCGCTGAGCATCAGAGTGGGTTGAGGCGGGACTTGAGCAGGCAGAACTCATTGCCTTCGGGGTCGGTCAGGACATGCCACTGCTCATCCCCTGTCTGGCCGATGTCGGCAGGGCGGGCACCGAGCTTCAGCAGGCGTTCGAGCTCGGCGTCCTGATCGCGGTCGGTGGGGTTGACGTCGATGTGCAGCCGGGATTTCCCCTTCTCAGGCTCATCCCTGTAACTGAGGATGATCGTCGGCTGCGGACCGCCGAACCCTTCGCGCGGCCCGATCTCCAGCGTGCCGTCGTCCTCGCGGTCGAGCACGACGAAGTCCAGGACCTCACACCAGAACCGCGCCAGCAGCTCGGGATCGCGGCAACCGAGCACGAGCTCACTGATACGACATGCCATGACGAAACCTGCTCTCAGCCTGGAAACTGCCGGGGAGGCCACACGCGAACCTCATGGGATCCCAGCAGTGCAAACAATCCCGCGAACCGTACCGGACGAGCCGAGGACGGGCGAAATGATTTCAGGGCCGACCCTCTCCGGGCAGCGGATCAACTCCGTCGGCCATGCAGGAGGGTAACGGACCGTGAGACGCAGCCCAGTCAGTGGAGCCGGGGCGCCGGATGTCCGCGTACACCCGTGCCCTCACCCCGGCCCCGCTTGGGTGCGTCACACCGGGGTGGTGCCGGAGGTGGCCCACCGGCTGCCGGAGGCCCTCCATGACCGCGCGAATGGTCTCCACGGCGCCGGCCCGGGTCTGCGACGCGCTGCTCGTCGATGCGCATGCTCCCGTGGCGACGACGCCGCACCGGTGTGCGGTACGCGGACAGCCGCGCGACCGCCCGGCCCGAGTGAGCGCCGTAGGCGTGCCGCCCGGGTCCCGGCCGGACGTATGGCCGGGGGCCTAGACCGGTTCGGCGGCCTTGAGGAGCCGCTGAGGCAGGTAGGGGGACTCGACCCGGATGTCCCAGCCCCGGCGGCGGGCGTGGCAGGCCAGGGCGAGGACGTTGAGGTCGATCGTGGCGTCGGGATCGTCGGCGCGGTCGGCGACCCGGTAGTGATCACGGTGGGCTTCGAGGGCATCGGCCAAAGCCAGGTTGAAGCTCTCCTCGTCGCCCTCCACGAGCTGCGACAGCAGTACGGCCGGCGGCGGGAAGAAGCCCCAGTCCTTGGCCTTCTCGACTTCCCGCAGTGCCCGCTCCGTCGCCGACTCGGGATCCGCCCCCCTCAGATAGGCGTGAAGAGCCTCCCGGAACGCGGCGAAGGCGGAGCCGTCCTTGCCGGCAACCGCAGGTCCGGCGAGGACCAGGGGGGCGAGGTTCTCGCGAACGCCGGTGATCAGGGCGAAGGCAGTGGCGTTCTCCCAGTTGCCGGCGCTCGCCTCCTCTCCCCGCGCAGCCGGGTAGCGCAGGTTCTGGCCGTCAACGGTCACCTCCACCTCGGTGCCCGGCTCTGCCAGGGCGATGCGGAACAGGGCCGCCCCCAGCTGGGAGGCCAGCCGCAGGTTCGCGAGCTGGGCGTCCGTGACATCGGCGGAGTCCCCAGCGCGCCACTTGAAGAGGAGCTCCTGATCACGCATGGCGCTCCCGAGCCGCCATACGGCGAGGGGTTCTCCTTCGTCCGTGGTGAAGGCATCCCGGGTGGACTGGTCGAACAGGGCCTCGCTCTCCGCGTTGACCGTCCGCTCGTATGCCGGCCGCTCGACCACCAGCGGACCTGCGGCCAGCGCGGCGACCGCGTCAGGGCGGCGGTCGCGGCCAAAACCCCCCACCCGCGGGCCGCGGTCCTCGAAACCGGTGACCAGAGCGTGTGGGAGGTAGTCGGTGTGGAGGGCCGGCGCCCAGCCCAGGGTCCGGTACGCGAGCGCGGCCAGGCCGAGCGGCAGGAGAGGGAGGAGACTGCTCGGCGAGGCAGTGGGGCCGTGAACGGTGGCGTGTGCGACCAGGAGGGCGGCCAGACCGGAGTCGAAGGCCTCCCGGTCCTCGGCGGCCACGGCGCGCAGTGCCCTCAGCGCCACGCTCTCCGGCCGGTCGAGGAGGCCTTCGCCGGTCTCCTCGGCCCGGCTGCGGATCCGGGCCAGCGCGGCGTCGATGGCGGCGAGCTTCGCCTGCGCGCTCGGCGGGTAGTCCTCGTCGTTTCCGGTGTCGTCCAGGACGTGAGCCGTGAAGCCCGTGACGAGCTCGCCGGCGGGGCTTCCCTGTGCCTCCCCAGCGAACTTCTCGCGAGCGAAGTGGAAGGCCTCACCGTGCCACTTGGCCTTGCCTCTGAGGATCGCGAGGCAGAACGCGTCGATCCACTCCCCAGGGGTCACGCTTTCCTCGGCCCCGGCGCCGGCCTCGTCGCTCGGGTCATAGCTCATGCCGAAGTTCACGTAGTCGAGGAAGACCTGGAAGGTGCAGTGCGGGTAGTACGCCGAAAAGCAGACGGCGCCGGCCGCAGCCTCGGTCGCGTCCTTGAGAGCGGCCTTGGCCTCCGGGGTGTCGAGGCTCGGCGTCTCGACGGAGAGGGCACCCAGGTAATCGAGGAACTCGTCGGCGACCGACTGCCATTCGTAGGTGGCCATCCGGCCGGCCTTCGACATGGACCGGACGTGTCCCCCGATCCGGTTCGCGAAGTCCTCGCGCGCCGCCGATACGACTGCCTCGCTTACCTGATGACGCTCTATCCGCACTGCTCTACTCCTTGACGCCGGTATTCGTGCGGACAGCGTAGGACCTGTCCGGCCGATCACGTGACTACCGCTTGCCGTCGGACGGGCGATCAACCGCCTTAAGACGTCGTTTCCTTTGGCGATGCCTTGAGCCATGTGCCCATGGCGTCCCGCCGTTCCGGTCCCGCCGAGACCCCCGCCGCTGACGGCCGGCAAAGCTCCATGCATCGCGTTCACCGATTGAGATGCCATCAAGTCGCGCCTGTCCTGGCGATATACCGTGCGGCCATGTCAGCGTTCATACAACAACTCCCTGCCCTGATCGGCGTGGTGATCGGTGCCCTGGGCTCGTACTTGGCGAGCACGCGCGGCGATCAAGCCCGCTTCCGTCGCGAGCAGGCGGCCCAATGGGAAGAGCGGCGGATGACGGCGTACGCCGACTACGCCAGGTCGCTGAAGAAGAGTGTCACCCTGGCATACCGGGTCGCGGCGCACCTCGGCAACGATCCGCACCCGCATCCCCTGTCACCCGAGGAAGCGGCGCCGCACCTGGCCGATGCCACTGATGCCCGGGATCCAGCCGGGGAGGCACTGTTGATGCTCGGCACCCCGGACGTCGTGGAGAAAGCCCGCGAGTGGGTCGTCGTGGTGATGGAGATGGAAGGGTTCCTGCGAGACCGGACTCATTGCCCGGAAACCTGGTCGACCTTGCTCAAGCGCCAACGCGCCGCACGTGAGGGCTACTACGTGGCCGTCCGACGTGACCTGGCGCTCCCACCTGGCCATTCCGGAGAATGGCGACGTGCCCAGCCCCGGACTCCCTGAGTACGGGGGGGCAAGCGCTCCAGCCGGGGTGGCGAAGCCGGCGTGGCCGGCGTGAATGCCGAGGAACGTTGCCGCGCCGGCCCCCCAACATGTCTCACCGGTCCGCCGCAACGGGCGCCGGGGTGACGCCGGCTCGCCCCGTGGTCACCGGAGGCCGAGCGCCGGACCGGTGAGGCATATTCAGTGCCGTGCGAGGAAGTCGGTGATGAGCTTGAGCCACTGCTCAGGGCATTCGGTGAACGGCAGGTGTCCGGCCGGGAGTTCAGCGACCTCGGCGGTGGGGATGGCGGCCGCGAGTTCCCGCTGAAGGGCCGGGGATATGAGCGGGTCGGCGGTGGTGACGACGACGAGTGCCGGTACGTGGATGTCGGCAAGGTCGCCGCGGACGTCGACCCTTCGGACCAGGTCGACCTGCTCTGCGGTGCCGGCGGGCAGGGCGGACGCGAGCTGCCCGGCGGCACCGGAAACCTGGGCGGGGGTCATGGCGTTGAGAGCCGGTTCGCCCAGTGCCATCAGGTTCAGGTATTCGGCGAGCACGTCGTGCCGGCCGGCTTCGAACAGCTGGTGCCAGATGGAGGCGGCGAGGTCGGTGCGGGTGTCGGCGTGCGCGAACGTCGCGCTCAGGAGGAGTGAGGTGACGCGTTCCGGGTGACGCGCGGCGAGGCGGATCGCGACAGGCCCGCCGAGTGAGTATCCGCTGACAGCGAAGGTGTCGAGCCCCTCGGCGTCGGCCGCTGCAACAAGCTGCTCCGCCAGCTCGTCGACGTCAAGGTCCCCCTGGTTCTTCGGGGTCGCGCCGCTGCCGGGGTAGTCCACCCCGACAACGGTGTGCCTCGCGGCGAGCCCTTCCATGATCGGTCCGTAGTTGGCCTCGATGCCGCCGCCCGCCCCGTGGGCGAGAAGGAGGCCGGGGCCGCTTCCGCGGACGGTGCGGGCGAAGGCGACAGGTGTCGGCGTGGTCATCAGAGCTTCCCTTTCGCGGCATGATGGTCGGCTCGCCTCAGCTTTAGCGAACGCTAAAGCTGTGCGATGTCGACGACCGTAGCAGTACTTCTTTAGCGATCGCTACGGTTGGCGATAGACTGCGGCCATGAGCAGCAGAAGCGCCGCGGCCAAGGCCGCGCCCAGGCGGAGCCGGCGCTCCTTCGACCGCGATCAGGCCCTGGCCGCCGCGCTGCGGGAGTTCTGGACGCACGGTTTCGATGCGACGTCGGTTGCCTCGCTCACCAAGGCGATGGGGATCAACCCGCCGAGCCTGTACGCCGCCTTCGGCGACAAGCGGCAGCTGTTCGACGAGGCCGTCCAGCTGTACGTGCACACGTACGGAGCTCCCCCGCCGCAGGGTCCGGACGCCTATTCGGCCATCGCCGCCATGCTGCGGCACCTCGCCGCCGACTACGCCGACGCGAGCCACCCGCCGGGCTGCCTCATCATCACGGGGGCGACCAACTGCACCCCTGGCTCGCAGGACGTGAAGGACAAGCTGCGCGCCATGCGCGAGGACACGAAGGCCTCGATCGCCGCCTGCATCCGCACCGACATCGACGCCGGGCGACTTCCCGCCGACATCGACGCTGACGGGCTGGCGGCCTTCTACGCGGCCGTCATCCAGGGGATGAACCAGCAGGCCTGCGACGGGGCGGGGCGGGAGACACTGGATCGCATCGTCGACGCGGCGATGGCCGCGTGGCCGGACGCACCCGACACATCAGGAGCGAAATCACCGTCCCCACCCTCCTGACACTCTCCGCCAGGCACCCCCGGGACCGACACGACCCGCCGGATACCGGCACCTCCGCCGGCGCGGGAGCAAGGTGGGGCAGGCCCACCCAGCCGGTTCCTCCATGACCCGGTCCAACGGTGGTTGTCAGTCCTCGTTCGTAGGGTTACGGCATGCCTGATGCCTTCACTGTCCTGTGGACCCATGACACATGCCGTGCCCTGCGCAAGGCGGGTCGCGTGGGCGAGCGGCCGCCTGTTGCCTTCAGTGGCGTGCATTCCTCCCTGCCCGCCTGGTCGGGCGCCCGGGTGGGGGACGAGGTGTACGCGCTGCATGTCAACCGATGCGTCGTCTACGTGGTGAGCCGGATGCGGGTCACCGACATGGAGCGGCGCCAGTGCTGCGGCAACACACCGGCGACGTGGCAGGACCCGGCGTTCCCCGGGCACGGCGACTGGTCGATGCTCGGTGCCGACGGCTGCGGTGCCGCGGCGGTGCACGTGGACGCGACGCCCGTACGCTTCGATGTGCCCGTCCCGGGCGATCTGCTGGCCACACTCACCTGGCGCAACCGGAGAGGCCACACCCGCGGTCTGAAGTACGTGACGGCAGATGGCCGCCTCGAGCGCTCGATCAGCCTCCAGGGGTTCTACCGCCTGACCTCCGAGTCGGCCGGCGAGTTGGCGGCGCTCGTCGGCAACGCCGCACCCTGATGCCAGCGGACGCGGGAACTGCGATGACGCGGTCGTGCTCGCCGACCCCCTCCCCAGGGCGCAGGGACCGGTCTTCGGCTGCCAGGAACCGTCCGACCGATCGGGAGACGGCGATGGCCGGACGGGTTTCTCGGCGGCTGAGTACGGGAGGAGGAACACTGAGTACGCCACCGGATGTGGCCCGGCCGTGCCGCTGCTGGAATGAGCAGCATGATCTCTGACGCATCCCGGCGGGTGAACATGCGGCACGTCGCCAACACCGGCGCGGCCCTCGCCGCGACGTTGCTGCCGCTGGCCGCCGCCGTTGTGCTGGCCAAAACGATGGCCGGTGACCCCCTGGCGCCGGTCAACGCGCTGATCACCACCGGCGGGCAGCGTGCGCGGATCTCACCGTCGGTATGGCGCCGATGTGGCAGGGCCACGCTGTCCGAGTGGAAGGGCGAGTGGAAGGGCGAGACGCCGGCGCGCACACGCTGCGGGCGATCAGTACCGCGCCGGCCATGGCGCCGGAGCGTGGAGCGGCTGCGTACCCCCGCCGTTCTCGGGGCTTCCGGCGCGGCCACTGCGGAGGAGCAGGGCGAGTCCCGCGCGGATGCGGGGCAGAGCCGGTGACGCGGCGGTGCCCATCCGGTTGAGGTACGCGCCAGGACGTGGTGCGCGGCGGCGTCGTTCTCCTGCCAGGCGGTGAGCAGGGCGCGCACGACGCCCGGCGCTTCGCGGGCGGGTCCGGCGAGGTGACCACCTGCTCTCCCTCAATCCCATGCGTTGAAGAGCAGTCCGCCCAGAGTGGTGATGCCGTAGGAGCGAACCTGGCGCCATTCGCCCTGAGTGAGCACTGAAGTGTCCACCCCGGAGAGTGGTGTGGTGAGCCGTTCACGGGCGAAGACCAGAAAACCCTCGTCGGTGAAGGTCTGGGCCCAGGGTGGCGGTGCTGCGAACTCCTCGTCGTACCAGTCGCGGCGTTCCGTGGCGAACGCGACCCAGGGGTAATGGGCGTGGCACAGGATGATGTTCTCGTCCGTGCCGTCGTGGACGGACGCACTGTGGAATGTGCGGGGGTACGCCTGTTCCTCCACCTCGCCCACCCTGCCTCCGGTGGTACGGGCGACTGCGTACAGCGCGGTACGGAATGCCCGCAGGTCGGTATCGGGAAGGGGACCGTCCTTCGGCCGAAGGAACCCTGTCGCCCCCCGCGGCAGCAGGAATGTGCTCTTGTCCTTGGCCATGTGCACATCCTGCCCCGTGCCTTCGCGTACGGGCCGTGAGCCCTGCTGGCGAGCGCGCGGCCCGGCGGGCGGCCCCGGGCCTACTGCTCCCGGCCGGCCGCCTGCTTGTGGCGCTGGTAATAGCGTGCGACGCGGGCGCGGTTGCCGCAGCGGGCGGCGGAGCACCAGCGGCGACGAGGGTTGGCGGGCAGGAAGAGCATCACGCAGTCGTCCGCTTCGCACTCTCTGAGCCTGCCGATGGCGGGGTCGGTGAGCAGGTCGGCGGCGGCCTCGGCCAGCAGGGCGGCGAGGCGGATTCCGAGCGGGCCGGTGCGCCGGACCGTGGGCGTGACCCTGCCGCCGTCCCACGTCAGTTCGCGGACGGCGGGCGCGACGCGCTGGGCATCGGTGAGGCCGCGCAGCGCGGCGGCAGGGGGCTCCTGCCCGCGCAGCAAGGCGTGCACCGCCCTCTCGGTGTGGGCCCGCACGGCGTGGATGGCCGCGAGGTCGGCCTCCGTCGGTACGTCGCCGCCCGTCTCCGGGCCCATCCGTGCCTCCTCCAGCGCCAGCCATGCCGCCAGGCGCTCCGGCGTGTCGAGCAGGTCGGTACGGCCTCCGGCGGTCGCGGGGCGCGTGTTCACGAGGTCCAGGGCCAGGGGCTCACCGGTGAGCGGTTCACTGTCACGCATATGGCTAACGGTACAGGAGTCGGTTGACACATTAGCGTGCGCACGCCTATACCTAATGCGTAAACACATCATGGAGGCATGTGAAATGACCGCTCCCGCAGCCCTTCCCCGCATACCGGTGCCGGCCCGCTCCACCCACCGCTTCGTCGAGGTCGCCGGCGTGGAGGTGTTCTACCGGGAGTCGCTGCCCGAGCGCGCCGACGCCCCGGTCCTCCTGCTCCTGCACGGTTTCCCCTCCGCCTCGCACCAGTTCCGGCGGCTGATCGACACCCTCGGCCGGCACTACCGGCTGATCGCCCCCGACTACCCGGGCTTCGGGCACACCCGCACCCTTGACGGCTTCACCTACTCCTTCGAGCGCCTGACTGACATCGTCGAGGGCTTCACCGAGCAACTCGGGCTGACCCGGTACGCCATGTACCTCTTCGACTTCGGCGCCCCGGTCGGCTTCCGCCTGGCACTCCGCCACCCCGAGCGGGTGACCGGACTCGTCGTACAGAACGGCAACGCGTACGCCGAGGGACTGTCCGACGCCGCCCGCGACTTCACCGCGCTCACCCCCGACACACCCGGCGCCGAGCAGACCATCCTGGGCCTGTTCACCCTCGCCGCCACCCGCGCCCAGTACGAGGGCGGAACCGCCGACCCCACGCTGGTCGCACCGGAGGGCTGGTTGCTCGACCAGTACTTCCTGGACCAGCCCGGCCGCAAGCGGGCCCAGCTCGCCCTCGCCTACGACTACAAGAGCAACATCGCCGCCTACCCCGACTGGCAGGCCTGGCTGCGCGAGCACCGCCCGCCCACCCTCATCACCTGGGGCACCGGCGACCCCTTCTTCCCCGAACCCGGCGCCCGCGCCTACCTGCGCGACGTACCCGAAGCGGAACTCCACCTGTTCCCCACGGGCCACTTCGCGCTGGAGGACCACCTGCCCGACATCGCCCCGCTCGTCGCGGGCTTCCTCAACTGCCTCCCGACCTGACTGGCCCCCTGGCCCCCGTCGCCAGGAGCGCTCGTTCCGGCACGCGGTGAGCTGCTTGCACGCCCCCAGCGCGGACGGTTCTGCGCCTGTTTCCCTCAGCGCACGGGCCCTCCGCTTCCTGTGGCAACACGATGGACGCCGTGCCCTTGGTGCGATCAATGCTGGTGCGGGGCGGCGCACCGTCGCTCTCGTCCTCCCGCCGCAGCAGCTCCACCCGCCGCTGCTCCAGCTCCACCGTCTTGTTTCCGTTCACGACCGCCGTGAATTCACCGAAGGCGATGCTTCGACAACGACCGCCCCGTGCGCCTGCGTAGCCACGCAATCAAGCCCAGCCCCGTGAACCATCGCCACACGCTCTGCACCAGGCAGGCGGACGTGCGGACTGGGAGAGCTCGGGACGCCGGCCATCGGCTCCCGCGCGGACCGCCCGCACAGGCAGTCCGGCACCCAGTCCGGCAGCGTCGTCCGTCACCCAACAGGCCGCCCAGACCGGCACACGCCGCCGGCTTCGGTTGACCTGCCGGACAGCACGCCCGCGGATCCACAGCCGCATCGCGGCGACGGTGACCGTGCCGCGCCGTGCTGACGGCAGCGGAGCTACGAAACCTACCGTGCTGGGTGGATTCAGACGACCGGCCTACCTCACTGGGTCTACCGCGCTGGTTTGACGCGTGCCGGGTGCGTGTGTGGCAGCCTTCAGCCGTCCGAGTTCCATACGGCACACGGAACCATGAAAAGCCGCATCCTCGCTGTCTGGAATCTCGGCCGCCGGCGGCAGTGATCGCGCCGACGATCGGATCCGCTCCAGCTCACCATCGACCGAACAGAAACGGGGAATTCATGTCTTCTTCACCCAGCACCTCCCACCGGCGAATCGCGCGTGGGGCGGCATCGCTGCTCTTCGCCGGAGCCATAGCCGCGGGCGCCTCCATGGCGACCGCTCCCTCGGCCTCCGCGGCCATCATTCCCAACCGCTGCGAGTACACCAGCAGCGAGCCGACCCTGTCGTACGCGCCCAACACCTACAAGCTGGCCGTCAAGCAGGTGCAGTGCGAGCTGAACTGGTCGCTGTACAACACGACCCTGACGGTGGACGGCTACTTCGGCTCCGACACCCGTGCGGCCGTGCGGAAGCTTCAGGACTGCTCCAACATCACCATCGACGGAGTTGTCGGACCGAACACCTGGAGCAAGCTCAACTCCTGGGCCCGGTCCAACTCCTGGGCCGACCTGTCGGGAAATTGCTGACGCCTCCACCAGCCCGCCGGAACACGCGAGGCTGATTGCACTTCGAAGGACAGGGAAATCCCCGGCCTCTTCGCCAAGCGGAGGCCGGAGATTTCCTGCCGAAGCCGGGTATCCGGGCTCGCATTCGCCGCCGCGCGCCGGGCCGGCACCGGGCGCGGCCGCCGACCAGGTACAGTTCGGCGCACCCGGCCATCGGCTGCCCACGATCGCCACCGACGGGGTCGAGGTCCGGAGAGTTCCAGACCCCCTCCTCCAACCAGCAGTCCCCCCGTCGCCCATGCCGCTCCAATCGGCGAGGCGCCCCTCGATACGGAACCCGCTCGGGCCCCACTGCCCGAACGCGGATCACCGCGGCTCCCCGGCCTTGTCATCGGGGCCCGGATTGGGCTTGCTGACGACGCTGTTCCGGGTGGCGACGGCGTACGCGAAGGCCAGGACGGTCAGGGCGGCGGCCGCCAGCCAGAGGGGCGCGCGAAGGCCGAGGGTGTCGGCGACGAAGCCGCCCGTGAGGGCACCGAGGGGGACGGCGGCCATGGAGAAGGTTCGGTTGGCACTGTTGACGCGGCCCAGCAGCTCGGCCGGGACGAGGCGTTGGCGCAGTGTGACGGAGAGGACGTTCCAGACGGCGAAGGCGGCTCCGGTACCACCCCAGGCGAGGGCGGCCAGGGCGGGGTGGGGGTGGATCGCGAGGGCGAGGTCGAGCGCCGCGGTGACAGCGATCGCGGCGATCTGGAGGGGACGGCGCTCGAAACGGCGTACGAGGGCCGGCGTGAGCAGGGAACCGGCGACACCGCCGATCGCGCCGATCGCGAGCATGATGCCGTAGCCGGTCTCCGACACACCCATGGGGCCGCGGGCCAGCAGAACGAGGGTGGCTTCCCAGGCCATGGTGAAGAACGTGAGCGCCGAGCCGGTCAGGACGATCGTGCGGATGAGGGGGGCTCGCCACAGCCAGCGCATGCCGGCCGCCGCGTCGGTGACCACCGTGCGGACGACAGGCCCACGGGGTGGGGACGGTGGCGGGAAGGTGCGGATCCGGGTGAGCAGGAGTACGCCGAGGGCCATGGCGGCGGCGTTCAGGCCGAAGGGCAGGACGGGCGAGGCGGCGAAGAGCAGACCGCCGAGGGCCGGGCCGGCCAGGTCCTGGCCGACGCGTTCGGCGGTGATGAGGGCGCTGTTGGTCTTCTCCAGCTTCTCGTCCGCCACGATGCGGGGTACGAGGGACTGGGCGGCGTTGTCGTACGCGGCCTCGCCGATGCCCAGTAGGAACGCCAGCACGTACAGCAGGGGCATGGAGCGCACGTCGGCCAGCAGGGCGAGGGAGAGCCCGGCGAGTATCACGGTGCGGGCCGTGTTCGCCCAGGCCATGAAGGTCTCCGGCCGGCTGCGGTCGACGAGGGCGCCGATCGGCAGGCCGAAGAGGAACCAGGGCAGGAAGGCGCAGGCCGTCAGGGCGCTGACGGCGAACGGGTCGCGGGTGGTGGCCGCGGCCAGCAGGGGCAGGGCGACGACACGGACCCCGTCGCCCAGGTTGGACAGGGTGGCGGCGGCGAGGAGGCGCGGGAAGCGGGTGTCGCGGGTGGCGGTCGACGTCACCGGGGCGGCTCCTGGCTGAGCGGGGTGCCGGCCAGGGCTGCTGCGAGCCGGCCACGGGGTGCCGGGTCGGGGAGGGCGGCATGGCGGTCGATGATGCGGGTGGCCAGTGCGTCGGTGTCGACGGTGTCGAGGAAGGCCCGCAACGCCGCGAAACATTCTTTGGCCCGGGTGGAGACGGTGTCCGGGGCGTCGGCGAAGCGCCAGGGGAAGGTCTCGCGCAGGGCGGGCGTGATGGCGGCGGCCTGGTCGACGAGGTCGTGCAGGACGTCGGCCCACATCGGCGGGGTGTCGCCGCTGAAGGTGATGTGGACGGAAGCGCTGTCGGTGGTCCAGGCGTCGTGGACGACGCCACGTGGGATGTAGAGGGACTCGCCCGGACGCAGGTCGAGTTCGGCGATCACCGGGGTGTCGTAGTGCTTCCCCGGCTCGGGAAGGGTACGCGGCCACTGCACCGGGGGCGCCTGGAGGCGCCAGTGCTTGACCCCGTGCACTTGGCGGACCAGGACGGACATGGGGTCGTAGTGCGGACCCGCGCCGCGCGAGTGCGGCGGGGTGAGGTAGGCGCCTGCCGAGGTGGAAAGGCCCAGTTCGGCCGACAACCGCTCACAGAAGGAGGCGACTTCGGGGCAGTAGCGCACCATGCCGCGCAACACCACGGTCGCCCCGCGTTCCATTTCGCGGAGGACGGCGTGCGGGTCGGCGACTCCGTCGGCCTGGCCGGCTCCTGTCCCGGTGCGGTGGGTGAAACGGGACGCGGGGACGTATCCGCCGTCGCGCAGCAGCCGGAGGTAGGGGATCCGCAGGCCGCGGCCCACGATCAGGTCCTCGGCGAGGGCCAGGCCGAAGACGTCGTCGAAGTCGCCCAGGCCACGGGAGTGGAGCGGTGTGCTCTCCCAGGCTCGGCGCAGTTCGGCGGTGTCGCTGACGAGGCGGTCCAGCACCATGTCACGTACTCCTGTATCGGGCGGGTTCAGCGGTCCAGCAGCCGCAGCCGAGGCGGTTCGGCCAGGCCCAGGTGCGGGGCGAAGCGCACGGCACGGTCTTCGAGGTCCGCCACGCCGGTGAAGCCCCGGTCGTAGAGCGCGGGAAGGAGCGCGGCGGTGTTCCAGTGGCGGCAGCAGTGCCGGTGCAGCGCGGCGCGTGAGACCCGCCGCAGGGGATAGCCACGGTCGGTCAGCTGGGCGTTCAGCCGGTCGACCTCGGCGATGAGCTCGTACAGGCGGGCTGTGCCCGGTGTGGCGCGGACGGCGTCGGCGAGAGCCGGCAGCGGGGCCGAACCGCATGACCAGCGATAGGAACGCACCAGAGCTCGCGCGATGGTGCGCTCGTCGGTGCCGGCCGCTTCCTCCGTGCCGATCCAGTGCCGAAGGCCGGTGGCGGACAGCAGCCCGCGCTGCCGGGCGAGGTCGGCCGCGTAGCGCTCCAACAGGTGTATGTCCTCGTCGCGCTTGCCGGTGAGAAGCTGGAGCACCGTCCGGTGGTGCAGACGGGGGTAGTCGTCCGCGTAGATCTGCGCTGCCGTGAGGAGGGCGAGGCGGTCGGAGTCGGCGGCGCGCCGCCAGTTCTCCATGTGTACGGTCGTCGGCACGCGGGCTGCCGTGGTGGCGGGTGGAGGTGGTACCGGGGTCCGCGCGAGGCGGGACAGCAGAGCCCGGGCGTCCTGGGTCTTGATGTCCCAGGTGTGCTGCGGGCCGTCGACGATCTCGCGGACCGCCTCGGCGATCGCCCGGGTCACGCCGTCTGCCTGGTGGAGGATTCCCCGCCAGGTGCGTGCGGTGAAGGGAAAGTGGTCGGCGGCGGTCAGCAACCGGGCCTCGTCGTCGGCGCCGATCACACGCGAGCGGACCATCCGGCGCAGCGCGACGCGGACCGAGACCAGCGCGACGGTCAGCGGCCGGGAGCCGTCGCCGACATCGGTGTGGACGAGGGCCACCTCGTCGTCGCGTTCGATCAGCCCCGTGGCGTAGAGCCGGTGGACGACGCCGCTGCCTCTCATGCCGTACGGCCCCAGCTCGGCGGCCCGCAGCGCGCCCATGCTGGCCGCCCCGTACACGGCGGCGCCGCGGGCGATGACCTCGCAGATCTCCTTGTGGCGCACCGACGCGGACTGGAAGAACTGGCCGTCCAGGATGACCACCCGGTCCCCGGCACCGGCCGGGCCGGCTGTCAGGTCCCCGTGCCGGACGGGCGGGTGCACCACGGCGTCCGGCAGCAGTACGCGGACGGCCTCGGCGTCCAGGGAGGGTCCGGCGTACACGTGGGTGGTGCTCATCGTGCGTCTCCGTCCGGGGAACGGTACCGGCCGGCGCCGGAGCTGACGTTCGTACGGTCGTCGAAGTCCAGGCCGGGTGCGATCACCTTGACCACGGGAATGCCGGTCGGGCTCGGCAGGACCACGCGGATCGGTTCGGTTCCGGTGCGGGCGGCGATGGAGCCGGCGAGAGCGCGGATGTCGGCGTCGAAGTCGCCCCCTGCCGGCGCGTCCCACCATGGCGTCGTCCGGGTTCCGAGGTCCTCCCTGACCAGGGGACGGTCGCCGGCCGTACGGTAGAGGACCGGCGGGAGGTCGTCGCGGGCTCCGGCGATGGCGGTGAGGCGGCTCTGGGCGGCCTCGGTCAGGGCCCGGGTCAGGGCGATGGCCGGGTCGAGGTGGCAGCCGGCGCCGGTGTAGGTCACCGGGTGGGCCTCGGAGCGGATGCGTACCTCGAAGCAGGCCGGGTCGCGTTCGGCCACCACCACGTCGACGGACACCTGGGCCGTGGCGTACTGCTCGAGGAGGAAGCGACAGTCCGTGTCGCGGACGGAGCCGAGGTCGAGGCGGTGCCAGTCGGAGCGGGGCCGGGCACGCAGCCGGGCCAGCGCGTCGCGCTCACACAGCTCGGCGAGGGCGTGGGCGGTCGCCTCGGCAAGGGTGTTGCCCGAGGCGAGGCCGTTGCTGGTGGTGCGGAAGAGGGGCGGTGCCCACTCCGCGCGGTAGGTGTGGTCGAGGCGTACGGCGGGCTCCGGCACCAGAGTCGGTTGCCCACTGAGCAGCCCTTCGCCGGCCAGCCAGGGCAGGGGCAGGTCGGCGTGGAGCAGGGAGCCCTCGGCGAGATCGAGGGCGGTGAGCTCATACGGCAGGTCCAGCGCCCGCGCGGTGGACGTGCGTGACGCCGGCGGTGGGTTCTCGGCGTGCCAGAGCTCGATGGCCTCCATGGTGGCGGAGACTCGCGCGGCGGCGGGCGTGAGGCCCTTGCCCTGGGAGAGCGACACGGTGCGCGAGGCCGGGCGTACGGCCTGGAAGACCGGGATGCCGATGTCGTCGAGGCCGGTCACGTCGGCGACCCGGGTCACCCCGTACCGGGCGAGCTGCGGGCGGATCCGCTGCCAGGTGTCCTCGGGCGGCACCACGCGGTGCGTACCGCGGAGGTATCCCTTGGCCGGTGCCGGCGTTCCCTGGTCGCTGATCGCGAGCACGTGCAACTCTCCCGTTTCAAAAACGTGATGGGCGCGGGGCGGAGCCCGCGGACCGGAACGGTTTCGGCCGGACGAGACCGCCACCCCGCGCCCCGTTCATGTCGGCAGGGCCGATCAGGTGTGGTGGGCCACGCTCACCACGGTCTCCTCGTCGATCTCCTCGACCTCGAAGACCTCAGCCAGCTCCTCGTTGGAGTACTGCATGTTGCACCTCCTCAATCCGTAGGGAGGTCCCCCGTGCGGGGCCCTTGGGCCTCACTCTGGCCTACGAGCGTGAACTTCTGCAAGGATTTAGTTATTGCCACATTGTCGCAATAAGAGGGCTTGGGTGGGCGGTCGGGTGGGAAAGAGGCTGCTGGCAATCACTGCCACAGCAGTCACGTTGGCCGGATGGGGAACGGGCCTCGGCAGCGGCGTGACAAGGCACGCCGGGCGTCAGGCGCCCGGTCGGGGCGCTGCGGCGAGAAGACCGAACTGGTGCAGCCCCTCACGCGTGGTCACCCTCGACCAGCACGCGACGGAGCTGGTTCCGGCCATGGGACCGGGCGGCTGGCCCGCCCGGGTGACCGGCGTCACGCTGCCGTGCCGTGGACCGGAAGGCAGGTCGTAGTCCCTGGACGCCGTCCATCGGCCGGAGTTGAGACCGGTGGTCTCGAACGGCACGTACCCGCGGCCGCCGAACGCGTCGACGGACAGGTACCGCCTGTCCTCGGGACCGCTTCTGAAGCTCCATGCGTCCTGGCGGGACGCCTGCGAGGAAGTGTGGGGCGGTGTTGCCTGAATTGCTACTGGACCGTGCACGTCACCCCTGCCACGTGCGTAGCCGCGGGGGATGGGATACGGGGGCCGAGAATGCTGGTGACGGAGTTCAGCACGGAGGTCGCGGCAGCGCCGGAGCGGTTCGGCCGTGGGAGGAGGTGACGAGCCGTTCGCATATGCGCAATCGGTTGCGCAGCAACGACCAGGACGACTTCCGCGCGAAGATGCGTGTCCTGGACCTGGGGAGTTACAGGTCTCCGTGCTTGCCTACCCGTATCTGGAGGTCGTGCGGACAGCGAAGCTGGTACGGCAGTCCGATCCCGAGGTGTATCAGATCAACTACTTCCGCGGCGGAAGGGGCACTATGTCCCTGCCGGGGGTGACACGGCGCTGCGCACAGGTGACCTGATGGTGCTGGACAGCAGGCGTCCCTTCCACGGCGATGTCCACGCCCATCCGGACAGTTGGTCGCATGTGACGGTGCAGTGTCCTCGCGGGCTGCTGCCGCTGCCGGAGAAGACGGTGCAGCACCTGGTCGCTGTCCCGATCAGCGGGCACCGCGGTATGGGCGCGGTGTTCGGCCGCTGGCTGGCCGACATCGGCGCACGCGCCACCGAGTTCACCGCGGCCGACATCCTCATTCTTGCCTCGGTCACCGTGGACCTCCTGGCATCCGTCATCGCCCGGTGCCTGGAGGCCGAGGCAGCGCTGAGCCCAGAGGCCCGCAGGACCGCCCTACGGGCCCGGATCAGCGCATTCGTCGAAGAGCGCCTCGCCGATCCGGCCATGACGCCCCAGATGATCGCCGACGCCCACCACATCTCGCTGCGCCACCTCCAGCAGATGTTCGCCGAGGACGACACATCGCCGGCGGCCTGGATACGCCACCGCCGCCTGGAACGCTGCCGCCTCGACCTGACCAACCCGCACCTCCACGCCCACCCGGTCCAGGCCATCGCCGCCCGATGGGGTTTCACCGACCCGGCACACTTCAGCCGCCTGTTCCGGGCCACCTACGCGATACCGCCGCGGGACTACAGAAACCTGACGCTCGAGGTGTGCGCGCATCGTCAACAGCCCTGCGCGGAATGACAAGGCCGGGAACTCTCGCTCTCGGCATCCGGGACATCGACCGCGATCGGGCAGTGCTCTTGTGCCCGCGCCGATCGAACGCGTTCACGGGTTTCGAAGCATGTCCGGCATCAGCCCGTGGAGATGCGAGAGTCCATCCGTCGAGAGAGAAGGATGAGTTATGCGTATGCGCAATGTCCTCGCTGGTAGTGCGGCCCTTGGGTCCGCGCTTGTGCTGGGCGGCCTGGCCGCTCCCGCGCAGGCCGCTCCCGCACCTGTCGACAGCAACACGACGGCAGCCGCACCGATCAGCATCTCCGCCATCGTCCGCGTCGGCTGGTACTCCAGCCTGGCGCGGTGCGAGGCCGATGGAGCCAACTCCGCCTACAGCTACTGGTACTGCGCGTGGAGCTCCAGCCGCGGTGCCTGGGGGCTGTACGTGGACACCGATTCGTAGCCACGAGGTGATCGGGCCCGCCTGGCCGGGCTGTCATGAATGACGGAACACGTGCCGGGGCGTCGGCGGTGCCGCCTGCTGGGCCTGCGGCTCGCCCACCACCGGTGGCCCGGGCCCCCGGGCCACCGCCGGCAGCGCGGTGGGTGCATGTGGCCTCCGGCGGGCCCGGCTCCGTGCCCGGCTCCGTGCCCGGCGATGACGAAGGCTGCGTCCGCGTCCGGAGAGTTCCCCTCCCGGCAAGCGGTGGAGTGTCACGCCTTCAGGGCGATGAGGCGATACAACGGGCCCGGGCGCGGCGCGTCCTGGTCCGGTAGCACAGAGAGCCGTCGGCTCGCCTGGTCACGATGCCCGTGCCACACGCGATGTCCAGGATCGTACAGGGACCTTGCGGCAGCAACTGCTCCAAGGCGTCCGCCGACGCCTGCGCTCGCGGTTCGCCGCCTCGGGAAGTGTCGTAGTCCCGGGCCTCGCTGTCGTAGTCGATCACCTGGCATCCCATCCGTGCGCCATCCAGTGCACCTACTGCGAGCATGTTCAGGACATCGGGGGCTACTGAACGACTGAGGAGGTCCCGCTGCACCACTGGGCGGAGGTCTCATCAGGGCCCGGCACCTCCTGACACCTGGTCGACCAGACCCTCAAGGAGCAGCCCGCGCCGCTGCGCGCCTCCCGCCCGGACGCCGTCGCAGACGGCGCGATCATTCCGATGCGCTTCACGTTCACGCGGGCATCAGGAACGGACAGCGGATCCGGGTCCGAGCGCTCGGCGGCCCGAGGGCAGCAATGGCGGAGTGCCGGGAGACCTGTACGTCGCCGTGCACGTCCACGACTGATCCGCCGCGCGGTATCCGGCCAAGTGCGATTGCTTTGTGCCATTCGTCGGCAACTGGCGCCCGACAGCACTGAGGTGCGGCTACATAAGAAGGCGCGGGTGGCGCACTGCCACCCGGGTGGTGATGGCCGGTCGTGGGGGAGGTCTGGACGGTTGCTGACCATCAACGTGGCGGTGCTGCTCGCAGTCATCGTCGTCTTGCGGCTGCGGCGGCGTACGGAGGCCCGCAGCCGCGTCGACGAGAAGCTGACCGTCGTCATCGTCCTGGCGTTGGGTGTCCTGATCGCTCCCACTGGAGTGGGCGAGGGAATCGCGAACATTCTGGGGCAGCTCGCGACCGGCGTCACCCAGGCCAGCCGATGAGCACCCGCCCACGCAAGGGACGGGTGCCGGCGACCAGGCGCCCGCCGGCGCGGGGGCGCACCCGAAGGCCGGGCAAGCGGCGACAGCGTGCAGATGACCGGCTGATCGGCCTTCTCGTGGCCGTGGGCCTGGCCGTCGGCCTGGTGGTGGCCCTCGTCAACTGGCTGCTGGCCCACTGGTGGGTCCTGATCGTCCCCGGCACGCTCGCGGGGCTGGCCGGCGGCGGCCGGCTCTACCAGAAGCAGCAGAGAGCGCGGTGGGAAGCGGTCCGCGCGCAGGGCCTGCGCTACGGGCTGTCCCAGCTGGACGCCCTGCACCACACCCGGTTCGAAGACGCGGTACGGGACCTGATGCGCCGTGACGGCTGCACGGACGCGGCCCGGGTGGGCGGCGGGGGAGATCTGGGCGCGGACGTGAAAGCCACTGACCCCTACGGGCGTCGCTGGGTGATCCAATGCAAGCACCGCCGCAACGGGCTCGCCGGCTCCCCGGTGGGCACTCCGCATCTCCAGGTGCTCAACGGCACCGCCCGCCAGGTCCACGGCGCCGATGTCGCGGTGATCGTGACCAACGGCAGGGTCACCGCACCGGCGGTGGTCTTCGCCAAGCAGCAGCGGCTGCACGTGGTCGACCGCCACACCCTCGGAGTGTGGGCGTCCGGCTCGCGTCCCCTGTGGGAGCTGCTCCGGGCCGTCCCGCCGCCTCGCAAACCGACCGCCCTCTCCTGAGCAGGCATCCCTGCAGAGGCCTGCCGGCCAAGGCTGTCGAGATCCCGCGCTCTGCCCGCCGGGGCGTACGGCCCTGGAAAGAGGCATGAAGATGTGGATTCCGCATGGCGAGGTGCGCACCCGGCTCGGTCCGAAGCGTCCTTGACGTACGCGATCACCCTGGGATGGAATCGCGATCGACGCGGCCGCGCGGTTCCTCAAGGACGACCCGGAAGGGTTGCGTCCACTGATGGATGCCGCTGATCTGCTCGTTGACCAGCCCAAACCCGACAGCATCGCTGAGTACGACTCGCCCTGATCCGCGCCGGATGTGTGCGGGCCGCTACCGGGACCCGGAAGAGATCAAGGACGAGGCCGTCACCTCGTATTCATCCACCGGCTGATCGCATGCTGTCCCTGTGGATCGTGCAGGGCCGCAGTCCGGCAGGCCCGAGTGGCGAGACCCTGCAGATCATCGTCCCAGGACGGCGCTGGTCACGAAGGACGCGCAGCTATCAGCCGGATTCTCTCAATTCCCTCGCGAGTACGGTCCAGCGTTCCGCAACCCCTCTGACGGCCGGGTACCTTTCCAGCAGTTCCTCGTCCGTCAGGGACAGCTCAGTGGCAGTGGTCGTCGCGTGGGCAGTGGGGAGATGTGAGAGAGGCAGGGCCCTGGCGCGGTCCTCGTTCGGCATCAGGCCTCCGGTCGTTTGGGGCATGCGCCTGGCCTCCCGCGGGGAGCCGGGAGGCGGCGCGGCCTCGCCCAAGCGGGGACCCGGGGCGGGGCCGACACGGCTACCCGACGGGGACTCGAGTGCCGTGAGCACAGGATGCACCCGAATTCGGCCACAGGGTAGAGGTGTGGCTGAAAACGACTGCGGCACATTCTGGCCTTACGAGCCTGCCCACCAATGGCGACCGTTACGCCGGCCTTGGCCGTGGCGCAGCAGCACACCAGGCCGCGGCAGACAGTCACTACGCGGCGCGGCCCGCAGCACGGGCGTCTTGGCCCGGCCGTGAGAGGGGGATCTCTGATGCCACGTGGGCAGTGATCTCACCGGTCGGGCCGGCCCCGGGACCACCGCCGGCTGCTGGAGGGCATCCCGTCCACGTTTCGCACCGGCGTTCCGGCTCCGGGACGTCCGTCTGAGCAGCGGTCACCGCACCACCGCATCTTTCGACTGTCGAATGCCTATACGCGCATCGACGCGCCGGTGTACGGTCTCGGGCCGATGGGCTTTGGGAGCGCTCCCATCATGCTGTGTCCACTTCATACGAGGAGGAACGCCATGAAACGCGTTTTGGCCTTACTGGCCACCTGTGCGACGGTCCTGGGCCTCACCGCGCTGACCGGCCCCCAGGCCGCGGCCGCCACCGGCTGCAAGGTCGACTACACGATCACCAACCAGTGGCAGGGCGGCTTCCAGGCCGGAGTGAAGATCACCAACCTGGGCGCCCCCGTCAACGGATGGACGCTCAAGTTCACCATGCCGGACGCCGGACAGAAGATCGTCCAGGGCTGGAACGCCACCTGGTCGCAATCCGGCTCCACGGTCACCGCCGTCGGCGTCGACTGGAACCGCACTCTGGCCACCGGCGCGGCCACCGACCTTGGATTCACCGGCTCCTTCACGGCCGCCAACCCCAAGCCCACGGCGTTCACGCTCAATGGCGTCACCTGTACGGGCTCCGTCGAGGAGGAGCCCCCGCCCACACCGGGCAACGGCACCCCCGTCGATATCAACGGACAGCTCCACGTCTGCGGCGTGAACCTGTGCAACCAGTACAACCGCCCCATCCAACTGCGGGGCATGAGCACGCACGGCATCCAGTGGTTCAACAAGTGTTACAACGCCGCGTCCCTGGACGCGCTGGCGACGAACTGGAAGTCGGACCTGCTGCGCATCGCCATGTATGTGCAGGAGAGCGGTTATGAGACAGACCCGGCGGGCTTCACCAGCCGCGTGAACAACCTCGTCGACATGGCCGAGGCGCGCGGCATGTACGCCATGATCGACTTCCACACCCTGACGCCGGGCGACCCGAACTACAACCTCGACCGCGCGAAGACGTTCTTCGCGTCCGTCGCCGCCCGCAACGCCGCCAAGAAGAACGTGATCTACGAGATCGCCAATGAGCCCAACGGCGTGAGCTGGGCGGCCATCAAGAGCTACGCCGAGCAGGTCATCCCGGTGATCCGGGCCGCCGACCCGGACGCCGTCGTCATCGTCGGCACCCGCGGCTGGTCCTCGCTGGGAGTCTCGGACGGCTCCAACGAGAGCGAGGTCGTCAACAATCCCGTCAACGCCACCAACATCATGTACGCGTTCCACTTCTACGCGGCGAGCCACAAGGACAACTACCGCGCCACGGTGAGCCGGGCGGCCTCCCAGCTGCCGCTGTTCGTCACTGAGTTCGGCACGGTGACCTACACCGGCGGGGGAGCGGTGGACCGGGCGAGCACCACGGCCTGGCTGGACCTGCTCGATCAGCTGAAGATCGGCTACGCGAACTGGACCTACTCCGACGCCAATGAGGGCAGCGCCGCCTTCAAACCCGGCACCTGCAACGGCACGGACTACAGCAGCAGCGGCGTGCTGACCGAGTCCGGGGCGCTGCTCAAGAGCCGGATCAGCACCCCCGACACCTTCCCCACCAGCTGACCTTCGCCGGGGCCCCGGCCTAGCCGGGGCCCCGTCTCGCTGATCGGGAGCGCTCCACTGCTTTTTCGCGCCCTTCCTCTTTACCGCGCCGGCACCGTGAACAGGTGCACCGACGGTTGCACCGCCCAAATCAAGGCCACCAACCTCGGCCCGTCGCTCAACGGCTGGCGCCCCGGCAGACTGATCGGCGGAGGAGCCGGGCGTAGTGGTGGTCCTGGTTGCGGGGGGCTTCCGTGCAGGGTCGCAATGACCGGATGAGGTGCTGTGCACTGCTGAGGGGGTTTCCGGAGGTGCGGTGGCCTTCTGGAAGCGGAGGGCGATGACTGGGCCAGAAAATGGGCGGTGGCCGGGTCGAGGGAGCTGCCGTGCCCTTCCCGCCTCACCGAGGCGATGACCGTGCCCACGGACACGGTGAGGTCAAGACCGTCGAGGCCGCCGGCGGGTGCACTTGCACGACCGGGTCACCCCTCGCGGCACGCGTCTTGGGCGGCTGGTGGCCGGCGAACGTACTGCGGAGGAACCCGGCCAAGCCCTGCACCGGTTTTGGCGCCCTGCTCGGCCTTCCGCGTGGGGTGACGCCCCAGTCGTGCCGGCAAAGTCGGTTGTTCGTTGCTCGGTTCGTGGCACGCCGTCGTGAGCTGCCTGATGAGTGTTTGGGCGGTGACGGAGCCATTGCTGTGGTCACGACCCTGGCCTGCCCGGGGGCTGATGGCCGGGCAGGCCAGGGAACCCGACGCTCGAAGAGGGCCCTTGACCGTTTCGGGGTCAATCGGTGGGATTCACCGGACTGCGGCCTCATCGGCCGTCTACCGTACGGACATACCGCGCTGCCCGTCGCGGTCGGGATGAGGAGGAAGTTCTGTGTCATCGCCCTGTGACCCCCAGCACGCTCCCACCGGCGATGTGAGCGCAGCGCTCATGATGATCGATTCTCGGCTCCAGGCCGTCTACGAAGGCAAGACCGCGACCGATCCCGAACACCAAGCGCTGATCGACCAGTTCGCCGCCTCCCTGGGGCCCAGGGGAGTCGATGAGGTACTGGACGGGGCATGCACACTGATCTTCATGTTCATGAAGTGGCTGCGGATGGCGTACGAGGACCACGACGAGGACGTCATCGCATGCGTGGTGCCCAACCTCGTGGCCACCATGCGGATGATGCCCAAGAGCGTCCCTTCCGAGACCATCCCCACCATGGCCGGCCTGCTCGTCGCCGCAGGCACCGGCCTGAGCCCCAACCTGTGGCGCAAACAGTACGGGTACTGGACCGATGACGAGATGACTCCCCTGGAAGCCACTGTCTTCCTGCTCGCTGAGCACATCAACCGCCTCACCGACGACCCCAACTTCGCCACCCGTCTGATCAGCGAGGCTCTATCCGCGGCGGACGCAGACTGACGGGGACGCACCCTTTCGCGACAGCGCCCCCTCGGGCGGCGGCCTTCCCTGCCGGCGCTGCGAACCGAAGCCCCAAAGCGGCCTCGGACCTGTCACCCCGGCGGCGGGAGGGCGGCCGGCGGGCCTCCCGGCGGCGCGGGGGCAAGCCACGGAACGCGTCCCGTCGCTACTGGGCCCTCAACTCGCGCAGCATGTACTGTCCGGAGCCGCCTCCTGACCGCCGCGACGGCCGTCGGCGCGCTGGTGTTTGTCGCCGGGTGCGGCCAGGGAAATGACGGGAGCACGGCGGCCGAGGGCATCGTGCTGAATCTGGGAGGCCGCATCGCCGTCCTGGATTCGATCGATGCCAAGCCCACGATCGTCGCCGCGAGAAAGACCCGGCTGCTGGGACCGGCGGCCGCGTGGTTCCCCGCGGCAGACAACGACAAGACCTGGGCAGTCACTGAGGAGCCGGCCGCCACCGCCTGTAGTGGGAAGAAGCTGCCCCCGTCCGTTCAGGCCCGCTTCACCATCACCGAACACGACACCAGCGGCAGCCCGTCCCGCACGAAACTCAGCCTGCCCTGCGGCATGGAGCCCGTGGCGCAGACGCCTCAAGGACTGCTCGTCCACCGGACCACCGAGGACACGGCTGGGACGGGCAACGGGAAGATCGCTCTTACCGACATCGTCCTGCTGGACAAGCAGGCCCAGTCCGTCACCCAGGTGATCGCCAAGTACGCCACCGTGCTCAGCACCGCGGGTACCCGCGTTGTGCGAAAGCAGAACGACTGCAAGAGCAGTGCGTGCGTCAACGTGTACTCCATCGACGACAAAAAATCGAAGGCCGCCCCGCGCTGCGAAGCAGGCGACGCGGCAGGCCGCGGAGCCATCGACGCCAGCGGCCGCTGGTATGCCACCGCCGTGGGGTCGGGCGAGGCGTACCAGGTCGCCGTCCTCGACCTCGAGGCCAACAAATGCCAGGAAGCCGACACCTACCCCGCAGCGGCTGGCAGTCAGATCGACCTCAAGGGAGCCCTAAGAGCTCCTAACGGAATGCGGTTGGAGCGTGTCCTCCAGCTGGGTGACTCGGTTGCTTGGGTGTGAGGAAGTGTGATTCCCCAACCGTGGCTGATTGATGATGAGTTGTGGTCGCGGATCGAGCCGTTGCTGCCTGTCCGGCAGAGTCGGCATCGGCACCCCGGCCGGAAGGCACTGGATGACCGCAAGGTGCTGTGCGGCATCCTCTTCGTCCTCTACACGGGCATCCGATGGGAGTGGCTGCCGGCTGAGCTGGGCTTCGGCTCAGGCATGACCTGCTGGCGCCGGCTGCGGGACTGGAACAACGCAGGGGTCTGGCAACGCCTGCACGAGGTGCTGTTGGCCGAGCTGCGGGCCGCGGACCGGCTGGACCTGTCGAGGGCGGTGATCGACAGCCCCACAGCCTGGCGGCTGCTCGCCGACACGGACAATGCGTAGTCGCTTCGCTGCGAGCGGCCCGCGCTGCTTGCCCGGGAAGTTTCCTGGCTGCAGGCCGCCGAAACCGGTGAGGGCATACCTGCGGTGACAGCCCCAGGACACGAACTGCGCAGCCCGTCCTGGACATCGAGGCCACACTGATCACATGGCCACGGTCGCGCAGGCCAGGGTGCCCGCCTCGGTCTTGCCGCCGGGCACCGTCAGGGACACGGGTGCCGGCCAGGACGCCGGGCGCGGCGACAGGGTGATCTTGTCCTGGTTCGTGGCCTGCCAGCCCACCGTGCGCAGGGCCGCCAGAGCCCCGGTGGTTTCCGGGGACAAATTCGTGCGGCGGATCGCGGCGGCGAGCCGAGAACCGTCGCTGGCACTGGTTTATGGTTGGCTGAAGATGTACACACCGGCTGGACCAGGTTGGTTGCTTGGCGGACATGTCCTCCACGCGGCAGAGGGAGGGAGCGGCCTTGCTCCCTCCCTCTGCGTTCGGGAGACGTCGAGATTGACGCTGTCCCACGTTCGGTGCCGTGCTTCGATGCGGGTGAGGACGTCGCTGACCGGCTGTGGACCGGGTCTTCGACTGGTACGTAGGAGACACTGCCGCAGCGCGGCCGCCCCCTGCCGGGACGGCGGATGTGAGGTCGTTGTAGGCAACACCTGCTTGGCTATGCCGGATCTGACACGGCGTCTGTAGTTCCGATCACGGTCGGTCGTTGAGCGCGGGTCCGGCACGGCGGGAGGGGCGGCAGTTCCACCGGGTGCGTCCGGGGCAGGGCGCGGCGGCCACCGCGCCCTGCCCCGGACCTGCTCAGGCGCTCTCGATATCGCGCAACGCCGCGCGCGGCGTATCACCGGAAAGCGCCTCATTCATGCGGCGCAGCAACAGGGTGTTGAGCTGTGTTTGCGTGTTGTTGTCAATGACCGCTTCCCAGCCGTCCTTCTCTTGTGCGACCAGGGCGATGTACGGTCCGCGGCGTATCATGCACGTGATCCCAATATCACGCCCCTCCCAGAAGATCCTGTAGCTAGCAAGCTCATCGCCGAGTTGCGCCTTTTCTGATGAGGTGTACGCCGAAGGGTCGGGCCTGACGTCGGTCGAGTCGTCCCTGAAGCCGTCCTCCAGCGCGTCAAAGGTTCGCTCGGCATCGCCCTCGGACGCGTGGGCCAGCACCTGGAGCTCGGCATGCCACCCCGTTGCTTCCGAGAGATCGTTGGGGCTGTAGCCCGCTGTGACCCCGGCTCGTACGCGGTTCCCGCAAAGCTTGGGGTAGTTCCCGCAGATCGTGGCCTCGTAGCCGCCCCGCTCGCCGTCGGGGAAAAAATCGGGGGAGGTCTCGAAGCGCGTTCCTTCCATGGCTGCCCGGTCGGGGAGGATCGCGTTGGCTGTCTTCTGGGTGGGGGGCAACGGATCGGCGGCGGGTGTGTCGACGGGCGGCTTCGAAGCCCCGTGGGCCGAGGTGCCTGGCCCTGCCCCCTCGCTTTCGTCGATGAACACTCGGGCGCCGCCGTATCCAGCCAGGGCAACGAGGATCATGAGAGCAACGGCGAGCACGGCGAGGAGCCATCGGCCCTGCCGGTTGTTGTTGATGGTCAGCGGCCCCAGTGAAATCTGGTTGCGGCTGACCTTGGCCCCGCCATCGATCACCACGCTGCCTGTGATCGTTTGAGGCGGCTGCTCGGCGGCCGCTTCGGCAAGGGCTTTCAGATGCCGGCCGAAGCCGGGGTCGGCGGCCACCTCACGCTCCAGGACCGCCCGCACCGCCGCCGCGCCCGCCGCATCGTCCGGGTTCCCCAGAAACGTATCCAGCGCAGCAAGGTCGTCCTCTGCGCCTCTCATTCGTTCCCTGAGCGCTGCGATCAATGTCTCCGCCGCCATGCCACCCGCTGCCGACGCGGCACCGCCGGCCCCCTGGGCCAAGATTTGCAGGACCCCCGAGACTAAGTCTGGCGTATTCACCTGAGACGTCTCCCTCCCCACGCACAACTGCCGTCATTAATCCCTGCACCACGACCCGGTCCTCGACAGGAGTCCCGTCCGAACCTGGCATATACCCATCAGAACGCTGGTGTCCTGCGCCGGTGGGCAGTCGTTATTTGGCCTGTGGTGCGAGGCACGCAGGAAGGGACGTTGTTCTCTCTCTCAGGTTCGAACCCGCCGGAGCGGGAGATGCCGCGCAGTCTGCGGATCTCCCCGTACGCCATTTCCAGGCGGGCGGCGAGGTCGCTGTTCTCAGTCCGTAGCTGCTTGATCCGCGCGAGCGTGATGAGAGGCCCCGAGTTTCGTAGAGTCCGATCTTGATGGTTCAGGCGGACTCAGGGGACTGGCTCCTGGCTTCGCCAGAAGGCTTCCTCGTACTCGGCGGGTGGCACGTAGTAGAGCGCGGTGTGGAGACGCTCTTCATTGTACCACGTGACCCACTGAAAGATCGCTCGCTCGACCTGGGCAGGGTCCTTCCAGGGGCCTTGCATCTCGATCAGCTCGGCCTTGAAGGTGCCGTTCAGCGCCTCGGTCATGGCGTTGTCGTACGAGTCCGCGACTGATCCGACGGAGGCAGAGGCGCCGATGTCGGCGAGCCGGTCAGAGTACCGAATTGGTACGTATTGCGACCCGCGGTCGCTGTGATGGACGAGACCGGAGTCCTTCTTGATCCTCCGTCTCCACAGCGCCATCTCCAGGGCGTCCAGCGGAAGTTCGGTCCGCGACGAATGCCGCGTATGCCCAGCCGGACCAGGTGCGGACATAGGTCATGTCGGCCACTCAGAGCTGGTCGGGCCGGGAGGCGGTGAAGTCACGGTCGACCAAGGTCCGGAGGACGAGGTGCTGACGGCTCCGGGATGGTAGTGCGGCGCCGTCGGCCACGGATGACGCCGCGATGCCGAGCTCGGCCATCAGCCGCTCGACGGTGCAGCGGGCCGCCTCGTGGCCCTTGCGCCGAAGGGCGTGGGCGTTCCGGCGGGCGCCAAGTGCCGCCCGAGTCCGCGTGGACCTGCTCGATCAGCGGCATCAGCTGCTCGTCGCGGAGCCGGCGGGCCGACTTCGGCCGCTTCTTGCGGGGGAAGCACGTCGACGGCGACAGGTCCAGCACCCGGCAGACAGGATCGACCCCGAGACCTCTGTCACGCAGGTGGTCTATCACCTGCTCGGCCTCGTCCGGGGACGGTCGATCTCCTGGGCAAAAAACACCGAAGCGGCTTTGCGGATCTCATTCGCCCGCCTCAACTCCGCTACTTCTTTGCGGAGTTGTTTGAGCTCGTCCTGCTCGGCGGTGGTCAGCCGATCATCGCGTTCACCGCGGTCGGCCTCGGCCTGGCGGACCCAGCCGCGCAGGGCCTCCTTGTGGATGCCCAGATCTTTCGCGACGTGGGCGATCGGCCGACCGGTGGCGCGGACCTCACGGATCGCGCGCTCGCGAAGCTGATCGGGGTATTTACGGGGTGCTGCCATGGTGCTGGTGGCTCTCCTTCGCCAGGACGGTAACCCTGGCATCAAGGACTCCACAGATCTCGGTACAGCTCACCAGCACCTCGCCCGGGATTTCCACCGCCGCCTGGCCGCTCTGCAGCAGGCCGGAACCCTCGCCGACCCGCGCGCAGCTCAAGTCGAACGACTCAAGACGAGGTCGACTGCCGCCCACGACCAGCGTCAGCACCCCGGAACAACGTCACACCAGGCCCCTGACCAGCCACTTCAAATTGGCGCAGCTTCCTGGTTACGGCACTTGCCGCCACCAGGACCGCCGCCAGTACCAGGCCGATACTCTGACCGGCATGAGTGACGGCATTGCGTGGATAGGCGCACACCACCACACCCCTCCATCGGCCGTGCCCGGCATGCTCGGCGGCATCTCGCTGACCCTGGCTCGAGGCGTGGAGACGGACGAGTTCCTCATCAACCTGGGCGCCGACCTCCACGAGCTAGCCGCGCGCATCGCGTGCAGGGAGCTGCGAGCACTGGCCGGGCAGCCGGGCCAGCCCTCGCCCCTGCTCAACCGCGCCATGTACGGCACGTGCGGTGAGTGGACGTACGTGCTGGAGGACTGGGGCATGGCGACCTGGGCGACCGGCTACCAAGGCAAGGTCGAGTCGATGCTCCCCTGCGAGGGCGAGGAGATCCTCTGCCTGACGGCCAACCGTTTCAGCCCCCCGGCCCTGATCATCCATGCGCCCGGTGCCTGCGCGTACCGGGCTGACTTCGGCACCGACACCGGGCAGGGCTCGGCCCTCGATGCCGCCCTCAGCGCCGCGGGCGCGGTGTTCCCGTCGATGCCTGAGGCCAGTGAGGCCGAAGTCGTCGCGTACTTCGAGGAGCATGGTGAGCGCCTGCCCGAGCTGGTGTTCACCGCCGTGGGCGCCTACACGGGCGTGGCCATTGACCAGGACGCTGTGAAGGCCGGTGACCTTCCCGGTGTCCTCATCGCCCCGGCCTGACCGTCTTCCGCGCGCATGAGACAGGCCCCCACCCTGATCGCAGGGTGGGGGCCAATGCCTTTGAGGCCGGGGGGTGTTACGTCGCGGCCAGCTTGCAGATCACCGGCTGACCGCCGCCGATGCCGTACGTGCAGGTGCCGCCGTCATCCATCCGCGTGTCCAGCCAGTACGCATTCTTGTCCATGATCCGCTTGTCCCGCATGAACGTCGCGAAGTGGTTGCCCATGGATTCCTGGTTGTGCATGCCGGAGATGGCCGACCGGCCGCACACCTCGCTGAACGTGGGGTCGGTGCCGTTCAGGGAGAACAGGTGGACCATGCTGCCGTGCTTCTTGGCGTAGGTGCCAATACACGCTGCGCCCGTCGGCGTGGTCCCGCCCGGGAGCAGGGCGGGGTTGAGGCCGCCCTCAGCGGACGACATGCCGCCGCTGTTGTAGGAGGAGGCGAACGCGAACGCGTCACAGTTCAGCGTGTCGGCCGCGTCTACCAGGGCGGAGGCGTCCCCGTTCGCGGCGGCCCACCCGGTGGGGCAGATCCGGTTGCGGCTACGGGAGTTCTGCGCGCTGTCGCCCATGTAGTACAGGGGCTTTCGATCGGCCATCGAACCCGGGTGCTTGGGGGTGGCCTTCTGGATCAGCCACGCGTGCGCTGCGGCCTGCGGGAAAGCCTTGGCGTTGAAGATGTAGGTGGGCGCGTGGTTGACGAACACACAGCCCGTGCCGGGACCGGCGTTGGTGGTGTCGCATCGGATCTGGTCGACATCCTCCGTGCCGCCGTCGTAGTCCAAAGACCACTGGTAGCCGGTCATGAAGGGGCGGATCTTCCCGTCCGCAGGCAGAATGTTCGCGTCGATCTTCACATCCGGCTTGTACAGGTACGTCTTGCCGGCAACCGAGGCGTCCCATGTGTAGGGGGTGGTCAGCGACGTGGAATGCATCTCGCCCGGCACCCACCACGTCTTGCCCGTCCATGCGCTGTGATCGGGCTCTTGCGGCGTACACGACCCCTGGCACAGGTGCTCCACGCCCACGAAGTTGATCTCACGGAACGCGGGGGGAATCTGCTGCGCGGGCTCGATCGTCAGGTGTGCTCGGTGAAGCTGTTCTGTCCATCGAGCTGAAGCATCCGCAGGAACAGCGGCCTGGATCGTGCCGTCCATGCGGATGTAGATCGGCACCGACCTGACATCACACTCGGTGAACCGGGTAGCGAGGATGTTCTCGAAGTCGGTGTGACACCACTCCACCCCGGCCGTCGCCACCGCCGCACCCGCTGCCTTCGCCCCGCTCCTGGGCGCCTTGCCCTTGGCCACCGGCGTCGACTTGCCGAAGCACACCTGACGGCCGTCCGCATCCGCCTCGCTGCACTGCTCCACCGCCGACTTCGACGAACGCGCAGACAGCGGCGTACCGGCCGAGCCCAGCGGCTTCGTCTGGTAGTAGTTCGGCGGCGTGTTCAGCGACGTCGGATCGGGGCGCACTGTAGTTGGGTGTCGGCAGCGTCAGATCAACCGGCAGCTCGATACGGAACTTGGCCCATGGCGACCACGACGTTTCGTACAGGGAGCCGTCGAACGCCGACATGTGGAAGACATAGTTCGTGTTCAGCGCCAGCTTGCCCACCGGCACATTCACCGTGACCGTCGACCCCGACGCCACGTAGGGGGAGACAATGACACCCCACTCGTTGTCGGCGATGCTCACCTTCTTCAGCGGATTGCCTGCCGCATCCGCGGTCCACACCTCAAACGTCAGCGTCGACTTGTCCCCGTCCGCGTCGGTCACCTTGTTCTTGAGCTGGACCTTGTGAGACGTCACCCGCTGGAACCCGCCAGGCGCAGCATTCCGCGACAGAGGCGCAGCCGTCGGGCTCTTCCCCGACACCGGCCGCGCCCCCGCGGCAGCCGCACGCGTGGCCTTCTCCTGCCCGGCAGCGGGCCGGGTCAAGGGGGCGGCGTTGGGGTCGGGCTGGGCGGCCGGAGCCGTCTCGACCGCACCGGCCACACCGCCGGCACTGAACAGCAGCATGGCCACCGTGCCGACGGCTAACCGCGAGAGAGCGTGTTTCCTTCTGATTTTCAACCTTCCCAACAAGACATGTCCCTTCGGCCCTGCCCTCCCTCGAACCGGGGGCAGGACGCTGCTGGTATGTGTCGCGCCGCCCCCTTTCCTACGCGGCGTGATCATCACCAGGCAACGCACCCAACCTGTGCGGTGCTTCTTTAACCGGAGCTAACGGAAGTGATCTGGCGCACGGTTATACGAGACAGCGTCAAAGCCTTGCAAAGGTGTCCTCGCACCCGCACAAATCCCAAATCAGCACTGCCATCGCCCGCGCCTGCGCCCACCCGCACAACCTAGGGGGGTGTCTGGAAAGTCGGTGGCTCGTTGCTCTGTTTGTGGTGCGTCGACA
>NZ_LIYH01000007.1 GCF_001905885.1 Streptomyces sp. CB03234 | reverse complement strand
GGAGTTGACCGGTACTAATAGGCCGAGGGCTTGTCCTCAGTTGCTCGCGTCCACTGTGTGGTTCCCGGGTTGCGAACAGTCGCACCGGTTGAACCAGTTTCACTTCATTAATTGAAAAGTGTGCTTGTTCGCTAGAACCCGATAGGGTTTCGGTGGTCATAGCGTTAGGGAAACGCCCGGTTACATTCCGAACCCGGAAGCTAAGCCTTTCAGCGCCGATGGTACTGCAGGGGGGACCCTGTGGGAGAGTAGGACGCCGCCGAACAATCTTTGAAGGACCCTTGGTCCCAGCGTGCATGCTGGGACCAAGGGTCCTTTTTGTATTTGTTTGAGCTTTTCTCGAAGAGCGTCGGGCGGCCGACTGCGCGAGAATGACTGCGTTACCCGAAGACAGGAGCCACACCCATGTCCACCAACTCCTCCGACGATCGTCCGGAGCGCGAGCCGCGTCGTAGGGACAGTGGCGAGCGGGGCGGCTTCCGAGGGCCCCGTCGCGACGACAACCGTGGCGGTGGCGGCGGGTTCCGTCGTGACCGTGATGACCGTGGCGGGCGCCCCGCTGGTGGCGGTGGTGGCGGTGGTGGATTCCGCCGTGATGACCGGGCGCCTCGTCGTGATGACCGTCGTGATGAGCGTCGGGACGACCGCCGTGACGACCGTGGCGGGTTCCGCCGTGATGACCGGGCGCCTCGTCGGGACGACCGCCGTGACGACCGTGGCGGGTTCCCCCGCGACGACCGGGCGCCTCGTCGCGACGACCGGCGTGATGACCGGCGTGATGACCGCCGGGACGACCGCGGTGGGCGGCCCCCGGCCGGCGGTGGTTTCCGGCGGGATGACCGTGGCGGCGGCTTCCGGCGTGACGAGCGGCCGGCGTTCCGGCGGGATGACCGGGGTGACGATCGTGGTGGCTTCCGGCGTGATGAGCGGCCGGCGTTCAACCGTGACGACCGTGGGCCTCGTCGGGATGACCGTGGTCGGGATGACCGGGGCGGGTTCCGGCGTGACGAGCGGCGTGATGATCGTGGTGGCTTCCGGCGTGATGAGCGGCCGGCGTTCAACCGTGACGACCGTGGGCCTCGTCGGGATGACCGTGGTCGGGATGACCGGGGCGGGTTCCGGCGTGACGACCGTGGTGGCTTCCCGCGCGACGACCGTGGCGGTTACCGGCCGCGCGACGACCGGGGTGGGTTCCCGCGTGATGAGCGGGCGCCTCGGCGCGACGATCGGCGGGATGACCGCGGTGGGTTCCGGCGCGACGACCGGCGCGACGACCGGCGTGATGACCGCCGCGACGAGCGGCCGCGTGGGCCTCGACGGGACGACCGGGACCGGGGCGGGTTCCGCGGGCGGGACGACCGTGGGGGTTTCCGGGGGCGGGACGACCGGGATCGGCGCGACCGGGAGCGTGAGCCCATCAAGCGGCTGCCCATTCCGGCTGACGTCACCGGTGACGAGATCGACAAGGACGTACGGCAGGAGCTGATGAGCCTGCCGAAGACGCTCGCCGAGGACGTCGCCAGGAACCTGGTGATGGTCGCCAAGCTCATCGACGAGGACCCGGAGCAGGCGTACGCGTACTCGCGCATCGCGCTGCGGCTGGCCTCGCGTGTGGCCGCCGTGCGGGAGGCCGCCGGGTTCGCCGCGTACGCGACGCAGAAGTACGCCGAGGCGCTGGCCGAGTTCCGGGCGGCCCGGCGGATGACCGGCAGCGTGGAGCTGTGGCCCGTGATGGCCGACTGTGAGCGCGGTCTGGGCCGGCCTGAGCGGGCGATGGCGATGGCCGGTGAGCCGGAGGTGCAGAAGCTCGACAAGGCCGGCCAGGTCGAGATGCGGCTGGTCGCCGCCGGGGCGCGCAGGGACATGGGACAGCTGGACGCCGCCATCGTGACCCTGCAGAGCCCGGAGCTGGCGTCCAACTCCGTACAGCCGTGGACGGCGCGCCTGCGGTACGCGTACGCCGACGCCCTGCTGGAGGCGGGGCGTGAGGACGAGGCGCGTGAGTGGTTCGCCAAGGCGCTGGAGGCGGACAAGGACGGTTCGACCGACGCCTCCGACCGGCTCGCCGAGCTGGACGGGGTGGAGTTCGTCGACGCTGCGGTGGAGGAGGACGACGCCGAAGCGGAGGCGGACGACGAGCAGCGGGACTGATTGATACGAGAAGGGGCGGCGTCCTCGCGGGTGCCGCCCCTTTCGTATGCCCGGGGTCAGTCGACGTCGAGGCTGCGGAGGACCAGGCCCGTGGCCGGCTTGGGGCCGAAGGAGGTCGACTTGCGCGGCATGGTGACGCCCTGGCGGGCGAGGTCGCGGACGACGTCCTCCCGTACCGGATGCATGAGGACCGCCGTGCCGCCCCGGCGTGCGGCCTGCTCGACGGCGGCCTGGGCGTCGTGGATGTAGGTGATGCCCTCCGGGCTGTCCGGAACGTGCCAGATGTGGTCGATGAGCGTGGCGTGCAGGACCGTCGCGTCGAGCGTGCGCCAGGCCTCCGGGCGGTCGGCTGGGATCGTCCGGGTCAGAAGCTCGGGGGCGGGGCGGTCGATGAGGTGGAAGCGGCCGTCTCCGCCGGTGAGGAGGAAGGCGTTGCCCTCCGACGCGGCGGCGGCGAGGGCGTCCAGGGCCGCCGCGAGCGGGCCTTCGACCGGGCTGACGCGGAAGGCGCCCTCGACGGCGGTGAGCGCGTCGGCGACCGGGAGGTGGTTCAGGAGCCGGTGGATGGCGCGGACCTGGAGCGGGTAGCGAGCCGTGTCGATGAGGAGGACCAGGCCGTAGTTCCAGGGGCCGGGCGAGCGGTGTTCCTCGCGGAGGCGCAGGTAGGTGGCCCAGCGGTGATGGCCGTCGGCGATAAGAGCCTGGTGGCGGGCGAGGTCGTCGGCGACTTCCGCCAGGGCGGCCGGGTCGGTGACGGACCACAGCCGGTGGCTCATGCCGTCCTCGGTGGTGGTGGCGAGGAGGGGAGCGCCGAGGACGGTGCGTTCGATGACGGCGGTCGCGCCGGTGGCGGTGCCGTTGCCGCGGTAGGTGAGGAGCAGCGGGTCGAGGTTGGCGGCCGTGGTGCGCATGAGGGACGCGCGGTCCTCGACGACGTGCGGTATGACGTCCTCGTGGGGCAGGACGATGCCTTCGGCGGGTGGGGTGAGCTCCAGGGCGCCGATGAGGCCGCGCTGGAGGAGGTCGCCCTTGCGCTGCTCGTACACGTACAGGGCGGGCTCGGTGTCGGCGGCGAGGACGCCGTCGGAGAGCCAGGCGTGGAGGGTGTCGGCGGCCTGGCGGTGGCGGGCCTCGGTGGTGTCCGCCTGCGGCAGGATCAGCCGGACGATGTTGTGCGGGTCGGCCGACTCCAGGTGGTGCACACCGTCGGGCCGTACGACCACGTCGTACGGGGGAGAGGTCACCGCGGCAAGGCTCCCGACCCGTTCCGGGACATAGCGCAGCCCACGGAAAGGTGTCAGGTGCAGACCGCCGTTGGCCGCAGAACCTGTGGTGTTCATCCCTGCATCGTATGCGGATGGGGGGTATGAGCGATGATCGGGGGCAATTGCTTTCGGACGCTGGGGAACGAGGAGTGCGGGACATGGGGCAGCGGGGCAGGAACCGGCCGAGTGGTAGCGCGCGGGCGCTGAGCGAGGCGTACGACACGGCGCTGCTGGACCTGGACGGTGTGGTGTACGCGGGCGGCGAGGCGATCCGGTACGCGGTGGAGGCGCTGGAGACGGCCCGGGACGGCGGGATGCACCTCGCGTACGTCACCAACAACGCGCTGAGGACGCCGGACGCGGTCGCGGCGCACCTGACCGAGCTGGGCGTGCCGGCCGAGCCGGCCGATGTGATCACCTCGGCGCAGGCGGTGGCCCGGCTGATCGCCGAGCAGGTGCCGCAGGGCTCGCGGGTGCTGGTGGTCGGCGGGGAGGGGCTGCGGGTCGCGCTGCGCGAGCGCGGGCTGGAGCCGGTGGAGTCGGCGGACGACGACCCGGTGGCCGTGGTGCAGGGGTACGGCGGGCCGGAGCTGCCGTGGGGGCGGTTCGCGGAGGCGTCGTACGCGGTGGCGCGTGGGGTGCCGTGGTTCGCGTCCAACACGGATCTGACGATTCCGAGCGGTCGGGGGATCGCGCCGGGGAACGGCGCCGCGGTGGAGGTGGTGCGGATCGCGACGGGCGCGGAGCCGCAGGTGGCGGGCAAGCCGCTGCCGCCGATGCACCGCGAGACGATTCTGCGGACGGGCGCCGAGCGGCCGCTGGTGGTGGGGGACCGGCTGGACACCGACATCGAGGGGGCGTTCAACGGGGGTGTGGACTCGCTGCTCGTGCTGACCGGGGTGACGGACGCCGCGCAGTTGCTGGCGGCGGTGCCGGAGCACCGGCCGACGTACGTGGAAGCGGACCTGCGGGGGCTGTTGACCGGACAGCCGGAGGTCGCGGGGAGGGCGGCCGACGGGTTCGTGTGCGGTGGGTGGACGGCGGCGGCGCGGAAGGATGCCCTGGTGCTCGACGGGGACGGTGGCGCGCTGGACGGGCTGCGGGCGCTGTGCGCGGCGGCATGGACGTACGCGGGCGATGGTTCGTGTGCGCTGGACGCGGGGAAGGCCCTGGCCAGGCTGGGGTGGTGAGAGCCTGGCGAGGAGGCTCGGGGAGGGTAGGCTAACCTAACCGGGTGTTGGTCGACAGTCCTCCCAAACAGAGCGCGGACCCTTCCGCCCCAGCCGAGCCCCGGCGCCGCCGTTCGGTGCGCGCGGCCGGGCTGCTGGCCGCCGTCGCGGTGCTGCTGCTGATCTGTGTCGCGAGCATCATGGTCGGGGCCAAGCCGGTCCCGCTCGCTGATGTGTGGCACGGCCTGTTCCACAACTCCGGTACGGGCAACGACGTCCTCATCCAGGACCTGCGCGTGCCCCGGACCGTGCTGGGAGTGATCGTCGGCGCCGCACTGGGCCTTTCCGGCGCGGTGATGCAGGCCCTCACCCGTAACCCGCTCGCCGAGCCCGGCCTGCTGGGCGTGAACGCGGGAGCCGCGGCCGCCGTGGTCTCCGCCATCAGCTTCCTGGGCGTCACCTCGCTGACCGGTTACGTGTGGTTCGCGTTCCTGGGCGCCGCGGTCGTGTCGGTGGTCGTGTACGCGCTCGGCGGCAGCCGCAGCGCCACCCCCGTCCGGCTGGCCCTGGCGGGTACGGCGGCGACGGCCGCGCTGTACGGGTACGTCAACGCCGTGCAGTTGCTGGACTCGGCGGCCCTGGACCGGCTGCGGTTCTGGACCGTCGGCTCGCTGGCCAACGCCGACATGGCGACCGTCCGCAACGTGGCACCGTTCATCGTCGTCGGCGTCGTCCTCGCACTGCTGATCGCGCGGCCGCTCAACGCCATGGAGATGGGCGACGACACCGCGCGGGCGCTCGGCGCGCACCTGAACCGGACGCGGGTGCTCGGCATGGTGTCGGTGACGCTGCTGTGCGGCGCCGCGACCGCCGCGTGCGGGCCGATCGTCTTCGTCGGCCTGATGGTGCCGTACCTCGTACGCGCCCTGACCGGCCCCGACATGCGGTGGATCCTGCCGTACGCGGCGGTGCTCTCGCCCGTGCTGCTGCTGGGCTCCGACGTGCTGGGGCGGGTCGTGGCCCGGCCGTCCGAACTCCAGGTCGGCATCGTGACCGCGCTCGTCGGCGGGCCCGTCTTCATCCACCTGGTACGCCGCAAGAGGATGGCCCAGCTGTGAGCACCCGTACCGCGAAGGCCCTCCGCACGCCCGGGGGCCTGTCCGTCCGTTACGAGCCGCGCGCGGCCGTCGCCGTCCTGCTGCTGGCCCTCGTGACCGTGGCGGCCGGGGTCGTCCTCATCGGCAGCGGCGACTTCCCCATCGCGCCCGGCGACGTCGTCGCCACGCTGCTGGGCAACGGCACCATGGCGCAGGAGTTCGTCGTCCAGGACCTGCGGCTGCCGCGCGTCCTGGTGGCGATCCTCGTCGGCGCGTCCCTGGGGCTGGGGGGCGCCGTCTTCCAGTCCGTCTCCCGCAACCCGCTCGGCAGCCCGGACGTCATCGGCTTCGGGCAGGGTGCCACCGTCGGCGCGCTGACCGTGATCGTGCTCTTCGGCGGCAGCGCCACCGCCGTCGCCGGCGGCGCCGTGGTGGGCGGGGTGGTGACCGGCGTCCTGATCTACCTGCTCGCCTGGAAGCGGGGCGTCCACGGCTTCCGGCTGGTGCTCATCGGGATCGGCGCGGCCGCCATGCTGACCGCCGTCATCCACTACCTGATCACCAAGGCCAACCTGATCGACGCCACCCGGGCCGTGCTGTGGATGACCGGCACCCTCGACGGCCGTGACTGGGCCCAGTTCTGGCCGCTGCTCGCCGTGTGCGTCGTGCTCGTGCCGCTGGTGCTGGCGTACGGGCGGCCGCTGCGGATGCTGGAGATGGGCGACGACGCCGCGTACGCGCTCGGCGTGAAGGTCGAGCGGACCCGCCTGGTGCTGATGGGCTCGGCGGTGCTGCTCGTCTCGGTCGCCACGGCCGCCGCCGGGCCGATCACCTTCGTCTCGCTGAGCGCGCCCCAGCTCGCCCGCCGCCTCACCCGCTCGCCCGGCCCCAACCTCGCCGCCTCCGTGCTCATGGGCGCCGCGCTGCTGCTGGTCGCCGACTGGGCCGCGACCAACGCCTTCGGGGAGCGGGAGCTGCCGGTCGGCGTCGTGACCGGCGTCGTCGGCGGCGTGTACCTGCTGTGGCTGCTGGTGACGGAACGCAAGGCAGGCCGGATATGACCCCGCCCACCATGAACGAGAACGCCAGGAGTACGTCCATGCCGTCCATGCAGCAGCGCTTGAGCGCGGAGGCGGTCACCCTCGCCTACGAGCAGCGGATCATCGCCCGTGACCTGTCGGTCGAGATACCCGACAACTCCTTCACGGTGATCGTCGGCCCCAACGCGTGCGGCAAGTCGACCCTGCTGCGGGCCCTGTCGCGGATGCTGAAGCCGACCGCGGGGCGAGTGCTGCTGGACGGGCAGGCCATCCACTCCATGCCCGCCAAGAAGGTCGCCCGGACGCTGGGCCTGCTGCCGCAGTCGTCGATCGCGCCGGACGGCATCACCGTCGCCGACCTCGTCGCGCGCGGCCGCTACCCGCACCAGGGGCTGCTGCGCCAGTGGTCCCCGGAGGACGAGCGGATCGTCAGTGAGTCGATGGACGCGACGGGCGTGGGCGAGCTGGGCGACCGGTACGTCGACGAGCTGTCGGGCGGACAGCGCCAGCGCGTGTGGATCGCGATGGCCCTCGCCCAGCAGACGCCGCTGCTGCTGCTCGACGAGCCGACGACGTACCTCGACATCCAGCACCAGATCGACGTGCTCGACCTGTGCGCCGAACTGCACGAGACCCAGGGGCGCACCCTGGTCGCCGTCCTGCACGACCTCAACCACGCGGCCCGGTACGCCACCCACCTCATCGCCGTACGGGGCGGCGAGATCGTCGCGGAGGGCCCGCCGTCCGAGGTGGTCACCGCCGAGCTCGTCGAGCGGGTCTTCGGGCTGCGCTGCCAGGTCATCGACGACCCCGAGACGGGTACGCCGCTCGTCATCCCGGCGGCGAGGAGGGCCCGGGCGGTCGCCGCGCTACAGAAGTGACCGCAGGCGCAGCAGGTCGCGGAAGCCCGCCTCCAGCCTGACGCGGCCGGAGGCCCAGGCCTTCGCGAAGTTCAGCTCGCCGTCCACCATCGCCACCAGGTCGTCGCCGGCCATCGCCAGCCGGATCTCGGCCCGCTCGGGAGGCGGCCCGTCCACCCGGTCCAGCACCTTGATCCGGCCGCCGGCGAGGCGGCCGGTGAAGGTGACGTCGAGGTCCGTGATGTGGCAGCTGAGCGACCGGTCGAGGGCAGCGGCGCTGCGCACCTCGCCGTCGGCGTGCTGGAGGTTGTCGGAGAGTCTGTCGAGCGCGCTGCGGCACTCCTCGATCGTGGCCATCGCCACCGACCGTACCTCAGCCCTTCGCGGTAGCGTCTGGGCATGAGCGACGTGATGCCCGCGACGGCCCCGGACGAGGTGGCGGAGACGGTTCCGGCCCCGGTTCGGGAGATGGTTCCGGGGGCGGACCCGGAGGCGATTTCGGAGACGGTTCCGGCGGCGGTTCCAGAGGCGGATTCGGCGGTGGATTCGGAGACGGTTCCGGCGGTGGTTCCGGAGGCGGATTCGGCGGTGGTTCCGGCGGCGGTTCCGGAGACGTACGACCCGGCGGCCCCCGCGCCCCTCGGCGTCGAGCGCGTGCCCGCCGGGCACCCCTCGGTCGACGCCGGGCTGGAGCGGCTGGCCGACGCCGACCACCTCCCGGCGGACGGGCACCTGGAGGTGTACGAGGATGTACACCGGGGGCTGCGGGAGGCGCTGGCCGCGCTCGACGCGCGCCCCCAGCCCTCGCCCTCGTACGAAAACAGGAGCTGAACCGAACGTGGCAGGAGTCGCACGCCGCCGTCTCGACGCCGAGCTGGTACGCCGCAAGCTCGCCCGCTCGCGCGAGCACGCGAGCCAGCTGATCGCGGCGGGGCGGGTGACCGTCGGCGGCAACACCGCCACCAAGCCCGCCACGCAGGTCGAGACCGCCGCGGCCATCGTGGTGGCGCAGGACGACGCCGACCCCGACTACGTCTCGCGCGGCGGCCACAAGCTGGCCGGGGCGCTGGCCGCCTTCGTACCGCGCGGGCTGCGGGTCGAGGGGCGGCGGGCGCTGGACGCCGGCGCTTCGACGGGCGGGTTCACCGACGTCCTGCTGCGCGCGGGGGCGGCGCACGTCGTGGCCGTCGACGTCGGGTACGGGCAGCTCGCCTGGTCGCTGCAGAGCGATGAACGCGTGACGGTCAAGGATCGTACGAATGTGCGTGAGCTGACGCTGGACGCGATCGACGGAGAGCCGGTGGATCTGGTGGTGGGCGACCTGTCGTTCATTCCGCTGGGGCTGGTACTGCCCGCCCTGGCGGGCGTTTCGGCGCCCGACGCCGACCTGGTGCTGATGGTGAAGCCGCAGTTCGAGGTGGGCAGGGAACGCCTCGGCAGCGGCGGTGTCGTCCGCAGCCCCGAACTGCGCGCCGAGGCGGTGCGGGGCGTGGCGCGGCAGGCCGGCGAGCTGGGCCTCGGCGTGCTGGGCGTCACCGCCAGTCCGCTGCCCGGCCCGTCCGGCAACGTCGAGTACTTTCTGTGGCTGCGGGCGGGCGCGCCCGCTCTGGATCCGGCGGATGTGGAACGCGCCGTGGCGGAGGGACCTCGTTGAGTTCATCGACAGCGTTTTCGACGACTGCTGCACCCCGCACCGTCTTCCTGCTCGCGCACACCGGCCGGCCGGCGGCGGTCCGCAGCGCCGAGCTCGTCGTGCTCGGGCTGCTGCGCAGCGGCCTCGGCGTACGCGTCCTGGCCGCCGAGGCGGCCGACCTGCCGCTGCCACCGACGGTGGAGACGGTGCCGGAGGCGTCGCCGGACGTGCTGGACGGGTGCGAGCTGCTGATCGTCCTCGGCGGCGACGGGACGCTGCTGCGCGGCGCTGAGTTCGCCCGCGCTTCCGGGGTGCCGATGCTCGGCGTGAACCTGGGGCGCGTCGGCTTCCTCGCGGAGGCCGAGCGGGACGACCTCGACAAGGTCGTGGACCGGGTGGTGACGCGGGCGTACGAGGTCGAGGAGCGCATGACCCTGGACGTCACCGTGCACAACAACGGCGACGTGCTGCACACCGACTGGGCGCTGAACGAGGCAGCCGTACAGAAGGTCTCGGCGGAGCGCATGCTGGAGGTCGTGCTCGCGATCGACGGGAGGCCGGTGACCGGCTTCGGCTGCGACGGGGTGATCTGCGCGACGCCGACCGGTTCGACGGCGTACGCCTTCTCGGCCGGCGGGCCGGTGATCTGGCCCGAGGTGGAGGCGCTGCTGATGGTGCCGATCGGGGCGCACGCGCTGTTCGCCAAGCCGCTGGTGACGACGCCGGACTCGGTGCTGGCGGTGGAGGTCGAGCCGCACACCCCGCACGGGGTGCTGTGGTGCGACGGGCGGCGCACCGTCGAACTGCCCGCCGGCGCCCGGGTGGAGGTGCGGCGCGGGGCGGTGCCGGTACGGCTGGCGCGGCTGCACCACGCGTCCTTCACGGACCGGCTGGTGGCCAAGTTCGCGCTGCCGGTGTCGGGTTGGCGGGGCGCGCCGCACTGACCGGGGCGGGTCGCCGTACGGTGCCCGGCGTGGAGGTACGGCCGTTTGCGTGGGGCTCGTGGCGGCACGCCGCTGCTGGAGGCGGTGGCTCGGTACCGGTCGAGCGCGGGCGCATGGGCGGCCCCATGCCGGTCGGTCGTGCGGGGTCGGCCGTGCGGGGTCGGCCGTGCGGGGCCGGTCGTGCCGGGTGGCCGTGCAGGGTTGGCCGTGCGGGATCGTCCCACTCCGGCGGGTGACAGATGGCCGCCGTCTCCGTGCTCCGACCTGCTGCTTCGGCGACGCGGGGCGGGGGCCGTCGCACAGCGGGCCCCGGACCTCGTAAGGTCTTCCCCGTGTTGGAGGAGATGCGGATACGGTCGCTCGGGGTCATCGACGACGCGGTGGTCGAGCTGTCACCCGGTTTCACCGCGGTGACCGGCGAGACCGGCGCGGGCAAGACCATGGTCGTGACCAGCCTCGGGCTGCTGCTCGGCGGGCGCGCCGACCCCGCCCTGGTACGGATCGGTTCGCCGTCGGCCGTCGTCGAGGGCCGCATCAGCGTGCCTCCCGGCGCCGCCGCGGCGGCACGGGCCGAGGAGGCGGGCGCCGAACTCGACGAGGGCGCGCTGCTCATCAGCCGCACCATCTCGGCGGAGGGCCGTTCCCGGGCGCACCTGGGAGGGCGTTCCGTGCCGGTCGGCGTGCTCGCCGAACTGGCCGACGAACTCGTCGCCGTGCACGGCCAGACCGACCAGCAGGGCCTCCTCAAGCCCGCCCGGCAGCGCGGCGCGCTCGACCGGTACGCGGGCGACGCCGTCGCCGTACCGCTCGCCCGGTACACCGAGGCGTACCGGCGGCTGCGGGCCGTCACCGCCCAGCTGGAGGAGCTGACCACGCGCGCGCGGGAGCGGGCACAGGAGGCCGACCTGCTGCGCTTCGGGCTCGCCGAGATCGAGGCGGTCGAGCCGCGCGCGGGCGAGGACGTCGAACTGGCCGCCGAAGCCGAGCGGCTCGGCCACGCCGAGGCCCTCGCGTCCGCCGCCGCGCTCGCCCACGGGGCGCTGGCGGGCAACCCCGAGGACCCTGAGGTCCTCGACGCGACGACCCTCGTCGCGGGCGCTCAGCGGGCGCTGGAGGCCGTACGGTCGCACGACCCGGCGCTCGCCGCGCTCGCCGACCGGATGGGCGAGATCTCGATCCTCCTCGCGGACGTGGCGGGCGAGCTGGCCGGGTACGCCGACAACCTGGACGCCGACCCCCGGCGGCTCGCGGCCGTCGAGGAGCGCCGCGCCGCGCTCACGTCGCTGACCCGCAAGTACGGCTCCGATGTCGCCGCCGTCCTGGCGTGGGCGGAGGAGGGCGCCGCCCGGCTCACCGAGCTGGACGGCGACGACGACCGGATCGGCGAGCTGACGGCCGAACGGGACGCCCTGCGCGCCGAGCTGTCCGGGCTGGCCCAGGCCCTCACGGACGCGCGGACGGAGGCGGCGGCGCGGTTCGCCGACGCCGTCACCGCCGAGCTGGCGTCGCTCGCCATGCCTCACGCGCGCGTGTCGTTCGACATCCGTCAGAGCGAGGACCCGGACGGGGTCGAGGTCGGCGGGCGGACGGTCGCCTACGGGCCGGCCGGCGTCGACGAGGTCGAGCTGCTGCTCGCCCCGCACCCGGGCGCGCCGCCGAGGCCCATCGCCAAGGGCGCGTCGGGCGGTGAGCTCTCCCGCGTGATGCTCGCCGTCGAGGTCGTCTTCGCCGGTACGGACCCCGTGCCGACGTACCTCTTCGACGAGGTCGACGCGGGCGTCGGCGGCAAGGCGGCCGTGGAGATCGGCCGGCGGCTGGCCAAGCTCGCCAAGTCGGCGCAGGTCGTGGTCGTCACGCACCTTCCGCAGGTGGCCGCTTTCGCCGACCGGCAGCTGCTGGTGGAGAAGACCAACGACGGGTCGGTGACCCGGTCCGGTGTCACCGTCCTGGAGGGCGAGGACCGGGTGCGGGAGCTGTCCCGCATGCTGGCCGGCCAGGAGGACTCCGAGACGGCCCGGGCACACGCGGAGGAGCTGCTGGCGACGGCGCGGGCGGACGCCTGACCTAGGTGCCGGGTCGGGTGGGTTCCGGTGCGGGTCGGTCCTGCCGGAGTTTGGGTGTGTTCCGGTGCGGTCCGGGGCCTGCTGGGGTTCGGGTGTGTTCCGGTGCGGTCCGGGGCCTGCTGGGGTTCGGGTGGGTCCGGCGCGGTTCGGGCGCCTGCCGAGGTTCTGGTGCGCTCGGGTGGATCCCGGTACGGTCCCGGGGGCCTGCCGGGGTTCCGGTGCGGTCGGGTCCGTGCGGGCTCGGGGTCTTGCACGGCCCCACCCTGCGCCGGACGCCGGGTGCGGGCGCTCATAGGGTGGCGCGCATGATCGGATTCTGTAGGAGCGTCGGTGTGTTCGGGATCGCTGCCGGGGCCACGCGTGCCGTGTACGAGGGGCTGCGGCGGCGTCGTGACGAGCGGTGGGAGCGGACGAACCACGCCGGGCGAACCGTCGACCTGTACGCCGGCCCCGCCGTGGCCGTGGGCGCCGCGCTCGGGGCGTTGCCGACGGGCGCACGAGGGCGGGGTGCCGCCGTGCTGGCCGGGCTCGCGGGGGGCGTCTGTGGGGCGTACGACGACGTCAAGGGCGACCACCGGCGGGGTTTCCGGGCGCACCTGGGCGCCCTGCGGGGCGGCGAGGTCACCAGCGGGGCCGTCAAGCTCTTCGGGGTGGGCGCCGCCGGGCTCCTCGCGGGCGCGCTGCTCAAGGAGCGGCCCCTCGACAAGGTCCTCGCGGGCGTCGTCATCGCCGGTACCGCCCACTTCGTCAACCTCGTGGACGTACGGCCCGGCCGGGCGGCCCTCACGGTGCTCGCGCTCGGCGCGCCCGGCCTGCTGCGCGGACCCCTCGCCGCCGCGCCGATGGGCGCCGCGGCCGCCGTCGTCGCCGACGACCTCGGTGAGCGCACCATGCTCGGCGACGCGGGTGCCCACGCCCTGGGCGCGGCGCTCGGCACGGCGATCGCCGCCGCCAACGGGCGGGTCGGGCTCGCCGTCCACGCGGCCGGCCTGGTCGCCGCCGCGGTGTACGGGGACACCACCAGGGATCACCCGTGTGAGTGATAGCGGGAGACGGTTTACGCCCCGCGACACGGCTGCTTCGCCCCGCCGGTGCCGGAACGTGCGTACGGGCTGGCATTCTTGGGCGCGTGACACAGCTGCGTACGGTCCAAGTGCTGGGTGGCGGCAGCGCGGGCAGCAGCGCTCACGTCAGATCACTGGCCGCCGGGCTCGTCGCGAGGGGCGTGCGGGTGACCGTGTGCGCCCCCGCCGAACTGGACCAGGCCTACGACTTCCTGGGTACCGGGGCGCACTTCGTGCCCGTACCGCGCCGCAGCGACCCGGTCGCCATCGGGGCGCTGCGCGTGGCGTGCGCGAGCGCGGACGTGGTGCACGCACATGGACTGCACGCCTCGGTGCGTGCCGGGCTGGCGCTCGGCTCGCAGCGCGTACCGCTGGTGGTCACCTGGCACACCCGTACGCACGCCGAGGGCGCCCGTGGCCAGTTGCTCCGGATGATGGAGCGGAAGACCGTGCGGGCAGCGGCCGTTGTGCTGGGTACGTGTTCCGAACTCGTCGACCGGGCCCGGCGGCGCGGCGCCCGTGACGCGCGGCTCGGGCCCGTCTCCGTGCCCGCCCCGCACGAGGGCGTCGCCGAGGCCCAGGCGGGCAAGGCGCGGGCGGAACTGGGCGCCATGGACCGGCCGTTGCTGATGGCCGTCGGCGCGCTGGAGCCGCACCGCGGGTACGGCACGCTGCTGGACGCCTCCCGGCTGTGGCTCCGCCACGACCCGGTGCCGCTGGTCGCCGTCGCGGGCGAGGGACGCCAACGGGCCGTGCTGCAGCGGCGGATCGACACGGAAGGGCTGCCGGTGCGGTTGCTCGGGCGCCGCGACGACGTCACGTCACTGCTCGCGGCGGCGGACGTCGCGGTGCTGCCCAGCCGCTGGGAAGCCCGCGCCCCGCTGGCCCAGGAGGCCCTGCGGCTCGGCGTCCCGCTGGTCGCGACAGCGGTGGGCGGGGTGCCGGAACTCGTCGGTGACGCCGCGGTCCTCGTCCCGTACGGCGACGCGGAAGCGCTGGCCGCCGCGGTGACGGCCCTGCTCGCCGACCCGGCCCGGCGGGCCACGCTGGCGGCGGCGGGTCGGGCACAGGCGGCGACGTGGCCGACGGAGGACGAGACGATCGCGCAGGTGCTGAGCGTGTACGACGAGCTGTGCGGGGGCCGCTGACCCTAGGCCCCGAGAGGGCGCGGGGCCCGGGGGCGGAAACCCCCAGGCCTCGAAGTGGCGGTCGGCGCCCCCGCGTCAGGGGAGGTGGCGGCGGGCCCGCAGCGCCAGGGACAGGGCCAGGACCGTCTGGGGGTCGTCCAGGTCCGTGCCCAGGAGGTCGCCGATGCGGGCCAGCCGGTTGTAGAGGGTCTGGCGGTTGAGGTGCAGTTCGCGTGCCGTCTCCGCCTTGCGGCCCGCGTGCGCCAGGTACGTCTCCAGCGTCGGCAGCAGGGGCGGGCGGGACGTCCGGTCGTGGTCCCGCAGCGGGCCGATCGCCCGCTCCACGAACGCGGCCAGGTCCTGATGGTCCCGCAGCCGCCACAGCAGCAGGTCGATGTCCAGGCGACGCGCGTCGTACCAGGGCCGGTCCGGCAGCCCCTGTGCGGCCGTCGCCGTCTCCGCCGCGTGCCGCAGGCCCGCCGACGCCGCCGCCCAGTTGCCCGCGACGCCCACCACGACGACCGGCGGGTGCCCGCCCGACGCACTGCCGGGGACCCCCACCAGTCCCGCCCGCGCCACGCCCGCCCGCAGCGCCGCGGCCACCCGGTCGGCGACCGCCGTCCGCTCCGACTCGGTACGCAGACCCAGCAGGAGCGGCACCCGGCCCTCGACGGGGCGTACGCCCAGCAGGACGGGGACGCCCACGGCGGAAAGCTCCTCCAGCACGGCGCGGGCCAGCAGCGACCAGTTGCCGGACGGCATCACATCGGACGCGAGCCGCATCACCACCGGCAGCAGCGGACCGTCACCCGGCTTGAAGCCCAGCACCCGGGCCTGCGCGGGCGCGTCGTCCGCCGTGATCCGGCCCTCCGCGAGGTCGGTGAGGAAGTCGCCCCGCCCCCGCGCCGCCAGCTCCTCCTCCTGCCGCGCCTGCATCAGCACCACCGCCAGGATGCCCGCCGCCCGCTCCGCCGCCATCCGGTGGACGGGCAGCAGCCCCCCGGACACGGCCAGGAGCACCAGGCGGGCGCGCACCGACGCGGCGCCCGGACCGCCGCCCGGCACGTCCACGAGCACCGCTCCCGTCGGCGGCCCCGCCTCCCGCGCCGCCCGCTGGCCGCGCAGCCCCTCCCACACCTGGAGCGGGTCCGGCCCCACCCCGCCGCCCGCGGCGTACAGCAGCTGGCCGTCCGCGGTCTCCAGGAACACGGGGTTGGCCGCGAAGTCGGCGAGGATGCCCAGCACCTGTGGCACCCCGCCGCCGCCCAGCAGCGCCTCCGTGCACCGCCGGTGCACGTCCTCGGCCTGCCGCAGCAGCGCGTAGTGCCCGTTGACGATCTCGGTGTGGACCTCCTCCGTGACGGACACGAAGGGCACCTCCCGGTGGAGCTGCACCAGCGGCAGGCCGGCCGCCCGCGCGGTCTCCACGATCGTCGCGGGCAGCCGGGAGAACCTCGGCCCCAGCTCCACCACCAGCGCAGCGATCCCGCGCTCCGCCAGCCGCCGCACGAACGCCCGCTGCTCGGCCGGCCGGGTACCGAGGCCCAGCCCGGTCGTCAGCAGCAGCTCGCCGCCCTTCAGCAGCGACGCGATGTTCGGCACCTCACCGGCGTGCACCCAGCGCACCGTGCGGTGCAGCCGGTCCGCGCCGGCCACCACTTCAGGGAGTCCGCCGCGCAGCCCGGGCAGCTCGAGCGCCCGCTGCACGGTGATTCCGCCCTGCTCGTTCATGGAGCTCATACGGCCGGACGCTACCCGCGTCCGTGTTTCGGGGACATCACCGGACGATGACGACGGGCGTCGCCGGGCGACAACTCGTCGTGCCGAGGGGTCATTTGCGCGACCGCCTGTCGATTGTGGCGTACGTCACGCCGGAGGAGGGTGTCCCGCCATGGCAGACAATCCCACCCCAGCAAGCCCTCAGGTGCAGCGGCTCAAGGCGAACTCCGTCGGACTCGTCGGCGTCGTCTTCATGGCGGTCGCCACCGCCGCACCGATCACCGCGATGACCGGCAACCTCCCCATCGCGGTCGGCTTCGGCAACGGCAACGGCACCGGCGCCCCGGCCGGCTACCTCTTCGCGACGCTCGTCCTCACCGTCTTCTCCGTCGGCTACGTCGCCATGGCGAAACGGATCACCGCGGCCGGCGCCTTCTACGGCTACATCTCGCACGGCCTCGGCCGGATCGCCGGCATGGCCTCCGGCATGCTCGCGGTCCTCGCGTACATCGTCTTCGAGGCCTCGATCGTCGGCGTCTTCGCCTACTTCACCAAGACGACCGTCGCCGACCAGCTGGGCGTGGACCTGCCCTGGATCGTGTACGCGGCCGCGATGCTCGCGGTGACCGCCGTCCTCGCGTACTTCGACATCAACCTCACCGCCAAGGCGCTCGGCGTGATGCTCATCGCCGAGATCGCCGTGCTGTTCGCCGTCGCCACGGCGGTGCTGCTCAATGGCGGGGGCCCGGACGGCATACCCCTGGAGCCGGTCAACCCCGCCAACGCCTTCACCGGCGCCTCCGCCGGCCTCGGCCTGTTCTTCGCCTTCTGGTCGTGGGTGGGCTTCGAGTCGACCGCGATGTACGGGGAGGAGTCCCGCGACCCCAAGCGCGTCATCCCGCGCGCCACGCTCATCTCCGTCGTCGGCGTCGGCCTCTTCTACATCTACGTCTCCTGGATGACCATCGCCGGCAACGGCCTCAAGGGCGCCGTCGAGGTGTCCGCGTCCGCGAGCCCGCTCGACCTGTTCTTCGACCCGACGCGCTCGTACATCGGCGCCTGGGCCGTCGACGCCTTCCAGTGGCTGCTGCTCACCGGCTCCTTCGCCTGCGGCATGGCCTTCCACCAGTGCGCCTCGCGCTACCTGTACGCCATCGGCCGCGAGGGCTTCCTGCACCCCGCGCTCGGCCGTACGCACGCCACGCACGGCTCGCCGTACATCGCCTCGTACGTCCAGAGCGCCATCGCCGTCGTCCTCGTCGGCGCCTTCTGGCTCGCCGGCCAGGACCCGTACATCCACCTCTACACACTGCTCGCGATCCTCGGCACCATGGCGATCCTGATCGTCCAGACCCTGTGCTCGTTCGCCGTCATCGGCTACTTCCGCAAGAACCACCCCGAGGACCGGCACTGGTTCAGGACGTTCACCGCCCCGCTGCTCGGCGGCATCGGCATGACCGCGGTCGTCGTCCTGCTGGTGCTCAACATGGAGACCGCCGCGGGCCTCGCCGCCGACTCCCTCTTCTTCACCCTCATCCCGTGGATCGTCGGCGCCGTCTTCTTCGGCGGCCTCGGCCTCGGCTTCTACCTGAAGGCCAAACAGCCCGAGCGGTACGAGATCATCGGCCGGATCGTCCTCGAGGACGCGGCCGAGCGCGATGAGCGCACGGATGAAGACCACCAGCCCGCGACCGTCTGAGGAGCACAACCATGTCCCGTACGCCCCTGATGCGCGCCCTGCGCGACATCGCCGCCCACCGCGCCGCCGCGGAGAAGCTGAACATGCCGGTGGAAGCCGTCCGCGGCTCCAGCCGCCGCGACCTGCTTCGCCGCGCCGCCGCCCTCGGCCTCGCGGCCGGTGTCGGTACGGCGGTGGCGGCCCGGCCGACGGAGGCGCACGCCGCGACGGCCCCGCGCATCGCCGTCGTCGGCGCCGGCATCGCCGGCCTCACCGCCGCCCTCACCCTTCGCGACGCGGGCCTGAACTGCACGCTGTACGAGGCCAATCCCACCCGCGTCGGCGGCCGCATGTGGACGCAGCGCGGCCACTGGGCGTACGGCCAGATCTCCGAGATCGGCGGCGAGCTGATCGACACCAGCCACAAGAAGATCCAGGAGCTCTGCCGCCGCTTCGACCTCAACCTGGAGGACTTCCTCGGCGGCGGCCCCACCGGCGCCGAGGAAGTCCTGTGGTTCGACGGCACCTACTATCCGCGCCACCAGGCCGACGAGGACTTCAAGGCGGTCTACCAGCTTCTCCACCGGGACCTCCAGGAAGCCGGCGAGGTGAAGTGGAACCAGACCACCCCCCACGGCACCGCCCTTGACACCATGTCGATATACGACTGGATCGAGAGCCGCGTACCGGGCGGGCACTCCTCACCCCTCGGGCAGTTCATCGACGTCGCGTACAACGTCGAGTACGGGGCCGACACCACCGAGCAGTCGTCCCTGGCCCTCGTCCTGCTGATGGGCTATCAGACCAATCCGGGCCACTTCAACGTGTGGGGCCTGTCCAACGAGCGCTACCACATCACCGGCGGCAACGACCAGCTCCCGAACGCCATCGCCCGCTCCCTGCCCACCGGCACCCTCCGCATGGGCTGGTCCCTGGCCGCCGTCCGCGCGAACGCCGACGGCACCCAGACCCTCACCTTCACCGAGGGCGGCACCACCCGCACGGTCACCGCCGACCACACCATCCTGTGCGTCCCGCTGCCGGTCCTCCAGCGGCTCGACCTCACCCAGGCCGGCTTCGACCCGCTCATGAAGAACCTCCTGCGGGACGCCCGCATGGGCCACTGCACCAAGCTCAACATGCAGTGCGGAACCCGCCCCTGGCGCGGCACGGGACCGTGGCCGGGCGTCTCCGCCGGGGACTGCTTCACCGACACCGACGTCCAGCAGACCTGGGACACCACCAAGATCCAGCCCGGCACGGGCGGCATCCTCATCCAGTACAACGGCGGCACCCTCGCCAAGAACCTCAGCCCCGCCGCCCCGTTCTCCACCGAGTCCGACCCGTACGTCCGCGGTCTCGCCGCCCGCCGCCTGCGCGGCATCGACGCGTTCTTCCCCGGCACGTCCAAGGCCTGGACCGGCCGCGCCCAGCTCTCCGCCTGGCACCACAACCCGTACGCCCTCGGCGCCTACTCGTACTGGCCCGTCGGCTACCTGCACCGGTACGCCGGATACGAGGGCACCGCCCAGGGCCCGCAGGGCAGGATCCACATCGGCGGCGAGCACTGCAGCTACGACTTCCAGGGCTTCATGGAGGGCGGCGCGACCGAGGGTGAGCGCGCCGCCCGGGAGGTGATCACAGCCCTGTAGGAGTCACAGGGGCGCGAGCCGGGTGCGCAGGAGGCAGAACTCGTTGCCCTCCGGATCGGCCAGGACGTGCCAGCTCTCGGCGCCGGTCTGGCCGATGTCGACGGGCCGCGCGCCGAGAGCGAGCAGCCGTTCCAGCTCGGCGTCCTGGTCGCGGTCGGTGGCGTTGACATCGATGTGCAGCGGGAGCTTTCCCGTCCGCGGCGCACTGGCCGGGCTGAGGACGAGGATGGGCTGCGGGCCGCCGAAACCGGCGTCGGGCGGGCCGATCGCGATGCTTCCGTCGGCCTCCCGTTCGAGCTCGACGTACCCGAGGACCTCGCTCCAGAACGCGGCCAGCCGGTCGGGGTCCGCGGCGTCCATGACCAGTTCACTGATGCGGCATGCCATGGCCGTCACTTTACGAGACGACGTGACGGCCGTGACGGCCGTGACGGCCGCGGACTGCCGGTGAAGGCCGGCAGCCGCCCGCCGGTCCCGCCGCAATCGATTCACGCGGCGGGACCCTGCGGCCTGTCAGCCGCCGTACGCGCCCGAGGCGGTCAGCCGCAGTGCCGTGTCGATCAGCGGCACGTGGCTGAACGCCTGCGGGAAGTTCCCGACCTGGCGCTGCAGGCGCGGATCCCACTCCTCCGCCAGCAGCCCCAGGTCGTTCCGCAGCCCCAGCAGCTTCTCGAAGAGCTTGCGCGCCTCGTCGACCCGGCCGATCATCGCCAGGTCGTCCGCCATCCAGAACGAGCAGGCCAGGAACGCGCCCTCGTCACCCGGCAGACCGTCCACGCCCTCGTCCGCGCCCTCGGTGGGGTAGCGGAGGATGAAACCGTCCTCCGTGGACAGCTCCCGCTGGATCGCCTCGATCGTGCCGATCACCCGCTTGTCGTCCGGCGGCAGGAAGCCCACCTGCGGGATCAGCAGCAGCGAGGCGTCCAGCTCCTTCGAGCCGTACGACTGCGTGAACGTGTTGCGCTCCGGGTCGTAGCCCTTCTCGCACACGTCCCGGTGGATCGTGTCGCGCAGCTCCCGCCACTTGTCCAGCGGCCCGTCCGCGTCCCCCGACTCGATCAGCTTGATCGTCCGGTCGACAGCCACCCACGCCATCACCTTGGAGTGCACGAAGTGGCGGCGCGGCCCGCGCACCTCCCAGATGCCCTCGTCCGGCTGGTCCCAGTGGTCCTCCAGGTACCGGATCAGCTTCAGCTGGAGCAGCGAGGCGTAGTCGTTGCGCGACAGGCCCGTCATGTGCGCCAGGTGCAGGGCCTCGGTGACCTCGCCGTACACATCGAGCTGGAGCTGGTTCGCCGCGCCGTTGCCGACCCGGACCGGGGCGGAGTTCTCGTACCCCGGCAGCCAGTCCAGCTCCGCCTCGCCCAGCTCGCGCTCGCCCGCGATGCCGTACATGATCTGCAGGTTCTCCGGGTCGCCGGCGACCGCGCGCAGCAGCCACTCGCGCCAGGCGCGGGCCTCCTCGCGGTAACCGGTGCGCAGCAGCGAGGACAGGGTGATCGCCGCGTCCCGCAGCCAGGTGTAGCGGTAGTCCCAGTTGCGTACGCCGCCGATGTCCTCCGGCAGGGAGGTGGTGGGCGCGGCGACGATGCCGCCCGTCGGGGCGTACGTCAGCGCCTTCAGCGTGATCAGCGAGCGGACCACGGCCTCGCGGTAGGGCCCCCGGTAGGTGCAGTGGTCGACCCACTCGCGCCAGAAGTCGGAGGTCGCCTCCAGCGCGCCCAGCGGGTCCGCCAGCGGCGGCTCCGGGTGGTGCGAGGGCTGCCAGCTGATGGTGAAGGCGACCCGGTCGCCCTCCTTGATGGTGAAGTCCGAGTACGTGGTGAGGTCCTCGCCGTGCGTCTCCACGTCGGTGTCCAGCCAGACCGAGTCGGGCCCGGCGACGGCGACCGTACGGTTGTCCACCTTGTGCACCCAGGGCACCACCCGGCCGTAGGAGAACCGCATCCGCAGCGCGGAGCGCATCCGCACCCGGCCGCTGATGCCCTCCACGATCCGCACCAGCTGCGGGGCGCCGTCACGCGGCGGCATGAAATCGGTCACGCGGACCGTGCCACGGCCCGGCGTGTCCCACTCGGATTCCAGGATCAGCGAATCACCGACGTACCGGCGCCGGTCGGCGGCGGGCGGCTCGGCGTCATCGGCGTGCGCCGGCCCGATCCGCCAGAAACCGTGCTCCTCGGTACCGAGAAGTCCTGCGAAGACGGCATGCGAATCGAAGCGGGGGAGGCACAGCCAGTCGGCCGTACCGTCCCGGCAGACCAGGGCGGCGGTCTGCATGTCTCCGATGAGTGCGTAGTCCTCGATGCGCCCGGCCACGTGCAATCTCCAGTCGAACGGCAACGTTCGCCCCGCGGGGCGCTTACTGGGGTCAGGGTCAAGGATCGCCGACGAGCACGATGTTCCCGGTGACGGGCGGGGGTGGTGCCGTTATGAGGGCCTGGCTCGGCAGCGAGTGTCCGAGCAGGATACGACGCGCTCCGGCCCTCTGTGTGATCGTCCTGGTAGAGCTGTTGAGCAGAACGGGTGACCGGCTGCCGCGCGTACCAAACCCCGTGGCGGGGTGCGATGCGGAGCGTGTCCGGACATGCGCGCACGGTAGGGGGGTGGATGCGTGGGCACGGGCCTCGCGCGCGTGCCGTCCGGTCCCGCGCGGGCGCGGCCGCCTGCCGGGGCGCGCGCCGTCCCGCGCCTTCCCCCGGCCCGTCCCCGGCCCGGCACGCGCGTGGCCGGACGCGGGCGTGCCGCGTCGCTGATACCCTGGTAGCCCGTGGACCGGTGGGCGCCGCACCTCGAATCGGCGGCCCCCGAACCGCAGCGACGGCACCCCCGGAACTCCCCGGAATCCTCCGGACCGGACGCCGGTACGCACCTCCAGACCGCGACCACGGGAGCCCCCTCTTGGCCATGCCGCCCAAATCCACGACGACCAAGCACATCTTCGTCACCGGGGGTGTCGCGTCCTCCCTCGGCAAGGGCCTGACCGCCTCCAGCCTGGGTGCGCTCCTCAAGGCCCGGGGCCTTCGGGTCACGATGCAGAAGCTCGACCCCTACCTCAACGTCGACCCGGGCACGATGAACCCGTTCCAGCACGGTGAGGTGTTCGTCACCAACGACGGCGCCGAGACCGACCTGGACATCGGCCACTACGAGCGGTTCCTCGACGTCGACCTCGACGGCTCGGCCAACGTCACCACCGGCCAGGTCTACTCGACCGTCATCGCCAAGGAGCGGCGTGGCGAGTACCTCGGCGACACCGTCCAGGTCATCCCGCACATCACCAACGAGATCAAGCACCGCATCCGCCGCATGGCGACCGACGACGTCGACGTCGTGATCACGGAGGTCGGCGGCACGGTCGGCGACATCGAGTCGCTGCCGTTCCTGGAGACCGTCCGCCAGGTCCGCCACGAGGTCGGCCGGGACAACGTCTTCGTCGTCCACATCTCGCTGCTGCCGTACATCGGCCCGTCCGGCGAGCTGAAGACCAAGCCGACCCAGCACTCCGTCGCCGCGCTGCGCAACATCGGTATCCAGCCGGACGCGATCGTGCTGCGCGCCGACCGTGACGTACCGACCGCGATCAAGCGCAAGATCTCGCTGATGTGCGACGTCGACGAGGCGGCCGTGGTCGCGGCCATCGACGCCAAGTCGATCTACGACATCCCGAAGGTGCTGCACACCGAGGGCCTGGACGCGTACGTCGTGCGCAAGCTGGACCTGCCGTTTCGCGACGTCGACTGGACCGTCTGGGAGGACCTGCTGGACCGGGTCCACAACCCCGACCACGAGGTCACGGTCGCGCTGGTCGGCAAGTACATCGACCTGCCCGACGCGTACCTGTCGGTGACCGAGGCGATGCGCGCCGGCGGTTTCGCCAACAAGGCCCGCGTCAAGGTCAAGTGGGTCACGTCCGACGACTGCAAGACGCAGGCGGGCGCGGCCAAGCAGCTCGGTGACGTCGACGCGGTCGTCATCCCCGGCGGCTTCGGCGAGCGCGGCGTCAACGGCAAGGTCGGCGCCATCCAGTACGCCCGGGAGAACAAGATCCCGCTGCTGGGCCTGTGCCTGGGCCTCCAGTGCATCGTGGTCGAGGCCGCGCGGAACCTCGCCGGCATCGCCGACGCCAACTCCACCGAGTTCGACCCGGCCACCTCCCACCCCGTCATCTCGACGATGGAGGAGCAGCTGGCGTACGTCGAGGGCGCGGGCGACCTGGGCGGAACGATGCGCCTGGGCCTGTACCCGGCGAAGCTCGCCGAGGGCTCGATCGTCCGCGAGGTCTACGGCGACCAGCCGTACGTCGACGAGCGGCACCGCCACCGCTACGAGGTGAACAACGCGTACCGCGCGGAGCTGGAGAAGAAGGCGGGCATCGTCTTCTCCGGCACGTCCCCGGACAACAAGCTCGTGGAGTACGTGGAGTACCCGCGCGAGGTGCACCCCTACCTGGTCGCCACCCAGGCGCACCCGGAGCTGCGCTCCCGCCCGACCCGGCCGCACCCGCTCTTCGCGGGCCTGGTGAAGGCAGCGGTGGAGCGCAAGACGGGCAAGTGACGCGCTAGCGATACGGTTGACCGGGGTACGGGCCTGATCAGGGCACGTGCCCCGGTTTGCTGTGCGCCTGTGCGTGTGTACGAGGGAGGACGTCTTTCATGACCATCAAGGACACGCCCGAGGAGTGGCAGGTCACCGCGACCGCCCTGCCGTTCAAGGGCAACAAGACGAGTGTCCGCACCGACGACGTGGTCATGCCGGACGGGACCGTCGTACGCCGCGACTACCAGGTCCACCCCGGCTCGGTCGCGGTGCTCGCCCTCGACGACGAGGACCGGGTCCTCGTCCTGCGCCAGTACCGCCATCCGGTGCGGCACAAGCTCTGGGAGATCCCGGCCGGCCTGCTGGACGTGCCCGGCGAGAACCCGCTGAGCGCGGCGGTGCGCGAGTTGTACGAGGAGGCGCACGTCAAGGCGGAGAGGTGGAACGTCCTCACGGACGTGTACACCACTCCGGGCGGCTGCGACGAAGCCGTACGCATCTTCCTGGCGCGCGGCCTGTCGGCGGCGGAGGGTGAGCGCTTCGAGGTCGCGGAGGAGGAGGCCGACATGGAACTCGCCCGGATCCCGCTCGACGAGCTGGTACGGGGCGTCCTGGCGGGCGCGCTCCACAACAACTGCCTGGTGGTGGGCGTCCTCTCGGTCCTCGCCGCCCGCGCGGCCGACGGCCTCGACGCCCTCCGCCCCGCCGAAGCCCTTTGGCCGGCCCGCCCCTTCGAGGCGTAGCCCCCGAGGGCCGTGTGCGGCGGCCGGCGTCGGCGACCGCGGACCCGGAGGCGGCGGGGGTACGCCGGCAGCCCAGGCGCGACGCCCGGTCTGCCCGGGCGGTTCCGGTGGCCCGGGGTGGGCCTGCGCCGTCCCGGCGCGTGCGCATGGCGGCGCGGTGGCCTGCGCCGACCCGGCGGCCCTGGCGGCTCGGACGGCCGGTGGTCCTGTGGCCCGGGTGGTCCCGTGGTCGGCGTGCGGCCGGAGGCAGTGGCGGGGGACGCGTGGCCGGGCTTGGTGGCCTGGCGTGGGCGTGCGCACGGGGGTGCGGGGGCCGGGGGCGGGTGGCCCTGAGCGCGGTGCTCCGGACACCGGAGGCCTGTGGTGCGGTCGGCCTGCCGCGCGGGCACGGACCTGGCGGACCGGGTGGCCGAGTGGGCGGCCGGCGGGGCGTGAGACCGATGGTGTGACGATCGGCTGATCCGATTGAGGGACTCGGCGGTCGTGCTCCGCGAGGTGGGTACCGGTGGCTGAACTACGCTCGGATCGCCCGCCTGGGGATCCGGCGGGATCAGCACGTGCACAGGCGGACGGGAGCGTGGCCCGTGACGGATCAGGCGGTGGAATTCGGCGGCGCGGGCGGCGCGGACCGGTCCGGTACGCGGCCCGGGGACCCGCGCCGTCGGTTCTTCGGGCGGGTGCGCGAGCTCAAGGAGCTGCGCGCCGACATCGCCCGCGCCGGGCTCGACACGCTCGCCGGGCGGCCCTCCCCGCGCGCCCGGGTGCTGCTGATCGCCGGGCGGCCGGGCAGCGGGCGGACCGCCCTCGCCGAGGAACTGGTCGGCGACCTCGCGCGTGGCTACCGCGACGGCGTACTGCGGGCCCGGCTGACCGAGCCCGGCGGCGAGCCGGTGCCCCTCGAGCGGATCGCCCGCGGGCTGCTCGACCGCCTCGCCATCCCCGCGCCCGCCGGGGCGGGCGAGGACGAGCTGACCCAGCTGCTGCGGGACACCTTCGCCGAACGCCGCGCCCTGCTCCTCCTCGACGACGCCGCGAACGCCGAGCAGGTCGACGCGCTGCTCCCCGACAACCCCGCCTGCCTCGTCGTGTGCGTCGCCCAGGGCCCGCTCACCGGCGTCCCCGACGTGCGGCCCTGCACGGTCGGCGGACTGGACGCCAAGGCCGCCATCGAACTGCTCGACAGCTTCACCGGCTCCGTACGGATCACGGTCGACCCGCAGGCCGCCGAGACGCTCACCGAGCTGTGCGGCGGCCAGCCCGCCGCCCTCGTGCTGGCCGGCGGCTGGCTCGCCGCCCGCCCCATGTCGTCCGTCGCCGACCTCACCAAGCGGCTGCGCGCCCTGCCCGACGAGCCCGACCGCCCTGTCGCCGCCCGCCCGCTGGCCCGCGCCTTCCGCCTGGCCTACGAGGCGCTGCCCGCGCCCGCCGCGCGGATGCTGCGCCTGCTCGCCCTCGCCCCGGTCGGCATCGCCGACGCCCACACCGCCTCCGCCCTGGCCGGCTGCTCGGTGTCGGCCGCCCGGTCCACGCTGGAGAGCTTCGCCGCCTTCGGGCTCGTCCACCGGGCGGAGGACGAGCAGTACGAGGTGCCCGGCTGCCTCCTGCCGCTGCTGCGGGAGCGGCTGGAGGCCGAGGACCGGCCCGCCGAGGTGCAGCTGGCCCGCGCGCGGATGCTGGAGCGGACCGTACGGCTGCTGCACTCCTGCCGCGCGGTCACCGAGCCGGAGGGCTCGCCCGCGCGGCGCAAGCTCGCCGGGCTGCCCCGCGCGCTGCGCTTCCCGACCCGCGAGGGCGCCGCCGCGTGGCTGCGCACCCGGCAGCCCGCGCTGCTGGCCGCCGCCCGGGTCGCCGTCGCCGACGGGGACCTCGACACCCTCGCCCGCCGCCTGGTCGCCGCCCTCGTCCGGGCGCTCGCCGCGCACCGGGGCACCGAGGAGGCCGCGCCCGAGCTGTACGGGCTGCACCGGCTGGTCCTGGACGTCGCCGAGCGGCGCGGGCTGCACCGCGAGCGGGCCGCCGCCCTGCTGAACCTCGCCGACCTGGACGCCCGGACCGGCCGTACGACCGACGCGCTGGCCCGTTACCGGGCCGCTCTGGACGCCGGACGGCTCGCGAACGACCCGTACGCGATCAGCCGCGCGATGGAATCCGTAGGCGGTGCCCACCAGGAGCTGGGGGACTGGCAGCGGGCCGCCGACTGGTACGGGCGGGCCCTGTCGCAGCGGCTCGCGCGCGACGAGCGCGCGGACCAGGCGCGGCTGTACGGCAGGCTCGGTGCCGTACACACCTATGAGGGCCGGTACGGCGAGGCCTTGCGGAACTGGCGCGCCGCCGCGGCCGGATATCGCCGCCTCGGCGATCTCGCGGGCCACGCACGGGCGTTGAGCGAGGCGGCCCGCGTCCAGGAGTACGCCGGGCGGCCGCAGGAGTGCCTGCGTACCTGCGAGGAGGCCGTGGAGTGGGCGCGCCGGGCCAAGGACGTGCGGCTTCTCGCGGCGCTCCAGCTGCGGCTGGCGGACACGCTCGACCGGCTCGGCGACCCCGCCGCGGCCCGGCTGCACCGGGCTGCGGCTGATCAACTGCTGGGAACCGAAGACTCTGCCTACGAAATCCGCAGTGCTTCAGCCAAAGATTAAATCTTTTCAAGGCTAGACAACGGTGGCGCCTTCAATAGACTGGGTGAGCCGCGATTGACCGCGGTGTATCCCGGTGCGTCCAGTGCATCCGGGTATGTATTGCATTGCCCCGTACCCCCAAAGCCAAGGACCGTGATCGACGTGAAGGTCGGCATCCCCCGCGAGGTCAAGAACAACGAGTTCCGGGTGGCCATCACCCCCGCCGGTGTGCACGAGCTCGTGCGCAACGGTCACCAGGTCTTCATCGAGCAGAACGCCGGTGTCGGCTCCTCGATCACGGACGACGAGTACGTCGCCGCGGGCGCGCGGATCCTGCCGACCGCCGACGAGGTGTGGGCCACCGCGGACCTGCTGCTGAAGGTCAAGGAGCCCATCGCGGAGGAGTACCACCGCCTCCGCAAGGACCAGACCCTCTTCACCTACCTGCACCTCGCCGCCTCCCGCGAGTGCACGGACGCCCTGATCGAGTCCGGCACCACCGCCATCGCGTACGAGACGGTCGAGACCGCGAACCGCGCCCTGCCGCTGCTCGCCCCGATGTCCGAGGTCGCGGGCCGCCTCGCCCCCCAGGTCGGCGCCTACCACCTGATGCGCTCGGCCGGTGGCCGCGGCGTCCTGCCGGGCGGTGTCCCGGGCACCCACGCCGGCGAGGCCGTCGTCATCGGTGGCGGCGTCTCCGGCTGGAACGCCACCCAGATCGCCGTCGGCATGGGCTTCCACGTGACCCTGCTCGACCGTGACATCAACAAGCTGCGCGAGGCCGACAAGATCTTCGGTACGAAGGTCAAGACGGTCGTCTCCAACGCCTTCGAGCTCGAGAAGGCCGTCACCGAGGCCGACCTCGTCATCGGTGCCGTCCTCATCCCCGGCGCCAAGGCCCCGAAGCTGGTCACCAACGAGCTCGTCGCCAAGATGAAGCCCGGAAGTGTCCTTGTCGACATCGCGATCGACCAGGGCGGCTGCTTCGAGGACTCCCGTCCGACCACGCACGCCGAGCCGACGTTCACCGTCCACAACTCGGTCTTCTACTGCGTCGCCAACATGCCGGGCGCGGTGCCGAACACCTCCACGTACGCGCTGACCAACGCCACGCTGCCGTACATCGTGTCGCTGGCCAACAACGGCTGGGTCGAGGCGCTGCGCCGCGACGCCGCGCTCGCCAAGGGCCTCAACACCCACGACGGCAAGGTCGTCTACAAGGAGGTCGCCGAGGCCCACGGCCTGGAGCACGTCGAACTGGGCTCGCTCATCGGCTGATTCGCCCTAGGGGCGCCCGGCCGTCAACGGGCGCCGTCAATATCACGCATCCGGCCGGACCTTGCTCGACGAGGTCCGGCCGGATGCGTGTCCGGCCATGCCCCGACGCCGGTTCAAGTCGCCTCGAACGTAACCCTTTAACCGTTTCGCACACCCGCGAAACGTGTGGATGGATGGCCGTGCGCCCTTGACAGCGAGGTGTTCCGTTGCCGACACATCGGCTCGCGTCCGGGCGATTGTGTTGCTGCGGAGCGGTGACACGCCATAGAGTCGCAAACCGTCGGCATGGTGCCACGCTGACCTATCGATAAGTTTCCTGGTCACGTCCAAGGAGGTAAGACGACTTGTGAATGAGTCGACATTTACTCCCGGGGGTGGTCACCCAGGAACGTCCGCAATGTCCGCGACGTCCGCGGCGAGCCAGGTTCCGTCCTCCGGGATCGAGGCTGTCGGCTCCGTCGCTGTCCGCACCTTCGCGACGCACCAGCACATGACGACAGCCCACACGATGAAGATGATGGACGGCCAACACGTGAACGCCATGGCCGGCAACGAGAGTGGCCGAGAGTCCACCCACTTCGCCGCCTACGACGAAGTCCCCGAGGGGCACTTCTACGACCCTGACGCCGAGTACGAGCCCGATCCGGAGTACGCGGCCACCCTCGCCCCGGACGCTGCCCGCCAGCGCCGCGAGCGGATCGGCCCCACCGGGCGGCCCCTGCCGTACTTCCCGATCCCGGGACCGCTGACCGATCACGGTCCCGCGAAGATCATCGCGATGTGCAACCAGAAGGGCGGCGTGGGCAAGACGACGTCGACCATCAACCTGGGCGCCGCGCTCGCGGAGTACGGACGGCGGGTCCTGCTCGTCGACTTCGACCCGCAGGGAGCCCTGTCGGTCGGTCTCGGCGTGAACCCGATGGAGCTCGACCTCACCGTCTACAACCTGCTCATGGAGCGGGGCATGTCGGCGGACGAGGTCCTGCTGAAGACCGCCGTGCCCAACATGGACCTGCTGCCCAGCAATATCGATTTGTCAGCCGCCGAAGTGCAGTTGGTGAGCGAGGTCGCGCGCGAGTCCACGCTGCAGCGGGCGCTCAAGCCGCTGCTGAACGACTACGACTACATCGTGATCGACTGTCAGCCCTCGCTCGGTCTGCTGACCGTGAACGCGCTGACGGCCGCTCACAAGGTGATAGTGCCGCTGGAATGCGAGTTCTTCGCGCTGCGTGGCGTCGCGCTGCTGACCGAGACCATCGAGAAGGTCCAGGAGCGGCTCAACCCGGAGCTGGAGCTCGACGGCATCCTCGCCACGATGTACGACTCGCGCACGGTGCACAGCCGTGAGGTGCTCGCGCGGGTGGTCGAGGCCTTCGACGACCACGTGTACCACACGGTGATCGGCCGGACCGTGCGCTTCCCCGAGACCACGGTCGCGGGTGAGCCGATCACCACGTACGCCTCGAACTCGGTCGGTGCGGCCGCCTACCGCCAGCTCGCCAGGGAGGTGCTCGCCCGGTGTCACGCCGAGTGAGTCTGCCCGGTGCCGACGAGCTGTTCCGTACGACGGGGGGCATGGCGCTGCAGTCCTCCACGCCGCGCCGCCAGAACGGTGAGCCGCGGGTGCCGGCGCCGGCGGGCGAGAGCGACCCGTCGGCCCCGGCCTCGGCGCCCGCCTCGGCGCCCGAGGAGCACTCGGCCGCCGAGGCGGACGCGGCGGAGCCCCGCAGCCGCGAGGCGGAGCCCGCCCCCGCGAAGCCCGCTCCGGCGCGGCGCCGCGGCCGCGCGGCGAACCGGCGGCCCAGCGGGCGCGAACGCCACGACGAGAAGATCACGGTGTACGTCTCCGCCGAGGAGCTCATGGACCTGGAGCACGCGCGCCTGGTCCTGCGCGGCGAGCACGGCCTGGCCGTGGACCGCGGGCGGATCGTCCGCGAGGCGGTCGCCGTGGTGCTGGCCGACCTGGAGTCCCGGGGCGACGCGAGCATCCTCGTGCGGCGCCTGCGCGGGCGCTGACGGTAGCCTGCGCGGGCCGCCGCCCGTTTCCGCTTCGCCCCAGGACCAGGATGCCCCCGACCGACGCTCCCACCCCGCGCCGCCGCGCCCTGGGCCGCGGCCCGGGAGCCCCCCGGCCGCAGGCCCCGCCCGCGGCGCCCCCCACGGCCCCGGCCGGCCCCCCGACCGACCCCCCCGCCCCCGAGCGGGCGGGCCCCGTCCGGACGGACGACGTCCCTGAGCGGGCCCCCGAGCGGGCGGGCACGACCACTGCGGGCTCCGTCCCGGCGGGCCCCCCGCCCGAGCCGGTGGGCCATGCCCCCGAGCGGGTGGGCACCACCCCGGCGGGCGCCCCGCCGGAGCCGGTGGGCGACGCCCCCGAGCGGGCCCCCGAGCCGGCGGGACCCCCACAGGGTCCCGCGGCCCTCGCACCGGGGAGCGGGAGCCGTCACAGCGCCGCCACCCCCTCCGGGGACGACCCTGCACGGCCTCACCCCGCCCCGGACGTCCCGGACGGGCGGTTCACCGTGCGGTTGCGGAACTTCGAGGGGCCGTTCGACCTGCTGCTGCAGCTGATCTCGAAGCACAAGCTGGACGTCACCGAGGTCGCCCTGTCCAAGGTCACCGACGAGTTCATGGCGCACATCCGGGCCATGGGGCCCGACTGGGACCTGGACCAGACGACGGAGTTCCTCGTCGTCGCGGCGACGCTGCTCGATCTCAAGGCCGCCCGGCTGCTGCCCGCCGCCGAGGTGGAGGACGAGGCGGACCTCGCGCTGCTGGAGGCGCGGGACCTGCTGTTCGCGCGGCTGCTGCAGTACCGCGCGTACAAGCAGGTCGCGGAGATCTTCAGCGCGCGGCTGGAGAGCGAAGGGCGCCGGTATCCCCGTACCGTCGGGCTGGAGCCGCACCACGCCGAGCTGCTGCCCGACGTCGTGATCAGCATCGGCGCCGAGGGGTTCGCCAAGCTGGCCGTCAAGGCCATGCAGCCCAGGGCCAAGCCGCAGGTGTACGTCGACCACATCCACGCCCCGCTGGTCAGCGTCCGCGAGCAGGCCGAGGTGGTGATCGCCCGGCTGAGGAAGCGGGGAGAGGTGAGCTTCCGGGAACTGGCCGAGGACGCCCCGGACACGCTCACCGTCGTCGCCCGGTTCCTCGCCCTGCTGGAGCTGTACCGGGAGAAGGCCGTCGCCCTGGACCAGGAGGACGCTTTCGGGGAGCTCACCGTGCGGTGGACGGGAGCGGACGGTGTCGCCGTGACGGACGAGTTCGACCAGGAGGAGACGTGATGGAGCTGAAGCCGGCCCTGGAGGCCGTCCTCATGGTCGTCGACGAGCCGGCCACCGAGGAGCACCTCGCCAAGGTGCTGGACCGCCCCCGCCGCGAGGTCGCCGACGCGCTGCGCGAGCTGGCCGACGAGTACGACGTACAAAAGCGAGGATTCGAGCTGCGGCTGGTCGCGGGGGGATGGCGGTTCTACACCCGGGCCGAGTACGCGGAGGCCGTGGAGAGCTTCGTACTCGACGGGCAGCAGGCCCGGCTCACCCAGGCCGCCCTGGAGACCCTCGCGGTCGTCGCGTACCGCCAGCCGGTGAGCCGGTCGAGGGTCTCGGCGGTACGCGGAGTGAACTGCGACGGCGTCATGCGCACCCTCCTCCAGCGGGGTCTCGTCGAGGAGGCGGGCACGGAACCCGAAACAGGTGCGATCCTGTACAGGACGACGAACTACTTCCTGGAGCGGATGGGCCTGCGTGGCCTGGACGAGCTCCCCGAGCTCGCGCCCTTCCTCCCCGAGGCGGACGCGATCGAGGCAGAGACGCAGGAAGGGCTCCCGTCGTTCGATCCAGACGACGACAAGACGGAACTTTGATGCGAAGCAGCAGCGGCAGGAACAGCAGCGGAAACAACGGCGGGAGCCGTGGTGGCAACAGCGGCGGCCGCGGCAGCAGCGGCGGCCGCGGCAATTACCGGGGTGCCGGTAACAGCCGCGACGACCGGAGCAAGGGCGCGAGCAACCCGCGCCGCCCCCGCCCCGAGGAGCGCAGCTACGACGTGGGCGGCACGTCGGAGGGCCCCAAGCGGGGGCGCGGCGCGGCGGCCCGCGGTGGCGCCAAGGGCGGCCCCCGCCAGTCGCCCCAGCGCGGCGGCGGCCGCACGACCCCGGCGCGTCCGCGTGAGCTGGACGCCCGGATCGAGGAGCGCAACCGAGAGCGGTACGCCAACAAGCCGCAGCTCAAGACCCCCAAGACGTTCGGGGACCAGGAGGGCGAGCGCCTGCAGAAGGTGCTGGCCAGGGCCGGTATGGGCTCGCGCCGTGCCTGCGAGGAGCTGATCGACGCCGGCCGGGTCGAGGTCAACGGCAAGATCGTGATCGAGCAGGGCACGCGCGTCGACCCCGAGCACGACGAGATCAAGGTCGACGGCCTGACCGTGGCCACCCAGTCGTACCTGTTCTTCGCGCTGAACAAGCCCGCCGGTGTCGTCTCGACGATGGAGGACCCGGACGGCCGCCAGTGCCTCGGCGACTACGTCACCAACCGTGAGACGCGGCTCTTCCACGTCGGACGGCTCGACACCGAGACCGAGGGCATCATCCTGCTCACCAACCACGGTGAGCTGGCCCACCGCCTCACGCACCCCAAGTACGGCGTGAAGAAGACCTACCTGGCCGCCATCACGGGCCCGCTCCCGCGCGAGGTGGGCAAGCGGCTCAAGGAGGGCATCCAGCTGGAGGACGGCTACGCCCGCGCCGACCACTTCCGGGTGGTCGAGCAGACCGGCAAGAACTACCTGGTCGAGGTGCAGCTCCACGAGGGCCGCAAGCACATCGTGCGCCGCATGCTCGCCGAGGCGGGCTTCCCGGTCGAGAAGCTGGTGCGGACCGCGTTCGGTCCGATCCAGCTCGGCGACCAGAAGTCGGGCTGGCTGCGCCGCCTGACGAACACCGAGGTCGGCATGCTGATGAAGGAAGTCGGGCTGTAACAGCCCGTATCGGTACGAAGGCCCGTGGCCCGCGGAAGGCCACGGGCTTTCGTGCTTGTGGGGCACCCTCGTCCGCCTTTATAGTCAAGGTGACTCTTAAGGAGGCGGCGTTGAGACTCCCCATCACCCTTGCCGCGTACGGCCGGTGGACCTGGACCCACGGGGGTGGACCAGGCTCCGGCGCCTGCGCGGTGGGGGTGATGCGGGTATGAGCGCGCAGCGCGAGCCGCGCCCCGACGGTTACGACCCGTACGCCTTCGAGCCGTTCGCCGTCACCGTCGACCTCGCCGTCTTCACCGTCCGCGAGGAGCGGCTCCACGTCCTGCTCGTCCAGCGCGGCCAGGAGCCCTACAAGGGCCGCTGGGCCCTCCCCGGGGGCTTCGTGCTGCCCCGCGAGTCCGCCGGGCAGGCCGCCCGCCGTGAGCTCGCCGAGGAGACCGGCCTGTCGGACGCCACCGTCGCCCACCTCCACCTGGAGCAGCTGCGCACCTACAGCGACCCCGACCGCGACCCCCGGATGCGGGTCGTCTCCGTCGCGTACACCGCCCTCGTACCGGACCTGCCGGAGCCCCGGGGCGGCGGCGACGCCGCGCACGCGCAGTGGCTGCCGTACGGCTCGTACGGGCGCCTCGCCTTCGACCACGACACGATCCTCGCCGACGCGCACGAGCGCGTGGGCGCCAAGCTCGAGTACACCTGCCTGGCCACCGCCTTCTGCCCGCCCGAGTTCACGCTCGGCGAGCTGCGGCAGGTGTACGAGACGGTGTGGGGCGTCGAACTCGACCGCCCCAACTTCCGGCGCAAGGTCCTCACCACACCCGGCTTCGTCCAGGCCGTGGAAGGACCGCCGCGCCTGACCGGCGGACGGGGGAAACCGGCCGCTCTGTACCGGGCGGGGCAGGCCACGGCCCTGCACCCGCCACTGCTGCGACCGGAAGGAAGGCAGGAATGATCACCGCCAGGACCACCACCAAGCAGGCGGCCACCGGCTCGCTCATCGGGCTCGCGCTCGGCGACGCGCTGGGCTTCCCGACCGAGTTCAACGACGTACCGTCCATCCTCGCCAAGTGCGGCCCCTGGCGGGAGATGGCCCTGCCGAAGCCCGCGATCGTCACCGACGACACCCAGATGACCCTCGCCGTCGCCCGTGCCGTACGGACCGCGCTCGCCCGCGGCGCGCTCTCCCCGCAGACGCTCACCCGCCCCCTGCGCGACGAGTTCGTCGCCTGGTACCACTCACCGGAGAACAACCGGGCACCCGGCCACACCTGCCTGGCCGCCTGCGAGAAGCTCGACGGCGAACGGCCCTGGCAGGAGGCCAGCCAGATCGGCTCCAAGGGGTGCGGCGCCAACATGCGGGTCGCCCCGATCGGGCTCGTACCGGGACTGAGCCAGGAACAGCGCGCCGGCGCCGCGCAGCTCCAGGCCGCCCTCACCCACGGCCACCCCACCGCGCTGGCCGCCTCCGACCTCACCGCCCAGGCGGTGTACCTGCTGTCGCGGGGCGCCGAGCCGCTCGGTCTGGTCGGGCAACTGCGCTCGTACGCGTACGAGAACCGCTCCCGCTACCACCAGCAGTGGCTCGGTGACCTGTGGACGTACTCCCATGACGCGGCTCCGGCGCAGTTCATCGAGCGTGGCTGGGACGAGTGCCTGGACGTCCTCAAGACCCTGGAGTCCGCGCTGCGCACGGCCGACCCGGAGACCGACCCGTGCCTGCTGACGGGCGAGGGCTGGATCGCCGAGGAGGCGCTCACAAGCGCGCTGCTCTGCTTCCTGCTCTTCCCCGAAGAGCCGCTCACCGCCATCCGCCGGGCCGCCTGCACCAAGGGTGACTCCGACTCCATCGCCTGCCTCGCCGGCGCCTTCGCGGGGGCCCATCTGGGCGCCGGGGCGTGGCCGAAGGAGTGGGCGGACCGCATCGAGTACGGAAGTGAGCTGCTGACGCTGGGGGCGCTCTGGGACGCTTAGGCCCATGACCGAACTCCTCGAGCTTCCCGACCTGGCCTCCGTCGTCGCCGAACAGCCCGACCGGCTGCTGTTCGCCACCGTCTCAGGCGCGCACCTGTACGGCTTCCCGTCCCGCGACTCGGACGTGGACGTGCGCGGGGTGCACCTGCTGCCGGTGGACGCGCTGATCGGGCTGCGCGAGCCCGAGGAGACCAGGTCCCGCATGTGGGAGCGGGACGGGGTCGAGATGGACCTGGTCACGCACGACCTGCGCAAGTTCGTACGGCTCATGCTGCGGCGCAACGGCTACGTACTCGAACAGCTGCTGTCCCCGTTGGTCGCCCACACCACCGACGCCCACGCGGAGCTGGCCGCCCTCGCACCCGGTGTGCTCACCACACACCACGCCCACCACTACCGTGGGTTCGCCGCCACCCAGTGGCGGCTGTTCGAGAAGAGCGGGGAACTCAAGCCGCTGCTCTACACCTTCCGGGTGCTGCTCACCGGCATCCACCTCATGCGTACGGGCGAGGTGGTGGCCCATCTCCCGACGCTGCTCGGGTCCGTGCCGGCGCCGGAGTACGTGGCCGAGCTCGTCGCGGCGAAGGCGGACGCCGAGCACGGGCCGGCCACGGGCGTGGACATGGAGCGGGTACGGGCGGACGTCGAGGCGCTGCACACCGTCCTCGACGAGGCGCAGGCGGCCTCCGCCCTACCGGACGCCCCCGCCCCCGCCGCGTACGACGCCCTGCACGACTTCGTCGTACGGGCCCGACTGGAGGGCTCGGAGGGCTGACGCCCGGCGCGTACGGAACAGGAAGTCCTCGACCGCCCGCCGGTCCGGCTGGGGCGGGAGCGGCGAGCGGGGAGCCGCCTCGTCGGCCTCGCCGACGAGGCGGGCCATCCACGACTCGACCTCCCGCCACGGCACCTCGCCCCGCTTGACCGCCAGCAGCCGGTCCCGGTCGTCGCCCACGTCGATCGTCAGCTCGCCCGTACGCAGCAGGTCGCGGCAGGACGCCAGCAGGCGCAGCAGGTGCATGACGTGCTTCCAGCGGGGCGCGCCGTGCTGCCGCACGTCCGCGTCGAGCTTCTTGCGCTGGGCGGTCGCGTACCGCGCGAAGGTCTCGTGGGCCTGGCGGGAGAGGAAGGCGCCGCGCAGCGCGAGCAGTTCACGGCCGGTGCCGTCGACGTACTCGACGAGCGGGGAGTGCAGGCACTCCAGGATGTTGGGGTTGGCGCGCAGGGCCAGCTCGCAGAACCGCTCCAGCTCCCAGCTGAACTGCTCGTCCGCCGGGCCCTCTATGTGCGTGGGCGGCTTGTCGAAACGCCACTGGAGCGGGGTGGGTGCGAGGAACACACCTCGGCGGTCGGTGTCGCTGCCGTCCGTGGCCAGCCCGAAGGCGCGCGACCCCATGACGCAGGAGTAGATCGTGTGGTCGCGCACCAGTTCGTCAGGGGTTGGCATGCGCCAGACATTACGTCAGGCGGATGCTGTCCCCCGTCACGGTGATCTGCTCGGCCGGCAGCGGCCTGGTCGCCGGGCCCCGCGCGACGGAGCCGTCCGCGATCCGGAACCGGCTGCCGTGACAGGCGCAGTTGATCGTGCCGTCCTCCACCGTGGCGACGACGCAGGCCTGGTGGGTGCAGACCGCGGAGAAGGCCTTGAACTCGCCCTCCTGGGGCTGGGTCACCACGACCTTGCGGTCCTTGAAGATCCGGCCTCCGCCGGCCGGGATGTCGGCCGTCCCGGCCAGCTCGGGCCCGGGGCTCGTGGCGGTGGCCGGCGGGGCGGCTCCGTTGTCGTCGCCGCAGCCCGCGACCAGCGCGGCGGTGACGGAGGCGGCGGCCGCGAGGACGGTACGACGGGGGGTGGGGGTCGTTGTCATGCGCCGCATCCTCGCGCCGTACGCCCCCGGGACGAAGCAACCGCGCTGCCGCTTACACCCAGGGGGCGAGCCCCGTGACGCGGCCGGCCGCGTCACGCCGGATCTCCCGCACGCCCACGACGGCGGCGCGGTCGACCGGACCGTACACATGCGGGAAGAGCCGGTCGCCCGAGCCCTCCCAGCGCACCTCCGCGGTCAGCAGGGCCTCGTCGAACATCAGCAGCAGCAACGGCCCCGGAACACTCCGGTAGTGGGCATCGGCGATGGCCAGGGCCGTGTCCTCGTCGGGGGAGCAGTGCACAAAACCCTCTGTGGCGAGGGAGGCCGGCCGGTAGGGCACCTCCGGGTCGGGGGCGGACCACTCGGCGGCGGGTGCGATGTGAAGCAGCATGCGGACAGTCTCGCCCGCCGTCTGCATGCCGGACACATCCGGCGCGGACGCCCACGCTGACTAGGCTGAACATCAGCACGCGCGCACGCGGCACAGGCGAAGGAGCAGGACGTGGCGGTACGAGCGGTCCGAGGGGCCGTCCAGCTGGAGCGGGACGACGCCGGGCACATGCGGGAGCAGGTCGGCGAGCTGCTCACCGCCGTACTGGAGCGCAACGGCCTGACGGCCGACGACCTGATCAGCGTCTGGTTCACCGCGACGCCCGACCTGCACAGCGAGTTCCCGGCCGTGGCGGCGCGCGAGCTCGGCATCGTGGACGTCCCGCTGATCTGCGCGCAGGAACTGGACGTCGCCGGTGCGATGCCGCGCGTCGTGCGCCTCCTCGCGCACGTCGAGACCGACCTCCCCAAGTCCGCCGTCGCGCACGTCTACCTCGGCGCCGCGGCCGCCCTCCGCAAGGACATCGCCCAGTGAGAACCGCCGTCGTCATCGGAACCGGACTGATCGGCACCTCGGCCGCCCTCGCGCTGGCCGGGCGTGGCATCAGCGTCCACCTCGTCGACCACGACCCCGCCCGGGCCCGTACCGCCGCCGCGCGGGGCGCGGGCACCGTGGAGCCGCCCGAGGGGCCGGTCGACCTCGCGATCGTCGCCGTACCGCCGGCGTACGTCGCCGCCACCCTCGCCGACGCGATGCGCGGCGGGATCGCCCGCGGCTACCTGGACGTGGCCAGCGTCAAGGGCGGACCCAAGCGGGAGCTGGAGGCGATGGGCCTCGACCTCTCCGCGTACATCGGTACGCACCCCATGTCCGGCAAGGAACGCTCGGGTCCGCTGGCCGCGACGGCCGACCTGTTCGAGGGCCGCCCGTGGGTGCTGACCCCGACCCGGGACACCGACACCGAGGTGCTCAACCTCGCCCTGGAGCTGGTGGCCCTGTGCCGGGCGGTCCCGGTCGTCATGGACGCCGACGCCCACGACCGGGCGGTCGCGCTGGTCTCGCACACCCCGCAGCTGGTGTCGTCGATGGTCGCCGCGCGGCTGGCGGACGCCGACGAGACGGCGGTACGGCTCTGCGGGCAGGGCATCCGCGACGTGACCCGCATCGCGGCCTCCGACCCCCGCATGTGGGTCGAGATTCTCTCGGCCAACCCCGGCCCGGTCGCGGACGTCCTCGCCGGGGTGGCCGCCGACCTGGACGAGACGGTCCGGGCGCTGCGGTCCCTCCAGTCCGCCGACGAGGACAAGCGCCGCGACGGCGCCACGGGCGTCGAGGACGTGCTGCGCCGCGGCAACGCGGGCCGCGCCCGCGTCCCCGGCAAGCACGGCGGCGGCCCGGTGGCGTACGAGACGGTCGCGGTCCTGCTCAGCGACCAGCCCGGCGAACTCGCCCGCATCTTCGCGGACGCCGGCCGGGCGGGTGTCAACGTCGAGGACGTCCGCATCGAACACGCCACGGGCCAGCAGGCGGGTCTCATCCAGCTGATGGTCGAGCCCGCCTCGGCCCCGGTCCTGGCGGCGGCCCTCCGGGAAAGGGGCTGGGCGCTGCGGCAGTAGGCCCGTCCCCGGGGTGTAGCCCGAACGGGTGCAAGGGGTGGGGCCCGCAGTCGGTAACCTTGTGCCGGGCCCCTTGGCAACCGGCCGGCCCGCACCCCGCGTACCAGGAAGGTGTCCGACACCGTGGAATCCGTGATCGTCGCCATCGACGGGCCCTCCGGCACGGGCAAGTCGAGCACCTCCAAGGCGGTCGCCGCCAAGCTGGGCCTCAGCTACCTGGACACCGGCGCGCAGTACCGGGCGATCACCTGGTGGATGATCACCAACGGCGTGGACGTCGACGACGCCGACGCCGTGGCCTCCGCCGCCGGCAAGCCCGCCATCGTGTCCGGCACCGACCCGTCCCACCCGACGATCACCGTCGACGGCGTGGACGCCTCCGGCCCCATCCGTACGCAGGAGGTCACCTCCAAGGTCAGCGCCGTCAGCGCCGTGCCCGAGGTACGCGCCCTGATCACCGACCTGCAGCGGTCCATCGCCGCGAGCGCCGAGCAGGGCATCGTCGTCGAGGGGCGGGACATCGGTACGACCGTCCTGCCCGACGCCGACCTGAAGATCTTCCTCACCGCCTCCCCCGAGGCCCGTGCCGCCCGCCGCTCCGGCGAGCTCAAGGGCACCGACGTCCACACCACCCGCGAGGCCCTCATCAAGCGGGACGCGGCCGACTCCAGCCGCAAGACGTCCCCGCTCGCCAAGGCGGACGACGCCGTCGAGGTCGACACCACCGACCTCACCCTCCAGCAGGTCATCGAGTGCGTCGTCACGCTCATCGAGGAGAAGCGGGCCGCCAAGTGACCCCAGTCTCGGAGAAGGGCGCCGCGGTCGGCCGGGGCATCGGTATCGGGCTGATGTACGGGCTGTGGAAGCCGCGCGTCCTCGGCGCCTGGCGGGTCCCGGCCTCCGGCCCCGTGATCTTCGCCGTCAACCACGCGCACAACCTCGACGGCCCCATGCTGATGGGCACCGCGCCCCGGCCCGTGCACTTCCTGATCAAGAAGGAGGCCTTCAAGGGGCCTCTCGGGCCGTTCCTGGAGGGCATCGGACAGCTGAAGGTGGACCGCGGCGTACCCGACCGCACCGCCATCACCGGCGCCCTGGACGTGCTGGCGAACGGCGGCGTGCTCGGCATCTTCCCGGAGGGTACGAGGGGCGAGGGCGACTTCGCCTCGCTGCGCGCCGGGCTCGCGTACTTCGCCGTACGCAGCGGCGCCCCCATCCTCCCGGTCGCCGTCCTGGGAAGCACCGAGCGCCGCGGACGGTTGATAAAGGCGCTGCCCCCGCTGCGCAGCCGCGTCGACGTCGTCTTCGGCGACGCCTTCGAGGCGGGGGACGGCTCCGGACGCCGCACCCGCACGGCGCTGGACGACGCCACCGTACGCATCCAGGAACGGCTCACCGCCCACCTGGAAAACGCCAGGCGCCTCACCGGGCGCTGAGCGAGACTTGAGTAGCGGATCAGTCGATCCGCCGATGATGAACGAGGAACGGACTTCATGAACGACCAGCACGACCACGGGGCACTCGGCGACACCGAGTACACGGAGTTCATGGAGCTCGCCGCCGAAGAGGGCTTCGACATCGAGGACGTCGAAGGCGCGATCGAGGAGGCCGGGCACGGCCCGCTGCCCGTCCTCGCCGTCGTCGGCCGGCCGAATGTCGGCAAGTCGACCCTGGTGAACCGCATCATCGGCCGCCGCGAGGCCGTCGTCGAGGACAAGCCCGGCGTCACCCGCGACCGTGTCACCTACGAGGCCGAGTGGGCCGGCCGCCGCTTCAAGGTCGTCGACACCGGCGGCTGGGAGCAGGACGTCCTCGGCATCGACGCCTCCGTCGCCGCCCAGGCCGAGTACGCCATCGAGGCCGCCGACGCCGTCGTCTTCGTGGTGGACGCCACCGTCGGCGCCACCGACACCGACGAGGCCGTCGTCAAGCTGCTGCGCCGGGCCGGCAAGCCCGTCGTCCTCGCCGCCAACAAGGTCGACGGCCCGTCCGCCGAGGCCGACGCCGCCATGCTCTGGTCGCTGGGCCTCGGCGAGCCGTTCCCGGTCTCCGCCCTGCACGGCCGTGGCACCGGCGACCTCCTCGACGAGGTGCTGAAGGCCCTGCCCGAGGCCCCGGAGCAGACCTTCGGCACCGCCGTCGGCGGCCCGCGCCGCATCGCGCTCATCGGCCGCCCCAACGTCGGCAAGTCGTCCCTGCTCAACAAGGTCGCGGGCGAGGAGCGTGTCGTCGTCAACGAGGTGGCCGGCACCACCCGCGACCCGGTCGACGAGCTCATCGAACTCGGCGGCACGACGTGGAAGTTCGTCGACACCGCCGGCATCCGCAAGAAGGTCCACCTCCAGGAGGGCGCGGACTACTACGCCTCGCTGCGTACCGCCGCCGCCGTCGAGAAGGCGGAGGTGGCCGTCGTCCTGATCGACACCACCGAGTCCATCTCCGTCCAGGACCAGCGGATCATCACCATGGCCGTCGAGGCGGGCCGCGCGCTCGTCATCGCGTACAACAAGTGGGACGAGCTCGACGAGGAGCGCCGCTACTACCTGGAGCGCGAGATCGAGACGGAGATGCAGCAGGTGGCCTGGGCCCCGCGCGTCAACGTCTCCGCCCGCACCGGCCGCCACATGGACCGGCTCGTCCCCGCCATCGAGACGGCGCTGGCCGGCTGGGAGACCCGTGTCCCCACCGGGCGGCTGAACGCCTTCCTCGGCGAGCTGGTCGCGGCCCATCCGCACCCCATCCGTGGCGGCAAGCAGCCGCGCATCCTGTTCGGTACGCAGGCGGGCACCAAGCCGCCGCGGTTCGTGCTGTTCGCGTCGGGCTTCCTGGAGCACGGCTACCGGCGGTTCGTCGAGCGCCGGCTGCGCGAGGAGTTCGGCTTCGAGGGCACCCCGATCCACATCTCGGTGCGGGTGCGGGAGAAGCGCGGCCGCAAGAAGTGACGCGCTCGTAGCGCATGACGACGGCGGGGCCGGAGCGAACGATTCGCTCCGGCCCCGCCGTCGTGTGCGGGTGGTCGCTCACAAACCTCTGCGGGGCGCCGGTGGCAGCGCCGCCGGGACGTGGTGATGGCCGGCGGGCCGGCGCATACCGACCTGCTGCCAGGCTCCCGTGTAGCCGCCGCTGTGCTGCGTCTGGTACGCACCGGTGCCGCCGCCCGACCCGAACGTCCCGAACCCCTTGAACCCGAGGTCCTCCTCGCCACTGCGGTCGCCGGGCAGCGTCCTGAACGACCTCAGGTACTCGGAGTACAGCGCGTCGTAGATCGGCGTGGCCGACTGGGTGGACTGGGTGGACAGTCCGTCCTGCGTCGAGCGCATGGCGGGAATCTGCTGGTACGGCTGGCGGGATGGCTCGTATGCGTGCACGTATGTGCCAACGACCCCGCCGCCCTTCGGATGCGGCCCCGCCCCGGAAAACGCCGGTCGCGCCGCCGCGGTGAGCGCCCCGGCGGACGGCCCCACAGCACCCGCCCGGGACGTCCCGCCGACCGCGACCCGGGCGGCGGCCGTCGCCGGGTCGGCTGCCGGGGGGACGGGTTCGGTGGCCGTGAGCGGGCGGCCCGCCGTCCACGGGGCGGCCGCCGGGCGCGGGTCGGCCGCCGTGCGCGGGGTGGCCGCCGGGGCTGCGGCGCCTGGCGCGATGGGGCCGGCGACCGTGGCCGGGCGGGCCGCCGTCCACGGGTCGGTGGCCGTGGACGGGGCGCCTGTCGTCTGGGGGGCGGCCGCCTTGAGGGGGTCGGCGGCCGTGGCCGGGCGGCCTGCCGGCGCCGGGTCGGCGGCCGTGGCGGCAGCCGACCAGGTCGCCATGGGCGGGGTGGCCGAGGTGGCGGGGGCGCCTGCGGGGGCTGCGGCGCCCGGAGCGATGGGGTCGGCGGCCGTGGCCGGGGCGGCCGCCGTCCACGGGGCGGCAGCCGACCACGGGACGGCCGCCCAGGGTGCCGGGACGGTCGGCGTCACGGGAGCGCCGACTCTCGTCGTCGGGGAGGCGGGCGTCATCGGGATGACCGGCGCGAACGGGGCGGCCGGGGGGTCGTAGTCGGGGCGTATGCCGGGGCGGGCGGCCGGGTCCTCCGGGGCCCGGCCTTCCATGGCCCTGGCGTGCATCAGGTACCGGCCAGCGGCATCGCCGCCGCCACCAGCCGACCGTTCGCCGCCGCCTTCTCCAGCGCGTCCCGCAGCAGGTCCTCGCGCGGCTGCTGGCCGATGCAGCCGACCGGGGCGGCGAAGACCAGCACCGTGTGCGACTTGTTCGCCGCGGCGCGCCAGCCCTCGGTGACCTGGAGCGGCTGGTGGGCCTGCCACCAGGCGACCGGGCTGCCCCCACCCGTACCGGGCTGGAGGATGGCGTGCAGCTGTCCCATGGCCAGCAGCACGGACCAGCCGGCGATCGGGCTCGGCTTCTGGTTCACGTCGCCGACCGGCAGGAAGCCCTGCTCGATCAGCAGCGGCAGGAACTCGTCGCCGCCGCCCGTCGAACCCGGGCGGGCGATGGGCGCGGTCGGCTCGACGACGAGAGCCGGGTGCAGCTCGTTGTCGATCAGTACCAGACCGCTGGTGACGCCCAGGACGGCCTGGTCACCGACGGCGACGGGGGCCACGGGCGTCGGCTGCGCCTCCGCCCCGGTGATGGACCGGACGGCGCCCTGGAGCTGCTCCTCGGCGACCGTGACGACCTGGGAGGGGATGCAGGTGGCGTGGGCGAAGGCGAGGACCGCGGTCTCCTCGCCGACGAACAGCACGGTGCTGGTGCGCTCCTGCTCGGAGTCGCCCGGGGTGCGGCAGGAGGTGCAGTCGTAGCTGCCCGGGGCGTTCTCGCCGGCGAGCAGCCGGTCGGCTTCCTCGTCGCCGATCTCGGCGCGTACGTCCTCGCTGACGTCGAGCATGCGGGGCACGGGTGGCTCCTCGGACTCGTTGCGTGCGATACCGGGCGGATCCCGGCTCGTCTCATGAAGAGTTCAACGGGCGATCCGGGGCCGGAGTCACGGGTTGCCTCGCGGCTCGGCGCGTCGGCCGACCGGGTGGGCCCCGGCCGCCGCCCCGCGCGCCGCGGCGTGGGGCGCCGTGACGCCCCCTAGCGTGGGCCGATGCCGAAGATCCGCTTGTGGCCGGCCGTGGCGCCGGCCGTGCTGCTGCTGGGGTGGGGAACGACGAGCGCGGTCGCCGCACCGGCCGTGCACACCGCCGCCGACTGCGCCGGCGACCAGTGGCCGTGGGGCTGCGTGGCGGAGTGCGAGAGCGGCGGCCGATGGGACCTCGACACCGGCAACGGCTACTACGGCGGACTGCAGTTCAAGCAGTCCACCTGGGAGGCGTACGGCGGTCTCACCTACGCCCCGCGCGCCGATCGGGCGACCCGCAAGCAGCAGATCACGGTCGCGGAGGAGGTGCTGCGCCTGCACGGCTGGGCGGCCTGGCCCACCTGCTCCAAGAAGTACGGGCTCTCCGGCCGTGTCCACACCGTCCAGCCGGGCGACATGCTGATCTCCGTGGCACGCCGCTTCAAGGTGCCGGGCGGCTGGAAGGCCCTGTACAAGGCCAACGAGAAGGTCATCGGTGCGGACCCGAACCGGATCCGGCCGGGAATGATGCTGTCCCTTCCGGGGCTCAAGCCCGCCCCGAAGAGCGCCGGCGGTAAGTGAACTCGGCCGGCTCGCCGCTGAAGGACAGGACTCCCCGGCGCAGTTCGTGGGCCAGCGTTCCGGGCGGGAGACCGGCCGGCGGGCGCTGTTCCGCCACTACGACCGCCGCGCCGCGGTCGCACAGGCCGCACAGCAGGCGGTAGGTACGGGCGGCGACGGCGGGCGACATGCCGAGGGCCGGCTCGTCGACGAGGACGACACGCGCGGGCGTGAGCAGGGCCCGGGAGAGCGCGAGCATCCGCTGCTCGCCGCCGGACAGGGTGCCGGCGCGGCGGGGGAGGAGCGGGCGGAGCTCGGGGTAGGCGTCGAGGGCGGGGGCGAAGTGCCGGGCCGGGGCGCCCAGTTCGAGGTTCTCGGCGACCGTGAGCGTGGCGTAGACGGCACGCCGGTCCGGTACGAAGCACAGGCCGCGGCGCGCCCGGCGGTGGGCGTGCAGCCGGGTCACGTCATCGCCCCGCCACAGGACGCGCCCGCCGCTCAGCGGCACCGTCCCGGCGAGGGCGCGCAGCACGGTCGTACGCCCGGAGCCGTTGCGGCCGAGCAGTACGGTGATGGTGGCGGGCGGGACGGGCAGGTCGATGCCGTGCAGGGCCTCCAGGGGGCCGTAGCGGACGCGGGCGGCGCGCAGCGCGATCTCGACGCTCATGACACGAGCCTCCCCGCCTCCATGACGTGCACGGTGTGCGCGATGTCCGCTACCAGGTCGAGGTCGTGCTCGACGACGAACACGGCCGTCCCCTCCGCCGCGAGGGCCTTCAGTACGCGGGCGAGGGCGGCGGTCTCGTCGGCGTCCAGGCCGGCGGCGGGCTCGTCGAGCAGCAGCGTGTGCGGCTGCCCCGCGACGGCGCGGGCGACCTCGACGCGGCGGAGGGCGCCCGTGGACAGCCCGGCGGCCGGCAGGTGGCGGGCGCCGGTCAGGCCGAGGAGGCGGAGGGCCTGCTCGACGGCGTACGGATCGCCGCGTACGTGGCCCTGCTCGGCGCCGATGCGTACGTTCTCCTCGACGGTCAGGGACGGGAAGACCGCCAGCTCCTGGAACGTCCGGGCGATCCCGAGCCGGGTGCGGGCGTGCGCGGGGCGCGCGGTGATGTCGCTCCCGTTGAGGCGGATGAGGCCGGAGGTGGGGCGCGTGGTGCCGGCCAGGCAGTGGAACAGGCTGCTCTTGCCGGCGCCGTTGGGCCCGACGAGAGCGGTGACCCTGCCCGGCTCGACGACGAGGTCGACGCGGTCGAGGGCGGTGAACCCGCCGTAGCGGAGGCCGAGGCGCTGGGCCTGGAGGCCGCGGGCGGGTGCGGGCTCGCCTCGGGCGGGTGCGGCGGGTGCGGCGGGTGCGGCGGGGCGCGGTGCGGGGGCGGCCGGGGGCCGGTGGGGGTGCGCCCGGCCGCCGGCCGGGCTCGTGTCCTCACCTGCACCACCCGTGCGGGTGAGACGGTCGGGTGCGGGTCTTCCCGTGGGTGGCCGGGCGCCGTCGGCGGGCACGGGGGCGGGGGAGCCTGGTGCGGCCGGGGCGGGGCCACGCGCGCGTGGGTGTCCGGCGGACGGGAGCAGCGACGTCAGTGGCGGCACGCGGGCGGTGAAGGCGGCCAGGAGGCCGATCACCGCCGCCGCCGCGCCGCCGCGGGCGCCGGCGTCGAGGCCGACCAGGAGGACCGCCGCGGCCAGGGGGGACAGGAGGCTGTCGGCGCCGAGGACCAGGACGGCGGCGAACCACAGCAGGCCGCGCACCGCGTCGTACGCCGCCGGGTCGAAGGCCTGGACGCCCATGCCCAGCAGGCCGCCGCCGAGCGCCGCCAGGGCCGCGCCCGCCACGAAGGCGAGGACCTTCAGGGCGGGGACCGGCACGCCCGCCGCCTCCGCGCCCGCCTCGTGGTCGCGCAGCGCGGCCAGCGCCCTGCCCGTGCGGCCCCGGCGCAGCGCGGCGACGCACAGCAGCGCGCACGCCAGGACCGCGAGCTCCACGGTGTAGTACGCGCGGTCCGACACCAGGCCCGCCGGGCGCTCCAGGGACAGCCCCGCCGTCGCGTACGGCTGCGCGAACACGAACCGGCTCACCGCCACCCCCACCGCGAGCGTCGCCAGCGCCAGGGCCAGCCCGTGGCGGCGGATCGCCGGCCAGCCGGTGAGCAGCCCGAGCGGGGCGACCAGCACGGCGGCCACCAGGAGGGCGGTGAGTTCCGGGAGGCGGGGCAGGCCCGGGAAGCGGCCCGCCGCCAGCAGCGCCGTGAACAGGGCGCCCAGGCCCGCGTACGCCGCCTGGCCCAGTGAGATCTGACCGCCCCGGCCGGTGACCACGACCAGGGACAGCAGGACGACGGCGAGCGCCGGGACCTGGACCGCCGTCTGGAGGTCGCCCCCGGCGAAGCCGAGCGGCAGCAGGAACAGCACCCCCGTCGCCACCCACACCCCCGGCGGGACGCGGGCGCCCGCCGTCGACGTACGCGGCAGGGCGTCCCGCGCCCCCACGCCCGGCAGTACCAGCGCGGCGACCAGCAGGGCGACGACGAACAGGTTCGTGGCGACCGCCTGGACCAGCGGGCCCGACCAGCCCACCGGGTGGAACCGGGTCAGCTGCGCCTGGGCGACCCCGATGACCAGCGCCGTCGCCACCGCCACCGGCAGGCTCCGCATCCGGGCCACCACCGCCACCGCGATCACCTCGACGACCAGCAGCGGCAGGCCGTACGGATCGAGGCGTACGTACGGCGCCAGCAGCACGCCCGTCAGCCCCGCCGTGAACGATCCGAACGCCCACCCCACCGCCGACACCCGGTCCGCGTCGATCCCGCCCAGCACCGCCAGCGCCCGGTTGTCCACCACCGCCCGCAGCTCACGCCCCAGCCGCGTCCAGCGCGTCACCGCCCCCACCGCGCCGCCCACCAGCACCACCGCGCCCAGCTGCACCCACGGGTCGTCGCCCAGCAGCACCGGCGCGTCCGCCCGGGCCCCGCCGCCCCACACCAGCGCCGCGCCCCCGACGAGCAGCACGAACACGCCGATCGACGCCACCAGCGTCCGCGCCGGGTCCAGGTCGAGCACCGCCGCCGGCCGGAACACCGCCCGGTCCAGCGCCAGCCCGATACCGGGCGCCACCACCAGCAGCGTCACGCACGCGGCGAGCGCAAGCGGCCAGCCCCACTCCACGACCAGGTGCCGCAGCACGTACGCGCAGACCATCGCGATGGCGCCGTGCGCGAGGTTCAGCACGCCCGTCGCCCGGTAGGTGACGATCAGTCCGATCCCGGTCAGGGCGGCCGCGCTGCCCACCGCCAGGCCCGCCAGGACGAGTTCGTACGTCAGTGAGGACACCGGCGGTCAGCTCTCGGGTTCGCACACCGGGCACGGGTCCAGCGCCGCGTCCCCCACCGGCACCGCGTCCGCCTTGCCCGCCACCAGGGGGCAGTCGGGGCGGTGCGCCAGCGTCCCGCCCGGCACCCGCACCGGCGGGGCGCCGGAGGAGGGGCGGTCCGCCACGGCGAGAGGCTCCCGCGGCCCGTCCGCGGAGGGGCGCCGCGACGGCACCCCGCTGCCCAGCAGGACCGCCCCCGCCACGATCAGCGCCGCACCCGGCACCGTGCACGACGCCAGGTACGGGATCTGCCGCTCCGCGAAACGCTCGCCGGACACCCCGTACCAGCCCAGCACGCACAGCACCGCGCCGGTGGCGGCGGCCACGATCCCGCCCCACCACAGCACCCGCGACGACGGCATCCCGAACCCTCCGGCTGGCGATGTATGGCGATTCCTTGCACTATGCCCAAGAAGGCCCGACAAGGCACAGACCCCGGAACCCGGCGGTGAGCCAGATGGTCCACAAGAGTCTCCCCAAGCGCCCCCGCGCCGCGGCACTCGCCGCGGCAGCGGTCCTCGTCCTCGTACCGACCGCAGCGGCCTGTGGTGACGGCAACGGCAACGGCGAAGCGGAAAGGTCGCCGACCGCGACCACGGCACAGAACCAGCCCGCCGACCCGGCCGCGGCCCGGCAGGAGATCCAGAAGAACTGGGCGGCCTTCTTCGATCCCAAGACACCGGTCGAGGAGAAGACCAGGCTGCTGGAGAACGGCGACCGGATGCGGCCCGTGCTGCAGGCCTTCGCCGGCAACCCGCAGGCCGCGCAGACGTCCGTGAAGGTGAAGAACGTCGCGTTCACCTCGGCCACCCAGGCCGACGTGACCTACGACCTGCTGGTCGGCGGCCAGCCGGCCCTGCCCGACTCCAAGGGCTCCGCCGTGCACCAGCAGGACACCTGGAAGGTGTCGGTGAAGACGCTGTGCGCACTGGTCAAGCTCAGCCCCGATGCGACAGCCGTGCCGGGCTGCTGAATCCCTGCTGCCGGCGGCGCTCCTGCTGCTGACGCTGCTGCTGAGCGCCGCCTGCGGCAGCCGGCTCCCGGAGAGCGACTTCGAGTCCCGGCCCCCCGCCCCCACGACCGGCGGCGGGGAGCCGATCCGGATCGGCATCGTCACCGGAGCCACCAGCCCCGTCGGCGGCGGCGCCCTCACCGGCCCGCGCGACGGGGCGCAGGCGTACTTCGCGGCCCTCAACGCCCGCGGCGGCGTCGACGGCCGCCGCGTGGAGGTCTTCACCTGCGACGACGGCGGCAGCGGCGTCGGCAACAACCAGTGCGTGCACGAACTCGTCGACGACAAGCGCGTCTTCGCTCTGGTCGCCACCACCGCCCTCGACTACGCGGGCGCCGCACGCGTCTCCCGCGCGGGCGTCCCCGACATCGGCGGTCAGCCGCTCGGCCCCGCGTACGACACGTACCCGCATCTGTACGGGATCTACGGCAGCTCCGCCCCGCGCACCGGGGACGAGCCGGGCTGGAACGGCGTCCTCACCGGCGGCACCGAGGTCTACCGCTGGTTCAGGCGGGAGCACGGCGCCCGTACGGCGGCCGTCGTCGCCTACAACCAGGCGGCGTCCGCCGCGTACGCCCGGCTGGTGGAGCGCGGCCTGGAGGCGGAGGGCTACCGGGTCGTCACCGAACAGGTCGACTTCGCCCTGCCCAACTACCGCGCCGTCGCCGCCGACCTCCGCGAACAGGGCGTCGACGTCGTCTTCGACGCCCTGGACACGCACGGCAACGCCCAGCTGTGCGAGGCGATGGACGCCGTCGGCGTGAGCGTCACCGCCAAGGTCACCAACGTCCAGAACTGGAACGAGAACGTACCCCGCGACTTCAAGGACGCCCCGCGCTGCCGCAACGCCCTGTGGGTCACCGGAGCCAGCCGCAACTACGACGAGACGGCCCACCCCGCGGTACGGGAGTTCCGTGACGCGATGGCGGCGCACGTGAAGGGCACGCCGCTCTCCCAGTGGGCGCTGGAGGGCTGGGCGGCGGCCATGTGGTTCACGGACGCCGCGAGGTCCTGCACGAAAACCGGCCTCACGCGCGCGTGCGTCGAGACGTTTCTCAACCGCCCCGAGCCGTACACCGCGCGGGGGCTGCTCCTGCCCGTCGTCTTCGAGCGGCTCCCCGAGCCGCCGAAGACCCGTCACACCTGTCTGTCCGTGGCCCGTTGGCAGGACGGCCGGGGCTGGGTCACCCAGGGCGGCGACATGGACGAGAACTGCGCCACCGTCCCCCAGCTCGGCTACCGGCCCTGACCGGCCGTGCCCACGAAAGCCAAGTACAGTCCACCTTTGACGACCATCGAAGACCATCGGACGACACCACCGGAACCGTCCGGACCAGGGGGACGCGGCGACGCGATGCATATCTCTTTCCTGCTGCACAACGCGTACGGCATCGGCGGCACGATCCGTACGACGTTCAACCTCGCCCAGACCCTGGCCGAGCGGCACGACGTCGAGATCGTGTCCGTCTTCCGCCACCGCGAGGAGCCGACCCTCGGCGCCCCCGCCGGCGTGACCATGAAGCACCTGGTCGACCTGCGCAAGAACAGCCCCACCTACGACGGCACGCACCCCGACTACAAGAAGCCCGCCAAGGTCTTCCCGCGCGGCGACGGACGCTGGAAGCAGTACAGCCGCCTCACCGACGCCCGCATCGCCGCCCACCTGAAGAGCCTTCAGGCCGACGTCGTCGTCGGCACCCGCCCCGGGCTCAACGTCCACATCGCCCGCCAGGCCCGGCGCGGCCCGGTCCGCGTCGGCCAGGAGCACCTGACGCTGGACAGCCACGGCTACCGGCTGCGCCGCGAGATCGGCCACCGCTACGCCCTGCTCGACGCGATCACCACCGTCACCGAGGCCGACGCCCGCTCGTACCGCACCAAGCTCAAGCTGCCCGGCGTACGCATCGACTCCGTCCCCAACAGCGTCCCGGCGCCGGCCGTCGCTCCCGCCGACACAGCCGCCAAATGGGTCGTCGCGGCCGGCCGGCTGACCCGGGTCAAGCGGTACGACCTGCTCGTCGAGGCGTTCGCGAAGGTGGTCGCCGCCCGCCCCGACTGGCGCCTCAGGATCTACGGCTCCGGCGACGCGACCGGCAACGAGCGGAACGCGCTGCGCGCCCTCATCGAGGCGCGCGGGCTGCACAACCACGTCTTCCTGATGGGCACGGCCAACCCGCTGGAGCCCGAGTGGGTCAAGGGCTCCATCGCCGCCGTCACCTCCCGCCTCGAATCGTTCGGCATGACGATCGTCGAGGCGATGCGCTGCGGCCTGCCGGTCGTCTCCACCGACTGCCCGCACGGGCCGGGCGAGATCATCGAGGACGGCGTCGACGGGCGCCTGGTGCCGGTCGGCGACGTGGACGCCATCGCCGACGCGCTGCTCGCCCTGATCCAGGACGACGAGCTGCGGCGGCGCACCGGGCGGGCCGCGCTCGCGGCGTCGCAGCGCTTCGACCCGGTCCGGATCGCCGAACGCCACGAGGCGCTCTTCACCGAGCTGGTCGCCCAGGGCGGGGGCGGCCGCGCGCGCGGCCGGGTCCGCGACGGGCTGCACCGCACGCGCGGCGCGGTCCTGGACGCCGCGTACTCGGTGCGGTACAAGGCCGCCGAGGTGCTCCGGAAGGGAAAGCCCGCATGAGCGACGCCACGACCCCGGGCCCCGCGCACGGAGCGCCGCCGCGCGCGGACTGCGTCGCGGACCACGCCGGCGGCATCACGTTCGACATAGCGGTCGTCGACACGGCCGAACCGGTCCTGGTGCTGCGTCGGCGCGGCGCCTCCGGCGGCCCGTCCGACGAGACCCGCCTGCCGCTCACCCCGACGAGCGCGGGCCATATGCGGGCGGTGCTGCCCAGCACCATGGAGCTCGCCGAGGGCCGCTTTGACGTGTACCTCGACGAGCGGGCGGTCGAGCCCGGTGTCCGGGACCTGCGGGCGCTCGTCGACCGGGTCCCCGACGAGGAGGGCGGGGTCGCCGTGCGCGTCCCGTATCCCACGGCGGACGGCCGGCTCGCCGTGCGCAGCTGGGTGCGCCTGCCGCATGCGGAGGCCGGTGACATCGTCTTCGGCGAGGGCGCCTGCACGGTGGAAGGGACGCTGTACGGGGCACAGGCCGGTGCCGGCGCGGTGGTCGAGGCCCGGCTGGGCGGGAAGGTCCACCGGGTGCCGGCCGACGGCGAGGAGGGGACGTTCGCCTTCACCCTCGCGTACGACACGCTCGCCGAGCCGCCGGTCGCGGGGGAGCAGCTGTGGGAGCTGTGGCTGTGCCCGGGGGCGGACGCGGAGCCGGTGCGGATCTCCCGCATCCTGGACGACGTCTGGGACCGGAAGAACGTCTTCGTGTACCCGGTCCACCAGGGCGAGGGCTACAAGGCGGCGCCCTGCTACACGACCGACAACGACCTCTGCGTACGGGTAACTCCCTGATCGAGGACAGTGGCTGTCCGCGACCGCTGGCAGACTCGCGTCCATGTTGGAGACCTCGGCACGACTGCTGCGCCTGCTGTCCCTGCTCCAGGCGCACCGCGAATGGTCCGGCGCGGACCTCGCGCAGCGGCTGGGCGTCACGCCGCGCACCGTACGGCGTGACGTCGACCGGCTGCGCGAGCTCGGCTACCCCGTCAACGCCAGCCCCGGCACGGGCGGCGGCTACCAGCTCGGCGCGGGGGCCGCGCTGCCTCCGCTGCTGTTGGACGACGACGAGGCCGTCGCGGTCGCCGTGGGGCTGCGTACCGCGGCGGGCAGCGGCATCGAGGGCGTCGGGGAGACGTCGGTGGGGGCGCTGGCCAAGCTGGAGCAGGTGCTGCCCGACCGGCTGCGGCGCCGTGTCAGCGCGCTGACCACCTTCACGGTGCCGATACTGCGCACACCCGAGTCCCAGGTGGACCCGTCGGTGCTCACCGAGCTGGCGGCGGCCTGCCGGGACAGTGAGCGGCTGCGCTTCGAGTACCGCGACCACAACGGCTCGGCCACGCGCCGCACGGTGGAGCCGCACCGCCTGGTGTGCACCGAGCGCCGCTGGTACCTGGTCGCCTGGGACGTGGACCGCTCCGACTGGCGTACGTTCCGGGCGGACCGGATCGTCCCCAGGCCGCCGCACGGGCCGCGTTTCCCGCCGCGTACACCGCCCGCCGAGGACTTGGCGGCCTATGTGTCCCAGGGCGTGTCGACGTCGGCGTACGCGGCGAAGGCCGTCGTCCGGCTCCATGTCCCGGCCGCCGAGGCCGCGCGGGTGGTGGGGCCGATGGACGGTGTCCTGGAGGCGGAGGGGGAGTCGACGTGCCTGCTGCGCACGGGCGGCACGAGCGTCGACGTCCTGGTGATCCACATCGCCCTCATGGGGATGGAGTTCGAGGTGGTCGAGCCGCGTGAGCTCGACGACCACATCAGGGCGCTCCGCGACCGCCTCTCGCGAGCCCTGGACCGGTCCGCGCAGCGGGATCGGTGCTGTGGGAATTCCGCGGGGAACACGTGAATGGGCTGCGCCACGGCGATTGTCGTGACGATATGCCGAAGCGTTTTTCCGGGGGCGCGGGAATTCGCCCGTACGGCGGTGCGCGAAGAGGCCCCCGGCCCTGCGGAATTCCTCCGGCGACACCCTTCGGAGCCGCACGGGAAGGCCCGGCGAGTGAAGAGGGCCTTACGGAACACATGTCGTGATCCTGTGACACAAGCGTGACCGCTGAGGTACGTGAGGATGGTGGGGTGATGTGCCCGGCCCGGCTTCCGTCACCGTGCGCCGCGCCCTACGGTGAATGACATGGCACCGATTCCGAGCTCTCCCCAGCAGCCCGACGACAGCCCCGAGTCGTACGTCGGCCTCGGCGAACGCGACGCGGAGCAGCGCGCCCGCTCCCGCGGCTGGACCACGGTACGGTCGCTGCCGCCCGGCTCGATCATCACGCTGGAGTACGTGGCGGGCCGGATCAATTTCGAGGTCGACGACGCCACCGTCACGCGCTGCTGGGTCGGCTGACCCCCGCACCGAACGGACAGACGCGAGGGCCCCGGCTTTCCGAAGCCGGGGCCCTCGCGTCCGTCCCGGCGGCCTCAGCCGCCCGTCACCGGACGTGAACGCGGCGGCCGGCGGCTGCCCGCCGGGGTGACGGGCGTGCGCTCCGAACGCACCACCGCGTGCGGCCTCGGCTGCGTGAGCGTGGTCCTGACCGTCGCCGCACGGCCGACGCCGCCCGTGGCGGAGACCGGCTCGCGCACCGGCTCCTCCTCCGCGCCCAGCGGCCGCTGCTGGTACACCCCCGGCCGGGGCCCGCCCGCCGCGACGGGCAGCGACGGCGCCTGGCCGCGGCGGCGCGCCCGCAGCTCCTCGCGCACCGCGAGGACGATCGCCTCGGCGCGGGCGATCAGCGGCTCGCACCAGGGCAGCCCGAGCAGGATCAGCAGACCGGCGGCCCAGCCGAGCAGCACATCGCTCAGCCAGTGCGTACCGAGGTAGACGGTGGTCAGGCCGACGCCCAGGGCGACCACGGCGGACAGGGCCGACAGGTAGCGCCTCGCCCGGGGCGTGGTGGCCAGATAGGCCAGAATGCCCCAGGTCACCACCGCGTTGGCGGTATGCCCGGAAGGGAATATATCGCCGCCCGCGAACATCTCGGCCGAGCCGATCTGCGTCGCGTAGTGGGGGCCCAGCCGGCCCAGACCGAGTTTGACCGCGCCCACCGTGGCGTTCAGCAGCAGGAGCGCGGCGCCCAGCGCCAGCAGCGGGCGGAGCGTGTGCTGCCGCCAGGAGCGCCAGCCGAGCCAGGCCGCCACCATCACGGCCGTCGGGCCGCGCTGGCCCAGCACCACGAAGTAGTCCAGCGTCGCGTGCAGCTCCGGCCACTGCTGATACGGCCGGAAGAGCATGACCTTCCAGTCGAGGGTCACCAGCCACGACGAGACGAGCACGGCCACCACGATGGCGAGGTAGAACGCCGACGTCCCGCCGAAGAGGGCGAGACGGGTGCGGCTCATCCGCGGGATCTCAATCTTCGGCGGTTCCGGCTCCCGGTCCAGACGGGCAAAGATGTCGGTACGCACCCAATCGACGTTACAGGGAGTGAGTGTCGGCCCACGCCCATCCGCTCTCTTCGTGATGACGATGTGATGTGGAGCGTGTCTCAGCCGGATGTTTATTCCTTGCTTATCCATAAACCTCGGGGGCCGTGAGGCCTATTGCCGCAGGGATGCCGGCCGGAAGTGTGTTTGTCTGCCGTGAGAAATGGCCGGCGGCGCCCTGAGCCCGGAATTGCCGTCCTCCCCGTCCCCGTCCCTCCCCCTCCGGTACGGACCCGGCACGGCCCCTGGCGGGCCGGCCGGAGTGGCGTACGCCATACTCCCGCGCCTGCCCCCGTGAGAGGTGGACCACGCACCACCGGCCCGGACTCGCGTACGCTGACGGCTCACTCGCCCGTCGATGCCGGGCTGCCCCGGAGGACGTCCCCCTCCGGCAGGTGCCCACCGAGCGCGAGGGATCCATCTGTGGGAGGTACGTACATGTCCCTGACGACCATGGCCGGAGCACGGCTGCGTGCCACCGGCGGCGGTGCCAACCGCTGGGTCGTCCTCGTCGTCCTCTGCGTCAGCCTGCTGCTGGTCGCGCTCGACGCCACCGTCCTCCATGTCGCCGTCCCCGCCGTCACCGAGGACCTGCGCCCCAGCTCCACGGCGCTGCTGTGGATCGTCGACGCCTACCCCCTGGTCTGCGCCTCGCTGCTGATCCTCTTCGGCACGCTCGGCGACCGGATCGGGCGCCGGCGGGTCCTGCTGGCCGGTTACGGGCTGTTCGGCGCGGCCTCCGCGGTCGCGGCCTTCGCCGACACCCCCGCAGTACTGATCGCCGCCCGCGCGCTGCTCGGCGTCGGCGGCGCCATGATCATGCCCGCCACCCTGTCGATCCTCCGCGCGGTCTTCCCCGACCGGCGGGAGCGGGCCACGGCGATCGGCATCTGGACGGCCGTCGCCGCCGTCGGCGCCGCGACCGGGCCCGTCCTCGGCGGGTTCCTGGTCGAGCACTTCTGGTGGGGCTCGGTCTTCCTCATAAACATCCCCCTGATGGCGCTGATCCTGCCGCTCGGCCGCTGGCTCCTGCCCGAGTCCAAGGGCAGCGGCGACGGCCCCTGGGACGTGCTGGGCGCGCTGATGGCGGCGGCCGGCGTGCTGGGCGTGGTCCTCGGCGTCAAACGGGCCGGCGCCGGCGGCTCCGTACTGAGCCCGGAGACGGCCGGGCCGCTGCTGCTCGGCGCGGCCCTGCTGGTCCTCTTCGTACGGCGGCAGCGGCGCCGCGCGCACCCGCTGATCGACATGCGGATGTTCGGCCGGGCGGCCTTCACCACCTCCGTCGGCTGCATCGTCCTCGCCATGCTGGCGCTGGTCGGCCTGGAACTGATCGCCGTCCAGTACCTCCAGCTCGTCCTTGAACTGAGCCCCCTGGAGACCGGCCTGCGGCTGCTGCCGCTCACCTTCGCCGCCATGGCCGCCGGAGCCACCGGCTCCGCCACGCTGCGGCGCGTCGGCCCGCGCCGGATGGTCGGCTGTGGCTTCGTCCTCACCGCGGGCTCCGTCCTCCTGCTGGTCCTGATGGGACAGCACGACCGGCCCCTGCTGCTCACGGCCGGTTTCGTCCTGCTCGGCTTCGGGCTCCAGACGACGCTGTTCGGCGCGTACGAGTCGATGCTCAGCGAGGCCCCGGCGCACAGCGCGGGCGGGGCCGCCGCGATCGGCGAGACCTCCTACCAGCTGGGCGCCGGCATGGGCATCGCGCTGCTCGGCAGCGTCATGAACGCCGCGTACGCGCCCGGTCTCGCCGGTGTGCCGGGCGTGCCCGCGCCCGCCGGAGCGGCCGCCGCCAACTCGCTGGGCGAGGCCTACCAGGTCGCCGCCCAGCTCGGCGGCCCCGCGGGCGAGGCGCTGCGCACTGCCGCGCGGCACGCGTTCGTGCACGGCCTGCACGTCACGCTGGTCGTCAGCGCGGGGCTGCTGCTGCTCGGCGCGCTGATGGCGGTGCGGCTGCCGCGCGTCATGGAGTGCCAGGCGGACCTCGACGCCCGGCTGGGCGCCGCGGAGTCCTGGCCGGAGGCGGAGGATACGGAACGCCCCGGCGCGGACACCGTCCCGGCGGCGCGCAAGGAGCCGTTCACCGGTGCGGAGGCCGACGGCCGGTCCGGCGCGCCCTGGAGCGAGACCGTGCCCGGGGCGCGGGGTGCCGACGCGGAGTCCCGGCTCGGCGTGGCGCCGCCCGACGACGGCCGCGAGGCCCATGTGCCCGCGCGGCGCGAGCCGGTGGAGTCGGCGAGGTCGGGGCGTACCGCGCGCTGAACACGGCGGCCCGCGTGCGGCACACTGCCGGTGTGGCGTCGGCCGCCGGGGCTGGACGCGTGGCACACCGCGTCGTAACGTCGACGGCGCAGCGTAACTAACACCGCTAGTTTTAGTGCCCGCCCGGAGGTCCCGCATGCCCGTACCCGCGAAGCTCCCGCCGTTCGACGCCGGTGACCCCCTCGGCATCGACGACCTTCTCTCGCCCGAGGACCTCGCCATCCGCGACACCGTCCGCGGCTGGACCGCCGACCGGGTGCTGCCGTACATCGCCGACTGGTACGAGAAGGGCGAACTGCCCGGCATCCGGGAGCTGGCCCGCGAGCTCGGCTCGATCGGCGCGCTCGGCATGTCGCTGGAGGGCTACGGCTGCGCGGGCGCGACCGCCGTCCAGTACGGGCTGGCCTGCCTGGAGCTGGAGGCCGCCGACTCCGGCATCCGCTCCCTGGTCTCCGTGCAGGGCTCGCTCGCCATGTACGCGATCCACCGGTTCGGCTCCGAGGAGCAGAAGCAGCGCTGGCTGCCCTCCATGGCGGCGGGCGGGACGATCGGCTGTTTCGGCCTGACCGAGCCGGACCACGGCTCCGACCCGGCCGGGATGCGGACGTACGCCAAGAAGGACGGCACCGACTGGGTCCTGAACGGCCGCAAGATGTGGATCACCAACGGCTCGGTCGCCGGGGTCGCCGTCGTCTGGGCGCAGACCGACGAGGGCATCCGGGGCTTCGTGGTGCCCACCGACAGCCCCGGCTTCTCCGCGCCCGAGATCAGGCACAAGTGGTCGCTGCGCGCCAGCGTCACCAGTGAGCTCGTCATGGACGACGTACGGCTGCCGGCCGACGCCGTGCTGCCCGGCGTCACCGGCCTGAAGGGGCCGCTCAGCTGCCTGAGCCACGCCCGGTACGGAATCGTCTGGGGCGCCATGGGCGCCGCGCGCTCGTCGTTCGAGGCGGCGCTGGAGTACGCGAAGACGCGTGAGCAGTTCGGCAAGGCCATCGGTGGCTTCCAGCTCACCCAGGCCAAGCTCGCCGACATGGCGCTGGAGCTGCACAAGGGAATCCTGCTCGCCCACCACCTCGGGCGCCGGCTCGACGCCGGGAAGCTCCGCCCCGAGCAGGTCAGCTTCGGCAAACTCAACAACGTACGGGAGGCGATCGAGATCTGCCGCACCTCGCGGACCATCCTCGGCGCCAACGGGATCTCCCTCGAATACCCCGTCATGCGGCACGCCACCAACCTGGAGTCGGTGCTCACCTACGAGGGCACCGTCGAGATGCACCAGCTCGTGCTGGGCAAGGCGCTCACCGGCCTCGACGCGTTCCGGTAAGCCTTTCGGTGAGCGGCCTCGCCCGCTAGCTCTGGTTGAAGAAGCCGTCCTGGGTGTGCGGCCCGGGCTCCCCGTTGACGATCTGCGTGTCCGCGGGCGTCAGCAGGAAGACCCGGGTCGCCACGCGCTCGATCGAGCCGCGCAGCCCGAAGGTCAGGCCGGCCGCGAAGTCGACCACGCGCTTGGCGTCGGCGGGCTCCATGGACGTGAGGTTCATGATGACCGGGACGCCGTCCCGGAACAGCTCGCCGATGCTCCGGGCGTCCCGGAACCCGTCCGGGGACACCGTGGCGATCCGGCGGCCCTCCTCCTGGGCGCTCTCGGAGGCGACGCGCACCCGCGGGTCGGTCACCCAGGCGTCGCTGTTGCGGTCACCCTCGGCGTACTCGTCGTCGTAGTAGCGCTCGTCGTTGTCCTCGACGAGGCCGAGCCATGCACTCGCCTTGCGCACCGATCCCATGGACGCCTCCTTTCACGCGGTCACTTGTGGTTCCGCTATCCCTATGGTCGTCCATCATGCGGATCGCGCGCCAAGTGGACAGTCGCCGCGCGAGCGATTCGTGACGGTACTGGTGCAGAAGATGTGGCGATTCGTCAAGGTTCCACGGGCATACGGGCCCTGAGAAGGGGCCTGCGTAACTCAAATATGAAATTCGGGCCGTACGGGTGAGCGTGCGGACGTACGGGTGAACGAACAGGCTCGGTACGATGCCCGCCGCGCACCACGCACCACTCACGGGGGAGCACCATGTTCGGAATCGTCAGGCCCTGCACGCACCGGCTCACCGAGGGGCTGAAGACGGAGTGGATGGCCCATCTGTGCGGGCTCTGCCTGGCACTTCGGGCCGACCACGGGCAGTTCGCCCGGGTCGCCACCAACTACGACGGCCTCATCGTCTCCGTCCTGACGGAGGCTCAGACCGAGCGGACCGCCGCGGCGCGGCGCACGGCGGGGCCCTGTCCACTGCGCGCCATGCGGACGGCGCCCGTCGCCCGGGGCGAGGGCGCGCGGCTCGCCGCCGCCGTCTCGCTGGTCCTCGCCTCGGCGAAGGTACGGGACCATGTCGCCGACCGGGACGGGCTGCTGGCGCGCCGCCCGATGGCCGCCGCCGCGCGCCGGGTCGCGCTCGGCTGGGACCGGGCGGGCGCCAGGGCCGGGCGCGAGCTGGGCTTCGACACGGCCGTCCTGGTCGACGCGGTGGACCGGCAGACCGGCATCGAGGCGCTGGCCGGGCCCGGTACGCCGCTGCTCCACATCACCGAGCCGACCGAGACGGCCACCGCCGCGGCCTTCGCGCACACCGCCGTCCTGGCCGGCAGGCCGCAGAACACGGCGCCGCTCGCGGAGGCGGGCCGGCTCTTCGGGCGCCTCGCGCACCTGCTGGACGCCGTGGAGGACAGGGAAGCTGACGCCGCGTCGGGTGCCTGGAACCCGCTCACCGCGACCGGTACGTCCCTCGCGGAGGCGCGGCGGCTCGCGGACGACGCGCTGCACGGGATACGGCTCGCCCTGCGCGACGCGGAATTCGTGGACGACACGCTGCTCCACGTGCTGCTCGCGCACGAGCTGCGGCAGTCGGTGGACCGGGCGTTCGGCACGGCGACCTGCTCGCACCAGGGGTACGGAGGCCCCGCCTCCCACCAGGGCGCCGGCTACGGCCCGTACGGCACCCCCAACCCGTACGGCGGCGGTCCGTCCGGCCCGGGTGGTCCTGGGGGCCCGGGCGGCGCGTACCCCGGCGGTCCCGGGGGCCCGGGTGGGTACCCGGGCGGCGCGTACCCCGGCGGTCCGGGTGGCCCCGGCGGCGGGATGCCGCCCGGCTTCGGCGGCCCCGGCGGCGAGCCGTCCCGGCCCAAGCCGCGCGGCTTCTGGGCCGGGTGCGCCGCCTTCACCTGGCTCTTCTGCACCTGCCGGATCTGCTGCGCCAAGGAGTACGAGGGCCCTTGGTCCCGCAAGAAGCGCGAGGGCTGCTGCCGCGACTGCGACTGCAACCCCGGCAGCTGCGACTGCTGCTGCCCCTGCGACGGCTGCTGACGGACCGTGAGGTTTCCGCATGAGCAGCGATCCTCATGCGGACTGGAGGCGCCGGCACGAACGGCGCACCGCCTCCGTCTCGGCCCCCTACGGCCCGCTCTCCCTCACCGGCACCCTCCCCCAGACTCCGTCCGGGGGGACCCCCAGCTCTCCGATTACCCGGACGGGCGAATTCCGGCCGTCCCCGGTGTCTGGCGTGAAGAGGGCGACCACGTGCTCCTGAGCGCCACCGCCGCCGACGGCCTCACCGTCGACGGCACGCCCCTGACCGGCGAGGTCCGTCTGACCGCCGACCACGCCCCGATCCCCCGCTCGCGCGTCGCGGCGGGGGAGCGGCGGCTGGTCGTGCCGCGCCGCGAAGGGCTCTGGGCGGTCCGCGACTTCGTCACCGCTGCCCCGGCACGCCGCACCTTCACGGGCATCGAGGCCACCCCGTACGACGAGCGCTGGGTGGTGCCGGGGAGCTGCCGGCCGTACGCCGCCGAGCGCAGCGTCCGGGTCCAGAACGCCGACGGGCGCGAGCGCGGGCTCGGCCTCCCGGGCGAGCCGGCGTTCACGCTCGGCGGCGCCGAGCACACCCTCGCGGTCGCGGTCGAGGGCGACGGCTCGCTGTGGGCCGTCCTCGCCGACGCGACCAGCGGAAAGGACACGTACCGCTTCTGCTTCCCGCGGCTCCGGGTGCCGACGGGGCGGCGACCGTCGACTTCAACCGGGCGCTGCTGCCGCCGTGCGCCTTCGCCGCGCATTTCATCTGCCCCCTCCCGCCGCCCGGCAACACCCTGCCCGGCCCCGTCCCGGCGGGGGAGCGGAACGTCCTGGCCGGCTGACACGTCACATGACCGACCCCGGCGGACGGGCGGGACCCGCCGGGCAGCTTCGCGCGCCCGCGCCCGGCTCGGCCGAAACATGCCCTTGTGCCGGTAGTTGACCCCGCGAATACTCCCGAAGCAGCGCTTGTCAGGGGCACGGCGTGTCCGAAATCCGGACGCCGTCAGTGCCAGGGGCGAGTGAACCTAGCCCTGAAAAACTGACCGCGCCTCACGGGCCCGACACCCCACGGCGGGCCCCCGATTCCCCTCGGGAGGAACGAGAAGTGAGGATCAAGCGCACCACCCCCCGCAGCGGCATAGCCAGACGAACCCGTCTGCTCGCCGTCTCCACCGGTCTCGCCGCCGCCGCCACCCTCGCGGTCCCCGCCGCGAACGCCGACTCACCGCGGACGTACAGCGCCGCCCAGCTGTCCGCCGCCGGCTCGGCCGTCCTGGAGGCCGACGTACCGGGCACCGCCTGGCACGTCGACCCGGCGACCAACAAGCTGGTCGTCACCGCCGACTCGACCGTCTCCCAGGCCGAGATCGCCACGATCAAGCGCCAGGCCGGAGCCAACGCCGGCGCCCTGAAGATCGAGCGCACACCGGGCAAGTTCACCAAGCTCATCTCCGGCGGCGACGCCATCTACGCCAGCAGCTGGCGCTGCTCCCTCGGCTTCAACGTCCGCGACAGCGCGGGCACCACGTACTTCCTCACCGCCGGCCACTGCACCGACGGCGCGGGCACCTGGTACGCCAACTCCGGCCGGACCACCGTCCTCGGTCCGACCACCGGCTCCAGCTTCCCGGGCAACGACTACGGGATCGTCCGCTACTCCAACACCTCCATCGCCAAGCCCGGCACCGTCGGCAACGTCGACATCACCAGCGCCGCCAACGCCACCGTCGGCATGTCCGTCACCCGCCGCGGCTCCACCACCGGTACCCACAGCGGTTCGGTCACCGGCCTGAACGCCACGGTCAACTACGGCGGCGGCGACGTCGTCTACGGCATGATCCGTACGAACGTGTGCGCCGAGCCCGGCGACAGCGGTGGTCCGCTCTACTCCGGCAGCCGCGCCATCGGCCTCACCTCCGGCGGCAGCGGCAACTGCCGCACCGGCGGGACGACCTTCTTCCAGCCGGTCACCGAGGCCCTGAACGCCTACCGCGTCAGCGTCTACTGACCGCTCCACCCGCGTACGACGAACCCCGTCGAGCCCCCGGCCGGACCCCCGGCCGGGGGCTCGACGCCCTGTCCGGAAGCGCCCGCATTTGAGAGCATGTGACGGCGCTCGGGGCGCAGGGCGACTTCGGAGAGCGGGGGCGGATGAGGCGCATCGGAGTGACCGGGCACAGGGACATCCCCGACGAGCTCGACGCCCATGTGCGCGCCGCGATCCGCACCGCCATCCGGGCCGCGCTCCGGGGCCACGAAGGCCCGCTGGAGGCGCTGTCCAGCCTGGCGGCCGGAGCGGACCAGCTCTTCGCGGACATCGCCCTCACCTGCGGTGCCGAGCTGACCGTCGTCATCCCCAGCGGGGACTACGAGGACGGCTTCACCGACCCGGAGGAACTGGCCCGCTACCAGGCCTTCCGCAAGCGCGCCACGCGCGAGGTCCGGATGGACTACCCGAGCTCCACCGACGAGGCGTACTACGCGGCCGGCACCTACATCGCCGACCACTGCGACCGCCTCCTCGCCGTCTGGGACGGCCGCCCCGCCCGGGGCCTCGGCGGCACCGGCGACATCGTCCGCTACGCCCGTGCCCGTGGGAAGCCGGTGACCGTCATCTGGCGCACGGGCGTGGAACGCCCCTGACAGGTCAGCGCCGGTGCTGGACCAGCCAGTCGGTGTGCTGTGGCGAGACGATGCGCTCGGTCTCGTACACCGCCGCCGGCCACCGGTCCTCGCCGATCACCGTCTCCATGGCGGTGTGCATCGCCGCCAGGTCCTCCTCCACCAGGGAGTGCGCCGCTATCAGCGGCTGGTGGCGGCGGATCTCGCTCCACGCCACGCACGCGGCCGCCGCCGCCGACAGCAGCCCCGCCATCACGGCCGACTCGCCGACCGAGAACGTCCGCAGCACGCCCAGGAACAGGGCGAGGCCGGTGAGCACCGAGATGGTCACGGACCACAGCGTGGTGGCCCGGCGCGACACCACGGTCTTCCTGTGGTACCAGTTGCGCTGCTCGATCAGCCGGTCCCTGACGTACGTCTCCTTGCGCACCCGGAAGGGCTTGTCGCGCAGCATCCGCATGGCCGGGGTGATGAGCTCCGCCCGGCCGACGGCCGGCGCCGACTCGCGGGGGTCGACCCAGCCCACCTTCCGCAGCTCGCCGAGCCCCGCCTCCAGCCGGGCGACGAACTCCCCGTCCGGGTCGGGGAAATCGGCGTCGAAGGGCGCGCCGTGGACCGCGTACCGCCAGCACATCGACTTGATGAACTCGGCGGCGGAGCGGTTCAGTTGCCAATGCGACTTCGCACGGCGCCTGGAGGCGCGGTACGTGGCCAGGAGTACGCCCGCGTACGCCAAGGCGCTGAAGGCGCCCGCGAGTTGGAACGTACCCCCGATCCGCCAGCCGCCGGGTATCGCCGCCAGGCAGGCGCCCAGGACGAGCAACCACAGTTGTAAGCGGGTGTCCTGCACCGCTTCGCGCTGGCGGGCGATGGCGATCTCGTCCGCCCGGTGGAACAGCGCAGGCAGATCTGCGTTTCGGAAGACCATGCTCTGCAGTGGGCCCTGAAACCCGGTCATGCGCACCCCCGTCTGCGGTTTTGTCTTCACTCTTTCGGTGGAATGGCTCGTTCCGGGTCGGTCGGGGAATACTGGCGCAACGCTTTTGTTTCAACTTCACGCGCTGATTTGCTGTGGGTGGGCATGAGAGTAAAGTCGTGCCGCCGACACTGCAACGGTGCGGTTATCCGAGATCGACCACTCCCCCAAGGACGGCCGTCGTGAGCTTTCAGACCTCAGTCACCTTCGCTGTCGCGAAGAAGAATCGTGTGCCCCTCGCCGAGATCGACGTGCGGGGAGCGGCAGCCGCCAAGAAGCTCAGCCGTGTTCTGCCGTCGGTGAGCGACCGTACCGAGCGCGTCCCGACGTTCAACTCCGCGCTCTGAACTCGCTCTAAACTGGCGGAATGACTGGACCCCTGGTCCCATTCCGCGAGATCGTCCTCAAGGTCCACAGCAGGTGTGATCTTGCATGTGACCACTGCTATATCTACGAACACGCTGATCAGAGCTGGCGTACCCGCCCCAAGGCAATCTCTGACCAGGCCATTTCCTGGACAGCTCTGCGACTGGCCGAGCATGCCAAGAAACATGCCCTGCCCTCCGTGTCAGTGATCCTGCACGGAGGGGAGCCTCTGCTGGCAGGGCCCGCGCGCCTCAGGCGCGTCTGCGAGGAGCTGACCACCGCCCTCGCCCCGGTCACCGACCTGGACCTGCGGATCCACACCAACGGCCTCCAGCTCAGCCCCCGCTACCTCGATCTGTTCGACGAGTACGGCGTGAAGGTGGGCATCTCCCTCGACGGCGACAGGACGGCCAACGACCGCCACCGCCGCTTCGCCGACGGCCGCAGCAGCCACCCCCTCGTCCTCAAGGCCGTCGAGCTGCTGCACCAGGAGCGCTACCGCCACCTCGACCTCGGCCTGCTGTGCACCATCGACGTGGCCAACGACCCCGTCGCCGTGTACGACGCGCTCACCGCGCTCACGCCCCCGCGCATCGACTTCCTGCTGCCGCACGCCACCTGGGAAGGTCCCCCGCCGCGCCCGGACGGCTCGCCCACCGCGTACGCCGAGTGGATCCTCACCGTCTTCGACCGGTGGTACGAGCAGGGCAGGCCCGTCCCCGTACGGCTCTTCGAGTCCGTCCTGTCCACCCTGAACGGCGGCCCCAGCCTCACCGAGTCCCTGGGCCTCGCCCCCACCGACCTCGTCGTCGTCGAGACCGACGGCACCCTCGAACAGGTCGACTCCCTCAAGAGCGCCTACGAGGGCGCCGCCGCCACCGGCTTCGACGTGTACCGGCACTCCTTCGACGACGTCGCCGCCCACCCCGGCGTCCGGGTCCGCCAGCTCGGCCTCGCCGGCGTCAGCGAGACCTGCCGCCGGTGCCCCGTCGTCCGCTCCTGCGGCGGCGGCCTCTACACCCACCGCTACCGGGCCGCGAGCGGCTTCGACAACCCGTCCGTCTACTGCGCCGACCTCGAAGCGCTCGTGCGCGGCATCGAGGACCGCACCGCCTCCGCCACCGCCGCGCCCGCCGTGGCCGACCCCGGCGCGCTCGTCGCCGAGCAGCACGACCTGACCCGCGTCCTCCTCGCCGAACTCCACAGCGAGCTCGACGGACGCGGCGGCGAGCGGTGGGCCGAGGCGTGGGAGCTGGCCGCCGCCGTCGAACAGCGCTCCGACGGTCTCGACGAGGTGCTCGCCCACCCCTACACGCGCACCTGGCTCCTGGACTGCCTGGACGCGCTGCGCGAAGGGCGCCCCGGGGTGACGGGCCTTGCGGGGCAGCTCGCGCGGTTCGTGGCCACCGCCGCCGTACGGGGCCGGGTCGACGTCCCGGTCCGCCTCGCCCACCGGGGCGGGTCGCTGCACCTGCCGACCCTCGGGACGGTCGAGGTGGGCCTGGAGACGGCCGGTCCGGTGGAGGTGCGGGCGACCGGGGACGGGTTGGTGGTGCGGGCCGCCGGGCGCGACGAGGTGCGCGTCGAACGGCTCCGGGAGGAGAACGCCGGATGGCGGCCGGTACGGCGCGGGCCGCACGGCGCCGCGCTCGACGACCTCGACCCCTACCGGGACGGTTTCCAGTCGCCCGCCGCCGGGCGGCTCACGCCCGGAGAGGCGGCCGGCTGGAGCGGGCGGCTGGTGCGCGCCTGGGCGCTGCTGCGGGACGCCGTACCGGACCAGGCCGCCGAGGCCGCCGCGAGCCTGACCACCCTGACGCCGCTCACCGGGACGGAACCGTCCGTGGGCCGGCACGGGTACGGGGCGCTCGGCCTGCCGCTCGCGGGCGACGAGCGGGAACTGGCACGGGCGCTGCTGCGCGGTTTCCGGCGGGCCAAGCTGCGGGCGCTGCTCGACGTCGCGGACCTCTACGCGCTGGACGGTGCCTGGAGCCACCCCGCGCCCTGGCGGGAGGACACGGCGGTGCCGGTCTCCGCGCTGCTCGCCGGGGCGTACGAGAGGGCGGGCCTCGCCGCGTACGAGGAAGGGCATGCCGAACATGCTGAAAGGGCGCTCGACCTGCTGGAAAACGCCGCCGAACTCACCGTGAGCGGCAAGCTGCTGGTGTCCGGGGTGCGCAAGGAACTGTGCCGATCAAGGGAACGGTCCGTCATGCTGTCGCAGGGATGACCGAAAAGCAGCGTTGAATGACTGAACGTCGTGGGGGTGGAGCAAAGCCTGCTCCGGAATGATTAATCAGCTCGTATCCTTCTCATCCCGGATGCGAGTGATCACAGAGGACGGGGGTCGTGTGGAGGCGTCACCGCAAGCGCGCGCGGCGGACCATCGGCCGTACTTCTTCCTGAGTTATGCGCACACGCCGAGGTACGGAGCCGGTGGCCCCGATCCCGACATGTGGGTCGAGCGGCTCTACCGCGATCTGTGCGGCCATGTGATGGCCATGACCGATCTCCCCGCCGGAGCCTCCGCCGGGTTCATGGACCGGGAGATACGATCCGGCGAGGGCTGGTCGGAACGGCTGGGAGAAGTCCTCGCCACCTGCCGGGTCTTCGTCCCCCTCTTCTCGCCCCGCTATTTCGCCAGCGAGATGTGCGGCAAGGAGTGGTACGCCTTCGCCACCCGGGCGATCTACCACCACGCCAAGCACAACAAGCCCGCCGACGCCATCGTGCCCGCCCTGTGGGTCCCGGTCCCGCCCGAGCAGCTCCCCGGCCCCGCCGAGCGGCTCCAGTTCAACCACCGCGACTTCGGCGACCGGTACGTCACCGACGGGCTCTACGGCCTGATCAAACTCCGGATATTCGCCGAGGAGTACGAACGGGCCGTCTACGAACTGGCCAAACGCATCGTCTCCGTCGCCGACACCGCCGGCATCAGCCCCGGCAGGCCCGTCGACTACCGCTCCGCGCCCAGCGCCTTCGGCACCCCCGGCCGCGGCCCCAGACCCCTCCAGGTCACCGTCGCCGCCCCCACCCGCCACGACCTGCCCGAGGGCCGCGACCCCGAGTACTACGGCGACATGCCGCAGGACTGGAACCCGTACCACCCCGACGCCGCCCGGCCGCTCGCCTACGTCACCGAGGACCTGGTCCGCTCGCTCAACTACCAGGCCACCGTCACCTCCTTCGACCACGACGCCGGCCCGCCCGACGCCAAGCAGCCTCCCAGCCGCCCCGAGATCCTGCTCCTCGACCGCTGGGCCCTCAAGGACGACGAACGCCGCGAACGGCTCGCCGCCTTCGACGCGGAACACCGCCCCTGGGTGAGCGTCGTCGTCCCCCGCAACCAGCTGGACCACCAGACCAGGGCGGCGGACGCCGAGCTGAACCGGACACTCGAAGAGACCATGCCCATCAAGATGGGCCAGGGCCGCGCCGCCAGCCGCGCCGCCGCCAGAGGCGTACCGACCATGGAGGCGTTCGGCCAGATCCTGCCCCAGGTGGTGGAGGCGGCCGCCCAGCAGTACCTGCGGCACGCCACCGTCTACCCGCCCGCGGGCGGCCGGCACACCGAACGGCCCCGGCTGCGCGGCCCGATGGCCAATGAACTGGGCACCACGCACTACATACCCGAGACGCACGAGATCGCGCCCGATGCGGAGGACCTGGATGACAGCCAGTCGTGACGGACGCATCGTCACCTTCTACTCCTACAAGGGTGGTACGGGACGGACGATGGCCCTGGCCAACACGGCCTGGATTCTCGCCGCGAACGGCAAGCGGGTCCTGGCCGTCGACTGGGACCTGGAAGCACCCGGCCTGCACCGCTTCTTCCACCCCTTCCTCGACCCGTCCACCCTCGGCGCCACCACCGGCGTCATCGACCTGATCACCGAATACGCCTGGGCCGCCACCAGCCCCGTCCAGCGGCCCGACGACTGGCACCGCGACTACGCGCGCATCCAGCCGCACGCCGTCTCCCTCACCCCGGAGGCGCTCGGCTGGGAGTTCCCCGACGGCGGCACCCTCGACTTCGTCTCCGCGGGCAAGCAGAACCGCGAGTACTCCGCGACCGTCTCCACCTTCGATTGGGACAACTTCTACGACCGGCTCGGCGGCGGGCACTTCTTCGACGCGCTGCGCGACGACATGAAGGCCAACTACGACTACGTCCTCATCGACAGCCGCACCGGCCTCAGCGACATCGCCGACATCTGCACGGTCCACCTGCCCGACGCCCTCGTGGACTGCTTCACCCTCAGCGACCAGTCCATGGACGGCGCCGCCGCCGTCGCCCGCCAGATCGACGAGCGCTACGGCGGCCGGGGCATCCGGATCTTCCCCGTACCGATGCGGATCGACGAGGGCGAGAAGGAGAAGGCCGACGCGGGCCGGGCGCTGGCGCGGCTGAAGTTCGACGGTTTCCCCAGCGGCCTGACGGGGGAGGAGCTGGCCTCCTACTGGGGCGCGGTCGAGATCCCGTACCGGCCCTACTACGCGTACGAGGAGACCCTCGCCACCTTCGGCGACGACGCCGGGATCGCCAACTCGCTGCTCTCCGCCTTCGAGCGGCTGACCGCCGTCGTCACCGACGGGGACGTCACCGCCATGCCGGCGGTCAACGAGGAGGTACGGCTGCGGATCCGTGACGCGTTCACCCGCCGCCGCCCCGCCCTGCCCGCCGACCTGTTCCTGTCGTACGTCGCCGAGAACCGCATGTGGGCCGACTGGATCGAGTCCGTCCTCACCCGCGCCGGCTTCCGCGTCGTCCCGCGCGACGTCTCCGCCGACCCGGCGACGAGCGGCACCGACGTGCTCCACGCCGCCGAGAACGCCGCCCGCACGGTCGTCCTGCTGTCCAGCGCGTACCTCAAGTCGGCCCGCGCGGTGGAGGTGTGGGAGCGGGCCGCCGCCGAGGATCCGGGCGGCGGACGGCGCCACCTGCTGCCGCTGCGCGTCGGGGACGTCCGGCTCACCACCCCGTACATCGACCGCAACCCCGTCGACCTGTTCCGGCTCGACGAGGTGCACGCCACCGCCGCGCTGCTGCGCGCCCTGGACCGGCCCGTCAAGCTCAACGAGGGCGTCCCGCCCGGTCCGCGCTTCCCCGGGACGGTGCCGAAGATCTGGAACGCGCCGCCCCGCAACCCCGGCTTCACCGGCCGGTCCATGGTCCTGGAGCGGATGCGCGACCAGCTCGGCGGCGGGATGGCCGTCGTCCTGCCCCAGCCGCAGACCCTGTACGGGCTCGGCGGCGTCGGCAAGACGCAGGTCGCCCTGGAGTACGTGCACCGCTTCATGGCCGACTACGACCTGGTGTGGTGGATGTCCGCCGAGCAGACCGACGACGTGATCGCCGGCCTCGCCGAGCTGGCCGTCCGCCTCGGCGCGCAGGGCGGCGACGACATGGCCGCCGCCTCCCAGGAGGCCATCGACCTGCTGCGGCGCGGGGTGCCGTCCAACCGCTGGCTGCTGGTCTTCGACAACGCCGACGACCCCGACGCGCTCAAGCGGTTCTTCCCCACCGGCGGGCACATCCTGGTCACCTCCAGGAACCAGACCTGGTCGCAGTACGGCGACGCGCTGCCGGTCGACGTGTTCCTGCGCGAGGAGTCCATCGAGCACCTCCAGCGCCGCGCCAAGGGGCTGAGCGTCGAGGACGCCGACAAGGTCGCCACCGCGGTCGGCGATCTGCCGCTCGCCGTCGAACAGGCCGCGGCCTGGATCGCGGAGACGGCCACCCCGGTCGCCACCTACCTGGAGCAGCTGGAGGAGGCCGCCGCCCGCACCCTGGCGCTCAACCAGCCGGCCGGCTATCCCGAGCCGGTCGCCGCGACCTGGAACGTCTCCATCGAACGGCTCAAGGAACGCTCACCGGCCGCCGTGCGGCTGCTCCAGCTGTGCGCGTTCTTCGCGCCCGAGCCCATCCACGCCAACCTGCTCTACAGCAAGGAGATGATCGAGGCCCTCAAGCCGTACGACGCCTCCCTCCAGGAGAAGCTGGTGCTGGGCCGGGTGATCCGGGAGATCGGCCGGTTCGCCCTGGCCAAGGTCGACCAGGTCTCGAACTCCATCCAGGTGCACCGGCTGGTGCAGGCCGTCATCCGGGCCCAGCTGTCCGAGGAGGAGCAGCGGGAGGCCCGGCACGCCGTCCACCGGATCCTCGCCGGCGCCCGGCCCGACGACGACGAGCCGATCGACAACCCCGAGACCTGGCCCCGGTTCGCCACCATCTGGCCGCACCTGGGCACCTCCGAGGCCCGGTACTGCAAGGAGCCCGAGACACGCCGGCTGCTCATCGACCGCGTCCGCTACCTCTGGAAGCGCGGCGACTGGCAGACCGCCGGCGCGCTCGCGGAGGACCTGCGCGACGCCTGGCGCGAGATGCTCGGCAACGACGACCTCCAGTACCTCTACCTGCGCTTCCACCTCTCCAACATCCTCCGCTCCCAGGGCCGTTACGTGGAGGCGCGGGAGCTGGACGAGGTCACCCTGGAGCGGCAGCGCGCCGTCCTCGGCCGGTCCCACCCGCACACGTACATGACCACCTCCAGCCTCGCCATGGACCTCGGCGCGCTCGGCCAGTACGGCAGGGCGATGGAGCTGGCCACCGAGGCGCACGAGGGCTTCAGCCAGATCTTCCACGACTCCCACCCGCGCACCCTGGCCGCCGCGAACAACCTGGCGCTCAACCTGCGCATGGTCGGCCAGTACTCCAGGGCCCGCGAGATCGACCAGGAGGTCTTCGACCGGCGCACCGAGGTGCTCGGCCCCGAGCATCCCTACACCCTGTCCTCGGCCACCTCGCTCGCGCGCGACCTGCGGGAGGTCGGACGGTACGAGGACTCGGTGACGCTGCTCTCCCGTACGTACGACATCTACAAGGACACCCTCGGCCGGGCCTTCCCCGGCACCCTGGCCGCCGGCAAGAGCCTCGCCGTGTCGCTGCGCCGGGCGGGCAGACTGGAGGACGCGCGGCGGCTCACCACGGCCACCCGCAACCGGTACCGCGCCAAGTACACGTACGCGCACCCGGACTCGCTGGCCTGCGACCTGAACCTGGCGGCCGACCTGTTCGCGGCCGGGGAGCCGGTCGCGGCCCGCGACCTGGCGCAGGAGGTCGTCGACCAGTACCGGGAGGTGCCGGGGGAGCGGCACCCCTACACCCTGGCCGCCCTCAACAACCTGGGCATCTACCAGTGGGGCTGCGGGGCGCCGGAGACCGCCGAGCAACTGCTCCAGGCCGCGCTGCGGGTCATGCGGGAGGTCCTGGGCGAGCGGCACCCGCACGCCCTGTTCTGCACGGTCAACCTCGCCAACGCCAAGGCCGACCTGGGTGAACTGGACGAGGCCCTGGCGATCGAGCAGCGCGCCGTGCGCACGCTGCGCGAGGTCCTGGGCGCCCACCACCCGGAGGTGCTGGGCGTCGCCTCCAACCTGGCGGTCACGCTGAGCGCGCTGGGCCGCAAGGACGAGGCGGCCCAGCTGCGGACGGAGACCGCCGACGAACTCGCCCGCCAACTGGGCGACGACCACGCGCTGACCCGCCTCGCGCGGGACGAGCGCCGGGTGCACCGGGACCTGGAGCCGCTCGCGGTGTGACCCTTCACATGGCGTCCAGCAGCCAGGTCAGGACGCGGGGCAGGGCGTGCAGGGCGTCGAAGTGCGCGGCGGCCGGTTCCAGGACGGCCGTCGCGCCCGGGATGCGCTCGGCGAGCCAGCGCGCGTGCCCGACCGGTGAGAAGACGTCCTGCTCGCCGTGCCACAGCAGCACCTCGCCCGGGATGTCGGCCGGGTCGAACCCCCAGGGGCTGCAGAAGGCCAGCGCGTCGTCGATCCAGCCGTACGCCGAGGTGCGCAGCGCCTCCTGGTAGTTGCGCAGCAGCATGGACCGTACGCCCGCGTCCGAGACGACCATCCGGTCCGAGGCGGTCAGCTCCCGGCGCAGGTCGTCCAGGAGCCGGACCGGGTCCTTGCGGATCGCGTCGGCGCGGGGCGTGAGGCGGGCGGCCACCCCGTCGGGGTCGAGGGTGGCGTGGGTGTACTCCGTGACGTTCGAGGCGGCCATGCCCTCGAACCAGTCCAGCCCGTCCGCGTCCCGGGGCGCCAGCGTCACCAGCGCCGCGGTACGGGTCACCCGGTGCGGCAGCAGGGCCGCGCAGGCCAGCGCGTGCGGCGCCCCGCCGGAGCGGCCCACCACCGCGAACCGCTCCAGGCCGAGCGCGTCCGCGATGTCCGCCACGTCCGACGCCACATCGGCGACGCTGCGCCCCGCCAGGCGGTCCGAACCGCCGTAGCCGGGGCGGTCGTACGCGATCAGTTGCATGCCGCGCTGGTAGAGCACCATGCCCCGCGGGGCCGGTCCCAGTCTGCTGCCGGGCGTGCCGTGCAGCAGGAAGACCGGACGGCCCTGTGGGTCCCCCAGGCGTTCCACCATCAGATGCCGGCCGTCCGCCGCGCGCACCCGACGTCGCAAGCCCCCCGCCCCCTTCGAGTGTCCTTCGAGCGTCCTTGGTGTGATTACCCATCAGGGTGCCTGTACGGGGTCGCTTTGTCGCCTGTCGGGACGGGCCCGGTATTCGCAAACGGAACCGGCACGAGGCGTCGGGAGTAGTGGGAGTGCCGGGGGCGCAGAGTGAAGGTCGCGTGCGCGTCCTGAAGTCGACCTTGTGTGCTACCGGTTGGTATCGGGATAGTGGGCTGACCATCCTCCGTGTCAGGGCACCCCACTGCCCGGACGCGGCCCCCCACAGGAGAGGTCGACGTTGTGAATCACCGACGCATACCCAAAAGGCGTGCGGCGATCGCCGGCGGAGCCGCTGTCGCTCTGCTCGGAGCGGGAGTCACCTTCCAGACTGCGAACGCCAGTGAGGAAGCGCCCCGGTTCACCGTGAAGTCCCTGTCGGCGCCGGCGGCGGGAACCCTCGCCGCGACGCTCGACAAGGCTCTCGGCGGCGACGCGGCCGGCGCGTACTACGACGCGAAGTCCAAGGCCCTGGTGGTCAACGTGGTGGACGAGGCGGCGGCCGAGTCCGTACGCGAGGCGGGCGGCAGGGCGAGACTCGTCCAGCACACTCTGGCCGAGTTGACGGGCGCCCGCCAGACCCTGAAGAGCCGGGCGACCATACCCGGCACGTCGTGGGCCGTCGACCCGGTGACCAACAAAGTCGTCGTCACGGCCGACCGCACCGTCGAGGGCGCGTCGCTGGACCGGCTCACCGAGGTGGTGAAGGGGCTCGGCTCGAAGGCGGAACTGAGGCGCACGGCGGGCGAGTTCAAGCCGCTCATCGCGGGCGGTGACGCCATCCACTCCGGCGGCGGACGCTGCTCGCTCGGGTTCAACGTGGTCAAGGACGGCCGGCCGCACTTCATCACGGCCGGCCACTGCGGCAAGGCGGGCAGCGAGTGGGCCGAGTCCCAGGGCGGACAGGCGATCGGCACGATGGCCGACTCCCAGTTCCCGGGCAATGACTTCGCGCTGGTCGAGTACACCGGTGACACCGCGCACCCGAGCGAGGTCGACCTCTACAACGGCAGCACGCAGGCGATCACCAAGGCGATCGAGGCGACCGTCGGGGTGAAGGTCACCCGCAGCGGCTCGACCACCCAGGTCCACGACGGCGAGGTCACCGGCCTGAACGCCACGGTGAACTACGGCAACGGGCAGGTCGTCGAGGGGCTCATCCAGACCAATGTGTGCGCCGAACCGGGCGACAGCGGCGGCTCGCTCTTCTCGGGCGACGCGGCGGTCGGTCTGACCTCGGGCGGCAGCGGTGACTGCTCCTCGGGCGGTGAGACGTTCTTCCAGCCGGTCACGGAGGCGCTGACCACCTTCGGCGCGCAGATCGGCTGACGTACGCGTACGGCATGACGGGCCCCGGGTCGATGCCGATCCGGGGCCCGGCTCATGCGGTGTCCGCGCCGGCCGGCGCGACGGCGTCGTCCCGGTCGGTCCGCTGGCGGACGGCGGACATCACCAGGGTCAGTACGGTGCCGACGACCGCCCAGATGGCGAGGACCTGCATCGCTCCGGAGAGCGCGTTGCCCTTGAAGTACGCGATCGAGCGTGCCGCCCAGGTGCCCGCGCCCGGCGGCAGGGCCGGGCCGATCGCCCGCCAGAAGTCGGGCAGCATCGGGCTGGGGAAGGCGCCGCCCGCGCTCGGGTTTCCGGCGATCACGATCAGCAGGACCGCCAGGCCGATGCCGACGATCCCGGTGAGCGCCTGGAGCGCCAGCGTGACCGCGCCGACCGAGAAGACGACCAGGGCGCCCAGGCCCCACAGGGCGGCCACGCTGCCGGGCAGGGCGCCCAGGACCGGGCCGACGATCACCGCGCCGCCGAGGCCCCCGAGGATCGCGGAGAGCGCCAGGACGACGAGCCGGATGATGGCGCGCTGCGGGTTGGCGGGCCGGGAGCCCGCGCTGATCGCCAGGATCGAGGCGAGCAGGTAGCCGCCCACGCACCACCCCACCACCAGGTAGAACGCGGACAGGCCGTCGAAGTCCTGGGGCGAGGCGGGGGCCACGTCCACCGTCCGTACCGTGCGGGCTTGCGGCCTTTCGATCCCGGTGGCGATGGTGTTCAGGGCGTTGGCGAGGACGGTGCCGCCTCCGGAGGCGACCAGCAGGGTGTCGGTCGTGCCCCTCGGGTCGATGATCAGTGCGCCGTCGATCTCCCGGTCCATGATCTGCTGCCGCGCCTCGGCCGGGTCGGCGAGCACCCGTGGGTCGAGCGGGTCACCGGGCAGCTTCGCCAGCCGGGCCTCGGCCTGGGCGGCCGCCGGGCCCGGTGCCACCACGCCGAAGGGCACGTCCTTGGGTTTCGGATTGTGCAGCGCGCCCACATAGGAGGCGATGAACAGCAGCTGGAGCGCGAGCACGCCGATGACCAGCAGCGCGGCGCGGGGCGTGACGGCGTTCCTGACTTCGGCGGCGAGCTTCATGTCCCCACGCTCCGGGGCGCGCGGTATTCGCGCAGGTGGGGCGGGCCGAATGGCGGATCCGATTCGTGTCGTACGAATGTTCGAAACTGGTCTATGGTGGTAGTGGGGGAGGTGAGACCGGATTGATCCAGGAGGTGCGGGTGCCAGGGTTCACGCATCTGCACACCGTTTCGGGCTTCTCCCTGCGCTATGGGGCCTCGCACCCGGAGCGGCTGGCGGCGCGCGCCGCCGAGCGCGGCATGGACGCCGTCGCCCTGACCGACCGCGACACCGTCGCCGGCGCGGTCCGCTTCGCCGCGGCCTGCGCCAAGGAGGGCGTCCGGCCGCTCTTCGGCGTCGACCTCGCGATCGACGGACCGGCGACCCGGGCGGACGGGCCCACCGAGCGGCGTCGCACCCCCGTGCGCGGCGGCGCCTTCGTCGACGAGTCCGCGCCCCGCGCGGTCTTCCTCGCCCGGTCCCGCGAGGGGTGGGCCACCCTGTGCCGGCTGATCACCGCCGCGCACGCGGAGGAGGACGGCACGGCGCCCGGACACGGCGGTGGATACGACGCCGGGGACGGTGCCGGGTACGCCGGGGACGGTGCCGGGTACGCGGCGGGACGGGCGGGCGGGGACGGTGCCGGGCAGGCCGCCGGACGTGCCTCCCGGTACGCCACCGGGCGCCCCGCCGGGCACGGCGGCAGCCCCCTGCTCCCCTGGGCCGAGAACCACGGCGACGGCGTCACCGTCCTCCTCGGGCCCGACTCCGACATCGGCCGCGCCCTCGCCGCCGGCCGCCCCGACCGCGCCGCCCGGCTCCTCGCCCCCTGGCGCGAGATCCACGGCGACGCCCTGCGCCTGGAGGTCGTCCACCACGGCCGCACCGGCACCGGTCCCGGCTCGCTGCGGCACGCCGCCCGCACCCTCGGGTTCGCTGCCGAGCAGGGCGTACGCGCCGTGCTGACCAACGCCGTGCGGTACGCCGACCCCGGCCAGGGCCCGGTCGCCGACGTCCTCGACGCGGCCCGCCGCCTGGTGCCCATCGACCCCCGCAAGGGCCTCGACAGCGGTGAGCGCTGGCTCAAGGACCCGGCCGCGATGGCGGCCACCGCCGAGCTGGTCGCCGAGGCCGCCGGGCTGCGCCGCGACACCGCGCACCGGCTCCTCGCCATGACCGAGGAGACCGCCGCCGCGTGTCTGGTCGACCCCGAGGACGACCTGGGCATCGGCACCGTCCACTTCCCCGAGGCGCACCTGGTGGGCGCCGGCCGGCGCACCGCCGAGCGGGTGCTGCGCTCACGCTGCGCCGCCGGGATGGTGCTGCGCGGCCACGACCGGAAGCGGGCGTACTGGAACCGGCTGGAGGACGAGCTGCGCACCATCGAACGGCTCGGCTTCGCCTCGTACTTCCTCACCGTCGCCCAGGTCGTCGACGACACCCGCGAGATGGGCATCCGCGTCACCGCGCGCGGCTCCGGCGCCGGGTCCCTGGTCAACCACCTCCTCGGCATCGCCCACGCCGACCCCGTCGAGCAGGGCCTGCTGATGGAGCGCTTCCTGTCGGTACGCCGGCCCGTGCTGCCCGACATCGACATCGACGTGGAGTCCGCCCGCCGCCTGGAGGTCTACCGCGCCATCCTCGACCGCTTCGGCCCGGAGCGGGTCGCCGCCGTCGCCATGCCCGAGACGTACCGTGTCCGCCACGCCGTACGGGACGTGGGCGCCGCCCTGTCCATGGACCCGGCCGACATCGACCGGATCGCCAAGTCCTTCCCGCACATCCGCGCCCGCGACGCCCGTGCCGCCCTCGACGAGCTGCCCGAGCTGCGTGAACTGGCGGGCGAGCGGGAGAAGTACGGCAAGCTGTGGGAGCTGGTCGAGGCGCTGGACGCGCTGCCGCGCGGCGTCGCCATGCACCCGTGCGGGGTGCTCCTCTCGGACGCCTCGCTGCTCCGGCGTACGCCGGTGGTACCGACCAGCGGCGAGAGCTTCCCCATGTCGCAGTTCGACAAGGACGACGTGGAGGAGCTGGGCCTGCTCAAGCTCGACGTCCTCGGCGTGCGGATGCAGTCGGCGATGGCGCACGCGGTCGCCGAGGTCGAGCGGGCGAGCGGCGAGGTGGTCGACATCGACGACCCCGAGCAGGTGCGGCCCGGCGACCCCGCCACGTACGACCTCATCCGCTCCGCCGAGACGCTCGGCTGCTTCCAGATCGAGTCGCCGGGCCAGCGCGACCTGGTCGGGCGGCTCCAGCCGTCCACCTTCCACGACCTGGTCGTGGACATCTCGCTGTTCCGGCCGGGGCCGGTCGCGGCCGACATGGTGCGGCCGTTCATCGAGGCCCGGCACGGGCGGGCGCCGGTGCGCTACCCGCACCCCGACCTGGAGGACGCGCTGAGGGAGACGTACGGAGTCGTCGTCTTCCACGAGCAGATCATCAAGATCATCGACATCATGACCGGCTGCGGCCGCGAGGAGGCCGACGCGGTACGGCGCGGGCTGTCCGACCCCGAGTCGCAGGGCCGGATCAAGGTCTGGTTCGAGCGGCACGCGAAGGCCAAGGGGTACGCGGACGACGTCGTCGCGCACACCTGGGAGATCGTCGAGGCCTTCGGCAGTTACGGCTTCTGCAAGGCGCACGCGGTGGCCTTCGCCGTGCCGACGTACCAGTCGGCGTGGCTGAAGGCGCACTATCCTGCCGCTTTCTATGCCGGTTTGCTCACGCATGATCCCGGTATGTACCCCAAGCGGCTCCTGCTGGCGGACGCACGGCGGCGTGGGGTGCCGGTGCTGCCGGTGGATGTGAACCGGTCGGCGGTCGCACACCGTATCGAACTGGTGTCCGGTTCGTTGGGCAAGTGGGGCCTGCGGCTGGCCCTTTCGGACGTCCACGGCATGAGCGAGGCGGAGGCGGCGCGCATCGAGGCCGGTCAGCCGTACGCCTCACTGCTGGACTTCTGGGAGCGGGCCCGTCCCAGCCGTCCCGTCGCCGAACGGCTCGCCCAGGTCGGCGCGTTGGACGCGTTCGGCGGCAACCGGCGCGACCTGCTGCTGCACCTCGCCGAACTCCACCGCCTCCAGCGTGGCTCCGGCTCGTACGGCGACCAGCTCCCGCTCGCGGGCGGCCGCACGTCCGCGCCCATCGGGCTGCCCGACCTCAACGAGACCGAACGGCTCAGCGCCGAGCTGGGCGTGCTGTCCATGGACGCCTCCCGCAACCTGATGACCGATCACCACGCCTTCCTCGCCGAACTCGGCGTGGTCTCCGCCCAGCAACTGCGGGCGGCGCCACACGGGCAGACCGTGCTGGTCGCGGGCGCCAAGGCGGCCACCCAGACCCCGCCCATCCGGTCCGGCAAGCGCGTCATCTTCACCACCCTCGACGACGGAACGGGCCTGGTCGACCTGGCCTTCTTCGACGACAGCCACGAGCGGTGCGCGCACACCGTCTTCCACTCCTGGCTGCTGCTCGTCCGGGGTGTGGTGCAGCGGCGCGGCCCGCGCAGCCTCAGCGTCGTCGGCTCGGCCGCCTGGAACCTCGCCGAGCTGGTGGAGCTGCGGCGCGAGGGCGGCCTGGACGCGGTGGCGGCGCGGCTGGCCGAGCCGATGCCGGGCGGCCCGTCGTCCTCGTCCTCCGACAGCGGGCGGCGGATCACGTTGCCCACCGGATACGAGATGAACCCCTGGGCCGACCTCCGCCCGGCGGGCGAGGGCACGGCAGGGGTTCCGAAGAAGCTGTGGCACCAGAGTCAGGGGAGCGCGGGATGATCCTCTACGTACGATTCCGGCTGGAGCCCATGCATGAGGCGCTGCTTCCGCACCTGGTGGGCATGCTGGAGCAGTTCACGCCCGTTGTCGAGGCGACCCCGCCCGACGCCGCGCTCGCCGACGTACGCGGCGCCGTACGGTACTTCCGGCGCGGCCCCGCCGAACTGGCCGCCGTCATCCGCGTCCGGGCGCTCGCCCTGTACGGCGTGGACTGCGCCATCGGGGCCGGGCCCAACCCGATGCTGGCCCGCATGGCCGCGCGGGACGCGGTGCCGGGGACGACCCTGGTGGTCGACGACTCGGAGGCGTTCCTGCGGGACAAGCCGGTCGCCGCGCTGTACGGCGTCGGCCCGGCCACCGCGAAGACGCTCTGCTCGTACGGGCTCGACTCCATCGGGCGCGTCGCCGCCGCGCCGCTCGCCGTGCTCCAGCGGATCGTGGGCGCGCGGGCGGGCCGCGAGCTGTGGGAGCGGGCGCAGGGCATCGACCGTACGGCGGTCGTGCCGGGCGTCGCGTCCCGGTCGGTCGCCGCCGAACGGGCCTTCGACCGCGACGAGCTGGACCAGGACCGGCACCGGCGCGCCCTGCTGTCGCTCGCCGGGGAACTGGGCGCGCGGATGCGGGGCGAGGAGCAGGTGTGCCGCTCGCTGACGCTGACCGTGCGGTACGCCGACCGGTCGGCGACCACCCGGACCCGCACCCTGCGCGAGCCGACCGCCCACACGGCCGCGCTGGCGGAGGCCGCGTACGCGATGCACGAGGCCCTCGGGTTGCAGCGGGCCCGGGTGCGGGCCGTCGGGCTGCGCGCCGAGGGCCTGATGCCCGCCGACAAGGCAGCGCACCAGCTGTCCCTCGACCCGGCCGACGACAAAGCGCGGCGGATCGAGGCGGTGGCGGACAAGGCGCGGGCGAGGTTCGGGCCGGGGGCGATCGTGCCGGGGTCGCTCGCCGCCTAGAAGTCGCCTAGAAGCCGACCTTCGCCCTAGAAGCCGACTTTCGCGAGGTACCGGTCGAGGTGCGCCGGGTCCTGGGTGGCCAGCCCGATGTGGCCGTCCGGGCGGATCAGGAACAGCCCCGCGCCGAGCGCCTCGGCCAGGGCTCCGCCGGTCACCCGGTGCGTGACGATCTCCGACGGCACCCGGGGCGGTGTGCGGTCCACCGCGAGCAGGGTGAAGTGCGGGCCGGCGAGCAGCTCGTGGAGCCGCTCAGGACCGTCGCCCGCCGTGGCGCACGGCAGGTCGGGGGCGCGGTCGCCGGCCTGGACGGCCGTGTCGGCGAGCCGTTCCCGGGTCTCGGTGCTCAGGGCGCTCTCGCGGTACCGCACCGACAGCAGATGGGTGACCCGGCCGCGGTGGCGCGCCTGCTCGCTGCCCCCCTCAGGGCTGCGGCCGGTCCGGTAGAGCCGGGTGCTCAGCTCCAGGACGTGGGCGGCGGCGGGGCGGCGTTCGGCCTCGTAGCTGTCCAGCAGGCCGTCCGGGGCGTGGTGGCGCAGGACCTGGCCCAGCTTCCAGCCCAGGTTGTACGCGTCCTGGACGCCGATGTTCAGGCCCTGCCCGCCGCCCGGCGGGTGGGCGTGCGCGGCGTCCCCCGCGAGGAGGACCCGGCCGTCCCGGAAGCGCTCGGCCAGCGCCGTACGGGGCTCGTAGTACGAGGCCCACAGCACATCGGTGACGGCGTCGGCCGGCAGGTGCGTCCGGGCGGCGATCAGGGCCCGTACCGTCTCCGGCGTGACCTCGCGGTCCTCGCCGTCGGCCCGGGCGTTCAGCTGGAAGTCCTCGGTCCCGGGCAGCGGACACATCAGCACGCTGCCCACGCCCCGGGTGTCCGGGTCGTCCAGCCAGATGTGCCAGTGGTCGCGGTCCAGGCCCCGGACGCGTACGTCCGCCACCACGGCCGGGTGCAGATCGCTCCCCCCGCCCTTCATGGCGATGCGCAGCGCCTCGCGCACGGTGCTGTGCCCGCCGTCGCACCCGACCAGGTACGGCACGGTCAGCGTCCGGCGGCTGCCGTCGGCCTGCGCCAGCTCGGCCAGTACGTGCCGGTCCGTCTGGTGCAGGGAGGTCAGCCGGGTCCCGTACTCCACCGTCCCGCCCAGCTCCAGGAACCGGTCCCGCAGGATCTCCTGCGTACGCCACTGGGGAACGAGCCACGGCTCCGGGAACCGTGACACCGGGGCCTCGGGGTCCGGCTCGATCAGCCGCCACTCGCCGTCCCGCCGCCCGTCCCGCCAGGTCTGCATGGGCGGGAACGGCCCGCCCTCGGCCCGCAGCGCGTCCATGACGCCGAGGTCGTCGAGGGCCTCCTGGGTGCGGGGCTGCAGGCTCTTGCCGCGCGACCCGGAGAACAGCCGGTCGGCCGCCTCGACGACATGGGTGCGTACGCCGCGCCGGGCCAGGTCGCAGGCGAGGGTGAGCCCGGTGGGGCCGGCGCCGACGACCAGGACGTCCACGGCACCGTGCACCGGTGCTCCTCGATGTGCGTCGGCTGGCATCTCTCACCGCTTTCTGCCGTCGGTCACGGCTCTGGAGTGCACGGAACAGTCATCTACCGCAAGATGCGGCATATGCGGGATATGCCCATGAATCAGGTGGACGCGTCGAGTGACCGCCAACATCCGCCCACATGGCCGGACGCCATCAGCTGCCCCTTCGACTTCAGCGAGGCCCTGGACTTCGATCCGCTGCTCGCGGACCTCATGGCCCGGGGCCCGGTGACCCGGATCAGGCTGCCCTACGGCGACTCGGCGGCGTGGCTGGTCACCACGTTCGACGGCGTACGCCAGGTGACCACCGACCCGAGGTTCAGCCGCGCGGCCATCGTCGGCCGGGACTACCCGCGGCTGACACCCGAGCCCATCGTCTCGCCCGAGTCGGTCAACGTGCTGGACCCTCCGCACAGCACCCGCCTGCGCCACGCCGCCGCGCGGGCGTTCACCAAGAAGCGCGTGGAGCGCATGCGCCCGGCCATCGATCGAGTGGCCGGCCACCTGCTGGACGAGATGGCCGAGCACGGCCCGCCGGCCGACCTGGCCCACCACCTCTCCACACCCCTGCCGCACCACACCATCTGCGAACTGCTGGGCGTCGCCCCGGCCGACAGGCCCGTACTGCTGCGCCGTACGCACGAGATGCTGACCACGGCACCGGAGGCGCGGCGGGCGGCGGCGGACGCGAAGCGCTACCTGCGCGACTACTTCGCCGGTCTGGTCGTGGAGCGGCGGAGGGCGCCGGGGGAGGACCTCCTCAGCGCCATGGCCGCCGCCGCCCCCGAGGACGGCGAGAAGCCCTTGAACGACGAGGAGCTGGCGGTCCTGGCGGTGACGCTCATCCTCAGCGGGAACGACACGGCCACCTGCCAGATCAGCAACATCGTCCACACCCTGCTCACCCGCCCCGGCCAATGGGCCGCGCTGGTACGCGATCCGGATCGGCTGCCCGGGGTGCTGGACGAACTCCTCCGTCTCATCCCGTTCCGCAAGGGCGTCGGCATCCCGCGCGTCGCGCTGGAGGACGTGGAGGTGGAGGGGGTGCTCGTCCGGGCGGGCGATTTCGTCCATGTGTCGTACCTGGCGGCCAACCGGGACCCCCGGGTGTTCCGCGACCCCCATGTGCTCGACCCGGACCGGCCGGTCCACCCTCATATGACCTTCGGCTGGGGCGGACACCACTGTGTCGCCGCCCCCCTGGCGCTGGCGGAACTGCGGGCGGCTGTCGGCGCCCTGCTCACCCGCTTCCCCGGGCTGCGCCTCGCGGTGCCGGCGCGGGAGGTGGTGTGGGACACCGCGACGATCCGGCGTTTTCCGCTGCGGCTGCCGGTGAGGTGGTAGACCGTCAGTTTTTACCGACGCGTAACTTCCCTCGCGTCGTTACGCGTGCGTAGCTTGGCATGAGCACGGCATGTCTGCCGTGCGTCCCCACAGTGGTCCGGGCCACAGGGCGTACCGCCACCGCCCCATCCCCATTCCTTGAGCCGCAAGGAGACCACTCGATGCTGCCCTCACGCCTGCCCGCACGCGTGCGCTGTGCCCTCAGAGCGTCGGCCGTCCTGCTGCTGGCCGTCGCCGCGACCCTCACCCCCGCCTCCGCCGCCCAAGCCGCCGCCCCCAGCAGCGGCTGGAACGACTACACCTGCAAGCCGTCACCCGCCCACCCCCGCCCCGTCGTCCTCGTCCACGGCACCTTCGCGAACTCCGTCGACAACTGGCTCGGTCTCGCCCCCTACCTGGTCGGGCGCGGCTACTGCGTCTTCTCCCTCGACTACGGGCAGCTGCCCGGCGTGCCGTTCGTCCACGGCCTCGGCCCCATCGAGAAGTCGGCCGAGCAGCTCGACGCGTACGTCGACAAGGTCCTCGCCGCGACCGGCGCCGCCGAGGCCGACCTCGTCGGCCACTCGCAGGGCGGCATGATGCCCCGCCACTACCTCAAGTTCCTCGGCGGCGCCGACAAGGTGAACGCCCTCGTCGGCATCGCCCCCGACAACCACGGCACCACCCTCCTCGGCCTCACCGCGCTGCTGCCGTACTTCCCCGGCGTGGCCGACCTGCTGAACGAGAAGACCCCGGCACTCGCCGACCAGGTGGCCGGCTCCCCGTTCCTCACCAAGCTCAACGAGGGCGGCGACACCGTCCCGGGCGTCCGCTACACCGTCATCGCCACCAAGTACGACCAGGTCGTCACCCCGTACCGCTCCCAGTTCCTCGACGGCCCGAATGTCCGGAACGTGCTCTTGCAGGACCTGTGCCCTCTGGACTTCTCCGAGCACGTGGCGATAGGGCTGACCGACCGGATCGTGTTCCACGAGGTCGTGAACGCACTCGATCCGGCGCACGCGACGCCCACCACGTGCGCGTCGGTCTTCGACTGAAGGGTGACTTCGTGAAGTTCAGCTACGTCTTACTGCCCGACTACCCCCTCACCGAGTCCCTGGCCTCCATCAGGCTCGCCGACGAACTCGGCTTCCACGCCTGTTACGCCGCCGACGAGACCTGGCACAAGGACATGTGGCTGCTCTTCGCCGCGGCGGCCGGACAGACCAGCCGCATCCGCCTCGGCCCCAGCCTCTCCTCCGTCGTGCTGCGCGAACCCACCCTGATCGCGCAGTCCCTCGCCACCCTCGACGAACTCTCCGGCGGCCGCGCCGAAGGCGTCCTGTCCAGCGGCAACTTCGGCCTCCTCGCCCAGTACGGCATCGACTGGGCCCGGCAGCGCCCGCTGTCCCGCACCAAGGAGGCGCTGCACGTGGTGCGCACCCTGCTGGACGAGGGAAGCATCACGTACGACGGCGAATTCTTCACCTACAACGGGCTGTTCACCTTCGCCCGCCCGGTGCAGGAGCACCTGCCGGTCAAGCTGGGCGCGATGCGCGGGCCCAAGTCCTTCGAGGCTGCGGGGGAGTTGTCGGACGGCTGCCACCACGCGCTCAGCTACACGCGCGAGGCGTACGACTACGCCGTCACCCACATCCGCGCCGGCGCCGAGCGGGCCGGCAAGGACTGGCGGTCGCTGGACATCGGGGCGTGGGTGGTCTTCGCGACCGGGCCGGATTCGGCCAAGGCGAAGGAGGCCGCCCGTTCCATGGTCGGCATCTACGCCTCGTCGATGCCGGAGGAGCAACTGCGCCGCAACGGGGTCGACCCGGCGGAGCTGAAGCCGGTGATCGACGCGATCGGCGGCGGCGACCTCGCCCGGGGCATCGAGCTGACCTCACCGGAGGTGGCGGAGAAGCTGTCGGTGTCGGGCACGCCGGAGGAGTGCCTGGAGAAGATCCGCCGGGAGATCGAGCCGAGCGGGGTCAACCACATGATCTGCGCGATCACCGACCGCAGCCTGGTGCGGGCCTTCACCGGGCGGGACCTGGACGGGGTCGCGGACGTGGACACGCAGCTGCGGCTGATCCACGAGCGGATCATGCCGACCTGGGCATGACGGAGCCGGGGCCCCCGCCTGCGCGGTGGGCCCCGGTACGCCGGACGTCAGCGAGCGGACTTGCGGCGCGTCGTCGCGAACAGCACCGCGGCGCCGATCGCCAGGACGCCCGCGCCGCCGATGGCGAGGTACGCGGTGGTGCCGCTGCCGCCGGTCTCGGCGAGGTTCTCACCGCTCGCCGGCGCGGCGGCGGGCGACGGGGTGCCGGCGCCGTTGGCCTCGGGCGCGTTGGCCGGCTCCGTGGGAGCCGCCGGAGCCGCCGGAGCCGGCGCGGAAGGCGAAGCGGGCGCGGACGGCTCCGCCGAGTGGTCGTCGCCGTGGCCGTCGCCGTGGTCGTCGCCCCCGTGACCGCCGTGGTCGACCGTCGACTGGTCCGCGCCGTCCTCGATCTGCTCGTCGGACGGGGCCGACGCGGTCGGAGCGGGAGCGCCCGCAGAGCCGTTGTCCTCGCCGAACACCACGTCGGAGCAGGTGTAGAACGCCTCGGGCGAGTCCGAGCGCTGCCAGATCGAGTACACCAGGTGGCGGCCGGACTTGGCGGGGACGGTGCCGTCGAAGACGTACGCACCGTTCTCCAGCGTCGGGTTGGTGACCTTGGCGAACGGCTTCGCCTCCAGGTCCGACCACTTCAGCGGCTTGGACGGGTCGTAGCCGTCCTTGGTGATGTACAGCTCGAAGGAGCCCTTGTGCGGGGCGGTCGCCTTGTAGCGGAAGGTGTGGTTGCCGGCGGTCAGCTCGGACGACGGCCAGTCACCCCGGGGCAGGTCCAGCCCCTTGTACTTGTCGCGGTTCGCGCTGCACAGCTTGCCGTCCGGGATCAGCCGCTTGTGGTTGCCGGCGGCGTTGGCGATGTTGACCTCGTTCCAGTCGTAGAACGCCTGCGCCCCGCTGGCCGCCACCGCCGCCTTGCACGCCGCCGAATCCGGGCTCTCCGGCCCCTCGGCGTAACAGGCGGACACCCGGCTGACCGGATCGGTCAACGTGCCGTGCGCCGCGGCCGGCGACGCGGCCAGTCCGGCGAGCGCGAGCGGCGCGATGCCCAGGGCGACGGCGGCGGCTGCCGTGCTGCTGCGGCGACCAGTCATGGTGACGTTCTCCTTCGACGGGAAAGCGGTGTGTGGGGGGTTACGGGGCCGGCTTCCGGACGGGCGGCGCAGCCCCCCGGCTTCGGCACCGACGGTCCGGACCAGCCCCGTTGATCAGCAAGCTAGCCCCTCACAAGGCCGAAATCCGCTGCTGGGAGCCTCAGATGAGGATCCTTATGCTCCGCTTAAGGCGACGCTAAGAAGACGCTCAGGAACCGGCCCGGCCGGAGGCCCAGGGGCCCCTCACCCCACCCGCCGGTAGCGCCGTTCCGGGCGGCCCGTGCCGCCGTAGCGGAGGGTGACTTCGGCGCGGCCGGTTTCCGCGAAGTACTCCAGGTAGCGGCGGGCGCTCACGCGGGAGAGGGAGCCGGCCTCCGCGCACTCGGTGGCGGACAGGCCGGCGGGGTGGTCGCGGAGGATGCGGTCCACCAGGTCGGCGGTGTGGGCGGCCAGGCCCTTGGGGAGTTCGCGGGAGCCGGGCGGGCGGGTGCCGAAGATCTGGTCGACGTCCTCCTGCCGCGCCTCGTCCAGCGACTCCAGGCGGCTGCGCAGGGACGCCACGTGCAGCAGTTGCTCCCGCAGTGCCGCCTGGCTGAACGGCTTGATCAGGTAGTGCAGGGCCCCGGCGCGCAGCGCCGAGCGGATGGTGCCCGCGTCCCGGGCCGCCGTGATGAACAGCGCGTCGACGCCGTGCCCCGCCGCCCGCAGCGCGCGCAGCACACCGATGCCGTCCATGTCGGGCAGGTAGATGTCCAGCAGGACCACGTCGGGGCGCAGCGCCTCGGCCGCGCGCAGCGCTTCGGCGCCGCTGTGCGCCACCCCGACGACCCTGAAACCGTCCACCGCGGACACATAGCGGCTGTGCAGCTTCGCGACCATGAAGTCGTCGTCCACCACCAGCACCTTTGTCACCGGCGACACGCTAGGTCCCGACCACAACGACCACAACGTCCGTTGGTTGCGGAAGGGAGACAGGTTCTTAACGCGCGGGCAACATGTGGGCCACTTCACAGATACCGCATGAAAGGCGGCACCCGTGCGATTGCGCACTCCCCTCGCCCTGCTCGGGGCGGCGCTGCTGGTGCTCGTGGGGCCACCGCTGCTCACCACGGGCAGCGGCTCCGACACCGGCACGCAGATCCCCGGCCTGCGCCTCATGGTCCCCAACACGCCCGGTGGCGGCTACGACATCACGGCCCGCACCGCCGCCAAGAACGCCGAGGACGCCGGCCTCACCCACGGCATCGAGGTCTTCAACCTGCCCGGCGCCGGCGGCACCGTCGGCCTGACCCGGCTCGTCGGCGAGCGGGGCAACGGCAGGCTCGCGATGTCCATGGGCCTCGGCGTCGTCGGAGCCGTACACACCAACAAGACCCCGGCGACCCTCGCCGACACCACCCCGATCGCCCGGCTCACCGAGGAGCAGGACATCGTGGTCGTCGGCAAGGACTCCCCGTACAGGACCATCCAGGACCTCCTCGCCGCCTGGAAGAAGAACCCGGCCAAGCTGCCCGTCGGCGGCGGGTCGTCCCCGGGCGGGCCCGACCACCTCGCGCCCATGCTCATGGCGCAGGCCGCCGGGATCGCCCCGAAATCGGTGAACTACATCCCCTTCGACGGCGGCGGCGAGCTCCTCGCCTCCATCCTCGGCAACAAGGTCGCCTTCGGGGTCTCGGGCGTCGGCGAGTACCTCGACCAGATCAAGTCCGGCGAGCTGCGGCTGCTGGCCGTCACCGGCCCCAAGCGCGTCCCCGGGCTGGACGCCCCCACCCTCCGCGAGGCGGGGCTCGACACCGAGTTCACCAACTGGCGCGGCATCGTCGCCCCGCCCGGCCTGTCCGGCGCCGAGCGCGACAAGCTCATCGGGCTCGTCGAGAAACTGCACGCCTCCAAGGAGTGGCGGGAATCCCTGAAGAAGAACGGCTGGAGCGACGCCTACCTGTCCGGTGACGAATTCGGGACCTTCCTCGACGAGCAGAACAAGCGCGTCGACTCCGTGCTGAAGGAGCTGGGACTGTGACCACACCACCGGAGGGAGGCCGCCGCTCCTGGCTGCGGGAGCACTCCGAGCTCGGCGTCGGCCTGCTGCTCGCCGTCCTCGGGGCGCTCGTCCTCACCGACGCGCTCACCATGGACATCGCCGCGGGACAGCGCGGACCCGTCGGCCCCACGACCGTCCCCCTCGTCGTCGGCGCGGGCCTGCTCCTCGTCGCCGTCCTCCTCGCCGTCGACGTCCTGCGCGGCGGCCGGGGCGAGGCCGAGGGCGGCGAGGACATCGACCTGTCCGAGCCCAGCGACTGGCGCACCGTCCTGCTGCTCGCCGGGGTCTTCCTCGGCGGCGCCGTCCTCATCGGCCCGGTCGGCTTCCCCGTCGCCGGGGCGCTGATCTTCTGGGGCTCCGCGTACGCGCTCGGCAGCCGCCGCGCCGACCGCGACCCGCTGATCGCGGTCGTCCTCTCCCTGCTCACCTACGTCGTCTTCAACAACCTGCTCGGCGTCCCGCTCCCCGGCGGCCCGCTGATGGGAGTGCTCTGATGGACTCTTTGAACTCCCTCCTCGACGGCTTCGGCACCGCCCTGACGCCCATCAACCTGCTGTGGGCGGCGATAGGCGTGCTCCTCGGCACGGCCATCGGCGTCCTGCCCGGCATCGGCCCGGCCATGGCGGTCGCGCTGCTGCTCCCCGTGACGTACGGACTGGAACCCACCGGCGCGTTCATCATGTTCGCCGGCATCTACTACGGGGCGATGTTCGGCGGCTCCACCACCTCCATCCTGCTCAACACCCCCGGTGAGAGCGCCGCCGTCGTCGCCGCCATCGAGGGCAACCCGATGGCCAAGGCGGGGCGCGGCGCGCAAGCTCTCGCGGCGGCCGCGGGCGGGCACTTCGCGGGCGGCATGATCGGCACGATCCTGCTGGTGGCCCTCGCGCCGACCGTCGCCGCCCTGGCGGTGGACATCGGCGCGCCCGACTACTTCGCCATCATGGTGCTGGCGTTCATCGCGGTGACCTCCGTGCTGGGCTCGTCCCGCGTCCGGGGCCTGGCCTCGCTGCTCATCGGCCTCACCCTCGGCCTCGTCGGCCTCGACCAGATGACCGGACAGCAGCGGCTCACCTTCGGCTCGCTCCAGCTCGCCGACGGCATCGACGTCGTCATCGTCGCGGTCGGCCTCTTCGCCATCGGCGAGGCCCTGTGGGTCGCCGCCCACCTGCGGCGCACCGGCGGCGACGCGATCCCCGTCGGCCGGCCCTGGCTCGGCAAGGACGACGTCAAGCGCACCTGGAAGCCGTGGCTGCGCGGGCCGCTCATCGGCTTCCCGTTCGGAGCCATCCCGGCCGGCGGCGCGGAGATCCCGACCTTCCTGTCGTACGTCACCGAGAAGCGGCTGTCCAAGCACAAGGACGAGTTCGGGCGCGGCGCCATCGAGGGCGTGGCCGGACCGGAGTCCGCCGCCTCCGCCTCGGCGGCCGGCACGCTCGTGTCGATGCTGACGCTGGGCCTGCCCACGACGGCCGTCGCCGCCGTGATGCTGGCCGCCTTCCAGCAGTACGGCATCCAGCCCGGCCCGCTGCTCTTCGAACGGGAACCCGACCTGGTGTGGGGCCTGATCGCCTCCCTCTTCGTCGGCATGGTGCTGCTCCTCGCGCTGAACCTGCCGCTCGCGCCCCTGTGGGCCAAGCTGCTGCGCGTCCCGCGCCCGTACCTGTACGCGGGGATCCTGTTCTTCGCGGCGACCGGCGCGTACGCGGTCGGTGGCGAGGCCCTGGACCTGGTCATCCTGCTGATCATCGGCCTCATCGGGTTCGGCATGCGCCGCTACGGCCTGCCGGTGCTGCCCGCCGTCATCGGTGTCATCCTCGGCCCGGCCGCCGAACAGCAGCTGCGCCGGGCGCTCCAGATCAGCGACGGCAGCGTCACCGGCCTGGTCAACACCCCGTTCTCGGTGACCGTGTACGCCGTGATCGTCGTCCTGCTGGCCTGGCCCCTGCTCAAGAAGGTGATCACGCGCCGTCGTAATCTGACGGTATGACAATTCGCCGTGCGACCACCGACGACGTCCCCCGCGTGAAGGCCGTCACCGACGCGGCCTACCACCACTACATCGCACGGATCGGCCGCGTACCGGCCCCGATGGAGGCCGACCACGCGGCGGATGTGGCCGCGGGCGGGGTGTACGTCGCCGGTGACCCGGTGGTCGGCCTCGTGGTCCTCAGGACCGAGGCCGACCACCTGTACCTGGACAACATCGCCGTCCACCCCGACGCGCAGGGCACCGGCCTCGGCCGCCGCCTGCTCGCCTTCGTGGAGGAGCGGGCCCGCGACCTCGGCCTTCCCGAGGTGCGGCTCCTCACGCACACGCTGATGCGGGAGAACCGGGCGATGTACGAGCGGTACGGCTACGAGGTCGACGAGCCGCGCACGGCGGCCGACCCGGAGCGCGTCCACTACCGCAAGCCCGTCTCCTGACCCGCCCCCGGCAGGACGCCCGCACGGGCCATCGCCTCCAGCGCGTCCAGCGCCCCGCGGGCGGCCGCCGCGGCCGCCGGGTCCCGCTCCGCCAGGCCGCTCGCCTCGAACTCGTCCTCGTCCAGCCGCAGCACCTCGCGGCCGTCCGCCGACACCCACAGGTCCAGGTCCAGGTCCTCCACGACCACCTCGTCGGCAGAGACGAGAGCGGGCCGCGTGATGTCGCAGTACCAGCCCTTCAGGGCGCCGTCCCCGGCCCGGACCTCCTTCACCGCGTACCACCGGTCCCGCCAGTAGTGCTCGACGAACACGTCACCCGGCTCGAAGCGTACGAACCCGAAGTCCCGCACCCCGTCCGCCGCCCACGGGGCGCGGACCGTCAGGCGGGTGCCGTCGTCGGAGACCACCTCGGCCGGGTACCGGATCTTCGTCCGGCCCGCCTTGACGAGACGGACGTCAACCGAGCGTGCGGACATGCCGGACCTCCGTCGCGCAGATCTCGTACCCGAACCACTTGTTGATCGCCAGCATCGGCCCGTTCTCCGCGTCGTTGTTCGTGAACGCGTCCGTGTAGCCCGCCGCGCGGGCCCTCCGCAGCGAGTCGGTCTTGGCGAGCTTCGCCAGCCCCCGGCCCCGGTACGCGCGCAGCGTCCCGGTCATGCCCGAGTGGTAGCGCGCCCCGCCGTCGGTGTGGGCGGCGGTGAAGGCCGCCACCGTGCCGTCCACCGTGACGACCGTCGTCAGGTCACGGTCGAGGAGCGGGTTGTTCCAGGTGTCGGCCAACCAGGCCTCGTAGTCGTCCAGCTCCGCCCCGATGTCGCTCGGCTCGTCCGACGTCACCTCCGCGTCCGCCTCGAACAGCGGGCGCGGATCGGCGGCGTAGTCGGCGGCGGTACGCAGTTCGACGCCCGGCGGGAGCGCCGCGGGCAGCTCCGGCAGGGCGCCGCCCGCCAGGTCCAGCCGCTGGAAGTGCGCCGGCCGGGTGGGCCGGTAGCCGCGCTTCTCCGCGAACGACCGGAACCCCGGCTCGTCAAGCACCCACGCGTACACGCTCTCCGCGCCCTCGACCGCCAGGTGCTCCTCGGCGGTACGCAGCAGCAGGCCGCCCGCGCCATGGCCCCGGTGGTCGGGGTGGACCTGCGGATTGGCGTACGACTGCCCCGGCGTCCCGGACTCGTACGCGAGGCCGACATTGGCCGTGCCGACGATCTCGCCGTCCTTCTCGGCTATCAACAGCCGGTACTTCTTCGCCGGGTTGGCCGACTCGGCCTGGCGGAGCACGGCATGGGGCGTCGTCACCTCGAAGGGCAGCGCGGCACGCCGCACCCGCACCACGGCCTCGGCGTCATCGGGACGGAAGTCACGCACGATCACAGTCATGGGCCCGCACGGTACGCGCGCCCCGGCTCCGATCGCCTCCGAATATCGCCCCGGTGGGGGACAATCGGGCCCGTGACCTTGAAGATCTCCATCGACGCGGGCTCCTCGACCGCCCCGTACGAACAGCTGCGCGCCCAGATCTCCGCCCAGGCCCGCTCGGGCCGCCTCCCCGTCGGCTACAAGCTGCCGACCGTCCGGGGCCTCGCGGAAGAACTGGGCCTCGCCGCGAACACGGTCGCCAAGGCGTACCGGGTGCTGGAGACGGACGGGGTGATCGAGACCCGCGGCCGGGCCGGCACGTTCGTCGCCCCCGCCGGCGACGCCGCCGCCCGCCAGGCCGCCACGGCAGCCGCCGCGTACGCCACCGAGGCCCACCGCCTGGGCCTCAGCCGCGCCGACGCGGAAGCGGCCGTGACCGACGCGCTGCGAGCGGCGTACGACGGCTAGGGCCCGGCCGGGCGGTGCGGCGGTTAGCGCCCAGCCGGGCGTGCGGCCGGGGTGCCTCACGGGCGGCGGGAGGCGCCCCCGCCCGGACCTTCCAGGCGCCCGCTACAGGTACAGCCCCGCGTCCGCGCCGCGCGCCTGGTCCGGGACCGCCGCCGGGCCCGTGCCGCGGCGCAGCGCGTACAGCTCCGCCAGCGTCGCCCCGTCCCGCCCGACGCCCTCCTCGGTGCCGAGCCACGCCACCGCCTCCGGCCGGGTCAGCGGCCCGACCTCGATGCGGGCCAGGCAGCGGCCGGGGCGGACCACCGCCGGGTGGAGGCGCTCCAGGTCCTCGTTGGTGGTGACCCCGACCAGGACGTTGCGGCCCTGCCCCAGCAGCCCGTCCGTCAGGTTCAGCAGCCGCGACAGGGCCTGCCCGGCCGTGTGCCTGGCCTCGCCGCGGATCAGCTCGTCGCAGTCCTCCAGGAGCAGCAGCCGCCACCGGCCGTTCGCCGTGCCCTCGTCCTCGCCGATCGCGATGTCCATCAGGTACCCGACGTCGTTGAACAGCCGCTCCGGGTCCAGCACGCAGTCCACCTGGCACCAGTCCCGCCACGACCGGGCCAGGGTGCGCAGCGCCGACGTCTTGCCGGTGCCCGGCGGCCCGTGCAGCAGAAGGAGCCGGCCCGCGATGTCGTCCGGGGTGACCTTCATCAGCCGGTCCATCGCCTCGGCGACCGGCGCGGTGTAGTTGGGCCGCACCTGCTCCCACGACCCGGCGGCGATCCGGCGGGTCGTGCGGTGCGGGCCGCGGCGCGGCGACACGTACCAGAAGCCCATGGTGACGTTGTCCGGCTGCGGCTCCGGGTCGTCCTTCGCGCCGTCCGTCGCCTGCTTCAGCACCCGTTCGGCCAGCTCCCGCTCGACCGCCGTGACGGTCACGTCGGCGCCCCGGTTCCAGCGGGAGACCAGCAGCGTCCAGCCGTCGCCCTCGGCGAGCGTGGCACTGCGGTCGTCGTCGCGGGCCGAGCGCAGCACCGCGGCGCCCGGCGGGAGCAGGGTCGCGCCGGGCTTGACGCGGTCGATGGTGGAGCTGTGCGCGTACGGCTGCTCGCCCGTCGCGAAGCGCCCGAGGAACAGCGCGTCGACGACATCGGCAGGGGTGTCGCTGTCGTCGACGGTGAGCCGGATCGGCAGAGCCTCATGAGGGTTGGCAGACATGCGCTCCATGATCCGGCACACACGCGTTCCCCGCACGGCGTTTATGTACGTGTGCGAACCAGCACGGCCGCCGCCCGCCGGGCGCGGCGCACGACCGCGTACCCCTTGGTCAGCGCCCGGTCCTTCGCGAACGTCCGCCCGACGGCCCGCCCTTCCACGAGCCGACCGAACTCCTCGATGCCCGTGCCGCGCCGCACGGTCACCCGGCGCAGCGCGTACGGACCCTGCGTGCGCCGCGCGGTCGCGTTGCCCACGGCCAGCGCCTGCGCGAACCCGGCGTCGCGGACCGTGCGCCGCACGCGCCGGCTGGAGTAGCCGTACGGGTAGGCGAACGAGACCGGGGCGGTCCCCACCTCCTCCGTGATGATCTCCCGGCACCGCACGGTCTCGAACCGGAGCCGCTCGTCGTCGAGTTGGTCCAGCTGCGGATGGGTGTGGGAGTGGCCGCCGATCTCGGTGCCGGCGGCGGCCAGTTCCCGCACCTGGTCCCAGTCGAGCATGGTGTCCAGGGCACCGCCCTCCTCGTACGCGCCGCGCAGCCACCCCGTCGACACGAACAGGGTGGACGCGAAGCCGTGCTGGGCGAGGACCGGCAGGGCGTGCCGGTGCACCCCCTCGTACCCGTCGTCGAAGGTGATCAGCACCGGCCGGTCCGGCAGCGGCGCACCGGTGCGCCACGCCTGCCCGAGCCCGGCCGTCGTGACCGGCGTGAACCCGCGCTCGCCGAGCAGCTCCATCTGCGCGGCGAACGCCTCCGGCGAGACGGACAGCCCGTACGCCGCCTTCGCGGGCCGGTGCCCGACGGCGTGGTACATCAGGATCGGTACGGGACCGGTCATGGCGGGTCTCCGATCGGTCCGTACGAGAAACCGCCGCCCTTACGGGATGCCAGGGCGCCCCGTACGTAACCCCCCGCCGCCACCGCCACGCCCGCGACAATGGCGCCCGCCCGCCCCGCGCCGCCCGGCCGGGCCAGCACGAAGTCCCTGAGGCCCCGCGCCACTCCGGCGGGCAGCACGCGCGTGGTGTACCGGCGCTCGGTCTCCAGGCCCTTGCCCGCGCCGACGCTGCGGGCGACGAGCGCCTTGGACAGGCCCTCGGCGTAGGCGCGGGTACGGAAGTAACGGAACCGTTCGCGCGCGACCGGGACCTTGTGGTGGATCACCGCCCGGTCGTCGATCAGCAGGACGGCGTCCGGCAGGGCGTTGCCGAGCCGGATGCACAGCTCCGTCTCCTCGCACCCCAGCGGCCGCTTGTCGCCGTCCCGCCCGATCCCGGTGGCGAACCCGCCCGCCGCGTCGAAGGCGCCGCGCCGGAAGGAGGCGTTCCCGCCCAGGACGTTGCGCACGCGCACCTGCCCGGGCGGCAGCCCCCGGTACGTACAGCCGACGACCCAGTCGAACTCCTCCGGGAACCACACCGGGCGCCGCCCCGACGCCCACACCGGCACCGTCCGCCCGCCGACGGCCACCACCCGGGGGTCGTCGTACGCCTCGTCGAACCACCGCAGCCAGTCCCGCTCGGCGACGGCGTCGTCGTCGAGGAAGGCGACGATGTCGCCGCGGGCGGCCGCGATGCCGGTGTTGCGGCCGGCCGACAGGCCGCGGGGGCCCGCGTTGGCGAGCACCCGCACCTCCTCCCCGGCGTCCTGGTACTCCTTGCCGAGCCGCTCCAGCAGCGCCTCGTTGTGGTCGACGACGAGCAGCGTCTCCAGGGCGGGCCGCGACTGGTGCCGTACGGACTCGACGGCCGCCAGGACGTCCTCCCACCGGTCCTCGGTGTAGGCGCAGATCACCACGGAGAAGTGACGACCGCTCAAGAGAGCCCGCCCCGGGGCACGCTCACGGAGAAGTCGGCCGTACGGCGGCGCTCGGCGCGCCGGACGCCCTTCTCCCTGAGGATCACCTTCAGGACGCGGATGCCGTCGCGTACGGCGTTGAGGTTGCTGACGCCGTGGATGCGCAGGTACTCGTGGCTGGGCACTTCCTGGACTCTGAGGCCCGCCTTGACGACCCGGATGTTGATGAGGGTCTCGATCTCGAAGCCGGTGCAGTCGAGGGTGATCTTGTCGAGGCAGTGGCGCCAGAAGGCGTTGTAGCCGTAGCACAGGTCGGTGTAGCGGGCGCCGAACTTGGCGTTGACGATCGCGCACAGCAGCCGGTTGCCCAGCTTGCGGACCGGTGTCATGTCGTCCGTGCCGCCGCCGTTGGCGAACCGGGAGCCCTTGGCGAAGTCGGCGCCGCCGACCAGGGCGGAGACGTACGACACGATCTCCTGGCCGTCGGCCGAGCCGTCGGCGTCGACCATCACGATGATGTCGCCGGTGCAGGCGGCGAAGCCGCTGATCAGGGCGTCGCCCTTGCCCTTGCCGACCTGCTTGACGACCTTGACGTCGGGCCGCAGCTCACGGGCGACGGTCACGGTGTCGTCGGTGGAATTGCCGTCGACGAGGACCACTTCATGAATCCAGTCGGGCAGGGTCTTGAAGACGTACGGAAGGTTCTCCGCCTCGTTCATCGCGGGAATCACCACGCTCACCGGCGGCGCGATGGCCAGGTGCGACGTGATGGCCCGGTACTGGGCGGCTATTCGGCCGGCGTCGGCTTCGACGGCATCGCCGACGGCCGGGCGCAGGAAGGAGCTCATGAGTCATTTCCCTCTCGTCCGGTGGACCGCCCACCCCCGGGCGGTCCGGATGAGTTTCCGGTTCGAAAGGGGGGTTGTGCTCACTCGTCCCATGCCGGAATGGATCTCCGTACGGGATGGGTGAGCTGGCAATTCTGGCCGCGCGCGGTACGCGCCCCGGCACTGGAAACGTCACCGAGCACGGCACCCCCCTACCGCGCCCCGCTCCGGACCCATCGCGGCACTTGAGCCCTCCCCTTGAGCCGCCTTGCGTGATGGACCGTTGCGGGTGGATGTATGACGGTATTGATAATGCGGACTATATGGCAAGACCTGGACCGAGGCCCACATTTTTGCTTCTTTGGCCATACTTTGACGGACTGCGGCAAAGACGCGCCACGGGCCCGATCGGTTCCGGCGAATAAAGCGGTAGGAGATCCTTCCGTGCGCCAGGGGGAATTGAGGCGGGAGTTACGTCTGGGAAATCAATTCCCTTCCGCCGTACGCAGGAAATCGAGCGCGCGCCCGAGGACCGGCACCGAGCAGGAGCAGGGCGTCCCGCTCGGGAGATCGTGCTCCGCACGGGTGAGTTGCCCCCGAACATCCGGATATCAGGCCTCGAAACCGAGCAGAATTTGACTCGGTGTCAACTACACGCCACGCCGGGCTATTGGCATGGACACTGCAGCCTGCTACGAACTTTTTAGGCAGAAACCCTGCTAAAGGGAGGTTCCATGAGACTGTCCCGAGCCGCGGCATTCCCCACCTCGCTCCTCCTCGGCGCCGTCCTGACCCTGACCGGGGCAGGCGCGGCGCAGTCCGCAGCCCTCGACTACGTGGCACTCGGCGACTCGTACTCCTCCGGAGTCGGCGCCGGCGCCTACGACAGCTCCAGCGGCAACTGCAAGCGCACCCCCCGCGCCTACCCCGCCCTCTGGGCGGCCGCCAATTCCCCCTCGTCCTTCGCGTTCACCGCCTGCTCAGGCGCGCGTACCAACGATGTGACGGCCGGCCAGCTCGGACCGCTGTCCTCCGCCACCGACCTCGTCTCCATCAGCGTCGGCGGCAACGACGCCGGCTTCGCCGACGTGATGACGACCTGCGTCATGCAGTCGGAGGCCACCTGCATCGCCCGCGTCAACGAGGCGAAGCGCTATGTCGACACCACCCTGCCGGGCCGCCTGGACTCGGTGTACTCGGCCATCAGGACCAAGGCCCCGTCGGCGCGTGTCGTCGTCCTCGGCTACCCCCGCTTCTACAAGATCGGCGGCAGCTGCCTCGCCGGCCTCACCGAGAACGAACGCCGCGCCATCAACGGCGGCGCGGACCACCTCAACGCGGCCACCGCCAAACGCGCCGCCGACCACGGCTACACCTTCGCCGACGTCACCCCCGCCTTCACGGGCCACGAGATCTGCTCGGGCGCGTCCTGGCTGCACAGCGTGAACTGGCTCAACATCGGCGAGTCCTACCACCCCACGGCCGCCGGACAGTCCGGTGGCTACCTGCCCACCTTCAGGGCAGCGCTGTAGGAGCCGCGCTCGACGAGGTGGTTCCCGTAGGAGTCGGCGTCGGCGTCGGCGTGGGGCTGCCGGAAGGCGTTCCACCCGTCGGCCCGGGGGCCTTGCACGTGACCGAGAAACCCACCCAATTGGACCACGCCTCGACCGGGCTCCGGATCTCCAGCCGGACCCGGTCACGGCGCGTCCCACCGTGCTCGTACGTCAGTTCCGTGTGTTCCACCCGCCGTACGGTGTCCCCGCCGGACCCGAACTCCGCCGTCCGCCAACCCGGGCTCTCGCCGCTCTCCGTCACCCAGCGGTAGCCGACGGAGACGGGCGTGCGGCCCACGGTGATCGTCGCGCGGAAGGCAGGCGCCTCGGCCTTTGGGGGCGGACACGTCCCGCTGTAACTCCCGCGCACCGCCCGGGCGTACACGTTCACCGACTGCGGAGGCGGGGCGACGCTCGTCCTGGGCGGCGGAGTCGACACCTCGTCCCTGCTGCTGGGCGTGGCCGTCACACCCGGCGAGGTGGCTCCCGCGCCCGCGCCCGCGCCCTGGGCGCGCCGGTCGTCGTCGCGCAACAAGGCGTACGTCAGCCCGGCGACCGCGAGCAGCAGGACGGCCACCCCCGCCGCCAGCAGGGCACCGGCACGCCGCGACGGATCCCGCGGGTCACCGGCGCCGAGAGCGGTCCCACCTGTCGCCGCGACGACCGTCGCAGCCGCCCCGCCCGCCTCGACCGGACCCGTACGCGGGTTTCCCCCCGTGCCCACGACACGCAGCTGCTGCCCCGCCTCCTCGGCCGTGAGCCGCTCCGCCGGGTCCTTGCGCAGCAGCCCCGCGATGACCGGCGCGAGCGGCCCCGCCCAGCGCGGCGGCGGCAACTCCTCGTCCACCACGGCACGCAGCGTGCTCAGCGGCGTGTCCTGCCGGAACGGCGTGACGCCCTCCACCGCCGCGTACAGCAGCACGCCCAGCGACCACAGGTCCGAGGCCGGGCCGGGCGTCTGCCCCAGCGCCCGCTCCGGAGCCAGGAATTCGGGGGAGCCGATCAACTCACCCGTCATGGTGAGGTTGGACGTGCCCGCCACCATGGCGATCCCGAAGTCGGTCAGCACCACCCGGCCGTCATTGGCGAGCAGGACGTTCGCCGGCTTCACATCCCGGTGCAGCACTCCCGCCTCGTGCGCGGCGCTCAGCGCCGCCAGCACCTCCGCCCCGATGTGGGCCGCCCGGCGCGGTGGCATGGGGCCCTCCGCTTCCAGCGTGTCGGCGAGCGTCAGCCCCCGGACCAGCTCCATCACGATCCACGGCCGGCCGTCCTCGGTCGCCACGTCGTACACGGTGACCACATTCCGGTGCGAGATCCGGGCGGCGGCCCACGCCTCCCGCTCCAGCCGCGCGTACAGCCGCTGCTCGTCGGCGGAGTCGAGGCCGGCGGGCGCGCGTACCTCCTTGACCGCCACCTCGCGGCCCAGCACCTCGTCCCGTGCGCGCCACACGACGCCCATGCCGCCCCGGCCCAGCGGGCCCAGCAATCGGTAACGTCCCGCCACCATTCGTGCGCCGCCCGGCCCTTCGGTCATAGGACCTCAAGCTAGCTCAAGCCGACCCCGCTGGGAACGTGTCCAACTCGCCCTGGAATCACTAGTATTCGGAGGGTAGTCGTCAACCCTCGTACATGTGTGGTGAATCCCGTCACCGGGATACACGCATGAGATGCGGGGACGATAGGGTTAATCTGCAGCGGCCGGGTGCCCTCGTACGGGTGGGGAGTGACATGGAACAGATAACGGTGCGCAGCAGGCCTCGGGTGCCTGCCATCACGTGCGGGAGCAAAGCGACCAGCACGCGCCTCGACCGACATCTCTCGGTGCTGGGCGGCCCGGCCGTCCCGCAGCGTGAGACGGCCGAAGCGACGCTGCTCATGCGGGAGTTGACGACGCGTGATGTCGCACACACCCGTACGAGCAAGAGCGCACGCGTCAGGCTCTTCGCCCCGCTGCGCCGCCTGCGCCGCTCGCTCTTCGGCAACCACGCCTGACGGCACCCGCACCCGTCGGAAGCCCACCGCGTACGTCGTCCCGGCCACGGTCCGCAGTCGGCATCCGGCCGGGGCGGGGCCGTGCAGCGTCGCCCCCGCAGAGCTTGGGGGAGGCGTCGGAAGGGCTCCCCTTCCGACGTACCCAAGGCCGCCGGCCTCGACGAGGTGAGCCCGGAGGGGCCACGCCCCCCCGCCCACCGGCAGCAGACGACCCGCACCGCACCGCACCCCTCAGCCCACCACACCCTCCCGCCGCAGCACCACCCGCGCGTCCTCCGGAACCCCCAGCTCCCGCAGCACGGCGTCCGTGTGCTCCCCCAGCGCCGGCACCGCCCCCATCCGGGTCTCCGCCCCACCCGGCAGGGTGATCGGCGGAAGCATCGCCCGTAGCGGTCCCACCGCCGTGTCCACCTCCCGCCACCGCTCCCGCGCCGCGAGCTGCGGATGCGCCGCGACGTCCGCCACCGTGTTCAGCCGGGCGCACGCGATGCCCGCCGCCTCCAGGCGCCCGACCGCCTCCGCCGTGCCCAGCACGGCCAGCGCCTCCGCAACCACCGCGTCGGTCTTCTCCCGGTGCGCCACCCGCGCCGTGTTCGTGGCGAACGCCGGGTCGTCGCCCAGCTCCGGCCGGCCCAGCACCTGCTCGGCCAGCCGCCGCCACTCGCGGTCGTTCTGCACCGACAGCAGCACGTGACCCCCATCAGCGGTCGCATACGCGTCGTACGGCGCGATGACGGCGTGCGCGACGCCCGTACGCGCCGGGGCCTCGCCCCCGTGCATCCCGTGGTGCAGCGGGTGCCCCATCCACTCGGCCAGCGACTCCAGCATGGAGATCTCCACCGGCCCGCCCCGCCCGGTCGTCGCCCGCCGCAGCAGCGCCGCGAGCACCCCCGAGAACGCGTACATGGCCGCCGCGATGTCGGCCGCCGGGATCCCCGCCTTCACCGGCTGGTCCGGTGTCCCGGTCACCGACACGAGGCCCGCCTCGCACTGCACGAGCATGTCGTACGCCCGCTTGTGCGCGTACGGCCCGCCCGCCCCGTACCCGGAGATGTCCACCGCGATCAGCCGCTCGTCCGCCGCGCACAGGGTGGCCGCGTCCAGGCCGAGCCGGGCGGCCGCACCCTGCGCCAGGTTCTGCACGAACACGTCGGCGCCGGCGACCAGGCGCCGCACCACCTCAAGGCCCCGCGGATCCTTCAGATCCACCGCCACCGACTCCTTGCCCCGGTTGCACCAGACGAAGTGCGAGGCCAGGCCGCCCGCCGCCGTGTCGTAGCCGCGCGCGAAGTCACCGCCGTCCGGGCGCTCGATCTTGATGACGCGGGCGCCCAGGTCGGCGAGCTGGCGGGTGGCGAACGGCGCGGAGACGGCCTGCTCTACGGCGACGACGGTGATTCCCTCAAGAGGAAGCGGCAGTGTGCTCATGGGCCGTACCTATCGTGTACGTACCACCTTTGTCACCCCCCGCGACGTCATCCTCCACGTCACCCCCCACGTCACCCCTCCGGCGCCGCATACCTCCGCACCGCCGCCGGCACGCACACCGCCAGCAGCACCAGCGACCAGCCCACCGCTCCCGCCACGGGGTGGGCGACCGGCCAGGCGGCACCCTCCGCGGCGGCCGCCGCGGCGCCCTCCGCGTTGCCGAAGAGGTCCCGTACCGCCGTCGCCACCGCCGAGATCGGGTTCCATTCGGCGACCGTCCGCAGCCAGCCCGGCATGCCGTCCGTCGGGATGTACGCGTTCGACAGCAGCGGCAGCATGAACGTGGCGCTGCCGAGCTGTCCCGCCGCCTCCTCGCTGCGCGACGCGAGCCCCAGCAGGATCCCGACCCACGTGGTCGCGAACCGGAACAGCAGCAACAGCCCGAAGGCCCCCACCGCCTCCAGCGCACCGCCCTCGATCCGCCAGCCCATCGCCAGCCCCACCAGCATCAGCGGCACCAGCCCCACCGCCGTGGTCACCAGGTCGGCCGCCGCCTGGCCCAGCGGCACGGCCGCCCGGCTCATCGGCAGCGTACGGAAGCGGTCCATCACGCCCCGGTGGGCGTCCTGGGCGGCGGTGAACATCCCGGTCATGATGCCGTTCGCGGCCGTGGCGACGAGCAGCCCCGGCACCAGGTAGGCGCGGTACTCGGTGCCCGGCATGGCGAGCGCGCCGCCGAAGACGTACCCGAAGAAGAGCAGGAAGACGATCGGCATCGTCTGCGTCATGACGAGGATCGCCGGCGCGTGCCGGATCCGCTGGAGGTGCCGGCCGAGTATGGCGGCTCCGTCGTACACGAGAGCGCTCATGCCGCGACCTCCTCACGAGCCGTGAGGCGCAGGAACACCTCGTCGAGCGTGGGCGGGCGCAGCGTCGCGTCGACGATCAGGACGCCCGCCGCGTCCAGCGCGCGCACGATACGGGGAAGCGTGAGCGTCTGGTCCGTCGTGACCGCCCCGGCGGTGCGCGCCTCGGCGTCCAGGGCCGGCCGGGAGCCGGTGAGCTGGTCGAGGACGGCCGCGGCGGCGGGCAGACCGGACGGGTCGGCGACGACGACCTCGGCGTAACTGCCGATCAGCGCCTTCAGCTCGGCGGGGGAGCCGCGGTGCGCCGCCCGCCCCTCGTCGATCAGCACGATGTCGTCGGCGAGCTGGTCGGCCTCCTCCAGGTGCTGGGTGGTGAGCAGCACGGTCGTGCCCTGCGACGCCAACCCCCGTACGGCGTCCCAGATGGCGTTGCGGCTGTGCGGGTCGAGTCCGGTCGTCGGCTCGTCCAGGAAGAGCACCTTGGGCCGGACGAGCAGGCTGGCGGCCAGGTCCAGGCGCCGCCGCATGCCGCCGGAGTAGGTCCGGGCCGGGCGCCCCGCCGCCTCGGCGAGCCCGAACCGCTCCAGCAGTTCGCCGGCGCGGGTGCGCGGGGCGCGCAGCAGGCGGGCGAACAGCCGCAGGTTCTCGGCGCCCGTCAGGTCCCCGTCGAGGGAGGCGTACTGGCCGGTGACACCGATGTGGCGGCGTACGGCGGGGGCGTCGCGCACCACGTCGTGCCCGGCGACCCGGGCGCTGCCGGAGTCGGGCGCGGTGAGCGTGGTCAGGACCCGTACGGCGGTGGTCTTACCGGCGCCGTTGGGCCCGAGCACCCCGCACACCGCGCCTTCCGGGACGGCGAGGTCGAGGCCGCGCAGGGCGCGCACGGCCCCGTACCGCTTCTCCAGACCTTCACTAAGTACAGCGTACGTAGTTGTCATGGGAGGACCATACCCCACTACGTACGCCGTACGTAACTAGGATGGTGGGCGAGGTGATGATCGATGGCGGGCCGAGCGGCCGAACCCGAAGTGATCTGGGCGCGCCCCGAGCGCACGGGCCGTGGCCCCAAACCGGCGTACAGCCGCGCGGACATCGCGGCGGCGGCGGTGAGGATCGCGGACGCCGACGGCATCGACGGGCTGTCCATGCGGCGCGTGGCGAGCGAGCTGGGCTGCGGCACGATGTCGCTCTACAACTACGTGACGTGCAAGGCGGATCTGTACGAGCTGATGGTCGACGCGGTCAGCGGCGAGTACGAGCTGCCGGACGCGCCCAGTGGCGACTGGAAGGCCGACATGCTGGCACTGGGCCGGCAGACCCGCGCCATCATGTACCGGCACCCCTGGCTGACCCGGGTGATGTCGACCGTGTACGGCTTCAGCCCCAACGCCCTGCGCTACCTGGAGCACTGCCTGGACGCCCTGGCGCCACTCGACGCGCCCGGCGGCGCCAAGATGGAGCTGATCGCGATGGTCAACGGCACCGCCATGATCACTGTCGCGAACGAGCTGGCCATGGCCGAGCGCACGCGTTCGCTGCCGTGGTCCGAGGAGCGGGAGCAGGCCGTGCGCGCCGCCTACCTGGGCCGTGAGGTGGCGAGCGGGGCGTACCCGCGGCTCGCGGAGCTGCTCGCCGAGGCGCCGGTGCCGGACGACCCGGACGAGCTCTTCGACCGCGCGCTGCGGCGGGTGCTGGACTCCTTCGGTTAGTCAGAGCAGGGCGAGCTGCCCCTCGGGACCCTCTTCCTCCCGGTCCAGTACGGAGGCGGGGCGGCGCGACGCCTCCGGCACCGGGAGTACGCCGGCCGCGCGGAGGTCGGCGCCGGTGATGGACGCCGCACCGGACACGTCCGCCCTGCCCGCGTCCAGTTGGGCCTGGAGCGCCAGCACCGTGATCAGCTCCAGCAGCTCGGACGTCCACTCCTGCGGCCACGCGGCGGGGCGGATCGCCTCCAGGGTGCCCGGCTCGGCGGGGGCGGTGCGGCGCTCGAACCAGAGCTCCAGCATCCGGACCCCGCCCACCCGGTAGTCCCAGGCCTCCGCCGGGACGGGCGAGATCCGGCCACCGTCGCCGACCAGCAGGGCCTCGTCCTCCGCGTCGTACGCGAGCCCCTGGGGGCGCGCCGGGAGCGCGGCGCGGACGTAGGGGCGGCGCCCGCCGGGGAGCCGGGGGCGCTCGCCACCCCGGGCGCCGCGCAGCTGGACGTCCGTCATGCGGCGGCCGAGCGCCACGCCGGCCGCCCACACGGCCGGGTCGGCGGGCAGCGGGACGGCGCACCCGGCGGGGGAGGGGCGGGCGGCGGCCACCGCCCACGCCAGCAGGTCCTCGGGGGCGACCCCGGAGCCGTACCGGGCGCTCAGCAACTCCAGCAGCCCGGGCGCGACGTTGGGCTCCCGCCCGCCGGGCCGCCGGTACAGCGGCCGGATACGGCCAGGGCGGCCCGCCGGGGAGCAGCCGTCCGGCAGCGCGGCCGTCACCAACAAGGCAGGGCCCGGCGCCTGTGGCACGTACCCCTGCTCGACCGCGAACACCTGTCGCTCACCGTCCGCCACCCGCCACAGCTCGGGCCGCGCGGCGTCCAGCAGCCGGTGGTCGGGGAGCAGCCACTGCTCGTCGAACGGCCCGTGCGCCAGCCGTACCGGCTCCGGGCACGGCCCCGGCTCCCGCGCCAGCCGGGCGGTCGAGGTCCGCTGCCCCGGCAGCGCGGCGACCGCACTCGTGAGCGTACGCGCCCGGCTGGGCCGGAACAGGGCCTCCCGCTCGTCGCCCCCGGCACCCAGCAGCGCGTCCCAGCGGGCCCGCAGCGTCGGCACGTCCGGGGCGACGACCCAGGAGCGCCCCAGTCGCAGCGGCGCCACGGACCAGGGCATCAGGTCGTCGAGCAGGGGCACATCATCCGTCACCCGCCGCATGCTAGTGACCGCGCTCAGTCCGCCTCCACCGTGACCGTGAAGGAGAACCGGTCGCCCCGGTAGCGGATCCTGGCCACGTCCACCACCCGGCCGGCCTCGTCGTAGGTGACGCCCGTGTAGTGCAGGATCGGCGACAGCAGCGGCACCTGGAGCAGCTCGGCCGTCTCCGGGTCCGCGAGCCGGGCCTCCACGGTGTCGGTGATCCGGCTGATCCGTACCCCGACCGCGTCCCGCAGCACCTTGGTCATCGGCCACCGCTCCAGGTCGGCCAGGTCGATCCCGGCCGCGACCTCCGGAAGGACCGCGTTCTCCGCCCAGTTGGTCGGCTCACCGCTCTCGCCGTCGCAGCGCAGCCGCTTGTACGTGACGACCTCCGTCACGCCCGGGAAGTGCTCGGCGAGCTCGCCGGGGAGCTTGGCCGTCCCATGGCCGAGAATCGTCGTCCGCTCGCCGGACTGCTGCGCCACGATCGCGTCGATCGAGCCGAGCAGCCGGCGCGGCGCGCTGCGCCGGGCGCCCGGCTCGATGAACGTGCCGCGCCGCCGGTGCCGGCTGATCAGCCCCTCCGCCTCCAGCTCCTTGAGCGCCTGCCGCATGGTCAGCACGCTGACGCCGTAGTGCGCGGCCAGCTGCTCCTCGGTGGGCAGGCGCAGGGAGGCGTCCGGCGCGCGGCCGAGTATCGAGGCGCGGAGGGACTGCGAGACCTGGTACCACAGCGGGAGCTTGCGGTTCAGGACCAGCGAGTCGGGGGCGAAGGCGGTCACTTTTACTCCGTACTACGGCCGAAAGTGGCGCTCCAGACCCTGCCATACGTCGTCGTACCCGCGCTGCAGGTGGTCGGCGTTCGCCGCCTGCGCGGTGGCCGTGACGGGCCAGCGCGTCTCGAACATGAAGGCCAGGCCGTCGTCGATCTTCTGCGGCTTCAGCTCCGCCGCGCTCGCCTTGTCGAACGTCTCCCGGTCCGGGCCGTGCGCCGACATCATGTTGTGCAGCGAGCCGCCGCCGGGGACGAAGCCTTCGGCCTTCGCGTCGTACGCGCCCTCGATCAGGCCCATGTACTCGCTCATCACATTGCGGTGGAAGTACGGCGGGCGGAAGGTGTCCTCGCCGACCAGCCAGCGCGGTGCGAACACGACGAAGTCGACGCCCGCGAGGCCGGGGGTGTCGGACGGCGAGGTGAGCACCGTGAAGATCGACGGGTCGGGGTGGTCGTAGGAGATCGTCCCGATGACGTTGAAGGTGCGCAGGTCGTAGACGTACGGGACGTGGTTGCCGTGCCAGGCGACGACGTCCAGCGGCGAGTGGTCGTACGTCGCGGTCCACAGGTTGCCGCAGAACTTGTTCACCACCTCCACCTCGCCCTCGACGTCCTCGTACGCGGCGACCGGCGCCCGGAAGTCCCGGGGGTTGGCCAGCCCGTTGGCGCCGATCGGGCCGAGGTCGGGGAGCTGGAAGGGCTGCCCGTAGTTCTCGCACACGTACCCGCGCGCCGTCTCATCGAGCAGCTCGACGCGGAACCGGACCCCGCGCGGGATCAGCGCGACCTCCCCGGGGCGGGCGGCGAGGATGCCCAGCTCGGTACGGAGCAGCAGCCCGCCGCGCTCGGGCACGAGCAGCAGCTCGCCGTCGGCGTCGCTGAACACCCGGTCCATGGACGCGTTGGCGTGGTAGAGGTGCACGGCCATGCCGGTGCGCTGGGCGGCGTCGCCGTTGCCGCCGAGGGTCCACAGGCCGGCCAGCCAGTCCGTGCCGGGCGCCGGGTCCGGGAGCGGGTTCCAGCGCAGCCGGTTGGGGTCGGGGACGGTCTCGGTGAAGGGCGCGGTGCGGAGGGCGCCGTTGTCGGTGCGTACGAAGGGCGGGTGCGCGGCCGACGGGCGGATCCGGTAGAGCCACGAGCGGCGGTTGTGGGCGCGCGGCTCGGTGAACGCGGAGCCGCTCAGCTGCTCGGCGTACAGGCCCAGCGGCGCGCGCTGCGGCGAGTTCCGGCCGAGCGGCAGGGCGCCGGGCAGGGCCTCGGAGCTGTGCTCGTTGCCGAAGCCGGAGGAGTACTCCAGCGCCTCGGCGATCTTCATCGCCTGTTCGGTGCCGTCATTCGTCATCGTCGCCCGCTCCTGTCGCTCGACCTGCCCCAACGGAATCCTATGCAAGACCGTAGGATTCCGCGCGGCCCGCGTCAACGGGGGTGGGTCTTGGACGATTGCCGGCGGGAGCGGGTTCCGGCGGCGCGGCGCGGCATCATGGACCCCGTGCCCCAGCGACCTCCGCTCCGCCGTACGCCCGTGCAGCAGCGCAGCGCCGAGCGCCTGGCCAGGATCCTCGACGCCTGCGCGCAGCTCCTCGAAGAGGCCGGCTACGAAGAGCTGAGCACCCGGGACGTCGCCGTGCGCGCCGGCGTACCGATCGGATCGGTCTACCGCTTCTTCTCCAACAAGCGCGCCATGGTCGCCGCCCTCGCCCACCGCAACCTCGACCGTTACGCCGAGCGCGTGGCGGCCCGCCTGGCCGACCGCGCACCGGCCGGGGTGGTCGACGTCGTCCTCGACGAGTACCTCGCCATGAAGCGCACCGTCCCCGGCTTCGGCCTCGTCGACTTCGGTGTCCCGGCAACCGTGGACGAACCGGCCGACGACACCGACCACCTCGCCAACCACCTCGTCGCCGACCGCGTCTGCGCCCTGCTCGCCGCCCACCTCGACCGCACCGCCGACGCCCTGCTGCGCCGCAAGGTGCTGGTGGCCGTCGAAGCCGCCGACGCCCTGCTCCGCCTCGCCTTCCGCACCGGCCCCCCGGGCGACCCGGACCTGATCACCGAGACCCGCGCCCTGCTCCACGCCTACCTGGCGCCGGTCCTTGGGTAAGGGCCCCTTGCGAAGCCGGGCAGGGGCGCCTTGGTGCGTTCCGGTCGGCGCGCCTTGGAATTGAGCGCGGAACCACGACTCTCTGGGGGTTTTTGCATGAGCACGACCACCATCGGCGACCGGCTCAGGGGTCTGCGCGAATTCCGGGGCCTCACCCAGGAGGAACTCGCCGACAGGGCAGGCGTCAGCGTCTCCATCGTTCAAAAGCTGGAACAGAACCGTCGTCAATCCGCTCACCTGTCAACTCTTCGTGCACTCGCGTTCGCTCTTGATGTTGAGCTGGAACGCCTGCTGGGGCAGCCGACGGTGACTCAGCACCAACCCGACGACGGCGGCCTGATCGCCCTGCGAGATGCGATCCAGGACATCGGTGCCCTGCCCGGTGTGCTCATGGACGGCATCGACGACGACCCGCCACCTCCGGCGGAGTGGATGGAGTCCGCACGAGCAGCCACGGAGCTGTACTGGCAGGGCGAGTACAGCGCGCTGTCCGGTCATCTGCCTCTCCTCCTTCGAGAAGGCCGCGCGGTGGCGCGTGAGGCCCGTGGTGCGGACGTGGAGAAGGTGTGGAGGCAGATGGCGCTCGCCTACCAACTGGCCGCCTCCCTCGCCACCCAGGCGGGCCATACCAGTTGGGCGTTCGTCGCTGTCGAGAAGCAACTGCTGGCCGCGCAGCGAGCCTCCGACCCGCTGCTGGAGGGGATGGGCGTATCCACCCTGTCCTGGGTGCTGCTCCGGCAAGGCCGGTGGGAGGAAGCGCAACGGGTCGCCGAGCGAAAGGCTGATGCGCTGGAACCCGGCTTCCGTAAGGGCACGAAGGATCAGTTCGCGGTGTACGGCAACCTGCTGCTGGCTGCGGCTACGCCTGCCGCGCGGCGAGGGCAGCACACCGAAGCGGCGGCCATGCTGAAGGCAGCGGAAGCCGCTGCCGTGCAGTCGGGGCCGCTCCGGCGGTACGGAACCGCCTTCAGCGTGCCCGACGTCCGGACGCAGCGCGTGAACATCGCGCTGGCAGGCGACGACCCACGACCCGATCTGGCGCTCCGGGCGGCTCGCAAGGTGGACGTACGCGCCATCAACCGCCCCGTACATCGGGCTGCCCACCGGCTTGACGTGGCACAAGCCCAGTACCAGACCGGCAACCACGCCGACGCTCTGGAAACCATGCTTGAGGTGGAAGGGGAGCAGCCCGAGTGGATCCGGTATCAGGTGCTCGCGGCCGCCACCGTGCGGGACATGCTGGAGTCGGAGCGACGGCGCAACGCCGAACTGCGCGGCTTGGCAGCACGGTTGGGCGTCGACCCCTCAGTGTGAGGGCTAGGACATGACGTGCGAGTACGCGGAGAACCTGCTGACAAGGTGTCACATCGCGTCGCTGGGCTGTGACAAGTTGTACACCTAGCGTGATGCCCCGACGGCAGCGGTGCCGACGACCTCCGCCAGGACTGGTCGGCACCGCACGTGGGGACAGGAGCAGCGATGGACCCGAGACCACTCGATCTCGCCACGATGCGCGACACCGCCCGGTACGCCCTCACCCTTGAGTCGGCGCTCTTGCCGCCTGGGGAACTGGACGTCCTGATCGACACCCTGCACTGCCATGTGCGGTTGCTGGTGCCGGAGGTGCGGGCGCTTATTCGTACGATGCCGGTCGGTGACGTGCCGGCCAGGGTGGCTCAGATCGGCACCGAAGAAGCGTGGAGGCGGCTGTACACCCCGCCCGGCCCCGGATGGGATGCCTGCTTCCGTCACGCCAAGAAGGTCGCGCTGTCGGTGAACTCCCTGTGCGACCACTACGAGACCCTCCACCCCGCGCTGCGCTGAGACCTCCGCGTTCATCCACCCCACAGCCATCGTCGGCGAGGACGTCATCGTCGGGCCCGGCGTCCACATTCAGGGCTGTACCGATGCGGTACGCGCCGGTTCGGCGCGCTGATCGGCGACAACGTCCAGACCGGCAACAACATCAGCCTCGGCCCGGGCGTCGCCGTCGGCCGCCGTACCTGCATCAACAGCGGCGTCACCCTCGCGGCCCGCGCCGTACCGGAAGACAGCACCATCACGGCCCCGCACACCGCTGACGCCCGCATCCGCCGGCGCCGCGCTCCTGGAGGGCGCTGAGATAACCGTGCGATGCCGCTTCCCGGCCATCGCCAGCATGCCTACCGGTCGGTATGCTCGGCGCATCTGCGCGTCACCGTCAACGCCGCCGCCCCGGGAGGCCTCCATGCCCACCGCCCTCCGTATCTGCCCGCTCTGCGAAGCCACCTGCGGGCTCACCCTCACCCTCGACGGCACACGTGTCACCGGTGTGCGCGGTGACCGGGACGACGTCTTCAGTCAGGGGTTCATCTGTCCCAAGGGTGCGTCGTTCGGTGAGCTCGACGCCGACCCCGACCGGCTGCGGACCCCTCTGGTGCGCAAGGAGGGCGCCCTGGTGGAGGCCGGCTGGGAGGAAGCGTTCGACCTGGTGGCGCGCCGGTTGCCGCTGGTCGTCGAGCGGCACGGCGCCGACGCCGTCGGGGTCGTCCTCGGCAACCCCAACGTCCACACCATGGCGGGCGCCCTCTATCCGCCGGTGTTGCTCGGCGCGCTGCGCACCCGCAGCCTGTTCACCGCGTCCACGCTCGACCAGATGCCCAAGCACGTCTCCAGCGGGCTGATGTTCGGCGACGCGTTCGCCATCCCCGTCCCGGACCTGGACCGCACCGCCCACCTGCTGGTGATCGGCGCCAACCCGCTGGACTCCAACGGCAGCCTGTGCACCGCCCCCGACTTCCCCGGCAAGCTGAAGGCGCTGCGCAAACGCGGCGGCACCCTCACCGTCGTCGACCCGCGCCGCACCCGCACCGCGCGCCTCGCCGACCGGCACGTCGCCATCCGCCCCGGCATGGACGCGCTCCTGCTCGCCGCCCTCGTCCACGTGCTGTACGCGGAGGGCCTGAGCGACCTCGGGGCGCTCGCCGAGCATGTCGAAGGGGTGGAGGAAGTCCGGCAAGCCGTACGGGAGTTCACGCCCGAGGCGGTGGCCGGTGCGTGCGACGTGGACGCCGCCACCATCCGGGCGCTCGCCCGCGAGCTGGCGGCGGCGCCGGCGGCGGCCGTGTACGGGCGGGTCGGCGGCAGCACCGTCGCGTACGGCACTCTCACCAACTGGCTCGTCGACGTCCTCAACGTCCTCACCGGCAACCTCGACCGGCCCGGCGGCGCGATGTTCCCGCTCTCCGCCACCGCCCCCGCACCGCGCCCGGCGGCCGGCCCCGGAAAGGGGTTCGCGCTGGGCCGCTGGGCGAGCCGGGTGTCCGGGCACCCGGAGGCCAAGGGCGAACTGCCGATGGCCGCCCTCGCGGAGGAGATCGAAACCCCCGGCGAGGGGCGGATCCGCGCGCTCATCACCATCGCCGCCAACCCGGTCCTCTCCGCCCCCGACGGCGACCGCCTCGACCGCGCCCTCGGTGAACTCGACTTCATGGTGAGCGTCGACCCGTACCTCAACGAGACCTCACGCCACGCCGATGTGATCCTGCCCCCGCCGCCGCCCGCCCAGAGCGCCCACTTCGACTTCGCGTTCAACGGCTTCGCCGTCCACAACCAGGCCCGTTACACCCCCGCGCCCGTCCCCCTGGAGGCGGGCCGCATGGACGAGTGCGAGATCCACGCCCGGCTGATCCTGGCCGTCACCGGCATGGACGGGGCCGACCCCGGTGCCGTCGACGACATGGTCATCGAACGCACCCTCGCCAAGGCCGTCACCGAACCGCACTCACCCGCCTACGGCCAGGACCCCAAGGAGTACGCGGCCGGCCTCACCGGCCGCACCGGCGCCGAGCGGCGCCTGGACCTGATGCTGCGCCTCGGCCCGTACGGGCTCACCCTCGACCGGCTCAAGGAACACCCCCACGGCATCGACCTCGGCCCCCTCAAGCCCCGCGTCCCGCAGCTGCTCAAGACCCGCAGCGGGCGCGTCGAGCTGCTGCCGGGACCCATCGCCGCCGACCTGCCCCGGCTGCGTACCGCACTCCGTGAGCCGGCGGCCGAACTCGTCCTCGTCGGCCGCCGCCACCTGCGCTCCAACAACAGCTGGCTGCACAACGTCCCCACCCTCAACAGCGGCACCAACACCTGCACCCTCCAGGTCCACCCCGACGACGCCACCCGCCTCGGCCTCACCGACGGCGCGCCGGCCCGCGTCAAGGCCGAGGGCGGGGAGCTCACGGTCCCGGTGGAGGTCACCGACACCGTACGGAAGGGCGTGGTGAGCCTCCCGCACGGGTGGGGACACGACCGGCCGGGGACGCGCATGGCGGTCGCCGCGGCGCGCCCCGGCGTCAACGTCAACCAGCTCCTCGACGGGACCCGGCTCGACCCGCTGTCCGGCACCGCCGTGCTCAACGGCTTCCCCGTCGACGTATCAGCACTTCACTGACCTGGGGTTTTGCTCGTATTGCTCACGCGTCAACACCTTGTTAACGGCTGAACGAGGCACCTAACGTCATCCGGACCGCCGCCCCCGGTGGAGTTCAAGGGTGAACGTTAGGTGTCCTCCATGCTGACAATCCTCGGCTTCGCCATGATCGCGACCTTCCTGGTCCTGATCATGATGAAGAAGATGTCGCCGATCGCGGCGCTGGTCCTCATCCCCGCCCTCTTCTGCGTCCTCGTCGGACAAGGCGCACAGCTCGGCGACTACGTCATCGAAGGCGTCGGCAACCTCGCGCCCACCGCCGCGATGCTGATGTTCGCCATCGTCTACTTCGGCGTGATGATCGACGTCGGCCTCTTCGACCCGATCGTCCGGGGCATCCTGCGCTTCTGCAAGGCCGACCCGATGCGGGTCGTGGTCGGTACGGCGGTGCTCGCCGCGATCGTCTCGCTGGACGGCGACGGCTCGACCACCTTCATGATCACCGTCTCGGCGATGTACCCGCTCTACAAGCGCCTGAAGATGAGCCTGGTGGTGATGACCGGTGTCGCCGCCACCGCCAACGGCGTCATGAACACTCTGCCTTGGGGCGGCCCCACCGCCCGCGCGGCCACCGCGCTCAAGCTGGACGCCGGCGACATATTCGTACCGATGATCCCGGCCCTCGGTGTCGGCCTGCTGTTCGTCTTCGCCCTCGCGTACGTGCTGGGGCGGCGTGAGCGCAAGCGCCTCGGCTACCTGACGCTGGACGAGGTCCTCGAGCCCGAGCCGGAGACCGTGCTGGTCACGGCCGGTGGGGGAGAGGACCGGCCCAAGGCGGCGGGCGGCGGCGCCGGGGACGTTCCGGGCAACGCCGACGAGGGCTTCCAGGGGCTCGACCCGAACCGCCCCACCCTCCGCCCCAAGCTGTACTGGTTCAACGCCGCCCTCACGGTGGGCCTGCTCACCGCCATGATCATGGAGGTGCTGCCCATCCCGGTGCTCTTCCTGATCGGCGCGGCCCTCGCCCTCACGGTCAACTTCCCGCACATGCCCGACCAGAAGGCCCGTATCGCCGCCCACGCCGACAACGTCCTCAACGTCGCCGGCATGGTCTTCGCCGCCGCCGTCTTCACCGGCGTCCTCACCGGCACCGGCATGGTCAAGCACATGGCGGACTGGCTCGTCGGCGCCATCCCCGACGCCATGGGCCCGCACATGGCCCTCGTCACCGGCCTGCTGAGCCTGCCGCTGACGTACTTCATGTCCAACGACGGTTTCTACTTCGGCGTCCTGCCCGTCCTCGCCGAGGCCGGTGCCGCGCACGGCGTCGGGCCGCTGGAGATCGCCCGCGCCTCGCTGGTCGGCCAGGCCCTGCACATGTCCAGCCCGCTCGTGCCCGCCGTGTACGTCCTGGTCGGCATGGCCAAGGTGGAGTTCGGCGACCACACCCGGTTCACGGTGAAGTGGGCCGCGCTCACCTCGCTGGTGGTGCTCGGCGCCGGAATACTCTTCGGCATCATCTGATGGAGCGCCGGTACTGGCTGCTGCGCCTCGTCATCGCCTTCGGCTTCGCGCAGGGGGCGGTGTCGATGGCGCGGCCCGCCGTGTCGTACCGCGCCCTGTCGCTGGGCGCGGACGAGCGCGCGGTCGGTGTCGTCGCGGGCGTGTACGCCCTGCTGCCGCTGTTCGCCGCCGTACCGCTGGGGCGCAGGACCGACCGGGGGCGGTGCGCGCCCCTGCTGCCCGTCGGCGTGGTACTGATCGCGGGCGGGTGCGCACTGAGCGGAACGGCCGGCTCCCTGGCCTGGATGGCGGCGTGGAGCGGCGTCATGGGGCTCGGTCCCCTCTGCTTCGTGATCGGCGCCCAGTCCCTGGTGGCCCGGCAGTCGGCGCCGGCCGAACAGGACCGCAACTTCGGCCACTTCACCATCGGCGCCTCGCTCGGGCAGCTCGTCGGACCGGTCGCGGCGGGGCTGCTCATCGGCGACGACATGGGCCGGACGAGCACCCTCGCCCTGGTTGTCGCGGCCGCCGTCTCCACCGTGTCCTTCACGTCCCTCTGGCGCATCGAGCACCGGGACACGGACCCGGCGCACGCGCGCGTGGAGGGCGGCAAGGTGCCCGTACACCGCATCCTCCGTACGCGCGGAGTGCCCGCCGGAATCTTCATCAGCCTCGCCGTGCTCTCCGCGACGGACATCCTCACCGCCTACCTGCCGGTGATCGGTGAGCACCGGTCCATCGCTCCCGCCACCATCGGGCTGCTGCTGAGCCTGCGCGCCGCCGCCACCATCGCCTGCCGGCTGGTGATGACCCCGATGATCCGGCTGCTGGGCCGTACGGTGCTGCTGACCGTGACGTGTCTGCTCGCCGGGCTGCTGTGCGCGGGCATCGCGCTGCCGGTGCCGGTGTGGGCGCTCGCCGTGATGCTGGCCGTGCTCGGCTTCTGCCTCGGGGTCGGCCAGCCGCTGTCGATGACGACCGTGGTCCAGGCCGCCCCCGACGAGGCCCGCTCCACGGCCCTCGCCCTGCGGCTGACGGGCAACCGGCTCGGCCAGGTGGCGGCCCCCGCGTCCGCCGGGCTGATCGCCGGGCTCGCCGGGACGGCCGCCCCGTTCGTGATGCTGGGCGCCCTGCTGCTCGCGGCGGCGGGACTGGGGGTACGGGTGGGACGGCGGCCCGACGCGTCCACCGGGACGGCGACCGGGACGGGGGCGGGGACGGGGAGGGCGGCGCGCCGCAGGGCGCGTCAGGGGGCGTGACCCGGGCGGCCGAGCACCGTCCGGCAGTGGCCGATCAGCCCCGCCAGGGCCACCTCGAAGGCCGCCTCCGCCCGCCCCGCGCCCACGGCCTCCAGGGCGCGGGCGAGTCGCGGGGTGCTGGTCTCCTCGGTCAGCTCCCACATCGTCTCGGGCGCGGCCAGGTCGAGCGCGGAGCCAAGGACCAGGTTCTCCAGGCCGGTGAGCACCGGCATCACGTCCGCCACGCGGAACCCGGCGTCCAGCAGCACGCCCACGGCCCGCTCGTACTGCTCCAGCACCTTCGGTGCCCGCACCGGTGAGGTGGTCAGCAGCGGGATCACGCGCGGGTGGGCGGCGAACGCGGCACGGTACGAACGGGCCCAGGCGGCCAGCGCCGCGTCCCAGGGCTCCACGTCGAGGGTGGCGGAGTCGATGGCCTCGCAGATCCGCTCCCGCATCAGCTCGACGATGCCGTCCCGGCCGTCCACATGGTGGTACACCGAACCCGTCTGCGTACCGAGCCGCCGGGCGATCTGCGGAACGCTGAACTCGCCCTGCTCGTCGACCAGTTCCAGCGCCGTCGTGGTGATGCGTGCGCGGTCGAGCAGTGGTGTGCGCGGCCGTCCCATTGCGCAAGCTCCTGTCGTCGGCTCTTCCCGGATCCTCCGACGGAGGCTACATTGCCGAAACCGAAAGCCTTTAGGTTTTCGTGCGGCGGCTTCCGTTCCGCCCGCTCGCAGCCCCCGCCTCCCCGCATGCAGAAGGGCTCACCCACACCCATGTCCGTGACCTCCAAGGCGTCCCCGGAGAGAGCCGAGCGGCAGCCCGCGCCGGCCCGGCTCCGCACCGGCACCCTCGGCACCGCCGACATCGCCTTCTTCGTCGTCTCCGCCGCCGCCCCGCTCACCGTCATGGCGGGCGTCGCGCCCATCGCCATCGTGCTGGGCGGCATCGGCGCCCCGGTCGGCTACCTGATCGCCGGGATCACCCTCACCGTCTTCGCCGTCGGGTTCACCACCATGAGCCGCCACGTCCGCAGCGGCGGCGCCTTCTACGCGTACATCACCCAGGGCCTGGGCAAGCCCATCGGCATCGGCGCCGCCCTGCTCGCCGTGGTGGGCTACAACGGCATGGAGATCGGCGTGTACGGGCTCCTCGGCAGCGCCACCGCCGACACCGCCCACGCCCTGTGGGGCGTCGACATCCCGTGGCTGCCCATCGCCCTCGTCGGTCTGGTCCTCATCTGGTACGGCGGCTACCGCTCCATCGACTTCGGCGCCAAGGTCCTCGGTGTCCTCCTCGTCGCCGAGACCGGCATACTCGTCCTCCTCGCCGGCGGCGTCCTGCTCAAGGGCGGCGCCGACGGGCTGTCCCTGGCCTCCCTCGCCCCGGACAACTTCCTCGTCCCCGGCACCGCCGCCGTCCTCGCGTTCGCGTTCGCGGCCTTCACCGGCTTCGAGTCCACGGTGATCTACCGCCGCGAGGCCCGCGACCCCGGCCGCACCGTCCCCCGCGCCACGTACATCGCCGTCTGCTTCCTCGGGGTGTTCTACGCGTTCATCGTCTGGGCCGTGATCCAGGCGTTCGGCGACGCGCAGGTCGTCAAGGCGGCGGCCGACGACCCCGGCGGCCTGTTCTTCGCCGCCATCACCACCTATGTGGGGGCCTGGGCGGCGGACCTGATGCACATTTTCATCGTGACCAGCATCCTCGCCTCGCTGCTGGCCTTCCACAACGCCATCAACCGCTACAGCCTCGCCCTCGCCGAGGAGGGCGTCCTGCCCGCCGCCCTCGCCAAGGTGCACCCCCGGCACGGCTCCCCGTACCTGGCCGGGGCCGCCCAGACCGTCCTCGGGCTGATCGTCGTGCTCGCCTTCGCGCTCGCCGGGGCCGACCCGTACACGCAGCTCCTGCTCTGGGTGAACACCCCCGGCAGCATCGGGCTGCTGGCGCTGCAGCTGCTGGCCGCCCTCGCGATCCCGTTCTACTTCCGCCGCGTCCGCCACAGCGAGGGCGTCGTGCGCACGGTCGTCGCACCCGTGACCGCCGCCGTCCTCCTCACCGCCGCGATCGCCCTGGTCGTATCGAAGATCGACCTCTTCACCGGGGCCTCGCCCACCGTCAACACCGTCCTGGTCGCCGTCGTCCCGGGCGTCTTCCTCCTCGGCCTGCTGATCGCCCTCCGACTGCGCCGCAGCCGCCCCGAGGTGTACGCCCGGTTCGCCGCGGAGCCCGCCGAGTCCCGGGAGTCCCCGGAGTCCGCCGAGCCCGCGGAGTCGGAGCCCGCAGAGCGAGCACAGCCCGCGCAGTCCGCCGAGCCCGTCGCATGAACCCAGCAAGGAGTACGTCCGTGCCCGCAGCCGACCTCGTCCTCACCGGCGCCAAGGTCCGCACCCTCGACCCCGCCCACCCGCACGCCACCGCCGTCGCCGTACGCGACGGGCTGATCGCCGCCGTCGGCGACGCCTCCGACGCACGTGACTGGACGGGCCCGGGCACCGAGACCGTCGACCTCGCCGGGGCCACCCTCACCCCGGGCCTCACCGACTCCCACAGCCACCCCGTGTGGGGCCTGGACATGGCCACCGGACTCGACCTGTCCACGGTCACCGACGTCGACGGACTGCGGGCGGCCCTCCGCACCGCCGACCGCACCGGCGGCTGGGTCGTCGCGTACGGCCTCGACCACAACGCCTTCGGCGGCCGGCCCGTCGACCGTGCCCTCATCGAGGACGTCCTGCCGGGGGTCCCGGTCTTCATCCGGCTGTACGACGGCCACTCCGCCCTCGCCAACGCGGCCGCCCTGCGGGCCGCCGCGATCGACGGGCCCCGCACCTTCGCCCAGCGTTCCGAGGTCGTGTGCGACGCCACCGGCCGGCCCACCGGCCACCTGATCGAGCACGCGGCGATGGCCCTGGTCACGGCCGTGATGCCCAAGCCGTCGCACGACGAGCGGCGCGCCCGGCTGGTGGAGCTGCTGGCCGCCATGGCCGCCACCGGGCTGACCGGCGCGCACGTCATGGACATGGGCGACGGCGACGTACCGGATCTGCTGGCGGCCGTCGAGGAGGCCGAGGAGCTGCCGCTGCGGCTGAGGCTGGCCCCCTGGTGCATGCCGGGCGCCGACCGGGGAGCGCTGGACGAACTGATCGCCCTCCAGCGGCTGCGTGGCCGGAACTGGCTGGTCGGCGGGGTGAAGTTCTTCATGGACGGCACCGTCGAGGGCGGCACGGCATGGCTGGAGCACGCCGACTGCCACGGCCAGGGCACGGAGGCGTTCTGGCCGGATCCGGCCGCGTACAGCGCCGCCGTACGGCACCTCCACGCCGCCGGTGTACGCACGGCCACGCACGCCATCGGGGACGCCGCCGTACGGCACGTCCTGGACACCGTCGCGTCCCTGGGGGAGAGCGGCCGGCTCGCGCACCGGATCGAGCACATCGAGACGCTGCCCGCCGACCAGCTCGCCCGGTTCGCCGACCTGGGCGTCATCGCCTCCATGCAGCCGCCGCACACCGCGTACACCCGCGCCGACCGCACCGACGAGTGGTCCAAGCGCCTCGGCGGCGAACGGGCGTCCCGCGCGTGGCGCTGCCGTGACCTGCGGGACGCGGGGGCGTACCTGGCGCTCGGCTCCGACTGGCCGATCGCCCACTACGACGCGCGGCAGGTCCTCGCCACGGCCCGTGCCCCGCGCGGTGCGGCGTCGACGGGGCGTGGGCTCAGCGGGCTGATGGCGCTGGAGGGCTGCACGACGCACGCGGCGGTCGCGGCGGGCGAGCAGGCGGTGGCGGGGCGCATCGCGCCGGGGCTGCGCGCCGACCTCACGGCGTTCGCGGTCGACCCGGTCGACGCGCCGGCCGACGAGGTCGCGGACGCGCCGATCCGGCTGACCGTCTCGTCGGGCCGGGTGACGCACCGGGCGTCGTGACGGGACGGGCGTCGTGACGGGGCGGGTGTCGTGACGGGACGGGCGTGGTGACGGGCCGGGCCTCCTGACCGCAACCGCCGCCCGGATCCGGCCGAATCCGGTGTTTCGGCCGGACCGGGCGGCGGCGGACTGCCAGAGTGGCCGTCGCTCACGCACCCGCGCGCCGAAAGGGCTCATACGCCATGCCGATCCTGTCCACCACCCGCTCCCGCCTGGCCGTCACCACGGCGACCGTCCTGCTCGCGGCCGGTGCCCCCGCCGCGTACGCGACCTTCGGCGACCGGGCCGGTGATACCGCCGGAGCCGCCACCTCCCGGGGCACGGCCTATGTGGAGACGCGGCTGTTCTTCGGGACCGAGCGGCCCGACGGCGGCCCGGACGTCACGGACCAGCAGTTCACGGCGTTCATCGACCGGGAGGTCACGCCCGCCTTCCCGGAGGGGCTGACCGTGCAGGAGGGCCGTGGGCAGTGGCGGGACGCGAGCGGGAGGATCGAGCGGGAGCGCTCGTACGAGCTGATCCTGCTGTACCCGGCGGCGGAGGCGAAGGCCCGCGACCCGAGGATCGAGCGGATCCGTGACGCCTATGAGCGCGCCTTCGGCCAGGAGTCCGTGGCCCGCCTCGACGAAAGGACCACGGCGGACTTCTGATGTGATGTGGTCGGCCCCGCAGCCCCTGGCGCCAGAAAACTACCACCGCTAGTTTGGGTTGTGGACGACCGAGGAGTCACGTCCGGAACGCCGGCGAAGGAGAAGCGGATGAAGGCCCATGACGGGATGTACATCGGCGGCGCGTGGCGGCCCGCCGTCGGCACCGACACCATCGCGGTGGTGAACCCGGCCGACGAGCAGGTCATCGCCCACGTCCCGGCCGGCACGGCCGAGGACGTGGACGCCGCGGTCCGGGCCGCCCGCGCGGCCTTCCCGGCGTGGGCGGCCACCCCGCCCGCCGAGCGGGCCGCGCGGCTCGCCGCCCTGCGGGACGTGCTCGCCGCGCGCCTGGAGGAGATCGCCGGGACGGTGACGGCGGAGCTGGGCGCCCCGGCGCAGTTCGCCCAGCAGGTGCACGCCGGACTGCCGGTGCTGATCACCGGCACGTACGCGGAGATGGCGGCCTCCTACCCGTTCCAGGAGAAGGTGGGCAACTCCACGGTCCTGCTCGAACCGGTCGGGGTCGTGGGCGCGATCACGCCCTGGAACTACCCGCTGCACCAGGTCGTTGCCAAGGTGGCTCCCGCCTTGGCCGCCGGCTGCACCGTGGTCCTCAAGCCCGCCGAGGACACCCCGCTGACCGCGCAGCTCTTCGCCGAGGCCGTGGACGAGGCGGGACTGCCCGCCGGAGTCTTCAACCTCGTCACCGGCCTCGGGCCGGTCGCGGGCCAGGCGCTGGCCGAGCACGAGGACGTGGACCTGGTCTCCTTCACCGGTTCCACCGCCGTCGGCAAGCGGATCGGCGCGCTCGCGGGCGGGGCCGTCAAACGGGTCGCCCTGGAACTCGGCGGCAAGTCCGCCAACGTCGTCCTGCCCTCCGCCGACCTGGCCAAGGCGGTCCAGACCGGCCTCGCCAACGCCCTGTCCAACTCCGGCCAGCGGTGCAGCGCCCTGACCCGGGTGCTGGTGCACAAGGACCAGTACGACGAGGCCGTGGCGATCGCCGCCCAGGCCGTCGCCAAGTACACCCCGGGCGACCGGATCGGACCCATGGTCAACGCCAAGCAGCTGGAGCGCGTGCGCGGTTACATCGAGAAGGGCGTCGAGGAGGGCGCCCGGCTCGTCGTGGGCGGCACCGACGCGCCCCTCGACCGCGGCTACTACGTCAGCCCGACGATCTTCGCGGACGTCACACCCGAGATGACCATCGCCCAGGAGGAGATCTTCGGCCCGGTCGTCTCGTTCCTGAAGTACGAGGACGAGGACGACGCCCTGCGCATCGCCAACGGCACGGTGTACGGCCTCGCCGGCGCCGTGTGGGCCGGCGACGAGGCGGAAGCCGTCGCCTTCGCGCGCCGCATGGAGGCGGGCCAGGTCGACATCAACGGCGGCCGGTTCAACCCGCTCGCCCCCTTCGGCGGCTACAAGGAGTCGGGCGTCGGGCGCGAGCTGGGCGCGCACGGCCTCGCCGAGTACCTCCAGACCAAGTCCCTCCAGTTCTGACCAGTTCTCATACCGGGAGAAAACGATCGTGGTCCGCGCCGCCGTCCTGCCCGCCATAGGTGCTCCTCTGGAGATCACCGGCATCGAACTCCCGGAGCCCGGCCCCGGCCAGGTGAGGGTCCGCCTCGCCGCCGCCGGTGTCTGCCACTCCGACCTGTCCCTGTCCAACGGCACCATGCGGGTGCCCGTCCCCGCCGTCCTGGGCCACGAGGGCGCCGGGACCGTGCTCGCCGTCGGAGAGGGCGTCACCCATGTCGCCCCCGGCGACGGCGTCGTCCTCAACTGGGCGCCGTCCTGCGGTTCGTGCCACCCCTGCACGCTCGGTGAGGTGTGGCTGTGCGCCGACGCCCTCACCGGCGCGGGCGCCGTCTACGCCGTCACCGAGGACGGCACGGAACTCCACCCGGGCCTGAACGTCGCCGCGTTCGCCGAGGAGACCGTCGTCGCCGCCAACTGCGTGCTGCCCGTTCCCGACGGCGTCCCGCTCACCGACGCCGCCCTGCTGGGCTGTGCCGCCCTCACCGGGTACGGGGCGATCCACCACTCCGCGCGCGTGCGCGAGGGCGAGTCGGTCGTCGTGTTCGGCGTCGGCGGGGTGGGCCTGGCCACCCTCCAGGCCGCCCGGATCGCGGGCGCGGGGACGATCATCGCGGTGGACGTGTCCCCGGAGAAGGAGGCACTCGCCCGGCAGGCCGGCGCCACCGAGTACGTCGTGGCCTCCGACACCACCGCCAGGGAGGTGCGCAAGCTCACCGGCGGCCAGGGCGCCGACGTGGCCGTCGAGTGCGTCGGCCGCGCCGCCACCATCCGTACCGCCTGGGACTCCACCCGGCGCGGGGGCCGCACCACGGTCGTCGGCATCGGCGGCAAGGACCAGCAGGTGACGTTCAACGCCCTGGAGATCTTCCACTGGGGCCGCACGCTCTCCGGCTGCGTGTACGGCAACTCCAACCCCGCCGAGGACCTCCCCGTCCTCGCCGGGCACATCCGCGCCGGGCGCCTCGACCTGGGCGCGCTGGTCACCGAGCGGATCGGGCTGGAGGGCATCCCGGCGGCCTTCGACAACATGATCGCGGGCAAGGGCGGACGCGCCCTGGTCGTCTTCTAGCCCTTCGCGCCCGCCCCGCCAACACCCCGGCCGCTGCCCGCGGCCGGGGTGTTCGTGCTGCCCGGGGCCGTACGGGACGCCGTCCGGGACGCCGTACGGGGACGGTGGCCGGGACCGAAGCGGAACCGTTGCCTTCTCACCCGTTGACCACCGTACCGGCTGGTCGGTACGGTCCCCGCAATTCACGGCGCCGCCCCCCTTTCGTCCCCCGCACCCAAAACGGAGTGTGCACCGCATGGACACGGCACCCCCTCCCCCTCCCCCTTCCACCGCCTCCGCCCCCAGCACCCGGAACCGGCGCAGGGTGGCCACCGCGGCCGCGCTCGCCTCGGCCGTCGAGTGGTACGACTACTTCGTCTTCGGTATCGCCGCGGCTCTCGTCCTCGGCGACCTCTACTTCCCGGCGGGCAGCTCGTCCGCCGGTGTCCTCGCCGCCTTCGCCACCTTCGCCGTCGGGTTCCTCGCCCGGCCCGTCGGCGGGATCATCGCCGGCCATTTCGGCGACAAACGGGGCCGCAAGCCCATGCTCGTCCTCGCGCTCACCCTGATGGGCCTCGCCACCGCCGGTATCGGCCTGCTCCCCACGTACGAGACGATCGGCATCGCCGCTCCGGTGCTGCTCGTCCTCTTCCGCGTCCTCCAGGGCATCGCCGTCGGCGCCCAGTGGGGCGGCGCGATGCTCATGGCGACCGAGTACGCCCCCGAGGGCAAGCGGGGCCTGTACGGCAGCCTCGTCCAGCTCGGCGTCCCGATCGGCGTGGTGACCGCCAACACCGTGTTCCTGGTCGCCGGGGCCTTCACCAGCGACGCGCAGTTCGCCGGCTGGGGATGGCGGGTGCCGTTCCTCGTCGGCTTCCTCGTCCTCGGCCTCGCCTGGTACATCCACGCGCGCGTGGAGGAGACCCCGGCGTTCAAGGAGGCCGAACGGGCCCTGGCCGAGCAGGAGAAGACCGCGAAGCGCTCGCCGCTGCGGACCATCCTGCGCAGCCACCTGGGCACGGTCTTCCTGGCCGGCGGATCCTTCGCCGTCAACACCGCGACGTTCTACATCATCATCACCGGCGTGCTCGACTACGCGACCCGCGAGCTCGACATGAAGCGCGGCGCGGTCCTCACCGTCTCGCTCTGTGTGAGCCTCACCCAGCTGGTGCTGATCCCGGCCGCCGCGGCCCTGTCCGACCGCATCGGGCGGCTGCGCATCTACACGCTGGGCGCGGTCGGACTGCTGGTGTGGGCGGTGCCGCTGTTCCTGCTCATCGACACCAGGTCGCTGCTGTGGCTGGCCGTCGGCACGTTCGTCACCAGCTGCTTCCTCAGCATCATGTACGGGCCGCAGGCGGCGCTGTTCGCCGAGCTGTTCACGGCGGAGATGCGCTACACCGGGGCCTCGCTCGGCTACCAGATCGCGGCCGTGTTCGGCGGCGGCCTGGCGCCGTTCGTGATGGTGCTGCTGCTGGAGGCCACCGGCACGTCGATGGCCGTCTCCGGCTACATCATGGGCCTCGCCGTGATCGCCCTGGTCTCCATCAGGATCCTGGCCTCCCGGGCGGCACGGGCCGCTTCCCACTGACGGGTACGCCGCTCCCGGCCGCCGTCCGCGGCCGCCGTCCGCCGCCGCGGCCGGGAGCGCGGGACCACCGCACCCGCCGGGCTCTACGCCTCGGCCGGCGCCGAACCGCCCCGGTCACGTACACGCCGGTCACGTGCACCCTGGTCACGTACGCCCCGGTCACGTACATTCCGGTCCCGTACGGCCTCGTACTGCGCCGTCAGCCCGTCCAGCAGCGCCCGCAGGCCCGTCTCGAAGGCGCCCTCGTCGACTTCCTCCTGCCGCTCGGCGAGCAGGTGCGCCTGGCCCAGGTGCGGGTAGTCGGCCGGGTCGTACGCCGTCTCGTCGTCGACGAAGCCGCGCGCGAAGGAGCCGAGCGCCGAGCCCGTGATGAAGTAGCGCATCAGCGCGCCGATGTGGGTGGCCTGCGCCGGGGGCCAGCCCGCGCGGACCATCGCGCCGAAGACGGCGTCGGCGACGCGCAGGCCGGCCGGGCGGCGGCCGGGGCCGCGGGCGAGGACCGGGACGATGTTGGGGTGGTCGGTGAGGGCCGCGCGGTAGGAGACGGCCCAGTCGTGCAGCGCCGTGCGCCAGTCGCGGCCGTCGTCCTCCTCGAACATCGACAGGTCGACCTTGGCGCTCACCGAGTCCGCCACCGCCTCCAGGATCTCGTCCTTCGTGCGGAAGTGGTTGTAGAGCGACGGCCCGCTGACGCCCAGTTCCGCCGCGAGGCGCCGGGTCGAGACGGCCTCCAGCCCCTCCGCGTCCACCAGGGCACCGGCCGTGGCGACGATGCGGTCTCGGCTGAGGAGGGGCTTGCGCGGTCGGGCCATGCGGCACATAGTAGGCCTGACCAAAGAAACTAGCAGTGATAGTTAAAGTGGGGTGTCCGCGTATGAACCTGGAACCGAGCGAGGAGCAGGCAGCCGTCAGGCAGCTCGCCGAGGACTTCGTCCAGCGCGAGATCGCCCCGCACGTCGTCGAGTGGGACCGTGCCGAGAACGTCGACAAGTCGATCGTCAAGAAGCTCGGCGCGCTCGGATTCCTCGGCCTCACCATCCCCGAGGAGTACGGCGGCTCCGGCGGCGACCACCTCGCGTACTGCCTGGTCACCGAGGAGCTGGGGCGCGGCGACTCGTCCGTGCGCGGCATCGTGTCCGTCTCGCTCGGCCTGGTCGCCAAGACCATCGCCGCCTGGGGCGACGAGGAGCAGAAGCACCACTGGCTGCCCCGCCTCACCGCCGGTGACGCGATCGGCTGTTTCGGCCTCACCGAGCCCGGCACCGGCTCCGACGCCGGGAACCTCACCACCCGCGCCGTGCGCGACGGCGGCGACTACGTCATCAACGGCACCAAGATGTTCATCACCAACGGCACCTGGGCCGATGTGGTGCTCCTCTTCGCCCGCACCAATGAGACCCCCGGCCACCGGGGCGTCTCCGCCTTCCTCGTCCCCACCGACACGCCCGGCCTCACCCGCCGCACCATCCACGGCAAGCTCGGCCTGCGTGGCCAGGCCACCGCCGAGCTGGTCCTCCAGGACGTACGGGTGCCCGCCTCCGCGCTCATGGGCCCGGAGGGCAAGGGCTTCTCCATCGCCATGTCCGCGCTCGCCAAGGGCCGCATGTCGGTCGCCGCCGGCTGCGTCGGCATCGCCCAGGCCGCACTGGACGCCGCCGTGCGGTACGCGGGCGAGCGCGAGCAGTTCGGCAAGCCCATCGCCTCGTACCAGCTCGTGCAGGAACTGATCAGCGACATCTCCGTCGACGTCGACGCGGCGAGGCTGCTGACCTGGCGGGTCGCCGACCTCGTCGACCGGGGCCGGGAGTTCGCCACGGCCGCCTCCAAGGCCAAGCTGTTCGCCTCCGAGGCCGCCGTACGCTCCGCCAACAACGCCCTCCAGGTCTTCGGCGGTTACGGCTACATCGACGAGTACCCGGTCGGCAAACTGCTGCGCGACGCACGCGTGATGACCCTCTACGAAGGCACCAGCCAGATACAGAAGCTCATCATCGGCCGCGCGCTGACGGGGGTCTCCGCGTTCTGAGTACGGCATGAGTACGGGGACGGATGCGGGTCGCGCCGCGGCCGCGCATCCTTTCCGGCATGAGTGACACACCGGTCAAGCAGCAGAACACGGCCGCCTACTACGGCCAGGCCGTGGCCTCCTTCGCGATCGCCCTGAGCGCGGTGGCCCTCGGCATCTTCAACCTGGAGACCGACGCCTGGGTGCGCGCCTTCCTCGGCATCGCCGTCCTCTACCTCACCACCTCCGCCTTCACCCTCGCCAAGGTCGTCCGCGACCGGCAGGAGGCCGGGCAGATCGTCAGCAGGGTCGACCAGGCCAGGCTGGAGAAGCTGCTCGCCGAACACGACCCGTTCCAGAAGCTCTAAGCGCTTGCTCACTTCGGGGTATGGTGTTCGTCCTTGGACACCGGAAGGTCCTTGGACACCGGAAGGGGCGAACGATGAGCACGGCGGAGGAAACGGCCGGCGGCGAGGACACGCCATGGGACGAGGTGACCCCTGACGCGGCCAGGCGGCTGCTCGTCGCCGCCGTCGAGGCCTTTGCCGAGCGCGGCTACCACGCCACCACCACCCGCGACATCGCGGGCCGGGCCGGGATGAGCCCGGCCGCGCTCTACATCCACTACAAGACCAAGGAAGAGCTCCTCCACCGGATCAGCCGGATCGGCCATGTGAAGGCGCTGGAGATCCTCCAGGCGGCCGCCGACGGCCCCGGAACCGCCACCGAGCGGCTCGCCGACGCCGTACGCTCCTTCGTCCGCTGGCACGCGGGCCGGCGCACCACCGCGCGCGTGGTCCAGTACGAACTGGAGTCGCTCAGCGACGAGCACCGCGCCGAGATCTTCGAGCTGCGCCGCAAGAGCGACGCGGCGGTGCGCCGCATCATCAACGAGGGCGTCGCGGCGGGGGAGTTCGACGTCCCCGACGTCTCCGGCACCACCCTCGCCGTGCTCTCGCTCTGCATCGACGTGGCCCGCTGGTTCAGCACCGGGGGGCGCCGGACGCCCGACGAGGTCGGCGCGCTCTACGCCGACCTCGTGCTGCGCATGGTGGGCGCCGGGGCCGCGCGGGCTCAGAAGTAGTAGCGGGACAGCGACTCGGCGACGCACACCGGCTTGTCGCCGCCCTCCCGCTCCACCGTCACCACGGCCGTCAGCTGCACGCCGCCGCCCGCGTCCGCCACGTCCTTGAGGACGGCGGTCGCGCGCAGCCGCGACCCGACCGGCACCGGGGCGGGAAAGCGGACCTTGTTCGTCCCGTAGTTGACGCCCATCTTCATGCCCTCGACCCGCATGATCTGCGGTACGAGGAGCGGGAGCAGCGACAGGGTGAGGTACCCGTGCGCGATGGTCGTCCCGAACGGCCCGGCCGCGGCCCGCTCCGGGTCCACGTGGATCCACTGGTGGTCGCCGGTGGCCTCGGCGAACAGGTCGATCCGCTTCTGTTCGATCTCCACCCAGTCGCTGTGCCCCAGCTGCTCGCCGACCGCGGCGCGCAGCTCGTCGGCGGACGTGAAGATCCTCGGCTCTGCCATCTCCCAGCTCCCTGACTCATGTACTCATGGGGTGTCTAAGCGCTTGCTCAGCATGCTGGGGCGGGTGCGGTCCTGTCAACGGACCGCCCGGAGAGGAGCAGTAGGGTTCGAGGGGTGCCGCAGATTCCAGAGAAGATCCACGAACTCACCGTCGGCCAGCTCTCCGCGCGCAGCGGGGCGGCCGTCTCGGCCCTGCACTTCTACGAGTCCAAGGGGCTGATCACCAGCCGCCGCACCAGCGGCAACCAGCGCCGCTACAGCAGGGACGCGCTGCGCCGCGTCGCGTTCGTGCGGGCCGCCCAGCGCGTGGGCATTCCGCTCGCGACGATCAGGGACGCCCTGGCGGAACTGCCCGAGGGGCGCACCCCCAACCGGGAGGACTGGGCGCGCCTGTCCGAGGCGTGGCGCTCGGAACTCGACGAGCGGATCAAGCAGCTGAGCAGGCTGCGGGACCACCTCACCGACTGCATCGGATGCGGCTGCCTGTCCCTGAAGACGTGCGTCCTGTCCAATCCGGACGACGTCTTCGGTGAGCGGATGGTCGGCTCCCGCCTCCTGCCCGAACGGCCCCGGCCGACGTCGGAGGAGGCGGCAGCGCAGTAGACCCGAGGCGCAGGCCTCCGGGCCAGGCCTCCTTGCCGGGCCTCCGGGGTCAGGCTTCCGGAGGCAGGCCGGGCTCGGACGTCCCGGGCTGGGAGGGGGTGCTCTGCTCCGTCATGCCGGGGCGGCCGAACAGCAGGTCGTAGCCGGGCGGCAGCTGGAGGAGGATACGGCGCATCAGGTCCTCGTCCGCCGTGTCGGCCACGACGCTGAGGACGGCGCCGATGTCCCATTTGGCCGTCTCCTCCGTGGCGCCGTCGATCCACGCGGCCGTGGCACGCACGAACCGGTCGGGCCCGAGCGGTTCGGCGGCGGGGAGCGGGTTGAGCAGCACCAGGGCGCACGTCTCGGGCAGGCCGGCGGCCAGCTCGGCCCGCTCGTTGCCGACGAGGTGTGCGCCCAGCAGGGCCAGGACGACGCGGGCGGCCCGGTCGGCCTCGCGCCGGGAGGGGTATTCGCCGCGTTCTTGCACCGCGGCCAAGAACGCGTCCCACTGCATGCGCATCTCTCTCCCTCGGCATCGCTCGATGGTCATGGGCGGGGCCGGGAGACCCGTCCCCGCCCATCATGCCGGGCGGCGGGCCGGATCAGCCGCTGATCAGCCGCTGATCTGCTTGCGGTCGCTCCCGCCGCTGATCTCGATCTTGCGCGGCTTGGCCTGCTCGGCGACCGGGATCCGCAGGGTCAGGACACCGACGTCGTAGGACGCCTCGATGCGATCGGTGTCCAGCGTCTCGCCGAGGAACAGCTGGCGGCTGAACGTGCCGGACGGCCGCTCGGCGATCACCATCTCGGCGTCGCCGTCCGGAGCCGTACGGCGCTCGGCCTTGACGGTGAGCACATTGCGCTCGACATCCAGATCGATGCTGTCGGGGCTGACGCCCGGGAGATCGAGCTGGACGACGAAGGTGTCCCCTTCGCGGTAGGCGTCCATCGGCATGGCCGCCGGGTGGGCGCTGGTGCCCAGCAGGCGCTCGGTGAGCCGGTCGAGCTCACGGAAGGGGTCGGTCCGCATCAGCATCATCGGTCCCTCCTCTGTGTACTGACGGATGCTGCTGACCGTCTGCCTTATTTCTTATAACTCCGAGAGCCAAAGTTGACAAGAGGGGGCTCAAGAAATTTCACTCGTACTCCGTGCCGCCCTTACGGGTGAGGTAGGCCGGGCTCACCGCCTTCGCGATCGCCCGCCCGCCCACCACGGGGCTGTACCGCTCGGTCGCGGGCCGGATCACCACGCCCTCGCGCAGGTGCAGCTCCCGCCCCGAGACCGTCTCCCGGCCGGTGGCCAGCTCCAGCACCTTCGCTATGTCGTACGGCCCCGCGTACAGCCGGGGCACCAGCGGCAGCTCGACCGACGGCAGCTCGGCCGGGTCCAGCCAGCGGACGTGGCCGTCGATCTCGGCCGAGACGTCGAAGACCGCGTAACCCAGCTCCTCGCTGCGGCCGTTGGCGCCGTACCCCAGGTCCTGCACCCCCGCCCCGTACACCTCGCCGAACACGCCGACCCGGCTCGCGCCCAGCTCGGCGGCGAGGCGTGCGGCCACCGCCGGTACGTCATGGGCGCGGATCGCCCGCCAGTACAGATTGCGCGGGTCCTCCTTCAGGGCCAGGCCCTTGGCGCCGAAGCCCTTGGAGGAGACCAGCACCCGCTCGTCGCCGGCGACGTACGTCATCAGGCAGGCCGTGCCGTGCAGCTTCTCGGTCAGGACCACCGGCTCGCCCGGCTCGAAGACGTCCGGATACCGCTGGATGTTCTCGATGTCGACCCACGGCAGCAGGCCGGGCGCCGGCTCCACGTCGCCGTTCATCGTCGTCGGCACCGGCGGCACCCATTTGGTGATGCCCAGCGCCTCCGCGAAATCCGTCCCCTCGGCCGCCGCCCGCGCCAGGTCCACCTCCGCCAGCGCACGCGGCCGGCACACCAGGCCCTGTGACAGCTCCCCGCGCAGCCGGACCGCCTTCACCCGGTTCGACGCCTTCCCCGCCAGCCGTCCCGTCAGGCCCAGCTCCTCGACGAGCGCGGGCGGCAGCACCGCCTGCTCGGGGATGTAGACGGCGGCGTCACCGGTGCGGTAGGCGCCCTTGGCGACGACCGCGCGGTACAGGCCCACTTGGGCCAGCTCCAGGGCGTCGGCGTTCGGATGCTCGTGAACGGTCAGCAGCTCGGCGGTGACACGCAGGGTCGACATGGTGGTGGTCTCCTCGTGGTGCGGTTCTCGTCGCCGCCCACTCTCGCCCGTGCGAATCCGGTGGCCCACCGGTTTTGGCGCCTGATACCGTCACGCCACCTCGGCCGGCACGCGCGACACCCGGGGTGCCAGGGGTGACGCCGACCGGGACGTCCACCGCCTCCCGTATCGCCGTCAGCGCCCCGGCCGGCGCGCGGGGCGGCATGGGCACGGCCGCGGAACCCCCCGTTCCGCGGCGCCCGTTCAGGCAGACCTGGATCATGCCCCGATGGTGACACCCGCCACTGACAACGGCCCGATCCGGCAACGGGACCCGATCCGGCAACGGGCCCGCTCCGGCAACGGGGGCGTGCCGGCTGCGGCGCCCGCCCCCGCGCTGGTGCGCTCACGCCACCGACACGAGCTCCTTGCGCCGTCCCCGCTTGACCGCCGCCAGCGCCTCGGGCGTCAGGACGGCCTGCGGCACCACCACGCCACAGCCCGTGCACACCGGCCCGAACCACGGCTCGTTCGACAGGTCCGGCCGCCAGACGATCGCGTCCCCCGCGCACACCGGGCAGTGTTCACCCGGCCCGGCCTCCAGGGCGGCGATCAGCCGCCGCAGCGCCTCCGCCAGCGGCACCCTCGGGTGCACCGACGGGTCGTCGCACCGAGCTATGCCGTTGCCGCCCCAGGTGCGCCGGTGCCAGTCGTCGATCCAGCCGGGCCGTCGCAGCCCGTCGTGCTTCTCGCGCTTGCGGCGCTCCGCGAACTGCTCCTCGTACGCGAGCCAGACCGCCCGCGCCTCTTCCAACTCGTCGAGCGCGGCCACCAGCCGCGCCGGATCGGGCTCCCGGTCCTCGGGCCCGAACCTGTGCCTGCTGCACAGGTGGTCCCAGGTCGCCCGGTGCCCATAAGGGGCGAACCGCTCAAGGCACTTGCGCAGCGAATACCGCCGCAGCGCCAGATCGCACCTCGGATCACGCACCTGTCTCGCAAGACTCCGGAATCCGGCCATCCACTGCCACCTCCGTCGCTCGTACTTCGGAGTCGATGAATGGACGTACGGGTTCCCAGTTCGGCTCCATCGAAAAACGAATGGAGGCCATCAGCGGGACATCTGACGCGAATTGCCTCCACGGCGCCCGGCGTGGCGATTGCGAGAAAGTGACGCTCCCTCACCGTCCGGCGGGCTCAGGGCAATGCCGGGCCCCGGCCGGTGCGAACGCCTGTCCGGGACCACGATGATCCCGCCTCCTCGTCCCGGTCGGCGACATCGGCGGGATACGGCCGTCGGCCGCCGTCGTGCGATGGCCGCCGCGCCCGTGCGCGTTGGCCGGTTCGGTGACGGGACGTCGAACGGGGCCGCCGGCAGTCCCGCTGTCAGTGGTACGCCAGGTATGCGCGCCGCACCGCCCGGAAGGCCGCCAGGTCCGCCTCCCAGGCGCCCACCACCTCGTCCGTGTCCGCTCCCGCGTCGATCAGGGTGCGGACCTTCGCCGAACCGGTCAGCTTGTCGATCCAGTTGTCCGGCCGCCAGGCGAAACCGCCCCAGCTCCGCTTCGCCGTCACCAGCAGCCCGATGCCGGTCCGCACCGGGTCGAACGCCGCACGGTCGTGCACGTGCAGCTGCACCCCGCCCACCGTCTTCCCCTGGAACTTGGAGAACGTGGGCGCGAAGTACGCCTCCCGGAACCGCACGCCCGGCAGCTCCAGCGCGTTCGCCGCCTGCGCCCACCGCCGGTCGATCCCCTCCGCGCCCAGCAGCTCGAACGGGCGCGTCGTACCCCGGCCCTCCGACAGGTTCGTCCCCTCGAACAGGCAGGTCCCCGCGTACACCAGGGCGGTGTCCGGGGTCGGCATGTTGGGGCTCGGCGGGACCCACGGCAACCCCGTCGCGTCGAAGAAGTCCGCGCGCCGCCACCCCGACATCCGTACCGTCGTCAGCGCAACCGGCTCCGCCAGGAACTCGGCGTTGAACAGCCGCGCCAGCTCCGCCACCGTCATCCCGTGCGCCTGCGCGATCGGCTCCCGCCCCACGAAGGTCGCGAACGCCCTGTCCAGTACGGGCCCGAGGGCCGCCCGCCCGGTCACCGGATTCGGCCGGTCCAGCACCATGAAACGTTTCCCCGCGAGCGCCGCGGCGACCATGCAGTCGTACAGCGTCCAGATGTACGTGTAGAACCGCGCGCCCACGTCCTGGATGTCGAACACGACCGTGTCGACTCCGGAGGCGGTGAAGATGTCCGCCAGCGCCCGCCCGCTCTTCAGGTACGTGTCGTACACCGGCAGCCCCGTCGCCGGATCGTCGTACCGCCCCTCCGAACCACCCGCCTGGGCCGTGCCCCGGAAGCCGTGCTCGGGGCCGAACACGGCGATCAGGTCCACCCGGTCGTCGGCGTGCATGACGTCCACGATGTGCCCCACCTCGGCGGTCACCCCCGTGGGGTTGGTCACCACGCCCACCCGCTGCCCGGCCAGCTCCGCGTACCCGTCGGCCGCGAGCCGGTCGAAGCCGGTCCGCACCCGGCGGCCGCCGCCGTGCGCCAGGGCGGGCGACGCGGCCGCCGCCATCCCCGCCGCGCCACCGGCGACCAGCAGACCCCGTCTGGACACGCTCATCCGCACACCTCCGTGACCGCTCGACCGCTCGACCGCTCCGGCCACGCACGCTAGCGCGCACGTCCGGCCCAGGGAACGAGGCGGGCGCGACGGCCTTCCCCCACCACATACCGACCGGTTAGTCTGTCGGCCGGTCCAGTCACAGAAGAGAGGCGGGTCTCGATGAGTACGGTCCAGGGCGCGGGCGTGGTCGTCACCGGAGCGGGCGGCGGGATCGGAGCCGCACTCGCGCGGCGGTTCGCGGCGGAAGGCGCCCGGGTCGTCGTCAACGACATCGACCCCGGCCGCACCAAGGCCGTCGCCGACGAGATCGGCGCCACCGCCGTCCCCGGCGACGCCTCCGGAATCGTCGACGAGGCCCGCGAGGCCCTCGGCGGCACCGTCGACGTCTACTGCGCCAACGCCGGGCTCGCCTCACCCGGCGACGCCTTCGCGGGCGAGGACGTCTGGGCGGCCGCCTGGGACGTCAACGTGATGGCCCACGTCCGCGCCGCCCGCGCCCTGCTGCCCGACTGGCTGGAACGCGGCTCCGGCCGGTTCGTCTCCACCGTCTCCGCCGCCGGGCTCCTCACCATGGTCGGCGCCGCGCCCTACAGCGTGTCCAAGCACGGCGCGTACGCCTTCGCCGAATGGCTCTCGCTCACCTACCGCCACCGCGGCCTCAAGGTCCACGCGATCTGCCCGCAGGGCGTCCGTACGGACATGCTCACCGCCGCCGGGTCGGCCGGCGAGCTCGTCCTCGCCCCCACCGCCATCGAGCCCGAGGACGTCGCCGACGCGCTGTTCGAGGGCATCGAGGCCGACCGGTTCCTGATCCTGCCCCACCCCGAGGTCGCCGGCTACTACCGGGCCCGCGCGAGCGACCCCGAGCGCTGGCTGAACAACATGAGCCACATCCATCAGAAGTGGGAGGGCACCGGGCAGTGAACCCGACGACCTCGATCTACGCGGCCAAACCATGGCTCGCGCAGCTCAGCGACGCCCAGCGGGCCCCCGTCCAGCCGCCCGCCACCGTCGTGCACGCCTTCCGCGCCGCCGTCGCCCGCGCCCCCGAGCACCCCGCCCTCGCCTACTTCGACGGGCGCCTGACCTACCGCGAGACCGACACGCTCTCCGACTCGGTGGCCGGATTCCTCGCCTCCCGGGGCGTCGGGCGCGGCGACCGCGTCGCGATCATGCTCCAGAACACCCCGCACTTCGTCCTCGCCCTGCTCGGCGCGTGGAAGGCCGGGGCGACCGTCGTGCCGCTCAACCCGATGTACAAGTCGGCCGAGGTCGCCCACGTCCTGCACGACTCCGGGGCGAGCGCGCTGATCTGCGCCGACCGCGCCTGGGAGGAGTACCTGCGCGAAACGGCCGCCGACTCACCCGTACGCGTCGCCCTCACCGCCTGCGAGAAGGACCTCCAGACCCGCGACGACCCGCGTGTCCTCGGCTTCCAGCGGCTGCCCGTGCCGACCGACACCGACGACCTGACCACCGTCGCCAGGGCCGGCCACCCCGCGCCCGCGGACCGGGACCTCACCGCCACCGACGTGGCCCTGATCAGCTACACCTCCGGCACCAGCGGCACGCCCAAGGGCGCCATGAACCTGCACCGCGGGATCATGCACAACGCCGAACGGCAGCGCACCGGCCACTCCATCCCCGAAGGCGCCGCCTACTTCGCCCTCGCCCCGCTCTTCCACATCACCGGCATGGTCTGCCAACTGGCCGTCTGCCTGGCCAACGCGGGCACCCTCGTCCTCGCGTACCGCTTCGAGGCGGGCGTCGTCCTCGACGCGTTCGCCGAGTACCGCCCCGCCTACACCGTCGGCCCCTCCACCGCCTTCATGGCGCTGGCCGCCCACCCCGCCGCCACGCCCGGCCACTTCGCGTCCTTCCAGGTGATCTCCTCCGGCGGCGCGCCCCTCCCCCCGGCCCTGGTAGAGAAGTTCCGCGCCGGCTTCGGCCCGTACATCCGCAACGGCTACGGCCTGACCGAATGCACCGCCCCCTGCGCCTCCGTACCACCCGAGAAGGAGGCCCCCGTCGACCCCGCCTCCGGCACCCTCTCGGTCGGCGTCCCGGGGCCCGAGACAGTCGTCCGGATCCTGGACGAGAACGGCAAGGAGGTGCCGTTCGGCGAGCAGGGCGAGATCGCCGTACGCGGGCCCCAGGTCGTCCCGGGCTACTGGCGGCTGCCGGAGGCCACCGCCCAGACCTTCCCGGACGGCGAGCTGCGCACCGGCGACATCGGCTTCATGGACGCGGACGGCTGGCTCTACGTCGTCGACCGCAAGAAGGACATGATCAACGCCTCCGGCTTCAAGGTGTGGCCGCGCGAGGTGGAGGACGTCCTCTACACCCATCCGGCGGTCCGCGAGGCGGCCGTCGTCGGCGTCCCCGACGCCTACCGGGGGGAGACGGTCAAGGCGTACGTCAGTCTGCGCCCGGGTGCCTCGGCCGAGCCCGCCGAGCTCTCCGCGTACTGCGAGCAGCGGCTCGCGGCATACAAATATCCCCGTGAGGTCGAGATCCTGCCGGAGCTGCCGAAGACGACGAGTGGGAAGATCCTCAGGCGGGAACTGCGTTATCCCGCGTAGGACGGCGACACGCACGAGCAACGGAGAGGTGGCGGCACATGGCCAGGACGACGGACGGGAACGGCATCCCCGTCCCGCAGAGGCTGCTGGCCACCGCCACCCGGCTCTTCGCCGAGCAGGGCTATGACCGCACCTCCGTCCAGGAGATCGTCGAGGCGGCCGGCGTCACCAAGGGCGCCCTCTACCACTACTTCGGCTCCAAGGAGGACCTGCTCCAGGAGGTGTACGCGCGCGTGCTCCGGCTCCAGCAGGAGCGCCTGGACGCCTTCGCGGGCGCGGACGCCCCCGTCGAGCAGCGGGTCCGCGACGCCGCCGCGGACGTGGTGGTCACCACCATCGAGAACCTGGACGACGCGTCGATCTTCTTCCGGTCGATGCACCATCTGAGCCCGGAGAAGAACAAGCAGGTACGTGCGGAACGGCGCCGCTACCACGAGCGGTTCCGGGCCCTCATCGAGGAGGGACAGGCCGCGGGCGTGTTCTCGTCGGCCACGCCCGCGGACCTGGTGGTGGACTACCACTTCGGCTCCGTCCACCACCTGTCCACCTGGTACCGCCCGGACGGGCCGCTCAGCCCCCAGCAGGTGGCCGGCCACCTGGCCGACCTGCTGCTGAGGGCCTTGCGGCCGTGACAGCGGGGAACTAGTTGGCGTTCACCAGGTCGTGCGCCGGCACGGTCACCGTACGCGCGCCCTTCTTCCCGCCGAGGACGATCTTGCGCAGGGCGCTGTTGTTGTTCAGGTCGGTCTCCTTGAGCCGCTTCTCCGGGTTGGCCAGCACCTGGATGTAGTACGTGCCGTTCGGCAGCGTGGTGATGTCGAACGACTGACCCGGCAGGTCCTGGGTGTAGGTGTCGCCGGAGCCGACGTCGAGGACCTCACGGACGGAGATCGAGTTCTGCTGACCGCACGCCGTGGACAGGTCGGTGTTGTACGGGTGCCAGTTGGCGTTCTTCACCGTGTAGTCGACGGCGTCGGTGTTGGCCAGGCAGAAGGCCTCCTTGCCGCTGCGCACGGCCTCCTTCTGGTCGGCCTTCAGCAGCCGGTAGCTGGCGAAGTCGGTGAAGTGCCAGTGCTCGTGGCCGGGGCGCGGGTCCCACTCCATGGTGCCGGTCGGGGTGTAGCCGACCTGCTTGCCGTTCGCGTCGTAGAAGTACTGGTAGGCGTCCATCAGCTCCTTGCCGGGCGCGCGGAAGCCGTCGACGACCAGCTGCGCGGGGCCCGCGTTCCACACGTTGGCGCTGAAGGCGAGGAAGTCCTTGCCCTTGTCGGGGCCCTCGGTGGCGGGCTCGCTGATGGTGATGCCGTAGGCGGGCAGCGAACGGAGGTCGGGCTTGGGCACGTTCGGCACGGTCGCCTTGCCGGTCGGACGCTTGGGCGCGGCCTTCACCGCGGGGGCCTTGCGGGAGCCGTCGGTCTGCCCGGCCGCGTCACCCAGCCGCGCGCCCGCCTTGAGGCCCGCCTTCTTCACCGCCCAGGGCAGGGCGGGCGGAGCGGGCGTGTGGGGCCCGTGGCCCACGTTGTACGAGGGTCCCGCGCCGCTCGTCGGCGCCGCGGGCGCGGCCGGGGGCACGGCGCCGTGCCCGGCGTGCCCGGAGGCGGCGCCGTGACCCGCCGGGGCGGAGTGCCCGGCCGCGTGGGACCCGTGGCGGGCGGCGGGCGCCCCGCCGCCACCGCCCTCCGAGTCGATCTCGCGCACGGTCACCTTGACCGTCTGCGGCTTGTCGGCGATGCCGAACAGATCGCGGTAGCGCTTCGCCACGGAGACCTTCGCCGTGTACTTCCCGGCCGGCAGGGCGACGGGCGTGGAGGAGTAGCCCGCGTACGTGTTGGCGGCCCAGCCCTTCTCCACACCCCACACCGAGCCGAGCGTGAACGGGTTGACGGGGCAGCTCTCGGGGTACTTCGACGAGGCCGGAGCGTCGGGCCGCACCCGCCCCGAGGCGTTGTTCGGGCAGAAGTCCTCGGCCTTGTTCAGCACGGTTTTGCCGGCCGCGTTGATCATGGTGATCTGGACGAAACCGGGCAGCCCCGTGAAGTCCTTCACCAGCCCGCCGGGAAGGGTCTTGGTCCGGGTCTTGGCCCCGTCACGGATGATCTGCGTGGCGACGACCGGGTCCTTGTAGGACTTACGGGTCACCTTGAGTTCCAAGGGGGCGTTCTCGGCGGTGAGGTACGTACCGAGGTCGAGGTAGACGCCCGGCTGTTCCTTGTACGAGTCGAGGGTCACCGATGCCGATGCGGCGATCAGGCTGAGCTGCGGCGTGGCCTGGGCGGCGGTGGCCGTCCTGCCGTCGGGCGCGGCGGCGACGATACCGGCGGTCACGGCGATGGCCGCGGCTCCGGCGATCACCGAGCGCCCGAGGCGGGCCTGGTGGGATCTGGTCATCGTTCCTCGTTCTACGAGTGCCTGTCGGGACGGCGGAGGCCGGCGGGCGCGCGTGGTCATGGCGCGCCGCGGCTGTCTCCGGTCCGTGAGAGGAGGCGGACGGCACTGTGGGTTGTCCGGGCCCCGGTGAGTCGGGGGATCCTTGGCCGAAAGTAGGCCGCGGACACCGGATCACGCCGTCTTAGTGCCGTTCCGGCCGCGCAGGCTGCTCGTATGTGGTAAGAGCCCGGGGCGCAACGCCCCGGGCTCGTACCGCTGTTGACCACCGTGCCGGAGTCAGAGGTACTTCTTCAGCTCCCGCCGCGCCAGCGACCGCTGGTGCACCTCGTCGGGACCGTCCGCCAGCTTCAGCGTCCGCGCCGAGGCCCACAGTTCGGCGAGCGGGAAGTCCTGGCTGACGCCGCCCGCGCCATGGACCTGGACCGCCTTGTCGATGATGTCCACCACCGCGCGCGGTGTCGCGATCTTGATGGCCTGGATCTCGGTGTGCGCGCCCCGGTTGCCGACCGTGTCCATCAGCCAGGCGGTCTTCAGCACGAGCAGCCGCAACTGCTCCACCGTCACCCGGGCGTCCGCGATCCACCCCTGCACCTGCCCCTGGGCGGCCAGCGGCTTGCCGAAGGCCGTACGGGACACGGCCCGGCGGCACATCAGCTCGATCGCCCGCTCGGCCATGCCGATCAGCCGCATGCAGTGGTGGATCCGGCCGGGGCCGAGACGGGCCTGGGCGATGGCGAACCCGCCGCCCTCCTCACCGATCAGGTTCTCCGCCGGGACGCGGACGTCCTCGAAGACGACCTCGGCGTGACCGCCGTGGGAGTGGTCCTCGTACCCGTACACCTGCATCGCGCGCCGGACGTGCAGCCCCGGGGTGTCGCGGGGCACCAGGACCATCGACTGCTGGCGGCGGACGTCCTCGCCGTCCGGGTCGGTCTTGCCCATCACGATGAAGATCGCGCAGTCCGGGTTCATCGCACCGGAGATGTACCACTTGCGGCCGTTGATGACGTAGTCGGTCGTCCCGTCGGAGGCTCGCGCGATCCGGGTCTCGATGTTCGTCGCGTCGGACGAGGCGACCTCCGGCTCGGTCATCGCGAACGCGGACCGGATCTCCCCGGCGAGCAGGGGCTCCAGCCACCGCTTCTTCTGCGCCTCCGTGCCGAACTGGAACAGCACCTCCATGTTGCCGGTGTCCGGCGCCGCGCAGTTCAGCGCGGTGGGCGCCAGATGCGGGGAGCGGCCGGTGATCTCGGCGAGCGGCGCGTACTGGAGGTTCGTCAGGCCCGCCCCGTACTCCTCATCGGGAAGGAACAGGTTCCACAGGCCCCGCCTGCGCGCCTCGGCCTTCAGCTCCTCGACCACGGCCGGGGTGTCCCAGGGGGAGGCGAGCTTCGCGCGCTGTTCCTCGGCGACCGTTTCGGCCGGGTAGACGAACTCGTCCATGAAGGCGAGGAGTTTCCCCCGCAGTTCCTCGGTACGTGCGTCGAATGCGAAGTCCATGGGTGTCGGTCAGCCTTCCTGGAGGGTGGTGAGGCCGTGCTCGATGAAGACGGGGACGAGGTCGCCGATCCGGTCGAAGCCGGCGCCGACGGTCTGCCCGAGGGTGTAGCGGTAGTGGATGCCCTCCAGGATCACGGCGAGCTTGAACCAGGCGAACGCCGTGTACCAGGAGATGGCGGAGGTGTCGCGGCCGGAGCGGGCGGCGTAGCGCTCGATCAGCTCCGCGGGCTCCGGGTGCCCGGGCGCGGCCGCGGTGGTGGAGACGGGGGAGTGCGGCAGGTCCAGCCGGACGCTGTACATGGCCAGCAGGCCCAGGTCGGTGAGCGGGTCACCGAGCGTGGACATCTCCCAGTCCAGGACGGCGTTGACCCGGTCGTCCTCGCCCAGCAGGGCGTTGTCCAGGCGGTAGTCGCCGTGGACGACGGTCGGGGCGGGGGAGGACGGCAGCGCGCGGCCCAGCGCGGCGTGCAGCTCGTCGATCCCGGCCAGGTCGCGGCTGCGCGAGGCGTCCAGCTGCTTGCCCCAGCGCCGCAGCTGCCGGTCCAGGAAGCCGTCGGGGCGGCCGAAGTCGCCGAGCCCCACCGCCGAGGGGTCCACGGCGTGCAGGTCGACCAGCGTGTCGACCAGGCCCAGGGCCGCGGCGCGGGTGCGCTCGGGGCCGAGCGGGGTGAGCTGCCCGGCGGTGCGGTACGGCGTGCCGGCCACGAACTCCATGACGTAGAACGGCGCTCCGAGCACCTCCTCGTCCTCGCACAGCACCAGCGGCTCCGGGACCGGGACGGCCGTCGGGTGCAGGGCGCTGATCACCCGGTGCTCGCGCCTCATGTCATGGGCGGTGGCCAGGACGTGGCCGAGCGGCGGGCGGCGCACGACCCACTGGCCGGTGCCGTCGGTGACGACGTACGTGAGGTTCGACCGGCCGCCCTCGACGAGGCGGGCGCTGAGCGGTCCGCTCACCAGGCCGGGCCGCTCGCGGTCCAGGAAGCCGCGCAACCGCTCGGGATCGATACCTGGTGGGGGAGCTGAGCTCATCGTTCGCACCTCCGGTGACGGGAAGGACAGTGGCAGTACGCAGCAGCATGACCGACCAGTCGGTATGTCGTCCAGTGCTGGTCCGGAAACCGGCTGCAGGCGTCTGGTTCTCCGGTTACGCCGCTGAATAAGGTTCACGTATGGATACCGCGCTGCTGATCGACGACGTCCGGCTCACCCCGGTCCTCATCTCCGACCCGCCCCTCCTCAACACCCAGGGCGTCCACCAGCCCTATACCCCTCGCCTCATCGTGGAGGTCGTCACCCGGGGCGGCGTCACCGGAGTCGGCGAGACCTACGGCGACGGCGCGTACCTGGCCCCGGCCCGCCCCCTCGCCGAGGCGCTCCCCGGCCACCCGGTCACGGACGTGAACGGCCTGTTCACGCTCGCCGAGCGCGTGTGCGGCGGCTCACCCACCCCCGAGGGCGACCCGCAGGGCGTCGACGCGGGCGGGCTGCGCGGCGTCCGTACCGCCGACAAGCTGCGCCTGTCCGTGGTCTCCGCCGTCGAGGTCGCCTGCCTGGACGCGCTCGGCAAGACGCTCGGCCTGCCCGTGCACGCCCTCCTGGGCGGCAAGGTCCGCGACACCGTCGACTACAGCGCGTACCTCTTCTACCGCTGGGCCGAGCACCCCGCCGGCGGCGAGAAGGACGACTGGGGCGCCGCCCTCGACCCGGCCGGCATCGTCGCCCAGGCCCGGCGCTTCGTCGCCGGCCACGGCTTCCGCTCCTTCAAGCTCAAGGGCGGTGTCTTCGAGCCGGACCAGGAGATCGCCGCCGTCCGCGCCCTCGCCGAGGCGTTCCCCGGCCGGCCGCTGCGCCTGGACCCCAACGGGGCCTGGTCCGTGGAGACGTCCCTGTACGTCGCGCGGCAACTCGGCGGCGTCCTCGAATACCTGGAGGACCCGGCGAGCGGCACCGACCGCATGGCGGAGGTCGCCGCCGGTACCGACGTACCCCTCGCCACCAACATGTGCGTGACGACGTTCCCCGAGATCGCCGGGGCCTTCGCGCGCGGCGCCGTCCAGGTGGTGCTCTCCGACCACCACTACTGGGGCGGCCTGCACCGGACGCGTGAACTCGCCGCCGTCTGCCGGGCCTTCGGCGTGGGGCTGTCCATGCACTCCAACACCCACCTGGGCATCAGCCTCGCCGCCATGACCCATGTCGCGGCCACCGTCCCCAACCTCGACTACGCCTGCGACAGTCACTACCCCTGGCAGACCGAGGACGTCATCACCGCCCGCCACGTCTTCCGGGACGGCCGGCTCGCCGTCTCCGACGCGCCCGGCCTCGGCGTCGAGCTGGACCGCGAACGGCTCGCCGCCCTCCACCGGCGCTGGCTCGACGACGACGGCACCCTGCGCGAGCGCGACGACGCGGCGGCGATGCGGCAGGCGGACCCGGAGTGGGTCACCCCCGCCGTCCCCCGATGGTGAAGCCGCCGTTCAGTGGTCGTCCCAGTGACCGTCGTGCGCGGCGTGCCGGTGCCCGTCGTGCACGTAGTCGACATGGTCGCCGTGCGCGACGGCCGGGTGCCCGCAGTTGTCCCCGTGCTCATGGGCGTGACCGCTGTGGGCGATGTGCTCACCGGGCTCGCACTCGTCCCAGTGCCCGGAGTGCTCCCGGTGCAGATGCCCGTCGTGGACGTAGTCGAGGTGGTGGTTGTGGACCACGGCCTGATGTCCGCAGGCCGGGCCGTGCGGGTGGGTGTGGGAGAGGTGTTCCTGATGGAGGACGGTCATCGCGGGGCCTCCGGCGTGGACGTCGACAACACCTCCAGGCTAGTTCTTTTTGTCGGGAATGATCTGTTTCGGCTTGCGTGCGGCCGGAACCGGCCGGAGGGTCGGACCATGAAGGCGATCAGCTACAGCCGGTACGGCGGTCCGGAGGTCCTGGAGTTCGGCGACCACCCCGACCCCAAGGTGGGCCCCGACAAGGTGCTGGTCAAAGTGCGCGCGGCGGCCGTCAACCCGGTCGACCGGAAGGCCCAGGCCGGGTACCTCGACACGTCCTTCGACACCGTCTTCCCGGTGATCCCCGGCTGGGACGTCTCCGGCGTCGTCGTCCAGCCCGGAGTGTCCGTTCCCGAGTTCTCCGTCGGGGACGAGGTCATGGGGTACGTACGCGAGGACGTGCTGTGCCACGGCACGTTCGCCGAGTACGTCGCGGCGCCCGTCCGCACCCTCGCGCGCAAGCCGCGCAACGTGGGCTTCGAGGAGGCGGCGGGCCTGCCGCTGGCCGGGCTCACCGCCTACCAGGTGCTGCACCGGGCGCTGGAGGTGCGGCCGGGCGACACCGTCCTGGTCAACGCCGCGTCGGGCGGCGTCGGCTCGATGGCCGTCCAGATCGCCCGGCACCTCGGCGCCCGCGTCATCGGCGCGGTCCGCGAGGAGGGCCAGGACCGGGCCCGCGAGCTGGGGGCGGAGCCGGTGCTGTACGGGGACGGCTTCGCCGGCCGCGTCAGGGCCCTGGCCCCGCACGGCGTGGACGCCGCGTTCGACACGGTCGGCGGCCAGGTCCTGAAGGACTCGGCCAACCTGCTCGCCCCCGAGGGCCGGCTGGCGTCCATCGTCGACGGCGAGGTGATCGGGCTGGGCGGCCGCTACTGCTGGGTACGCCCCGACATGGCGGACCTCACGGCGCTCGCCGAGCTGGTCGAGGAAGGCGCCCTGACCGTACGGGTGGCCAGGACGTTCCCCCTGGAACAGGCCGCCGACGCCCAGCGCGCCAACATGGAGGGCGGCCTGCACGGCAAGGTGATCGTGACCGTCGACTGGTCCGACCAGTGACGGGCCGAGGGGCCGACGGACTGATGGACCGACGGGCTGACGGACTGATGGACCGACGGGCCGACGGGACGGACCGTCACCGGAGGGCGGCCCCGCCGCAGGCGGTCACACCACCACCGCCACGGCGAACGCGGCCAGCGCCACCGTGCACGCCGCCGCCACGACCGCCCCGCTCGGCGTCAGCGGCGCCGGCCGGGCCGCGCCCAGCGTCCGCATCCGCCGGTGGGCCACGCCCAGGAACGCCAGCCACACCAGCAGCGACAGCCCCGTGCCCACCAGCCCGGCCGCCGTGACCCCGTCGTGCACGGCCTGCTTGGCGGCGAGCAGCGCGGCGACGGTCGCCGACAGCGTCGTACGCCGCCACGCCAGCCGCGTCCGCTCCGGCTGCAGCCCCGGATCGCGGGCGTCGGCGCTCATCAGCCGCGCCAGCCGAAGAGGACGACCACCACCATCGCGCCGGCGACCAGCCCCACGGCGAGGCTCAGCAGCGTCGGGAAGCGGCTGACGGGCAGGTCCTCGTCCCGCCGCATGGCCCGCTCGCACCGCACCCAGTGGTTCACCGCCCGCAGCGCGCACAGCGCCCCGGCGGCGAGCAGCGCGAGCGCCATCCCGACCCGGACGCCCCAGCGCAGGTCCGGCAGGAACTGGTCCACCGCGAACCCGCCGCCGACCAGCGCCAGCGCGGTGCGGAGCCAGGCCAGAAACGTGCGCTCATTGGCGAGGGAGAACCGGTAGTCGGGCGTGTCGCCCTCTTCCCGGATCCGCTGCGGCGCGAACCACAGCCGCAGACCCCGCACGAAATCGCTCACATGATCAGCCTACCGGCGCGGTGCTCGCGCAGCCTTTCGTATGCCGCCAGCCCGTCCGGCACCCACTCCCACGCGCCCAGTCGCGCCCGAAGCTCTGCTTCCGGCAGGAACCCGTGCCAGGCGACCTCCTCCACCTGCGGATCCACCGGCACGGTGCACCGCACCTCGTACACGGCCGACCACCACGCCCCGCGCCCGCCGCCGTCCTCGTACAGGAACTTCAGCAGCGGCGTGGGGCGCGGCAGCCCGCGTACGCCCAGCTCCTCCTCCGCCTCCCGCAGCGCCGCCGCGTCGTAGCTCTCGCCCGCGCCGACGACACCGCCCACGAACATGTCGTACAGGGACGGGAAGACCAGCTTCGTCGCCGTGCGGCGGTGGACGAACACCCGGTCCTCGGCGTCCCGCGCGAGGACGAACACACAGCGGTGGCGCAGGCCCCGCGCGTACACCTCGCCGCGCGGGAACTGCCCCACCACCTCGTCGTGCTCGTCGACGACGTCCAGGATCTCGTCAGCAGGGGTCATGCCGCCATGAAACCACCGCACGACGGTTGACGAGTTACTGCCGCGTACGGAAGATCGGAACACCCGGCCGACAAGGATGAGGACCCATGGCGTACGACGCTGATGTGATCGTGATCGGGGCGGGCCTCGCCGGCCTGGTCGCCACCGCCGAACTGGTCGACGCGGGGCGCAGCGTCATCCTCCTCGACCAGGAGCCCGAGCAGTCCATCGGAGGCCAGGCGCACTGGTCGTTCGGCGGCCTGTTCTTCGTCGACTCGCCCGAGCAGCGCCGCATGCGCATCCGCGACAGCCACGCCCTCGCCCTCCAGGACTGGCACGGCACGGCCGGCTTCGACCGCCCCGAGGACCACTGGCCGCGCCAATGGGCCGAGGCGTACGTCGACTTCGCGGCCGGCGAGAAGCGGGCCTGGCTGCACCGGCAGGGCGTCCGCTTCTTCCCCGTCGTCGGGTGGGCCGAGCGCGGCGGCTACGACGCCACCGGGCACGGCAACTCGGTGCCGCGCTTCCACATCACCTGGGGCACAGGACCCGGCCTGGTCGCCCCCTTCGAGCGGCGCGTCCGCGCGGGCGTCGCCAGGGGCCTCGTACGCCTGCGGTTCCGTCACCGCGTCACCGGCCTCGGCCGCACCGCGGGCGCCGTCGACACCGTCAGCGGCGAGATCCTGGAGCCGTCGGACGCCGAGCGTGGCACGGCCAGCAGCCGGCAGGTCGCGGGAGCGTTCGAGTACCGGGCGCAGGCCGTGATCGTCACCTCCGGCGGCATCGGCGGCAACCACGACCTCGTCCGCGCCCAGTGGCCGGACCGGCTCGGCACCCCGCCGGAGAAGATGCTCTCCGGCGTGCCCGCCCACGTCGACGGCCTGATGCTCGGCATCGCGGAGGCGGCCGGCGCCCACCACATCAACCGCGACCGGATGTGGCACTACACCGAGGGCATCGAGAACTGGAACCCCATCTGGGCCCGGCACGGCATCCGCATCCTGCCCGGCCCCTCCTCCCTCTGGCTCGACGCGCGCGGCCGCCGGCTCCCCGTCCCGCTCTTCCCCGGCTTCGACACGCTCGGCACGCTCGAACACATCATGAAGTCCGGGCACGGCTACACCTGGTTCGTCCTCAACCAGCGCATCATCGGCAAGGAGTTCACCCTCTCCGGCTCCGAACAGAACCCGGACCTCACGGGCAAGTCCGTACGCGGCGTCCTCGACCGCGCCCGCGCCGACGTCCCCGGCCCGGTCAAGGCGTTCATGGACCACGGCGCCGACTTCGTCATCGAGAAGGACCTGCCGTCCCTGGTGCGCGGCATGAACGCGCTCACGAAGGAAGCGCTGATCGACGAGGCCGCGCTGCGCCGCGAAATCACCGCCCGCGACCGGGAGATCGCCAACCCCTTCACCAAGGACCTCCAGGTCACGGCGATCCACGGCGCCCGCAAGTACCTGGGCGACAGGCTGATCCGTACGGTCACCCCGCACCGCGTCCTCGACCCCAAGGCCGGCCCGCTGATCGCCGTACGCCTGAACATCCTCACGCGCAAGTCGCTGGGCGGCCTGGAGACCGACCTCTCCTCCCGCGTCCTGACCGCCGACGGCTCCCCACTGCCCGGCGTGTACGCGGCCGGCGAAGCCGCCGGCTTCGGCGGCGGCGGCGTCCACGGCTACCGCTCCCTGGAGGGCACCTTCCTCGGCGGCTGCCTCTTCTCCGGCCGGGCGGCGGGAAGGGCGGCGGCGAAGGCGACCGGCTCCTAGGGCATGCCCTCCGGTACCGGCGTCGCCTGGTGGTAGTACATCCGCCAGTCGCCCCCGGGTGAACGCCGCCACAGGGAGCTGCGCCGCGCCCGGCGGCCCTCGACGACCGTCTCGTACGTCAGGTGCACCAGGTCCGGGGCGAGCTGGACGCCCGTCATGCCGGACACCTCGCAACCGGGCCCACCGCCCCCCATGTCCGGCAGCGCGGCGAGCATCGACTCCCGGTCCCACCGCCGCCCGGAGACGCCGACCTCCCCGAAGTCCGGGTGCAGCAGCCGCGCCGCCTCGGTCCATGACGCCCGTACGGCCGGGTCGAGGAGCCGCAGCTCGCCCGCGACGGCCTCGTCGACGCCGCTCACCGCAGCCGCTCCACGACCCGGAACCGCTCGGCGACCACCACTGTCGTGTCGTCGACCGTGAAGTCCGGGTTGCCGAGGGCCTCGCGCATCTCGGGGCTGTGCCAGAACTTCTCGTGCCCCGCCCGCCATTCGGCGACCGACGTGTACCCCTCGCCCTCGTCCAGGGCATGTCGCAGGTCCACCTCGCCGAGCGGCAGTACCCGGACCTCGGTCAGCTCCAGCACCGCGACCTCGCGGCCGTCGGAGTCGATGAGCGCCGACCGCTCGCCCACCGGCGGGAGTTCCTCGGCCTCGGCCTCGTACTCGGCGAGCAGTCCCGTCGTCGACACCTTCCGCCCGGACAGAACGGCGGCGACCAACTGGTCGCGCAACGGCCCGGGGAACGCCAGCAGGTAGGGCTTGAGCTGTTCGGGGTTCGCCATGGGGCGACAGTCTGGCAGGCTGCCGCCCCGGCTGCGAGGAGATACCCCCCGGCTACAGCACCAGGGAGAGCAGCAGCACGAACACGATCCCGACGACCGAGATGATCGTCTCCATCACCGACCAGGTCTTGATCGTCTGGCCGACGCTCATTCCGAAGTACTCCTTCACCAGCCAGAACCCGGCGTCGTTGACATGGCTGAAGAAGAGCGAACCCGCGCCGATCGCCAGCACCAGCAGCGCCGCGTGCGAGGTCGACATGTCGGCCGCCAGCGGTGCGACGAGCCCGGCCGCCGAGATCGTGGCGACGGTCGCCGAGCCGGTCGCCAGCCGGATCGCCACCGCGATCAGCCAGGCCAGCAGCAGCGCCGGGATCGACCAGTCCTCGGAGAAGTCCAGGATCATCTGACCCACGCCCACGTCGATCAGGGTCTGCTTGAAGCCGCCGCCCGCGCCGACGATCAGCAGCACGCCCGCGATCGGGGCGAGCGACGTCTCGACCGTCGAGGAGATCCGCTCCTTGGTGAACCCGGCCGCCCGGCCCAGCGTGAAGATGCCCACCAGGACCGCCGCGAGAAGCGCGATCAGCGGCGAGCCGATGACGTCGGTCACCCGCTGGACGTGGTTCTCCGGGTCGTCGACGACGATGTCCACCAGCGCCTTGGCCATCATCAGCACCACGGGCAGCAGCACGGTCGCCACGGTGGCGCCGAAGCCCGGCCGCCGCTTCAGGTCGTCGGACGTACGCTGCGGAATCATCCGCTCAGGGGCGGGGACGTCCACCCACCGCGCCGCGTACCGCGAGAACAGCGGGCCGGCGATGATCACCGTCGGGATGGCGACGAGGATGCCGAGCGCCAGCGTCACGCCCAGGTCCGCCCCGATCGCGTCGATGGCGACCAGCGGGCCGGGGTGCGGCGGGATCAGGCCGTGCATCACGGACAGACCGGCCAGCGCCGGCACACCGATCCGCATCAGGGAGTAGCCGCCGCGCTTGGCGACCATCAGCACCACCGGAATCAGCAGCACGATGCCGACCTCGAAGAACAGCGGCAGCCCGATGACCGAGGCGATCAGCACCATCGCCCACGGCATGGCGCGCCCGCCCGCCTTCGCCAGGATCGTGTCGACGATCTGGTCCGCGCCGCCCGAGTCGGCGAGCAGCTTGCCGAGGATCGCGCCGAGGGCGATGAGCACACCGACGCCCGAGACGGTCGAGCCGAGGCCCTTGGTGAACGAGGTGATGGTCGCGTCGAGCGGGGCGCCGGCGAACGCGCCGAGCCCGAGCGAGCCTATGGTCAGGGCCAGGAAGGCGTGGAGCTTGAACCTGGTGATGAGCAGGACGATGACGGCGATGCCCGCCAGGACGGCGATGCCCAGCTGGGCGTTGCCGGCCGAGGTGATCGGCTCGGTGGCGTCCGCTGCCAGCATCTCGACGTTGAGACTGGTCACAGGGGGAGTCCTCGGGTCGGGTGGGGGTCAGGAGGCGAGCCGGCGCAGTGCGGCGACGGCCCGGTCGGTGATGTCCTCGGGAGAGCCGGAGACGTCGACGGCCACACCGGCCTCGTCGTCCGCGAGCGGCTGGAGGGTCGCGAACTGCGAGTCCAGCAGCGCGGTGGGCATGAAGTGCCCCGTGCGCGCGGCCATCCGCTCCTCGATCAGCGCTCGGTCGCCGGTCAGGTGCAGGAAGACGACGCCGGGCGCGGCCGCCCGCAGCCGGTCGCGGTAGGCGCGCTTGAGCGCCGAGCTGCTCACCACCCCGCCGAGGCCCGCCCGACCCTGCGCCCACCGCCCGATCGCGTCGAGCCAGGGCCACCGGTCGTCGTCGTCCAGCGGGACGCCGGCCGACATCTTGGCGATGTTCGCCTCGGGGTGGAAGTCGTCGCCCTCGGCGTAGGGCACGCCGAGGCGCTCGGCGACCAGCGGACCGATGGTGGTCTTGCCGGTGCCCGCCACGCCCATCACGACGACGACTGGGGGTTGCTGCATGAGTGGTGCGCCTCGCTGTCTTCCTCGACATCGACTTCCGACGCCGGTGGCGTCGCCGCACACTGAAACCCATGGCGTAGGACATATTCAAGAGCCTGTGACTTAAAAGTCATACTTATTTGCGCCGGTTACGCTATGCACATGACGACGCAGGCCCAGGGACTCCATACACATGTGCTGGACACCCTGGGCCTTGCCATCACGGCAGGTGAGTACCCGCCGGGCAGCGTGCTGCGCACCGACGAGCTCGCCCAGCGCTTCGAGGTGTCACGCACCGTCATCCGCGAGGTCGTCCGCGTCCTGGAGTCCATGCGCCTGGTGGAGTCGCGCCGCCGCGTCGGCGTGACCGTGCGCGCCACCGAGCAGTGGAACGTCTACGACCCGCGCGTCATCCGCTGGCGGCTGGCCGGCACCGACCGCCCCCGCCAGCTCCGCTCGCTGACCGTGCTGCGCTCGGCCGTCGAACCGGTCGCCGCCGGCCTCGCCGCCACCCACGCCACCCCCGAGCAGTGCCGGGAGCTCACCGAGCAGGCACTCGGCATGGTCGCCACCTCGCGCGGCAGGCAGCTGGAGGCGTACCTCGTCCATGACATCGCCTTCCACCGTGTCGTCCTCAACGCCTCCGGCAATGAGATGTTCGCCCGCCTCGGCGACGTGGTGGCGGAGGTCCTCACCGGCCGTACGCACCACCGCGTGATGTTCGAGGACCCCGACCCGGCCGCCGTCACCCTCCACGTCCAGGTCGCCGAGGCCGTACGGGAACGCGACGCGGTCCGGGCCGAGGAGCTCACCCGGGAGATCGCGATGGGGGCTCTGCGGGAGCTGGACGTCCTCGCGCCGTAGTGCCACCCCTTAAGCTGCTCAATGCTGATTAACCAGCCGGTAACCTCAAAAACATCTCAGATCAGCCTGTACGTGACATAGGCCACAGCCAAAACGGCAGCGTAGCCGTGACTATGTGCCCTGGCCTTTTGCCACGGTGACCACCTTCATCACCGGCGTACGGGCTGAAACCGCACGATCCCTCACAAAGGCGACTTCCAGATGAGTGACCGCACCATGCCTGCGGCCGACACCCTGAGCCCTGGTTCCCCGGCGGCGACGGGCGCCCCCCACATCGACGCCGGTGACGCCGGTTACAGCAAGGACCTCAAGTCCCGCCACGTCAACATGATCGCCATCGGTGGCGCGATCGGCACCGGCCTCTTCCTCGGCGCCGGTGGCCGCCTGGCGGGCGCGGGTCCTTCCCTGGCGATCGCGTACGCCGTCTGCGGCGTCTTCGCCTTCTTCGTCGTACGGGCCCTCGGTGAGCTGGTGCTCTACCGCCCGTCCTCCGGCGCCTTCGTCTCGTACGCCCGTGAGTTCATGGGCGAGAAGGGCGCCTACACGGCCGGCTGGCTCTACTTCCTCAACTGGTCGACCACCGCCGTCGCCGACATCACGGCGGCCGCGACGTACGCCCACTTCTGGGCCATGTTCAGCGACATCCCGCAGTGGGTCCTCGCCCTGATCGCCCTCGCCGTCGTCCTCACCGCGAACCTGATCTCGGTGAAGTACTTCGGCGAGATGGAGTTCTGGTTCGCGATCATCAAGGTCGCGGCGCTCGTGATCTTCATGTGCGTCGGAATCTTCCTCGTCGCCACGCAGCACGAGGTCGGCGGCCACACTCCGGGCCTCGCCACCGTCACCGACAACGGCGGCATGTTCCCGCTCGGCATGCTCCCCATGCTGATGGTCGTCCAGGGTGTCGTCTTCGCGTACGCCTCCGTCGAACTGGTCGGCGTCGCCGCCGGTGAGACCAAGAACCCCGAGAAGATCATGCCGAAGGCGATCAACTCGATCATGTGGCGCGTGGGTCTGTTCTACGTCGGTTCGGTCGTCCTGCTCTCGCTGCTGCTGCCGTACACCTCGTTCACCGGCGACCAGAGCCCCTTCGTCACCGTCTTCGACAAGCTCGGCATCCCGGGCACGTCCGACATCATGAACCTGGTCGTCCTGACCGCCGCCCTGTCCAGCCTGAACTCCGGCCTGTACTCCACCGGCCGCATCCTGCGCTCGATGGCGATGGCGGGCTCCGCGCCCAAGTTCACCGCCCGCATGAACAAGGGGCAGGTTCCCTATGGCGGCATCCTCCTCACCGCCGCCTTCGGCGTGCTGGGCGTCGGCCTGAACTACGTCATGCCCGGCGAGGCCTTCGAGATCGTGCTGAACCTCGCCTCCATCGGCATCCTCGGCACCTGGGGCATGATCATGCTCTGCTCGCTGCTGTTCTGGTCCCGCTCCAAGGAGGGCAAGGTCACCCGGCCCTCCTACCGGCTGCCCTGGGCCCCGTACACGCAGATCGTGACGCTGGTCTTCCTCGCCTCGGTCCTGTTCCTGATGTGGTACGGCGGCGGCGTCGGCCGGACCACCGTCAACTGCCTGCCGCTCATCGCGGCCCTGCTCGTCGGCGGCTGGTTCGCCGTCCGCAAGCGGGTGGGCGCGCTGGCGGCCTCTCAGCCGCGGGACTGACGCCCCGCGTCGTACGTACGGAGAGCCCCCGCCGGACACCCGTCCGGCGGGGGCTCTCCGCATACCGGCACACGCGGCCGACGCTCACGAGCCGGCCGTGGACGCCGTACGTACGGCACGGCCCACCATCATCGCGGTGCCGAGCAGCTGCCGGGCGTCGGCGTCCGGCATCGCCCACAGGTCCGGCGCGTGCCTCTTCGGTACGACGAGGGTGTGGCCGTCCGTGGCGGGCCGCAGGGGCAGGAAGGAGAGGGCCGTGGTGTCCTCGTGGACGATCCGCGCCGTGGCCCGGTGGTCGCCAAAGCCGCTCCTTCCTCCGCGGCCGCCGAACCGGCGGACCTCGTACCGCAGTAGTCACCCCATCCGGCTGGAATATGCCCCGATGTGCCGCCGCGACGGCGATAGTGGTCCTGGACACCAGCACGACGAAGGGAAGCCGCGATGGCGCAGCAGGTCCAAGGGGTCGTTGCCCCCGGGAGGAACGAACCCGTGCGGGTGGAGACGATCGTGGTCCCGGACCCAGGCCCCGGTGAAGCCGTCGTGCGGATCCAGGCGTGCGGGGTGTGCCACACCGACCTGCACTACAAACAGGGCGGCATCAACGACGACTTCCCGTTCCTCCTCGGCCACGAGGCCGCGGGCGTGGTCGAGTCCGTCGGCGAGGGCGTCACCGACGTCACGCCCGGCGACTTCGTGATCCTCAACTGGCGGGCCGTGTGCGGGACATGCCGGGCGTGCCGGCGCGGCAGGCCCTGGTACTGCTTCGACACGCACAACGCGCGGCAGAAGATGACCCTCGCCGACGGCACCGAACTCTCGCCCGCGCTCGGCATCGGGGCGTTCGCCGAGAAGACGCTGGTCGCCGCCGGCCAGTGCACCAAGGTCGACCCGTCCGTGGCCCCCGCCGTCGCCGGTCTGCTCGGCTGCGGGGTGATGGCCGGCATCGGCGCGGCGATCAACACCGGCCAGGTCGGCCGGGGCGACTCGGTCGCCGTCATCGGCTGCGGCGGCGTCGGCGACGCGGCGATCGTGGGCTCCCGTCTCGCGGGCGCCGCGCGGATCATCGCCGTCGACATCGACGACCGGAAGCTGGCCACCGCCCGCTCGATGGGCGCCACCCACACGGTCAACTCCCGCACCAGCGACCCCGTCGAGGCGATCCGCGAGCTGACCGGCGGCTTCGGCGCGGACGTCGTCATCGAGGCGGTCGGCCGCCCTGAGACGTACCGGCAGGCGTTCTACGCCCGCGACCTCGCCGGCACGGTCGTCCTCGTCGGCGTACCGACCCCCGAGATGACGCTGGAGCTTCCGCTGCTCGACGTCTTCGGGCGCGGAGGCGCGCTCAAGTCGTCCTGGTACGGCGACTGTCTGCCCTCCCGCGACTTCCCGATGCTCATCGACCTGCACCAGCAGGGCCGCATCGACCTGGGCGCCTTCGTCACCGAGACGATCGGCCTCGGCGACGTCGAGAAGGCGTTCGCGCGGATGCACGAGGGTGACGTCCTGCGCTCGGTGGTGGTCTTCTGATGACCGCGCGCATCGAGCACCTCGTCACCTCCGGCACCTTCTCGCTGGACGGCGGCACCTGGGACGTCGACAACAATGTGTGGATCGTCGGCGACGGCGCGGAAGCGGTCGTCATCGACGCCGCGCACGACGCCGACGCCATCCTCGCCGCCCTCGACGGCCGTACGCTGCGGGCCATCGTCTGCACGCACGCCCACAACGACCACGTCGACGCCGCACCCGCCCTCGCCGCCGCCACCGGCGCCCGGATCCTGCTCCACCCCGACGACCTGCCGCTGTGGAAGCAGACCCACCCCGACCACCACCCGGACGGGGAACTCACCGACGGGCAGGTCCTCACCATCGCGGGCACCGACCTCACCGTCCTGCACACCCCCGGCCACGCGCCCGGCGCGGTCTGCCTGTACGCGCCCGACCTGGGCACCGTCTTCACCGGCGACACGCTCTTCGCGGGCGGCCCGGGCGCGACGGGCCGGTCCTTCTCGCACTTCCCGACGATCATCGACTCGATCCGCGACCGCCTGCTCACCCTGCCGCCGGACACCGTCGTCCGTACGGGACACGGCGACACCACCACGATCGGCGCCGAGGCCCCGCACCTTCAGGAGTGGGTCAAGCGAGGCCACTGAGCGCCCGCCGGCTCACGAACCGCCGGGACGTGCCGTCGGCCGGGTCGGTGAACTCCAGCGTCCGCGCCAGCAGTTGCAGCGGACGCGTGTAGTCCTCCGGCCCGTCCTCCCGCACGACCGGATACAGCGGGTCGTGCAGGATCGGCACGCCCAGGCGGGCCATATGGACCCGCAGCTGGTGGGTCTGGCCGGTCGCCGGCACCAGCCGGTACCGGCCGAGCCCGCCCCGGTGCTCCAGCAGCTCGATACGGCTCTCGCTGTTCGGCTCGCCCGGCTCCTCACGCGCCGCCAGTACGCCCCGCTCCTTCACGATCCGGCTGCGTACCGTCACCGGCAGCTCCAGCGAGGGGTCGTACGCGGCCACCGCCTCGTACTCCTTGCGCACCCGCCGGTCCCGGAACAGCGTCTGGTACGCGCCCCGGTCCTCCGGCCGTACGACGAAGAGCACGAGCCCCGCCGTCAGCCGGTCCAGCCGGTGCGCCGGCTGCAACTCCGGCAGCCCCAGGTCGCGCCGCAGCCGTGCCAGCGCCGTTTCCGTGACGTGCCGCCCGCGCGGCGTCGTGGCCAGGAAGTGCGGCTTGTCGGCGACGACGATCCGCTCGTCCCGGTACACGATGCCCACCTCGAACGGCACCCGCTCCTCGGCCGGGAAGTCCCGGTGGAACCACACGTACCGCCCCGGCGTGTACGGCTCATCCGCCCCGATCGGCGCCCCGTCCGCCCCGACGAACCGCCCCTGCTCCAGCATCGCGTCCACCCGCTCGGCTCCGACGGCCGCCGCGTACCGCCCCAACAGGTGGTCCCGGACGGTGGCCCACGCCCCGTCCGGGTCGGCGGGCAGCCGCAGCCGCACCGGGTCGACACCGGCGCGCTGCGGCAGCGGGGCCGCCGGGGCCTTGGTTCTGCGTCTCACCGCCCCACGGTAAGCGGTACGGTCACCTCGCCCGCGCCCCGGGCGGACCCGACGCCGACCACCCGCACCCGGAACGGCCGGTCCGTCCCGCTCGCCGTCACCCGCAGCGCCGACCCCTCCCGTACGACGGTGTACGTGGCGGAAGGCGCCCCCCGCTGATCCGGCACCGTCACCGGCCCATGGCCCCGCCCCGGCGTGACCAGCAGTGTCAGGCCCTCCAGCCAGTCCCCGTCCGGCCGCTGGTCGTCCGCGCCGAGCGGCAGCACGGCGCCCGGCCGTACGTACAGCGGCAGGCTGTCGAACCCGTGCCGCTCGCGCCGCCAGCCCGGCCCGGTCACCGTCTCGCCCGTCAGCAGGTGCGTCCACACCCCCTCCGGCACGTAGAACTCCACCTCCCCGTCCGCCGTGAACACCGGGGCCACCAGCACATCCGGGCCGAGCATGTACTGCCGGTCCAGCGTCCGGCAGGCCGGGTCGTCCGGGAACTCCAGCAGCATGGGCCGCATCAGCGGCGTCCCGCTCCGGTGCGCCTCGGCGGCCGCCCCGTACAGGTACGGCATCAGGCGGTGCTTCAGCTCGGTGAACTGGCGCGCCACCTCCACCGCCTCGTCGCCGAACTCCCACGGCACCCGGTAGGACATGTTGCCGTGCAGCCGGCTGTGCGACGACAGCAGCCCGAAGGCCAGCCACCGCTTGAACACCTCCGGGTCGGGCGTCCCCTCGAAGCCTCCGATGTCGTGGCTCCAGAAGCCGAACCCGGACAGGGACAGCGACAGTCCGCCGCGCAGCGACTCCGCCATGGCCTCGAACGAGGCGAAACAGTCCCCGCCCCAGTGCACCGGGAACCGCTGCCCGCCCGCCGTCGCCGACCGCGCGAACAGCACCGCCTCCCCGGCGCCCCGCTCCTCCTCCAGCAGCTCGAAGACGCACTGGTTGTACATCTGCGCGTAGTAGTTGTGCATCCGCTCCGGGTCGGAGCCGTCGTGCCACACCACATCCGTGGGGACCCGCTCGCCGAAGTCCGTCTTGAAGCAGTCCACGCCCTGGTCCAGCAGCGTCTTCAGCTTCGACCGGAACCAGGCACGGGCACCGGGGTTCGTGAAGTCGACCAGCCCCATCCCGGCCTGCCACAGGTCCCACTGCCAGATGTCGCCGTCGGGCCTGCGCACCAGATAGCCGTGGCGCGCCCCCTCCTCGAACAGCGCCGACTTCTGCGCGACGTACGGGTTGATCCACATGCTGACCCGCAGACCCCGCTCCTTGAGGCGCGCCAGCATCCCCTCCGGATCCGGAAAGGTATCCGGATCCCACCGGAAGTCCGACCACTGGTACTCACGCATCCAGAAGCAGTCGAAGTGGAACACCGACAGCGGGATGTTCCGCTCCGCCATGCCGTCCACGAACGCGGTCACCGTCTCCTCGTCGTACGGCGTGCAGAACGACGTCGTCAGCCACAGCCCGAACGACCAGGCCGGCGGGAGCGCGGGCCGCCCGGTCAGCGCCGTGTAGCGGGCGAGCACCTCCTTGGGCGTCGGCCCTGCCACGACGTAGAACTCCAGCGACTGGTCCTCGACGCTGAACTGCACCTGCCCGACCGACTCCGAGCCGACCTCGTACGACACCCTGCCCGGGTGGTTCACGAACACCCCGTAGCCCCTCGACGACAGGTGGAACGGGACGTTCTTGTACGCCTGCTCGCTGCTGGTGCCGCCGTCCGCCTGCCAGATGTCGACGCTCTGCCCGTTCTTCACGTACGGCGTGAACCGCTCGCCCAGGCCGTACACGTACTCGCCGACGCCGAGCGCGAGCTGGGCGACCATGTGGTGGGCGCCGTCGGCCGTCGTGGCGAACGCCGTCCCCTTGGCCTCGACGGCGGTCAGCCGCCGCCCGTCCGCGTCCAGGAACGTCAGCCCCCAGGGGCCCTCCCGGTCCAGGCGGACGGTCAGCGGTCCGCTCGTCAGCTCGGTGACCGAGCCGTCGCGCCGGGTCTTCGCCGCGTGGGGGCCGCTCCGGAGGGCGAAGTCCGGGCCTCGGTGCGCCTTCCCGGCGTGGTGGGTGGTTCGGACCCCGATGACGCCCTCGGCGGGGGAGAAGCACTCCACCGTGATCAGCGGCGAGTTGAGGGTGTGGCCGCGGTGCTCCACGCGCCTGACCGCCGCGTACGCGGTGACGTGGTCGTCGCTGACGTGCAGATCGCGCACCTCGGTGGCGTACGAGGCCTGCACGCCGTCGCGCATGAGCCAGAAGCCGTCGGTGAACTTCATCGGGTTCCCAGGGAGGTGAGAGCGGGCAGGGCGGCGGCGATCCGGTCCCAGGTTGCCCGGTCCCGTTCGACGGGAGGCAGCGTCTCACCCTCGCCGCTGCCCCAGGCGGCCGCGACGCCCACCGGGTCCTCGCCGGTCGCGGCGCCCTTGGCCAGGGCGGCGGCGCCGAGGGCGACGAGTTCGGCGGTACGGGGCAGCACGACGGGCCGCCCGGACAGGCGGCGTACGGTCTCGACCCACGTGCGCCCCCGGGCGCCGCCGCCGATGAGCCGGAGAGGTGCCGCGGGGTCGGCGCCGGGCAGGGCCTCCAGCGCCCGCAGAACGGTGAACGCGGCGCCCTCGTAGGCGGCCCCGAGGAGCTGCTGCCGGGTGGTGGCGTGCCGGAGCCCGGTGAGCAGACCGGAGGCGCCCGGCAGGTCGGGGGTGCGTTCGCCGTCGAGGTACGGCAGGAGGACCACCTCGCCACCGGGCGCCGCGTCCTCGCGGTCCAGGCCCAGCAGTGCGGCCACCTTGTCCACGGCGAGCGTGCAGTTCAGGGTGCAGCCCAGGGGCAGGTACGTGCCGTCGGTGGCCGCGAAGCCGGCGAGCGCCGCCGTGGCGGGCCGGGTGCGGGTGGCGGCGAACACGGTGCCCGAGGTGCCCAGGGAGACCACCGGGTGGTCGAGCAGGCCCCGGGCGCCCAGCCCGAGGCCGACGGCGGCGGCCATGTTGTCCCCTGTGCCCGCGGCGACGGCGATGCCTTCCGGCAGGCCCAGCTCCTTGGCCGCCGTGGCGGTCAGCGAGCCGGTGCGGGTGGCGCCGGTCGGGGCGACGGGCGGGAGGAGGGCCGGGTCCAGGCCGAGGAGGCCGAGCAGTCCGGGGTCGTACGCGCCCGTCCCCGTGTTGTACCAGCAGGTGCCCGACGCGTCGCCCGGGTCGGTCGCGGCCGTCCCGCTCAGGCGCTCGGTCAGGAAATCGTGCGGGAGGCGCACGGCGGCGACCGCCTCGGCGGTGCGCGGCTCCCGCTCGCGCAGCCACTGCCACTTGGTGGCCGTCATCGACGCCACGGGCACGGAACCGGTACGGGCCAGCCAGCCGTCGGCGCCCAGCTCGGCGGCGAGGGCGGCGGCCTGCGGGGCGGAGCGGGTGTCGTTCCACAGCAGGGCGGGGCGCAGCGGGCGGCCGGCGGCGTCCAGGACGACCAGGCCGTGCTGCTGGCCGGCGACGGCGACGCCGGTGACCGTACGGGCGTCGACGCCCGCCAGGGCCTCGGCGACGGCTTCGGTGAGCGCCCGCCACCACTGCTCCGGGTCGCTCTCGCGCGCCCCGGCGTCGCCGCTGACCGTGTGGGCGGCCCGGCCCATCGCCAGGACACGCCCGGAGGCGGCGTCCACGACGACCGCCTTGGTGGACTGGGTGGAACTGTCCACGCCGATGACGACCGGGGACGACAGCATCGGTTACCACTCCCGCTCTCTTGGCGACGGACTCTCCGTAGCGTATTAGTAATGCGAGAAAACAAATAGACGCTGGAGGTCGGAACATGTCGGAACGCTTCATTCCCACACCCGAGGACAGGTTCACGTTCGGGCTGTGGACCGTGGGCTGGCAGGGTGTCGACCCCTTCGGCACCGCGACCCGCCCCGCCCTCGACCCCGTCGAATCGGTCGAGCGCCTGGCCGCCCTCGGCGCGTACGGCGTGACCTTCCACGACGACGACCTGATCCCCTTCGGGTCCTCCGAAGCGGAGCGCGAGGCGCTCGTCAAGCGGTTCCGTGACGCCCTGGACCGCACCGGCATGCAGGTGCCGATGGCCACCACCAACCTCTTCACCCACCCGGTGTTCAAGGACGGTGCCTTCACCGCCAACGACCGCGACGTCCGCCGCTTCGCGCTGCGCAAGACGATCCGCAACATCGACCTGGCCGTCGAGCTCGGCGCGAAGGTGTACGTGGCCTGGGGCGGCCGCGAGGGCGCGGAGTCGGGCGCCGCGAAGGACGTACGGGCCGCCCTCGACCGGATGAAGGAAGCCTTCGACCTCCTCGGCGAGTACGTCACCAGCCAGAACTACGACCTCCGCTTCGCCATCGAGCCCAAGCCCAACGAGCCGCGCGGCGACATCCTCCTGCCCACCATCGGCCACGCCCTCGCCTTCATCGAGCGCCTGGAACGCCCCGAACTCGTCGGCGTCAACCCCGAGGTCGGCCACGAGCAGATGGCCGGCCTCAACTTCCCGCACGGCATCGCCCAGGCCCTGTGGGCCGGCAAGCTCTTTCACATCGACCTCAACGGCCAGTCCGGCATCAAGTACGACCAGGACTTCCGCTTCGGCGCGGGCGACCTCCGCCAGGCGTTCTGGCTGGTCGACCTCCTGGAGAGCGCCGGCTACGACGGCCCCCGCCACTTCGACTTCAAGCCGGTCCGCACCGACGGCTTCGACGGCGTGTGGGAGTCCGCGAAGAACTGCATGCGCAACTACCTGATCCTCAAGGAGCGCGCCGCCGCCTTCCGCGCCGACCCGGAGGTCCAGGCCGCCCTGACGGCCTCCCGCCTCCCCGACCTGGCCCGCCCCACCGCCGCCGACGGCCTGTCCGCCCTGCTGGCCGACCCCACGGCGTACGAGACCTTCGACGTCACCGCCGCGGCCGAACGCTCCCTGTCCTTCGAACGCCTCGACCAGCTCGCCCTGGAGCACCTCCTGGCCACCCGCTGACCCGCCCGGTCACACCCCCCGCCCACCGGTGGGCGGGGGCGTGGCCCCTCCGGGCTCACCTCCTCGAGGCCGGCGGCCTTGGGTACGTCGGGATGGGAGCCCTTCCGGCGCCGCCAGCCTCTGCGGGGGCGACCCTGCACGGCCCCGCCCCGGTCGTACGCCGACTGCGGCCCGGTGGGGCGAGGGAACCTGGTTAGCGCGATCGGGTTCGCTGGCTCCGACGACGGCGAGGAGGGGCCGTGCAGGGTCGCCCCCGCAGCGGATCGGCGGCGAGAAACGGCGAGGAAAGTACGTGGGCACCCCGCCGACCGCGAGGAGGTGAGCCCGGAGGGGCCCCGACCCCGGCCCACCGCCCGCAACCGACCCCGCCGCGCCGCACGGGCCGCACGCGCCTGACGCGCCGCACCGGCCGCCGCAGCCGACCCGGCCCGCGCCGTACGGCGCGCTTCCGCCCCGACCGGGCCCCACCGGGGCCCCGGGGCGCAGGCCCCGGAATGGTTACCGCGCGGCGCGTATCGCGTAGGCCGCCGGGTCGGCGATCACGTCCCGGACCACCCGCGCCGCCGCCCCCCGCGCCGCGTCGCCCGACGACGACGAGCCCCGCAGCCGCCCGCTCCCCGCCGGCCACAGGCCCGACACGACCCGAAGGGTCAGCTCCCGGTCCGCCGCCGGGCCCAGCCACGGCATCAGCGGCCGGTAGATCCCGCCCAGCACCACCGCGTCAGGGTCCAGCAGGTTCACCGCCCCGGACACCACCAGCCCCAGCATCCGCCCGGCCCGCTCCAGGGCGGCCACCGTCCGGGTGTCACCCGCAAGGGCGCGCCGTTCCAGCTCCGCAACCCCCGGCATTCCCGCCGCCTCGTCGAGGCCAGCGCCCCGCAGCAGCGCGGCCTGACCGGCGTACTGCTCCAGGCACCCCCGCGAACCGCATCGGCACTGCGGCCCCTCCGCGTCGGCCACCATGTGCCCGATCTCCCCGGCGAACCCGTGTGCCCCGCGCAACAGCTCACCGTCGACGACGATCGCGCCGCCGACCCCGATCTCGCCCGACAGGTACAGGAAGCTGCGCACCCGCTCGGGCCCGCGGAAGTCGCCGAACCAGAGCTCGGCCAGGGCGGCAGCGTTGGCCTCGTTGTCCGAGCCGACGGGCAGGGGGCGCCCCTCGGGCAGCAACCGGCTCAGCGCCTGCCCGAACAGCCCTTCCGCCGCCACCCGGTTCCAGCCCAGGTTCGGCGCCTGGCGCACCGTGCCGCCGGACACCAGCCCGGGCAGTGCGAGCCGCGCGCCCGCGGGACGGAGTTCCTGCTCGGCGGCCGACCGAAGCGTCCGCGCCGCGATCCGCGCGGCCCGCTCCAGCACCGCGCCGGGCGGCACGCCCCGGTTGTCCACGTGCTCGGTGAGCCGTACGCGGTCGGCACCGGCCAGGTCGACCACGCATACGGACACGTAATCGATGTTGATCTCGACGCCGAGCCCGCCCGGCCCCGTACGCGCCACCCGCAGCGCGGTCCCCGGCCGTCCCGCCTGCCCGCTGAACGTCTTGCCCTGCTCGGTGAGGAACCCGCCGGCCAGCAGCTGCTCCACCAGCGACGACACCGCCGCCCTGGTCAGGCCCACCCGCGCCGAGACCGCCGCCCGGGTGGCCTCGCCCTCGTCGTGGACGGCCCGCAGCACCAGGCTCAGGTTGTGCCGCCGCACGGTGTCCTTGTCGGCCTTGGGCTCCAGCGGATCGAGAGTGTTCTTCATGGTGCGGCCGAGCCTATGTGACGTGCGCCCGCACGAAAGAGCGGGTCCGGCCACCGGCCGAACCCGCTCTTCTCTGTGTCCGAGGGGGGACTTGAACCCCCACGCCCGATAAAGGGCACTAGCACCTCAAGCTAGCGCGTCTGCCATTCCGCCACCCGGACAAGGTGTCTGTCTCGCGGCCCGTGGCCGCTCCGACGTGGAAAACCATAGCAAACATTGGGAGTGCCCGATCACGCCCCCGTCCGCGCCCCCGGAGGGGGCAGGATGAGAGGACCCAGCACAGCGACGCGGGAGGAACCAGCGTGAGTGAGTCGAGCACGGCGCGAACCGCCACCGTCAGGGGCGAGGACGAGGTCACCGACCTCTGCCGCGACCTGATCCGGATCGACACCAGCAACTACGGCGACCACTCGGGCCCTGGGGAACGGGCGGCTGCCGAATACGTCGCCGAGAAGCTCGCCGAGGTGGGGCTCGAACCCAAGATCATCGAGTCCCACAGGGGACGCGCCTCCACCGTGGCGCGGATCGCGGGCGAGGATCCCTCCCGGCCGGCCCTCCTGATCCACGGCCACACCGATGTCGTCCCGGCCAACGCCGACGACTGGACGCACCACCCCTTCTCGGGCGAGATCGCCGACGGCTGCGTCTGGGGCCGGGGCGCGGTCGACATGAAGGACATGGACGCGATGACCCTGGCGGTCGTACGGGACCGGCTGCGCAGCGGCCGCAAGCCTCCGCGCGACATCGTGCTGGCGTTCCTCGCGGACGAGGAGGCGGGTGGTACGTACGGCGCCCGGCACCTCGTGGACAAGCGTCCCGAGCTCTTCGAGGGCGTCACGGAGGCGATCGGCGAGGTCGGCGGCTTCTCGTTCACCGTCAACGAGAACCTGCGCCTCTACCTGGTGGAGACCGCCCAGAAGGGCATGCACTGGATGCGGCTGACGGTCGACGGCACGGCCGGGCACGGCTCGATGACCAACACCGACAACTCCATCACCGAGCTGTGCGAGGCGGTGGGGCGGCTCGGCCGGCACACCTGGCCGGTCAGGGTCACCAAGACCGTACGGTCGTTCCTGGACGAGCTGTCCGACGCGCTCGGCACCCCGCTGGACCCGGAGGACATGGACGCCACGCTCGCCAAGCTGGGCGGCATCGCCAAGATGGTCGGCGCCACCCTCCGCAACTCCGCCGCCCCGACCATGCTCGGCGCCGGGTACAAGGTCAACGTCATCCCGGGGCAGGCGACCGCCCATGTCGACGGGCGCTTCCTGCCCGGGTACGAGGAGGAGTTCCTGGCCGACCTCGACCGGCTCCTGGGGCCGCGCGTCCGCCGCGAGGACGTGCACGCCGACAAGGCGCTGGAGACCAGCTTCGACGGGGACCTGGTGGACGCCATGCAGTCCGCGCTCAAGGCGGAGGACCCGATCGCCCGTGCCGTGCCGTACATGCTCTCCGGTGGCACGGACGCCAAGTCCTTCGACGACCTCGGCATCCGCTGCTTCGGCTTCGCGCCGCTCCAGCTCCCGCCGGAGCTGGACTTCGCCGGGATGTTCCACGGCGTGGACGAGCGCGTTCCGGTGGAGGGCCTGAAATTCGGCGTGCGGGTGCTGGACCGTTTCATCGACGCGAGCTGACGCACGCCGATCCCCGGGCCGATTAGCTGGAATAGTCGGGTGAAACGAAACTCCAATAATCGCCCGCGTGTGCACATCTGACCGAAAAGGGTGAACGGCGTCACCGGGTCGTAGCTCGATTACCTCCCTGTCGTTACAGGTGATGCGGTCCGCGGCTGGGATCGCATTGCCAACAAGGAGGAATAATGATCAAGAAGGTCGTCGCGGTTGCGGCCGCCACCGGGGGTCTGGTGCTGGCGGGCGCGGGCATGGCCATGGCCGACGCGGGCGCGCAGGGTGCCGCTGTCGGCTCCCCGGGTGTCATTTCGGGCAATGTGGTTCAGGTTCCCATCCACATCCCGATCAACGCCTGTGGCAACACGGTCAACATCATCGGCCTGCTGAACCCGGCCTTCGGCAACGTCTGCATCAACGACTGACGTTGAGCCTCGACCCCTAGGGGTCCGAGACCGGCCGGCCCCGGAGTGCGTGCCATGCGCTCCGGGGCCGGTGGACATTCGGCCTCCGGGCGCTGTGCCCAGAGGTATTCGGGAAGCCTAGAAGGCAGGGAACCAGCTATGCGACAGGTCACGCGAAAGGGCCTGACCCTCGTGGCGGCCGCGGGCGGCGTACTCGCCCTCGGCGGCGGATACGCCCAGGCGCACACGGGCGCCGACGCACACGGAGCCGCGACGAATTCCCCGGGCGTCGCGTCCGGGAACAATGTCCAGGCGCCGGTGAGCGTGCCGGTGAACGCGTGCGGCAACACCGTGAACGTCGTCGGGGCGCTCAACCCGGCGTTCGGGAACAAGTGCGTCAACAAGTCGAACGGCGCCAAGGCGAACGGGGCGGCGGCGAATTCCCCGGGCGTCGCGTCGGGGAACAACGTCCAGGCGCCGGTGAATGTGCCGGTGAACGCGTGCGGCAACAGCGTCAACGTCGTCGGGGGGCTGAACCCGGCGTTCGGCAACGAGTGCGCCAACGGCCACCCGCACAAGCCCGGCCACCCGGGCGAGCCCGGTAAGCCGGACGAGCCGGGCAAGCCCGGTCACCCCGGGAACCCGGACGAGCCGGGTAACCCCGGCAACCCGGATGAGCCGGGCAACCCCGGGAACCCGGACGAGCCCGGTAACCCCGGGAACCCGGACGAGCCCGGCACCCCCGACGAGCCCGACGAGCCGGGCAAGCCCGGTAAGCCCGGTACGCCGGGGCAGCCGGAGAACCCGGGAGAGCCCGGTTCGCCGATCGAGCCGAACGAGCCCGGCGCGCAGACCGTCACCCCGCCGAAGGCGGACGACGAGCTCGCGCTGACCGGTGCGGCCCCGCTCGGCATGCTGATCCCGGCGGGCGCGGGCCTGCTGCTCGGGGGCACGGTTCTCTACCGCCGTACCCGGCAGTCCTCGTAGTCCCCGTCCCCACGGAGACGACGGAGCGGGCCACGCCATCGCGCGGCCCGCTCCGGTCTGCTCGTCACCCTCACCAGGTGGCGCGCACCTGACGGATGATGCGCCGGCGCAGCCGCACACGGCGGCTGCCGTCCCTGTGGAGACTCAGTCGGTCCAACTCCCAGTGTCCGTACTCGGCATGGTCGGTCAGCAGACGGGTCGCCTCCTTGCGGGACACCCCGCGAGGTACGTACACGTCGACAAATTCGTATTCCGGCATCGCATCTATTGTGCAAGCAGAGGCCCGGTACGGATAGCGTCTGCTGTATGTCTGATGCTGCGCAGCCCACCGCTGCCGAGGTACGCGCCGCCGCCGAGGCGGTCAAAGCCGCACTGGACCGTCACCTGGAGGCGGTCGAGAACCGCACGGGTGATGACGACCCGGCCGTCTATGCCGCCTTCAACGCCCTCGCCACCGCGGCCGAGGCCTACGACGAGCGGCTCTACGACCGCTACGACGAGGTCACGCCGTTCGAGATCCCCGGCGTGGAGGACTCCCTCCCGCCGTACGAGGGCCCGGAGGAGCCGAACGCGCTGACCGTGCTGATCCGCCGCGACTACGCGGTGGTCGAGCCACAGCGCCTGCTGGCCCAGTCGCAGCGCATCGCGGACCTGGACCGGGAGGACGACGGCGTGCAGACCGCCGCGGTGGTGGGTACGAGCGTGCATGCGGCGCTCGGCGTGCTGTTCGGCGAGTTCGAACCGGACGAGATCGCGTCGCGGCACAAGGAGTTCGGCCTGGAGGAGGGCGACTCCACCCTCTGGGTCGCGGCCGCGGACGAGCTTCCGGAACCGGGGGAGTGGCTGAGCACCCCGTTCGACCAGGCGGACCCGGGCCGTGTGATCTGCCGCTTCGATGTGAGCGCGGTGTTCGACGAGGACGACATCCACGGCGACCCGGAGGACGCCCGCCCGGACAACGCCTGACCTGCCCTCCGGACACGCCCCCGCCCCGCCGGTGCCTCGCCGTTCAGCGGGTGGTGTCCCACACCGTGCGCGGCTCCGGTACGGACGCCGGTGGGCGCCCTGTGGCCCCGCTGGTAGATGGCCGCGCGCCGTCAGCGGCTGGCCATCGTGCGGCGTGGGCGGGGACGACCGCGGCCGTCTCCACCCATCCGCAGCCGGCCACCGACCAAGGCGGGGCCGTGCCCCTCTGTCCCCCACCGACCCGCAGAGGCCCGCCGACCGGGGTGGGGCCGTGCAGGGTCGCCCCCGCAGAGGATGGCGGCGCCGGGGGGCTCCCGTTTCCCGTACCCAAGGCCGCCGGCCTCGAGGAGGTGAGCCCGGAGGGGCCACGCCCCCCACCCCCGGCAGGCCACCTACCCGCACCGGAACGGGCACCGCCCCAGGCGGAACCGCCGCGGGCCGGTCTCAGTCCTCCTGGGGGGCCAGGAGGCTCTCCAGCAGGGCGCGGAGGCGGGTGGTGCGCGGGTGGGGGAGAACTTCCGCCACCGCGCGGGGGAGCGCCTGGTCCGCGCCGTGAACCACTGACAGGTGCCGCTCGCCACGACTGAACGCGGTGTAGACCCACGCCCGGTCCAGGGCCTGCGCCGCGTCGCCGGGCAGGACGACGACCGCCGCGGGCCACCGCATGCCCACCGCCTGGTGCGCGGTCAGCGCCCAGCCGTGGCGGAGCGCCGTCTCGACCCGGTCCTTCGGTACGACGACACGCTCGCCCTCGCAGTCCAGGTGCAGCCCCTCCGCGTCCGCCGAGAGCACCGTGCCCGGCACCGTCCGGCCCGGCGACGGGGCGTGGGCGACCCGGTCGCCCGGGTCGAACCCGCCGAACCGGCCCGGCCCCGGGTTCAGCCGCTGCTTGAGTGCCGCGTTGAGCGCACGCGTCCCCGCCGCACCGCCATGGCCCACCGTGATCACCTGGGTCTGCTCGGCCGGCACCCCGATCGCGCGCGGCACCGAGTCCGCGACCAGCTGCACCGTACGGTGCACCGCCTCGCCCGCGTCCCGCACCGGGACGATGACGACCTCCTTGCCCGGCGCTTCCACCTGGTTCAGCTCACCGATCCCGATGCCGGAGACCAGCTCCCCGATCGGCCCCGGGTCCGGTGTGCGCGACGCGATCTGCGGGCACGCCCGCGCCGCCAGGACGTCCGCGAAGACCCGCCCCGCCCCCGCCGACCACAGCACGCCCGGGTCGCCGCTGAGCACCAGACGGCACCCGTCCGGCAGCGACTCCACCAGCATCGCCGCCGTCTCGACGTCCAGCTGCGGGGCATCCAGCACCACCAGCAGGTCCAGCGCGAGCGCTCCCTCCCCGTCCCTGCCCGGACCCCCCGCCCCGGCCAGCAGCCCGGCGACGGTGACCGCGTCGACGTCCGTGCCCAGCCGGCGGCGGCCGTTCTCCGTGTACGTGGCCACGACTGCCCGGAGCCCCAGTGCGCGTGCCGCCTCCGCCAGGGCGACCGCCTCGGCCCGCGCCGCCTCGCCGCCCGTGTGCGCGACGAGCCCGTGCGCGGCGACCGCACGGGTCAGGTCGGTCGGGGGAGCGTCCTGCCAGCGGGCGTCCGGGCCGGTCCTGGCGAGCCGGGCCAGGGTGTCGGCGAGGCTCTCCTCCGCGAGCGCGTACCGGTCGAGCCCGAGCAGCACCGGTACGGGCTCCGCGTCGTCGGCCTGGTCCGCCTCCCCGTCCCCGGCCGGCCCGTCGTGGAAGACCAGCACCGCGCCTTCGGCGATCGCGTGCTGCACCGCCTCGTCCGGCTCGGGCACCGAACGCTCCGCCAGCGCCGCCCGCACGGCCGCCGCGTCCAGCGCCGTATGTCCCTGGAGGGCCGCCCGCTGGAGCAGCCACCCGATGAGCGCGACCGTCCGGCGCTCGTCCCCGGGGCCGCACTCCGCGCCGAGCAGCGCCCGCGCGAAACCGTCGGCCTGCTCCGGACGTACCCCCGGCACCGACAGCAGCTGCCAGGGGTCCTCGCGCAGCACGTCCGCCGCCGTCTCCCGGAGCACGGTGGCCACCTGCCCGGCGAGCGACTCGGGCGCGCCACCCTGGCCCAGCACGGCCCGCACGGCCGCGACCGTCTCCGGCGCCGCCTGTCGTGCGGGACGGACGGGTGCGGCTGCGACCGCCGGCCGTGCGGGCGCGGCGGGTTCCGGGGCGGGCCGCCGCGGCGCGGGCGCGGGGGAGTCGAAGAACTCCGTGCCGGACGTCTTGCCGCTCTCCACCGCCCGTACCGCCGCCAGCAGGTCGGCGGCCTGGCCGCTCAGCTTGCCGCCCGCCGCGATGGGGCCGCCCTTCTCGGCCTTGCGCTGCTCGATACGCGCCCGCAGCTCCCGCTGCGCCGCCAGCTCCGCCTCCACCTCGGAAACGCCACCCCCGTCGGAGTCGCCGCTCCCCCCGGAGGGTTCACCGTCCGCAGAGGCGTCACCCTCGCGGGAAACGTCCCCCTCGTCAGAGGCGCCGCCTCCCCGTGAGCCGTCACCGCCCCCGGAGGCGTCCCCCACCTCGGAGAGCCCACCGCTCCCCGAGGGGTCACCCCGGTGGGAGACGCCACCTCCGTCAGAGTCGCCGCTCCCCTGGGAGGCGCCGCCCCCGGAGGCGTCACCCACCTCGCCCGCCCGCGCGGTCCTGTCCGGCTCCGCCGCGTCGCCCTCCATGCCGTGCTCGGCCGTAGCCACCTCGGCCACGTCGTCCGGGCGGGCCGGGGCAGCGCCGTGCTCGGGCTTCTCCGGCGATGCCGGGACGGCAGGGGAACCGGCCGGCTCCGCGCCCCCCGCGGCGGCGGTGGCGGCGGAAGCGGTGGCGTCCTGGTCGTCGTCGGCCGGGGGGCCGGGGGTTGCCCCCCGGGGAAGCGCGGTCACAGCGTGCTCCAGTCCTGATCGGGATAGCGGTGCACGGGCGCCGACACATCGTCGAGCGCCCTGCGGATCTCGTCAGGAAGACTAAGCGCCTCCACTGACAACGCCGCCGTGAGCTGCTGCGCGTTGCGCGCGCCCACCACCGGCGCCACCACCCCCGGCCGGTCCCGCACCCACGCCAGCGCCACCTGCAGCGGCGTGGCCGCCAGCCCGTCAGCCGCCGTGATCACCGCGTCCACGATCCGGGTCGCCGAGTCGTCCAGGTACGGTTCCACGAACGGCGCCAGCCGGTCCGACGCGCCCCGCGAATCGGACGGTGTCGCATGCCGGTACTTGCCCGTCAGCACCCCCCGCCCCAGCGGCGACGACGGCAGCAGCCCCACGCCAAGGTCCAGCGCGGCCGGCAGCACCTCCCGCTCCACGCCGCGCTGCAGCAGCGAGTACTCCATCTGCGTGCTCGCCAGCCGCGCCCGCACCGCGCCCGGCGCCAGCTGCCACGTCGCGGCCTTCGCCAGCTGCCACCCGCAGAAGTTCGACACGCCCACATACCGCGCCCGCCCGCTGCTGACCGCGATGTCCAGCGCCTGGAGCGTCTCCTCCAGTGGCGTCTCCGGGTCGAAGGCGTGCACCTGCCACAGGTCCACGTAGTCGGTCCCCAGCCGCTCCAGTGACGCGTCCAGCGCCGCCAGCAGGTGCCCGCGCGAACCGTCGAACCGGCGGTCCGGGTCCGGGACGCTGCCGGCCTTCGTCGCGATGACCAGATCGCGCCGCGGAACCAGCCGCTCCACGAGCTGCCCGAGCAGGTACTCGGCCTCGCCGCCGCCGTACACGTCCGCCGTGTCGATCAGCGTCCCGCCCGCGTCCCAGAACGCCTTCAGCTGGTCCGCCGCGTCGTGCTCGTCGGTGTCCCGCCCCCAGGTGAGGGTGCCGAGGCCGATCCGGGACACACGCAGGCCGGTACGGCCGAGATGCCTCTGCTCCATGGCCGCGAGATTACTGGCCAGAGGCCCACGCGGAGAGAGCCTGTGGACAACCTCGTGCCGATGCGGGCCCGTCTCCCCCCTGACGGGACGCGGGCCCGCGCGCTAGAGTCCGAACGCGGATCGTTACTGATCAGTAAATGAGTCGACGAGTAAGGGGACCGGCTATGCGGCTCGGCATCAACCTCGGCTACTGGGGCGCGGGCATGGACGGCGACAACCTCGCCGTCGCCCAGGAGGCGGACCGCCTCGGCTACGACGTCTGCTGGGCCGCCGAGGCGTACGGCTCCGACGCCCCGACCGTCCTCGCCTGGGTCGCGGCCCAGACCGAGAACATCGACGTCGGCTCCGCGATCATGCAGATCCCGGCCCGCCAGCCCACCATGACGGCGATGACGGCCGCCACGCTCGACTCGCTCTCCGGTGGCCGCTTCCGCCTCGGCCTCGGCGTCTCCGGCCCGCAGGTCTCCGAGGGCTGGTACGGCGTGAAGTTCGACAAGCCGCTCTCGCGCACCCGCGAGTACGTGGAGATCGTGCGCAAGGCCATGGCCCGCGAGCGCCTGACGCACGAGGGCGAGCACTGGACCCTCCCGCTCCCCGGCGGCCCGGGCAAGCCGATCAAGCTGACCGTCCACCCGAAGCGCGAGCACATCCCGCTCTACATCGCGGCGATCGGCCCCAAGAACCTGGAGCAGACCGGCGAGATCGCCGACGGCGCGCTGCTGATCTTCCCGTCCGCCGAGCACCTGGAGGACACCGCGCTCCGGCACCTCCGCGCCGGGCGGGAGAAGGCCGGCATGACCATGGACGGGTTCGACGTCTGCCCGACCCTCCCGCTGGCCGTCGGCGAGGACATCAACGGGCTCGCCGACATGTTCCGCCCGTACACCGCGCTGTACGTCGGCGGCATGGGCAGCCGCAAGCAGAACTTCTACAACCAGCTCGCCCAGCGCATGGGGTACGAGAAGGAAGCCGCCGAGATTCAGGAGAAGTACCTCTCCGGCGACAAGACCGGCGCGGCGGCCGTCGTCCCGCACCGGCTGATCGACCAGACGACGCTGCTGGGCTCCGTGGAGCGGATCGCCGACCGGATGCAGGCCTACGCGGCGGCCGGGGTCACGACCCTCACCCTCGCCCCGGCCGGCTTTACGCTCGACGAGCGGATCGCGGCGCTGCGGGCGGGCACCGAGGCCCTGGAGCGGGCCGGCCTGGTCGAGTAGGACAAGCCTGCGGCCGTGGTGGGGGCTCGGGGTCATCCCCGCCACGGCCGTCACGCTGCACAACGCTCCACGCCCCTCCCCGGTTACTCCCCGCGCGCCACCGGGGCGCGCGGACACCGCCGTTCCCCTCCCCCCGCCCCCGATGCTCCGCCATCCGGCGGACTTCCACGGCCGCGCTGTTGCGACCTCCCCCTGTGCGGCATTTGACTCGCTCTTTGCGGAAGTGCGCAGAGACGCGCGTATGCGCGACGCGATGGAGGTGCCCTAGATGCTGTCGGCCCGAAGCCTGTTCCAGGAGATCATCGACAACGACGACTCCTATCAGCTGTTCTGTTCCATCGCGGCCAGCGGGGAGACCCAGGGCGGCTGGGAGAACGCCCGCATCGCCGCCCTCGTACCCGAGAGCATGAGGGAACTCGCCCCCAAGATCACCCGGCACGGCGCCGACGAGGACAAGCACGGCCGGATCTTCACCGCCCTGCTCAAAAAGCGCGGCCTGGAACCGGTCCCCGTCCCGCCGGAGACCGACTACACGATGCTGCTGGAGCAGCGGGGCATCGGCCTGGCCCACGAGAAGCTGCGCCGGGACCAGCGGCTGTCGGAGGAGGACATCCTCGTCTACCTCTCGCACAGCAGGGTCACCGAACAGCGCGCGGCCGACCAGATGGACATGCTCGTCAAGCACTTCGGCGACCACCCCGAGGTCGGCAAGGCCATCCGGATGATCTGCAACGACGAGGACAACCACCTCGCGTACTGCCACGAGGAACTGCTCGGCCTCGCGTACGCCGGACACGGCCGGACCATCCAGCGCACCCTCCGCGAGTGCGCCCTCGCCGAGATCGCCGTCTACCGTGACGTCAGCCTCGCCGTCATGGACCACATGGGCCGCATCCTGAAGTGGCCGCGCGCCAAGCGGGCGGCCCTCTCGATGGGCATCCGGGGCATGTACGCGTACGAAAGGGCCGGCGGCTGGCGGCGCATGGTCGACCTCCGGATGCCGGAGCGGCGCGACGCGCTGGGCGGGCCCGCCGAACCGGCCCCGGCATTCTGAACGGCGGACGGGCTCCTACAGCCAGCCCCGGTGCTTGAACAGCCGGTACAGGCCGACGACCGCCACGCCCATCAGGACGATCACAGCCGGGTAGCCCCACACCTGGTGGAGCTCCCACATGTGGTCGAAGTTCATGCCGTAGACGCCCGCGACCATCGTGGGCACCGCGGCCATCGCCGCCCACGCCGAGATCTTCCGCATGTCGTCGTTCTGCCGCACGCCCATCTGCGCGAGGTGGGCCGACAGAATGTCCGAAAGCAGCCGGTCGAGCCCCTCCACCTGCTCGGTGGCACGGGTCAGATGGTCGCTGACGTCCCGGAAGAACGGCTGGGCGTGCTCGCTGACGAACGGCACGCCCGCGCCCGCCAGCCGGGACATCGGCCCGGCCAGCGGACCGGTGGCCCGGCGGAACTCCAGCACCTGGCGCTTGAACATGTAGATGCGTGACGCGATCGGGGGTCCGGGGGCGGCCCCCCGGGAAAACACAGTCTTCGCTTCGCCGCCCGTCGGCTGGAAGACCTCCGTCTCCATCTCCTCGAGGTCCACCTGGAGCTCGCCCGCCACCTCGATGTAGTGGTCGACCACGGCGTCACTGATCGCGTACAGCACGGCCGTCGGCCCGTGCTTGAGCACCTCGGGCTCCGCCTCCAGCCGCTTGCGTACGGCCGACAAGGGCGCTCCCTCGCCGTGCCGGACCGTCACCACGAACGAGTCGCCCATGAACACCATCAGCTCACCGGTGCTGACGGCGTCGCTCTCCGGCTCGTACAGCACCGGCTTGAGGACCATGAACAGCGAGTCGTCGTACACTTCCAGCTTCGGCCGCTGATGCGCTTTGAGGGCGTCCTCCACGGCCAGCGGGTGCAGGCCGAACTCGTCCGAGACGTGGTCGAACTCCTCCTCCGTCGGCTCGTGCAGCCCGATCCAGAGGAACGAGTCGCCCGAATCGGCGGCCCGCGCCTCCGCAAGGGCGGCGGAGAAGTCGGACGGGCCCTCACTGCGGCGCCCGTCCCGGTAGATGGCACAGTCCACGATCACGGCGCGTATTCTTCCCCGGCCCCCGGCACCTTGCACCCGTCCAGCCGCCTAGGCTGGCAGGCATGGCCACGTTGATCCTCGTACGGCACGGACGCTCGACCGCCAACACCGCCGGCGTGCTCGCCGGCTGGACGCCCGGTGTCACCCTCGACGAGCGCGGCTCCGCGCAGGCCGCCGCGCTGCCCGGCCGGCTGGCGGGGGTGCCGCTCGCGGCCGCCGTCACCAGCCCGCTCCAGCGGTGCCGTGAGACCCTCCAGCCGCTGCTGGACGCCCGCCCCGGCCTGCCGCTGCACACCGACGAGCGGATCGGAGAGTGCCACTACGGCGACTGGTCCGGGCGCAAGCTCGCCGAACTCGCCGACGAGCCCCTCATGGAGGTCGTCCAGCGGCACCCCTCCAACGTGGCCTTCCCCGGCGGCGAGTCGATGCGCGCCATGCAGGCGCGCGCCGTCGAGGCCGTACGCGACTGGAACGCGCGCGTGGAGGCGGAAAACGGGGAGGACGCGGTCTATGTGATGTGCTCGCACGGCGACATCATCAAGTCGCTCGTGGCCGACGCCCTCGGAATGCATCTCGATCTGTTCCAGCGGATCCATGTGGATCCTTGTTCCGTGACGGCGATCCGTTACACCCGCCTGCGGCCGTCTCTTCTGCGGCTCGGCGACACCGGCGACTTCGGCGGGCTGATCCCGCGCGAGGAGCCCGGCGGCGAGGCCGCGGAGGTCGGCGGCGGCGCGGGAGCACCGTGATCGATTCGCACAGTAGGGTGGACGGGCCGCAGCGCCGCCGTCCGAACTGAAGCAAGGGAGAGGGAACGTGTCCCGTCAGGTATTCCTCTATGACCCACCGGAGCGCTTCGTGGCCGGCACGGTCGGGCTGCCTGGTCGCCGTACGTTCTTCCTCCAGGCATCGGCAGGGGGCCGGGTCACCAGCGTCGCCCTGGAGAAGACCCAGGTGGCCGCGCTCGCCGAGCGGATCGACGAGCTGCTCGACGAGGTGGTGCGGCGCACCGGGGGCAACGCCCCGGTGCCGGCCGTCGCGCCCTCCGACGTCACCGACACCGCGCCCCTGGACTCCCCGGTGGAGGAGGAGTTCCGGGTCGGCACGATGGCGCTGGCCTGGGACGGCGAGGAAGAGCGCATGATCGTCGAGGCGCAGGCGCTCGTCGAGCTGGACGTGGAGTCCGAGGAGGACCTCGCGGAGGCCGAGGAACGGCTCCTCCAGGACGAGGAGAACGGCCCGCCCATGCTGCGCGTCCGGCTCACCGGGGCGCAGGCGAGGGCATTCGCCAAGCGCGCCCTGGACGTGGTCAACGCGGGGCGGCCGCCGTGCCCGCTGTGCAGCCTGCCGCTCGATCCGGAAGGACACGTATGCCCGCGCCAGAACGGATACCGCCGGGGAGCCTGACGGCGGTGGAGCTGCTCGACCTGCTCGCCAAGGGCGAGTTGACGGTACGCGGCCAGGTTCGCGAGGCGTCCAACGCGGTGCTGTTCTGTTCCGTCGCGTACGAAGACCAGGAAGCCGACTGCGTCTACAAACCCGTCGCCGGGGAGCGCCCCCTGTGGGACTTCCCCGACGGGACGCTGGCGCAGCGCGAGGTCGCGGCGTACGAGGTGTCCGAGGCGACCGGGTGGGGCCTGGTGCCGCCGACCGTCCTGCGGGACGGGCCGTTCGGCCAGGGCATGGTCCAGCTGTGGATCGAGGGCGATCCGTCCGTCTCCCTCCTGGCGCTCGTCGAGGACGAGGTACCGGGGGAGGGCTGGAAGGCGGTGGGCCTCGCGCAGGTGGGGGAGGACCGCACCGCCCTGCTGGTGCACGCCGACGACGTACGGCTGCGGCGGCTCGCCGTGCTCGACGCGGTGATCAACAACGGTGACCGCAAGGGGGGCCACCTGCTGCCCGCGCCGGACGGCCGGCTGTACGCCATCGACCACGGCGTCACCTTCAACGTGGACGACAAGCTGCGGACCCTGCTGTGGGGCTGGGCGGGCGAACCGCTCCCGGAGGAGGCCCTGGAGGTCCTCGCCCGCCTGGCCGCCTCCCTGGCGCCCGGCGCCCCCCTGGCCACCCGTCTGGCGGAGCTGATCACCCCCGACGAGATCGCGGCGGTACGCTCCCGCGTCGCCGCCCTGCGCGCGTCGGGACACCACCCGGAACCTTCGGGCCAGTGGCCCGCCATCCCCTGGCCCCCGGTCTGACCCGACCCGCACGGCGGTACGGCCCGGGGCCACCGGCTTGCCCGTCGGGCTGGGCACCCTGAGCCCTGGGCCCGACGTGGTCCGCACGGCGGTACGGTCCCGCGCCACCGCCTTGCCGTGGGGCTCGGCATCCTGAGCCCTCGGTGCCTTGACCCCTTGTCTGACGCAGGCCCCGTGGCGGCACGGCTCCGGGTGCCGCGTTGCGTGTGTTCGGGTCGTCGCCCTGAGCCTTCGGGCAGGTGGCCCGGGGTCCCTTGGCCCCGGTTCTGACGCGTTCTGACGCGGGCCCGCGTCGGCCCTGGCGGAGCCTTACGCCGTCTGCCGACCGGCGGTGGGTGGGGGACGGCCCGCAGGGGGTGCCTCGTGGGTACCCGAGCGGGGCGGCAGCGGATGCACAGGTCGTACGGACGCGCAAGAGGGCCTATTCGGTCATGATCCCGCATCCGGTTCGTATCCGGAACACCCGTCCGGTTACGCTCGTGACATGCATGCCTGGCCCGCTTCTGAGGTCCCCGCCCTGCCCGGCAAGGGCCGCGACCTCCGGATCCACGACACCGCGACCGGTGGACGAGTGACCCTCGACCCCGGCCCCGTCGCCCGTATCTACGTCTGCGGCATCACGCCGTACGACGCGACCCACATCGGTCACGCGGCGACCTACAACGCGTTCGACCTCGTTCAGCGCGTGTGGCTCGACACCAAGCGGCAGGTTCACTACGTCCAGAACGTCACCGACGTGGACGATCCGCTCCTGGAGCGGGCCGCCCGGGACGGTATCGACTGGGTCGGGCTCGCCGAGCGCGAGACGTCGCTGTTCCGTGAGGACATGACCGCCCTGCGGATGCTTCCGCCCCAGCACTACATCGGCGCCGTCGAGGCGATACCCGGCATCGTGCCGCTCATCGAGCGGCTGCGGGACGCGGGTGCCGCGTACGAACTCGAGGGCGACATCTACTTCTCCGTCGAGGTCGACCCGCACTTCGGTGAGGTCTCGCACTACGACGCCGAGTTCATGCGGGCCCTGTCCGCCGAGCGCGGCGGAGACCCGGACCGCCCCGGCAAGAAGAACCCGCTCGACCCGATGCTGTGGATGGCCGCCCGCGAGGGCGAGCCCAGCTGGGACGGCGGCAGCCTCGGCGCCGGCCGCCCCGGCTGGCACATCGAGTGCGTGGCCATCGCCCTGGACCATCTGGGCATGGGCTTCGACGTCCAGGGCGGCGGCTCCGACCTGGTCTTCCCGCACCACGAGATGGGCGCCTCGCACGCCCAGGCGCTCACCGGCGAGTACCCGTTCGCCAAGGCCTACGTCCACGCCGGGATGGTCGCCCTGCACGGCGAGAAGATGTCCAAGTCGAAGGGCAACCTCGTCTTCGTCTCCGCGCTGCGCCGCGAGGGCGTCGACCCGGCCGCCATCCGGCTCGCCCTGCTGTCGCACCACTACCGCGCGGACTGGGAGTGGACCGACCAGGTGCTCCGGGACGCCGTGGAGCGGCTCGGCCGCTGGCGTGCCGCGGTCTCGCGCCCCGACGGGCCGTCCGCCGACGGGCTGGTCGACGAGGTGCGTGAGGCGCTGGCGGACGATCTGGACGCCCCCGCCGCCCTCGCGGCCGTGGACCGCTGGGTCGCCCGCCAGGAGGCGGAGGGCGGTACGGACGAGGGCGCGCCCGGTCTCGTGTCGCGTACGGTCGACGCCCTGTTGGGCGTGGCGCTGTAGGCGCGGGTCCTGTTACGGCGGCGGGGCGGCACCTCATCCGAGGTGCCGCCCCGCGGCTGTCAGTCCTCCTGGGTGTCCGGGGGACCGTCGTCGTCGGATTCCTCCGCCTTCGGCGGCTTCGGCGGCCGCGTCCGCCCGCTCGACGTGTCACGCAGGTACGAGCTGTCGCCGAGCTCGGTTGCATGCCCCGGGCCGCCGTCGCGCCGCCGCAGGTACCGCTCGAACTCACGGGCGATGGCCTCGCCCGACGCCTCCGGGAGCTCCGCGGTGTCCCGCGCCTCCTCCAGCGTCTGGACGTACTCCGCGACCTCGCTGTCCTCCGAGGCCAGCTGGTCCACGCCGACCTGCCAGGCCCGCGCGTCCTCGGCCAGCTCACCCAGCGGGATGCGCAGGTCGATCAGGTCCTCCAGCCGGTTGAGCAGGGCCAGCGTCGCCTTGGGGTTCGGCGGCTGCGACACGTAGTGCGGCACCGCCGCCCACAGGCTCACCGCCGGTACGCCCGCGTGCGTGCAGGCCTCCTGGAGGATGCCGACGATGCCCGTCGGCCCTTCGTACCGGGTCTCCTCCAGGTCCATGGTGCGCGCCAGGTCCGGGTCGGACGTGACGCCGCTGACCGGCACCGGCCGGGTGTGCGGGGTGTCGCCGAGCAGCGCGCCCAGGATCACCACCATCTCCACGCCCAACTCGTGGGCGAAGCCGAGCAGCTCGTTGCAGAAGGAGCGCCAGCGCATGGACGGCTCGATACCGCGCACCAGCACCAGGTCGCGCGGCTTGTCGCCGCCCACCCGGACCACCGACAGCCGGGTGGTGGGCCACGTGATCTTCCGTACCCCGCCGTCCAGGTACACCGTGGGCCGGTTGACCTGGAAGTCGTAGTAGTCCTCGGCGTCGAGCGCCGCGAACACCTCGCCCTTCCACTCCCGTTCCAGGTGTGCGACCGCGGTGGAGGCGGCGTCGCCGGCGTCGTTCCAGCCCTCGAACGCGGCCACCATGACCGGGTCGATCAGCTCGGGAACCCCCTCGAGCTCGATCACCCAGGCCTCCTTCCGAAAGTTCCGTGCGTACGGACCAACCTTACGGCTTTCCGGGGCCCCGCCCGCAGCCCCTGTACACGTCCGAGTGCTGTACCGACCGAGATCCACTACCCACGACGACCGGCGGAAACACGGCGGGAATCCAGCCGATTCATCCGAGCGCTGCGGTCGTCGTCCTGAGGCACCGCTCCACGCCGGCCACATGCGCCGTCGCCCACGAGCGGGCCGCCTCGGCGTCCCGGTCGCGGAGCGCCGCGAGGATCGCCCGGTGCTCGTGGAGCGTGCGGCCGACCGCGTCCTGCTGGGCAAGACCGCGCCAGACGCGGGCCCGGGTCGTCGGCCCGGACAGGCCGTCCAGCAGCGCGCCGAGGACCGCGTTGCCCGCGGACATGACGATGGTGCGGTGGAACTCCAGGTCGGCGGCGGCCAGTTCCTCCACCGACGCCTCGTCACCCAGCGCCTCCAGCCGGCGCTCCAGCGCGTCCAGCTCCGCCTCCGAGATGCGGCTCGCGGCCATACCGGTGGCGGCGGGCTCCAGGATGCGGCGTACGGCCAGGAACTCCAGCGCCGTGTCGTCGCGGTGGAAGTCCACGACGAAGCCGAGCGCCTCCAGCAGCAGTTGCGGGTCGAGGCTGGTGACGTACGTGCCGTCTCCCTGGCGTACGTCGAGGATGCGGATCAGCGACAGGGCCCGCACCGCCTCCCGCAGGGAGTTGCGCGACAGGCCCAGCTCGGCGGCGAGTTCGCTCTCCTTGGGGAGCCGGTCACCGGGGCGCAGCGCGCCCGAGACGATCATCCCCTTGATCCTCTGGATCGCCTCGTCGGTCACGGCCATGGCTGGGTCCCCCCTCAGACATCCGATCTCTGAGCGTACAACGAGGGCGGCCCCTCAGGGGCCGCCCTCGTCATCCGGTACGTCAGGCCTTCTTGCCGAGCATGTCCTCCACCCTGGCGCGGATCTCGTCCGTCGCCAGGCCGCGGATCGTCAGCGTCGTACGGCGGCGCAGCACGTCGTCCGCCGTCTCGGCCCACTCGTGGTCCCGGGCGTAGGCGACCTGCGCCCAGATCTCCGGCGCGTCCGGGTGGATGCGCTCGGCCAGCTCCGGGTCGTCGTTGGCCAGGCGCGCGATGTCGAAGGAGAGCGAGCCGTAGTGCGTGGCCAGGTGTCGGGCGGTGTCGGCGGCCATGCGCGGGCCGGGCGTACCGCCGTCGACCAGCAGCCGGTGGGCGACCGCGTTGGGGTTGGCTATGCCGGGCAGCGGCAGCTTCTTCGGGAGCCGGGAGATCGGCTCCATGTCCTCGCCCAGCGGGTGGCCGGGCAGGGACGCCAGCTTGTTCATCACCGTACGGCCGATGTGGCGGAAGGTCGTCCACTTGCCGCCGGCGACCGACAGCATGCCGCCGCGGCCCTCGGTGACGACCGTCTCGCGCTTGGCCTTGGAGGTGTCGCCGGGCCCGCCCGGCAGCACCCGCAGACCCGCGAAGGAGTACGTGATCAGGTCCCGGGACAGCTGCTGGTCGCGGATGGAGAACGCGGCCTCGTCCAGGATCTGGGTGATGTCCTTCTCGTTCACCGCGACCTCGCCGGGGTCGCCCTCGTACTCCTCGTCGGTCGTACCGAGCAGGAGCATGTCCTCCCAGGGGAGGGCGAAGGTGATGCGGTACTTGTCGATCGGGGTGGCGAGAGCCGCCTTCCAGGGGGAGGTGCGCTTGAGGACGAGGTGCGCGCCCTTGGACAGGCGGATGGAGGGGGCCGCCTTCGGGTCCTCCATCCGGCGTAGGTGGTCGACCCAGGGGCCGGTGGCGTTGAGGACCAGGCGGGCGTCCACCCCGAACTCGTCACCGCTGGTGCGGTCGCGGAGGTCGGCGCCGGTGACCCGGCCCTTGGTGAAGCGCAGTCCGGTGACCTCGGCGTGGTTGAGGACGGTGGCACCCGCGTCGACGGCGGCGCGGACCGTCATCAGGGCCATGCGGGCGTCGTTCATCTGGTCGTCGCCGTACACGGCCACGGCCTTGAGGTTGTCGGTGCGCAGCTCCGGCACGTCCTGCGCGGCCTTGGCGGGGCTGAGCAGGTGGCCGACGCCGTCGCCGAAGGCGGACAGGGCCGAGTAGGCGAAGACGCCGGCGCCGAGCTTCGCGGCGCCGTGCGGCCCGCCCTTGTAGACCGGCAGGTAGAAGGTGAGCGGGTTCGCCAGGTGCGGGGCGACCTGGCGGGAGACCGCACGGCGCTCGAAGTGGTTCTCCGCGACCAGCTTCACCGCGCCGGTCTGCAGATAGCGCAGACCGCCGTGGAGGAGCTTGGAGGAGGCGGAGGAGGTGGCGCCGGCGAAGTCGCCGGCGTCCACCAGGGCCACCCGCAGCCCGGACTGCGCGGCGTGCCAGGCCGTGGAGATGCCCAGGATGCCGCCGCCGATCACCAGGAGGTCGTAGGTGGCCTTGGAGAGCTGCTCCCGCGTCTCGGCACGGCTCGGCAGGGAACCGGCAGCCGGGTGCGTCCCGAGGGCCGGGACGCTCTGCAGGGTGGTCATGTCGATTTACTCCTCGTCCTCGATCCAGCCCATGGTCCGCTCGACGGCCTTGAGCCAGTTCTTGTACTCGCTGTCACGCTTGTCAGCGTCCATGCGGGGGGTCCACTCGGCGGCCCTGCGCCAGTTGGCGCGCAGCGCGTCGGTGTCGGGCCAGAAGCCGACGGCCAGGCCGGCGGCGTAGGCGGCGCCGAGGCAGGTGGTCTCGGCGACCATGGGGCGCACCACGGGCGCGTCCACGAAGTCCGAGAGGGTCTGCATCAGCAGGTTGTTGGAGGTCATGCCGCCGTCGACCTTGAGCGCGGCCAGTTCGACGCCGGAGTCCTTCGTCATGGCGTCGGTGATCTCGCGGGTCTGCCAGGCGGTGGCCTCGAGCACGGCGCGCGCGATGTGCGCCTTGGTGACGTACCGGGTCAGGCCGGCGATCACACCGCGGGCGTCGGAGCGCCAGTACGGGGCGAACAGGCCGGAGAAGGCCGGTACGAAGTACGCGCCGCCGTTGTCCTCGACCGAGGAGGCGAGGGTCTCGATCTCGGCGGCGGAGTTGATCAGGCCCATCTGGTCGCGCATCCACTGCACCAGCGAGCCGGTGACGGCGATGGAGCCCTCCAGGGCGTACACCGGGGCCTGGTCGCCGATCTTGTAGCCGACGGTGGTGATCAGACCCGAGTACGAGTTGATGATCTTCTCGCCGGTGTTCAGCAGCAGGAAGGTGCCGGTGCCGTACGTCGACTTGGCCTCGCCCTCGGCGAAGCAGGTCTGGCCGAACAGGGCCGCCTGCTGGTCGCCGAGCGCGGAGGCGACCGGGACGCCGTCGAGGACGCCGCCCTTGACGTGGCCGTACACCTCGGCGGAGGAGCGGATCTCGGGCAGCACGGCCGCCGGGACGCCCATGGACTCGAGGATCTTCTGGTCCCACTCCATGGTGTGGAGGTTCATCAGCATGGTGCGGGAGGCGTTGGTGACGTCGGTGACGTGGTGACCGCCGTCGACGCCGCCCGTGAGGTTCCAGATGACCCAGGAGTCCATGGTGCCGAAGAGGATGTCGCCGCGCTCGGCGCGCTCGCGCAGCCCCTCGACGTTGTCGAGCATCCAGCGGATCTTCGGACCGGCGAAGTACGACGCGAGCGGCAGGCCCGTCTCGCGGCGGAAGCGGTCCTGGCCGACGTTGCGGCCGAGCTCCTTGCAGAGGGCGTCGGTGCGGGTGTCCTGCCAGACGATGGCGTTGTGGACGGGCTCACCGGTGTTCTTGTCCCACAGCAGCGTGGTCTCGCGCTGGTTGGTGATGCCGATGGCCTTGACGTCGGCCGAGGTGATCCCGGCCTTCTCGATGGCGCCGGCGACGACTTCCCGGACGTTGGTCCAGATCTCGGCGGCGTCGTGCTCCACCCAGCCGGGCTTGGGGAAGATCTGCTCGTGCTCCTTCTGGTCGACGGAGACGATGCGCCCGTCGCGGTCGAAGACGATGCAGCGGCTGGAGGTGGTGCCCTGGTCGATGGCCGCGATGAACGGGCCGGTGGTGTGTGCGTCGGTCACGGTTGCTCCGTTAAGTCTGTGAGAAGGACGGCTCAGGCGAACGCGATGTTGTAGATACCCGCGGCGAGGGCTCCGCCGATCAGCGGGCCGGCGACGGGGATCCAGGCGTAGCCCCAGTCGGAGCCGCCCTTGTTCGGCAGCGGGAGCAGGGCGTGCACGATGCGCGGTCCGAGGTCACGGGCCGGGTTGATGGCGTAGCCGGTCGGGCCACCCAGCGAGAGGCCGATACCGACCACGACCAGGGCCACCATCAGGCCGCCGATGGTTCCCAGGCCCTTGCCGCTGTCGTTGAGGCCCTGGGTGAGGACCGCGAGCACCAGTACGAGCGTGCCGATGATCTCGGTGGCCAGGTTCTGCCAGACGTTGCGGATCTCGGGGCCGGTCGAGAAGACACCGAGGACGGGGCCGGCCTTGCTCGCGGCCTCGTTGTGCGGACCCTCGATGGCCTTGTCGGCCGGGTCGCCCACGATCTCGCGATCGGTGAGGTGCGCGTGGAACTGGCCGTAGTAGGCGATCCAGACCAGGGCCGCGCCGATCATGGCGCCGAGGAGCTGGCCCGCGAAGTAGACGGGGACGTTCTTCCAGTCCCCGTCCTTGACCGCGATGCCGACCGTGACGGCCGGGTTGAGGTGCGCGCCGGAGAGGGAGCCGGTCATGTAGACGGCGGTCAGGACCGCGAAGCCCCACCCGAGGGTGATGGCCAGCCAGCCGGCGTTCTGCGCCTTCGAGCGCTTGAGTACGACGGCGGCGACCACGCCACCGCCGAGCAGGATGAGTACGGCGGTACCAATGATCTCGCCGATGAAGATGTCGGAGCTGGACACCCGCGACTCCTTTGTCCTTCGTCCAGGGGAAGGCGAACCCCGGGTCCCTCCGGTGGTCCGCGCCCTCAGGTGAGGGCGTTAACCGGCCTCTGGCATTGCCACACTCTAGCGTGATTGCCGGTAGGTGTTCGACAATGCCGACCGATGCACGGCAGTTTTGCCCCCGCATAAACGTGACGTCAAGAGTTCTGTTGGCCGAAATGCGTTCGTTACCGATGATGCGCGCGTGGCGTCAGAATCGCCCGGCGCCCAGGTCGCGGGAGACCGCGCGGGCGCAGTCCCGTACCGCCGCCACCAGCTCGGGGCGCAGCTCACCGCCGTTGCAGACCCGCTCCACGGCGCCCGTGATGGCCACCGCCCCGACCGGCATCCGGCGCCGGTCGTGGATGGGGGCGGCCACCGCGGCGACGCCGTCCCAGGTCTCCTCCACGTCCGCCGCCCAGCCCCGCGCCCGGGTCATGTCCAGCACGGCCTCGAAGTCCTCCAGGTCCGTGACGGTGCGCGGGGTGAACGCCTCGCGCTCCACCTCCAGCGCCTCGGTGTGCGCCACCGGGTCGTACGCCGACAGCACCTTGCCCAGGGCCGTGGAGTGCAGCGGCTGCATGGCCCCGACCTCCAGGACCTGGCGGCTGTCGTCGGGGCGGAAGACGTGGTGGATGACGAGTACGCCGTGCTGGTGAAGCACCCCGAGGTGGACACTCTCACCGCTGGAGCGGGCCAGGTCGTCCGTCCACACCAGGGCGCGGGCGCGCAGCTCGTGCACGTCGAGGTAGCTGTTGCCGAGGCGCAGCAGCTCCGCGCCCAGCTGGTAGCGGCCGGAGGCCGCGTCCTGCTCGACGAACCCCTCCGCCTGCAGAGTGCGCAGAATGCCGTGCGCCGTGCCCTTCGCCAGGTCCAGCGACGACGCGATGTCCGACAGGCCCAGACGGCGCTCCCCGCCCGCGAGCAGTCGCAGCATCGCCGCCGCACGTTCCAGCGACTGGATGTTCTTCGGCATCGCCCGGCCCTTCTCCCTCAGTTCGACAATGCTGAACACTATCGGTCGTTGCCGACCATGAGCCACATCGAGGAACCCCCCGAGCACCCGTGCGACCGGACGCCGCCGCTCCAGCATGCCGTCCAACCTCTGGAACAAAATGTCCACCCCGGCGGGTACGCGGTTACTCTGGCCCGGTGCACCTTCCCCTGAAGGTGCAAAGCCGACAGCCGTCGCACTCCAGGGAGCACTTCCATGGCCTCGTCGCCGACCCTCGCCGCTGACAGCACTCAGAACACTGACAGCAGGACCCGAGCCGCAGCCCTCCGCCAGGCCCTCACCACCCGTGTGGTCGTGGCCGACGGAGCCATGGGCACCATGCTCCAGGCACAGGACCCCACCCTCGAGGACTTCCAGAACCTCGAGGGCTGCAACGAGGTCCTCAGCATCACCCGGCCCGACATCGTCCGTTCGGTCCACGACGAGTACTTCGCCGCCGGCGTCGACTGCATCTCGACGAACACCTTCGGCGCGAACCTCTCCGCGCTGGCGGAGTACGACATCGCCGACCGCGTGTACGAGCTGTCCGAGGCCGCCGCCCGGATCGCCCGCGAGGCCGCCGACGAGTGCACCTCCTCCACCGGACAGCAGCGCTGGGTCCTCGGCTCCATGGGCCCCGGCACCAAGCTGCCGACCCTCGGACACGTCCCGTACCTCAAGCTGCGCGACGCCTACCAGCAGAGCGCCGAGGGCATGATCACGGGCGGGGCGGACGCCCTGGTCGTCGAGACGTGCCAGGACCTGCTGCAGGCGAAGTCCGCCGTCCTCGGCGCCCGCCGCGCCCTTGACGCCATCGGCGTCGACCTCCCGCTCATCGTCTCGGTCACGGTGGAGACGACCGGCACGATGCTGCTCGGCTCGGAGATCGGTGCGGCACTGACGGCGCTGGAGCCGCTGGGCGTCGACATGATCGGCCTGAACTGCGCCACCGGGCCGGCCGAGATGAGCGAGCACCTGCGCTACCTGGCCCGCCACTCCCGCCTCCCGCTGTCGTGCATGCCGAACGCGGGCCTGCCGGTGCTGGGCAAGGACGGCGCGCACTACCCGCTGACGCCCGTCGAGCTGGCGGACGCGCAGGAGACGTTCGTACGCGAATACGGGCTGTCGCTGGTCGGCGGCTGCTGCGGTACGACGCCGGAGCACCTGCGGCAGGTCGTGGAGCGGGTGCGGGAGCTGCAGCCGGCGCCGCGCGATCCGCGTCCGGAGCCGGGCGCCGCGTCGCTGTACCAGACGGTGCCGTTCCGGCAGGACACGGCGTACATGGCGATCGGTGAGCGGACCAACGCCAACGGGTCGAAGAAGTTCCGTGAGGCCATGCTGGACGGCCGCTGGGACGACTGTGTGGAGATGGCCCGGGACCAGATCCGTGAGGGCGCCCACATGCTCGACCTGTGCGTCGACTATGTGGGCCGGGACGGTGTGGCGGACATGGAGGAGCTGGCCGGCCGGTTCGCCACCGCCTCCACCCTCCCCATCGTGCTGGACTCCACCGAGGTGGAGGTCATCCGTGCCGGGCTGGAGAAGCTCGGTGGCCGCGCGGTGATCAACTCGGTGAACTACGAGGACGGGGACGGACCGGAGTCGCGGTTCGCGAAGGTGACCGCCCTGGCCAAGGAGCACGGTGCGGCGCTGATCGCGCTGACCATCGACGAGGAGGGCCAGGCCCGCACGGTCGAGACGAAGGTGGCGATCGCCGAGCGGCTGATCAACGACCTGACAGGGAACTGGGGCATCTGCGAGTCGGACATCCTGATCGACTGCCTGACGTTCACCATCTGCACGGGTCAGGAGGAGTCGCGCAAGGACGGTATCGCCACCATCGAGGCGATCCGGGAGCTCAAGCGCCGCCACCCCGACGTCCAGACCACCCTCGGCCTGTCGAACATCTCCTTCGGTCTGAACCCGGCCGCGCGGATCCTGCTGAACTCCGTGTTCCTCGACGAGTGCGTCAAGGCCGGCCTGGACTCGGCGATCGTGCACGCCTCGAAGATCCTGCCGATCGCACGGTTCGACGAGGAGCAGGTCACCACCGCGCTCGATCTGATCTACGACCGGCGCCGTGAAGACTACGACCCGCTGCAGAAGCTGATGGAGCTGTTCGAGGGCGTCAACACGAAGTCGATGAAGGCGGGCAAGGCCGAGGAGCTGGCCGCGCTGCCGCTGGACGAGCGCCTCAAGCGCCGCATCATCGACGGCGAGAAGAACGGCCTGGAGGCCGACCTCGACGAGGCCCTCACGACCCGCCCCGCCCTGGACATCGTCAACGACACCCTGCTGGACGGCATGAAGGTGGTCGGCGAGCTGTTCGGCTCGGGCCAGATGCAGCTGCCGTTCGTGCTGCAGTCCGCCGAGGTGATGAAGACGGCGGTCGCCCACCTGGAGCCGCACATGGAGAAGGTGGAGGGCGACGAGGGCAAGGGCACCATCGTCCTGGCCACGGTCCGGGGCGATGTGCACGACATCGGCAAGAACCTCGTCGACATCATCCTGTCCAACAACGGCTACAACGTGGTCAACCTCGGCATCAAGCAGCCCGTCTCCGCGATCCTCGAAGCGGCCGAGGAGCACCGGGCCGATGTCATCGGCATGTCGGGTCTCCTGGTCAAGTCGACCGTGATCATGAAGGAGAACCTGGAGGAGCTCAACCAGCGCGGCATGGCCGCCGACTACCCCGTCATCCTCGGTGGCGCCGCCCTGACCCGCGCCTACGTCGAGCAGGACCTGCACGAGATCTACCAGGGCGAAGTCCGCTACGCCCGGGACGCGTTCGAGGGCCTGCGCCTGATGGACGCGCTCATCGCCGTCAAACGCGGCGTGCCCGGGGCCGCCCTGCCCGAGCTCAAGCAGCGCCGGGTGCGCCCCACGGCCGGCGCCCTGGCCGAGGAGCAGGAGCCGGAGAGCGGGGTCCGGTCCGACGTGGCCACCGACAACCCCGTACCCACGCCGCCGTTCTGGGGCACCCGGGTCGTCAAGGGCATCCAGCTCAAGGAGTACGCGTCCTGGCTGGACGAAGGCGCCCTGTTCAAGGGCCAGTGGGGCCTGAAGCAGGCCCGCACCGGTGACGGACCGACGTACGAGGAGCTGGTGGAGACCGAGGGCCGGCCGCGGCTGCGTGGCTGGCTGGACAAGCTCCAGACCGAGAACCTGCTGGAAGCCGCGGTCGTCCACGGCTACTTCCCCTGCGTGTCCAAGGGCGACGACCTGATCATCCTCGACGACAGCGGCAACGAGCGCACCCGCTTCACCTTCCCGCGCCAGCGCCGCGGCCGGCGCCTGTGCCTGGCGGACTTCTTCCGCCCCGAGGAGTCCGGCGAGACCGATGTCGTCGGTCTCCAGGTCGTCACCGTGGGATCGAGGATCGGTGAGGCCACCGCCGAGCTGTTCGCCTCCGACTCCTACCGCGACTACCTCGAACTGCACGGCCTGTCCGTGCAGTTGGCCGAGGCGCTGGCCGAGTACTGGCACGCGCGGGTCCGTGCCGAGCTGGGCTTCGCGGCCGAGGACCCGGCGGACGTGGAGGACATGTTCGCGCTGAAGTACCGCGGCGCGCGTTTCTCGCTGGGCTACGGCGCCTGCCCCGACCTGGAGGACCGCGCCAAGATCGCCGACCTGCTCCAGCCGGAACGGATCGGCGTCCACCTCTCCGAGGAGTTCCAGCTCCACCCCGAGCAGTCCACCGACGCCATCGTCATCCACCACCCCGAGGCGAAGTACTTCAACGCGCGATAACACAGGACACGACGTACACTGGTCGGTCCAGTGCAGGCCGGTCGCTTTCCCTGTGGGAACTCAGCGGGATTTCTCAGCGGACTCCCCAGGAGACTTCCCACCGGGAGAGCGATCGGCCTTCTCGTCCCTCCATGGAGGTGTGCCGGATGACCAGTACGGTCCCCGCGTCCTTGACCCGCATGGCCGAGGGCTCCGCCCTGCAGGCGGTCTTCCTCGACATGGACGGCACACTCGTCGACACCGAGGGTTTCTGGTGGGACGCGGAGGTCGAGGTCTTCGGTGAGCTGGGTCACACCCTCGACGAGTCATGGCGGGACGTGGTGGTCGGCGGGCCGATGACCCGCAGCGCCGGCTACCTCATCGAGGCCACCGGTGCCGACATCACCCTCGCCGAGCTGACCGTGCTGCTCAACGAACGCTTCGAGCAGCGCATCGGCCGCGGCGTCCCCCTCATGCCGGGCGCCGAGCGGCTGCTCGCCGAGCTCGCCGCGCACAACGTGCCCACCGCGCTGGTCTCCGCCTCGCACCGCCGCATCATCGACCGCGTCCTGCACTCGCTCGGCCGCGACCGCTTCACGCTCACCGTGGCGGGCGACGAGGTGTCCCGTACGAAGCCGCACCCCGACCCGTACCTGCTGGCCGCGCGCGGGGTCGGCGCCGAGCCGGGCAGATGCGCCGTCATCGAGGACACCGCCACCGGTGTCGCGGCCGCCGAGGCGGCGGGCTGCCGGGTGGTCGCCGTGCCGTCCGTGGCACCCATCGCCCCCGCGGACGGCCGTCTCGTCGTGCGGTCGCTGGAAGAGATCGATCTGCGCTTTCTGCGGACATTGATCACGCGAATGAACTGATCGCACACCCAGGGTGCGACGCGGAATAGCGGCGAAAACTCAACGCACCTGACCGTGCATTTTCCGTTACCCCGGCAAAGGCTTTTCGAGAGTGACCTTCGTCACTCTGAGTGTCGCGGTCCGCATGGACGGAAAGGCCCACATGCCCGGAACACGGCACTTCCTCCATGACCATGTGTCCGCATACGTGGAGTGGTGTACGAATCATTCCGGCGCATAGAGATCGAGGGTCCCGCATTACTGATCACTGTCTGATGCGGTCTCAACTCGGCCCCGTTCCTGCACGTGTGGCGTCGCCTACTAATCTCTTGCCGAGAACTTCGCCGCAGTTTCCGCGTGTCCCCGTCCGGCCACCAAGCCCACGGGAACACAGGATCGATCGCTCTGTATCCCGGCCCGATCGCTCCGCCCCGACCGGGCGGACGCGGCGGAGTGTCCGCACACCGCTGTACCCAGTGCCGGATGAGGAGAACGTCCAGAATGAACCGCAAGACCTTGGTGCTGCCGGCCGTGCTCGGCCTGCTCGCCCCCGTGCTCGTCGCCTGCGGCGGCACCGGCGGCGGCTCCGGCGGTGACGCCATCGTCGTCGGTACCACGGACCGGTTCACCGCGTCCAAGGACGCCTCCGCCCCCTTCGACCCGGCCTTCGCCTACGACACCGGCGTCTGGAACGTGCTGCGCCAGACCGTCCAGACCCTGATGCGCGTACCGCGCGGCAGCGGCTCCCCGGTGCCCGAGGCGGCCTCCCAGTGCGGCTTCACCGACCGGGCGAGCGAGAGCTACCGCTGCACCCTGCGCGACGGCCTGGTCTTCGCGGACGGCACCCCCCTGACCGCCAAGGACGTGAAGTTCTCCATCGAGCGGGCCCTGGCCATCAAGTCGGACAACGGCGCGGCCGGCCTCCTGTCGAACATCGACACGATCGAGACCAAGGGCGACGACGAGATCGTCTTCCACCTGAAGAGCCCGGACGCCACCTTCCCGTACAAGCTGTCCACCCCCGTCGCCGGCATCGTCAGCAGCGAGAAGTACGAGGCCAAGAAGCTCCGCGACGGCTTCCAGGTCGACGGCTCCGGCCCGTACACCATGAAGGCCGAGGTCAGCGGCGACCACGTCACCAAGGTCGTCTTCACCAGGAACGCCCACTACAAGGGCGACATCAAGCTCCGCAACGACAAGGTCGAGCTGCGGTCCTTTGACGGTGCCCGCGCGATGGGCGAGGCCCTCGAAGCCGGCGACATCGACATGATCACCCGGACGATGTCGCCCGAGCAGGTCGAGGACCTCAACGAGAACCCCAAGCCCGGCATCAAGGTCACCGAGGTTCCCGGCCTGGAGATCCGCTACCTCGGCTTCAACACCGACGATCCGTCCGTCAAGGACAAGGCGGTCCGCCAGGCCATGGCCGCCGTCGTCGACCGGGACCAGCTCGCCGGCAAGGTGTACGGGGCGACCGCGACCCCGCTGTACTCGCTGATCCCGTCCAGCATCACCGCACACACCAACTCCTTCCTCGACAAGTACGGCGAGCCGAACCGCAAGAAGGCCACCGCCATCCTGCGTGACGCCGGCATCACCGCCCCGGTGAAGCTGACGCTGCATTACACCAGCGACCACTACGGCGACGGCACCGCCAAGGAGTTCGCGGCGCTGCGCGACCAGCTCAATGCCACCGGCCTCTTCGACGTCACCGTCGAAGGCGCCAAGTGGTCCGAGTTCCGCCCCGCCCAGAAGCGCGGTGAGTACGCGGTGTACGGCCTGGGCTGGTTCCCCGACTTCCCGGACCCCGACAACTACATCGCGCCGTTCCTCGACGCGGACAACTTCCTCAACACCCCCTACGTCAACAGCGCCACGCGCAGCCGGCTCCTCCCCGAGTCGCGCCGCGCGGCAGACCGCAACGCCGCCTCGTCCGCCTTCGCGCAGATCCAGGACATCGTCGCCGACGACGTCCCGGTGCTGCCGCTGTGGCAGGGCAAGCAGTACGTCGCCGCCCGCGACGACGTGACCGGTGTCGAGTGGGCGCTGAACACCTCCTCGGACCTGCAGCTCTGGGAGCTCGGCCGAGGTATCGCCTGACCCTGCTGTACCCGGCCGCGCACACGGGCTCGGCCGGCGATGAGATCCAGAGGCAAGGTTCCTGTGAAGGCACACAACAAGTGGCTGACGGCCCCGCTCGCCGCGGGGCTTGCGGCCGCCCTGCTGAGCGGCTGCGGCGAGGAGAAGAGCGGCGACGCCGGTGGCTCCAGTGGTTCGGTGACCGTCGGCATGTCCGACGAAGTTCTGGCGACGGACCCCGCCGCCGGTTACGACCCGGGCTCGTGGCTGCTGTTCAACAACGTCTTCCAGTCCCTGCTCAGCTTCCCCAAGGGCGCCTCGGTGCCCCAGCCGGAGGCGGCCGACAAGTGCGGCTTCGACCAGGGCGGCAGCAAGGTGTACCGCTGCACGCTGCGCGACGGGCTGAAGTTCAGCAATGGCAACCCGCTCACCTCCGAGGACGTCAAGTTCTCCTTCGAGCGGGCGCTGAAGATCAACGATCCGGCGGGCCCCGCGCCGCTGCTCGCCACGATCGACAAGATCGACACGCCGGACGACAAGACGGTCGTCTTCACCCTGAAGGTCCCCGACGCCACCTTCCCGAGCAAGATCGCTTCGGGTGCGGGTTCCATCGTCGACCACCGCGAGTACAAGGACGGGGAACTGCGCGAGGACGGCAAGGCCGTCGGCTCCGGCCCGTACAAGCTCGACTCGTTCACCGAGGGCGAGGCCGTCTTCTCGCCCAACCCCGACTACCGCGGCACGGCCAAGGTGAAGAACGGCGGCGTCACGCTGAAGTTCTTCCACGGTGACCGCAAGGCTCTGGGCACCGCCCTGCAGAAGGGCGACATCGACGTCGCCTACCGTGGCCTCGCCGCGGCCGACATCGCCGAGATCCAGGCCACCGACACGTCGGCCGAGAACGAGATAGAGGTCATCGAGGGGTCCAGCGCCGAGGTGCAGCACCTGGTGTTCAACGTGGACGACCCGGTCGTCGGCAAGCTCGGCGTACGCAAGGCCATCGCCTACCTCGTCGACCGCGACGCCCTCGTCACCAACGTCCACCGGTCGACCACCACCCCGCTGTACTCGATCATCCCGGCGGGCATCGTCGGCCACAACACGGCCTTCGTCAACGAGTACGGCGACCAGCCGCAGCCCGAGAAGGCCGAGCAGGCGCTGCGCTCCGCCGGCATCGACGGCAAGGTGAAGCTCACCCTCTGGTCGACGCCCAGCCGTTACGGCCCCTCCACCGACGAGGAGCTCAAGGCGATCGCCAAGCAGCTCAACACCAGCGGGCTGTTCGACGCGACGGTCAAGTCCGTCGAGTTCTCCCAGTACGAGAAGGACATCCAGGCCGGCAAGTACGGCGTCTACGTGAAGGGCTGGGTCCCCGACTACCCGGACCCGGACAACTTCACGCAGCCGTTCTTCGGCGAGGGCAACGTCCTCGACAACAACTACGAGAACAGCAAGATCACCGGCACGCTCGTCCCGCGCACCGCCGCGACCGCCGACCGGACCGCCGCCGGCGAGGACTTCGGCAAGCTCCAGGACCTGGTGGCCGAGGACCTCCCGGTCCTGCCGCTGTGGCAGGGCAAGCAGTACGCGGTCGCCCGCGACGGCATCACGGGTCTGGAGTGGACGCTGGACGCGTCCACCGTCTTCCGCTTCTGGGAGATCAAGAAGGGCTGATACCAGCCCATACGAAAGCGGGGTGCCCGACGCCGGTCGGGCACCCCGCTTTCACGTACTACCGGTCACTGGGCGCCGGGACGCACCAGACCGCTCTCGTACGCGTACACGGCGGCCTGGACCCGGTCGCGCAGGCCCAGCTTGGTCAGCACATGACCCACATGAGTCTTGACCGTCGTCTCGCTGACGAACAGGTCGGCGGCGATCTCGGCGTTCGACAGCCCGCGCGCCACCAGCTTCAGCACTTCGACCTCACGGTCCGTCAGCGTGTTCAGCGCGTCCGGCACGGGCTCCTCACCGGAGGGCAGGTGGTCCGCGTACTTGTCGAGCAGCCGGCGCGTGATGCTCGGCGCGAGCATCGCCTCGCCCGCCGCGACCACCCGGATCGCCTGCACCAGCTCATTGGCGGGCGCGTCCTTCAGCAGGAAGCCGCTGGCCCCGGCGCGCAGCGCCTCCACCACGTACTCGTCCAGATCGAAGGTCGTCAGCACCAGCACCTTGGCCGGTCCGTCCCGGCCGGGGCCGGTGATCTGCCGGGTCGCCTCCACGCCGTCCATGCGGGGCATCCGGATGTCCATCAGCACCACATCGGGCTGCAGCGCCCGCACCTGGTCGAGAGCCTGGAGGCCGTCCCCGGCCTCACCGACGACCGCGATGTCCTGCTCCGCCTCCAGAATCATCCGGAAGCCGGTGCGCAGCAGCGGCTGGTCGTCGACCAGTAGGACGCGGATAGCCACAGGTACTCCTTCACGGCTCAGCTGACCGGGCCCATTCTGCCCTGGCCGTCCCGCCCCGACTCCGCCGGTCCCGGCGCCACGTGCCCGTGTCGACCCGGAAGCCCCGGCTCCGCCCCCCCCCGCGGCCCCTACGGCTCGTCCGCCCGCGGCGCCGGGACGATCGGCAGCGGATACACCGGGGGAGTGCCGCCGAACTCGGGGCAGACCGACTGGTGGTCGCACCACCCGCACAGCTTCGTCGGACGCGGCCGCCAGTCACCCGTCTCGGTGGCATGGGCGATCGCGTCCCACAGCGCCTGGAGCTTGCGCTCCACCCGCAGCAGGTCCGCCTCCACCGGGTCGTACGTCAGCACGTCACCGCTGCCCAGGTACACCAGCTGGAGCCGGCGCGGCACCACGCCCTTCAGCCGCCAGACCACCAGGGCGTAGAACGTCATCTGGAACAGCGCGCCCTCGCTGTACTCCGGACGCGGCGCCTTGCCCGTCTTGTAGTCGACGATCCGCACCTCGCCCGTCGGCGCCACATCGACCCGGTCGATCACCCCTCGCAGTCGCAGCCCCGACTCCAGCTCGGTCTCCACGAACAGCTCCCGCTCCGCCGGCTCCAGCCGCGTCGGGTCCTCCAGCGTGAACCACCGCTCGACCAGCTGCTCCGCCTCCGCCAGCCAGCGCGCCAGCAGCTCCCCGTCGGCGTCCCCCTCGAACAGCTCCCCGAGCTCCGGCCTCGACTCCAGCAGCCGCGTCCACTGCCCCGGCACCATCGCCTTCGCCCGCGGCGCCGTCCGCTCCACCGCCGGATCGTCGAAGAGCCGCTCCAGCACGGCGTGCACCAGCGTGCCGCGCGTCGCCGCCGCGCTCGGCTTCTCCGGCAGCTTGTCGATCACCCGGAACCGGTACAGCAGCGGGCACTGCATGAAGTCGCTCGCCCGCGACGGCGAGAGCGAGGCCGGCCGCTGCGGGGCCGGAGGGGTGGGCGAGCTCGGAGAGCTGGAGGGGCTCGTGGTCATGGTTCCAAACCCTACGGCCCGCCACTGACAGCGAGCGGCATACCATCGACGCCAGAACCTCCCACACTGCATGATCGTCGTGTGACGCTTCACACCGAAGGGAACCTGTGAACAAGGACGACGAGAGCGGCGAGCACACCCGCCCGCGGTCCGACCCGGCCGGAGCCGCTCCCGACAGCGGAAAACCACGGCGGACCCGGGAAGGCGGCGGCATCCTGATGGGCCGCGTCTTCGGCGTGCCCGTGTACGTCGCCCCCAGCTGGTTCCTGGTCGCGGCCCTCATCACCTGGGTCTTCGGCGACCAGATCGAGCGGGTCCTGCCCGAGCTCGGCAACGCCCGCTACCTGGTCTCCCTCTTCTTCGCGGTCGCCTTCTACGCCTCCGTGCTCGTGCACGAGCTGGCCCACACCGTCGCCGCGCTCCGCTTCAAACTGCCGGTGCGCCGCATCCAGCTCCAGTTCTTCGGCGGCGTCTCCGAGATCGAGAAGGACTGCGAGACCCCCGGCCGCGAATTCGTCCTCGCCGTCGTCGGCCCGCTGCTCTCCCTGGTCCTCGCCGGGGTCTTCTACGCCGCGATGTACGGCGTCGAGCCCGGCACCGTGCCCGGTGTCCTGCTCGCCGGCCTGATGATCTCCAACCTCATCGTCGCCGCCTTCAACCTGCTGCCCGGCCTCCCGCTCGACGGCGGCCGCATGCTCCGCGCCGTCGTGTGGAAGATCACCGGCAAGCCCATGAGCGGCACCGTCGCCGCCGCCTGGGTCGGCCGCGCCCTCGCCGTCACCGTCCTCATCGGCCTCCCGCTGCTCACCCACACCGGCGCCCTCGGCAACGCGACCGAGGACATCAGTGGCCTGGAGACGGTCACCGACGCGCTCCTCGCCGCCATCCTCGCCGCGATCATCTGGACCGGCGCCGGCAACAGCCTCCGCATGGCCCGGCTGCGCGAACACCTCCCCGAACTGCGCGCCCGCACCCTCACCCGGCGCGCCGTCCCCGTCGAGTCCGACACCCCCCTCTCCGAGGCCCTCCGCCGCGCCAACGAGGCCGGCGCCCGCGCCCTCGTCGTCGTCGACGGCCAGGGCGAGCCCAAGGCCCTGGTCCGTGAGACGGCGATCGTCGGCGTCCCCCAGCACCGCCGCCCCTGGGTGGCGGTCAGCGGCCTCGCCCAGGACCTCACCGAGGGCATGAGGGTCCCCGCCGACCTCGCCGGGGAGGCGCTCCTGGACCGGCTGCGCGCGACTCCGGCCACCGAGTACCTGGTGGTCGAGGAGTCCGGCGAGATCTACGGCGTCCTGTCCACCGCGGACGTCGAGCGGGCCTTCGTCCAGGCCATGGCACGTCCGGGTTCCTGAAGCCCATACACTGGTCACATGTCCGAACCGACCGGTGCCGCCCGCCGTCGCGGGCCCTTCGAGGTCGGGGACCAGGTCCAGCTCACCGACCCCAAGGGACGCCACTACACGTTCACGCTCGAGGCCGGGAAGAATTTCCACACCCACAAGGGTTCCTTCCCGCACGACGAGCTGATCGGTGCTCCCGAGGGCAGTGTTGTCCGTACCACGGGAAACGTCGCCTACCTCGCGCTGCGTCCCCTGCTCCCCGACTACGTCCTGTCCATGCCCCGCGGCGCCGCCGTGGTCTACCCCAAGGACGCGGGGCAGATCCTGGCCTTCGCCGACATCTTCCCCGGCGCACGTGTCGTCGAGGCCGGTGTGGGCTCCGGCTCGCTCAGCAGCTTCCTGCTCCGCGCCATCGGAGACGACGGCATGCTGCACTCCTACGAGCGCCGCGAGGACTTCGCCGAGATCGCCAAGGGCAATGTCGAGCGCTACTTCGGCGGCCCGCACCCCGCCTGGCAGCTCACCGTCGGCGACCTCCAGGACAACCTGTCCGACACCGACGTCGACCGGGTCATCCTGGACATGCTGGCCCCCTGGGAGTGCCTGGAGGCCGTCTCCAAGGCGCTCGTCCCCGGCGGCATCCTCTGCTGTTACGTCGCGACCACCACCCAGCTCGCCCGCACCGTGGAGTCCATCCGCGAGATCGGCTGCTTCGCCGAGCCGGCCGCCTGGGAGTCGATGATCCGCAACTGGCACGTCGAGGGCCTGGCGGTCCGCCCGGACCACCGCATGATCGGCCACACCGGCTTCCTGCTCACCGCCCGCCGCCTCGCGGACGGCGTGGAGCCCCCGATGCGCCGCCGCCGCCCCGCCAAGGGCGCGTACGGCGAGGACTACGAAGGCCCCAACAAGGGCTGACGCAGGGAAATGACCGGGGCTGACGCCCCGACAACGCGACGGCGCCGCCGTCGAGTTCCCGCCACCGGTGGGGGAACTCGACGGCGGCGCCTTTACGTTCGGCGCTCCGCCGGCACTCCGTGGTGCGCTGCGAGGGAAACACAGCTCGACCCCCCGGTTCCGCCTCACTGTGACGTATGGCACGATGCTGGCCACCCCCCACCGCACAGCTCACAGGAGACACTCCGCGTGCAGACCTCCGCCCTCCCGGACCTCGCGCACACCCACGCCCGCCCGGTGCACTGGCTCGCCACCGCCGCCGCGATGGCCGCGGTGGTCGCCGCCGCGGGGATGTTCCAGCCGGAAGCCGCCACCGCCTCCCAGACGGGCGGCATCCGGACAGCGGGAGCCCCCGCCCCGGCGCCCGCTCCCGACCCGGCCGCGGTGACGTACCCGCTCGAATGCGCGGGCGCGCCCAGCGTGGTGGCGAAGAGGGCGACGGGTGACATCGACGGCGACGGCCGGCCGGAAACGGTCGTGGCGGCGCACTGCCAGGCGGGTTCCGGAACGCCGCCGAGCGGCGTGTACGTCCTGTCCCGCGGCGGCTCCGGGGCGCGTGTGGTGGCCACCCTCGTCGAGCCCGCCGAGCGGCGCAGCGTCAGCGACGTCGCCGTACGTGCGGGAGTGGTCACCGCGACCCTGCTCGGCTACTCCTCGCCCGGCGTACCGCGGTGCTGTCCCGATCAGTGGGAGACGGTCAAGTGGCGGTGGGAGGGGGACAAGTTCGTCCGTTCCGCCCCGGCCGAAGCCCTTGGTGCGTAATCGGTCACCCAGCGTCAGGTCCGTAGACCTCGACCCTGTCCGAGACGCGCCTCACGTGGATACAGTCGCCGGGGCACTCCTTCGCGGAGTCCACCACGTCCTGGAGCAGGGGCAGCGGAACGGGCGCCGTGGCGCCGGGGTCCTGCAGCAGCTCGTCGTCGGTGCTCTTCACGTACGCCAGGCCGTCGATGTCCAGCTCGAAGACCTCGGGGGCGTACTGCGCGCAGATGCCGTCGCCGGTGCAGAGGTCCTGGTCGATCCAGACCTCCAGGGCCTCGCCGGCGCCCGTGGTCGGAGCCTCGTGCTGCACGGTCATGTTCCTGCCTCTGGTGTGGTAAGTCGGGCCAACCCTGACGGGTGTTGACCACTCCGACGATACAACCGCCCGCTTTCAAGTGTTGATGGGTGGGTATCCCCCTGGTGCGAGGGAGAGCGCAAGGGTGAAGATCGGACACACCCCGAGAGTCTTTGTGATCTAGGGGTTTCAATCACCACCCACCCAGGTAGGGTCAGGAAGCGTCCAGCTCCCCTTGGAGGAGGTGAGGACCGTGGCAGCCCACGACGACGACATCAACCGCGGCATCCGGCCGGGGCGGGGGTCTGAAGACCCTGCCGGCCAGGTTGCCTATCTCGAGCAGGAAATCGCCGTCCTGCGACGTAAGCTCGCCGACTCTCCGCGTCACACGAGGATTCTCGAAGAGCGGATCGTCGAGCTGCAGACCAACCTGGCCGGCGTGTCCGCGCAGAACGAGCGACTCGCCAATACGCTCCGTGAGGCCCGCGACCAGATCGTGGCCCTCAAGGAGGAGGTCGACCGGCTCGCGCAGCCTCCGGCCGGCTTCGGTGTCTTCCTGCAGGCGAACGAGGACGGCACCTGCGACATCTTCACCGGGGGCCGCAAGCTCCGGGTGAACGTCAGCCCCAGCGTCGAGCTCGACGAGCTGCGGCGCGGCCAGGAAGTGATGCTCAACGAGGCGCTCAACGTGGTCGAGGCCATGGAGTTCGAGCGCGCCGGGGACATCGTCACCCTCAAGGAGATCCTCGAGGACGGCGAGCGCGCCCTGGTGCTCGGGCACACCGACGAGGAACGGGTGGTGAGGCTCGCCGAGCCGCTGCTGGACATCACCATCCGGCCCGGTGACGCCCTGCTGCTCGAGCCCAGGTCCGGTTACGTCTACGAGGTGATCCCGAAGAGCGAGGTCGAGGAGCTCGTCCTGGAGGAGGTCCCGGACGTCGACTACAGCAAGATCGGCGGTCTGGGCAACCAGATCGAGCTGATCCGCGACGCGGTCGAGCTTCCGTACCTCTACCCCGACCTGTTCAAGGAGCACGAACTGCGGCCCCCGAAGGGCATCCTGCTCTACGGTCCGCCCGGCTGCGGCAAGACGCTGATCGCGAAGGCCGTCGCCAACTCCCTTGCCAAGAAGGTCGCCGAGGTGACCGGGCAGCCCGCCGGGAAGAGCTACTTCCTCAACATCAAGGGCCCCGAGCTCCTCAACAAGTACGTCGGTGAGACCGAGCGGCACATCCGCCTGGTCTTCCAGCGCGCTCGTGAGAAGGCGAGCGAGGGCACCCCGGTGATCGTCTTCTTCGACGAGATGGAGTCCCTCTTCCGCACCCGTGGCTCCGGTGTCAGCTCGGACGTGGAGAACACCATCGTTCCGCAGCTGCTCGCCGAGATCGACGGTGTGGAGGGCCTGGAGAACGTCATCGTCATCGGCGCCTCCAACCGCGAGGACATGATCGACCCCGCCATCCTGCGGCCGGGCCGGCTCGATGTGAAGATCAAGATCGAGCGTCCGGACGCGGAGGCGGCCAAGGACATCTTCGCCAAGTACCTGACACCCTCGCTGCCGCTGCACGCGGACGACCTGGCCGAGCACAATGGGTCCAAGGAAGCCGCGGCCCAGGCGATGATCCAGTCGGTCGTGGAGCAGATGTACGCGGAATCCGAGGAGAACCGGTTCCTCGAGGTCACGTACGCCAATGGTGACAAGGAAGTCCTGTATTTCAAGGACTTCAACTCCGGCGCAATGATCCAGAACATTGTCGACCGGGCGAAGAAGATGGCCATCAAGGCCTTCCTCGACCACAACCAGAAGGGCCTTCGGGTCTCCCACCTCCTCCAGGCCTGCGTGGACGAGTTCAAGGAGAACGAGGACCTGCCGAACACCACCAACCCGGACGACTGGGCCCGGATCTCCGGAAAGAAGGGAGAGCGGATCGTCTTCATCCGTACCCTCGTCACCGGAAAGCAGGGCGCCGACACCGGTCGGTCCATCGACACGGTGGCGAATACCGGTCAGTACCTGTAGATCGCATTCCGGCTGCGGGTGCCCCGGAGTCCCCGTCCACGGCGGGGGAGGGCATCCGTGGCCGGTTGCTTTCACCGGCCCCCGGCCATCATTCCGACCACCACCGAGCAATGACTCAATTGATCTCCCCACCAGCGCAGAGGCGTTCTAGGCTCTTCCGTACCGCCGAGTCGCGCAGTGCGGGGACGGGCACCGCACACGCACCGGAGAAGCAGCGGTACTTGAGCGCCGTTCCCGGACGGGGACGCCGCCGGGCAAGGAGGGCCGCATGACTGTACGGCGAGTAATGGGCATCGAGACGGAGTACGGGATCTCCGTCCCCGGCCACCCGAACGCCAATGCCATGCTCACCTCGTCCCAGATCGTCAACGCCTACGCGGCGGCGATGCACCGGGCGCGGCGCGCCCGCTGGGACTTCGAGGAGGAGAACCCGCTGCGGGACGCCCGCGGCTTCGACCTCGCCCGCGAGGCCGCCGACTCCAGCCAGCTCACGGACGAGGACATCGGCCTGGCCAATGTGATCCTCACCAATGGCGCGCGGCTCTACGTCGACCACGCCCACCCCGAGTACAGCGCCCCCGAGGTCACCAACCCGCGCGACGCCGTCCTGTGGGACAAGGCCGGCGAGCGGATCATGGCGGAGGCCGCCGAGCGGGCCGCCCAGCTCCCCGGCGCCCAGCCGATCCACCTCTACAAGAACAACACGGACAACAAGGGCGCCTCCTACGGCACGCACGAGAACTACCTGATGAAGCGGGAGACCCCCTTCTCGGACATCGTGCGCCACCTGACCCCGTTCTTCGTCTCCCGGCAGGTCGTCACGGGCGCCGGCCGTGTGGGCATCGGCCAGGACGGCCACGAGCACGGCTTCCAGCTCAGCCAGCGCGCCGACTACTTCGAGGTCGAGGTCGGCCTGGAGACCACCCTCAAGCGGCCGATCATCAACACCCGGGACGAGCCCCACGCCGACGCCGAGAAGTACCGCCGGCTCCATGTGATCATCGGCGACGCGAACCTCTCCGAGATCTCGACGTATCTCAAGCTGGGCACGACGGCCCTGGTGCTGTCCATGATCGAGGACGGCTTCATCACCGTCGACCTCGCCGTCGACCAGCCGGTGCGCACGCTGCACCAGGTCTCCCACGACCCCTCGCTCCAGTATCTGATCACGCTGCGCAGCGGCCGGACACTCACCGCTGTGCAACTGCAGATGGAGTACTTCGAGCTGGCCCGCAAGTACGTGGAGGAGCGCTTCGGCGCCGACGCCGACGAGCAGACCAAGGACGTGCTGGTCAGGTGGGAGGACACCCTGAACCGGCTGGAGAACGACCCGATGAGCCTGGCGGGGGAGCTGGACTGGGTCGCCAAGCGGGAGCTCATGGAGGGCTACCGGCGCCGTGACGGGCTCGACTGGGACGCGGCACGGCTGCACCTCGTGGACCTCCAGTACGCGGACGTACGGCCCGACAAGGGCCTGTACAACCGTCTGGCGGCCCGGGGGAGGATGAAGCGGCTGCTGGACGAGGACGCGGTCGTACGAGCGCAGGCGAAGCCTCCTGAGGACACCAGGGCCTATTTCCGGGGCCGGTGCCTGGAGCAGTACGCCGACGACGTGGCCGCGGCCTCCTGGGACTCGGTGATCTTCGACCTGCCCGGACGTGACTCTCTGCAGCGGGTCCCCACCCTGGAACCGTTGCGCGGTACACGTAACCATGTGAAGGAGCTCCTGGACCGCTGCCGTACGGCGGAGGACCTGGTCCGCGTCCTGTCCGGCCACTGAGGGCCGGCCGGGTACTCGTACGAAAAGAGCTTGGTCCGGGGATCTCCGGGAATCATGGGGATACTCCCTGGACGTTGGAGAAAGTACAGGGCCGATGTCAGACCGTCCTTGTAGGGTCTGATCTTGAGAGACCGAACCAAGCGGGCAAACCGAGCGGGGTGAGGGATATGGCGACCAAGGACACCGGCGGCGGGCAGCAGAAGGCCACACGTTCCACCGAGGAGGTCGAGGAGCAGGCGCAGGACGCGCAGGCTTCCGAGGACCTCAAGGAGCGCCAGGAGAAGCTGTCCGACGACGTCGACTCCGTACTCGACGAGATCGACGACGTACTTGAGGAGAACGCCGAGGACTTCGTACGGTCCTTCGTGCAAAAGGGCGGACAGTAGAGCTCGTTGTCCCTCCCGGTGCCGTCGGGGAAAGCCGACGGCACCGGGACGGATGACCGGCGACGGCACGGGTAAGGTCCGTGCACAGCACGCATGATCGGCCCGGCCGTCGCAGCGGCGGGCCGCCGCCTCATTTCGGAAGGAAACGCGTGGAAGCCAACCCTCGTAGCATCGGGCGTCTGCCGGCAGCCTTCCTGACGCCTGGCTCCTCGTCCTTCATGGACTTCCTGGCCGACCACTCACCCGAGCTGCTGCCCGGCAAGCGGACGCTGCCGCCCCTGCAGGGCGCCATCGAAGCACCGCACGGCACGACCATCGTCGCCACCACGTTCCCCGGCGGTGTGGTGCTCGCCGGTGACCGGCGCGCCACGATGGGCAACATGATCGCCCAGCGGGACATCGAGAAGGTGTTCCCGGCCGACGAGTACTCGGCGGTGGGCATCGCCGGGACCGCCGGCCTCGCCGTGGAGATGGTCAAGCTCTTCCAGCTGGAGCTGGAGCACTTCGAGAAGGTCGAGGGCGTCCAGCTGTCCCTGGAGGGCAAGGCGAACCGCCTCTCCACCATGATCCGCAGCAATCTGGGCATGGCCATGCAGGGCCTGGCCGTCGTCCCGCTCTTCGCCGGCTGGGACGTCGACCGCGAGAAGGGCCGGATCTTCAGCTACGACGTGACGGGCGGCCGTTCCGAGGAGCACGGTTTCGCGGCCACCGGCTCGGGTTCGATCTTCGCCCGGGGCGCCATGAAGAAGCTCTACCGCGACGACCTCACCGAGCAGCAGGCCATCACCCTGGTCGTGCAGGCGCTCTACGACGCGGCGGACGACGACTCGGCGACCGGCGGCCCGGACGTGGCCCGCAGGATCTACCCGATCGTCACCGTGATCACCGACGAGGGCTTCCGGCGGCTGACCGAGGCCGAGTCCTCCGAGACGGCCCGAGCGATCCTGGAGCGCCGCCTGGAACAGCCCGACGGCCCGCGCGCCGCGCTGCTCTGACGTCCGCGCTCCGAGGTCGCGCTCTGATGTTTGCCCATCTGAAGAAAGGGACGGATAGCCGGTGACGACGCCGTTCTATGTCTCGCCCGCACAGGCCATGCAGGACCGGGCGGAGTACGCCCGCAAGGGCATCGCCCGTGGTCGCAGCCTGGTTGTGATGCAGTACGCCGACGGCATCGTCTTCGTCGGTGAGAACCCGTCCCGTGCGCTGCACAAGTTCAGCGAGATCTACGACCGGATCGGTTTCGCCGCGGCCGGTAAGTACAACGAGTACGAGAACCTGCGGATCGGCGGCGTGCGCTACGCGGACCTGCGCGGCTACACGTACGACCGCGACGACGTGACCGCCCGTGGCCTCGCCAACGTCTACGCCCAGACGCTGGGCACCATCTTCTCCAGCGCGGGCGAGAAGCCGTACGAGGTGGAGCTGGTCGTCGCCGAGGTGGGGACCTCCCCGGAGGGCGACCAGATCTACCGGCTGCCGCACGACGGATCGATCGTGGACGAGCACGGCTCGGTCGCGGTCGGCGGCAACGCCGAGCAGATCAGCAGCTTCCTCGACCAGCGGCACCGCGACGGGATGTCGCTCGCCGAGGCGCTGAAGCTCGCCGTGCAGGCGCTGTCCCGGGACACCAACGGCAGCGAGCGGGAGATCCCCGCCGAGCGGCTGGAGGTGGCGATCCTGGACCGGACGCGCCCGCAGCAGCGCAAGTTCAAGCGGATCGTCGGGCGCCAGCTGTCCCGGCTCCTGGAGGCGGACGCCTCTGCCTCCACCCCGACGGACGCGCCCTCGGACGACGAGCCGGAGGAGTCGGAGGACTGACCCCAGGCCGACCGGTGCCCCGGATCCCCGCGCGGGGGACCCGGGGCACCGGCGTGCCGGCTCCGGGCGCCCCTCGGTGAGCCGCCGAGGCATGTATCGGCTCGGGGCACGGGCCCGGTGTCCGGGCACGGGCGTCAGGGGCCACGGGCCCGGTGGGGCCCGAGCCCCGGGGGATCGGGTGTGAAGGGCCACGGGCGTGTAGGGGCACGGGCGTGAGAGCCACGGGCGTGAGCGGCCCCGCTTGAAGGGCCGGCGGCGGGAGGTTCCGGCGCCGGCGGTCAGGCGGCCGGTGGGGGCCCGGAGGAGCCGCGGGGCATCAGGGTGACCGGGAGGTCGCCGCGCTCCGGCGGGCGGCCCGCCAGGACGTCCAGGAGGGCCGCCATACCGCGCTCACCGATCCGCTCTGCGGGCAGCCGGACCGTGGTGAGCTCCGGCTCCACCGCCGTGGCGAGCGCCAGGTCGTCGAACCCGGTGACCGACACGTCCTCCGGGACCCGCAGCCCCAGTCGCCGTACCGCCTTGCAGGCGCCCGCGGCCACGATGTCGTCGTCGCAGACCAGGGCGGTGGGGCGCGGTCCGGGCGCGGTCAGCGCGCGCTCGGTGGCCACACGGGCACCGTTCACCTCCAGCGGCGCCGCGACGGTCCGTACGGAGACGTCCGGGACGCCGCCCAGGCATGCGGCCAGGGCCCGGCCGCGTACGTCGAAGGTCCAGGACGGGACGGCGGACGACAGGTGAAGGAAGCGGCGGTGACCCAGGGTCAGCAGATGGTCCGTCACCTGCCGCATGCCGTCGGCGATGTCGAGGTTCACATGGGCGGCGGCGCCAGGGTCGGCCGGATCGCTGTCGAGCATCACCAGCGGCAGGTCCGTGCCACGGATCGTCCGTAGCGCGTCGGCGGCCATGGAGGAGGCGATCACCCCGTCCAGTGCCGCCCGAGCCGAAGCGAACGGGTCCCTCGCCGGGCCGACGCCCTCGGGCGAGGGGTACAGGACCACGCCGAACCCGTATCGGGCGGCGACGGCGGCGGCGCCCGTGTAGACCCGGGCGAAGAACTCGTTGGTGAGGGCGGGCACGACCAGCAGCGCGGTCCTGGTACGGCCCAGGCGGAGGTTGCGCGCCGCGAGATTGGGCCGGTATCCGAGCTCGTCGGCCGCCCCCCGCACCAGCCGCGCGGTGCGCTCCGAGACCCGGCCGCGCCACTTGTCGCCCAGCACGAGCGACACGGTGGCCTGCGACACCCCTGCGGCACGCGCCACGTCCCGGCTGGTGGGGCGCGCCTGGCGGGGTGTCGGGTCCGGGTCTGGAACCGCTGGGTCCGGGTGGTGCACGCACGCCTCCGATTCGACGATCAGGACCGCGGGGGTGGACCCGCGGGATGCCGTCATGGTACGTATGACGGCGGACGTTATACGTAAAACCTCGGGCAGGTGCCGGGGGAGAGGGGCAGCACATGGCCGCCGCACCGGGCGGGTACGCCGACATCCTGAAGGCACCCCATGCCGCCAGGCTGCTCATAGGCACCCTCATAGGACGCCTCCCCAATGGCACAGGCCCGATCGCGATCATGGTGTTCACCCGGGCCGAGGGCGGCAGCTACAGCCTCGCCGGCGGGCTCGCCGCCGTGTACGGCATCGGCAACGCCATCGGCCAGCCCCTCCTCGGCCGCGCCGTCGACCTGTACGGCCAGCCCCGCGTCCAGCTCCCCGCCGCTTTCGTCTCGGCCCTCGGCATGGCGCTGCTCGTTCTCACCGGCATCGACCCGCTCCTCCTGGCCTACGCGGCCGTCGCCGTCGCCGGGCTGTTCACCCCGCCCCTGGAGGGCGGCCTGCGCGCCCTGTGGCCGAGCGTCCTGGGCCGCGAGGACCGGGTCCACCGGGCGTACGCCATGGACGCGGTCGCCCAGGAAGTCATGTTCACCGTCGGACCCTTGCTGGTGACGCTGCTCGTCTCGCTCTGGTCGCCCGCCGCCGCCCTGCTCGTCATCAACGCGATCGGGGTGCTCGGCGCCCTGTCCGTCGTCCTGTCCGAACCGTCCCGCACCTGGCGCTCCGCGCCCCGCGAGGCCCACTGGCTGGGCGCGCTGCGCTCACCCGGGCTGCTGGCCCTGCTCGGCTCGTTCTTCTTCGTCGGCCTCGCCCTCGGCTCCATCACCGTCGCCGGGTTCGCGTACGCCGAGGACCACGGCCGCGAGTCCGTCTACGGCTGGCTGATGGCCGCCCTCGGCCTCGGGGCCCTGGTCGGTGGCGCGGTGTACGGAGCCCGGCAGTGGGCGGGCGCTCCGGAGCGCCGCCTGCGCGTCCTCGCCGGCCTGCTCGCGCTGGGCTACCTGCCGCTGATGCTCACCCCCGGCGTGGTGGCCATGACGGCCCTGGCGGCCCTCTCGGGCGTGTTCCTGGCGCCCGCCATCGCGTGTGCGTTCATCGTCGTCGACCGGCACGCCCCGCGCGGGACGGTCACCGAGGCGTTCTCCTGGCTGGTCACCACCTTCGGCGTCGGGGCCGCCGCCGGAACGGCCGTGGCCGGGCCGGTAGTCCAGCTCTCCGGCACCACCGCGAGTTTCGGCGTGGCGGCGGTCGGCGGATTCGTCGCCCTGTTCGTCCTCCTGGCCACCCAGCGCGTACTGGCAGTTCCCCGCCGGGCAGCACAACACACCGCAGATGTCGTGGCGACATCGGAAAATGATCGAAACGGTGCCGTCGAACCCGGTTTCAGCACACGCCATCAGGCGTAATGTTCAGTCATGGACCGCCGCATTTTCGGGCTGGAGAACGAGTACGGCGTCACGTGCACGTTCAGGGGACAGCGCCGACTGTCTCCTGACGAAGTGGCGCGCTACCTCTTCCGCCGTGTCGTGTCATGGGGCCGCAGCAGCAATGTCTTCCTGCGGAACGGCGCCCGCCTCTACCTCGACGTGGGATCGCATCCGGAATATGCAACTCCCGAATGCGACAACGTGACGGAACTGGTCACCCACGACAAGGCCGGCGAGCGCATTCTCGAGGGCCTGCTCGTCGACGCCGAACGCCGCCTGCACGAGGAGGGAATCGCGGGCGACGTCTATCTCTTCAAGAACAACACCGACTCGGCGGGAAACTCCTACGGCTGCCACGAGAACTATCTCGTCGCCCGTCACGGAGAGTTCTCGCGGCTCGCGGACATCCTCATTCCGTTCCTCGTCACCAGGCAACTGCTCTGCGGTGCCGGGAAGGTGCTGCAGACCCCGCGCGGCGCCGTCTACTGCGTCAGCCAGCGCGCCGAGCACATCTGGGAGGGCGTCAGCTCCGCGACGACCCGCTCCCGGCCCATCATCAACACCCGCGACGAACCGCACGCGGACGCCGAGCGGTACCGCCGCCTGCACGTCATCGTCGGCGACTCGAACATGTCCGAGACGACCATGCTGCTGAAGGTCGGCGCCACCGACCTCGTGCTGCGCATGATCGAGGCCGGCACGGTGATGCGCGACCTCACCCTGGAGAACCCGATCCGGGCGATCCGCGAGGTCAGCCACGACATCACCGGACAGCGCAAGGTCCGCCTCGCCAGCGGACGGGAGGCCTCCGCCCTGGAGGTCCAGCGCGAGTACTACGAGAAGGCCGCCGACTTCGTCGACCGGCGCGGCATCCGTACGGGCACGGTCGCGCAGGTCCTGGAGCTGTGGGGCCGCACGCTGGACGCGATCGAGGAGGAGGACCTCGACCGCATCGGCACCGAGATCGACTGGGTCATGAAGTACAAGCTGCTGGAGCGGTACCGCGCCAAGCACAACATGACCATGTCGCACCCGAGGGTCGCCCAGATAGACCTCGCGTACCACGACATCCACCGTCGGCGCGGGCTCTACTACCTGCTGGAGAAGAAGGGACAGGCCGCCCGGATCTGCAACGACCTGAAGATCTTCGAGGGCAAGTCGGTGCCCCCGCAGACCACCAGGGCGCGGCTGCGCGGCGACTTCATCCGCCGTGCGCAGGAGCAGCGACGGGACTTCACCGTCGACTGGGTCCACCTCAAGCTCAACGACCAGGCCCAGCGGACCGTGCTGTGCAAGGACCCCTTCCGGTCGGTCGACGACCGGGTGGAGAAGCTCATCGCCGGAATGTGACCCACCTTCCCGCCTCCCCGGCCAGGCCCGCCGCGCCGGGCCTGGCCGGCCCGGTCGGCCATGCCCCGCGCCCCAGCCGGGCGCTGGATGGGCCTTTGGCTCCGCGGGCTTGGCGCCGGGCCTCTCCCGGTTCGCGGGCGGGACCGCCTGCGCCTCGCGGCGTCTCACCCGGGTCGGGGCTTTCTCCCGGTGTGTGTGGGGGGGGCGGGCTTCGGCTACGCGTGTGTCGGGCCTTTCTCCGGTTCGTGGGGACACCCGGCTTCGGGGGCCTCCCGCCCGGGTACTTCGGGCCCCTCTCGCGCGGGATGCACGGGCGGCGCCTCTCGCCCGGACGCGTGGGTGGGCCTCCCCGGCTCCTGGGCGGGCCTCGCGCCCCGACGCCCTGGGCGGGGCCCCTGGCGGCTCGGGGCCACCGAGAGGGGTGACGCGCGTGAGGCGCCGTGCGTTGCTCGTGCGGTGTCCCGTGGACGCCGTAGAGTCACGCCGTAGAGTGACGCGACACCCTCGCGAGCTCGACTGCGAAGACCTACAGATCCCGAGATCCCGACCAAGATACGAGGCATTCCGTGCGCCGTCGCTCCCTCCTTCTCGCCGTCCCCGCCGGCCTGCTCACCCTCGCGGGCTGCGGCGACGACAAGGCCGACGAGGCCAAGACCGACGAGAGCCCGTCCACGCCCGCGGAGCCCTCCGCGAAGATCGTGGAGGGCCCGCTGCCCGCCATCACGGCGGGGACGAAGTTCGGTGAGAAGCCGACCGTCGCCAAGGGTTCGGGCAAGCCGTCGTCCGACCTCGCGGCGAAGTCGGTCATCGTCGGTACGGGGGCGAAGGTGGCCAAGGGCGACATCCTCCAGTTCGACTACCTCGGACAGATCTGGGACACCGCCAAGGTCTTCGACAACTCCTACGACCGCGGCGTGCCGCTGACCATGCCGATCGGCGTCGGGCAGCTCATCCCGGGCTGGGACCGGGCGCTGCCCGGCAAGACGGTCGGCAGCCGGGTCGAGCTGGCCATTCCCCCGGCGCTCGGATACGGCACCCAGGGCAACCCGCAGGCCGGCATCAAGGGCACCGACACGCTGGTGTTCGTCGTCGACATCCGCGGCACCTTCAACGGCAAGAGCTCCGCCAAGGGCCGGGAGGTCGCCCAGGACAACATCGACCTGCCCAAGGTCGGCACCAACACCGACGGCAAGGCCCCGTCCATCGACGTACCGAAGAAGCCCGCGCCCAAGGAACTGGTGGCGACGTACGTGCTGGAGGGCGACGGTCCGGCGGTCAAGCCCACGGACAAGCTGCTGCTCCAGTACAAGGGCGTCCTGTGGAACGGGGGCAAGGAGTTCGACTCCAGCTACAAGGGCGGGGAGCTGGCCCAGTTCCCGCTGCAGAACCTGATCAAGGGCTGGCAGCAGGGCCTCGCGGGCAAGAAGGTCGGCAGCCGCGTGATGCTCGTCGTACCGCCGGAGCTGGGCTACGGCGCCCAGGCGTCCGGGGACATCCCCGCCAACTCGACCCTCGTCTTCTCACTCGACATCCTGGCCGTGATGTAAGACTGTCCCGGTTGATCAGTACATCGTTTGAGGAGCACTGTTTTACGTGAACATCGACAAGCCCGAGATCGACTTCCCCGAGGGCCCGGCGCCGACCGAGCTCCAGATCGAGGACATCTGGGAGGGCGACGGTCCCGAGGCCAAGGCCGGTGACATGGTCAAGGTCCACTACGTGGGCGTCTCCTTCTCCAGCGGTGAGGAGTTCGACGCGTCCTGGAACCGCGGCAACCCGCTGGCGTTCCAGCTCGGTGCCGGCCAGGTCATCCCGGGCTGGGACCAGGGCGTGCAGGGCATGAAGGTCGGCGGCCGCCGCAAGCTGACCATTCCCCCGCACCTCGCGTACGGCGACAGCGGCGCCGGTGGCGGCCGCATCGCGCCGGGCGAGACGCTGATCTTCGTCTGCGACCTGGTCGCCGTCTGACCCGTCACGGTCACGACGCGGGGTCGAGAACCGGTCACTTCGAGGGCCCGTGCCTCCAGGCACGGGCCCTCGCCCCTTGCCGTGAGGCCCGGCCGCGACTTTTGCCGCGACACCCCGGGGCGGTACGTTGAGCGGGAAAAAGTGACTCCATAAGAAGAGGTGCAGGGCGTCGATGGCCATTGCCAAGGCCGAGCGGCTGATGAATCTGGCGCTGTGCCTGCTGGGGACCCGGCGCCCGCTCAGCAAGCGGGAGCTGCGCGGCTCGATCGAGGCCTACCTGGAAGCCGGCTCCGACGACTCCTTCAACCGCATGTTCGAGCGCGACAAGGACGATCTGCGCGAGCTCGGCCTGGTCATCGAGACCGTGGAGAACCTCGACGGCGAGACCGGCTACCTCGCCCGCCGCGACTCCAACCGGCTGCCCCCGATCCAGCTCGACGCCGAGGAGGCCGCCGCCCTGGGCCTCGCCGCCAAGGTCTGGCAGCAGGCCCGCCTCGCCGGAGCCGCCAGCGGCGCCCTGCAGAAGCTGCGGGCCGCCGGCATGCCCGAGGCGGAGGACTCGTACGACACCCCGCACAGCGCCCTCGAACCGCGCATCCCGGTCCACGAGGCCGCCTTCGAGCCGCTGATGCTGGCCTGCCGTGACCGGCGTCCCGTCGTCTTCGAGTACCGCAAGGGCAACGCCGCCCGCCCCGAGACCCGCCACGTCGAGCCCTGGACACTGGAGTGCTGGCGCGGCCACTGGTACCTCGCCGGCTGGGACCGCGAGCGCGGCGCCGAGCGTGTCTTCCGGCTCTCCCGGATCACCGGCAAGGTCCGCTCCCGGGCCGGGGCCTTCACCGCGCCCGTACCGGACGTGTCGACCGTCCGCGAGACCGTCGAGAGCTGGGCGGGGGAGACCGCCACCCGCTCCGCCCGCATCCGGCTGCGCACCGACTGCGGCTACCCGCTGCGCGCCCGCGCCCTGTCGGTACGGGAGCTGGGGGACGGCTGGGACGAGCTGGAGATTCCGTACGGCCACGGGCTGGACGCCTGGCTCGTGGAGTTCGGCCCGGACGTCGTCGTACTGGAACCCGCCGATCTGCGGGCCGATGTGGTGGACCGGCTGCGTGCCGTGGCCAAGGGCTGAGGGGGACGGAGAGACGATGGCCGCGAACGCGATCGACCAGACCAGGCGGATGCTCTCGCTGGTGACCTATCTGCGGGAGCGTCCCGGCGCCCACGTCGGGGACGTCGCCCGGGCGTTCGGCATCACCGAGGACGAGCTGATCTCCGACCTCGACGTCCTGCCCATGTGCGGGACCAGTTTCCGCGGCGGCGACCTGCTCGACATCGACACGGACGGCGAGCAGATCTGGTGGCACAACCCCGACGACGTCGCCGAGCCGCTGCGGCTCGCCGCCGACGAGGCGACCGCGCTGCTGGTCGCGGCGCGGGCCGTCGCCACCCTGCCCGGGCTGCGCGAGGGCGACCGGGAGGCACTGCTGCGCGCCACCGCGAAGCTGGAGGCCGCGGCGGGCGAGGCGGCGGGCGCCAGCTCCCGGCTGTCGGTGACGTTCGAGTCCGAGGGCGGGGTGTTCGCGGAGGTCGACCGCGCGATCTCGGAGCGGCGCCGGCTGTGGCTGCGCTACTACTCGCCCGCGCGGGACGAGCTGACCGAGCGCGAGGTCGACCCGATCCGGCTCTTCGCCGTCGGCCATACGTACATGGAGGCCTGGTGCCGCCTGTCCGAGGCGCGGCGGACCTTCCGCCTCGACCGGGTGGCCGAGATCCGTCTGCTGGACGAGCCCTCCGCGCCGCCCGAGATCGAGCTGCGTGACCTGTCCGAGGGCCTGGTCCAGCCGTCGGCCGACGACCCGGAGGTCGTGGTGGACGTGGGGCCGGGCGGCCGGTGGGTGGCCGAGTACTACCCCCACGACAGCGCCGAGGAACTGCCCGACGGGGGCCTGCGCATCACTCTGCGTACGCCGGACCCGGCGTCGCTGCGGCGGCTCGCCCTGCGCCTGGGCAGGGAGGGCCGGATCGTGTCCCCGCCGGAGCTGGCGGCGAGTGCACGGCAGGCGGCGTGCGAGGCGCTGGCCGCGTACGACGGTCAGGAGTAGTACAGGCAGTGGTAAGGAATTGAGGGACTGGTCTGCGATGCCCGGAAGTGTCTCGTCGTCGGTGGCCCCGGTCCTCTTCAAGGCCGGCTGCCCCGAGTGCCAGGCCCGCTTCGAGCTCTCGGCCGGCTCCCTGCGCCTCGCCATCGGCGCCAGCCGCCGCACCACCTTCTACTCCTTCACCTGCCCCGAATGCGGCTCCGCCGTACGCAAGCCCGCCGGCGAGCGCATCGTCGAACTCCTCACCGGCGGCGGCGTGCGGACGCTGCGCCTTTACTCCACCGTCTGAGCGTCGTCTAGGCTCTGCGCATGTTCTGGCCCATGCTCGCCATCGCCCTGGGGTTCCTCGGTATCGCCGTCCTCGGTGTCCTCGGTATCCGGGTGTTCGTCGAGGCCCAGCGCCTCGGCCGTCAAGTGACGCACACCACACAGCGAATCAACCGCGCCGCCGAGGACCTGGAGCGGGCGGCCACCGACCTGGCCCGCACCGGGGAGACGTTGCGGTAGCGCCGGCGGTCCGCCGGAGGGCAGTCCGCGGTCTCCTCGCCGGCAGGTACGAGAGGTACGCTGCTGGTTCCGGCGCAGGCGTTGGGCCCCGGCCGGGAACGCGGAGTATGCACAGGGATTGCCCGACGTTTACCCGTGCGAGTTACGATCCTTGCAGCATGGGGCTGGACAACCGTCCGGTCGCACGGGTAAATCCCACTCCCCAGCCGCCTCGGTGAGAAGGAAGTCGCACATGATCGGCAATCTGAAGCCCCTCGAGATCGTTCTGATCATCGTAGTCATCCTGCTGCTCTTCGGTGCCAAGAAGCTTCCTGAGATGGCTCGCTCGCTGGGCAAGTCGGCGCGCATCCTCAAGAGCGAGGCGAAGGCCATGAAGAAGGACGACGCCGACTCCGCCCCGGCGTCCACCACGGACACGACGGCCCAGCAGCCGCCCGCCCCGCGCACCATCCAGGCCGCGCCCGGCGATGTGAGCAGCGCCCGCCCGGTCGCCGAGCAGAACACCACCAAGAGCTGACGCACACGCGCTGAGCGTTACGCGCCGACGGCTGCCGCACTCGCACGAGACAAGGGAAGTGGGTTGCTCAAGTCTGCCCGCAAGCGGGAGAAGAACGACGAGGGGCGGATGCCCCTTGTCGATCATTTGCGTGAACTGCGAAACCGGCTGCTGAAGTCGGTCATCGCCATTGCGGTTGCAGTGATCGTCGCGGCCTTCTTCCAGAAGGACATCTTCGAGTTCCTGATGAGGCCGATCCTGGAGTCGGTGGGCTGCAAGAACGGCGCCGACACCATGGTGAACGGCAAGCCGTGCGCGGAGATGACGACACAGGGGCTGCTGTCGCCGTTCACCATCGCGCTCAAGGTCGCGCTGATGGCGGGCGTCCTGGTGGCCACCCCGGTGTGGCTCTACCAGCTCTGGGCCTTCGTGGCCCCCGGCCTGCACAAGAAGGAGAAGCGCTACACGCTCAGCTTCGTGGCGGTCGGCGTCCCGCTGTTCGTGCTCGGCGCGTACGTCGCGTATTCGGTCCTGCCGCAGACGGCCGAGATCATGCTGGGCTTCACACCGGAGGGCGCGAAGAACCTGCTGCCGCTCGACGACTACCTCGACCTCATCACGCGCATGGTGGTCGTCTTCGGTCTCGCCTTCGAGCTGCCGCTGCTGCTGATCCTGCTCAACTTCACGGGTGTCCTCACCGGTCGGCGCATGCTGCACTGGTGGCGCGGCATGATCATCGGTCTGACGGCGTTCGCCGCGATCGCCACCCCTGGTGGTGACCCCATCTCGATGCTCCTGCTGGCGGGTCCGCTGGCGGTGCTCTACTTCATCGCGGTCGGCATCTCCCTGCTCAACGACCGGCGGCGGCAGTTCCGGAACCCCGATCGCGGCCTCGCCGACGACGAAGCCTCCGAACTGGACCTCACGCCCGAGGCCATCGGCGCCGTCGAGCCCGTGCCCACCGCCCCGGCCCTGCCCGAGCAGGCGGACGGCAGGCGGTCGGACCGGCTGAACGGAAGCGGATACGACGACGTCACGTGACGGGTGACCTGACGGGTGCGCACCCACGGCGCGCCCCCCCATGCGGTGCGAAGGCCCTCCGGAGACCCGGAGGGCCTTCGGCCGTTCTCGCTGGGTAAGCCCCCGGTCACGGCCTGCCGTGGTGATTAAAGATCGGCTGACTGTCAGTCCCGGCGGGTAGGCTCGATAACAAGATGACAGAAGAACTCACACCCGCGGAAGCGTACGCGGCGGCCCGGCTCCGCGCCGCCGAGCAGGCGACCGCGCTCGCTCCCTTCCGCGCCCTGTACGACTTCGAGCTGGACCCGTTCCAGATCGAGGCCTGCCGAGCCCTCGAGGCCGGCAAGGGAGTACTCGTCGCGGCACCCACCGGCTCGGGCAAGACCATCGTCGGTGAGTTCGCCGTGCACCTCGCCCTGGAGCAGGGGCGCAAGTGCTTCTACACCACGCCCATCAAGGCGCTGTCGAACCAGAAGTACGCCGACCTCGTCAAGCGGTACGGCCCCGGCAAGGTCGGCCTGCTCACCGGTGACAACAGCGTCAACTCCGAGGCGCCGGTGATCGTCATGACCACCGAGGTCCTCCGCAACATGCTGTACGCGGGCTCCCAGTCCCTGCGGGGCCTCGGCTATGTGGTGATGGACGAGGTGCACTACCTCTCCGACCGGTTCCGCGGAGCGGTCTGGGAGGAAGTGATCATCCACCTCCCCGAATCCGTGACACTCGTGTCGCTCTCCGCGACCGTGTCGAACGCCGAGGAGTTCGGCGACTGGCTCGACACCGTCCGTGGCGACACCGAGGTGATCGTCTCCGAGAGCCGCCCCGTGCCGCTGTGGCAGCACGTCCTGGCGGGACGCCGGATCTACGACCTCTTCGAGGAGGAGACCGACCACGGCGGCCGCGGGTCCGGCCGGCGCGAGGTCAACCCCGACCTGGTCCGCCTGGCGCGCATGGAGAACTCGCGGCCGTCGTTCAACGGCCGTGACCGGCGCCGCGGCCGTGAGGCCGACCGCGAGCGGGAGCGGCGGCAGCGGTCGCGGATCTGGACGCCCGGACGGCCCGAGGTCATCGAGCGGCTGGACGCGGAGGGGCTGCTGCCCGCCATCACGTTCATCTTCAGCCGGGCGGGCTGCGAGGCCGCCGTACAGCAGTGCCTGTACGCGGGACTCCGCCTCAACGACGAGGAAGGACGCGCACGGGTCCGGGAGATCGTCGAGGAGCGCACCGCCTCGATCCCCACCGAGGACCTGCACGTCCTCGGGTACTACGAATGGCTGGAAGGCCTGGAGCGGGGCATCGCCGCGCACCACGCGGGCATGCTGCCGACCTTCAAGGAGGTCGTCGAGGAGCTGTTCGTACAGGGCCTGGTCAAGGCGGTGTTCGCCACCGAGACGCTGGCGCTCGGCATCAACATGCCCGCCCGCTCGGTGGTGTTGGAGAAGCTGGTCAAATGGAACGGCGAGCAGCACGCCGACATCACCCCGGGCGAGTACACCCAGTTGACCGGGCGCGCGGGGCGGCGCGGCATCGACGTCGAGGGCCACGCGGTGGTGCTCTGGCAGCGCGGCATGGATCCCGGTCACCTCGCGGGCCTCGCCGGCACGCGCACGTACCCGCTGCGCTCCAGCTTCAAGCCCTCGTACAACATGGCGGTCAACCTGGTCGACCAGTTCGGCCGGCACCGCTCGCGCGAGCTGCTGGAGACGTCGTTCGCCCAGTTCCAGGCGGACCGGTCCGTGGTCGGCATCTCGCGCCAGGTCCAGCGCAACGAAGAAGGGCTGGAGGGCTACCGGGAGGGCATGACGTGCCACCTCGGTGACTTCGAGGAGTACGCGCGGCTGCGCCGCGAGCTGAAGGACCGTGAGACGGAGCTGGCCAAGCAGGGCGCCGCACAGCGCCGGGTGGCCGCCGCCACGTCGCTGGAGCGGCTCAAGCCGGGTGACGTCATCCATGTGCCGACCGGCAAGTTCGCCGGGCTGGCGCTGGTTCTGGACCCGGGCCTGCCCGCCGGACGGGCCAACGGGCACCGCGGCTTCGAGCACCAGGACGGGCCGCGCCCGCTCGTGCTCACCGCCGAACGGCAGGTCAAGCGGCTCGCGTCGATCGACTTCCCGGTGCCGGTGGAGCCGCTGGAGCGGATGCGCATCCCCAAGTCGTTCAACCCGCGTTCGCCGCAGTCGCGGCGCGACCTCGCGTCAGCGCTGCGCACCAAGGCCGGGCACATAGCCCCGGAGCGGCACCGCAAGCAGCGTTCCGCGGCCGCCGACGACCGCGAGATCTCCCGCCTGCGCGCCGCGCTGCGCGCGCACCCCTGCCACGGGTGCGACGAGCGGGAGGACCACGCGCGGTGGGCCGAGCGGTACCACCGGCTCCAGCGCGACACACGGCAGCTGGAGCGGCGCATCGAGGGGCGTACGAACACCATCGCCCGCACCTTCGACCGGATCGTCGCGCTCCTGACGGAGATGGACTACCTGCGCGGCGACGAGGTCACCGAGCACGGCAAGCGGCTCGCCCGCCTCTACGGCGAGCTGGACCTGCTGGCCAGCGAATGCCTGCGCGACGGTGTCTGGGAGGGCCTCAACCCGGCCGAACTGGCCGCGTGCGTCTCGGCCCTGGTCTACGAGGCCAGGCAGGCGGACGACGCGGTCGCGCCGAAACTCCCGTCGGGCAAGGCCAAGGCGGCGCTCGGCGAGATGGTGCGGATCTGGGGACGGCTGGACGCCCTGGAGGAGGACTTCCGCATCAACCAGGCCGAGGGCGTCGGCCAGCGCGAACCCGACCTCGGCTTCGCCTGGGCCGCCTACCAGTGGGCCTCCGACAAGGGCCTCGACGAGGTGCTGCGCGAGGCCGAGATGCCCGCCGGCGACTTCGTCCGCTGGTGCAAGCAGGTCATCGACGTACTGGGCCAGATCGCCGCGGCCGCGCCCGGCGAGGGCAGCACGGTCGCCAAGAACGCCCGCAAGGCGGTCGACGCGCTGCTGCGGGGCGTCGTCGCATACAGCTCGGTGGGCTGACCTCCCGCCGTCGTACGCCAAGGGGCCCGGCCGGTCTTCCGGCCGGGCCCCTTGGCGCGTCACGGTGCGGCGCAGCCCGCCGCGAGGGCCTCGCCCGGGTCCCGGCCGCCGCCTCCGCACGTCTCACCGACGCCGTCCGGGAAACGGGCGGAGTACACGCCAGGCAGGCCGGACTCGAATGGCTCGCCGAGTACGTCCCCCGGGCCGGACACGGCGCGGTCATGGAGCTGCGGGACGACACGCGATCGCCGCCGGGATCCCGCGCGGGAATTGTGCGTTCCGGGACGGGCCCCAGGAGTCGAACGTGGGCACTGGCCCGGGCGGCGGTCCCAGCGACGTGTCCGGGCGGGGACGGCAAGGCGTCAGGCGGCGGTTGCCGGGTTCTCCTGCTCGCGCTCGACCTGCTCGTTCCAGTCGCGCTTGACCGCCCGCCAGGCCTCGTCCGTCTGGCCCAGGCGCCAGTAGCCCGAGATGGACAGGCGCTCGCGGGGAACCTGGCGTTCCAGGCGGAGGTGACGGCGCAGGTCCTTGACGAAGCCCGCCTCGCCGTGGACGAAGGCGTGCACGTCGCCGGGCGGGAAGTCCAGGTCCCGGACCGCCGCCAGCAGCGCGTCGCCGACCGGGCGGCCGCCGCGGTGCAGCCAGCGGAGCTCGACGCCGGACGGGAGGGCGATCTTCTGCTCTTCGTCCTGGGACTCGACCTCGATGAAGGCGTGCCCCACGGCCCCCTCCGGCAGCCGCTCCAGCGAGGCGGCGATCGCAGGCAGCGCACTCTCGTCGCCCACCAGCAGGTGCCAGTCGGCCGCCGGGTCCGGCGCGTACCCACCGCCCGGTCCCAGGAAGCGCACCGTCTCGCCCACCTGGGCGCGTGCCGCCCACGGGCCGGCCAGGCCCTCGTCGCCGTGGACGACGAAGTCGACGGTCAGCTCGAGCTGGTCGGCGTCCCACGCCCGTACCGTGTACGTACGCGTCGTGGGCCACTGCTCACGCGGGAACTCCTCCCGGATCCGCGCCATGTCGAACGGCTCCGGATACGTCACGCCCGCCGCCGGGAAGATCAGCTTGATGTAGTGGTCCGTGAACTCGTCCGCGGCGAACCCGGCCAGCCCCTCGCCGCCGAGGACGATGCGCACCATGTGCGGCGTGAGCCGCTCGGTGCGCACGACACGCGCCTCCTGCGCCTTGGGTGCCTTGCGGGCAGGCTGTTCCGCCACGGTGGTCTCCCCGGAGAATCGGTTGCTTAGGCTTGCCTAACTTAACACCTCAGCGCGTGAGAGTGGAGAGAAGACGGTCGAGCGACCCCCCCAGGCCCCACCGCGCGGCCAGCTTCTCCAGCGCCGCCGGGTCGCGCGGCTCCACCGGGAGCGCCGGGTCGAACTCCGGCAGCGGTACGTCCCCGGCCACCCGCACCACCGTCGGCGCGACCGCCAGATAGCCCCGGGCCTCGTCGAGCCGCCTGCGCTGCGCGGGCGTCAGCTTCGATCGAGGATCGTCCACCGCCGCCAGGATCCCGGCCAGGTCGCCGTACGCGTCGAGCAGCTTGGCCGCCGTCTTCTCGCCGATGCCCGGCACACCCGGCAGCCCGTCGCTCGGGTCGCCACGCAGCAGCGTCAGATCCGCGTACCCCGGCCCGTCCACGCCGTACTTGGCGCGCAGCCACGCCTCGTCCGTCACCTGGAGCGTGCCCACGCCCTTGAGCGGATACAGCACCCGTACGCCCCGGGCGTCGTCCACCAGCTGGTACAGGTCCCGGTCACCGGTCACGATGTCCACCGGGCCCGCCGCCCGGCCCGCCAGCGTCCCGATGACGTCGTCCGCCTCGTACCCGGCGACGCCCACCCGGGCGATCCCCAGCGCGTCCAGCACCGCCTCGATCACCGGGACCTGCGGCGACAGCGTGTCCGGGATCTCCTCCTCGTCCGGTCCCACCTCCGTCTCCTCGGCGACCCGGTGCGCCTTGTACGACGGGATCAGCTCCACCCGCCACGCCGGACGCCAGTCCGCGTCCATGCAGGCCACCAGGTCGTCCGGCCGGCGGTCCTGGACCAGCCGGGCGATGAAGTCCAGCAGCCCGCGCACGGCGTTGACCGGCGTGCCGTCCGGGGCCTTCACGGAGTCCGGGACCCCGAAGTAGGCGCGGAAGTAGAGGGAAGCGGTGTCGAGGAGCATCAGGCGTCGCGTCACAGCTCCGATCATGCCGCACCCCACTGACAGCCGGGAGCGCACGCGGCTCCGGGCCGCCCGGCGTGCCCCGGCGTGACCCCGCGTGAAGTGGATCACCTTTCCGTTTGCCGTGTGTGCCCAAGGGCAGGCACGGCACCGGAGCGGGTCCTGTCCTGTTTTCAACAAACCCGCTCCACGGCCTGCCGATCGGGGGTGGCAGGCCGTTTTCGTTTCAACGCGTGAGGTGTATGTGTCCAGGCTCCAGGCCGAGCACCTGTACAAGGTGTTCGGCAGACGACCCGACGAAGCGGTACGCAGGCTCGAAGCGGGCGCGAACCGCGACGAACTGCGGGCCGACGGAACGACCGCGGCGGTGATCGACGCCTCGTTCTCCGTCGAGCCGGGCCAGATCTTCGTGGTGATGGGTCTGTCCGGATCCGGCAAGTCCACGCTGCTGCGCATGCTCAACGGACTGCTGGAGCCGACCGCCGGTCGCGTTCTGTTCGACGGTGAGGACCTCACCGCACTGAGCCCGCGCGAGCTGCGCCGCGTACGCTCCCACAAGATCAGCATGGTGTTCCAGCACTTCGCGCTCTTCCCGCACCGCAGCGTGCTGGAGAACGCCGCCTACGGCCTCGAAGTGCAGGGTGTCCCGCGCGCTGAACGCGAACGGCGTGCCGCCGAGGCCCTGGAGCTGTGCGGCCTGGGCGGCTGGGAGAAGTCCTGGCCCGACGAGCTGTCCGGCGGCATGCAGCAGCGCGTCGGCCTGGCCCGCGCGCTCGCCACCGACGCCGACCTGCTGCTGATGGACGAGTCCTTCAGCGCCCTCGATCCCCTGATCCGCCGCGACATGCAGGACCAGCTCCTGGAGCTGCAGAAGCGGCTGAAGAAGACCATCGTGTTCATCACCCACGACCTCAACGAGGCCATGCGCCTCGGTGACCGCATCGCCGTCATGCGGGACGGCCGGATCGTCCAGCTCGGCTCGGCCGAGGACATCCTGGTCAGGCCCGCCAACGACTACGTCGCCTCCTTCATCCAGGACGTCGACCGGTCCCGCGTGCTGACCGCCGGCGCGATCATGGCCGACCCGGACACCGTGCTCGGCGCCGGCGGCGGGGACTCGCGTACCGCCGCCGACGTCCTGGCCGCCGCGCCCGCCACCGTCCCGCGCGACACGCCGATCGCCGAGCTGTTCACGCCCTGCTCCACCAGCGGCGTCGCGGTCGCCGTCACCGACGACGCGGGCGAGCTCGTGGGCGTCGTCACCCGCGCCACGCTGCTCGCCGCCCTGGCCGAGCCCGCGGCCGCGCCCGGCGCCCCGGCGGCCGGCACCAAGGAGGCGGGCACCCAGGTGCCCAGCACCCCGGTGGCCGACACCCCCGTCCCCGGCGCCCCGGGGGACGCCACCAAGGAGGCGGGAACCCAGGTGCTCGGCGCCACGGTGGCCGGCGCCCCCGTCCCCGGCGCCCCGGCGGCCGACACCACGGTGCCCGGCACCACGGTGGACACCACCACGGCGGACGCCACCACGGCGGACGCCACCACGGAGAGCAGCACCCAGGAGGCCGCCCGTGCCTAGGCTTCCGCTCGGTGACTGGGTCGACAGTGGTGTCGACTGGCTCCAGTCGCATCTCTCCTGGCTCTTCGACGCCATCAGCTCGCTCGTCACCGGTATGTACGACGGCATCGACGCCGCCCTCTCCGCTCCCGAGCCGCTGCTCTTCGGCGGCATCCTCGCCGTCCTCGCCTGGTGGCTGCGCGGCCTGCTCGCGGGCGTCCTCGCCTTCGCCGGGTTCGCGCTGATCGACTCCGTCGACCTGTGGGACGACGCCATGTCGACCCTCAGCCTGGTGCTGGTCGCCACCGTCGTCACGCTGGCCATCGCCGTCCCGCTGGGCATCTGGGCCTCGCGCTCCAAGGCCGTCAGCGCCGTGACCCGGCCCGTGCTGGACTTCATGCAGACCATGCCCGCGATGGTCTACCTGATCCCCGGCATCATCTTCTTCGGTGTCGGCGTGGTCCCCGGCATCATCGCCACCATCATCTTCGCCCTGCCGCCCGGCGTACGGATGACCGAGCTCGGCATCCGCCAGGTCGACAAGGAACTCGTGGAGGCCGCCGAGGCCTTCGGCACCACGCCGCGCAACACCCTTCTGCGCGTCCAGCTGCCGCTCGCCCTGCCCACGATCATGGCCGGCATCAACCAGGTGATCATGCTGGGCCTGTCCATGGTGGTCATCGCCGGCATGGTCGGCGGCGGAGGGCTCGGCGGCGCGGTCTACCGGGCCATCGGCAACGTCGACATCGGCCTCGGCTTCGAGGCCGGTATCTCCATCGTCATCCTCGCCATGTACCTGGACCGGATCACCGGGGCGCTGGGCCGTCAGGTCTCGCCCCTGGGCCGCCGGGCCCTCGCCAAGGCCAAGGCCCTCACCCGGGGCCGCCTCAGGATCTTCGACCACCGCCCCCGGCCCGCCGTGGCGGTCGTCGGTGCCGTCGTCCTCGCGCTCGTCGCCGGCGGCATGAACGTCTTCGGCGGCGCGGCCACCTCCCGGGCCGTCGCCGACGGCACGAACGTCGGCCAGGGCAAGAAGATCTCCCTGGGCTACATCCCCTGGGACGAGGGCATCGCCTCCACCTTCCTCTGGAAGGAGTTCCTGGAGCGGCGCGGTTTCGAGGTCGACGCCAAGCAGTACGAGGCGGGCGCCCTCTACACCGGGATGGCTAACGGCCAGATCGACGTCCAGACCGACTCCTGGCTGCCGGTCACGCACGCCACCTACTGGGACAAGTACCACGACAAGCTGGAGGACATGGGCGCCTGGTACGGCCCCACCTCCCTGGAGCTGTCCGTCCCCTCGTACCTGAAGGGCATCGACTCCCTCGACGACCTCAAGGGCAGGGCGGGGCAGTTCAAGGGCCGGATCATCGGTATCGAGCCGAGCGCCGGAATGATGGGCCTGCTCAAGGACAAGGTCCTCAAGGAGTACGGCCTGGAGGGCGAGTACGAGGTCGTCGACGGCTCCACGCCCGGCATGCTGGCCGAGCTGAAGCGCGCGTACGCCAAGAAGGAACCGGTCGTCGTCACCCTCTGGTCGCCGCACTGGGCCTACTCCACCTACGGCCTGACGAAGCTCAAGGACCCCAAGGGCACCTGGGGCAAGGGTGACGGCGTGCACACCCTCGCCCGCAAGGGCTTCGCCGCCGACAACCCCGAGGTCGCCGCCTGGCTCAAGAACTTCACGATGACCGAGAAGCAGCTCACGGACCTCGAAGCGAAGATCCAGCAGACCGGCAAGGGCAAGGAGCAGGAGGCCGTCCGCGCCTGGCTCAAGGACAACCCGGGCGTCGCCGACAAGATGGCTCCTGTGTAGCTCGGCTCCACGGCTTTCCCTCCCGTTGCGCTACTCGGTGGTACCGCCGCTGCGTAAGGTGGTCGCAGAGGGAGGGAGCCGAGGAGATGGACGACAAGGAAACGCTTCGTGTGGGCGTGGCCGTCCGCAGGCGGCGCAGAGCCATGGCGCTCACCCTCGCCGCGGTCGCCGAGCGCAGCGGCCTGTCCGTGCCGTTCCTGAGCCAGATCGAGAACGAGCGCGCCCGGCCCAGTGAGCGCTCGCTCCAGCAGATCGCGGACGCCCTGGAGACCACGACGGTCGCGCTGCTGGACGCCGCCGACCCGGCACGAACCGTCGACGTCGTACGCGCCGCCGACGACCCCGGCCGGCCCGGCGCGCGGGCCCTGGTGCGCGGCGAGCACCAGATGCACGCCGAGGAGTTCACCGGCGAGCACGACGCCGGACGGGAGCTCGTGCTGCGCAACGACGCCATGCTGTACGTCGCCGACGGCGCCGCTCAGGTGGAGGCCGAGGGCCAGGCGTACCGGCTGGAGCGCGGCGACACGCTCTACCTCTCCGGCGGCGTCCGCCACCGCTGGCGGGCCGGCGACCCGCACACCCGTATCCTCGTCGTCTCCGTCGCCGAGCACATCGAGACGGCCACCTGATGCGGGTCGTCTCGCTCGTCCCGTCCCTCACCGAGGCGATCGCCGCCACGGCCCCGGGACTGCTGGTCGGTGCCACGAACTGGTGCACCCACCCCGCCGGGCTGGACGTCACCCGTATCGGCGGAACCAAGAACCCCGACGTCCCCGCGGTCGCCGCCCTCCGCCCCGACCTGGTGGTCGCCAACGAGGAGGAGAACCGGGCCCCCGACCTCGCCGCCCTGCGCGCCGCCGGGCTGGACGTCCTGGTCACCGAGGTCCGGAACCTGGACCAGGCGTTCACCGAGCTGGACCGGGTGCTGCGCGCCTGCGGGGCGCGCACCCGGCCGCGCTGGCTGGACGAGGCGGAGGCGGCCTGGGGGGCGGTGACGCACTCCGACGCGTACCGCAAGGCCGTGGTGCCCATCTGGCGCCGCCCCTGGATGGTGCTGGGCCGCGACACCTTCGCGGGCGACCTGCTGGCCCGCCTCGGCGTCGCGAACGTGTACGCGGACCATGCCGAGCGCTACCCGCGCATACCGCTCGACGAGCTGCGCGCCTCGGGCGCCGACCTCGTCGTCCTGCCGGACGAGCCGTACCGCTTCACCGCCGACGACGGCCCCGAGGCGTTCGACGGACTGCCCGCCGCCCTCGTCGACGGGCGGCACCTCACCTGGTACGGGCCGTCACTGGTGCAGGCACCGGAGGCGCTGCGAGCAGCGCTCCGCCGACCAGTCCGCGGGCCGTCCTGACGGCCGCCGTCAGCCAGGCCGCCACCAGCAGCGCGTACAGCCCCACCGCCAGCCACCGCAGCGCCACGAGCCCGGTGTGCTGCGCCAGCCCCTCCGCGCCGGTCACACACGTCCCCACCGGGAACGTGAACGCCCACCACGTCATCGCGAACCCCATGCCCCGCCGCCGCGCCCCCAGCACCATCGCCCCGGCCAGCGCCAGCCACAGCAGGGCGAAACCCATCACGGGCACGCCGTACAGGACGGCGATCTCACCCGCGTACGGCACGCCCGGCGCCGCGTCGGCGAACTTGGCGGCGGCCGTCGTGGACTGGCCGAGCGGCCCCAGCACCAGGAACAGCGTCGGCGTCAGGGTGAGCGGCAGCGGGCCGCCGGTCATCAGCCGGCCGAAGACCAGCGGCAGCACCACCAGGGTCGCCAGCAGGCTCAGCCCGAACATCCCGTAGCAGGCGATCAGGAGCGTTCGCTGCCACTGTCCGGGCGGCAGATGCGGTACGAGCAGGGGGCCGACCGCGGCCGACACCATGGGCGCGACGACGGGCAGAAGCCACACCGGCGAGGCGGAGTCGACCTTGTGGTGCACCACCATCAGGTACGGGATCGTCACCGCGACCGTCAGGCCGATCACCGTCCCCGCCACGAACAGGCCCGCGCCCAGGGCGACTGCGGCCTCCGGTCCGATCCAGTCCCGGCCGACGACGACGGCGCCGCCGCCGACCGAGACCAGGGCCATGGCCAGGCACCCGTAGAACGGCGCAATGGCCGGGTCCAGGAGGTGGGCCCGGGCCTGGTCCCTATGGTGTGTCCAGTGCAGCGCGCGGGCCGCGAGCAGGACCAGCAGCATCAGCAGGGACAGCGCCCAGACGGCGGTGCAGGCGGTGCGCAGACCGGGTATCCGGAGGGGCAGTGCGGCGCCCGCGTTGGCGACGATCGCGGTGCCCATCACCGTCGCGTACCAGTTGGGCCCGAGGTGCCGGACAGCCATGGTGCGGGGTACGCGGGGGAGTGGAAGCTGCTGCGCGAGGGTTGCCATGGACCCACCCTGACCTGCGCCGATGGCCCACACCAGAGATCATGTCCCTATGACCCCATAAACTGAAGTTATGAGCATCTCGCATCGCGTGCCCGACCTCGGGGCCCTGGAACTGCTTCTCGCCGTCGCCCGGCACGGCAGCCTCGGCCGGGCCGCGCGCGAGGTCGGCATCACCCAGCCGGCCGCCAGCAGCCGTATCCGCTCCATGGAACGGCAACTGGGCGTCGCCCTGGTGGACCGCTCCCCGCGCGGGTCGCGCCTCACCGACGCGGGCGCGCTCGTCACCGACTGGGCGAGGCGCGTCGTCGAGGCCGCCGAGGCGTTCGACGCGGGCGCCCAGGCGCTGCGCGACCGGCGGGACTCACGGCTGCGGGTCGCCGCCTCGATGACCATCGCCGAGTACCTGCTGCCCGGCTGGCTCATCGCCCTGCGCGCCGAGCGCCCCGACACGGCCGTCTCCCTCCGGGCCGGCAACTCGACCGCCGTCGCGGCCGGCCTGCTCGCCGGGGAGGCGGACCTCGGGTACGTCGAGGGCCTCGCCGTCCCCGAGGGCCTGGACGCCGCGGTCGTCGCCCACGACCGGCTCGTGGTGGTCACGGCCCCCTCCCACCGGTGGGCCCGCCGCCGCGCCCCGCTCACGCCCGCCGAACTGGCGGCCACCCCGCTGGTGCTGCGCGAGTACGGCTCGGGCACCCGCCAGGTGCTGGACGCGGCGCTCGCGGACTACGGCGGGCTCGCCGACCCCCTCATGGAGCTGGCCTCCACGACAGCGGTCAAGGCGGCGGCGATCAGCGGAGCGGGCCCGGCGGTCCTCAGCGAGCTCGCCGTCACCGAGGAACTCGCCTCCCGCCGCCTCGTCGAGGTCCCCGTGGAAGGCGTCCACCTCCAGCGCGCCCTCCGCGCCGTCTGGCCCATCGGCCCCCTCCCCACCGGCCCGGCCCGTGACCTGCTGTCCCTGGCACGGGGCGGCACGGGCTGAGCCGTCCGGGTTCCCGAGGAGGCCTAGGACGCCGCCCGTACCAGCCCCTCCATCACACGCACGTCGGTCCCCATCTCCGGGTGCCACTGGACGCCCAGGGCCCACCGCGTGCCCGTCAGCTCGACCGCCTCCACGGTGCCGTCCTCCGCGTACGCGCACGGCGTCAGGCCCTCGCCCAGCCGGTCCACGGACTGGTGGTGGTAGGTCGGGACCGACGTCGCCTCGCCGACGAGCGAGGCGTACAGCGTGCCGGGGACCGGCTTGACCGTGTGCCGGCCGAAGACGCCCAGGCCACCGGTGTGGCCGTCCAGGTGCTGGAGCAGCGTGCCGCCGAGGGCCACGTTCAGCAGCTGCATACCGCGGCAGACGCCCAGTACCGGCGTGCCGGCCGCCAGCGCCGCCTCGATGAGGGCGAGCTCCCAGGCGTCCCGTTCCACCGCCGCCGGGCCCGTACGCGGGTCGCGGTCGGCGCCGTACCGTGCGGGGTCGACGTCCGCGCCGCCCGCGACGACGAGGCCGTCGAGGCGGGCGACGACGTCCGTGGCGGCGCCGGGGGCGTCCGGCGGGAACATCGCGGCGATGCCGCCCGCCGACTGGACCAGGCGGGGGTACGTCGCCGGGAGCAGGGCGGCGGGCAGCTCCCACACGCCCCACTTGGCGGGCTCGAAGTAGGTGGTGACGCCGATGAGCGGCTTGGAAGGCACAGCCGGTTCCTCTCAGTTGCGTTCGAGCTCGGCCTCGGCCGCGGCCAGCGCCGCGAACTCCTCCTCGGGCGCGCTCGCGACAAGACGGTGACGACTGTAGAAGGCGAAGTACGCGAGGGCGACCGCGTAGACCCCGAGTGCCATGAACGCCGCGTCCTTGTCCACCAGGAACGTCGCCACCAGCGCGGCGAGCGCCAGCACGAAGGCGACCGAGGACGTCACCACCCCACCGGGCGTACGGTACGGGCGCGGCAGGTCGGGTTCCCGGCGCCGCAGCACGATGTGGGACAGCGCCATCAGGGCGTACGAAATGGTCGCGCCGAACACCGCGATGTTCAGCATCCGCGCCCCGTTCCCGGTACTTGCCGCCAGCGCGAAACCGAGCGCGCCGGGGATCAGCAGCCCCAGGTACGGGGACTTGCGGCGGCTGGTCAGGGACAGGAACCGGGGCAGGTACCCCGCCCGGGAGAGGGCGAACAGCTGCCGCGAACCCGCGTAGATGAGCGAGAAGAACGACGCCACCAGGCCCGCCAAGCCCGCGTAGTTGACGAACCGGCTCAGCGCGGTCGGGTCGCCGTCCCCCTGGAGGGCGACCACCAACGGGTTGCCGGCGTCCTGGATCGCGGCCGAACCCCGTACGCCCGTCGCCGCGAAGAACGTCAGCGCGGCGAGCAGCACCAGGACCATCATCGACAGCGACAGCGCCCGCGGCATCGACCGCACCGGGTCCTTCGCCTCCTCGGCGGCGAGCGGCACACCCTCCACGCCCAGGAAGAACCACATGCCGAACGGGACCGCTGCCCAGATGCCGAGCAGTCCGTACGGCAGCCAGGAGTTCGCCCCGAAGGCGTTCGGGTCGGCCGGGATGTCGTTGAGCCCGTCCGCCCGGAACTCGGTGAACGCGCCGACCGCGAAGATCAGCAGCGCCGCCACCGCGATGGCGGTCACGATCAGGCTGAAGCGCAGTGCCTCGCCGACGCCCCAGAGGTGGATGCCGAGGAAGACGACGAAGCAGGCGAGGTAGACGGGCCAGCCGGACTCCAGGCCGAAGAGGCCCAGGGACTCGACGTAGTCGCCGATGAAGATGGAGATGGCGGCCGGCGCCAGGATGTACTCGATGAGGATGGCCGTACCGGTGAGAAAACCGCCCCAGGTGCCGAGCGCCCGGCGCGCGAAGCCGTAACCGCCGCCCGCCGCGGGCAGGATGGCGGACAGTTCGGCGAGCGCGTAGACGAGACAGGCGTACATCACGCCCATCAGGACCGTCGCGATCGCCAGCCCGCCGAAACCGCCCTCGGCGAGGCCGATGTTCCAGCCGGCGAAGTCACCGGAGACGACGTACCCCACACCGAGCCCGGTCAGCAGCAGCCAGCCGGCGCTGCCCTGCCGAAGGGCCCGGCGCTTGAGGTAGTCGTCGGCGGGGACGGGCGTGTCCTTCGTTTCTTCCAGCGTCATGGCAGCAGCGCTCCCGCGTCAGTGGTCGGGGCCCAATGGAGTGGTCCCATACCTTTGCGGTGGTCGGGCGTGATTGGCAAGACCCGTGCGTTACTTTCGGGTTACGCCCGGGAGTTACGTGAGGAAGCCGCGCAGCAGCGCCGCCGTCCCCGCGCAGTGCTCCCGCATCACCTCGCGCGCCGCGTCCGCGTCCCCCTCCAGGACGGCCTCCACCAGCGCCGTGTGCTGGTGCTGCGAGTGCTCCAGATTGCGTACGAGCAGCGGGATGCAGTCCAGCAGGTCGTTCACCGACGCCCGTACGGCCGCGTACTGCGCCGTCAGCGTCGGCGAGCCGGACAACTCGGCGAGCGTCAGGTGCAGCAGCGTGTCCTGGCGCCGGTAGTCGTCCAGCGGCGCGTCGTGCGTCGCCCGCAGCGCCGTACGCAGCCGCTCGGCACCCTCCTCCGTCAGCCCGTGCGCCGCGCACAGCCCCGCCGCGCCGACCTCCAGCACCTCGCGGAAGCGCAGCGTGTCCTCCACGTCCACCGACGCGATACGGCGCCGCAGCTCCTCCTCGCCCGAGTCGCCGGGCGCCCGGTCCCGGTGCAGCACAAACGTTCCGCCGTACCGGCCGCGCCGGCTCTCCACCAGGCCCTGCTCCTGGAGCACCTTCAGCACCTCGCGCAGCGTCACCCGGCTGATCCCCATCCGGTCCGCCAGCTCCCGCTCCGCGGGCAGCCGCTCGCCGCCGGGCACCAGGCCGAGCCGTACGACCTGGAGGATCTGCTCCAGCGCCTCCTCGAAGCCGTTGCCCGCCCGCACCGGCCGCAGCACGGGCGCCAGCCGGTCCTCGGACGCACTTCCCGAGCTCTTCTTCGCCACCTCGCGGTTCCCCTTCCCAAGCAATGGTCTTCGGCAATACCTTATGGCTCCCGGCTGACCGAAGGAGGAGCAATCCCGTGGCAGACCGCAAACCCCCACTCGCCGTCGAGGAGCTGCGCAGGCTCGTCGCGCACGGTGAGATCGACACAGTGGTCCTGGCCTTCCCCGATATGCAAGGGCGGCTCCAGGGCAAGCGGTTCGCCGCACCGTTCTTCCTCGACGACGTGCTGGAGCACGGCACCGAGGGCTGCAACTACCTCCTCGCCGTGGACGTCGAGCTCAACACCGTCGACGGCTACGCCATGTCCTCCTGGGCCACGGGCTACGGCGACTTCGCCATGCGCCCCGACCTGTCCACCCTGCGCCGCGTCCCCTGGAACGACGGCACGGCGATGCTCGTCGCCGACCTCGCCTGGAACGACGGCTCACCCGTCGTCGCCGCACCACGCCAGATCCTGCGCCACCAGCTGGAACGGCTCGCCGGACACGGCTACACCGCACACGTCGGCACCGAGCTGGAATTCATCGTCTTCAAGGACACCTACGAACAGGCCTGGAACGCGGACTACCGCGACCTGACCCCGGCGAACCAGTACAACATCGACTATTCCATCCTCGGCACCGGCCGCATCGAGCCCCTGCTGCGCCGCATCCGCAACGAGATGGCCGCCGCCGGACTGACCGTCGAGTCCGCCAAGGGCGAGTGCAACCCCGGCCAGCACGAAATCGCGTTCAAGTACGACGAGGCCCTGGTCACCTGCGACCAGCACGCCGTCTACAAGACCGGCGCCAAGGAAATCGCCTCGCAGGAGGGCGTCTCGCTCACCTTCATGGCGAAGTACAACGAGCGCGAGGGCAACTCCTGCCACATCCACCTCTCGTTGCAGGACGCCGACGGCCGCAACGTCATGGCGGGCGACGGGCCCGGAGGGATGTCCCCGGTGATGCGGCACTTCCTCGCCGGACAGCTGGCCGCGCTGCGGGACTTCTCCCTCCTCTACGCGCCCAACATCAACTCCTACAAGCGCTTCCAGCCCGGCTCGTTCGCGCCGACCGCCGTCGCCTGGGGCTACGACAACCGCACCTGCTCCCTCCGGGTGGTCGGCCACGGCCGCTCGATGCGCTTCGAGAACCGCCTCCCCGGCGGCGACGTCAACCCGTACCTCGCCGTCGCGGGCCTGGTCGCGGCCGGTCTGTACGGCATCGAGCAGCAGCTCGAACTCCCCGAGCCGTGCGACGGCAACGCGTACACCGCCGACTACGCCCACGTCCCCACCACCCTGCGCGAGGCCGCCGAGCTGTGGGAGAACAGCCCCATCGCGAAGGCCGCCTTCGGGGACGAGGTCGTCGACCACTACCGCAACATGGCGCGGGTCGAGCTCGAAGCCTTCGACGCCGCGGTGACCGACTGGGAGCTGCGCCGCTCCTTCGAACGCATGTAAGGACCCATGTGAGCACCGAGCACCTCGTCCTCGACCCCGCCACCGAAGAGGTCATCGCCACCGTCCCGGCCGCCACCGCCGCCGACGTCGACGCCGCCGTCCAGCGGGCCGCCAGGGCCCAGCGGGCGTGGGCGGCGGCCGCGCCCGCCGACCGCGCCCGCCTCCTGCGCCGTTTCGCCGCCGTCGTCGACGAGCACGTCGAGGAACTGGCCCGGCTGGAGGTCCGTGAGGCCGGCCACACCCTCGGCAACGCCCGCTGGGAAGCCGGCAACGTCCGCGACCTGCTCGACTACGCGGCCGGGGGAGTGGAGCGCCTGAACGGCCGGCAGATCCCGGTACCCGGCGGACTCGACATCACGATCCTCGAACCCCTCGGCGTCGTCGGCGTGATCGCCCCCTGGAACTTCCCCATGCCCATCGCCGCCTGGGGCACTGCCCCCGCCCTCGCGGCCGGCAACGCCGTCGTCCTCAAACCCGCCGAGACCACGCCCCTCACGGCCCTTCGGCTCGCCGAACTCGCCCTGGAGGCCGGGCTACCCGAACACCTCTTCCAGGTGCTGCCGGGTGCCGGCCCCGTCGCGGGCAACGCCCTCGTCGAACACCCCGGCGTCGCCAAGATCGTCTTCACCGGTTCCACCCGCGTCGGGAAGAGCATCATGGCGGCGTGCGCCGGCCGGGTGAAGCGCGTGACCCTCGAACTCGGCGGCAAGAGCCCCAACATCGTGTTCGCCGACGCCGACATCGAGGCCGCGGCCGCCGCCACACCCATGTCCTTCCTGGACAACTCCGGGCAGGACTGCTGCGCCCGCACCCGCATCCTCGTCCAGCGCACCGCATACGACCGCTTCCTGGAGCTGCTGACGCCCGCCATCGAGGAGATCGTCGTCGGCGACCCGTCCGACGAGAAGACCCAGATGGGCCCCCTCATCTCCCGTACCCAGCTGGAGAGGGTGCGGGGTTACGTCCCCGAGGACGCGACCGCCATCCGCGGCAAGGCGCCCGAAGGCCCCGGCTTCTGGTTCCCGCCCACGGTCCTCACCGGCCTCGCGCCCGACGCGCCCGCCGCCGTCGAGGAGGTCTTCGGCCCCGTGGCCGTCGTCCTGCCCTTCGACGACGAGGAGGACGCCGTACGCCTGGCCAACGCCACCGAGTACGGCCTGTCCGGCTCCATCTGGACCCGCGACGTCGGCCGCGCGCTGCGCGTCTCCGGCGCCGTCCGCGCTGGCAACCTCTCCGTCAACTCCCACTCCAGCGTCCGCTACTGGACCCCGTTCGGCGGCTACAAGCAGTCCGGCCTCGGCCGCGAGCTCGGCCCCGACGCCCTCACCGCCTTCACCGAAACCAAGAACGTCTTCATCAGCACGGAGGCCTGAACCACCATGACCGAAACCCCTGTGTGCCGCCGCCTCGTCGGACGTACCGCCGTCATCACCGGCGCCGGCAGCGGCATCGGCCTCGCCACCGCGCGCCGCCTCGCCTCCGAGGGCGCCCACGTCGTCTGCGGCGACATCGACGAGAAGGCGGGCAAGGCCGCGGCCGACGAGGTCGGCGGCACCTTCGTACGCGTCGACGTCACCGACGCCGACGAGGTCGAGGCGCTGTTCAAGACCGCGTACGACACCTACGGAAGTGTCGACATCGCCTTCAACAACGCGGGCATCTCGCCGCCCGACGACGACTCCATCCTCACCACCGGCCTGGAGGCCTGGAAGCGGGTCCAGGAGGTCAACCTCACCTCCGTCTACCTCTGCTGCAAGGCAGCCATCCCCTACATGCGGCGCCAGGGCAAGGGCTCCATCATCAACACGGCGTCCTTCGTCGCCGTCATGGGCGCGGCGACCTCGCAGATCTCGTACACCGCCTCCAAGGGCGGCGTCCTCGCCATGTCCCGCGAGCTGGGCGTGCAGTTCGCCCGCGAGGGCATCCGCGTCAACGCCCTGTGCCCCGGGCCGGTCAACACCCCGCTCCTCCAGGAGCTGTTCGCCAAGGACCCCGAGCGCGCCGCCCGCCGCCTCGTCCACATCCCGGCCGGCCGCTTCGCCGAGGCCGAGGAGATCGCCGCCGCCGTCGCGTTCCTCGCGAGCGACGACTCCTCGTTCATCAACGCCACCGACTTCCTCGTCGACGGCGGCATCTCCGGCGCGTACGTCACCCCCCTGTAGTTCACCCCTCTCCCACCACCCCGACAGCCGGGCGTCGCACGACGCCCGGCTGTCCTGCATACACCAGGAGCGTGTACGTGACAGACATACGCCGCTGGGCCGCCGCCGCGGCCGCCCTCACCCTGACGGTCACCGGCCTCACCGCAGCGTCCGCGACCGCCCACCCCACTCCGGAGAAGTGCCCGCGCCTCACCGTCTCCGACGGCTGGTACGGCGACAACCGGGCCCGCCTGCAAGAGCTGATCGACCGCCACGGCCGCTGCGGCGAGAGCCGTACGAGCGGCAAGAAGCCCGTCGCCGTCTTCGACTGGGACAACACCGTCATCAAGAACGACGTCGGCGACGCCACCATGTTCTGGCTGCTCCGCAACAGCCGCATACGCCCGCCCCACGGCGGCGACTGGCACACCACCAGCCGCTACCTCACCGACGCCGCGGCCACCTCCCTCGCGGCCGCCTGCCCCACCGGCGTACGGACGCTGCCCACCGCCACCGACACCGACTGCGCCGACGAGATCCTGTCCGTGTACGGGGACGGCGAGACGACCTCCGGCGACGCGGCCTTCACCGGGTTCGACCACCGGCGCATGGAGCCGCAGTACGCCTGGCTCGCCCAGCTCCTGCACGGCTGGACCACCCGCCAGGTCCAGGACTTCGCCGCAGCCGCCCGCGCCGAGAACCTCGCCGCGCCCATCGGCGCCGAGCAGCGCGTCGGCAGCGCCACCGCCACCGGCTGGGTCCGCTACTACGACCAGCAGCGCGACCTCGTCCGTACCCTCCAGAAGGCTGGCTTCGACGTGTGGATCACCTCCGCCTCGCCCGAGCCGGTCGTCGACGTCTGGGCGCGCGGCGTCGGCATCACGCCGTCCCACGCCATCGGCATCCGGAACGTCACCGAAGGCGGCCGCCTCACCGCCCGGCTCCAGGGCTGCGGCACCGTCCGCGACGGCGACGACTCGATGATCACGTACATCGACGGCAAGCGCTGCTGGATCAACCAGGAGATCCTCGGCGTACGCGGCGCCGCCGCCGAACAGGTCCAACCCGCCCACCGCAGGCAGGTGTTCGCGGCCGGCGACTCCGACACCGACGTCTCCTTCCTGCGCGACGCCACCGCCCTGCGGCTCGTCCTCAACCGCAACAAGGACGAGGTCATGTGCAGGGCGTACGACAACGGCGACGGCCGCTGGATCGTCAACCCCATGTTCCTCCAGCCCAAGCCGCGCAAGGCCACCCCGTACCCCTGCGCCACGACCGGCTACACCGCCGCCGACGGCACCCGCGGTCCCGTCCGCCGGGCCGACGGGAGCGTCGTACCGGATCAGGCGGACCGGGTGCACGCCCCCTAAGGTGACCGCATGAGCATGACGACCCCTCCCGGCTGGTACCCGGATCCAGGCAACCCCGCCGTCGAACACTGGTGGGACGGCACGGCGTGGACCGGGCACACCCGGCCGGCGGGCGGGGCGCCGAAGCGCGCCGGCCGCGCGGGTGTCGTCCCGACCGCCGTCGCGGGAGTGGTCGTCGCGGCGGCGATCGCCACGGCGGTGGTCGTGTTCGGCCGCGACGACGGTCCTCCGGCGGGCATCACGGACGCCAAGAACCCACCCGCGCCGACGAGTTCCGCCACATCCCCGTCCCCGTCCCCGTCCCCCTCCGCCACGGACGATCCGACAGCCGTCGTCGACCAGCTCAACGGCATCACCCTGCCCATCATCGACGGCTGGGAGAAGCCGGAGTTCACCTCGGAGGACGTGCCGACCGTGTCGACGGTCGCCGCCGACCCGTGCCCCGCCGCGAGCAGCCGCACCTGCAAGCGCGGCTCGGTGTTCTCCCTCACCGCCACGGGCACCGGCACCACCGACCCCGAGACCATCGCCAAGGAGGACATCGCCAAGGCCGCCGACCGCGCGTTCGAGGCGGATTCCCTCGGCGTCCGTCCCCATGGCGGCATCCGCTCCCACAAGGTGCTCGCCGAGCGGCCCACCGTCGTCGCCGGACGCACCGGCTACCTGGTCCGCTGGCAGGTCACCACCAACCAGGGCCCCGGCGGATACGTCCAGTCCCTCGTGTTCCCGTCGTCGCTCGGCAGCGAGTCGCCCGTCATCGTGCGGTTCGTCTTCTCCGCCGGGCCGGACGCCCCGCCGCTCGCGACCATGGACGAGATCACCCAGGGCATCCGCCCGATCGGCAGCTCGACCGGAGGCGGCGTCGGCAGCAGCATCGGCCCCTGACCGCTACAGGAAGGTCCGGCCCTCGCCCCGGTACGTCGGTACGGTCGCCGTGACCCGGTCGCCCTCGATCAGGTGCAGCGCCTCGAACCGCTCGCACAGCTCGCCCGCCTTCGCGTGCCGGAACCACACCTTGTCGCCGATCAGCAGATCGTCGGCGGGGGAGCCCAGCAGCGGGGTCTGCACCTCACCGGCACCCTCCTGCGGGTCGTAGCGCAACCCCTCCGGGAGGTACGGGACCGGCAACCGGTCCGCGCCCGCCGCCCCCGACGCGGGGTACCCGCCGCCCAGCACGGTCACCACGCCCACGCCCGGGCGCCGGACCACGGGCTGCGCGAACAGCGCCGCCGGACGGCCCGTGAACGACGTGTAGTTGTCGAACAACCGCGGCACGTACAACCCGGACCCGGCCGCGATCTCGGTCACGCAGTCCTCGGCCGCCGTGTGCTGAACGCTCCCCGTCCCGCCCCCGTTCACGAACTCCAGGTCCGGCGCCACCGCCCGCACCGCCGCCACCACGGCCGCCCGGCGCGCCGCCAGCTCCCTGCGGGCCGCCGCCTGCATCACCCGCACGGCACGGGAGCGGAGGGGCCGCCCCGCGATCGCGTCCCCGACGCCCGCCACATGACCCTCGTACGCCATCAGCCCGACGAGCCGGAACCCCGGGCGCCGCGCCACCGCCCGCGCCAGCTCCGCCACCTGGGCGGGCGTCCGCAGCGGCGAACGCCGCGCCCCGATCCGTACCCGACCGCCCAGCAGGCGCAGCGAGGTGTCCAGCTCCAGACAGACCCGGATCTCCTCCGCGCCACCCTCGCGGGCCCGGTCGATCAGCTCCAACTGCGCCGGATCGTCCACCATCACGGTCACCGCGCCCGCCAGCTTGGCGTCCCGCGCCAGCTCCGAGAAACCGGCCCGGTCCGCCGACGGATACGCCAGCAGTACGTCGTCGAACCCGGCCCGCGCCAGCCACAGCGACTCGTCCAGCGTGAACGACATGATCCCGGCGAACCCGTCCCGGGCCAGCACCCGCTCCAGCAGTGCCCGGCAGCGTACGGACTTGCTCGCCACCCGTATCGGCTTCCCGCCGGCCCGTCGGACGAGGTCGTCGGCGTTCGCGTCGAACGCCTCCAGGTCGACCACGGCGACCGGGGCGTCGAGATGGGCGGTGGCCCGGTCGTACCGGGCTCGGTCAGCGGCACGCGGAGTCATGGCCAGAGCCTGCCAGACCTGCCTACCCGGGGGTAGGGGGACGTTCCGGTCAGATCCGCCCCGACCTGCGGCCTCGTTCCCGCCGGGGCCGGCGCAGCCCGTAGAGTTACCCGCACGCGCTGACGAACGGGCCTGCCCCGCAAGGCGATCCGGACGACATCAGGGGGGCGGATGAGCACCGAGGCACGACACCCGTCCTCGCGCATCCCGGACGCCCCGCGCCATCCCACGCCCCCCATACCACCGACCCCGGCCACCACTCCGCCCCCCGCGCCCGGTCCCGCCCCGGCCCACGACTCGCGCCCGGCCCCCGCGCCGGCTCCCGCGCCTGCCGCCGCTCCGGTGCCCGCGCCCGGTCCCGCCGCCGCTCCGGCGCCCGCGTCCGGTTCTGTCCCGGCCCACGGCTCGCGCCCGGCCGCCGCTCCGGCTCCCGCCCCGGCCCACGGCTCGCGCCCGGCCCCCGCTCCGGCCCCGGCGCCCGCTCCTGCCACCCGCCCGGCCCCCGCGTCCGGTTCCGCCCCGGCCCACGGGCCCGCGCCTGCCGCCGCTCCGGTGCCCGCGCCCGGTCCCGCCCCCGCGGATGCCGCCAACCCGGCCACGGCCACTGCTCCGGAGCGGGCAACCGGCGCCCGTCCGGCCCCCGCTCCGGCGCCCGCGCCCGCCGCAACTCCCGCGTCCGGTGCCCGCCCGGTGGCCGTTCCAGCCCCGGCTGTGGCGGCCGGGGGCGTTCCGGGCGCCGCTTCCGGTACCGGCCCGGCTGACGGGCCCCGCCCGGCGCGGTCCACCGCTCCGGCGTCGGCGGCCGACGCCCGGCCGGCGCCCGGCCCGTCGGGCGTCGAGGGCACCGCCGGGCTGCGGCCCGTGCCGGTGGCGGGCCCCGCAGGGGAGGCGGCCGCCGAGACCACCGCCCGGCTGCGGCCCGTGCGCGAGTCCGTGGCCGCGCCGTCGCCCTCCGCGCCGTCGTCCTCCGCCCCGTCCTCCGTCCCGCCGGCGCCCGTCACGCCGCCCACGCGGCGGCGGCCCGTCGGTGCCGTCGACCTCACCGCCCGCCCCGGGGCCCCCGTCCCGCGCGCCGCTCAGCCCTACTGGATGCCGCCCGAGACGCCCGTCGAGACCACCACCCGCCTGCGGCCCGTCCGCAGCCGGCACCCCGCCCGCGCGGCGGCGGCCGTCGCCTGCCTCGTCCTGGGGCTCGGGCTCACCGGCGGAGCCGCCGCCGGGGCGTGGCTCGTGGGCGACTCGGCCGCCCACGCCTCCGCGGCGGACCGCTTCACCGAGGCCCGCACCATCTGGCACAGCGTCCCCGTCGACACGCTCTTCCCCCGCACCCTCGACGGCGAGGGCGCCGGACCCGGCCGCGCCGACCGGACCTGGACGCGCGTCGCCGTCGCACCCGACGGGCCGTGTACCGGGGCCCTCGACCCCCTCCTGGTCAGGGCCCTGCAGCCGGTGGGCTGCGAGCGCGTGCTGCGCGCCACGTACACCGACGCCACCTCCACCAGCGTCACCACCGTCGGCATGGTCTTCACCGACGCCGACCGCCCCGGCATGGCCGCGTTGCGCACCCGCTTCACCGACCAGAGCCTCGACGAGCGCACCGACCTCCTGCCCCGCACCCTCGCCGCCCCCGGCACCGTCGCCGCCGGGTTCGGCGACCCGCAGCGGGCGAGCTGGCGGGTGAGCGTCCTCACCGACGTGCCCGTCATCGTCTACGCGGTGTCCGGCTTCGCCGACGGCCGTACCGTCGACGATCCGCAGCCCGCCGCCGAGGCGATGGCCGAGGGCCAGACGAGCACGCCCGCCCAGGCCGGGCTCGGCCACGACGCCGACGGCATCGCCGACCGGATCGAGCGCGGTCTTCGCACCACGGCCCGCAAGGCCACGCAGGAGCCCCAGTGACCCGCAACCGCCGTACCGCCCTCGCCGCCGCCCTGGCCGCCACCGCCTTCGCCGTGCTGCCCGCCACGCCCGCCCACGCGGACGCCATCCGCGCCCAGCAGTGGGGCCTCGAGGCGATGCGCACCGCCGACGCCTGGCGTACCACCAAGGGCGAGGGCATCACCGTCGCCGTCCTCGACACCGGCGTCGACGCCACCCACCCCGACCTCGCGGGCAACGTCCTGCCCGGCAAGGACCTCATCGGCTTCGGCGCCAAGCGCGGCGACCGCGCCTGGGCCCGCCACGGCACCGCCATGGCCGGCATCATCGCGGGCCACGGACACGGCGACGGCCGCGAGGACGGCGTCCTCGGCATCGCGCCCGAGGCGAAGATCCTCCCCGTCCGCGTCATCCTCGAAGGCGGCGACCCGGCCCGCACCAAGGCCCGCAACACCCGTGGCACCGCCCTCGCCCAGGGCATCCGCTGGGCCGTCGACCACGGCGCCGACGTCATCAACCTCTCCCTCGGCGACGACAGCGAGTCCGCCCACCCCGACGCGGGCGAGGACGCGGCCGTCCAGTACGCCCTGGCCAAGGGCGCCGTCGTCGTCGCGTCGGCCGGCAACGGCGGCGACAAGGGCGACCACATCTCGTACCCCGCCGCCTACCCGGGCGTCATCGCGGTCACCGCCGTCGACCGGTACGGCACCCACGCCGCGTTCTCCACCAGCCGCTGGTACGCCACCGTCAGCGCGCCCGGCGTCGACATCGTCATCGCCGACCCGGACCGCAAGTACTACGAGGGCTGGGGCACCAGCGCCGCGTCGGCGTTCGTCTCGGGCGCCGTCGCCCTGGTCAGGGCCGCCCACCCCGGCCTGAGCCCCGCCCAGGTGAAGGCGCTCCTCGCCGACACCGCCCGCGACCGCCCCGAGGGCGGCGGCCACGACATCGACAAGGGGTACGGGACGGTCGACCCGGCCGCCGCGATCGAGGCCGGCGGGAAACTGCGCCCGGCCGACCTCAAGGCCGCCACCGCCGGCTACGGCAAGCGGTACTTCGGGACGGGGCCGGTGGCCGCGCCCGAGGAGGAACAGGGCACCGGGCTGCTCGCGCCCGTCACCGGCGCCCTCGGCGTGCTCCTGCTGGCCGCCGCGGTCGTCCTGTGGCGCGGGGGCCGCGCCACCGGGCGCTGACCCGCGCCGTTAGGCTCGTCGCGTGGCGCTCAAGAACATCCCCGACCCCGGCTTCTCCGACGACGACGGCACCGCCGACCCCGAGCTGGCCGCGGCCCTCGCGGCCTGGGCCCAGGACCGGGCCGCCGAGCCGCGCGTCCTCGCCGCCCTCAGGGGCGCCCGGCTGCTCGTCCCCGTCGTCGCCGTCCTCGGCGAGGTCGAGGAGGACGAGGAGACCGGACTGCGCCGCGAGAAGACCAGCGACATGGCCGTGCCGACCCTCACCGCGGGCGACCGCCGCGCACTGCCGGCGTTCACGTCCCTGGAGTCGCTGGCCCTCTGGGACCCGGCCGCCCGCCCCGTCGCCGTACCCCTGCACCAGGCGCTCCAGGCGGCCGCCCACGAGAAGGCCGACACGCTCGTCCTGGACCTCGCGGGCCCCGTGCCGTACCAGCTGACCGGCCCCGCGCTGCTCGCCGTCGCCGAGGGCCGCACCTCCACCGACCCGCTCGCCGACCCCGCCGTCAGGGAGGCGGTACGCACGGCGGTCGCCGCCGAGCCCGCCGTCCTCCGCGCCCACCTCCGCCCCGGCAGCGCGGACGGCACCCTCGCCCTGGTCCTCGCCCCCGACGCGCCCCCCGCCGAGGCGGCCCGGCGCGTCGCCCGCGCCCTGGCGGCCGACGAAACGCTGAGGGCCCGCCTGGTGCGCGGCCTCGACCTGGCACTCCTGCCGGCCACGGCCACGCCCCCGGGCGAGCCCTTCTACGTACGCGACTGACTCAGCCGTACACCGCTCCCGTGCCCGTAGCCCCGGCTGCGGCCCGCGCGGCCCGTCAGCCGTACACGGCTCCCGTGACTGCGGTCACCCGGGGAGCGACCCCCCGTACCCCCACGTACGACGCCCCGGGTGCGGCCCGGCCGCGGCTGCGGCCCGCGCGGCCCGTCAGCCGTACACGGCTCCCGTGTACTTCTCGCCCGGCCCCTGGCCCGGCTCGTCAGGGACGATCGACGCCTCGCGGAACGCGAGCTGGAGCGACTTCAGGCCGTCCCGCAGGGGGGCGGCGTGGAACGAGGAGACCTCCGTCGCGCCCGCGTCCAGCAGGCCCGCCAGCGCGTGGATCAGCTTGCGCGCCTCGTCGAGGTCCTTGTACTGGTCGCCCTCCTCGGTGAGCCCCAGCTTGACCGCGGCGGCGCTCATCAGGTTGACGGCGACCGTCACGATCACCTCGACCGCGGGGACCTCCGCGATGTCGCGGGTCATGGTCTCGTAGTCGGTGGTCTCGGCGGCGGAGGCGTTGCTCGGCGTGGCGTCACTCATGCCCCACACGATAGGCGCCCCGCGCCCCGTTAGCCCCACCCCCCAGGAGCTGGTAACCTGGTGTGACGACCGGCTGGACACGACTCGTGATCCGGCCCACAAGTGGAGGCTCCGATCTCCCACCTGGCCGTCCCTCGGGACGGCGGGTCACCGGTCAGGTGGCGCCCATCGTTCCGTACGGACGATGGAGCCGCCCGATGTGCGCCCCGCGGTACGCCGTGGCGGTGCTCCGGTAGCACGAGGAGCCCCGCCTGTGTCCCGTCCGGGGCATTTTTCATGCACCGGCGCGGTTGGTCTTACTAAACAGACGTTACGCGTCCGTCCGCCAGGCGGTCGCGTGGTGCTACCGAGGAGGATCCATCAGCGCCGAGCCCCGCATCAACGACCGGATTCGCGTTCCCGAGGTGCGACTTGTCGGTCCCAGCGGCGAGCAGGTCGGGATTGTTCCGCTTGCCAAGGCCCTGGAGCTTGCGCAGGAGTACGACCTCGATCTCGTCGAGGTCGCGGCGAACGCCCGTCCGCCGGTCTGCAAGCTCATGGACTACGGGAAGTTCAAGTACGAGTCGGCCATGAAGGCCCGTGAGGCGCGCAAGAACCAGGCGCACACGGTCATCAAGGAGATGAAGCTCCGGCCGAAGATCGACCCGCACGACTACGACACCAAAAAGGGTCACGTCGTCCGGTTCCTCAAGCAGGGCGACAAGGTCAAGATCACGATCATGTTCCGTGGTCGCGAGCAGTCCCGGCCGGAACTCGGCTACCGGCTGCTGCAGCGGCTGGCGGAGGACGTCCAGGACCTCGGGTTCATCGAGTCGAACCCGAAGCAGGACGGCCGAAACATGATCATGGTTCTCGGACCGCACAAGAAGAAGACCGAGGCAATGGCCGAGGCCCGTGAGGCGCAGGCCGCCCGCAAGGCGGAACGCCAGGGCCAGCCCGCCCACGCGGACGAGCCCGCCGACGAGGCTGCCGAGGCCTGATTCCCGGGCACCCGCCCAGGATTCAACCGACACATCTGACGCTCCCGTGTGCCGGTCTCCGGACCGGCTGGGAGCGCCACTGACGAGGAGAGAACGGCGCTATGCCGAAGAACAAGACGCACTCCGGTGCCAAGAAGCGCTTCAAGGTCACCGGCTCCGGCAAGATCCTGCGCGAGCGCGCCGGCAAGCGCCACCTGCTCGAGCACAAGTCGTCCAAGCTGACGCGTCGCCTCACCGGCAACGCCGAGATGGCCCCGGGTGACAGCGCCAAGATCAAGAAGATGCTGGGCATCTGACTGACATCCCGCCCTCGGTGACGAGGGCAGCCCGACACCGGGACCCATATCGTTTCCGGGCCGTGTGAGTCCACCCACGGCCCCGCTACAAGGAGTTAACAAGTGGCACGCGTCAAGCGGGCAGTCAACGCCCACAAGAAGCGCCGGGCGATCCTCGAGCAGGCCAGCGGCTACCGCGGCCAGCGTTCGCGCCTGTACCGCAAGGCCAAGGAGCAGGTCACCCACTCGCTGGTCTACAACTACAACGACCGCAAGAAGCGCAAGGGCGACTTCCGTCAGCTGTGGATCCAGCGCATCAACGCCGCTGCCCGCGCCAACGGCATGACGTACAACCGCCTCATCCAGGGTCTGAAGGCCGCCAACATCGAGGTGGACCGCAAGATCCTGGCCGAGCTCGCGGTCAACGACGCGGGCGCGTTCGCCGCGCTCGTCGAGGTCGCCCAGAAGGCGCTCCCGAGCGACGTCAACGCCCCGAAGGCCGCCGCCTGATCTCCAGGACGCAGTTCTTCCCTCCGGACCCGCAGGCCCCGAGCCTGCGGGTCCGGTCTGTTCGACCCCGCGCCCGGGAATCCCGTGCGTACGAGAAGAGAGCCGCCGACCACCATGGGCACCCCTGAGCTGATCTCCTTCCGCTCCCCGCGCGTCATCGCGGCCCGGCGGCTCGCCAAGCGGAACTTCCGGGGCAAGGAGCGCCTGTTCATCGCCGAGGGCCCCCAGGCCGTGCGCGAGGCCGTGGCGCACCACAGCGGCGGGGAGCCCACCCTGGTGGAGCTGTTCACCACGGTCGAGGCCGCCGAGCGGTACGCCGACATCGTCGAGGCCGCCCGCGCCACCGGCGCCCGCGTCCACCACGCCTCCGACGCCGTGCTCGCCGAGGTCTCGCAGACCGTCACCCCGCAGGGGCTGCTCGGGGTGTGCCGGTTCCTGGACTCGCCGTTCGAGGACATCCTCAAGGCCCGCCCCAAGCTCGTCGCCGTCCTCGCCCACGTACGCGACCCCGGCAACGCCGGCACCGTGCTGCGGTGCGCCGACGCCGCCGGCGCCGACGCGGTCGTCCTCACGGACGCCTCCGTGGACCTCTACAACCCCAAGGCCGTGCGCGCCTCGGTCGGCTCCGTCTTCCACCTCCCGGTCGCCGTCGGCGTCCCCGTCGAGCAGGCCGTCGCCGGGCTCAAGGGCGCCGGGCTGCGGGTCCTGGCCGCCGACGGGGCGGGCGAGGACGACCTGGACGCCGAGCTCGACGCGGGCACCATGGGCGGGCCCACCGCCTGGATCTTCGGCAACGAGGCGTGGGGCCTGCCCGAGGAGACCCGCGCCCTCGCGGACGCCGTCGTACGCGTGCCGATCCACGGCAAGGCCGAGAGCCTGAACCTGGCGACCGCCGCGGCCGTATGTCTCTACGGCTCCGCGCGTGCGCAGCGTGCTGCCGGAGGGTGCCGCTCCGTCACCTCCAGCTAGTAGGGTGACGGGCTCGGGGGCCCACTGCGTCACACGGAGGGGTGGGAGACGGGGATGACGGTCGGCACCAGCAGGCCCGCGGCACGGGAGGGCGCCTTAGTGGGCGTGGGCGCTTCAGCGGGTCCCGGCGTGCCCGGGATCGACCCCGACGACCTTCCCGACGGGCTCGTCGTCGCCGACGAGAACGGCCGGGTGGTGTGCTTCAACGCCACGGCCGTACGCCTCACCGCCGTACCGGCCGCGGAGGCGCTCGGGCGGCCGCTGGAGCAGGCGCTGCCGCTGGAGGACCTCAAGGGGCGGCGCTGGTGGGCGCTGACCGACCCGTACGGCGGCCTCGCCATCCGCGTCGGGCAGCCCGAGCGCAACCTGCTGCTGCCCGGCAACCGGGAGGTCCTCGTCGCCGCCCGCTACGTACGCGAGGAGCCCCTCGGCCCCGTACGGAAGGTCGTCGTCACCCTGCGCGGCACCGAGGCGAGGCGCCGTACCGAGCGCAGCCACGCCGAGCTGATCGCCACCGTCGCCCACGAGCTGCGCTCGCCGCTCACCTCCGTCAAGGGCTTCACGGCGACCCTGCTCGCCAAGTGGGAGCGGTTCACCGACGACCAGAAGCGGCTGATGCTGGAGACCGTCGACGCCGACGCCAACCGTGTCACCCGGCTGATCGCCGAGCTCCTCGACATCTCCCGAATAGACTCCGGCCGCCTCGAAGTGCGCCGCCAGCCGGTCGACATCGCCGCCGCCATCGGCCGCCACATCCAGGCACACACCACGCGCGGCCAGTCGCCGGACCGGTTCTTCGTCCGCGTACGCCGCCCGCTGCCCGATCTGTGGGCGGACCCCGACAAAATCGACCAGGTCCTCGGCAACCTGCTCGAAAATGCCGTGCGCCACGGCGAGGGAACCGTCACCATCGAGGTGGCCCCCACCGGCCCCACCGACGACGAGAAGGGAACGGCCGTCACCGTGAGCGACGAAGGCCCCGGCATCCCCGAGGAGTCGATGGGCCGTGTCTTCACCCGCTTCTGGCGGGGGAGCAAGCGCGGCGGGACCGGCCTCGGCCTCTACATCGTCAAGGGCATCGTCGAGGCGCACGGCGGCACGATCAGCGTCGGCCGCGGACCCGCCGGTGGCGCCCAGTTCCGATTTACGTTGCCCGTGGGCGCCCCCTCGTATCTCACCTGACCGAGGGTCCAGGACGTCCACGGGCTGATCCGCGGCTCATCCGCCTGCCCACACCCCGTTAGACTCGTCCTTTGGCACCTTTGCGTCCTCGGTCGTCGAGCGGGGGCCCCAGCCAGCCCATCGGAAGTACGGGAAGAGATGTCGGCACCGAACAAGTCGTACGACCCAGTCGAGGTCGAGGCACTGAAACCGGAAGAGATCGAGCGCATGCGGGACGAGGCGCTCGCCGCCTTCGCCGCCGCCGGTGACCTCGACGCGCTCCACGAGGCCAAGGTCGCGCAGACCGGCCCCACCTCGCCGCTCGCGCTCGCCAACCGGGAGATCGGCGCCCTGCCGCCGCACGCCAAGGCCGAGGCCGGCAAGCGTGTCGGCCAGGCGCGCGGTGCCGTGAACAAGGCCCTGGCCGCCCGCCAGGCCGAGCTGGAGGCCGAGCGCGACGCGCGCGTACTGGTCGAGGAGGCGGTGGACGTCACGCTGCCCTACGACCGCGTCCCCTCCGGCGCCCGCCACCCGCTGACCACCCTCATGGAGCGCGTCGCGGACGTCTTCGTCTCCATGGGGTACGAGGTCGCCGAGGGCCCCGAGGTCGAGGCGGAGTGGTTCAACTTCGACGCCCTGAACTTCGTACCGGACCACCCGGCGCGCCAGATGCAGGACACCTTCTTCGTCGAGGGCCCGGAGGGCACCTCCGGTGACGAGTCCGGCATCGTGCTGCGTACGCACACCTCCCCGGTGCAGGCCCGCACGCTCATCGACCGCGAGCCGCCCGTGTACGTCGTGTGCCCCGGCCGCGTCTACCGCACCGACGAGCTCGACGCCACGCACACCCCGGTCTTCCACCAGATCGAGCTGCTCGCCGTCGACGAGGGCCTGACCATGGCGGACCTCAAGGGCACCCTGGACCACATGGTCCAGGCGCTCTTCGGCTCGGACATGAAGACCCGGCTGCGCCCGAACTTCTTCCCGTTCACCGAGCCGTCCGCCGAGATGGACATGCTCTGCTACGTCTGCCGCGGCGAGTCCGTCGGCAACGCCGACCGGCCCTGCCGCACCTGCGGCAGCGAGGGCTGGATCGAGCTGGGCGGCTGCGGCATGGTCAACCCCAAGGTGCTCGTCGCCTGTGGTGTGGACCCCGAGAAGTACAGCGGATTCGCCTTCGGGTTCGGCATCGAGCGGATGCTGATGTTCCGCCACAACGTCGAAGACATGCGAGACATGGTCGAGGGTGACGTCCGGTTCACCCGGCCGTTCGGGATGGAGATCTGATGCGGGTCCCGCTTTCGTGGCTGCGGGAGTACGTCGACCTGCCGGCGACGGAGACCGGCCGTGACGTACAGGCCAAGCTGGTGTCGGCCGGGCTGGAGGTCGAGACCGTCGAGCAGCTCGGCGCCGGCCTGACGGGCCCGCTGGTGGTGGGCAGGGTTCTCACCATCGAGGAGCTCACCGAGTTCAAGAAGCCGATCCGCTTCTGCACCGTCGACGTCGGCCAGGCCAACGGCACCGGTGAGCCGCAGGAGATCATCTGCGGCGCCCGGAACTTCGCCGAGGGCGACAAGGTCGTCGTGGCCCTGCCCGGCGCCGTCCTCCCCGGCGACTTCCGGATCGCCGAGCGCAAGACGTACGGCAAGGTCTCGCGCGGCATGATCTGCTCCGGCGACGAGCTGGGCATGGGTGACGACGGCACGCACGGCATCATCGTGCTGCCGCCGGAGTACGAGGTCGGCATCGACGCCACCGAGCTGCTGGAGCTGTACGACGAGGTCCTCGACATCGCCGTCACGCCCGACCGCGGCTACTGCCTGTCGATGCGCGGCATCGCCCGCGAGGTCGCCATCGCGTACGGCCTGCCGCTGCGCGACCCGGCGCTCCTCGACGTGCCCGCGCCCAACTCGTACGGCTACCCGGTCAAGGTCTCCGACCCGATCGGCTGCGACCGCTTCACCGCGCGCACCGTCGTCGGCCTCGACCCCGAGGCCCACTCGCCGATCTGGCTGAAGCGCCGCCTCCAGAAGGCCGGCATGCGCCCGATCTCGCTCGCCGTCGACATCACCAACTACGTGATGCTGGAGCTCGGCCAGCCGCTGCACGCCTACGACCGCTCCCGGCTCGACGGCCCCATCGGGGTCCGCCGCGCCGAGGCGGGCGAGAAGATCACCACCCTCGACGGCACGGTCCGCGTCCTCGACGCCGCCGACCTGCTCATCACCGACAACCGCGGCCCCATCGGCATCGCGGGCGTCATGGGCGGCGCCAACACCGAGATCGCCGACTCCGAGACCGACCCGGAGACGGGCGAGGTGCGGGGCACCACCGAGGTGGTCATCGAGGCCGCGCACTTCGACGCGATCTCCATCGCCCGCACCGCGCGCCGCCACAAGCTGTCCTCCGAGGCGTCCAAGCGCTTCGAGCGCGGCGTCGACCCGCAGGCCGCCGCCGCTGCCGCGCAGCGCACCGTCGACCTGCTGGTCCTCCTCGCGGGCGGCAGCGCCGAGGCCGGCGTCACCGAGATCCTCGCGCCGTCCGCGCCGCGCACGATCACGATGCCCGCCGACCACCCGGACCGTGTCGCGGGTGTCACGTACGGCCGCGAGACCGTCGTCCGCCGCCTCCAGGAGGTCGGCTGCGACGTGTACGGGCAGGACGAGCTGATCGTCACCGTCCCGTCCTGGCGCCCCGACCTCAACGAGCCCAACGACCTCGCCGAAGAGGTCATCCGGCTGGAGGGGTACGAGAACCTCCCCTCCACGCTCCCCAAGCCCCCGGCCGGCCGCGGGCTCACCGAGCGTCAGCGCACCCACCGCCGCGTGGGCCGCGCCCTGGCCGGCGCCGGGTACGTCGAGGCGCTGAACTACCCGTTCATCAGCGAGCAGGTCTTCGACCAGCTCGACATCCCGGCGGACGACACCTGCCGCCAGGTCGTCAAGCTGGTCAACCCGCTCTCCGACGAGGAGCCCGCGCTCCGTACGGCGCTGCTGCCGGGCCTGCTCGGCGCGCTGCGCCGCAACGACGGCCGGGGCAGCCACGACCTGGCGCTCTTCGAGACCGGTCTGGTCTTCCGGGCCGCCGGGGAGCCGGGCGTCGCGGTGCGGCTGCCCGTCGACCGGCGCCCGACCGACGAGGAGATCGCCGGCGTCAACGCCGTCCTGCCCGAGCAGCCGCGGCACGCCGCCGTGGTCCTCGCCGGGGCGCGCGAGCAGGCCGGCTGGTGGGGCAAGGGCCGCCCGTCCGACTGGGCCGACGCCATCGAGGCCGCCCGGACCGTCGCCCGTGAGGCCGGTGCCGAGCTGATCGTGCGCCAGGGTCAGTACGGGCCGTGGCACCCGGGCCGCTGCGCCGAGCTGGCCGTCGTGGTGGACGGCGAGGAGCAGGTCGTCGGGTACGCCGGTGAGCTGCACCCGCGTGTCGTCAAGGCGCTGCACCTGCCCGCCCGTACGTGCGCGATGGAGCTGAACCTCGACACCGTCGAGCGCGCCTCGGCCGGTGCCGTGCGCGCGCCGCGGATCTCGGCCTTCCCGGTCGCCACGCAGGACGTCGCCCTGGTCGTGGACCGTCAGGTGCCGTCCGCCGAGGTGGGGAAGGCCCTGCGCGAGGGTGCGGGCGACCTGCTGGAGTCCATCCGGCTGTTCGACGTCTTCGAGGGCGAGCAGATCGGCGAGGGCAAGAAGTCGCTCGCGTACGCGCTGCGCTTCCGTGCCGCCGACCGCACGCTGACCGTCGAGGAGGCCTCGGCCGCGCGTGACGCCGCGGTGGCGCTCGCCGCCGAGCGGACGGGCGCGGTGCTGCGCGGCGCCTGATCCCGCTTGACGTCCGAGGGCCATGGCCGGAACACCGGCCATGGCCCTCACTCGTTCGGGTGGGAAGCCTGGTGGACTTTCCCCCTTGCCGTGGACGATCGACAGAATCGTCCCGACCGCGAGGAGGGGCCTGGAGAAGGGCGGTCCGCATGCTGCGTACGCGAGCCTGGGTTCGTCGCCTTGCCCCGCTCGCCCTGCCCGCCCTCTGGGGCGGCGTCGCCGCCCTGTGGAAGCTCACCTGTCCCCTCGCCCACCAGGAGGGGACGGCCACACGGATCGCCACCAGCGCCGTCTTCTTCACCGTCGGCACCGGCCTGGTCCTGGGCATCCGCCGTGGCCTGGCCAGGGAGCTGAAGCAGGTGCGCGCCGTCGCCCAGGCCGCCCAGCAGGTGCTGTTGCGCCCCCTGCCGCCCCGCCTCGACGGCCTGTCCGTCGCCGCCGCCCAGCTGTCCGTCGCCCGGGGCGCGGCCGTGGGCGGCGACCTGTACGAGGCGGTCGCCACCCCGCACGGCGTACGGATCGTCATCGGGGACGTACGCGGTCATGGGCTGGCCGCGCTCGGGGCGGTCGCCGCCGTGCTGGGCAGCTTCCGGGAGGCCGCGCACGACGAGCCCGAACTCGGCGGCGTGCTGCGGCGGCTGGACCGGGCGCTGGGGCGGCACCTGCGGGAGCGGGCGCGGGAGGAGCACCCGGCGGTCGGCGGGTGGGATCCGGACAGTCCGGTGGCGGAGGAGTTCGTCACCGTACTGCTGCTGGAGATCCGCCGGGACGGTGCCGTGCTGGCCCTCAACTGCGGGCACCCGTGGCCCTATCAGCTCGGCAGCCGGACCGAGCAGGTCGTGGCCGGGGAGACGTTGCCGCCGCTCGGCGCCTTCCCGCTGCCGGACGAGCTGCCCGTGCACCGGTGCGTGACGCTGCCGCCCGGTGAGGCGCTGTTCCTGCACACGGACGGCGCCGAGGACGCGCGGGACGCCTCGGGGCGGTTCTTCCGGCTGCGGGACGTACTCGACCAGGCCCTGCGCGAGGCGCCGGTGCCCCCGGCGGCCCTGATCCACCGGGTGCACGCGGCGCTGCTGCGCCACACCGGCGGGCGGCTCACCGACGATGTGGCCCTGATGGTCGTGCGCAACGACCGTCGCGACGACCGTCGTCACGACTGTCGTCACGACCGTTCCCGGGTACCGGCGCAGTCCGCGGACCCAGGGCCGCGCCGCACCCGGCCTGCACCCTCCAATCGATAGCGACCGGCAGGGACGGTGCGGCCGCGCCGCCCGCCCTGCCGCGGAGTGTCGGGCAGATCCGGCAGGACGGACGGCGCTCCATCGGGCCGTCGCACTGTACGAGGGGGAGCCGACGGCCCGGCCGCCTCTGTGAGAGACCGCCCAGTCAACCGGCGCCGGGGGCATGGCGGCAGAGCGCGCGGGGCACGGATACGGGCATTCCGTTCACACCCCGTGCGAACCCGGCTCCACTACTCTGGGCACACCGAGTCACCGGAGGGGCACCCATGCAGCCCAACACCCTGCTCGACGCCCTGCTCGACGAGGCGGGGATATCGCACGCGGGCCTGGCCGCCCACGTCAACCAGGCCGGCCGCGCCAGAGGCCTGGCACTGCGGTACGAACACACGGCCGTGGCGCGCTGGTTGAAGGGCCAGCGGCCGCGCGGCCAGGTGCCGGACCTGATCTGCGAGGTGCTCGGCGCCCGGCTGCACCGGCCGGTCACCCTCGACGACATCGGGCTCGGCGTCCCCGGCGAGGCGGCCGTCACGCACGGCTCACCGCTGTCCGGCTTCGTGGAGCGGGCCACCGCCCTGTGGCGCTCCGACGAACAGCAACGGCCGCACATACTGGGCGCTCCGGCGGTCACCGGCACGCCCGCCGTCATGCCGGTGTGGGAGTGGGAGAACCCCCCGGAGGACGCGGACGTCTCACGCGACGGCCACACGCGCGTCAGCATGTCCGACATCACCATGCTGCGCGCGGCCCGCGCCCACTACGAGCTGATGTACCGCCGGGCGGGCGGGATCGCCACCCGCGCCCGGATCGTCGGCTTCCTCAACGCGGAGACCGCCCCGCTGCTGCGCGGCGGCTACAACGACGCCCTGGGCCGCCAGTTGCACCGGGCGACCGGCGGGCTGGTGGCGGTCGCCGGCATCTGCGCGTACGACTCGGACGCGCACGGTCTCGCGCAGCGCTACTTCCACCAGGCGCTGCGGCTGGCGAAGGCGAGCGGCGACCGGGGGCTCGGCGCCTATGTGATCGCCCTGCTCGTCAACCAGTCGCTGTTCATGGCGGAGTACCGGCAGGCGGTGGCGTTCGCGGAGGCGGCGCTGCGCACGGCGGGGCGGCAGATCACCCCGGCGCTCGCCGCCGACCTGCACGCGATGCAGGCGAAGGCGTACGCCCATCTCGGCGACGGCGCCGGGGCGCTGCGGTGCATCCGGCGCGCGGAGTCGGAGGCGGAGCGGATCCGGCCGGGCCATGAACCGGACGAGACCGGGTACGTGCAGCCGGGGCTGGTCAACGTCCAGGTGGCCGAAGCACTGCTGAGCCTGGGGGACCTGGACGGCGCGCGGGAGCATGCCGCGGCCGCCGTGCGCACCCCGGCGCACGACCGGGGGCGGGTGCACCGGCTCGCCATGCTGAGCCAGATAGAGCTGCGGCAGGGCGAGGCGGACCGGGCCGCGCGGACGGCGGCCGAGATGGCGGAACGGGCGAGGGGGATGGAGTCGCAGCGGCTGCGGGACCGGTTGCGTGAGGTGCGGGAGCACCTGGTGGCGAGCGGGTGCAGCGAGGCGGAGGAGGCGGCCGATCTCATCGACGGGGCCCTGCGCGTGCCGCTGTGACCGTCCCGTGCTTCCGGTGCGACGTTCCGCCCGCTCCGTAGGCCTGCTGCGATATTGCCATCTACTTGTCGGAAGGTGGCAGAAAAGTGCAGTGGACGAACCTGAGCGAACAAACCATCTATGAAAACCGCTGGTTCAAGGTCAACCTGGCGGATGTCGCACTCCCCGACGGACGGCACCTGGACCACTTCCTCATCCGGCTGCGCCCGGTGGCCGTCGCGACCGCCGTCAACGAGGCCAACGAGGTGCTGATGCTGTGGCGGCACCGGTTCATCACCGACAGCTGGGGCTGGGAGCTCGCCGCGGGGGTGGTCGAGGACGGCGAGGACATCGCGACGGCGGCCGCCCGGGAGATGGAGGAGGAGACCGGGTGGCGCCCGGGGCCGTTGCAGCACCTCCTGACCGTCGAGCCGTCCAACGGTCTGACCGACGCCCGCCACCATCTGTACTGGGCGGAGGACGCGACCTACATCGGCCACCCCGAGGACGACTTCGAGTCCTCCCGCCGCGAATGGATACCGCTGAAGCTCATCCCGGACATGATCGCCCGGGGCGAGGTCCCGGCCGCCAACATGGCGGCCGGGCTGCTGATGCTGCACCATCTCCGGCTGGGCTGACGCGGACCGGGCGGATCAGTTGCCCAGCGCCTGCCAGACCGCCACCGCGAGGGCGCCCACGGCCGTGAGCGCCGAGACGGCGGGCAGCGGCCACTTGGCCTGCTCCAGTGCCGTGACACGCGTGGCCAGATCGGTCAGATCACGGTCGATCTGGCCGTGGCGCTGGGCGAGCAGCGCGAGCTGCCCGTCGATCCGGGCGAGCCCGACGTCGAGACAGCGGCGCAGCTCTGCGAACTCCTCGACGGCCGTTAAGTGTTCGGGATCGGTGGTCACGGTTTTCCGCTCCTCCTCTTCGCTCTTCGTTGACTGATCGGGTCCGAGTCAACTCCCCGAGGCGAGGAGGAGGGAGCGTGTGCGCAGGGCATATGCGAACACGCTCCGCACACCCCGTGCGAAAGTTCGTCGCTGTGCGTCACACCCCGCGTTACGCGTACGGGTAGAAGCCCGAGCCCGTCTTACGGCCCAGGCGCCCCGCGTCCACCATGCGCTGGAGCAGCGGGGGAGCGGCGTACAGGGGCTCCTTGTACTCGGCGTACATCGAGTCCGCGACCGACGCGACCGTGTCCAGGCCGATCAGGTCGGCCAGCTTCAGCGGGCCCATGGGGTGGGCGCAGCCCATCTCCATGCCGTTGTCGATGTCCTCGCGGCTGGCGATGCCCGACTCGAACATCCGGATCGCGGAGAGGAGGTACGGGATCAGCAGCGCGTTCACCACGAAGCCGGAGCGGTCCTGGGCGCGGATCGCGTGCTTGCCGAGCACCTTCTCCACCACGGCCTGCGAGCGGCTGATCGTGCCCTCGGAGGTGGTCAGCGCCGGGATCAGCTCGACGAGCTGCTGCACCGGGGCCGGGTTGAAGAAGTGGATGCCGATGACCTGGTCGGGGCGGGACGTCGCCACGGCCAGCTTCACCAGCGGGATGGAGGAGGTGTTGGAGGCGAGGATCGCGTCCTGGCGGGTCACCACCTGGTCGAGGACCTGGAAGATCTCTGTCTTCACCTGCTCGTTCTCGACGACCGCCTCGATGACCAGGTCACGGTCGGCGAACTCGCCGAGGTCGGTGGTGAAGCTCAGCCGGGCCAGCGTCGCGTCGCGCTCCTCCTCGGTGATCTTGCCGCGCTGGGCGGCCTTGGAGAGCGAGTTGTACAGCCGGGTACGGCCGATTTCCAGGGCCTCGCCGGTGGTCTCGGCGACCTTGACCTCCAGGCCGCTGCGGGCGCACACCTCCGCGATGCCCGCGCCCATCTGGCCGCAGCCCACCACTCCGACGCGTTCGATGTCGGTCACATCGTGCCTTTCGCTGATCTTCCATGCGGCAGGACCCCCGTGTGATTCCGGCGCCCGCCTCGACCCCCCGACGTTACTCCGTTCGCGCGGGTGGAGGGCGGTCCGGGGCGGGCATGCTCTGCGGGACAGGGAGACAACGGGAGAAACCGCAGTTGAAGGGGCATATGAATGCGGCATATCGGCAGAAGGAGCCTGGCGGCGGCCGCGGCCGGGCTGGTGGCGTCGCTGTTGGCCACGACGGACGCGGGCGCCGCGGCCCCGGGGGTCCCGGCCGCCCGGCCTGACCAGGAGGGCCGCCACCACCGCGGGAAGAAGAAGCGGAAGGCTCCCATCAGGGAGTTCCGCGGCATGTGGCTGGCGACGGTCGCCAACCGCGACTGGCCTTCCAAGCCGGGCCTGCCGGCCGACCGGCAGCGCGCGGAACTGCTGGCCTTCCTCGACAAGGCGGTGGAGCGGCGGCTGAACGCGGTGATCTTCCAGGTGCGGCCCACCGCCGACGCGCTGTGGCCCTCGCCGTACGAGCCGTGGTCGCAGTACCTCACCGGCGTACAGGGCCGGGACCCGGGCTGGGATCCGCTGGGCACGGCGGTGGCCGAGGCGCACGCGCGCGGCCTGGAGCTGCACGCCTGGTTCAACCCGTACCGGGTGGCCAATCACACCGACCCGGCGCGGCTCGCGGACGGGCACCCGGCCCGGGTGCACCCGGAGTGGGTCCTTCCCTACGGCGGGAAGCTCTACTACAACCCGGGACTGCCGGACGTGCGGCGGTTCGTGCAGGACGCCATGCTCGACGCCGTACGCCGCTACGACATCGACGCCGTCCACTTCGACGACTACTTCTACCCCTACCCGGTCGCCGGCCAGGCCTTCGCCGACGACGACACCTACGCGGCCCATGGCGCGGGCTTCCCGGACAAGGCCGCCTGGCGGCGGGACAACATCGACCGGCTGGTACGGGAGATGTCCGAGGCGATCCGGGAGATCGACAAGGACGTCCGCTTCGGGATCAGCCCGTTCGGTGTGTGGCGCAACATCGCGACCGACCCGCTCGGCTCGGACACCCGGGCAGGGGTGCAGACGTACGACCATCTGCACGCGGACACCCGGAAGTGGGTGAAGGAGAGCTGGATCGACTACGTGGTGCCGCAGCTGTACTGGCACATCGGCTTCGCCGCCGCCGACTACGCCAAGCTGGTGCCCTGGTGGGACGAGGTCGCGCGCGGCACGGACGTCGACCTGTACGTGGGCGAGGCGCTGTACAAGTGCGGCGATCCCGCGCAGCCCGCCGCCTGGCAGGACCCGGCCGAGCTGTCACGCCACCTCACGCTGGCGGGTGAGTACCCACGGGTGCGCGGCCATGTCTTCTTCTCGGCCAAGGAGGTCGTGACGGACCGCATCGGGGCGATGGCCAGGGTCGTGGCCGACCACTACCCGACGCCGGTCCGCCCACCGGGCTAGCAGGGACGGGCCGGACTGAGCGGGCTCCCCGTGACTAACCGGGCTCCTTGTGTCGTACGACGCTGTCGGGGCCCGGGGACATCACGGCTTCGTGTCCGTCGTCGGTGAAGCGGACGCGGTACGGGGGTGTTCCGTCCGGCCCGAGAACCTCGACGATCTCCGCAGTCCTGTCGTGGTGACCGACGGTCCTGCCGTGCACCAGCAATGTGTCGCCCACAGTCGCGTGCATCGAGTGACCTCCTCGCGACGGTTTGCCCTGATTGTCGTTCCGTATGGGGAGTCTACGTCCGTAGGTGTGGTCCGCGTCACCCGAGTTCGGGGTCCACGGCCTGTTGATCGTGCAACCAGCGTGGCACGCGCCACTGACAACCGGCCCGCCGCCCTGCCAAAGTTCGATCATGGACGAGACGACCACAGCCAAGGACGCGCGCCTCGACGCGTACGAGATCTCCACGGACGCCGCCCGCCTGGACCGGGCCCGCGTCCACCAGTGGCTCTCGACCGACGCGTACTGGGCCATCGGCCGCAGCCGCGACAAGCAGGACCGCGCCATCGACGGGTCGCTCAACTTCGGCGCGTACGACGCCGCTTCCGGCGAACTGGTCGCCTACGCCCGCGTCGTCACCGACCACGCGACGTTCGCCTGGCTCTGCGACGTCTACGTCGACCGCCCGGTGCGCGGCCAGGGCCTCGGCACCGCGCTGGTCGAGGCGGTCCGCGACCACTTCGCCCCGCTCGGCGTCAAGCGCGTCGTGCTGGCCACGCAGGACGCGCACGGCGTGTACGAGAAGGTCGGCTTCAAGCCGCTGGACGTGCCGGAGCACTGGATGGCACTCCCGTTCCCGTAGCCTCCCGGCCACCGGCTAGCCTGGGCGGCACAATGAACCGTTTGAGCACGTCATGGGGCGCCCGCGAACTCGCCCGCTTCCCCGAGGACCCGCGTGACCGGCTGCGCGCCTGGGACGCGGCCGACGAGTACCTGCTCCAGCACCTGGCGGAGTCCTCCGGGCCGCTCTCCGGCACCGTGGTCGCGGTCGGTGACCGGTGGGGCGCCCTGGTCACCTCGCTCGCCGGGCACGGCCCCGCCCGGCTCGTCCAGATCACCGACTCGTACCTCGCCCATGAGGCCACCCGGGCCAACCTCGCCCGCAACGGGGTCGACGAGACGTCCGTACAGCTCCTGACCACCAGGGACGCCCCGCCCGAGCGCGTCGACGTGCTGCTGGTACGCGTCCCCAAGAGCCTCGCGCTCCTGGAGGACCAGCTGCACCGCCTCGCCCCGGCCCTGCACGCCGGGACCGTCGTCGTCGGCACCGGCATGGTCAAGGAGATCCACACCTCCACGCTGAAGCTCTTCGAGCGGATCATCGGCCCGACGCGCACGTCCCTGGCAGTGAAGAAGGCCCGGCTCGTCTTCAGTACGCCGGACCCCTCCCTGCCGCGCACCACCAGCCCCTGGCCGCACCGCTACACTCTGCCCGACGACGCCCCCGGCCCCGTCGCCGGCCGGACCGTCGTCAACCACGCGGGCATCTTCTGCGCCGACCGCCTCGACATCGGTACCCGGTTCTTCCTCCAGCACCTGCCGCGCGGGCTCGGCAGCTCCCGGGTCGTCGACCTGGGCTGCGGCAACGGCGTGGTGGGCCTCGCCGTCGCGCTGGCCGACCCGGACGCGCGGCTGCTCTTCACCGACGAGTCGTACCAGGCCGTCGCCTCGGCCGAGGAGACGTTCCGGGCCAGTGCCCCGACCGGCAGCGAGGCGGAGTTCCTGGTCGGCGACGGACTCGCGGACGTACCCGCCGACTCCGTCGACCTGGTCCTCAACAACCCGCCCTTCCACAGCCACCAGGCGATGACCGACCTCACGGCCCGCCGGATGTTCTCCGGCGCCCGGCGCGCCCTGCGCGGCGGCGGCGAGCTGTGGGTCGTCGGCAACCGGCACCTCGGCCACCACCTGACACTGCGCCGGATCTTCGGCAACTGCGAGGTCGTCGCCGGCGGCCCGAAGTTCGTCGTCCTCCGGGCCGTCAAGAAGTAACCGTCAAGAAGAGCCGTCAAGAAGAGCCGTCAAGAAGTAGCCGTCAGGAAGTAGCCGTCTCCGCCGCCGGCAGCCGGGTCCCGCACCGCCCGCAGAACCGGACGTCCGACTCGGCGGACGCGAGCCGCCCGCACTCGGGGCACATCCGGTCGAGCAGGCAGGCCGCCTCGCCGGCCTCCTCGGCCCCGGGCGCCGTGGCCGGACGGATCGACAGCCCCGGCCTGCGGCGGTGCACGGTCAGGTACGTCAGCCCTTCCGGGCCCGCCACCACACCGCGCCGCGCCCCGCGCGGCAGCCACACCACGCACCCCGCGTCCAACGGCCGCTCCCCGTCCCCCGTGTCGAGCCGCCCGTCACCGTCCACCACGTACAGGAACACGTCCAGATCGGGCTCCACGTGCGCGGGGACCCGGGTGTCCGGCGTGACCCGGACCAGGTTGGCGTCCAACTGCCGCCCGTCGGCCGCGAGCCGCCACAGCGCCCCGCCCCGGTCGGCCGGCGCGCCCCGCATCAGCTCGCCCGCCCGGGCCAGCACCGCCGCGTCCCCGTTCCCCGTCACCCGTTCCTCCACGTACGCCCATGTGTGCCCCTGTGTGCCCGGCCGTGCCGGACCGTGCGGAAGCGGATGCTACCCGCCTGCGTACGCGGATCCGCGCGATCCAGGGGGCATCGCCGCCACCGCCGAGCTGCCCGGCGCGACGGTCCGGCGGATCCTCGGCACCGTACGCCTCATGTGACGCCTCAGGCGCCCGGCGCCGCCGTGAACACGAGCGAGGCGTTGTGGCCGCCGAAGCCGAACGCGTTCGTCAGCGCGGCATCGAGCGGGCCGCGCCGGGGCGCGCCCGTGACGACGTCCAGCTTCACCCGGGGATCGAGCCTGTCGAGGTTGCTCGTCGCGGGCACGACACCGTCCCGTACCGCCAGGATCGCCGCCAGCGCGCCGACCGCGCCCGCCGCGCCGAAGAGGTGGCCCGTCATCGACTTGGTCGCGGTGACGGACGGGTGCGTACCGATGGCCTCCGCGATCGACTCGGCCTCGGCCAGGTCACCCTTCGGTGTGGACGTGGCATGCGCGTGGACGTGCCCGATGTCGAGCGGCGACAGCCCCGCCGTGTCCAACGCCAGCCGCATGGCGCGCACTTGGCCTTCCGGGTGCGCGGCGGTGATGTGGTACGCGTCCGACGTCACGCCCGCCCCGGCGAGGGTCGCGTGGGCGCGGGCGGCCCGGGCGGCGGCGAACCCGGCGCGCTCCAGGACGACCAGGGCGGCGCCCTCGCCGATGACGAAGCCGTCGCGGTCGGCGTCGAAGGGGCGGGACGCCCGCTCGGGCTCGGCGTTGCGGGTGGAGTGCGCCCGGGCCTGGGCGAAACCGGCCAGCGGCAACGGGCAGACGCACGCCTCGGCGCCGCCCGCCACCACCACGTCCGCCCTGCCCAGCCGGATCAGGTCCAGGCCCATGGCGATCGCCTCGGCGCCCGACGCGCAGGCGCTGACCGGGGTGTGCGCGCCGGCCCGGGCGCCGAGCTCGATGCTCACCCAGGCTGCCGGGCCGTTCGCCATCAGCATCGGCACCGTGTGCGGGGACACCCGGCGCACCCCGGAGGTCTCCAGCACGTCGTCCTGACCGAGCATGGTCAGCGCACCCCCGGTGCCCGTGCCGATCACCACGGCCAGCCGCTCCGGATCGACCCCCGGCGCCCCGGCATCGGCCCACGCCTCCCGCGCCGCCACCAGCGCCACCTGCTCGCAGCGGTCCATCCGCCGCGCCCGCACCCGGTCCAGCACGCCCGCCGGCTCCACCGCGAGCCTCCCCGCGATCCGTACGGGCAACTCCGCCGCCCACTCCTCCTCGATCACCCCGATCCCCGACCGCCCGGCCAGCATCCCCTCCCACGTCGAGGCGACATCCCCACCGAGGGGCGTCGTGGCGCCGAGCCCGGTGACGACCACATCGTCCGTAGCGACACTCATCGAATGCACTCCCTTTGTCGTAGGCACACAACCTCCCGGACGACCAGTCGCATCCGGGAGATCGGCTCAACTCCCACCCTGCCAGGGGAATTGCCGTCGACCGGGTGCGGTGATCAACGGTGTCGGGCGCTGCGACTTTGTAGGGTTCATGAAGTGTACGGAGACACCAGGCCCGCCTCGTACGCGAGGATCACGAGCTGTACGCGGTCCCGGGCGCCCAGCTTGCTGAGCAGCCGCGCCACATGTGCCTTGGCGGTCGCCACGCTGATGAAGAGCTGCCCGGCGATCTCACCGTTGGACAGGCCCCGCCCCACGAGGGTCAGGACCTCGCGTTCCCGCTCGGTGATCCCTTCGAGCGGTCGGCGTCGTGCGGCGGGTTCGGGTGTCCCGGGACGGGCGGCGAACTCCTCGATCAGGCGCCGGGTGACGCTTGGCGCGATGAGGGCGTCCCCGGCGGCGACCACGCGGATCGCCGACAGGATGTCCTCCAGCGCCATGTCCTTGACGAGGAACCCGCTCGCGCCCGAGCGGAGCGCGGCGTACACGTACTCGTCGTCGTCGAACGTGGTGAGGATGAGCACCCGCGTCGCGCCGGAGTCGTCCGCCGTGATCAGCCGGGTGGCGTCGATGCCGTCCATGCCGGGCATACGGATGTCCATCACCGCCACGTCCGGGCGGGCGTCCCGCACCAGCCGGACCGCCTCGGCGCCCGTTCCGGCCTCTCCGACGACCACGATGTCGGGGGTGTCGGCCATCAGGACGCGCAGGCCGGTGCGGATCAGCGGCTGGTCGTCGGCGAGGACGACCCTCACGGTACGGGCGGTCATGGGACGTGGACTCCTTCGGTCAGGGGCGGCCCGGCCAGCGGCAGCCGGGCCGCCACGCGGAAGCCGCCTCCCGGACGCGGACCGGCACTGAATCCGCCGCCCAGCAGGCCCACTCGCTCCCGCATCCCGACGAGGCCGTATCCGGTGGCCGCGACGGGCCCGCCGCGCCCCTCGTCCTCGACCTCGATGCACAGTTCGCCCTGCCGCTGGTCGACGATGACGCGGCAGGTGCGGGTGCCCGCATGCCGTACGACGTTGGTGAGCGCCTCCTGGACGATCCGGAACGCGGCCAGGTCCACGTCCGCGGGCAGGGGCCGCCGCTCACCGCGCCACCGCACGTCGACCCGTACCCCGGCGTCCAGCGTCGAGACGGTCAGCCGGTCGAGGTCCGCCAGCCCTGGCGCGGGGTCGCACGGCGCGCCGACGGACTCTGCGCCGGACTCGGCCTCCCCGTCCGTACGCCGCAGCGCGCCCAGCGTGCGGCGCAGCCCGGCGAGGGTCTCCCTACTGGTGGCCTCGATCGTGGCGAGCGCGTTGCGCGCCTCGTCCGGCTGCGTGTCGATGACCCGTCTGCCCACGCCCGCCTGGATGGCGATGACGCCGATGCTGTGCGCGATCACGTCGTGCAACTCGCGGGCGATCCGCAGTCGTTCGGCCGCGACTGCCCGGGCCGCGGTCTGCGTGCGCAGCGCGGCCGCGTGCTCGCGCCGCTCACGTACCGAATGACCCGTCAGCCAGGCCGCGGCGACGGCGAGGACGAGGAGGACGGCGTTCATCGTGAACACGTCGGACCCCGACGTGTAGTACGAGGAGGAGCCCAGCTGCACGGCGAGCGCCATCGCGGCGGCGGCGATCCCGCTGCGGCGCGGGCGCGTGGCCACGACGTGGCCGACGGCGACGTCGGTCAGGAGAACCAGCAGATAGGCGATCTCCGGCGAGAGCCACGTGGTCGCCGCGGCGAACATCCCGCCGAGTATCAGGGCCAGAGCCGGCAGTGGCCGGCGTCGCAGCAGCGCGACGGGCAGCACCGTGACGGCGGCCGTCAGGCAGAACCGCAGGACGGTGGAGCGGTACGGCCCGGCCTGTACGGCGAACAACAGCGCGACGGGATACGCGAGGGCCCCGCACCACGCCAGGGCCGTCCACACGACCGGCCGCAGGCGCTCGCCCGGCGACGGGGGGCTTGGCGTGGTGCGTGGCGTGGTGGCGGCGGCTGACATGGCGCGATCGTAATCGGCCGCGTACGGCGGGACATTGGCCCACAGGCGTACGCCCGCAGGCCACCCGCGCCCCGGCGAGTGTGGCCTGCGGACCGATGCCCTGCCCCGGAGCCGCACGGCACCGTGGGCCGGGTGATCGAAGTCAACGAACTGACCAAGCGATACGGCGACACCACCGCCGTCAACGGCCTGACCTTCACCGTCCGCCCCGGCCATGTCACCGGCTTCCTCGGCCCCAACGGCGCCGGGAAGAGCACCACCCTGCGCATGCTGCTGGGCCTCGACACGCCCACCTCCGGAACCGCCACCATCGACGGCCGCCCCTTCCGCGACCACCCGCGCGGCCTGCGCCACGTCGGCGCGCTCCTCGACGCCCAGGACGTGCACGGCGGGCGCCGCGCCGCCGCGCACCTGACCGCCCTGGCCCGGAGCAACGGCATCCCGCGGCGCCGGGTGGACGAGGTCCTGGAGGAGGTGGGACTGGCGAGCGTGGCCCGACGCCGTATCGGCGGGTTCTCCCTCGGGATGCGGCAGCGGCTCGGTATCGCCGCCGCGCTTCTCGGTGATCCGCCAGTGCTGCTGTTCGACGAGCCGGTCAACGGCCTGGACCCGGGGGGCGTGCTGTGGGTGCGCGGCCTGTTCCGGCGGCTGGCGGCCGAGGGGCGGACCGTGTTCGTCTCCAGCCACCTGATGTCCGAGATGGAGAACACCGCCGAGCAGCTCGTCGTCATCGGCCGGGGCCGGCTGATCGCCGCCGAGAGCGTGACGGAGTTCGCGGCCCGCGGCACCGGTCGGAGCGTGACCGTCAGTACGCCCGACGTGTCCGGGCTGGCGGCCGTCCTGTCCTCCGAAGGCGCCTCGACCCACGCCCACGCCGACGCCCACGCCGACGGAACGCTCACGGTGACCGGCATGGACGCGGCCCGCGTCGGCGAACTCGCCGCCCAGCACCGCATCCCGCTGCTGGAGCTGTCCACCCGTACCTCTTCCCTCGAAGAGGCCTTCATGGAGCTCACCGCCGACAGCGTCGACCACCTCGCGGGAGGCCACTGATGACCGCCCGCTTCACCGACCTCCTCGCCGCCGAGTGGATCAAGCTGTGGTCGCTGCGGTCAACGCCCTGGGCCTTCTTGATCGGCGCCCTGGCCGTCGTCGGGATCAACGTCAACGGCTCCCTCGCCGACTACACCAACTATCCGGGCTACCCCCAGGGCATCAAGGACTTCTTCGTCCCGATGTGGTCGTTGCGGGACGCCTTCACCGTCGAGTCGTCCATGGTCCTGATGCTCGCCACCGGCAGCATCGGCGCCCTCGCCGTCATCAGCGAATACGGCACCGGACAGATCCGTACCACCTTCGCGGCCGTGCCCGCCCGGCGCTCGGTGGTGGCGGCCAAGCTGTCCGTGGTCACGGTGCTCATGACCCTCTACGGCGCGGTCGTCGCGGGAACGTCCTTCGGCGTGACCCAGGCGATCCTCGCCGGGCGAGGCGTCGGTGTGTCCCTCGGCCATCCGGGCGCGCTGCGCGTTGTCGTGGCGTCCGCCCTGCTCGCGCCGGTGTGCGCGCTCGCGGGCATGGGGCTCGGCTCGGTCATCCGGCACACGGCCGGGACGATCGTCGCGGTCACCGGCTTCCTCCTCCTGCTGCCGTCCCTCTTCACCGACCGCGACCACTGGACAGCCACCGTGCTCCACGCGCTGCCCCACGGCGCGTGGGACCGGCTGGTCGAGGCCGAGGTCGCCAACTGGCCGGGACCCCCGGCCGCGTACCCGTCCTCGATCGCCGGGTCGTGGGTCGTGTACGCGGTGTGGGCGGTGGTCGCGGCGGTGGTCGCCGTGGTCGTGATCGACGTTCGGGACTGCGACTGAGCGTGGCACTCGGCCTGGTCGGCCACGTACCACGCTCGGTGACTCAGTCGCGGAGGGCGTCGGCGGTGGGGACGACAGTGCCGAAGAGGTCGGTGATGGTGGTCAGAGCGGCGGTCTGGAGGGTGGCGGCGGGCAGGACGGTTCCGTCCGGTGGGGAAGCGCTTGACCACGACCGGTTCGCCGGCCACGGGCGGCCTGGCCAGTTGTCCAGGCCGATCACGTCGCGCAAGGTCGGGGACGGGAGGGTCGTACTCATGAGGCACCTTTTTCGTCGATCGGGCATGGCGAAGCCGCGCGGCCTCGCAGAGTGGAGCGTCAGGTGGTGCGGGTACCGATGCGGAAGCGGCGGCGGTAGGCGGCGGGGGTGGTGGACGGAAATTCGGCCAGCTTTGCATAAAAGTGCGAGGGTGCGTATAGTCATGCCATCGACGAGGAGGGTCCGATGGCAGTACGAGCAGCAGTGGCAGGCGCGAGCGGATACGCGGGCGGAGAGGTGCTCCGTCTGCTCCTCGGCCATCCGCGGGTCGAGATCGGCGCCCTGACCGGCCACTCCAACGCCGGGCAGGCGTTCGGCACGCTGCAGCCGCACCTGCTGCCGCTCGCCGACCGGGTCCTGGAGCCGACCACCCCCGAGGTCCTCGCCGGGCACGACGTCGTCTTCCTCGCCCTGCCGCACGGCCAGTCCGCCGCCGTCGCCGAGCAGCTCGGCGACGACGTCCTCGTCGTCGACATGGGCGCCGACTTCCGGCTGAGGGACGCCGCCGACTGGGAGAGGTTCTACGGCTCCGCGCACGCCGGCACCTGGCCCTACGGCCTCCCCGAGCTGCCGGGCGCCCGCGCCGCGCTGGAGGGGTCCAAGCGCATCGCGGTGCCCGGCTGCTACCCCACCGCCGTGTCGCTCGCGCTCTTCCCCGCGTACGCCGGCGGCCTCGCCGAGCCGGAGGCGGTGATCGTCGCCGCCACCGGCACCTCCGGCGCGGGCAAGGCGCTCAAGCCGCACCTGCTCGGCTCCGAGGTGATGGGCTCCATGAGCCCGTACGGCGTCGGCGGCGGCCACCGCCACACCCCCGAGATGATGCAGAACCTCGGCGCAGTGGCGGGGGAGAAGGTCACCGTCTCCTTCACGCCCACCCTCGCCCCCATGGCGCGCGGCATCCTCGCCACCTGCAGCGCCAAGGCCAGGCCGGGCACCACGGCCGAGGACGTCCGGGCCGCCTACGCCAAGGCGTACGACGGCGAGCCGTTCGTCCACCTCCTCCCCGAGGGACAGTGGCCGGCGACTGCGTCCGTCTACGGTTCCAACGCCGTTCAGGTGCAGGTCGCGTACGACGCGGTGGCGGGCCGCATCATCGCCATCAGCGCCATCGACAACCTCACCAAGGGCACCGCCGGTGGCGCGGTGCAGAGCATGAACATCGCCCTCGGGCTCCCCGAGGACACGGGTCTTTCCACGATCGGAGTCGCACCGTGAGTGTCACGGCAGCAAAGGGATTCACGGCCGCGGGCATCGCCGCCGGGATCAAGGCGAACGGCAACCCGGACCTGGCCCTCGTGGTCAACACCGGCCCCCGCCGCGCCGCCGCGGGCGTCTTCACCTCCAACCGCGTCAAGGCCGCGCCCGTCCTGTGGTCCGAGCAGGTCCTGAAGACCGGCGAGCTGCGGGCCGTCGTCCTCAACTCCGGCGGCGCCAACGCCTGCACCGGGCCCAAGGGCTTCCAGGACACCCACGCCACCGCCGAGAAGGTGGCGGAGGTCCTGGAGATCGGCGCGGGCGAGGTCGCCGTCGCGTCCACCGGACTCATCGGCATCCTGCTCCCCATGGACAAGGTGCTCCCCGGCGTCGAGAAGGCCGCCAAGGAGCTCTCCGAGCACGGCGGCGAGAAGGCCGCCATCGCCATCAAGACCACCGACACCGTCCACAAGACGTCCGTCGTCACCAAGGACGGCTGGACCGTCGGCGGCATGGCCAAGGGCGCGGGCATGCTCGCCCCCGGCCTCGCCACCATGCTCGTCGTCCTCACCACCGACGCGGACGTCGACGCCCCGACCCTCGACAAGGCGCTGCGCGACGCCACCCGCGTCACCTTCGACCGGGTCGACTCCGACGGCTGCATGTCCACCAACGACACCGTCCTGCTCCTCGCCTCCGGCGCCTCGGGCACGACCCCCGCGTACGACGACTTCTCGGAAGCCGTACGCCAGGTCTGCGACGACCTCGGCCGCCAGCTCATCGGCGACGCCGAAGGCGCGTCCAAGGACATCCGCGTCGAGGTCGTCAACGCGGCCTCCGAGGACGACGCCGTCGAGGTGGGGCGCTCGATCGCCCGCAACAACCTCCTCAAGTGCGCCATCCACGGCGAGGACCCCAACTGGGGCCGCGTCCTGTCCGCCATCGGCACCACCAAGGCCGCCTTCGAGCCCGACCGGCTGAACGTCGCCATCAACGGCGTCTGGGTCTGCAAGAACGGTTCCGTCGGCGAGGACCGCGACCTCGTCGACATGCGGTACCGGGAAGTGACGATCACCGCCGACCTCGCCGCCGGGTCCGAGTCCGCCGTCATCTGGACCAACGACCTCACCGCCGACTACGTCCACGAGAACAGCGCGTACAGCTCATGAGCACGACACGGAAGCACACCGCACTGCCCAAGGCGCAGATCCTCATCGAGGCGCTGCCCTGGCTGACCCGCCATCACGGCAAGACCGTCGTCATCAAGTTCGGCGGCAACGCCATGGTGGACGAGGAGCTGAAGGCCGCCTTCGCCCAGGACGTCGTCTTCCTCCGCCACGCCGGCCTCAAGCCGGTCGTCGTGCACGGCGGCGGCCCGCAGATCAGCGCCCAGCTCGACAAGCAGGGCCTGGTCAGCGAGTTCAAGGCGGGCCTGCGCGTCACCACTCCCGAGGCGATGGACGTCGTACGGATGGTGCTCGCCGGACAGGTCCAGCGCGAGCTCGTGGGGCTGCTCAACCAGCACGGGCCGTTCGCCGTCGGCATGACCGGCGAGGACGCCCACACCATCACCGCCACCAAGCACCGGCCGCGCATCGAGGGCGAGCTCGTCGACATCGGCCGGGTCGGCGAGATCACCGGGATCGACACCGGTGCCATCGAGGCACTGCTGGACAACGGCCGCATCCCGGTCGTCTCCTCGATCGCCCGTTCCCAGGACGACGGACATGTCTACAACGTCAATGCTGATACGGCGGCTGCGGCACTCGCTGCGGCGCTGGGTGCCGAGACCCTGATGGTCCTGACCGACGTCGAGGGCCTCTACGAGGACTGGCCCCACAGCGACGAGGTCATCAGCCGGCTCACCGCCACCGAGCTGGAGAAGCTGCTGCCCGAGCTCTCCAGCGGCATGGTCCCCAAGATGGAGGGCTGCCTGCACGCCGTACGCAACGGCGTCACCACCGCCCGCGTCATCGACGGGCGGGTGCAGCACTCCATCCTGCTGGAGATCTTCACCGACGAGGGCATCGGCACGATGGTCGTGCCGGACGGACAGGGGGAATCGTGACCGGGAACGAGCACCTGACCCAGCGCTGGCAGGGCGCGCTGATGGACAACTACGGCACGCCCCGGCTCCCGCTCGTACGCGGTGAGGGCGCCAAGGTGTGGGACGCGGACGGCACCGAGTACGTCGACTTCGTCGGCGGCATCGCCGTCAACGCCCTCGGCCACGCGCACCCCGCCGTCGTCGAGGCGGTGTCGCGGCAGATCGCCTCCCTCGGCCACGTCTCCAACCTCTTCGTCGCCGAACCGCCCGTCGCGCTCGCCGAACGGCTCCTCCAGCTCCTCGGCCGCCCCGGACGGGTCTTCTTCTGCAACTCCGGCGCCGAGGCCAACGAGGCAGCCTTCAAGATCGGGCGGCTGACCGGCCGGACCCACATGGTCGCCACGAGCGGCGGCTTCCACGGCCGGACGATGGGCGCGCTGGCGCTCACCGGCCAGCCCGGCAAGCAGGAGCCGTTCCTGCCCCTGCCGGGGGACGTCACACACGTACCGTACGGAGACGTCGACGCGCTGCGCGAGGCTGTCTCGGAGAGCACCGCTCTTGTCATCATCGAACCCATCCAGGGCGAGAACGGTGTCGTCGTCCCGCCGCCCGGCTACCTGAAGGCCGCCCGCGAGATCACCCGCGCCACCGGCACACTGCTCGTCCTGGACGAGGTGCAGACCGGCATCGGCCGGTGCGGCCACTGGTTCGAGCACCAGGCGCACGGCGTCGAGCCGGACATCGTCACCCTCGCCAAGGGCCTCGGCGGCGGCCTGCCCATCGGCGCGACCGTCGCCTTCGGCCCGGCGGCCGAGCTGCTGAAGCCCGGCCACCACGGCACCACCTTCGGCGGCAACCCCGTCGCGTGCGCCGCCGGGCTCGCCGTACTCGACACCCTCGGTGCCGGTTCGGCGCTCGACCAGGTCAAGCGCCTCGGCGAGAAGCTGCGCGACGGAATCGAGGCCCTGGGCCACCCGCTGGTCTCCCACGTCCGCGGTGCGGGCCTGCTGCTGGGTATCGTGCTCACCGAGCCCCTCGCGCCCCAGGTGCAGCAGGCGGCTCAGGACGCCGGCCTCCTGGTGAACGTGCCCGCTCCCGATGTCGTACGGCTCATGCCGCCGCTGATCATCGGTGACGACGAAGTGGACGCCTTCCTCCGGGCCCTGCCCGGCGTCCTCAGCAGCGTGCACGGGGAAGGACGATCCGGAGAATGAGACGACGATGACCGACGCGCAGGACATTGAGCACGGCGGGCCGTCCGTTCCGCAGACCCGCACCGCACGCCACCGCCGGATCGTGGACATCCTCAACCGGCAGCCGGTGCGATCCCAGAGCCAGCTGGCGAAGCTCCTCGCCGACGACGGGCTGAGCGTCACCCAGGCGACGCTCTCCCGGGACCTCGACGAGCTGGGCGCGGTGAAGATCCGCAACACGGGCGGCGAACTGATCTACGCGGTGCCCAGCGAGGGCGGTTTCCGCACCCCGCAGGCCCCGCTCGGCGAGTCGGCCAAGGAGGAGCGGATGCGGCGCCTCTCGGGCGAGCTGCTGATCTCCGCCGAGGCCTCCGCCAACCTGGTGGTCCTGCGTACGCCGCCGGGCGCCGCCCAGTTCCTCGCCTCGGCCATCGACCAGGCCGAACTGCACGCCATCCTCGGCACCATCGCCGGCGACGACACGCTGCTGCTGATCTCCCGCGACCCGGCCGGCGGCCAGGCGCTCGCGGACCACTTGCTGCGGCTGGCGCAGAAGGAGCGGTAGCCGCGGCAGCCACGGCGCGGAGCGCCGCGTGAAGGTGGGGCGCCGCCCTACCGGCTGAGCGCCGCTCCCTTGCGAGAGCGGCGCTCTCCTCACGGCGCGGCGCTCTCTCGCGCTCCGGTCCGGACGATCGCCGTCCGGCCGCCCCCGCTCGTACCGATCGCGATGTGCGGTCGGCGCGCCGGTTCCGCCCACGCCAGGATCCGCCGCATCGCGCCCGCCGGCACGGCCACACAACCGGCCGTCGGCCCACGCCCCTTGACGTGCAGGAAGATGCCCGCGCCGCGCCCGCGTACCGGGCGCTCGTAGTTGAACCCGATCACCAGCGCGTGTGCGTACCGCCTCCCGTAAGAGATGAGGTGCTCCGCCTCCGCCGCCCGGCAGTGGGCCGGCAGCCCCTCCACCCAGCGGTTGTACGCGCGCGAGCGGTTGTCCTGGCACCACCAGGAATCCCGCGTCACCCGGCGGTACGGGAACGCCGTGCCCGGCGGGGCGGTCTCGATGCCGAAGGCGTACGGGAAGGGGTAGAGGCCCGTCGGTGTGGTCGACGTGCCCTGGCGGCGCCGCGCCCCCTCCACCAGGCCGTTCGCGCCGAACCGCGCCTGCGCCGACCCCACCCGCACCCACCGCCCGCCGCGCCGGTCCCACCACGTCACCGTCCCGGTGGTGGACCGGGCGTGCGGGGCTTCGGCCGTGATCAGCTGCGTACCGCCGCCCGTGTCCGCCATCCGCGCGGGCAGCGGTTCACGGTCCACGGGCGCGGCGGGGGCCAGCAGGAGCACGGACGCGAGGACGAGAGCGAGGCGCATGACCCGGACCGTATGCGCACCGTGCGGCGGCCGCTCCTCGAACGCGGCCGAACGGCTGGGCCGGACAGGGCTCTAGGGCACGTCCGTACGCGCCGGCAGCGGCAGCGGGAGGGCCGGCAACCCGTCCAGGCTCACCCCGAGGTGCTCCTTCTTCTCGCAGTACGCCGCGAACTCCTCGTCCGTCTTGCGGGCGAAGTGCTCGGCGTGCTGGGTGCGCTCCTCGCGGTAGTCCATGAACGGCACGGCGAAGCCGCACGAGTCACTGACCCGCTGGGCGTGGACCACGACGATGGCGCGGGCCGCCGGGCCGTCGGCCTCCTTGAAGTACGGGATGTACTCCGCCCAGCGTGGGTCGTCCCGGAAGACGGCCTCGCCCTTCCCGTGCACGCGCAGCACCTTCGGGGGGCCGCTGAAGGCGCACCACATGAGGGTGATCCGGCCGTTGCCCTGCTCGCGCAGGTGGGCGAGGGTCTCGGCGGTACTGCCGCCGAAGTCGAGGTAGGCCAGAGTCAGTTCGTCGAGGACGACGAGCGTGCCCTTGCGGCCCTTGGGGGAGAGGTTGACGTGCCCGTCGCCCGTCAGCGGGGCGGTGGCGGTGAAGAAGACCGGCTGCTGCTCGATGAAGTCCCGTATCCGGCCGTCGATGCGTTCGTATCTTTTTCCCATGGGCGCATTATCGTCCGGCCGGTTGCGCGTCCGACAAAAGACGGTAGTGGCCGCTGGTGTCCAGCAGTTCGTCATGGCTGCCGGTGGCGACGACGCGCCCCCCGTCCAGGACGACGATCAGGTCCGCCGCGCGGATCGTCGAGAACCGGTGGGCGATGACCAGCAGCGCGCACTCGGCCGTGGTGTGCCGGATCGACCGGCGCAGCGCCTCCTCGTTGGCCGCGTCCAGGTGCGCCGTCGGCTCGTCGAGCAGCAGCAGCTCGGGCCGGGCCAGCAGGGACCGGGCGATCGCGATCCGCTGGCGTTCGCCGCCGGACAGCGACATGCCGTGCTCACCGGCGTCGGTGTCCAGGCCGCGCGGCAACCGGGACACCAGGTCGGTGAGATGCGCCAGTTCGAGCACCCGCTCCAGCTCCTCCGGCCCGGCGTCGGGGGCGGCGTACATCAGGTTCTCCCGCAGCGTCCCGTACATCACCGGGGCGTGCTGCTCCACCAGGCCGATACGGGCGCGGTGCTCGGCGCGGCCGAGCGCGGCGACGTCCTGGCCGTCGAAGAGGATACGGCCGCGATCCGGGTCGTAGAAGCGCTCGATGAGCGCGAAGACGGTCGACTTGCCGACGCCGGAGTTGCCGACCAGCGCGACATGGGACCTCGGCGGCACCTCGAAACTCACCCCCCGAAGGACGGGGCGGTGCGGCTCGTAGCCGAACCACACGTCACGGAACTCCAGCACCGGCGCGCGCGGCGGCCCGGACACCGCCCGGGGGACCGGCTCGCGAACGGTGTCCTGCTCGGTGGGCATGGCCATCACGTCCGTGACCCGGCGGTACGCCCCCACGCCCTGCTCCATGGTGCTGAGGGACTGGAACAGCATGCCGATCGGCCCCACCAGATAGATCATGTACAGCAGGAACGCGGCGAGATCGGCCAGCGAGCCCTGCCGGTCGGCGACGCGCAGACCGCCGACGAGCAGCACGACGATGAACGACCCCTTGACGGCCAGCTCGATCGCCGGTGCCACCACCGCGTCGAGCTTCGCCATCCGTATGCTCCCCGCGTACGCCGACCGGGCCCGATCGGCGATGCGGTCCGTCTCGCGCTGCTCGGCGCGGCTGGCCCGGACGGTACGGATGGCGGAGAGCGCGCGCTCCAGATCGGCGGTCATCGCACCCGTCTCCCGCTGGGTGACCACCGAGGCGGCCTCGATGCCGCGCAGGACCGAGCCCACGACCACCGAGGCGACCGCCACCAGGGCCAGCACGACGAGGAACAGCAGCCAGTCGAGCCACAGCATCAGCGCCACGACGCCGGCCAGCGCGATGCCGCCGGTCACCGCGTCCGTGAAGCCCTCGGCGATGAGCAGCCGCAGGGTGGTGCTGTCGGTGCCGGCGCGCGAGATCAGGTCGCCGATGCGCTGCCGGTCGTACACGGCCATCGGCAGCCGCAGCACATGCCGGACGAGGCGGAGCCGGATACCCAGCACGATGCCTTCGCCCGTGCGGGCCACGACGTACTGGGCGAGGCCCTGTACCAGCACCTGTGCGACGAAGAAGACGACCAGCAGCGCGATGACCGGCCCGACCGCGCTCCCGGACGAGGTCGACTCGATCACCTTCTTCACCAGCAGGGGCTGGGCCAGGCTCAGTGCCGAAGCGCTCAGCGTCAGCAGCACGGCGAGGCCGACCCACCGCCGGTGTCCGTACAGCAGACGCAGGACGCCCCGGAGGCCGATCCGGCGACGCCCGCCGGCCGCTCGGGGGCTCACCGGTCGGCACTCACGGCGGGCACGGTGAGGAGCGGGCGGAAGTAGTCGGGTGGATAGTCCTCGCCCACCGGCACCCCCTCCGCCTCCACCCAGGCGTGCGCGCCGAAGGGCGGCAGGCGCCGCGCGCCCACGCACCACGTCGGCCACTGGCCGTGCAGCCGGCACAGCAGCGTGGTGGCCAGGGACCGGGGCAGGCACCCTTCCCGGCCGCCGCAGGCCAGGCTGACCGCGACCACGGCGTCCCGGGCGGCCCGGGTCTGTTCGACGGTGGCCGGGCGGGCGCCGCGGCGGAGCCGGTCCAGTACGGCACGGATGTGACGGGGACGCCGGGTGGCGAGGAGCCGCGCGACGCCCACGACGAGCCGGACCAGGATCCGGCGCCGCAGGGGCACCGAACGCGGGCGGTGGAAAATGGCTTCCGGCGTACTCATCGGCTTTTCTTCCTCACCGGCTTTTCTTCTCCGGCCGCCACCGGCGTATGCCGTGCCGTACGAGCGGGCGTCCGGTGTCCTCCTCCGCCAGGCCCGCCGCGCTCAATTCACCGACCAGTTCCTGGACGTCCCGGTGTGCGGTGTCCTTCTCGACCGCGTACTCCTGGGTGAGCGTTCGTACGGCGTCGTCGGCGCTGCCGCCGTCCAGCAGCGTCCGCAGAATGAGGGCGGCGCTCGGATTGAGCGTCCAATACTGGTCGCGGTCCTCATCGAGGAGTGCGATTCCGTACTCCGTCTCGACCGTGAACACACCGTCGCGCAAAGTGAACGTCATGACCATCTCCACATCGACCGTAGGAATCAGCCCGGAATGGTGACGGATTCCCGCGCGCGCAGCCACATTTCGCACGCCACCGTCTGGTACAGCGCGTCGAATTGCAGGGCAGGGGGCAGCGGCCGTGCGCACACCTCGCGCAGCGCGTCCGCGTCGATCAGGCCGAGGCGGGCAAGCCGGGAGTCGTCGCACAGGGCCAGCAACGCGCCACGGTTCTCCCGCAGCCCCGCCTCCACCTCCTGGTCCCCGCCGTCCTTGGTGTGGCGGGTCAGGCTCTCGTCGGGGACGATGCCGCGCATCGCCTCGACGATGAGCGGCTTGTACCGCCAGGGGGTGATCCTGTCCTGCGGCCGCACCGACAGGCCCGCTTCGAGCACGCGGTCGTCGTAGTACGGAGCGGCGAGCCCGAGCCCGATGCGGGCGGCCATCTGACCCAGCTGCCGCACCATGCGGGAGGTGCTGCCCATGGCCTCCAACTCGACGTGCTGCCCGCGGGTCGGCGCCAGCGGTTCGGCGCCGCGGGCGGCGGAACGGATCAGCTCACGCACCGCGTCGACCGCGTCGGGCGTCGCCCACGGGGGCATGCGCGGCGGTGTGCCCCAGTCCAGGGTCGGTGTCTCCAACGGGGGCGGTACGGCGGTGAGCTGTTCACCGACCCGGGCGAGCCAGGCCCGGTAGGTGCTGTTGTCCCACAGCTGCCGGAGCGTTTCCCGGTACGGCCACGGGCGCTGGGCGGCGAAGCCGCGCACCCGCTGCAGGGCGGTCCTGGGACGCGTACGCATCAGCGCGTGCAGGTGCGCGGGCGAGCCGGCGAGCAGCTCGTCGCCGCCGAAGCCGGTCAGGTGCAGCCGCGATCCGCGTGACGTGGCCAGCCGGGGGATGGCCATCCAGCGGTCGCGCTGGACGGCGACCGGGCACGGCTCGTCGAAGCGGTCGTCCACGTCGCCGAGGCCCTCGTACACCATGGGCAGGCGGTCCCCGGGGATGACGTGGTGCTCCACACCGCCCAGCGCGGTGACCGTCCGGCGGGCCCAGGTCACGTCGTCGCCCATGGGGTCGAGGCCTTCGGCGGTGTACGCGACGACCTTCGCCCCGTCGCGGGCGGCCAGGGAGCACACCGAGGTCGAGTCCAGCCCGCCCAGGTCGCAGCTCACCACGTCCCGGCCCCGTACGCGGGCCTCGACAGCGGCCGCCAGCGCGTCCCGCAGCGCGTGCGCGCCCTCGGCCATCGGCACCACCGGCTCGGGAGGGGACCACCAGCCGACGGCCCGTGGCCGCTGCCCGTCGGGGTCCAGCGCCAGGTAGTGACGGGGCGGCAGGGCGTGCACGCCGCGCCACACGGGCTCGCCCGTCACCGGGTGCAGTCCGGACGTGTTCAGCAGGTGGACGGCCAGTCGCTGTTCGTCGACCTCCGCGTCGAGCAGGCCGGCCAGGACGTCGGCCCGGTCGGCGGCCACCGTGACGTCACCGATCCGGGCGTGGAACACCCGGCGGAGGCCGGTGACGGTCCCCTGGACGCGTACGCATCCGGCGACCGAGGCGGCCAGGTGCACGCTTCCGACCAGGGACCCGGCCAACGCGTCGAGGCCGGCGAGCGTGTCCGTCCGGCGGGCCGCCGCGGTGAGCCGTCCGGCGGTGGTCGCGTGGTCACCGACGACCGCGATCCTCACCCGGCCCGCCTCGCCGACGGCCATGTCCCGGGAGGCCCAGCTGCCGAGCAGCCAGGGCCGGCCCGACGGGTGGCTGACCTCCTGGACCGCCGGGCCGCGCAGCGCGGCTCCGACCCGCGCCGCCGAAGCGGAGTCCGGAAGGACGACGAACCAGTCGGCACACGCCATGACGGTCTCTCCCCGGGCGGAAAGATCAAAGGACGGGGGCTGCGGGAATGGATGCCGCAACCCGCCGCCATGCGGAAATGCTCACAAGCTGAACTTCAGGACGAGGTGCTTTTCCGGCCCCCTGGTGGTGCCCAGGCCGGTCCTGCGGAACGATCCTGCCGCGGTCAGCGTCGGACGTTCGTAGACGCGCATCTCGCACACCTCCTTTCTGTTGTCATTCACATCCTCAATCTCACTGTCCAGCGTAGACGTTGATACCGGTATTGCAACACGGTTGCCCATTCAATAGCTTCGATGAGGGATCAACTGCTCGAAAGGTGAAGTGAATTCCTTTCCGGCGCTCGATAACACGGCGTCAGAGTTGAAAATTCACCGATGGGGTGGGGGTGCGCGAACCCCCGGTGTCCGCGCCGGGTGCCGGCGTCGCGCGGCGGGTGCGCCCCCGGGGCCCCTGCCGGGGCGTCGCGGGACCGGCCACCCCGCCGTCGGGCCGTCCGGGCCCGGCGTTGACAAAACATACGGCGCTCTGCATAGTTATACCTGTCAGTGAATGCACCGTAAGGAGAAACCCGTGACCGAGCGCGTCGTACTCGCCTACTCGGGCGGACTGGACACCTCCGTCGCCATCGGCTGGATCGCCGAGGAGACGGGTGCCGAGGTCATCGCCGTCGCCGTGGACGTCGGCCAGGGCGGCGAGGACCTGGACGTCATCCGCAAGCGCGCGCTCGCCTGCGGTGCGGTCGAGGCCGAGGTCGCGGACGCCAAGGACGAGTTCGCCGACGAGTACTGCCTCCCGGCGATCAAGGCCAACGCCCTGTACATGGACCGCTACCCGCTGGTCTCGGCGCTCTCCCGGCCCGCGATCGTCAAGCACCTGGTCGCCGCCGCCAAGAAGCACGACGCCTCGATCGTCGCCCACGGCTGCACCGGCAAGGGCAACGACCAGGTCCGCTTCGAGGCCGGCATCCAGGCCCTCGGCCCCGACCTGAAGTGCATCGCCCCGGTGCGTGACTACGCGATGACCCGCGACAAGGCCATCGCCTTCGCCGAGAAGGCCGAGCTGCCGATCGCGACCACCAAGAAGTCCCCGTACTCCATCGACCAGAACGTCTTCGGGCGGGCCGTCGAGACCGGCTTCCTCGAGGACATCTGGAACGCGCCGATCGAGGACATCTACGAGTACACCTCGAACCCGGCCACCCCGCGCGAGGCCGACGAGGTGATCATCACCTTCAAGGAGGGTGTCCCGGTCGCCATCGACGGGCAGCCCGTCACCGTCCTCCAGGCGATCCAGCAGCTCAACCAGCGCGCCGGCGCCCAGGGCATCGGCCGGATCGACATGGTCGAGGACCGGCTGGTCGGCATCAAGTCCCGCGAGGTCTACGAGGCCCCCGGCGCCATCGCGCTGATCACCGCCCACCAGGAGCTGGAGAACGTCACCGTCGAGCGCGAGCTGGCCCGCTACAAGCGGCAGGTCGAGCAGCGCTGGGGCGAGCTGGTCTACGACGGCCTGTGGTTCTCGCCGCTCAAGCGGGCCCTGGACGGCTTCATCAACGAGGCCAACCAGCACGTCTCCGGCGACATCCGGATGACCCTGCACGGCGGCCGCGCCGTCGTCACCGGCCGGAAGTCGGACGAGTCGCTGTACGACTTCAACCTCGCGACGTACGACTCGGGCGACACCTTCGACCAGTCGAAGGCGCAGGGCTTCATCGACATCTTCGCCCTGTCGTCGAAGATCGCCGCCAAGCGTGACCTGGCCTGACCCCGATTCGTTCGACAGCCGCCTCCTCACCTCAGGGGTGGGGAGGCGGCCGCACATCCGCACCCTCCTGAGGAGCAGAGTTGAGCAGCAACAACGGTGACGTCCGGCTCTGGGGCGGCCGCTTCGCCGACGGTCCCGCCGAGGCACTGGCCAAGCTGTCGGCGTCCGTGCACTTCGACTGGCGCCTCGCGCCGTACGACATCGCCGGCTCGCGCGCCCACGCGCGCGTGCTCCACAAGGCGGGACTGCTGACGGCCGACGAGCTGACGCGCATGCTCGCGGGCCTCGACCAGCTGGAGGCGGACGTCGCGAACGGCTCCTTCGTCGGCACCATCGCCGACGAGGACGTCCACACCGCGCTGGAGCGCGGCCTGCTGGAGCGGCTCGGCCCCGACCTCGGCGGCAAGCTGCGCGCCGGCCGGTCCCGCAACGACCAGGTCGCCACGCTCTTCCGGATGTACCTGCGCGACCACGCCCGGACCATCGGCGGGCTCCTCGCCGACCTCCAGGACGCCCTCGTGGGCCTGGCGGAGGCGCACCCGGACGTCGCCATGCCGGGCCGTACGCACCTCCAGCACGCCCAGCCGGTGCTCTTCGCCCACCATGTGCTCGCCCATGTGCAGTCCCTCTCCCGGGACGCCGAGCGGCTGCGCCAGTGGGACAAGCGCACGGCGGTCTCCCCGTACGGCTCCGGTGCTCTCGCCGGCTCGTCCCTCGGGCTCGACCCGGAGGCGGTCGCCAGGGACCTGGGCTTCGAGAACGGCAGCGCGGGCAACTCGATCGACGGCACCGCCTCGCGCGATTTCGTGGCCGAGTTCGCGTTCATCACCGCGATGATCGGCGTGAACCTCTCCCGGATCGCCGAGGAGGTCATCATCTGGAACACGAAGGAGTTCTCCTTCGTGACCCTGCACGACGCCTTCTCGACCGGCTCGTCGATCATGCCGCAGAAGAAGAACCCGGACATCGCCGAGCTCGCACGCGGCAAGTCGGGCCGCCTGATCGGCAACCTGACGGGGCTCATGGCGACCCTCAAGGCGCTCCCGCTCGCGTACAACCGCGACCTCCAGGAGGACAAGGAGCCGGTCTTCGACTCCTGCGACCAGCTGGAGGTCCTGCTGCCCGCCTTCACCGGCATGATGGCCACGCTCACGGTCAACCGGGAGCGGATGGAGGAGCTCGCCCCGGCCGGCTTCTCCCTCGCGACGGACATCGCGGAATGGCTGGTCAAGCAGGGTGTGCCGTTCCGGGTGGCGCACGAGGTCGCGGGCGAGTGCGTCAAGGAGTGTGAGGCGCACGGCATCGAGCTGGACCAGCTCACCGACGAACAGTTCGCCAAGATCTCCGAGCACCTCACCCCCGAGGTACGGACGGTCCTGAACGTCCCCGGCGCTCTCGCCTCCCGCAACGGCCGGGGCGGCACGGCCCCCTCCGCCGTCGCCACCCAGCTGGCCGAGGTCAAGGCCGACCTGGTGATCCAGCGCGCCTGGGCCACCGCCAAGCACTGACACCGACGATCACAGCGCCGCCGCCCACTCCGCGAGCGCGTCGAAGTCCGGCCGCGTCAGGCCGATACGCTCATCGACGTGCACCAGCAGGGCGGCGGCGAGGTGTTCCCGCTCGACGTACTCGCGGTCGTACGCAGTGATGTCGTCGTCGACCCAGGCGAACGGCCGCCCCGCCGCGTACTGAAGGATGTACTGCGTCTTCCAGAAGGTCCCGCGAGGGGCCTTTCCGTGCATCCGGGGCCAGTCGATGTACGGCAGCTCGGGCAGCCCAAGCCGCGGCCCTGTCCAGTCGTTGGCCTCGCCCTTCCAGGTCGTCGCCCAGACCAGCTCGTAGAGGCGTGCCAGCTCCCGGAGCTCCTCGCCGTGCGCGGGGTTGAGCCACACCCGCAGCGGCTTCCCGTCCGTCCACCCCGTCGGCCGCATCCGATGGGTGCCGTACCCCTCGGGTCGTCGCTGGGCCTTCGCGGCATACGGATTGAGCGGACCGTCCACGTCGATCAGCAGCAGCGGCTTCATGCGCCTCAGCATCCTGTCCCTCCGTTGGTGAGTCGATCGAATTTCGGATGAGACACTCATGTCTCACGTGGGCTATCGTTGTCTCATGACAGTCGACCGTGAGCAGGTGCTGCGCACCGCCGCCGCCCTCCTCTCCCGCAAGGCGACCGCCACCATGGACGAGGTCGCCCGCGCCGCAGGCATCGGCCGGGCCACCCTCCACCGGCACTTCGCCGGGCGGGACGCGCTGGTCAGGGCGCTGGAAGCGCTCGGGATCCAGGAATTCGAGGCGGCCATCGAGGCCGCCCGGTTCGACGACGGCACCGCCGAGGAGGCGCTGCGCCGGCTCATCGCCGGACTGGAGCCGGTAGCCGGGCTGCTCGCGTTCCTCGTCACCGAGAACCAGCTCTTCGAGGGCGACCAGATGAACGAGGGCTGGGCCCGCCTCGACGCCCGCGTCGCCGCGCTCTTCCGGCGCGGCCAGGAGCAGGGCGAGTTCCGGATCGACCTCTCGCCCGCCTGGCTCACCGAGGCGCTCTACGGCCTCATCGGCACCTGTGCCTGGGCCGTGCAGGACGGGCGGGTCGCCGCCAAGGACTTCCAGTACATGATCGCCGAGTTGCTGCTCGGCGGAGCACGCAGGAGCGTGGAGAGATGACCCGAACCGATCAGCAGACCAAGGAATCGGAGGTTCTGCGCCGCCCGGGCCGGTGGCTGGCACTCGCCGTACTGGTCCTGGCCGTGCTGCTGGTGGCGGTCGACGCCACCGTACTCGGCCTCGCGACCCCGTTCCTCAGCGAGGACCTCAAGCCGACCGGCACCCAGCTGCTGTGGATAGGCGACGTCTACTCCTTCGTCATCGCCGGACTGCTCGTCTCCATGGGCAGCCTCGGCGACCGCATCGGCCGCAAGAAGCTGCTGCTCGTGGGGGCCGCCGCCTTCGGTGCCGTCTCCGTGCTCAACGCGTACGCCACCACCCCCGAGATGATGATCGTCGCCCGCGCGCTGCTCGGCGTCGCCGGCGCGACCCTCATGCCGTCCACGCTGGCGCTCATCCGCAACCTCTTCCACGACCCGCGCGAGCGCAGCCTCGCCATCGGCATCTGGGGCGCCATGGCGTCCGCCGGCGCGGCCGTCGGCCCGGTCGTCGGCGGGTTCCTGCTGGAGCACTACTGGTGGGGCTCGGTCTTCCTGATCAACCTGCCGGTGATGGTCGTCCTCGTCCTCGTCGGCATCAAGTTCATCCCCGAGTCGAAGAACCCGGCGCCCGGTCCCTGGGACCTGCCCAGCGTCGGCCTCTCCCTCGTCGGCATGATCGGCGTCGTATACGCCGTCAAGGAAGCCGCCGCGCACGGACTGCGCCTCGACATGGGCGTCGCCGCCGTCATCGGCGTGGCCGCCCTGACCTGGTTCGTACGGCGGCAGCTCCGGCTCGACGCACCGCTGCTCGACATGCGGCTGTTCCACCACCGGGGCTTCTCCGGAGCGGTGCTCGCCGACCTGCTGACCATCCTGGGCCTGTCCGGGCTCGTGTTCTTCCTCTCCCAGTTCCTCCAGCTGGTCCAAGGACGTTCTCCCCTGGAGGCGGGCCTCGCCGAACTTCCCGCCGCCATCGGAGCCGTGACGGCCGGTCTGATCGCGGGCGTCGTCGCCCGGCGGTTCTCGGTACGGTCCGTGGTGTCGGCCGGCCTCGCCGCGGTGGGCCTGGCGCTCGCCGTGCTGACCCTGCTCGACCGGTCCACCGGCTACCCGATGCTCGGCGCGTCCCTGCTGGTCGTCGGCATCGGCGCGGGCTTCGCGTTCACGGTGACCGCCGACGTGATCCTCTCCAGCGTCCCGCGCGAACAGGCGGGTGCCGCGTCGGCGGTGTCCGAGACGGCGTACGAACTCGGCGCGGCGCTCGGCATCGCGCTCCTCGGCTCCGTCGTGACCGGCGTGTACAGCGACTTCGTCACCCCGGAGGGCGTCCCCGCGGCCACCTCGGCGGCCGCCCACCAATCGCTGGGCGGCGCGGTGGAGGCGTCCGCCGGCCTGCCGGACGCGACGGCCGGCGCGCTGGTCACCGCCGCGCAGGACGCCTTCGTCGAGGGCCTCCGCATCGCGGCCGGCGCCGGCGCGGTGGTCCTGCTGGCGACGGCGGTCGCGGCCTGGTTCCTGCTGCGCGGCCAGAAGCTGGAGGAGGGCGCGGAGCACCCGTAGCCCACCTGGCCGGCCACCCCGCGAACGGCCCAATCCCCGCCCGTACCGGGAGGCACTGGCCCGGCCATGCGGGGCCCCGCTCCACGGTGGGCCCGCCCGCACCGAGGACAGGCCCGTCCGCACCGGGCGGGAGGCGCAGGCCCCGGCAACGCGTGGGCCCGCACCACGGGGGTCCGTACGCACCGGGCGGGAGGCGCAGGCCCCGGAGCCGGCGCTCCGGACCCCACGCGGGTGGTCACCGGCAACCGGCCCAGGCCACCGGGACGGTCACCTCTCGCACATGGGGCGGCGCCCCGGTACGGCACTCCTGCCCTACCGGGGCGCCGCCCCGTTTCACGTCCCGCGGCCGGAGGCGCCTACGCTGCCTTCGCCTTCGTGGCGTACATGTCCACGTACTCCTGCCCCGACAGCCGCATTACCTCGGCCATCACCGAGTCCGTCACCGCCCGCAGCACATACCGGTCACGGTCCATGCCCTCGTAGCGCGAGAACTCCATCGGCTCACCGAAGCGCACCGTCACCCGGCCCGGGCGCGGCAGGCCCGCGCCGCCCGGCTGGAGCTTGTCCGTGCCGATCATCGCGAACGGCACCACCGGCGCGCCCGTCATCAGCGTGAGGCGCGCGATACCCGTACGCCCCCGGTAGAGGCGGCCGTCGGGGGAGCGGGTGCCCTCCGGGTAGATGCCGAAGACGTTGCCCTCCTCCAGCACCCGGCGCCCCGTCATCAGGGCGGCCACGCCACCGTTGGCGCCGTCCCGGTCCACCGGGATCATGCCGACGCCCGTGAAGAACCACGCCATGAGCCGGCCCTTGAGGCCCTTGCCCGTGACGTACTCGTCCTTGCCGATGAAGAACACCTGACGGTCGCACACGATCGGCAGGACGATCGAGTCGATGAACGTCAGGTGGTTGCCCGCCAGGATGACCGGCCCGGTGCCGGGGATGTTCTCGGCGCCCTCCACGCGAGGGCGGAACATCAGGCGCATGACCGGGCCGAGCACTGCCTTGATGAGCGCGAAGCGGGACAACGAGTCCTCCGTCGAAGTAGCCGACCACGTACGTGACCAGTATGTGCAGGTGAGGACGATACTCGCGGGTCAGGCGCGGGCGCACATCGGGTTCACCGAGTCGATACGCAGTGTTGACCCGTGTTTTCCATGCGTTCGTCCGGGGTCTCCCGTACGTAAGGCACCCCTGCCTACGATCGGGCCTCGCTCGTCAGTCCGAAACACGCTCGTCGAAGGAGCCTCCATGACACAGGGTGCGCACAGCAGCCCCGCCCGCCGGACCGTACTGGGAGCAGCGGCGGTACTCGGCTCGGCCGCCGCCCTCTCCGTCGGCGCGGCCGGCACCGCGGCGCAGGCGCAGGGGCGCCCGTCGGGTTCGTACAAGCTGCCCGTCCCGACGGTCATCGCGCACCGCGGCGCCAGCGGCTACCGCCCCGAGCACACCCTCGGCTCCTACCAGCTCGCCCTCGACATGGGCGCGGACGTCATCGAGCAGGACCTCGTCCCGACCAAGGACGGGCACCTGGTCTGCCGGCACGAGAACGACATCACGGGCACGACGGATGTCGCCGACCACCCCGAGTTCGCGTCCCGCAAGACGACGAAGACCGTCGACGGCACCTCGCTGACCGGGTGGTTCACCGAGGACTTCACCCTCGCCGAGCTGAAGACGCTGCGCGCCAAGGAGCGCATCCCCGGCACGCGCCAGGAGAACACCGTCTACGACGGGCGCTGGACGATACCCACCTTCGAGGAGGTGCTGCGCTGGGCCGAGAAGGAGGGCCGCCGCCGGGGCCGCCCGATCTGGCTGTACGTCGAGACCAAGCACCCCACCTACTTCCGGGGCCTCGGCCTCGGCCTGGAGGAGCCGCTGGCGAAGCTGCTGCGCCGGTACGGACGCCACGGCGCCGACTCGCCGACGTTCCTCCAGTCGTTCGAGCCGACCAGCATGCAGCGGATGGCCAAGCTCGTCTCCACGCCGCGCGTCGTGCTGCTGTGGACGGCGGACGACCGCCCCTGGGACTTCCGCGAGGCGGGCGACCCGCGCACGGTCGCCGACCTGATCACTCCCGAGGGCCTGAAGTGGATCGCGTCGTACGCACAGGGCATCGGCCCCCTGCTGGACCTGGTCATCCCGAAGGGCAAGGACGGCAAGCTGGGCAAGCCCACCACGCTGGTGCGCGACGCCCACGCCAAGGGACTGGTCCTCCACCCCTACACGCTGCGCAACGAGAACAGCTTCCTGCCGGCCGACTTCCGCCGCGGCACGGACCCGGCGGCGTACGGGGACGTCTTCGGTGCGTACAAGGCGTACTTCGCCACCGGCATCGACGGCATCTTCACCGACCAGCCCGACACGGGCCTCCTGGCCGCCGCGGACTTCCGCACCCGCCCCTGACCCCCCCTCCCGCCCCCGTCGGGGCGCGCCGCCGGCCCACCGGGGGGGGCGGGGCACTGGCCCACCACGGGGCGCGCCGCCGGTCCACCGGGGGCGGGGTCCCGTGCCACTGCCGCGCCACGGCCAGGTGGGCGCCGGGCCAGCGCCATCCCGCTGGGCGGGCGCGGGACCGTCGACGGGAGGGCGCCGGGCGCGCCGCGGGCCAACGCCGTTCCTGCCGCCGTTCCGGCGCCGGTAGCGGCGCCGGCTCTGCCCGGCTCCCGGTCGGCTCCGGCCCCGAGCGGCGCGCGTCGCCGGGACGCGCGCGCTCGGCGCCCCGGCCCGTGCACCCGCCCGTGCGCCCCGGCCCGTGCACCCGCCCGTGCGCCCCGGCTCGTGCGCCTGCCGTGGCCTCCTCACGCCGGGGTGCGCGTTACCGCTCGGTGTATTGCCCCGCGCGCGGGGGCCCGGCGTCACGCCCGTGCGCCCCGGCTCGTGCACCTGCCCGGGTCTCGCCCGCCAGGGCGCGCGTCACCGCTCGGCGCGACGCCTCGTGCGTCACGGACCCGTCCCGCCCCCGCCCCCGCCCCGGCCCCCGTCCCGCCCGTCGGGGCGGCGCGCCCGCGTCAGCGTGCCGCTTCGGGGGACGCCCGGACGGGCGGTTTCAGGGCGGCGCGGCAACCGGCGGGCGGCCACGACGTGTCGTGGGCGGCATGACACCCCCCGAACACCCCGCCCCCGCCCCCGAACTCGTCCGTACCCTCACCGCGCTGCTCGCCGCCGAGTCCGAGGCGGAGGCCGCGGCCGCCGGTGTCGAGCCCGGCGACCTCGAACAAGCCGTATGGCTCAGGCTCCTGGAGCGCCTCGACGGCGGCCCCGGCGTACCCCGCAGCCCCGCCGACTGGCTGCGCCGCGCCGTCCGGGCCGAAGCCCGCCGCGCGCGGCGCACCGTCGTGCGCGAACTGCCCTACACCGCCCACGAGCCCGTGTCGGACGCCGAACCCGAGCGCGCCGCGCTCGTCGCCGAACGGCACAGGGCGTTGCGTACCGCCATCGCCCGCGCCCCCCTCCACTGCCGGCGCCTGCTGGCTGCGATGTTGTCGCCCACCGACCCCACCTACCGCGAAATCGCAGGGGAGTTGGGTATCTCACAAGGCAGTTTGGGACCAATGCGTTCCCGATGCCTGGGATGCCTGCGCAGAATGCTCACGGCAGAGGTTGCCGTTCCTGAACATCGGGGAAAGGAGCGGTAGACCCAAGGGCGGACCAGGTGAGCCGGAGGCATGCATACATGGGCATGAGCGTGACCATCTCAGCGGCAAGCGCGCAGGACGCCGAACACATCCTCAAGCTGCAGTACCTGTGCTACCAGAGCGAGGCCGAGCTCTACGGCGACTACAGCATCGAACCCCTCACCCAGTCACTCGACGACCTCAAGGCCGAACTCGACCGCGGCCACGCCCTCGTCGCCCGGCTCGGCGACGAGATCATCGCCTCCGTACGCGGAGAGCTCGACGACACCGGCACCGCCACCATCGGCAAGCTCATCGTCCACCCGCGACTGCGCCGCCACGGCCTCGGCGGCCGTCTCCTGGACGCGATCGAGGAGCACTTCGCCACCGACCCTTCCCCCGCCGCCAAGCGCTTCCAGCTCCTCACCGGACACCGCAGCGAGGGGAACCTGCGCCTCTACCGCAAGAAGGGGTACGAGACCGTCGCCACCCGCGAGGCCGGCCCGCGCCTGACCCTCGTCACGCTGGAGAAGGCCGCTTAGCCCTCCGCAGCCACAGGATCCCGGTCACCGGAAGCAGCACCGGAATGAAGATGTACCCGTATCCGTAGTCGGACCAGACCGTGGCGTCCGGGAAGGCGCCGGGATCGGCCAGCGTCCAGGTCCCCACGGTCAGCACGCCCACCAGCTCGGCGGCGCAGCACACCAGCGCCGCCTTGCGGGCCGTCTCCCCGCCCCGTACCAGCGTGTACGTGATGAACACGTACACCACCGCCGCCAGCGCCGACAGCGTGTACGGCAGCGGCGCCCGGTCGAACTCGGTCGCGATCTGCAGCACCGAGCGCGACACCGCGCCGACCGACATCACCCCGTACAGCCACACCAGCAGCATGCCGGGCCCCTTGGCCAGACCGCGCCCCGCCATCTCAGACCGTCCAGATGTCGTAGAGGCGCACTTCCAGCACCGCCAGCACCACCGCGCCCGCCGCCACCGTCGCCGAGCCCCAGCGGCTGCGCTCCGCCAGCGACATGAACCCCGCCGCCGGCACCGCGCACAGCGCGCCGACCAGATACGCGAGGAAGATCGCCGTACCCTCGTCGGCCTGCTCGCCGCCCGCCAGCCGCACGATCCCCACCACCAGCTGCACCAGCGCCAGCAGCGTCACCACCGCCATGCCGATGAAGTGCCAGTCCTTCGTCGGCTGGTCCCGGTACGCGGCGAAGCCGCACCAGGCGGCGAGGGCGAGCGCGGCCACGGAGACCGCGACCGTCAGGGCGTCAAGCATGCGCCCGAGACTATTACGGGCCAAAAGACCCGGTGCGACCGCCCCCGGTAGCGGAAACGTAGGCCCCATGACCATGAAGCTCCACGCCGAAGCGCTCCTGTTCGACAACGACGGCACGCTCGTCTCCTCCCTCGCGTCCGTCGACCGCTGCTGGAACCGGTGGGCCGAGGAGTACGGGATCGCGGCGGCGGACTTCGCCCGCGTCGAACTGCACGGCCGCCCCGCCGTCGAGATCATCGCCGAGTTGCTCCCCGCCGGCCGGATACCCGAGGCCCTCGCCCGGATCGAGCAACTGGAGGTCGAGGACGTACCCGGCGGTGTGGACCTGCTGCCCGGCACCAAGGAGCTGCTGTCCTCCCTCCCGGAGGGCCGCTGGGCCGTCGTCACCTCCGCCACCCGGCCGCTCGCCGAGGCCCGGCTGCGCGAGGCCGGCATCGACGCGCCTGTGGTGATCGCCGCCGACGACATCACGCGCGGCAAGCCCGACCCCGAGCCGTACCTGCTCGCCGCCGCCAGGCTCGGCGTCGACCCGGCGCGCTGCGTGGTCTTCGAGGACGCCCCCGCCGGGCTGGCGGCCGGCCGCGCCGCCGGCATGACGACCGTGGCCTTGGCCACAACGCACGACCGCTCCCAACTCGTCGCCGACGCCGTCGTCGAGGACCTGTCGGCCGTGTCCGCACAGGCCACCGGCGGTGCGCTGGAGCTCACGGTGAAGGCCACCACGGCGGCCTGACCACCCCCGCGCCGTCAACGACTGTCCACTATTCGGACAGTCGCCCGGCGTACGAAGAGGCGTCTGGTTTACTGACCCGCATGACCACGATGAGCTACCGCACCCTTGCGACCGAGGCGATGACGACGCCCGGTGCTCGTTGCATGTGTCGAATGTGCGCCTTCTGAGGGCCCCCGTGTGAGCCTCGCGCCCCGAAGCGAGACCCGACAGCCGCGCCGTGTTCCGTACGCGATCCACATCGACGGACCGGCCTGCCCCGCGCACGCGCCACCCCCTGGCCCACCCGGCCGAGCCGGCCGTGCCGCGCGTCGGAATGACGAATGCCCCGTGCCCGGCGGACACCGCGCCGTGCACTCGACAGTGACGGAAACCCTGTGATCACCACTACGGGCCTGACCAAGGTCTACGAGTCGCGCGGCCGTCAGGTCACCGCTCTGGACGGTGTCGACCTGCATGTCCGCGAAGGCGAGGTCTTCGGCGTCATCGGTCAGAGCGGCGCCGGCAAGTCCTCGCTCATCCGCTGCGTCAACCTCCTGGAGCGCCCCACCTCCGGCACCGTGACGGTCGACGGCACCGACCTCACCGCGCTCGCCGGACGCAGCCGCCGCGCCGGGAAGGACCTGCGCCGGGCGCGCAGCCGCATCGGCATGGTCTTCCAGCACTTCAACCTGCTGTCCTCGCGCACCGTCAAGGACAACGTCGAACTGCCCCTGGAGATCCTCGGCGTCTCCGGCGCCGAGCGCTCGCGCCGCGCCCTGGAGCTCCTCGACCTCGTCGGCCTCGCCGACAAGGCCAAGGCGTACCCGGCTCAGCTCTCCGGCGGCCAGAAGCAGCGCGTCGGCATCGCCCGCGCGCTCGCCGGCAACCCCAAGGTGCTGCTCTCCGACGAGGCCACCAGCGCGCTGGACCCCGAGACCACCCGCTCCATCCTCCAGCTGCTGCGCGACCTCAACCGGCAGCTCGGCCTGACCGTCCTGCTCATCACGCACGAGATGGACGTCGTCAAGCAGATCTGCGACTCCGCCGCCCTGATGAAGAAGGGCCGCGTCATCGAGTCCGGCACGGTCTCCGAACTGCTCGCCACCCCCGGCTCCGAGCTGGCCCGCGAACTGTTTCCGGTGACCGGCGGGGCCACCGGCCCCGACCGTACGGTCATCGACGTCACGTTCCACGGCGAGGCCGCCACCCAGCCGGTGATCTCCCAGCTCTCCCGTACGTACAACGTCGACATCTCGATCCTCGGCGCCGCCATGGACACCGTCGGCGGCAAGCAGATCGGGCGCATGCGCATCGAACTGCCCGGCCGGTACGAGGAGAACGTCGTCCCCGTCGGGTTCCTGCGCGAGCAGGGCCTCCAGGTCGAGGTCCTCGACCCCTCCGACGGCGACCACGCCGGCGACGCCGACCACACCGACGACGATCTGGTCAAGGAGGCCGCGAAGTGACCTGGGAAGAAATGCGGCCCCTGCTCGAGCAGGGCACCATCGACACGCTCTACATGGTGCTGTGGTCCACCGTCGTCACCGTCATCGGCGGTCTGCCGCTCGGCGTTCTCCTCGTCCTGACCGACAAGGGCGGACTGCTGCAGAACCGCCCGGTGAACAAGGTCATCGGAGCGATCGTCAACGTCGGCCGCTCACTGCCCTTCATCATCCTGCTGGTGGCCCTGATCCCCTTCACGACCTTCGTCGTCGGCACCTTCATCGGCCCGACGGCGATGATCGTGCCGCTCTCCATCGGCGCCATCCCCTTCTTCGCGCGCCTGGTCGAGACCGCGATCCGCGAAGTCGACCACGGTCTTGTCGAAGCCGTCCAGTCCATGGGCGGCGGCATCCCGACGATCGTGGGGAAGGTGCTCCTCCCGCAGGCCCTGCCCTCCCTGGTCGCCGCGCTCACCACCACGGTGATCACGCTGATCAGCTACTCGGCGCTGGCCGGCGCGGTCGGCGGCGAGGGGCTCGGCTCCAAGGTCATCACCTACGGATACCAGCGCTTCGAGACCGAGTTCATGCTCATCACCGTGGTGCTGCTGATCGTCATCGTCACGATCGTCCAGCTCATCGGCGACGGGGCCGTACGCCTGCTCGCCCGCCGCGGCCGCACCGCTACCTGACTTCCAGACTTCCTGACCCTTCTCAGCACAACCCGCACTCCTTGTCCGGGCGTTGTCCGCATCACCAGAAAGAGGCACTTTTCGTGCGTAAGAACATCAAGCTCACCGGCGCCTTCGCCACCATCACCGCCCTCGCCCTCGGCCTCACCGCCTGCGGCACGGCCTCCGACCCGGCCTCCTCCAAGGGCGGCTCCGACAAGGCCGACGAGTCCAAGCCGCTCGTCGTCGCGGCGTCCCCCACGCCGCACGCCGACATCCTGACCTTCGTCAAGGACAACCTGGCCGAGAAGGCCGGCCTCAAGCTGGAGGTCAAGGAGTTCACGGACTACGTCCTGCCGAACACCGCCACCCAGCAGGGCCAGGTCGACGCCAACTACTTCCAGCACAAGCCGTACCTGGACGACTTCAACAAGAAGAACAAGACGACCATCGTCCCGGTCGTCAACGTCCACCTGGAGCCCCTCGGCCTCTACTCCAAGAAGCTGAAGTCGCTCAAGGACTTGAAGGCGGGCCAGACCGTAGCCGTCCCCAACGACACCACCAACGGCGGCCGCGCGCTCAAGCTCCTCGCCGACAACGGCGTCATCACCCTCAAGGACGGCGTCGGCGCCAACGGCAAGCTGTCCGACATCAAGGACAAGAAGGGCCTGGAGTTCAAGGAGCTGGAGGCCGCCACCGTGCCCCGCGCCCTGAACGACGTCGACGCCGCCGTCATCAACGGCAACTACGCCATCGAGGCCAAGCTCAGCCCCGCCACGGACGCCCTGGCGCTGGAGAAGGCGGAGGGCAACCCGTACGCCAACTTCCTCGCCGTGAAGAAGGGCAACGAGAACGACGCCCGCGTGCAGAAGCTCGCCAAGCTCCTCAACTCGCCCGAGGTGAAGAAGTACATCGAGGACACCTACAAGGACGGCTCCATCATCGCCGCCTTCGGCGCGGTCAAGTAACGCCGCCTTCCTCCCGGCCCCAGGCCCCGCGCACCCCGTCCGGTGAGCGGGGCCTGACCCGTACCGGCGTACCGGCGTACCGACGCTTCCGTGCCGACGCCCCCGTACCGACGCATCCGTACCGACCCGGCCATGCGCGCCACCGACTGCATGCTGCATGCTGTGCGTTCACGGCCTTTACGGACGGTCCCCGGCATGGAGCTGCGCATGACTACCACCTTTCCGGACATCTCCATCAGCACGGAACGGTTGGTGCTGCGCCCCTACGACGACTCGGACATCCCCGCGCACACCGAGATGATGAACGACGAGATGGTCGTCGCCTGGACCTCCGTACCCCACCCGTACACCACGGCCCACGCCGAGGAATGGGTGCGCAGGATCGCTCCTGCAGAACGCACGGAAGGCCGCGGCGTCGTCCTCGCCGTCACCGAATTCCTCACCCAGCGCCTCGTCGGCACCATCCACCTCCAGAACACCAACTGGCGCACCCGCGCCACCGAAGTCGCCTACGTCACCGCCCCCTGGGCCCGTGGCGAGGGATACGCCACCGAGTCCGTCCTCGCCGTCGCCCAATGGCTCTTCCGCGACCAGCGCTTCGAACGCCTGGAACTGCGCACCGCCGCCGACAACACCGCCTCCCAGCAGGTCGCCCAGAAGATCGGCTGCATCAGCGAAGGCGTCCTGCGCAACGCCTGGATAGCGCGCACCCCGACGGAGGACGGCGGCTGGACCGACATCAGGACCGACCTGATCGTGTGGAGCCTGCTCCCCGAGGACCTCGAAGGCGCCGCCGACCAGCTCGCCGATGCCGGATACTCCTCCTTCACCGACTGGAACTGAATCCAGGTACGCTCAGGTCGGCCCCGACCTGCACCAAGACTCCAGGAGACAGACGAAGATGGCCGACCGGGTCACGGTGATCGGCTGGGACGGTTCGCCCCTCACCGCGGCCGCCAGGTCCGCCCTCTCGGCCGCCACCCTGGTGGCCGGAGCCGGCCACCACCTGGCGCTCCCGGAGATCCCGCCCGCCGCCGAACGCATCCGCCTCGGCAGCGTCGACCTCGCCGCCCGCCGCATCGCCGGCCACCGCGGCACCGCCGTCGTCCTCGCCGACGGCGACCCCGGCTTCTTCGGCGTCGTCCGCACCCTGCGCGCACCCCAGTACGGCCTGGAGGTCGAAGTGGTGCCCGCCGTCTCCTCCGTCGCCGCCGCCTTCGCCCGCGCCGGCATGCCCTGGGACGACGCCCACGTCGTCGTCGCCCACAGCCGTACGCTGCGCCGCGCCGTCAACGTGTGCCGCGCCCACCCCAAGGTCGCCGTGCTCACCTCCCCGGGCGCCGGCCCCGCCGAACTCGCCCTCCTCCTCGACGGCGTCCACCGCACCTTCGTCATCTGCGAGGAACTCGGCACCGAGCGCGAACAGGTCACCGTCCTCACCTCCGACAAGGCCGCCGACCACACCTGGCGCGACCCCAACGTCGTCATCGTCATCGGCGGCGCCGCGGCGACGGGCACGCAGGGCGGGGGCTGGCTGATGGGCCACGACCCGGGAACGGTACGCGGCTGGGGGCTGCCCTCGCACGCGTACGGCGACGATCTCGGCACCGGCGAGTCGGCCGGCCTCCGCGCCGCCCAGCTCGCCCGCCTGGGGCCGCGCACCGGCGACCTCGTCTGGGACATCGGCTGCGGCGCGGGGGCGCTGGCCGTGGAGGCCGCACGGTTCGGCGCCGCCGTCATCGCGGTCGACGAGGACCGGACGGCGTGCGCCCGCACCGAGGCCGCCGCACGCCACTTCGGCGTCCAGATCCAGACCGTGGCGGGCCGCGCGCCGCACGTGCTGGAGCGGCTGCCCGAGCCCGACGTCGTACGCGTCGGGGGCGGGGGAGCGGCCGTCGTCACCGCCTGCGCGGACCGCCGCCCCGAGCGGATCGTCACACACGCCACCACCCGGGACGAGGCGGAGGCCATCGGCGCGGCGCTGAGCGACGGCGGGTACGCGGTCGAGTGCGCGCTCCTCCAGTCCGTGGAACTCGACCCCGGCTCCTGGACCGAACGCGACCGCTCCGTGGTCTTCCTGCTGTCCGGGCACAGGCCGGCACCCTCCCCGTGACCATCTCACTACGGGACGGAAGGTAGGCTGGCCGATCGTTGTACCGCAGCCGGGCGTTCGGCGGTTTCTTCGCCAATGTCCGGAAAAAGGGACCCCTTTGAGGGGGGAGATGTGGTACAGCGCTTCCGGGGGGTTGCGCGACGTGGCGCAGTCCACAGCCGACGGTGGCGGATCCCGCTGCCACGGCGGCCGAAGGCCGCGACAATACGTGATGTCCGCGCGCCGTTCGTGCCGCGCGGCGCGCATGCTCGTTCTTGTTGACGGGCGACGGTCTGAAGGAGCACAACCGATGGGCGAGGGGTACGCATGACTGACACCGGCCAGGTCCCGGGCGAGGGGCAGCCGGAGAACGCAGGCATGGTGGAGCAGCCGGGCATCCCCGCTCCGGGCGCGTACACCTTCCTGGACCCTCCCCTGGGCTTCGCCATGGGCGACCCCACCGAGAACGCTGCCGAGGACGACGACCTGCTGCTGATGCCGGGGTCGCAGGGAGCCTGGAGCGAGCCGCACGCCGGCGTCGCCCCGGCTCCCGCGCCGATGCCGATGCCCGCGGCGGCCCCCGCACCGGAACCTCCGGCGGTGGACCCGGTGGGCGCGGCCGTGGTCGCCGAGCAGCAGGCGCAGCAGGCGCAGCAGCCCGTGTACGAGCCGGCCGAGCAGGTCGCGCCGGTCGCGCACGAGCAGGCCGCCGCTCCTGCGTACGAGGCGCCGGTCCACGAGCAGGTGGTCCACGAGCCGGTGGTCCACGAGCCTGTCGCCCACCAGCCTGTTGCCCACGACTCCGGCGCGCAGGTCGGCGCGCACGAGGCCGGTGGACGTGACTCCGGCTCGGTCGACCTGACCGGCGTACGGATGCCGGAACCGGCCCAGGCGGCGGTCCCCGAGCCCGCGCAGCCCCAGCTTCAGCCCGCGCCCGAGCCCGCGCCCCAGTTCCAGCCGGAACCCCAGCTTCAGCCGGAGCCCCACGTCCAACCGGAGCCCGAGCCCGCGCCTCAAGCCCCGGTTCCGGCGCCTGCCCCGGCCGCCCAGGCCCCGGCGACCGTACGGCGTCCGCTCCACATGGGCCCGCCGGTGCCCGACGCCTCGGGTGGCGTGGTCCGCTCGCTCGCCGACCGCGGTCCCGCGAACCCGGGTCCGGCGACCTCCGGCGGCCTGGAGTACCTGGACGTGCCGCGCGAGGAGGAGGCGGCGTCCGCGCTGCCCGGCCCGCAGCTCGGCGAGCTGCCGCCGCAGAACGCGGAACCGTGGTCCCCGCAGCCGCAGCCGCAGCCGCAGCAGCCCCAGATGCCGTCGCCTGCCACAGCAGAAACGGTCGTTCCGGAACCGGCGCCCGCGCCGGTCGGGCAGTTCGTGCCGGTCGAGGGCTCCGTTCCGACCGCGCCGCACCTCGCCCCGACGCCGCCCACCCCGGAGCCGACGCCGGAACCCGCACCGGACGTCGCCGTGACCGTCCCGGCCCCTCGCGACGGCGGTTCCCCCGCCGCGGCGGAGCCCGCCCCGCAGCCCGCTGCCGAGCCGGTGGTGCCCGAGCCGGCACCCGAGCAGCCGGTGGCCGCCGAACCCGTGCCCGCGGAGGTCATCGCCCCGGAGCCGGTGGCGGAGCAGCCGCTGGCCGCCGAACCGGTGGCCGCCGAACCGGTGCCGGTGGCCGAGCAGGCCGCACCCGCGCCCGCGCCCGAACAGCCCACGGTGGCCGAGCAGCCGGCAGCCGCCGAGCCCGAGGCTCCCGAGTCGCCCGAGGCTCCCGAGTCGCCCGAGGCTCCCGAAGCCGCAGAGGCCACGGACGAGGCCGACAGCACCGTCACCACCACCGACGACGGCACGCACGCCCCGCAAAGCAGCGCTCCGGCCCCCGCCTACGACGACGTCGAGCGCGAGGCGGTGCTCCGCGTCATGCGCGAGCGCCGTGACATCCGTAACGGCTTCCGCAGCGACCCGATCCCGCACGAGGTCCTCCTCCGGGTCCTCGAAGCGGCCCACACCGCACCGTCCGTCGGGCACTCGCAGCCCTGGGACTTCGTCGTCATCCGCTCCGCCGAGACCCGGCGCACGATGCACGAGCTCGCCCAGCGCCAGCGCGAGGCGTACGCCAAGTCGCTGCCGAAGGGCCGGGCCAAGCAGTTCAAGGAACTGAAGATCGAGGCCATCCTCGACACCCCGGTGAACATCGTCGTCACCGCCGACCCGACCCGCGGCGGCCGCCACACCCTCGGCCGGCACACCCAGCCGCAGATGGCGCCGTACTCCTCCGCCCTGGCGGTCGAGAACCTCTGGCTGGCCGCCCGCGCCGAGGGCTTGGGCGTCGGCTGGGTCAGTTTCTTCGACGAGCGTGAGATGGTCCGTGCCCTCGGGCTGCCCGAGCACCTCGAAGTCGTCGCGTACCTGTGCGTCGGTTACGTCGACGAGTTCCCGGAGGAGCCGGAGCTGATGCAGGCGGGCTGGTCCAAGCGCCGCCCGCTGTCGTGGGTCGTCCACGAGGAGACGTACGGCCGCCGTGCGCTGCCCGGCGAGGAGCCGCACGACCTGCTCCAGGAGACCGTCTCCAACATCCGCCCGCTGGACGCCAAGGCGCTCGGGGAGGCGTGGGAGCGGCAGAAGCGGATGACCAAGCCGGCCGGCGCGCTCGGCATGCTGGAGATCATCTCCGCCCAGCTCTCCGGCCTGTCCCGGATGTGCCCGCCGCCCATCCCGGAGCCCGCTGCCGTGGCGATCTTCGCCGGTGACCACGGGGTGCACGCCCAGGGCGTCACCGCCTGGCCCCAGGAGGTGACGGCGCAGATGGTCGCCAACTTCCTCGGCGGCGGCGCGGTGTGCAACGCGTTCGCCAACCAGGTGGGCGCCGAGGTCTGCGTCATCGACGTCGGCGTCGCCGGTGACCTGCCGGCCACGCCCGGCCTGCTGCCGCGCAAGGTGCGCCCCGGCACGGCCGACTTCACCACCGGCCCCGCCCTCAGCCGTGAGGAGGTCCTGGCGGCCGTCGAGGTCGGCATCGAGACGGCCCGCGACCTGGTCGCCGCGGGCAACAAGGCGCTGCTGACCGGCGAGATGGGCATCGCAAACACCACCGCGTCGGCCGCGCTGATCTCCGTGTACACGGACGTCGACGCGGCGGAGGTCACCGGCCGGGGCACGGGCATCAACGACGAGATGCACGCCCGCAAGGTGGACGTCGTCCGGCGCGGTCTGGACCTCCACCAGCCGGACCCGGCAGACCCCATCGGCGTCCTCTCCGCCCTGGGCGGCCTGGAGCACGCCGCGCTCGTCGGCTTCATCCTGGGCGGCGCCTCGTTGCGTACGCCGGTGGTGCTCGACGGGGTCAGCGCGGGCGCGGCGGCGCTGGTGGCCCGGGCCATCGCGCCCGAGTCGCTGGCGGCCTGCATCGCGGGCCACCGCAGCGCGGAACCGGGCCACGTGGCCGCCCTCAACAAGCTGGGCCTCCGCCCCCTGGTGGACCTGGACCTCCGCCTGGGCGAAGGCACCGGCGCGCTGCTGGCCCTGCCGGTCATCCAGAGCGCGGCCCGCGCGATGCACGAGGTGGCGACGTTCGACTCGGCGGGCGTCACCGAGAAGTGACCCGGGGGGCGACGGTGGTCCGGCGGCACCAGGCCACCGGCCCCCTGCCGCCCTCCCACGGCTCCTCCAGCCCCCGCCGCAGGCCCGTGCCGGCCTCGTGCCTGGCCCCCTAGGCCCCTAGCGGGGCCTGCGAGGCCTCTCACGGGGGGCGCGGCTTCGGGGTCTCTCCCAAGGGATGGGCGGGGCCTTTGGGGCGGCCCGGCATCGGCCTCGCAAACCCCTGGCCGGGCCCGGAGCCTCACCGGAGGGCTGGTCCCCAACAGCCCCGGCGCCGCAGCTCCTGGGCCTCTCGCGGCGCCCGGGCGCCCGTGGGTGAAGCCCTCGCCGGGCCGGGGCGCCGCGGTTCGGGTACCTCACCTCGCCCGGCGGGCCGGCGCTCCTGAGGCCTGGGGGAGAGGCACGGCCCCCGGACCCGTCCGGCGGGCCGCACCGTATCGTGGTCGGCAGCGTCCCCACCGCCGTGCCACCCCCACGCCACCCCCCGCCCCACCAGCCGCTTCACCGTCGCAGCGGCCCCGCACACCGCACCACCGCCCCGCCGAGGAGCCGCACCGCCATGGTCGAGAACGCCGAGCACCCCGCCTACCCCGTCGGACTGCGCCTGTCCGGGCGCCGCGTCGTCGTCATCGGCGGCGGCCAGGTCGCCCAGCGCCGCCTCCCCGCCCTCATCGCGGCCGGCGCCGACATCACCCTGGTCTCCCCGTCCGCGACGCCGTCCGTCGAGGCCATGGCGGAAGCCGGCGAGATCACCTGGATCAAGCGCCGGTACGAGGACGGAGACCTCGCCGACGCCTGGTACGCCCTGATCGCCTCCACCGACCCGGAGGCCAACGCCCGCGCGTCCGCCGAGGCGGAGCGCACCCGCACCTGGTGCGTACGCTCCGACGACGCCGAGGCGGCCACGGCGTGGACGCCCGCGACCGGCCGCAGCGAGGGCGTCACCGTCGCCGTGCTCACCGGCCACGACCCGCGCCGCTCCGCAGCCGTGCGGGACGCGATCGTGGAGGGGCTGCGCGACGGTTCCATCGCGGCGCCGCACCACCGCGCCCGTACCCCCTTCGTCGCCCTGGTGGGCGGCGGCCCCGGCGACCCGGACCTGATCACCGTGCGCGGCCGCCGGCTGCTCGCCGAGGCGGACGTGGTCATCGCCGACCGGCTCGGGCCCCGCGACCTCCTGGACGAGCTGCCGCCGCACGTCGAGGTGATCGACGCGGCGAAGATCCCGTACGGCCGCTTCATGGCGCAGGAGGCCATCAACAACGCGCTCATCGAGCACGCCAAGGCCGGCAAGTCCGTCGTCCGCCTCAAGGGCGGCGACCCGTTCGTCTTCGGCCGGGGCATGGAGGAGGCGCAGGCGCTCGCCGAGGCGGGCATCGCGTGCACGGTCGTACCCGGCATCTCCAGCTCGATCAGCGTCCCCGGCGCCGCCGGCATCCCGGTCACGCACCGGGGCGTGGCGCACGAGTTCACCGTGGTCAGCGGCCATGTCGCGCCCGACGACCCGCGCTCGCTCGTCGACTGGGCGTCCCTCGCCAAGCTGACCGGCACCCTCGTGATCCTGATGGGCGTCGACAAGATCGGGGCGATCGCCGAGGCACTCGTGGCGCACGGCAAGGCCCCCGACACGCCGCTCGCGCTGATCCAGGAGGGTACGACGGCCTCCCAGCGGCGCGTGGACGCGACCCTCGCCACGGTGGCCGAGCGGGTCAGGGCCGAAGACGTACGCCCGCCCGCCGTGATCGTCATCGGACCCGTCGTCGCCGAGGGCCCGCACAAGAGCACCACGTAACCCCTGTTGGCACCCCACACCGGACAAGGCAGTATCACCCTGTGGCCGATCTCCTCACCATCGACGATCCCGACGACCCGCGCCTGAGCGACTACACGGGCCTGACCGACGTCGAACTGCGCCGCAAGCGCGAACCCGCCGAAGGCCTCTTCATCGCCGAGGGCGAGAAGGTCATCCGCCGCGCCAAGCAGGCCGGGTACGAGATGCGGTCGATGCTGCTGTCGGCCAAGTGGGTCGACGTCATGCGCGACGTCATCGACGAGGTCCCGGCGCCCGTGTACGCGGTTGCGCCGGACCTCGCCGAACGCGTCACCGGCTACCACGTGCACCGCGGCGCGCTCGCCTCCATGCAGCGCAAGCCGCTGCCCACGGCGGACGAACTGCTCCGTGACGCCCGCCGGGTGGTCGTCATGGAGGGCGTGAACGACCACACCAACATAGGCGCCATCTTCCGCAGCGCCGCCGCCCTCGGCATGGACGCGGTCCTGCTGTCGCCGGACTGCGCGGACCCGCTCTACCGCCGGTCGGTGAAGGTCTCCATGGGCGCCGTCTTCTCCGTCCCCTACGCCCGCCTCGAAACCTGGCCCCGCGGCCTGGAGACGGTACGGGAGGCGGGCTTCACCCTGCTCGCCCTGACCCCTGACGAGAAGGCCACCAGCATCGACGCGGCGGCCCCGCACCGCCTGGAGCGGGTCGCCCTGATGCTGGGCGCGGAGGGCGACGGCCTCACCACCAAGGCGCTGATGGCGGCCGACGAGTGGGTACGCATCCCCATGGCGCACGGCGTGGACTCGCTCAACGTGGGCGCGGCCGCCGCGGTCGCCTTCTACGCGGTGGCCACCGGCCGCCCGGAGTCCTGACCGGCGGTCAGCCCTGGAGGCCCTGCGCCGCCGCGATCCCCAGCAGCACGATCAGCGTCACGACCACGAAGACGAAGATCCGCTGGCGCAGCAGCCGCGGGTTCGCGGGCCGGCGCCCGCCGCCCGTGCCCGTGCGCACACCGCCGGGCCTGGACGCCGTCCGCCCCCCGCCCGTCCGGCTGCCGCCGCCCGTCCGTGACGGGTTGCGCGGCGACGAGGCACGCGGAGCCTGCGCGCCCCGCGCCCCGGGCGCGGGCGTGCGCGGGGCGTGACCCCGCGTGGCGCGCTCCGTGTAACGCTCGGTCAGCCGCCCCGTGGGACGGTCGTCCAGGGGCCGGGCGGCCGGTCGCGGCGCCGGCGGGCGGCCGTCGGACAGCCCCTGCGCCTCCCGCGCGGCGATCTCCTTGAGCCGCATGGACAGTTGCAGGGTGCTGGGACGTTCCTCCGGGTCCTTGGCGAGACACGCCCGTACGAGCGGCGCGAGCGCGTCCGGCACGCCCTGCAGCTGAGGCTCCTCGTGCACCACCCGGTAGAGCATGACCTCGGAACTGCCGTGCCCGAACGGCGAGTCCGCCATGGCCGCGTACGCCAGCGTCGCGCCCAGCGCGAACACGTCCGTCGCCGGGGTCACCGCCGCGCCCCGGACCTGCTCGGGCGCGAGGAAGCCGGGCGAGCCCACCGCCGTACCCACGTGGGTGAGCGTGGACGCGCCGGTCGCCCAGGCGATCCCGAAGTCGATGATGCGCGGGCCCTTGGGGGAGAGGAGGATGTTCGACGGCTTCAGGTCCCGGTGCACGACCCCGGCCTCGTGGACGGCGACCAGCCCTTCGGAGAGCGCCGCGCCGATCGCGGCCACGTCGGCAGCCGACAGCGGGCCCTCCTCGGCGACCTTGTCGTGCAGGGAGGGACCCGGCACGTACTGGGTGGCGAACCACGGCCGGTCCGCCTCCAGGTCGGCCGCCACCAGCCGTGCCGTACACCCGCCGCGGATCCGCCGGGCGGCCGACACCTCGCGCGCGAAGCGCGACCTGAACTCCTGGTCCTCGGCGAGATCCGGCCGGATCACCTTCAGGGCCACCCGCTGCCCGCGCCGGTCCGACCCGAGGTAGACGACCCCCATGCCGCCCGCGCCCAGCCGCCGGTGAAGCCTGAATGAGCCGACGACACGCGGATCCTCGCGCCGGAGCCGCATCATCGCCATGTCCATCCCCGCTACCCGGTGTCCGTTTGACGTGGCACAGCTTACGTACCCGCGCCCCGGCGCGCTCATAGGCCGCGCCCTCGCGGGCCGATCGATTGTCAGTGCCGATCCGCCCTCGGAACCCGCGTGATGTCCCAATGTCCCGCCCCGAAAAGGGCGTTGGCCCGCGGCCCGGGCCGACGACACGGAGAGCCGGAGCGGACGTGAGCGACGTCACCCACCCCACCGGCCCCTCCGGGAAGACCCTCACCCCCCGGGTCCCGTCTCCACCCAGGGGAGTACGCCACCCACGGGCGGCTCATCCTCCGGGAGGCCCGCCAATCGGTACGCGGGCATGACGTGCCGGGGCCTGCGCGTCCCTAATCTTGAAGTCAAGCGGCGGGTGCAGCACTCGTCCCCCGAGGCCAGACGCCCGCCGCTGCCAAAAACGACAGGAGAGGAACCATGGCGGACACGGCAACGCGGACGATGATCCGCGCGCAGGCTCGTACGTCGGGGCGTCGTCACCCGCTGGTGGCCACGGCAATGGTTCTCCCTCTGGCCGCGCTCCTGGTGGTCGTCTTCGGCGGCTGGGAAGCGGTGGTCACACAGGCGTCGTCCGTGGGCGTGATGCTGGGGCGCTGAGCGGCGCCCCGGACCCGGGAGAGCGGCCCGGGTCGGGGACATCCGGCCAACAACCCCGTGGGGACGGGGGTGCGGCGGACGGCAGCGGTGGCCGGCAGCTGGGGAGCTGCCGGCCACCGCTTTGTCCGCTCCCGCGTCCCGCCGCCCCGGGTGCGGTACCCGCCGGTGGGTGGCTGGGTGTGGCCCCTCCGGGCCCGAGCCCGCTTCCCGCGCCGCCCGGGTGCGGTGCCCGCCGGTGGGTGGTGGGTGTGGACTCTCCGGGCCTGAGCCCGCTTCCCGGGCCGCGCGGGTGCGGTGCCTGCCGGTGGCTGGGGGCGTGGCCTCTCCGGGCCCAAGCCCGCCCCCCCCGCGCCGCCCGGCCGAGGGGGCCCGCCCGCGTGGGCGGTCACGGCCGGTGGGTGGTGGGGCGTGGCCCCTCCGGGCTCACCTCCTCGAGGCCGGCGGCCTTGGGTACGCCGAATCGGGAGCCCACTCCTCGCCGCCATCCTCTGCGGGGGCGACCCTGCACGGCCCCGCCCCGGTCGTACGCCGTCTGCGGGCCGGTGGGGCGAGGGAAGCCGGGTGGCCGGGGCCGCGTGCACACGAGATCGGGCGCGCTGGCTCCGACGACGGCGAGGAGGGGCCGTGCAGGGTCGCCCCCGCAGCGGTTGGCGGCGAGATACGGCGACGAGACCGGGTGGGCACCCCGCCGACCGCGAGGAGGTGAGCCCGGAGGGGCCCCGACCTTGGCCCACCGGCCGCAACCGGCCACGCCCAGGCACGCGCACCCGTAAGGTCGGGGCGTGCAGCAGGAGACCGACGCCCTCGTACGGGAGCTCGACGCCGTGGCCCGGCGGGCCGTGCCCCACCAGGCCTGCCGAGCCTGTGGGGCAGGCGGCGGCACCGTCCTGGCCCACCGCCCCGACGGCACCGTCGTCCGGCACGGCCGGGCCGTCGCCAAGGCCCACGCCGCGGATACCGAGGCCGCCGCCCACCGCGTCCGCCTGGCCTTCGCCGCCCACCCGCGGCTGGCGGGGATCCTGCTGCCGCCCCTCCCGGCGGCCGCCCCGGACCTGCACGCTCCGGACCTGCACGGCCGTCCCGTCTCCGCCTGGCCCTACGGCAGCCCCGTCGACCCCGACGAGCCGGACGCCGCCCCGTGGGAGGAGGCCGCCGCCCTGCTGGCCCGCCTCCACCGCGTACCGCCCGCCGGGCTGCCCGGCCCGTTGCCGCCCATGCGGGGCCCCGCCAAGGCGGCCCGGGCGGTGGCACGCATGACGGCGGCCGGCCCGCACCCGGCCGCCGCGCCCGTACGTGCCGCCTGGCACCGCCTGCCTGCCTGGGCCCGTGAGGAGGCGCCCTGGCCCGGCGCGGGCGCGGTCTGTCACGGCGACCTCCACCTCGGCCAGCTGGTCCGCCACCCGGCGGCCACCGGCCCCTGGCTGCTGATCGACGTCGACGACCTCGGCCTCGGCGACCCCGCCTGGGACCTGGCCCGCCCCGCCGCCTGGTACGCGGCCGGGCTGCTGGCGCCGGACGTGTGGGCCCGGTTCCTCGGCGCCTACCGGGAGGCGGGCGGCCCGGCCGTACCCGCCGACGGCGAGCGGGACCCGTGGCCCCGGCTCGACGTGCCGGCCCGTGCGCTGACCGTCCAGACGGCGGCCCTGGTCATCGCCAAGAGCACCGCCGAGAACCGGGACTTGGACGACGTCGAGGTGAGCGTCGTCGATGCCTGTGCCCGAATTGCGACACTCCCGCCTGAGTTGGGCGCCGGTGCTCCGTCGTAGGGTGAGGAAACCATCCGTACGGCGAGGAGTTGAGCCGAGCATGCAGTGTCCCAAGTGCCATGCGCCCATGCACACCTACAACCGCAATGGCGTCCAGATCGAGCAGTGCAGCGGCTGCCGGGGGATCTTCCTCGACTACGGCGAGCTGGAGGCCCTGACCCGCCTGGAGTCGCAGTGGGTCCAGCAGGCCCCGCCCGCGCCGCCGGCCCCGCAGGCCTACCCGGCCGCTCCCGCCCCGCACGCCCCCGCCTGGGGCGCCCCGCACCACGGTGGCCACCACGGGCACGGCCACCGCCGCAGCTTCGGGCGGATGCTCTTCTCCTCCTGACCGGGGGGAGACGACGACGGAGCCCCGGCCGCGTGATGCGGCCGGGGCTCCGGTGCGTGTGGACGATACTGGGATTGAACCAGTGACCTCTTCCGTGTCAGGGAAGCGCTCTCCCGCTGAGCTAATCGTCCTCGGGGATCATGACCCAGAAGATCATGATGGTGCTGCGTGCGCGATACTGGGATTGAACCAGTGACCTCTTCCGTGTCAGGGAAGCGCTCTCCCGCTGAGCTAATCGCGCGGGGGATCCGAAGATCCAGTGGACGATACTGGGATTGAACCAGTGACCTCTTCCGTGTCAGGGAAGCGCTCTCCCGCTGAGCTAATCGTCCTTGGAGGTGGAGACGGGATTTGAACCCGTGTAGACGGCTTTGCAGGCCGTTGCCTCGCCTCTCGGCCACTCCACCAGGAGTGCAGGGGTTCGGGAAATGATCCCCCACTTCGAGCGGACGACGAGATTCGAACTCGCGACCCTCACCTTGGCAAGGTGATGCTCTACCAACTGAGCCACGTCCGCTTGTCGTTTCCGTTCCGCTTCCGCGTCCCGGCGACGTGTTGAACTCTAGCGGATTCCCGGGCCAGTACAAAAACGCGTTTGCCCAGCGTGCTGCGCCGACCCCGCTCCGCACCAGGTGCGGAGCACGTCCGCGCCGTCCCGTCCGCCCGCGCCATAGACTCGCATCCGTGCACGACCTCGCTCCTCTGGCCCGCTTCGGCGGCCTCGTCGCAACCGACCTGCGGGATGTCACCAGTGACCCGGAGGCCCTCGACTCCTCCGGCTTCTGGGCCGTCTCCGCCGACTTCGAAGGCCGTCTGACCTGCGCTCGCTTCGGTGACGTCCGCCCCGCGCCGGTGCCCGAGCCCGTCCCCGGGGCCTGGCGCGGGCCCGCCGCCGGTGACTGGACGTCCTCGCTCGACCGCGACGCGTACACCGCCGGCGTACGGAGGATCCGCGAGCACATCGCGGCCGGCGAGGTCTACCAGGCGAACCTGTGCCGGGTGCTCTCCGCGCCCCTGCCGGACCCGGCCGCCGCCGATGTGGACGCGCTGACGGCGCTCCTCGCGCGCGGCAACCCGGCCCCCTATGCCGGAACGATTCGCCTGCCCGCCCACGGCGTCGAGATCGCCACCGCCTCCCCCGAGCTCTATCTGCGGCGTGACGGCTTCACCGTCGAGTCCGGCCCCATCAAGGGCACCGGCCGCACCGCCCAGGACCTCCTGGACAAGGACCGTGCCGAGAACGTGATGATCGTCGACCTCGTCCGCAACGACCTGGGCCGGGTCTGCGCCACGGGATCGGTCACCGTACCCGCGCTGTGCGCCCTGGAGTCGCACCCGGGGCTCGTGCACCTGGTCTCCACCGTGCGCGGCGAGCTGACGCCCAAGGCGGGCTGGAAGGACCTCCTCGGCGCCACCTTCCCGCCCGGCTCGGTCACCGGCGCCCCCAAGTCCAGCGCCCTGAGGATCATCGAGGCGCTGGAGAACGCCCCCCGGGGGCCGTACTGCGGCGGCATCGGCTGGGTCGACGCCGACCGCCGCACCGGCGAGCTGGCCGTCGGCATACGCACGTTCTGGATCGACCGTACCGAGGGCGGGGGCGTGCTGCGCTTCGGCACCGGTGCCGGCATCACCTGGGGCTCCGACCCCGCGCGCGAGTGGGACGAGACGGAACTGAAGGCATCCCGGCTGCTCGCGGTAGCGTCGGGAGCGTACGAGGCGAGCGGAAGGACCATCGGGAAATGAAGCTGTGGGTCGACGGCGGGCTGCACGACGCGGAAGCCGCCAGGGTCTCCGTCCTGGATCACGGTCTGACCGTGGGAGACGGCGTCTTCGAGACGCTCAAGGCCGTGGACGGCCGGCCCTTCGCGCTGGACCTCCACCTCGACCGGCTCACCCGGTCCGCGCGCGGCCTCGGGCTGCCCGACCCGGACCTCGACGAGGTACGCCGCGCCTGCGCCGCCGTGCTGGAGGCCAACCCCATGGCGCTGGGCCGGCTGCGCATCACGTACACCGGAGGTCTCTCCCCGCTGGGTTCCGACCGCGGCGACGCCGGCCCGACCCTGGTCGTCGCCCTCGGCGAGACCAGGCACCGCCCTGACACCACCGCTGTGATCACTGTCCCCTGGACCCGCAACGAACGCAGCGCCCTGGCGGGCCTGAAGACCACCTCGTACGCCGAGAACGTCGTCGCCCTCGCCAGGGCGCACGAGCAGGGCGCGAGCGAGGCGCTGTTCGCCAACACCGTGGGACAGCTCTGCGAGGGCACCGGGTCGAACGTCTTCGTCGTCCTGGACGGGCAGCTGCACACCCCGCCGCTCGCCTCCGGCTGCCTCGCGGGCATCACCAGGGCCCTGACCGTCGAGTGGACCGGCGCCCAGGAGACCGACCTGCCGCTGGACGTGCTGCAGCAGGCCGACGAGATCTTCCTGACTTCCACCCTCCGCGACGTCCAGGCGGTCCACCGCGTCGACGGGCGCGAACTGCCCGGCGCCCCCGGGCCGGTCACCGCCAAGGCCATGCGGATCTTCGCGGAGCGCGCCGCGCAGATGTGAGCCCGTGGCCGCCGGGTGGGTAGAAGAGGGGCGATGACCACCACCCTGCGGCCGGCCGGGCCGCTCCAGCAGACCCCCGACGGCGCCCGATCGCGCACCTACGACGTCTGTGTGAACAGCCGCCGCGTGGGCGCCGTCGAGCTCGGCACCCTTCCCGGGACCGGGCGGCGGGCGGCCGGAGTGATCCGGTCGCTCCACATCGACGAGCCGGACCGGCGGCGCGGCCGCGGCACGGTGGCCGCGCTCGCCGCCGAGGAGGTGCTGCGCGGCTGGGGCTGCGACCAGGTCTCGGTCTCCATACCGGCCGGTGCCACGGTCGCGCTGCGCATGGCGACCGCCCTCGGCTACACCGAGCGCAGCCGCAACATGGCCAAGGACCTCACCGGGCCGCCGCCCGAGCTGCCCGCGCACGTGGAGATCCGGCCCATGACGGAGGCGGAGTACGGGCAGTGGGAGGCCCGGTCGGCGGAGCGCTTCGCGCGCAGCTGGGCCGAGCACGGCGTACCGGAGGAGGAGGCCAGGGCGAGGGCCGAGGCGAGCCGCCGTGAGTACCTGCCCGACGGGCTCGCCACGGAGGGCGCCGCGTTCCGCGTGGCCGAGCGGGACGGCGTGCCCGTCGGGCACCTGTGGACCGGCCGCCTGGAGCCGGCCCCCGGCGAGGACGCCGCGTTCGTGTACGACATCGAGGTCGCCGACGACCAGCGCGGCAAGGGGTACGGGCGGGCCCTGATGCTGCTGGCCGAGCGGATCGCCCTGGAGGCGGGGGAGCGCCGGATCGGGCTGCACGTCTTCGCGGGCAACGCCCCTGCCATCCGGCTCTATGAGTCGCTCGGGTACCGGACGACCCGCGTCCACGGCTTCAAGCCGCTGCTCTGAGCCGCGCCTCAGCGCCTCAGCGCTTCAGAGCTGACCGCCCGGCTCGGCCAGGAGGCGGTCGGCGATCTCCTCGATGCGCTCGCGCAGCCCCGCCTGGCTCTTGCCGCCGTCCAGGCGCTCGCCGCCGATCACGTACGTCGGGGTGCCGGTGACGCCGATCGCCTTGCCCTCCGCCTGGTCGGCGTCCACGATCAGCAGGTGCCGGCCGTCGATGAGCGCCGTGTCGAACTCCTCGGCGTCCAGGCCCAGTTCGCGCGCCGTGTCGATCAGCAGCGGTTCCCCCTCGGCCGCCAGCTCCTCGGTCCTGGCCAGCACCGCCTCCGCGTACGGCCAGCCCTGCCCCTGCGCGATGGCCTCCTCGGCGGCTTGTGCGGCGGCGTAGGCGTGCTTGTGCTTCTCCAGCGGGAAGTGCCGCAGCCGTACCTCCAGCCGGTCCCCGTACCGGGCGCGCAGGGCGCGCAGGTCGTCCAGGGCGGCGTGGCAGTCGGGGCACTGGAGCTCGCACCAGACGTCGAGAACGACGGGTGTGGCGGTGCTGTCGGTGGTGGAGTCGCTCATGGGGGCAGTCTTTCAGCAGGACGGCCGGTGTCCCAACCGGGACCTGGGGAGGAGGGGGTCCCGGAGATCTCCCCGAGATCGGTCGGCGCCATGGCAGCCGCGTGGCCGCGCGGTGCAGGATGGAAGGGACGTATCGCCCTGCCGCACGCCTGGAGGACCGGATGCTTGCCGAGACGATTTGCTCCGCCGTGTCCGCGGCAGGGCTGGGCATCGCTGCGATCACCGCGTACCGCAAGAGGTTCCTGGCCGCCGCCCGGATCGCCGCGTACGCGCTGGTGCCGGTCGGGCTGGTGATGACCGGTGCCGTGGAGTGGCTGGCCGAGACCGCGTTCAGCCCGGTGGCGTGGGCCGGTTTCGGCGTCCTCGGCCTTGCCTGGCTGCTGTTCATGACGACCCGGGCCGTCGAACGGCGCCGGAGTGGCGGCACCCGCGGCACCCGCGACGAGCCGAGTGAGCGGCGTCAGGGGCCTCGGGCGGCCGAGCCCACCGCTTCCGCGCCCTCGCTCGGCGCCGGCGACCGCCCCAAGGGCAAGCCCGCCGACGACTTCAGCGACATCGAGGCCATCCTGAAGAGGCACGGCATCTGAGCCGTCTCCCGGGGCGTGGGCCACGGGATGGGGTGAACTACCCTGCCGATCATCCGCGTTCGCCGTTCACGGGGTGCTCCGCTGCGCCATGATCGGCACCGAGATGCTCGAAACCTCGCGGGGATCGTCCCCCGCCACCGACGAAACCGTCGAGGAGCGCCGCGGATGCCTGTTCGCGCTCTCCCAGCCACCACTGATGATCTTCCTGGCGGTGATCGGCTGCCTGCTGCTGATGGCCGCCGTGCACGATCTGTTCGTGCTGTGAGCGTGCGCTGAGGCGCCCCGCTCAGCCGGCCGCCGCCTCCTTGCGGCGCGCCCGGTACGCCGCCACATGGAGCCGGTTACCGCAGGTACGGCTGTCGCAGTAGCGGCGCGAGCGGTTGCGCGACAGGTCGACGAAGGCCCGCCCGCAGTCCGGCGCCTCGCAGCGGCGCAGCCGTTCCTGCTCGCCGGCCACCACGATGAACGCCAGCGCCATGCCGCAGTCCGCGGCCAGGTGGTCGGCGACCGACGCGCCCGGCGCGAAATAGTGCACGTGCCAGTCGTAGCCGTCGTGGTCGGTGAGCTGCGGTGTGGTGCCCGCCGCGGCCACCAGCTGGTTGATCAGCTCGGCGGCGGTACGCGCGTCGGGCGCCGAGAACACCTCGGCGAATCGTTTTCGTACGTCGCGTACGGCCCGCAGGTCCTGCTCCCCGAGCTCACCGACACCGCTGATGTCGTGGCTCCGTACGAAGGCGTACAGCGCCGCCACGTCCCTGAGCCCGTCGCGCCGTCCGCCGTCGGGCGCGGTGTTCATCAGATCGACGACGGTGTCGAGCGCGATCCGGGTGTCGTGGGGGATCAGCACGATTCGCTCCCTGGCCTGCCGCGGGCGGGCGCCCGCCGGATGTGGGCCGACTCTAGCGGCCCCGTGCGCGGGGCGCCGGGGCGGGCGCCGGGGGAGCGGGGCGCCGGGCGGCCGGAAACGCACCGGCGCCGTCACCGCGCTGGTGCGCGCGGTGACGGCGCCGGTGTCGCCGTATCCGGCCGCTCACGGCCGTACGAGCTCTCCGCGCGGCGCCGTCGCCCCGAGTCGGACGGCGCCGTGCGGCTCTCGGCCTGGCCTCAGCTTTCGGCCAGGATGTGCGAGAGCTCCGTGTCGAGATCGAAATGACGATGCTCGGTGCCGGGCGGCACCGCGGCGTCGGTCCGCTTCAGGAACGACTCCAGGGCGCGCGCGGGGGCCTCGAGCAGGGCTTCGCCCTCCGGGGAGCTCAGCGCGATGCAGACGACGCCCTGGCCGTGGCTGCGGGACGGCCAGACTCTGACGTCGCCGGTGCCTGTGGGGCGGTGGAGCCCTTCGGCGAGGAGGTCGCGGGCGAACACCCACTCGACCGTCTCCTCGGCTCCGGTGTGGAAGGTGGCGTGCACGGCATAGGGATCGGCCGTGTCATACCGCAGGCCCGCCGGTACAGGCAGTGAGGACTCGCTCGATACAACGAGGCGCAGGTGCAGCTCGCAGCTGACCGTGGTGTTCATAAGCGCCAGGGCCTTTCGCTCAGTGTGCGCTCGGGGATTCGCACGTCGGCGAAATCGACATGCCACCTACGGTGCCGTTGTAAACCCCTCTGTCTGTTTTGTGGCCCTTGAGGTACCTCGTATGGCGGTGTGCAACCGGACGTTATACGGCCATTCCGGTGTCCGGCCCGCGTCGGGTAGGTTGGGCCTTATGAACGCGGAGAGTGACGAGCGGGGGAAGGTCGCCCCAACGGTGACCACAGCACCCGCCACGGGGGACGTGACGGAAGAGGTGACCGTCGAACCGCCACTGGGTTCGCGGGCGCCCGAGTTCATCAAGGCGCGAAGGACGCTGCACATCAGCTGGCAGGTCGGCGTGTTCGTCGTCGGCCTGGCGGTGGTGGCCGCCGGCGCCGCCATGCTGGTCCTGCCGGGACCGGGCTGGGTCGTGATCTTCGGTGGCATGGCGATCTGGGCGACCGAATTCGTCTGGGCGCAGCTGGTGCTGCGCTGGACGAAGCGGAAAGTCACCGAGGCCGCGCACCGAGCACTCGACCCCAAGGTGCGCCGTCGCAACCTCATCCTGACCACGGTCGGTCTGGTGATCATGGCGGCGCTGATCGGTGTGTACCTCTGGAAGTACGGCTTCGCCATGCCCTGGAGCATCTGACGGCGACCTCCCGCGTGGTCGGGGGCACCTGCTGACATGCGGTAATGTTTGCGGTGCGCCCGGGCGATTAGCTCAGTGGGAGAGCGCTTCGTTCACACCGAAGAGGTCACTGGTTCGAACCCAGTATCGCCCACCACCCGGACCGAAGGCCCCGGAGACTCCTCGTCTCCGGGGCCTTCGGCGTACGTCAGCGCATCCTGCCCACCGTCTCGCGCAGCCGCCGGGCGTCACGCAGCCGCTGCTCGTACGTCGCGCCCACCCCGAGCAGCAGCAGACCGGCCAGCGCGGGCGGCAGCCAGCGGGGCAGCGCGCCCACGGCCTGGACCACGTAGGGCGCCAGCTCGTGCAGCGCGACCAGGGCAAGGACCGTGCCCCCCAGCAGCAGCGGCGCCTGCAACCGCCGCCGGGCGCCCACCAGGGTCGCGGCGAGCGCGGCCACCCCCAGCAGCAGCGGCCGGGGCCAGTCCGGGTCGCCCCACGCCGCGGCCAGGCTCGGCACCAGCGTCGCGGCCAGCCCCGGACCGTACGCCGTCCACGACGACGCCGCCGGGTCGCGGCGCCTGCGCAGCACGCCCACGACGAGCGCGGGCACCGTCACCGGGAGCGTGTACGCCTCCGGGGCGGACACCCCCGAGGCGGCCAGCCGCACCCAGGTCGCCGCCACGAACAGCGCCGTGGCCGCGTACCCGGCCGCGGGGCGCCGCTCCGGGCGCACCGCCGTGGCCGCCGCGACCACACCGCACAGGGCCAGCACCAGCGCCAGCACCGCCGGGCGTGCGGAGGCGAACCCGACCGCCAGGGCGCCGGCCGCCGCGCCCGTCAGCTCGACCGGCGCCGCGACCGGGTGGCGCCGCAGCCACGCGCCGAGCGCCGCCGTCACCACCGGCACGGCCAGCAGCGCCACGCCGGTCAGGTGCGCCGGCAGCTCCACCGCGGCGGCGACGGCGCCCACGAACCCGGTCAGCGCCACCGTGGCGGCACAGGCCGCGACCGTCCGCCGCGTACCCCTGGCGAGGAACGCGGCGCCCGCGAAGAGCCCGGTGAGCGCCCCGAGGACGGTGACCGCCGCCGCCTCCGTGCCCCACGCGCCGAAGGCGACGACCACCGCGCCCAGCAGCGCCCCGCCCAGGGCGGCGTCCCCGAGGACCTCCCGGGCGTCACGCCCCACGCGGTCACCGGCGCCCCCGGGCGCGGAAGGGGCGGCGCCCGGCCGGAGCAGGGCGTCCCACCCGTGGCCGCCCGCGGCCGGCACCCGCGGCGACAGGCCGACCGCGAGCGGCGCCGGGCGCACCGCCAGGGCCAGGAACCCGCCCGTCAACACCAGCTGGGTGCCCAGCACGGCCGCGTACGGCAGCGACAGCGCCTCCGGCAGGGGCATCACCGCCACCCAGGCCAGGGCCAGCGCCCCGCAGCGCGCCGGCACGGACCGCAGGGTCACCAGAACCCCGGCGACCGTCGCCGGCACCGCCACCACCGCCCACGGAACACCCGGCCGGACGCCCGCCAGCACGGCCGCCGCTTGCGGCACCGCCCACGCCAGCGCCAGCACCTGCACACCCGCCGACGCGCCCGCCAGGCCCCGGCCCACCCGGCGCGGCACCCCGCCGCGTACCGCCACCGCGCACACCGCCACCGCGACCAGCAGGTAGCCCGGCACCGCCCACGTCTCCGGCACCGCCTCCCGCACCAGGGCGCCCCCACCGGCGACCGCCATCAGCCCGGCCACCACCGCCCACGCCTCCGCCGCGGCCGGCGCACGCCACGCCCCGTACAGCGCGAGCCCCGTCGCGACCAGCAGCAGCACGGCCGGTTCGGCCCCGTCGGCCACCACCGAGAACCAGGCCGCGACCAGCACCGCCCAACCGCCGGTCACGCACGCGCACACACACGCCACCACCCGCACCCCGGCCCCCAGGCGCGCCCACAGCGCCACCACCACGTCGAGACCGGCCGTCGCCAGCAGGGCCCAGCACACGGTCAGCGCGCCCGCGTCCGACGCCAGCGCCCACAACGGCAACGGCAGTTGCCCGGCCACCACCGCCACCGGCAGCGGAACCCGCAGCCCGCCGACACTCGCGCCGTACGCCGCCCACAGCGCCGCCAGCACCGCCGACGCGCCCGCCGCGTACCCCAGCGAATCCGCCCTCGGCAACGCCACGCGGTGCACGGCGTACGCGTCCAGCACCATCAGCAACAGGCCCAGCGCCGCCACCGCCTCCGCCGTCGACACCAGCCGGCGGCGCAGCAGCACGACCGGCGCCGTCAGCGCCCCGGCCGTCACCACGGTCAGTACCGCCGCCCGGCCCCCGATGCCCATGCTGCCCCAGCTGACCAGCGTGAAGGCGATCGCGGCGACCGCCAACAGCACACCGCCCAGGGTCAGCAGCACGTTCTGCGCACTGCGCGGCGTGCTCTCCACGGCCGACGTCGACGCGGGCGACGCGGGACGGGCGGGGGCGGAAGCGGCGCCCGGCGCGTACAGGACGCTCAGCAGCCACGCCCTGCGGGCGAGCAACTGCGAGCGGCGGGCGTCGAGTCGAGCCAGCTCGCGGTCCAGAATCACCAGCTCCTCGGCCGGTGACGGCACATTGTTCATGAGCGGAGTGTGGCCCCGGCCACAACGCCCGGCATGAGCGTACGTACTCAGATGAGGCATGAGTACGCGCCGGCGGCGCAGACTGACGACCATGAACTGGTGCCACTACCGCTTTCGCAGCGTCTGGGATCTGCCCGCCCCGCCGGACACCGTCTACACGGTCCTGGAGCGGCCGGACGACTACCCCCGCTGGTGGCCGCAGGTGCGCGAGGTGACCCGGCTCGACGAGCGCAGCGGCACCGCCCGCTTCCGCTCCTTCCTCCCGTACGACATCGTCGTCACCCTCACCGAACGGCGCCGCGACCCCGTCGCGCGGGTCCTGGAGACCGCGCTCGCGGGCGACCTCGAAGGGTGGGCCCGCTGGACCCTCACCTCGCCCGCCGGCGGCCGCACCCGCGCCCTCTACGAACAGGAGGTCGACGTCCAACGCCCCCTGATGCGGCGTCTCGCCCTCCCCGGCCGGCCGCTCTTCCTCGCCAACCACGCGCTGATGATGCGAGCGGGGCGCCGGGGGCTGACAGCGCACGTGCAAACGGTTTGAACGAAACGGGTCCGGACCTGTATGGTTCAGTGCGTTCCCGGGCGATTAGCTCAGTGGGAGAGCGCTTCGTTCACACCGAAGAGGTCACTGGTTCGAACCCAGTATCGCCCACCGGGAAAGGCCGATCCGTCGACGACGGGTCGGCCTTTTTGTGCGCCGGGCCTGTACGCCGGGCCGGTACGCCGGGCTTATAGGCCGGGCTTGTACGCGGGAACCTTCGTCACGCGGCTGCCGCCGGCACCTCCGGCCGCAGCGGCCACGCCGGATCCACCGCCTCCTCCGAACCGTTGCGCGCGAACCAGGCCTGAAGGCCCCGCGCCTGCGCGGCGTGCCACACCGCCTGCAAGGTGTGCAACTCCGCCGGCGACAGCCGCTCCAGGCGGGCCGCGAACCGGCGCCCCACCGCCCGGACGACCTCCAGCGCCGCCGTCGCGTCCGCCGCCGCGTCATGCGCGCCCTGCAGTTCCACCCCGTACTGGGAGCACAGATCCGTCAGCGTACGGCGGCCCTTGCGGTACCGGTCCAGATGCTTGTCCAGCACCCGCGGATCCAGCACGCACAACGAGACGTTCTGCATGTACCGGGACAGCGAGGAGGCGCGGTGGCGGCGCAGTTCCCGGTCGAGGAGGGTCAGGTCGAACGGCGCGTTCATCACCACCAGGGGCCGGCCCGCCGCCGACTGCTCGGCGAGCGCCCGCGCTATCTCCTCCATCACGGGCGACGGCCAACGGCCGTTGCGCTGGAGGTGATCGTCCGTCAGGCCGTGCACCTCGGTGGCGGCCGGCGGCACCGGTACCCCCGGATTCACCAGCCAGCGGGAGGCCCGGATCCGCCCGCCCGGCGCGTCCTGGACGACGACGGCGGCCGAGACGATCCGGTCCACCTCGACGTCGACTCCGGTCGTTTCCGTGTCAAAAGCGGCCAGGGGCCCTTCGTACCAGAGCGTCATCCCCGAACTCCTCGCACATGGCTGGCAGATGGCGTGGTCCCCCTGCCCGATTCGGTGATACCCGGGCTGTTTGCGCCGTACGCAACGCGGTGACAACACAGGTGAGGAGCGTACGAACTGACGCTCCGTCGACCACGCGATCCCACTCGACAGCCAGCCGGAAGGCACGAAGAGCCATGGCGCTCGCGCAGCCCGAACACGGGGGGCTGCTGCCCCAGCAGACCGCACCGCTGCGGGGCGCACTCGCCACCACCGCCTGCATGGAGACGCTCCAAGTGGGTTACCTGCACGCGGTCGCCGCCGCGGCCGGATGCTCGCTGTCACAGCCCTTTCCCGACAACGGCATCGACTGGCACGTCAGCCACAGCGCCCCCGGGCACACCGTGGACGACGAAGTGACCATCAAGGTGCAGCTCAAGTGCACGTACCAGATCCCACCGCGCCCGGCCGGACCCGCGTTCTCCTTCGTGCTCGACAACGACCACCTGGTGAAGCTGGCCCGCACCCCCGTCTCGGTGCACAAGATCCTGGTCGTGATGATCGTGCCCAGGACCCGGGAGGAGTGGCTGCGCGCCGGCCACGACCGTCTCGATCTGCGGCACTGCTGCTACTGGACGAACCTCGCGGGCCACCCGGTCACCGGCAGGCGCCGCACCACCGTGCGCATCCCCACCAATCGGATATTCGACGACCGGGCGCTCTGCGAGATCATGACCCGGGTCGGGGCGGGAGGAAGACCCTGATGCACCGGCCGATCGACGAGCCCATGCGGCCACATCCCACGACCACGCCCCCGGAGCGGGGCGGCCCCCTCGACCCCGCCCAGATCGACCCCCTCGTCCTCGGCGCCCTGCTGGACCGGCACGGCTGGCGGCGGCGCGGCGGGACACCCGGGCGCTACAGCCGCTGGACCCCGCCCGGCCCCGGCGCCGGGTCGCCCAGCCTCCTCGTACCCGAGAACCGCGCCTTCCCCGACTGCGAGGACCTCCTCGGCGAGGCCCTCACCGCCCTCTCCCGCTGCGCCGCGCCCTCCGCGCGCGAGGTACTGGTCGGCCTGACCGTGCCGAGTGACGAGGTCCGCTGGTGGCGCGACGTCCCCCAGGGCCCCTCCGGCACCGTCCCGTGGACCGTGCAGGACCGGCTGCGCTCCGCCGCCCGGCAGGTCCTCCTGGCCGGCGCCCTCGCGGTGCGCGGCCGTGCCGGCTACCACGGCGCCCGGCACCGGCGGCAGGCGCAGGCCTCGCTGGAGGGCGTCCTGGTCGGGGCGGCGCACGGCGGGCGCGGCCTCACCGCGTTCGTCCCCGTCGACCCCGGCCGGGCGGTCACCACCCGCCTCTACCACGCGCTGTACGCCGCCCGCGAGGCCGTCGACTACCAGCGGGCCACCGGCAGGCCGGACGCGTTCGACTCGGCCGTCGAGGCGGGCGTGAGCCGGGAGCTGACCGAGGCGCTCATCTCGCTGGTACGCGGCGCCGAAGGGGCCCGGATCGCCCTGGAGTGGGCGCCCGCCGCCGGCGTACCGGAGGGGTGTGCGGCCCGGCCCGAGCCGGTGGAGTTCTCGCCGGGCGACCTGCCCGCGCTGCGGGAGGCGGGCGCCCGCTACCTCCGGGGCGAGCCGTCCATGCCGGTGCGCATCACCGGGACGGTGGTACGGATGCGCCGGTCGGGGCCGCGCGGGGCGGGCACGGTACGGCTGCGGGTGCTGGCCGGGGCGGAGGTGCCGCACGTACGGGTGGCGCTGGACGAGGACGGGTACCGCACGGCCGGCCACGCGCACCTGGTCGGGCTGCCGATCCGGGTGGCGGGGCGGCTGGAGAGCCGGGGCGGCTTCCGGCGGCTGACGGACGCCTCCGGGGTCGTACCGGTGCAGGTCGACGAGGCGGAGCGGGACCGGCTGATGAAGGCCCTCCACGAGAACCTGGGCTTCTTCGGGGAGGCGTGCGGGCCGGGCGACTGAAGCCCGGAGAGGGGGAAACCGTTTCGCGGGCGGGCCCGGCACGTCGGTACCATGCGGTATTGCGTGCGCGAGGTGAACGCGGCGCTTCCCCTTCAGTCAGGAGAGACCGGTGTCAGACGTCCGTGTGATCATCCAACGCGATTCCGAGCGGGAAGAGCGCGTGGTGACGACGGGCGCTACGGCCGCCGACCTCTTCGCCGGTGAGCGCACCATCGTCGCCGCCCGCGTCGCGGGCGAGCTGAAGGACCTCAGCTACGAGATCAAGGACGGCGAGACCGTCGAGCCGGTCGAGATCTCCTCCGAGGACGGCCTGAACATCCTGCGCCACTCCACCGCGCACGTCATGGCGCAGGCCGTGCAGGAGCTGTTCCCCGAGGCCAAGCTGGGCATCGGCCCGCCGGTCAGGGACGGCTTCTACTACGACTTCGACGTCGAGCGTCCCTTCACCCCCGATGACCTCAAGGCCATCGAGAAGAAGATGCAGGAGATCCAGAAGCGCGGCCAGCGCTTCTCCCGCCGGGTGGTGAGCGACGAGGCCGCCCGCGAGGAGCTGGCGGACGAGCCGTACAAGCTGGAGCTCATCGGCATCAAGGGCTCCGCGTCCACCGACGACGGCGCGAACGTCGAGGTGGGCGGCGGCGAGCTGACCATCTACGACAACCTCGACGCCAAGACCGGCGAGCTGTGCTGGAAGGACCTCTGCCGGGGCCCGCACCTGCCGACCACCCGGAACATCCCGGCGTTCAAGCTGATGCGGAACGCCGCCGCGTACTGGCGCGGCAGCGAGAAGAACCCGATGCTCCAGCGCATCTACGGCACCGCGTGGCCCTCCAAGGACGAGCTGAAGGCCCACCTGGACTTCCTCGCCGAGGCCGAGAAGCGCGACCACCGCAAGCTCGGCAACGAGCTGGACCTGTTCTCCATCCCGGACGAGATCGGCTCCGGCCTCGCGGTCTTCCACCCCAAGGGCGGCATCATCCGCCGGACGATGGAGGACTACTCGCGCAAGCGGCACGAGGAGGAGGGCTACGAGTTCGTCTACTCGCCGCACGCCACCAAGGGCAAGCTGTTCGAGAAGTCGGGCCACCTGGACTGGTACGCCGAGGGCATGTACCCGCCCATGCAGCTCGACGAGGGCGTGGACTACTACCTCAAGCCCATGAACTGCCCGATGCACAACCTGATCTTCGACGCGCGGGGCCGGTCCTACCGTGAGCTGCCGCTGCGCCTGTTCGAGTTCGGGACGGTGTACCGGTACGAGAAGTCCGGCGTCGTGCACGGCCTGACCCGCGCCCGTGGCTTCACCCAGGACGACGCGCACATCTACTGCACCAGGGAGCAGATGGCGGAGGAGCTCGACCGGACGCTCACCTTCGTCCTGGACCTCCTGCGCGACTACGGCCTGACCGACTTCTACCTGGAGCTGTCCACCAAGGACCCGGAGAAGTTCGTCGGCTCCGACGAGGTGTGGGAGGAGGCCACCGCCGTCCTGCAGCAGGTCGCCGAGAAGCAGGGTCTCCCGCTGACCCCGGACCCGGGCGGCGCGGCCTTCTACGGCCCGAAGATCTCCGTCCAGTGCAAGGACGCCATCGGCCGCACCTGGCAGATGTCGACCGTGCAGCTCGACTTCAACCTGCCGGAGCGGTTCGACCTGGAGTACACCGGCCCCGACGGCACCAAGCAGCGGCCGGTCATGATCCACCGCGCGCTGTTCGGTTCGATCGAGCGGTTCTTCGCGGTGCTGCTGGAGCACTACGCGGGCGCCATGCCGCCCTGGCTGGCCCCGGTCCAGGCGGTCGGCATCCCGATCGGCGACGCGCACGTCCCGTACCTGCAGGAGTTCGCCGCCGAGGCGAAGAAGAAGGGCCTGCGGGTGGACGTGGACGCGTCCTCGGACCGGATGCAGAAGAAGATCAGGAACCAGCAGAAGCAGAAGGTCCCGTTCATGATCATCGTCGGTGACGACGACATGAACGCCGGCACGGTCTCCTTCCGCTACCGGGACGGCTCCCAGGAGAACGGCATCCCGCGTGAGGACGCCATCGCCAAGCTGGTGGACGTGGTGGAGCGCCGCGTACAGGTGTGACGTACGGGCGAGGGGCGGTCCCGGTATCGGGGCCGCCCCTCGCCGCTTCCCGTGTCACCGCCAGCGAATATGCTGACCCGCATGACGACTGAGCCGGAGCAGCAGATCGGAGTCGGGACGCCTGACGCGTTCCAGCGCCTGTGGACGCCCCACCGGATGGCGTACATCCAGGGGGAGAACAAGCCCACCGGCCCCGGTGCCGATGACGGCTGTCCGTTCTGCACCATCCCGGCCAAGTCCGACGAGGACGGCCTGGTCGTCGCCCGGGGCGAGAGCGTGTACGCCGTGCTCAACCTGTACCCGTACAACGGCGGGCACCTCATGATCGTCCCGTTCCGGCACGTCGCCGACTACACGGAGCTGGACGACGCCGAGACCGCCGAGCTGGCACTGCTGACCAAGCAGGCGATGACCGCGCTGCGGACCGCGTCCGGGGCGCACGGCTTCAACATCGGGCTCAACCAGGGCAGCGCCGCGGGCGCCGGGATCGCCGCCCACCTGCACCAGCACATCGTGCCGCGCTGGGGCGGCGACACCAATTTCATGCCGGTCGTCGGCCACACCAAGGTCCTGCCGCAGCTCCTCGGTGACACGCGCCGGATGCTCGCCGAGGCGTGGCCCACCGCTTAGCCGCGCCGCTTGGCCGCGCCGTCCGGCCACGCCGCTCAGCCACGCCGCTTCGTCACACGCGGTACCTGTCACGCGTCGTACGAGTCCGCCTTCTTCGGCATCGGGTCCTGGACGAAGCCGCTGAGGACCATCGACCGGTTGGTGAAGCGCTCCGTGTCCACGCCGTGCTCGTCGAGCATCTTGATGGTCGCGGTGTGCACGGCCCGCATGACGGGTGTGGCCGCGCGGATGGCGTCGTCGGCCATGAAGCGGTGGCGCCAGGGCTGGGAGGCCCAGGCGTGGCGGAGGCCGAAGGGCTCGGGCAGGACGAGCTTGCCGCCGAGGAAGTCCAGAACCGGCGGGAACCAGGTCAGCGGGGCCCGGACGGCGAGGCGCACCACCTCGTCGTTGTCGATCAGCGGCAGCAGGACCTCCTTGGTCTCCCAGAACCGGACGGTCTTGGAGACGGTCTTCTTCTTCGGCTCCGGCTTCGTCGTGAACAGGCCGTGCACGGGGCCCAGCGCGTGGCCGGTGACCTCGATACGGAGCGTGTGCAGGAGCGCCGTGACGGTGACCATCATGGTGAGCACCAGCTGGCCGTCCCAGAGGACGAACTGCACGCCCAGGTAGTGCCGGTTGCCCTTGCCGAACTGGTTCTCGTTGCAGACGCGCTGTATCTCGTGGGGCTTGACCTGGTACGCGATGATGTCCTCGCCCTCGGGACGGGCGACCTCCGTGGCCCCTTCCGCCACTGGGGTGACGATCCAGTGGGTGACGGAGGGGGTGGGGAAGCCGGTCTTGAGGGTGCCGCGTTCCAGCAGCTTGAGTTGGTCGTGGATGGGGCGGATGACGTCCCAGGTGCGGAAGGCGTGGATCTCCTTGCCGTCCTTGGGGATCAGCTCCTCGGCGAGGTGCCAGCTGCCCCAGCGGGTGCCCATGCCGAGGATGCCCTTGGGGCCGGCGTAGAAGACGACGTTGGAGCGCTGCTCGGCGGTGAGCTTCTCCAGCTGCTGGCGCAGTTCCTCGGCGGCGGTCTCGTTGGGGTCGTGCGGGACAGCCTCGGGGATTTTGGGGCCCATGCCGCCACCGCCGCTGAGGAGGGACTCCCAGCGGGCGCGCAGGTCCTTGGCGGTGGATTCGCAGATCCGCTTGGCCAGGAACCAGCCGATGACCGGGGCGATGAACATGGCGCGGAGGTAGAGGGCCGGGAGGCCGGTGAACGGCAGCCGGAAGAGGAACAGCACGGCGAGGATGCCGACCCCGACGAGCAGCAGGGTGCCCAGGGCGCCGGATCGCCTGCCGGAGGCGCCGGCCAGGGTGCGGCGCAGCTGGAATACGGTCAGCCACACCAGCATGCCGGGCAGGAACAGCACGCCGAAGACGACGGTGATCAGGGTCAGCACCTTGTCGCGCTGCTTGCGGATGCGGGTGGCGGCCAGGCAGTGCTCGACGATCGGCTGGGGTTCGGTGCCGAAGGACTGGATGAGCGGCTTACGGGCGCCGCCGAGCATCCGGACCTGCACGGCGCGGGAGAACGCCTCGCCGAGGTTGGGTTTGAAGAGGGAGAACTTGCCCTGGGTGACGGTCGACTCGTGCCATTCGTTGTTGGCCTTGAGGATCTCGTCCACCGGGACGTTCTCCCGGTACGCGGCAGAGGCCAGCGCGTGCGTCGCCACGGTCTGTCCGGCCGAGCCCTGGAGCGGGACCTGTGCTCCGGGGCTGAAACTGTCCATCGTCACTTCGCCGCCCCCACCTGTGCCGACTGTCCCCGTCTGCCGCGTGTCTCCCGCACTGCGGCCTTCCCAACCTCCCCGCCCCGCACACCTGCTGAACAGGGCTCTCCAGCCTATCGGGGTCACCGGCCGTGCGTCAGGGGACGGCGGAATGCCGCCCGCCGCAACCGAGTTGGGCGGACGGCGGGGCCAATGGTCCTCAGCTTTCGGTGCGTTCTCGGATCTTCTCGGCGACCTGCGGGGGCATCGCCTCGTGGCGGGCGTAGGAGCGGTCGAACCGGCCCGTGCCGTGGGAGATGGAGCGGAGGTCTACGGCGTACCGTCCGATCTCGATCTCGGGAACGTCGGCCCGTACCAGGGTCCGTCCCGGGCCCGCCTGTTCGGTGCCGACGACCCGTCCGCGCCGGCCGGACAGGTCGCTCATCACGGGCCCCACGTACTCGTCGGGAACGAGGACCTGGACTTCGGCGACCGGCTCGAGGAGGTCGATACGGGCGTCCGCCGCCGCCTCGCGCAGCGCCAGGGCGCCGGCCGTCTGGAAGGCCGCGTCGGAGGAGTCGACCGAGTGGGCCTTGCCGTCGAGGAGGGTGACGCGCACGTCGACGAGGGGGTAGCCGGCGGCGACACCCCTGGCCGCCTGGGCACGTACGCCCTTCTCGACGGACGGGATGAACTGGCGCGGCACGGCGCCGCCGACGACCTTGTCGACGAACTCGATGCCGGAGCCGGGCGGCAGCGGCTCCACCTCGATCTCGCAGATGGCGTACTGCCCGTGCCCGCCGGACTGCTTGACGTGCCGTCCGCGCCCGGCGGCCCTGCTGCCGAAGGTCTCGCGCAGCGACACCTTGTGCGGGACGACGTCGACCTGGACGCCGTAGCGGTTGCGCAGCCGCTCCAGGGCGACGTCCTTGTGCGCCTCGCCCAGGCACCACAGGACGACCTGGTGGGTGTCCTGGTTCTGTTCCAGGCGCATGGTCGGGTCCTCGGCGACGAGCCGGGCCAGCCCCTGGGACAGCTTGTCCTCGTCCGCCTTGCTGTGCGCCTGGATGGCGAGCGGCAGGAGCGGGTCGGGCATGGTCCAGGACTCCATCAGGAGCGGGTCGTCCTTCGAGGAGAGCGTGTCGCCGGTCTCGGCGCGGGACAGCTTGGCGACGCAGGCCAGGTCGCCCGCGATGCAGTGGTTCAGCTGCCGCTGCTGCTTGCCGAAGGGCGCGGACAGGGCGCCGATCCGCTCGTCGACGTCGTGGTCCTCGTGGCCCCGGTCGGCGAGGCCGTGGCCGGAGACGTGGACGGTCTCGTCGGGGCGCAGCGTGCCGGAGAAGACCCGTACCAGGGAGATCCGGCCGACGTACGGGTCGGAGGAGGTCTTGACGACCTCGGCGACCAGCGGCCCGTCCGGGTCGCAGGTGATCCGGGGGCGCGGCTTGCCGTCGGGGGTGGTGACGGCGGGCGCCTCGCGCTCCAGGGGCGTGGGGAAGCCGCGGGTGATCAGCTCCAGCAGTTCGACGGTGCCCAGGCCCTGCTTCGCGCCCGGTGCGGCGGGCGCGGCGGCGAGGACGGGGTGGAAGGTGCCGCGGGCGACGGCCTTCTCCAGGTCGTCGATGAGGGTCTTGAGGTCGATCTCCTCACCGCCGAGGTAGCGGTCCATGAGCGATTCGTCCTCGCTCTCCGCGATGATCCCTTCGATGAGGCGGTTGCGGGCCTCGTCGATGAGCGGGAGCTGGGCGTCGTCGGGCGGATTCTCCTTCCGTTCACCGGACGCGTAGTCGAAGATCTTCCGCGTGAGCAGGCCGACGAGCCCGGTCGCGGGGGCGTGTCCGTCGGGGGTCTGCGGGCCCAGCACGGGCACGTAGAGCGGCAGGATGGCGTCCGGGTCGTCGCCGCCGAAGATCCGCGCGAGGACCCGGGTCAGCTCGTCGAAGTCGACGCGCGCGGTGTCGAGGTGGGTGACGACGATGGCGCGGGGCGTGCCGACCGCCGCGCACTCCTCCCACACCATGCGGCAGGAACCGGCGATCGCGTCGGCCTCCTGCGCCGCCGAGACGACGAAGAGGGCCGCGTCCGCTGCGCGCAGACCGGCCCTCAGCTCTCCGACGAAGTCGGCGTATCCGGGGGTGTCGAGGACGTTGATCTTGCACCCGCCCCATTCGATCGGAACGAGGGAGAGCTGTACGGAGCGTTGCTGGCGGTGTTCGATCTCGTCGTAGTCGGAGACCGTGCCGCCCTCCTCGACCCGGCCTGCCCGGTTGACCGCTCCGGCGGTCAGCGCGAGGGCCTCGACCAGGGTCGTCTTGCCGGATCCGCTGTGGCCGACCAGCACCACATTCCGTACCGATGAGGGCTGGTCGGCCGTTACTGCCCTGCCGGCGGCTCCGGGGTGTGCGTTCGCCTTGTCGCCCATGATTCTTCCTCCTGATCGCGAGTGCACGGGGTGCGTGCACGGTGGAGGTGGGGGGCGCGGGCGCGGGGGAGCCCTCTTGGGGCAGCTCCGGCGGTGCCCGCGGTCGTCTTTCGAGCTTTCCACTCAGGCCAGGTTGCGTCCATACGTCCGACACCGCGACGGGAGCAGGGTGCCCGGCGGTGGGGGGTGCCCCTGCCTGGCTACGATGGGCCAGCCGGTGGCCGTAGGGGCCGCACGGCCCACCGACCCTCGGGAAGGCCATGCTGAACAAGTACGCGCGTGCATTTTTCACGCGTGTTCTCACACCGTTCGCCGCGTTTCTGCTCCGCCGCGGGGTCAGCCCCGACGCCGTGACGCTCATCGGCACGGCCGGCGTGGTGGCGGGCGCGCTGGTCTTCTTTCCGCGGGGGGAGTTCTTCTGGGGCACGATCGTCATCACGCTGTTCGTGTTCTCCGACCTGGTGGACGGGAACATGGCCCGCCAGGCCGGTATCTCCAGCCGCTGGGGCGCCTTCCTGGACTCGACGCTGGACCGGGTCGCCGACGGGGCCATCTTCGGCGGCTTCGCGCTGTGGTACGCGGGCCGGGGCGACGACAATGTGCTGTGTGCCGTGTCCATCTTCTGCCTGGCGAGCGGCCAGGTCGTGTCGTACACCAAGGCGCGCGGCGAGTCGATCGGCCTGCCGGTCGCGGTGAACGGGCTCGTCGAGCGCGCGGAGCGGCTCGTCGTCTCGCTGGTGGCGGCGGGGCTGGCCGGGCTGCACGGGTTCGGTGTGCCGGGCATCCAGGTGCTGCTGCCGATCGCGCTGTGGGCGGTGGCCGTGGGCAGTGCGGTGACGCTGGGGCAGCGGGTGGTGACGGTGCGGCGCGAGTCGGCGGAGGCGGACGCGGCTGGTGCGTCGGGCGGTTCCGGTGCTTCCGGCCCGAGGGGGAGTGAGGCGACATGAACGCGGTGAGTGAGCGGCTGACCGACGCGCTGTACGGGCTCGGCTGGACCGCCGTGAAGAAGCTGCCGGAGCCGGTGGCGGCCGGGCTCGGCCGCCGTATCGCGGACACGGCGTGGAAGCGGCGCGGCAAGGGGGTGCTGCGCCTGGAGTCCAACCTCGCGCGCGTGGTGCCGGATGCCTCCCCGGAGCGGCTGGCCGAGCTGTCGAAGGCCGGGATGCGCTCGTACATGCGCTACTGGATGGAGTCGTTCCGGCTGCCGACGTGGAGCGCGGAGCGCGTCAAGGCCGCGTTCGACGTCAAGGACGTGCACTACCTGACCGAGGGCCTGGCCGCCGGCAAGGGCGTCGTCCTGGCGCTGCCGCACCTGGCCAACTGGGACCTGGCGGGCGTGTGGGCCACCCGGGCGCTGGGCGTGCCGTTCACGACGGTCGCCGAGCGGCTGAAGCCGGAGACGCTGTACGACCGGTTCGTGGCGTACCGGGAGTCGCTGGGCATGGAGGTCCTGCCGCACACCGGTGGGTCGGCGTTCGGGACGCTGGCGCGGCGGCTGCGGGCGGGCGGGCTGGTGTGCCTGGTCGCGGACCGGGACCTGTCGGCGTCGGGCGTCGAGGTGACGTTCTTCGGCGAGACGGCGCGGATGCCGGCCGGGCCGGCGATGCTGGCGCAGCAGACGGGCGCGCTGCTCCTGCCGGTGACGCTCTGGTACGACGGCGAGTCGACGATGACGGGGCGGGTCCACCCGCCCGTCGACGTACCCGAGACGGGTACGCGCGAGGAGAAGACGTCCTCCATGACGCAGGCGCTGGCCGATGCCTTCGCCACCGGAATCGCCGAGCACCCGGAGGACTGGCACATGCTGCAGCGGCTGTGGCTGGCGGACCTGGATCCCGAGAAGGGGCCGGCGGCGTGAGGATCGGCATCGTCTGCCCGTACTCCTGGGACGTACCGGGCGGCGTCCAGTTCCACATCCGGGACCTGGCCGAGCACCTGATCCGGCTGGGCCACGAGGTGTCGGTGCTGGCCCCGGCCGACGACGAGACGCCGCTGCCGCCGTACGTGGTCTCGGCGGGGCGCGCGGTGCCCGTGCCGTACAACGGCTCGGTGGCCCGGCTGAACTTCGGGTTCCTGTCGGCGGCGCGGGTGCGGCGCTGGCTGCACGACGGCACGTTCGACGTGATCCACATCCACGAGCCGGCGTCGCCGTCGCTGGGGCTGCTGTCCTGCTGGGCGGCGCAGGGCCCGATCGTGGCCACCTTCCACACGTCCAACCCGCGCTCGCGCGCGATGATCGCCGCGTACCCGATCCTCCAGCCCGCGCTGGAGAAGATCAGCGCGCGGATCGCGGTCAGCGAGTACGCGCGCCGGACCCTCGTCGAGCACCTGGGCGGCGACGCGGTCGTCATCCCCAACGGCGTCGACGTCGACTTCTTCGCCAAGGCCGAGCCGAAGGCGGAGTGGCAGGGCAACACGCTGGGGTTCATCGGCCGGATCGACGAGCCCCGCAAGGGCCTGCCGGTGCTGATGAACGCGTTCCCGAAGATCCTCGCCGCGTGCCCGGACACCCGGCTGCTGGTCGCGGGGCGGGGCGACGAGGAGGAGGCCGTCGCGTCGCTGCCGGCCGACATGCGGCGGCGCGTGGAGTTCCTCGGCATGGTCAGCGACGAGGACAAAGCGCGGCTGCTGCGCAGCGTCGACGTGTACGTGGCACCCAACACGGGCGGCGAGAGCTTCGGCATCATCCTGGTCGAGGCCATGTCGGCGGGCGCCCCGGTGCTCGCCAGCGACCTCGACGCGTTCGCGCAGGTCCTGGACCAGGGCGCGGCGGGTGAGCTCTTCGCCAACGAGGACGCGGACGCCCTCGCCAAGACGGCGATCAGGCTGCTGGGCGACCCGGTGCGGCGCGCCGAGCTGCGCGAGCGGGGCAGCGCCCATGTGCGGCGCTTCGACTGGTCGACCGTCGGGGCGGACATCCTCGCGGTCTACGAGACGGTCACGGACGGCGCGGCGTCGGTCGCCACCGACGAGCGGCTGGGCCTGCGGGCCCGGTGGGGCCTGGCGCGGGACTGAGGGGGCGCGGGTCGGTGCCGGGGGCGGTGCGGTAGGCCGCCGTTGTGGGACCCGCTCCGGCGGGGTCCGCCCTCCCCGTTGTGGGCAGTCGTCCCGCTGGGGCGATGGGGGCACCCCCTGCTCGAGCGAAGCCGAGAGCTTGGGGGAGGGTGGGCACAACGGGACGGGGCGGCGCCCTCTCACGGTTCCCCCAGGGGCGGCGCCTGTTCCCGGTGCCCCACGGGGCGGTGCCCGAGCGGCGGCCACCCCCGGTGGGTGGGGGCGTGGCCCCTCCGGGCTCGTCTCTCCCCCAGAGGGGGCACCCCCACGAGGTCGGCGGCCTTGGGCCCCGGCGCGGGAGCCGTTACGGCGCCGCCAGCCTCTGCGGGGACGACCCTGCACGGCCCCACCCCTTGCCGGACGCCGGGTGCGGACCGTCAGCATCGCCCGCATGGACATTCGCCGATTGGACCTGGGGTACTTCGTCCGGCCTGCCGCCGAGGCGGGCACCGAGCACGCGCGCGTGGAGCCCGTGCTCGCGTATCTCGTACGGCACGAGGAGGGGCTGCTGCTCTTCGACACCGGGCTGGGGGAGGGGGATCCGGATGCGGACGCGCACTACCGGCCGCGGCGGCGGGGTCTCGCGGAGGCACTGGCCGCCGAGGGCGTCACGCCGGACGACATCGACCTCGTCGTGAACTGCCACCTCCACTTCGACCACTGCGGCGGCAACCCGCTCCTGGCCGACCGCCCCGTCCTCGTACAGCGCACGGAACTGGCCACCGCCCGCGCGGGCGACTACACGATCGACGCCCTGGTGGACTACCCCGGGGCCCGCTACGAGGAGCTGGACGGCGAGGCCGAGGTGTGGCCGGGAATCCACGTCGTACCGACGCCGGGGCACACGGCCGGGCACCAGTCGCTGGTCGTGTCCGGGGACGGCGGCACGGTCGTGCTCGCGGGACAGGCGTACGACTTCGCGTCGGGTTACGCCTCGGACGAGATGGCCCGCAGCGCCGGGGCGGGCGGGCCGTGGCCGCCGTGGCTTGAACGGATCGCAGAGTTCCGGCCGAGCCGCGTCCTGTTCGCGCACGACCGGTCGGTCTGGGAAGGGGACCCGCCAGGGCCCCGGTAGCCTTTGCGCCCGTGATCGAAACCCTCATCTGGATCGTCGTCGCCCTGGTCGCCATCGGGCTGTACCTGAGCTGGACCGCCGGGCGGCTCGACCGGCTCCACGCTCGGATCGACGCGGCCCGCGCCGCGCTCGACGCGCAGTTGCTGCGCCGTGCCTCAGTGGCCCAGGAGCTGGCCACGTCCGGCGTGCTCGACCCGGCGGCGTCGATCGTGCTGTACGAGGCCGCGCACGCGGCCCGGCAGGCGGAGGAGGAGCAGCGGGAGGTCGCCGAGAGCGAGCTCAGCCAGGCCCTGCGGGCGGTGTTCGGCGAGCCGGAGCAGGTCGAGGCGGTACGTCAGGCCCCGGGCGGCGAGCAGGCGGCCGGGGAGCTCGCGGCGGCGGTACGCCGGGTGCCGATGGCCCGCCGGTTCCACAACGACGCCGTACGCGCGGCCAGGGCGCTGCGCAGGCACCGTACGGTGCGCTGGTTCCGGCTGGCGGGGCATGCCCCGTTCCCGCTGGCGTTCGAGATGGACGACGAGCCGCCGACGGCCCTGGCGGACCGGCCGGGGAGCAGCTGACCTCGGGAAAACGAGCCACCGGGTGACTATTGGCCCTTGATGTGGACTGGGTGGCCCGGGTTTCCTCGGTGTAGTTGAAACCGTCCCGTTTCTTGAGTGAGGTCCATCCGTGTCCAGCACCACCACCCCGCAGTCCCCCGAGACCGGCACCGCGCGCGTGAAGCGCGGCATGGCCGAGCAGCTCAAGGGCGGCGTGATCATGGACGTGGTCAACGCCGAGCAGGCCAAGATCGCCGAGGACGCCGGCGCCGTCGCCGTCATGGCCCTCGAGCGGGTCCCGGCCGACATCCGCAAGGACGGCGGTGTGGCCCGGATGTCCGACCCGAACATGATCGAGGAGATCATCGACGCGGTCTCCATCCCGGTCATGGCCAAGTCCCGCATCGGTCACTTCGTCGAGGCCCAGGTCCTGCAGTCCCTCGGCGTCGACTACATCGACGAGTCCGAGGTCCTCACCCCGGCCGACGAGGTCAACCACTCCGACAAGTGGGCCTTCACCACGCCGTTCGTGTGTGGCGCCACCAACCTGGGCGAGGCCCTGCGCCGCATAGCCGAGGGCGCGGCCATGATCCGGTCGAAGGGTGAGGCCGGTACGGGCAACGTGGTGGAAGCCGTCCGCCACCTGCGTCAGATCAAGAACGAGATCGCCAAGCTGCGCGGCTTCGACAACAACGAGCTGTACGCCGCCGCCAAGGAGCTGCGCGCCCCCTACGAGCTCGTCAAGGAGGTCAGCGAGCTCGGCAAGCTGCCGGTCGTGCTGTTCTCCGCCGGTGGCGTGGCCACCCCGGCCGACGCCGCGCTGATGCGCCAGCTCGGCGCCGAGGGCGTCTTCGTCGGCTCCGGCATCTTCAAGTCCGGCGACCCGGCCAAGCGCGCCGCCGCCATCGTGAAGGCCACCACCTTCTACGACGACCCGAAGATCATCGCGGACGCGTCCCGCAACCTGGGCGAGGCCATGGTCGGCATCAACTGCGACACCCTCCCCGAGGCCGAGCGCTACGCGAACCGGGGCTGGTAATGACCACTCCGCTCATCGGTGTCCTGGCTCTCCAGGGCGATGTACGTGAGCACCTGATCGCCCTGGCCGCGGCGGACGCCGTGGCCAGGCCGGTCCGGCGCCCCGAGGAGCTCGCCGAGGTCGACGGCCTGGTCATCCCCGGCGGCGAGTCCACCACCATCTCCAAGCTGGCCGAGCTGTTCGGCCTCATGGAGCCGCTGCGCGAGCGCATCAAGGCGGGCATGCCCGTCTACGGCACGTGCGCCGGCCTGATCATGCTCGCCGACAAGATCCTCGACCCGCGCTCGGGCCAGGAGACGCTCGGCGGCATCGACATGATCGTCCGCCGCAACGCCTTCGGGCGCCAGAACGAGTCCTTCGAGGCGGCCGTCGAGGTCGCCGGCATCGACGGCGGCCCCGTCGAGGGCGTCTTCATCCGCGCCCCGTGGGTCGAGTCGGTCGGTGCCCAGGCCGAGGTCGTCGCCGAGCACGACGGCCACATCGTCGCCGTACGGCAGGGCAATGCCCTCGCCACGTCGTTCCACCCCGAACTGACCGGCGACCACCGGGTGCACGCCCTGTTCGTCGACATGGTGCGCACGGCGGCCTGACCCGACCCCGGTAGGATCTCTGGGGTTCGTTCAGAAATTGGTTACGCGAAGGAGACAGGCAGATGTCCGGCCACTCTAAATGGGCTACGACGAAGCACAAGAAGGCCGTGATCGACGCCAAGCGCGGCAAGCTCTTCGCGAAGCTGATCAAGAACATCGAGGTCGCGGCCCGCACCGGCGGCGCCGACCCCGATGGCAACCCGACCCTCTTCGACGCCATCCAGAAGGCCAAGAAGAGCTCGGTCCCGAACAAGAACATCGACTCCGCGGTCAAGCGCGGCGCCGGCCTCGAGGCCGGTGGCGCCGACTACGAGACGATCATGTACGAGGGTTACGGCCCGAACGGTGTCGCGGTGCTCATCGAGTGCCTCACCGACAACCGCAACCGTGCCGCCTCCGACGTACGCGTCGCCATGACCCGCAACGGCGGCTCGATGGCCGACCCGGGTTCGGTGTCGTACCTGTTCAACCGCAAGGGCGTCGTGATCGTCCCCAAGGGTGAGCTGACCGAGGACGACGTGCTCGGCGCGGTCCTCGACGCGGGCGCCGAGGAGGTCAACGACCTCGGTGAGAGCTTCGAGGTCCTCAGCGAGGCCACCGACCTGGTCGCGGTCCGCACCGCCCTCCAGGAGGCCGGCATCGACTACGACTCGGCCGACGCCAACTTCGTCCCGACCATGCAGGTCGAGCTGGACGAGGAGGGCGCGCGCAAGATCTTCAAGTTGATCGACGCGCTGGAGGACAGCGACGACGTGCAGAACGTCTTCGCCAACTTCGACGTCTCCGACGACGTCATGGCGAAGGTCGACGCCTGAGCCACGCACGACCGCGACGGGCCGACGGGGAACACACCCCGTCGGCCCGTCGCGTCGTTGTCAGTGCCACCCGATAGCCTGCACAAACAGCTGAGCGAAGGAGGGTGGGCGGCGTGCGCGTTCTCGGGGTGGACCCAGGGCTGACCCGGTGCGGAATCGGCGTCGTCGAAGGCGTCGCCGGACGCCCGCTGACGATGCTCGGCGTCGGCGTCGTCCGCACCCCCGCGGACGCGGACATCGGCCACCGCCTCGTGGCGATAGAGCGCGGCATCGAGGAATGGCTGGACGCGCACCGACCCGAACGGATGGCAGTGGAGCGGGTGTTCAGCCAGCACAATGTGCGTACGGTGATGGGCACCGCGCAGGCCAGCGCCGTCGCCATGCTCTGCGCGTCCCGCCGCGGCATCCCCGTCGCCCTGCACACACCGAGTGAGGTCAAGGCCGCCGTCACCGGCAGCGGCCGCGCCGACAAGGCCCAGGTGGGCGCCATGGTCACCCGGCTGCTCCGGCTCGACACCCTGCCGAAGCCGGCCGACGCCGCCGACGCGCTCGCCCTCGCCATCTGCCACATCTGGCGGGCCCCCGCCCAAAACCGCCTCCAGCAGGCGGTCGCCGCACACCACGCAAGGAAAGGCCACCTCGCATGATCGCCTTTGTCTCCGGCCCGGTCGCCGCGCTCGCCCCGACCACCGCCGTGATCGAGGTCGGCGGCATCGGCATGGCCGTCCAGTGCACGCCGAACACCCTCTCCGAGCTGAGGGTGGGTCAGGAAGCCAAGCTGGCCACGTCGTTGGTCGTACGGGAGGACTCCCTGACCCTTTACGGCTTCGCCGACGACGATGAGCGGCAGGTCTTCGAGCTGCTCCAGACCGCCAGCGGAGTCGGCCCGCGCCTCGCCCAGGCCATGCTCGCCGTGCACAGCCCGGACGCGCTGCGCGTCGCGGTGGCGTCGGGCGACGAGAAGGCGCTCACGGCGGTGCCGGGCATCGGCAAGAAGGGCGCGCAGAAGCTGCTGCTGGAGCTGAAGGACCGGCTCGGCGAACCGGTGGGCGCCGCCCACATCGGCCGCCAGGGCGTCGGTACGGCGGTCACCGCCTCCTGGCGCGACCAGTTGCACGCCGCGCTGATCGGCCTGGGGTACGCCACCCGCGAGGCCGACGAGGCGGTGGCCGCCGTCACCCCCCAGGCGGAGGCGTCGGGCGCCGCCCCCCAGATCGGCCAGCTCCTCAAGGCCGCCCTCCAGACCCTGAACCGCACCCGATGACCCCCGACAACCCCGTCACCTCCGCACCCGACCCGGCCCGCCGGCCCGCGGGGCACGGCACCGGCCCGGCCGCCCCGGACGGAGGGAGCCGCCCCGGTGTGGCCCACTCGCCCGCTGGGGACGGCACCGCCCCCTGCTCGCGCACCGGCCCGGCCGTCCCGGCGACAGGGCAGCGCCCCGGGGCGGCCCGCCCGGCCGTGCGCTCCCGCAGCGGCCGCGTGGTCGGCGGGGGCGGGGACGGGGGCGCCCGGCAGGGGCGGCCGGTCACGGCGCGCGGCGGGGCAGCCGCACATCGGCCCGGCCGCGAACGGGCGCGCGGCGGGCCCGGGGCCGGCCAGACGCCCGCCCGTCGGCTGGGCGTGCCGGGCCGGCCGGCAGACCACCATCCGCGCGGCTCCGCCGCCATGACCACGCGAGGCAATCCGCAGTGAACCGGTACGACGACACCAGCAGCACGCCGGCCGCCGCCGCCGACGCCGCCGACCGGCTCGTCGGGGCGTCCGCCGACGGTGAGGACCAGGCTGTAGAGGCGGCCCTGCGCCCCAAGTCGCTGGACGAGTTCGTGGGCCAGGAAAGGGTCCGCGAGCAGCTGGACCTGGTGCTCAAGGCCGCCCTGGCCCGCGGCGCCACCGCCGACCACGTCCTGCTGTCCGGCGCCCCCGGCCTCGGCAAGACCACCCTCTCCATGATCATCGCCGCGGAGATGGGCGCCCCCATCCGCATCACCTCCGGCCCCGCCATCCAGCACGCCGGCGACCTTGCCGCGATCCTCTCCTCCCTCCAGGAGGGAGAGGTCCTCTTCCTCGACGAGATCCACCGGATGTCCCGGCCCGCCGAGGAGATGCTCTACATGGCGATGGAGGACTTCCGGGTCGACGTCATCGTCGGAAAGGGACCGGGCGCGACCGCGATCCCCCTGGAGCTGCCGCCCTTCACCCTCGTCGGCGCCACCACCCGCGCCGGCCTCCTGCCGCCCCCGCTGCGCGACCGGTTCGGCTTCACCGCCCACATGGAGTTCTACGCCCCGGCCGAGCTGGAGCGCGTCATCCACCGCTCCGCCCAGCTGCTGGACGTCGAGATCGAGGCCGACGGCGCCGCCGAGATCGCCGGCCGTTCCCGCGGCACGCCCCGGATCGCCAACCGCCTGCTGCGCCGCGTCCGCGACTACGCCCAGGTCAAGGCGGACGGCCTGATCACCCGCGACATCGCCGCCACCGCGCTCAAGGTGTACGAGGTGGACGGCCGCGGCCTGGACCGGCTGGACCGGGCGGTACTGGAGGCGCTGCTGAAGCTGTTCGGCGGCGGACCGGTCGGCCTGTCCACCCTCGCCGTGGCCGTGGGGGAGGAGCGCGAGACGGTCGAGGAGGTGGCCGAACCCTTCCTCGTACGGGAGGGCCTGCTGGCCCGCACGCCGCGCGGGCGGGTCGCCACGCCCGCCGCGTGGGCGCATCTCGGCCTCGTACCGCCGCAGGCAGGCGGCCCGGGAAGGGGACAACAGGGGCTCTTCGGGGCGTGACGGCGAGGAGACTCGCCGGGCGAGGAACCGCGGTGCCATGCTGGGCGTTGTTCCATTGATGCGGACTCGCCTAGACTCCGCCGATGCCGACCCTTCAGGCCGGCGTACCCACCCCCGAAGATCAGGCCGCGGTTCCCCGCGACCGTGCGAAGGATTTGTCGTCCCGTGAGTATCGTGACTCTCCTGCCGTTCATCGTCCTCATCGGGGCCATGTTCCTGATGACCCGCTCTGCCAAGAAGAAGCAGCAGCAGGCGGTGGAAATGCGTAACCAGATGCAGCCCGGAACCGGCGTACGGACGATCGGGGGGATGTACGCCACCGTCAAGGAGGTCGGCGAGGACACGGTCCTCCTGGAGGTCGCTCCGGGCGTCCACGCCGTGTACGCCAAGAACGCCGTCGGCGCCGTCCTCGACGACGAGGAGTACAACCGCATCGTCCACGGCGACGGTGACCTGAAGACCGACACCCCCGTCGTGCCGGACGACGCCTCCTCGCTCACCGAGGCCGGGACGGACGTCCTGGCCGACGGTGACGCGAAGATCGACCTCGGCAAGAAGGACGCGGCCGACGAGGGCGACACCGCTCCCGAGGCCAAGGACGCCAAGGCCGACGAGAAGAGCGACGGCGACACCGACGCGAAGTAAGGCGTGCAGACGGACCGCGTCGCCGACCGGCGTACGCGGTCCGTTCCGTGCCGACACACGCGGGGGATTCCCCACACCACTTCGTGGCCGCCCCGACGCTCACCCGGCGTAGCGGCGGTTGGACAGGGAGAAACGAGAAGGTGGCAGCACCCAAGAAGGGCCGAGGGCCGGCGACGGGGGGGCAGGGCAAGCCGGGGCGCGCCCTGGCAGTGATCCTGATCGCCATCGGTGCCCTGATCGGCGGGATGTTCTGGTCGGGCGACACCACCCCGCGCCTGGGCATCGACCTCGCCGGCGGTACGAGCATCACGCTCAGGGCCGAGAACCAGCCCGGCAAGCCGGACTCCATCAACAACACCAACATGCAGACCGCGATCGGCATCATCGAGCGCCGTGTCAACGGTCTGGGTGTCTCGGAGTCCGAGGTCCAGCAGCAGGGCAACCGGCACATCATCGTCAACATCCCCCGGGCGACTGATTCCGAAGCGGCCGAGAACCAGGTCGGCACCACCGCCGAGCTGTACTTCCGCCCCGTCCTGGCTGTCGCCGGCAGCGCTCCGCTGCCCGAGCCCTCCGCCAGCGGCTCACCGAGCGCCACGCCCAGCGGCAAGGCCTCGACACCGCCCAGCCCCAAGGCGAGCGCCACCACCCAGGGCCGTGCCGTCACGGACTCCCTGAAGAAGGCGCCGACCCCGAAGCCGACCGCGACCGACAAGCCGGCCACCACGCCGGCCCCGCAGCCCTCCGCCTCGGGTGCGGCCGCCGTCGCCGCGCTCGAGAAGCAGTTCACCGCCCTGGACTGCACGCCGGACAAGAAGACCAAGCAGGTGCCCAACCCGGCCCGCAACTCCGACCCGGCCAAGCCGACCGTCGCCTGCGGCAGCGAGGGCGACGCCAAGTACATCCTCGGCCCGGCCGAGGTCGCCGGAACGGACGTCGACGAGGCCCAGGGCGTCTTCGACCCGCAGCGCGGCCGGTGGATCGTCCAGCTCGGCTTCACCGACGCGGGCACCAAGAAGTTCGCGGCGACCACGGGCAAGCTGGCGAGCCAGGTCCAGCCGCAGAACCAGTTCGCGATCTCGCTGGACGGGCAGGTCGTCTCCGCACCGTCCGTCAGCAGCGCCATCGGCGGCGGAAGCGCCGAGATCTCCGGCAGCTTCGACCAGCAGTCGGCGACCGAGCTGGCCAACGTCCTGTCGTACGGCGCGCTGCCGCTCTCGTTCGAGAAGGAGAGCGTCACCACGGTCACCGCCGCGCTCGGCGGCGAGCAGCTGAAGGCCGGTCTGATCGCGGGCGCCATCGGTCTCGCCCTGGTCGTGATCTACCTGGTGGTCTACTACCGGGGCCTGTCGATCATCGCGCTCCTCAGCCTCCTGGTCTCGGCGGCCCTCACCTACGCGCTGATGTCGCTGCTCGGCCCGGCCATCGGCTTCGCGCTGAACCTGCCGGCCGTCTGCGGCGCCATCGTGGCCATCGGTATCACCGCGGACTCCTTCATCGTGTACTTCGAACGGGTCCGGGACGAGATCCGCGACGGCCGCACGCTGCGTCCCGCCGTGGAACGCGGCTGGCCGCGCGCCCGGCGCACGATCCTGGTGTCCGACTTCGTGTCGTTCCTCGCCGCGGCCGTGCTGTTCATCGTGACCGTCGGCAAGGTGCAGGGCTTCGCCTTCACGCTGGGTCTGACGACCCTCCTGGACGTCGTCGTGGTGTTCTTCTTCACCAAGCCGTTGATGACGCTCATGGCCCGCACCAAGTTCTTCAGCAGTGGACACCCGTGGTCGGGCCTCGACCCCAGGCGGCTCGGAGCCAAGCCCCCGCTGCGCCGCTCGCGGCGCGTCTCCGCCATCACCGAACCGAAGGAGGCGTGAGATGTCACGACTCGGCAGCATGGGCGCTCGCCTGTACCGCGGTGAGGTCGGGTACGACTTCGTCGGCAAGCGGATGCTCTGGTACGGCGTCTCCATCCTGATCACCATCACGGCCATCGCCGGACTGATGGTGCAGGGCCTCAACATGGGCATCGAGTTCAAGGGCGGCGTCGTCGTCACCACGCCCAAGCTCTCGGTCTCCACCGAGCAGGCACGGGACACCGCCGAGGAGATCTCCGGCCACATCCCGATCGTCCAGGAACTCGGCAGCGGTGGCCTCCGCATCCAGATCAGCGATGTCACCACCGCTGAGTCCGCCAAGATCAAGTCGGAGCTGTCCTCCGAGCTCGGGGTCGCCAAGAACGACCTGAACGTCGATGTCGTCGGCCCCAGCTGGGGCGAGCAGATCGCCAACAAGGCCTGGATGGGCCTCGGCGTCTTCATGGTCCTCGTGGTGGTGTACCTGGCGATCGCCTTCGAGTGGCGCATGGCCGTCGCCGCACTGATCGCCCTGATCCACGACCTCACCATCACCGTCGGCATCTACGCCCTGGTGGGCTTCGAGGTCACCCCGGGCACGGTGATCGGTCTGCTGACCATCCTCGGTTACTCCCTCTACGACACCGTCGTCGTCTTCGACGGTCTGAAGGAGGCGTCGCGGGACATCACCAAGCAGACCCGCTGGACGTACAGCGAGATCGCCAACCGGAGTCTCAACAGCACCCTGGTCCGCTCCATCAACACCACCGTCGTGGCGCTGCTGCCGGTGGCAGGCCTGCTGTTCATCGGTGGCGGTGTCCTCGGCGCGGGCATGCTCAACGACATCTCGCTGTCGCTGTTCGTGGGTCTCGCGGCCGGTGCGTACTCGTCGATCTTCATCGCCACGCCGCTCGTCGCCGACCTCAAGGAACGCGACCCGCAGATGAAGGCGCTGAAGAAACGCGTCCTGGCCAAGCGCGCCCAGGCCGCCCAGAAGGGCGAGTCCCCGGACGCCCCGGCCCCCGAGGCCGCCGAGCCGCAGGACGACGAGCCGCAGGACGCCGCACCCGCCGGTGCGGTGGTCGGCCAGCGGCGCCAGCCCACGCGCGGGCGGGGCAAGCGCCGATGACCGTCACCACGCAGGAGCTGCTGCTCAGCCGGATCCGGGACGTCGCGGACCACCCCATCCCCGGGGTGACGTTCAAGGACATCACGCCGCTGCTCGCGGACCCGGAGGCGTTCGCCGCCCTCACCGGGGCGCTGGCGGAGCTGTGCGTACGGCACGGCGCGACGAAGATCGTCGGCCTGGAGGCGCGCGGGTTCATCCTCGCCGCCCCGGTCGCCGTCACCGCGAAGCTGGGCTTCATCCCCGTACGCAAGGCGGGCAAGCTGCCCGGCGCGACCCTGTCGCAGGCGTACGAGCTGGAGTACGGCACCGCCGAGATCGAGGTGCACGCCGAGGACCTGCTCCCCGGCGACCGCGTCATGGTCATCGACGACGTCCTCGCCACCGGTGGCACCGCCGAGGCCTCGCTGGAGCTGATCCGGCGGGCCGGTGCCGAGGTCGCGGGCGTCGCCGTGCTCATGGAGCTCGGCTTCCTGGGCGGCCGCGCCCGCCTGGAGCCGACCCTGGCCGGCGCCCCGCTGGAGGCGCTGATCACGCTCTGACCAGCGCGCATACGGGACAGGAACGGGCACCCGGAACACCGGGTGCCCGTTTCGCGTTGTCCGGTGCCCGGCTCCGCGGCCGTACCGTCCCCGTCCCGGGGCGAGCGGTCGGCGCGAGGTCAGTACCATGGGATTCCGGGCCTGACCGGGGGACCCGGACCCGCACGAGGAGCGCTCTTGCCAGACGAGGCCCAGCCACTCTCCGCCGCGAAGCCCGAGCAGCAGGCCGACAAGGCCGCGGCGCCCACAGCCACGCCCCCCGACAAGGCCGCGCGGAACACGTCCGGCCCCACGGTGCCCCAGCGCGCACAAGGCCCCGCCCCCGTCTCGGCCCCGAAGCCCACGCCGCCCGCCGTCGCCCGCTCCGGCGGCTCATCCAACCGCGTGCGCGCCCGCCTCGCGCGCCTGGGCGTGCAGCGCTCGTCGCCGTACAACCCGGTCCTGGAGCCCCTGCTGCGCATAGTCCGCGGCAACGACCCGAAGATCGAGACGTCGACGCTCCGCCAGATCGAGCAGGCCTACCAGGTCGCCGAGCGCTGGCACCGCGGCCAGAAGCGCAAGAGCGGCGATCCGTACATCACGCACCCGCTCGCCGTCACCACCATCCTCGCCGAGCTGGGCATGGACCCCGCCACCCTGATGGCGGGCCTGCTCCACGACACGGTCGAGGACACCGAGTACGGCCTGGAGCAGCTGCGCAAGGACTTCGGAGACCAGGTCGCGCTCCTCGTCGACGGCGTCACCAAGCTCGACAAGGTCAAGTTCGGCGAGGCCGCGCAGGCCGAGACCGTACGCAAGATGGTCGTCGCCATGGCCAAGGACCCCCGTGTCCTGGTCATCAAGCTCGCCGACCGCCTGCACAACATGCGCACCATGCGTTACCTCAAGCGGGAGAAGCAGGAGAAGAAGGCCCGCGAGACCCTCGAGATCTACGCGCCGCTCGCCCACCGCCTGGGCATGAACACCATCAAGTGGGAGCTGGAGGACCTCGCCTTCGCGATCCTCTACCCCAAGATGTACGACGAGATCGTCCGCCTCGTCGCCGAGCGGGCCCCCAAGCGGGACGAGTACCTCGCCATAGTGACCGACGAGGTCCAGGCCGACCTGCGCGCCGCCCGCATCAAGGCCACCGTCACCGGCCGGCCGAAGCACTACTACAGCGTCTACCAGAAGATGATCGTCCGCGGCCGGGACTTCGCGGAGATCTACGACCTGGTGGGCATCCGCGTCCTCGTCGACACGGTCCGCGACTGCTACGCCGCCCTCGGCACCGTCCACGCGCGATGGAACCCGGTCCCCGGCCGGTTCAAGGACTACATCGCGATGCCGAAGTTCAACATGTACCAGTCGCTGCACACGACGGTCATCGGCCCCAACGGCAAGCCCGTCGAGCTGCAGATCCGCACCTTCGACATGCACCGCCGCGCCGAGTACGGCATCGCCGCGCACTGGAAGTACAAGCAGGAGGCCGTCGCCGGCGCCTCCAAGGTGCGCACCGACGTACCGAAGAAGGCCGGCAAGGACGACCACATCAACGACATGGCGTGGCTGCGCCAGCTGCTGGACTGGCAGAAGGAGACCGAGGACCCCAGCGAGTTCCTGGAGTCGCTGCGCTTCGACCTGTCCCGCAACGAGGTCTTCGTCTTCACCCCGAAGGGTGATGTCATAGCGCTGCCCGCGGGTGCCACTCCCGTGGACTTCGCGTACGCCGTCCACACCGAGGTCGGCCACCGCACCATAGGAGCGCGGGTCAACGGGCGGCTCGTACCGCTCGAATCGACCCTCGACAACGGCGACCTGGTGGAGGTCTTCACCTCCAAGGCCGCGGGCGCGGGCCCGTCCCGCGACTGGCTCGGCTTCGTCAAGTCGCCGCGGGCGAGGAACAAGATCCGCGCCTGGTTCTCCAAGGAGCGCCGCGACGAGGCGATCGAGCAGGGCAAGGACGCCATCGCGCGCGCCATGCGCAAGCAGAACCTGCCGATCCAGCGCATCCTCACCGGCGACTCCCTGGTCACGCTGGCGCACGAGATGCGCTACCCCGACATCTCGTCGCTGTACGCGGCGATCGGCGAGGGCCATGTCGCCGCCCAGGGCGTCGTCCAGAAGCTGGTGCAGGCCCTCGGCGGCGAGGAGGCCGCCAGCGAGGACATCGCCGAGTCCGCCCCGCCGTCGCGCGGCCGCGGCAAGCGCCGCACCAAGGCCGACCCGGGTGTGGTCGTCAAGGGCGTCGAGGACGTGTGGGTCAAGCTCGCCCGCTGCTGTACGCCGGTGCCGGGCGACCCGATCATCGGCTTCGTCACCCGCGGCAGCGGTGTATCGGTCCACCGCGCCGACTGCGTCAACGTCGACTCGCTCTCCCAGCAGCCCGAGCGGATCCTCGACGTCGAATGGGCGCCCACCCAGTCCTCGGTCTTCCTGGTCGCCATCCAGGTCGAGGCCCTGGACCGCTCCCGGCTCCTGTCGGACGTCACCCGGGTCCTGTCCGACCAGCACGTCAACATCCTGTCGGCGGCCGTCCAGACCTCCCGCGACCGGGTGGCCACCTCCCGCTTCACCTTCGAGATGGGCGACCCCAAGCACCTGGGGCACGTCCTGAAGGCGGTGCGGGGCGTGGAGGGCGTCTACGACGTCTACCGCGTGACCTCGGCCCGCCGGCCGTAACGGCGCACGGAAAAGGGCCTCCCTTCGAGGGGAGGCCCTTTTCGCATGGCTTGAGTCAGCCGCCGAACTCCTGCAGCCCCTTCAGCGCCTGGTCCAGCAGCGCCTGCCGGCCCTCCAGCTCACGCGCCAGCTTGTCCGCCTTGGCGTCGTTGCCCGCCGCACGGGCCGCGTCGATCTGCTTGTGCAGCTTGTCGACCGCGTCCTGGAGCTGGCCCGTCAGGCCCGCCGCACGCGCGCGTGCCTCCGGGTTCGTACGACGCCACTCGGCCTCCTCGGCCTCCTGGATCGCCCGCTCCACGGTGTGCATCCGGCCCTCGACCTTCGGGCGGGCGTCACGCGGTACGTGCCCGATCGCCTCCCAGCGCTCGTTGATGGACCGGAAGGCCGCACGGGCCGCCTTGAGGTCCTTCACCGGGAGCAGCTTCTCGGCCTCGCCGGCGAGCTCCTCCTTCAGCTTGAGGTTCTCCGCCTGCTCGGCGTCACGCTCCGCGAAGACCTCGCTGCGCGCCGCGAAGAAGACGTCCTGGGCGCCGCGGAAACGGTTCCACAGGTCGTCCTCGTGCTCGCGCTGGGCCCGGCCCGCCGCCTTCCACTCCGCCATCAGCTCGCGGTACCGGGCGGCCGTCGCGCCCCAGTCGGTGGAACCGGACAGCGCCTCGGCCTCCGCGACCAGCTTCTCCTTGACCTTGCGGGCCTCCTCGCGCTGCGCGTCCAGCGACGCGAAGTGCGCCTTGCGACGCTTGGAGAACGCCGACCGGGCGTGCGAGAAGCGGTGCCACAGCTCGTCGTCGGACTTCCGGTCGAGCCGCGGCAGGCCCTTCCAGGTGTCCACCAGCGCCCGCAGCCGCTCGCCCGCGGCCCGCCACTGCTCGCTCTGGGCCAGCTCCTCGGCCTCCTTGACCAGCGCCTCCTTGGCGTGCCGCGCCTCGTCGGTCTGCTTGGCCTTCTGGGCCTTGCGCTCCTCGCGCCGCGCCTCCACCGTCTCGACCAGCTTGTCGAGCCGCTTGCGCAGCGCGTCGAGGTCGCCCACGGCGTGGTGCTCGTCCACCTGATGACGGATGTGGTCGATCGCGGCCATGGCGTCCTTGGCCGACAGGTCGGTGGTCTTCACCCGCTTCTCGAGGAGGCCGATCTCGACAACCAAGCCCTCGTACTTGCGCTCGAAGTAGGCCAGTGCCTCCTCGGGAGATCCGGCCTGCCACGATCCGACGACCTTCTCGCCGTCGGCTGTACGCACGTACACGGTGCCCGTCTCGTCGACGCGGCCCCACGGGTCGCTGCTCACAGCGCCTCCTCCACATGATGCCGACGAGGGCGGTCGGCCCCCGGGCATCGTCCACAGTTCCCTGACGGGCCTCGCCCGCCCTCCACAACGCGACAGTCGAGGTCGCGCTGCACAACGCCAATCTAGGCGACCGGCCGCCCGGCTGTCCGCACTCAGCGCGACCGAATTCCGCGGTTCACGCCCCGTGTCACACCTTGTCGACGGTGGCCTTCTCCATGGTGACGGCCTTCTTGGGGGCACCGTCCGTGGCGCCGCCCGCGACCCCGTCCTTGGCCACGTCCTGGACGACCTTCAGACCGGCCGCGTCCATCGTGCCGAAGGGCGTGTACTGCGGGGGCAGCTTGGTGTCCTTGTAGACGAGGAAGAACTGGCTGCCGCCGGTGCCGGGCTGCCCGGTGTTGGCCATCGCCACCGTCCCGGCCGGATACGTCACCGCACCGTCCGCACCCGCCTTGCCGAGCGCTCCCAGGTTCTCGTCCGGGATGGTGTAGCCGGGGCCACCGGTGCCGTCGCCCTTGGGGTCGCCGCACTGCAGCACGAAGATGCCCTGCGTGGTGAGCCGGTGGCACTTGGTGTTGTCGAAGTACTTCTTGTCGGCGAGGTGCTTGAACGAGTTCACCGTACGGGGCGTCTTCGCGGCGTCCATCGCGATCGAGACGGCCCCGTGGTTGGTGGTCAGCGCCATCGTGTACTTCGCCTTGGCGTCGATCGCCATCTTCGGCTCGTCCGCCTTCGGCTCCGGCGAGGAGTCGGCGCCCGGCGACGACGAGGGGAATTCGATGGGCTTCTTCGCGTCCGCCGCGGACTCGGTGCGGAGATTCGTGTACGCGCCGGCTCCCAGCACCAGCGCCACGGCGACCGAGGCGATGATGATCGTATTGCGGCGCTTGGCCTTCTTACGGGCCTCCTCACGACGCCTCTGCTGCCGCTCGAACTTCTCCCGGGCGAGCTGGCGCCGCCGCTGATCGCTGGTGACCACCGGGTCTACTCCTTGTAGGTCGTCTGTTCCTGTCCTGGCCGAGTGTGCCCGTACCGTATACGGGTTGGCTGTGGAATGAGCAGCGCCGGTAGGCTCTGATCTGCTGCATTCCTCCGCCGGACCACGCGTGCCGGACGACTCTTTAAGGACGATCGTGCTCATTGCCGGGTTCCCCGCCGGGGCCTGGGGGACCAACTGCTACCTGGTCGCCCCCGCCGCAGGCGAGGAGTGCGTGATCATCGACCCGGGCCACCAGGCCACCCAGGGTGTCGAGGAGACGCTCAAGAAGCATCGGCTCAAGCCCGTGGCCGTCGTCCTCACCCATGGCCACATCGACCACGTCGCCTCCGTCGTCCCGGTCTGTGGTGCCCATGACGTACCCGCGTGGATCCACCCCGCCGACCGGTACATGATGAGCGACCCGGAGAAGGCCCTCGGCCGCTCCATCGGCATGCCGCTGATGGGCGAGCTGACCGTGGGGGAGCCGGACGACGTCCACGAGCTGACCGACGGGGCCAAGCTGAGCCTCGCGGGCCTGGAGCTGACCGTGTCGCACGCGCCCGGCCATACCAAGGGGTCGGTGACCTTCAGCATGCCCGAGGCCGCGGACATCCCGCCGGTGTTCTTCTCGGGCGACCTGCTCTTCGCCGGCTCCATCGGACGCACCGACCTGCCGGGCGGTGACATGGCCGAGATGCTCGAATCGCTGGCCCGCGTGTGCCTGCCGCTCGACGACTCGACCGTGGTCCTGTCCGGCCACGGCCCCCAGACGACCATCGGCCGCGAGCGCGCCACCAACCCGTACCTCCGCGAGGTGGCGACCGGCCAGGGAGCGGCTCCCGCCCCCCGACGAGGAATGTGACGAGAGAAGTCCCGTGAGTACCTTCCAGGCCCCCAAGGGCACGTACGACCTGCTGCCGCCGAGTTCCGCGACGTACCTCGCCGTCCGCGAGGCGATCTCCGCGCCGCTGAAGAACTCCGGCTACGGCTACGTCGAGACCCCCGGCTTCGAGAACGTCGAACTGTTCGCCCGCGGTGTCGGCGAGTCCACCGACATCGTCACCAAGGAGATGTACGCCTTCGAGACCAAGGGCGGCGACAGGCTCGCCCTGCGCCCCGAGGGCACCGCGTCCGTGCTGCGCGCCGCGCTGGAGGCCAACCTCCACAAGGCGGGCAACCTCCCCGTCAAGCTCTGGTACTCGGGCTCGTACTACCGCTACGAGCGCCCGCAGAAGGGCCGCTACCGCCACTTCTCGCAGGTCGGCGCCGAGGCGATCGGCGCCGAGGACCCCGCGCTGGACGCCGAGCTGATCATCCTGGCCGACCAGGCGTACCGCTCGCTCGGCCTGCGGAACTTCCGCATCCTGCTGAACTCGCTGGGCGACAAGGAGTGCCGCCCCCTCTACCGCGAGGCCCTCCAGGGCTTCCTGCGCGGGCTCGACCTGGACGAGGACACCCGCCGCCGCGTCGACATCAACCCGCTGCGGGTCCTCGACGACAAGCGCGCCGACGTCCAGAAGCAGCTGGTGGGCGCGCCGCTGCTGCGCGACCACCTGTGCGACGCCTGCAAGGCGTACCACTCCGAGGTGCGCGAGCTGCTGACCGCGGCCGGGGTGGCGTTCGAGGACGACGAGAAGCTGGTGCGCGGCCTGGACTACTACACCCGCACCACCTTCGAGTTCGTCCACGACGGCCTCGGCTCGCAGTCCGCGGTGGGCGGCGGCGGCCGCTACGACGGCCTGTCCGAGATGATCGGTGGCCCCGCCCTGCCGTCGGTGGGCTGGGCCCTGGGCGTGGACCGCACGGTCCTGGCCTTGGAGGCCGAGGGCGTGACGCTCGACCTGCCGGCCACCACCAGCGTCTTCGCGGTACCGATCGGCGAGGAGGCCCGGCGCCGGCTGTTCGGCGTGGTCACCGAGCTGCGCAAGGCGGGCGTCGCGACGGACTTCGCGTACGGGGGCAGGGGCCTGAAGGCCTCTATGAAGGCCGCCAACCGCAGCGGGGCGCGGTACGCGCTCGTCCTGGGCGAGCGGGACCTGGCCGAGGGCGTGGCCCAGCTGAAGGACATGGAGTCCGGCGAGCAGGAGCCGGTCGCGCTCGACGGGATCGTCGAGAAGCTGAGCTCGCGCCTCGCGTGACCTCCGGACACCCCGGCCCCGGCCGGGGTGTCCTTATGTCCACCGAACGGCGGACAGCGGCCCCCATGCGGCAGAATGACCACTGCCTCACGCACCGACCGAGCGATGGAACGGCCCACATGACGACTGCAGCGGTTGACGACGTGTCCTCCGGCCCTGGCGCGACGACGGTCGGCAGCAGCCGGGCGTTCGCGTGGATGCTGGTGGTCACCGGCGCGGCAGGGCTGCTCGCGGCCTGGGTGATCACGCTCGACAAGTTCAAGCTGCTGGAGGACCCGAACTTCACCCCGGGCTGCAGCCTGAACCCCATCGTCTCGTGCGGCAACATCATGAAGAGCGAGCAGGCCTCCGCCCTCGGGTTCCCCAACCCGATGCTCGGTCTGGTCACGTACGGCATGGTGATCGCCATCGGCGTGGCCCTCCTCGCGGGCGCGCGCTACCGCCGCTGGTACTGGCTGGGGCTGAACGCGGGAACGCTCTTCGGCGTGGGCTTCTGCATGTGGCTCATGTACCAGTCGCTCTACACGATCAACGCGCTCTGCCTGTGGTGCTCCCTGGCCTGGGTCGCCACGATCGTCATGTTCTGGTACGTCACCTCGCACAACGTGCGCAACGGCCTGCTGCCCGCCCCCCGCCCGGTCCGTGACTTCCTCGACGAGTTCACCTGGGTTCTTCCCGTCCTGCACATCGGGATCATCGGGATGCTCATCCTGACCCGCTGGTGGGATTTCTGGACCGGCTGACCGGCCCCGCCGGGACTGTCAGTGGGCTGACATAGGCTTCACGATGTGGAGCCCGACCTCTTTACCGCCGCAGCCGAAGAACGCCAGGAAAAGGACCCGTCCAGCAGTCCCCTGGCGGTACGGATGCGTCCGCGCACCCTGGACGAAGTCGTCGGCCAGCAGCACCTGCTCAAGCCCGGCTCACCGCTGCGCCGACTGGTCGGCGAAGGCGCGGGCGGCCCGGCCGGCGCCTCGTCCGTGATCCTGTGGGGCCCGCCCGGCACGGGCAAGACGACACTGGCGTACGTCGTCTCCAAGGCGACCAACAAGCGCTTCGTGGAGCTGTCCGCGATCACCGCGGGCGTCAAGGAGGTCCGCGCGGTCATCGACGGCGCCCGCCGTGCCACCGGAGGCTTCGGCAAGGAGACGGTCCTCTTCCTCGACGAGATCCACCGCTTCAGCAAGGCACAGCAGGACTCCCTCCTGCCCGCCGTGGAGAACCGCTGGGTCACCCTCATCGCCGCCACCACCGAGAACCCCTACTTCTCGGTGATCTCCCCGCTGCTCTCCCGCTCGCTCCTGCTCACCCTGGAGCCGCTCACCGACGACGACATCCGCGGGCTGCTGAAGCGGGCGCTGGTCGACGAGCGCGGTCTCAACGGCGCGGTCACCCTCCCGGAGGACGCCGAAGCCCACCTCCTCCGGATCGCCGGCGGCGACGCCCGCCGGGCGCTCACCGCCCTGGAGGCGGCGGCCGGCGCGGCCCTCGCCAAGAACGAGCCGGAGATCACCCTCGCCACACTGGAGGAGACGGTCGACCGGGCGGCCGTGAAGTACGACCGGGACGGCGACCAGCACTACGACGTCGCCAGCGCGCTGATCAAGTCGATCCGAGGCTCCGACGTCGACGCCGCCCTGCACTACCTGGCCAGGATGATCGAGGCCGGCGAGGACCCCCGCTTCATCGCCCGCCGGCTGATGATCTCCGCCAGCGAGGACATCGGCCTCGCGGACCCGACGGCACTGCCCCTCGCTGTCGCGGCCGCCCAGGCAGTGGCCATGATCGGCTTTCCGGAGGCGGCCCTCACCCTCAGCCACGCCACCATCGCGCTCGCACTGGCGCCCAAGTCCAACGCCGCCACCATGGCGATCGCGGCCGCCCAGGCGGACATACGGAACGGCCTCGCAGGCCCCGTTCCTCCCCATCTCCGCGACGGGCACTACAAGGGGGCGGCCAAGCTGGGCCACGCCCAGGGCTATGTGTACCCGCACGACGTCCCGGGCGGTATCGCGGCCCAGCAGTACGCCCCGGACGAGGTCCACGGCAAGCAGTACTACCAACCCACGCGGTACGGCGCCGAGGCCAGGTACGCGGACGTGGTCGAGAAGGTACGCGAGCGGCTGCGCGGCGGCGAGGCCACCTAGTCGGCCGGCCCGGCCGCCTCGAAGAGCGCGTGCATCGCGCGCCGCAGCCCGTGGATGTCCCCCACCGGCTCCGGGAAGTCGAAGCGCGCGTCGAACGAACACCCCGCCGCGTCCCGGCAGCGCACCCGCAGCCCGAACCGGTCCAGCGCCAGCGGCACCACACGCCGTACGTCGGTGCGCTGCCCGAGCAGGCCGCTCAGCCCCTGCACATGGTCGTCGTGCACGGCGGCGAGGTGCTGCAGCAGTTCGGTCTCGTACGCGGTGAGAGGGTCCGGCACGGCCTCGGCGAAGTCCTCGGGACCGACCGTGGCATCGCCCCACAGGTCGTCGAGGTACACCTCGCCGACCTCCAGCCGCAGCATCATGTACCCGGGCTCGGCGACCCCGGGAGCGCATGTCAGCCACCCGGAGACCCACGCCCGCCCGCGGATGCGGTGCGGCACGGCAACAGGGGCCACATCGGTGAGCTCCAGCACCACGGGCAGCTCGTCGTCCTGGGCGTGGGTGGCGGCCCGCACGGGCGGGGCGCCGGCCGGGAACAGCAGGAAGACCGCGCCGTCGGTTCCCACGGTCCGGGCCTCCGGCATCAGCTCGTCCGGACCGGCCTCGTCCGCCCCCGGGATGATGAGCACCGCGGAGCATGTACTCTGTACGAGAGTTCGTGTGCGCTCGGCTGCTGACGGCATCCGGGCGGTTTCAAGCCCGCTGGGACGCGGCTGACCATGAGCTGATCGGACCTCCGTCACATCGATGCTCTGCGAAGCAGGAGCGTCGCTCTTTGTGCTGCTGTCTGTGATGCGCGTGGTGTTCCCAGGGCTCGACATGCGATCTCCTTGATTAAGGTAAGCCTAACCTAACCTATATCGGAGGTCTGGAGAACGTGCCTAACCAGTCGCGTCCCAAGGTCAAGAAGTCTCGCGCGCTCGGTATCGCGCTGACGCCGAAGGCCGTCAAGTACTTCGAGGCCCGCCCCTACCCGCCGGGCGAGCACGGCCGTGGCCGCAAGCAGAACTCGGACTACAAGGTCCGTCTGCTCGAGAAGCAGCGTCTGCGTGCGCAGTACGACATCAGCGAGCGCCAGATGGCGCGCGCCTACGACCGCGCCAAGAAGGCCGAGGGCAAGACGGGCGAGGCGCTGGTCGTCGAGCTCGAGCGCCGCCTCGACGCCTTGGTCCTGCGTTCGGGCATCGCCCGCACCATCTACCAGGCCCGCCAGATGGTCGTCCACGGCCACATCGAGGTCAACGGCCAGAAGGTCGACAAGCCGTCGTTCCGCGTCCGTCCCGACGACGTCGTGATGGTCCGCGAGCGCAGCCGCGCCAAGACCCTGTTCCAGGTCGCGCGTGAGGGCGGCTTCGCCCCCGACGGCGAGACCCCCCGCTACCTGCAGGTCAACCTGAAGGCCCTGGCCTTCCGCCTCGACCGCGAGCCGAACCGCAAGGAAATCCCGGTCATCTGCGACGAGCAGCTGGTCGTCGAGTACTACGCCCGCTGACCCTGGCGTAGCCCTCACGCGGCTTCCAGCCCGCCGTTCCCCGCCCTCCCGGGCAGGGAGCCGGCGGGCTTCCGCGTTATCGGGGCACCGCCCCGGGCCCCGGCCGGCGAACCGGCCCGCACCCGGCGTACGGCCGGGGTGGGGCCGTGCAGGGTCGCCCCCGCAGAGGTTGGCGGCGACGGAAAACGGAAGGGCTCCCACCTCACGTACCCAAGGCCGCCGGCCTCGTGGGGGGTTCCTCCTCTGGGGGAGAGACGAGCCCGGAGGGGTCACGCCCCCCACCCACTGCCTGCCCCCGCCGGGGCCCGAGGCACACCGGCGGCGGGCGTCGCGCCCCGCACGCGTAATGCGGTACGGGGAGCGAGCGTCGGCGCGATAGGCTCGGAGGACGACTTTTCAAGGCGTTCGACATACGACGACCGACGAGCAGAGAGCGGTGCGCAGTGACCGGTGGAGAGGTTGCCGGGATTCTGGTCGCCGTCTTCTGGGCGATCCTGGTCTCCTTCCTGGCCGTGGTGCTGGTGAGGCTGGCCCAGACGCTCAGGGCGACCACCCGGCTCGTGGCCGAGGTGACCGAGCAGGCGGTCCCACTGCTGGCCGACGCGTCCGCGACCGTGCGCTCCGCGCAGACGCAGCTCGACCGGGTCGACGCCATCGCGTCGGACGTCCAGGAAGTCACGTCGAACGCCTCCGCGCTCTCCACGACGGTCGCCTCCACCTTCGGCGGACCGCTCGTCAAGGTCGCGGCGTTCGGCTACGGCGTACGCCGGGCGATGAGCCGGAACAAGAACGACAGGCCGGCCGAGCAGCCCCGGCGTACGGTGATCGTCGGCCGTACGGTGCCGGGAGCCAGGGGCCGGAAGCGGAAGGGCTGACGCAAGGGATGTTCCGCCGTGCTTTCTGGTTCACCGCGGGCGCCGCAGCCGGCGTGTGGGCCACCACCAAGGTCAACCGCAAGCTCAAGCAGCTGACCCCCGAGAGCCTCGCCGCCCAGGCCGCCGACAAGGCGGTCGAAACCGGCCACCGGCTCAAGGAGTTCGCGCTCGACGTCCGGGCGGGCATGCTCCAGCGCGAGGCCGAACTGGGCGAGGCACTGGGCCTGGAGGCACCGGTCGACGACCCCGCCCTGCCGGCACCGCGGCGCGCGGCCGCCCTGGACGGCGGGGCGCCCCGCCCCCCGCACCCCAACAACCACTCGTACAACCGGAATGAGGACCACTGATGGAGTCGGCTGAAATCCGCCGCCGCTGGCTGAGCTTCTTCGAGGAGCGCGGGCACACCGTCGTCCCTTCGGCGTCGCTCATCGCGGACGACCCGACTCTGCTGCTGGTCAACGCCGGCATGGTGCCGTTCAAGCCTTACTTCCTCGGCGAGGAGAAGCCGCCGTACAAGCGTGCCTCCAGCGTCCAGAAGTGCGTGCGCACGCCGGACATCGAAGAGGTCGGCAAGACCACCCGCCACGGCACGTTCTTCCAGATGTGCGGCAACTTCTCCTTCGGCGACTACTTCAAGGAAGGCGCCATCAAGCTCGCCTGGGAGCTGCTGACCGGCTCCGTCGAGCACGGCGGCTACGGCCTGGAGCCCGAGAAGCTCTGGATCACGGTCTACCAGGACGACGACGAGGCCGAGCAGATCTGGCGTGACGTCGTCGGCGTCCCGGCCGAGCGCATCCAGCGCCTGGGCAAGAAGGACAACTTCTGGTCCATGGGCGTCCCCGGCCCCTGCGGCCCCTGCTCGGAGATCAACTACGACCGCGGCCCCGAGTTCGGCGTCGAGGGCGGCCCGGCCGTCAACGACGAGCGGTACGTGGAGATCTGGAACCTGGTCTTCATGCAGTACGAGCGCGGCGAGGGCACCTCCAAGGAGGACTTCGAGATCCTCGGTGACCTGCCGAGCAAGAACATCGACACGGGCCTCGGTCTGGAGCGCCTGGCGATGATCCTCCAGGGCGTACAGAACATGTACGAGACCGACACCCTGAAGGTCGTCATCGACAAGGCCACCGAACTGACCGGTGTGCGCTACGGCCAGGCCCACGAGAGCGACGTCTCGCTCCGCGTGGTCGCCGACCACATGCGTACGTCCGTGATGCTCATCGGCGACGGCGTCACCCCCGGCAACGAGGGCCGTGGCTATGTGCTGCGCCGCATCATGCGCCGTGCCATCCGCAACATGCGCCTGCTCGGCGCCTCCGGCCCGGTCGTCGGCGAGCTCGTCGACACGGTCATCACGACCATGGGCGAGCAGTACCCGGAGCTGGAGACCGACCGCAAGCGCATCGAGACCGTCGCGCTCGCCGAGGAGGCCGCCTTCCTCAAGACGCTGAAGGCCGGCACCAACATCCTCGACAGCGCCGTCACCGAGGCCAAGGCCTCCGGAGCCAAGGTCCTGCCAGGCGACAAGGCGTTCCTGCTCCACGACACCTGGGGCTTCCCGATCGACCTCACCCTGGAGATGGCCGCCGAGCAGGGGCTGTCCGTGGACGAGGACGGCTTCCGCCGCCTGATGAAGGAGCAGCGGGAGCGCGCCAAGGCGGACGCCCGGGCCAAGAAGACCGGCCACGCCGACGTCTCCGCCTACCGCGAGATCGCCGACACCTCCGGCGCCACGGAGTTCGTGGGCTACACCAACACCGAGGGCGAGACGACCGTCGTCGGCCTGCTCGTCAACGGTGTGTCCTCGCCCGCCGCCACCGAGGGCGACGAGGTCGAGGTCGTCCTCGACCGCACGCCGTTCTACGCCGAGGGCGGCGGCCAGATCGCCGACACCGGCCGCATCAAGCTGCACAGCGGCGCCGTCATCGAGGTGCGCGACGTCCAGCAGCCGGTTCCGGGCGTCTCCGTCCACAAGGGCTCCGTCCAGGTCGGCGAGGTGACGATCGGCTCCACGGCGTACGCCACGATCGACGTCAGGCGCCGCCGCGCCATCGCCCGCGCCCACAGCGCCACCCACCTCACCCACCAGGCGCTGCGCGACGCCCTCGGCCCGACGGCCGCCCAGGCCGGTTCGGAGAACCAGCCCGGTCGCTTCCGCTTCGACTTCGGTTCGCCGTCCGCCGTGCCGCAGACGGTCATGACCGACGTCGAGCAGAAGATCAACGAGGTGCTCGCCCGCGAACTGGACGTGCACGCCGAGGTGATGCCGATCGACGAGGCCAAGCGGCAGGGCGCCATCGCCGAGTTCGGCGAGAAGTACGGCGAGAAGGTCCGTGTCGTCACCATCGGCGACTTCTCCAAGGAGCTGTGCGGCGGTACGCACGTCCACAACACCGCCCAGCTGGGCCTGGTGAAGCTGCTCGGCGAGTCGTCGATCGGCTCCGGTGTGCGCCGTATCGAGGCCCTCGTCGGCGTCGACGCGTACAACTTCCTGGCCAAGGAGCACACGGTCGTCGCCCAGCTCCAGGAGCTGGTCAAGGGCCGTCCCGAGGAGCTGCCGGACAAGATCTCCGCCATGCTCGGCAAGCTGAAGGACGCCGAGAAGGAGATCGAGAAGTTCCGCGCCGAGAAGGTGCTCCAGGCCGCCGCCGGTCTCGCCCAGGGCGCCCAGGACGTACGCGGTGTGGCCCTGGTGACCGGACAGGTCCCCGACGGCACCTCCGCCGACGACCTGCGCAAGCTGGTCCTCGACGTACGCGGCCGCATCCCGAGTGACCGTCCGGCCGTCGTCGCCCTGTTCACCACGGCGAACGGCCGTCCGCTGACGGTGATCGCCACCAACGAGGCCGCCCGCGAGCGGGGCCTGAAGGCCGGCGAGCTGGTCCGTACGGCCGCCAAGACCCTCGGCGGCGGCGGTGGCGGCAAGCCGGACGTCGCCCAGGGCGGTGGCCAGAACCCCGAGGCCATCGGCGAGGCCATCGCCGCCGTCGAGCGGCTCGTCGCGGACACCGTCTGATGAGACGGGGCCGCCGGCTCGCGATCGACGTCGGGGACGCCCGGATCGGGGTCGCCTCGTGCGACCCCGACGGGGTCCTCGCCACACCGGTGGAGACCGTGCCGGGACGTGATGTCCCGGCCGCCCACCGACGGTTGAAGCAGATCACCGAGGAGTACGAACCGATCGAGATCGTGGTCGGGCTCCCTCGCTCCCTCAGCGGGGGCGAGGGCCCGGCCGCGGTCAAGGTCCGCGCCTTCGCCCAGGAGCTCGCCCGGGGCGTCGCCCCCGTCCCCGTACGGCTCGTGGACGAGAGGATGACCACAGTGACGGCCACTCAGGGGCTGCGCGCGTCGGGCGTGAAGTCCAGAAAGGGCCGCTCTGTCATCGATCAGGCAGCCGCTGTGATCATCCTTCAGAACGCTCTTGAGTCCGAACGGGTATCGGGTAATCCGCCCGGAGAGAGCGTCGAAGTGGTCATCTGATCGCGATACGGTAACGTTCCCCGCTACGCGGCGGTGTTCGAACAGTCGTCGCGCTACGTAGAGGCGGATCGTCCGGACGCCTCGCGGCTGTTTGGGGATCGATGACTGAGTATGGCCGGAGCCCCGGCTCCGAACCGTGGCACCCCGAGGACCCGGCGCACGGGAACCAGGGGTGGGAAGGTCAGCAGGCCTACTACCAGCAGACGCAGTACGGGAACGAGCAGGACCCGTACCAGCAGCAGCCGCAGCAGGGGTACGGCGACCAGCAGTACCAGGCCGCGCAGGACTACCACGTCCAGCAGCACTATGCCCAGCAGACCTATGCCGGGCAGCCGTACGACACCGGTGGCTGGGACACCGGTCAGCAAGCGGCGATGCCCTACGGGGCGCCGGCCCCGGCCGACCCGTACGGCAACCAGGCGCCCGACCTCTACGGCACCCCCGAGGCGTACCCGCCGCCGCAGCCCCCGGGCCAGCGGCGGCCCGAGCCCCAGCACCAGCCGGAGCCGGTGCGCCAGGAGCCGGAGCCGGAGGAGGAGAGCCACCCGTTCTTCTCGGGCGGCGCGGGCGGCGCGGACGACGACGGGGACGACGGCTACGACGACGAGGGACCCACCTCCAGGCGCGGCGGCGGACAGAGCCGCCGGGGCGGCAAGCAGCAGAAGAAGCGCAAGAGCCGCAACGGGCTCGCCTGCCTGGTCGTCGCCCTCGTCCTGGCGGGCGGCGCCGGAGGCGTCGGCTACTTCGGCTACCAGTTCTGGCAGGGGCAGTTCGGCCCCGCCCCCGACTTCGAGGGCGCGGGCATCGCCGAGACGACAGAGGTCACCATCCCCAAGGGCGCCGGCGGCGGCGAGATCGGCTCCATCCTCGCCCAGGCCGGCGTGGTGAAGAGCGCCGAGGCGTTCGTCTCGGCCCTCCAGGACAACCCCGACGGCAAAGCCATTCAGGACGGCGTCTACGTCCTCAAGAAGCAGATGTCGGCGGCCAATGCCGTCAAGGCCATGCTCAGTCCGGCCAGCCGCAACAACCTCACCATTCCCGAGGGCAAGCGGAACGCGTACGTCTACGAGCAGATCGACAAGAAACTCAAACTGAAGCCGGGGGCCACCGAGGCGGTGGCCAAGGCCAATGCGAAGAATCTCGGCCTGCCCGCCTGGGCGACCGGTCACCCCGATCTCAAGGACCCGCTCGAAGGTTTCCTCTACCCGGCGACCTATCCGCTCTCCAAGAACGCGAAGCCCGAAGACATCCTCAAGGACATGGTCACCCGGGCCAACGCCGAATACGAGAAGCTCGACCTCGAAGGCAAGGCCAAGACCCTGGGCCTGAAGGGCCCTTGGGAGCTGCTCACCGTCGCGAGCCTGGTGAACGCCGAGGGCAAGACCCCCGACGACTTCCGCAAGATGGGCGAAGTGGTCTACAACCGCCTCAAGCCCACCAACACGGAGACCAACCAGCTGCTCCAGTTCGACTCGGCCTTCAATTACCTCAAGGGCCAGAGCAACATCGACATCAGCGAATCCGAGATCAACAGCAACCAGGACCCGTACAACACGTACACCCAGAAGGGTCTCCCGCCGGGACCGATCGGCAACCCGGGCCATGTGGCCCTGGAAGCCGCCCTGAAACCGACGAGCGACGGCTGGATGTACTTCGTCGCGACCGACGGAATGCACAAGACGGAATTCGCCAAGACGCACGACGAATTCCTGAAACTGAAGGACAAGTTCAATGACAGCAAGGGCAGCGACTGACGCCCCCGGGTCCGGCGCCCGCAAGGCCGCCGTGCTCGGGTCGCCGATCGACCACTCCCTCTCCCCGGTGCTGCACCGGGCCGCCTACGCGGAGCTCGGCCTCACCGACTGGTCGTACGACCGGTACGAGGTGGACGAGGCCCGGCTCCCCGGGTTCCTGGAGGGGCTCGACGCGTCCTGGGCCGGACTGTCGCTGACCATGCCGCTCAAGCGGGCCGTCATCCCGCTGCTCGACGAGATCACCGACACGGCCGCCTCCGTCGAGGCCGTCAACACGGTCGTCTTCACCGGGGACGGCCGCCGCGTCGGCGACAACACCGACATCCCCGGCATGATCGCCGCGCTGCGGGAGCGGGGCGTGGAGAAGGTCGAGACCGCCGCCGTGCTCGGCGCGGGCGCCACCGCCTCCTCCGCGCTCGCCGCGCTGGCCCACGTCTGCGCGGGGCCCGTCACCGCATACGTACGCAGCGAGGCCCGCGCCGCCGAGATGCGCGGCTGGGGCGAGCGGCTCGGCGTCCAGGTGCGCACCGCCGACTGGGCGGACGCGGCCGAGGGGCTACGGGCGCCGCTGGCCATCGCCACGACGCCCGCCGGGACGACCGACGCGCTCGCCGGCGCGGTCCCCGACCGGCCGGGCACCCTCTTCGACGTGCTGTACGACCCCTGGCCGACCGCCCTGGCGGCCGCCTGGTCGGCGCGCGGCGGGGCGGTCGTGGGCGGGCTCGACCTGCTCGTCCACCAGGCCGTCCTCCAGGTGGAACAGATGACCGGCCGCACTCCGGCGCCGCTCGCCGTGATGCGGGCCGCCGGGGAGCGGGCCCTCGCCGCCGGATAGAACCGCTTCGCCGGGAAGGTGCGGCGCGCACCCGACCTGACACCTCGCGAGTCCGACTACTGGACCGGTCGACCGGTCCAGTAGCAGGTCGTGGGAGGATCGTGATGAGGCGGGCCAGGGCCGCGCACCCGGTCGCGCCGTCGCAGTCGAGGCGCGAGCATGAGGAGCACCGTTGAGCAGGTTGCGCTGGCTGACCGCCGGGGAGTCGCACGGCCCCGCACTGGTGGCGACGCTGGAGGGTCTTCCCGCCGGTGTGCCGATCACCACGGAGATGGTGGCGGACCACCTGGCCCGTCGGCGCCTCGGCTATGGGCGCGGCGCCCGCATGAAGTTCGAGCGCGACGAGGTGACCTTCCTCGGTGGCGTACGCCACGGCCTGACCATGGGATCGCCGGTCGCCGTGATGGTCGGCAACACCGAGTGGCCCAAGTGGGAGAAGGTCATGGCGGCCGACCCGGTCGACCCGGCCGAGCTCGCCGAACTGGCCCGTAACGCCCCGCTGACCCGGCCCCGGCCCGGCCACGCGGACCTGGCCGGCATGCAGAAGTACGGGTTCGACGAGGCCCGTCCGATCCTGGAGCGGGCCAGCGCCCGCGAGACCGCCGCGCGCGTCGCGCTCGGTGCCGTCGCCCGCTCGTACCTGAAGGAGACGGCCGGCATCGAGATCGTCAGCCATGTGATCGAGCTGGCGAGCGCCAAGGCCCCGTACGGCGTCTACCCGACCCCGGCCGACGTCGAGAAGCTGGACGCCGACCCGGTGCGCTGCCTGGACGCGGACGCGTCGAAGGCGATGGTCGCCGAGATCGACCAGGCCCACAAGGACGGCGACACCCTCGGCGGCGTCGTCGAGGTCCTCGCGTACGGCGTACCCGTCGGCCTCGGCTCCCACGTCCACTGGGACCGGCGCCTGGACGCCCGCCTGGCCGCCGCCCTCATGGGCATCCAGGCCATCAAGGGCGTCGAGGTCGGCGACGGCTTCGACCTGGCCCGCGTACCCGGCTCCAAGGCGCACGACGAGATCGTCGCCACCGACGAGGGCATCAAGCGCACCTCCGGCCGCTCCGGCGGCACCGAGGGCGGCCTGACCACGGGCGAGCTGCTGCGGGTACGCGCCGCCATGAAGCCCATCGCGACCGTGCCCCGGGCGCTCAGGACCGTCGACGTCGTCACCGGCGAGGCCGCCGCCGCGCACCACCAGCGCTCCGACGTGTGCGCGGTCCCGGCCGCCGGCATCGTCGCCGAGGCCATGGTGGCCCTCGTCCTCGCGGACGCGGTCGCGGAGAAGTTCGGCGGCGACAGCGTCACCGAGACCCGCCGCAACGTCCGCTCGTACCTCGACAACCTCCACATCCGGTGAGCACCGGCCCCCTGATCGTCCTGGTCGGGCCGATGGGCTCCGGCAAGTCCACCGTGGGCACGCTGCTCGCCGAGCGGCTCGGCGTGCCCTACCGGGACACGGACGCCGACATCGTGGCCGCCGAGGGGCGCGAGATCTCCGACATCTTCATAGAGGACGGCGAGGAGCACTTCCGTGCCCTGGAGCGCGCGGCCGTACGGGCCGCCGTCGCCGAGCACCCGGGCGTCCTCGCCCTGGGCGGCGGTGCCGTCCTCGACGACGGCACCCGGCAGCTGCTCAGCGGGCTGCCGGTCGCCTACCTCTCGATGGACGTCGAGGAAGCGGTCCGCCGCGTCGGCCTCAACACCGCCCGCCCGCTGCTCGCCGTCAACCCGCGCCGCCAGTGGCGCGAGCTGATGGAGGCCCGGCGCCACCTGTACACCGAAGTCGCCCGGGTGGTCGTGGCCACCGACGACAAGACCCCCGAAGAGGTCGCCGAGGCGGTCCTCGACGCACTGGAGCTGAAGAAGTGACTGACCAGGCAGTGACCCGTATCCAGGTCGGCGGCTCGGCCGGCACTGACCCGTACGAGGTGCTGGTCGGCCGGCAGCTGCTCGCCGAGCTGCCCGGCCTCGTCGGCGACCGGGCCAAGCGCGTGGCCGTCATCCACCCCGAGGCGCTCGCCGAGACCGGCGAGGCGCTGCGCGCCGACCTCGCCGAGCAGGGCTACGAGGCCGTCGCGATCCAGGTGCCCAACGCGGAGGAGGCCAAGACCGCCGAGGTCGCCGCCTACTGCTGGAAGGCGCTCGGCCAGTCCGGCTTCACCCGCACCGACGTGATCGTCGGCGTCGGCGGCGGCGCCACCACCGACCTCGCCGGCTTCGTCGCGGCCACCTGGCTGCGCGGCGTGCGCTGGATCGCGGTGCCCACCACGGTCCTGGCCATGGTGGACGCGGCCGTCGGCGGCAAGACCGGCATCAACACCGCCGAGGGCAAGAACCTCGTCGGCGCCTTCCACCCCCCGGCCGGTGTCCTGTGCGACCTCGCCGCCCTCGACTCCCTCCCGGTCCACGACTACGTCAGCGGGCTGGCCGAGGTCATCAAGGCGGGCTTCATCGCCGACCCCGTCATCCTCGACCTGATCGAGCAGGACCCGGCCGCGGCCCGCACCCCGACCGGCCCCCACACCCAGGAGCTGATCGAACGGGCGATCCGCGTCAAGGCCGACGTCGTCTCGTCCGATCTCAAGGAGTCCGGCCTCCGCGAGATCCTCAACTACGGCCACACCCTCGCCCACGCCATCGAGAAGAACGAGCGCTACAAGTGGCGCCACGGCGCGGCCGTCTCCGTCGGCATGGTCTTCGCCGCCGAACTCGGCCGCCTCGCGGGCCGCTTGGACGACGCCACCGCCGACCGGCACCGCACCGTCCTGGAGGCCGTCGGCCTGCCCCTCACCTACCGCGGCGACCAGTGGCCCAAGCTGCTGGAGACCATGAAGGTCGACAAGAAGTCCCGCGGCGACCTGCTGCGCTTCATCGTCCTCGACGGCCTCGCCAAGCCGACCGTCCTGGAGGGACCCGACCCGGCCGTCCTCGTCGCGGCGTACGGGGAGGTCTCCGCGTGACCCGCAAGGTCCTGGTCCTCAACGGCCCCAACCTCGGCCGCCTCGGCTCCCGCGAACCGGACGTCTACGGCTCCACCTCCTACACCGGGCTCGTCACCGCCTGCCAGTCCCTCGGCAAGGAGCTCGGCTTCGACGTCGACGTACGCGAGACGAACGACGAGGGCGAGATGATCCGCTGGCTCCACGAGGCGGCCGACGGACAGCTGCCGGTCGTCCTCAACCCCGGCGCGTTCACCCACTACTCGTACGGGATGCGCGACGCCGCCGCCCAGCGCACGGCCCCTCTGATCGAGGTGCACATCTCGAACCCGTACACGCGCGAGGAGTTCCGTCACACCTCCGTCGTCGCGGCGGTCGCCAGCGGCACCATCGCGGGCTTCGGCATCGGCTCCTACCGGCTCGCCCTGCGCGCCCTCGCCGACGAACTCGGCTGACGGGCACTCCGTACCGTCCCCGGCCGTTCCCATACAACCGGCCGGGGAGGGTACGGTTCGGTAACGGGCGGCCCGAACGGGCGCCCGACCAGTGACAGTCGCACGAGACGGAGTGGCACCGGATGCAGCACGCAGTGGGGGCTCCGCTGCCGCCGCCCCACCAGCCGGGGCACGCAGCCACCGGGTGGATGAACCAGGCCGCCCACCACCCGGGCCCGCCGCCGCAGGGCCCCCCGCCCGCGCCCGGCTGGGCCGCGCCCGGTCCGCACCACCCGTCCGCCGCCCCGCCCCCGCGCGACACCACCGGCCACATCCACCTCCCGCCCGGCGGCCCGGTCGCCGCCCCGGCCCCGCCGCCGCCCGCCGAACACGGCACCGGGACCGCGACGCTCGCCGTCCTCCTCATCGGCCCGGCGGGCGCCGGCAAGACCACGGTCGCCCGGCACTGGGCGCAAAGCCGCCGCGTACCCACCGCGCACATCAGCCTGGACGACGTACGCGAATGGGTCTGCGCCGGCTTCGCCGACCCCCAGTCCGGCTGGAACGACCAGTCCGAGGCGCAGTACCGCCTGGCCCGCCGCACCTGCGGCTTCGCCGCGCGGAACTTCCTCGCCAACGGCATCTCCTGCATCCTCGACGACGCGGTGTTCCCCGACCGCCCCGTCGTCGGCCTCGGCGGCTGGAAACGCCACGTGGGCCCCGGCCTCCTCCCCGTCGTGCTGCTCCCCGGACTCGAAATCGTCCTGGAGCGCAACGCCGAACGCACCGGCAACCGCCGCCTCTCCGACGAGGAGGTCGCCGGCATCCACGGCCGGATGGCCGGCTGGTACGGCTCCGGCCTGCCGATCATCGACAACTCGACGTACGACGTGGAAACCACCGCCCGCGCGCTGGACGACGTCCTGGCCCGCGCCATCGCGAGCCCCCCGGCCTACTAGGGGCTGTAGGGCCGTTTCGACGGATACCTCCTCCTACGCCGCCCCGCTGTGGCCGTCGCCCAGCAGGGCGGCCGTGCATTCCTCGGTCATGTCCTCGGCGTGCGGCGGCAGCGGCGCGCCGGCGCGCAGGTGGCGGCGGACCACGGATAGCGGCAGATCGATCAGGGCCAGGGTGACGCGGTCCCGGGCCTGCTCGTCCGTGGCGCCGAGGGCCCCGGCGAGGGCGCTCAGGGAGGCGAACACCCGCTCGTTGCCGGCGTCCGCGCGCCGGGTGTGCTCCTCGGACCATTCGGCGCGGCCGAATTCAGCCGGGCCGTACAGGAGGACGGCGGCTTCATCGGGGTTCTCCCGGCTCCAGGCCACGACGTGCCGGGCGGCGGCGCGCGCCGCCCGACGTGGCTCGGCGCCGCTGGTCAGGGTGGCGAAGTAACCCTCCTGGAAGCGCTCCACGCTCCGCAGCCACACCTCCGCCAGCAGCGCCGTGCGCCCGGGGAAGCGGTGGTAGACCGAGCCGCTCGGCGCGCCGACGGCCTGGGCGACCGCCGACATGGTCACGGCGGCCGGTCCGCCCGCGGCCGCGAGGCGTACGGCGGCGTCGAGGAGCTGATCGGTGGTGAAGCGGGGTGGTCTCGCCATGAATCAGAGAGTACCCTCCAATTTATTGGAGAGTGGTCTCCAATACGATGGGGAGGAGGACGCCATGGGCGTCTACAACGTGCACGAGCGCCTGCTGCCGGTGAGGGAGAGCGAGGTGGGCGCGCTCCTCGACACCTTGGCGAGCGGGGACGGCGACCTGCTGTGGCCCGGTGCCGACTGGGGGGCCATGGAGTTCGACCGTCCGCTGGGAGCCGGCGCGGTGGGTGGACACGGACCGGTGCGCTACAGCGTCTCCGGGTACGCGCCGAGCCGCTGGATCCGCTTCCGGTTCACCGGCCCACGGGGCTTCCACGGCTTCCACGAGATGGTCGTACTGCCCGTCGGCCCGGAACGCACCCTGCTCCACCACACCCTCACGATGTCCACCAGCGGCCTGGCCCGCGTCACCTGGCCCCTGGTCTGGCGCCCGATGCACGACGCCTGTATGGAGGACAGCTTGGACCGCGCCGAACTCGCCTGCACCGGCACAGTGGCCCGCCCGGCCCGATGGTCGCCGTACGTCCGATTCCTCCGCGCCCTGGCTGCCCGCGCCATGCGCGGCGATCGGACGGCGAAGACCAGCGCGTAGGGCGTTCCCCCCGCACCGCGGGGCCCGCAATGTGGCTCAAGGCCGTCGGCGACCCCGTCCGGACCTGCCCGAACTGCCGGTAGGCGCGCACGCTCGTAGGCTCGGGGCATGTCAGAGGTGTTTGCGGACCGCCGAGGGCGGCTGCGTGACCGGTGCGCGGCGTCCGGCTCTGCGGCGGCCCTGGTCTCCCGCCCCGCCAACGTCCGGTATCTCGCGGGCGGCGCGCCCCCGGGCGCCGTCCTGCTGCTGGGCGCGGGCGACGACGTCCTGCTCTGCCCCCGCCCGCCCTCCGGCGACCCGGTCGAGGGCCGCCTCGACGAGCAGCTGCGCCAGCTGGTCCTCCCCGCGTCCGGTGGTGACCCGGCGGTCGCGGCCGTCGACATCGCCGGCAAGGAGGGAGCGGACACCCTCGCGGTGGAGGAGCACCACCTCACCGTCACCCGCCACCGCGCCATGGGCTCGGTCGCCCCACACGTACGCCTGGCGGACCTGGGCACCGCCATCGAGCAGGAGCGGATCGTCAAGGACGAGGACGAGATCACTTGCCTCCGGATCGCGGCGGAGATCACCGACCAGGCGCTCGGCGAGCTCCTCGAATCGATCCTCGTCGGCCGTACCGAACGCCACCTCGCCCTTGAACTGGAACGCCGCCTGGTTGACCACGGCGCCGACGGCCCGGCGTTCACCACCTCCGTCGCCACCGGCCCCAACGCGGGCCGCGGCGGCCACCGGCCCTCCGACCGCCGGGTTGAGGAAGGCGATTTCCTCTCCGTCTGCCTGGGCGCCAACTACCGGGGCTACCGCTGCGAGATCGGCCGCACCTTCGTCATCGGCACCTCGCCCGCCGACTGGCAGATCGAGCTGTACGACCTCGTCTTCGCCGCTCAGCGCGCCGCCCGCGAGTCCCTGGCCCCCGGCACCGCGTACCGCGACGTGGACCGCGCGGCCCGGCAGATCCTCGACGCTGCGGGGTACGGCGAGTGCGTCGCGCCCTTCCTCGGACACGGCGTCGGGCTCGAAATCGAGGAGGACCCGCAGTTGGCACCCGGCGCCATGGGTAAACTGGACGCTTGTGTGCCGGTCACCGTCGAACCGGGGGTCCACCTCCCGGGCCGGGGCGGCGTCCGGATCGATGACACGCTCGTCGTACGCCAGGAGGCGGACGGCGGACCCGAGCTACTCACCATCACGACCAAGGAGCTGCTCGCGCTGTAGCGCGTGACGCACCACGCCTCGGTCGTCCACCAGCGTCAGTCCAGGAGATTCCGCAACCGTGGCTTCCACGAACGACCTCAAGAACGGCATGGTGCTCAAGCTCGACAACGACCAGCTCTGGTCCGTGGTCGAGTTCCAGCACGTCAAGCCCGGCAAGGGCCCGGCCTTCGTGCGCACCAAGCTCAAGAACGTGCTCTCCGGCAAGATCGTCGACAAGACGTTCAACGCCGGTGTGAAGGTCGAGACGGCCACCGTCGACCGCCGCGACATGCAGTTCTCGTACATGGACGGCGAGTACTTCGTCTTCATGGACATGCAGACCTACGACCAGCTGCTCGTCTCCAAGGCGGCCGTCGGCGACGCCGCGAACTTCCTGGTCGAGGGCTTCACCGCCACCGTCGCCACGCACGAGGGCGAGGTGCTCTACGTCGAGCTCCCGGCCGCCGTCGAGCTGACCGTCCAGGAGACCGAGCCGGGCGTCCAGGGCGACCGCTCCACCGGCGGCACCAAGCCGGCCACCCTGGAGACCGGCCACCAGATCCAGGTCCCGCTCTTCATCACCACCGGTGAGAAGATCAAGGTCGACACCCGCTCGAGCGACTACCTCGGCCGGGTGAACAGCTAACCGTGGCTGCCCGGAACAAGGCCCGTAAGCGCGCCTTCCAGATCCTCTTCGAGGCCGACCAGCGTGGGGTGCCCACGCAGGAGGTCCTTGCGGACTGGGTCCGGCACGCCCGGTCCGACGATCGGCAGCCGCCGGTCAGCGACTACACGATGGAGCTCGTCGAGGGGTACGCGCAGTACGCCGGCCGGATCGACGAGCTCATCGCCACCTACGCGGAGGGCTGGGCGCTCGACCGGATGCCGGTCGTCGACCGGAACATCCTGCGCCTGGGTACGTACGAGCTGGTGTGGGTGGACGGCACCCCGGACGCGGTGGCGATCGACGAGGCGGTACAGCTCGCCAAGGAGTTCTCCACCGACGAGTCCCCGTCGTTCGTCAACGGCATGCTGGCCCGCTTCAAGGACCTCAAGCCGAAGCTCCGCCGAGACTGACCGAGCCTGTACGAAGGGCCCGCAGCGCCCCCGCGCGGCGGGCCCTTCGGCATGCCCGCGCCGAGCCGCCCGGCCCTGCCGAGCAGGGAAGCCGACCGCGAGCGTCCGGTACGCGAGCCGCTTCGTACGCGAAACCGCCCCGTACGAGGACCGGCCGGTGCGCGAGCCGCTCCGTACGCGAAACCGCCTGGCACGCGAACCGCCCCGTACGTGAAACCGCCGGGTGCGGTGGGGCGCCCGGGGGCGGCCCCGCACCCGGCGGCGGCAACGTTTCTGCTGTGGCAGGCCCGGAGATCAGGCCTCTTCGTGCGCCACCGCGCGGCGCGCGTCCGCGTCCAGCACGCCCCAGCTGATCAGCTGCTCGGTCAGCACCGAGGGCGACTGGTCGTAGATGACCGCCAGTGTGCGCAGGTCGTCCTGCCGGATCGACAGCACCTTGCCGTTGTAGTCACCGCGCTGCGACTGGATCGTCGCGGCGTACCGCTGCAGCGGGCCCGCCTTCTCCGCGGGGACGTGAGCCAGGCGCTCCAGGTCCAGGACGAGCTTCGGCGGCGGCTCGGCGGCCCCGCCCGGCGTGGTGCCCGGCAGCAGCTCCTGCACCGGGACGCCGTAGAAGTCGGCCAGCTCGGCGAGGCGCTGTACGGTCACGGCACGGTCGCCGCGCTCGTACGAACCGACCACCACGGCCTTCCAGCGGCCCTGGGACTTCTCCTCCACACCGTGGAGGGAGAGGCCCTGCTGGGTGCGGATGGCACGGAGCTTGGCCCCGAGCTGTTTTGCGTATTCGCTGGACATATAGCTCCCGGGACGAAGGCTGGTAACTCACTGTGAGGTTACGCAGCGTTACTTGGCTGCGTCAAGCCGAATGGTCCGTACCGACGGTCTTCCACATCCCGGACCGGAGCAGCCGCCGGGGCCTGGTACCGTGGGTGGCGCAATTCCGACGTCCTTTAAGGTCCGTCCCGTGAGGCGGAGAAGGAGGTCCGTTTCGTATGGACGCCATTCAGCAGTCCGATGCCGCGCGCCCCGTCCTCGAGGGCCCCGACATCGCGCGGGTACTGACCCGCATCGCCCATGAGATCGTCGAGCGCGCCAAGGGCGCCGACGACGTGGTCCTCCTCGGCATTCCCACGCGTGGCGTGTTCCTCGCCCGCCGCCTCGCCGACAAGCTCGAGCAGATCACCGGCCGCAAGGTGCCGGTCGGCTCGCTCGACATCACCATGTACCGCGACGATCTCCGGATGCGGCCCGCCCGCGCGCTCGCCCGCACCGAGATCCCCGGCGACGGCATCGACGGGCGCCTCGTCGTCCTCGTCGACGACGTGCTCTTCTCCGGCCGCACCATCCGCGCCGCCCTCGACGCGCTCGGCGACATCGGCCGCCCGCGCGCCGTCCAGCTCGCGGTCCTGGTCGACCGCGGCCACCGCGAACTCCCCATCCGCGCCGACTACGTCGGCAAGAACCTCCCCACGTCGCTGCGGGAGACGGTCAAGGTCCAGCTCGCCGAGGAGGACGGTCGCGACACCGTGCTGCTCGGTGTCCGGGAGACCGCCCCCACCGCCCCGGCGGGCGGGCAGTAGCACCGCCGTACGCCCCCTTCGTACGGAGTGCCGCCGCCGCACGCCCGCACGCCTGCTGGGCCTGTCCGCGAACAGGTCATCTCCCGGCCCCCGACCTCCACAAAACCGGAGAAACACCCCCCGATGATGCGCCACCTCATCTCGGCCGCCGACCTCACCCGCGACGACGCCGTCCTCATCCTCGACACCGCCGAGGAGATGGCCAGGGTCGCCGACCGGCCGATCAAGAAGCTGCCCACCCTCCGCGGCCGCACCGTCGTCAACCTCTTCTTCGAGGACTCGACCCGTACCCGCATCTCCTTCGAGGCCGCCGAGAAGCGCCTCTCCGCCGACGTCATCAACTTCAGCGCCAAGGGCTCCTCGGTCTCCAAGGGCGAGTCCCTCAAGGACACGGCCCAGACCCTGGAGGCGATGGGCGTCGACGCCGTCGTCATCCGGCACGGCGCCTCGGGCGCCCCGTACCGCCTGGCCACCTCCGGCTGGATCGACGCCGCCGTCATCAACGCCGGTGACGGCACCCACCAGCACCCCACGCAGGCGCTGCTGGACGCCTTCACCATGCGCCGCCGCCTGGTCGGCCGGGACGCCGGGCTCGGCCAGGACCTCGCCGGCAAGCGCATCACGATCGTCGGGGACGTCCTGCACAGCCGGGTCGCCCGCTCCAACGTCGACCTGCTGCACACCCTCGGCGCCGAGGTCACCCTGGTCGCCCCGCCGACCCTGGTCCCGGTCGGCGTCGAGACGTGGCCGTGCGAGATCTCCTACGACCTCGACAGCACCCTGCCGAAGTCCGACGCCGTGATGATGCTGCGCGTCCAGCGCGAGCGTATGAACGCCGCGTTCTTCCCGACCGAGCGGGAGTACTCGCGCCGCTACGGCCTGGACGGCGACCGCATGGCGAAGATGCCCGAGCACGCCATAGTGATGCACCCCGGCCCGATGGTGCGTGGCATGGAGATCACCGCCGAGGTCGCCGACTCCGACCGCTGCACGGTCGTCGAGCAGGTCGCCAACGGCGTCTCCATCCGCATGGCCGTCCTGTACCTGCTCCTGGGCGGCAATGAGTCCGCCGTCAGCCAGACCCGTACCGAGGAGAGCAAGTAAGCATGAGCAAGATCCTGATCCGTGGTGCGAAGGTGCTCGGCGGCGAGGCCCAGGACGTTCTGATCGACGGTGAGACCATCGCCCAGGTGGGTACGGGCCTGTCGGCCGACGGCGCGACCGTCGTCGAGGCCGAGGGGCAGATCCTGCTGCCCGGCCTGGTCGACCTCCACACCCACCTCCGCGAGCCGGGCCGCGAGGACTCCGAGACGGTCCTCACCGGTACCCGTGCGGCCGCCTCCGGCGGCTACACGTCCGTGTTCGCCATGGCCAACACCTTCCCGGTCGCCGACACCGCCGGCGTCGTGGAGCAGGTCTACCGGCTCGGCCAGGAGCACGGCTACTGCGACGTCCAGCCCATCGGCGCCGTCACCGTCGGCCTGGAGGGCAAGAAGCTCGCCGAGCTGGGCGCCATGCACGAGTCCGCCGCCGGCGTCACCGTCTTCTCCGACGACGGCAAGTGCGTCGACGACGCCGTGATGATGCGCCGCGCCCTGGAGTACGTGAAGGCCTTCGGCGGCGTCGTCGCCCAGCACGCCCAGGAGCCCCGCCTCACCGAGGGCGCCCAGATGAACGAGGGCGTCGTCTCCGCCGAGCTGGGCCTGGGCGGCTGGCCGGCCGTCGCCGAGGAGTCGATCATCGCCCGTGACGTGCTGCTCGCCGAGCACGTCGGCTCCCGCGTGCACATCTGCCACCTGTCGACCGCCGGGTCCGTCGAGATCGTCCGCTGGGCCAAGTCGCGCGGCATCGACGTCACCGCCGAGGTCACCCCGCACCACCTCCTCCTGACGGACGAGCTGGTCCGCTCGTACAACCCGGTCTACAAGGTCAACCCGCCGCTGCGCACCGAGCGCGACGTGATGGCGCTGCGCGAGGCGCTGGCCGACGGCACGATCGACATCGTCGCCACCGACCACGCCCCGCACCCGCACGAGGACAAGGACTGCGAGTGGGCCGCCGCCGCCATGGGCATGGTCGGCCTGGAGACCGCGCTCTCCGTCGTCCAGCACACGATGGTCGAGACCGGGCTGCTGGACTGGGCCGGCGTCGCCGACCGGATGTCCTTCAAGCCCGCGAAGATCGGCCGCGCCACCGGCCACGGCCGCCCCGTCTCGGCTGGTGAGCCCGCCAACCTCACCCTCGTCGATCCGGCATACCGTGGTCCCGTGGACCCCGCGGGCTTCGCCTCCCGCAGCCGCAACACCCCCTACGAGGGCCGTGAGCTGCCGGGGCGCGTCACCCACACCTTCCTGCGGGGCCGGGCGACGCTCATGGACGGGAAGCTGGCGTGACACTCATCGAACTTGCTGTGGAGCAGAAATCCGCCGAGGTGACCGACTGGGCCGCCCGGCTCGGCTGGGTCGCCGGGCTGCTGCTCTTCGTCGCGCTCGTCTACTGGCTGATGCGCCAGGGATGGAAGTGGCGCGGCAGCCTCCAGTCGGACCTGCCCGATCTGCCGGGAATGCCGGAAAGCTCCGGCACGGCCAAACTGACCATGACCGGCCGCTACCACGGGTCCACCACCGCCGGGCAGTGGCTCGACCGGATCGTCGCCCACGGCCTGGGTACCCGCAGCCGCGCCGAGCTGACGCTCACCGACGAGGGCCTGGAAGTCGTACGCCCCGGGGCCACCGACTTCTTCGTCCCGGCCGAGCGGCTGCGCGGCGCCCGGCTCGACAAGGGCATCGCGGGCAAGGTCCTCACCGAGGGCGGCCTGCTGGTCGTCACCTGGAAGCACGGCGACACCCTGATCGACTCCGGCTTCCGCTCCGACCGGGCGGCGGAGCACCCCGCCTGGGTCGACAACCTGAACACCATGATCACTACGACGGAAGGCGCCGCACGATGACGACCTCCACCAGGGGAGCCGCCAAGACTCCCGCCGTACTCGTCCTGGAGGACGGCCGCACCTTCCGCGGCCGTGCCTACGGGGCCGTGGGGGAGACCTTCGGCGAGGCCGTGTTCTCCACCGGCATGACCGGCTACCAGGAGACCCTGACCGACCCGTCGTACCACCGCCAGGTCGTCGTGATGACCGCGCCGCACGTCGGCAACACCGGCGTCAACGACGAGGACCCCGAGTCCAAGAAGATCTGGGTCTCCGGGTACGTGGTCCGCGACCCCGCCCGCATCCCGTCCAACTGGCGCTCCCGCCGCACCCTGGACGACGAGCTGGCCGCCCAGGGCGTCGTCGGCATCAGCGGCATCGACACCCGCGCGCTCACCCGCCACCTCCGCGAGCGCGGCGCCATGCGCGTCGGCATCTTCTCCGGCGACGCGATCGCCGACGAAACGACCCTGCTCGCCAAGGTCCAGGCCGCCCCGCAGATGAAGGGCGCGAACCTGGCCGCCGAGGTGGCGACCAGGGAGCCGTACGTCGTCCCCGCGATCGGGAGCAAGAAGTTCACCGTCGCCGCCGTCGACCTCGGCATCAAGGGCATGACCCCGCACCGGATGGCCGAGCGCGGCATCGAGGTGCACGTGCTGCCCGCCACCGCCACCGCCGAGGACGTCTACGCCGTCAACCCCGACGGCGTGTTCTTCTCCAACGGCCCCGGCGACCCCGCCACCGCCGACGGCCCCGTGGCCGTCATGCAGGCCGTCCTGGAGCGCAAGACGCCCCTGTTCGGCATCTGCTTCGGCAACCAGATCCTGGGCCGCGCGCTGGGCTTCGGCACCTACAAGCTCAAGTACGGCCACCGCGGCATCAACCAGCCCGTGCAGGACCGTACGACCGGCAAGGTCGAGGTCACCGCGCACAACCACGGCTTCGCCGTCGACGCTCCCCTCGACAAGGTGTCCGACACCCCCTACGGCCGCGCCGAGGTCTCCCACGTCTGCCTCAACGACAACGTGGTGGAGGGCCTCCAGCTGCTCGACCAGCCGGCCTTCAGCGTCCAGTACCACCCCGAAGCAGCCGCCGGCCCGCACGACGCCGCGTACCTCTTCGACCGCTTCGTATCCCTGATGGAGGCCGAGCGTGCCTAAGCGCACCGATATCCAGTCCGTCCTGGTCATCGGCTCCGGCCCGATCGTCATCGGCCAGGCCGCCGAGTTCGACTACTCCGGCACCCAGGCGTGCCGCGTCCTCAAGTCCGAGGGCCTGCGCGTCATCCTGGTGAACTCCAACCCGGCGACGATCATGACCGACCCGGAGATCGCCGACGCCACGTACGTCGAGCCGATCACCCCCGAGTTCGTCGAGAAGATCATCGCCAAGGAGCGCCCCGACGCGCTCCTGCCCACCCTCGGCGGCCAGACCGCGCTCAACACCGCCATCTCCATGCACGAGCAGGGTGTGCTGGAGAAGTACGGCGTGGAGCTGATCGGCGCCAACGTCGAGGCCATCCACAAGGGCGAGGACCGCGACCTGTTCAAGGGCGTCGTGGAGGAGGTCCGCAAGAAGATCGGGCACGGCGAGTCCGCCCGCTCGGTCATCTGCCACTCCATGGACGACGTCCTCAAGGGCGTCGAGACGCTCGGCGGCTACCCCGTCGTCGTCCGTCCCTCCTTCACCATGGGCGGCGCCGGCTCCGGCTTCGCGCACGACGAGGAGGAGCTGCGCCGCATCGCCGGCCAGGGCCTGACGCTGTCTCCGACCACCGAGGTGCTCCTGGAGGAGTCCATCCTCGGCTGGAAGGAGTACGAGCTGGAGCTGATGCGCGACAAGCACGACAACGTCGTGGTCGTCTGCTCGATCGAGAACTTCGACCCGATGGGCGTCCACACCGGTGACTCGATCACCGTCGCCCCGGCCATGACGCTCACCGACCGCGAGTACCAGATCCTCCGTGACGTCGGCATCGCGATCATCCGCGAGGTCGGCGTCGACACCGGTGGCTGCAACATCCAGTTCGCGGTCAACCCCGAGGACGGCCGGGTCATCGTCATTGAGATGAACCCCCGCGTCTCCCGGTCCTCGGCGCTCGCGTCCAAGGCCACCGGCTTCCCGATCGCGAAGATCGCGGCCCGCCTCGCCGTCGGCTACACGCTCGACGAGATCCCCAACGACATCACCGAGAAGACCCCGGCCTCCTTCGAGCCGACCCTCGACTACGTCGTCGTCAAGGCGCCGCGCTTCGCCTTCGAGAAGTTCCCCTCCGCCGACTCCACGCTGACCACCACCATGAAGTCGGTCGGCGAGGCCATGGCCATCGGCCGGAACTTCACCGAGGCCCTGCAGAAGGCGCTGCGCTCCCTGGAGAAGAAGGGCAGCCAGTTCACCTTCACCGGCGAGCCCGGCGACAAGGACGAGCTGCTGCGCGAGGCCGTGCGCCCCACCGACGGCCGCATCAACACCGTCATGCAGGCCATCCGCGCCGGCGCGACGCCCCAGGAGGTCTTCGACGCGACGAAGATCGACCCTTGGTTCGTCGACCAGCTCTTCCTGATCAAGGAGATCGCCGACGAGCTGGCCGCCGCCGAGAAGCTCGAGCCCGAGCTGCTCGCCGAGGCCAAGCGCCACGGCTTCTCCGACGTCCAGATCGCCGAGATCCGGGGCCTGCGCGAGGACGTCGTACGTGAGGTCCGGCACGCCCTCGGCGTCCGCCCGGTCTACAAGACGGTCGACACCTGCGCCGCCGAGTTCGCCGCCAAGACCCCGTACTTCTACTCCTCGTACGACGAGGAGAGCGAGGTCGCGCCGCGCGAGAAGCCCGCGGTGATCATTCTCGGCTCCGGCCCGAACCGCATCGGCCAGGGCATCGAGTTCGACTACTCGTGCGTCCACGCCTCCTTCGCGCTCAGCGAGGCGGGCTACGAGACCGTGATGGTCAACTGCAACCCGGAGACCGTCTCGACGGACTACGACACCTCCGACCGCCTGTACTTCGAGCCGCTGACGCTCGAGGACGTGCTGGAGATCGTCCACGCCGAGTCCCTGGCCGGCCCCATCGCGGGTGTCGTCGTCCAGCTCGGCGGCCAGACCCCGCTGGGCCTCGCCCAGGCGCTCAAGGACAACGGTGTGACGGTCGTCGGCACCTCCCCGGAGGCCATCCACGCCGCCGAGGACCGTGGCGCCTTCGGCCAGGTCCTCGCCGAGGCCGGGCTGCCCGCCCCCAAGCACGGCACCGCGACCACCTTCGCCGGCGCCAAGGCCATCGCCGACGAGATCGGCTACCCGGTCCTCGTACGCCCGTCGTACGTGCTCGGCGGCCGGGGCATGGAGATCGTGTACGACGAGGCGCGCCTGGAGGCGTACATCGCCGAGTCCACCGAGATCTCCCCGACCCGCCCGGTCCTCGTCGACCGGTTCCTCGACGACGCCATCGAGATCGACGTCGACGCGCTGTACGACGGCACCGAGCTCTACCTCGGCGGCGTCATGGAGCACATCGAGGAGGCCGGCATCCACTCCGGCGACTCGGCGTGCGCCCTGCCCCCGATCACGCTCGGCGGCCACGACATCAAGCGGCTGCGCGCCTCCACCGAGGCGATCGCGCGCGGCGTCGGTGTCCGCGGCCTGATCAACATCCAGTTCGCGATGGCCGGCGACATCCTGTACGTCCTGGAGGCCAACCCGCGCGCCAGCCGTACGGTTCCCTTCACCTCCAAGGCGACCGCCGTGCCGCTGGCGAAGGCCGCCGCCCGCATCTCGCTGGGCGCCACCATCGCCGAGCTGCGCGCCGAGGGCCTGCTGCCGAAGAACGGCGACGGCGGCACCCTGCCGCTGGACGCGCCGATCTCCGTCAAGGAGGCCGTCATGCCGTGGTCGCGCTTCCGCGACGTGCACGGGCGTGGCGTGGACACCGTCCTCGGACCGGAGATGCGCTCCACCGGCGAGGTCATGGGCATCGACGCTGTCTTCGGCACGGCCTACGCCAAGTCGCAGGCCGGCGCCTACGGCCCGCTGCCCACCAAGGGGCGTGCCTTCATCTCGGTCGCCAACCGCGACAAGCGCTCGATGATCTTCCCGGCGCGCGAGCTGGTCGCCCACGGCTTCGAGCTGCTGGCCACCTCCGGCACCGCCGAGGTCCTCAAGCGCAACGGCATCAACGCCACCGTCGTGCGCAAGCAGTCCGAGGGCGAGGGCCCGGGCGGCGAGAAGACCATCGTGCGCCTCATCCACGACGGCGAGGTGGACCTCATCGTCAACACCCCGTACGGCACCGGTGGCCGCCTCGACGGCTACGAGATCCGCACCGCGGCCGTCTCCCGTGGCGTCCCGTGCCTGACGACGGTCCAGGCGCTCGCCGCCGCCGTCCAGGGCATCGACGCGCTCAACCATGGCGGAGTGGGCGTACGTTCCCTCCAGGAACACGCGGAACACCTGATCGCGGCCCGCGACTAGCAGCCCACGAGGGGGACACCGTCGAACGGTGTCCCCCTCCTCATGAGGACACCACCACCATGTACAAGCTCTTCTTCCGGCTGTTCTTCTCCCGGATGGACCCGGAGCAGGCCCACTACCTGGCCTTCCGCTGGATCCGTCTGGCCGCCCGCATCCCGGTGCTGCGCACGTTCGTCGCCGCCGCCCTGGCCCCCCGCTACAAGGAGCTGCGCACCGAGGCCTTCGGCCTGCGCATGCACGGCCCCTTCGGGCTCGCCGCCGGCTTCGACAAGAACGCCGTCGCCATCGACGGCATGGCGATGCTCGGCTTCGACCACGTCGAGATCGGTACGGTCACGGGCGAGCCGCAGCCCGGCAACCCCAAGAAGCGCCTCTTCCGCCTCGTCGCGGACCGCGCCCTGATCAACCGCATGGGCTTCAACAACGACGGCTCGGCGGCCGTCGCCGCCCGCCTCCACGCGCGCGTGCCGGTCTTCAGGACGGTCGTGGGCGTCAACATCGGCAAGACCAAGGTCGTCCCGGAGGCCGACGCCGCCGCCGACTACGTGAAGTCGACCGAGCGGCTCGCCCGCCACGCCGACTACCTGGTCGTCAACGTCTCCTCGCCGAACACCCCAGGCCTCCGCAACCTCCAGGCCACCGAGTCCCTCCGGCCCCTCCTCACGGCCGTCCGCGAGGCCGCCGACCGCACGGTCACCGACCGCCGCGTCCCGCTCCTCGTCAAGATCGCGCCCGACCTGGCCGACGAGGACGTCGACGCGGTCGCCGACCTGGCCGTGGAGCTGGGCCTGGACGGCATCATCGCCACCAACACCACCATTGCCCGCGAGGGCCTGAAGTCCGCCCCCGCCCTGGTGGCCGAGACCGGCGGCCTGTCCGGGGCGCCGCTCAAGGAGCGCTCCCTGGAGGTGCTGCGCCGCCTCTACGCGCGCGTGGGCGACCGCATCACGCTCGTCGGCGTCGGCGGCATCGAGAACGCCGAGGACGCCTGGCAGCGCATCCTCGCCGGCGCCACCCTGGTCCAGGGCTACAGCGCCTTCATCTACGAGGGCCCCTGCTACGCCCGCGCCATCCACAAGGGCCTCGCCGCCCGGCTGAACGCCTCCCCGTACGCCACCCTCGCCGAGGCCGTCGGCGCCGACACCCGAAAGGCCGCCGTATGAGCCCGCTGGAACCCTTCGGTGCCCGTCTGCGGCACGCCATGGACGCCCGGGGCCCGCTGTGCGTCGGTATCGACCCGCACGGCTCCCTGCTGTCCGCCTGGGGCCTGAACGACGACGTGGCGGGCCTGGAGCGCTTCACCCGTACGGTCGTGGACGCGCTGGCCGACCGGGTGGCCGTCTTCAAGCCGCAGAGCGCCTTCTTCGAGCGGTTCGGCTCGCGCGGGATCGCCGTCCTGGAGCGGGCCGTGGCGGACCTGCGGGACGCGGGCGCGCTGGTCGTGATGGACGCCAAGCGCGGCGACATCGGCTCCACCATGGCCGCCTACGCCGAGACGTACCTGCGCAAGGACTCCCCGCTCTTCTCCGACGCGCTGACGGTCTCCCCGTACCTCGGTTACGGCTCGCTCAAGCCGGCCGTCGACCTGGCCCGCGAGAGCGGCGCCGGGCTGTTCGTCCTCGCCCTCACGTCCAACCCGGAGGGCGCGGAGGTGCAGGGCGCGCGCCGTGAGGACGGCCGGACCATCGCCGCGACCATGCTGGCCCACCTCGCCGAGGACAACGCGGGGGAGAGCCCCCTGGGCTCCTTCGGCGCGGTCGTCGGCGCCACGCTCGGCGACCTCTCCTCGTACGACCTGGACATCAACGGCCCGCTGCTCGCCCCCGGCATCGGTGCCCAGGGCGCGACCCCGGCCGATCTGCCGGGCGTCTTCGGCGCGGCCGTGCGCAATGTCGTGCCCAGCGTCAGCCGTGGCGTGCTGCGCCACGGTCCGGACGCTGCGGCGCTGCGCGAGGCGGCGCGGCGGTACGCGGACGAGGTGCGGGCGGCGGTCGGCGCCTGACGCCGCACGCCACCCGTACGGCCGGAGCCCACGGTCACCCCGAGGTGACCGTGGGTTCCGGCGTTCGGGGCGGCTTCGAGGTGTGATGCGGCTCACGTTCGAGCGGCCTGTGCTCGCCACCGTCGGAATCTGCGCGCAAAACGGAGTCGTTATGTCTTAAATGTCTGGGTAGGTCGATGCTGACCAGGACTTTTCCTTCGTTCTCGCTGACTCTGGCGGCCATGGCCGCTAGTCTCCGTCGCAGAGCCAACGTGCACTGCGTTGCTCGTTGCTCCCCTGGTGTGGGCCGACTAGGTTCCTCACCGGTCCGTATCCGACAGTTCGACATCCGAGGTGACGTAGGCGTGGCTCTTCCGCCCCTTACCCCTGAACAGCGCGCAGCCGCGCTCGAAAAGGCCGCCGCGGCTCGCCGGGAGCGGGCCGAGGTCAAGAATCGACTCAAGCACTCCGGCGCCTCGCTCCAGGAGGTCATCAAGCAGGGCCAGGAGAACGAGGTCATCGGCAAGATGAAGGTCTCCGCACTCCTGGAGTCCCTGCCCGGCGTGGGCAAGGTCCGCGCCAAGCAGATCATGGAGCGGCTCGGCATCTCCGAGAGCCGTCGTGTGCGGGGTCTCGGCTCCAACCAGATCGCGTCCCTGGAGCGCGAGTTCGGCAGCACCGGGGCCTGACGTCCGGGGCACCGGAGTAAACCTGGAATAATCGCCCCATGGCTGCAACATCCCGGGGGACCGCCCCCGAGCCCCCGGACGTACGTCCGCGACTGACCGTGCTCTCCGGCCCCTCCGGGGTCGGCAAGAGCACGGTCGTCGCTCATATGCGCAAGGTCCACCCCGAGGTCTGGCTGTCGGTGTCCGCCACGACCCGCAAGCCGCGACCCGGCGAGCGGGACGGCGTGCAGTACTACTTCGTCGGCGACGACGAGTTCGACAAGCTGGTCGCCAACGGCGAACTGCTGGAGTGGGCCGAGTTCGCCGGCAACCGCTACGGCACCCCGCGCCGTGCGGTGCTGGAGCGGATCGAGGCGGGCGAGCCCGTGCTGCTGGAGATCGACCTCCAGGGCGCGCGGCTGGTCCGCGAGTCGATGCCGGAGGCCCAGCTGGTCTTCCTGGCCCCGCCGAGCTGGGAGGAGCTGGTCCGCCGGCTGACCGGCCGCGGCACGGAGCCGCCGGAGGTCATCGAGCGGCGCCTCGAAACAGCCAAGATCGAACTCGCGGCGGAATCCGAGTTCGACACCACCCTCGTCAACACCTCCGTCGAGGACGTAGCCCGTGAGCTGCTAGCCTTGATGCAAGTTGTTTGATCTTTGTCCCATTTTCCAGAAGTTTTTCGGAAGGTAGAGCGTGTCCTCTTCCATCACCGCGCCCGAGGGCATCATCAACCCGCCGATCGACGAGCTGCTCGAGGCCACTGACTCGAAGTACAGCCTCGTGATCTACGCGGCCAAGCGTGCGCGTCAGATCAACGCGTACTACTCGCAGCTCGGTGAGGGCCTGCTGGAGTACGTCGGTCCGCTGGTGGACACCCACGTCCACGAGAAGCCGCTCTCGATCGCCCTGCGTGAGATCAACGCGGGTCTGCTGACCTCCGAGGCCATCGAGGGCCCGGCCCAGTAGGCGCCCCACTGCACAAGTCATGACAGGCCCGGTGGACACTCCGCCGGGCCTGTGGTGTGTCATGGAGACCGTAGTAGCGACAGCAACGGGCCGGAGCCGGGAGGCATTGAGTGGACAAGCCGAAGGTCGTCCTCGGAGTCAGCGGTGGCATCGCCGCCTACAAGGCGTGCGAGCTGCTGCGGCGGCTGACCGAGTCCGGCCATGACGTACGGGTCGTCCCGACCGGCGCCGCCCTGCACTTCGTGGGCGCCGCCACCTGGTCCGCGCTCTCCGGGAACCCCGTCTCGACCGAGGTCTGGTCGGACGTCCACGAGGTCCCGCACGTACGCATCGGGCAGCACGCCGACCTCGTGGTCGTCGCCCCGGCCACCGCCGACATGCTGGCCAAGGCCGCCCACGGCCTCGCCGACGACCTGCTGACCAACACGCTGCTCACCGCCCGCTGTCCGGTGGTCTTCGCGCCCGCCATGCACACCGAGATGTGGGAGCACCCCGCCACCCAGGAGAACGTCGCCACGCTGCGCCGCCGGGGCGCCGTGGTGATCGAGCCGGCCGTCGGCCGCCTCACCGGCGTCGACACCGGCAAGGGCCGGCTGCCCGACCCGGACGAGATCTTCGAGATCTGCCGCCGGGTCCTCGCACGCGGCGCCGCCGCCGAGCCCGACCTCGCGGGCCGCCATGTCGTGGTCAGCGCGGGCGGCACGCGCGAGCCGCTGGACCCGGTGCGGTACCTGGGGAACCGTTCCTCCGGCAAGCAGGGGTACGCCCTCGCCAGGATCGCCGCCGCCCGGGGTGCCCGGGTGACGCTGATCGAGGCCAACACCGGCATGCCGGACCCGGCGGGCGTCGACGTGGTCCACGTGGGCACCGCCGTCCAGCTGCGTGAGGCGGTGCTCAAGGCGGCGGCCGACGCGGACGCCGTGGTGATGGCCGCGGCCGTCGCGGACTTCCGCCCCGCCACGTACGCCGAAGGCAAGATCAAGAAGAAGGACGGCCAGGAGCCGGCGCCCATCGTGCTGGTCCGCAACCCGGACGTCCTGGCCGAGATCTCCGCGGAACGCGCCCGTCCGGAGCAGGTGATCGTCGGCTTCGCCGCCGAGACCGATGATGTTTTGGCCAATGGTCGGGAGAAGCTCCGCCGCAAGGGGTGTGACCTGCTCGTGGTGAACGAGGTGGGGGAGCGCAAGACCTTCGGCTCGGAGGAGAACGAGGCCGTGGTGCTGGCCGCCGACGGCGCGGAAACCCCCGTACCGTACGGGCCCAAGGAGGCCCTCGCGGAGACTGTGTGGGACCTCGTCGCACCCCGGCTGCGGGCCTCGGACACCACCGACTCGGATACATCTGGATGAATCTCTCATTTCGCCCTTTGGGCGGATGAAACCCCAGGAAAACCGGCGTTCCGGTCCGCGGGGAGAGCTGATCGTCCTACCGCCGATACGGCAGATGTGGCCGATCCGGCTCCCAACGTGCGAGACACCTGGTCCAACGGCCGAGAGCGCCCGATAAACTGTCCTCGGAACGACGCGGGGCGCAGCCCCCTGCCGGTCCGCAAATGATCAGCCAGCAGCCGCTGCAAACCCAGGGAGCGTTGTGTCCCGTCGTCTGTTCACCTCGGAGTCCGTGACCGAGGGTCACCCCGACAAGATCGCTGACCAGATCAGCGACACGATTCTCGATGCGCTGCTGCGGGAGGACCCCACCTCCCGTGTGGCCGTGGAGACGTTGATCACCACCGGCCTGGTGCATGTGGCCGGCGAGGTGACGACCAAGGCGTACGCCGACATCCCCACGCTGGTGCGCAACAAGATTCTGGAGATCGGTTACGACTCGTCGAAGAAGGGCTTCGACGGCGCGTCCTGCGGAGTCTCCGTCTCGATCGGCGCGCAGTCGCCGGACATCGCGCAGGGCGTCGACACGGCGTACGAGAAGCGTGTCGAGGGCGACGAGGACGAGCTGGACAAGCAGGGCGCGGGCGACCAGGGTCTGATGTTCGGGTACGCGTCGGACGAGACGCCCGAGCTGATGCCGCTGCCGATCCACCTGGCGCACCGGCTGTCCAAGCGTCTGACCGAGGTCCGCAAGAACGGCACGATCCCCTACCTGCGCCCGGACGGCAAGACCCAGGTCACCATCGAGTACGACGGTGACAAGGCCGTCCGCCTGGACACGGTGGTGGTCTCCTCGCAGCACGCCTCGGACATCGATCTGGAGTCGCTGCTGGCGCCCGACATCCGCGAGTTCGTCGTCGAGCATGTGCTGGGGCAGCTCCTGGACGACGGCATCAAGCTGGACACGGAGGGCTACCGGCTGCTGGTCAACCCGACGGGGCGGTTCGAGATCGGCGGCCCGATGGGTGACGCCGGCCTGACCGGCCGCAAGATCATCATCGACACGTACGGCGGTATGGCCCGTCACGGCGGCGGCGCGTTCTCCGGCAAGGACCCCTCCAAGGTGGACCGCTCGGCCGCCTACGCGATGCGCTGGGTGGCGAAGAACGTCGTCGCGGCCGGGCTCGCCTCGCGCTGCGAGGTCCAGGTCGCGTACGCCATCGGCAAGGCCGAGCCGGTCGGCCTGTTCGTGGAGACCTTCGGCACCGCCAAGGTCGAGGTGGAGAAGATCGAGACGGCGATCAGCGAGGTCTTCGACCTCCGCCCGGCCGCCATCATCCGCGACCTCGACCTGCTGCGCCCCATCTACGGCCAGACGGCCGCCTACGGCCACTTCGGCCGCGAACTCCCCGACTTCACCTGGGAGCGCACCGACCGCGTCGACGCGCTGCGCAAGGCCGCGGGGCTGTAAGCCGCCCTGTGTTCTTCCGAAGTCCGGCGCCCTTTTCCGGGGCGCCGGACTTCGGCGTTTCAGCAGCCGTGGCCGGGATGGCGGACGGCCACGATGTCCCGCCGCCGACCGCGGGCGTTGTCAGTGGGCTCTGGTAGGAATGGGGCTGTGAGCAGCGAGAACGGGAAGCCGGAGGGTGGCGGCGGCCGGGGGGCCGAGCCGCCCGAGCAGCTCGCGCTCATACGGGAGACCGTGCGCAAGGCGAAGGTGCCCCGCGCCAAGCCACGGACGTGGCGGGGAGCCGCGCTGGCCAAGGAGCTGCCGGTCGCGCGGGTCGTCGTGAACAAGGGCGTGCTGCACCTGGACCAGTTCTTCGACTATGCCGTGCCCGAGGAGCTCGACGCCGCCGCGCAGCCGGGGGTGCGGGTGCGGGTGCGGTTCGGGGCCGGGGCGCACCAGGTGCGGGACGGGCGGCGCGAGGGCGGGCGCCTCATAGACGGGTTCCTGGTGGAGCGCCGCGCCGAGTCGGACTACTCGGGGCCACTGGCGGCGCTCGCCGACGTGGTGTCGCCGGAGCCGGTGCTCAGCGCCGAGCTGCTGGACCTGGCGCGGGCGGTGGCCGATCGGTACGCCGGGAGCCTTGCCGATGTGCTCCAGCTGGCCGTCCCGCCGCGCAACGTGAAGGCCGAGCGGAAGCCGTCGCCCGAGCCGCTGCCGCCGCCCGCCGCGCCGGAGCCCGGGACGTGGGAGCGGTACGCACAGGGGCCGGCGTTCCTGGCGGCGCTCGCGGGCGGCCGGTCGCCGCGGGCCGTGTGGAACGCGCTGCCCGGGCCGTACTGGGCGGAGGAGCTGGCCAGGGCGGTGGGCGCCACGCTCGCGTCGGGGCGCGGCGCGCTCGTCGTGGTGCCCGACGGGCGGGCGGCCGGGCGGGTGGACGCGGCGCTGACCGCCGTGCTGGGGGAGGGGCGGCACGCGGTGCTGACCGCCGAGGCCGGGCCCGAGAAGCGGTACGGGCAGTGGCTCGCCGTGCGGCGCGGGGCCGTACGCGCGGTCGTCGGGACGCGGGCGGCGATGTTCGCCCCGGTGCGGGACCTGGGGCTCGTCGCCATCTGGGACGACGGTGACTCCAGCCACAGCGAACAGCACGCGCCCCTGCCGCACGCGCGCGAGGTGCTGCTGCTGCGCGCCGCACACGACAAGTGCGGCTTCCTGCTGGGCGGTACGAGCTGCACGGTCGAGGCCGCCCAGCTCGTCGAGACCGGCTGGGCACGGCCGCTGGTGGCGCCCCGGGAGCGGGTCAGGGCCGCCGCGCCGCTGGTACGGACCGTGGGGGACGGGGAACTGGCCCGTGACGAGGCGGCGCGGGCGGCCCGGCTGCCGTCGCTGGCCTGGCAGGCGGCACGGGAGGGCCTCAAGTCCGGGCCGGTGCTGGTCCAGGTGCCCCGGCGGGGGTACGTACCCCGGCTGGCGTGCGAGCGGTGCCGGACGCCCGCGCGGTGCCGGCACTGCGCGGGGCCGCTGGAGGCGCCGGAGCAGCGGGAGCTGCGGTGCGGCTGGTGCGGGCGGGGCGCGCCCGACTGGCACTGCGCCGAGTGCGGGTCCGTCCGGCTGCGGGCCCAGGTGGTGGGCGCGCGGCGCACGGCGGAGGAGCTGGGGCGGGCGTTCCCGGCCGTGCCGGTACGGACGTCGGGGCGGGACCACGTCCTGGACACCGTGCCGGGGCGCCCCGCGCTGGTGGTGAGCACCCCGGGCGCCGAGCCGGTCGCCGAGGGCGGGTACGCGGCAGCGCTGCTGCTGGACGGCTGGGCGATGCTCGGGCGGGCCGACCTGCGGGCGGGCGAGGAGGCGCTGCGGCGCTGGATGGACGCCGCGTCGCTGGTGCGCGGCCAGGACGAGGGCGGCACCGTCGTGATCGTCGCCGAGCCGACGCTGCGGCCCGTGCAGGCACTGGTGCGGTGGGACCCGGTCGGCCACGCCCAGCGCGAGCTCGCCGAGCGGGCGGAGCTGGGCTTCCCCCCGGTCTCCCGGATGGCGTCGGTGACCGGGCGGGCGGAGGCGGTCGCGGCGTTCCTGGCCGCCGCCGAGCTGCCGCCGACCGCCGAGGTCCTCGGCCCCGTGCCGCTCCCGCCCCCACCCCCGGGCGCGCCGCGCCGCCCCGGGGACGCCCCACCGGGTGAGGTCTGGGAGCGCGCGCTGCTGCGGGTCCCGCCGGGGAGCGGGGCGGCGCTGGCGGCCGCGCTGAAGGCGGCGCAGGCGGCGCGGCTGGCGCGCGGAGGCACGGAACCGGTGCGGGTGCGGGTGGACCCGCCGGACATCGGCTGAGGGTGCGTGTGGGGCCGCCCCTCCCCGAAACCGGGGGCTCCGCCCCCGGACCCCCGGGAGTCCCACGGGGGCCGACGCCCCCCGCCCCCGGAACGCGGCAGCTTGGTGCCACGCGGGCCCCTCGGGGCGGGGCGGTTCACCGGGGCTGGGCGCGGGCGGCTGCGTGCTGCGCGGAACCCGAGGGCGGGGCGGATTCGCGGGCCGGTACGGGCCGCCCTGGGCACGGGCGGCTGCGCACTCGCGGGGGCTTCCGGGCCGACCGGAAGGGCCGGTGTCGCAGCGGCTGGGGCGGGCGTCCTGGTGCGGCGCGGTTCGGGCCGGGCGCTGCGGGAGGCTTCGGGGCTTGGCGGACACGGGGGTGCCGCACGGGGCGGCCGCCCGGCTTTCCCTGCGGCGAGGGGGCCGGGCGGCCGCGTGGGGGTCAGCCGTTGCGCGGGCCGGGGAAGGCGCTCGGGCGGACCTCGTCGCGGAGGGTCTGGGAGCCGGAGGTGGGCTGGGGCGGCATCGAGCGCGCGGCCGGGACCGAGGGCACCGTCCGCGTACCGCCGCCCGGCTCGACGACGTGGTCCGCCTCCGTGGTGGCCGTCTGCTGGGCCGCCGCCCTCCGGGCGCCGTACCGGCGGTGGACCGCCTGCTTGGTGACCCCGAGGGCCGAGCCCACCGCGTCCCACGAGAAGCCCAGCGAACGGTCGAAGTCCACCGCCGCGGTCACCAGGGTCTCGACGCTGTCCCGCAGCTCCTGCGCCAGCCGGACGGTGGGGGCCGGGGCCCTGCCGTAGACGACGAAGCCCGTGGACGGGCCGGATCGCCGCGGGCGGTACACATTGCCGAGCTGGGCGGTGAGCGTGCGCAGCGCGTCCACCTGCCGGCGGACCCGCTCGATGTCCCGCACCAGCAGGTGCAGGCTCGCCCGGGCTTGGGCGTCGTGGGTTGCGTGGTCGGCCATTTACAAGCCTCTCGAACCGGCGTTGAAAGGGGTGGGCCGCTCCGAGGCGGCGGCCCGTTTCGGTCAATCTGCCTTGACCAACGCGCCACCCGTGGTCGGGGTCACGCTGCGGGGGCGTATCCGCATATGCGCAGGGCGCGCAAGGCGACGTACGCCCCCGCTCCCCACCGGCCCCTAAACTGGTGCGTCGCCCGCCACCGCCACCGAACAGACAGGCAGTCAGCCACTGATGAAGCTCGTCTTCGCAGGCACCCCCGAGGTCGCCGTACCCGCCCTGGACGCCCTGATCGCCTCGGACCGGCATGAGGTGGCCGCCGTCGTCACCCGGCCCGACGCCCCCGCCGGGCGGGGCCGCAGGCTCGTCGCCAGCCCCGTCGCCCAGCGCGCCGAGGAGGCCGGGATCGAGGTCCTCAAGCCGGCGAAGCCCCGGGACGAGGACTTCCTGGCCCGGCTGCGCGAGATCGCCCCCGACTGCTGCCCCGTCGTCGCGTACGGCGCCCTGCTGCCGCGCGTGGCCCTCGACGTCCCCGCCCACGGCTGGGTGAACCTGCACTTCTCCCTGCTGCCCGCCTGGCGCGGCGCCGCGCCCGTGCAGCACGCGATCATGGCCGGGGACGAGGTGACCGGCGCGTCGACCTTCCAGATCGAGGAGGGCCTGGACTCCGGCCCGGTGTACGGCGTCATCACCGAGCAGGTGCGGCCCACCGACACCAGCGGCGACCTGCTCACCCGGCTCGCCTTCGCCGGCGCGGGCCTGCTCGCCGCGACGATGGACGGCATCGAGGACGGCACCCTCAAGGCCGTACCGCAGCCCACCGAAGGCGTCACCCTCGCCCCCAAGATCACCGTCGAGGACGCGCACATCGACTGGAAGGCCCCGGCGCTGCGCGTCGACCGTGTCGTCCGCGGCTGCACCCCCGCCCCCGGCGCCTGGACCGTCTTCCGCGGCGAGCGGCTGAAAGTCATCCAGGCGGCCCTCGTCCCGGACCGTACGGATCTCGCCCCCGGGGAGCTCGCGGCGGCCAAGAACAACGTGTACGTCGGCACCGGGTCGCACGCGGTGGAGCTGCTGTGGGTCCAGCCGCAGGGCAAGAAGCCGATGCGCGGCGCCGACTGGGCGCGGGGCGTGCGGATCGCCCCCGGCGAGAAGGCCGGCGGGGCCGACGTAGGCTGAAAGGGTACGAGCCTCACCGAAAAGCGGAGCACCTTGTGAGCGAGCAGTCCCGTCGCCGTCCCCCCACGCCGTACCGCCGCCCCAAGAAGGACCCGGTGCGGATCCTGGCGTTCGAGGCGCTGCGCGCCGTCGACGAGCGGGACGCGTACGCCAACCTCGTCCTGCCGCCGCTGCTGAAGAAGGCGCGGGAGAAGGAGGGGTTCGACAACCGGGACGCGGCCCTCGCCACCGAGCTGGTGTACGGCACGCTGCGCCGCCAGGGCACGTACGACGCGATCATCGCGGCGTGCATCGACCGGCCGCTGCGCGAGGTCGACCCGCCGGTGCTCGACGTGCTCGCGCTGGGCGCGCACCAGCTGCTCGGGACGCGGATCCCCACGCACGCGGCCGTCTCGGCGAGCGTGGAGCTGGCGCGGGTGGTGCTCGGCGACGGGCGGGCCAAGTTCGTCAACGCCGTACTCCGCAAGATCGCGCAGCAGGACCTCGACGCCTGGGTGCGGCAGGTGGCCCCGCCCTACGACGAGGACGCCGAGGACCACCTGGCGGTCGTGCACTCGCACCCGCGCTGGATCGTCTCCGCGCTGTGGGACGCGCTCGGCGGCGGCCGCGCCGGGATCGAGGACCTCCTGGAGGCCGACAACGAGCGGCCCGAGGTCACGCTGGTGGCCCGCCCCGGTCGGTCCAGCACGGGCGAGCTGCTGGACGTGCTGGGCGACGAGGCCGGCCTGCCGGGCCGCTGGTCCCCCTACGCCGTACGGCTGGCCGAGGGCGGCGAGCCGGGCGCCATCGACGCCGTACGCGAGGGCAGGGCGGGCGTCCAGGACGAGGGCAGCCAGCTCGTCGCGATCGCCCTCGCCAATGCCCCGCTCGACGGCCCCGACGCGCGCTGGCTCGACGGCTGCGCGGGCCCCGGCGGCAAGGCGGCCCTCCTGGGCGCGCTGGCCGCCGAGCGCGGCGCCGCCCTGCTCGCCTCCGAGAAGCAGCCGCACCGCGCCCGGCTGGTCGACCGGGCGCTGGCCGGCAACCCCGGCCCGTACCAGGTCATCACCGCCGACGGCACCCGCCCGCCCTGGCGCCCCGGCTCCTTCGACCGCGCCCTGGTGGACGTCCCGTGCTCCGGCCTGGGCGCGCTGCGCCGCCGACCCGAGGCCCGCTGGCGCCGCCGCCCGGAGGACCTGGAGAGCTTCGGCCCGCTCCAACGCGCCCTGCTCACCGAGGCGTTGAAGGCCGTCCGGGTGGGCGGGATCGTCGGGTACGCGACCTGCTCGCCGCACCTGGCGGAGACCCGGGTCGTCGTCGACGACGTCCTCAAGAAGCACGGCGGCGCGGAGCTGATCGACGCCAGACCCCTGATGCCGGGCGTCCCGGCGCTCGGCGACGGGCCCGACGTACAGCTGTGGCCGCATCTGCACGGCACGGACGCGATGTACCTGGCGCTGCTGCGGCGGACGGCGTGATAGGCCGGGAATGCGGCAAGTGTGCCGGGTCCGGCGAAGGTCAAGCGGGCATCGGGTAAAAGAAACCCCATGGGGCATGGCAGGCTTGGCTCATGGCCCAGATCAACCCCAGCATTCTGTCCGCCGATTTCGCCCGGCTCGCCGAGGAGGCGAAGGCCGTCGACGGTGCCGACTGGCTGCACGTCGATGTCATGGACAACCACTTCGTGCCCAACCTCACCCTGGGCGTGCCCGTCGTGGAGTCGCTCGCGCGGGCGACGGACACCCCGCTGGACTGCCACCTGATGATCGAGGACCCCGACCGCTGGGCCCCGCAGTACGTGGAGGCGGGGGCCGGCTCGGTCACCTTCCACGTCGAGGCGGCCGCCGCCCCGGTCAGGCTGGCCCGCGAGATCCGGGCCAAGGGGGCGCGGGCCTCGATGGCACTGAAGCCCGCCACCCCCATCGAGCCGTACGAGGACCTGCTCCCCGAGCTGGACATGCTGCTGATCATGACCGTGGAGCCGGGCTTCGGCGGCCAGGCCTTCCTCGACATCATGCTGCCGAAGATCCGCCGCACCCGGGAGCTGATCTCCAAGCACGGCCTCCAGCTGTGGCTCCAGGTCGACGGCGGTGTCTCGGCGTCCACGATCGAGCGGTGCGCGGAGGCGGGCGCCGACGTCTTCGTCGCCGGCTCCGCCGTGTACGGAGCGGAGGACCCGGCCGCCGCGGTGCGGGCCCTGCGCGAACAGGCCACCGCGGCGACCGCCACGGCCGCCTGGGCGTGCGGCCACTGAGCCACGGGTGAACCACGGGCAGATGAACGCAGCCCAACAGGACCGATCAAGGACCGCCACATCTGCGAGGATGGCGATCCGAAGTGTGAACAGCAGTGAGGAGATCGCGGTGTCTGCTATGTCGGCGGGACGGCCAGCCCTGCGGATGGGACCCGCGGAGCTCGTGCAGGCGGCGGCCATGGCCCGTCGCTTCTATCTCGAGGGCAAGTCCAAGATCCAGATCGCGGAGGAGTTCGGCGTCAGCCGCTTCAAGGTCGCGCGGGTCCTGGAAACCGCTCTGGAGCGTGACCTCGTACGCATCGAGATCCGCGTACCCGCCGAGCTCGACGCCGAGCGCTCCGACGCGCTCCGCGCCCGCTACGGGCTGCGTCACGCCGTCGTCGTCGAGTCCCCGCCGGAGGGCGAGGACGCCTCGCCCGACCCCGAGAACCTGGGCGAGGTCGCGGCCGACCTGCTCGGCGAGCTCGTGGCCGAGGGGGACGTCCTGGGCCTGGCGTGGGGCCGCTCCACCATCCACATGGCGGCCGCCCTCGACCGGCTGCCGCCCTGCACGGTCGTCCAGCTCACGGGCGTCTACGACGCGGGCACGGCCGAGCGCGGCTCGGTGGAGGCGGTACGGCGTGCCGCCCAGGTCTCCGGGGGCGAGGCGCACCCCATCTACGCGCCGATGCTGTTGCCCGACCCGGCGACGGCGGCGGCGCTGCGCAGCCAGACCGGGATCGCCCGCGCCTTCGAGTACTTCGACAAGGTGACGGTCGCGGCGGTGTCCATCGGCTCCTGGGAGCCGGGCATCTCCACCGTCCACGACATGCTCACGGACGAGGAGCGGGCGCACTACGCCTCGCTGGGCGTCGCGGCCGAGATGTCGGCCCACCTGTTCGACGCGAACGGCCGCCGGGTGGGGCGCGACCTCGGCGAGCGGTGCATCACGGTCGAGGCCGACCGGCTGCGGCGTATCCCCGAGGTCGTGGCCATCGCGGGCGGCGCGCGCAAGGCGGCGGCGATCGGTGCGGTGCTGCGGTCGGGGCTCGTCACGAGCCTGGTCACGGACACCATGGCGGCGGACTACCTCCTCACCGAGTTCACCCCGGGCCCCCGCCCGGCCCTGGACCGCGCGGACCCGGACGAGTAACCGGCCCCCGCCCAATCCACCGCCGAAGGGGTTCAGTGCCTCGGCCACGGCCCGGTGCCGGGGCGCACGGAGGGTCGCGGCGTGGCCCCAGGGCTTGGTTGGAGGAATCTACGAGTGAGTCCTCCGCGGCCTGTGCGTTTCGCCTGGGGCGTACGTGTGTGCGGGCATGGGACAATGAAGTACGTGCGTTTTCCCCCCGGCTGAAATGCCCGGGGGCCAACTCCGAACGACTGGGATGTTCAGCACGTGCGTTTCCTCAATGACCTGAAGCCGCCGTACGACCTCACGTACGACGACGTATTCATGGTGCCTAGCCGCTCGGCCGTGGGCTCCCGCCAGGGCGTCGACCTGTCCTCCCCCGACGGCACCGGGACCACCATCCCGCTCGTCGTGGCGAACATGACCGCCATCGCGGGCCGCCGGATGGCCGAGACCGTCGCCCGGCGCGGTGGCCTCGTCGTCATCCCGCAGGACATCCCGATCGAGGTCGTCACCGACGTCATCACCTGGGTCAAGAGCCGTCATCACGTGCTCGACACCCCGATCGTGCTCGACCCCCACCAGACCGTCGCCGACGCGCTGTCGCTGCTGCCCAAGCGCGCGCACAACGCGGGCGTCGTCGTCGACGCCGACCAGCGGCCGGTCGGTGTCGTCACCGACGCGGACCTGAACGGGGTGGACCGCTTCACGCAGCTGTCCGAGGTCATGTCCACGGACCTGCTGCTCCTCGACGCGGACATGGACCCGCGCGAGGCGTTCAACACCCTCGACCACCACAACCGCCGGTACGCGCCCGCCGTGGACGCCGACGGCCGCCTCGCCGGCATCCTGACCCGCAAGGGCGCCCTGCGCGCGACCCTCTACTCCCCGGCCGTCGACGCCAATGGCAAGCTGCGCATCGCCGCCGCCGTCGGCATCAACGGCGACGTGGCGGGCAAGGCCAAGCAGCTGCTGGACGCGGGCGTCGACACGCTCGTCATCGACACCGCGCACGGCCACCAGGAGTCGATGATCGCCGCGATCAAGACCGTCCGGGGCCTGGACCCGCACGTGCCGATCGTCGCCGGCAACATCGTCGCCGCCGAGGGCGTACGCGACCTCGTCGAGGCCGGCGCGGACATCATCAAGGTCGGTGTGGGCCCCGGCGCCATGTGCACCACCCGCATGATGACCGGTGTGGGCCGCCCGCAGTTCTCCGCCGTCCTGGAGTGCGCCGCCGAGGCGAAGAAGTACGGCAAACACGTCTGGGCCGACGGCGGTGTCCGTCACCCGCGCGACGTCGCCATGGCGCTCGCCGCCGGCGCGTCCAACGTGATGATCGGCTCGTGGTTCGCCGGTACGTACGAGTCCCCGGGCGACCTCCAGCAGGACGCCAACGGCCGGCTCTACAAGGAGTCGTTCGGCATGGCCTCCGCGCGCGCCGTCCGCAACCGTACGAGCGAGGAGTCCGCGTACGACCGGGCCCGCAAGGCGATCTTCGAGGAGGGCATCTCGCACTCGCGGATGTTCCTCGACCCGGCCCGCCCGGGCGTGGAGGACCTGATCGACTCGATCATCGCGGGCGTCCGTTCGTCCTGCACGTACGCCGGTGCGGGCTCCCTGGAGGAGTTCGCCGAGAAGGCCATCGTCGGCATCCAGAGCGCCGCCGGTTACGCCGAGGGCAAGCCGCTGCACGCCAGCTGGAGCTGACGCCTCGTCAGGCCAAGGCCGCCGAAGGGGCCGTTTTCCCGCCGTGCGCGGGAAGCGGTCCCTCCGCATTTTTCAAGCCAGTCCGCGTTCCCACGCGTGCTCCGGGACGAGACGGGTACACGCGCCCTTGCGAACGTACGGAAATGAAAGGGAGGGTGCAGTGTCCATGGCGACCACGATCTCGACCGGTACCACCCCGCAGACGACGGCTGATCTGCCGGAGGTCCGGAACCCCGGCGAGGTGGCTCCGAAGGACGCGAAGGAGCTCTCGAAGCAGTTCTTCGACCGGCTGGCTGTGCTCGAGGAGGGGACTGCGGAATACCAGTACGTACGCAACACCCTCATCGAACTCAACCTCTCCCTCGTCAAGTACGCGGCCACGCGCTTCCGCAATCGGTCCGACCAGATGGAGGACATCATCCAGGTCGGCACCATCGGCCTGATCAAGGCGATCGACCGGTTCGACCTGAGCCGCGAGGTCGAGTTCACGACCTTCGCGATGCCGTGCGTGATCGGCGAGATCAAGCGCTTCTTCCGCGACACGAGCTGGTCGGTGCACGTGCCCCGGCGGCTCCAGGAGCTGCGCATCGACATCGCCCGCGCGACCGACGAACTCTTCCAGCGCCTGGACCGCTCCCCGACCCCCGCCGAACTCGCCGAACACCTCGGCATGGAGGAGGACGAGATCGTCGAAGGGCTCGTCGCCGCGAACGGGTACACCGCCGGCTCCATCGACCTGCCGCTCGACGACAGCGGCGGCGACAGCTCCTCCGAGACCCTCGTGGACCGGCTGGGCGAACCGGACCGCGAGCTGGAGATCGTCGAGAACGTCCAGGCGCTGAAGCCGCTCATCGAGGAGTTCGACGAGCGCGACCGGCGCATTCTGCAGATGCGGTACGTGGACGAGATGACCCAGTCCGAGATCGGTGCGGAGCTGGGCGTGTCCCAGATGCACGTGTCCCGGCTGCTGTCACGGATCACCGCGCGGCTGAGGGAAGGCCTACTGGCGGTGGAGTGAGCCCGCCGCCCGGCGCAAGCCGACTGCTCGAAGCGACGCCCGGGGCTCACCGCCCCGGGCGTCGCGCGGACCGGGCGCGCGGACCGGGGGCCGGGGCAACCGCCGCGCGTCGGCGGCTACGGGGCGTCGGTGGCTACGGGGCGGGCCGCTGCCGGCGGACGCGTCTCAGGCTGCTTCCGGTCGGCGTGACCAGGACGCTCGTACCGTCTTGCCCGTCCCGGTCCGGTGGACCTCCACGCGGCCCGCGAGGCTCAGGACCATGGGCCAGCCGAAGCCGCCGCCACCGCCCGTGAAGTCAGGGGTGCGCGCCTCGGGGAGGGCCGGGCTGGAGTCGTCCAGCTCCACCGTCAGCTCCCCGCGCTCGGCGCGCAGCCGCAGCCGCCACCAGCCGTCGGTGTGGCGCAGGGCGTTGGCCGTCAGCTCGGTGACGACCACCTGGACGGCGTCCAGGTCCGCCCACGGGCAGTGCTCGGCCACGAAGCGGGCGGCCGTGTCACGGGCCGAGGCGCAGTCGGCGTACGGCGAAATCATGACAACCACGAGCGGCTCCTTCAGTCATCACCGCTCGCATACCCAGCCCTCGTGCATTAACCATCGATGTGGCGAGGATCAGCCGCGGACCCGGCGTACGGTCAGGGCCACGGTGTCGTCCGGGTGGAGGATGACCGTGTGCATGTCGTCCGCGATGGCCGCCGGGATCTCCTCTATCGGACGGTGCCGGTGCCGGCGTGCCGCACGCGCCAGCCGCTGTTCGCCCTCGCGCGGGTCGCGGCGGCTCTCGGTCAGCCCGTCCGTGTAGAGCACCAGCAGATCGCCGGGGCCGAGGCGGTCGCGCAGCAGCCGCTCGCTGCCGGGCAGCGGGAAGCCGATGCCCCGGCCGCGCACCTCCAGCAGGCACGATTCCCCGTCCTCCCGTACGAGGAGGGCGGGCGGGTGGCTGCCGTTCGCCAGGACCAGCTCTCCGCTGTCCGGGTCGAGCCGGACGAGCTGCACGGTGGCCATCAGCTCGTGGTCGAAGGTCGCCAGCACCTCGTCCGTGCGGGCGACGATCGACTCCAGCGGATGGCCCTCCAGAGCGAGGGTGCGTACGGCGTGGGTGACGTTGAGCGCGCTGCGCGTACTGGTCAGCCCGTGCCCGAGCGCGTCGACCACCGTGATGTGCACGGTGCCGTCCGGCAGGACGAACCAGTCGTACAGGTCGCCGCCCGTCGGGGCGTGCTTCTCCGCCGGCTCGTAGTGGACGGCCATCTCCAGGCCCGGGACCCGGACCGGCGGCGGGCGCAGGGCGTCCTCCAGTTGGCGCAGTATCCGGCCGTGGGCCTGGCGCAGCTGCTCGTCGCGCTCCTCCAGCTGTACGTAGAGGGCCAGCACGCCGCTGTTCGTCTCGGCCAGCTCGTGCTTGAGCCGCTGGTGGTCCTCGGAGAGCGCGTCCATCCGGTCGACCGCCGCGCTCAGTTCCTCCTCCAGCAGCTCCACCAGGCCGGGCGGATCGTCCCCGCCCGCGTCCGTGGCGGGCGGGACGGGCGCGGGCACCCGCCACACGGCGGCCGTGCCGGGCAGCCGCTCCGCCGGCAGCGGGAGCCCTTCGAGGGACGGCCGGCGCGGCGCGTGCGGGAGGTGGAGCCGTACGGTCAGCCGGCCGTCCGCCCCGCCGGCCGGCTGCGGCGGCACCGTCTCCAGCAGAACCGGCCGGCCGGCGGCGAGCTCGGCGCGGGCCACCCGGGTCGCCGACAGCGCGAGCCGGTAGCGCAGTTCGACGGGCAGGCCCGCCCGGTGGGCCAGGCGACGCAGGGCGCTGCGCAGTCCGGCGAGCGAGTGCAGGGTCGTGATCTGCGGTTTCATGGCTCTCTCCGCACCGGACCGAGGGCGAGGACGGTGGCGTCGTCCCGGCTGCGCCGGTGTTCGTGGGCGAGGGCTCCGGCGAGCAGCGGCGCGGGCAGCCCGGTCAGGAACGGGGTCAGGGTGTGCGTCCAGCGGGCGTCGATGCCGTCGCTGTGGAGCAGGGCGACGGCGTCCGGCTCGGCGGGTACGCGCTGCACCCGCGGCTCGGGCATGTTCCAGCCGACGACACCCGGCTGGCCGCCGAAGCGCTGCCGGACGCCGTCGTGCGCCAGCAGCAGGGTGCGCACATTGCCCACCGAGCACTGCTCGATGCCGTCGGCCGACAGCCGCAGCAGCCCGACCGCCGCGCCCCGGCTGCGGCGCAGCGCGCGGTGCATCGCGCGCAGCAGCTGGGGCAGTGGCTGAGCGGGGTCGCGGTGGAACGCGCGCACGGCCAGCTCGGCCGCCTCGGACGCGGGCCCGCCGTGACCGAGCCCGTCCACGACGAGGGCGGTGCGTACGTCCCCGGTGACGGCGAGGCCCCAGGAGTCCCCGCAGGCGCTCTCCCCGTCGGCGGGGACGCGTACCGCGCCGACGCCCGGCGTCCCCTCGCCGGGGCTGTCTCCCGGTGTGCCCAGGCGGGCGGAGACGACGGTGCCCGCGCCCTCCTTCGTACGTACGGTGAACTCGTCCGCGATGCGGCGTACCGCGCCGAGGCCGGAGCCCAGCGTGCTGCTGGTGGTGTACCCGTCGGTGAGGCACCGCTCCAGGTCGGCCATGCCCGGTCCCCGGTCCACGGCGAGGATCTCCACGCCGGTGCGCAGCGGCAGCGGCTGGATGTAGAGCGAGCCGTTCAGGGCGTACTTGGCGACGTTGCCGGCCAGTTCGCTGGCCAGCACGGCGGCCTGGTCGGGCAGGGCGCCACGGTGGTGCCCTGGCCGGGTGCGCTGTGGACCTGGAACTCGTGCATCAGCCGCCGGGCTCCGCCCAGTCCGTGGCCGAGCCCCGTGCCGGTGGTGTACCCGTCGGTGAGGGCCTCCTCCACGTCGGGGATGCCGGGGCCGTCGTCCCGGACGGTGAGCCGCAGCCCCTTGCGCCCGGACCGGGTCAGTATCCGGATCTCCAGGGCGCCGCCTCCGCCGTGGACGTAGGCGTTGCGGGCGAGTTCACTGGCGGCGGTCACGATCCTGGTCTGGTCGACGAGCCCGAAGCCGGCTTCCACGGTGGCGGCCCGTACGGCATGACGTACCGTCAGCAGGTCCTCCTCCGAGGCGACGGCGTAGCGGGAGCCGCCGCCGTGGCCGTCGGGGTGCCTTTCGGGGTCCCCGTACGCGTCGCCGGACGTGCCGGACCGGACGCCGGACCGGCCGGACGTGCTCAATGTGCTCGATGCGCCCGTCGTGCCCGTCGTGCCCGTCGTGCCCGTTGTGCCGGAGGAGGCGGGCACGCCGTAGGGGCCGCCGCCGGTCGCGGGGGAGCGCTGGGCGATGAGCTCGGAGCCCGGCGTCGCCACCCGTTCACCGTGGAGCGTCACGTCGGACCTCCCCCGCGGGTTGGGGCATGCGGTGCCAGCCGAGCGCGGTCAGGCCCTGCTCCGCGTTGAGGGCGGTTTCCACGCCGGTCAGCTGCAGCCCCAGCTCGACCAGGGTGATGGCGACCGCCGGCCGCATCCCGGCCACGATCACCCGGGCTCCGAGGAGGCGGGCCATGGTGGTCAGCTCCATCAGCGTGCGCGCCACGAACGAGTCGATGATCTCCAGCCGGGAGATGTCGATCAGGACGCCCCGGGCGCCGTCACCGGCGATCCGCTCGGTGAGCTCGTCGGTGAAGGCCACGGCCGACTGGTCGTCCAGCTCGTTGAGCAGCCCGGTGATCAGTACGTCGCCGAGCCGCAGGATGGGAACGCCGGTGGCGCGAGGGGCCGTCACGCGGTCACCGGCCGAGCGGTCACCGGCCGAGCCGCGCCGGCGTCCTGGCCGACGGCGGGCTGGTCGGTCAGCTGGATGGCGGCCGCCAGGGCGTCCGCCAGCGTCGCCCGGGTCAGGATGGTCGACAGGTCGATGCCCAGCTGCGCGATGGTCTGGGCGATGGGCGGCCGGATCCCGCTGATGACGCAGTCGGCGCCCATCAGCCGTACCGCGTTGACGGTGTGCATCAGATGCTGGGCGACCGCGGTGTCGACGGCAGGCACGCCGGTGATGTCGATGATGGCGACCTGTGCCTCATTGTCCTGGATCGCCTGCAACAGGCTCTCCATGACCACCTGCGTACGCGCGGTGTCCAGCGTGCCGATCAGCGGTACGGCCAGGACGTGCCGCCACAACCGGACCACGGGCGTGGAGACTTCGAGCAGCTGACGGCTCTGCCGCTGGATGATCTCCTCGCGCCCCTCCACGTACGTCTCGAACGAGAGCACCCCGGCCGCGTCCAGCAACCGGTTGACCAGGATGGCGGCGGAGAACAGCTCCGCCGAGTCGCGGGTGGTGTGCTGTACGGCGGACAGCAGCGCCTCCTTGAGCGACAGCACGGCCATCGACGTGGCGGTCGGCGAGGCGCCCGCCCGCGCGCGGCGCAGCGACAGCTCTATCACCGTCTGCCGCAGTTCGTTGCGGGACGCCACCAGCCGTTCCACCGGCACGTCGCTGGCCAGGCCCGCGGCGAGGGCGGAGATCAGCAGGTCGGCTTCCTCGCGCACCTCGTGCTCACTCATGTCGGTACTGAGCACCGCCTGCTCCAGCTGGAGCCGGACCCACCGGTCCGCGATCTCCTCCTCGCGCTCCCGCAGGGCCTCGCAGAGGCGGTCCCGCACGCTCGATTCGCTGGTGTTCACAAGCACCTCTCGCAATCGGAAACTGGACGGGCGGGTTTCCGAGGCAAGGCGCCGGAAACATCGTCGAGTTGACCGCCCGGCCGGTTTCTCATGTTCAACGGCGGTTGGATCGTAATGGCCGCACGGGACCGGGAAGAAACGTGACTCCACGGTATGCCGCCGTGCGGACGCCGAGGGCGGCGACCGGAGAGTGCCGGTCGCCGCCCTCCCCGTCCGCTTATGCCGAGGCCGACGCCGCCGAAACGGCCGCCGGTTCTCCGGCGGCCGCGATGGCGTGTCTGGCCACCCGCAACGCGTCGCGTATGTCACGCGTACCGGTGGACACGCAGAGGGTGTAGGCGGTGTCCTCCCGTTGACGCACGATCTTCGGGTCCACCGATTCCGCACCGTGCGCGGCCAGTTCCTCATACCTGGCCACGAGCTTGCGCAGCATCGACGGGTGCGCCATCAGCACGACAGAACCTCCTTCGGAACTCGGAACGATGTCACCGACCGAGGCGCCCCTACCCCGCCTTCGCCAGGACATTCCTCCCCGTCAGGTCGAGGTCGCCGGCCGAGCGAGGGGCGACGGCGCGTCGCGTACGGCTGCCGCGACCGCCGCCACGACCGCCGCCGCGACCCGCGCGTGGCCCGCGTCGTCCGGGTGCAGGCCGTCCGCGAGATGCCCCGGCCCGAGCAGGTCCCGGCCGGGCAGCAGCGACAGCCGTGCGTCACCGGCCGCGATCAGGTCCCGGGCGGCCTCCTCCATGGCCGTCCGCAGCTCGGCGAGCGTCGCGCCCAGGTCGTTGGCCGTGGCCTCCGCCTCCGGGCGCAGCAGGGGAGACACCAGCAGCAGGGGCGTGTCCGGATGGCCCTGGCGCACGAGGGTGATGAAGGCCCGTGTCGTCTCGTAGAGCAGTGGCGCGGTGTGCGGGACGCCGGACCAGCAGTTCGTGCCGAAGGCGAGGGTGAGCAGGTCGGCGGGGAGGGCGGCAAGCTGCTGTGCGATGGCGAGCTCGCCCCGCGCCGAGCCCGCGTAGCCGAGGTTGACCGTGTCCAGCCCGAGGGCCCGTCCCGCGACGGCCGGCCAGGAGTGGGCGGGTCGGGTGGACCACCAGCCCTCCGTGATGGAGTCGCCGTGCACCAGCCAGCGAGGTCGCGGGGGAGCGGGGAAGAGGGTGCCGCCGACGCCCCGCAGCCCGAGGACCACGGGCGCCTGGCTCTCCGGCGGATGCACGCTGAACGGCCCACCGAACCCCCCACCCGCCGTGCCCGCCTCCGTGCCCGTCGGGCTCGGAGCAGCGCCGGCGGGGGCGACGGCTGGGCCCGTGCCCATGCCCGGACCCGCGACCCCGGCCGCGCCTGCCGTGCCGCCGGTCGCCCCCGCGCCCGTCGCCGGGACCATGCCGGCGACCGCACGCGCCTCCGCACGCGCCTCACGCGACCCCGCACGCGCCTCCGCCCCCGCCCACCGGTGTGCCCGCGCACCCCACCGCCCGCCTCCCGGCAGCGGGAGGGTGATGATCGTCTCCTCGGCGGGGTGGGTGAACGCCTCGTGGACGCAGCGGTCGCCCGCCCACAGGGCGAAGCAGTGAGCCAGCTCACGCAGTGGCTCGGTCCCGTCCGGGACGGCGGCGCGGTAGCGGATCTGCACGGCGCGGGTGCCCGGTGACGCCGTGAACTCCAGCCGTACGCCGATCGGCAGCGCGGCCCGCTCGGCGGTGTCCCACGGCAGCCGGGCCAGGTCCGCCGGGTCCGCGCGCACGGCGCGGCCGTGGGCGTCGAGCCAGGCCGTACCGCGCAGAAAAGGCACCGGGTCCTGCCAGGTCATACGGGTCTCCTCCGGTCGGTGAAAAAGCTGCTCGGGGCCCCCAATGTGTCGATTCGTGCGGCGGGGCGCAATGTTTCCCCGTCTGTGCCCCAAGAGCGCAATGATCATTCGCGGATGCGCAACAACCCTGCATTACGAGCGCGAAGCGCGACCTTTAGGCTCGTGCCCCGTACCAGGAGTGGCGGTGACCGCCTGCTCGGCGGTTTCACCTTCCCCCGTGGGCTGTCCCCGACGCCCACGAGCCGCCGCAGGTCGCCCTCCGTCCGACCCGCAGCGATGAAGGAGCCCCCGCAGTGCTGGACCAAGGCACAGCCCCTCCCGCCACCGAACCGTCCGCGCCCAAGGCGTCCGGGCTCTCCGCTCTCACCCGGCGTAAGCCGGTAGATGTGCTGGTCGCAGAGGGTGGGCAGGGTGAGGGCGGTTCGCTCCGCCGCTCGCTCTCCATGTGGCAGCTGACCATGATCAGCATCGGCGCCACGCTCGGCACGGGCATTTTCGTCGTCCTCGGCGAAGCCGTCCCGCTGGCCGGCCCGGCCGTCACGCTCGCCTTCGTCTTCGCCGGACTGACGGCGCTCTTCTCGGCCCTCTCCTACGCCGAGCTGGCCGGCACCATCCCCGTCGCCGGCTCCTCGTACTCGTACGCGTACGCAACGATGGGTGAACTCGTCGCCTGGGTGTGCGGCTGGTGTCTGCTCCTGGAGTACGGCGTGTCCGTCGCCGCCGTGGCGGTCGGCTGGGGCGACTACCTCAACGAGCTCCTCGACGGCACCATCGGGGTGACCCTCCCCGAGGCGCTCAGCGCGCCCCCCGGCGACGGCGGCATATTCAACCTGCCCGCCCTCATCGTCGTCGTGCTGGCGATGGTCTTCCTGCTCGGCGGAGCCAAGGAGTCGGCCCGCGCCAACACGATCATGGTGGGCGTCAAGATCGCCGCGCTCGTGCTGTTCTGCGCCGTGGGCTTCATGGGCTTCAAGTCCGGCAACTACGCGGACTTCATGCCGCTCGGCGTCGGCAGCATCGGCGCCGCGGGCGCCATCCTGTTCTTCTCGTACATCGGCTTCGACGCCGCCTCCACCGCCGGTGAGGAGGCCAAGAACCCCAAGAAGGACCTGCCGCGGGCGATCATGCTCTCGCTGGTCATCGTCACCGCGCTGTACGTGCTGGTCGCGGCCGTCGCCGTGGGCGCCTGGGACTGGAAGAAGTTCGAGGGCTCGGAGGCGTCGCTCGCCGCGATCATGAACGATGTCACCGGCCAGAGCTTCTGGGGCACCCTCCTCGCCGCCGGCGCGGTCATCTCCATCGCCAGCGTCGTCCTCACCGTGCTCTACGGCCAGACCCGCATCCTCTTCGCGATGTCCCGCGACGGCCTGGTCCCCAAGGTGTTCCGCAAGGTGAACCCCAAGACGGGCACGCCGCGCGCCAACACCGTGATCGTGTCGCTGTTCTGCGGTGTCCTCGCCGCGGCCGTCCCGCTCGGCGAGCTGGTCAACGCCACCAGCATCGGCACGCTCTTCGCCTTCGCCCTGGTCAACGTCGCGGTCGTGGTGCTGCGGTTCACCAAGCCGGACATGGAGCGCAGCTTCAAGGTGCCGTTCGGCCCGGTGTTCGCGGTGCTGGGCTTCCTCTGCTGCGGCTACAGCATGTACAAGCTCGACACCGTCACCTGGGTCTACTTCGGTGTCTGGATGGCCGTGGGTCTCGTGGTCTACTTCCTGTACGGCATGAGCCGCTCCCGACTGGCCACAGCAGAGAAGTGACCCACCCGTAGTGCGACTGAACGATCTCGACGAACGCATCGTCCACGCCCTCGCCGAGGACGCCCGCCGTTCCTACGCCGACATCGGCTCGCTCGTCGGTCTGTCCGCGCCCGCCGTCAAGCGGCGCGTGGACCGGCTGCGGGCGGAGGGCGCCATCACCGGGTTCACCGTCCGGGTGGACCCGGCGGCGCTCGGCTGGGAGACCGAGGGCTTCATCGAGATCTACGCACGCGGCAACACGTCGCCCGAGACCATCCAGCGTGGCCTCGAGCGGTACCCGGAAGTCGCGTCCGCGTCCACCGTCACCGGTGACGCGGACGCGATCGTCCAGGTCTTCGCCTCCGACATGCGCCACTTCGAGCGCGTGCTGGAGCGGATCGCGGGCGAGCCGTTCGTGGAGCGCACCAAGTCGGTGCTGGTGCTCTCGCCGCTGCTGCGGCGCTTCTCGTCCGGCTCGCCGGCCTAGCCGGCCCTTCGGGTACTTCCGGCTGCCACGGCGGGACCCGGTACCCGCCGGCGCCCGGCCCGGCCCGGCCCCGCAGCGACGGCTGAGCCCGCCGCCCCCGCGGTGAACAGCAGGGCCGTGCCGGCGCCCACCACTGTTCCGCCCGGCCCCTCCCGCAACCTCGCACCGCGGCGCGTCCACCCTCCCGCGGGTGATGTGGAGGCCCGTACGGCCCCGGAGGCAGGGCCGCGCAACGAATCGCCGCCAAGAGGGTTCTTCGCGCAACGGATCACTCGTCGGTCCGCAACGGTCACGCCTTGTCCCGGAAGAACACCGGACCGTACCGTTTTGAACGTCTTCTCGACGCCTTCCCCGCCCCGTCACGCACCCCGACAGAGGTCTGCCGATGCCGCCGATGCGCACCGCCCTGCTCCAAAGCTCCGGACAGCCCGGTGACGTCGCCGCCAACCTCAAGGTCCTCGACGAGGCCGCCGCCCGCGCCGCCGCCACCGGCGCCGGCCTGCTGGTCGCCCCCGAGATGTTCCTGACCGGGTACGCGATCGGGGACGACGTCGCCCGGCTCGCCGAGCCCGCGGACGGTGACTGCGCCGACGCCGTCGCCGACATCGCCGTACGCCACGGCCTCGGCATCGCGTACGGCTACCCGGAGCGCGACGGTGAAACCGTCTACAACGCGGCCCAGCTCATCGGCCCCGACGGCGCCCGGCTCGCCAACTACCGCAAGACCCACCTCTACGGCGGCTTCGAGACCGACTCGTTCACCCCCGGCGACCAGCCGGTCGTCCAGGCCGAGCTCGGCGGGCTGCGCGTGGGCCTGATGATCTGCTACGACGTCGAATTCCCCGAGAACGTCCGGGCGCACGCCCTGGCCGGCACCCAGCTCCTGCTGGTGCCCACCGCGCTGATGCACCCCGCCGAGGTCGTCGCCGAGTCCGTCGTACCGGTGCGCGCCTTCGAGAACCAGATCTACGTCGCCTACGCCAACCGCACCGGGCAGGAGGGCGACTTCGAGTTCGTCGGCCTGTCCGCCCTGGCCGGCCCCGACGGCACCGCCCGCGCCCGCGCCGGACGCGGCGAGGAACTGGTCGTCGGCGACGCCGACCCGGAGCTGCTGACCGCCTCGCGCGAGGCGAACCCGTACCTGCGCGATCGCCGCCCCGGCCTCTACACCTCCCTGACCTGAGCCTCCCCTCACCAGCTTTCCCCGCAAGGAGTCCGTACCCCATGACGTCCACGGTGCCCACCGCCGTCCAGCACACCGACGCGCAGCCGCCGATCACCATGTTCGGACCGGACTTCCCGTACGCCTACGACGACTACCTGGCCCACCCGGCCGGGCTCGGCCAGATACCCGCGACCGAGCAAGGCACCGAGGTCGCCGTCATCGGTGGCGGGCTGTCGGGCATCGTCGCCGCGTACGAGCTGATGAAGATGGGCCTCAAGCCCGTCGTGTACGAGGCCGACCAGATCGGCGGCCGGCTGCGGACCGTCGGCTTCGAGGGCACGGGTACGGAGGGCCTGACCGCCGAGATGGGAGCCATGCGCTTCCCGCCCTCCTCGACCGCGCTCCAGCACTACATCGACCTCGTGGGCCTGGAGACCCGGCCGTTCCCGAACCCGCTGGCCGAGGCCACCCCGTCGACCGTCGTCGACCTGAAGGGCGAGTCGCACTACGCGGAGACGATCGACGACCTGCCGCAGGTCTACCGCGACGTCGCCAAGGCGTGGAACGAGTGCCTGGAGGAGGGCGCGGACTTCTCCGACATGAACCGCGCCATGCGCGAGCGTGACGTCCCGCGCATCCGCGAGATCTGGGCCAAGCTCGTCGAGAAGCTCGACAACCAGACCTTCTACGGCTTCCTGTGCGAGTCCGAGGCGTTCAAGTCCTTCCGGCACCGCGAGATCTTCGGCCAGGTCGGCTTCGGCACCGGCGGCTGGGACACCGACTTCCCCAACTCCATCCTGGAGATCCTCCGCGTCGTCTACACCGAGGCCGACGACCACCACCGCGGCATCGTCGGCGGCTCCCAGCAGCTGCCGCTGCGCCTGTGGGAGCGGGAGCCGGAGAAGATCGTCCACTGGCCGCTCGGTACGTCGCTGAAGTCGCTGCACGAGGGCGGCGAGCCCAAGCCCGCCGTGACCCGCCTGCACCGCACCGCCGGCAACCGCATCACCGTCACCGACGCGAACGGCGACATCCGTACGTACCAGGCGGCGATCTTCACCGCGCAGTCGTGGATGCTGCTGTCCAAGATCGCGTGTGACGACTCGCTGTTCCCCATCGACCACTGGACGGCGATGGAGCGCACCCACTACATGGAGTCGTCCAAGCTGTTCGTCCCGGTCGACCGGCCCTTCTGGCTGGACAAGGACGAGGAGACCGGCCGTGACGTCATGTCGATGACGCTCACCGACCGGATGACCCGCGGCACGTACCTGCTGGACGACGGCCCGGACAAGCCGGCCGTCATCTGCCTGTCGTACACGTGGTGCGACGACAGCCTGAAGTGGCTGCCGCTGTCGGCGAACGAGCGTATGGAGGTCATGCTCAAGTCGCTCGGCGAGATCTACCCGAAGGTCGACATCCGCAAGCACATCATCGGCAACCCGGTGACCGTGTCCTGGGAGAACGAGCCCTACTTCATGGGCGCGTTCAAGGCCAACCTGCCGGGCCACTACCGCTACCAGCGGCGCCTGTTCACCCACTTCATGCAGGACCGGCTGCCCGAGGACAAGCGGGGCATCTTCCTCGCGGGTGACGACATCTCCTGGACGGCGGGCTGGGCCGAGGGCGCCGTCCAGACCGCGCTGAACGCGGTGTGGGGCGTCATGCACCACTTCGGCGGCGGCACGGACGCGACGAACCCCGGCCCGGGTGACGTCTACGACGAGATCGCCCCGGTGGAACTCCCGGAGGACTGACCCACCAGCGGGGTGAGCAGCATCCGGCCCACCAGGCCCACGGAGCGGTCGAGGCGTTCGGTGAACTCCTCGGCCAGCTCCGGGAGCAGGTTCCCCAGCCGGTGCAGCTGCCACAGTGAGCGGGCCGCGAGCCACGCCCCGTCCCGGGCCCGCTCCAGGCTCCAGCAGCCCAGCAGATGCGTCAGCGGGTCGGCGATCTCCAGCAGGTCCGGCCCCGGCATCAGCTCCTCGCGGACGCGCTCCTCCAGCAGCGTGAGGATGTCGCCCACCCGGTCGAACTCCCCCTCCAGGTCGGCCGGTTCGCAGCCGAGCGTACGACAGGTGTCCACCACCGCCAGCGCCAGGTCGTGCCCGATGTGCGCGTTGACACCGGCCAGGGCGAACTGCAGCGGCCGTACGCCGGGATGGCGCCGGTACTGGAACAGCGGCCGCCAGCACGCCGGCGGGCGCCCGCCCGCGGCGACCGCGTCGACCGCCGCGAGGTAGCGCTCCGCGAACCGGACGTCCAGCGTGGCGGCCGCCCGCCGGTCGGCGAACTCGCCCGCGTCGATGCGCCGGTCGATCTCCTCCGTGACGGTGAGGTAGATCCGGTTGAAGACCGCCACCCCGTCCGTCGCCGGCCACAGCGACCGGAACGCGCGCATCCGCGCCACGACCGGGTCGACCGCCGACGGGGCCGACGGGAACTGCTCGATCTGCGCCATGGGGGCAGCGTTCCAGTAGACGGGCTCCCGGTGGCGTCATCGCGCCGGGCTTCCCCGAAACGGGGGAACGATCCGCCCGGGTGAGCGCCCTGTACGCCTGTGCCGGGGCTGCCCCGCGTGGCGGGCGCGTCCGTTCGGGGAGGGGGCGGAGCCGGCCCAACACGCGCCGGTGCGGCGGGCGCGGGGCTCAGCGCCGGCTCTTCTCCGTGGCCTCCGCGGCCTCCGCGCCCGCTGCCGTGCGCGTCGTCCGGTCGCCCGTGCGCAGGACGCTCGCGCCCAGTACCAGGCCGAAGGCCAGCAGGGTGACCAGTCCGAAGGAGACCGTGAGGGACGTCACGTCGGCCACTCCGCCGATCGCCGACGGCGCGATGAGGCCCGAGGTGTACGTGATGGTGGCGACGCCCGCGATCGCCTGGCTCGGGTTCGGGCCGCTGCGCCCGGCCGCCGCGAAGGCCAGTGGTACGACGACGGCGACGCCCAGCCCGATCAGCCCGAAGCCCGCCATCGCGGTCGCCGGGTGCGGCGCGACGACCACTAGGGCGCCGCCCGCCGTCGCCGCGACGCCGCCGACCCGTACCGTACGCACCGCGCCGAACCGGTCCACGACCTTGTCGCCCACCAGCCGCGCCACCGCCATCGTCAGGGCGAACGCGGTGGTCGAGGCGGCCGCGAGGCCCGGCGACGTACCGAGCTGGTCGCGCAGGTACACCGCCGACCAGTCCAGGCTCGCGCCCTCCGCGAACACCCCGCAGAACCCGATCGCCCCGATCACCAGTGCCGACCTGGGCGGCAGCGCGAACCGGGGCGGAGGCTCCTCGTCCGGCGCGCTGCGCAGGTCCAGCACGCCCTGGCAGGCGAGCGCGCCCACGACGGTGAGCACGAGCGCCGCGATCACGTGGTGCAGCCGGGCGTCGCTGCCCAGGTGCGCGGCGAGCGTGCCGGAGGCCGAGCCGATCAGGGCGCCGGCGCTCCACATGCCGTGCAGGCTCGACATGATCGACTTGTCGAGCCGGTTCTCGACCTCGACGCCCAGCGCGTTCATGGCCACGTCGGACATCCCGGCGGTGGCCCCGTACACGAAGAGCGCGCCGCACAGCGTGTAGACGTTGGGCGCGAGGGCGGGCAGGACCAGCGACAGCGTCCACAGCGCGAGCAGCCCGCGCAGCGCGCCGCGGGCGCCGAAGCGGTGGCTGATCGCGCCCGCGAGCGGCATCGCCGCCGACGCGCCCAGGGCGGGGAAGGCGAGCGCGAGGCCCAACTGGCCCGCACTGACGCCGGCATGGTCCTGGATCCACGGAATGCGGGTGGCGAAGCTGCCGGTCACGGCGCCGTGCACGCAGAACACGGCGGCCACGGCGAACCGGGCCCGCCTCAGCCGCTCCTTGCCGAACACCACGTCGTGCGACGTCACGGGCCCTCCCTGGTCTCGTCGTACCGGCGATCCGTAAATTATCAGGAACCCTGCCTGATAGTAAGCTGCCACAAGACGAGTTCTGAGAGGATCACGGCATGCCCGCATCGCCCAGCACCGCACGGGCCATCAACGACCGGCTCGCCCTGCGACTCCTCCAGGAGCAGGGCCCGTTGACGGCCGGTCAGCTCAAGAACCTCACCGGTCTCTCCCGGCCCACCGTCGCCGACCTCGTCGAACGGCTCCAGAGCGCCGGACTGATCCAGGTGGTCGGGGAGGCGGGCGCCGAACGGCGTGGTCCCAACGCCCGGCTGTACGGGATCGTCGCCGATCGCGCGCACCTGGCCGCCCTCGACGTCCGCACCACCAGCGTCTCCGTCGTCGTCAGCGACCTGCTCGGTGCCACGCTCGCTGAGGCGTCGCTGCCCATGGACGGCCTCAGCGACGGCCCGGCCGTGGAGCGCGCGGTGGCACTGCTGGAGCGGACGGTGGATGAGGCCGGTACGCGACGGCTGCACACGGTCGGCATCGGGGCGCCCGGCCTGATCGACCCCGCCACGGGCGAGCTGCGCGACTCGACGGGCCTGCCCACCTGGCACCGGCGGCTCGTCACCGTCCTGCAGGAACGGCTGCCCGCGACCGTCCTCGTCGAGAACGAGACCAACCTCGCGGCCGTGGCGGAACAGCGCGAGGGCGCGGCGCGCGACCGCGACACGTTCGTACTGCTGTGGCTCGGCCATGGCGTCGGCGCCGCCGTCGTCCTGGACGGCAGGCTGCGGCGCGGCGCGTCGGGCGGCGCCGGCGAGATCGGGTTCCTGCCGGTGCCGGGGACGGGCGGCCTGCCGTCGGCGACCGGCTGCGACGGCGGGTTCCACGCCCTGGCCGGGTCGGCGGCGATCCGCTCCCTGGCGGCGGGGTACGGCATCGAGGCCGCCGACCAGGGCGAGGAGCCGGCCGGCGCGGTGGCGGTGCGGACGGCGGCGGCCACCGGGGCGGAGGACTTCCTGGACGTCCTCGCCGACCGCCTCGCCCTCGGGACGGCCGCCGTCAGCGCCGTACTCGACCCCGGCTGCGTCGTCCTGGGCGGCGAAGTCGGCCACGCGGGCGGCCCCGGGCTGGCGGCCCGCGTCGAGGCCCGGCTGGCCGGGCTGTCCCCGCTGCGCACGGAGGTACGGGCCAGCGCGCTGGGCGGCGCGGCGGTGCTGCGCGGGGCGCTGCTGACGGCCCGCGACGTGGCCCAGGACGAGCTGTTCGCGCCGACCGCCCCTACGCCCCGCTGAAGCGCCGGTCCAGGAACTCCTCGAACGTACCCTTGCCCACCGCGCGCTCCGGCGTCAGATGCCCGCCCGCCCGCATGCCCCGGTACGCCTTGCCCGCCAGCGGCACGCCCACCACCGGGCGCCGGCGGCCCGACGCCCGCAGGTAGGCGCGGGCCAGCTCCGGGAACGTCCGCACCTCGGGGCCGCCCATGTCCGCGACCCGGCCGGCAGGCGCGCCCACCGCCAGCTCGGCGAGGCGGGCGGCGACCTCCGTGACCTCGACGGGCTGATCGCTCACGCCCGCCGGCAGCAGCATCACCGGCAGCTTGGCCACCGCCTCCAGCAGCGTCAGCACCAGGTCGTGGAACTGCGTGGCCCGCAGCACCGTCCAGCCGAGCCCCGACTCCTCGACCAGCCGTTCCACGGCCAGCTTCGACCGGTAGTAGCCCAGCGGCACCCGGTCCACGCCGACGATGGAGATGTGGACCAGATGCGCGACTCCGGCCCGCCTCGCCGCGTCGATCAGGTTCCGTGCCGCCCGCTCGTCGCCCCCGCGCAGCGAGGACGCGCAGTGCACGACGGTGTCCACGCCCGCGAGGGCCGTGTCGAGCCCCGTACCGCCCTCGCGCAGATCGACGGCGTACGGCTCCGCGTGCCGGCTCAAGCCCCGCACCTCGTGCCCGTCCGCCCGCAGCAGCGCGACGACGTGCCTGCCGAGCGTGCCGGTCCCACCGGTCACCAGAATCGTGGTCATCCTCAGCTCCTCATGACGTAGTCATGCGCAAAGAACCGGCGAGCCTCCCGCAATGTGACAGCTGCCGCGCCGCGAACGCGAGCTTGTGCGGATTGGCCACCGCCCGTACGTGGCGGACGGCCCCGTCCCGGACCTCGAACGAGGCGAGGGAGACCAGCGAGGGACCGTCCCACGCGGCCAGCGCCGGCGTGCCGTTCACCTCCACGACCGTGAGGCGCAGCGAGGCCGCGAAGCCCTGGAACGCCCCTGCCAGGAACCGCAGCACCTTCTCCCGCCCCAGAATGGGCCTTTGGGCAGCCGTCACCACACCACCGCCGTCGGACGACCACGTCACGTCCGCCGCCAGCAGCTTCTCCAGTCCGGCCAGGTCGCCCTCCCGGGCGGCGGCGATGAAGGACTCGACCAGCACCCGATGCTCTTCGGGTCCGGCCGGGAAACGGTTCTCCGGAGCGGCGATGCGCCCCGCCGCCCTCCGGTACAGCTGGCGGCAGTTGGCCTCGGTCAGCTCCAGCACCCCGGCGATCTCACGATGGCTGTACGCGAACGCCTCGCGCAGCACGTACACCGCCCGCTCCGTCGGCGTCAGCCGCTCCAGCAGCACCAGCAGCGCCGTCGACACCGCGTCGCGCTGCTCGGCCGACTCCAGCGGACCGAGCGCCCCGTCCGCCGTGACCACCGGCTCCGGCAGCCATGGCCCCGGGTATGCCTCGCGGGTGGCACGGGCGGAGGTGAGCCGGTTGAGGCACAGGTTGGTGACGACCTTGGCGAGCCAGGCCGCCGGGTGCCCGATCGCCGCCCGGTCCGCGCCGCTCCAGCGGACGTACGCGTCCTGCACGGTGTCCTCGGCCTCCTCGGCGGAGCCGAGCATCCGGTAGGCGAGCCCGAACATGCGGCGGCGGTGGCTCTCGAACTCATCGGCCTCATCGGCAAGCGCGGTCGTCACGCGCACAGCCTGGCACAACACGCCGAGAGGCCCGGCGGTGGCAAGGGCCGTTTTCCACCGCCGGGCTCCGTCCCGTCACAAGGTCAGCAGGCGCCGAGGTCCTGCCAGACACCCCACTCGCCGGTGGTGCCGGGCTCCTCGCCCTTGGTCCACCACTTCGCCTTCCAGGTACGGGACGCATGGGACACCGTGGAACCGCCGCCGTACTCGGCCGACGCGCTCCACGCGGGCGCGGTGCACGCACCCGGCGTGGGCGTGGGCGTGGGCGTGGGCGTCGGGTTCGTCGGGGTCGGCGTCGGGTTCGTACCCGAGCCCGGCTCCACCACGGTCACGCCCCGCGCCAGGTCACCGGCGAGCGCGTACGTCGTGCCGCCGATGTTCACCGTCCAGTTCCACGGCGTCGACACCGGCAGGTAGTAGTTGAACGACAGGTCCACCGATGCACCCGGGGCCAGGCTCTGCCAGGCCGGCAGCTTCAGCGAGACGCGGTGGAAGTCGCCCTTGAGGCCGCCCACATTGCTTCCGGTGTGGTCGCTGCTGATCACCTTCGTACCGAAGCCGGACTGGTCCGAGGCATTGCCCGGCGCGGCCGTGGAGTAGTCGAACTGGAACTCCGTACCGCCCGGCAGCGTCGTCCTCGTATTGTTGGTGATCTTCACCTTCGGGGTGATCGGGTAGTTGGAGTCACCGAGCTTGAAGTCGCCGAACTCCACGCCGATGTTCACCGCCTTGGTGGGCAGTGCCTTGTTCGAGACCTTCGCGCCGTACGGCGTGGCCGCCTTGAACTTGTCGTACATCAGTGAGGTCAGGGTGGAGCCGGCCTCGTACTGCCCCTTGGCCGCGTTCCAGCCGTAGTCACCGGCCAGTTCCCACACCATCGTGCCGCCGATGCCCTTGTCGACCACGTAGTCGGCCTTGCGGGCCACCGACTGCTCGTCCTCCGTCGACAGGAAGACCTTCTTCTCCGCGTTCCACAGCCAGGGCGCGACCAGGGTGGAGTCGTAACGGCGGGCGTACGTGCCGGTCAGCCTGGTCCCGGCGGCGAAGCCGTACTTCGTCAGGTAGTCGCCGGCGACGCCCTTCTCCAGGTTCTTGGCGTGCCACATGGGGTTGGAGCCGGCCGGGGACTCCTTGCCGTTGTCGTCCTTGTCGTGCCACAGGTTGTCGATGCCGACCGCGCCGTCACCGCACTTGGTCAGGCCGGAGCCGGCCGGGCAGGTGGTCGCGGCCGCCTTGCCCCACAGTCCGTCCGTGCCGCCCTGCACGTTCTTGTGGCCGCGCGTGTAGTAGGGCAGGCCGATGTTGATCCGGCCGGCCGGCATGGAGCCGCGGAAGTAGTGGTACGCCCAGTCGGTGTTGAGGTAGCCGATGCCGCCGTACTGCTGGCTGCCGTAGACGTTCGCCGCCGCCAGTTCGGCGTCCTTGCCGTCGTCGAAGAGGGAGGCGTTCGGGCCGACGTACTCGTTCCAGGCGCCGTGCAGGTCGTAGGACATGATGTTGACGTAGTCCAGGTACTTCTGGACCTGGAAGGTCTCCATGCCGCGCAGCAGGTAGCCGGAGGAGGGGGCCGCGACGGTGAGCAGGTAGTGCCTGCCGTCGGCCGCGCCCGCCCGGTCCAGCTTTTCGCGCAGGGTCTTCATCAGGGCCGCGTACCCCTTGACGAGCCCCGCGCGGCGGGCGTTGGCGACCGGGTAGTCGAGCGGGTTGCCCGCGTCCTTCATCGAGGTCGGGTACTCGTAGTCGATGTCGACGCCGTTGAAGCCGTACTTCTTGATGAAGGCGACCGCCGAGTCGGCGAAGGTGTTGATCCCCGCCTGGTTGACCGAGCCGTCGGCGTTGGTGGCCATCGTGTAGAAGCCCCCGGAGTCGACCCGCTTGCCGCTGTCGTCGAAGTATCCGCCGGTCTCCGCCCAGCCGCCCACCGAGATCAGCGTCTTGACGTCCGGATGCTGCTTCTTGAACTTGTTCAGCAGATTGAAATGCCCCTTGTACGTGTACGAGGGGTCCATCTCGGCGCCCGCGACGCCGGGCCACGTCATCCCGGTGGCGGCGTTGGCCGGGCCGTCCGTGCCCACCGAGAGCTTGTTCGCGGAGTCGATGTGCCCGAAGGCGTAATTGATGTGGGTGACCTTGTCCCACGGGATGTTCGGGGCGAGGTAGGCGGGCGTCCCGTCCTTGCCGGTGCGCCAGCCGGTGAAGTAGCCGATGACGCGGCGCTGATGGTCCGCGCCCATCTTCTCGCGGCCCTCGGTGTCGTAGACCGAGCAGTACGGGACGCCGACACCGGGCGTCGTGTGGAGACCGTCGGGGCGACAGGCCTGGTGGTCGGTGGCGGCGTGCGAGACGCCACCGGAGAGCGAGCCGAGCAGCAGACCGGCGACGGCGGCGCCGGACGCGAGCAGGGTGGCTCGTCTGTGTGTGGGGGACAGCACGGTCGGTTCCTCCTGGGGAGGCTGAGGGGCACACAACTGGCAAGGGCATGGGTCGTGTTGGCCCTGGTGTGCGCACACCCTCGGGCCGACTCCGTGGAGGTGACGCAGACATTAAAAGGACTAGACCAAGTGGTCAATAGGTCTGGACCACTAGGTCCGGACCAGGCCGGGTGTCCGGTCGGCGTGTGAGGCAGGACACATTCTTCGCCCGCATGGGTGACGATCGGGCGTGGCACACTGGCCCTGTATCAGCAGCAGCGCACTCCGGGGTCGGTGTAATTCCGAACCGGCGGTTACAGTCCGCGACCCGGCCGCATCCAGTGGCCGGTTGACCAGGTGAAATTCCTGGACCGACGGTGAAAGTCCGGATGGGAGGCAGTGCGCGGCGGGTGACCCCTCCATGGGGCGACCGGCCGTATGTCCGCTGGTCGCCGACGTCCGGCGACCGGTGCCGTCGGCCTCGCGTCCCCCTGTGCGGTGGTGTCGTTCCCGCTCCCTGTCGTCATCGACAGGCCCCGGAGTCCGCGCCCGAAGAGGCAGGAGGACCCGGTGGCCACCGCAGCGGACACCCCCGGCACGGCAGCCGCGGCCGACATCGCCGCCATGCGCCGCGCCGTCGCGCTCGCCGCCCGCGGCCTCGGCTCCACCAGCCCCAACCCGGTCGTCGGGTGCGTCGTCCTCGACGCCTCCGGACACGAGGTCGGCGCCGGCTGGCACGAGCGTGCCGGCGGCCCGCACGCCGAGGTCCACGCCCTGCGCCAGGCCGGCGTCCTCGCCCGCGGCGGCTCCGCCTACGTCACCCTCGAACCCTGCAACCACACCGGCCGCACCGGCCCCTGCGCCCAGGCACTCATCGAGGCCGGGATCGCCCGCGTCGTGTACGCGGTCGGCGACCCGAACCCGCAGGCAACCGGCGGCGCCGACACCCTCCGGGCGGCCGGCGTCGAGGTCGTCGCCGGAGTCCTGGAGGCGGAGGCCGAGGCCGGCAACGCCGCCTGGCTCACCTCCGTACGCCTCGGCCGCCCCTACGTCCTGTGGAAGTACGCCGCCACCCTCGACGGCCGCGTCGCCGCCCAGGACGGCACCAGCCGCTGGATCAGCTCCCCCGAGTCCCGCGCCGACGTCCACCGGCTGCGCGCCGAGGCCGACGCCGTGATCGTCGGCTCCGGCACCGCCCGTACGGACGACCCGCACCTCGCCGTACGCGGCATCGAAGGCGCCGTCCAGCCGCTGCGCGTCGTCGTCGACACCGAGGCCACCGCCGTCCGGCCCGGCGCCCGCGTCCTGGACGACGCCGCGCCGACCCTGATCGCGGTCGCCGAGGACGCCGAGACGGACCTGCCCGGCGTCGTACGCCTGCCGAGGGCGGACCGCGGCCTGTCCGTACCCGCCCTGCTCGCCGCCCTGCACGAGCGCGGCGTCCGCTCCGTGCTCCTCGAAGGCGGCCCGGCCCTCGCCGGGACCTTCGTCGCCGCCGGAGCCGTCGACAAGGTCGTCGGCTATCTGGCCCCGGTGGTCCTCGGCGCGGGCCCCGCCGCCCTCGCCGACGCCGGGATCACCACCCTCACCGAAGCGCTGCGGCTCGACATCACCGAGACCGTACGCATCGGCCCCGATCTCCGTATCACCGCCGTCCCCACCACCCCCGACAAGGAGCGCTGAGCGTGTTCACCGGAATCGTCGAAGAGCTGGGCGAGGTCACCGCCGTCGAGACCCTCGGTGACGCCTCCCGCTTCCGCCTGCGCGGCCCCCTCGTCACCGAAGGCGCCAAGCACGGCGACTCGATCGCCGTCAACGGCGTGTGCCTCACGGTCGTGGAGACCGCCGACGGCGAGTTCACCGCCGACGTGATGGCCGAGACGCTGAACCGCTCCAGCCTGGGCGCGCTCACCACCGGCTCCAGGGTCAACCTGGAACGGCCCATGGCGGTCGGCGACCGGCTCGGCGGCCACATCGTCCAGGGCCACGTCGACGGGACCGGCACCATCCTGGCGCGCACGCCCTCCGAGAACTGGGAGATCGTCACGGTCTCCCTCCCCGACACCCTGCGCCGGTACGTCGTCGAGAAGGGCTCCATCACGGTGGACGGCGTCAGCCTCACCGTCGTCGACGCCGGCCCCGACTACTTCACCGTCAGCCTCATCCCCACCACCCTCGCCCTGACCACCCTCGGCACCAAGGAGCCCGGCGCCCCGGTCAACCTGGAGGTCGACGTGATCGCCAAGTACGTCGAGCGCCTGCTCGGCGACCGGACCGGGGAGACGGCCAAGTGAACTGGCTCAACTCCGAGGCCTTCACCGCGTTCGGCCAGCACATCATCTGGTCCGACATGATCGGCAACACGATCGGCCTGATCGCCCTCGCCCTCGGCTGGCGCCGCTCCGTCCTCACCTGGCCCGCGCAGTTCGCCGCCGGTCTCATCCTCTTCGCCGCCTTCGCCGGCCACCTCACCGGCAGCGCGGGCAAGCAGGTCGTGGTCATGGCGGTCGCCGCCTGGGGCTGGTGGCAGTGGACCCGCGGCCGGCAGAAGGACGACGACGGCTCGATCACCGTACGCTTCGCCACCTGGCGCGAGCGCGGCATCATGGCGGGCGGCGCCCTCCTCGGCACCCTCGCCGTCGGCGGCCTGTTCACCGCCTACCCGACGCTGTCCTGGGACCCGTGGCCCGACGCGTACATCTTCGTCGGCACGCTGGTCGCCATGTACGCCCAGGCCCGCGGCATGGTCGAGTTCTGGTTCGCCTGGCTGCTCGTCGACCTCGTCGGCGTACCGCTCAACTTCGCCAACGGCTACGCCTTCTCCGGCTTCGTCTACGTCATCTACGGTGCGCTCGTCCTGTGGGGCCTGCGCGACTGGTGGCTGCGCTCCCGCGCGAGCGAGTCCGCCCTGGAAGGAGCACCCGCATGACCGCCCTCCCCATCTGGGACGCCACGGACCTCGCCCTCGACCCCGTCGAGCAGGCCATCCGCGACATCGCCGCCGGCCGCCCCGTCGTGGTCGTCGACGACGAGGACCGCGAGAACGAGGGCGACCTCGTCATCGCCGCCGAGAAGGCCACCCCCGAGATCGTCGCCTTCATGATGAGCGAGTGCCGCGGCCTGATCTGCGCCCCCATGGAGGGCGACGAACTGGACCGCCTCCAGCTCCCGCAGATGGTCGGCGACAACACCGAGTCCATGAAGACGGCCTTCACCGTCTCCGTCGACGCCGCCCCCGCCCACGGCGTCACCACCGGCATCTCCGCCGCCGACCGCGCCACCACCCTCCAGCTCCTCGCGAGCGGCGACGCCGAGCCCACCGACTTCGTCCGCCCCGGCCACGTCTTCCCGCTGCGCGCCCAGCCCGGCGGCGTCCTCGTGCGCAACGGCCACACCGAGGCCGCCGTCGACCTGGCCCGGCTCGCCGGGCTCCGCCCGGCCGGCGCGATCGTCGAGATCGCCGGCGAGGACGGCGTCATGCTGCGGCTGCCCGAACTGGTCCCCTTCGCCCGCAAGCACGGCCTGACGATCATCTCGATCGAGGACCTCATCGCCTACCGGCGCAGCAGCGAGCCCACCGTCCGCCGCGAGGCCGAGGTGCGGCTGCCGACCGCGCACGGCGAGTACACCGCGTACGGCTACCGCTCCACCGTCGACGGCGTCGAGCACATCGCGCTCGTCCACGGCGACATCGGCGACGGCGAGGACGTCCTCGTCCGCGTCCACTCCGAGTGCCTGACCGGCGACATCTTCCACTCCCTGCGCTGCGACTGCGGCCCCCAGCTCCAGGCCTCCATGGAGCGGATCACCGAGGCCGGCCGCGGCGTCGTCGTCTACCTCCGGGGCCACGAGGGCCGCGGCATCGGCCTGCTGTCCAAGCTGCGCGCCTACGAACTCCAGGAGCGCGGCCACGACACCCTCGACGCCAACCTGGAGCTCGGCCTGCCCGCCGACGCCCGCGACTACGCCGCCGGCGCCCAGATGCTCGCCGACCTCGGCGTACGCAGCCTGAGGCTGATGACCAACAACCCCGACAAGGTCGCCGCGCTGGTCCGGTACGGACTGGACGTGACCGGCCGCGAGCCCATGCCCGTCCAGGCGGGCGAGCACAACCTCCGCTACCTGCGCACCAAGCGCGACCGGATGGGCCACGACCTTCCCTGGCTCGACGCCGTCGCCGGCGCGTCGCCCTGCAACAACCAGTAAGTCCGAGCAAGCAAGAGCACCGAGGAGAGTACGCACGTGAGCGGCAAGGGCGCACCCGAACTGAGCGTGAAGAACTGCGGCGACCTCCGGGTCGCCGTGATCGCGGCGCAGTGGCACGAGAAGATCATGGACGGCCTCGTCGACGGTGCCCTGCGCGCCCTGCACGAGCTCGGCATCGACGAGCCGACCCTGCTCCGGGTCCCCGGCAGCTTCGAGCTCCCGGTCGTCGCCAAGGTCCTCGCCGGCCGCGGCTACGACGCGATCGTCGCGCTCGGCGTCGTCATCCGGGGCGGCACCCCCCACTTCGAGTACGTGTGCCAGGGCGTCACCCAGGGCCTCGTCCAGGTCTCCGTCGACACCGGCGTCCCCGTCGGCTTCGGCGTCCTCACCTGCGACACCGAGGAGCAGGCCCTGGACCGGGCCGGCCTGGAGGGCTCGAACGAGGACAAGGGCCACGAGGCGGTCACCGCCGCCGTCGCCACCGCCACCACACTGCGCACGGTCAGCGAACCCTGGCGCTGAGTGGGCACGCCCCACCCCGTACTCTTAGGACCATCATGGCGAACAAAACCTTCGAAGAGCTCTTCGCCGAGCTGGAGCTCAAGGCCAAGACCGGCGACCCCGCCACCTCCCGCACCGCCGAGCTGGTGGACAAGGGCGTCCATGCCATCGGCAAGAAGGTCGTCGAGGAGGCCGCCGAGGTCTGGATGGCCGCCGAGTACGAGGGCAAGGAAGCCGCCGCCGAGGAGATCTCGCAGCTGCTGTACCACGTCCAGGTGATGATGGTCGCCCGCGGGATCTCGCTCGACGACGTCTACGCCCACCTCTGAGCCCACCCCCTTCCACCCAGAACCTCCTTTTCACAGTTAGGAAGCCCACCCCATGCTGCGCATCGCCGTCCCCAACAAGGGTTCACTGTCCGGACCTGCGTCGGCGATGCTCCATGAGGCCGGCTACCAGCAGCGCAAGGAGTCCAAAGAGCTGGTGATGGTCGACCCGGAGAACGAGGTCGAGTTCTTCTACCTCCGCCCCCGCGACATCGCCATCTACGTCAGCTCCGGCAAGCTCGACATCGGCATCACCGGCCGCGACCTGCTGCTGGACTCCGGCGCCAACGCCGAGGAGATCCTCCAGCTCGGCTTCGCCCGCTCCACCTTCCGGTACGCCACCAAGCCCGGCACCGCGAGCGGCCCCGCCGACTTCGGCGGCATGACGATCGCCACCTCCTACGAGGGCATCGTCGCCAAGCACCTCGCCGACCAGGGGATCGACGCGTCCGTCGTCCACCTCGACGGCGCGGTCGAGACCGCCATCGAACTCGGCGTCGCCCAGATCATCGCCGACGTCGTGGAGACCGGCACCTCGCTGCGCAACGCGGGCCTGGAGGTCATCGGCGAGCCGATCCTCAAGTCCGAGGCCGTCGTCATCCGCCGCACCGGCGCCCCCGCCGACGACCCGAAGGTGCAGCAGTTCCTGCGCCGCCTCCAGGGCGTCCTGGTGGCCCGTTCGTACGTGATGATGGACTACGACTGCCGCGCCGAGCACCTGGAGCAGGCCGTCGCCCTCACCCCCGGCCTGGAGTCCCCGACCGTCTCGCCGCTGCACAACGAGGGCTGGGTCGCCGTCCGCGCGATGGTCCCCGCCAGGGAGGCACAGCGGATCATGGACGACCTGTACGCCCTGGGGGCGCGCGCCATCCTGACGACCGAGATCCACGCCTGCCGCCTCTAGGACCCGGCTCCCAAGCCCGAACCAGAGCCAGAACCAGAGCCAGAACCAGAGCCCGTACCAGAGCCAGAGCCAGAGCCAGAACCAGAGCCCGTACCAGAGCCAGAGCCAGAGCCAGAACCAGAAGCGGAATCGGTACCGACAGATGTCCGACCCCCACGTCCCCGCCCTGCCGGTCACCTTCCGGCCGACCCGGACCCGGGCCGTCCTGCTGACCGTGGGCACGGTGATGTTCGTGACCATCACGGCCGTCGCCCTGATGCTGGAGAAGCTCGGCGCGGGGGAGCGCGTGAGCTTCGTCTTCACCGCGGCGCTCTTCTTCGGCGTCCTGGCGCTCCTCAGCCGCCCCAAGGTCGTCGCCGACGACGAGGGCGTCACCGTCGTCAACCTCACCCGGACGCGCCGCCTGGCATGGGCCGAGATCCTCCAGGTGAACCTGCGCGAGGGCGACCCCTGGGTCTTCCTCGACCTGAGCGACGGCACCAGCATGCCCGCGCTGGGCATCCAGCCCGGCATCGGCAAGCAGCAGGCCATCCGTGACGCACGGGCGCTGCGCGCGCTCGCGGAGGCCCGCGGCACCGGCACCGACGCCGCCTGAGCGGGCGGTCCCACGACCGGGCATGTCGCCCGTTCGGGCGCCGACCCTCTGCCCCACCAGGGGCAGGCGTGATTACTCTTATGGCGGTGGCGCCGAGCGCGCCACCGCCTCGCGCATACGGCAGCACACGCACCACCAGGCCGGCGAGGCACCTGCGACCCGAGGAGTGATTCCCTCCAGCAATGGACGGATCGTCCGGTAGTACCTGCGCCGCCCCCTCCGAGGAGGCGGCGGCATGACCACCCCCCTCCTGCTGCTCACCGCGGCATTCCTCCTGATCCTCGCCAACGGCTTCTTCGTGGCGGCAGAGTTCGGGCTCGTCACCGTGGAGCGGGCGGACGCCGAACGCGCCGCCGCCGAGGGCGACCGCCGGGCCCGTACGGTCGTCAAGGCCCTGCGGGAGCTGTCGTTCCAGCTGTCCGGCACCCAGCTGGGCATCACCATCACCTCACTCGTCGTCGGCATGCTCGCCGAGCCCGCGCTCGCGCAGCTCCTCGACGGGCCCCTCACCGCGACCGGACTGCCCGAAGGGGCCGTCTCCGGCGTCGCGGTGGCCATCGGCATGCTGGGCGCGTCCGCCGTCCAGATGGTGATCGGCGAGCTGGTCCCCAAGAACTGGGCCGTCTCCCGGCCCCTGCAGGTCGCGCGGTTCGTCGCCGGGCCGCAAACCCTGTTCTCGTCCGCCTTCCGGCCGGTCATCACCCTGCTCAACGCCGCCGCCAACCGTCTCGTGCGGCGCTTGGGCGTCGAGCCCACCGAGGAGCTCGCCTCCGCCCGTACGCCCGGCGAGCTGGTCTCGCTCGCCCGGCACTCGGCGCGGGCCGGCGCCCTCGAACAGGACACGGCCGACCTCTTCGTACGGACACTGTCTCTGGGCGGGCTGACCGCGCAGCACGTGATGACCCCGCGCGTGAAGGTCAACGCGCTGCGGACCGACGCCACCGCCGCCGACGTCGTCAACCTGACCCGGGCCACCGGCCTTTCCCGCTTCCCGGTGTACCGGGAACGCATCGACGAGATCGTCGGCATGGTCCACCTGAAGGACGCGCTCGCCGTGCCCGCGCACGAGCGGCTGCGTACGCCGGTGGGCCGGGTCGCCGTCCCGCCGCTGCTCGTCCCCGAGACGCTGCCCGCCCAGGCGCTCCTGGAGCGGCTGCGCAGCGAGCAGCCGATCGCCGTCGTCGTCGACGAGTACGGCGGCACGGCCGGCGTGGTCACCCTGGAGGACATCGTCGAGGAGCTCGTCGGCGAGGTCCGCGACGAGCACGACGCCGAGGGCGACGACCTGCCCGAACTGGCCGCCGTCGCCGCCGAGGACGGCCACCCCGCGTGGGAGGCCGACGGCAGCTGCCGCGTCCACACCCTGAAGCGGATAGGCCTCGACGTCCCCGACGGGCCGTACGAGACCGTCGCCGGGCTCGTCGCCGACCTGCTCGGCCGCATCCCGGCCCCGGGCGACCGCGCCGAACTGCCCGGCTGGCGTCTCTCCGTACGCCAGGTGGACCGGTACCGCGCCGAGCGCGTCCGCCTGGTCCGTACGGCCGACGCCGTGCTGGAGGCGGCCCGGTGAGCGTCCTCCAACTGCTCTTCGCGGGGCTGCTGGTGCTCGCGAACGGCTTCTTCGTGGGCGCCGAGTTCGCCCTCGTCTCCGTACGCCGCAGCCAGATCGAGCCGCTCGGCCCCGGATCCAAGCGGGCCCGCCAGGTCCTGTACGGCCTGGAGAACCTGCCGCAGATGATGGCCGCCGCGCAGTTCGGCATCACCGTCTGCTCCCTCACCCTCGGCGCGGTCGCCGAACCGACGGTGGCGCACCTGCTGGAACCCGTCTTCCACGCCGTGCACCTGCCCGAGGGCCTGATCCATCCACTGGGCTACGTCATCGCGCTGGCCGTGGTGGTCTTCCTGCACCTCGTCATCGGCGAGATGCTGCCGAAGAACCTCGCCATGGCGGCGCCGGAGAAGACCGCGCTGTGGCTCAGCCCCGGGCTCGTCGGCTTCGCCCGGCTGTGCCGCCCGGTGACGGCGGCGCTCGGCGCGTGCTCCCGGCTGGTGCTGAAGGCCTTCGGGGTGGAGCCGAAGGACGAGGTGGAGGCGGTGTTCACCAGCGCCCAGCTCGGCCGGCTCGTCGAGGACGCGGGCCAGGCCGGGCTGCTCGACCCGGCCGAGCAGGAGCGGCTGGAGGACGCCCTGGAACTGGGCAGCCGCCCCGTCTCCGACGTCCTCATCCCCCGTACGTCCCTGGTGACGGTCACCCCGTCGGTCACCCCGGCCGAGGTCGAGGAGCTCACCGTCCGCACCGGGTACTCCCGCTTCCCGGTGTGCGCGGAGGGCGGGGGCGGCGTCTTCATGGGCTTCGTGCACGTCAAGGACGTGCTGGACCTGGAGGACGCCGACCGGGCCGTACCGCAGCACGTGTGGCGCCCGATGGCCACGCTGCGGGCCGAGCTGCCGCTCGACGACGCCCTTACGGTCATGCGCCGTGCGGCCACGCACCTGGCCCAGGTCGCCGACGCGTCGGGGCGGGTCCTGGGCCTGGTCGCGCTGGAGGACGTCCTGGAAATGCTGGTCGGCGAGGTCCGCGACCCCGCGCACCGCGCGGCCACGCCCCTGGCCCCCGCGGTCACCCCGCCCGCCGCGGGCCCGGCCACGGACCGGTCCACCGCTGCCGCCCCGGCCGGTATCCGTGAGCCGACCGCCGACCCGGGCCCGGCCCAGGGCGTCCTCACCGCCTGACCGGCGGCGCGGCTCCTGCCCGGGCGCCGCGCCGATCGGCCCGGGCCGCCGGTCACCACCGGCCGGCCCGGCGCCGCCGCAACCGGTGCGCACCCTGCGGCACTCACCGCACGCCCGCGGTGTGCCCCGCACCCGCGGTGTGCCCCGCACCCGCGCTGTGCCTGCGCCCGCGCTGTGCCTGCGCCCGCGCTGTGCCTGCGCCCGCGCTGTGCCCGCGCCGTGCCGCGCCCGCGCCGCACTGGACCGTGCGGCGCCCGCGCCGTGCCCGTGCCCGTGCCGCGCCGGCTTCCGTGCCGCACTGGGCCGCGCCCGCACCTGCGCCGTGCCGCGCCCGCGCGCGCACCTGTGCCGTGCCCGTGGCGTGCCCGTGACGCGCTCGCGCCATGCCGCGCTTGTGTCGGTTTGCCGGTCGGGCGGGGCCGTGCAGCCGGGGGCACGCCGTGTCGTGGGGTGCCCGGGCCGGGGCGTGTCGTGGCGCGCCGCCCGTCGGGCGTCGGGTCATGGGCCGGCCCGGGTGGGGTTCCTCCGTGCGGTCAGTAGCCCGTCGGGCCGGGGGAGCCGGGCGCGCCCGGGGGGTCCTGGGGGCCGCGCGGGGTGGGGCCGCGGCCCGAGAGGACCTCGCCGTACGCCTGCATCAGGTCCGGCAGGCGCAGCGTGGCGAGGTCCTCGCGGGTGGGCGTCACGGCGTAGCCGGACAGCCGCAGGTCGCGGTACGCGCACGACTTCTCGTACAGCGTGCGCAGGAACCGGCCGTTGCCCAGCTCGTCGATCCAGCCCTGGTCCACCACGTGGCCGCTGATGGACCGCAGCTCCTCCAGGGCCTCCTCGTCCCACACGTCGTCGTTCGCCGCGGCCAGCACCTCGCCGATCGCGGTCAGTTCGAGCGGCCGGTACGAGGGGAAGTCGACCCGCGTGGTGAAGCGGGACGACAGGCCCGGGTTGGCAGCCAGCAGCCGGTCCATGCCCTCCGGGTAGCCGGCGAGGATGACCACCAGGTGGTCACGGTTGTCCTCGGCACGCTTGAGCAGCACCTGAAGCGCCTCGTCGCCGTACGCGTCACCCTTGCTGTATCCGGAGTTGGACAGGGAGTACGCCTCGTCGACGAACAGCACCCCGCCCAGCGCCGAGTCGATCAGCTCGTTGGCCTTCACGGCGGTCTGGCCGAGGAACTCCCCGACCAGATCGGAGCGCTGGGCCTCCACGAGATGGTCGCCACCGAGCAGCCCGAGGGCGTAGAAGACCCGGCCGAGGATCCTGGCGACCGTCGTCTTACCGGTGCCGGAGGGACCGGAGAAGACAAAGTGACGTTTCGGCGGCTGCACCGGAAGGCCCTGCCCGGCGCGCAACCGCGCCATCTCCAGCTGTGCCGAGAGCGCCTTGACCTGCCGCTTCACCGGTTCCAGGCCCACCATGCGCTCCAGCTCGGCGAGCGCCTCCGCCAGCAGCGCCGGGTCGGTGGGACCGGCGGGGAACGCCGCGGGGCGCGACCGGCGGCCGGGCCCGGGCGCCTTCTCCCGTACGCCATGGGGGACGACAGGCGGGGGCTGAGCCGGCGGCTGCGGCTCGCCGCCCAGGCGGAGCCCGTCGCCGGGCGGGGTTTCCGGGACGTCGGGGAGGTCCATGGTGTCCTGACCGACGCCGGCCAAGGTCACGGAGGCCGAGGCCAGGTCCGCCGCCGGATCGTCGGAGCCGTCGAACCCGTCGTACTCGGCGATCGCCGCGAGCCGCGCGGCGGTGTCCATGAAGGCCGGGTCGATCCGGTGCACGGCCCGGTACAGGGGGAGCGCGGCGGCGCTGCGGCCGGTGCCCTCACGGGCGCGGGCCAGCCAGTAGCGCAGCTCCTTGCGCTGTGGCTGCTCGCTGCGGCAGCGCATCAGGGCGGCGGACAGCAGCGGCTCGGCCTGCCCGTACATCTCCAGCCGTACCCGTGCCATGCCCCCGAACAGCCCGGCCTCGATGCCGAGCAGCGGATCGTTCACGAGCGGCTCGGTGTGGCGCACGAGCTGGTCCCAGTCCTTGACCAGGTAGGCCCGGCAGGCGTGCAGGAAGCGGACCTGCGGGTCGGTGTCGACGGGCGGCAGACCGGCCAGTGCCCGGTCCAGTTCCGGCACGTGCCGGCCGTCGAGCCAGTGCGAGGCGTGCGCGAGCAGCAGGTCGCGCGGGCTCTCCAGCACGGGCTGGACCCACCAGCCGAGCCAGTACCAGGAGTTCAGCGTGTGGCGGTAGCGGGCGCGCTGCTCACCGAAGCGGTCCCGGTTGCGGTACATCCGCAGCAGCGCGGTCGTCGTGTCGACGCGCAGCGCGTGCAGTCCGAGCCAGCCGTCGGCCATTCCGGGATCGATCCGCACCGCCGCCCGGAACTCCTCCTCCGCCTGCGGATATGCGCCCATGGTGTAGGCGTCCACGCCGCGCAGCCAGGCGAGGTCGGCCGGGGCGTGCGTGCCCTGCGTGCCGATGTCCATCGGGTCCCCCACAAACCGTGCCCCGTACCTGTCCGCCGGGCGGCCGCCCGCCGGAAGCGTTCCCAATCGCCCTCTCATGAACGGGATTTGACCGCACCGAGAGGCATCGTACCTGCACGGGGAGTGTGCGCTTAAGGGTGCCGCGAGGTGCCGCGAGCGATCCGCGAGCGTTCCGGGGACGGTGACCGACGGTGAGCGTCGGGTGCTCGAGCGGCGCTGGGGGAGGTGCGTGAGGGCAGAACGAAGCCCCCGATCACGGGGGAACAACCGGGGGCTTCGCGTATGCGGCGGCTCCGGAAAGCCGCACATTGAGAACGTAAGACCTGTACGCCCCGTCGGTCAAGCGAAGTTGGGGCACTCTGAAGGCTGATTTCCGACTGCTCAGTAGGGGGGCCGGGACGGGGGCGAAAGTCGGTCACGCTAGGTGATGATCTGGTTCGGGCCTGCTGTCGCAGGAGAGCCCGGGAGCCACTCGTATCCCGATGGGCACTCCCGTACCAGCACGTCGGCGAAGGGCCGGGAAGGGTCCGCCGCGAAATGGCGAGTCTCCGCCGCCGTCCATCCGTCCCAGAACGCGTACTGCGCAGGTCCGTCCCGGTGACGCCCCCGCTCCCAGGACTCCTCGGCGCCCCGCTCCATCCACAGCAGCCGGGCCAGATGGGGCCGCAGCGCACGGCGGCCGGCGCCCACACCCTCGATGAGGACGACCGGGGCCGGGGGGAGCGGCCGGGGCGGGTCGAAGCGGCGGAGATTCCAGTCGTACGGGTGAAAGTGCGCGACCTCGCCACGGCTCAGCGGTTCGAGTACCTCCGCCCTGAGCCGGTCCGTCCAGGAGAACAGCTCGTCGTGCGTGGCGATGTCATCGAGGTGGAGCACCGGGGCGCCGCCGAGCGCCCTCGCGAGCCGGCCCGCGAAGGTGGACTTGCCCGAACCGGCGTGGCCGTCGACCGCGACCAGCCGGACGGGGCCGCACGAGGGCGGCAGCGCGCGCAGCGCGGCGGCGTGGCGGTCGAGGTCGTTCATGCCGACCACCCTACAAAGCCACAGGTGGAGACCAATATTGGTGGGGCGACGCGACGCCGGGTTGCTGGCCGGGGCGCGCCCGGACCGGGATAGTGGGCGCACCCGTCGTGCACTTGTCGCCCCGTCCGTACACCCGTCTGGGGGTCACACCGCCATGACCGACTCCACGCCGCCGCCCACCCCCTCATCCGCGCCGCCGCAGTCCGCGCCGTCCGCGCCGCAGTCCGCGCCGCCGTCCACGCCTCGCCGGACCGTGCTCGCGGCCGTGCTCGGCGTCGCGGGGAGCGCGGTGGCGCCCTCCGCCACGGTCGCCGCCGCGCCGGGGACCGCTCCGCCGGCGACAGCCGCCACCGCCGCGGCCGCCGGCACCGCCGCCACCTCCGCGCCCGCGACCGCCGGCCCGGAGCAGCGGGCGAGCGGCCTCGTCGACAACCGCTTCTGGACCTCGTACACCGACTGGCGCTCCGGCACCTGCGCCGGCACCCGCGCCGTCTCCGGCCACCGCCCCGCGCTGACGATCGACGCCCCCGCCGGGCGTACCGACTACACCGATCCGCACACCGGCACCAAGGCCACCTGGGAGTACGGGACCTGGACCTCGCCCGAGCACGTCTCCACCGTCTCGGCGACCGAGGTCGTCGCCTCCTGGAACGCCCACACCCCGGCCGGCACCTGGATCGCGGTCGAGCTGAAGGGCCGTTACACGGACGGCGCCGAGACGCCCTGGTACGTGATGGGCCGCTGGGCGGCCGGCGACGGCGACATCCGGCGCACGTCGGTCGACGGCCAGAAGGACGGCCGCAGCACGGTCTGGACCGACACCTTCGCGATCGACGACACCGCGAGCGGGCTCCGCCTGGCCTCGTACCGGCTGCGGCTCACCCTCCACCGCAGGCCCGGCACCCGGCTCACGCCGGCCGTGTGGCGGGTGGGCGCGATGGCGTCGGACATTCCGGACCGCTTCACGGTGCCCGCCTCCGAGCCCGGCCTCGCCCGCGAACTGATCGTCCCGCGCTACTCGCAGAACACGCACATCGGGCAGTACCCCGAGTACGACAACGGCGGCGAGGCCTGGTGCAGCCCCACCTCCTCCCAGATGATCATCGAGTACTGGGGCCGCAAGCCGACCGCCGAGGACCTGGCCTGGGTCAACCCCGCCTTCGCCGACCCCCAGGTCTGCCACGCCGCGCGCTTCACGTTCGACTTCCAGTACGACGGCTGCGGCAACTGGCCCTTCAACGCCGCCTACGCCGCCACGTACGACGACCTGAGCGCGGTCGTGACCCGGCTGCGGTCGCTGACCGAGCTGGAGACCCTGATCCGGGCCGGAATCCCGGCCATCACGTCGCAGTCCTTCCGGGCGGAGGAGCTGACGGGCGCGGGATACGGCACGGCCGGGCACCTGATGACCGTGATCGGGTTCACGGCCGACGGCGATGTGATCGCCAACGACCCGGCGTCCCCGAGCAACGAGGCCGTACGCCGGGTCTACCGGCGCCGCGAGTGGGAGAACATCTGGCTGCGGACCAAGCGCTACAACGCCTCCGGCAAAGTGGTCTCCGGCACAGGCGGTGTCTGCTACCTGTACTGGCCCGCCCACCCCACGACCGCGCAGCGCACGGCTCTGGCGGCGGTCGGCATCCACTGAGCGCCCGGTGAGCGGTCGGCGGGCGTGATGAACGTCTCTACCCCGGGGCCCGTCCGTGCTGGCACTGTGGTCTGGTCACCCGGGGGGGACGTCCGTCGACCAGACCGCAGAGCGAGAAGCCATGACCACGAACGCCGCCGCTGCCGCCGCCCCCCGTGTCCGTACCGGAGGCCCGAAGGACGACGGCCCCCAGCTGCTGGAACACGTCCTGGGCTGGGTGCTCGTCGTCGTCTTCGCGATGCTCGTCACGCAGGTCGGCCTGCTGTGACACGTCCCTGGGTTCTGGCGACTACCTGATCGCCTTGATCAGCTCGCCGTTGGCGGTGTCGCCGCTGGGCTCGCCCCGCCGCGTCCTGTAGGCCATCTTCCCGGCGAGGGTGGCGGGGGTGTCGTAGCTCCACCACTCGGTGCCGCAGTGCGCGTACGCGGTCCCTCAGACCGTCACGCCGACCGTCCCGCCGACCGGGAGCAGCTTGCGGGACGGGTCGTACGTCATCGACGTGAGGGCGATGAAGGCGTCCCGGCCGCTGCTGTCGCAGGTCAGGCCACAGGCGTTGGGGTACTCCCAGACGATGTCGATGGCGTCGAACACATCGGCCGGGTTGAAATTGCCGCGCAGCGGCTGGTCCGTGAAGGAACGATCACTGGCACCCCGTGACGGGAGCCCCCCGATCGGGCATACTCAACCCGCCACAGCCGCTGGTCAGCCGGTTCCGTGATCCGGGAAGGCAGCATCGGCGAAGCAGTGAGACCCGGCGGCGCCGCCCACCCGTTCGCGCGCGTCCGCCGCAGCGCCCGACAGGGAGGAGAGCGCCCCCATGCCCGACCGCGCCCCGCAGCCGGTGGAACGTCAGCTGCCCACCGAGGAATCCAGGGATCTGATCGCCCTGGTGCGTGACATCGTCCAGCGGGAGATCGCTCCGCGCGCGGCGGAGGAGGAGGACGCCGGCCGCTTCCCGCGCGAGGTCTTCTCCCTGCTCTCCGAATCCGGCCTGCTCGGCCTGCCGTACGACTCCGGTTTCGGCGGCGGCGACCAGCCGTACGAGGTCTACCTCCAGGTGATCGAAGAGCTCGCCGCCTGCCGCCTCACCGTGGGCCTCGGCACCAGCGTCCACTCGCTGGCCTGCCACGCCCTGGCCGGGTACGGCACCAAGGAGCAGCGGGCCGAGCACCTGCCGGCCATGCTGAGCGGCGGTCTCCTCGGCGCGTACTGCCTCTCCGAGCCCTCGTCCGGCTCCGACGCCGCCTCCCTGCGCACCAAGGCGGTCCGCGACGGCGACGACTGGGTCATCACCGGTACGAAGGCGTGGATCACCCACGGCGGGGTCGCCGACTTCTACACGGTCCTGGCCCGGACGGGCGGCGAGGGCGCCCGGGGCATCACCGCCTTCCTGGTGCCGGGTGACGCCGAGGGGCTCTCGGCCGCGGCGCCCGAGAAGAAGATGGGCATGAAGGGCTCGCCCACCGCCCAGGTGCACTTCGACGGCGTACGCGTCCCCGACGCGCGCCGTATCGGCGACGAGGGGCAGGGCTTCGCGATCGCCCTGTCCGCGCTGGACTCCGGTCGTCTGGGCATCGCGGCGTGCGCGGTCGGCGTCGCGCAGGCGGCGCTGGACGAGGCCGTCGCGTACGCCGCTCAGCGGCAGCAGTTCGGCCGTCCCATCGCCGACTTCCAGGGGCTGCGCTTCATGCTGGCCGACATGGCCACCCAGATCGAGGCGGGGCGTGCCCTGTACCTGGCCGCCGCCCGGCTGCGCGACGCCGGCCGGCCGTTCTCCCGGGAGGCGGCGATGGCCAAGCTGTTCTGCTCGGACGCGGCGATGAAGGTCACCACCGACGCGGTGCAGGTGCTGGGCGGCTACGGCTACACCACCGACTTCCCGGTCGAGCGCTATATGCGCGACGCCAAGGTGCTGCAGATCGTCGAGGGCACCAACCAGATCCAGCGGATGGTCATCGCCCGTCGAATCGTGGGCCCCGAGAGCCGCTGATCTGCCCGCCGAACTGTCCGGGGATCTGCCCGGGGGTCTCGCCGGAGATCGCCCCGGGGAACGTCCACGCCGGAGCCGCCGTGAGCCTGATCCACTCCTGGTCGCGGCGGCCCGGCACGGTCCTGCCGCTGCTGGCCCAGTGGCGGACCAGCGCCTGGTAGATGGGCGGGTCGACCGGCTGCGGAACCGATTCTGCCGAGCCGGGAAACATCCGGCTCACGCCGTAGCCGCTCGTCGGGTACGTCGAGTACGTCGAGTACGTCGAGGTCATGCCCGGCCAACGCGGGGCGGCCCGGCCTGGTCACCCCCCTCCGGATTCGGGCGCCAGTTCGCCGGGCTACCCGCCCCGCCCGCCCGCCCGGCCCCGGTGCCGGCACGCGTCTGGCCACGGCACGACAACTGACGTACCGTCAAATCCCGTCGCCGTCACCGGAGGTCAGCGTGTCGCCCGACGACCGACCGATCGCACTCGACGAGTACCCCGTCCACCAGGCGCCGCTGTCGATGAAGCACCACATCAGCGGTGACCGCAACGCCTACGACCGCTGCATCTTCCACGTCCTGGACCACCGGGGCCGGGCTCTGCTGATCACCGGACTCGGCGTCTATCCCAACACCGGGGTCATCGACGCGTATGCCACCCTCCGCACCGGCGACCGGCTGCGCGCCGTCCGCGCCTCCGACGCCCTGACCGACGACCGCCTCGCCCTCTCGGTCGGCCCGCTGCGCATCACCGTCGACGAACCGCTGCGCCGCCTGACCCTGCACTGCGCCCCCGATCCGGCCGACCCCGACTCCTTCTCGTACGACATCACCTGGACCGCCGACTTCCCCGCCGTCTGGGAACCGCACCACACGCAGCGCCGCGGCGGCCGACTCACCCTCGAAGCCCGCCGTTACGTCCAGGCCGGCCACTGCACCGGCGTCATCCGCGTCGCCGGCGAGGAGATACCCGTGACGGCGGGGGAGTGGACCGGGACCCGCGACCGCAGCTGGGGCGTGCGCCCCATCCCCGGCGAGGAGCCGGGCCGCGCCGACGAGTTCCGCCCCGAGGGCTTCCACTGGCTCTGGATCCCCATGCGGTTCGACGACCGTTTCGTGATGGTCATCGCCCAGGAGGACGCCGACGGCTACCGCAGCCTCGACGAAGCCCTGCTCGTACGCAACGACCGGCGCGACACCCAGCTCGGCCGGTCCCACACCGACATCACCTACCGACCCGGAACCCGCCACCCCGAGCGAGCCGTCATCCACCTCACGGACCCCGCACGCAAGCCCCTGGAGATCGGCGTCGACGTCCTCACCTCCTCCCCTCTCGCCCTGGGCGCCGGCTATCCCCCGGCGACCGACTGGCAGCACGGCACCTGGCAGGGCAGGGGCTGGACCGACCGGCGGGGCTACGACCTGTCCGATCCGGCCGCCCACCCGGTGGCCGCCTTCGGGGTCACCGACCATGCCGCCCGCTTCACCCTCGACGGCCGCACCGGCTACGGGATCTTCGAACACGGAAGCTTCGGCCGACACGACCCGAGCGGCTTCACCGGTTACGACTCGGTCGCCGGCCGGCTGCCCGACCGCTGAACCCGGCCTGGCCCCCCGGCCTCGGTCTGCCCCCCCCGGCCCCGGCCTGGCCCCCCGGCCCCGGCCCCGGTCTCGGCCCCGCCCCCGCCCCGACCCGCCCCCGGCCCCCGCCCCGGGCGCTGTCCGCTTCTGCTTCCGCTGACGCGTTCGTAGCCGTGCCCCCCGCCCCGTACCGGAATGAGGAGCACCGTCATGACCACGGCGCCACGCCCCCGCACCACCACCCGAGACCCCGGGGAACTCGCCCGCCGCCTCACCGTCTGGCTCGGCGCCCGGCTGCCCGGCGCACGCGTCGCCGACGTCGCCGTACCGACGTCGAACGGCATGTCCAGCGAGACGCTCCTCTTCACCATCGACCACCCGCACGCGCCCGTCCGCGCCTGCGCGCTGCGCCTGGCGGCCGACCCCGCCGCGTACACGGTCTTCCCCGTCTACGACATGGCGCGGCAGTACCGCGTGATGCGTCTGGTGGCGGAACACACCGACGTGCCCGTGCCCCGCGTCCTGTGGCTGGAGCGGGACCCCGCGCCGCTCGGCGCGCCCTTCTTCGTCATGGCGCGCGCCGACGGACGCGTACCGCCGGACGTCATGCCGTACACGTACGAAGGCAACTGGCTGCACGCCGCCACCGACGCCGAGCGCGCCCGGCTGGAAGCCGCCAGCGTCTCCGTGCTGGCCCGGCTCCATGACCAGTTCCCGGTGGCCGAGGCCGAGTTCCTGATGCCGGCGGGCCGCGGTGGCAGCCCGCTGCGCCGCCATGTCGACGCCCAACGCGCCTACTACGCCTGGGTGACCGACGGGCGGCCCCGTTCGCCGCTGATCGAGTCGGCCTTCGACCGGCTGGAAGCCACCTGGCCCGCCGACGAAGGCCCGGCCGTGCTCAACTGGGGCGACGCGCGCATCGGGAACATCGTCTACGACGGCTTCGAACCCGCCGCCGTGCTCGACTGGGAAATGGCCGGCTGCGCCCCGCGCGAGGTCGACCTGGGCTGGACCATCTACCTGCACCGGTTCTTCCAGGACCTGACCGTGAGCTTCGGCCAGCCGGGTCTGCCGGACTTCCTGCGCCGCGACGCCGTGGAGCGGCGCTATGCCGAACTCACCGGCCACACACCGCGCGACATGGACTTCCACACCCTCTACGCCGCACTGCGCCACGCCATCGTGATGCTCCGCATCGCCTACCGGCAGGTGCACTTCGGCGAGGCGGACATGCCGGGCGACCCGGACACCCTGATCCTGCACCACGCCACGCTCAGGGCGATGGTGCAGGACCGTTACTGGTGATCGGTGCCGATGATCGGTGGGTCGGGCGGTGTGTCAGGCCGCGCGGCGCACCCTCGACACCTTGCGGGGGGCCGGGCGCGGCACCTTGATGGGCCGCGAGCCGGGGCCGCCCACATGGGAGAAGGGCTGCGTGCGCCAGTCGAGCCCCTGCGGGAGGGTCAGCAGCAGGGCCGTGTCCTGCTCCTGAAGCTCCAGCGACTCGTCGGCGGGGCGCGCGTCCGACGCCGCCCGCCCCGTGCCGGTGCACACCGTCAGTACGAACGGGTTCCACGGCGTGGGGCACAGCGCGTGCTCCGGCAGCACATCCTCGTCCGCCAGCAGCGCGATGGGCTGCGCGCAGTCCGGGCAGATCACCCGGACCATCTCGAAAGTGTCGTATGCGTCGAGTTCGTCGTCCTCGTGGGATACGACCGAATCAACAGGCTCCTGCATGGAGAATCTCCCCCTCGGGTGGGCCGACCAGGCTCTTGCGGCCTCGACCACAGCAAGCAATTCCCTTCCGCCCGGCCGAATAACCATCCGGTCACGGCCGACCCCGGTCGCAAACCTGTGGTCTTCGTCACATGCCGCCCGCAGGTGCCCCTCCGAGGTGCCTCTGACTGTGCCGCGAGGCACCGGGGGCAATAGGTTGACCGCATGGAGGAGCTGGATCGTCAGATCGTCGAGTTGCTCGTCAAGGACGGGCGCATGAGCTACACCGACCTGGGCAAGGCCACGGGCCTGTCCACGTCGGCGGTGCATCAGCGCGTCCGGCGCCTCGAGCAGCGCGGAGTCATCCGCGGCTACGCCGCCGTCGTCGACCCCGAGGCGGTCGGCCTGCCGCTGACCGCGTTCATCTCGGTGAAACCGTTCGACCCCAGCGCCCCCGACGACATCGCGGACCGGCTCGCCGACATCCCCGAGATCGAGGCCTGCCACAGCGTCGCCGGCGAGGAGAACTACATCCTCAAGGTGCGGGTGGCGACCCCCCTGGAGCTGGAGCACCTGCTCACCCGGATCCGTTCGCAGTCCGGCGTCTCCACCCGTACCACCGTGGTGCTCTCCACCCCGTACGAGGCCCGGCCACCACGGGTGTGACGCCGTATCTAGGCTGGTCACCATGACCGAGAGCGAACACCGCACCGTGCTCCTGCGCGGTGGAGACGTCCACAGCCCCGCCGACCCCTTCGCCACCGCGATGGTCGTCGAACGAGGCCATGTCGCCTGGGTGGGATCCGAAGGCGCCGCCGACGCCTTCGCCTCCGGCGTGGACGAGGTGATCGACCTCGAAGGCGCCCTGGTGACCCCCGCCTTCACCGACGCGCACGTCCACACCACGGCCACCGGGCTCGCCCTCACCGGCCTCGACCTGTCGGACGCCCGTACGCTCGCCGAAGCCCTGGAGCGGGTACGGGCGCACAGCGCCGCCCGGCCCGCCGACCGGGTCCTCCTCGGCCACGGGTGGGACGCCGCCCGCTGGCCGGAACAGCGCCCTCCGTCGCGTACCGAACTCGACGAGGCCACCGGAGGGCGCCCGCTCTACCTGCCGCGCGTCGACGTCCACTCCGCGGTCGTCACCACCGCCCTCCTGGACCTCGTCCCCGGCGTCACCGACCTGCCCGGGTACCACCCGGACCAGCCGCTCACCGCCGCCGCCCACCACGCCGTACGGGCGGCCGCCCACGCCGCCGTCACGCCCCGCCAGCGGGCCGAGGCCCAGCGCGCCGCGCTCCGCCGGGCCGCCTCCCTCGGCATCGGCACCGTCCACGAGTGCGCCGGTCCCGAGATCTCCGACGAGGACGACTTCACCGCCCTGCTGGCGCTCGCCGCCGAGGAGCCCGGCCCCCGGGTCGTCGGCTACTGGGCCGAGGCCGTGACCGGGGAGAAGGACGTCCGGCGCATCCGCGAGCTGGGCGCGATCGGCGCGGCCGGGGACCTCTTCGTCGACGGCTCCCTCGGCTCCCACACCGCCTTCCTGCACGAGCCGTACGCCGACGCCGGCCACACCGGCACCGCCCACCTCGACGCGGCCGCCGTCGCCGCGCACGTCACCGCCTGCACCGAGGCCGGGCTCCAGGCCGGGTTCCACGCCATCGGGGACGCCGCCGTCAGTACGGTCGTCGAGGGCGTACGGGCGGCCGCCGAGACGGTCGGCCTGGCACGCGTGCGTGCCGCCCGCCACCGCGTCGAGCACGCCGAGATGCTCACCCCCGAGACCATCGCCGCCTTCGCCGAGCTCGGCCTCACCGCCTCCGTACAGCCCGCCTTCGACGCGGCCTGGGGCGGCGAGGACGGTATGTACGCCCAGCGCCTGGGCGCCGAGCGGGCGCGCACGCTCAACCCGTACGCCGCCATGCTGCGCGCCGGCGTACCCCTGGCCTTCGGCTCCGACAGCCCCGTCACCCCGCTGGACCCCTGGGGCACGGTCCGGGCCGCCGCCTTCCACCGCACGCCGGAGCACCGGATCTCGGTACGGGCGGGCTTCACGGCCCACACGCGGGGCGGCTGGCGGGCCACCGGCCGGGACGACGCGGGGACCCTCGTACCGGGGGCTCCCGCCGACTACGCGGTCTGGCGCGCCGCCGAACTGGTCGTCCAGGCGCCCGACGACCGCGTCGCCCGCTGGTCCACCGACCCGCGCTCCGGGACGCCCGGCCTGCCCGATCTCACTCCCGGTGCCGACTTGCCCGTCTGCCTGCGGACCGTCGTCTCCGGACGCACGGTCTTCGTACGACCGAACGAGTGACGTAAGGACATTCCGCATCCCCGCCGGGCTCCCGGAGGGTCGCCCGCGACCTGCGGATCTTCCCCTCTGACCTGCTGTTTCTGTCAATCGCCGCAGGTGGGGCGACTGTTGACAGCGAGCGGTCGGCGGCCGGTAGGTTCGGCGGGTCCACCACAGGACGTCCGACCGGGTCGACCTTCACGCAGTCGTCGACCGCCGCTGGGTCATGGGGCGGTGTGCCGCACCGGCGCACCACCACTGGGAGCCAGGTTCAGCGCCCGCGCCTCGGGGGCGAGGGAAGGTTTTTGCCGGCTGGAGGTCCCCGCCTGCTCCACAGGAGCTCGGGGGAGGTGCGACCCGGGTGGGGCCCGGACGTTCAGTAGACAACGGCTCTCGGTCGACCCGCAGCCAGCGGGCCCCAGGTCGGCCCGAAGGACGTCGGGCCCCCACTCGCGCCTGTGCCGGTTCCCGCCGGTCAGGCCCCGTTCCGTACCGCCGCCGCGACGGGCTCCAACCGGGGCTCGCTATGGTGGTGATCCGTGTACGGACGTAAGGGGCAGCAGTGAACGACGGTGGCCAGAGGCGCTACGGCCCGCTCGGCAGAGCCTTGGTGATCATCCCGACCTACAACGAGGCCGAGAACATCAAGCCGATCGTGTCCCGGGTGCGCGCCGCCGTGCCCGATGTCGACGTCCTCGTCGCCGACGACAACAGCCCGGACGGCACCGGCAAGCTGGCCGACGAACTGGCCGCCGAGGACGACCACGTCCACGTCCTGCACCGCAAGGGCAAGGAAGGGCTCGGCGCCGCCTACCTGGCGGGCTTCCGCTGGGGCATCGAGCACGGCTACGGCGTCCTCGTCGAGATGGACGCCGACGGCTCCCACCAGCCCGAGGAACTGCCCCGGCTGCTGACCGCCCTCAAGGGCGCCGACCTCGTCCTCGGCTCCCGCTGGGTGCCCGGCGGCCGGGTCGTCAACTGGCCCAAGTCCCGCGAGTTCCTCTCCCGGGGCGGCAGCACCTACTCGCGGCTCCTTCTCGACGTCCCCATCCGGGACGTCACCGGCGGCTTCCGCGCCTTCCGCACGGAGACCCTGGAGGGCCTCGGGCTCGACGAGGTCGCGTCGCAGGGCTACTGCTTCCAGGTCGACCTCGCCCGCCGCGCCGTCGCCGCCGGGTACCACGTCGTCGAGGTGCCCATCACCTTCGTCGAGCGGGAGCTCGGCGACTCCAAGATGAGCCGGGACATCGTCGTCGAGGCGCTGTGGCGGGTCACCGCCTGGGGCGTCGGCTCCCGCGCAGGCCGCCTCCTCAACCGCAAACCCGCCGCCGGCCCGGGTCCCTCGGCCCCGTCGGACTCGTCCCACCCGTCGGGGGCCTCCGGGTCCTCCGACCCGTCTGGCCCGTCCGGAGCCTGAGGTCCTCGGGTTCGTCGAGCGTCGGGCAGCGCTGGTGCGTGACGCCCTCCGGCACGCCGGACCCTGCGGGCCGCTCCGGAGCCCTCCGGGGCCTCAGGTCCCTTGGGCCCCGGTACGCAGCGTTCTCGCTCGTCGGTCCCGCGGCGGCCTCCTGGGCGTCGGGGCGTCCCGTCCGCCTGCGCGGCCCTTTACGCCGCCCTGGCACGCTCCCAGGCACACTGGGAGCATGATGACCGGCGCACCGCCTCCTCCTGCCCCCAGAACACGCTCACGCGCTCGCACCCTCGCTCCTCTCGCCATCGCCGCCTGGCTGGTGCTCGAGATCTGGCTGCTGACCCTCGTGGCGGGTGCGGCCGGCGGATTCACCGTGTTCGCCCTGCTCGTCGGCGGCGGCGTGCTCGGTGCCGCGGTGATCAAGCGTGCGGGGCGGCGGGCCTTCCGTACGCTGACCGAGACGCTCCAGCAACAGCAACAGCAACAGCAACAGCAACAGCAACAGCAACAGCAACAGGGCGCGGGTGCGGTGCCCTCGCCCGCTCCTGACCGGGCGAGCACCGGAAACGGCTTCCTGATGCTGGGCGGGCTGCTGCTGATGCTGCCGGGCCTGATCTCCGACGTGGCGGGTCTGCTGCTCCTCGTCCCCGGCGTGCGCGCCATGGCCGGGCGGTACGCGGAGAGGGCCCTGGAGCGGCGTATGCGGGCCGTGGCCGTGCCCGGTTACGGTTCCCTGGGCGACGCCTTCCAGCAGGCTCGTATGCACCGCCCCGACGGCAAGGTCGTGCGGGGTGAGGTCGTCCGCGACGACTCGCCCGGCCGGCCGGGTCCGTACGACGACGAGGGCCCCCGCCCGCCACTGACCCGCTGACCCCACTGACCCCGCTGACGCGAAAGCCGCGGGGCGGCGGTACACCAGGTGTACCGCCGCCCCGCGGCTTCTGCTTCAGGCGCACGCGCCCGTGTTGTGCGCTTACGCGGACTTCCGGCTGTCGCGCGGATGCACGGCGATGTTCATGGCGCCGGAACGCAGGACCGCCAGCCTCTCGGCCAGCACTTCCTCGAGCTCCTCGCGGGTGCGCCGCTCCATGAGCATGTCCCAGTGCGTACGCGCCGGCTTGCCCTTCTTCTCCTCGGGGCCGTCCCCGTCAACGAGGAGTGCCTGGCTTCCGCAGACCTTGCACTCCCACTCCGGCGGAATCTCCGCCTCGACCGAGAACGGCATCTCGAACCGATGCCCCTTCTCGCATGCGTACTCCACCGCCTGGCGCGGGGCCAGATCGATGCCGCGGTCGGTCTCGTAGCTGGTCACCACGAGGCGCGTGCCGCGAAGAGCTCGCTCACTCATGAATCGTGCCTCCCGGGCTTGTCGCCCACAGGACAGGTGTCGCTGTCGTCGTCATCCGGTCAACGTCCGGTCGGCGGTAAAGATTCCCGTTGCGGGTCATGCGTCGCCCGTCGTGCCGCCCCTTTTTGTACCCACCAGTGCCCGGTTTGTCACATCTGGCAGCAGATGTCACCCAGCGTCTTTGCTTACAGAGCACGCAGTAACGGTCCGCCTGGCAGGCCAAAGGCGTACACTACCGGCCTTTCACTTCCGCGTCTAAATCCGGTCCGGTACCGGGTTGCCCGCGGCGGCCACCGCGCGGCGAACGGGTATCCGCGCCAGCAGGACGAACCCGAGCACGAAGAAGACCACGAGCGAGAGGATGGCGTCCCGGTAGCTGCCGGTCAGCTGGTACCCCAGCCCGAACACCAGGGGTCCCAGCCAGCTCAGCCCGCGGTCGCTCATCTCGTACGCCGAGAAGTACTCGGCCTCCTTGCCGCGCGGCACCAGGTGCGAGAACAGCGAACGCGACAGCGCCTGGCTGCCGCCCAGAACCAGCCCGATCGCCGCCGCCAGCGCGTAGAACCACACCGGCGCCCCGGCGGGGAGGAAGTACCCGGCCGCGAGGATCAGCGTCCACACGGCCAGCGAACCGAGGATCGTGCGCTTCGCGCCGTACGTACGCGCCAGCCGCCCCATGCCCAGCGCCCCCGCGACCGCCAGCACCTGGACCAGCAGCACGGCCGTGATGAGCGTGGCCTGCTCCAGGCCCAGCTCCTCGGAGCCGTAGATGGACGCCTGTGAAATCACCGTCTGTACGCCGTCGTTGTAGACGAGGTACGCGAGGAGGAAGGAGAGCGTCAGCGGATGCCGGCGCATGTCGCGCAGCGTCGCCAGCAACTGACGCCAGCCCGAACCGACCGCGCCCTCGCCACCGGGCGCCACCTTCCGGTCACGCAGGCGCCGCAGCGGTACGAGGGTGAAGGCGCCCCACCACAAACCGGCCGAGGCCAGGCAGATCCGTACCGCCTCCGATTCGGAGAGCCCGAACGACTCATGGCCCGTGTACAGGGCCAGGTCCAGGAGGAGGACGAGCGCACCCGACGTATAGCCGAACGCCCAGCCGCGCGAGGACACGGCGTCGCGTTCCTCCGGCTCGGCGATCTGCGGCAGATAGGCGTTGTACAGCGCCATGGACACCGCGAGTGAGGCGTTCGCCACGATCAGGAGGAAGGCGCCCAGGAGATAGCGGTCCCCGTCGAGGAAGAACATGCCGGCCGTCGCTGCCGCCCCCAGGTACGCGGCCGCCGCCAGCAGCGGCTTCTTGCGGCCCGTACGGTCGGCCGCCGCCCCCGCCAGCGGCATCACCAGTACCGCCAGGACGACGGAAAGGGACACCGCGTACGCGAAAACCGATCCCGCGCGGATCGGGATTCCGAGGGGGTGCACAAAGCCGTCGGCGTCCGCGGCGGCCCTGGCGACCGATGTCAGATACGGCCCGACGAACACCGTCAGCACGCTCGTGGAGTAGACGGAGCACGCGAAGTCGTAGAAATACCAGCCGCGTTGCTCACGTCGGCGGTCGGGCGGCCCGGCTTCACCGGCGGTCCTGTCGGCGGTTTCGGCGTCGCTCACGCCCGCCCCCTCGTTCGTCCCCGTGGTGGGAGACGGGGGCACGTTCAGACCCAGACACCCCGGTCGGTCAGTACCGTGCGCAACGTCTCCAGATGATCGGTCATGATGCCATCCACCCCGAGGTCGAGGAGCGCGGCCATCCGGTCCGGATCATTCACGGTCCACACATGGACCTGGAGACCCCGTTCGTGCGCGGCCCTCACGAAGCGCCGGTCCACCACCCGGATACCGCTCTGGGCCTCCGGCACCTGGGCCGCCACCGCGCCCGCGCGCAGCGCCGCCGGGATCCCGTACGAACGCAGCCGCAGGCCCAGTACCCCGCGCACCCCGTACGAGGTGGCCAGGCGCGGGCCCGCGAGCCGCAGCGCCCGTGCCACCCGGCCCTCGTTGAACGAGCCGACACACACCCGGTCCCAGGCGCCCGCCTTGCGCACGGCCTCGACGAGCGGTTCCAGGGCGGGCTCCGCCTTGATGTCCACGTTCCAGCGGGCGTCCGGGAACTCCTCCAGCAGCTCCTCGAAGAGCGGCAGCGGCTCCTTGCCCGCCACGCGCGCGTGGCGCACCTCGCTCCACGGCAGATCCCGGATCCGGCCGCGGGAGTCCGTCACACGGTCCAGCGTGGCGTCGTGGAACGCGACCAGCCGGCCGTCGGCGGTGGTGTGCACGTCCGTCTCGAAGTAGCGGTAACCGGCCGTGGCGGCGCGCCGGAAGGCGGCCACCGTGTTCTCCAGCCCGTCCGCCGCCCCGCCGCGATGGGCGAAGGGTATGAGGGGGGACGGGTGGTCCAGATAGGGATGGCGTACGCGAGTCACCGCCGCAGTATGGCCTGCCCGGGTTTCCCGGAAGCGACCACGGTGCTGCCGCCGCCCGGACCGGGGATGGCGAAGACACGCAGGAAGACCTGGGCGAGCGGGCCGATCGCCAGGGCGTACAGCACGGTCCCCACCCCCAGGGAGCCGCCCAGGAGGAATCCGCCGGCGACGACGGCGACCTCGATCGTCGTGCGGACCAGACGGACGGAGCGGCCGGTGAGCCGGTGCAGGCCCGTCATCAGCCCGTCGCGCGGGCCGGGGCCGAAGCGGGCGGCGATGTAGAGGCCGGTCGCCACCCCATTGAGGAGGATTCCGGCGGCCATCAGGGAGATCCGCGCGATCAGTCCTCGCGCGTCCGGGACGAGCCACAGGGTGGCGTCCATCGCGACACCGACGACGAACACGTTGGAGACGGTGCCCAGGCCCGGCTTCTGCCTGATCGGGATCCACAGGAGGAGCACGGCGGCGCCGACGACGATCGAGACGACACCGATCGTCAGGCCGGTCAGCTCGGCCAGGCCCTGGTGCAGGACGTTCCACGGCTCCAGTCCCAGACCGCTGCGGACGAGCAGGGCCGAACTCACGCCGTACAGGGTCAGGCCGCTGTAGAGCTGGAGCAGCCGGCGGCCGAGCCGACGCTGCGTGCGGTGCGAACGCGTATCCGGTGTGCCGGATGTCGTCGACACGTTGTGCCCCCCGAAGTGGTGGTGGTGGACTGACTCATGTCACTCTGTGGCAGGGATTTGGACTCCAACCAGGTCCAATTCGAGGAAGGTGGACTGAGTTCCATGGCTGAATGGACTTCGGCAGTGGGCCCCGCCCAGCTTGCCCGGCAGCTGAAAGCGCAGCAGCCCCGGCCGGCCGGCCCCGGCACCCGCAAGCCACCCGCCTACCGCGCGCTCGCCGACGGCATCCGGCTGCTGGTGCTGGAGGGGCGTGTCCCGGTCGCCGCCCGGCTCCCCGCCGAGCGGGAGCTGGCCCTCGCCCTGTCCGTGAGCCGCACGACGGTCGCGGCGGCGTACGAGGCGCTGCGCGCCGAAGGGTTCCTGGAGTCGCGGCGGGGCGCCGGAAGCTGGACGGCCGTGCCCGCCGGGAACCCGCTGCCCGCGCGCGGCCTCGAACCGCTCCCCCCGGAGTCCCTCGGCTCCATGATCGACCTGGGCTGCGCCTCCCTGCCCGCGCCCGAACCCTGGCTGACCCGGGGCTTCCAGGGCGCTCTCGAAGAGCTGCCGCCCTACGCCCACACGCATGGGGACTACCCGGCCGGTCTTCCCGCGCTGCGCCAGATGCTCGCCGACCGGTACACGGAACGGGGCATCCCGACGATGCCCGAGCAGATCATGGTGACGACCGGCGCGATGGGCGCGATCGACGCCATCTGCCACCTGTTCGCCGGTCGCGGTGAACGCATCGCCGTGGAGTCGCCGTCGTACGCCAACATACTCCAGCTGATGCGGGAGGCCGGCGCCCGCCTGGTGCCCGTCGCGATGGCGGAGGGGCTGGAGGGGTGGGACATCGCGCGCTGGCGTCAGGTGCTGCGGGACGCCGCGCCCCGGCTCGCGTACGTCGTCGCGGACTTCCACAACCCGACCGGCGCCCTCGCGGACGATGACCGGCGGCGCGCGCTGGTCGACGCGTCCCGCTCGGCCGGGACGGTGCTCGTCGTCGACGAGACCATGACCGAGCTGTACCTGGAGGAGGGGCTCGACATGCCCCGGCCGGTGTGCGCCTTCGACCCGGCCGGGAGCACCGTGCTCACCGTCGGTTCGGCGAGCAAGGCCTTCTGGGCGGGCATGCGCATCGGGTGGGTGCGGGCGGCGCCCGACGTGATCCGCTCGCTGGTCGCCGCCCGCGCGTACGCCGACCTGGGGACGCCCGTACTGGAGCAGCTCGGCGTCAACTGGCTGATGCGCACCGGCGGCTGGGAAGAGGCGGTCGCCCTGCGGCGTGCCCAGGCGCGGGAGAACCGTGACGCGCTGGTCGCCGCGGTACGCAGGGAGCTGCCCGACTGGGAGTTCGACGTCCCGCGCGGCGGCCTGACCCTGTGGGTGCGCACCGGCGGCCTGTCCGGCTCCCGGCTGGCCGAGGTGGGCGAACGGGTCGGCGTACGGGTGCCCTCGGGGCCGCGCTTCGGTGTGGACGGTGCCTTCGAGGGGTACGTAAGGCTGCCGTTCACCGTCGCCGGCCCGGTCGCCGACGAGGCCGCGGTACGGCTCGCGGCGGCGGCGCGGCTGGTGAGGGCGGGCGCGAGCGCCGGTTCGGGCGAGGCGCCGAGGACGTTCGTGGCGTAGGCGTAGGCGTAGGCGTAGGCGTCCGGGGCTGGGGGCAGGGTGGGGGCCGCTGGTTCAGCTGCCGGCCGGCGCGGCCTGCGGGCGGCCGGCCGGGGAACCCGGTGCCGGGGCCGACGCCGCCGGGTCCGGTGCCGGGTCGGGAGCCGGCTGTGGTCCCGGGGCGGGCCCGAGCGCCGGCCCGGGGAGCGGGCCGGTCTCCCCGACGGGGCCGGGCCCCGGGGCCACCGGCAGCCCGGCCGCGTCCGGGCCGGGCTCGACGGCGACGGCCGGTGGCGCGGCCGGCCCGGGCGGCATGGGCGGAGTGTGGCGCTCCGGAAGCAGGTCCAGGACGGCCTGCCGGTGCGCTTCCGCCGTCGCGTCGTCGTACGGGTCGGGCGTCGCCGGGACCTGGAGCCGGAGCACCGGTCCCGTGCCCAGCCGGGCGTAACCGCGCCCGGGCGGGACGTACGGGATGGGCGTGGTGTGCGGGGCGGCGTCCAGGACGCACCGCACCTGGTCCGCCGTGGCGGGTCCGAGCACGACCCTGGCGCGGGTGTGCGCCCAGACCGCCTCGCTGAGCGTGTCCAGGCTGTCGAACTGCTCGGCCACCACCACGGTCACATGGGCCGCCCGGCCGTGCCGCAGCGGGATCTGGAGCAGCGACTGCGGGTCCGTCCGCCCGTCCGCCGCCGCCAGGTGGCCCAGGACGCTGGGCCGGTCCAGCAGGATCCACAGTGGCCGCCTGGTGTCCTCGGGCGCCGGGTGCCCGGCCTGCCGGGCCCGGTTCGCCGCGATCAGCCGCCGTTCGGTCTCGTGCGCCGCCCACTCCAGGCTCGCCAGCGCCCCCGCCAGCCCGCATTCGACCGCCAGGACGCCGGCGCGCCCGGTGAGGCAGGCGTACTCCCCGGTCCCGCTGCCCTCGACGATCAGTACGTCACCGTGCTGGAGCGCCTGGAGCGCGACCGACCGCAGCAGTGTGGTGGTGCCGCTGCCGGGCTGTCCGACCGCCAGCAGGTGCGGCTCCGTCGAGCGCGGCCCCGTGCGCCACACCACGGGCGGCGCGTCCCGCGTCTCGTCCCCGTCCCGCACCGGGACGGTCCGCTGTACCGCCTCGGGGTCCGTGAAACCCAGCACCGTCTCGCCCGGTACGGTGACGAAACGCTGGGCGGCCACCTCAGTGGAGAGGGGCGCGAGCACCCGCATAAGGAGCTGGTTTCCCTCTTCGTCCCAGTCGAAGAGGTACTCCCGGCCCCGCCCGGACTTGGTGTGCAGCAGTTGCTCGATCCTCGCGCGGGACGCGGCTTCGCCGTCGGTGAAGTACGCCGGGTAGGTGATCCGCAGCCGCGTCGGCCGCCCGTCGCCGTCGAACTCGAAGTCGCTGAAGGCCTTCGCCCAGTCGCCGCCGTGGGTGAACAACGGGCTCGGGTCCTCCGCGACGGAGAAGTAGGGCACCAGCGCCTCGTACAGCGCCCGCAGCCGCTCGGCCTCCGCCTCGTCGGGCCCCGTCTTCACGGCCGGGCGTTCGCGTCCCTGCCAGGCCGCCGCGCCCATCAGCGACACCAGGGCCAGCATCGGCCCGTAGGGGATGAGCGCGACGACCAGCACGCAGGCCGCGACCAGGAACAGCGCGGGACCGCGCCGTTCCTTGGGGGTCGCGGCCCACTTGGCGCGCCCGGCCCCGGCCAGCTTCCGCAGGCCACGGGTGATCGTGATCAGCGGATGGAGGACGTCCGTGGCGCCGTCGGCCGCCGTCCGTGCGATCTCCCGACCGCGGGCGATCCGGGCACCGGCGCTGCTCGGAAGGCTCCGGATACTGCGGATGCTCCGGCTGCTCGGGATGCTCGGAAGGTGCGGGATGCGCAGAAGGGGGCGCCGGGCCACGTCGTACTCCTGATCCTGAGGTCGTGGAAGGGGCCGCGGGGCGTCAGAACTTGATCCCGCCCAGCAGGCTGGCCAGGCTCGCGCCGCCCGCCGTGATGCTGGGTGCGATCGCGGTACCCGCGAGGTAGAAGCCGAAGAGTGCGCAGACGAGGGCGTGGGAGGCCTTGAGCCCGTCCTTCCTGAAGAAGAGGAAGACGATGATGCCGAGCAGTACCACGCCTGAGATGGACAGGATCATGAGGGGATCTCCTGGGTGAGGGGACAGTCACCTTCAGTACTTCCAGCCTCACAGCAAGTATCTATGTGATAAAAGGTGCAAATGGGTGAAATTATGCTCTTTTCACTTCACTGGCGGACAGGGTGCCCGCGTGGCGGCCCGTCCGTCGGCCGCGGCACATCCCTTGCCACCGCCGGACCGGGTCATGTGCGCGCCCGGGCAGTACCCTGTCGGTTCACTCGTACGGCGGCCCTCGCCGTGCGTACCGGTACAACCGGGTCCATGCAGGTCAACGCGGCTGTCGTGGCCGCGCGCGTCCATGTGCCCATGGCGCGTCAACGAAGCGAGAGGCGGTACGTCCGATGAGTGAAACCCCGGACCCCGAGGTGATCGAGCTGGCGTCCAAGGTCTTCGATCTGGCACGGCAGGGCGACGCCGACACCCTCGCCGCCTACCTCGACGCCGGTGTGCCCCCGAACCTCACCAACGACAAGGGCGACTCCCTGGTGATGCTCGCCGCCTACCACGGCCACGAGCAGGCGGTGGCGGCCCTCCTCCAGCGCGGTGCCGACCCCAACCGCGTCAACGACCGGGGCCAGACCCCGATCGCCGGAGCCGTCTTCAAGGGCGAGGACGCCATCGTCCGCGCCCTCCTCGCCGCCGGCGCCGATCCGGAAGCCGGAACTCCGTCCGCGGCGGATACCGCGAGGATGTTTGGGAAGGCACATCTCCTGGAGCTGTTCGAGTCCCGGTGAACGCGTGCTGAACGCCAGGTGAGAGCGGCGCCGTAAATGTGGTCGCGGTGGCGAAATGGCTGGGTCATCATGACGTCGGGCCCGCAGGGGGCCACCGACGAGAGGCAGAGGAAGATGGTCAACACCAAGCGGAAGACGACGGGCGGCTCCACATGTTGCTGCGCGGCCTAGGTCATCACCGTTCCCCGGTCACCCCGGGATCCCCGGTGTCCTCCGGGTGCGTCGACAGCTTGATGTGAGGCATTTTCCATGTTCGATCCAGTCATAGCGCCGAGCGGTACCTTGCTCGGCCTGCTGCAGAGGGGTCGCGGCGACGGCACGCTGCACGCGCTCGCCGCGCCACGGGCGGAAGCCCTCGCGGCCCTCAACCACTGTGTTCTCCACGACCCCCGCCAGGACTGGCAGGTCGAGAACCGCTCCCTCTACTACGCACGCCTCTACCTGGATCTGCACGGCGGACTCGAGGAGATCGAGGCCCACCTGTTCGGCGCCGAGGACATCCTCGACACCGAGGAGTCACGCACCGGCCTCGCCCTCGCCGTCCTCGGCCACCTCGCCGCGTACGGCCGCGGGGACGCCCTCGTCCTGCTGCGCAGGTACGCCACGACCGGAGCCAACTGGGCCTGGGCCCTCGACGAGCTCGCCCTGCGCGACGACGACTCCGCGCTGCGCGGCCTCGCCGCCCCGATCCTGGCCAGGTTCCCCGCCACCCCGGAGGGCGACGCCGAGCTGGCCGCCGCCGTACGGGACGCCTTCGAGCCGCGCCCATGGCGGCTGTGGGCCGAGGACCGGCGGGAGACGATCGGCGGCCGCGTGCGCGCGGCCCGGGAGCAGGGCTCGTTCGACCGCTGGCAGCGCCAGCTGCGTCCCACCGGGCCCCGCCCCGGCTGGAGCGTCCAGGCTGTCTTCGAGTGGGCACAGGAGGGCCTGGACCGCGGCTCCCCGCTCCATGTGCCGGCCGCGCGCTGCCTGACCGCCGTCGCCGGCCCCGGCGACCGCTCGCTGATCGTCGAGGCGGCCCGCGGCGGCCCGGACGGCGCCCGCTGCGCCGCACTGCACTACCTCGCCGAAGCGCGCGACCCCGCCGTGCTGGACCTCATCGAGGCCGCGGCGACCGGTGACTCCCGTACCGTCGCCGAAGCCGCCGTCGCCGCCTTCGAGCGCATGTGCGGCGACGAGGCCGTCGACCGCGCGCGGGGCTGGGTGCACCGCCCCGACGCGCTCGGCGCCTCCGCGGCGGGCGTGCTCGCCTGCCGGGGCGACGCCCGAGACGCGGGGCTCGTGCTGGGCGCGCTGCGCGAGGCGGTACGGGCCGACGGCCCCGACGCGCCGTCGCTCTACGCGCTCGTCGACGGCACGGGCAGGCTGGGCGTCTCCTGCGCCGCGCCCGTACTGCGCCACATCTACCGCGAAACCGCCTCCTCCCAGCTGCGCGGGCGCACGGCCCGTGCCCTCGCCGCCACGGACCCCTCCTTCCCGACCGGTTTCGCCGTCGAGTGCCTGTGGGACTGCGAGGAGACCACCAGGGAGATCGCCGCCCTGCACGCCGAGACCGGTGACGTACGCGTGGCCGAGCGGCTGCGCCGCCTCGCCGCCGACCCCGCCGAGGAGGACGAGGTGCAGACCGCCGTACGGAGCAGGATCGGACCGGACCTGCCCGCGATCTGACGCCGCTCGGGGCACGTGCGGGCAAACGCTCATGGGACGTTCCCCGCACGGAAAGATCCAAGTCGGCGGAGCCACGCCGGGCGCGACGACAACACCCGTATGCGTGTCGTCATCGTCACCGAATCCTTCCCTCCCGACATCAACGGTGTGGCGCACTGCGCCCTGCAGACCGCCCGGCACCTCGCCGCACGCGGCCATGACCCGCTCGTCATAGCCCCGGCCGTCCCCACCGTCCCCACCGTCCCCCCGGGCGCCGTCGACGCGGACGCCCCCTGCCCGGTCGTACGCGTCCCCTCCCTGCCGCTGCCCGGCTACCCCCAGGTCCGGGTGGCGCTGCCCAGCAGGCGGGTGGCCGCCGCGATCGCCGCCCACCGGGCCGACCTCGTCCACCTGGCGAGCCCCTTCGTGCTCGGGGTACGCGGCATGGCGGCCGCCACGCGGCTCGGGCTGCCGGCCGTCGCGGTCTACCAGACCGACCTCGCCGGCTACGCCCGCACCTACATGGGGGCGGGCGAGGGCGCCGCATGGCGGCGGCTGCGCGCCGTGCACGGCGCGGCCGACCGGACCCTGGCCCCCTCCACGGCCGCCGTCCGTGACCTGGAGGAACACGGCGTGGCGCGGGTACGGCTCTGGCCGCGCGGCGTCGACACCCTGCGCTTCAGGCCCGAGCTGCGGGACGCGGCGCTCCGCCGGGAGCTGGCGCCCGGCGGAGAGGTGCTCGTCGGGTACGTGGGGCGGCTCGCGCCCGAGAAGCGGGTGGAGCTCCTGGCCGGGGTCTGCGGCCTGCCCGGCGTACGGGTGGTCGTCGTCGGCGACGGGCCGAGCGAGGGCGCGCTGCGGGCCGCCCTGCCCGGCGCGGTCTTCCTGGGGCGCCGTACGGGCGACGAACTGGCCCGGATCTTCGCCTCCCTGGACGTGTTCGCGCACACCGGCCCCTATGAGACGTTCTGCCAGACCGTCCAGGAAGCGATGGCCGGCGGAGTACCCGTGATAGCCCCGGCCGCCGGCGGCCCCCTGGACCTGGTCGGCCACGGCCGGACCGGCCTCCTTGTGCCCCCGCACGACACGGGTGCCCTGCGTACCGCCGTGGCCACCCTGGCCGCCGACCCCGCCCTGCGTGCCGCGTACGGGCGCGCCGCGCGGGCCGCGGTCCGGGACAGGACCTGGGCCGCCGTGGGCGACCAGCTCATCGCCCACTACGGCGAGGTGCTGGGGGAGCGGACGGTGGTGGCGGCATGAGCCTGCGCATCGTACGGCTGACGAACTTCGTCACCCCCTCGTCCGGCGGTCTGCGCACCGCGCTCGACGAGCTCGGGCGCGGCTATCTCGCCGCCGGTCACGAACCCGTCCTGGTGATGCCGGGGGAGGACGACAGCGACCGGACCACCCCGCAGGGCCGCGTCATCACCCTGCCCGGGCCCGTCCTGCCCGGTACGGGCGGCTACCGCGTCCTGGCCGACCGGCGGCGGCTGCGGCGGCTCCTGGAGGAACTGGCCCCCGACCGTCTGGAGGTCTCCGACCGCACCACCCTGCGCTGGACGGGCGAGTGGGCCCGGCGCGCCAGGGTGCCCGCCGTGATGGTGTCCCACGAGACGGCGGACGGGGTCCTGCGTACCTGGGGGGTGCCGTCCGGCCTGGCCGCGCGGGCGGCCGACCGGCTCAACCGCCGCAGCGCGTGGGCGTACACCCGGATCGTGTGCACCACCGAGTGGGCGGAGCGCGAGTTCGTACGGATCGGGGCGCGCAACGTGGTGCGCGCGCCGCTCGGTGTGGACCTGCGCCGGTTCCGGCCCGGCCGGCGCAGCGCGGCCCTACGTGCCCGGTACGCGCCGCCCGGCGCCGGCGTGCTGCTCCTGCTCTGCTCACGGCTGTCGGTCGAGAAGCGGCCCGGCACGGCCCTGGAGGCCCTCGCGGAGCTGCGCGCACGGGGCGTCCGGGCGGCCCTGGTGGTCGCCGGGGACGGGCCGCTGCGCGGCGGCCTGGAGCGGCGGGCGCGGGGGCTTCCCGTCCGGTTCCTCGGGCACGTCCCGGACCGCGAGGAACTCGCCGCCCTCCAGGCGTCGGCGGACCTGTGCCTGGCGCCGGGACCGGCGGAGACGTTCGGGCTGTCCGCCCTGGAGGCGCTGGCCTCCGGCACCCCGGTCGTCGCGAGCGCCACCTCCGCGCTCCCCGAGGTCATCGGCGACGCCGGTGCGGCCGCCCAGGACACGCCGGCCGCGTTCGCCGACGCCGTGACGGACGTCCTGGCCCGTCCCGAGGAGCACCGCCGCGCCGCGGCCCGCGCGCGGGCGGAACTCTTCGGCTGGGACCGGGCGGTGGCGGCGTTCCTCACGGCCCACGACGCCCCCGTACACCCGGCCCGCACCCCCGGACCGGAGGTCCCGGCATGACCACCGTGGCGGTCCCCGCTCCCGACGCCCCCGAGGGCCTCGCTACGGACGCCTTGGAAGGCCCCGCCACAGAGGCCCCGCTGCCGCGGGCGCTCCACGCGCGCGTGGCGCCGCTTCCCGGCCCGGTCCGCAGACCCGGCCCGCCCGATGGGCTCCGGGTCCCGGCGGAAGCGCGGCCCGATCCGGCGGCGCCGCCGGCCGGTGACGGGCGCGCCGACGAGCACGGGACGGTGGGCGGACTCGGTCCCGGTCCCAGGCGCGCCGGGGCGACGGTGGTGCGGCGGTTCGCCGCGCTGGGGGACTCGCTGACCGCGGGAGTCGGGGACCCCGTCGGCGGGGTCGGGCGCGGGTGGGCGGCGCTGCTCGCGGGCGGGCTCACGGGCGGGCTCGCGGCCGACGGAGCCGTGGACGCCGAGGGGGACGTGGGGGCCGAGGGCGCCGCGGGGGCCGCGGGAGCCGTGGAGTTCCGTAACTTCGCCGTCAGCGGCGCCCTGACCAGGGACGTCGCCGAATCGCAGCTGCCCCTGGCCCTCGCGTACCGCCCGGACGTCGTCTCCGTCGTCGTCGGCGTCAACGACACCCTGCGCCGCACCTTCGACATCGCCGCCCTCGCCCTCGCCCTGGACCGGGTCTGCGCGCTGCTGTCCGCCCAGGGCGCCGTACTCCTGACAGCCTGCCTGCCCGACCCGGGCGCCATGCTGGGCCTTCCTCCGCCGCTCGCGCGGCCCCTCGCCCGCCGCCAGCGGGCGGTCAACGCCGTCGTGCACGCCCTGTCCGCCCGGTACGGCGCGGTCCACCTGCACATGGCGGACGCCGCCTGGGTCGCCGACCGCACCCTGTGGAGCGCCGACCGGCTGCACCCCGGCGAGCGCGGGCACCGGACTATCGCGGCCCGGTTCCACGCGCTGCTCGCCGAACGCGGCCTCGCGACCGGCACCCCACCGGCCCGTGAGCCACAACAGCCGCCGCCGAGCCGCGCCGACGCGCTGCTGTGGCTGGCCACGGCCGGTACCGGCTGGGTGGTGCGGCGCTGCCACGACCTGCTGCCCCAACTGCTCCGGCTCGCCGGGGCGGAGGTACGGCACTGGGCACGCGGCACCAGCGCACGGCTCGACCAGTGCGCCGAACACGCCCTGTCCGCCGCGCTCGCCGCCGTGTCCCCGGAGGTTCCCCTTGCCAGAATGGGGGAATGACAGGGCGCTGGGAGTTCTGGATCGACCGTGGCGGCACCTTCACCGACATCGTGGCCCGGCGGCCCGACGGGCGCCTGGTCACCCGCAAGCTGCTCTCCCACGACCCCGCGCGCTACCGGGACGCGGCCGTCGCGGGCATCCGGCTCCTCCTCGGGCTCGCGCCGGACGAACCCGTACCGGCGGACCGGATCGCCTCCGTCAAGATGGGCACCACCGTCGCCACCAACGCCCTCCTGGAGCGGCGCGGAGAACCCACCGTCCTGGTGATCACCGCCGGCTTCCGCGACGCGCTGCGCATCGCCTACCAGAACCGGCCACGGATCTTCGACCGCCGCATCCTGCTCCCTGAAGCGGTCTACGACCGGGTCGTCGAAGTGCCCGAGCGTATCGACGCCCATGGCACCGTCGTCCGGCCGCTCGACCCGGTCACCGTGGAGGAGCGGTTGAAAGCCGCTCATGGCGACGGCTTCCGCAGCGCCGCCGTCGTCCTCATGCACGGCTACCGCCACCCCGGCCACGAACTGCGCGTCGCCGAGGCCGCCCGCGTGGCAGGGTTCACACAGGTCAGCTGCTCGCACGAGGTCAGCCCGCTGATCAAGCTGGTGCCGCGCGGCGACACCACGGTCGTCGACGCGTACCTCTCGCCGATCCTGCGGCGGTACGTCGACGAGGTCGCCGGCGAACTCGCCGGGGTACGGCTGATGTTCATGCAGTCCAACGGCGGACTGCGCGAGGCCGCCCACTTCCGCGGCAAGGACGCCGTACTGTCCGGACCCGCGGGCGGGGTCGTCGGCATGGCGCGTACGTCGGAGCAGGCCGGCTTCGGGCGGGTGATCGGCTTCGACATGGGCGGCACGTCCACCGATGTGTCGCACTACGCGGGCGAGTTCGAGCGGGAGCTGGGCACGCAGGTGGCGGGCGTGCGGATGCGCGCGCCGATGATGAACATCCACACCGTGGCGGCGGGCGGCGGCTCGGTCCTCCACTTCGACGGCCGGCGCTACCGGGTCGGCCCCGATTCGGCCGGCGCGGACCCGGGGCCCGCCTGCTACCGGCGCGGCGGGCCGCTGACGGTGACCGACGCCAATGTGATGCTCGGGCGCGTACAGCCGGAACACTTCCCCGCCGTGTTCGGGCCGGACGGGGACCAGCCGCTCGACACGGAGGTGGTGCGCACCCGCTTCACGGCGCTCGCCGAGGAGGTGCGGCAGCACACCGGCACGGCGCGCACGCCGGAAGAAGTCGCCGCCGGTTTCCTGGAGATCGCCGTCCTCAACATGGCGAACGCCGTCAAGAAGATCTCCGTACAGCGCGGCCACGACATCACGCGCTACGCCCTGACCGGCTTCGGCGGCGCCGGCGGCCAGCACGCGTGCGCGGTCGCCGACGCCCTCGGCGTCGACACGGTCCTGGTGCCGCCGCTGGCCGGTGTGCTCTCCGCGTACGGCATCGGGCTCGCCGATGCCACCGCCATGCGGGAGCAGTCGGTCGAGGCGGAACTGGACGGCACCCTCCACGCGCGCGTGGCGGATCTGTGCGACCGGCTCGCCACCCGCACCAGTGACGAACTGCGCGCCGACGGGCTGCCCGACAGCGCCATCGGCACTCACGCGCGCGTGCTCATCCGTTACGCCGGGACGGACGCGAGCCTGCCCGTACCGCTCGCCTCCGCCCAGGCGATGAGCGAGGCGTTCACGGCCGCCCACCGCGCGCGGTACGGCTTCACCATGGACAAGCCCCTGGTGGTGGAGGCCGTAACGGTCGAGGCGGTGGGCCGCGCCGGGCCGCACGGACCCGTCGGCGCCGAACCACCGCCCAGGGAAGAGGGATTGCGGCCACGCGCGACCGTGGCGATGGTCGTGGACGGCGAGCCCAGGGACACCCCGCTCTACCGGAGGGAGGACCTTTGGCCCTCCGACACCGTGCCGGGGCCCGCCATCATCGCCGAGGCCGACGCCACGACCGTCGTCGACGACGGATGGCAGGCCGTCGCGGCCCGCACCGGCCACCTGCTCCTGACCCGGGCCCGCCCCAGGCCGAGCCGTAGCGCCGTCGGCACGGACGTCGACCCGGTCCTCCTGGAGGTGTTCAACAACCTCTTCATGGCGATCGCCGAACAGATGGGCGTACGGCTGGAGAACACCGCCCACTCCGTCAACATCAAGGAACGGCTCGACTTCTCCTGCGCCCTGTTCGACGCGGATGGCAACCTGATCGCCAACGCGCCCCACATCCCCGTCCACCTCGGCTCCATGGGGGAATCCATCAAGGAGGTACTGCGGCGCAACGAGGGCACCATGCGCCCCGGCGACGTGTACGCGATCAACGACCCCTACCACGGGGGCACCCACCTGCCCGATGTGACGGTCGTGACGCCCGTCTTCGGACCGTCCGGCGACCTCCGCTTCCTGGTCGCCTCACGGGGCCACCACGCCGAGATCGGCGGCATCACCCCCGGCTCCATGCCCGCCTTCAGCCGCACGATCCACGAGGAGGGCGTCCTCTTCGACAACTGGCTGCTCGTCCGGGACGGACGGCTGCGCGAGGCCGAGACCAGGAGGCTGCTCACCGAGGCCCCGTACCCGTCCCGTGACCCCGGCACCAACCTGGCCGACCTCCGCGCCCAGATCGCCGCCAACGAGAAGGGCATCGAAGAACTGCGCCGCATGGTCGACCAGTTCGGTCTCGACGTCGTCCACGCCTATATGCGGCACGTCCGGAACAACGCCGAGGAGTCCGTACGCCGGATCGTCGCCACCCTCCACGACGGCTCCTACCGGTACGAGACGGACGGCGGCGCGGTCATCCAGGTGGCCGTCCGCGTCGACCGCGAGCGCCGCGGCGCCGTCCTGGACTTCACCGGCACCTCACCGCAGCAGCCCGGGAACGCGAACGCGCCCACGTCCGTGGTCATGGCGGCCGTACTGTACGTGTTCCGCACGCTCGTCGACGACGACATCCCCCTCAACAGCGGCTGCCTGGAGCCACTGGACGTACGGGTGCCGGACGGCTCGATGCTCGCCCCCGCCTACCCGGCCGCCACGGTCGCGGGCAACGTCGAGACCTCGCAGGCCGTCACCGGGGCCCTGTACGCCGCCCTGGGCGTCCAGGCGGAGGGCTCGGGCACCATGAACAACGTCACCTTCGGTAACGAGCGTGTGCAGTACTACGAGACCGTGGCGAGCGGCTCGGGCGCCGGGGACGGCTTCGACGGGGCCGACGCCGTACAGACCCATATGACCAACTCGCGGCTCACCGACCCCGAGATCCTGGAGTGGCGCCACCCGGTCCGGGTGGACGCCTTCGCGGTACGGGACGGCAGCGGCGGACGCGGCCGGTGGCGGGGCGGCGACGGCGTCGTACGGCGTATCCGGTTCCTGGAGCCCATGACGGTGGCCCTGCTGACCGGGCACCGGAGGATCCCCCCGTACGGCATGGCGGGCGGCGCTCCGGGGGCGCTCGGCGAGAACGCGGTGGAGCGGGCGGACGGCACCGTCCAGAGGCTGGACGGAGTGGACGTGGTGGACGTCGGCCCCGGAGACGTCCTGGTCGTCATGACTCCGGGGGGCGGCGGTTACGGGCGCCCTGCCGGTTCCGCCGGTCCTACCGGGACTACCGGATCTACCGGATCGGGATGAACCGGACGGGCGTCCCCGGCACGGCCTGGGCGGCCGCCGCCAGGTCCCGCTCCCGGACGACGGCCACCACCGGATAGCCGCCGGTCGTGGGATGGTCCGCGAGGAACACCACCGGGCGCCCGTCCGGCGGCACCTGGACGGCGCCCAGGACCATGCCCTCGCTGGGCAGCTCGCCCGCCACGCCCCGCTCCAGGGGTGGGCCTTCGGTGCGCAGCCCTATGCGGTTGCTCGCCGGTGACACCCGGTACGCGCGCGTGGCGAAGGTACGGAGCGCCGACCTGGTGAACCAGTCGTCGCGCGGGCCCAGTCGGACGTGGAGCACCAGCTCGCCGGGCGGCCCCGGCCAGGGCACGGTGTCGCACGCGGGCGCCCTTCGGGACGGTTCCGGCCCCAGCGGCAGCACGGCGCCGTCGGTCAGGGGCGCCGGCCCGAGCCCCGACAGCAGGTCCGTGGAGCGGCTGCCCAGCACCGGCTCGGCGGCGACACCCCCGGCGAACGCCACGTACGAGCGCAGGCCGCGCACCGCGGCGCCCACCTCCAGCACGGCGCCCGCGGGCACGCGTACCGCAGCGCCCCACGCCACCGGCCGTCCGTCCACCGTCACCCGGCACGGCGCGCCGCCCACCGCGACGGTCACCGCGCGGCGCGGGCGCACCGCGCACCCGTTGACGGTCGTCTCCAGCACGGCGGCGTCCACCGGGTTGCCGACCAGCCGGTTGACGAGGCCGCTCGCGTACGGATCGAGGGCGCCGGAGCGGGGCACGCCCAGGTGCGCGTGACCGAAACGGCCCCGGTCCTGCACGGTCGTCAGCGCCCCGGCCCGTACGACGGCGAAGGCCCGGTCGGTCATCGGCACTCCACGCCCTGCGGCACGAACCGCACCCGCGTCCCCGGGGACAGCAGTGCGGCGGGCTCCCTCGCGGGGTCCCACAGCACCGCGTCCGTCGTCCCGATCAGCTGCCACCCGCCGGGCGACGCACGTGGGTACACGCCCGTGTACGGGCCGGCCATCGCCACCGAGCCCACCGGGACGGCCGTGCGGGGAGTGGCCCGCCGGGGCACCTCGTACGCCGCCGGAAGGCCCGTCAGATAGCCGAAGCCGGGCGCGAACCCGCAGAACGCCACCCGGAAACCGGCCGCCGAGTGGATCCGCGCCACCTCCTCCGGCGTCACGCCCCACAGGGCCGCCACATCCGGCAGATCGGGCCCGTCGTACCGGACAGGTATCTCGACGGCCGGTTCCACGCGCGCGTGGAGCGGCTCGACCTCCCACCCGGAGACGAGCGCCGCCAGCCGCCCGGGCTCCTCCACGCCGTCGAGCAGCACCGTCCGTGCCGCCGGAACGATCTCCGTCACGGCGGGCAGGGCACCGGCCGCCCGGCGGCGCAGCAACTCGGCGTGGAAGGCCTCGGTCTCCTCGCCGCTGTCGAGCTCGACGAGCAGCGCCCGCTCGCCCACCGCCAGGGTCCTCATACGAAGGCCCCCACGCGGACGCCCGAGGCCTCCAGCTCGGCCCGGACGCGCCGGGCCAGGTCCACCGCACCCGGTGTGTCGCCGTGCAGGCACAGTGAGCGGGCGCGCACGGCCACCGAGCGTCCGCAGCGGGAGGTGACCACGCCGAACCGGGCCATGGACACGGACCGTTCCACGACGGCCGCCGGGTCGGTGACGACGGCGCCCTCCTCGCGGCGCGGCACGAGCGTGCCGTCGGCGATGTACGCGCGGTCCGCGAAGGCCTCGGTGACGACCGGGAGCCCGGCCTTCTCGGCCACCTCGTGCAGCCGGGAGCCGGGCAGGCCCAGCAGTGGGAGCCGCTCGCCGGTCAGCAGCACGCCGTCCACCACCGCCTGCGCCTGCCCCTCGTCGTGGACGACACGGTTGTAGAGCGCCCCGTGCGGCTTCACGTACGACACCCGTACACCGGCCGCCCTGGCGAACACCTCCAGGGCGCCGATCTGGTACGCCACCTCCGCGGCCAGCTCGTCGTACGGCACGTCCATGGAGCGCCGTCCGAAGCCCGCCAGGTCCCGGTAGGAGACCTGGGCACCGATCCGTACCCCGCGCTCGGCGGCCAGCGCGCAGACGCGCCGCATGGTGACGGCGTCCCCGGCGTGGAAGCCGCAGGCCACATTGGCGCTGGTGACGACCGACAGGAGCTGTTCGTCGTCCGTCAATTGCCAGCGCCCGAAACCCTCTCCAAGGTCGGCGTTCAGGTCGATCGAGGCCCAGGTCATGGTGGTGTCTCCTTCCGCATGCGTTACGCGAGCTCGCGGCCGCGTGTCTCGGGCAGGCCGAGCAGGGCCAGGACGGCGATGCCGTAGCCGACCGCGCCGAAGACCAGCGCGCCGCCCACGCCCCAGCTGTCCGCGAGGAAGCCGACCAGGGTCGGGAAGAACGCCCCGACCGCCCGGCCGGTGTTGTACGTGAATCCCTGGCCCGTGCCGCGTACCGCCGTCGGGTAGAGCTCGGCGAGGAAGGAGCCGAACCCGCTGAAGATGGCCGACATGCAGAAGCCGAGGGGGAAGCCCAGGACGAGGACGAGACCGTTCGCCCCGGCGGGGATGTTCGTGTACGCGAGGATGCACACCGCCGACAGGAACGCGAAGATGACGATGTTGCGCTTCCGGCCCAGCCGGTCCGTGAGGTAACCACCCGTCAGGTACCCGAGGAACGCCCCGGATATCAGGAACGTCAGGTAGCCGCCCGTACCGATGACGGTCAGCCCTCGGTCGGTCTTCAGGTACGTCGGCACCCAGGTGGCGAGCGTGTAGTAGCCGCCCTGGACCCCGGTGGAGAGCAGCGTCGCGAACAGCGTCGTCCGCAGCAGGCCAGGCCGGAAGATGGCCGTGAAGGAGCCTCGTTCGCTGCTCGACTTGCGTACCTCGGCGGCGTGCGGCGCGTCCTCGACGTTCCGGCGGACCCAGATCACGAGCAGGGCCGGCAGGGCGCCGGTCCAGAACATCACGCGCCACGCGGTGTCGGGGTCGAGGAAGTGGAACACCAGCGTGTAGACGATGACGGCGAGCGCCCAGCCGGCCGCCCAGGCGCTCTGGATGCCGCCGAGCGTACGGCCGCGGTGCTTGGCGGAGGCGTACTCGGCGACGAGGATCGCGCCGACCGCCCACTCGCCGCCGAAGCCGACGCCCTGAAGGGCACGGAAGACCAGCAGCGTCTCGTAGTTGGGCGCGAAGCCGCACAGAACGGTGAAGAGCGCGTACGTGATGACCGTGATCATCAGCGCCTTCACGCGGCCGATCCGGTCGGCGAGGATGCCCGCGAGGATGCCGCCGACGGCCGACACGACGAGTGTGACGGTGGTGAGCAGGCCGGTCTGGCCGCTGTTGAGGCTGAAGTAGGCGGAGATCGCCACCATGCTCAGGGGCAGGGTGAAGAAGTCGTAGGAGTCCAGGGCGTAGCCGCCGAACGCGCCGCCGAAGGCGCGCCGGCCGCGCGGGCCGAGCGCACGCAGCCAGGCGAACGCGCCGGTGTCTTCGGGCACTTCGTCGGGGGAGGTCCGGGGGGTCTGGGTCGTGCTCATCTGCACCTCGCAGAGGAGAGCGGGAACCGTACGGTGTCCCCACGGTAAGGATTGTTGAACGATCCGACAAGGGATTCGTTCCCTCGTTCTTGCTTCCACGGTTTCTTCTACGATGAGCGGGGTGGCAGCGGACGGACGGGAAGAGGGCGTTGTGGGCACGACGGGCTCCGAGAGCGAGCGGGGCGGCGGACTGGCGGACGACCGGGCGCTGCTGGGGCGTACGAGCACCGCGGAGCGGGTCGCGGACATCCTGCGCACCCGTATCGCCGAGGGTTTCTTCCGGCCCGGCACGCGGCTCTCGGAGGACAGCATCGGCGGCGCGCTGGGGGTGTCGCGCAATACGTTGCGCGAGGCGTTCCGGCTGCTCACGCACGAGCGGCTGCTCGTCCACGAGCTGAACCGCGGGGTGTTCGTACGCGTCCTCGCCGTCGACGACGTCGTTGACATCTACCGCACGCGGCGGCTCGTCGAGTGCTCCGTCGTGCACGACCTGGGCGAGCCGCCGTTCCCGCTCGACGGGCTGACCCGGGCGGTGGCCGACGGGGAGCGGGACGCGCGCGAGGGTGACTGGAAGGGCGTCTCCACCGCCAATATCCACTTCCACCGGGAGCTGGTGGCGCTCGCCGGCAGCGCCCGCATGGACGAGCTGATGCGCGGCGTCCTCGCCGAACTCCGCCTCGTCTTCCACGTGGTGGACGACCCGCACGCGCTGCATGAGCCCTATCTCATTCGAAACCGGGAGATTCTGGACGCTCTGCGGGCGGGGGAGCGGACCAAGGCCGAACGGCTGCTCGCGGACTACCTGGACGACTCCCGCGAGCAGTTGGTCCAGGTTTATGCTCATCTGGTCGAAACCGACCCACCGACGGTCACTGGCTGACACCGGCTGACACACGACCGCCCCGTGCGAGGGCCGGCCGGCAGGCCCAAGGGGGCCATCTGCGCCGTTTCGACCGTTGTCAGTGCGAGGACCTAATCTGTGCAGCGTGACTTCGCCTGCCTCGACGGAATTCGTTCCGCCCCAGCTCAGCGCGGGGCCGCGGCCCGCACAGGGCCCGGCCGCCGACGAAGGGCTCGCGCGGCGGCTGCGCGCGCTCGCGTGCACCGCGCCCCTGCACGACCTGGACGCGCGCAAGGCGAACCTGGCGGGGGAGTACTCGACGTACGCCATGGCGGAGGTCGCCCTCGCCGCGATCGACCTCGTCACGCTCAACATGGACTTCGACACGGGCGCCGACCACGAGCAGATCGTCGCCCGGCTGCTGCCCAGGGTCGCCGCCCAGGCCCCGCAGCGGCCCGCCGCCGAACACGAGCGGGTGGCCCGCTGGGTGCTGGAGAACCTGATCAACGTCGGCAGCGTCGACCGCGGCTTCCGCGCCGTGTACGGCACGTTCGGCACCGACGGTGTGTACGTGCGTCGTGACTACGACTTCAAGCTCATCGAGGAAGTCCCCGGGTACGGCGGCGCCGTCTACCTCCGTACGACGGACGAGGCGGTCAACGTCCTCGTCGGCGCCCTCGACACCGATGTCACCAGCGCCCAGATCGCCGCCGAGGTGAAGCTGGAGGTGCTCATCAGCCGCGGCCGGCTCGCCGACGCCCAGCTCGCCGCCGAACAGGCCCGGTACCGCACCGTGCAGTACGCGGAAACGCTCCGCAAGACCCTGGAAGCCACCCGGCGCAATGTCCGCGCCGTCGACTGGCTCAGCGCCGTCCCCGACATGATCGACGAGGCGCTCGACCACGTCGCCGACCGCTACCGCCACGAGAACGCCATCCTCACCAACATCCGCAAGGCGCGCGACGAGGCCGAGGACCACGAACACAAGCGGCGCGCGGCCGAGCTCGTCGACATCGTCAAGGACTGCATCCGCCGCCACACCCAGCTCCAGTCCCGGCTCCTGGAAGCCGGACCGCTGTTCCGGGCCGAACAGGACCGGCAGGCCTTCGCTCAGCCCACCGCCCGCGCGGGACTCGACCTGTACGGCCAGCTGGTCGCCCCCGTCCTGCCGCTGCCGGTGGAGCGGGCGATCAAGGTCACCGACGCGTATTTCGCCCACGGCACGGGCCTGCGTACCCCCGGAGCGGTACGGATGGGAGACCTGGTCGACCTGCTGCTGACCCCGCCGGTGGAGCGGGAACACCTGGGCGCCGAGATGCCCGAGCCCGACCTGATCGCGACACCCGACGACAGCCGGTTCAGCGAGGAGCAGCTGGCGAGCGCCATGGAGCTGCTCGACCTGGAGCACGACGCGCCCCGCCGGCTCTCCGGCCTGCTCGCCGAGGCCCGCCGCCGCGACCCCGAACTGCCCTACCTGGTCGCCCTGCTGGCCGTACACGCGGCCAGCCCGCCGGTCGGTACGGCCTACCGGCAGGGCGAGGAGCGCCTGCTGTTCGCCGTCGACGACGGCACCGAACTGGACGACCCGGAGTTCGGCGGTGCCGACCTGATCGTCGGCACCGCCCTGCTGGACGCGGCAGGCATGGCCGCCGACCGCACGGACGCGGCATGACGCGCGCGGCCGCCCGTGCGGGCCGGCGGGAGCATGGGCCCGCTCGCCGCCCGCGCCCGCCAGCCCTGGGACACGTCGGTTCTTGCGGCCGGGTCCGTCGTACGCCGTTTCGCGTTGTGGCCAGTCGTCCGGCTATGGCGCGCGTCCCCTCGTTGTGGGGCAGTCGGCCCGCTCGGGGCCCGTTGTGGGCAGTCGTCCCGCACGGCGTGGGGGTCCCCTGCTCGAGCGAAGCCGAGAGCTCGGGGCAGGGTGGTCACAACGGGACCGGGGCGGTGCCCTTTCCCGGTTCGCCCTGGGGCCGTGCCGTTCCGGGTTCGGGGCCGTGCCGTTCCGGGTTCGCCCCGGGCGGCGGCGGCGCCCGGCCGGGGCGGGCGGCCATGCCCGGTGGTGGGGGCGGGGCCCCTCCGGGCTCACCTCCTCGAGGCCGGTGGCCTTGGGTTTCGAGTCGGGGAGCCCAAACCTCGCCGCCAACCTGTGCGGGGGCGACCCTGCACTGCCCCACCCCGGCCGGATGCCGGGCGCGGGCGGCGAGTCCCTGATGCCCCGCGTGACGCGGACCGTCCACACCATCCCCACCCGTACCAAGGAGCCCCAGCCGTGAGCGACCACCACGCCGAGCACACCGACGCGTGGAGCGAGCCGGACGCGCCCCAGCCGGCCGCGTCGGGCACCGTCACGCCCGCCGACGCGGCCGACGCCGCACGCCTGGTCGCCTTCGGGCTCCAGCCCAAGCTGCTGCCCGCACGGGACGCCGAGTACGCCGACCTGCTCCGCCGCTACCGAGAGGAACCCGCCTTCGCGCGCGTCGCCGACGCCGTCGCCACCGGCCTGGGCCTCATCGTCCTGGAGGTGTCCCCGCGCGCGGGGATGGCCGTCACCGCCGCCGAGGACTCGGTCTTCGCCGTCCGCATGGGCGACTACGCCCGCCGCGCATCCACCGACTCCGGCGACCGGTTCCTGCACGGTCTGGCCCACCTCGCGGTCGCCGCCATGGCGTTCCCGCGCCCCGAGGACCTGGCCGACGACGGGTACATCGGCCGCATCACCGTGAACGGTGTCGACGCCTTCGTACGCCAGGCCTGCCGGAGGCTGGAAGAGCGCGCGGAGGAGCAGGGGGAGAACACCGACCCCGTGACCGACGCCCCCGGGCTGGAGGCCGCCTGGCGCATCTACGCGCGGCGCAGCGCGACCGGCGCCACCAAGGACGCCCGCCGGCTCGCCGGGTCCACCACCGGCATCATCGGCAAGGCCGTCGCCTTCCTCACCGACTCGGGGTTCCTCCAGCGCACCGGCGACGAGGGCGGCGGCTCGTACCGCACCACCGCCCGCTATCAGCTGCAGGTCCGTGACATGGCGGGCAGCGCCGCCATGGCCGAGCTGCTGGAGCTGGGTGTCGTCCCCGTCACCGACGGCTCCGCCACCCTCCTGCCGCCGCCCGAGGGCGACGACCTGGAGCTGGCCGCCGACGCGGGCCTGCCCTTCCACGCGTAAGTACGACAGAACACGACTGAGAGTCCGCCGCCATGTACGAGCTGTCCCGGGTCCGCCTCTACTCCATCGGGCCCGCCGGTGCGCGTTACGCCGACACCGTGCTGGACCTGCGCGGAGTGGGTGCGCCCGTGCCCAACCCCGCCCCCACCCAGGCGGAGTTCTTCGAGGAGGAGCCGGTCGGTCCGCCGCGCCGCCCCGCGCCCGCGGGCGTGCTGTTCCTGGAGAACGGCGGCGGCAAGTCCGTCCTGCTCAAGCTGATCTTCTCGGTGATGCTGCCGGGTCACCGGAACACGCTGGGTGGCGCCAGCTCCGGTGTGCTGCGGAAGTTCCTGCTCGCGGACGACTGCGGGCACGTCGCTCTGGAGTGGCAGCACACGCTGACCGGCGAACTCGTCGTCGTCGGCAAGGTGAGCGAATGGCGGGGGAGGCAGGTCTCCAACGACCCGCGCAAGTTCGCCGAGGCGTGGTACTCCTTCCGGCCGGGGCCAGGGCTGAGCCTGGACAACCTGCCCGTCGCCGAGGCCACCTCCGTACGCCCGCCCGCCGAAGGCATCTCCGGAGCCCAGGGCCGCCGCCGCACCATGAAGGGCTTTCGCGACGCCATCACGGAGGCCGGCAAGGCGTACCCGCACCTGGAGGTGTACTGGGAGGAGATCCACGACCGCTGGAACGAACACCTCGGGGACCTGGGGCTGGACCCCGAACTGTTCCGCTACCAGCGGGAGATGAACGCCGACGAGGGTGAGGCCGCCGGCCTCTTCGCGGTCAAGAAGGACTCCGACTTCACCGACCTGCTGCTGCGCGCCGTCACCGACACCCGGGACACGGACGGCCTCGCCGACCTGGTCAGCGGCTTCGGCAACAAGCTCGGCCGCCGCGCCGAACTGACCGCCGAACGGGACTTCACCGCCGGCTCCGTCGACCTCCTCGGACGGATCGTCGAAGCGGCCGACACGCGCGCGCGTGCCCGCGACATCCACGCCGGCGCCGAGCGCCGCACCCGCACCCTGGCCCGCCGCCTCTCCGCCCGCGCCGCCGAGGAACGCGGCCGTACCGCCGAACTGGCCCAGCAGGTCACCGCCGCCGCCCACACCGTCACCGAGGCCGAGCAGGCCCGCGCCCGCGCCTCACTGATCGCCGCCGAACTCGCCTACCGACACGCCTCCCTGGCCCTCACCGCCGCCGAGAAGGGCGCCGCCGCCCAGCGCCGCGAGCTGTCCGACGCCCGCACCCTCCATGCCGCGTGGCAGGCCGCCGAGGCGGTCCTCAGGCACCGCGCCGCAGCCGACCGCTCCGCGCGCGTGGCCGCCGCCATCCGCGAGGCCGAGCGGGACGCCGCCCCCGCGCTCGCCGCCCGCGCCAAGGCCGCCGCCGACCTCGTGCGGGCGCTGCACGCGGCCGCCGAGGAGGGCGAGCGGCACGCGGGCGAGGAGGAGGAGCGTTCCGCCGCCCTCCAGGAGGCCGGCGAGACCGCCCACCGCGACGCAACCGCCGCCGCCACCGAGGCCCAGCGCGCCCGAAGCGAGGCCGGCCACCTGCGCCAGCGTCTCGCCGAGGTGGAGCAGGAGACCGCCGAAGCGGTACGGGCCGGCTGGCTCGACGACACCGCCCCGGACGCCGACCCGGCCCGCGCCGCGCTCGCCGCCAGCGACGCCGAGAAGACCACCGTCGCCGCCTGGGACGCGGCCCGCGACGCCGCCCGCGCGGCGGCAGAGCGCGCCCGCGAGGCCGCCGCCGCCGAGTCCCGCGCCGAACTGGCCGCCGCCCGCGCCGCCGACGCCGCCCAGGCCGCCGAGAACGCCTACCAGGCCGAGCGTCGCGCCGCCGAGTCCCTCGCCGCCGAGGAACGCCTCGCCGAGCTGCTGAGCCTGCCGGGCGCCGCCAAGCCCGCCGTGCCCCAGCCCCGCCACGGCGGGGAGCCGGACGAGGCGGCGGCCGCGCCCGTACGGGCGGCCCAGGGCCCCCTCACGGTCGAGGAGTTCGACCGGTACGCGGACGAACTGCGCGACCTCCTCGACCAGGGCATCGCCTCCGCCGAACGCAAGCTCTTCGAGCTGCGCACCGCCGCCGCCGACGACTCCCGCATCCTCGGCGCCCTCGGCGACGGCGGGCTCCTGCCACCCGGCCCCGACGTCCTCGCCACCGTCGAGTACCTCGGCGAGCAGGGCATCCCCGCCCTCCCCGGCTGGCGCTACCTCGCCCAGGCCGTCGACCCCGCCGACCACGCCGCCGTGCTCGCCGCCCGCCCCGAGCTGGTCGACGGTGTCGTCATCACCGACCCCGTCTCCTACGCCAGGGCCCGCGAGGCCCTCGCCGGCGCCGCCCTGCTGCCGCGCTCCGCCGTGGCCGTCGGCACCGCCGCCGCACTCCTGGCGCCCGTACCGAGGTCGGCCGGCACGGACACGGACACGGACGTGTTCCTCGTCCCGCCGAACCCGGCCATGCACGACGAGCACGCCGCCGACGAGGAGCGCCAGGCCCTGCGCGCCCGTGCCGCGGCCCGCGACGAGGAGATCCGTACCCTCGCCGCCCGGCTCACCGGCGACCGGTCGCTCGCCGCCCGCATCGGCTCCTGGCGCGCCGACTGCCCACCCGGCATGCTGACCGAACTCGCGGAAGCCGCCGCCACCGCGCGCGTGGCCGCCGAAGCCGCCGAGGCCACGCTCGCCGAAGCCCGCACCGTACGTGCCGAGGCGGACGAGGCGGCGGCCGACACCGCCCGCGTGCGTGACGAGCGGCAGGAAGCCGCCCAGCGGGCCCGCCGCGTCGCCGACGCCCTCGCGGGCCTGGCGTTCCGGCTCCGCGAGCGGGCCGGCTGGCAGGCCAGGCTCCGCGAACTGGCCGACGAGGCCGCCGAGTACGAGGCCCGCGCCCAGACCTGCCTGGAGCGCGCCCGCGCCGCCGACGAGGACCGCCGCGCCGCCCAGCGCGCCGCCGACGACGCGCACCGCACCGCCCGCGCGCTGCGCGCCGAGCGCGCCGAGATCGCCGGCGCCCCCGAAAACCTTCCGGAGGAGGACGCCGACGCCCCGCGCGTACCGCTCGCCGCCCTCCGCGAGGCATACCGCGCCGCCTCCCAGCTGTACGAGAAGGTCGGCGTCGGCGCCGACCTGCGCGCCGAGCAGGCCCGAGCCGAGAGCGACGAGAGCGCCGCCCTCGCCGAGCTGGACCGGCTCACCAACAAGGTCCGTACCCGCGCCGCCCAGCTCCTGGAGAGCCCCGACGGCGCCGACGGCCCGTCCCGCCAGGCCGCCGCCGCCCGCGCCGAGTCCCTGGTCCAGATGCTGGAGTCCCGCGCCTCGGAGGCCAGCGAGAAGCTCGGCCGGCTGCGTGGCGAGGCCGAGCGCCTGGCCCCCGTGGACGGCGAGTCGCACACCGACCTGCCCGAGGAACTGGTGCCGGCCGACGCCGACCACGCCCAGTCGCTCCTCCGCACGGCCACCACCGAACTGGCCACCCGCACCGACGCGCTGGAAACCGCCCGCGCCGTCCACGCCCGGCTCCTCCATGCCCACCGCGCCGCCGAGGACGCGGCGGGCGGCTTCGACGAGACGGCCGCCCTCCTCCGCGACCTGCTCAGGGAGCACACCGACGAGGACCAGGAGACCCCCGAGACGTACCCCGGCAGCCTGGACGAGGCGCGCCAGTCCGCCGCCGAGGCGCGGCGTTCCCTGCGCGGCTGCTCCGCCGACCTGTCGGCCGCCGACGCCGCCGTACGCGAAGCCTGCGACATCCTCGTACGGCACGCCAACTCCACCCGCTACGAGCAGGTCCGCACGCCCGCCCGGCAGCAGATCCGCGAACTGCCCGCCTCGGCCCTGCCGGAGCACGCCGCCAAGTGGGCCGATGCCTTCGCGCCCCGGCTGCGCGTCCTCACCGACGAACTGGCGCAGCTGGAGCGCAACCGCGACTCGATCGTCGACCGGCTGCGCGGCCTGGTCGAGTCCGCGCTGACCACTCTCCGCTCGGCACAGCGCCTGTCCCGGCTCCCCGAGGGCCTCGGCGAATGGTCGGGGCAGGAGTTCCTGCGGATCCGCTTCGAGGAGCCCGACCAGGCCACGCTCGTCGAGCGGCTCGGCGAGGTCATCGACGAGGCGACCCGCGCCGCCGTGAAGAAGAACTCCGACCTGCGCCGCGACGGCATGTCCCTGCTGCTGCGCGGCGTCCAGGCCGCCCTCCAGCCCAGGGGCGTGGCCGTGGAGATCCTCAAGCCCGACGCGGTGCTGCGCGCCGAGCGGGTCCCGGTCGGGCAGATGGGCGACGTCTTCTCCGGCGGCCAGCTGCTCACCGCCGCCATCGCCCTGTACTGCACGATGGCCGCCCTCCGCAGCAACGACCGGGGCCGCGACAAGCACCGGCACGCCGGCACGCTGTTCCTCGACAACCCCATCGGCCGCGCCAACGCCACGTACCTGCTGGAACTCCAGCGGGCGGTCTCGGACGCGCTGGGCGTGCAGCTGCTCTACACCACCGGCCTCTTCGACACGACCGCGCTCGCCGAGTTCCCGCTGGTCATCCGGCTGCGCAACGACGCGGACCTGCGGGCGGGCCTGAAGTACATCAGCGTGGAGGAGCACCTGCGCCCCGGACTGCCGCAGCCGCCCGCCGACGGCGAAACGGTGGTCCACGGCGAGATCACCGCCACCCGCATGTTCAAGCGCACCCCGGACCCGGAGGCGGCGATCGCCGACTAGGTGACCGGCGCGGCGGGGCCGCAGCGCCCGCGGGCCCCGCCCGCGCGCCGGTGTACGAGCGGTCCCCCGCGAGCGGGCCCTCGCGAGCGGTGCGGCCGCCGAGCCCCTCAAACGGCGCGACGCGAGCAGACCGCCGCGCACGCGCCCCATCGGGGAGCCGGCTCGTGAGCACCGGCGCCGCTCGCCCGCCGCCCCCACAACGAGCCCGACATCGGGCCCGAGAGCCCCCGGGTGTCGCGCCTCAGGCTCGCGACAGCCGGTTGTCGCCCGCGCCCCGCCGGCCCCGTATACGCGCCGCCTCGCGAGCCTCCGCCCGGGCCTCAGCCCGGGCCACCCGCCGCGCCCGGCGCCGCTCCCGCCGCAGTTGGCGCGCCGTACTGCTGGGCGTCGACACGACACCGTGGCGCTGGTTCCACACCTGCCGGGTCACCCACACATCCAGCACGGCCCACGTCGCCACCACCGTGCTGCCGACACTGCACAGCACCATCGGGAAAGCCAGCCAGGACGCCGTGAGCGTGCAGAAGAACGCCACCACCGCCTGTATCAGCGTCAGCGCCGCGATGATCACGGCACGCACCGCCGCCGTACGCACCGGGTCGGGGAGCCTGCTCCTCCCCACCGGCTCTTCCACCCACAGTTCGCGCCGTGCCGTCTCCATCGAACCGCCACTCCCCACCACTGACCGTCTTCAGGGTGGCTGCCCGTCTTGAGCCGCTTTACGCCGACAGTTCTTGCCTCCCCGTACAGAAAGACGAACGACCGACGGTGAAGATTCCCCCGGAACGGGCAATTCCAGCCAACCGCCGCCCAGTCCGCAGTGACGCTCTGCCAGGTGTCATCCACCACACCGCCAATTGTCAACTCCCCGAATACCAGGACAACTCATGATCTGCGCCGCACGGTCCGGCTGAAAATCGCCCGGACGTCCCTTCGAGTTGTCCGTGATGCAGTAGTAGGCTCACGCCGTTTATTGATGTGTTGATGTGTTCACCCACGCCGGACGGCAGGGCGGGTGCGAGTGGGGGAGGCCATGCGCTTTCGCGGGAAGTCGATCCGCAGGAAGATCGTGGCGTTGCTCCTGGTGCCGCTCCTCTCCCTCACCGGCCTATGGGGATTCGCGACACTCATCACCGGCCGCGAGGCCGGCCAACTCCTGGACGTCGGCTATATCGTCGACAAGGTGGGCCACCCCCTCGAGGAAACCGTCCGCGTCATCCAGAAGGAACGCCGCCAGACCCTCGTCTACCTGGCCGACCCCCGCGCCTCCGACGCCCTCCCCACGCTCCGCCGCGACCGCGCCGCCACCGACCGGGCCATCGCCAGGATCCGCGCGAACGCCAACGACCCCGGTGTCGTCGACGCCCTGAACACCCAGGCGGCCGGCAGGCTCACCCGCCTCCTCGAAGCCCTCGACGACCTCACCTCACTGCGCCGCTCCGTGGAGAACCGCGCTGTCGGCCGCATCCAGGCGCTGGATTTCTACAACCGCCTCGTGGACCCCTGCTACAGCTTCCTCACCAATCTCCACGCCCTGGAGAACGTGGAGATGGACAAGCAGGGCCGCGCCCTCGTCGGCATCGTGCGTGCCCGCGAGATGCTGTCCCGCGAGGACGCCCTGGTGGTGTCCTCGCTCATCAGCAAGAGGATCACCGCCCAGGAGATCCGCGCGATCTCCGACCTCGTCGCCCACCGCGAACTGCTCTACGAGGTCAACCTGGAGCTCATGCCCGGCTCCGAACGCGAGGTTTTCCAGGCCTATTGGCGCAGCCACGACACCGAACCCCTGCGTGACGCCGAGGACGAACTGCTCGCCGCCGGCGCCACCGACGACCCCCGCGCGCTCGACGCCGCGCGCTGGCAGGAACTGACGAACCCCGTCCTCGAGGAGCTCGCCCGCGAGAACACCGAGGCCGGCAACCGCTACCAGGACCGCGTCGAACCCGCCGCCCACAGCGTCCTGCTCAAGGCGGGCGTCGCCGGAGTGCTCGGCTTCCTCGCCCTGCTCGTCTCGGTCGTCGTCTCCGTACGCATCGGGCGCGGCCTCGTGCGCGACCTGCGGCGGCTGCGCAAGGAGGCCCAGGAAGTCTCCGGCGTACGGCTGCCGAGCGTGATGCGCCGCCTCGCCGCCGGCGAACACGTCGACGTCGAGACCGAAGTGCCCCGCCTGAAGTACGAGAAGGACGAGGTGGGCGAGGTCGGCCATGCCCTCAACACCCTCCAGAGGGCAGCCGTGGAAGCCGCCGTCAAACAGGCCGACATGCGCCGCGGCGTGTCGGAGGTCTTCGTCAACCTCGCCCGCCGCAACCAGGTGCTGCTCCACCGCCAGCTCACCCTCCTGGACACCATGGAGCGGCGCACCGAGGACACCGAGGAACTCGCCGACCTCTTCCGCCTGGACCACCTCACCACCCGTATGCGCCGCCACGCCGAGGGCCTGGTGATCCTCTCCGGAGCGGCCCCCTCACGGCAGTGGCGCAAGCCGGTGCAATTGATGGACGTCGTACGCGCCGCAGTTGCGGAGGTCGAGGACTACGAGCGCGTAGAAGTGCGGCGCCTGCCGCGCATCGGCGTCGGCGGCCCCGCGGTCGCCGACCTGACCCACCTCATCGCCGAACTCCTGGAGAACGCCACCGTGTTCTCCCCACCGCACACCGCCGTCCACGTCCACGGTGAACGGGTCGCCAACGGCTTCACCCTGGAGATAGACGACCGTGGCCTCGGCATGGCCCCGGAGGCCCTCCTCGACGCCAACCTGCGCCTCGCGGAGACCCCCGAGTTCGAGCTCTCCGACACCGACCGCCTCGGCCTCTTCGTCGTCAGCCGCCTCGCCCAGCGCCAGAACGTCCGCGTCTCGCTCCAGCCCTCCCCGTACGGAGGGACCACCGCGGTCGTGTTCATACCGGCCGCGCTGCTCACCGACGCACCCGAGACCCAGGGCGCCGGTTTCCGGCTGGACCGCAAGGGCGGCAAGGACGCCCCGCACCGGCGCGCGGCGCTCTCCAAGGCGCACTCCGGCCTCTCCGCCGCCACCGGCCCGTCCGTCCTCGACGGACCGGTCGAACTGGAGGCCCCGGTCGGCGCCCTCGGCCTCGACGACCGGCTCGCCGACCTCTCCGACCTCGACGACCGGCTCGGCGACCTGGAAGAGACGGAGAGCGAGCGCGGCGGACTGTTCCGCGCCCGGCCACCACTGCGCCCCGTCGCCGGCCCCCACACCGACCACGAGCAGCACCAGCAGGCCGCGGACAACCAGCCACCCGGGCGCCCGTCCGGCGGCCTCGTCCCACTGCCCCGCCGCAAACCCCCCACGCTCGTCGCGGACCGCGGCAGGCGCCTGGACGAACGCGGCCGCGCGCACCCGGCGCCCGGAGCCAGGCCGACGCGTGCCGCCGCCCCCACCGACCCCGCGCCGCCCGCCGACGACGCGACCATGCTGCTGCGCGGCCTTCCCCGCCGCGTACGCCAGGCGAGCCTCGCCCCCCAACTGAGGGAGGCGGCCGGACAGCCGGTGGTGGTGGACAAGGACACCGGTCTCGACACCGAACGCGAGGCGGAAGAAGTACGCAGCCGTATGGCGGCGATACAGCGCGGCTGGCAGCGAGGGCGCCGGCAGAACGCCGAAAGCACCCCGCACGCCCGCCGCGGCGAAACAGCACCAGGAACGACACCGGAGGGGGACGGTCGATGACCGCACCGAACGCCGCAGCACCCAACTCGACCGGCTCGACAGGCGAGCTGAACTGGCTCCTCGACGAACTGGTCGACCGGGTCGGCTCCATCCGCAAGGCACTGGTGCTCTCCAGCGACGGCCTGGCCACGGGCGCGTCCAAGGACCTCAGTCGCGAGGACAGCGAGCACATGGCGGCCGTGGCCTCCGGGTTCCACAGCCTCGCCAAGGGCGTCGGCCGCCACTTCGACGCGGGCCGCGTCCGCCAGACCGTCGTCGAACTGGAGGACGCCTTCCTCTTCGTCACCGCGGCGGGCGACGGCAGCTGCCTCGCCGTGCTCGCCGACGCCGACTCCGACGTCGGGCTCGTCGCGTACGAGATGACGCTGATGGTCAAGCGCGTCGGGGCCCACCTCGCGACAGCACCTCGGACCGGACTGCCCGCAGGAGGGTGAGGGGGGATGCGATGAGCGACGCAGCACGGCAGCAGAGCCGGCACAGACGCCGGGACCGCCAGGAGCCGCACCACTGGTTCGACGACGATGCGGGCCCGGTGGTCCGCCCGTACGCGATGACACGCGGCCGTACCAGCAGCGCCACCCGCCACCGCCTCGACCTGATCGCGGTCGTCGTCCCCGAACCCGCGGCCGACGACCCCGGCCGCGACCAGACGCTCTCACCGGAGCACGTGGAGATCGTCGAGCGGTGCAGCGACTTCCCCCAGTCGATCGCCGAGCTGGCCGCCGGGCTGGACCTCCCCGTAGGGGTGGTCCGTGTCCTGGTCGGTGACCTCGTCGAGGACGAACTCGTCCATGTGACCCGTCCCGTTCCGCCGGCCGAACTGCCGGACGTCAGCATCCTCCGTGAGGTGATCAATGGCCTTCGGGCGCTCTAGCACCGGCCGCAAGAAGCGACCGGTCGAGCCGGTGACCCTGAAGATCCTGGTCGCGGGCGGGTTCGGGGTGGGCAAGACCACGCTGGTGGGCGCGGTCAGCGAGATCCGGCCGCTGCGCACCGAGGAGACCCTCAGCGAGGCGGGCCGTCCGGTCGACGACCTGCACGGCGTCGAAGCCAAGTCCACCACCACGGTCGCCATGGACTTCGGACGCATCACGCTCCGCGAGGACCTGGTGCTGTACCTGTTCGGTACGCCGGGACAGGGCCGGTTCTGGTTCCTCTGGGACGAGCTGGCACAAGGGGCCCTGGGGGCGGTGGTGTTGTGCGACACCCGCCGCCTGGAGGACAGCTTCGCTGCGATCGACTACTTCGAGCGGCGCGGCATCCCCTTCGCGGTGGCCATCAACTGCTTCGAGGGCGCGGCCCGCTTCCCTGCCGCGACGGTACGGGCGGCACTCGACCTCGACCCGGAGGTGCCGCTGCTGATGTGCGACGCCCGCGAACGGGAGTCGGTCAAGGAGGTCTTGGTCGCCGTGGTCGAACACGCCCTGACCATCGCCGCCCGCACCCGCGAGCCGGTCACCACCTGACCGACCAGCGGCCCGTGCCCCCACGGACGGTCACGGGCCGCGGGCCCTCACGCGGCCCTCTACATCCCCCCGGAGGCCCGCGCCAGGCACCATGCATACGGACCGCCCCGGGCCCGCCCCTCCAGGCACCGCCTGTACGCCACCGCCTGGGCCCGCGCAGGCAACGCGCTTACGCCTCCGCCTGGATCGCCGCGCCTCCAGGCACCCGCCTGTACGGCACCGCCGTAGGGCACCGCCCCAGGCCAGTGCCAGGCCCCCGCCACGGGGCCCGGCTCCTACGCGCCGTGCTGCGACGCCCGGCCCGCCAGGCCGGTCCTGGCCATCCGCCCGCAGGCCATCCGCCCGCAGGCCATCGCCCGCAGGCCGGCTCCCGCAGGGCGCCCCCGTCAGTCGCCCCCCTCCCAGCCCAAGCTCCGCTCCACCGCCTTGCGCCAGTTGCCGTACTCGCGCTCCCGCACGGCGGCCTCCATGCGCGGTTCCCAGGCCGCGTCGCGCTGCCAGTGGGACTTCAGCTCGTCCAGGCCGGCCCACACGCCCGTGGCGAGCCCGGCCGCGTAGGCCGCGCCCAGGCAGGTGGTTTCCGAGACCTTGGGCCGGATCACGGGCACGCCCAGCACATCCGCCTGGTGCTGCATCAGCAGGCCGTTGACGGTCATCCCGCCGTCCACCTTCAGGGACGTGATCCGGACGCCCGAGTCCTGGTACATGGCGTCCACGACCTCTCGCGTCTGCCAGCTCGTCGCCTCCAGGACGGCACGCGCCAGGTGTGCCTTGGTGACGTACCGGGTCAGGCCGGTGACGACACCGCGGGCGTCGGAGCGCCAGTACGGCGCGAACAGCCCGGAGAACGCGGGCACGATGTACGCGCCGCCGTTGTCCTCCACGCTCGCCGCGAGCGTCTCGATCTCGTCCGCGCTGCGGATGATGCCGAGCTGGTCCCGGAACCACTGCACCAGCGCGCCGGTGATCGCGATCGACCCCTCCAGGCAGTAGACCGGCGCCCGGTCACCGATCTTGTACCCGATCGTGGTGATCAGCCCGCTCTTCGAGGCAACCGGCCGCTCCCCGGTGTTGAGCAGGAGGAAACTTCCCGTGCCGTACGTGTTCTTGGCGGTGCCCGTGTCGTAGCAGGCCTGTCCGAAAACCGCGGCCTGTTGGTCGCCGAGCGCCGACGCGACGGGCACGCCCTCAAGCTGCCCGACAGCGGTGCCGTACACCTCCGCCGACGAGCGGATGCGCGGCAGCATCACCTCCGGCACGTTCATCGCCTCGAGGATGGAGCGGTCCCAGTCCAGGGACTCCAGGCTCATCAGCATGGTCCGGGAGGCGTTGGTGACGTCGGTGACGTGGACGCCGCCGTCGACACCTCCCGTGAGGTTCCAGATGAGCCACGAATCGATGGTGCCGAAGGCGATCTCGCCCCGCTCGGCGCGGCTGCGCAGCCCGGGCACGTTGTCCAGCAGCCAGGCCGCCTTGGGCCCGGAGAAGTAGCTGGCCAGCGGCAGCCCGGTGGTGTCCCGGAAACGGTCCTGGCCGTCCGCGCCCCCGAGTTCCGTGCACAGCGCGGAGGTACGGGTGTCCTGCCAGACGATCGCGTTGTGCACGGGCTTTCCGGTGGCCCGGTCCCACAGGACGGTCGTCTCGCGCTGGTTGGTGATGCCGAGTGCGCTCAGTTGCTCCGCCCGCAGCCCTCCCCTGGCGAGAGCGCCCGCCACCACGGCTTGGACCTTGGACCAGATTTCCGTGGCGTCATGTTCCACCCAGCCCGGCTTGGGGAAGATCTGCCGGTGCTCGCGCTGATCGACGGCGACGATGGCACCGTCCTGGTTGAAGATGATGCAGCGACTGGAGGTGGTGCCCTGGTCGATTGCGGCGACGAACCTGTCCGTCATGACGAAACCCCTTGTCGCGAGTAAGAGCCGCGTGAGTAGAGCCGCGTGAGTAGAGCCGTGCGGGTGAGCCGCGTGGTCGAGACGCCCGACGAGCCGCCTCCGAGCCGCCTCAGTGAGAGGAGTCAATGGGCCGCGCCCACAAGCCGCGCCCACAAGCCGCTCCCATAGGCCACGTTCATAGGCCACGCCCATTGGCAGGCCCGCACCTACAGGCCGGCACCCGTAAACCGTGTCAGTAGACCCCGTTGAAGACGACGCCTGCGAGCACGCCCCCGATCAGCGGGCCGGCCACCGGCACCCAGGCGTAACCCCAGTCGGACGTCCCCTTGTTGGGTATCGGCAGCAGCGCGTGGGCGATGCGCGGCCCGAGGTCCCGGGCCGGGTTGATGGCGTAACCCGTCGGCCCGCCGAGTGACATGCCGATGCCCACCACCAGGAGCGACACCAGGAGGATGGAAATACCCGACCCATAGATGCCCGCGTTTTCGCCGGGGATCTGCCCGACGCCGATGCCGTCGTTCTTCCCGAACGCGAGGATCGGCAGGACGAGCGCGACGGTCGCGATGATCTCGGTCGTGAGGTTGGCGGCCGGATTGCGGATCTCGGGCGCGGTGGAGAAGATCCCGAGCGTGGGCTGGGCGGTCTTCACGTCGGCGTTCGCCCGGAACTGGGCGTAATAGACCAGCCAGGCCAGTACGGCTCCCAGCACCGCGCCGACCATCTGCGCGAGCAGGTACAGCGGTACCTTGCCCCACTCGCCCGTGTCGACGGCGACCCCCACCGTCACGGCCGGGTTGAGGTGCCCTCCGGAGAGCGGAGCGGCGGTGTACGCCCCGGCCATGACGCCGAAGCCCCAGCCGAAGGCGATGACGACCCAGCCGGCGGCTTTCGCCTTGGAGAAGTTGAGGGTGACGGCGGCGCAGACGCCCGCACCGAAGAGGATGAGGATCGCGGTGCCGATGACCTCACCGGCGAAAATGTCTCCATTGCTCATGGCGGCTCCTGGGCTCCATGGCTTCACGGCGTGCCGAACGGGCATGGCGTGCTGTTACAGGCGAACCGGAGATGTCGACGAACAGGCAGTGTTCTCCGGCTGTGAGGGGGCGTCAAGGTCGCCGGCAGCACCGGCCCTCCGCAGCGCCACTGGACACGCCCGTACGACACGTAAAGCCCGGCGCCCCGCCCGGGCGCCGCCGCTCAGCGCACGGCCACGACCGCCGACCCGTGGCCGAAAAGGCCCTGGTTCGCCGTGATCCCGGACCGGGCGCCCGGCACCTGCCGCGCCCCCGCCGCACCGCGCAGCTGCCACGTCAGCTCGCAGACCTGGGCGATGGCCTGGGCCGGCACCGCCTCGCCGAAGGAGGCGAGGCCGCCGCTCGCGTTCACCGGAACCCGGCCGCCGAGCGCCGTGGCGCCCTCCCGTACGAGCCCCGCGCCCTCGCCCCGGCCGCACAGCCCGATGTCCTCGTACCACTCCAGCTCCAGCGCGGTGGACAGGTCGTACACCTCCGCCAGGGACAGGTCTTCGGGCCCGATGCCCGCCTCCTCGTACGCGGCGGCCGCGATCGACTCCCGGAAGGGGGCCGCAGGGGGTGCACCGGCCGCCGAGTCGGTGGCGATGTCCGGCAGATCGAGCACTGTGCGCGGATAGGTGGGCGTCACGGTCGACACCGCCCGGATACGGACGGGGTCCGTGGCCCCGTGCACGCGCGCGTACGCCATCGACGACAGCACCAGCGCCGCGCCGCCGTCCGAGGTCGCGCAGATGTCGAGCAGCCGCAAGGGGTCGGCGACCACGGCCGAGGCGGCCACCTCGTCGGAGGTCACCGGCCTCCGGTAGCGGGCGTACGCGTTGAGCGCGCCCGCCGCCGCGTTCTTCACCTTCACCAGCGCGAAGTCCTCCGGCGTGTCCCCGTACACGGCCATCCGGCGCCGGGCGTAGAGCGCGAAGTACGCCGGGTTCGTCGCCCCCAGCACCCGGAACCGGAGCCAGTCGGGGTCGTCCGGCCGGTCGCCGCCGGCCGGCGCGAAGAACCCCTTGGGTGCCGCGTCCGCGCCGACCACCAGCACCACGTCCGTCAGCCCGGCCAGGATCTGTGCCCGCGCGGTGGCGATGGCCTGGGCGCCCGAGGCGCACGCCGCGTACACGCTGCTCACCCGCGCGCCCTGCCAGCCGAGCGCCCGTGCGAACGTCGCGCCCGCCACGTACCCGGGATAGCCGCCCCGCACCGTGTCGGCGCCGACCACCGACCCCACGTCCCGCCAGTCGACCCCGGCGTCGGCGAGCGCGGCCCGGGCCGCGACCGTCCCGTACTCGACGAAGGAGCGGCCCCACTTCCCCCACGCGTGCATGCCCACACCCAGTACGGCGACGTCCTTCACCGGGTCACCACCGGCCGCCAGTGCCAGGTCGTCCACACCGTGTCCCCGTCCTCGTCCAGGACGCCCGGCACCACCTCCACCTCCATGCCGACGGCCAGGTCGGCGACGCCCACCCCGGGGGCGGCCTGTCCCAGCACGACCATGGCCTCCGCCGCCAGTTCGACGGCAACCAGGACGTAGGGCTCCCACACCGCCGCCGGGTCCGAGACGTACGGCGCGGGCGGCCGGTAGCGGCCGTCCGTGTACGACCAGACGCGCCCGCGCTTCGACAGCGGTACCTCCCGCAGCTCGCCCCCGCCCCCGCAGGCCGGGTTGCGGCAAAAGGCGTCCTCGCGCGGGAAGAAGACCGCCGTACAGGCCGAGCAGCGGGTCCCCAGCAGCCGGAAGCCGGCCCCGTCACCGTCATCGGTGAACCACCCGGCCACCACAGGTGTGCGCGTACGCGTCAAGGCCCCTCCCCAGCGAGCAGATCTGACGGAACGTCAGAAGTGTGCCACGCGTCGGCGGCGCTAAGCGAGACACCCGGCGTCAGTGCCCCGCCACCGACCGCCGGGAGACCGGGAAGTCGAAGTACGTGCCGGGGAAGAGTTCCGGCTTGTACGTGAAGTGCCACCACTCCTCGGGAAGGTTGACGAACCCCTCCGCGCCGAGCGTGCCCTTCAACAGCTGCCGGTTCGACCGCTGCGCACCCTGGATGCGCGGGTCGTCCGTATGGGACAGTGTGTCGAAGCAGTCGAAACCCGTCCCCATGTCCACGGAATTGTCGGGGAACCGCTCGTGCTGCGGGGCGTAACAAGGGACCAGCTTCTCACCCGGCACATAGGGGCGGGTCGGCGCAGCGGGCAGCTTCACGATCGTCAGGTCGACCGTGGAACCCCGGCTGTGTCCGGACTTCTCCGCGATGTACCCGTCAGCGAAGAGCCGAGACTTGGCCACAAGCGGATAGAACTCCGCTTTCATCTCCTCGTCCTGAAGGTCTTTCGCCCACCGTACGAAGTGGTCCACGGCCCGCTGCGGCCGGTAACAGTCGTACACCTTCAACGCATAGCCCTGCCGCAGCAGCTTCGTCTGAGCCCGGTGCAGCGCCTGCGCGGCCGGCCGGGTCAGGATGCACACCGGCTGGCGGTAGCCGTCCACCGGCTCGCCCACGAAGTTGTGCTCGGTGGTGTAGCGCATCTCCTGGGTGATCGTCGGGTCGACGGAGCGCAGCGCCACGAACTCCTTCGGAGCCTTCGGCTCGGGCGCGGCCTGCGCGGCGGGCGGCACCGCAACAGCCGGCAGGAGCGCCGTGGCGATGGCAGCCAGGGCACGGCGGAGGCGGGGAGCGGAAGCAAGTCCTGTCATGCGCACCGTCTTACAGGTCCCCGCCGGGTCGGTACAGTCCGCCCCGTGAAGGACTCCCACTGCACGAGCTGCGGCACCCGCTACCCGGCCGGCTCCGGATGGCCCCGCACATGCCCGGCCTGTGGCGCCGTCGCCCACCGCAACCCGCTCCCGGTCGCCGTCGCCCTGCTGCCCGTGACCGGCGAGCACGGCACCGGGCTCGTCGTCATCACCCGCGCCATCGAGCCGCAGCGCGGCGGCATCGCCCTGCCCGGAGGGTTCATCGACCACGCCGAGGACTGGCGGGACGCGGTGGTACGGGAACTGAAGGAGGAGACCGGCATCGAGGCCTCCGCCGCCGACGTACGCCTGGCCGACGCGATGAGCTCACCCGCCGGCCACCTGCTGCTCTTCGGCCTCCTGCCCGCACGCCCGGCCGCCACCCTCCCGCCCTCCGCCCCCACGGACGAAACGGCCGGCCACCACCTGCTGTACGCGCCGGCAGAGCTGGCCTTCCCCCTCCACACGGCGGCGGTCGCCCACTGGTTCGCGGGCCGCTACACCCCCTGACCCGCGACCGCCGTCACCCGGCGCCCAGCCCCCGCACCCGGACCCTTCCCCCCACCTCCACCGCCCCGTCGTCCGTCACCCGCTCCACCACCACCCGCCCGTCCACCAGCCGGGACGTGTACCGCTCGATCTCCGCCTCCGCCCAGCCGTCACCGACGTCCCGCACCACCAGCCCGCCCCCAGTGCGCCCCACGGCCGGGGCCCACACCTCCAGCGCGTCCCCACCGTCCCCGTCCCGGACCGGGATCACTGCACCCGCCCGCACGAGCACCGGAATACGCGACAGCGGCGCGTCCACCAGCACCTGCCCGGGCCCCTCGTACGCCGCACCCGTCGCCGTGTCGTACCACCGCCCGCGCGGCAGCCGCACGGCCCGCCGGTCCGTCCCCCGCGCGAGCACCGGCGCCACCAGCAACGCGTCGCCCAGCAGGAAAGCATCCTCGCAGTCCCGCAGCGCCCGGTCCTCCGGGGAACCCCACCAAAGAGGCCGCACATAAGGCGCCCCCGTAAACCGCGCCAACTGCGCCAGGGTCACGAAATAGGGCCGCAGCCGCTCCCGTTCGGCCAGCGCCGCACGGGCGCACTCCAGCACCTCGGGACCGAACTCCCACGGCTCGCGCCGCCCCGCGTCGATCGCCGCGTGCGTACGGAACAGCGGCAGCCAGGCACCCAGCTGGAACCACCGCAGGAACAGCTCCGGCGACGGACTCCCGTCGAACCCGCCCACATCCGGGCCCGAATACGGCACCCCGCACAGACCCAGCCCCAGCACCAGCGACAGCGACGCACGCAGCCCCGGCCACCCGGTCGACACATCGCCCGACCACGTCCCGCCATACCGCTGCATCCCCACCCAGCCGGAGCGCGAGAACAGAAACGGACGCTCGTCCGGGCGCAGCCGCCGCAGCCCCTCGTACCCCGCCCTCGCCATCGCCAGCCCGTACACATTGTGGGCCTCCCGGTGGTCCCCGCCCCGGCCCTCCAGTACGTGCCGCGCCGAGCGCGGCAGCGTCATGTCACCGAACGGCGTGAAGGAAACCGGCTCATTCATGTCGTGCCACACCCCCGAAAACCCCTGCGCGAGCCGCTCCTCGTACAACCCGCCCCACCACTCCCGTACCGCCGGATCCGTGAAATCCGGGTACACGCACTCACCCGGCCACACCACGCCCCGCACCTCACCGCCCCTCGGATCCCGTACGAACGCCCCATGGGACCCGACGTCGGCACCGCTCTCATAGAGCGGGTTTCCCGGTTCCGCCTTCACCCCCGGGTCGACGATCGACACCAGCCGCACCCCCTCCTCACGCAGCTCCCGCGCGAGCCCGGGCAGGTCCGGAAACCGCTCCTTGTCCACCGTGAACACCTGGTGCCGGTCGTAGTGGTCGATGTCCAGGTGCAGCACCGACAGCGGCAGGTCCCGCTCCCGGTAGCCGGCCACCACCCGCCGCACCTCCTCCTCGCTGCCGAACCCCCACCGCGCGTGCTGCGGCCCCAGCGCCCACGACGGCGGCAGCGCGGGCGCACCCGTCAGCGCCGCCCAACCGTGCAGCACGCGCGCGGGGGTGCCGACGATCACCCAGCACCGCAACGGCCCGCCACTGACGCGCACCTCGCTCGCGCCCGGCCGGTCGTGCCCGGAACCCGCACCCTCCTCGCCCTCCCGCAGCGTCACCTGCCCGTCCCAGGAGTTGTCGTGGAACGCCAGGTGCGTACCCGCGTCCGACACCACCACCTGCACCGGCATCGTGATGTAGAGCGGATCGTCACCGGGCGCGAAACTGCCCCGCGGATCGGTGTTCCACAGCCGGTACGTCCCACTGCGCAGCCGCGGCCCCGCCGCCCGCCCGCCCAGCCCGAAAAACCGGGCGTCGGCCGGCACCTCCGACCGCTGCACCCACCGCGAGGGACCCCCGGCGACCGGCTCCCACCACCTGGGCGGGAGGTCCCGCCGCAACACGACGCCGCCCGGCGTACGGACCTCCACGGCACCGTTGCGAGACACCGCGACCGTCACCCGCTCCGACACCACCCGCCAGCCACCGCCCTTGTCGGGCTCCAGCTCCGCCCGCGGATCGGGCTCCGGAGGCCGGCCCGCCAGCGCGTACGAGGGCAGCGGCTCCGCCCCGTCCCAGCCCAGGAACACCGTGCCGCCACTGGAGACGCACACCCGCACCTGAGACCGGGCGAACCGGACGATCCCCCCGCCCGGCAGCCGCTCGACCCCCTCCACCGGCCCCGGCACCCGCGCCCGCTCCGCCCCCCGCGGCCGCAGCCCCCAGGCGTCCGTACGCCGCTGCCGCCACGCCGACCGCATCGCCCGCAGCCCCCGCACCGTGCCGAAGATCCTCACCGAACGCACCAGATCACGACCGTCCATGCCGATCACCCTGCCACCCGCCCAAGGGTCCGCAGGGCCCGTTCAGCTGCCGTTCACCCGTGGTGAGACCACATATTCATCCCGCCGACCATGGGCGGCGAACCCTGGTGCGAACAACGATCACATGGCATCGTCCTGCTCAGCCGCGTCACGCGCACACCCCCGCACGTGCGCGCGACCCACGCACACCCGCGTACAGGGACGCACAGCCAGGGAGCAGCCCCATGACCACAGAGCACGCCCAGCCCGAGCCGCTCTGGCAGCCCGACCAGGACCGCGTCGACACGGCCGCGGTCACCCGCTTCCAGGCCTGGGCGGCGCAGCGGCACGGCGCACCCGCCGACGGCGGCTACCCGGCACTGCACCGCTGGTCGGTCGACCACCTCGACACCTTCTGGCAGGCGGTGGCCGAGTGGTTCGACATCCGCTTCTCCACACCGTACGAGCGCGTCCTCGGCGACCGCTCCATGCCCGGCGCCCAATGGTTCCCCGGCGCCACCCTCAACTACGCCGAACACGCCCTCCGAGCCGCCGCCGACCGCCCCGACGCGCCCGCCCTGCTGCACGTCGACGAGACGCACGAGGTGACCCCCGTCAGCTGGGCCGAGCTGCGCCGCCAGGTCGGCGCCCTCGCCGCCGAGCTGCGCGCCCTCGGCGTACGCCCCGGCGACCGCGTCAGCGGCTACCTGCCCAACATCCCGCAGGCCACCGCCGCCCTCCTCGCCACCGCCGCCGTCGGCGCCGTATGGACCTCCTGCGCCCCCGACTTCGGCGCCCGCAGCGTCCTCGACCGCTTCCAACAGGTCGAGCCGGTCGTCCTGTTCACCATCGACGGCTACCGCTACGGCGGCAAGGAACACGACCGCCGCGACACCGTCGCCGAACTCCGCCGCGAACTGCCCACCCTCCGCGCGGTCGTCCACATCCCGCTCCTCGGTACGGAGGCCCCCGAAGGCACCCTCGAATGGTCCGCCCTCACAGCGGGGGACACAGAGCCGGTCTTCGAGCAGGTCCCCTTCGACCACCCCCTGTGGGTGCTGTACTCCTCCGGCACCACAGGCCTGCCCAAGGCGATCGTCCAGTCCCAGGGCGGCATCCTCCTCGAACACTTCAAGCAGCTCGGCCTCCACTGCGACCTCGGCCCCGAGGACCGGTTCTTCTGGTACACCTCCACCGGCTGGATGATGTGGAACTTCCTCGTCTCCGGCCTGCTCACCGGAACCACGGTCGTCGTGTACGACGGCAGCCCCGGCCACCCCGACACCGGCGCCCAGTGGCGTGTCGCCGAACTCACCGGAGCCACCCTCTACGGCACGTCCGCCGCCTACGTCATGGCCTGCCGCAAGGCCGGCGTCCATCCGTCCCGCGATTACGACCTGTCCCGCATCACCTGCGTCGCCACCACCGGCTCCCCGCTCCCCCCGGACGGCTTCCGCTGGCTCCACGACGAGGTACGGGACGACCTGTGGATCGCCTCCGTCAGCGGAGGCACCGACGTATGCAGCTGCTTCGCCGGCGCGGTCCCCACCCTCCCCGTACACATCGGCGAACTCCAGGCGCCCTGCCTGGGCACCGACCTCCAGGCCTGGGACCCACAGGGCAAGCCCGTCGTCGGAGAGGTGGGGGAGCTGGTGGTCACCAACCCCATGCCCTCCATGCCCATCCACTTCTGGAACGACCCCGACGGCAGCCGCTACCACGACAGCTACTTCGACATGTACCCGGGCGTGTGGCGCCACGGTGACTGGATCACCATCACCGACCGCGGGTCGGTCGTCATCCACGGCCGCTCGGACTCCACCCTGAACCGCCAAGGCGTCCGTATGGGGAGCGCCGACATCTACGAGGCCGTCGAACGCCTCCCGGAGATCCGCGAATCCCTCGTCATCGGCCTGGAGGAACCCGACGGCGGCTACTGGATGCCCCTCTTCGTCCACCTCACCGAAGGCGCCACCCTGGACGACGACCTGATCACCCGCATCAAGCAGACCATCCGTACGCAGCTGTCCCCACGCCACGTCCCCGACGAGATCATTGAGGTCCCCGGCGTCCCGCACACCCTCACCGGCAAGCGCATCGAGGTCCCCGTCAAGCGTCTTCTCCAAGGCACCGACCTGTCCAAGGCCGTCAACCCCGGCTCGGTCGACAACCTCGACCTGCTCCGCTTCTACGAGGACCTGGCCCGTCGGCGCGCCCAAGGCACCCAATGAGAGACCGCCCCCCGTTGTCAGTGCCGCCGATTACTCTGAGTGAGCACTGATGAACAAGGGGGATTCATGGCACACACCAGGAACACCACGACCATGCGACGCGCACTCCGCCGCGAAGTACCGAGCACCGTCGGCGTCCTCGCCGACGAACAGGACTTCGCGGCGATGCGCAGCCGCTACCGCACCTTCACCTTCGCCGACCACGACATCTACCTCCGCCAGGTCGAGCAGCTCCTGAAAGCCCTCGCCACCCAGGGCGGACACACCACCGTCGCCCTCTTCGACCCGGAGGACTACGCGGAGTACTGCACCGAAACCGGCCTCGACCCGGACACCCCGGCCAGCCGCAGCCGCTTCACCGCCGAGATCGCCGCCACCGGCGCCTGCGTCCCCTATACGGGACAGCCCATCGACCGACTCGTCCCGCTCCTCATCCACCGAGCGGTACGACACGCCACCTGGCAGTACGCGACGATGCTCCTCACCGACATGGGCGCGTGCGCCACCTGCGGGCAGGACATCGGCCGCGCCGCATTCGACCAGGCCTCGCACCTGCTGACGCGCCTCCTCGAAGAAGCCGGCCCCGGCACCCACCACCTCGTCTGCAGCGTCCCCGCCGACGAACAGCTCCTCGCCGTCCTCCACGCCGAACGGCCCCCCACCGGCCCGGCCCTCCTCGACCCCACCGAAGGCGCCGAATTCGTCACCGTCCTCGCGGCCGGCATCGCCCTCGAAAGGCCCGGAGGACTCGTCCTCCGCACCACCACACCCGCCGCACCCGACCGTGTCCACGGCTGGCGCCTCGACCACGGCCGGCTCATCCCGCTCACCGCGGCCGAGGTCTTCAACGCCTACTGCACCGACGCCGACACCGGAGAACCCCTCTCACCCGAACCCAACGTCGACTACCGCGCCGGCTTCGACATCACCCCCGACGACCCCTGGCCCACCCACCACTGAGCAACCAGCAAAAGGGGCTTCCCCGCCCACCGGCGGGAAAGCCCCTCTCACAGCCTTCACCAGGCACTACTCGCCAGACAGAACCGCCTGCGCGGCCAGCCGCGCCTCCTCGGCGGTATCCGTGGCCCGCGCGGCAGCCGCCGCCCGCTCGCACTGCGCCAGCGTGTGCTTGGCCAGCGTCGCCCGCACATACGGAATCGACGCGGCACCCATCGACAGGGAGGTGACACCCAGACCCGTCAGCACACACGCGAGCAGCGGATCCGACGCGGCCTCACCACACACGCCACAGCTCTTGCCCTCGGCCCTGGCCGCCTCCGCCGCCAGTGCCACCAGATCCAGCAACGCGGGCTGCCACGGGTCCTGCAACCTCGACACCGCACCCACCTGCCGGTCGGCGGCGAAGGTGTACTGCGCCAGGTCGTTCGTACCCAGCGACAGGAACTCCACCTCCTGCAGGATCGAACGCGCCCGCAGCGCGGCCGACGGGATCTCCACCATCGCACCGAACTTCGCCTGGAGCCCCGCCTGACGGCACGCGTCCGCGAACGCCTTCGCATCCGTACGGTCCGCCACCATCGGCGCCATGACCTCGAGGTACACCGGCAGCCCCTCGGCCGCCTTCGACAGCGCCGTCAACTGCGTCCGCAGCACCTCCGGGTGGTCCAGCAGCGTCCGCAGGCCCCGCACGCCGAGCGCCGGATTCGGCTCATCGGCCGGTGTCAGGAAGTCCAGAGGCTTGTCCGCACCCGCGTCCAGCACCCGCACGACCACCCGGCCCTCGGGGAACGCCTCCAGCACCTTGCGGTACGCCTCGACCTGCTTGGCCTCCGACGGCGCCTGCTTGCTGTCGTCCAGGAACAGGAACTCGGTACGGAACAGACCGACACCCTCGGCCCCCGCCTCCACCGCCGCCGGCACATCCGCGGGCCCGCCCACGTTCGCCAGCAACGGCACCTTGTGCCCGTCCGACGTCGCACCGGGGCCGGTCGCCGCGGACAGCGCCGCCTTGCGCTCGGCAGCGGCCCGCTCCATCTCGGTCCGCTTCTCGGCGCTCGGCTCCACGAAGATCTCACCCGTGCTGCCGTCCACCGCGATCACGGTGCCCTCGGCGAGCTCACCGGCTCCCGGCAGCGCCACCACGGCGGGCACACCCAGCGCCCGCGCCAGGATGGCGCTATGGCTGGTCGGCCCGCCCTCCTCGGTCACGAAACCGAGCACCAGCGTCGGGTCCAGCAGCGCCGTGTCCGCCGGAGCGAGGTCCCGCGCGATCAGTACATACGGCTCGTCGCTGTCCGGAACGCCCGGCATCGGCACACCCAGCAGCCGCGCCACGATCCGGTTCCGCACGTCGTCCAGGTCCGCGACCCGCCCCGCCAGGTACTCCCCGGCACCGGCCAGCAGCGCCCGGTAGGCGGCGAACGCGTCGTACACGGCCCGCTCGGCCGTGCTGCCCACAGCGATACGACGGTCCACGTCGGCCATCAGCTCGGGGTCCTGAGCCATCATGGCCTGCGCCTCGAGCACGTGCTGTGCCTCGCCACCGGCCAGATTGCCACGAGCGATCAGATCGGCCGCCACAGCCTCGACGGCCTGGCGAGCACGCCCCTGTTCGCGCTCCGCCTCCTCGGCCGGGATCTGCTTGGCCGGCGGCTCCAGGACCGCCGTGCCCATGTGGCGCACCTCGCCGATCGCCACACCGTGGCTCACGCCGACGCCCCGCAGCGTTGTCTCCATTACACCTGTCTCCGATTGAGTGGCGGCCGGAGCCGCCACGTTGAATGTCCCGACCCGCTGCCGTCAATACGACGGCACTGACATCACCGCCAGGAGAAGAGCGCGTCGCCGGCCTTCACGTCGCCGTCCTCGACGAGCTCGCTCAGGGACTCGGGGGTGGCCTCCAGGGCCACGATCGGGCAGACCGCCGACTTGCCGGCCGCCTCGACGGCAGCGGGGTTCCACCGCACGACGGCCTGCCCGCGCGTCACGGTGTCCCCCTTGTTCACCAGCAGCTCGAAGCCCTCGCCATTGAGCTGAACGGTGTCGATCCCCAGGTGCGTCAGCACGCCGTGCCCGTCGCCGTCGACGACCACGAAGGCGTGCGGGTGCAGAGAAACGACGATGCCGTCGACCGGAGACACAGCCGTGGAGGGCTCGCGCACGGGATCAATGGCGGTACCCGGGCCGACCATCGCCCCGGAGAAAACCGGGTCGGGTACAGCGGCAAGTCCGATGGCGCGGCCCTCGAGCGGCGACGTCACGGTGGTCATGGGGGGCCTCCCAGGGGTGGAGATTCTGCGTCGCCGTCACTACCTGTCCTGGACGGCGTACTGATCAGAAGCGTATGTCATAAGAAGTCCGGGTTCCGCACGAGAGGTCCGGGTTGGCGGACCTAGGGACCACCGGAAACGATTTGCCTCAACTACCAACGGCGGGTAGGGTCGTATCCCTGCCTGACCCCGACGCGACTCTGAGTCGTAGGTCGGCAGCGACTGTCAAGCCGAGATCCTAACTGGTCTACACCTGTGGACTACACCTCTGTGTCCCGCAGGTGGCGGTCAGGAGGCCGGAAAAAGGCTGATAGAGTCGGAACCGCCGGAAAGGGAAACGCGAAAGCGAAGAACAGTCCGGCAGCCCGCTCCGGCGGGTGGCAGAAACGGAAAACGGATCTGCTAAGCTGGAAACACGAAATACCGAAGGGAAGCGCCCGGAGGAAAGCCCGAGAGGGTGAGTACGAAGGAAGCGTCCGTTCCTTGAGAACTCAACAGCGTGCCAAAAATCAACGCCAGATTAGTTGATACCCCGTCCATCTTCGGATGGTCGAGGTTCCTTTGAAGAAAACACAGCGAGGACGCTGTG
>NZ_LIYH01000006.1 GCF_001905885.1 Streptomyces sp. CB03234 | reverse complement strand
CACAGCGTCCTCGCTGTGTTTTCTTCAAAGGAACCTCGACCATCCGAAGATGGACGGGGCATCAACTAATCTGGCGTTGATTTTTGGCACGCTGTTGAGTTCTCAAGGAACGGACGCTTCCTTCGTACTCACCCGCAGAGACACTCTCTGGGGCTTTCCTCCGGGCGCTTCCCTTCGGTATTTCGTGTTTCCAACCTTACCAGATCCTTTTTCCGTTCCGTTTCCGGTTCGGATTCAGTTTCCGGTGGCCGTTGGAGGGCCTTTGCCTTTCGGCTGGTCCGACTTTATCAGAATCGTTTTCGCCGAGCTAATCGGCGTTTGTGATTCGGATGATGAATCGGATTGACTCCGTCGAAATCAATTCCGACCGGAGCGAGAGAGACTCTAACGTTCGCGCTCGGACCTGTCCAGTCCCAGGCAACCGTTCAAATCTACCTCCCCACACCAACCGTGTCAACGGCTTTGGTGGGCGAAGAGGAGACTAGCAGGTCAGCTGGGTCGTACGCACATCAGGCGGCGGTGGGCAGCTCGGCGCTGCGGTCGGGGGACTCGACGTCGCCGGTTTCGCCGGCTCTGGCCGCGCGGCCGCCGAGGACGTACACGTACGCAAGAAATGCCAGCTCAGCTGCGATGCCGATGCTGATGCGGGCCCAGGTCGGGAGGCCCGAGGGGGTCACGAAACCCTCGATCACTCCCGACACGAAGAGGACCAGGGCCAGGCCGAGAGCCATGCCGAGGGCAGCGCGGCCCTGCTTGGCCAGGGCTGTCCGGCGGGACAACGGGCCGGGGTCGATGAGGGTCCAGCCGAGGCGGAGACCGGTGCCGGCGGCGACGAAGACGGCGGTGAGTTCGAGGAGGCCGTGCGGGAGTACGAGTCCCAGGAAGGTGTCGAGACGGCCGGCCGAGGACATCAGGCCGAGACCGACGCCCAGGTTGAGCATGTTGAGGAAGAGGATCCACAGCACGGGAACGCAGAGGAACGCGCCGAGGACCAGGCACATGGCGGCTGCTTGCGCGTTGTTCGTCCAGACCTGGGCGGCGAAGGAGGCGGCCGGGTGGCTGGAGTAGTACGTCTCGTACTCGCCGCCGGGGCGGGTCATCTGCCGGAGTTCCTCGGGGGCCGCGATGGACGCCTGCACCTCGGGATGGGTCCCGATCCACCAGCCGATGAAGGCGGCCAGGAGCGTGGACAGGACGGCCGTCGGGATCCACCAGTGGCGTGAGCGATAGACGGCCGCGGGGAACCCGGCGGTCAGGAAGCGGACGGCGTCTCGCCATGAGGCGCGCCGGGTGCCTGTGACCGTGGCGCGTGCGCGGGCCACCAGCTGGGTGAGCCGGGCGGTGAGCATGGGGTCCGGGGCGCTGGACTGGATCAGGGAGAGGTGGGTGGCGGTGCGCTGGTAGAGAGCGACCAGTTCGTCGGCCTCGGCCCCGGTGAGGTGGCTGCCCCGGCGCAGTAGGTGGTCCAGACGGTCCCACTCGGCGCGGTGGGCGGTGACGTAGACGTCGAGGTCCATGATCGGCTGCTGCTCCAGGCACTGGTGCGTACGGTTCGTACTACTGCGGCGCGCTGGTGGTCAGCTTGGCAGACTGGCGTTCGGAGGGGTTGGGGAAGGTCGAAGAAGGGTGGGCGCTGTGAGCGGGGTTGTGACGGGGGACGCGGTCGTACTCGGCTTGCAGCCGGCGAGGCTCCCCAGCCGGGCGCTGGCCCTTGCCATTGACCTCGTCGTGGTCTGGGCCGCGTACCTCTTCATATCGGTCGCCCTGGCGATAGCCACCGCCTCGTTGGACGAAGCAGCCGTCATGGCGGTGTCCATCGCGACCTTTGTGCTCGTGCTGGTGGGCGGGCCCATAGCGGTGGAGACGCTCAGCCACGGGCGTTCGCTCGGGAAGCTGGCGTGCGGGTTGCGGGTGGTGCGGGACGACGGGGGGCCGATCCGGTTCCGGCACGCGCTGGTGCGTGGGGCGATGGCGGTCGTCGAGATCCTGATGACGTTCGGCGCCGTGGCGTGCATCGCGTCGCTGGTGTCGGCTCGGGGACGGCGGATCGGTGATGTCTTCGCAGGGACGCTTGTCGTACGGGAGCGGGTTCCGGCGGCTCGGTCGTTGGCTGTTCCGCCTCCGCCGCCCTGGCTCGTCGGGCGGTTCGCGCAGCTGGATCTGTCGGCGGTGCCGGACGACCTGTGGCTGGCGATACGCCAGTACCTGACGCGCATGCGGCAGCTCGACGCCACGGTGGGGCGCGCGCTGGCGGAGCGGCTGGCCGACGAGCTGGTGGCCAGGACGGGTACGCCCGCGCCGCCGGGGGTGCCCGCGGCGGAGTTTCTGGCCGCAGTGGTGAACGAGCGGCAGGCGCGGGACGCGCGGCGGGTGTTCGCCCCGGCGGGCGGTGCGGCTGCGGTGGGCGGTGCGGCTGCGGTGGGTGGTGCGCCCATGGGCGCGGGGGGCGGCCGGGCGTCGGTGGGTGCCGGTTCTCCGGTGGTGGAGGTTGGTGGGTCGGTCGGGGTTGGTGGGGTCGCCGGTGGTGGTGGGGCCGGCCGGACGGACGGTGAGGGCAGTCTGGCCACGCCGCCTGCCACTGGGTTCGCTCCGCCCGCGTAGGCGTCAGGGGTCAAGCTCAGGGCTCAGCGCTCAGCGCTCAGGGGAAGACCGACGGCGGCGTCTGGAGGTCCTCGAGCTCGATGCCGGGGGCGGCGAGAACCACGTCGCCGGCGATGTGGACCGTGTGCTGTTCGCCCGTGTCGAGGGCGTTGACCTGGTATTCGTCCACGGTCAGGGGGCCGTTGTCAGTGGTGTGCGCTTCACTTCTGATCAGGGCCCACGACTGGTCGACGGTGAGGGGTGCGAGTACCGGGTCCGTGAAGGCGACGAGGCGGACTCGGGTGGGGGGAGAACCGGGGGTGAGGCGGAGCAGGCGGGATGTCGCGACGAGGAACGCCGGGGACGTGCCGGTGAAGGCGTGGGCGCGCACATTGCCTTCCGTGGCGTGCGTTCCGGTGGGGTCGGTACGGACCCAGGTGACGCCGTCGAGGGCGGCGCCGCGGACCTGCCAGCTCGCGGCGTGCAGTTCGAGACGGATGGGGCGGCCGAGGTCGTCGAGGGTGAGGTCGACGGAGCCGGCGTGATCGCCGGAGGGGGTGGTGATCTGGGAGACGTAGCGCCAGCCGGAGGGGCCGGGTGCGCAGTTGAAGTGCTCTTCACCGAGGGGGGTGTGATCGTGCGGATCATGGAGCGAATAACGGCCGCGGGGCATGGGTCCTCGGGTCCTCGGGATCGGCGGTAGGGGGCGCCGGTACGGGGCAGGCCCCCGCCACGGGGGTGCGGGGGCCTGCCTGGTACCTGCTGCCGTTCACCGGCTGCTGCGGACGTGCGTCAGTGCACGGGCGCCGTCAGTAGCGGTAGTGGTCGGGCTTGTAGGGGCCTTCGACCTGGACGCCGATGTAGGCGGCCTGCTCGGGGCGGAGCGTCGTGAGCTTCACGCCGAGCGCGTCCAGGTGCAGGCGGGCGACCTTCTCGTCGAGGTGCTTGGGCAGCACGTAGACGTCGGTCGGGTACTCCTCGGGCTTGGTGAACAGCTCGATCTGGGCCAGCGTCTGGTCCGCGAAGCTGTTGGACATCACGAACGACGGGTGACCGGTGGCGTTGCCAAGGTTCAGCAGACGGCCCTCCGACAGCACGATGATCTTCTTGCCGTCGGGGAACGTCCAGGTGTGGACCTGCGGCTTGACCTCGTCCTTGACGATGCCCGGGATCTGGGCCAGGCCGGCCATGTCGATCTCGTTGTCGAAGTGGCCGATGTTCCCGACGATCGCCTGGTGCTTCATCCTGGCCATGTCCGAGGCCATGATGATGTCCTTGTTGCCGGTGGTGGTGATGAAGATGTCGGCGGTCTCGACGACGTCGTCGAGGGTGGTCACCTGGTAGCCGTCCATCGCCGCCTGCAGCGCGCAGATCGGGTCGATCTCGGTGATGATCACTCGGGCGCCCTGGCCCCGGAGGGACTCGGCGCAGCCCTTGCCGACGTCGCCGTAGCCGCAGACCACGGCGACCTTGCCGCCGATCAGGACATCGGTGGCGCGGTTGATGCCGTCGACCAGCGAGTGGCGGCAGCCGTACTTGTTGTCGAACTTCGACTTGGTGACGGCGTCGTTGACGTTGATGGCCGGGAACAGCAGGGTGCCGTCGCGGTGCATCTCGTAGAGGCGGTGGACACCCGTCGTGGTCTCCTCCGTCACACCGCGGATCTCCGAGGCGAGGCGGGTCCACTTCTGCGGGTTCTCGGCGAGGGTGCGGTTGAGGAGACGGAGGATGTAGCCGTACTCCTCGCTGTCCGCGGTGGACGGGTCCGGGGCCTCGCCGGCCTTCTCGAACTCGACGCCCTTGTGCACGAGGAGGGTGGCGTCACCACCGTCGTCCAGGATCATGTTCGGGCCGCCGGTGGGGGTGTCCGGCCAGGTCAGAGCCTGCTCGGTGCACCACCAGTACTCCTCCAGCGTCTCGCCCTTCCAAGCGAAGACCGGGACACCCTGGGGGTTGTCGGGGGTGCCGTTCGGGCCGACCGCGATGGCGGCGGCGGCGTGGTCCTGGGTGGAGAAGATGTTGCACGACGCCCAGCGGACCTGCGCGCCGAGGGCGACCAGCGTCTCGATCAGGACGGCCGTCTGCACCGTCATGTGCAGCGAGCCGGTGATGCGGGCGCCGGCGAGCGGCTGGGACTCGGCGTACTCCTTGCGGATCGCCATCAGGCCCGGCATCTCGTGCTCGGCGAGGGTGATCTCCTTGCGGCCGAACTCGGCCAGGGAGAGATCGGCGACCTTGAAGTCCTGTCGGTTGGCGACAGTCGTCATTTCGAGCTGCTCCTCGTGTTGGGTCGAGGGTGGGTACGGCTGGCTCTGCGAGGTAGCTGGACACAAGGATGCCCGGTACTCGCAGTGCAGTCGTCGGAGGCCCTCTCTCCCTCGGCCGGTCCGTCGTGGACCGCCCGACCGCCATCAGCAGCGACGTCTGACTCTGGTCACGAATCTACACCGATCGGTCCGGCGACCCACAGTCCGTCCGGCAGTCCGTCCGGCGCCAGACTCCGGCCGGATCGATCACGGGGGCACGTGCCCGGGGGCGGGCTGGGGCTCGCCGGGTGGCTCAGCGGGGCCGCCGGCCGCGTACGGGGTGGGGGCGGGGACATGAGGAAGGCCCCCAGCCCTTGCGGGGGTGGGGGCCTTCTCGCGTCAGCGGGCGGTGGCGCCGCCGGACTTCGCCTCGCGGTAGATGTCCGGCTCCAGGTAGATCACCCGGGCGATCGGTACGGCGGTACGGATGCGGTCCTCCGCGGCGTCGATCGCCGTCGCGATCTCGGTGGCCGTGTCCTCGTGCCGGACGGCGATCTTCGCGGCGACCAGCAGTTCCTCGGGGCCGAGGTGCAGCGTACGCATGTGGATGATGCCGGTGACGGTGTCGTTGTCGACGAGCGCCGCTTCGATCTTCTTGACCTCGTCGAGACCGGCGGCCTCGCCGAGCAGCAGCGACTTGGTCTCGGCGGCCAGGACGATCGCGATCACGATGAGCAGGACGCCGATGCACAGGGTGCCGATGCCGTCCCAGACGCCGTTGCCGGTGGCGATCGCCAGGCTGACGCCGACGAGCGCCAGGATCAGGCCGACCAGCGCGCCGAGGTCCTCCAGGAGGACGACCGGGAGCTCGGGCGCCTTGGCGCGGCGTACGAACTCCTTCCAGGAGAGGTTGCCACGGACCTCGTTGGACTCCTTGATGGCGGTCCGGAAGGAGAAGGTCTCGGCGATGATCGCGAAGACGAGGACGCCGACCGGCCAGTACCAGGCCTCGATCTCGTGCGGGTGCTTGATCTTCTCGTAGCCCTCGTAGATGGCGAACATGCCACCGACGGAGAAGAGGACGATCGAGACGAGGAAGGCGTAGATGTACCGCTCACGGCCGTAGCCGAAGGGGTGCTGGGGCGTGGCCTCGCGCTGGGCCTTCTTCCCGCCGACGAGCAGCAGGCCCTGGTTTCCGGAGTCGGCGAGCGAGTGCACGCTCTCGGCGAGCATCGAGGACGAACCACTGAAGAGGAACGCCACGAATTTGGCCACAGCGATCGCCAGATTCGCGGCAAGCGCCGCCACGATCGCCTTGGTTCCGCCTGACGCGCTCATGCGTGCGGGTGTCCCTTCCTAGATGCTGCTGGGGGGGTGGTTCGTACGGCGGCACATTGTTGCAGCAGCGGGTGCGGGCGGTGCGTCAGGCCACCACTGTGGCGCGGAAGACCGTGCCCTTACCGGACAGTTCGGCCTTTTCGCCTGCCGGGATGAAGACGGACTGGCCCGGGGTGAGGGTCAGGTCGTTCGTCTGCGGGGCGCCGGAGGTGGCGAGGACGATCTGGGGGGTGGGCGCGGTGATGTCGACGGAGGTGGCGCCTTCGGGCCGTACGTAGCGGGAGAGGCGGAACTCGTCGACCGGCGTTTCGTAGACCTCTTCGCCGGAGGGTGAGGCTTCGGGGCGCAGGACGCCCGGGTCGCCGGCTTCGAAGCGTACGACGCGGAGGAGTTCCGGGACGTCGACGTGCTTGGGGGTCAGGCCGCAGCGCAGGACGTTGTCGGAGTTCGCCATGATTTCGACGCCGAGGCCGCCGAGGTACGCGTGCGGGACGCCGGCTCCGAGGTACAGCGCTTCGCCGGGCTGGAGCCGGACGTGGTTGAGCAGCATGGCGGCGAGGACGCCCGGGTCGCCGGGGAAGTGGTGCGCGAGGACTGCGTAGGGGGCGTGGGCGCCGCCGAGGCGGTCGCAGGCGGCGGCGGTCTCGGTGACGGTGGCCGCCATCTCGGCGGGGTCGGCGGACAGGATGGCCGTGAGGACCTCGCGGAGGGCGGCGTCCTCGGGGTGGGCGTGCAGCAGGTCGACGTACGGCTTGAGGGAGTCGACGTCGAGCGCGGCGAGCAGCTCGGCGGTCCGGTCGGGGGCGCGGAAGCCGCAGAAGCCCTCGAAGGGGGTGAGGGCGCAGATGAGTTCGGGCTTGTGGTTGGGGTCCTTGTAGTTGCGGTGGGGCGCGTTGACGGGGATCCCGGCGCGTTCCTCGGCGGCGTACCCCTCCTGTGCCTGGGCGAGGTCCGGGTGGACCTGGAGGGAGAGGGGGGCGGCGGCGGCGAGGATCTTGAGCAGGAAGGGCAGGTGGGGGCCGAACTTCGCGACGGTGGCGGGGCCGAGTTCGCGTTCCGGGTCGGCCTCGATGAGGGCGGAGAGCGGTTGTTCGGCGGGTTCGGCGGGTTCGGCCGGTCCGGCGGGTCCGGCGCCGGTGGCGCGGGTGACGCGGGAGGGGGCGCCGGGGTGGGCGCCCATCCACATCTCGGCCTGGGGCTCGCCGGTGGGGGCGACGCCGAGCAGTTCCGGGATGGCCGTCGTGGAGCCCCAGGCGTACGGGCGGACGGTGTTGGAGAGGCGGTCCATGCGTCGTCTTTCCTTGCGTCTCTGCTTGCGTCTCTGCTTGCGTCTCTGCGGCGTCTCTGCTTGCGGCCGCCCGGGGGCGGTGGGCCGGGACGGGGCGAGGGGGACGGGGTGGACGGGCGGGGCGTCAGGGGGTGTTGAGGCGGGACGTCAGCGCCAGGTAGACGGCCGCGAAGTCCGTCACCGCGAGCAGCTCAGCGAACCCTTCCAGGTCGGTCGTACCGTTGCCGGTCGTACCCCTGACGGCCCCGGCGTTGTCGGGCCCAGCGCTGTCAGCTCCAGTGCTGTCGGGTCCCGTGCTGCCGGGTCCCGTGCTGCCGGGTCCCGTGCTGTCGGCTCCACCGCCGTCGTGCCCGACGTCCTCCGGTTCGAGTTCGCTGATGGTCGTGTCGTGGCTGAGGGCGAGTTCACGGGCGGCCGGCGCGGCGGTGAGGCCGCCCACCGGGCGGTCGCGGAGCAGTACGACCCGGGCGTGCAGGGCCTGGCGCTCCTCGACGCGGTCGCGGAAGAAGTCGTCGGGGTCGGCGCCGGCCGCGAAGTCGCCCGAGAGGAGGCCCCCGTGGGCGGCGAGCGCCTCCGGCAGTTCGGCCGCGAAGGCCGGGCGGCCGGCCAGCTCTGCCAGTACGGCGGCGAACCGGCGGCCGATCGGCGCGGCGGTCGCTCCCTCGGTCCAGATGATCGGGAGGGTGTCGGCGAGTTCGGCGGCGAGGGTCTTGGCGGGGTTGCTGTACGTGGCGACGGCCGGGCCGCAGCGTTCGGCGGTGCGGTCCAGGCGGTCGGCGACCTTCTGGAGGGTGTCGGCGGGAGCGTTGACGAGGCCCACCCGGTCGAGCAGGGCGAGGAGCGGCGTGAACAGCGCCCACAGGGCGGCCGGGCTCGCCGCCTGCTCCTCTTCCTCGGTCAGCTCGTGGGGGGCGGTCGCCATCGGCACGACCAGGCCGTGCGTACCGTCGACGGCCTCGGCGAGCGGGGAGCGGCGGGGGGCGACGGCGACGACGGTGACGCCGCGGCGGTAGGCCTGCTCGGCGAGGAGGGCGAGGCCGGGTTCGCTGCCGTCGGTGGTGGTGATCAGGAGCAGGTCGACGGAGCCGGCCCAGCCCGGGAGGGTCCAGCGGAGGGCCCCGGGAGCGGCTGCCACGCCGGTGGAGTGCAGCCGGGCGACGGGCGCGGAGGCACCGGCCAGGGCGGCCACCATGTCGGCGACGCCGGCGGCCGCGGTGCCGGGGCCGGCGGTGAGGATCGCGCGGGGGCGGCCTTCGGGGTTGAGCTCGGTGACGCCGGCCTCTGCCGCGTGGCGGGCGGCCGTGCGTACGCGAGCACCGGCTTCGGCGGCCCCGCGGAGGAGACCGCGGCGGTCGACTCGGGCCAGGGCGTCCGGGTCGTCGAGCAGCGTCTCGTCGAGCATGAGGTGGGGCCTCCGATCGCCGTGCAGGATGGTGTGCGGTTCGGCGCGGCGCCGGGGTGAGCGGCGCCCTTCGCGGGTGCGCCGTCAGGCGGGGCGGCGGGCCTCGTCCACGAGGAGGACCGGGATGCCGTCCCGTACGGGGTACGCCAGGCCGCAGTCCTCGCCGGTGCAGATGAGCTCGGGGTCCTCGGCCGCCGTGCGGTCGCTGAGCGGGGCGTGGCAGGCCGGGCAGGCGAGGATCTCCAGGAGGCCGGCTTCGAGCGGCATGAGGTGGTCCCTTCGGGCGGGTGGGTGGCGGGTGGTAGGCGGTCCGGCGGCCCTGGGTGGTACGCGTCGGGACACGTCAGCCTACCGCTGGGGCGCGGGGGATGCGGCGTTGGCGGGGGCGGGGTCTTGCCGCCCGTCCCTCCCCCGTACGCCTTGCCCGAGGCGTACGGGGAGCCCCGCTTCCGGGAACCGGGGCCCCGCCCCCGGGGCTCTCGGCCCTAGGGGGTGCGGATGAGGGTGAGGACCTCGTCGCGGAGGCGGGCCATCGTCGGTTCGTCGCGGGCTTCGACGTTCAGGCGCAGCAGCGGTTCCGTGTTGGAGGGGCGGAGGTTGAACCACCAGTCCGGGGACGTGACCGTGAGGCCGTCGAGCTCGTCGACGGTGATGCCGGGGCGGGAGGCGAACGCCTCGCGTACCGCCGCCGTGCGGCCGGCCTGGTCGGCGACCGTGGAGTTGATCTCGCCGGAGCCGGCGTAGCGGTCGTACGAGGAGACCAGCCGGGACAGCGGTCCGCTCTGGCCGCCCAGGGCCGCCAGGACGTGGAGGGCGGCCAGCATGCCGGTGTCCGCGTTCCAGAAGTCGCGGAAGTAGTAGTGGGCGGAGTGCTCGCCGCCGAAGATGGCGCCGGTACGGGCCATCTCCTCCTTGATGAAGGAGTGGCCGACGCGGGTGCGCACCGGCGTCCCGCCGTTCTCGCGGACGACCTCGGGGACGGACCACGACGTGATCAGGTTGTGGATGATCGTTCCCGTGCCGCCGTTCCTGGCCAGCTCGCGCGCCGCGACCAGGGCCGTGACCGCCGACGGGGAGACCGGGTCGCCCTTCTCGTCCACCACGAAGCAGCGGTCGGCGTCGCCGTCGAAGGCGAGGCCCAGGTCCGCGCCCTCCTCGCGTACCCGCTGCTGCAGGTCCACGAGGTTGGCCGGGTCCAGCGGGTTCGCCTCGTGGTTGGGGAAGGTGCCGTCCAGCTCGAAGTACATCGGGACCAGGTCCAGCGGCAGGCCCTCGAAGACGGTGGGGACCGTGTGGCCGCCCATGCCGTTGCCCGCGTCGACCACGACCTTCAGCGGCCGGACGGAGGTGAGGTCCACCAGGGTCTTCAGGTGGGCGGCGTAGTCGGTGAGGGTGTCCCGCTCGGTGAGCGTGCCGGGCGTGGCCGCCGCCTCGGGCGCGCCGGTCTCCAGCCACTTCTCCGCGAGCGCGCGGATCTCCGCGAGGCCCGTGTCCTGGCCGACGGGCGCCGCGCCCGCGCGGCACAGCTTGATGCCGTTGTACTGGGCGGGGTTGTGCGACGCGGTGAACATCGCGCCCGGCAGTCCGAAGCTCCCCGACGCGAAGTACAGCTGGTCGGTGGAGCACAGGCCGATCAGCGTGACATCCGCGCCCCGCCGTGCCGCGCCGCGCGCGAACGCGCCGGACAGGCCGGGCGACGAGGGGCGCATGTCGTGGCCCACGACGATCGCGTCGGCGCCGGTCACCTCGACGAACGCCGCGCCGAAGAGCTCCGCCAGCGGCTCGTCCCACTGATCCGGCACCACTCCGCGGACGTCGTACGCCTTCACGATCCCAGACAGATCAGCTGTCACTTCCCCGCACCCTCCTGCAAGCCCTGTGTGTCCACCCGAAGTGGAGCACACAAACTACCCGTAGGGGGCAGGCGGTCAGGAGTCGGGAGAGCGCAGCACCCGCAGGTGCCCGCGGCGGCCGACCTCCACCGGGTCCCCGGCGCGGCCGCCGGGCTTGCCGCCGGCCTGCGCCGCGCGTTCCTGGGGGCGGGCCGCTTCCCGTACGGCGTTGGCGAGCGCTTCGAGATCGTCACCGCTGGGGCGGGCGGGCGCGGAGCCGTCCGAGAGCCGGACGACCTCCCAGCCGCGTGGCGCGGTGAGGCGCTCGCTGTGCTCGGCGCACAGGTCGTAGCAGTGGGGTTCGGCGTAGGTGGCGAGCGGGCCGAGGACCGCAGTCGAGTCGGCATAGACGTACGTCAGTGTCGCGACGGCAGGGCGGCCGCACGCGGTGCGCGAACAGCGACGTACAGGGCTCACGACGTTGGACGGTACCGCACTCTTGAGCGGGCCGCGACGACTCTCCACCAGGTCACTCGCCCGTGTCGCGGTGTGACGTCCCGCACAGAGGCCCCCGGAATCGCTCGGCTGACCTGCGGGGAACGGCTGATCCGGGGGTGTGGAAGGTCGGCGTACCGAACGCCACCCTGAACGAATCCGGTCAATCCAGACGAGCTGACCGATCGGTCCGTCCTGCCGGATCGCGCCGAAGCATCGCCGGAATGCTCAAATAACGACACGCCGTGGGCGTGGCGCGCAGCCCGATCGTCATACGCCGGGGAGAGCTACGCTGCCTCAGTGATGGACAGTCCCGTACCGCCCCGCCCGGCCGAGCCCCGGCCGCGCCGCCGAGACCGGCACGGCCGCGGCATGCGCGGGCCCGTCGCCCCGCCCCAGGTACCGCTCTCCGCCACGCGCGCGGACACCTTCCGCGACCTGGTGGAGGACTCGGTGGAACGGCTGGAGCGGCGCTGGCCGCAGCTGGCCGACGTCGACTTCCTCGTACTGGAAGTACCGGTGTCGCCCGACGAGGCCGTGCCGCTCGGCATCTCGGTCCCGGCCGGGCGCGACCGGCCCGCGCGGGTCATCGTCTACCGGCGGCCGGTCGAGCTGCGCGCCAAGAACCGTGACGAGCGGGCCCTGCTCGTCCACGAGGTCGTGGTCGAGCAGGTCGCCGAGCTGCTCGGGCTCGCTCCCGAGTCGGTCGACCCGCGGTACGGACAGGACTAGTCGCGCCCCTTGGCGCCCGGGCCACCGGCCGCCGCACGGGCGGGGTGGGACGCCCCATGCCCGGCCCCCGGGGCGGGAAGGTGTCCCACACCGCCCATAGCTGACCGGCCCTGGTACCGGGGCGTCCAGGGGCCGGTACGGGTCACCCGGCCGGCACGGGCGGGGCCGGCCGCGCGCCTCCGGCCTGCGCGCCACCGGCCGGACGGATCCGTCGCCGCACCGCCCTGGGTCGCCCGGCCTCGGCCCCAGGCTCCGCCGGACCCGGCCGGTCGCCGCAGGCCGCCCGCGGGGTCAGTCTCCGAGGACCGACAGGTCCTGCCGGGCCGTGGGGACCTCGACCGTGCCCCGGTCGTCGGCGAGGGTCTGGACCGTGAACATCGGGATGCCGTCGTCCGGCTCGGCCAGCGTGCGCGCCGCGTGCACCGGCCCGCCCGAGACCGTCTCCACGGTCAGCGCGTACGAGCCCTTCAGCCCGGCCGGCACCGGCGGCGCGACCGCCAGCGTCGTACCGCCCTTGACCGTGTACGTCTTGGTGGCCGGCGTACCGCCCTCGGTGCCCGCCGACGCGGTGACCTTGACCTCGGCGGTCTCGCCGGGCGCCGTCAGCGACAGGGTGGTGCCCTTGGCCCGGTTGTCCGCCGCCGTCGCCCGCTCCCCCACCGGCCCGGTCGCCGGGATGAACGCCACCTCCTGGTCGCCGCCCTTGCCGCGCACGACGCGCAGCGCGGCGACCACCGGGGTGGCCCGCCCCTTCTGCGCCGGGGACAGCAGCAGCGACCCGGCCTCGCCGCGCGTGACGTCCTTGAGGTCGACGGCCGCCGTCATCCCCGACTTCACATGCAGCTCCCGCGCCTCGGCCGGGACGATCGTGCCGGCCGGGCCCGCCAGCTGCACCTTCAGCTGGGCGTCGTCCTCGCCCGGCGCGTACGCCACCAGCCGTACCGACGTGGCGTCCGCCGGGATGCCGGGCAGGACCAGCGTCCCGGCCGGGTCGGCCGACGCGGGCAGCCAGTCGCTGCCGAGCTTCTCGTCGGCGGAGCGCACCACCGCGCCCACCCGCCCGCTGCGGGTCGCGACGTGGACCGTGACGTCCTCGGCGGCCGGGTCGGCCGTCAGGGTGGACAGCAGGACGGGCACGCTCGACCGGGCCGGGACCGTGATGCCTTCCGTGAGCTGCGTCTTCAGGGCGCCGTTCGGCCCGTACAGCTCGATGTCGGCGACGGTGGCCGTGTCGTCGGGGTTGGTCAGGTGGACGTAGTCCGCGCGCTGCGCGGCGGTCGAGGCGCCGGGGAACCAGAAGTCCGTGTCGGGCGCCGTGCAGCTGACGCCGAGCATGCCGCGCCCGCCGCCCGCCGGGACCTTGGTGGTCTGCTGCGCGGTCCAGCCCGGGGCGAGCCGCCCGGAGGCCGAGCCGACCAGGGCGGGCGCGTCGCCGCCGTCGGCCTCGGCGGAGACCGGCTTGCCGGGCTGGGTGAGGGCGACGACGGGCTTGTCGGCGGCGGGGGCCTTCTTGGCCGTACTCGCCTTCTTCGGGTCGGCCGTCGTCTCGTCCGCGGTGGCGGCGGACGGCTTCAGCTCCGCCTGGCCGGCGCCCTCGCCCTCGCCCACCGGCGTGAACGACGTGTACACCGTCTCGGCGACCTCGGAGTTGCTCGGTGCCGGGCACAGCAGGGTGGAGCGCTCGACCGGGAGCCGCGCCGGGAGGGCGGTGTTCGTCACCGTCCCGGTGCCGCCCTCCGGGGCGGACAGGGCGGCGAAACCGGTGACCGCGGCGAGGGCGGTGACGGCGGCGGCGAGGGAGAGGGTCGTCCGGTTCACTGGTTGCTGCTCCCGTCGGGACGCTGCTCGTTGTCGTACTCGTAGCCGTAACCCTGCTGCTGCTCGTACTGGCCCGGCGGGTACTGCTGGTCGTACTGGCCCTGCTCGTACTGGCCCTGGTCGTACTGGCCCTGTTCATACGGCTGCTGGTACTGCTCGTACTGGCCGTACTGCGGGTACTGCTGCTGGTAGTACGGGTCGGCCTGGTACTGCTGCTGTGCCGGGTCGGCCGGGTAGGCGGCGTGCGCCTGGCCGTCCGCCCACTCCCCGTAGGAGGGCTGCTGCGGCACCCCGTCCACGGTCTGCGCCGCGTACGGATCGGTGTCCGGTACGGGCGGCACGGGCGGCGGCACGGGCCCGGCGGGCGGCTCGGCCCCGGAAGCCGTCTCCGGGCCGCCCTCCGCTGCCTCGGCGGCGGCCGCACGCAGCCGGCGCGCCCGGCGGCCGTCGCCCGCCAGGTCCTCGGCGGTCACGGCGGGCTGCTCCTCCTCCGGCAGGTCGTCGTCCACGTCCCGGCGCCGCCCCGGCAGGGCCAGCACCAGGAGGACCACGGCGAGGGAGACCTGCGTCCAGACCCAGGCGGTGTGGGTGACGGGGTTGTCGTACGTCAGGTCCAGGCGCCCGCCTTCGGCGGGCAGCTCGAAGCCCTGCGCCCAGCCGTCGACGACCGTCTTCTTCAGCGGCCGGCCGTCGATCGTCGCCTGCCAGCCGTCGTCCGCGCGGTCCGCGATGCGCAGGACGCGGCCGTCGCCGCCCGACGGGATCTCGGTGTGCGCCTCGACGGGCCCGGAGGCGACCGGCAGCCGCTCGCCCTTGCCGTCGCCGCCCGGGACGATGGTGGCCCGCGCGACCTGGCGGTCCACCCGCCACAGGGCGCTGCCGTCCAGCTGGCTGAGCCGGGTGAGCCCCGGCGTGGCGTCCAGGACGCGGCTCATCTGGCGCGGCGCCCCGTCCCGCACCAGGACGTACCGGATCGCGAAGCCGCTCAGCTGGTCCGTCTGGTCCGCGCCGGAGCCGGCGACCAGGTGCGCGACGACCTTGTCGAGGCGCGCGTCGCCGCCGCCCGCCGCGGCCAGCTCGGCGTCGCCGAGGCGGGCGCCCGAGCCGCGGAGCAGGGTGTACGGGACCTCCGCGGACGAGGCGCCGCCCAGGACCAGGGTGCGCGGCTGGTCCCGGGTGCCGCTCTCCTCCGCGACGAACGCGGGCACCTGGACCGGGTCGCGCCGCTCCAGAGGACCGGCAGCGCCGCCGATCATCCAGCCGGCCGCACAGATCACCGGGCCGGCCGCGGCGGCCAGCGCGATCAGCACGGCGACGGGCTGGCGCCAGCCGAAGCTCTGGGAGGCGACGCGCGTACGCCCGCCCTCCGCGCCGAGCATGCCGGCGGCCAGCAGCGCGATGCCGTACACGAGGGTGGCGGGCCCGGCCCAGCCGGAGCCGTCGCCGGAGCCGTTGACGAGCACCGCGAAGACCAGGGCGACGACAGCCGTGACCCACGCCGTACGGATGGCGAACTGCCGCTCCGCGCGGAGCAGGGCCGCGAGCGCCGCCAGGACCAGGCCGATCAGGACGAGCCCGCCGGCGGCCTTGGGCCCGCCCGGGGAGACGCCGAGCAGGTCGAGCGGGGTCGCCGCCCCCGTACCGAACGCCATACCGGCCTCCTTGAAGAAGGCGGCCGGGTCGGTCAGCAGGGACAGGGACCAGGGGGCGAGCAGCAGCAGCGGTGTGCCGACGGCGGCGACGAAGCGCAGCCCGTACGCGACGATGTCGTCGCGCCGCAGCACCAGGACCGCCGCCCCGAGGACGACCGCCAGCGGCCAGACGACGGGCGTGAAGGCCATGGTGAAGGTGAGCAGGAAGGCGTACGCCCAGGTGGCACGCCAGCTGCCGCGTCCGCCCCCGCGCAGTCCGTGCGCGGCGACGGCGGCCCGGGCGATCAGCGGCAGCAGGACCGCGAGGACGGCCGTGCCGAGCCGCCCGGTCGCCAGGGCGCCGGTGGCGGCGGGCAGGAAGGCGTACGCGACGGCTCCCCAGGCGCGCAGGAGCCGCGACTGGACCAGGGAGCGAGAGGCGAAGTACGCGGTGATGCCGGCCAGCGGCACCGAGCAGACGAGCAGCACGGTGAGGGCGAGGCCGGTGGAGCCGAGGAACACGGCGGAGAGGGCGGCGAGGACCGCGAGGTACGGCGGGGCGGTCTGCGTGCCGCCGGTGCCGAGCGGGTGCCACGCCTCCGCGTACCGGCCCCACAACTCCCCGACTCCGTCGGGGACGGGCAGCAGCGCGCCGCCCGCGAGGGAGCCGCCGCCGAACAGGCCGCGGCACGCCACCACCGACACGACGAGCAGCAGGGCGAAGAGGACCGGGCCCGGCTTGCGGGCGATCTTCTTGAGGCGGGCGAACTGCTCGATCTCCAGGTAGTCGGCGTCGTCCCCGCCGGGGCCGGACTCGACCGCGCCGTGCCGTGAGCCGCCCGAATCGGCGTCACTGCCACCGAAGTTGGACATGACCTGTTCGACGGTGGCGCGCACGGTGGCGCCGGGTGGCGGGAACAGCGCCCGCAGCTCGGACGCCTCGACGGCCCTCCGCTTCCTTCTGCGGCGGGCGGCGATGATCCTCTCGGGCCGCAGCAACGTGCCGAACAGGCCCATGACTTCGTCCACGGCCTGGCCGGGCGCCTTGCCGACGAGGTAGGCGAGGGTACGGAGGAGGGTGCCGACGACGAGGCGGAGCAGGACCCAGGGGAAGGCGAGGCCGCGCGCGTTGGCGAGCAGCGTGTAGACGGCGCCCGCCTTGTCGACACGGTGGGGGCTCGCGACGGAGCGGCCCACGCAGTCCACGGTGCGCCGCTCGCGCGCGGACGCCTCGGCGTGCCGGAGGACGGCGTCGGGGGCGACGAGGACGCGGTGGCCGGCGCAGTGGGCACGCCAGCACAGGTCGACGTCGTCACGCATCAGGGGCAGGCGGCGGTCGAAGCCGCCGAGCTCCTCGAAGACGTCGCGGCGGATGAGCATGCCGGCGCTGGAGACGGACAGGACGGAGCGGACCTGGTCGTGCTGGCCCTGGTCCTGCTCGCGCCGGTCCAGGCCGGTCCAGCGGCGGCCGCTGTTGGCGATGGAGACGCCCACCTCAAGGAGCTGCTTGCGGTCGTACCAGCCGCGCAGCTTGGGCCCGACGATCGCCGCGTACTCGTCGCCGTCCGCCACGCGCAGCAGCTCGGCGAGGGCGCCGGGCTCGGGGGCGGCGTCGTCGTGCAGCAGCCAGAGCCACTGGACGGGCTCGCCGTGCGGCAGCTCGGGCATGTCGTACGCCTCGTCGCGCCAGGTCCTGCTGACCGGGTCCCAGCCGCTGGGCCGCTTCAGGTACGGCAGCTCCTCGGGGCCGAGGACGGGCGCGGTACGGGCGGCCTCGTCGACGGCGGCGCCGAAGCCCGTACGCCGCGCGAGGTGCAGCACCCGGTCGTCGCCGATGGCCTCGGTGACCAGCCGCGCGGAGTCGTCGGCGCTGCCGGTGTCGGCGGCGATGACGTTCTGTACGGGACGTTCCTGACCGAGCAGCCCGGCGAGGACGTCCGGCAGCCACCGGGCACCGTCGTGGGACACGAGCACGGCGGTGACGACGTGCTTCGGGAACTCGGGCTGCTGGGTGGGGGAAGCGGGAGTGAACGCGGCTGTGGTGGCGGACATCGGGTTACGGGCCCTCCGGCCGGGGGTCGCCCGCGGGGGGGCGTTGGAGCGTCTTGGACGGAGGCCCACACTAATGGCTGGCACGATGCCGGTCCGCCGCCTGTGGACAGAGCCCGGGTGGACGGCCGTTCTTTACGTACGTGTGTGCACGGTTTGGCCGGTCCCCGCCGCTCGATGGCCGATCGGGCACCCGCCACGACGGCGGCCCGCCTGTCGCGGCGGCGCCGGAATCCCCCGGCGCCGGGCGCCCGGCGGATGCGCTGCGGTGCCCTGCGGGTTCAAGATGCCGCGGGCGGCGCTGCGGTGCCCGGCGGGGTTCGGCGGGTTCGGATGCCGCGGGCGGCTCCGCGGCCGGACGGGCCGGGTCCGCGCCGCGGGCGCACGGACGTGCGGCAGACGGCCAGCGGGCAAGGGCCGGAACGGCGGGCTCAACGGGGCACGCGGTGGGTTCCGCGGGTGCCGTCGGGCGGCACGCTCGCGCGGCAGGTGTCGGGCAGCGCGCGGCACGGCAGGCGGCACGCTCGCGCCGCAGGTGCCGGGCGGGCGCGGGCGCCGGGCGGGCGCGCTCGCGTGGTTGGGCACCAGGTGGGCAGAGGGCCGGGCGGCGGGCTCGCGTGGCAGGTGCCGAGGCCGGCCGGCACGCGCGGGGGCTGCGCCGGCAGTGGCCGCGCTCGTGCGGCGGACAGGGCGCCGAATGGGCCGGGCGGCCCGGAGCGGACCGCTCCGGGCGCAGGGCACGGCGGCCGGGCCTCGCTCCGACCCCGCCGGGCGGTGGCGTCAGACCGCCGCTTTTTTCAGGCGGCGGCGCTCGCGCTCCGACAGACCGCCCCAGATTCCGAATCTTTCGTCATTGGCGAGCGCGTACTCGAGGCATTCCGAGCGGACTTCGCAGGCGAGGCAGACCTTCTTGGCCTCGCGGGTGGATCCGCCCTTCTCGGGGAAGAAGGACTCCGGATCCGTCTGGGCGCACAACGCGCGCTCCTGCCAGCCGAGTTCCTCATCCGCGTCCTCGACCAGCAGTTCCTGGAACAACTCGGTCATGTGCGCCCCTCGTCGGTCTTTGCGTCCCCGTGATGTGGCCGTTTGTCGAATTTTTCGGCCGAACGACACGAGTGAAATTACAAGTGTGGTGCTCCGGGCCAGTCAAGCTGGGATCTGCTATTGGGCCCGGTATTCACTCTGCGGAACCAAGGCTATGCGGAAAGTGTTCAAATCAGCAAAAATGAGACACATGCCGCCACCTCGCCCGCATCCTCCCTTTCACCACGTCTTCAAGGGAGGACGTCCGCCGCTTCGATCTTGTTGCGGTCGAGCCGGTGAAGCGACCCGGATCACAGTCAGGTCACGAGAGGGCGACGACGTTTGCGCGGGCGGTTGCAGCGGCATGTGTCCTGACCCCTGACAGCACAAACCTTTCTCCGGACGGAGTAACCGGATGAGGTGAAACATTGCCGCCAAATCGGGCATTGGGTTGACAGGCGTACATCGAGCCAGTCACCTTGTTTGCATGCCAGCGACCACAGCGTTCCTCGCGACCCACGCCCGTGGGTCCCGCAGCGCTGCCCGGGCTCTCCAGCCGCTCTGTCGCTGTTGCTGTCGCTGTTCCAGCTGTTGATGCCGTAGCGCTCCAGCGTCTTCTCCCCAGCGTCTGTTTTCAGCCTTCCGGTTTCCGGACCTGTTTCTCTCGAGGAACCCCCGTATCCCATGAACAGCGACAGCGACCTCCAGATCGCCGGCGACATCCTCGCCGTACAGCACCTCCTCCAGCCCGCCAAGGAGCACCCGTCCACCGTGGCGGAGTTCGCCGGGCTGGCCCGGTCCATCGCCGCCGACCGCGCGCAGTGGGCGCACCTCGTCGAGTACGACGCCACCACCCGCTGGTACCACCGGCTGCGCACCGGCCCCGGCTACGAGGTGTGGCTGCTGTCCTGGGTGCCCGGACAGGGCACGGGTATGCATGATCACGGCGAGTCCTCCGGCGTACTGACCGTCCTCGAAGGCGAACTGACGGAACGTACGGAAAAGGGCGCACAGGTGCTCAACGCCGGCGCGCAGCGCGTCTTCGCGCCGGGTTACGCGCACGATGTCGTCAACGACTCGCTCGAACCGGCCGTCAGCCTGCACGTCTACTACCCGGGCCTGACCGACATGCCGATGCACACCAGCGCCTGCTCCGCCCCGGAGACCCGGGATGTCGTAGTCGCCTGACAGACTGCTCCGCATGCGCATTGTGGTTCTGGCCGGCGGCATCGGCGGTGCCCGTTTTCTGCGTGGCCTCAAGCAGGCCGCGCCCGACGCGGACATCACGGTCATCGGCAACACCGGTGATGACATCCATCTGTTCGGGCTGAAGGTCTGCCCCGACCTCGACACCGTGATGTACACCCTGGGCGGTGGCATCAACGAGGAGCAGGGCTGGGGGCGTGCCGACGAGACCTTCCAGGTCAAGAGCGAGCTGGCGGCGTACGGAGTGGGACCCGAGTGGTTCGGCCTCGGCGACCGCGACTTCGCCACCCACATCGTCCGTACGCAGATGCTGGGCGCCGGCTACCCGCTGAGCGCCGTCACCGAGGCGCTGTGCGCCCGGTGGAAGCCAGGCGTGCGGCTGCTGCCCATGTCCGACGACCGGGTGGAGACGCACGTCGCCGTCGAGATCGAGGGCGAGCGCAAGGCCGTGCACTTCCAGGAGTACTGGGTGAAGCTGCGCGCCTCCGTGGACGCCCAGGCCGTCGTGCCGGTCGGCGCCGAACAGGCCAAGCCGGCGCCGGGTGTGCTGGACGCGATCGGCTCCGCCGACGTCGTCCTCTTCCCGCCGTCGAACCCGGTGGTCTCCATCGGCACCATCCTCGCCGTGCCCGGCATCCGCGAGGCGATCGCCGACGCGGGCGTGCCGGTCGTGGGCCTCTCCCCCATCGTCGGCGACGCGCCGGTGCGCGGCATGGCCGACAAGGTGCTCGCCGCGGTGGGCGTCGAATCCACGGCCGCGGCGGTCGCGCAGCACTACGGCTCCGGGCTGCTGGACGGCTGGCTCGTCGACACGGTGGACGCGGACACGGTCGGCGAGGTCGAGGCGGCCGGCATCCGGTGCCGGGCGGTGCCGCTGATGATGACGGACGTGGACGCGACGGCGGAGATGGCGCGCGAGGCGCTGGCCCTCGCCGAGGAGGTACGCGCGTGACGACCCCCTCGTACCGCGTGTGGGCGCTGCCCGGGCTGCCGGAGGTACGGCCCGGGGACAACCTCGCCAAGCTGATCGCGGCCACCGAACCGGGGCTCGTGGACGGTGACGTGCTGATCGTCACGTCCAAGATCGTCAGCAAGGCGGAGGGGCGGATCGTCGCGGCGGACGACCGCGAGGCGGCGATCGACGCCGAGACGGTACGGGTGGTGGCGCGGCGCGGAACCCTTCGTATCGTCGAGAACCGGCAGGGGCTGGTCATGGCCGCGGCCGGGGTCGACGCGTCCAACACACCTGCCGGAACGGTGCTGTTGCTGCCCGAGGACCCGGACGCGTCCGCGCGGGCCATCCGCGTGGGGCTGCGGGAGACGCTCGGCGTGGACGTCGGCGTCGTCGTCACGGACACCTTCGGGCGGCCGTGGCGCAGCGGGGTCACCGACGTGGCGATCGGCGCGGCGGGGGTGAGGGTGCTGGACGACCTGCGCGGCGGTACGGACGCGTACGGCAACCCGCTCGTCGCCACCGTGGTCGCCGGCGCGGACGAGCTGGCCGCGGCCGGGGACCTCGTGAAGGGCAAGGCGGCGGGGCTGCCGGTCGCGGTGGTGCGGGGCCTCGCGCACCTGGTCGAGGACGGGGCTCAGGGCGCCCGTGCGCTGGTGCGGGACGCCGCGGACGACATGTTCCGGCTCGGTACGTCCGAGGCGGTGCGGGAGGCGGTGACGCAGCGGCGGACGGTACGGGAGTTCACGGACGACCCCGTGGACCCGGGCGCGGTGCGGCGCGCCGTGGCCGCGGCCCTGACGGCGCCGGCGCCGCACCACACGACTCCGTGGCGGTTCGTGCTGCTGGAGTCGGCGGAGTCGCGGACGCGGCTGCTGGACGCGATGCGGGACGCGTGGGTCGCGGACCTGCGGGCCGACGGCCTCGGCGAGGACACCATCGCGCGGCGGGTCCGCCGCGGGGACGTCCTGCGGCGCGCGCCCTACCTGGTGGTGCCGTGCCTGGTGATGGACGGCTCGCACCGGTACGGGGACGCGCGGCGTGACACGGCGGAGCGGGAGATGTTCGTGGTGGCCGCGGGGGCCGGCGTACAGAACTTCCTGGTCGCGCTGGCGGGCGAGCGGCTGGGGTCGGCGTGGGTTTCGTCGACGATGTTCTGCCGGGACGTGGTGCGGGACGTGCTGGGGCTGCCGGACGACTGGGACCCGATGGGCACGGTGGCGGTGGGCCGGGCGGCGGGCGCGCCGGGGGCGCGGGCGGCGCGGGAGGTGGAGGGCTTCGTCGAGGTCCGGTGACGCGCCGCGGAGTCCCTTCCCGAAACCGGGGGCTGTGGCCCCGGGCCGCCTGGCAGGGGGTGAGCGTTGGTTGTACGTGGGGGCTGACGCCCCCACGCCCCGGCCCCGCGGCAGCTTCGCGCCGCGGGGCCGGCTGAGCAGTGCGGGGCGGTGGCACGCCTCGGGCGCCTATGGGCCCGCCGCGAAGGGGGACGCCCAGTGAGTCGTGTCTGGGCGTATAACGACTGAGCTTGCGAAGGAGAGCCCAGGACACGATCCCCGGAGCGGCCCCAACGGCACGCTCCCGCGCGCGGGCGACCACGGGGGCTCACCCTCCGGGACGGTGACTCGACCGCCCGGGCGACCCGCCCCGAGCGCGGTGTGGTACCCACGCGGGGAGCCCTGCCGGGACGGCATCACGACTGACCGGGCGGCTCCGGGCGTCAGAGCGCGGCGATGTTGCCGGGGGTGAAGCGGGGGCCGTGGCGGGGTGGGATGTGGCCGCTGAGGAGGACGAGGCGGGCGGCGCGGTGGCGTTGGCCGGCGTAGGGGGCCAGCAGCTCCAGCATCTCCTCGTCGTCGGCGTCCCGGCGGCCGGCCAGGGCGTAGCCGACGATGCTCGGCAGGTGGTAGTCGCCGGTGGTGACCGCGTCGGGGGCGCCGTTGCTGCGCTGGACCGTTTCGGCGGACGTCCAGGGGCCGATGCCTGGGATCAGCTCCAGCCGGCGCCGGGCGTCCTCCGGGTCCATCGTGGCGGCCTCCTCCAGGCGGCGGGCCACCCGGACCGCGCGGAGGATCGTGGTGGAGCGCTTGGCGTCGACGCCCGCGCGGTGCCATTCCCAGGACGGGATCAGCGCCCACGTACGCGGCTCCGGCATGACGTACAGCCGGTCGTTCGGGCCCGGCGCGGGCTCGCCGTACTTGCGTACGAGCAGACGCCACGCCCGGTACGCCTCGTCCGTCGTGACCTTCTGCTCCAGGATCGAGGGGATCAGCGACTCCATGACCAGCCCGGTACGGGTCAGCCGCAACCCCGGGCGGCGCCGCTCGGTCACGGCCAGCAGCCGGTGGCGAGGGGTGAACGCGGACGGGTCGTCCTCCGCCCCGAGGAGCGCGGGGAGGCGGTCCAGCAGCCACCGCGCGCCCGCGCCCCACGCCTCCGCCTCGACGGTCCCGCCGCGCGCCGCGACCCGCAGCGTGCCGGGGCCCTCCGGGGTGCGGGTGGCCCGCCACACCGACCCGTCGGGCGCCGTCCGGAACGTCGGGTCGCCCGGGCCGCGCCGCAGCGGCCCCAGGGCGAGCCCCAGGTCCAGCGGCCAGGGGGGCGTCCAGCTTCTCGTACGAGGAGGCGCGGCCTGCGCGGGTATGGCGACCTGTCCGCCGCGCACGGTCGTGCGGGTCGGGCGCGGTGCGTAACGGCCTGCCACGTCGGTACGGTCCTCGGCTTCGGGGGCGGCCCCCGGTCGGGGTCCCTATGAGGGTATCCCCCGGCCGCAGGGCCGTACCGGCTCGTACCGTCTCCCGTCGGCTCTTACCGGCTCGTACCGGCTCCGTCCCCGGGCCTACTGGTCCGAGGAGAACCGCACCGCCCCGTCCGGCAGCCGCGCCCCGCACCACACCCGCACCCCGTCGCGCAGTTCGTTGTCCGCGCCCACGTGGGCGCCGTCGCCGATGACCGCGCCGTGCAGGACGGTCCGCGCGCCCACCCGGGCGCCCTCGCCGATCAGCGAGTCGCTGATCACCGCGCCGGCCTCGACGACCGCGCCGGCCAGGACCGTGCTGCCGTCGACGCGGGCGCCCTCCCCCACCGTCGCGCCGGCGCCGATGACCGTACCGCCCGTCAGCTTGGCGTCCGTGGCGACGGAGGCGCCGTCGAGAACGAGCCGGTCGCCGCGGCGGCCCGGGACGGCCGGCGACGGGGCGCGGCCCAGCACGAGGTCGGCGGAGCCGCGTACGAACGCCTGCGGGGTGCCGAGGTCCAGCCAGTACGTGGAGTCGACCATGCCCTGGAGGTGGGCGCCGGTCGCCAGCAGGTCGGGGAACGTCTCGCGTTCGACCGAGACCGGCCGCCCCGTCGGGATGGTGTCGATGACGGAGCGGCGGAAGACGTACGCGCCCGCGTTGATCTGGTCGGTGACGATCTCCTCGGGCGTCTGCGGCTTCTCCAGGAACGCCGTGACCCGCCCGGTGGCGTCCGTCGGGACGAGCCCGAACGCCCGCGGGTCCTCGACGCGGGTGAGGTGGAGCGAGACGTCCGCGCCGGACGTCTCGTGGGTGTCCACCAGGGCCCGGATGTCCAGGCCGGTCAGGATGTCCCCGTTGAAGATCAGGACGGGTTCCTCCGGGCCGGAGCGGAGGCGGGAGGCGACGTTGCGGATGGCCCCACCCGTGCCCAGGGGCTCCTTCTCGGTGACGTACTCGATGTGCAGGCCGAGCGACGACCCGTCGCCGAAGTACGGCTCGAACACCTCCGCGAGGTACGAGGTCGCCAGCACGATGTGCTCGACGCCCGCCGCCCGGGCGCGGGCCAGTTGGTGCGTGAGGAACGGGACGCCCGCCGCCGGGACCATCGGCTTGGGCGTGTTGACCGTCATCGGACGCAGCCGGGTGCCCTTGCCACCGACCAGGAGGATCGCTTCTGTCACCTGTCGTCTCTGCTTCCTGCTGGGTCCGGTCGATGGGCCACATCGGTCATATGACCGATACGACCGGACAGTGTATGCAGACCGTTGTGTGCAGACCGTTCGGTACAGCCGCCCCGGTCGTCGTCGTCACCGGCCCTGGTACTTGGCCGACGCGCTCCGGGCCGTGCCGAGCTTGCCGTAGAGCCGTGTGCCGGGGCAGTCGGTCAGGAAGCCGTCCCGGTGCCCGGAGATGACGTTGAGTTTGACCTTCGTGCCCTTCTTGTACAGGTTTCCGCCACCCGACGTCAGCGTGGCCTTCCCCCGCGGATCCTTTCCGTACAGTCCGAGCTTCCATGCCGTCAGCCGGGCGACACCGGTCACCGCCGCCGAGGGCGGGGTGGACTGACTGTACGTGCCGAGCACCGCGATGCCCATGCTGTTGGTGTTGAAGCCGCGGGTGTGCGCGCCCAGCACCGCCTTGGCCACGCCTCCTGCCCGGCCTTCGTAGATGTTTCCGCACTTGTCGACGGCGAAGTTGTAGCCGAAGTCACGCCAGCCGCTGCTCTTGACGTGGTAGCGGTAGATACTGCGCAGAACGGAGGGGGCCTGCTTGCAGGTGTAGTTGTTGCCGGTGGCGCTGTGGTGGACGAAGGCCGCCTGGACGGACTTGGTGTAGACGAAGTTGCGTTCGCGCAGCTTCTCGTCCGCGCCCCAGCCCTTGCGGGTGATGATGCGCGGGCGGGGACCGATGTACGGCTTGGAGGCCATGGCCTCGTCGCCGAACTGGTCGGCGAACGCCGCCTCCGTCTCGGCCTTGGACAGTTCGGGGATCTCGGTCGCGCCGAGCGGGACGAGTTCGGCGTTGACGGCGGAGGCGGCCGACTCCTCGGGCGTCAGCGCCGGGGCCGGGGCCTGACCGCTGGTGGTGGTGCCGGTGTCGGTGCCCTCGGGGACCTCGGGGCCCTGGGCGGTGTCCTCGCTGGCGGGTTCGGTGCTGGGCTCGTCGCCGGGGTCGACGAGCTCGATGCGCATACCGCGCGGCAGGGACGCGGGCGCGGCGCCCGAGCGCGGGGCCTCGGCCCGTACGCGTACCTCGACGCCGTCCGAGGCGCCGACCCACAGCGGGGCGGTGGAGCCGCGTACCGTGCCGGAGTCGCGTTCGGGTGTGCCGGGGTCGGCGGCGTGGGCCTGGTTGTGGGTCTCGACGGACTGCCAGCCGGACCAGGTGTGGGAGCCGGCGGCGCGGGTACGGACCTGGACCGAGCCGTGGAGCTCGGCGTCCGGGTCGTCCCAGACGACGCCGACCAGCGAGAACGGGCGGACGTCCCGCTGGGCCAGCCCCTTCAGCGCGGCGCCGCCCGCCCGCTCGGAGCGGAGGGTCACGAGCGGCAGCGACTGGGTGGAGCCGGGGACGGACACCTCTGCGGCAGGGGCGGCGGAGGTACGGGACGAGGCGCGGGAGGCGGCGACGGTGCCGGACGGGCCGTACGCACCGGGCGTGGTCGTGGACGCGCCGGACGGGCCGTACGCGCCCGGCGTGGTCGTGGACGCGCCGGACGGCGACGCCGTCGGCGGGGTCGACGCGCTCGCGGGGAGCGACAGCGGGAGGACGAGGGCCGCGGCGCACGCGACGCCGATCGAGGATGCAAGGTAGGCACGCATGAAGCCGATCCTGTGCAGGCCCGGCGCCGTTCGCCCGCCGGGGAGCCACCCGGAAACTGACGGGCCATCGGTCCGACCGGTGGACGCCGTCACCGGTACGGCCGACCCCGCCCGCCCCGCGCGCGTACCCTGGCGCGCGTGAATGCCAGCGACCGTACCCCCGCCGACCTGCTGCGATCCGCGCTCGCCGCCGATCCGGCCCGCCCCTTGGTCACCTACTACGACGACGCCACCGGTGAACGCGTCGAATTGTCGGTGGCCACCTTCTCCAATTGGGTGGCCAAGACGGCCAACCTCCTCCAGGACGGCCTGTCCGCCGAGCCCGGCGAGCGGGTCGCGCTGCTGCTGCCGGCGCACTGGCAGACCGCCGTCTGGCTGGTCGCGTGCTCCTCGGTGGGCGTCGTCGCCGATGTCGGCGGGGATCCCGCCGCCGCGGACCACGTGGTCGCCGGGGTGGACCGGCTCGACGAGGGCCTCGCCTGCCGGGGCGAGCGCCTCGCGCTGTCCCTGGCGCCGCTGGGGCGCCGCTTCCCCGTCCCGCCGGCCGGGTACGACGACTACGCGGTGGAGGTCCCGACGCAGGGTGACGTGTTCGCGCCGTACGTCCCGGTGGACCCGGACGCCCCGGCGCTCGCCGTGGGCGGTACGGAGCTGACCGGCGCCGAACTCGTGGACCGGGCACGCGCGGACGCGGGGCGGCTGGGCCTGGCGAGCGGGGCGCGGCTGCTGTCGGCGCTGCCGTACGACACCTGGGAGGGCCTGTCGGCGGGGCTGTACGCGCCACTCGCGGCCGGCGCGTCGGTCGTGCTGTGCCGGAACCTGGACCAGCTGTCGCCGGAGGACCTGCAGAAGCGGGTCGAGAGCGAGCGCGTCACCAGCACTCTGGTGTGAAGTGCACCCGTCCGGCGCACGGCGGGCCGAGTCCCCCGGGTTCCGGCGCCGTCCGCGATGGATGATCGGACTCACACCCCTCGTGTGAAGGACGGACGGACGACGTGACGGACAGCGCTGGTACGCCCCCGGAGCCGGACCCCCCGACAGGGGCGTCCGGTCCGGGCACCCCAGCCGGTTCCGGCAAGGGCCACCCGCCCAGAGGCGGCAAGAGCGGCAAGGGCGCCAAGAAGCGCCGGCAGCGTACGGCGCCGCCCTCCGGCGGCAGGGCGAAGAACGGGACGCGCCCGGCGAAGCAGCCCCCCGCCGCCGAGCCGACCGAGCCGCCCGCCGCCCCCCACCGCACCGGCTTCCGGCCGCGCGGGCTGCGGGTCGTCGCCTTCGTGGGCGCGGTCGCCGTGCTCGTGGCGGCCGGCGCCGGATGGTGGCTGTACAAGAAGCTCGACGCCAACATCACCACCGACAGCTCCGCCGCCGCCGAGCTGGAGCGGTACGAGAGGGAGCGCCCGAGCGCGCTGGTGCGCGGGGCGCGCAACATCCTGCTGATCGGCTCGGACACCCGCGCCGGGAGCGGCAACGCCGAGTACGGCCGCGACAAGGGCACCCAGCGCTCCGACACGACCATCCTGCTGCACCTGGCCGCCCACGGGCGCGGCGCGACGGCGGTGTCCGTGCCGCGCGACCTGATGGTGCACATCCCGAGCTGCCGCAAGCGGGACGGCAGCCGCACCACCGCGCAGTTCGCCCAGTTCAACTGGGCGTTCGAGCGCGGCGGTACGGCGTGCACGGTCCGTACGCTGGAGAAGCTGACGGGCATCCGCATCGACCACCACGTGGTGATCGACTTCCGGGGCTTCAAGGACATGGTGGACGCGGTGGGCGGCGTACGGGTCTGTGTGACCGAGCCCATCGACGACCCCGACGCGCGGGTGAACCTGAAGGCCGGCGCCCGGACCCTCGACGGGGAGCAGGCCCTCGGTTACGTACGGGCGCGCAAGTCGCTCGGCAACGGCAGTGACACCGAACGCATGGAACGCCAGCAGCAGTTCCTCGGCGCGCTCGTCAACAAGGTGCAGAGCAATGGGGTGCTGCTCAATCCGACGCGCCTCTACCCGGTGCTCGACGCGGCCACCAAGTCCGTCACGACCGACCCGGGTCTGGACTCGCTGAAGGACCTGTACGACCTGTCGCGCGCCATGCGCGGCGTACCAACCGAAAAGGTGCAGTTCTTGACCGTTCCGCGACGCCCCTACCGCAACAACCCGAACCGGGACGAACTCGTACAGCCCCGTGCGAACAGCCTTTTCAAGCGGCTGCGTGACGACGAACCCGTCGTGGTCGTGCCCGGGGACGGGCAGCAGGAGTCGGGCAGCGAGGAACCCTCGGAATCGAGCAGACACAAGAGGGATGCGAGCCCTTCCGCGACGCCGACTTTCGCGGGCACGAATGCCGCTGTCGGCACCTGCAGGTAATCGCGGCGAGTAAAGCGATACCCAAAGAGGGCGCCACACTGCAGGCGTATTGGGCGGATTGCCCCCTTGTAAGGGGCGTGGAATTTGTCACGGGCGTCGCCCCGCGCTGAACTGGGCGGATAGTGTGACGCGATCCGGTGCTCCCGGCCGTGAGGTCGCAGCACTCGAGATCGTGGAACCGAGCGCCTGACGGGGGAGGCGCCTCGCGTGGCACCGACGGAGGACTCAAGCAACCGTGGACGCGCACAGCCGTGGACGGGCGGACGACATCGACCCCGCCGACCAGTGGGTACTCAACCCGCAGACCGGTAACTACGAACTGCGACTGGATCATTCCGCTGGGCAGTCGGCCCCGTCGGCGCAGTCCTCCCGCACCACCCGCCGCCGCGACTCCACCGCTTCCAGAACCGCCTCCCCGGCGGGCTCGTCCGGGCGCAGAACCGCCGGCGTCCCCGGCCAGCGCAGGCGCCGCGCCCCCGGCGCACCGGACGCACCGGGCGGCGGCGGTACGCCCCCGGCGGCCGGCCGCCGCAAGCGCAAGCCGCAGAAGTCCCGTAAGAAGAAGGCCCTGATGTGGACGAGCGGGGTGACGGCCGGCATGGTCGTCGCCCTCGCCATCACGGCGTTCGCCTACTACGAGCACCTCAACTCCAACATCAGCACGGTCGACATCGCGGGCGCCGGCAGCGGCGGCTTCAAGAAGGACCAGGCGATCAACATCCTGGTCATCGGTACGGACAAGCGGACCGGCGACGGCAACGAGGGCTACGGCGACAAGAACAGCGCGGGGCACGCCGACACGACGATCCTCTTCCACGTCTCCAAGGACCGGACGAACGCCACCGCGATGTCCATTCCACGGGACCTGAAGACCGACATCCCGGACTGCGAGACGAAAACGCCCGAGGGTACGAAGGTGATCCCGGGCCAGCAGGACGTCCGGTTCAACACCAGCCTCGGCCAGGCCGGGCGCGACCCGGGCTGCACCATGCGTACGGTCAAGCAGCTCACCGGGTTGACCATCGACCACTTCATGATGGCCGACTTCAACGCGGTGAAGACGCTGACGACGGCGATCGGCGGCGTCGAGGTGTGCGTGGCCAAGGATGTCGACGACGAGGATTCGAAGCTGAAGCTCTCCAAGGGCAAGCACATCATCATGGGCGAGGACGCCCTCGCGTTCGTCCGCACGCGGCACGCGTTCGGCAACGAGAGCGACCTGGACCGGATCAAGACGCAGCAGCAGTTCCTGAGCTCGATGATCCGCAAGATGAAGTCGAGCGAGACGCTCACCAGCCCGTCCAAGATGGTCGACCTCGCGGAGGCGGCCACCAAGGCACTGACCGTCGACACGGGGATAGGAAGCATCAACAAGCTCCAGGACCTCGGCGCGGAGCTGGCCAAGGTGGACCCCAAGAACATCACCTTCACCACCCTTCCCGTCATCGACAACCCCGCCGAGGCGGTCAAGGCAACGGTCGTCGTCGACGAGGCGAAGGCGCAGCCGCTGTTCTCGATGCTCCAGAACGACATCTCGCTCACCGAGGTGAAGAAGAAGGAGAAGGACGCCAAGAACGCCCAGGCGGCGCTGCTCAAGGGCGCGCGCGCGGAGGCCTCCGAGGTACGCGTGGACGTGTACAACGGCAGCGGCAGGACGGGTGGCGCGCAGGCGACCATCACCTGGCTCCAGAACGACCAGGGCGTCTTCAGGTCCACGAACAAGAGCAACGCCCCGCAGGAGATCGCCAGGACGACGCTGGAGTTCGCGCCGAACCAGGCCGACCAGGCCCGCAAGCTCGCGGACCTGATGGGCCTGCCCGCCACGGCGCTGAAGCAGGGGACGGAGGACGCCGGGGAGATGGAGCCGATGAAGCTCACCCTCGGCGGGGACTTCAAGGGCGCGGGGGTGCCCATCACCGGTCCGGCGAAGGCGCCGGAGGGTGTGCAGAAAGTAGCGGCAGACAAGCAGGTATGCGCGGAATGACGCGTACCTGAATGACAGGGGGACCTGGGTGGGACACAGCAGCGTGCGTGGGGAGGGGACGCGGGAAGGCGTTCCGCACGCCCGTGAAATGGGCTGGGACGACGGTCTGTACGCGGACGCGCCGTCCGGCGACACGGAGGACCCGGCGAAACCGGCGGAAGCGGCGGAAGCGGTGGGGGGTTCCGACGGTGGCGTCAGCCGTCGTCGCGGTGGCGGCGGTGGCGGTGGCCGTCGCCGCGCCGGGAAGGGCGCCGGAAAGGGCTCCCGGAACGGCAAGAAGGGCAAGCGGCGGGTGCTCCGGTGGAGCGCCTCCGTGCTGTCGCTGCTGATACTGGGGACGGCCGGCGCCGGTTACCTCTACTACGAGCACCTCAACGACAAGATAAAGAAGGACGACCTCACGCTCGGCAAGAACAAGATGCCCGAGCACAAGGCCAACGCCGCGGGCCAGACGCCGCTGAACATCCTCCTGATCGGCTCGGACGCCCGGAACTCCAAGGCGAACCAGGACCTGGGCGGCGCCAGGGAGACCTTCGACGGCCCGCCGCTCGCCGACGTACAGATGCTGGTGCACCTGTCCGCCGACCGCAGCAACATCTCCGTGGTCAGCATGCCGCGCGACACCATGCTGAAGATCCCGGAGTGCAGGGACCCCGACACCGGCAAGGTGTACCGGGAAAGCCTGTTCGCCCAGACCAACGAGTCGCTGAACCGTGGCGGTCCCGGCTGCACCGTGGCCACCTGGGTCGAACTCACCGGTATCCCCATCGACCACTTCATGATGATCGACTTCGCCGGCGTGGTCTCGATGGCCGACGCGGTCGGCGGCGTACCCGTCTGCGTCGACAAGAACATCGAGTCCCGCACCACCACGGGAGAGGGCTCCGGCCTGAAGCTGCCCAAGGGCACCCACCCCATCAAGGGCGAGCAGGCGCTGCAGTGGCTGCGGACGCGTTACGGCTGGGTCGGCGGCACCGACCTGGAGCGTGCCAAGGCACAGCACATGTACATGAACTCGATGGTGCGCGAGCTGCGCAAGAACGCGAAGCTCACCGACCCCAACAAGCTGCGCAAGCTGGCCGAGGCGGCCACCGAGGCGCTCACCGTGGACAAGGGCCTCGACACCATCGGCAAGCTGTACGACCTGGGCGAGCAGCTCAAGAGCGTCCCGACCGCGCGCATCACGATGACGACGATGCCCAACTTCTACACCCCGCGGAGGTCCGGCAAGGTCGAGCCCACGCCCGGGGAGGCCGAGGAGCTGTTCCGGATGATCCGCGAGGACATCCCGCTCGACGGCAAGGCGTCCAGGCGCGCGGCCCCCACCGCGACCAAGGACAAGGCGGCCCCGCCCGCCGAGACCGAGGTGACCGTGCAGAACGGCACCTACACCGACCAGTTGGGCTCCGCCCAGGGACGGGCGACCACGGTCGCCGGCCTGCTGGCCCGGAAGGGCTACACCCAGGCCGAGGCCGGCACGCTCACCCCGCGCCAGGCCAAGACGGTCGTCCAGTTCCCGAGCGCGGACCTGGAGGGCGACGCCCAGGCGGTCGCCAAGGCCCTGGGGATCCCGGTCGGTTCGGTGAAGAAGTCGGACCAGGTCCAGGGCATCACGCTCGTCGTGGGCGCCGACTGGCGCGAGGGCGACACCTACCCGAAGCCCAAGGCCACCGGCAAGGCGCCCGGGTCCAACACGAGCAGGGCCGACCAGTCGGGCTGCATGGAAGTGGACCCGAACTTCACCTGGTGAGCGCTGCGGCTACGCCGCCGTCCGGACGACCGCCGGGCGGCGGCTGGCGATGACCTTGCGGGCCAGCGAGCGGGGGCTCGTGAGGAACCCGTACCCCCACGACATGTGCATCGTCGCCAGCGCCACCGGGATCCGCAGGCGCGCCTTCAGGGGCAGGCCCTTGCCGGCCGGGACGGAGCCGGCGGTGATCGCCGCCAGGTAGCCGGCCGGGATCACGAAGCCGAGCGGGGTGAGCGTCGCGCCCACCACGATGCCCGCCGCGATGGCGCAGACGGCGGCCGGCGGGGCGAGGTAGCGGAGGTTGATGGAACCCTGGTGGTAGCGGGCGACGACGTGGCGCCAGCGGCCGTAGTCCTTGTACTGCTTCGCCAGCGCGCGGACGCTCGGCCGGGGGCGGTACTGGACCCTCAGCTCCGGCGAGAACCAGATCAGGCCGCCCGCCTCACGGATGCGGAAGTTCAGCTCCCAGTCCTGGGCGCGGATGAACTCCTCGTTGTAACCGCCCTGCTGTTCGAGCGCCTCACGCCGGAACACGCCCAGATAGACGGTCTCGGCCGGGCCCGCCTCGCCACCGGTGTGGAACGCCGCGTTGCCGACACCGATCTTCGAGGTCATCGCGGCGGCGACGGCGTGCTCCCAGTCGTTCTCGCCCTCGGCGTGCATGATGCCGCCGACGTTCTGCGCGCCGGTCTCCTCCAGGAGGCGGACTGCGGTCGCGATGTAGTTCGGCGAGAGCATGCCGTGCCCGTCGACCCGTACCACGATCGGGTGACGCGACGCCTTGATCGCGGCGTTCAGGGCCGCGGGCGTACGCCCGGTGGGGTTCGGCACGGTGTGGACGCGGGCACGCTTGTTGGACGCAGTCTCCCGTACGAGCTCGGCGGCGATCTCGTCCGTACGGTCCGTGGACGGGCCGAGCGCGATCACCACCTCCATCTCGCCGTCGTACTCCTGCTCGAGGATGTGACGGACCGAGGCGCGCAGATGCCGCTCCTCATTGAGGACCGGCATGATCACGGAGACGGGCGGCAGGGGCGGAGGCGTGGCGTTCATCGCCTGTCACGTTACCGCGAACGGGGGACAGCGGTGCGCGCCGCCCGGGTGGCGCCGTCGGTAGCTGATCGTATGGGCCTACTGTGCCGACTATTCCCCCAGCCGCCCGCGGAGGTGTCCTTCGTGCCCACGCCGCCCCGCCGCCCCGTCCCTCCCCGGCCGCCTGCCCCCGGCCGGCCGAGACGGGCCCCGGCACCGGCACGGGCCCCGGCGCCGGGCGTGCGGCGGGTGAGACCGCGGTGGGGCATGCGGATGGCGACCACCCTGTCGGTGCTGGTCCTGGCGGCGGGCGGGATCGGACACGCGGTCGTGACCAGCCTGGACACGGAGATCGGCCGGGTCGACCCCTTCAAGGACATGAAGAACCGCCCCGCGCCCGGTCACGGCACGAACATCCTGGTCGTCGGCACCGACGGCCGCGACAAGATCACGCCACGGGAGAAGGAGAAGTACCGGCTCGGCGGCGCGCCCTGCCGCTGCACCGACACGATCATGCTCGTGCACATCTCCGCCGACCGTAAACGGGCCAGCATGGTGTCGCTGCCGCGCGACTCGTACGCCGTGATCCCGCCCCACACCGACGCCACCACCGGCAAGCACCACCACACGCACCCGGTGAAGCTGAACGCCGCGTACGCGGAGGGCGGGCCGAGCCTCACCGTGCGGACCGTCGAGCACATGACCGGGATCAAGATCGACCACTACCTGGAGCTGGACTTCACCAGCTTCATGCGGACCGTCGACGCCATCGGGGGCGTGGAGATCTGCACCGCCAAGCCGATGAAGGACGCGTACACCGGCCTCGACCTGCCGGCCGGCACGCACAAGCTGGACGGTGGGGGCGCCCTCCAGTACGTGCGCTCCCGCCATGTCGACGGGGCGTCCGACCTGGGCCGCATGCAGCGGCAGCAACGGTTCATGGCGGCGCTGATCGACCAGGCGACCAGCAACGGCACCATGCTGAACCCGGTGAAGTTCCAGCAGGTCATCACCTCGATGCTGAGCTCCGTACGGGCCGACCAGGGCTTCGGGGCGGAGCAGATGCTGGCCCTCTCGAAGGCCATGCGCGGCTTCACGGCCGCGTCGTCGGAGTTCACCTCCGTACCGGTCAGCGACACCAGCTTCCCCGTCAAGGGCATCGGCTCGACGGTGAAGTGGGACCCGGTGAAGGCGAAGAAGCTGTTCGCGGCGGTACGGGACGACAAGCCGCTCGCCCCGTACGCCCCGCGCAGCTCGGTCCGCAAGAAGCTCGTGGAGGTCTCGCCGCAGCAGATCCGGGTGCAGGTCTACAACGGCACGCGGGTGCACGGCCTGGGCGCCCGGATCGACGCGGCCCTGCGGGCGACCGGCTTCCGGACGAGCGCGACGGCCCTGAACTGGGCGCGGCGTGACGTGGCCCGCACCATCGTGTGGTTCGACCCCCGCTGGGACCGCTCGGCCCGCTCCCTCGCCACGGCGCTCCCCGGCTGCGAGCTGCGGCCGGTGGAGGGCCAGGGTGCGACGTTCAAGGTCACGGCCGGGGCGAATTTCGTCGGGGTCCTGCCGGTGCGGGCGGAGGACGCGTTCCAGGGCGAGTTCGGCGTGGTCACGGGCGACCAGGTGGTCTGCGCGTGACGCCTGCCGGCGGGTGGGCGGTTTCGGCGCGCGTCGCCCCGCGGGTGGGCGCCCCGAGCGCGGTTCGGCGCCCCGGGCGCGGGTGCACCGCCCGGCGGGGTCGGGCGGTGGGTGGGGGGCGTGGCCCCTCCGGGCTCGTCTCTCCCCCAGAGGGGGCACCCCCACGAGGCCGGAGGCCTTGGGTACGTCGGATGGGGACCCCTCCCGTCGCCTCCCCCAAGCTCTGCGGGGACGACCCTGCACGGCCCCACCCCGGCCGTCCGCCGACTGCGGACCATGGACGTGTGGGGCGGGACGTCAGTCCTGCATGCCCTCCGCGGCGCGCCTCTCGCGGAGTTCCTTGATCGCGCGGCGGCGGGCCAGGCGGTGGGTGCGGCGGATCTGCGCCTCCTGGTAGCGGCGCTTGTCGCGTTCGGTCTCCGGGATCACCGGCGGGACGGTGCGGGGCTTGCCGTCCGCGTCGACGGCGGCGAAGACCAGGTAGGCCGAGCCGACCTGGGTCGCGGGCGTGGACTCGTTCCAGCGTTCGGCCAGGACGCGGACGCCGACCTCCATGGAGGACCGGCCGGTCCAGTTGACCTGTGCCTTGACATGGACCAGGTCGCCGACGCGCACGGGCTCCAGGAACACCATCTCGTCCATGGACGCCGTCACGGCGGGCCCACCGGAGTGACGGCCGGCGACGGCTCCCGCCGCGTCGTCCACCAACTTCATGATCACACCGCCGTGCACCGTACCGAGGAGGTTGGTGTCACTGCCGGTCATGATGTGGCTGAGGGTGGTGCGGGACGCTGAGGTCGGCTTTCCCCGCAGCTCGGAGGCCTGATCTGTCATGCCCTCCACCCTATGCCCGAGTCCGTCCCGCCCCTCATTGCATCAGGTTCGCTACAGCCCCGGCCCGATTTCCCACCCGCCCTGTCGGGCCCCCGGGAGCGGCCTGCACACTGGTCCGCATGAACGACTGGCCCGATGGATGGACCGACGACCGCAACGCGCGTTACGGCCGTGGCAGCGCCGACGCCCAGCCCGAGGGCGCCCGGGTGATGCGCCATGTGCAGCGCCCCGCCGCGCCGCCGCAGCGCCCGCCGGTCCCGCAGCAGCAGTCGCGCGGGTACGACAGCGGCTACAACACCGGCCAGGTCTACGGCACCCCGCCGGGCGGCGGCGGACGCGGCGGCGGGAACCCGCACGCGCCCGCGCCCGACTGGCGCCGCCGCATCAAGATCGGGTCGATCGTCGTGCTGGTGGCCGTGCTCGGCACGACGATCGGTACGTACTTCTGGGCCGACGGCAAGATGCGCCGCGAGGTGGACCTCGCCAAGGTCATCGACCGCCCCAAGGAGGGCGACTGCACGACGTACCTGATCGTCGGCTCCGACAGCCGTGAGGGCATGACGGCCGAGGAGAAGAGGAAGCTGCACACCGGCTCCGCCGAGGGCAAGCGCACCGACTCGATGATGATCCTGGCGGCGTGCGGCAGCGGGAACACCATGGTCTCGCTGCCCCGCGACTCGGACGTGGAGATCCCGTCGTTCGTCGGCTCCGAGTCCGGCAAGTCCTTCCCGGCCCACGGCCGCCGGGTGAAGCTCAACGCCGCGTACGCGGAGGACGGGCCCGAGCTGCTGGTGCGGACCGTGGAGCACAACACCGGGCTGCGCATCGACCACTACGCCGAGATCGGCTTCGCCGGCTTCGCGAACATCGTCGACGCCCTCGGCGGTGTCGAGATGAACATCGAGAAGGGCTTCAAGGACAAGAAGTCGGGCGCCGACTTCCAGGCCGGCAAGCAGACCCTCAACGGCGAGCAGGCCCTGGCGTTCGTACGGACCCGGTACGCCTTCGCCGAGTCGGACCTGGCCCGTACGAAGAACCAGCAGAAGTTCCTGTCCGCGCTGGCGAGCCAGGCGGCGACGCCCGGCACGATCCTCAACCCGTTCGCGCTCTACCCGACGATGGGCGCGGGCCTGGACACGCTGATCGTCGACAAGGACATGTCGCTGTTCGACCTGGGCGAGATGTTCTTCGCGATGAAGGGCATCAGCGGCGGCGACGGTACGTCGATGAACATGCCGGTCAACGGCACCCGCGGCGGCAACCTCGTGTGGGACAAGGCCAAGGTGCAGCAGCTGGTGCGGCAGATCCAGAACGACGAGAAGGTCACCGTCACGGAGAAGTGACCGCGCCGGGCCCCGGCCCGGTTGCCGGGATCCGGCAAAGGCACGGCCGGGACCATGCCGGTCGGGGTCGGCGCGGACCGGCCGGCCGTCGTGGCTCACTGTGCGCCATGCGGAAGGCGACCAGGGAGAAGCGGCGGGAGCGCAGGCGCGCGGAGCGGCAGGCGCACGCCGAGCGGCTGGAGAGGCTGGCGCGGCGGGCGGCGACCATGTCACCCGTCGCGGGGCCCACCGTGTGGCGGGCCGGCTGGACGGGCTGGATCCTCGCGCTGCTGTCCTGCGCCCACATCGTCGGGTACGGCCTGCTCGGCTCGCCCGCCGAGCCGGGCTTCCTCGGCGGGCTGAAGTGGCTGGTCTTCCAGGCCGGAGCGCCTCTCATCTGGGCCTACTTCGCCTGCGCCCTCGCCAACTGGAGCGCCGTCGTCGACCAGCACGGTGTACACGTGCGGGTCGGCTGGGCGATCCGGTCGGTCCTCTGGGAGCGGATCAAGCGCGTCCACGCGGGAAGCCTGGGGCAACTGTCGATCGTCAGCTCCGGGAAGCACACGGACGAGTACGTCTCGACCCCACCGTCCGCGCTGCCGTGGGTCCATCGCCTGGCGTGGCTGCCGGACAGAGCGGCTGAGCGGGCCGATCTGGTGACCCTCCTGCTCCACCACCCGCGTCTGCGACCGCCGGAGGACACGGTACGGGTGCGGATGGCCCACCCCTGGATGACCTGGCTCGCGGGCGCCTGCTGGGCCTTCTCGGTGTTCGCTGCCTGGACGTGACGGGTGGACGGCTCCGCGCCCGGCGGTGGACGACGGACAAATATGTACATAGGAGCCAGGCAATACCCATGTGGAGGCGCCGACGGCGCCGGAGAAGGTGAGGTATTGATGAAGCACTCCGCGGGCCCGCCCCCGCCCGGTCGCCGCCGCCCGAGCGGGTGGCGCCGACTGAAACCCCGGAGTTCGCAGGCGTTCGTCCTCGGTGTCTGCATGGCCGTCGGCGGGCTCGCCGGCGGGGTGCGCGCTGCGGTGGACGGAGAGGGGGTGTGGAAGGCCCTCGGCATCTTCGGCGTGGGGGTTCTCGGGGTTGTTCTCGCCGTGTCGTGGATCGTGACGTACGCGCGGGAACGCTGAGGAGCCGGTGATCGCCGCCGGGACCTGAGCCGTCGGCGGCTCCGCACGGCCGGCGGTCGGCTCCCGGACGCGTATGTCACGAAGTCCGCCCAATCGCGACCGGCTGCCGCCCGGTCCCGGCGCCGCTGCCCCCACCCCCTCCGACTCCGAGCCGGGGCGCGCGCTGCTGATCGTCGCGGCGCGCGCCGACCGTTGGGGCGTCGTACACGGGCCCGTGCCCCGTATGACCGTCTGGGCCGAGGCCGACCTCGTACCGTGACTGGTGGCACCGGGTCGCGGATCCCCGCGACCCGGTGAACCGCGACGCGGTGGCGCACGATGCAAAAAGCTCTAAGAACGTTTGAAAGAAACGGGAAAACCACCCACCCGACCCCACTCGACCCCCACCCGCCCCTGTCACTCCCACGGGTGACATTCCCGAATTGGGCTGGATATGGGGCGGGTTGGCGGGCATATGCTCGCGGCGACAACCACAGACATGCGTCGGCCCCCGGCCGGGACTGCAATCCCGATCGAGGGCCTGACCATCAAGGAAGTTCGGAGCTTCCCGATGGATACTCAGCAGGTTAGCGCGCCCTCGCGTGCCTCGTCCCGTGTTCCCGGACGCGTCACCGCTTTCGGTGTGATCCACGTGAACTCGATCCACACCAGCCGCTTCACGATCGTCGGCAACCACCTCGCCCAGCACGGCCAGCTGTCCCTGACCGCGATCGGCCTCGCCGTGCACATCCAGTCGCTGCCCAACGGGGCGAAGATCGGCATCAAGGTGCTGGCCGACCGGTTCCCGGAGAGCGAGGCCCGCATCGCCGCCGCGCTGCGCGAGCTGGAGAAGCACAGCTACCTGGAGCGCACGCTGGTCCGCCTCCCCGGCGGCAAGCTCGTCACCAGGACGGTCTCGTACAACCACCCGGCCGCCGCCGCAGCCCCGGAACCGGCTGTTGTGCCGCCGCCTGCACCGGCTCCTGAACCGCCCGTTGCCCCGGCGCCGCCTCCCGCGCCGGAACCCGAACCCGTCCCCGTACCGCAGCAGGCACCCCCGCGCCCGCCGCTCCCCAAGCCGCAGGCCCCGGACCTGGAGCGCCACCGCATGGCCACCGATCTCCTCGCCGGCCTGCGCCGCGACGAGCCGAGGCTGCTCCTGAGCGAGAAGGACGTCCGCCGCCTGGCCCCTGCCGTGGCCGCCTGGCTGGAACGCGATGCCCATCCCGACGCCGTACGCCACGCCCTCACAGCCGACCTGCCCGACCGGCTGAAACACCCCGCCGGCTTCCTCGCCCACCGGCTCACCGCGCTCCTGCCACCACCCCTCCCCCCGGCACCGCTCCCCGGAAGCCCCCGCGCCCCGCTCCAGAACTGCGAAGACTGCGACCGTGCCTTCCGCGCCGCGGACCCCGGCCGCTGCCGCGACTGCCGGTCCGATCTCCTGGAGGCCGCCTAGCATGAACGGGACGACCCTTGCCCCCCGGGCAGAGACGACGAGGAGCGCACGCCATGAGCATCGCCCCGGACGACGCGCAGCAGGGCACCTCCCACCTGTACCGGGCCATGCGGGATTTCGTTCAGTCCATGGATGACACGCTTCCCGGCAAATTCGAGATCACCAAGGAAGGAATCGTTCACGACATGATGTCGCCGGGAGGACCACACGAGGTGACGGCTGCGCACATCAGCCGCCGTCTGGAGCGTGTCATGCCTGATGAACTACTGGCCCACACCGGCACGCCCGACGTCGAGGACGAGCCCGAGGGCATCATGCGCCATCCCGACGTGATGGTGATTCCGTGGGCCGACCTGGATGTCGAAGGCTCCATCAATCCGCGTTCGCTCATCGCCGCCATCGAAGTGGTCTCCCGCTCCAACCCGGACAACGACTGGGTCGGCAAGACACGCGACTACCCGCTGCTCGGCATCCCCATCTACGTGATCTTCGATCCCCGCACCGGTTCGGGCGCGGTGCTGTCCGACATCCACTCCACCCCGACCGGCCCCCGATACGCCACGCGCAAGGATTTCCTGTACGGCGAGGACGTCACCATCGGCGAGTGGACGATCCCGACCACCGGCCTCCCTCGGTACGGCGACGCCTGACCACCGCGTCCGGCGCGGCGGGACGTTGGCGTGGCCGCGGCACCCGCCGGCCTGAGCCCGCGCCAAGAGGCGCTACGCCGTCATAACCGATGGCGCGCGGTCCGTACGTCAGTCTGCGGCCTGGTCGCCGTCGGGTGCGGCGGACGGCTCGCGCTCGATGACGAACGACCCTTTGCCCACGACCGTCCGCACGTATCCGAGCTCGGCCAGCAGCACCAAGGTCTTGCGGGCGGTGCCCCGAGCGATCCCGAACTGCTGCATCAACCTGTCGACGCCGGGAACGGCGCGGCCGAGCGGGTACACACCATGCTCGATCCGGGAGATCAGAACAGCCGCGAGCTGCAGGTACAGCGGGTCGGCCGCTTCTGGATCCAGTTCGTCATCCGGGCCATAGCCCTTGGGGATCTCCACCATGGAACGACCGTACGTAGGCAGGGAAAGCGACGCTCATTCGTGTCATGCCATGGCAGGGCATGACCAGGTTCGGGTATGGTCGCCACGAAAGACCCCCGCGACGGGTGGAGCCGTCCGGGGGCGTGGCCACCAGCTTCGAAGGAGCTGACGACATGAGCATTATCCACGCGTTCGTACGCCTGGTGCTGGGCACGTTCGCGCCCGGTTCGGGTAGGCGCCGGGCGGGTTGCCGGCCTGCCCCGACGGTCCCGGCCAGGGTGGTACGGCTCCCCGCGCACCGTTCCCCGTACGGGCAGGCGCACGTTCTCGATGGCGAGGACTCGGTCCTCGTACGCCCGTACCTGTTGGACCTGGACACCCACCCGCACGGAGTGGGCGCTGCCTCGTGACTGACCCGAGCCCCGCCCGGCGGCTGCCTGTCCGCATGTGCGTGCACTGTGAACGGATCACGGACTCGCCCGTGGTCGTCTCCGAGGTCCACCAGAGCTCCGGGCCCGGGTTCAACGTCTACGCCTGCCCCGAGTGCGCGCCGCACTTTCCGCCCGTCCCCGATGTGCTCGATCTCCTCGGAGGTGCGTGATGGCCGCCCCGGCGAGTAGCCGCACGAGACGGCCCCCGGCGTTGCTCCTGCGCCGGGGGCCGCCTGGCGGAAACCTGCTACGGCAGGTTCCTTGCCATCACGATCCGCTGGACCTGGTTCGTGCCTTCGTAGATCTGCGTGCTTTACAGGTCATACGGCGCTGACCTGTACGAACACCCCTCCTACAGGGGCCCTCCCCAGCATTTCCCCATGATCGTTAGCAGTCTGCCCAGGTCGGCGCCGTATTGGCGGCAGCCTCCCCGACCGGTCGGAGGAGCGGCAGGCTCCGGGGAGGTTACGCGGTTTCCCGTTCCGTCAACCGTGATCGCTTGACCCGCGCGCCCTGGCCTCGGGAGCATCAACCCAGATGCGGGGTACTGGCAGCACGGGAGAGGGGAACCCCGACCATGAAGGTCACCAAGCTGGTCAGCACGTGCGACATCACGGAGTGCCCGACGATCTACGCGACGGATCGCGGCACGCTCTTGGTCCAGGGGGAGACTCCGACCGACCACGGGCTTCAGATTCCCGCTCACGAAACCCTGGTCGAGATCCCGATGGAACTGATCCAGAAGGCCATCCGTGACAACCTCATCTAGGACCCTCGGCGACCTCTTCGACACGTTCCAGCGTGAGGCGTTCCGGCTCGAAACCCTCGACGACTACAGCAAGTCGGGGAACGTCGATGCCTATCGCGCGTTCCTGGCCGGGGAGCCACAGCCGGACGACTACAACGCGGGATGGGTCGAACAACTCCGCTCACACACCGGAGAAGGGAAACGGGTCTACCGGGTTCACATTCTGCGCCGCCCTCTCACGGACTATCTCAGGTTCGAACTCGGGTGGGGGTACCAGAAGAACATGTCTGGAGGTGAGGAGTTCTTCATTCTGGACGTCACCGACAGGCCGAACCCCCTACAGAACGTACCTGACTTCTGGCTCTTCGACTCCGAGTCCGTGGCCGTAATGAACTACGACGGCGCTGGAAAGTACCTGGGCTCGGAAGTGCTGTCATCGGAACGAACGGCGGAATTCGCCGGGCACCGTGGCACGGCACTCACCCACGCGGAGCCCTTCACGGAATGGTGGGCCAAGTACGGGGCGTGAACAGAGCACAGTTGGGGGCCGCGCTGCGGGCACTGCGCCAGGCATCCGGAAAGGAGGCCAAAGCAGTGGCCCGCAGCGCCCTCATGTCTCCGTCCAAGCTCTCCAAGATCGAGAATGCGAAGCTGGCGCCCAGCGCGACGGACGTCGAGCGCATCCTGATCGCCATCGGCGTATCCGAGGAGATCAAGGCCGAGTACACCGATGCGGCTCGAACGGCCGGCACCGAGACGACCGAGTGGCGGCTGTTGAAACGGGTTGGAGTCCACAAGGGCCAGCAGGAGGTCAAGGCTCTTGAAGCCCAGATGTCAGTGCTGCGGATGTTCCAACCGGCTCTGGTTCCGGGTCTGCTCCAGACTCCCGAGTACATTCGGGCCGTTCTGCAACGCCACAGCCTGAGTGAAGACACCCTCAACCGCACCGTCAGCGGCCGGTTGGAACGCCAAGCAGTCCTCTACGACAGCACGAAGTCATTGCGGTTCGTCATCACGGAACCTGTTCTGCGGTGGCGGCTCGTCGAGCCGTCGATGATGGCTGCCCAGCTGGACCGAATTGTTTCGATGTCGCGTCTGTCTCACATCGACATCCGAGTAGTCCCGTTGAGCGTTCAGCAGCATGATGTCGCGAACCACTCGTTTGCGATCCGGGACAACCGCATGGTCACCGTCGAGACGGTCCATGCCGAGGTGCTCGTCACTGATCCCAGGGACGTAGAAATCTACGTAGAGAAATTCCACGGGTTCGAACGGGTGGCACTGTCCGGTGACGACATGCGGAGCCTGGTCGAAGGAATCCGCGACGACTTTTTGCGGGAACAGGAAACAGGCTAGAGCTGCCTCCGTGGCCCGCCGAAGATGGCGCCATGGAGAGCGAAGAGAGAACTTCCGATCCTGGAACCAATACGCCAGCAGGGACGTGCCTGTCGGAGCCACCGCGCGATCCGTCACCCAAACCCGGTTGCGCTGACTGCCTGTCCATATCGGTAGCCCGCGAGAACGCCCGCTCCACGTTCGACTACAGCGCCGTATCCGACGCCAACGTACGGATGGAAGCGCACGCGTCATGAGCAAGGGAACGGGCTCAAGGCTCTTTGCCGACCGCCCCCTGATGACCATGCGGGTCTCTCGCGACTCAGGGCAGACCTGGGGGCCGGAGCAAGCCGTGGCCACGACGGACGATCTTCCGCCCCTGCTCACGAGCGCTTGGCCGCCATGCGAGTGCTGGCGCTGCACGGAACGCGGCCAAGGTTCCGGACGCTGAAGTCTCTCCCTCTCCTCCCTTGAACTCCCGCCCGGAATGGGCGGCGGCGGTCAGCCATGGCCGCGATTAGTTGAGCAGGAAGGTGCAGTAATGCTGAACGGAACCGACCTGTACGGGCTCGACATCGACGGGGCCTCGTTCGTGAAGGCGTGCGGCGGCCCCTGTACCGAGGGGTGCGTGACCCTGGCCCGGATCGGCGACGACGCCTGGGCCCTCGGCGACAGCAAGCGGCCGGACGCGCAGCCGCTGCGGTTCACCACGGAGGAACTGGACGCAGCCGGGATCGACCCGGCGCGGTTCGGCCTCAACGTCTGATCCTCCCTCTCCGTCAGCCGGGCCGGGTCCATCCCCCGCCCCTGGGCCCGTGCCCGGCTGGCACTTCTCGAAACGGGAACGACTCATGCACCACCACGGCTATCTGTGGACCGGCCCGAAGGAGCGCTTCGACAACGAGGCCCTACGGCGGCCCCCTCATCCCGATCCGCCCCCGGCCGGAAGCAAGCTGGAACTGATCCAGAGGTATCGGGAGGTCGCGGCGGAGTTCCCGAACGTCGACCTACCGCCCCTCGAAACGGCGTACTGGCTCATCAAGCCCCGTTCCTTAGTTCGTGGCACGTGGGAAGAGGCGAAGGAGGCGGCAGTCTGGCTCGGGGAGCGGCTGGCCGAGCACGCGCCCCGGTTCGCTTCCGAGAGGGAGCGGGAAACGACTCATCTGGCACAACTGGCGAACGCGGCTGCCGCACACCTGCACTCGGGCGCTGATGTGTCGTACGGCTTCTACCTCGAACGTCCCTCGTATCTGTCCCTGGCAGTGGTGACGTGCGCCCCGAATCGTTCCCATTCTGAACTGGCCTGCCCAGTCGAGTAGTCGAATCAACAAAGAAGCCCCGGCCCTTGTGGCCGGGGCTTCCTTGGTTGGTTAGAGCAACGCGCGGAAGGGGTTGGCGTCTGGGATCGGTTCCGGATGTCTCACCGGCTCGGGCTCCAGGGCCTTGGGGGCCGGGCGGTAGGCGTCCAGGCGGACGACCTTGGTTCCGTTGGTTTCCATTACGGTCCGCTGGGCCGGCCCTGACTCCTCGCGCTGGGAACTGTCTCGGCGCAGCGTGAAAACGGTGGCTGGTCGGCCGGTCTTCCCTGACCGTTCCACCGTGACGACGATTTCGGGGAGTGCCTTGACCTCACTGGCAGTTGCTCCCACGTACGGGAGCACCTGAGACGACGTGGCGCGACCGCCGTGCAGTTCGATGCGGGCCCGGACCTTGTCTGCGAGGCTGAGCGGCTGTCGCTTCACCATGGGAGAGGTGGCCCCCTTGGTGATGCGGACGGCGTCCTGGACGGACCGGCGAACGAGCGTGAAGGCAGCCGACAGCATCTCTTCCGTGATGTGCTCGGAGCACTCCGAGGCAGCCAGGCAGGCCGCAACGCGAAGCGTCTGTTCCGCCGTGCGCTCGATGAACACGGCCTGTCCTTCGGGGCAGGGTCTCACCCAGGATGCGGGCGTAGCGGCGCACGATCCGCCACAGCGGCCGGGCATCCTCCGCAAGCGTGATCACACGCGGCCGGGCGGTCGCCCACCCGTAGGCGTCGGACAGCTCCGAACCATCCACCTTCGGCAGGCTCACGCGGTCGTCGTCCAGCATGGGGACCGACCCAAGCAGGAAGGGAGGGATGCGGTTGTACGAGCCTCCGGCCGCTTCCGACTCGCCCACGTACTTCGCCCAGTCAGACGGCGTGACGTGGCAGTGCAACACCATGGCGGGATCGCGTACTTCCTGCGCCTCCTCCTTGGTGGTGTTGCGCAGTGTCGCCCCGTCCCATGCGGTCCGCAGCTTGGTGGTGAACGACGCGTCCCGCTTCACTCGGCGGAGCACTTCCGACCATTCCTCTTCCACCACCAGGGCGCGCACGTCGCGCCCGTGCTCGGTCTCGGCGGTCGCTTCCTGCTGCTCCCACTAGTGGTTGATCGTGCTCGCGCCGGAGGTGATCCCGGAGGTGGTGTGGGTGGCGAGGAAGCGGCCCAGAGACTTGTCAAGGACGTGAAGCGCGGCCCGGAGCGCGGTTCCCTTCCCCCTGCCCGTTCCGGCCACCAGGGCGGACCACAGGAGCACGGGGCGGGCGTTGCCACGGGATGAAACGTGAACCGTTCCGCCGATAGCGGCCGACCACATCGACAGGGCAGCCACGTACACCCCCAATGCGTCCGCTTCCAGGAACGGGGCGATCTTGCGGACTGCGCGACCGATCGGACCAACAAGGGCGCAGGCAGCCGCGCCAAGGAGATCCGGGAGCACAAGAGCACCGCCCGGCGACTCACGACGCGGGAAGTCCTGGCGATGCTCGATGCCGCTCCTCCGCGATACCGCGCGATGCTGTGGCTCATGGCCGGGTGTGGTCTGCGGCTGGGTGAGGCCATGGCGGTATCCCGCGATCAGATCGACTTCAAGGCCGAGACGCTTCGCGTCGACTTCCAGATTGCGGAGGACGGAGACACCGAGTCGGGGAAGAACAGCGCCATCCAGCGTCGGCACATCAAGGCTCGTGACGAAGGGGAGCCAGGGCGAACCGTCCCCCTCCCACCGAACGTCGCCTTCGAGCTTCGGCGGCACATCAAGAACCACGGCGTATGGGGGCCGGAACGGCTCCTCTTCCCCAACGTGACGCGGACTGGCTACCTCTACGCGTCGTACTTCTACCCGAAGATCTGGATGGAGGCTCTGGGCAAGGGACAGGTGAAGTACTGCAAGGCTCACTCACTCCGGCACTACTACGGGTCGCGACTGCTGTACGCCGGAGTCCCCGAGAACGATGTGGCCGACTGGATGGGCCACAGCAGTACGGACGTACTGAGGGAGCACTACCACTACATCTTCGAAGGAGCTGAGCAACGTGGCAGGGCCGCCATCGCGACGATGCTGACGCCCGGCGCGGACGACCCAGCGGAGGCATCAGAGGTCGCCTGATGGGCGGACGACAACAGCCCCCGGCATCTCGCCGGGGGCTGCGTTGTTTGTACAGGTCAGCGGCCACTTTCGGCTCGGCGTCCGCCCAGGATTCCCCCAGCATGACGCCCTGGAACGGTCCTGATCGGGCCGCAGCGGACAGAATGCCAAAGCAGTCCTCTCGGACCCTCGAAACAGCCTTTGACCTGCAAAAACCCTGCTAGGGAAGGTTCCTTGCCATCACGATCCGCTGGACTTGGTTCGTGCCTTCATAAATCTGGGTGATCTTGGCGTCGCGCATCATGCGCTCGACCGGGTAGTCGCGGGTGTAGCCGTAGCCGCCGAGGAGCTGGACGGCGTCGGTGGTGACCTCCATGGCGATGTCGGAGGCGAAGCACTTGGCGGCGGCGCCGAGGTAGGTGAGGTCGGCGTCGCCGCGCTCCGAGGCCGCGGCGGCCTGGTAGGTGAGGGCGCGGGCGGCGGAGATCTTCATCGCCATGTCGGCGAGCATGAACTGCACGCCCTGGAAGTCGGCGATCGGCTTGCCGAACTGCTTGCGCTCCTGGACGTACCCCTTGGCGTAGTCCAGGGCTCCCTGGGCGATGCCGAGGGCCTGGGCCGCGATGGTGATGCGGGTGTGGTCCAGGGTCTTCATCGCGGTGGCGAAGCCGGTGCCCTCCTCGCCGATCATGCGGTCGGCGGGGATGCGTACGTTGTCGAGGTAGACCTCGCGGGTCGGGGAGCCCTTGATGCCGAGCTTCTTCTCCGGGGCGCCGAAGGAGACACCCGGGTCGCCCTTCTCGACGACGAAGGCGCTGATGCCCTTGGAGCGCTTGGCCGGGTCGGTGACGGCCATGACCGTGTAGAACTCGGAGACGCCCGCGTTGGTGATCCAGCGCTTCACGCCGTTGAGGACCCAGAAGTCGCCGTCGCGGACCGCCTTGGTCTTCATGCCGGCGGCGTCGGAGCCCGCGTCGGGCTCGGAGAGGCAGTACGAGAACATCGCGTCGCCCTTGGCGAGCGGGGTCATGTACTTCTTCTTGAGGTCCTCCGAGCCGGAGATGATCACCGGGAGCGAGCCCAGCTTGTTGACCGCCGGGATCAGGGAGGAGCTGGCGCAGACGCGGGCGACCTCCTCGATGACGATGACGGTCGCGAGGGCGTCGGCGCCCGCGCCGCCGTACGTCTCGGGGACGTGCACGGCGTGCAGGTCGGAGGAGACGAGCGCGTCCAGCGCCTCCTGCGGGAAGCGGGCCTCCTCGTCCACCGCGGCGGCGAACGGGAGGATCTTGGCCTCGGCGAGCGAGCGGACGGTGTCCCGGAGCATGTCGTGCTCTTCGGACGGGCGGTACAGATCGAAGTCAGGCGTTCCCGCCAAGGTCTCTCACTCCCCAGAGCTGCTGCTAACTACCGTTAAGTAACCCGAATTTTAGTGGGACGGGGCGAGCCAGGCATACGTGAGCTTGACGACAGCACCGGTCCCGGGAGAACGGTGCCCTCGCCGGGGCACGACTATGCTCGGGGCCGCACTCCCTCCCGTACGTCAATGGAGCACCGTATGGCCCTCAAGATCACCGTGATCGGCACCGGATACCTCGGCGCCACCCATGCGGCGGCCATGGCGGAGCTGGGATTCGAGGTGCTCGGGCTCGACGTCGTCCCCGAGAAGATCGAGATGCTCTCGGCGGGGCGCGTCCCGATGTACGAGCCGGGGCTAGAGGAGCTGCTGCACCGGCACGTCGCCGGGATCGAGGGCTCCACCGGGCGGCTGCGCTTCACGACGTCGTGGGAGGAGGTCGGCGACTTCGGCGACATCCACTTCGTCTGCGTGAACACACCGCAGAAGCACGGTGACTACGCGTGCGACATGAGTTACGTCGACGCCGCCTTCGGCTCGCTCGCCCCGCACCTGAAGCGTCCCGCGCTGGTCGTCGGCAAGTCGACCGTGCCGGTCGGCAGCGCGGAGCGGCTCGCGCGGCTGCTCGCCGACCGGGCGCCGGTGGGCGCGGACGCGGAGCTGGCGTGGAACCCGGAGTTCCTGCGGGAGGGCTTCGCCGTGCAGGACACGCTGCACCCGGACCGGATCGTGGTGGGCGTGGAGAGCGCGGCGGCGGAGAAGCTGCTGCGTGAGGTGTACGCCACCCCGATGGAGGAAGGGTCGCCGTTCGTGGTGACCGACTTCCCCACGGCGGAGCTGGTGAAGACCGCCGCGAATTCCTTCCTCGCGACGAAGATCTCCTTCATCAACGCGATGGCGGAGGTGTGCGAGGCCGCCGGGGGCGATGTGGTGAAGCTCGCCGAGGCCATCGGCTACGACGAGCGGATCGGCGCGAAGTTCCTCCGGGCCGGGATCGGCTTCGGCGGTGGGTGCCTCCCCAAGGACATCCGGGCCTTCATGGCGCGCGCCGGTGAACTGGGCGCCGACCAGGCGCTGACGTTCCTGCGCGAGATCGACTCCATCAACATGCGGCGCCGCGGCCAGATGGTCGGCATGGCGCGCGAGGCCCTGGGCGACGGCACGTTCCTCGGCAAGCGGGTGGCGGTGCTGGGTGCGGCGTTCAAGCCGGACTCGGACGACGTACGGGACTCCCCCGCGCTGAACGTCGCCGGTCAGATCCACCTCCAGGGCGGCCAGGTCACCGTGTACGACCCGAAGGGCATGGACAACGCCCGGCGGCTGTTCCCGACGCTGGCGTACGCCGACAGCGCCCTGGACGCGGTGCGGGGCGCGGACGTGGTGCTGCACCTGACGGAGTGGCGCGAGTTCCGCGAGCTGGACCCGGCGGAGCTGGGCGAGGTCGCGGCGAACCGGCTCATCCTGGACGGCCGCAACGCGCTGGACGCGGAGCGCTGGCGCGAGGCGGGCTGGACGTTCCGCGCGATGGGCCGCCCGCGGGCCTGAGGACGGGCCGCGGGTTTACGGGGCGGCGTGGGCGGCACTCGGGCGCCATGGGCTTTGCGACACTCACCCTCACCGCGATCGACTGTCCCGAACCGCGCCGGCTCGCCGAGTTCTACGCCGCGATCCTCGGTGGTGACGTGAAGGGCGATCCCGGCGACGAGGACTGGATCGACCTGTACCTCCCCGACGGGCAGCGGCTCGCCTTCCAGCGCGCGCCGGACCTTCGCCCGCCCGAATGGCCGCGGGCCGACCGGAACTCCCAGCAGCTCCACCTGGACCTCGACGTCGAGGACCTCGACGCCGCGCACGAGCAGGTCCTCACGCTCGGCGCCCGTCCGCTGGACGTCGACGACCACGGGGGCGAGCGGGGCTTCCGGGTGTACGCGGATCCGGCGGGGCACCCGTTCTGCCTGTGCCGCGCGTAGGCCCTACGCCGGTTGCGCGGCCTCCGCCGCCTCGCGCACGACACGGGCCGCGTTGCCCCACGTCAGGGCGGCGATGTCGGCCTCGGACCAGTCGCGGTGCAGCAGCTCGGCGATGAGGTTCGGGTAGCAGGACGCGTCTTCGAGGCCGATGGTGTGCGGGGCGTCGGTCGCCATGCCGTACGAACCCGACAGCCCGACGCACTCCGGCCCGGCGACCTCACGGACGCGCTCCACATGGTCGGCCACGTCCCACAGGGTGGCCGGCTGACCGGCGTGGCGGGCCACCTGGTCGGGCGCGAAGCTCACCATGCAGACGCCCGCGTTGGCGTGCAGGCGGCGCAGTACGTCGTCGGGGACGTTGGCGGAGTGCGGGGTGAGGGCGTGGGCCGCCGAGTGGGAGAGGATGACCGGCGCCTTGGAAACGTCGAGGACCCGGTCCATGGTGGGCTCGGAGGCGCCGGAGAGGTCGACGAGGACCCCGAGGCGGTTCATCTCGCGCACCGCCTCCTCGCCGAACGGCGTCAGGCCGGCGCGGTCGGCCGTCCAGTGCGTACCGGCGATGCTCACGCTGCGGACGCCGAGCGCGTGGTAGGCGCGGAGGGTGGCCAGCGAGTCGCCGAGGGCGGCGCCGGAGACGGGCCCGAGGAGGGACGCGATCCGGCCGCAGTCGCGGGCCTGGACCATGTCGGCGGCGGTGAGGGCGAGCCGCAGGGCCTCCGGGCAGGACGCGATGAGGGTGCGTACGGCGTCTATTCGGTCCAGTGTGTCCTGCACGGCGGCGGGGCCGGGCGGTACGTGCAGCGACCAGAACTGCGCGCCGACGCCGCCGGCGCGGATGCGCGGGATGTCGGTGTCGAGCAGGGCCGAGCCGTGCTGGAGGTCGTGCCAGTGGGTGCGGTCCAGCTCCTGGGCGAGGGTGTTGTGACCGTCGACCACCAGCTGCGCGGCGAGCAGCACGCGGGCCCGCTCGATGTCGACCTCGGCGGGCGTGGGCGCCTCGGCGGCGCCGTCGGGCGTGTCGTCGAGTTCACCGATCGCGGAGGGTGCTGCGTACGGGTGGTCCTGCAGGTCTGCCATGGGGGAGCTCCGCTCCGGGACGGGCGACGAGCCGCTGTTCGATACGCCCACGGTGGCACGGGGCGGGGCGGGGGTCGCGGCGACGTACTGCGTCCGGGTGACCCAGCCGGAGCGGCGCGGGGTGCCGTGCGGCGCGGGGAGCCGTGCGGCGCGGGGAGCCGTGCGGCGCGGGGAGCCGTGCGGCGCGGGGTGCCGTGCGGCGCGGGGTGCCGTGCGGCGCGGGGAGCCATGCGGCGCGGGGAGCCGTGCGGCGCGGGGCCGACGCGGTTGCTGCCGGTGGGCAAGGGTCGGGGCCCCTCCGGGCTCACCTCCTCGCCGTCGGCGGGGCGCCCGAGCGCCCTGGTGGCCGTATCTCGCCGCCGTCGGCTGCGGGGGCGACCCTGCACGGCCCCTCCTCGCCGTACACGGCACAGGGGGACCCACCGCCCGCAGACGGCGTACGACCGGGGTGTGGCCGTGCAGGGTCGCCCCCGCAGAGGTTGGCGGCGGCACATGAGCTCCCCATCGCGAAACCCAAGGCCGCCGGCCTCGAGGAGGTGAGCCCGGAGGGGCCGCACCCCACCGCCCACCGGGTCAGGCCGTCGCCCGGCCCCGGCAGGGCTCGGCCGCCGGGCTCGAGGAGGTGAGCCCGGAGGGGCCGCACCCCGCTCCCACCGGCGGCCCCGGCGGGTGGTCAGGTGTCCAGGGACGTGAGCGTGGCCGTGGAGGCGGGGCGGGCCGACAGGGAGCGGGAGACGGATTCCGCGTCGCGGAGGGCGCGCAGCGGGTTGTGCCAGGTGAGCTTCGCCAGGTCCGTACGGGACCACCTGCGGGCGAGGAGCTCGGCGATGAGGTTCGGGTACGCCGAGACGTCCGGCAGGTCCGACGGGGTGAACGCCGTGCCGTCGAAGTCGCCGCCGATGCCGATGTGGTCGATGCCCGCGACCTCCCGCATGTGGTCGAGGTGGTCCGCGACCGTGGCGACGGTGGCGACCGGGCGCGGGTGGGCCTCCTCGAAGGCCGCGTGGACGCGCATCGCCTCGGGGGTGGTGTCCAGGTGGTGGAAGCCGTGCGCCCGCATGTTCTCGTCGGCCCGCCGGGTCCAGTCGACGGCGGCGGGGAGGACGAACTTGGGGACGAACGTGGCCATGGCGACGCCCCCGTTGGCGGGGAGGAGCGCCAGCACGTCGTCGGGGATGTTGCGGGGGTGGTCGCACACGGCCCGGGAGGAGGAGTGCGAGAAGATCACCGGGGCCTCGGACACCGCCAGCGCGTCACGCATCGTCGTGTCGGCCACGTGCGAGAGGTCCACCAGCATGCCGAGGCGGTTCATCTCACGGACGACCTCCCGGCCGAACGGGGAGAGGCCCCCGACGCCCGGGGCGTCCGTCGCCGAGTCGGCCCAGGGGACGTTGTCGTTGTGGGTCAGGGTCATGTAGCGGACGCCGAGGGCGTACAGCGCCCGCAGGGTGGCCATCGAGTTGTTGATGGAGTGGCCGCCCTCGGCGCCCTTGAGCGACGCGATGCGCCCGGAGGCCCGCGCCGCCTCCATGTCGTCGGCGGTCAGCGCGGGCGCCAGGTCGGCCGGGTGGCGGGCGAGCAGCCGGTCGACGCAGTCGATCTGCTCCAGCGTCGCGCTGACCGCGTCGTCGCCCGCCATGCCGGTGCGCACGTACACCGACCAGAACTGGGCGCCGACGCCGCCCGCCCGCAGTCGCGGGATGTCGGTGTGGAGCCGGCCCGTCTGGTCCGCCCCGATGTCGAGGCGGTCCAGGTCGTAGCCGGCGTGCTCGCGCAGCGCCCACGGCAGGTCGTTGTGGCCGTCGACCACGGGGTACGAGGCGAGCAGCTCGCGCGCCTCGTCCTGGAAACGGCCGGCCGTCACTTGGCGAAACCGAAGGACGCCGAGCCCTCGACCTTCGCCCGCAGCCGCTTGCCCTTCTCGGTCGCCTGGTCGTTCAGCTCCTGCTGGAAGTCGGCCATGCGGGTCAGGAGGTCGGGGTCGGAGGTCGCCAGGATGCGCGCCGCCAGCAGGCCCGCGTTGCGCGCCCCGCCCACCGAGACGGTGGCCACGGGGACGCCCGCGGGCATCTGGACGATCGACAGGAGGGAGTCCATGCCGTCCAGGTACTTCAACGGCACGGGCACACCGATGACCGGCAGCGGGGTGACCGAGGCGAGCATGCCGGGCAGGTGCGCGGCGCCGCCGGCGCCCGCGATGACCGCCTTCAGGCCCCGGTCGGCGGCGCGCTCCCCGTACGCGATCATTTCGCGCGGCATCCGGTGCGCGGAGACGACGTCGACCTCGTACGGGATCTCGAACTCGTCGAGGGCCGACGCGGCGGCCTCCATGACGGGCCAGTCGGAGTCGGAGCCCATGACGATGCCCACGAGCGGAGTGTCCAGGGGGTTACTCAACGATCGTTCCTCGCAGGTAGCCGGCGGCGTGACGCGCGCGGTCCAGCACGTCGTCGAGGTCGTCGCCGTAGGTGTTGACGTGCCCCACCTTGCGGCCGGGCTTCACGTCCTTGCCGTACATATGGATCTTCAGCTGGGGGTCACGGGCCATGCAGTGCAGGTAGGCCTGGTACATGTCGGGGTAGTCGCCGCCCAGCACGTTGCACATGACGGTCCACGTGGCGCGCGGGCGCGGGTCGCCGAGCGGCAGGTCGAGCACGGCCCGTACATGGTTGGCGAACTGCGAGGTGACCGCGCCGTCCTGGGTCCAGTGGCCCGAGTTGTGGGGGCGCATGGCCAGCTCGTTGACGAGGATGCGGCCGTCGCGGGTCTCGAACAGCTCGACGGCGAGGTGGCCGACGACGTCCAGTTCCTTGGCGATGCGCAGCGCGAGCTCCTGGGCCTGGCCGGCCAGCTCGGCCGACAGGCCGGGCGCGGGGGCGATGACGGTGTCGCAGACGCCGTCGACCTGCCGTGATTCGACGACGGGGTACGCCACGGCCTGGCCGTGCGGGGAGCGGACGATGTTGGCCGCCAGCTCGCGTACGAAGTCGACCTTCTCCTCCGCGAGGACCGGCACGCCCGCCAGGAACGGGTCGCGGGCGTCGTCCTCGGAGCGGACGAACCACACGCCCTTGCCGTCGTACCCGCCGCGCACCGTCTTGAGGATGATCGGGAAGCCCCCGGTCTCGGCGGCGAAGGCCGCCGCGTCCGCCGGGTCCTTCACGATGCGGTGGCGCGGGCACGGTGCGCCGATCTCGTCGAGCCTGGCCCGCATCACGCCCTTGTCCTGGGCGTGCACCAATGCGTCGGGCCCCGGCCGGACGGGAATGCCGTCCGCCTCCAGGGCCCGCAGGTGCTCGGTCGGTACGTGCTCGTGATCGAACGTGATCACATCGCAGCCGCGTGCGAACTCACGCAGTGTGTCCAGGTCGCGATAGTCGCCGATGACGACCTCGCTCACCACCTGGGCCGCGGAGTCCTGGGGGGAGTCGCTGAGGAGCTTGAACTTGATGCCGAGGGGGATGCCCGCCTCGTGAGTCATCCGGGCGAGCTGTCCGCCGCCCACCATGCCTACTACCGGAAACGTCACCCTCTTAGGGTATCCGGCCCCCGCGGGGGGCCTTTATCCGTCCCCGCGCGCGGTCAGGGGCGGGTGGTTAGCATGGCTTGGTTGACCCACTCGACCGGACGGGGCTGAAAGATCACCATGAGTGAACGGGGCGCACTGCGCGTGCGGCTGGACCAGCTCGTCCGCGAGATCGCCAAATTCGGTCTCGTCGGCGGCCTCGGCCTGCTGGTGAACATGGCGGTCTTCAACCTGCTGCGGCACACCACGGAGCTCCCGGTCGTCCGGGCCAGCCTGCTGGCCACGGTCGTCGCCATCGCGTTCAACTACGTGGGGTTCCGTTACTTCACGTACCGGGACCGTGACAAGAGCCGGCGTACGAAGGAGCTGACGCTCTTCCTGCTGTTCAGCCTGGCGGGGCTGGTCATCGAGAACGGTGTGCTGTACGCCGCGACGTACGGCTTCGGCTGGGACAGCCCGCTGCAGAACAACTTCTTCAAGTTCTTCGGGATCGGTGTGGCGACCCTGTTCCGCTTCTGGTCGTACCGGACGTGGGTCTTCCGTACGCTGCCGGGCCACGAGCCCGTACCGGCTGCGGAATCGTTCCTTGAGCAGCGCCGGGCCGAGCCGGAGCGGACCGGCGAGCCGGTCGCCCCGCGCCGCTAGCGGACCGTACGGGGCTCTTCACCGCCCGGCTTGTCCTTGCGGCTGGGCACCTCGCGGCTGAGGAACAGCGCGAAGACGGCCGGCTGCTGCTGGAGCAGCTCCAGCCGGCCGCCGTCCGCCTCCGCGAGGTCGCGGGCGACGGCGAGCCCGATCCCGGTGGAGTTGCGGCCGCTGATGGTCCGCTCGAAGATCCGCGCCCCCAGGTCCGGCGGTACGCCCGGGCCCTCGTCGGTGACCTCGACGACGGCCTGGTTCCCGGTGACCCGGGTGCGCAGGGCGACCGTGCCGCCCCCGTGCATCAGCGAGTTCTCGATCAGCGCGGCCAGTACCTGGGCGACCGCACCGGGGGTGCCGACGGCCCGCATGCCGACCTTCCCGGACCGTACGATCGCCCGCCCCGCGCTGCGGTAGGCCGGGCGCCACTCCTCGATCTGCTGCTTGACGACCTCGTCGAGGTCGAAGGCGATCGCCGAGCCGGTGCGCGGGTCGCGCGAATTGGTCAGCAGCCGCTGGACGACGTCGGTGAGCCGCTCGACCTGGGTGAGGGCGATGTGCGCCTCCTCCTTGACGGTGGTCAGGTCGTCGGTCTCGGAGATCTCCTCCAGCCGCATGGACAGCGCGGTCAGCGGCGTACGCAGCTGGTGCGAGGCGTCGGCGGCCAGTCGCCGCTCGGCGGTGAGCATCCGGGCGATCCGCTCGGCGGAGGCGTCGAGGACGTCGGCCACCCGGTCGAGCTCCGGCACGCCGTACCGCTTGTGGCGGGGCCTGGGGTCGCCGGAGCCGAGCCGTTCGGCGGTCTCGGCGAGGTCGGTGAGCGGCGAGGCGAGGCGGTTGGCCTGGCGTACGGCGAGGAGGACGGCGGCGATCACGGCGAGCAGCGCCACGGCGCCGATGATCAGCAGGGTGCGGCCGACCTCGGTGGTGATGGTGGAGCGGGACTCCTCGACGGTGACCTTCTCGCCGCGCTTGCCGTCGGCGGTGCCGCGGATGACGCTGTCCTCGGGGCGGTCGCCGATCTCGATGGGGGCGCGGCCGGGGATCTCGATCAGGGCGTACCGCTTGGCGCCGCTCTGCTGGGCGAGGATGCCCGGGTTGACGGGCTCGCCGCCGACGAGCCGGCTCTCGACGATGCTGACCAGCCGGACCGCCTCGGAGTCCACGCTCTCCTGGGCGCTGCTGCTGATGGTGCGCGTCTCGACGATCACCAGGGAGACCCCGAAGACGGCGATGACGACGAGGACCACGGCGAGCGTGGAGTTGATCAGTCGGCGGCGCACGGTGCCTGCTTTCGGTGCCTAGCTCTTCTCGAAGCGGAATCCCACGCCGCGCACGGTGGCGATGTAGCGGGGGTTGGCGGCGTCGTCGCCGAGCTTCTTGCGCAGCCAGGAGATGTGCATGTCGAGGGTCTTGGTGGAGGACCACCAGGTGGTGTCCCACACCTCGCGCATCAGCTGGTCGCGGGTGACGACCCGGCCGGCGTCGCGGACGAGGACTCGCAGCAGGTCGAACTCCTTGGCGGTGAGCTGGAGCTCCTCGTCGCCCATCCAGGCGCGGTGCGACTCGACGTCGATGCGCACGCCGTGCGTCGCGGGGGCGGGGGCGGGTTCGCTGGCGCCGCGCCGCAGCAGGGCCCGGACGCGGGCGAGCAGCTCGGCGAGGCGGAACGGTTTGGTGACGTAGTCGTCGGCGCCCGCGTCCAGTCCGACAACGGTGTCAACCTCGTCGGCGCGGGCCGTCAGGACCAGGATGGGCACCGAGAGGCCCTCGGAGCGCAGCCGCCGGGCCACTTCTAGCCCGTCCATCCCGGGCAGCCCGAGGTCCAGGACGACCAGGTCGACGTGGCCCTGCAGTCCGGCGTCGAGCGCGCCCGGCCCGTCCTCCCGTACCTCGACCTCGTAACCCTCCCGCCGCAGGGCGCGGGCCAGCGGCTCCGAGATGGATGCGTCGTCCTCGGCGAGCAGTACACGGGTCATGGGGTGATGGTAGTCCGCGCCCGACACGCCCCGCCGGGGGATCGCACGATGATCAACATGACCTGCGAATATGGGGTCCATCTCGGCTGACACCTTCAAAGCAGCTTCACCGGTTCCGCAAACACCTGTGATCCATCTCTCAAGTCCTTCCATATGCTGCACTGTCGTGTCGTATGGTGGCGAGACGCCTGATGCACTATCCGGGACCTTTGGCCCGTTAACAGCGCCAAAGTTCTCTTTCTGCGCAAGGCCGGTTCTGCCAGCCTTGAGACAGTGAATGACCTGTGGGCCGGGCCCCGTGCCGTGATGACATGTCCGGGGCGTGGATCCCGGTGCGGTCCGATCCCTCGCCCCCGTGCGTGACACGGGGGCGAACCCCTGTTCGGGCGTGGGGTGCGATCGGAATCCGTGCCGGTGCCGGCCGCCCCCCACCGGGCGCGTGACCGCTCACAAAGCGCAGCGCGTCCCGAGCAAGCAAGGATCGACCCATGGCGTCCAGCCTGACGAAGGATTCGCCCCGCACCACCGGCGGCGACACAGCCTTCTTCGGCCACCCCCGCGGCCTGGCCACTCTCTTCCTGACGGAGATGTGGGAGCGCTTCAGCTACTACGGCATGCGCGCCCTCCTCGTGTACTACCTGGTCTCGGGCGGCGCCGACGCCGCGACCGGCAGCCAGGGCGGCGGCCTGGCGATGACCGCGGCCACGGCCACGGCCATCTACTCCGTCTACGTGTCGATGGTCTACCTGATGGCCATGCCGGGCGGCTGGTTCGGTGACCGCGTCTGGGGCGCCCGCAAGACGGTCGCCGTCGCCGGCGCCGTGATCATGCTCGGCCACCTGTGCCTGGCGCTGCCCGGCCAGGCGGTCTTCTTCCTCGGCCTGATCCTCGTCGCGGCCGGTTCCGGTCTGCTGAAGGCCAACATCTCCACGATGGTCGGCCACCTGTACGACGGCCCGGAGGACCCGCGCCGCGACGGTGGCTTCACGATCTTCTACATCGGCATCAACCTCGGCGCCTTCGTCGCCCCGCTCGTCATCGGCACGGTCGGCAAGGAAGTCAACTGGCACATCGGTTTCGCGCTCGCCGCGGTCGGCATGGGCCTGGGCCTGCTCCAGTTCCTGCTCGGTACGCGCCACCTGAGCCCGAAGAGCAGCGTCGTCCCGAACCCGCTGAGCCCCGAGGAGCGCCGCGCGATCCTGCTCAAGGTGACGGGCGCGGTCGTGGCCGTCGCCGTGTTCTACGGTGCCGTCGTCGCCCTGGGCGCGTACACGCTGAACTGGGCGCTGGTGCCGCTGACCCTCGCCGGTCTGGTCATCCCGGTCGCCGTCCTGGTGCGCATCAAGCGCGACAAGGAGCTGTCGGCGGGCGAGCAGTCGAAGATGAACGGCTACATCTGGTTCTTCGTGGCCGCCGCCGTGTTCTGGATGATCTACGACCAGGGCGGCTCGACGCTGTCCCTGTTCGCCGACGACAAGACCGCCGGCAGCGTCTTCGGGTTCGACTTCTCGGCCACCTGGTACCAGTCGCTGAACCCGCTGTTCGTCATGGCGCTGGCCCCGGTCTTCGCCTGGCTGTGGCTGTGGCTGGCGCGCAAGAACCAGGAGCCCAGCACCGTCGTGAAGTTCGCGATGGGCCTGGTCCTCGTCGGCGCGTCGTTCTTCGTCTTCATCGTCCCGATGGGGATGGCGGGTGACGGCACCAAGGTGTCGCCGATGTGGCTGGTCTCGATCTACATGATCCAGACCATCGGTGAGCTGTGCCTCTCCCCGGTCGGCCTGTCGGTGACCACCAAGATGGCGCCGCAGAAGTACGCCTCGCAGATGATGGGCGTCTGGTTCCTCGCGGTCACCGCGGGCGACTGCACCACGGGGCTGCTGTCCCTGGCGGGCGTCGACCTCAACGGGACCGGGATCATCGCCATGGAGGCCTCGCTGGCGGCCGTGGCCGGTCTGGCGGTGTACATGTACCGCAAGAAGGTCCAGACGATGATGGGCAACGTGCACTGACACGTACGCGCGTGGGAAGGGCCGCCGCACCGGGTTCGGTGCGGCGGCCCTTCGCCGTTTCGCCGCGCGTGTCAGCGCTTGAGCAGCCGCCACGGTGTGAACGTGAACACCGCGCCGCCCAGCAGGATCACCGTGCCGGCGACCAGGGCCAGGGCGCGCAGGGCGCCCGCGTCCTCGGCGCCCGTGTCGGCGAGGCCGCCACCGGAGGCGGACCCGCCGGTGGTGGACCCGCCGGTGGTTCCGGAGGCGCCGCCGCCTCCGGTGGAGCCGCCCGAGCCGGCCGTGCCGCCCGAGGCGCCGCCCGGCTGGGCGGAGGTGTCCAGCTCCAGGGAGACCGGCACGTTCGCGGGCGGGGTGCAGGTCGTCGTCGTACCGAGCGCCTTGACCGTGAGGACGCCGGGGCTGAGCGTCGCCTTGCCGGTGGCACCGGGCTTGTACGTGCCGGTGAGGTCGGGGATCTCGATCGGCTGGCCGGCCTTGATCGGCTCCTTGTTGGTGGGGCCCTCCACATGGACGAAGCCCTTGTCCGCGCCGCCGAGCCTGACCTCCATGGACGGCTTGACCGAGTCCTTCGGGATGTCGGCGGGGCTGTCCATCACGGACTTGGAGAACTTCACCGTGAGGTCGAAGTTCCCGCCGTTCCGCTTGGCGTTGATCTTCACCGGGGAGGTCGCGTTCTTGTCGCCGATGGGCGTCTTGCAGGCGTACGCGACAGAGACCTCCTTGCCCTCGAAGTCGGTCTGCCCGCCGCCGCCACCGCTCGTGCCGCCCGCGGTGGACCCGCCACTGCTCGTCGTACCGCCCGAGTCCGTACCGCCGGAGCCGGAGGTGCCGCCACTGCTCGTCGTACCGCCGGACGTCGTCGTACCGCCGGACGTCGTCGTGCCGCCACTGCTCGTCGTGCCGCCGGACGTCGTCGTGCCGCCCGTCGTACCCCCGCCGCCCTCCGTCACCTTGATCGTCGCGGCGGGCTGCACCGTCTCCTTCGGCGTGCACGTGGTGTCCGTGGACAGCGGCTTGGAGACGTTGATGGTGTACGCACCCGGCGTCAGCGTGATCTCACCCGCCGCCGTGAGCTTCAGCTTGCCCTTCATGTCGGGCAGCACCATGGGGCTGTTCTTGGGGATCGGCGGGTTCTGCCGCGGGCCCTCCATCGCCAGGTCGGCGGTCTGCGCGCCCGTGACCTTCAGCGTGCCGGTCGGCTTGACGGTGTCCTTCTCCAGGTCCAGGACGTCGGGGTTCTTGGACGCGGCCTCGACCGTCTTCCACACCACCTCCACCTCGTCGCCGACCTTCGCCTCCGCCGGCGCGGTGATCAGGACCTTGGTGGTGCCCTGTACCGGTGGCAGGCCCGAGATGGGCGGCGGGACGCACTCCGTCGCGTACGACACCTCGGCCGCCTGGGCGGGTCCCGCGGCCAGCAGGATCCCCGCGCCGCCGAGCATCAGCGCGACTCCGGCCGCGCTCATCCTCCGTTGCGTGCTCACGAATGTCCCTTCGTCGTGGGTCGGTTCTCTGACGGTGCGGAGTCCGGGGCGAACCAGGGCAGGCTCACCGTGCGGGTGGGGTGGGGACGGCTGTGTCGGCTCGGTCGGCTCGGTCGGCTTTGGGGTCGTACGCGGTCCACGACCGCCATCGCGGTGCGGAACAGCGCGGCCGGTACGACCACGGCCAGCAGCACCCAGAAGAGCGTCACGCCCCACGGCCGCCCCACCCGCCACGGCTGTTCGGCCAGGACCTTGCCGCCGTACTTCACCGAGACCTGGTAGTCGCCGTGCGCGCCCGCCGCCAGCTGGACCGGCAGCTCCACCAGCGCCTTGCGGCCCGGCTGGACGGTGCCGCGCCACTGCCGCTCCTCCCACTGCGGGGCGTACACGCCGTGCGCGGTGCCGACCTGGAAGACGGGGTCCTTGACCGGTGCCGTACCGAGGTTGCCGACGGTGAGGACGAGCCGGCGCCGGGCCGGGGCGCCGAACCAGACGAGGACGCCGCTGGACCCTTCGAGGCGGGTGGACGCCAGCACGGCGAGCCGACCGTCGCCGGACGGTTCCGGCAGGGGGGCGACCGGGTGGCCGGTGATAGTCAGCGGGGCGTCGGCGGTCGCCCGGTCGCCGGTGACCGTCGCCACGTGGACCACGCACGGGCAGGGCCGCGGCGGCGGCGCGACCGGGAGCTTCTTGCTGAACGCGCCGCTCGCGTCGGTGGTGACGGCGCGCCCGGCGGCGTTGGCGCACGAGTTGGTGCCGCTCGCCATGTTCTCGCCGCACACCAGGAGCATCAGCAGCGCCTTGGGGCGCCAGCCGGTCCCCTCCACCGTGATCTCGGCGCCCTTGGCCGCCTCGGGGCGGGAGAGCGTGACGGCGGGGCGGTTCTCGGCGGCGGCGCCGCCCGGCGCGGGGAGCCCGACGAGCACGCACGCCACCAGCACGGCCCCCGCCACCCACCGGTACGCCCTCACGCTTCCGCTCCCCTCGCCCCGCGCCGCCGGCGCCGTACCCACCACGTCACCGCGCCCGCCGCCGAAGCCAGGACCGGTACGGCCGCCGCCGCCCACCCCGTGCCGAACGTCCTCGTCGCCTCCGCCGCCGCCCGCGCGTCGCCCCCGGCCGTGGCGTCCAGCCGGACGGTGACGCGGTCCACGGCCGGGCGGTCCCGGTCCGGCCACGGTTCGGCGAGCTCCACCCGCCGGCCAGGGCCCAGCTCCAGTCGCAGCGGGCGCTCCGGACGGCGCAGCACCTCGCCGAACAGGCCCTCCGCCCGCACCGCGAGGCGCGGCGCCAGCACGGTGTTGCCCCGGTTGACCAGCGCGTAGTGGATGGCGCCGCCCGCGATCCGGACGTCCTCGACGGTGAGCGCCGCCAGTCGCGGGCCGCCCACCCGCAGCCGTACCGGCACGGTCACGTCGTCCCCCGCGTGCAGGGCGCCCGTGTGGTCGCCGGGCGGGGCGTCCGGGGGGACGGTGACGGAGAAGGGCACGTCGGCGCGGGTGCGGGGCGGCACGGTGACCGGGTTCACGGCGAAGGCGACCCACGGGGCGGTGGCGCGCAGCCGCAGCGTGAGCGGCCGCGTACCGGGGTTGGTCAGCGACAGCACGTCTTCGAGCACGGTGCCGGGCGGCCCCTCCAGGTAGATGTAGGGCCGGCCCTCCCCCACCGCCGGCGCCGGCATCAGGGCGCACCCGAGGGCGGTGAGTACGGCTGCCACGGCACGGGCGCGCACGGCATCACACCCGGCGGGTCCGGCGGGTCAGCCACAGCACCCCGGCGGCGCCCGTGAGCAGGACCGTGCCGCCGAGGGTGCCGAGCGCGACCGCCGAGTCGAGCGGCCCGGTCCTGGGCAGTTCGCCGTCACCCGACGGTGTGGACCCGGCCCCGGACGCCGTGACGTCCAGTTCCAGTGACGGCTTCGGGTTGTTCTTGGGCGTGCACGTCGTCGTCGTACCGAGGGCCTTGATGGTCAGTACGCCGGCGGTGAACGTGACCTTGCCGCTCTTGCCCGGGGTGTACGTCCCCGTCAAGTCACTGATCTTGATGGGGGTGTTGGCGGGGATCGCGGTCGCGTTCGCGGGTCCCGAGACCTTGACCGTCCCCTTGTCGGCGCCGCCCACCTCGATGACCGCGCTCGGGTTCATGGCGCCCTTGCCGAGCTCCACGGGGCTGGAGGAGACGCCCTTGCGGAACGACATGGTGAGGCGGTAGCCGCTGCCGCTCTTCACGCTCGTGATGTCGATCGGTGACACGGCGCCCTTGGGTCCGATCGGCGTCTGGCACGCGTAGTCGACGTCCACGACGGTGGCATGGGCGGCGGGTGCGGCCGTCAGCACCATCGCGCCCGCGACCGCCACGCCCGTGACCGCCGCCGTCAGCGCCGGAGTTGTCCGCTTCTGGTACGACACCTCGAGATCACCCCAATGTCTGACGGCTCATCAGATTGGCGCTCAAGGTACGCCCGTGGCCTTGGGGAGGGAAGACAAAGAGCACGGCGTATCGCCGTGCTCCACAACTGCCGCGAAAAACGCGCGGGCGCTAAGCGGGTGCCGCGAGTTCCGCCCAGACCGTCTTGCCGGGCATGCCCGTGGACCGGACGACCCCCCAGTCCAGGCAGAGGCGCTGGACGATGAACATGCCGTGTCCGCCCGGCCGCCCGGCCCGGTGCGGGGTGCGCGGCGCGGGCTGGCCGGCGCCCCGGTCCTCGACCTCCAGCCGCAGCACCTTCGCGTCGAGCGAGACGCGCAGTTCCTCGGGGCCCTCGGCGTGCAGGCACGCGTTGGTGACGAGTTCGGAGACGACCAGCAGGACGTCCTCGGCGGCGGCCCGCCGGTCGGCGGTGGCCGCCGGGAGCCAGCCCCAGTCGTAGAGCGCCTGCCGGGTGAAGTCCCGGGCGAGCGGAACGATCCCGCTGGCACTGCCCAGCGACAGCCGCCGCGTCCGGCGCCCCGCGGGCGTCGCCCCGGGACTCACCCCGGACGCCGCACCTGACATGTCGGACCTCATCTCCGGCGTGGTGGACACGGCGGAGGCAGCCGGGACCGAGGCACCGACACCGAGGCAGGAGCCGTCGGGCTGGGGGCCGAGATCGCTCGGCGGATGCTGCTGGGTGGTACCCATCAGCGCTTCACCTCACCGAATTCACCAAGTCGCCATTACGTCGTCACAGAGCGGCCACTGTGCCGTCACGGAGCGTATGGAGCTTCCCCGTACAGCTGCCGCGGGGTTCTTCTGCCCGGCCGATCCGGGACAACACCCGCTTTGTCGGTTCAGTCGGCGAGTGCTGCTTCCAGCGAGGCGTGGACGGTGAAAACCGCCTCCGCGCCAGTGATCTCGAACACCCTGGCCACCACGGGCTGCATCCCCGCGAGGTGCACCCCTCCGCCCGCGGCCTCCGCCTTCAGGCGGGCCCCGAGCAGCACGTTGAGCCCGGTGGAGTCGCAGAACGCAAGCTGCGAGCAGTCGATCACCAGGCGTGTGCGGCCCTGTTCCAGCGCGGCGTCCAGCGGCTCGCGCAGCAGCTCGGCGGTGTGGTGATCCAGCTCACCCGCCGGCGTGAGAACCTCGCTGCGGCCTTCCGTCCGGACCCCGACCTTGAGTCGGCCCTGATTCGCGCTGCCGACCGTCCCGCGGTCCATGCCGTCCCTCTTCGCCGATGCCGTTGAGTCGGTAGAACCCTACGCCCTCTGCCCGGCCGTCGGTAGTCGACGGTCGAGTACTTACCCACAAGCCGGGCATATGGGACAATTGACACTTGCAACGATCCGTGCGAAGCGGGTAGGGCTAGTAGGGACACAACCAACACGGCCGGCTTTGGAGGCGCCGCACACCGCAGCCACATTCTTTTGGGCATCGGCGGCCATATGCCGAGAACGATGGAGGAGACCATGTCACCCCGGCTCGACGAAACGCGTACCCCCCACGCGCCGTCGGCAACTCCGCCCCACCAGATCGACGCGTTCGAGCAGCCCGAGCAGCTCGTCACCGAAGAGCTCGGCCTGCCCGACATCCCCCCGTACGACGAAGTCGAACCACTCGACGCGAGGGCCCTGTCCAAGACGCTTTTCGCGCGCCTCGAAAGCCTTGAGGAAGGGACGCACGAGTACGCGTACGTCCGCAACACGCTGGTCGAACTCAACCTCGCCCTGGTCAAGTTCGCCGCCTCCCGGTTCCGCTCCCGCAGCGAGCCGATGGAGGACATCATCCAGGTCGGCACCATCGGTCTCATCAAGGCCATCGACCGCTTCGAACTCAGCCGAGGGGTCGAGTTCCCCACCTTCGCGATGCCAACCATCGTCGGAGAGATCAAGCGGTTCTTCCGCGACACCTCCTGGTCCGTGCGCGTCCCGCGCCGGCTCCAGGAACTCCGCCTCGACCTGGCCAAGGCCGGGGACGAGCTGGCCCAGCAGCTCGACCGCTCGCCCACCGTGGCCGAGCTCGCCGAGAAGCTCGGGATCACCAAGGAGGAAGTCGTCGAGGGCATGGCGGCGAGCAACGCGTACACCGCCAGCTCGCTCGACGCCCAGCCCGAGGAGGACGACTCCGAGGGCGCGCTGGCGGACCGCATCGGCTACGAGGACCACGGGCTCGAAGGCATCGAGTACATCGAGTCCCTCAAGCCGCTGATCGCCTCCCTCCCGGCGCGTGACCGGAAGATCCTCTCCCTCCGCTTCGTCGCCGGGCTCACGCAGTCGGAGATCGGCGAGGAGCTCAACATCTCGCAGATGCATGTCTCACGTCTGCTCTCCCGCACGCTGGGCAAACTTCGCAAGGGTCTCACCCTCGACGAATGACCGGCCGTGCGGCCGCCTCCAGCAGGCTCCCGAAGCGGGCCGTGCGGCCGCCTCCCGCAGGCTCCCGAAGGGCCCGTTCCGTCAAGGGACGGGCCCTTCGCCCGCCCCTACGCCTTCTTGACGGGGTCGTCCCGATGGGGCGACATTGGCCCGGGGCTCAGGGGGGAATCACATGGTCCACACGACTGTGGAAGAGGCTCTGGAAGGGCTGATGCGCGGGCGCCTCGGCAGGGAGTGCCTGTACGTGCCGTCCTGCCGGCTCGGGCTGTATGTGGCGCTGCGCCACTTCTGCCCGCCCGGCGGCCGGGTGCTCATGTCGCCCGTCAACGACGACGTCATCTTCTTCGTCGTCCTCGCCGCCGGTCTACGTCCCGTACAGGCGCCGCTCAAGCCCGGGGACGCGTCGATCGACGTCGACGCCGTCCCCGACGACGTCTGGCGCGGCCTGTCGGCGGTCCTGACCACCAACCTGTACGGAAACCCCGACCCGGCCCCCGAACTGGCGGCCAGGTGCGGCCGGCTGGGCATCCCGCTGCTGGAGGACGCGGCGCACGCGATCGGCAGCGAGGTCGGCGGCCGGCCCGTCGGCACGTACGGCGACGCGTCCGTCTTCAGCCTCTCCAAGCACACGGGCGCCAAGACCGGCGGCTTCCTCGCGGTACGGGACCCGGGCTTGCGTACCGAACTCCTCCGCGCCCGTGACGAGTTGCTGCGCCCGACGCGGCTCACCGCCGAACTCGCCTACGCCGCACGGCCGTACGCCGAGGCCGCCGTGCGGGGCCTGCGCCTGGTGAAGGCCGCGCGGGCCGGGATGCGGGTGCTCGGCATGGAGGAGCGCGAGGAGATCCGGATGCCGCTGCGCCCCGGCGAGCTGAAGGCGGCGATGGGCGACGCCCCCGGCCTCGTACCCTTCCACTCCTGGGTGCGGGTCGACATGCACGACTACCGGCTCACGCCCGGGCGGGCCCGGCTACGGCGTACGCGGCGGCTCCTCGGACGCCTGGACGCGACGCTGGCGGCCCACCGCGCCGGTACGGAGAGGCTGCTCGCCTCACCCTGGGCCGTACCGGAGGGCCCGGTCCAGCCGCTGTTCCGCGTCCCGCTGCTGGTCGCCGACCGGGACGCGGCCATCGCCGCCCTCGCCCGGGCCCGCGTGACCACCGGGTACCTGTACGACCCGCCGCTGGACGACTACGCGGGCGCCCCCTTCACCGACCCCTCCCCCGCGCCGGAGGCCGCCCGCTGGTTCGCCCGGCACGCGCTGCCCGCGAACCCGCTGCGGGCGGACACGATCCTCGACGTCCTGCGCGCCTCGGGCGCCCGGCCCGCGCCCGCTCACGGTGACTGACACGGCGGTCCGGCACAGCACCGCCGCACGGCCGGGCGGCGAACGGCCCAGCGGCGACTCGATGTTCCGCAACGCCTACGCCCTGATGCTCTCCACCGGAGTCTCCGCCGCGCTCGGCCTCGGCTTCTGGCTGGTCGCCGCCCGCTACTACACCGAGGAGGCCGTCGGGCAGGGCTCCGCCGCCATCGCCGCCATGCGGCTGCTCTCCTCGATCACCGCCACGACCATGATCGGCGCGGTGGTCCGGTACGTGCCGCGCGCGGGACGGGCGACGGGGCCGCTGGTGTGGCGCGCGTACGCCATCAGCTCCCTTGTGGTGTGCCTCGCCAGTGTGGCGTTCCTGCTCACGCTGGACCTGTGGGGGCCCTCGTACGCGCCGCTGCGCGGCCTGGGCGCCGGGGTGTTCTTCACGGTCGCGTGCGTGGCGTGGGCGCTGCTCACCCTCCAGGACGGGGTGCTGACCGGGCTGCGCAAGGCGGTGTGGGTGCCGGTGGGCAACGCCGTCTTCTCCACGGCCAAGCTGTTGCTGCTGGTCGCCTTCGCGACCGTCCTGCCCGTGCTGGGCATCTTCGTCTCGTGGGCCGTCGCCATCGCCCTGTCCGTCCTGCCACTGGGCTGGCTGGTCTTCCGCCGGCTCATCCCGCGCCAAGCCGCCGCCGACCGGCACCGGGAGCCGCCCACGCCACGGGAGATGGGACGGTTCCTCGCCGGGGACTCGGTGGGCGCGCTGTTCAGCCTGGCGATGATCAACCTGCTGCCGGTGATGGTCGCGGTCCGCTTCGACGCCGCACACAACGGCTACTTCTACACCGCGTACACGGTCGGCGGGACCATGGAGTTCATGGCCATCAACATGGCCTCCTCGCTCACCGCGCACGCCTCGCACAGCCCCGGTTCGCTCGCCGAGGGCGTGCGAGGCGCGCTGCGCCGGATGGCGCTGCTGCTGGTGCCGGTGGTGCTGGTGCTGGTGGTGTTCGCCCCGCAGATCCTCGCGCCGTTCGGGCCCGCGTACGCCGAGCACGGCACGCTCGTGCTGCGGCTGCTGGCGGCGGCGGCCCTGCCGCGCGTCGCGGTGGAGCTGTACATCGGGGTCCTCAGGGTGCAGGGCCGCACGGGAGTGCTGGCCGCCGTGCAGGGGGCGATGTGCGTGCTGGTGCTGGGCAGCGCGGCGGTGCTGATGAGCCCGGCGGGGATCGCGGGCGCGGGGCTCGCGATGCTGCTGTCCATGGTGGTGATGGCCCTGGTGTCGGCGCCGGGGCTTCGGGGGGCGCTGCTGGGGCGGGAACCCCGTCCGGTGAGGTGGCGCGGGCAGGCGCGTGGGCGGGGGCGTGGGCGGGCGGGTGCGCCGGAGTACGGGACGCGCTGGGCGCGCGAGGCGGCGGAGCGGGCGCATTCGCGGGAGGGGTACGCGGGCGGGTATGTGCGGCGCGGGCATCTGGGGAGCGGGCACGACACGGCGACGCCCGCGTTCGGGCTGCCGGTGTACGTACGGGAGGCCGAACCCGCCGGGGGCGGCGGCGGTGAGCGGTGGCTCGCCCGGTGGCTGTGGCTGCTGCTGGCGCTGGCGGCCGCGCTGTTCTGGGTGCCGTTCGCGGGGGCGCGCCAGGCCGGCCGGGACCACCTGACGGGCGCCGAGCTGCTGGAGGTGCTGCCGCCGGTCACGGTCACGGCGGGGATCCTGCTGGTCGTCGTGTACTGCGCGGCCGTCTCGCTGGAACGGCTGCGCCCCGCCTTGATCGGCGCGGCCCTGCTGGTGACGGTCGCCGCCCTGCACTCCGCCCCGCCACTGGTGGGCGTCCGGCCGGACGCGGTGGGCGGGCCGGGCGCCGCGGCGGTGGCGCGGCTCGCCGCCGAGGTGGCGGGGTGGACGGGGCTGCCGGGGCCGGGCGGCCCGGACGGGGCGGGCGGGGCGGACGCGGTGCTGGGCGTGCTGCCGCCGGTGCTCCAGGTGCTGTGCCTGGGCCTGGCGGCGGTGGCGCTGCGGGCGGGCGGGGCGGACAGGCGGGTCGTGGCGGGCGTCGTGTGGGTGCTGGCGGTGGCGGGGTGGGCGGCGCAGGACGCGTTCGCGGCGGCCGCGCTGCCCGTGTCCGCGGGATTCGGCGCGGCGGCCGTGGCGGCGCTCGTCGCCCGGCGCTACCGGGGCCGGTCTACCGGGGCGGGACCGGCTGCTTGAAGTAGTCGGACTGTCCGGCCAGGCGGTACCCCTCCAGTCCGGGACCGTCGTTGACGGTCAGGTCGCACCCCTCGCCCGGCACCGGACGGTTCCAGTGGACCATCGCCTTCACCTTGGGCAGGGTCGGTGCGACCTCCGGGATCTCCGCGTACCAGTCGCGCTGGCGCTGCGGCTGCCGGGGGTCGGGGGCGGTGGCGAACTCAGCCAGCATGAGGGGCTTGTCGCCGGAGATGTTGGCGCGCAGCCAGTCGTAGGAGGGGCGCTGGCTGCGGTCGAAGTCCAGCCAGTTCGGTGACTTGTGGCAGAGGTAGTAGTTGTACTGGTCCATCCCGATCCAGTCGACGTAACGGTCGCCCGGGTACAGCTGCTTCATCTGCTCGGCGTGCCCCAGATACCCGGAGACCGTCCACACCCACACCACGTTGTCCACGCCCAGCTCCTCGAACCGGTCGTGGATGTGGCGCCAGGCGGCCACGAACTCGGCAGGGGTGCCCGCGCCTTCCTTGATACGGAAGTCGGTCTCCTGGTCGAAGGAGAAGAAGACGCGTTTGCCGTACGCCTTGATGCGGCGGGCCTGCGGGTCGATGATCTCCTCGTCGTACGCGCCGGAGGCGATGTTCTTCCAGCCGAGCTGCCGTTCGGTCCAGTTGGCGTGGTGGGGCTCGGTCCAGACGGTGGACTCCCACGCCAGCATCAGCAGCCGGTCGCGGCCGAGTTCCTGTTCGTCGGCGGTGAGGAGCTGTCCGTCGAGCTCGGTGCCCGACATGTCGTGGTAGTTGTAGACGAGGTCGAGCTTGCGGCCGATCTTCCGCTCGAACGTCAGGACCGCGTCCTTGAGGGAGCCGTTCGCCGCGTACGGCACATAGGCGCCCCACCAGGCCCCGCACGGGGGCTCCAGTAACGCGGTCGGCGCGCAGGGGCCTTTCGGTACGTCGCCGGAGGCGGCGTCGCGCGGAAGCCCCTCGGTGTCGTCCGGTCCGGCGGCCGCCCATATCCCGATCCCGATGAGCAGCGCCCCGACGACGGCCAGCACCAGCGCCGTGTACATGCCCGCGCGCGAACCACTGGAGTGCCGCCCGGTCATCCGTCTCCCCTGGGTTGAGCACGTCCGGCGGCGCCGCGCGTGGCCGCCGGGAGCGGGACGCCCGGGAGGGCGGCGGCCACCGTGACGAAGGCCGCCAGCGACACCAGGAACGCGGTCGTGGAGAACCCCTCCACCAGGAACAGCGAGGTCGCGGTGAGTGTGGCCAGCGACAGGCTGACCGGCGCGGCCAGTGCCAGGGCCTCCAGCCGGGCCCCGGGCCTGAGCCCCGCCGGCTGCGGGTGGAGCAGCGCGAGCCCGGGCCCGAGGGTCACGAACACGAGGAGGGGGATCCAGCGCAGTGGCGAGCCGCCGGGCAGGGCGGTGGCGCCGAGGGCGAGCCATCCGGAGAGCGCCAGTCCGACTCTGAGCTGCGTACGGCTGAGCGGTGTGCGGCTGAGCAGCGTGCGGTTGGGCTGTGTGCGGTTGGGCTGTGTGCGGTTGGGCTGTGTGCGGTTGAGCTGCATGGCGGCCTCCCTGTCACCGCTGCCGGTATTCGAGGACGAGCCCGTGCTCGCTGTCCTCCACCACGCGGAAGAGCGGCGAGCCCCTGAGGTCGGCCGTCAGGCCGTCGAAGCTGCCCGGTGGCAGGTAGCCCTCCCCGATGACGGCCTCCTCCTGTGTCGGGGTGAGGATCACGTACGCCCGCCGCCCCTCGGGGATACCGCGCGCCAGGTAGCCCGCCGGGTCGCGGAGCATCTTCAGGTTCTCGGGCACTTCCTGTTCGGTGAAGAACCACCGCTCGTACTGGTCGTAGCGCGTGTACGCGCCCGGGAACGACCCCGTCGTCGCCAGGATCAGCGAGCCCGCCGGAGCCCGGTCGTACGCGCGCTTCACCAGCGCCACCTCGGCGGGCGGCGCGTAGTGCATGCCCTCCTTGCCGTAGTACGAGGGCAGGAACCCGGCCAGCAGCGCGGTCAGCGCGACCGGCAGGGCGACGGCCGTGACGCGCCGGGCGGCACGGGAGGCCCGCCCGGTGGCGCCGGCCGCCGGGACCAGCGCGGCGGCCGCGAAGAACGCCGTACCGGGCAGCCCGAACAGGTAGACGCGGAAGAGCATTTCGCCGCCGTAGTCGTTGACGGCGAACATCGGTACGGGCGCGGCGGCGGCCAGCAGCAGCGGCAGGGCGCTGCGGACCAGCCTGCGGCGCAGCACCACCGCCGTGCCGGCGAGGGCGGCGAGGACCAGCACCATGAGGATGTTGGCGGTGCCGACCAGCTCGGGCCCGGGTCCGGTGGGCTCACCGGCGTACCCGGCGCGGGAGTTGCTCAGCAGGTCGCCGGCCGAGTCGCGCAGCGTGCTCAGCGTCTCCAGGAACAGCACCCGGCCCATCGTCAGGTCCCAGACGATCATGATGACGCCGGTGACGACGAGCAGCCCGATGTTGCGGTAGCGGCGCGTGAGGCAGAGCGCGAACAGTGTGGCGCACAGCATCACGGGGGTCAGCTGGTGGGAGGCGTTGATGGTCGCGATCAGCGGGGCGATGATCAGCACGCACACCGCGCGCTGCCGGGTCCCGGTCGGCGGCGGGACGGTGGCCGCCGCCGGGTCGAGCCGCGCCCGGTCGCGCAGCGGCCCGGCCGAGCCCGGCCGCACGAAGTGCCGTACGACGACGGCGAAGACGGTCAGGTACAGCAGGTAGGAGAAGCCCTGCGGGGAGAGGTAGTCCTGGCCCACCCAGTTGGCCAGCTGGAAGATCCACACCCCGGTCCACACCAGGCGCCAGTCGTCGCTGAAGGTGCGGTAGACCAGCATCAGGACGGGCAGCGTCAGGACGCCGAGGGCGACGGGCGCCCAGTTGATGTACGAGGCGGCCACGTCCACGCCGAAGGCGCGTACCAGCGCGGCGTTGAGCGAGAAGAACCCCGGCCACTGGTCGTACGCCGACATTCCGCCCGACAGCTCGGTGTACGGGTGGACCGTGCCCTCCGCCAGCAGCCGGGTGATCACCTCGTCGTGCTTGGCCGCCCACGCGTACCGCACCGAGTCGTACAGCACGGCGGGCGGTGCCTTGAGCGCCACCAGCATGGCCACGCAGTACGTCGCCGGCCACCAGGGCGCCGTCCCCGCGCGCCGCAGCGTGACCAGGAACCCGGCCGTGAGCACGGCGAGCGCCGCGTAGTACGCGGCCGGGAACCGGTCCAGCAGCCCGTAGTCCCCGATGTCGCGGAAGCCGATGCGCGGCAGCGCGTACAGCCACAGGGCGGCGGCGAGCGGCAGCGGCAGCCAGGTGAGGACCGCCTGCCAGGGCCAGGAGCGGTGCCGTCCGGTGGGCGGTGGCGCGCCGGAGCGGACGTCCGTCGACTCGTCGCCGGCCGCCCCGTCGGCGACCGGCGCGGGCGCGCGTTGCTGCTGCTGCACTGTGCCACTCCCCCCACGAATGTGGCCGCTTCAGCGAAGTATAGGAATGTCCTTCGGGTTTGGGCGGCTCTTGGTGATTCCTGTGGACAACCGCTGTGGACAACCGCGTGCGGTGCCCCTCAGCCCGCGAACTCCGGCCCCCGCAGCCTCGCCCTCGCCCGCCGGTACAGCCGCCAGGCGACCGTCGCCGGCGACTCCGGGTACGGCGCGGTCCTCGCGCCCCGACCCGCCATCCAGGCCTCGATGTCGGCGACGGTGTGCGTACGGCGCACGATGAGCCGGGCGATGCGGTACGCCTCGTCCGTCTCGGAGCTGAGCGCGTGCCGTACGGCGACGGCGGACGCGTACCCGGCGGCGAGCGCGGCCCGGCGCACGGCACGGTTGTTGTAGCCGTGCGGGTAGGCCAGGTGCGCCACCTCGTGGCCCAGGACGTCCTCCAGGACCGCCTTGGCGTCGCGCAGTTCGCGCCGGACCTCGCGGGGCGGCAGCGTGTCGAGCTGGGGGTGGGTGACCGTGTGGGCGCCGACCTCCATGCCGTACTGCTCCAGCAGCGGCGCCTCGGCGAGCGCCATCATCGGCGCGGGCGGCAGCAGGCAGGCCCGGCCGGGGGTGATCGCCCCGGTGGTCAGGTACGCGGTGGCGGGCAGGTCGCGGGAGGCGAGCGCCTCGGCGGTGGGGCCCGGCAGGTCGGCGAAGCCGTCGTCGAAGGTGAGGACGACGGGGTGGGGCGGGAGGGTGTCGCGTCCTGTCAGGTGGGCGGCGAGCGCGGAGAGGTGGACGGGCGTGCGGCCGCTCGCCACGATGGCGTCGAGCTGGGCCTCGAAGTCGCGGGGCGTGACGGTGAATTCGGCGATCCAGTCGGGCGGGTCGTCCATCACGGCGTGGTAGAGCAGGACGGGTACGTGGGCTCTCATCTCGCCTCGCTTCTGGTGTGGCGCAGGCGGGCCCGCGCGTAGCCGACCGGCCCGTACAGCATTCCGCGCCGCTCCAGCCGCGACAGGCCGCGCGGCCAGGGGTGGTGGTGCGTTCCGTGCAGTCCTGGTGCCCCGGTGTCCCCGCCTTCCCGTGCGGCGGTCATCACGCGCGCGTGGGCCAGGCCGCGCGGGAGGCGGGCGAGGAGCGCGGGCAGCAGGGCGGGGCGGCGGACGGCGAGGGCGGTGAGGTACGCGGTGAGGCCGGCGCCGTAGCCGTACGCCTGGTCGCGCAGGTCCTGCCAGGTTTCGCGGTGGTGGTGGCGGACGAGGGCGTCGGGCGTGTAGTGCAGGCGGTGCCCGGCGGCGAGGACGCGCACGAACGCGTACAGGTCGTCGCCGCCCCTGGCGGGCGTTCCGGTGCCGGTGGCCGGGTCGAAGCCGCCCACGCCGTTGAGGGCGGTGGCGCGGAACGCCATGTTGGCGCCGGAGCCGAAGCTGCCGGCGGTGAAGGGGAACAGCGGCTGGTCCGCGGGCGGGCGGGCGGGGTCCCAGGTGCGGGGCGTGAAGCCTTTGGCGAAGCCGCCGTGGCTTTCGAGGAGGATCTGCGCGGGCGTGCGGAGCCGGGCGGGCAGGATCAGCCCGGTGACGCAGCCGATGCGCGGGTCCTCGGCGAACGGCGCGGTGAGGGCGGTGAGCCAGTGCGGGTCGGCGACCACGTCGTCGTCGGTGAAGGCGAGGACGGCGCCGTCGGCGGCGGCGACGCCCCGGTTGTGGGCGGTGGCGAGGCCGGGCACGTCCTCGCGTACGTACCGCACCCTCTGCGCGTACTTCCGCTCGACGAGGTCCTGGGTCTCGCGGGTGCGGGGCGCGTTGTCGACGACGACGATCTCGTAGTCGGGGTGGTCCTGGTCGAGCAGCGAGTCCAGGGCGCGGGCGAGCTGTCCGGCACGGTCGCGGGTGGCGACGACGACGGACGTACGGGGCAGGTCCCGGTAGGTCTCGGGCGGCGGCTCCCGGTGGCCGGCCAGCCGCTCCCGGGCGAGCGCGACGAGGGTGGCTGCCGGGTCGGCGCCGGGAGGGACGCGGCCGAGGACGGTACCTATGGGGCGGCCCCGGAGCCGTACCAGGGCGTGGACGTCGCCGGTCGTGTCGCCGTCGAGGCACCGGAAGGACAGGACCTGTCCGTCGAGCCCGTCCAGATCCAGGTCGGCGACAGCGATGGGCAGGCGGACGTGGGGAACCATGGGGACCATGAGAGACTCCTTCAGCGGCCGTGGCGCAGTCGGCCGACCCGGTTGAGCGTCTGCTGGGCGTATCCGGCGAGCCGGGGCCGGTTGCGTACGTACCGGTGGGCGCGGCGGCCGGGCTCGCGGCTCAGCCAGTACAGGCCCGCCCGCAGCCCGGGGCGTACGGAGGAGCCTTCGTACACGCGCAGTTCGCCGGTCTTCAGGGCGTCCTTGTACTCGGCGGCGCCCCGCCCCAGGTCGAGCATCCCGATGCCCGCCGCCGCGGCCGCCTCGGCCATGCGGAGGTGGAGGATCAGCCCCGGCGAGAACTTGGCGTAGGCGGGGTCGTACGCCGGGAACCAGCACGACAGGACGGTGCGGGAGCGGAGCCCGAAGTGCGCGGCGACGGGCCGGCCGGCGACGTACAGGACGGACAGGACGCCGGAGCAGCCGGGTGTGCGGGTGGTGTGCAGGCCGTGCACCAGCGTGCTGATCCACTCCCGGGCGAACCGGTCGCGGCGGCCGGTGCGGCGGTACTGGGCGGACTTCCACGCCATGAGCGTGCGCAGCGCGGCGGGGTCGCGCTCGTCGAACACGAAACGGGTGCCGCCGGCCTGCCTGGCGAGGCGGCGCTCCTTGGCGAGGGTGGTCTTGAGGAACTTGGGCGACTGGGCGCGGAGGACGGCTTCGTACGCCGCGTACCCCTCCGCCACGTCGATGACGGGCGAGGCGGACTCCTCGGCGGCGTCCGCGAGAAAGGCCCTCTGCCCGCCCTCCAGGTTGTCGAACTCCCAGGCGGCGAGCCCGCAGCCGCGCAGCAAGTCGCGGGCGCCGATGTCGAGTCCGGCCCGCAGCACCGCCCCCTGGCAGTCGGACACCCCGAGCCCGATGGCCCGGCCGTGCCCCAACGGCCCCTTTTCGTACGGGAAGAAGCCGACCGGTTCGCCGGCCTCCCGGAGGACGGCCACCCGGGCCGCCGGCCGTACCCGGGCCACGGCGAGGGTGAACTCCGGCTCCATGAACGGGTTGGCGGGCGCGCCGGATGTGGCGCGCAGTTCGCGCCAGGCCTCCGTCTCCCGCTGGTCGAGCTCCCCCGGCCTGACGACATGCGTGCGTACAGCGCTCAACTCCGACCCCCCGGTCTCCCCCTGAGTCTTGCCGGTACAGGACGTTACCGGTCGAAATCACTCCGGGACAGGGTCAGTCGCCCATGTAGTGGCGGGAGGGGACCATGTGATCACACGTGATCAAAGGGACAGAGCAGCGGTGACGGCGGCCTCGGCGTGCAGCCGGGTGGTGGGGAAGACCGGCACCGGGCTGTGCTCCTGCCGGATCAGCAGCTCGATCTCGGTGCAACCAAGGACGACTCCCTCCGCCCCGTCGGCCACGAGCTGGTCGATGACCCGCTGGTACGTGGCGCGGGAGTCGTCCTCGACGATGCCGAGGCACAGCTCCTCGTAGATGATCCGGTGCACCTCCGCCCGCCCCTCGGCCTCGGGAACGAGGATGGTGAGCCCGTGCCCGGCGAGCCGGTCGCGGTAGAAGTCCTGCTCCATGGTGAACGCGGTCCCCAGCAGCCCCACCGTCTTCAGGCCCGCCGCGCGTACGGCGTCGGCGGTCGCGTCCCCCAGGTGCAGCAACGGTACGGGCACGGCGTCCTGGACCTGCCCGGCCACCTTGTGCATGGTGTTCGTACAGATCAGCAGCAGGTCCGCCCCGGCGGCCGCCAGCCCCCGCCCGGCCTCGGCGAGCACCTCCCCGGCCTGCTCCCACTCGCCGGAGGCCTGGAGCCGCTCGATGTCGGCGAAGTCGACGGAGTGCAGGATGCACCGGGCGGAGTGCAGCCCGCCGAGGCGCTCACGTACCAGCTCGTTGAGGAGCCGGTAGTACTCCGCGCTGGATTCCCAGCTCATGCCGCCGATCAGTCCGATGGTCTTCATCCGGCCAGGTTGCCATGATCGTCTCACTCGAGGGCGATCAGATCGCCGTAGTCGGCGCTCCACAGGTCCTCGTCGCCGTCCGGGAGGAGCAGGACCCGCTCGGGGCGGAGCGCCTCGACGGCGCCGGTGTCGTGGGTGACCAGCACGATGGCGCCCGGGTAGGCGGAGACGGCCGCGAGGACCTCGTCCCGGGAGGCCGGGTCCAGGTTGTTCGTCGGCTCGTCCAGGAGAAGTACGTTGGCGCCCGAGTGGACCAGGCAGGCGAGGGCGAGCCGGGTCTTCTCGCCGCCGGACAGGACGCCGGCCGGCTTGTCGGCGTCGTCGCCGCCGAACAGGAACGCCCCGAGGACCTGGCGTACCTCCCCGTCCGCCAGGTGCGGGGCGGCGGCCGCCAGGTTGTCGCGGACCGTGCGGGCGGGGTCCAGGGTGTCGTGCTCCTGGTCGAAGTAGCCCAGGCGCAGCCCGTGTCCGCGCACGACCCGGCCCGCGTCGGGTTCCTCCCGGCCGGCGAGGATCTTCATGAGCGTGGACTTGCCCGCGCCGTTGGGGCCGATGACCACCAGGCGGCTGCCCCGGTCGACGGCCAGGTCCACCCCGGTGAGGACCTGATGGGTGCCGTACGCCTTGGTCAGGGACACCGCGCCGAGCGGCATCCGGCCGCAGGGCGCCGGCTGGGGCAGCCGGATACGGGCCACCCTGTCGGTGCGGCGGGCGGGTTCCAGGTCGGCCAGCATCCGGTCGGCCCGGCGCGCCATGTTCTTGGCGGCGGTGGCGGTGGCGACGTGCGCGCGCATCCGGTCGGCCTGGGTGCGCAGCGCGGCCGCCTTGCGCTCGGCGTTGGCCCGCTCGCGGGCACGGCGGCGTTCGCCGGCGGCGCGCTGGGCGAGGTAGGCCCGCCAGCCGGTGTTGTGCACGTCGAGGGCGGCGCGGTGCGGGTCGAGGTGGAAGACCCGGTTCACGGTGGCGGCGAGCAGGTCGGTGTCGTGGCTGATCAGGACGAGCCCGCCCGGGTGGCCGGCCAGGAAGCCGCGCAGCCAGCCGACGGAGTCGGCGTCGAGGTGGTTGGTCGGCTCGTCCAGCAGCAGCGTGTCGTGGCGGGAGAACAGGATCCGGGCCAGCTCCACCCGGCGCCGCTGCCCGCCGGACAGGTCACCGACCGGCTGGTCCAGTACCCGGCCGGGCAGCCCGAGCCCGGCGGCGACCTGGGCGGCCTCGGCCTCGGCGGCGTACCCGCCACGCGCCTGGAACTCGGCCTCGGCGCGGGTGTAGGCGGCCATGGCGCGGTCCAGTTCCTTCGGGGAGGCCCCCGCCATGGCGGCTCCGGACACCCCGGCCTCGGCGGCGCGCAGCTCCCGCACCGCCCGGTCGAGCCCGCGCGCGGACAGGATCCGGTCGGTGACGGTGGTGGCGGGGTCGGCGGCGCGCGGGTCCTGCGCGAGGTGGCCGACCGACCCCGTACGGATGACGTCTCCGGCGGCGGGGCGCGTTTGGCCCGCCAGGATCTTCATGAGGGTGGACTTGCCCGCGCCGTTGCGGCCGACCAGGCCGATACGGTCGCCGGGCGCGATGTGGAAGGAGATGCCGGCCAGCAGCAGCCGGGCGCCGACGCGCACGTCGGCACCACGAACGGTAAGCATGGGTTAACGCTCCGGATAAGCAGAAGGACACACGGGTGGCGTGGGGCGTGTGTCCTGAGCTAGGAGATCCGGGGCGTAGACATGCCGTCCACCGTACGAGACGCCTGCCGCAGGCCGCACCTCATTAAGCGGTCCGCACCTGCCGGGCGAGCTCGGCCAGGTGCCCGAGGGAGACGTCCGTGGAGGGGTCCGGCATGGCGACGACGACGTGGTCGATGCCCTGCTCCGCGAGCTCCCCGCACCGCTCGACGCTCTCCCCTATGGACTGCCCTTCGGGCACCCGCATATGGAGGGTCTTCTCGATCGCCTCATAGGGCCGCCCTTCCGCCTCGCAGTGCGCGCGCAGCACTCCGAGCTTGTGGGGGATGTCGGCGCCGTAGAAGAGGTTGCAGGCGTCGCCGTACCGGGCGACCAGCCGCAGCGTCTTCCTCTCGCCGCTGCCGCCGATGAGGATCGGCGGGTGGGGCCGGGAGAGGACCTGCGGGGAGTTGAGGGTGCGTTGCAGGTGGTAGTGCTTCCCTTCGTACGGGGCGTCCCCCTCGCCCCACATCCGCTTGGCGATCCGCAGCGTCTCCTCCAGCCGCTCGAACCGCTCGGCGACCGGCGGGAGCCGGAACCCGAGCCCCCGGTGCTCCTCCTCGTGGAACCCGGCCCCGATCCCGAGCACGGCCCGCCCGCCGGAGAGGACGTCCAGGGTGGTCACCTGCTTCACCAGCAGGCCCGGCTGTCGGTACGTCACGCCCGTGACGAGTGTCCCGAGGGTGACGCGGTGGGTGAGGGCGGCCGCGTACGACAGGGCGCTGTAGGCCTCCAGCATGGGGTCCTCGGCGACACCGAAGTTCGGTATCTGGAAGAAGTGGTCCATCACCCAGAAGCTGTCGAGCCCGGCCTCCTCCGCGCCGCGCGCGACGCCGGCGAAACGTGCCGCGATGGCGGCGTCGCCACCGGGCCACACGAACCGGGGACAGGTCAGACCGAGCTTCACAGCAGCCTCCAGGGCAAACAAAAACAGCCTGCCGGGTCGGCAGGCTGCTGGCGGGATTCAGCGGGAGCGTACGACGAGCGCACCCTCCGCGTCCAGGTCCACGCGTACGCCGAAGCCACGGCTGACGCGGTCCAGCGTGCCCCGCAGCCACTCGCGGTCCTCGCGCGAGGCGTGGTGCAGGCGCATGCGGCGGGCCCGCATCGGCACGATCCGTACGGCGGGCGGTGCGACGGATCCCGGCTCCACGGTCACCAGGTACAGCGGCCGGAGGTCGTCCCGGTAGTGCTCGTAGCCGGTGATCCCCTCGTAGTCGTCGATGAAGTCGCCGCAGCCGTAGAGGACGAGCCCGTTCCGGTACAGCTCCAGGGGGCGGGGGTGGTGCGAGGAGTGCCCGTGTACGACGTCGACGCCACCGTCGATCAGCGCGTGCGCGAACCGGACCTGGTCGCGCCCGACGGCGTATCCCCAGTTGGAGCCCCAGTGGACGCTGACGACCACCACGTCACCGGGCCGCTGGACCGCCCGTACACGGTGGATGACGTCGGCCGCGGCCTGGTACGTGGCCTCCGGCACGAAGGCGACGCCGGGCCGGGCGGCGGTGGCGGCCCAGCCGGGCGGGATGCCACTGGACTCCATCCCGAAGGCCACCACCACGACCCGGCGGGCGCCCAGGTCGACGACCGCGGGCCGCCACGCCTCCTCCAGGTTTCGCCCCGCCCCCACGTACCGCAGGCCCGCCCCTGCCAAGGCGTCGAGCGTCTCCTCCAGCCCCCGGCGCCCGAAGTCCAGCACGTGGTTGTTGGCCAGCACGCACACATCGGGCCGTGCGGCGACCAGGCACGGCAGGTTCTGCGGGTGCATCCGGTAGTGCACCTCCTTCCCGGCCGCGAACACCCCGTCGCCCGTGACGCTCGTCTCCAGGTTCACCACCCGCACGTCCACCCCGGCGCCGCCGGCCTCGTCGAGCACCCGCAGGGCGTCCCCCCACGGCCACGCGAACCCGACGGGCCGCGGAATCGGCCCGTTCGCCGCCTCGGCCAACTCCACATAGGCCCGGGCGTCCCTGATGTACGCCTCCCGCAGGGCCGGGTCCCCGGGGTGCGGCAGCACCTGATCGACCCCACGGCCGAGCATCACGTCGCCGCAGAGGAACAGCGTCACCGCGCGGGCGGTCATGGTTCCAGGTTAGGTCGAGACTGGCGTGATTGCTGATTGCACCTGTGACGACCAAGTTGATAGCCATGTCGTACACATGATCCATTCGACAGGTGCGTCATCAGCCTGTCTTAAGGACCGCGGGGGAACGAGAGTTGAGCAACGACGCACCGGTCGACCCGGCCGAGGTCCCGGAGTTCACCGGCGACCCAGTGGTACTCGACGCGAAGGTGAAGGCGCTGTCCGGCGCGGGGGTGAAGATATCCACCGCCGCCGGTGACGTCCACACCTCCTTCGGCGGCCTCCGCTCCTTCTACAAGGCGCCGGAGGCGGAGCAGCTGTTCGCCACTACGCGGCCGGTCCAGGACAAGGCACTTGAGATCGCATCGGACCTGTCCGTCATCGCGGGCGCACTGGTACGTACGCGAACGACATCCGCCCGCTGGTGGCAAGGCTGGAGCAACTGCGCAACGATGCCCAGAACTTCCGCGCCGAGATCGCCGACGACGACAAGTGGCGCGAGGACGGCGACCTGACGGACGAGAACCTCGACCGCCGTAACGAGATCGCCGAGGTCTGGACCCAGTTCCAGGAAGCGGAACGAGCCTGCTACGACAAGATTGTCGCCCTGGTCGGCGGCACACCGCTCAGGGTCGACGACGGATCCCACCAGCCGGGCATGTACGGCTACGACGCCGAGACCCTCAAGCAGGTCGAGAGCCTGCCGTGGGGCGACGCGGTCACGGAGTCGACCCCGGGGTGGCAGGTGTGGGAGCACGCCGGAGACTTCTTGGAGGGATTCTTCGTCGACGGTGTGTGGGGGACCATCACGAGCCTGGGCACCCTGGTGGGCGTCCACGGCTGGGACGAGGCCGGGCAGGCGTGGAAGGGCCTGGGGATGGTCGTCACGGGAGTGGCGATCAGCTCGGTCCCGGTGGTGGGTTCGTGGTACGCCTCGGCGCGGGACGACCAACTCCCCTCTTGGCTACGGGAATCCCGTACGGCGATGAAGGAGACCGGCAAGGCGTTCCTCGCCTGGGACCAGTGGGAGGAGAACCCGGCCCGGGCCGGCGGCACGGTCACCTGGAACGTGTTCAGCACCGTCTTCACGGCCGGTGCGGGGGGTGCGGTGTCGGGCACGGGAAAGGCCGGAATGGCCGCCAAGGCGATCTCCTTCGCGGGCAAGGCGGGCAGGGCCCTCGACCCGACGACGTACCTCCTCAAAGGCGCCACCGCGAGCATGTCCAAGATCGGCGACGTCCTGGCCGGCCTGCGCGGCATGAGCAACGTCGACATCAGCCTCCCGCCCGGCGCGGTCGAACTCCCCGCCGGCGCCACCGTCCTCCCCGACGGAACGTTACGCCTCCCCGATGGGGCGGACGTCCCCCCGGGTGTCATCGAGGTCCCCCGGGGCACGGTCCGCCTCCCGGACGGCACCCCGGTCCCCCCGGGCGCGATCGACTTCGGCGACGGCATGGTCCGCCTCCCGGAGGGCACCCCGCCACCGGCCGGCGCCGTGCCCGTCCCCGAGGGCACCCTCAAGGTCACCGACGGCACCATCGCCCTCCCCGAAGGCACCGCCAAACTCACCGACCCCCACGGCAACACCGTCTACCTCGACCCCAAGGGCAACTTGTACGACGCGGACGGCACCCTCCTCCAACGCGCCGCCGACGCCAAGAAGGAGCAGCCTCCCGCCTCCGCCGCAGGCGCGGACACGTCCCGCGCCGACACCCCGGCCAGGCAACCGGCCCTGGTCGGCGCGGCCTCGGACGGCAGCCTGCGGGTGGGGGACAGCCTGAGCGACCCGGGCCGCTTCGCCGACGACCTCCCCACCCGCGCACCGGAGGCCCCGTCCGGCCCCACGGCCCAGGCGGGCGACAACCGCCCTGGCGGCGGCGTGGCAGGCAACATCCCGTCGAACACGCTGAATCACACCCCGCCAGCGGGAAGCCGCCCCGGTGAAGGCACCAACCAATCCGATGGCAACCTGGGTGGGGGCACCTTGGGCCCCCGCGGTAACACGCCGGAACTTGACGGTCCTGACCGCCCTGGGAGTGCCGCATCCAGCGGTACGGGCCGCAACGGCGATGACGTGGTCCGACAGCGTATGCCGGACGATGAGGCCGGGGAAGGCATCGAGACGGAGGCTGTCAATAATGCTGCGGGCGACCGGCCGGACACCGGTGAAGGTGGCGTCACTGACAAACCAGACAGCGACAATCCGTACGATGGGCAGGAACCGGACTACACCAGGCCGAACCTACTGCCTGCCGATGGCCCACTCACACTCAGGGATGTGCGGAACACCCGTCCTCACGAGGAGCGATGGAAGCGCGGTGAGGAATTGCATCGTCAGATGTGGGGTGGCGACCCAGAACGCCCCTACCCGGTCCCCACGAACAATGACCCACGATATCCCGTGACGCGTACCGGCGGGCGCAAGGTGGACGTCCCGGTGGACCTGCCGGACGGACGTACGGTCGCCGTTGAGGTGAAGACGTACGGCCCTTACCGCACCATCACCTTGAACGACGGTTCCCAGAAGACGATCAAGAATGAGGTCCCGCTCAATAAAGCAATCAAGGAACAGATCCATAAGGACATAGCCTTGAGGCGAATTGTTCCCGGTTATGACCCGCGCTGGGCCTTCACCCACGCCGGACCGTCAGCCGAGCTCCGCGCCTACTTGAAGAAAGCGAACATAATTTTTCTCGAATACGGACCAGCACCCAAGAAAGACAAATGGGACAAGCCGAGGGTTAAGTAGCACCTCAACCCTCACGAAAGGTGAGCGAATGCAGAACAGGACGCCGGACGAAGCAGCCGCGGAAGTCGCGGAATGGGCAGAAGGGGCTCACCGCAACGCCCTAGGGCTCGCAACGATGCTCGGTGTCACGGCCGAGCAGTACACGCGCGATCCATTGGCCTTGCTACCTGGCCTGCAGAACTACGTCGACCGCCTACCACTTGGCGAATTCGAGCAGTCGGACTGGATCACGCTCCACACGGACCTGACGTCCTACCTTGGCGACCTTCTGGTGCATCGCCATGATGCCACGTGGATGAAGATGACCGACGAGAGCTCACCCGCTGGGTATCGCTTCGTCATCGCAGCCGAGGGACACGACGGGGGGATCCATCACGTGGAGCCGTATGACGTAGTAATGGAGGAATTCGAAAACCTTCCAGTCGAAATTGCGCGCATGATCGCGAACGCGGAAGTTTCATTGCATGTCATACAGCTCTGATGAGCTGCACGAGTGAGATGTCCGGCGTTTGAAGGCACCGGGGAAGTCGCCGAATGTCAGGCTGCGACTGATCAGCCTGGATGACTGGATCGCGGCCGCCGAACCGATCGGGACGGCCGTGGGCAACGCCTCCCTGTAGCGGCGCGCGCTGCGGACTGCACCACAGCGTGCGACAGCCTTTCAAGGTTACGTACTCACGCGGCGACCAGTCCGACTTCGCTCGGACTTTCGTCCGCCCGTCCATTCTCCTGTATTCGTCCCGGAGTTCACTCATGAACACCCCCTCCTCCTATCCCGCCCCACCGTCGACCGGTGGCGGCCCCACGGCATGCCGACGCAGCACCCCACGCCCCAGAGCTACGGGACGCCGCCGGCTCATGGCTGGCCCGCGCAGTCCTCGCTTCCGACGTACACCAACCCCGTCGCCAATCACGCATGTCGGATCTGCGGCGGCTACCCCACCGTCGATACTTCCGTCCGAGCGCACCAGGGCGTGCTCATCGTGATGCGCTTCCAGAAATTCGACGGCCCCTTCTGCCGCCAGTGCGGGATCGCCCTCGTACGACTGACGACGACCCAGACCCTGTGGCAGGGCTGGTGGAGCCCTTTCTCACTCGTACTCTTCACCCCGTTCACGCTGCTCTGGAACCTGATCGCCCACCGCCGTTTCAGCCGACTGGCACCGGCCGCTCCCATGCAGGGGCGCACGAGTCCGGACGAAGGACAGCCGGTGCACCGGCAGCCGTTGGCCTACGTCGCGCTGATTCCGATCATCTGGGCCGTGTGCTTCATAACGGCAATGGTCACGCGCTCTGCGTGATGATCTCTTAGGCGGCGGGCACGCCCGGTTGCCATCGGCTCTTGCGGGCGTGCACCGATAAAAGGCGCGAGGCGCGTTGAGCTCTTCGCGGGCTCCGGCACCGGAGAGCACGGCCGCTTCCCCTGTCATGCCGCAGCTATCACACCAGTATCGGAGCCGGGAGTTGTGGGCGACTTGGGACACCCCTATGCGACAGCTGGAGGCAGGAAGCGTCCCATGCCGCCCACAACCCGGAGGTCAATAAGCTGGACCGCACCCTCCAGCGGGCGCTGTCATCAGCAGGATGGCCACGCGGGTAGCGGTTCCGTCAGTCAGCGGGGGCCGCCCCACAGGCCTGCCAAGCGGGCGCGAGCGACGCGACGCGGGCGGCGGGCGCCCGGCAGCCCGCGTGGATGTGCGTGCGCTGCCATCGGGTCACCGCCACTCCGGTCCTCGTGTCGGAGGTGCAGTCCGGCTCGGGTCCCGGCTTCAACGTCTACGGCTGCCCGGACTGCGCCCCGTCCTTCCCGAAGCTGCCCACCGCACTCGACCTGCACGCGACCGGTTGGCACGACTGCGCGGACGACGATCTCTGAGCAGCGGCGGGGAAGGCAGTCGGCCAGGGCGTAGACCCCGGGACGCGGCGCCGGGGGCTACGGGCAGCGGGGGTCAGAGGACGCGGTCGCCGCGCTGCCAGACCGCGGAGGCCAGCGGGACGCCTGGGCGGTAGGCGAGGTGGACGTGGGAGGGGGCGTCGAGGAGGGTGAGGTCGGCGCGGGCACCGGGGGTGAGGCGGCCGATGTCGGTGCGGCGGAGGGCGGCGGCGCCGCCGGCCGTGGCGGACCAGAGGGCCTCGTTGGGGGTCATGCCCATGTCGCGTACCGCCAGGGCGATGCAGAACGGCATGGAGGAGGTGAAGGACGAGCCCGGGTTGCAGTCCGTGGAGAGGGCGACCGTTACGCCGGCGTCGAGGAGGCGGCGGGCGTCGGGCCATTCGGCGCGGGTGGAGAACTCGGCGCCGGGGAGGAGGGTGGCGACGGTACGGCCACTGGCGAGGGCGTCCACGTCGGCTTGGGTCAGGTGCGTGCAGTGGTCGGCGCTCGCCGCGTCGAGTTCGACCGCGAGCTGGACGCCGGGGCCGTACGACAGCTGGTTGGCGTGGATGCGCGGGTGCAGGCCGTGCGCCTTGCCTGCGGTGAGGATCGCGCGGGCCTGGTCGCCGTCGAAGGCGCCGTTCTCGCAGAACACGTCGATCCAGCGGGCGTACGGGGCGCAGGCCTTCAGCATCGGGCCGGTGACGAGGTCGACGTACCCGGCGGGGTCGTCGGCGTAGTCGGGCGACACGATGTGCGCGCCGAGGTAGGTGACCTCGTCGGTGTGGCGGGAGGCGATGCGCAGCGCGCGGGCCTCGTCCTCGACGGTGAGGCCGTAGCCGGACTTGGTCTCGAAGGTGGTCGTGCCCTGGCGCAGCGCCTCGCGCAGGTAGCGGGTGACGTTGGCCTCGAGTGCCTCGTCGGTGGCGGCGCGGGTGGCGGCGACCGTGGTGCGGATGCCGCCGGCGGCGTACGGCTGCCCGGACATGCGGGCGTTGAACTCGGCGGTGCGGTCGCCCGCGAAGGCCAGGTGGGAGTGGGAGTCGACGAACCCGGGGATGACGGCCCGGCCACCGGCGTCGACCCGATTGTCAGTGGCGGGTGCTTTGCTTGTTTCACCGATCCAGGCGATGCGGTCGCCGTCGATGACGACTGCCGCGCCCTGGATCAGACCGAGGGGGGATCCGTCACCGAGGGAGGGGTCGTTGGTGACCAGGCTGGCGATGTTGGTGATGACGGTGGCCGTCGCCGCGACGGTGCTGTTCGCCGTCGCGGGGGCGGCTGTCGCCGGGGGGTTGTTCGTCGTGTCGGGGCCGCTGTTCATGCTGTTCATGGTGAGGGGTGTCTCCTTCAGCGGTTCCAGCCGCTTCAGCGGTGCAGCGCGGCGATCGAGTCCTTCAGGGCTCGGGGTACGTCGGGGATCAGGCAGTGGGCTCCGTCCCGTACGACGTGTCGCCCGCCCACGACCGTATGGCGCACATCCGCTGCCGACGCGGCGAATACCGCTGTCTCAGCTGCCAGACGCGGCACCGGTCCCGCTGTCCTGACCGTGTCGAGGGCGATCGTCGTGAAGTCGGCGAGCGCCCCGGTTTCGAGGCGGCCGGCGTCCGGCCACCCGAGTGCGGCGTGCCCGTCGGCGGTGGCGGCGCGCAGGAGCGCGGCTGCCGTCCAGTGGCCGCGGGTGCGGGAGCGGAGGCGCTCGTCGAGTTCCATCGCCCGTGCCTCTTCCAGCAGGTCGATCACCGCGTGGCTGTCGCTGCCCAGCGACAGGGGCGAGCCGGCCCGCTGGAGGGCGACGGCCGGGCCGATGCCGTCCGCGAGGTCCCGTTCGGTGGTCGGGCACATGCACGTGCCGGTGCCGGTGCCGCCGAGCAGGGCGATGTCCTCGTCGGTGAGGTGGGTGTTGTGGACGCCGGTGGTGCGCGGTCCGAGTACGCCGTGGTCGGCGAGCAGCCGGGTCGGGGTGCAGCCGTGGGCGGCCAGGCAGGCGTCGTTCTCGGCCGTCTGCTCGGAGAGGTGGACGTGCAGGGGAGCCTGCCGGTCGGCGGCCCACTGGGCGACCGTGGACAGCTGGTCGGCGGGGACGGCACGTACGGAGTGGACGGCCGCGCCGATACGGACGCCGTCCCGGTCCTTGAGGAGGGAGGCACGCACCGCCCAGGCCTCGGCCGTGCCGTCGGAGAAGCGCAGCTGGTGCGGCTCGGGCGCGGCGCCGAACCCGGAGGACAGGTACGCCGTGTCGAGCAGCGTGATGCGGATGCCCGCCTCGCCGGCCGCCGCGATCAGCGCCTCGCCCATGGCGTTGGGGTCGGCGTACGGGGTGCCTCCGGGCGCGTGGTGGAGGTAGTGGAACTCGCCGACCGCCGTGATGCCGGCCAGCGCCATCTCCGCGTACACGGCGCGGGCGAGCGCGAAGTAGGTGTCGGGCGTCAGGCGGGAGGCGACCTGGTACATGACCTCGCGCCAGGTCCAGAAGGTGCCGGAGCCGACCTGGACGGTGCCGCGCAGGGCCCGGTGGAAGGCGTGGCTGTGGGCGTTGGCCAGCCCGGGGACGGTCAGGCCGCGCAAGGGCACGGCGCCCTGCGGCGGGGTGTCGACGCCGGGGCGTACGGCGGTGATGCGGCCGTCCGTCACGTCGAGGGCGACGCCCGGCTCGACGTGGGTGCCGAGCCAGGCGTGTTCGCACCAGTAGGTCAGCCGCACGCCAGGCCCTCCAGTACGTCGGCGAGTGCGTGGACGCCGGCCACGCAGTCGTCCTCGGCCGCGTACTCGGCCGGGGAGTGGGAGACGCCCGTGGGGTTACGGACGAACAGCATGGCGGTGGGAATGGAGGCCGACAGGATACCCGCGTCGTGGCCGGCGCCGGTGCCGAGGACCGGGACCTGGCCGCCGAGGATCTTGGCGATCTCGTCCCGCAGCGCGTGCTCGAACTCGACGACGGGGGTGAAGGATTCGCGTACGACGGTGAGGTCGATGCCCTGGCGGGTGGCCGCCTCGTGGGCGGCCGCCTCGATACCCGACACGACCGTGTCCAGCGTCGCCTGGTCGGCGGCGCGGGAGTCGAGCCAGCCGCGTACGAGGGAGGGGATGGCGTTGACGCCGTTCGGCTCGACCGCGATCTTGCCGAAGGTGGCGACGGCTCCGGCGAGTTCCGCCTCGCGGCGGGCGGCCAGGACCGTTTCGGCGTACGTCAGCATCGGGTCGCGCCGGTCGGCGAGCCGGGTGGTGCCGGCGTGGTTGGCCTCGCCGTGGAAGTCGTACCGCCAGCGGCCGTGCGGCCAGATGGCGGAGGCGATACCGACCGCGTCCCCGGTCAGGTCGAGGGCGCGGCCCTGCTCGACGTGCAGCTCGACGAACGCGCCGATACGGGCCAGACGCTCCGGGTCCGGGCCGATGGCCTCCGGGTCGTACCCGGCGGCCTCCATGGCCTGCGGGAGGGTGACGCCGTCGGCGTCGCGCAGCGCGTACGCCGCCTCCTTCGTCAGCTGCCCGGCCGTGAGTCGGGAGCCGACGCAGGCGAGACCGAAGCGGGCGCCCTCCTCGTCACCGAAGTTGGTGATGGCCAGCGGACGACGGAACTCCACTCCCCTGTGGCGGAGTTCGTCGAGCGCGGCGAAGGAGGAGACGACACCCAGCGGGCCGTCGAAGGCGCCGCCGTCCGGGACGGAGTCCAGGTGCGAGCCGGTGACGACGGCGTCCTCGCCGAGGGGGTCGCCGAGCCAGGCCCACTGGTTGCCGTTGCGGTCGGTCTCGTAGGTGAGCCCGCGCGCCTCGGCCTGCTCCTGGAACCAGGTACGGCAGTCGGCGTCGGCGCCGGTCCAGGCGTGGCGGCGGTAGCCTCCGCTGCCCTGGTGGCGGCCGATGGGCGCGAGGTCGGCCCACATGGTGTGGAACGAGGCGCCCCCGGCGGCCGTGGATACGGCTTCGTCGGCGACCGCACGCCGGTGGTCCGGGGGTGCGCCCACGAACTCGTCGTTCCCGGTCACGACTGGTCACCCTCGCGCATCGGGATGCGGACGCCGCGCTCGTCGGCGACGGACTCCGCGCGGTCGTAGCCCGCGTCGACGTGGCGGATGACGCCCATGCCCGGGTCGTTGGTGAGGACGCGGCGGATCTTCTCGCCCGCGAGCGGGGTGCCGTCGGCGACCGTGACCTGGCCGGCGTGGATGGAGCGGCCCATGCCGACGCCGCCGCCGTGGTGGATGGAGACCCAGGAGGCGCCGGAGGCGACGTTCACCATGGCGTTGAGGAGCGGCCAGTCGGCGATGGCGTCGGAGCCGTCCAGCATGGCCTCGGTCTCGCGGTACGGGGAGGCCACGGAGCCGCAGTCGAGGTGGTCGCGGCCGATGGCGAGGGGGGCGGACAGCTCGCCGGAGGCGACCATGTCGTTGAAGCGCTCACCGGCGCGGTCCCGCTCGCCGTAGCCGAGCCAGCAGATGCGGGCGGGCAGGCCCTGGAAGTGGACGCGTTCGCCGGCCATCTTGATCCAGCGGGCCAGCGACTCGTTCTCGGGGAAGAGGTCGAGGATGGCCTTGTCGGTCTTGTGGATGTCGGCGGCGTCGCCGGACAGGGCGGCCCAGCGGAAGGGGCCCTTGCCCTCGCAGAACAGGGGCCGGATGTAGGCGGGTACGAAGCCGGGGAAGGCGAACGCCCGGTCGTAGCCGGCGAGCCGCGCCTCGCCGCGGATGGAGTTGCCGTAGTCGAAAACCTCGGCGCCGGCGTCCATGAAGCCGACCATGGCCTCCACGTGCCGGGCCATCGACTCCCGGGCGCGCTGGGTGAAGTCGGCGGGCTTCTCGGCCGCGTAGGACGCCATGTCGTCGAAGTCGACGCCGAGCGGGAGGTAGGAGAGGGGGTCGTGGGCGGAGGTCTGGTCGGTGACGATGTCGATGGGGGCGTTCATCGCGAGCAGCTGCGGGACCAGGTCGGCGGCGTTGCCCAGCACGCCGATGGAGAGCGGGCGGCGGGCGTCGCGGGCCTCGACGGCGAGGGACAGCGCGTGGTCGAGGGAGTCGGCGCGGACGTCCAGGTACCGGTGCTCGATGCGGCGCTCGATGGCGCGCGGGTCGCAGTCGATGCAGATGGCGACGCCGTCGTTCATGGTGACGGCGAGCGGCTGGGCGCCGCCCATGCCGCCGAGGCCGGCGGTGAGGGTGATCGTCCCGGCCAGGGTGCCGTGGAACTTCTTGGCGGCGACGGCGGCGAACGTCTCGTACGTGCCCTGCAGGATCCCCTGCGTACCGATGTAGATCCACGACCCGGCCGTCATCTGGCCGTACATGGTCAGGCCCAGCTGTTCCAGCCGCCGGAACTCCTCCCAGTTCGCCCAGTCGCCGACCAGGTTGGAGTTGGCGATCAGGACGCGCGGCGCCCACTCGTGGGTCTGCATGACGCCGACGGGGCGGCCGGACTGGACGAGCATCGTCTCGTCCTGCTTGAGCGTCCGCAGCGTACGGACCATCGCGTCGAAGGAGCGCCAGTCGCGGGCGGCCTTGCCGGTGCCGCCGTAGACGACGAGCTTGTCGGGGTGCTCGGCAACCTCGGGGTCGAGGTTGTTCTGCAGCATCCGCAGGGCGGCCTCCTGCTGCCATCCCAGGGCGCTCAGTTCCGTACCGCGCGGGGCCCGTACGGGGCGGGGTCCTGACATGGGGATGCCTCCTCGGTCACACAGGGACGACTGCGACTGCGTCGCTTGCAGAATCGGATATTCACATCTTGGCGCGATGAATAGATGTAGTCAACGGCTGCGGCGCCGGACACCGGATGATTGGCTGGAGAACATGGCTTCAGACCGTCGTGATCAGGCCGTACGAGCCGCCGTCGACCAAGCCCTCCTCACCGGGACCGAACCCGTCGCCGCCCTCCTCGACGTCGCCGGCGTCCGCGCCTCCGCCGCCGCCCTCCGCGCCGCCTTCGCGGACGTCACCGACGCGCCCGTCCTGCACGCCTTCGCCGTCAAGGCGTCCCCGCTCGTCCCCGTCCTGCGCCTGCTGTACGAGGCGGGCCTCGGCGCCGAGGTCGCGAGCCCCGGAGAGCTGGCCCTGGCCCGCGCGGCCGGCGTACCGCCGGAGCGGACCGTCCTCGACTCCCCCGCCAAGACCCCCGCCGAGCTGCGCGAGGCACTCGCCCTCGGGATCGCCGTCAACGCCGACAACCACCAGGAACTGGACCGTATCGGCGCCCTGTTCCAGCAGGCCCCGACCGCCTCCCCGCTCGGGCTGCGCGTCAACCCGCAGATCGGCGGCGGCACCATCGAGGCTCTGTCCACCGCCACCGCCACCTCCAAGTTCGGCATCGCGCTGCGCGACGAGGGCGCCCGCGCCCACGTCGTACGGACCTACCTCGACCGCCCCTGGCTCACCCGGCTGCACACCCACTCCGGCTCCCAGGGCGTGCCGCTGTCCCTGCTCGTCACCGGCATCAGGGAGGTGTACGAGCTCGCCGAGGAGATCAACGCGGCCGCCGGGCACCGCCAGGTCGACACCATCGACATCGGCGGCGGGCTGCCGGTGAACTTCGCGTCCGACGAGGAGACCCCGACGTACGCGGAGTACGCCCGGCTGCTGGCCGCCGAGGTGCCGGGGCTGTTCGACGGACGCTACGGCCTGGTCACCGAGTTCGGCCGGTCGCTGCTGGCCAAGCACGGCACGGTCCTGGCCCGCGTCGAGTACACCAAGACGTCCGGTTCCCGGCCCATCGCCGTCACGCACGCGGGCGTCCAGGTCGCCACCCGTACGGTCTACGACCCCGTCTCCTGGCCGCTGCGGATCGCCGCGTACGACGCCAAGGGGCTGCCCAAGACGGGCGGCCCGGCCGTCGACCAGGACGTGGCCGGACCGGCCTGCTTCGCGGGCGACCTGCTGGCCGTGAAACGCCCGCTGCCGCTGCTCGAACCGGGCGACATCGTGGCCGCGCTCGACACCGGGGCGTACTACTTCGCGCACCACTACGCGTACAACTCCCTCGCCCGGCCGGGGGTGTACGGCTTCGTCACGGATGACGACGGGTCGGTCCGGTTCGCGACCGTACGACCGCCGCAGACCGTCGACGAGATCGTCGCGGAGGCAGGCGGCGGACGCCCGGACGTGCTGCTCATGGAGTGAAAGGGGCATCTCCCCCGGCGGCCAGGGCAGAACCACCCCATGACCACCACCGAACAGCCCGCGGGAGCTCGCGCGGAGCCGTCTCTCAAGCGGGTCATCGGACCAAAACTGCTGGTCCTCTTCGTCATCGGCGACATCCTGGGCACCGGCATCTACGCCACCACCGGCAAGGTGGCCGGGAAGGTGGGGGGCGCGCTCTGGCTGCCCTTCGTGATCGGCTTCGTCGTCGCGATCCTGACGGCGGCGTCGTACGTCGAACTCGTCGGCAAGTACCCGAAGGCGGCCGGGGCGGCCCTCTACACCCAGAAGGCGTTCAAGGTTCCCTTCCTGACCTTCATCGTCGCCTTCATGGTGATGTGCTCGGGCCTGTCGTCCGCGAGCGCGGCGGCCCGCGCCTTCAGCGGGGACTACCTCGCCGAGTTCACGGAGGGCGTGGTTCCGCCCACGCTGATCGCGATCCTCTTCATCCTCGCCCTCGCCGCGCTGAACCTGCGGGGCGTGTCGGAGTCCGTGAAGACGAACGTCGTCCTCACCCTCGTCGAGCTGACCGGCCTGGCGATCATCCTCGCCATCGGCGCGTGGGCGGTGCTGACGGACGGCGGTGAGCCGTCACGGCTGGGGGAGTTCCAGGCGACCGGCACCGGGTACGCGCTGCTCACCAGCGTGCTGGGGGCGACGGCGCTCGGCTTCTTCGCGTTCGTCGGCTTCGAGGACTCGGTCAACATGGCCGAGGAGACCCGGGACCCGGTACGCACCTTCCCCCGGGCGATCTTCACGGGCGTCGCCGTCACCGGCACCATCTACGTCCTGGTGGCGCTGGTCTCCTCGCTCCTGGTCGACCACCGCACCCTGGAGAAGTCCAGCGGGCCACTCCTTGAGGTCGTCAAGGCCGGCGGACTCGACTTCCCGCCCAAGGCCTTCGCCCTCATCGCGCTGTTCGCCGTCACCAACTCGGCCCTCATCAACATCATGATGGCCTCGCGCCTCTGCTACGGCATGGCCAACGAACGCATCCTGCCCCGCGCCATGGGCCGCGTCCTGCGCGTACGCCGCACCCCCGTCGTCGGCATCGTCTTCGTCTCGCTCCTGGCGGTCGGGCTGGTCTCGACCGGCGAGATCGAGGGCCTGGGCGACACGACGGCGTTCCTGCTGCTGTGCGTCTTCGCGGTGGTCAACATCGCGGTACTGGTACTGCGCCGCGACCGGGTCGAGCACAAGCACTTCCGTACGCCGACGGCGCTGCCGGTGCTCGGTGCGATCACCGCGCTGATCCTCGCCAGCCCGCTGGCCGACCGGGACGCGGACGTCTACATCCGGGCGGGGATCCTGCTGGCGATCGGCGTGGGGCTGTGGGCGGTCAACAAGGTGGTCATGCGGGCACGCGGAGAGTCGTAACCGGCGACCTTATCGCTCGCGGGGCACGTTCCATTGGAAAATGCCAGAACTCCCACCTGCCGAGCGAACGTTGCGTAGCGTCGTGGTCACAGCACCTTTGGACGTGGATGCGCAACGGGGAACTGGGAGGGGAGCCCGCGTGCCCGGAATCGACGAGTGCCTGCGCGAAGTGATGAGCCTGCCGGGCGCGCGGGGAGCGGCACTCGTCGACTGGACCAGTGGCCTGGCCCTCGGCACGGCCGGCCAGTCCCCGGTGGGCGACCACGAGACGACGGCGGCGGAGACGGCGGAACTGGCGCGGGCGGCCGCGGAGTACGAGTCGTTCGCCCCGGACGCGTCACCGGCGGCGGGTGCGGCGGCCTTACCCGCGGCGGGCCAGGCGCCCGGACCGGACGCGTTACCGGCGGCCTTGCCCGCGGCGGGCCAGGCCGCCTTACCCGCGGCCCTGCCCCCCGACCCGGGCGGGCGGCCCGCCGCGGCCCTGCTCCCGGCGTTGCCGACAGGCGGTACGGACCCGAAGGCGCCGCCCGTCGAGGACGTCATCGTCACCACCCGTACCGGCTACCACGTCCTGCGGTTCGTCGAGACGACGTTCGACAGCAGCGTGTTCCTCCACCTGTGGCTGGACCGCTCCACCGGCAACCTGGCGCTCGCCCGCCTCCGCCTGCGGGAGCTGGCCGAGCGGCTGGTGCTGGTATGAGGGCGCATGCCGCCGGAGCCGTCGTCGTCTCGCCGATGCTGCTGCGGCTCGCGCGCGAGCGGGCGACCGGGGCGCTGGTGCGCGACCACGGGACGCTGTACCTCGTCGACGGGCGGGTCGTGCACGCGGAGAGCCCCGTCGCGCCCGGGCCTGACGTCCTGCTGACGGCGGGCGGTCGTCGGCCGCGGCGCGGCCGGATCGCGGTCGGCGAGCTGGAGATCTGCCGGCTGGGCGCCCTGTTCGACGCCGCGTTCTTCGCGCTCGCGCCCGGCCGCGGTCCGGCGCGCTTCCAGTACGGCACCGTTCACGGGACGCACGCCGTGCGCGCCGTACGCCCCGTCTCCGCGGCCGACGTGGAGCGGGAGACGCTGCGCCGCCGTGAGCTGCTCGACAGCGTGTGGCCCTACCCCGCCGTCGACGCCGCGCCCGTCGTCCCGCGCCCCGCCGCCCCCGGCCAGACGGTCACCGCCCGCGGGCGCGCCCTGCTGGCCCACGCCGACGGCACCCGTACCCCGGCGCAGCTCGCCTGGGCGCTGGGAAGGCCCGCGTTCCACACCCTGCTGGACGTCCGGCGGCTGGCCGCGGCCGGGCTGGTGGCGACGCCGCCGGAGCCGTCCCCGTACGACCCCGCCCCGCACCGACCGTCCCCGTACGACCCCGCCCCGCACCGACCGTCCCCGCACCCGGTCGCGGGCTTCACGCCCGACCCGGACATCGCCCTGCTCCGCCGACTCCGTGACGCCCTGGAGGCCCATCTGTGACCACCCGTACGCCCCCTACGCGCTCATGAGGCGCGCCCTACGACAGCGCGCCGAGAGGAGACAGCTGATGACGGCGGCCGAAGCCGAGGTGCTCGGCGAGCTGAGGCGCCTGCGCGCCCGGGTCCCGCAGGTGACCGGGGCGCTCGCGGCCAGCGCCGACGGCCTGGTCCTGGCCCGGGACACGGCGGACGCCGACGCCGCGGAGGGCGTCGCCGCGCTCACCGCGGCAGCGCTCGGCGTGGCGCTGCGGCTCACCGAGGCCACCGGGCAGGGCGGCTTCCGCGAGCTGCTGGTCCGGGGCGAGCACGGCTACGTCGCGACGTACGCGGCCGGCGGCTCCGCCGTCCTGACGGTCCTGGCCGAGCCGCGCATCAACGTGGGCCGGCTCCACCTGGAGGCCCGGCGGGCCGGCCTCCGGATCGGCGAGCTGGTCGACGGCGCCCTGCGGCCACGTACGCCCGCACCCCATGAACCCGCCCCCCGACAAGCCATACCGCCCCTCCCGTCCCACAAACCGAAGGAAGCGTGACACTCATGGCCAACACCGAAACCGCCCTCAAGGAAGCCACCACCGTCATCGACGGCGCCTTGGGTGCCGCCCTCGTCGACTACACCAGCGGCATGGCCCTCGGCACGATCGGTGGCGGCAAGGACCTGGACCTGGCGGTGGCCGCCGCGGGCAACACCGACGTCGTACGCGCCAAGGTGCGCACCATGGAGATGCTGGGCATCAACGAGGAGATCGAGGACATCCTGATCACCCTGGGGTCCCAGTACCACCTCATCCGGCTCCTCAAGGGCCGGGGCACGAACGGCCTGTTCCTTTACCTGGCGCTGGACAAGGGACGGGCGAACCTGGCGATGGCCCGCCACCAGCTGCGGAAGATCGAGGCCGAGCTGGAGGTCTGACGGGAGGTCCGACCGGAGGTCCGACGGGCGCTCAGCGGCGCCGCGCCCCGCCCGGTGCGGCGTCGCCCGCCGCGATCCCCGTCGACCGGTACGCCTTGACGGGCTCACCGGCCGGCCCCTTGCCGAGCCAGTCGGTACGCACCCACCACAGGGTCTCCTCGGTACGTTCCCGGTGGCCGAGCCACAGCGCCTTCAGCCACAGCCCGGCGCCCGCCCCCGCCAGCCACAGCCCGCCCGCGCCGGGCAGCGCGAACGACGATCCGACGGCGGCGAGGAACGCGCCCAGCAGCCACCAGCGGTGGGCGCGCCGCCGGACCCGCAGCGTCACGGCCCGGTCCTGGAGGAAGTCCGCCCGCGCGGCCCTCGTGGCCCCGGCGGCCAGCCGCGTGTAGCGCCCGCGCCGCACCAGGGCCACGGCGGCGGCCGTCACCAGGAAGAGGGCAACCCCGGCGAGCAGCCCTGCGCTCCGCCCGGTGAGCCCGGGCAGCAGCGCACCGATCCCGGCGGCGAGCAGTCCCGCCCACCACATGGGCGCGGCCCCCGCCCGTACGGCCACGGCCACTCTCGCCAGCGCCTGCCCTCCACGTGCCACGTCCGCCTCCCCTGTTCCACGGTCACCTGGGTGCGGCGGGAGGGTAACGCCCTTTCCTTAAAGCCTTCTGAGAGGAGCCGCCTTGAAGGCCTCACTCCACTTGGAAGGCCTCACTCCACGAACAGCCCCCGCGCGGCGGCCGCGGCGTCGAACTCCTCCAGCCGTGCCTGCGCGTCCGGCAGCCCGTCGCACATCGCCTCCAGCAGCACCCGCCCCAGCAGCATCGGCGCGCACGCCGTGTCGAAGGCCAGGCCGGTGCCGACGGCCGCCGGGATCAGCAGGTCGCTGTGCTTGGCGACCGGCGCGAACGCGGAGTCGGCCACCGTCACGACGGTCAGCCCGGCGTCGCGCGCGTACGCGAGCGCGTCGACGACCTCCCGGGGGTGCCGGGGCAGTGCGAAGCACAGCAGCACGGTGGCGCCCGCCCGTACGGCCGCGTCGATGCGGTCGGTGAGCATCGTGCCGCCCTCGTCGAGCAGCCGTACGTCCGGGTGGACCTTCGCCGCGAAGTACGCGAAGCCGCGTGCCTGGGAGGAGGCGGCCCGCAGCCCCAGGACGGGCAGCGGCCGCGAGGAGGCGAGCAGGCGCCCGGCGCGCTCCACCGGCTCGGGGTCGGCGAGCAGCTCGGCGAGGTGCCGCAGGTTCTCGATCTCGCCCAGCACGGCCTGCTGGTACTCGTTGTACGTCGACTCCCCCGCCGCCCCGGCGGCCGGCTCGGCGGGCGCCACCTCGCGCAGGTGCTTGCGCAGCGCGGGGTAGCCGTCGAAGCCGAGCGCCACCGCGAAGCGGGTGACGGACGGCTGGCTGACCCCGGCGAGCTCGGCCAGCTCCACGCTGGACAGGAACGGTACGTCGCCGGCGCGCCGCACCATCGAGTGGGCGATCCGGCGCTGTGTGGGCGTCAGCCGGTGCCCCTCGAAGAGCGCCTGCAGCCGTGCGGCAGGGCTGTCGCTCATCCCGTTCCCGCGTGTCATGCCGTTCCCCCGTTCACCCAGGACCATCGCCGACTTATTCAGCCACTAAAAACTCTGCATGACCATATACAGCGCCGGCAAGGGCGGGATGCCGGCGGCCGGTGATCAGGACTTCTCGGCCGCCGCCCGCAGGATGTCGATCATCAGATGGGTGTCCTGGAGTGCTTCCGCCACGCCCGTCAGGGGCTGCAGCCCGGGAGAGGTCACGCACGCGTGGAAATGGCGGAGCTGGGCCCTGAACGCCTCCTCGTAGGAACCGGTGATGACCTCCTCGACGGCGGCTCCCCTGGAGTGGCCCCCGCCGGACGCGGCTTCGTCCCGCCGGACCGTGACGGTCGACGGTGTGTGCCGCAGGAACGGGTTGGAGATGTCGAGCGTGACCGTACGGTCGGCCCCCCACACGGTCAGGCTCTCCTCGAACCGGTGCAGCGAGGTGCTCGCCCCCTGGAAGGTGCACTGGAAGCCGTCGGCGTACTGCAGTGAGGCGGTCATCACCGTGCCGTCCGGGGAGGAGTGGGCCTTGATGGACGTGGGAGCGGCGGGGAACGCGGCCCGGTAGACGTTGATGTCGTGGCTCCACACCCCGAACATGTCCATATAGGCGTCCATGATGTTCTCCGGAGCGGCGCCGAACTCCTCCAGGACCCTGAGGCGCCGGGCGTCCGTCTCCTCCTGTACCGGGCTGCTGGAGCGCACGATCCGGGCCAGCTCGGGAATGATCCAGTTCCCGTACCGGGGCCCCACGACGATGTGGATCCTCGCCATGAGGGGGCGGGCTATCCGGGCGATCTCCTCCAGGCCGCGCCGCACGCCGCTGTCGTAGCGCTTCATATAGCCCACCATCAGCTTGGCACCGGTCCGCGCCGAGGCGGCGGCCATCTCCTCGATCTCCTTGACGGTGTAGCCGAGGGGCTTTTCGGTGAACACGTGCTTCCCGCGTTCCAGGGCGGCCAGCACAGGGCCCGCGTGGTCGAGGTTGAGGACGACGACCGCGTCGATGTCGGGGGCCTTGGCCAGCATCTCCTCCAAGGAGGTGCAGGTCTCCCGGACCTGGAAACGCTCGGCCACCAGCTCGGCCAGGTCGGCGGACCGGTCGCACACCGCCACGATCTCGAATCGGTCGCGCAGTTCGGCGAGGTACGGGAGGTGCATCAACTGGGCGATCATTCCGCAACCCAGGACACCCACCTTGACACGGGACACGCGGATCTCCTCCATGAATCGACTACTCGGCCGGCAGCGGTGACCGCCGCCGGATCACCTGGTCCAGGATGTCGACGACCCCGTCCAGCCCTGCCCGCCCCGACACGTACCAGGCCGCTTCCCGCACGTCGTCGGGGATGTCCGCGTCCCCCACGAAGGCACACGTCACGCCCGGCGCGTCCGGGACCCAGTCCGCCGGCGAATTCCCGACCATGAGCACGTGCCGGTGCTCCTCCCGCGCCAGCCGTGCCAGGGCCCTGCGTTTCCCCAGCCGCGTACGGGCATAGGGATGGATCCCCAGGTACGTACGGTCGGGGCCGAGCTCCACCGACATGTCGACGCGATGGCGGACCGCCCAGCCGGTCAGGTGCCGTTCGGCCGCGCCGATGAACTCCGGGGGCCCGAACACGCTCACCGACGCCCGCCGGTTGGCCCCGAAGGCCCACGCGTGGCGGGCCGGTGGAACGCCGCCGAACTCCGGCGCTGTCGCGTCCTCGGCCCGGACGAGCCGATGAGCGGAGGCCACCGCCGCCACTTCCGTACGAATCCGCTGCCGCGCCGGGAAGGGAGTCATGACGCGTACCGCTCCGCCGACCGCGACCACGTTCCCGTTCTCGGCGACCACGGGGAAGCCGGGCGGCGTACCGAGGCCGACGACCCGCCCGAATGCCCAGAGCTGTTCGAGGGGCGAGTCCGAGCACAGACCGACGCGGATCCCCGCCGAGCCCAGCAGACGCGCCAGGCGGGCGACAGGGGCGAAGGCGGCCGCGTCCGGAGGCGGCCCGGGCAGTGACGGCACCAGCGTGCCGTTGACGTCGAGGAGCACGGCATCCAACCGCTCCTGGCCGGGCCCCGTCACCTGACAGCCGCCGGCGCATCGAGGCCGGAGCGGTCCCCGGATTCCGCGACCACGTCGATCCAGCGGTCCATCCGGACCCCGAGCCCCTCCAGTAGGGAGCAGACGGGCCGCGACAGGGAAGCCATGCCCAGGGAGACCAGCAGCCGGCGAGTGGCGGGATGGAGATCGGCGACCCTGACAGTGCGCCCCAGGACCTGCCCCGCCCGAGCGAAGAAACGCCGGTTGGCCTCCAGCATGCTGAGGGCGAACTCCTTCTCGTACGCGGCGGCGAGGCCGACCCGCGCCGTGGTGCTGACGAAAGGGAGCCAGTACGGCGCGCGTCCCCACGTCCGGTCGGGCAGCCGGACGACCAGCCCCGACGCGCCGAGCAGGAAGTTCCTCGGATCCGTCAGCTCCATGACGCGTTCCGCCGCGGCGGCGCCGCCCACGGCCCGGTACTGGAGTACGGGGTCGACGGCGACGCCCAGGATGCCGGTCGGGGCGGTACCGGCCAGGCGGATGCCGGGTATCGCGCGCCGTACGCGCACGCCCGCTTCCTGAAGCAGACGGATCACGCCGGCCAGGGTCGCGCCGGTGGACACGTCGTCCTCGACGAGTGTGTAGCCGTGCTCGGGCGGATCCTTCAGGAGCGTGGTGATCTGCCTGCCGATCGGGTCGGCGTCCGGCCTCGGCACCAGTCCGAGCGCCTTCCGGCCGCCGAGCAGGAAGCCCCTCGACACGCGCAACGGGCGGGCGGCGCGCTCCACCAGCGGATCGAGACTGATCACCGGTCCGCCCCCGACCCAGCGGCGGACGGACCGCTCCAGCTGGTGCGCGTCGACGACATGGAAAGCGATCCCCCTGGGCCCGTACGCCGTGTCACGGAACGCGCCGCGGAGGTCGTCCTGGAAGGCCCGGTAGCTCTCGGTCAGGGCGGTGGACAACTCGCTGGGCGGCACGGCGCTCCGTCCGGACAGCCGACGGCACAACTGCTCGACGCAGTACGCGGTGTCGTCACGCATGATCAGGACGAAGGCGCCCGCGGCGGGCACGTCCACGTACGTGGGTGCGTCCAGCGTGGGGTCCGGCTGGACGACACGGAGATCGGAAACGACTGCCCTCATGTCGTGTACCGGTCGCGGCCCAGGAAGGCACGGCTGCGGTCGACTTCCCTCTCCCCGTCGACCACCACCTCCAGGGGCATGGGGTGGCAGTGGAACAGGGCCAGAGAGGAATGCAGGCCGTAGGCGCCGACATTCGGTACGACGACGAGGTCGCCCACGGTCACATCCGGAAGGGATCCGTTCACAGCCCAGACGTCCAGCGGGTGACAGAGGGGGCCGGTGACGATCGTTCCCCCCGTACCGTCCCCGTCATCGCTGCCAGTGCCGTGGAGCTGGAGGCCGGGTTCGACCCGTTCCTCCTTCCCGAGGCCGGACATGCCCCCAAGATGGTTGACTCCGGTGTCCAGGACGACAACGCGCCGCCCCCGTGACTCCTTCACGTCAAGGACCCGGGTCAGCAGGCGGCCGCAACCGGCCGTCAGATAGCGGCCCGACTCGAAGACGACCCGGCGCTCCCCCTCCGGCCGGCCCGGCAGCCGCTTCCGTAGCAGGCGATGGAGCTCCTCCCTGAGCGAGTCGAATCGCGGCAGGTCGCCGGCGACCGCGTAGGGCGCGCCGAAGCCGCCACCGAGATCCACCACGGGCAGGGTGCGGCCGAGCGCCTGCTCCACCTGCTCCACCACATCGAGGGCGTACCCGAACGTCGCGAGCAGCGCGGCCTCCTGGTGGAGGTTGCTGCCCATGTAGAGGTGGAGGCCCTGCAGTTCGGCGTACTCCCTGCTCCGGAACATCCAGGGCTTCTCCAGCACCCACGACAGGTCCGCACCGAACTGCGAGGGGCCTCCGGTCATCGCCAGGCCCGCGCCCACCGGCGGATCAGCCGGATTGACCCGCAGCAACGCGGAGAGCCGGGTGAGATGGGCACGGCCGGAACGGTCCAGCTGGTCCAGCGCGGACGGGGAGTCGACGGAGAACTGACGGACCCCGTGCGAAATCGCCCGGGATATGTCCTGGTCCCGCTTTCCGGGGCCGGTGTAGAGAATGCCGGCGGGGGGAAATCCCGCCTGAATGGCAGCCTCCAGTTCACCGGGAGAGCTCACCTCCGCCTGGCACCCCAGGGAAGCGATGTGCCGGAGCACGGTGGGGTGAGGATTCGCTTTCAGCGAGTAAAGCAGAGTGGCCGATTCCGGTAATGCGTCCAGCAGGTGCGCGTGCGCGCGCCGTATCGCGGACAGATCGTACACATAGGCGGGGGTTTCCACTGGTGTGCCATGAGCCGTTCCCCCGGTCACCGCTCCACCGACACCGACATCCACAGAGAGAAGCCCTTCATGAATCCACTTGGTCTTTTTCCGCGGGGGCGAGCTGGGCCCCGCCCAGGTCCAGCGCCCGCTCCAGGAGGCCCAGTTCGTCGCTCGCGTACTCCGCCAGTTCATCGAGGAAGGGAAGCGCGTCGCGGTCGCCGACGAACCCGAGATTGAGCCGCCCGGACGACGAACAGGCCGCGACGAACAGGCGCACCCCATGGCAGACACTGCCCAGGGGGTGGATCGACTCCAGCGCGGAACCCGCGAAGTACTGCTGCTTCGGTGAGCCCGGCACGTTCGACACGACGATGTTGTACGGGGGGCGTGTCCTGCCGCCCAGGCCCAGGACGTTCTGCGCGACGAACGGCCAGGTGAACAGTGCCCCGTAGAGTCCGGCCGCGTCCGGGGGCAGTTCGCCCAGCTCCTTCTTGGCGATCCCGCTGGATCGCGACACCGTCCGGAGCCGCTCCAGCGGGTCGGCGACGTCGGTGCCGAGGCTCATGACCGTCATGGCGAAGGCATTGGCGGTCTCCGTGTCGCCCGCCGCCCGCGTCGACACCGGGGTTCCGGCGGTCAGCGAGCGCTCCGGCAGGGTCCCGGCCTCGGCCAGGCACCGCCGCAGAGCGCCGCCGCACACGGACAGGAGGACGTCGTTGACGGTCACGCCGGCGGTGTGGGCCACCGTACGGAAACGCTGGAAGTCGTAGTGCCGCGTGGCCACCCGGCGTTGCTGTCCGACCGCCCCGTTCACCCGGGACCGGGGTATGGCGAACGGTACCGCGCGAGCCGGATCGTCCGAGGCGAGGGCGCCCTCCACCATCTTCCTGGCGGCACGGCCCGCCGCGGCTCCCGTGGCCATCGTCGCGCCGACACCCGCCAGCACCCGTGCCACCGGCGACGCGCCGCCCCCGCCCGGCTCGGCTCCACCCGGCTCGGCGGCGTCGGTGGTCGCCACGCTCCACAGGGCCCGCACCCCGCCGTCCAGCGGATCGGCGGTCAGCATGTACCGAAGGCGCCGTACGGCCCCGAGCCCGTCGATGAGCGCGTGGTGGACCTTGAAGTAGAGCGCGTACCGGTCGTCCGCCAGGCCCTCGATGAGGTGGCACTCCCACAGCGGCCGGGTGAGATCGAGCGGCCGGGAGTGGAGCTGTGAGACGAGGTCGTGCAATTCGCTCGCACCGCCGGGTGTGGGCAGCGCGGAGCGGCGTACGTGATGGGACCGGTCGACGTCCTGCTCGTCCAGGACGTCCCACGCGCCGGCGAACGCCCTTCGCCCCGGGTGGCGCAGCCGGAAGGTGAACGGCGCCGCGACGGGTGCGGCACGGAGGCGGGTGAGCAGCCGGTGGACGTGGTGCGGCGGGCCGGCGCCGCCGGGTGACGCGAAGGTGGCCAGAAAGGCGACGTGCTGGGGCGTGCTTGCGGATTCCAGGGCGAGAAAGACCCGGTCCGCGATTTCTATCCTGGTCACCGCACCTCTTCTCCGGCGAGTTCCTGGCGGATGCGCAACAGCTTGGTGCGCGCCGGGCGAACGGGCAAGCGGATCAAGGGTATCGGCGGGAATCCGTGGGATTCCATGAGATTCCGAGGGGGGAGCGCGGGGGGATGAAGAGGGGGGTTAGCCCCACCGACAGCGCGGCTTCGGCCCCGTACCGTATCGAGCATGGAAGCCCGTGACACGGAGCTCGAGAAGGAGCTCGACGCCACCCTCCAGGCGCGCCGCGAACTGGGGACGGAATACGAGTCGGCCCTCGTCGAGTCGTTCCTGGAAAAGGTGGAGCAGCGCCTGGACGCCACGGTCGAGCGCCGCGTCCGCCGCCAGGTCGCCGAGCAGCAGATGATCGTCGCCCGGGGCGCCCGCCCGGGCGGCGGCCTGGGCGGCGGCCTGGGCGGCGGCCCGCCGGTCGGGGAGAACTTCGGCGAGCGCTTCGGCTTCGCCATCGTCTCGCTGATCCTCGCGGTCCCGCTCTCGGCGATCGGCGTCGTGAACGCCGGCCTGGAGGGCCTGATCGTCACCTGGACGGGCATAGTCGGCGTCAACGCGGCGCACTCGCTGCGGGGCATATCCCGGCGGCGGCGCCGGGACGAGGACGCCTGAACGACGCTTGGCGCGGGGACCGCCGCACCCCCGTTGCCGGGGGGCGGGACGACGGCGGTCCCCGCGAGGGACACGGGCCCGGGTCAGGGCCGGTCTCCGCGTCCGCGGCGCGTCTGGAGGTCCGGGAGCCGCTCCGGAGGTCCGTGGCGCCGACACAGACAACGATGCCTGACGCGTGTTAAGTGGGTGCTGCCGCCACATGTCGTGCTCGTACCGATTTCGCGAAGCGGCGTTCCCTTGTGGCTACTTGCCGTCCTTCGCGAGGAAGGTGAGCAGGTCCTGACGGCTCACCACACCGGTCGGCTTGCCCTCGACCAGCACGATCGCCGCGTCGGCCGTGCCCAGTACGGACATCAGGTCGGCGACCGGCTCGCCGGAGCCGACCTGGGGCAGCGGCGGGCTCATGTGCTTGTCGAGCGGGTCGTCGAGGGAGGCGCGCTTGGTGAACAGGGCGTCCAGCAACTCCCGTTCGACGACCGAGCCGACGACCTCGGCGGCCATGACGTCGGGGTGACCGGCGCCGGGCTTGACGATGGGCATCTGGGAGACGCCGTACTCGCGCAGGACGTCGATGGCTTCGCCGACCGTCTCCTCGGGGTGCATGTGGACGAGCTTGGGGATGTCGCCCTCCTTGTGGCGGAGGACGTCGCCGACGCTGGCGGACGGGCCGGACTCCTCCAGGAAGCCGTAGTCGGCCATCCACTCGTCGTTGAAGATCTTGGAGAGGTAGCCCTTGCCGCTGTCGGGGAGGAGGACCACCACGACGTCGTCGGGGCCGAGCCCCTCGGCGACGCGCAGCGCCGCGACGACGGCCATGCCGCAGGAGCCGCCGACCAGGAGGCCCTCCTCCTTGGCGAGGCGGCGGGTCATCTGGAAGGAGTCCTTGTCGGACACGGCGACGATCTCGTCGGTGACGGTCCGGTCGTACGCGGTGGGCCAGAAGTCCTCACCGACACCCTCGACGAGGTAGGGCCGCCCGGAGCCGCCGGAGTAGACGGAGCCCTCGGGGTCGGCGCCGACGATGCGGACCTTGCCGCCGCTGACCTCCTTCAGGTAGCGGCCGGTGCCGGTGATGGTGCCGCCGGTGCCGACGCCGGCGACGAAGTGGGTGATCTTTCCGTCGGTCTGGTCCCACAGCTCGGGACCGGTGGTCTCGTAGTGCGAACGGGGGTTGTTCGGGTTGGAGTACTGGTCCGGCTTCCAGGCGCCCGGCGTCTCACGGACGAGGCGGTCGGAGACGTTGTAGTAGGAGTCGGGGTGCTCGGGGTCCACGGCCGTGGGGCAGACGACCACCTCGGCGCCGTACGCCCGCAGGACGTTGATCTTGTCGGTCGAGACCTTGTCGGGGCAGACGAAGATGCACTTGTAGCCCTTCTGCTGGGCCACGATGGCGAGGCCGACGCCCGTGTTGCCGGACGTGGGCTCGACGATGGTGCCGCCGGGCTTCAGAGCGCCGCTCTCCTCCGCCGCCTCGATCATACGCAGGGCGATACGGTCCTTGACCGAACCGCCGGGGTTGAAGTACTCGACCTTGGCCAGGACGGTGGCCTGCAGGCCCTCGGTCACACTGTTGAGCTTCACCAGCGGGGTGTTGCCGACGAGGCTGATCATCGAGTCGTGGTATTGCACCGTAGTCTCCGGGGTCTCCGTAATGGTCCAGCCAGCGTATGCGTAGTCGGAGGCGGTTACGGGGCAGTTAGCTCTTGTACGGCAACGAGGAGGTGGCTGCCCCTATGTCGAGGGCGAGGGTGGCACGGCGGATCGCCGCCGGCGCGGCGTACGGGGGCGGCGGCATCGGGCTGCTGGGGGTGGCGGCGGTCGGGGTGCTGCTGGCCGAGGTGCAGCTGGCGAAGCGCTCGGTGGGCGGTGGTGTGGCGCCGCTGCCACCGGCGGCCGACGGGCTGTACGGCCGGGGGTACGAAGGCGCTGCCGAGCCCCTGCGGCTCGCCCTCCTGGGTGATTCGACGGCTGCGGGGCAGGGAGTGCGCCGGGCGGGCCAGACGCCCGGCGCGCTGCTCGCCTCGGGGCTGGCGGCGGTCGCGGAACGCCCCGTGGAGCTGCGGAACGTCGCCCTTCCCGGGGCGCGCTCCGACGACCTGGAACGCCAGGTGACCCTGCTGCTGGCCCATCCGGGGCGGATCCCCGACGTGTGCGTGATCATGATCGGGGCGAATGACGTGACGCACCGGATGTCGCCCACGGAGTCGGTGCGCTACCTGGCGACGACCGTGCGCCGGCTGCGTACGGCGGGCGCGGAGGTCGTGGTCGGCACGTGCCCCGACCTGGGCACCATCGAGCCCGTGTACCAGCCGCTGCGGTGGCTGGCGCGGCGGGCCTCGCGCCAGCTGGCCGCCGCCCAGACGATCGTGGTCGTGGAGCAGGGCGGCCGCACGGTGTCGCTGGGCGACCTGCTGGGGCCGGAGTTCGCGGCGAACCCGCGCGAGATGTTCGGGGCGGACAACTACCACCCGTCGGCGGAGGGGTACGCGACGGCGGCGATGGCCGTGCTGCCGACCGTGTGCGCGGTGCTGGGCGTGTGGCCGGAGGCGGACCGGCTGGAGGCGGACCGCCGGGAGGGCATGCTGCCGGTCGCGAAGGCCGCGGCGGAGGCGGTCGAGGAAGCCGGTACGGAGGTCACGGGCGCCCGCGCGCCGTGGGCCCTGCTCAAGCACCGCCGCCGTCGCCGCCTCCCCTCGGTCCAGGACCCCGCCCCTCTCCGCGACGCCCACCCCTGACCCTCCCGCCGGGTGGGCGCGCCCTCCGGGCGGATGCCCCCGGGCCGGCCGCCGCCCCGGCGGGGCGCGCGGTTCGGGCGGGTGCCCATACGCGGGCGCACCGTGGGCCTGCACCGGGCCCACGCCCCGGTCCGGCCGCCGCCCCACGGCGGGGCGCGCGGTTCGGGGGTCGCCCGTGCGCGGGGCGTGCCGTGGCCTGGCCCAGGCCCACACCCGGGGCCGGCCGCCGCCCCGGCGGGGCGCGCCCGCGCGCGGGGTACGCCCCGCGGGGTTGCCGGTGCGCGGGGTGCGCCCTGCGGGGGTTGCCCAAGCGCGGGGCGTGCCGTTGGGGTCCGCTCCGTGGGGCGCGTCCCCCTTCGGGGCCGAGCCGAGGCACCCGGCACCTGCGCGGCGCGAAGCTGCCGCGCTGGGGGTGCGGGGGCGTCAGCCCCCGCGCACACCCCCGGATCCGGGGCGGAGCCCCGGTTCGGGAAGTGGGCCCTGAAGCCCCCCGCCAGGGGGTGAACGCGCTGGTTTCGGGCAGGTGCCGGGTGTGGGCGGGGCCGCAGGGGCTGAGCGAGCGCTTAGAAATGCGGTCCGCATCACACGCCCGCCCCGGTGACCTGGGCCATACGTACGGGTAACTTCCCTCTCAGTCCTGCCCCTCGCCCCTCTGGAGCCGTGATGCCCGAAGCCGTGATCGTCTCAGCCGCCCGCTCCCCCATCGGGCGGGCCTTCAAGGGCTCGTTGAAGGACCTGCGGCCGGACGACCTGACCGCCACGATCGTCCAGGCCGCGCTCGCCAAGGTGCCCGAGCTCGACCCGCGTGACATCGACGACCTGATGCTCGGCTGTGGCCTGCCCGGTGGCGAGCAGGGGCACAACCTGGGCCGGATCGTCGCCGTGCAGATGGGGATGGACCACCTGCCGGGCTGCACCATCACCCGGTACTGCTCCTCGTCGCTCCAGACGTCCCGCATGGCCCTGCACGCCATCAAGGCGGGCGAGGGCGACGTCTTCATCTCCGCCGGTGTCGAGATGGTGTCCCGGTCCGTGAAGGGCAACAGCGACAGCCTGCCCGACACGCACAACCCGGTCTTCGCCGAGGCGGAGGCCCGCACCGCCGCCCGCGCCCAGCAGGAGGGCGCCGACTGGCACGACCCGCGCGAGGACGGGCTGCTGCCCGACGCGTACATCGCTATGGGCCAGACCGCCGAGAACCTGGCGCGCCTGAAGGGCGTCACCCGCCAGGACATGGACGAGTTCGGCGTACGGTCGCAGAACCTCGCCGAGGAGGCCATCAAGAACGGCTTCTGGGAGCGGGAGATCACCCCGGTCACCACCCCCGACGGCACCGTGGTCTCCAAGGACGACGGGCCGCGCGCCGGCGTGACGCTGGAGGGCGTCCAGGGACTGAAGCCGGTCTTCCGCCCCGACGGGCTCGTGACCGCCGGCAACTGCTGCCCGCTCAACGACGGCGCCGCCGCGCTCGTCATCATGAGCGACACCAAGGCGCGGGAGCTGGGCCTGACCCCGCTCGCCCGGATCGTGTCCACGGGCGTCTCGGGCCTGTCGCCCGAGATCATGGGCTACGGGCCGGTCGAGGCCAGCAAGCAGGCCCTCAAGCGCGCGGGGCTGACCATCGGTGACATCGACCTGGTCGAGATCAACGAGGCGTTCGCCGCGCAGGTGATCCCGTCCTACCGCGACCTGGACATCCCGCTGGAGAAGCTGAACGTCAACGGCGGCGCCATCGCCGTCGGCCACCCCTTCGGCATGACGGGCGCCCGCATCACCGGCACGCTGATCAACAGCCTCCAGTTCCACGACAAGCAGTTCGGCCTGGAGACCATGTGCGTCGGAGGCGGCCAGGGCATGGCCATGGTCATCGAGCGGTTGAGCTGAGCTGTGGCGGAGGGTAGGGGTCGCCTGAGGAACGAAGCGGGCGGCACCTGCCCGCAGCGGTAGCGAAGCGGAACGCGACCACAAGAGGCGAGCGGCTCGGCCAACCCCTCCGCGTCCCAGCCGTGACCGAATCTCCCCCAGGATGTGACCTATCTCCCGGGGGAGATTCGTTTGTGCAGGTCAGCCCATCTTTCCGGTTAAACCACGAGGCAAAAGACCTGTCCATTTCGTGACGTAATGCACTGACAGGGGGCGCGGGAGCAGGACAAGCTGATGTAGGAAGTGCGGGGGATCGATTGAAACCGGGAGTAAGTCAGTGAGCGCCATGTCTCTCGCCCTGCTGCTGACCACGGCCGCCGCCACGGCCGTGGGCGCCGCTGCCCTGCACGCCGCCCACGGGCTGCGCAAGCAGGTCACCGCGCTGCGCACGGAGCTCGCCGCCGCGGATGCCGCCGGCCGTACCCCGACCGTCCCCCACGCCCGCGCCGCCGAGGACATACGCGCGGCCGTCGCCGAGGCGCTCGCCGAGGAGCGGGAGCGGGAGCTGGCCGAGGCGCGGGCGTTCTGGGCCGCCCAGGAGGCGCGGGACGCCCACGACGGCCCCGGCGGCCTGCTGGGCGGGCACGCGGCGGCCGGGGCGGGGGCCGAGGACGGGCAGTTCTTCGTGCCGCGCCAGGCGGACTTCGCGGGCCTGGAGGCCGACATGGCTCAGGAGTACGCCGAGTACGCCGACGCCCTGGACGATCTCGACGCCCTCGCCGAGCTGCCCGACTTTCCCGGCATCACCGACCACCCGTACCCCGAGGACTCCCCCGAGCTGGCCGCCGCCCGCCGCCGGCACCCCTCGCACCCCGACTTCGTGCCGGTCCAGACGCCCGTCGTCACCGACCACGAGCGCACCGTGGCCCGCCTGGAGGAGCTCGCCGAGACCCGTACGGCGCTCACCGACGTACGGCCCGGGCCCCTGGGCACGCTGGATGTGTACGTCTTCGCCGACGGCACGACCCTGTGCATGACACCCGGCCACCGGGAGACCGCCGAGCGCCTCGCGGACGCGCTGCGCAACGGTGAGACGCCCGTCCTGCTCGGCGGCTCGGGGGTGTCCGGCGCGTACGCGCTGACCTTCTCGTGCGGCAGCGACGGCGGCGCCGAGAACGTCTACATCCTCGCCGACCGCGTCATAGCGTCGCTGTAGCCCGCCGGACCGCAGACACGGCCTCGTCCAGCTCCCGCTGAAGCGGGGAGCCGGCCGGGGCCGTTCGCAGAATTTCCGCCAAATCGTTGCAGGCCACCACAAGCTGGTCCGCGACCGCGAACAGCCCGGCGTCCGGCATGGTCCGCGGCGGCACGTCCGGTGCCTCCAGCCGCTGGGCCCGCAGTGCCAACTCCCTGGCCAGAGCCAGCGCTTCGGCCGCCGCACCCCGCTGGAGCCGGCTCTGCGGCGCGGCCCGAAGCCGGTCGGCGAGGCGTTCGACGGCGGCGGTCAGTTCTGTCGTATCGAGCACGCCGCGACCCTACGCGCCGCGACGGGACTGTTGCCAACGGGCGAACGCTCAGGCACGGTGACGTGAAGGAGCACACGCGCAAAGCGTCCGGAGGCGCCGATGTCCCAAGTCTTCTCCGAAGAGACCCATCGAAATCTGCTCTCCCGCATTCCCCACTGCACAGGCCGGCAAGTGTCCGAATGGCTTCGCACCGTCGAGGAAGGCCCCTCCCTCGTCCGTTTCGAGGAGAAGGTGAGCTGGCTCCGGGGCGAGCACAACCTCAGTTACGGGCACGCCAAGGCGATCATCCACGAGTACGACCTGAGGCGGGCCGCCCGCAAGCTGCTCTGACAGTCGGACGACAACGCCGAAGGGCCCGTCCGGCGGTCGCCGGACGGGCCCTTCGTACGGTCACATCGATCAGTCGTCGCCCTGCAGGATCGACAGCAGCCGCAGGAACTCCAGGTAGATCCACACCAGCGTCAGGGTGAGGCCGAAGGCCGCCAGCCACGACTCCTCGCGCGGAGCCCCGTAGGTGACGCCGTCCTCGACCTGCTTGAAGTCCAGGGCCAGGAAGCACGCACCCAGGATGATGCCGATGACGCCGAACAGGATGCCGAGGCCGCCGCTGCGGAAGCCGAGACCGTCACCGCCGCCGAACACGGCGAACAGCAGGTTCACCGCCATCAGCAGGATGAAGCCCAGCGCGGCCGCCATCACGAAGCCGTAGAAGCGGCGGGTGACGCGGATCCAGCGCATCTTGTACGCGATGAGCACGCCGGCGAAGACGGCCATCGTGCCCAGCACCGCCTGCGGGACGACGCCCGGCGAGACGTACGTCGACACGGCGTTGGAGATCACGCCGAGGAAGACGCCCTCGAAGGCCGCGTACAGCAGGATCAGCGCAGGCGACGCCTTGCGCTTGAAGGACTGGATCATCGCGAAGACAAAGGCCACGAGGGCCGCGCCGATACCGATCCCATACGACTTGCCCAGGTTCGCCGGGTCGACCGGCAGCAGGAACCAGGCGAGCGTCGCGGTGACGAAGACCGTACCGAGCGTGATCGCGGTGCGCGACACCACGTCGTCGATGGTCATCGCGCCCGGGCGTGCCGGGGCCTGTGCGGGGGCGCCCAGCTGGGCGTCCTGCGGGGCGTACGGGTTGGTGGCGTACGGGTTCGTCGCGTACGGGTTCGCTCCAGCGGCGGGGCCCCCGGCCTGCGGCTGCTGCGCGTTGAAGCCCGCATAGCCGTTGTCGCGGCTGAACCCCCGTCGCGAGAAGACCGGGTTGCTGCTCCTCATCTCACTCCTCCATGGCCGCCGTGCGCGGCCTTGAGACAAGAGTAATGGGCAAGCAAAAGAAACACCCTAGTGCTCGGGGAGGATCTTTCACTCCCGTCACACCAACCCCGTGGCCGGTTCCTGACGGTCGTCCGGTTTTTTGTGGGACCGCTCCCGCCAGAAAGCTCGGGAGTGCCCGGAACCGGACTCGAACCGGTACGGCCCGAAGGCCAGCGAGGTTTAAGCTCGCCGTGTCTGCATTCCACCATCCGGGCGTTACCCCGCGGCCCCGCGTTGGCACATGAGCCTATCGGGGCGCGTCCCCCGAACAGCGGAACGATGGCCCGATGTTGTCTTATTTTATTGACGCTTGAGGGTGCGTCAGTGCAGGTGAACGGCGCCACACAGCAGCCTCCCGGGGCTTCCGGCCGCAAAGATCCATGCAAAGGAATGACGGAAAGTCGCCGCCCGGTGTCACCCGGTCGGTGAACCGGGCGGGTGTCCCCGGCTTCCGGAGCGGGGGCTTCCGGCCTCCCGGAGCGGGTCTCAGGGGCCCCGTCATACCTCAGGAGGAGGGGCGCGCCCCCCGGTCCGACTCCAGGCTGCCCCGGATACGGGCATGCGGACGGACGCCCGGCGGGGTGGTCGGCGATGACGATGGACAGGTCCTCGAAGAACAGTCCTCGACAGGAGCCCCCTCGTGACCACCACCCCCACCGCTTACCGCGCCACCGCGGTAGCCGCCCGCGCCACGGATCTGTCCAAGGTCTACGGACAGGGCGAGACCCAGGTGGTCGCCCTGGACCGGGTCACGGTGGACTTCCACCAGGGCGAGTTCACCGCGATCATGGGCCCCTCGGGCTCCGGCAAGTCGACGCTGATGCACTGCGTGGCCGGGCTCGACACCTTCAGCAGCGGTTCGGTACGCATCGGTGACACCGAGCTGGGTTCCCTCAAGGACAAGCAGCTCACGCAGCTGCGCCGGGACAAGATCGGCTTCATCTTCCAGGCGTTCAACCTGCTGCCGACGCTGACCGCCCAGGAGAACATCACGCTGCCCATGGACATCGCGGGCCGCAAGCCCGACAAGGAGTGGGTGCGCACGGTCATCGACATGGTGGGCCTGTCCGGCCGGCTCGGCCACCGGCCCGCGCAGCTCTCCGGCGGCCAGCAGCAGCGCGTCGCCGTGGCCCGCGCGCTGGCCTCCCGCCCCGAGATCATCTTCGGTGACGAGCCGACCGGGAACCTCGACTCCCGCTCCGGCGCCGAGGTGCTGGGCTTCCTGCGCAATTCGGTACGCGAACTGGGACAGACCGTCGTGATGGTCACCCACGACCCGGTGGCCGCCTCCTACGCGGACCGGGTGATCTTCCTCGCGGACGGCCGGATCGTCGACGAGATGCTGCGCCCGACGGCGGACGGCGTGCTCGACCGCATGAAGGAGTTCGACGCCAAGGGCCGCACGAGCTGACGCCCCGCGGGGCGCCCGCCCCATCCGGGCCCGCCCCGGACCACCCGGACCACCCGGACCTCCAGGACCACCCGGACCGGCCGCGCCAGATCAGGCGCCCCCGGGTCGTCGCAGGTCGTTCCCGGTCGCCCCGGGTTCCCGCCGTTCCCCTTCACCCCCAGGACTCACACCTCATGTTCCGTACCGCCTTGCGCAATGTGCTCGCGCACAAGGCCAGGCTGCTGATGACCGTGCTCGCCGTCATGCTCGGCGTGGCGTTCGTCTCCGGCACCCTGGTCTTCACCGACACCCTCTCCAACGCCTTCCGCAACCAGTCCGCCAAGAGCTACGACGACGTCGCGGTGGCCGTCACCTCGTACGCCGACGAGACCGACGCCAAGCAGGAGCCCGGCCTCTCCCAGCAGACCCTCGGCAAGGTCGCGAAGGTGGACGGGGTCGCCTCCGTCACCGGACGGGTGGACGGCTTCGCCGGGGTCGCCGACCCCGACGGCAAGCTGATAGGCGTCGGCTGGTCCAACAGGGGCGCCAACTTCGCCCCCGGCGAGGACGGCAAGGACGCCGCGTACGACTTCACCGACGGCTCCGGCCCGGTGAAGGACGACCAGATCGCGCTCGACAAGGACACCGCCGCCAAGGGCGCGTACAAGGTCGGCGACCGGGTGCGGGTCGCCACGAACGGGCCGGTCAAGGAGTACACCCTCACCGGTGTGTTCACCACCGAGGACGGCGCCGTCAGCGCCGGCGGCAGCCTGGTCCTCTTCGACACCTCCGTCGCCCAGAAGCTCTACCTGAAGCCGGGCTACTACAAGGAGCTGACCGTCACCGCCGCGCCCGGCGCCGACGACGCGAAGATCAGCGCCGCCGTGGAACCGCTGATCCCGGACAACGCACAGGCCCAGACGGGCGCCGCGCTCGCCGACGAGCAGGCGAGGGAGATCGAGGAGGGGCTGAGCAGCCTCAACCAGATCCTGCTCGGCTTCGCGGGCATCGCCCTGTTCGTCGGGGTCTTCCTGATCGCCAACACCTTCACCATGCTGGTCGCGCAGCGCACCAAGGAGCTGGCGCTGATGCGCGCCGTCGGTGCCTCCCGCAAGCAGATCACCCGGTCGGTGCTGGCCGAGGCCGGTGTGGTGGGCCTGGTCGCCTCCGCCGTCGGTCTGGTGCTCGGTGTCGGGCTGGCCGTGGGGCTGCGCTCCGGCATGGCCGCGTTCGGCATGAAGGTGCCCGGCGGTCCGCTCGTCATCGGTATGACGCCGGTGATCGCCGCGTTCGGTGTCGGCGTGCTGATCACCATGTTCGCCGCCTGGCTGCCCGGCCGCCGCGCCGCGAAGATCCCGCCGGTGGCCGCGATGAGCAGCGTCCACGCGGTGGCGACGACCAAGTCCCTCGTCGTACGCAACTCCATCGGCGGCGGGCTGACCGCCCTCGGCGCGGGCGCCGTCCTGGGCGGTGCCGCGATGGGCTCGGACGGCCGCTGGATCATCGCCCTCGGCGCGTTCCTGGCGCTGATCGGCGTGATCGTCCTCATCCCGCTGCTGTCCCGCCCGGTCATCGCCCTCGTACGCCCGCTGCTGGTGCGCGCCTTCGGGGTGTCCGGCAAGCTGGCCGGCCAGAACGCGGTCCGCAACCCGCGCCGCACCGGCGCCACCGCTTCCGCCCTGGCCATCGGCCTGACGCTGGTCACCGGCCTGTCCGTGCTGGGTGTCACCGTCGGCACGGCCATCGACAAGATGACCACGGACCAGATCAAGGCCGACTACATGGTCACCATGGCCAGTGGCGGCGACCTGGACCGGTCCGCGCTCACCGCGCTGGAGAAGGCGCCGGGCGTCACGGCGGTCTCACCCCAGCAGTCCACGTCCTTCGACGTCGGCGACAACTGGGTGTCCGCGTCGGCCATCACTCCGGGCGACATCGAGCGGGTCCTCAACGTCGAGGTGGTCGGCGGCTCGCTGGACTCGCTCGGCGAGGGACAGCTGGCGGTCGCCGAGAAGACGGCCAGCAAGCGCGGCTGGAAGGTCGGCGACACCCTGCCGGTCACCTTCAACGACGACAAGAAGGGCAGGCTGACGGTCGGCGCGATCTACAAGGACAGCGAGTTCCTGTCGCCGGTCCTGGTCGACACCAAGGTCGTCGCCCCGCACGAGACGAAGCCGTTCATTCCGCAGATCTTCGTGAAGATGGACGGCGGCCAGAGCGCGGCGAACGAGAAGGCCCTGATCAACGCCCTGGGTGAGAATCCGGCGATCAGCGTGATGGACCACAAGGACATCCGCGACCAGTTCGGCGGCTTCATCAACATGATGCTGAACGTCATGTACGGCCTGCTGGCCATGGCCCTGCTCATCGCGGTGCTCGGCGTCGTCAACACCCTGGCGATGTCCGTCTTCGAGCGGCAGCAGGAGATCGGCATGCTGCGGGCGATCGGTCTGGACCGCCGCCGGGTGAAGCGGATGGTGCGGCTGGAGGCCGTGGTCATCTCGGTCTTCGGCGCGGTGGTCGGCATCGGCCTCGGCTCGTTCCTGGGCTGGGCGATCGGCCAGACCATCAAGTCGAGCCTGCCGGGGTACGCGCTGGTCGTCCCATGGGACCGGATCGGGATCTTCCTGCTCCTGGCGGCCCTGGTGGGTGTCCTGGCCGCGATGTGGCCGGCGCGCAGCGCGGCGAGGCTGAACATGCTGAACGCCATCAAGGCCGAGTAGCGCCCCCGGAAGAGGCAGGGCCGGGTTCCCGTTCGCGGGAGCCCGGCCCTCGGTGTGTCAGCGGCCTCCGCGCTCGGTCCACTCGCGGGTCCGCAGCGGCAGCCCGGAGGCGCCGTCCTCGGGCGTGCGTACGGCGAGGATCTGGTTGACCCCGATGCGGTTGCGTTCGAAGGAGACGGCGGAGGCGGCCATGTACAGGCGCCAGACGCGCGCCCGGCCCGGTGAGGTGAGCCGCGCGGCCTCGGCCCAGTGGGCCTCCAGGTTGGCCACCCAGCTCCGCAGCGTGAGGCCGTAGTGCTCGCGGATGGCCTCGACGTCCCGGACCTCGAACCCGGCCTCCTCCAGGGCGGCGGTGGTACGGCCGACGGGCGCGAGCTCGCCGTCGGGGAAGACGTACCGGTCGATGAAGTCGTCGACGTGGTAGGCGGCTTCGTTCTTCTCGGGGCGGCGGGAGATCTGGTGGTTCAGGAGCCGGCCGCCGGGCTTGAGCAGGGCGTACAGGTCGTCGGCGTACTCCTGGTAGCGGACCTGGCCGACGTGCTCCGCCATCCCGATGGACGAGATGGCGTCGTACGGCCCGTCCTTGACGTCCCGGTAGTCCTGGACGCGGATCTCGACCAAATCCGTCAGGCCCTCGTCGGCGATCCGCTTGCGGGCGTAGGCGGCCTGCTCGGTGGAGAGGGTCACGCCGACGACCCGGGCGCCGTACTCACGGGCGGCGTGGATGGCCATCGAGCCCCAGCCGCAGCCCACGTCGAGCAGCCGGTCGCCCGCCTTGAGGGCGAGCTTGCGGCAGATGAGGTCCAGCTTGGCGGCCTGCGCCTCCTCCAGGGTGCCGTCCTCGGTCCAGTAGGCGCACGAGTAGACCATGGACGGGCCGAGGACCAGTTCGTAGAAGTCGTTGCCGACGTCGTAGTGGTGGCTGATGGCCGCCTTGTCCCGCCGCTTGGTGTGCAGTGGTCCGGTGCGGCGGCGGACCTCCTCGGCGGGCGGCGGGGGCGGCGGCCACGGCCCGGCGAGCCGGACCAGGGTGCGGGCGGCGGCGCGGAGCCCGGGGTCCCGTACGGCGTGCACGGTGTCCTTGGCGTCGGCGCCGCGCTCCCAGACGAGCCCCGCGAGCCGGTCGAGCGTCTCGTACAGATCACCGTCCACGTCGAGTTCCCCGGCGACCCAGGCCCGGGCGAGCCCCAGCTCCCCCGGCTTCCACAACAGCCGCCGCAGCGCACGGCGGTGGCGTACGACGAGGACGGGCGCACCCGGCGGCCCCGCTTCACTGCCGTCCCAGGCGCGGATGCGGACCGGGAACGGAACGCCCAGCAGGTCCTCGGCGAGCGTGGTGAGCCGCGACGCGGCGTCGGCCATGGTGCACACCTCCGTGATGAGGGGTCCCAGAAATGCTCAACACCACGAAAACACCCGGCGCGCGCGGATGCGTCCCGAAGCGAGGCAATGCGACGGCAAAAAGCCCCGTTCCTGGTGCGGCACACGCCTTGACGCCCCCTCAGCCCGCCGGAGCCGCCCCGGTATCCGGACTCCCGCGTCCGGGTACGCGAAAGGGGCCGCCCGCACCACGGATGGCAGGCGGCCCCTTTGCGAGGGCTTCGGTCCGCTGACCGGGTCAAGACCGGCTCAGGGCCGGGTCCTGACTGGCTCAGGACCGGCTCAGGACCGGCTCAGGACCGGTCAGGACCGGCTCAGAACCTGTTCAGGAGGCCTTGGCCTTCTCCGGCTTCGACGCCGCCGGCGCCGCCGGGGCCGGCTTGGCCGCCTCGTAGAACTCCTCGCGCGGCGACTCGATGGCGCCGAGCGAGACGACCTCGCGCTTGAGGAACATGGCGAGGGTCCAGTCCGCGAAGACGCGGATCTTGCGGTTCCAGGTCGGCATCGCCATGCCGTGGTAACCGCGGTGCATGTACCAGGCGAGACGGCCCTTGAGCTTGATCTTCACCTTGCCCATGACGATCATCGCGACACCCTTGTGCAGGCCGAGACCGGCGACCGCACCCTTGTTGGCGTGGCTGTACTCCTTCTGCGGGAAGCCCCGCATGCCGGAGATCACGTTGTCACCGAGGACCCGGGCCTGGCGCAGGGCGTGCTGGGCGTTCGGCGGGCACCAGGCGTTCTCGTTGCCGGCCTTGCGGCCGACGAGGTCCGGGACCTGGGCGTTGTCGCCGGCGGCCCAGATGTAGTCGGTGCCCTTGACCTGGAGCGTGGCGTCGCAGTCCACGTGGCCGCGCGGGCCCAGCGGCAGGCCGTAGCGGGCGAGCGCCGGGTTGGGCTTCACACCGGCGGTCCACACGATGGTGTTGGAATCGACCTCCAGCCCGTTCTTCAGCACCACGTGGCCGTCGACGCAGGAGTCCATGGACGTCGAGAGGTAGACCTCGACCCCGCGGCCCTCCAGGTGCTCCTTGCCGTACTTGCCGAGCTTCGGCCCGACCTCGGGAAGGATCTTGTCCGCGGCGTCCACCAGGATGAAGCGCATGTCCTCGCGCTTCACGTTCTTGTAGTACTTCGCGGCGTCGCGGGCCAGGTCCTCGACCTCGCCGATGGTCTCCGCGCCGGCGAAGCCGCCGCCCACGAAGACGAAGGTCAGCGCCTTGCGGCGGACCTCCTCGTCGGTCGTCGAGTCGGCCTTGTCGAGCTGCTCGAGGACGTGGTTGCGCAGGCCGATGGCCTCCTCGATGCCCTTCATGCCGATGCCCTGCTCGGCGAGGCCGGGGATCGGGAAGGTGCGGGAGACCGCGCCGAGCGCGATCACCAGGTAGTCGAAGGGCAGCTCGTACGACTCGCCGACGAGCGGCGCGATCGTGGCGACCTTGCGGTCCTGGTCGATGGTGGTGACCCGGCCGGTGAGTACCTCGGCCTTGGGCAGCACGCGTCGCAGCGGGACGACGACGTGCCGCGGCGAGATGCTGCCGGCGGCGGCTTCGGGCAGGAAGGGCTGGTAGGTCATGTACGACCGGGGGTCGACGACCGTGACGGTCGCCTCGCCGTAGCGCATCTTCTTGAGAATGCGCCGAGCTGCGTACAGGCCTACGTACCCACCGCCTACTACGAGGATCCTGGGACGCTCCGTGGTGCTCATGCCATCGAGTATCCACCCGCCGGAGGGGGGTCGCTCGTGCGCCCCTTCACAAGGTTCTGGGGTACCTCTGCTACACTGCGCGGCCCGCGTGACCGAGGTCATGGCGCGGTGAGGGAACCAGGGTGTAACGGAAGACGTTGTTCACCCCCGCTGAACTGGGCGAGCGAGCACCTTTTAACGGTGGACCACACCGCAGTTCACGCCTGCGAAACATAGGCCAACCACTGCCCACGAGCGTAGACAAGGGCCCCGAGGAGGGTGCCGGAGGCCCTTGAGCGGCTCCGTGACCCCCATCAGGGCCCTTTTCCTTGTGAAGAACTTCACGAACTTTTCCGACCGCCCGTCGGGCGGCGCTCTGTTCCGGCGTGGATCAGACGAGCGACAGGGCGATTCCATCCAGAATGTCGTGTTCGGAGACGACCACCTCACGGGCCCCGATCCGCTCCATGACGGCCAGCAGGACCAGCGCCCCGGAGACGATGACGTCCACCCGCCCCGGGTGCATGACCGGGATCGCGGACCGCTCGTCGTGCGTCGCGGCCAGCAGCCGCGCCGTGACCTCGGCGACCTGCTCGTAGCCGATACGGGAGCGGTGGATCGCCGCCGAGTCGTACTCGGCCAGCCCCAGCGCGATCGCCGCGACCGTCGTGACCGAACCGGCCAGCCCGACGAGCGTCTCCGCGTCCCGCAGCGGAACGGTCTCCTCCGCCAGGTCCAGCGCCGCCTCGACGTCCGCCCGGATCGCGGCCACCTCGGCCTCGGAGGGCGGGTCGCTGCGCACATGACGCTCGGTCAGGCGTACGCAGCCGATGTCGACGGACCGGGCGGCACGCGCGTGCGTGCTGCCGACGACGAACTCGGTGGAGCCGCCGCCGATGTCCACGACCAGGTACTCCCCGGCGCCGGTGTCCGTCAGCTCCTTGGTCGCCCCGGTGAAGGAGAACTCCGCCTCCTGGTCACCGGTGATGACCTCGGGCTCCACGCCCAGGATGTCCTTCACGCCCCGGACGAAGTCGTCCCGGTTCTCGGCGTCGCGCGAGGCGGACGTCGCCACGAAACGCAGCCTCTGCGCCCCGTACTCCTTGATGACGGCCGCGTACTCGCGGCACGCGGCGAACGTCCGCTCCAGCGCCTCGGGCGCGAGCCGCCCGGTCCTGTCGACGCCCTGGCCGAGCCGGACGATCGTCATCCGCCGGTCCAGGTCGGTCACTTCGCCGCTCGACGGGTCGACATCGGCGACGAGGAGGCGGATGGAGTTCGTACCGCAGTCGATGGCGGCGACCCGGGTCACCGGTCGTCCTCCTTCTGCGCGGTGACGCAGGGGCCCTTGGCCCACCACTCCGGCAGCATCGCGATGGCCTCGTCGCCCAGCGGGTTCACGCCCGGCCCGGCGGCCAGCGAATGGCCGACGAGCACGTGCAGGCACTTCACGCGGTCCGGCATCCCGCCGGCGCTCGGGAAGCCCTCCAGCACCTCGATGGCGTCACGGCGCGCGATGTAGTCCTCGTGCGCGGCGCGGTAGGCGGCGGCCAGCTCCGGGTCGCTCTGGAGCCGCTCGGTCATCTCCTTCATGACGCCGTTCGCCTCCAGCGTGCCGATCGCGGAGGCCGCGCGCGGGCAGGTGAGGTAGTACGTCGTCGGGAACGGCGTGCCGTCCGGGAGCCGGGGCGCGGTCTCCACCACGTCCGGGTTGCCGCACGGGCAGCGGTGCGCGATGGCGCGCAGGCCGCGCGGCGGGCGGCCGAGCTGTTCCTTGAACGCCGCGACGTCCGCCTCGGTGGGCTCGGTGCGTTCGGTCTGCGGAGGGGGCGTTTCCATGCCTGCCTTGGGTTCTACTTGCGGTCGGTGCGGTCGGTGCGGTCGGTGCGGTCGGCGGTGTCCACGCCGTCCCAGAGGTTGGAGTACCAGGGGCGGTCGGCCGCGCCCTGGTCGGTGCGGCGCTCGCGCACCGCGTCGGGGTCGATGACCGTGTAGCCGGTCTCCCCGGGGAGTACATAGTGCAGGTGCTCGCGGGCGAGGCGCTTGATGTACGCGTCGTCCTGGAGCCGCGCCTTCTCGTCGCGCAGCCGTTCGACGCGCTCGCTCGCCTCGGCCGCCAGCCGCTCCTGCTCGGCGATCTCGGCGCGCTGGGACACCCATTGGCGCATCGGGTAGGCCAGGGCCACCACCAGCGAGCAGACGACCAGCGCGAGGAAGGCCGCGCGGCCGGTGAGCCGGGAGCGGCGGGCCTGCCGGCGGGTCTGGGAGCGGTAGACGCGGGCGGCGGTCTGCTCGCCGAGCAGTCGCAGCCTGGTCGCGGTGGAGAACCGGTCCCGGGCCATGTGCTTACCCGCCTCCCCTTGCCCGTTACGTACGTACGTCCCCGGACACGGTACGGGACCGTGGCCGGGGACGTACGTAACCGGGCTATGCCGTGGATCAGCCCTTGAAGCGCGGGAAGGCGCTGCGGCCCGCGTACACCGCCGCGTCGTCGAGGATCTCCTCGATGCGCAGCAGCTGGTTGTACTTGGCGACGCGCTCGGAGCGGGCCGGGGCGCCGGTCTTGATCTGGCCGCAGTTGGTGGCGACGGCCAGGTCGGCGATGGTGACGTCCTCGGTCTCGCCGGAGCGGTGCGACATCATGCACTTGAAGCCGTTGCGCTGGGCCATCTCGACGGCGTCCAGGGTCTCGGTCAGCGAACCGATCTGGTTGACCTTGACCAGCAGGGCGTTGGCGGCGTTCTCCTCGATGCCGCGCGCCAGGCGCTCCGGGTTGGTGACGAACAGGTCGTCACCGACGAGCTGGACCTTGGAGCCCAGCTTCTCGGTGATGGTCTTCCAGCCGTCCCAGTCGTCCTCGAACAGCGGGTCCTCGATGGAGACCAGCGGGTACGCGTCGACGAGCTCGGCGTAGTAGTCCGTCATCTCGGCGGCCGAGCGGGACTTGCCCTCGAACTGGTAGGCGCCGTCCTTGTAGAACTCGGACGCGGCGACGTCGAGCGCCAGGGCGATGTCCTTGCCCGGGGCGTAGCCGGCCTGCTTGATGGCCTCGAGGATGAGGTCGAGGGCGGCGCGGTTGGAGTCGAGGTTCGGGGCGAAGCCGCCCTCGTCACCCAGGCCCGTGGAGAGGCCCTTCTCCTTCAGGACCTTCTTCAGGGTGTGGTAGACCTCGGCGCCCCAGCGCAGGGCCTCGGAGAAGGACTCCGCCCCGATCGGGGCGATCATGAACTCCTGGATGTCCACGTTGGAGTCGGCGTGCGAGCCGCCGTTCAGGATGTTCATCATCGGAACGGGCAGCAGGTGCGCGTTCGGGCCGCCCAGGTAGCGGAAGAGCGGCAGGTCGGACGCCTCGGAGGCGGCGTGCGCGACGGCGAGGGAGACGCCGAGGATGGCGTTGGCGCCGAGCGACGACTTGTCCGGGGTGGCGTCCAGGTCGAACATCGCCTGGTCGATCAGCCGCTGCTCGGTGGCGTCGTAGCCGACGAGCTCCGGGCCGATCTGCTCGATGACGGCGAGGACGGCCTTCTCGACACCCTTGCCGAGGTAGCGGTCCTTGTCACCGTCGCGGAGCTCGAGGGCCTCGAACGCTCCGGTGGACGCACCGGACGGGACGGCAGCACGGCCGGTGCTGCCGTCGTCGAGGCCGACCTCGACCTCGACCGTGGGGTTGCCTCGGGAGTCCAGGATTTCCCGGGCTACGACGACGTCGATGGACGGCACGAGCATCTCCTTCTGGGATGTGACGCAAAATGTGACGCATGCGGTGCAGGGTCTCTTTGGCCTTGCGGCAAGAGCCTAACCGGCCGGGGGGCCGGAGCCGGCCGACGCCCGCCTCCTGGGACGAAAAAGGGCTCACGAGTCGGCATTGCGGGCAAAACGCCACGAAACTTACTGGCCGGTAGCCGCAGTGTGCGGCGGGTCGCTCAGGGGTGCGGCGACGGGAAACCCCGGCCCGGCGCGTACAGGGGAAGGACACGCCGGGCCGGGGTGGTGCACGGGGCTCAGCTCAGGTGGAGCTGCTGGCCCGGGTAGATCAGGTCGGCGTCGTCGACGATGTCCTTGTTCAGCTCGAAGAGCTTCTCCCAGCCGCCCGCGACCTTCTTCTCGGCGGCGATGGTGCTGAGGGTGTCGCCGGCCTTCACCTTGTACTCGCCGTCGCCCTTCTCGACCTTCTTGCCGGTCGGGGTGGTGACGGTCTTCTTCGGCGCGGCCTCGGCCTTCGGCGCGGCTTCGGCCTTCGGCGCGGTGCGCTGCTCGCTGCGCGTGGTGGGCTGCTCGGCCTTGCGCTCCTGCGCCGGGGCACTCTGGGTCTCGCCGCCGTCGTACGAGGCGCTGGACAGGCCGACGCCGCAGCTCGGCCACGCGCCCTTGCCCTGGCCGGCGAGGACCTTCTCGGCTATCTGGATCTGCTGCGACTTGGAGGCCTGGTCGGCGGTCGGGGCGTACGCGGTGCCGCCGTACGCGGCCCAGGTGGAGGCCGAGAACTGCAGACCGCCGTAGTAGCCGTTGCCGGTGTTGATGGACCAGTTGCCGCCGGACTCGCACTGGGCGACCTTGTCCCACTCGGCGGCGGTGGCGGCCGAGGCGGACGTGGCGCCCATCAGCGGGGCGGCGACGGCGACACCGGTGATGCCGGCGAACGCGGCGAACCGGGCGGCCTTGGAGGGGCGACGGTGCTTGGCCTTGCTGGAGAACAGCATGGGACATCTCCTCACCGACGCCTGCGAGGTGAGCTGTCGGGTTCGGGCGTGAGCTGCCCGGCCGCGCGGCACTGCTGTGCGCGCGGCTTCACCCCAAGCCGGTTGTCGGTGCCATGTCTCCATGGCCGCCGGGCCGGCACTTACCTTGGGTCCCCCGCTCCTGCCTTCGGCGCATGACGCGACGACTGTTCCCGTCGACCGGCGGCAGGATTCGGCGTTCCGGTCGATGGGGCCCGCGGTGGCGAGCGGTCACGACGGTAGACACAGACCTCCCCGAAGTTCAAAGACGGACATCGGGGTCAATACGCCCGTACACACCTGCCCTTGACGGGCGTTTACGCAGGTGACGGGCGGATTGTGCGGTTCGGTCGGTGTTGGCGCGCCAGTTGGGGCGAAGAGATTCATGTCTCACTTACACAGAAGTGGACATTTACCCTGCGCTCAGGGCTGATCCGGCGTCAGCTCCAGGCTCTGGCCAGGGAGGATGAGGTCCGGGTCGGCACCGACGGTGCCCTTGTTGGCCTCGTAGAGGGCCGACCAGCCGCCGGGGAGCTTGTGCTCGTCCGCGATGGTCCAGAGGTTGTCGCCGGGACGGACGGTGTACGCGCCGGGCTCGACGCTCCCCGGATCGCGTGTCGCTCCGTCACCCCGGGAGGCATGCCCGTCGCTTTCGCGCCCGGTGGCCGAATTGCCGGTATCGGCGGGATCGGCGGATTCGGTGGGCTTGGTGGTGCTTTCGCCCTCCGGTGCGGCGGGGGCGGCCGGGGCCTTCGGGTCGGTCGCCGCGGGCTCCTCCGGGGCGGCCTCGCCGCGGTGCTTGCCGGTGCCGGTGCCGGGGGCGGGGCTCTGGGCCGGGTCCCCGGTCGGGGTCCCGGACGGGCTCCCGGACGGGTCGGGCGTCGCCGGAGCGGGCTCGGTGGGCAGGAGCGTCCCGGCCGGCTGGGACGCCTCGGGTGCGCTCGGGTCCTCGAGCGTCCCGGCGGGGTCCGTCGCCCCGGGCGTCGCCGGGGCGGTCTCGCCGGGCGCGGTGGGCACGATGCCCAGGTCGGCCTCGGGCGCCTTGGTGGCGCCGCCCAGGCCCGCGATGGGGGCGCAGGTCTCCCACATCTTGACGCCCGTCGCGGCGTAGATCTTCTCGGCGACGGCTATCTGCTCGGCGCGGCTGGCGAGGTCGGGGCGCGCGGCGTGGGCGAGACCTCCGTACGACTCCCACGTCTCCTGCGACATCTGCAGGCCGCCGTAGAAGCCATTGCCGAGGTCGGCGCTCCACATGCCGCCGGACTCGCATTCGGCCACCCGGTCCCATGTGGTGGCGTCCGCCGCCGACGCGGAACCCGCGCCGAGCAGCGGGAGCGCGATGGCGGATCCGGTCACCCCTGCCGCGACGACGATGGCGGGGGCTTGACGGGGTCGTCGGTGCCGGCCGTTCCCGGAGCGCATGCGTGCTGCCTTTCGCGTGACTGCTGAGGTGGGGGTGAACGTAGCGGCATTCGAACGCCAGTCACAAGTCGATGCAGCGGAGATTACGCGAAGATCACAGTTCTGACGGGGCGTCACTTCTCAATAGGGGTGAACTCGACCGGGAGTGTGCGCAGTCCCCGCATGATCAGCCCCCCACGCCACCGCAAATCGGCCGGATCCACCGCAAGCCGAAGGTCGGGCAGGCGGGTGAGCAGCGTCGCGAGCGCGGTCTGCCCCTCCAGCCGGGCGAGCGGTGCGCCGAGGCAGTAGTGGATGCCGTGCCCGTACCCCAGGTGCTGGTTGTCACGCCGCGCCAGGTCGAGCACGTCCGGCTCCGCGAACCGCTCGGGGTCCCGGTCGGCGGCGGCGAGCACGACGAGGACGGGGTCGCCGGCCGCGATCCGCTCGCCGCCGATGGTGAGCGGCTCGGTCGCGAACCGCCACGTCGCCAGCTCCACCGGCCCGTCGTAGCGCAGCAGTTCCTCGACCCCGGTCTCCAGCAGCCCGCGCTCACCGGCGGCGAGGGACGTCTGGAGGCGCTCGCGCTGGTCGGGGTTGCGCAGCAGCGCGTACACCCCGTTGCCGATCAGGTTCACGGTGGTTTCGAAACCGGCGAACAGGAGGATGAACGCCATCGCGGCGGCCTCGTTCTCGGTGAGGTGCTCGCCGTGGTCCGAGGCCCTGATGAGCCCCGAGATCAGGTCGTCGTCCCCTCCTTGCCGCAGGCCTTCCCGCTTGCGGTGGATCAGCTCGGCGAGGTACCCCCGCATCTTCTTCACCGACCGGGCGACCCCGCCGCGCGGCCCGCCGCCGTGCCGGATCATCATCCCGGCCCAGTCGCGGAAGTCGTCCTGGTCCTCGCGGGGCACGCCCAGCATGTCGCAAATGGCGTAAATGGGGAGCGGGAAGGCGAACTCGTGGATGAGGTCGGCGCTCCCCTTTGTGGCGAAGTTGTCGATGAGCCGGTCCGTGAGCTCCTGCACCCGCGGCGCGAACTCCGCCACACGGCGGGGCGTGAACGCCTTGGACACCAGACGGCGCAGCCGGGTGTGGTCCGGCGGGTCGATGTTGAGCAGATGCGTCATCAGCTCGGCCTTGCGCTCGCCCGGAATGCCGGTCTTGCCCTTGGCGTGCGCGGGCTCGTCGTGATGCGCCGGGTTCTTGCTCAGCCGCTGATCGGCCAGCGCCTGCCGCGCGTCCGCGTACCGGGTCACCAGCCACGCCTCGACCCCGCTGGGCAGCTTGGTCCGGTGCACGGGCGCGTGCTCCCGCAGCCAGGCGTAGGCGGGGTACGGGTCGGTGGCGAACTCCCACGTGAAGAGCTCGGGCGCGGTGCCCTCCGGGGCGGTCGGGGCGCCACCCTCCGGGGCGCCACCCTCCGGGGCGGTCGGGCGCCCCGGGGCGGCCGGGGCGGGCGGGTGGCCCTGCGGGGCCGGGGCGCCGGCCTGCGATGCGTCGCCCTCCGGGGCGGCCGGGGGGCCTGGCGGGCTCGGGCGGGTGGGAGCACCGCCCGGGGCGGGCCGGGAGCTCGGGGTGCCGGAGGTGGCCGGAGGGTCGTCGTGCGGGGCGTTCACTCCTCGACGGTATCCGGCGCCCCGGCGGCCTCCGCCGCGCGGATCGCGTCGCGGTAGGCCCGGCCCGCCGCACGCAGCGCCGCCTCCGGGTCCACGCCCGCCGCTTCCGCCCGTACCGCCAGGGCCAGCAGCTCGTAGCCGAGGCCGTCGCCGGACGGCGGCGGGACGTCCAGGCCCGCGTTGCGGACCCGGCTCGCGAGCTTGGCCGCCAGGGCGAGGCCCGGCTGGCCGAGCGGGACGCCGTCGGTCACCGACGCGCGCCGCTTCTCGATCGCCTTCGTCCGCAGCCAGTGCTCCTTGACCTCATCCGGCGTCTCGGCGCGCTCCTCGCCGAAGACGTGGGGGTGGCGGTGGATGAGCTTGTCGACGATCGTGCCGGCCACGTCGTCGATCGAGAACGGCTCCTCCTCGTGCTCCTGGGCGATCCGCGCGTGGAAGACCACCTGGAGGAGCACGTCCCCGAGTTCCTCGCGCAGCTCGTCGCGGTCGCCGTCCTCGATGGCCTCGACGAGTTCGTACGCCTCCTCGATGCCGTACTTCGCCAGGCCCTTGTGGGTCTGCTGCGACGACCAGGGGCATTCGCGGCGGATGCGGTCCATCACCTCGACGAGGTCCAGCAGCCGGGCGCCCGGCAGGTCGTACGAGCCGGGCAGCAGCTCCAGGTCGGGCATCGCGACCCGGCCGGAGCCCGCCATGCGGGCCAGCCCGTCCGTCAGGGCGCCCTCGCCCTCGCCGGCCGCCACGACCACCACGGTGGCGCCCCCGGCGCAGGCGCCGACCAGTTCCTCGGCGGTCGGCGCGGCGATCTCGACCGTGACGCCCGCCTCGCGCAGGTACGGCAGCTGAGGGTGCCCGGCGTCGGCGCACAGGACCCGGTCGGCGGCGTGCAGCGTCCGCCACGCGGGCCAGGACAGCAGCCCTGGCGCGACGCGGTGGCTGGCGGTGAGCAGGACGATACGGCCGGCGGCGTCGGTGGTGTCGGTGTCGGGGGTGTCGGCGTTCACCCCTCGAACCTACATCTGCTGCTGCTTGCCGATCTGCCGGATCCAGGGTGCGCTGTACTCGCCCAGCTGGATCTTGTCGTTGTCCCACGTGCCGTACCGCGGGTTCACGTCGATGTCGAGCTGCTTCGAGGCCTCGGAGAAGACCTGGGTGAGCTTCTGCTGCCCCTCCGGGGTGTTCCCGGCGCCCAGCTTCGCGGCGATCTTGTTCATGAGGACGTTGCGCCGTACGACGTCGTCGATCTCGTCGGGGGCGACGCCCTGCTGCTGGAGCAGCATCGCGGCGAGCTGCTCCTCGCCGCCGCTCTGGGCCGCGGCGGCCCGGCGGGTCTCCTGGACCTCCTTGCGGCTGGCGGTGATCCCGTGGTCCGCGGCGACCTTCTCCACCACCCGGTCGAAGATCATCCCGTTGAGCTTCTCGCGGTTCAGGTCACCGGTGGCCTCGATCAGCTGCTTCGCCTGCCCGGACGCCTCCTGGGCGCTGCGTACGTCCCTGACCTGGGCCTGGAGCGCGGACACCTCGATCCGGTCGCCGTCGACGACGGCCGCCGCGCCGGGGTGGGCGTCGCTTCCGCAGCCGGCCAGGAGCGGGGCCGCGGCGAGGAGCGCGGCGGAGACGGAAAGCGCGGTGCGACGGCGGCGGTGCGGGCTGCGCAGGCGGTGCAAAGGAGCCTCCCGGCGTGGGTCGTGCGTCAGTGTGAACGAGTGAACGACCTTGCGGTGATCGATGGTATGCAGTGGACGTGGCGTAGGCCACTACTTCGGAGCCACTGCTTGGGTCAACGACTCACGCGTCCGGGCGGTCTCGGGACCCAGCATGATCGTCCGGGAGACGACGAAGGTGATCGGGATGGCCGCCGCGGCGGCGACCAGCGGCGCGTACCGGCTGGAGAAGCCCGCCCCGTCCACCAGCAGCCACACGCCGCTCGTCGTGATCACGAAGTTCGCGGCATTGGTCAGCGGGAACAGCAGGAACTTCCGCCACGTCGGACGGGTCCGGTAGGTGAAGCGGCAGTTCAGGAAGAAGGACCCGGTCATGGACGTGAGGAACGCGACGACATGCGCGGCCACATAGGGCAGGCCCAGGGTCAGCAACAACAGGTAGCAGCCGTAGTACGTGGCGGTGTTCACCACGCCCACCAGCGCGAACCTGACGATCTGGCCCCGGACGGTCATCGGCGTACGAGCTCCCCACGGGGTGGTCGGTGCGGTAAGGGGGTGTTGGTCGCCTTCACCAGGAAGTGCGGGCGCCGTTTCACCTCGTAATAGATACGGCCCACATACTCCCCGACCAGTCCCAGCATCACCATCTGCACGCCGGCGAGTGCCGTGACCGTCACCAGCAGGGTGACATAACCGGGGGTGTCGACACCGTTCACCAGCGCGACACCGACGATCCAGGCGGCATACGCGGTGGCGAGGGACACCAGCAGCAGGCCGAGATAGAGCGCGGCCCGCAGCGGTTTGTCATTGAAGGAGATCAGACCGTCCAGGCCATAATTGAGCAGCTTGCCGAAGGTCCATTTCGAGCGGCCCTGCTCGCGCCGCGCGTTCTCGTACGCGAAGGTGGTGGTGCGGAATCCGACCCAGGCGAAGAGGCCCTTGGAGAAACGGTTGTACTCGGTGAGTTCCAGTACCGCGTCGACGGTCCGGCGCGACAGCAGCCGGAAGTCGCCGACGCCGTCGACGAGCTCGACGTCGACGAGCCGGTTGATCAGCCGGTAGTAGGCGCGGGCGGCGACGGTACGGGTCACCCGGTCGCCCGTGCGGGTGCGCCGGGCGATCACCTGGTCGAAGCCCTCGCCGTGCAGGCGCAGCATGCGGCGTATCAGCTCCGGCGGGTGCTGGAGGTCGGCGTCCATGATGACGACCGCGTCCCCGCCCGCGTGCTGCAGGCCGGCCAGCATCGCCGCCTCCTTGCCGAAATTGCGGCTGAAGGAGACATAGCGTGTACGGGAGTCCGAAGCCGCGATCCCTTCGAGGATGGGGAGGGTACGGTCATGACTTCCGTCGTCCACATAGACCAGCTCGAATTCCGCCGCGAATTCCGCCGCGAGGGTGACGAGTTCCGTGGTCACATGGTCGTGGAAGCGGCCGATGATCTCCTCTTCGTTGAAACACGGCACAACTATCGAGATCAGCACGGAAGAACGACAACCGATGTGCGTGTCGGTGGCGGTCGCTCCACATGGCGGTCAGGCGACCATTGAATGAACTGGTCCCGGGGGCTGGTGATTTCGGCCGGAGGCGCTGGCATATTCGGCCCCACCATGCAGAGAAACGTGCCCGCCGCCGGCACCCTCGCCGGGTTCCTCACCGCCCTCGCCGTCTGCGCCGGTGACGCCGTCGCCCGGACCTTCCCCTTCGGGCCGCGCACCCGCGGCGTCAACGACCTGGGCAACCAGTTCGTGCCCTTCCACGCCCACCTGTGGGACCTGCTGCACGGGCGGGCGGACGGCGGGCTGCTGCTCAACTGGTCCTCCGGCTACGGCACGAGCTTCCTGCCGGACCTCGGCACGTATCTGACGAGCCCGTTCGCGCTGCTCGTCGGTCTCTTCCCGCGCGACGACATCGACCTCGCCGTGTATGTGATCACGGTCCTGAAAATGGCCGTCGCGGCCACCGCCATGAGCGTGCTCCTGCTCGCCCAGCGCCCGGGGCCCTGGTGGGGCGCGGCGGTACTGGGCGCCTCGTACGCGCTGTGCGGCTGGGCCGTCATCGAGGCGTCGTACAACCCGATGTGGCTGGACGGGCTGATCGCCTTCCCGCTGCTGTGCCTGGTCGGCGAGTGGGTGCGGACAAGGCGGCATCCGGTGCTGGGGCCGGTGGTCGTCGCGGTGGCGTGGGTGGCCAACTTCTACACCGCCTACATGGCGACGATCGGCGCGGCGCTGGTCCTGCTGGCGAGCGGGGTGCGCGGGTGGCGGGTGCTCGGGCGGGCGGCCTGGACGGTGCTGCTGGGGATCGGGCTCGCCGCGCCGGTCCTGGTACCCGTCTTCCTCGGGTCACGGCACGCCTACCCGGGCTGGACGCGGGAGTTCGCGCCCGCCGGGTGGGGGGAGGTGGCCGCCCGGGTGCTGCCGGCGACGTACGGCTTCTTCACCCCGGCCGTCTTCCTGGGCACGAGCGCCCTGCTGCTGGCGGCGGTGCTGCCCTTCCACCGGGGGGTGCCGGCGCGTGAGCGGTGGATATGGACGGGGCTGGTGGTGGGGGTGGTGCTGTCGCTGCAGTGGGAGCCGACCCACCTGGTGTGGCATGTGTTCGCCACGCCCAACGGCAGCCCCTACCGGCAGACGTTCGTCCTGGCGGGGGTGGTCGTGCTCGCCGCGTGGACGGGTGTGTCGTACGGCTGGCCGGGGTGGCGGGCACTGGGCGGCGGGTCGCTGGTGCTGGGGGTGGTCGCGGCGGGCGCGGCCTTCGGGGACCTGGCGTCCGGGTGGGCGTACGCGCTGTTCGCGGCGGGGCTCGCGGCCGGTGTGGGCGGGGTGGCGCTGGTGCGCCTGAGGGCGCGGCGGTACGGGATCGCCGGCGCCGCCCTGCTGGCGGGCGTCCTGGTCGGGCAGGCCGCGGCGACCACGGCGTACGCCGACCGGGAGCGGCCCGCGCGGCTGGACGACTACCCGGCCTGGGGCGCGGCGCACGAGGCGCGCGCGGCGGTGGTGGCCGCGGCCGACGGATGGCCGCGCCACCGCACCGACCCCGGGCGCCCGCAGCTCACCGGCAACGACCCGCTGCTGGTGGGCGGCCAGGGCGCCGCGTACTACAGCAGCCACACCCCGGCGGTGCTCACGCGGACGCTGGCGGCGCTGGGCGGCGGGTGGACGTCGAACGGGCGGAACCTGCAGTCCCTGGACAACCCGGTGACGGACGCGCTGTTCGGGGTGGGCGCGCGGTGGCGGGACTCCTCACTGGTGCGGCGGGCCGACGTCCTGCCGCTCGTGACGGTCCGGCCGGCCGGCCGGGAACTGCGGTACGGGGCTTCGCCGTTCCACAACCAGGAGCTGCTGCTCGGGTCACGCGTCTACGACCTCCCCGCCGATGGCGCGTGCCCGGTCGGCAGCGAAGTCTTCGTGTGGGCGCCCGACTTCACCGGCACGGCCCGCCTCGGGGCGGGCCCGCCGGTGGAGCTGCGCGGCGGCCTGCCCAAGCGCCGCGCCCCGATGACGCCACTGGGTACGCAGCGGGCGGCGGGCGCGACGGTGACGCTGGACGGCAAGGGCGCCGTGCCGTCGTCCGGGAGCGTCGGCTGCCTGGACCGGGCCCGGCTCGCGGCTGCCGTGGCCCGGCTGACGGCGACCGGCGCGCTCACGGTCCACGTCACCGCCGACGGCGTCCGCGCCGAACTGCCCCCGGGCACCCGCGGCACGGCCGTCCTGGCCGCCCCCCGCATCGCCGGCTGGCGCTGCGGGGGCCGCCCGGCCGGTTCGTACGGCGGGCTGGTGGCGTTCGACGTCGGCGGCGACCGGACATCGGTCTCGTGCTCCTTCCGGCCGCCCGGGCTGCGCGCCGGTGCCGCCATCGGCGGCCTGGCGCTCGTCGTGCTGGTGGTGGTCCGCGGCGCGAGTCGCCTGCGCGCCACCAAGACTTCACCCGCGCACCACCGTGCCGTGACCGCTTCGGCGGGCCGGGCGGCGTAGCTTGCCCCGCATGCCCTCTCTTCTGAGCAACCGGCTGGCGAAGCGGGTCCTGCGCCCCGCGTTCGCCCTGGTCGAGCAGCGCATGGAGCGCGTGACGACCGCGTTCCAGGCAGACCTCGACGCCCTGCACCACGAAGTGGCCGACCTGCGCCGCCAGAGCTACGGCCTCGGGCTGCTGCTCGACCAGGCCGGGCGCGACGGACACCGGATGCCCACCGCGACCCAGGTCGACACCCTCGTACGCGAAGTGCGCGCCGTCACCGGCGACGGCGGCGAGCGGGCCCGGCACGACATCACCATCGCCTACCGCCACCTGGTCGCGGTGGAGGCGCTCGGGGCCGGCGGCCTGGCCGGCACGGTCTCGGACGTGTGCGGGCGCCTCGCGACCGTCCCGCTGCTCGCCCCGCCGAACGGCGACGTGCTGGAGATCGGCACCCTGCACGGGCTGTTCGCGGCCGCGCTGCAACGGATGCTGCGGCGCGACGGCGTCGAGGCGCGGCTGACGATCGTCGACCCGCTGGACACCTCGCCCACCCGGGAGGAGGTGGTGCGCGGCAATCTGGCACTGGGCGGCGGGAACGGTTCGGCCGACGCGGTACGGATTGCGCGGGGCGGGTTCGGTGACGCGGACGTACGGGAGCGGATCTCCGACCGCCGCTACGGCGTGATCGTGGTGAACGGCGACCACGACCTGGCGGCCGTACGGGACCTGGCGGCTCCCGGGGCGGTCGTCGTCCTCGGCTCGGACGCGGGGGCGCGCCCGGCGGGGCTCACCGGTCTCGGGCGGGTCGCGGACTCGGTGTACTGCCGGGCGGCCGCGGCCTCATAAGCCTTAAAGCCTTATAGGCCCCGCATCCGCTGCTGCCGCTCCAGCGCGCGGCGCAGCTCCGCCGGGAGCGGGTGGTACGGCCCGTACGCCCGCTCCGCGTCGTACAACAGGTTCTGCAGCTGCTGCTGGGCCGCCGCGTGGTCGCCCATCGCGAGCAGCAGGTGCCCGATGCGGTGCCGGATGTCGAAGGCGCGGGCGGGGTCGGTGCCGGCCGACTGGCTGCTCGCGCAGTACGGCAGGACCGCGCGGTACTCGGCGAGCGCGGCGGCCGTCTCGCCCAGCTGCTCCAGGCACAGCGCCGCGTCGTACCGGAACTGCAGCGTCTGCGGATCGGCCGGGCCCGCCTCGGCCTCGCGGTCCTCGGCGAGGCGCCGCAGCTCGGGCAGGGCCCGCCGGTACTGGCCGTCGTCCATCAGCGTCGTCGCGTACTGCTTGCGCAGGATCCGCACGACCGGGGAGTGCTCACCGTGCTCGGCGGCGGCGGCCGGGAGGATCCCGCCGAGGATGTCGACGGCCTGCGTGATGCTGCCCTCGCCGAGCAGCCGCTTCACCTCGTCGACGGCGGCCGCCACATCGGGACGGCTCGCGGCGGGCGGGACGGCCGGCTGCGGTACGGGCGCGGGCGTGGTGGCCCGGTCCGGCCAGGGGGCGTGCGGGCGGAGGAAGGGGCGCGTGGGGTCGAGCGGGCCGGCCGGGCCGCCCCGCGTGGGCAGCAGCGGGGCGAGGGACTCGTACACCTCCTGCGCGCAGGACGGGCGGGCCTGCGGGTCCTTGGCGAGCAGCCGCAGCACCAGGGCTTCGAGGGCCTCGGGTATCTCGGGACGCAGCTGGCGGACGGGCACCGGCGGCTCGTACAGGTGGCGGTGGAGGACGCCGAGGGCGGTGGAGCCGGAGAAGGGCACGTTCCCGCTCAGCAGTTCGTGGAGGAGCGCGCCGAGCGCGTACAGGTCGGTGTACGGGCCGACGGCACCGCCCATGGCCTGCTCGGGTGCCATGTAGGCGGGGCTGCCGATGGGGGAGCCGGTGTGGGTGAGGCGGGTGGTGTCGGTGTCGATGACGGACGCGACGCCCAGGTCGAGGACGGTGACCGTGCCGTCCGGCTTCACCATGACGTTGCGCGGCTTGAGGTCGCGGTGGACGATCGGCACGGCGTGCACGGCGGCGAGCACGGCGCACAGCTGGGCGGCGACGGACACCGCCCACTGCCAGGGGTACGGGTCGTGCTCGGCGAGGTGGTCGGCGAGGTCGGCGCCCTCCACGTACTGCATGACCAGGTACAGGTCGTCACCGTCGCTGCCCGCGTCGTGCACGGTGACCAGGCCGGGGTGGGAGACCTGGGCGGTGACGCGGCACTCGCGGACGAAGCGGCGGCGCATCTCGCCGGCGGCGGTGGCGGCGGCCATGTGGTCGGGGCGCAGCAGCTTGACGGCGACGCGGCGGTCGAGCCGCCCGTCGTAGGCGGTCCAGACCTGGCCCATGCCGCCCTGGCCTATGACGGTGGACAGCTCGTACCGGTCGGCGATGATCCGCCCGTTCACCGGCGCTCTTCCCAGGGGTCGCGGGGGTCGTTGCGGAGGAGGTCGCTGAGCTCGTCGAGCTCGGCGCGCACCTGGTCGATGCGCTGCGACGGGGGCTTGGCGGGGGGCGGTGTCGCCGGTTGCGGCTGGGGCGGGGACGGCTGGGCGGGCCGCTGGGGCATGGGTGTGTGCATGGGCTGGGTAAAGGCGGACGGGATCGGGGGCGTGACGGGCGGATAGCCGTAACCGACGGGCTGCGGCGGGGCGAGCCGTCCGAAGTGCCGTATCTCCACGATCAAGTAGTACACGGTGACCGTCAGTATGGTGCCGATCATCCAGCCCCCGAAGGTGAGCGCCGCCCCGTCGCTCATCTCCTGCTTCTCGTCCTCCGGCACGGTCTCCCCGAGGAAGACGAAGACGCCGATGGTGAGCAGCACGACCACGCCGAACAGCACCCAGTCGAGGATCCTCCGGGTGATGACGGCCAGCCGCAGCAGCGGCGCCCAGGCAAGGAAGCCGCAGCTCAGCACGGTGAGGGCCACGAAGAGCGTGCGCAGCGCGACCAGCGTGCTGTCGGCGGGGCGCCCTGGCTGTGGCGGTGCGTGGCCGTGGCCGTGCATTTACTGCTCCTGGGTGACGTGCGCCGACGTGGCGAGTCGGACAAGAAGACGAGCGTATACATCGACACCGACAACGGCGTCCGGGTTGTGCGTAACCGTTGTCGAACTGATCGCCGACGGCCGCCGCTCAGGCCTCGACCGTGCCGTCCGTCAGCCCGTCGTACATGCCCCGCACCAGCCGCTCGCCCAGCCGCCCCGTGACGCGCAGCGCCTCCTCGAACTCGGCCAGCGCCCGGAACCGTTCGCCGTACCGCCGCTGGTCGGCGAGCGGGAGGCGGGGCAGTTGGAGGCGCCGTACGTCGAGGCGGGTGGCGGTGGACGCGTAGCTGCTGGCCTGCCGGTTGTTGGCGGTGCCGCGCAGGAAGCCGGCCAGGAACCAGGGGTCGAGCGCGGCGGGCTCGGGGCGCAGCAGCTGGAGGTTGCGGCCGAGGGCGGCGCCCTCGGTGTCCTCGTCGACGACCCGGGCGATGGAGCCGCCGCCGAGGACGGGGACGACGACGTCACCGGCGCGTACGAGCACGGGCTCCTCGCCGGTGCCTTCGGCGAGGCTTCCGGAGGGGGCCTGGCCGGTCAGGACGTCATGCTCGGTGAGGACGGTGCCGGCCCCGCGGACGGTGACGGCCCCGCCGGCGGTGCCCGAGCCGCCCGTACGCAGTTCGAGGGCGCCGGTGCGGGCGAGTTCGCCGACGGTGACGCCGGGGAGGCGGGCGGGTTCGGCGTGCGCCGCGGGCCGCGCGGGGAGCGGGGTGAGTTCGGCGGTGCGGCGCAGGACGGCCGTGAGCCGGTCGCGCACCCCGGCCAGTTCCTCAGCGCCGCCGGCGGCGGCCGGGGGCGGGAGGTGGCGGGCGGGGGCGAGGTCCACGTCGTCGTCGAGCAGTTCGATGACCGGTACCGAGCGGTGGGCGCCGGGCTGTTCGGCGACGGTGCCGTGTCTGTCGAAGGGCAGCCACGCGTCCAGTACGGCGGTCTGGACGGCCGGCCAGTCCAGCTTGTCGCGGCCCGCGTCGGTGTGCTCGGCGGTGTCGACGAGCAGCAGTTCCGGTGAGGCGGGGGCGCCCGCGACGGGCTTGCGCAGCACCCACAGGTGGAGCGGGATGCCGTACGGGGGTGCCGCCCCGGCCGGGAGGGCGACGACCGCCCGCAGCGCGCCGCGGCGCAGCAGGTCGGCGCGGATGCGGCGGCCGGAGCGGCGGGAGGCGGCGGCGGGGGGCATCAGCAGGACGGCGGTGCCGCCGGGGCGCAGCCGGGCCAGGGCGTGCTGGACCCAGGCCAGTTCGGACTCGGTGCGGGCGGGGAAGCCGTACTCCCAGCGCGGGTCGTAGGCGAGTTCGTCGTGGCCCCAGTTGCGTTCGTTGAACGGCGGGTGGCAGAGCACCGCGTCGGCGGTGAGCTGCCCGAACGCGTCGGCGCGCAGCGAGTCGCCGATCCGGGCGCGGACCTCTGCGCCGGAGTGCAGGGCCAGCCGGAGGGCCGTGAGCGCGGCGAGGTCGCGGTCGGTCTCCTGGGCGTACAGGGCGGCGGGTTCGGCGACGGCGCGCAGCAGGGCGCCGGTGCCGGAGGCGGGGTCGAGCACCGTCCGGGCGGGGCCGGCGAGTCGGGCCATGAGCGCGGCGGGGCCGGGCGGGGTGAGGGTGTACTGGCGCGGGTTGGCGTCCAGGTGGCGGCCGAGGAGGAACTCGAAGGCCTGCCGGGCGCCGGCTTCGGCGGCGAGCTCGGCGACGGCGCGCAGCAGCGGGACGGAGGGCGCGAGTTCGGTCGGGGGCGGGGTGGGGACGGCCCGTTCGATCCCGAAGCGGAGCGTCAGGACCTCCTCCAGGGCCGTGGGCAGCAGCTCGGTCATCCGCTCGTCGGACACGGCGGCCAGCTCCAGCCAGCCGCTGGGCCTCTCCCGTACGACGAGGAGGGCGCAGCCTGCGTGCACGAGCGCGGCGACCGCCCCGGCCGGGTGCCCGGCGATCTGCTGCCAGACACGTTCACGCAGCGGTACCTCGGCGAGCTTGCCCTGGGCGCGCAGCCACCGTTCGACGTCGGCCAGGGCGAAGGAGGGGCTGGTCTCCGTGCCGCCGACGGGCTTGGGGAAGTCGGCGTGCCGACGGCGCCAGTTGCTGACGGCGGCCCGTCCCACCCCGGCGAGGCGGGCGATCCCGGCCGCGGTCACCTCTGCTGCGTTGTCCGGCACCTGGCTGACTCCTTCCATCTGCTGCTGTGGCGCCGATCCTACAGCCGTACACAAGAGGGGTCGCTTCACAGTGTGACGCGAACCAGACCCCGCAAACTGTGTTGACTCGGTTCACAGGCTCTGGTCTTATTGACCCGTCGCCACACGGGGCAACTGCACGGGCCCCGACACAGACCCATGTCACTGTCCGGGAGGGCACCCATGTCCGACTTCACGCAGCAGCCCCAGTACGGCACCCAGCAGCCCTATCCGGGTGGCCCCGGTCCGTACGGCGGCGCCCCGGCCCCGCTGCCGGCCCGTAACGGACTCGGCACCGCCGCGCTGGTCCTCGGCATCATCGGCGCGGTCTCGGGTCTGATCCCGTTCCTGTTCTGGCTGGCCGGCATCCTCGGCCTCATCGCCCTGATCCTGGGCCTGATCGGCCGCGGCCGCGTCAAGCGGGGCGAGGCCACGAACAAGGGGGTCACGACGACCGGCGCGGTGCTCGGCCTGGTCTCGCTGATCCTGTCGGTCGTCGGCGCCGTGCTCACCTACAAGGCCGTGGACAGCGTGGTGGACGAGTACAACAAGGAGGTGGCCGACACCGCGTCGAAGGACCCGGCCGCCGGCAAGGGTGGCGACCCGGCCGAGAAGGACGCCGGCGCGGCGGACGACGCCACCAAGGGCAAGCCCCTGGCCGCCGGTGACACCTCGGTCTACGACGACGACCTGCAGGTGACCGTGTCCGAGGCGAAGTCCGTCGAGCCCGGCGAGTTCGCGGTCGGCCACACCGAGGGCAACAAGGCCTACGAGCTGACGATCGTCGTCGAGAACGCCGGCAAGGAGAAGTTCTCCACCGACTCGCTCAGCGTCAGCGCCCGCGCCGGCAAGGAAGGCGTGACCGCCGAGGAGATCTTCGACGGTGACACGTACGGCAACGGCTTCACCGGCGAGATCCTGCCCGGCAAGAAGGCCACCGTGAAGTACGCCTTCGACGCCCCCGCCGACGCCAAGACGCTCACCGTCGAGGTCACCCCCGGCTTCGACTACAACGCCGTCCAGTGGGACCTGAAGCTCTAGCCGCCCCCTCCATCCCACCGCAGGCACCCTTCCCCCGCTCGACCTCACCCCGGAGAACACTCCCCCATGTCTTCCACCGCCCTCCGCGCCTTCACCCGCCCCGCCCTGGCCGCCCTCTGCGCCGCCGCCGCGCTCGGCCTGACCGCCTGCGGCCCCTTCGGTTCCTCCGGCGGAGTCGAGGAGTCCGGTCCGTTCGCGGGCCTCTCCGGCCCCCAGATCGCCAACAAGGCCATCAAGGCCACCAAGACGGCCGACTCGCTCACCCTGGACGCGAACCTCCAGATGTCCGACGGCCCGGTCAAGGCCTTCATGGCCCTGGACACCAAGGGACAGTGCGCGGGAACCATCTCCATGGGGCCCACCGGCACCGCGGAGCTCATCAGGACCGGGAAGGTCGCCTACATGCGCTTCGACGAGGCGTTCCTGCGGGAGCAGAACAAGGGCGGCTCGCCGGAGGAGACGGAGGCGGTCCTGAAGATGCTCAAGGGCCGCTGGGTGAAGACCGACGTCACGGACCCGGAGGCCAAGGACAGCCTCGAGATGTGCGAACTGGACACCATGCTGGCCGAGTTCGAGACGGGCATCAACTCGGCCCAGCGGGGCGAGGAGACCACCGTCAACGGCAAGAAGGCGCTGATACTCACCGAGAAGGACGGCGACGCGACGTACAAAATCTACGTCGCCACGGAGGGCGAGCCGTACCTGCTGAAGATCGAGCAGAAGGGCGGCGAGGAGCCCGGGACCATGTCCTTCCTCGACTACAACAAGCCGGTCCCGGCGAAGCAGCCGGCCGCCAAGGACATCCTCGACCTCAAGGAGCTCGGGGAGCAGTAGGGGGAGCCACGGGGGAAGCCGGACAGACCGTCGGAGGGGGCGGCCTGTCCGGCTCGGCCGTGTTTCACGACTCCCGCCCCACCTTGTCGATGGTGAGGATCGGCAGGACCGTCACGACACTGCCCGCCACCCCGATCCACAGCGTCGGCACCACGCCGATCGCCGAACCGAGCCCGCCCGCGAGCAGCGCCGCCAACGGCATGCCGCCCCAGACGACGAAGCGGATCGAGGCGTTCATCCGGCCGAGGAGGTGCTTGGGGCACAGGCTCTGCCGAAGGCTGACCTGGGTAACGTTGAAGAGCAGCGCCCCGACGGTGAGACCGAACTCGCCGGCCAGCAGGACCGCACCCGCGAGGACCCGGCTATGCGGGGCCACCAGGGCCGCCAGGGGGCTGGACACCGTGAAGAACGCGGCCATGAGCAGGCCGGAGGACATGACCGTACCGGCGCTGAACCGCTGCCGTGCCCTGGGCGCGAGCAGCGCTCCGAGGACGCCGCCGACCGCGCCGCAGGTCATGACGAGGCCGAGCATGGACGAGTCGAAGCCGAGGCTACGCATGACCAGGACCGGGACCAGGGTGGCCACCATGGTGGCGAAGAAGTTGGACACGCCCATGGCCGCCGCGAGCCGCCGGATGACCGGCTGGTCCCGTACGAAACGCAGCCCCTCCGCGATGTCCGCCGCGATGTCCGCGGCGAGCCGGCCCTTGGCCCGGGGGGCCGGCGCGGGCCGCTGCTCGCCGTCCTTGGTGAACGCCAGGCACAGGAAACCGGCGAAGTAGGCGAAGGCGTCCACCAGCATCACGACCGGCGCGCTGACGACCCGCATCAGCAGTCCGGCCAGTGCCGGCCCGCCGAGGGTGGACACCTGGGCGGTGGCTTCGAGGCGGGCGTTGGCGGCGCCGATGTCGTCCTCGGGCACCAGCACCGGTACGTAGGACTGGTAGGCGACGTCGAAGAAGACAGTCACCACGCCGACGACGAGCGCGACGGCGTACAGCACCTCCATCCGCAGTCCCCCGGTGAGCCACAGGACGGGGACGGCGAGAACGGCGAGGCCGCGGAGGAGGGCGGCGGCCATCATGGTCGGCCGCTTGAGCATCCGGTCCACCCACGCGCCCGCGGGGAGGCCGATGAGGAGGTAGCAGACGGTGGACGCGGCGCCGAGGATGCCGACCTGGCCGCTGTCCGCGTGGAGGAGCTCCACGGCGGTCACGGACAGCCCGAGCGTGCCGATGCGGGTGCCGAACTGGGAGAGGGTCTGCCCGAGCCAGAACCGCCGGAAGTTGGCGGAGGCCACGGAGTGGAGGGCCGCGGACTGGGCGGCCGCGGACCGTTGGTCGGTCGGGGACCGTTGGTCGGTCGCGGACCGTTGGTCGGTCGCGGACTGGTGGTCGGTCACGAGGCGCGTACCGTCCCGGCTGCGGGCGGCTCAACCACCGCACTGCCGCAGCATCGCGCCCTTGTCCGCCGCGGTGACCGGCAGTTCGTACTTGAGCGCCGCCTGGGCGAAGCGCACCGCGTACGAGCACCGGATCGTCCTGTCCGGCGGCAGCCAGGACGCCGGGCCGGAGTCGCCCTTCGAGGAGTTGGTGGGCCCGTCGACCGGCAGCAGGTTCAGCGGGTCGTTCGCCAGCTGTTCGCGCTTGCGCTCCGGCCAGCGGGAGGAGCCCATCTGCCAGCTGTACGACAGCGGTACGACATGGTCCACCTGCACCTCGGAGGCCTGCTGCTTGCGCCACTCGATGGCCTTGCCGGTGTACGGGTCGTCCAGGGTCATCGCCACGACCACACAGTCCGAACCGTCACGGAAGCGCAGCTTCTGCCCGTCCCGCCGCAGCAGGTCGTTGCGGGTGTCGCAGCCGTTGCGCGCCAGCGGTACGCCGTCGGCGGTGTCGAGCCAGGCGTAACCGAACTCGTCCCGGTCGTAACCCGTCTTCGGCCCGCGCCCCTTCACGGCGAGCCGTTCGATGAGCCGCCGCGCCTCGTCCCGGTCGGCGTCCGACGTGACGGGCGCGAGGCCCGGCTTCGTACCGTCCGGGTTGTCCAGCGGGACCGCCGCGCTGCCGGACGACGGTCCGGGACCCGACGAGCCGTCACCGGCCGCCTCGCACCCGGTGACGAGGGACGCGGCGAGGACGAGCGCCACGGCGGGCAGGACGGCAACAGCGGTACGGGTACGGGTACGAGGCGAACGCATGCCCGCATCGTAGGTGTTACCCCTTGCCCACCCCCAGGGTGTTCTCGCGGGGCAGGAGCCCGGCCCCGAGGACGGCGACCCAGACGCCGCCGAGCAGTTCGGAGAGCCGTGCCGTCCCCTGGTCCCCGAGCGCCGCCCATGGGGCCGCGGCCAGTTCGTCCGTACGCCGCTCCACCTCGGCGCGCAGCGCCCGCCCCGCCTCGGTCGCCGTACCGTCCTCCGCGACGAGCCCGCGGGCGGCGAGCCGTTCGCGGGCGGCCGCCCACTCGTCCTCGCTCCAGCCGCGGCTCGCGAAGGTCCGCGTGGATGCGGCGCCCACGGCGGCGAAGGAGACGAGCGCCTCGACCGGGTCGAGCCCGGCGGTGAGCAGCGCGGCCACGTGGCCGTCCCCGCGGTGCTCGCGCAGCACGGTCGCGGCGTGCCACAGCACCAGGTGCGGTGCCTTCGGCCACTCCAGCGCGGCGTTGGCGGCGGCGAGCGGCCGCCCGGCGGGTACGGCGGCCTCGGCGGCGCGCCGGGCGAGGCGGGCGGCCTGTTCCAGCTCGTCCGCCTGCTCCCCGAGCAGCCTGCGGTAGAACCGGTCCATCGCCCGCAGCCGCGCCTCCACGACGTCCCCCGGTGCGGCGACCTCCCACGCGGCCGCCATGTACCGCTCCACCATCGCGGGGCTGAAGCTGTAGAACGCGGCGGCGACCGGTCCGGCGCCCACGGGCCCGAGGGGCGCGGCGCGCCACGCGAAGTAGGAGGGCCAGCGTTCCTCGGTGACGTACCCGAGCGCGGCGGCCTCCTCGAAGGCCTCCGGCGCGTAGTAGAGCACGGCGTGCAGAGGCTCCAGCAGGTGCCACATCTGCCGTACGCGCGAGACGTCCATGACCGACTCCCCCATCTAGACACTGACTAAATGAAGCATCCGCGCCCCATTCGAACTTGTCAATGCCTAGATTGGGCGTACGGTTCACTCATGACCAGACAGCGCGCCTACCACCACGGCGACCTGCGGCGGGCCGTCCTCACCGCCGCCCTCGACGTCATCCGCACCGACGGCCCGGCCGCCCTCAGCCTCCGCGACCTGGCCCGCCGCGCGGGCGTCTCCCACGCGGCCCCCGCCCACCACTTCAAGGACCGCGCGGGCCTGCTGACCGCCATCGCGGCGGAGGGATTCGGCCTCCTGGCGGCGTCCCTCGGGGACGCGACGGACCTGCGCGACGCGGGCGTACGGTACGTGCGCTTCGCCATGGACCACCCCGCGCACTTCCAGGTCATGTTCCAGCCGGACCTCCACCGGCCCGAGGACCCCGCGCTCCAGGAGGCCAGGTCCCGCGCGGGCGACCGCCTCCGCGAGGCCGTGACCGGCGCGGTCGACGCGGACGACGCCCGCCTCGCGGGCATCGCGGCCTGGTCCCTGGCCCACGGCTTCGCCACCCTGCTTCTGACCCACAACCTCACCGACCCGGTGGGCGACAGGGCTCCGGAGGACGTCTTCCGGTCGCTTACCGGCCTACTGTTCAGATCCGGGGACTGATCATCCGGGGCGCGAGCGATGAGTTTCCGCCCCGGCGCCGGTCTGAACACCGGCTGCACCGACAACACCGACGGCAAAGGAACGCCCCCATGCGTAAGTTCAAGCTTCAGGTCCAGATGAGCGTCGACGGCTACATGGGCGGCCCGAACGGCGAGATGGACTGGCTGACGTGCCCGTGGACCGACGACATCAACGCGTACCTCGACGCACTGACCGAGCCGGTCGACTGCATCGTGCTGGGCCGCAAGCTCGCCGAGGGCTTCATCCCGGCCTGGGCGGCCGGCCCGGAGGGCGAGGACCAGGCGTCCATCGACAAGATGAACAACACGCCCAAGGTCGTCATCTCCCGCACCCTCACCGAGTCCCCCTGGGAGAACGCCGTCGTCGCGGGCGGCGACCTCGCCGAGACCGTGAACAAGCTGAAGGCCCAGCCGGGCGGCGACATCATCACCTATGGAGGCGCCACCCTCGTACACAACCTGCTCGCCGAAGGCCTGCTCGACGAGCTCCACCTCCTCGTCAACCCCACCGCCCTCGGCACCGGCCTGCCCGTGTTCCCCTACACCGGCTCCCACCAGCCCCTGCGTCTGGTCGCCACCCGCCAGTTCGCCTGCGGGATCACGGCCCTGCACCTGGAGCCTCAGCGCGCCTGAGTGGTACCGCCGCACTCGGCGATCCGCAGAACGTCGTCCAGGGCATGGGCCAACTGGGCGACGAGCGCGACCAACTCGGCGTAGGTCGACTCCGGGCCGTCAAGGGCGCCTTCCGTCGGCTCCAGCCGCGCCGCCTCCATCTCGTTCACGAGCCGGGAGACGGGCCCGTCGCCGTCACCGATGACGTAACACCGCCTCCCCTCGCCGCCGTACCCCGGCACCTCCCGCACACTCATACGGCCACCCCCACGTACTCCCACTCGTACGCCCGCAGATACGGCCGGACGAGGGCGGTCGCCTCACCGTCGAGGGGCTCGTACCAGTGCCGTACGGTCGGCGCGGGTCGCGCGGCGATGGCGGGCGGAGTGGGACGCGGCGGTGCGGGACGCGGCGGTGCGGGACGCGGCGGTGCGGCACTCGCGCCGCCCGTGCGGTGGCGGCCAGGCGGGCCGACGAGCCCGGCCCGGATTCGTTCGAAGACGTCGACGAGCAGCCGGTGCATAGGGGTGCACTCCTTCATGAGACGTCGGTCGTACAGCAAAGTTCGGCCCACATGGCGCGCCGGTCGGGGTCGACCCCGCTGGCGGTGCTGAGGGATCGGACGATGACCGAGCCGGGGCCATGGCACTGAAGCAGCGACAGCACCGAAGGACCGGCCGCGGTGATGCGGACGCGGCGGTCCACGGTGGACAGGGTCATCTCGACGGCGTTCGGTCGGCTTGCCAGGGTCGCCACGAAGAGTTCGTGAGCGATGAGCGGGGCGTCGGCATGAGGGATGCGCAGCGCCGTCCACCCTCGGACGGCTCGGGCCTGTTCCGGCAGACCGGCGAAACACTTGCACCACGTGTACCCCCGACCGGACATGCAGGACCTCCCGAGGGAGTTATCTGACGTCAGATAACTCCTTTCTGTAGTCAGAATGCCGGGGCCATTGGCGCAGGTCAAGCCGGGCGGGACATTATGTGTACGCAGATTAAGAAGCCCGTTCGGAACGGTGGTGTGGCGTGACTCAGCCCGAATACCAGCGGATCGCCGCTGACCTGCGGCGCCGTATCACCTCGGGGGAGTTCGGGCCTGGCGACAAGCTGCCCATCCTCCCGGTGCTGTGCGACGCGTACGGCGTCTCCGAGGCCACGATCCGCAATGCCCTCGGCTTGCTTCGCAATGAAGGGGTCGTGGAGAGCCGGGCCCGCGCGGGAACCCGCGTACGGCCACGGCCACCGGTCCATCGCATGGCGGCGGATCGTTACCGCGCCCAGAGCGGCGCAAAGGCCACGCCCTTCACTCGTGACCAGGGAATCGGCTGGTCGGAGTACCGGCTCGAGAAGCGCTTCGAGCAGGTGCGGGCAGACCCGGAACTGGCGGTGCTCTTCGAGTGCGAGCCCGGAGAACGGCTCCTCGCGCGCAACTTCGTCTTCTACGACAGCGACATGCCGACCCAGATGAGCACAAGCTACCTGCGGTGGAGCGACGTCGCCGGAACTCCGGTCGCCGACCCGATCCACGAGCCGTGGCCCGGCGGGACGCGTGCACAGTTGTCCTCGCTCGGCATCACGGTCAGCCGGATCACCGAGTCGTTCACCTGCGCGATGCCCACCGCCGAGGAGGCCACCACCTTGCGCATCGGCACCGGCGTCCCCGTACTGCGGTACACGCGCCGGCACATCGCCGACACCGGTCGCGTCGTCGAGGTGGCGCATCCCATCGTGCGGCGGGGCGACACGACCGTGGTGGACTTCGTCATCGACCTCGACGGCTCATAGGCGCTGCGACGAGCGGCGCACCGCGAGAGTCGCTCCGCCCCGGCCTCGCTTCACACGACCACGGGGTCCAGCTTCCAGTCGAGCGTCGCGGCGCAGGCGGCCACGTCGGCGGGGTCGGAGGTGACGACCGTGTCCGTGTGGTGAAGCACCGCCGTCAGGACGACCAGGGCGTCCACCGCGTCCGGCCGCTGCTTGTTCGGCAGGTCGGCGTGGCCCAGCATCCAGCCTGCGCGACGGTAGTCGTCCACCGTGTAGGCCACGTGCACCCGGCACTGCTTGAGGAACTCGGCGAGGGCGTACTGGCGGGCCCCGCCCCGCCAGACCTGCGCCAGGACCGGGCCGGGGACGACCGGCGTGATTCCGGCGGCCCGCCAGGTTCGGTGCAGGTAGCGGAACTTGGCGCTGCCACGCTCGACGGCGATCAGCGCGCCGCTGTCGTAGACGACGTGTGCCGTCATGCGGAGCGCTGCATCTTGGCGAAGAACCGCTCCAGGACGGCGTCCGCCTCCGCCTTGTCCTCCGCCGTCAGCGGCTCGGGCTCCGGCCAGATGGCGGCGTCGGCGGCGGCGTAGGCGGCGGCGGTCGCGGCGTCCGCGTCCCGGAACGCCGCGCTTATGGCCTCGTCCTGCTCGACCGAGGCCAGGACCCTGGACTCGATGTACGCCGACACGGTCACGCCCGCACGCTGGGCCGCCCGGCGGAGCCGCGCGGCGTCCGCCGGGTCGATGGTGAACGTCACCCGGGTCTTCGCCATGCTCCGAAGGTAACACGGCGTATGAACATCTACGACCCCAGGATCGTCGTCAGGAACTCGCCCGTCCACGACAGCAGTTCGCGGCCCACGACCGGCTTGCCGCCGATCTTGCCCGTGGTGGGGCGGGGGACGAGGATCTGGTGGGTGGGGGCCTTGATCACCGTACGGGGGTAGAGGCGCTTGAGGCGCAGCTCCTGCGACTCGCGCAGTTCCACCGGGGCGAAGCGGATGTTGGGGCCCTGGAGGACGATCTCGCCGACGCCGCACGCGCGGGCCAGCATGCGCAGGCCGGCGACCAGCAGGAGGTTCTCGACCGGTTCGGGGAGCTTGCCGTAGCGGTCGGCGAGTTCCTCGCGGACCGCCTTGATGTCCTCCTCCGAGTTGGCGGAGGCGATCGACCGGTACGCCTGGAGGCGCAGCCGCTCGCCCGGCGCGTAGTCGTGCGGGACGTGCGCGTCGACCGGGAGCTCGATCTTGACCTCCAGCGGCGGCTCCTCCTCCACGCCGCCCTCCAGGGAGGCGCGGTAGTCGGCGACCGCCTCGCCCACCATGCGTACGTACAGGTCGAAGCCGACGCCCGCGATGTGGCCGGACTGCTCGCCGCCCAGCAGGTTGCCCGCACCCCGGATCTCCAGGTCCTTCATGGCCACGTACATGCCGGCGCCCATCTCGGTGTGCTGGGCGATCGTCGCGAGGCGCTCGTGGGCGGTCTCGGTGAGCGGCTTCTCCGGCGGGTAGAGGAAGTACGCGTAACCGCGCTCGCGGCCACGGCCGACACGGCCGCGCAGCTGGTGCAGCTGCGAGAGGCCGAAGTTGTCGCCGCGCTCGACGATCAGGGTGTTGGCGTTGGAGATGTCGATGCCCGACTCGACGATCGTCGTGGAGACCAGGACGTCGAACTTCTTCTCCCAGAAGTCCACGACCACCTGCTCCAGTGCCTGTTCGGACATCTGCCCGTGGGCGATCGCGATCCGGGCCTCGGGAACGATCTCGCGGAGGCGGGCCGCGGCCCGGTCGATGGACTCCACCCGGTTGTGGATGTAGAAGACCTGTCCCTCGCGCAGCAGCTCACGGCGGATCGCCGCGCCGATCTGCTTCTCCTCGTACGGTCCGACGAAGGTCAGGACCGGGTGCCGCTCCTCGGGGGGCGTCGTGATCGTCGACATCTCGCGGATACCGGTGACGGCCATCTCCAGCGTCCGGGGGATGGGGGTGGCGGACATGGTGAGGACGTCGACGTTGGCGCGCAGCTTCTTCAGCTGCTCCTTGTGCTCGACACCGAACCGCTGCTCCTCGTCGACGATGACCAGGCCCAGGTCCTTGAACTTGGTCTCGGACGAGAACAGCCGGTGCGTGCCGATGACGATGTCGACGGAACCGTCCTTCAGGCCCTCCAGCGTCGCCTTCGCCTCCGTGTCGGACTGGAAGCGGGACAGGGCGCGGACGACCACGGGGAACTGCGAGTAGCGCTCGGAGAACGTACCGAAGTGCTGCTGGACCAGGAGCGTGGTGGGCACGAGGACCGCGACCTGCTTGCCGTCCTGCACCGCCTTGAACGCGGCGCGCACGGCGATCTCCGTCTTGCCGTAGCCCACGTCGCCGCACACCAGGCGGTCCATGGGGACGGTCTTCTCCATGTCCTCCTTCACCTCGGCGATGGTGGACAGCTGGTCGGGGGTCTCCGCGTACGGGAAGGCGTCCTCCAGCTCCCGCTGCCAGGGGGTGTCCGGGCCGAAGGCGTGGCCGGGCGCCGCCATGCGGGCGCTGTACAGCTTGATCAGGTCGGCGGCGATCTCCTTGACCGCCTTCTTCGCCCGCGCCTTGGTCTTGGTCCAGTCGGCGCCGCCGAGCCGGTGCAGGGTCGGGGCCTCGCCGCCCACGTACTTGGTGACCTGCTCCAGCTGGTCGGTGGGGATGTAGAGGCGGTCGCCGGGCTGGCCGCGCTTGGCGGGGGCGTACTCGACCAGGAGGTACTCGCGGGTGGCGCCCTGGACGGTGCGCTGCACCATCTCGATGTAGCGGCCCACACCGTGCTGCTCGTGGACGATGTAGTCGCCGGTCTCCAGGGTGAGCGGGTCGATCGTCTTGCGGCGCCGCGTCGGCATCCGCTGGCCGTCCTTGCCGGCCGCCTTCTGGCCCGACAGGTCGGTCTCGGTGAGGACGGCGAGCTTCAGGCCCGGGTCGATGAAGCCGTACTCGATCGAGCCGCACGCCACGTGCACGACCGACGGCGAGATGTCGGTGAGGTCGGCGTCGAGGCGGGCGGCGATGCCCTCACCGCCCAGCACCTCCACCGTGCGGGCCGCCGGGCCGTGCGCCTCGGTGACGTACACCGTGCGCCAGCCGTCCGCCAGCCAGCCCTTGGTGTCGGCGAGCGCGCGGGCGGTGTCGCCCCGGTACGACTCCGGGGCGTGCATGCCCAGCTTGAGCGTGTCGTCGTCCCCCGCCGCGTCAGCGGCATCTGTCCACGTGTCGTCGGCGGCGAACGGGGACACCGACCACCACATCATGCCGAGCTCGCGCGCCCGGTCCCGTACGTCCGCGATGCCCCACAGCGACGCCGCGCCGACGTCGATCGGCGCCTCGCCGCCACCGGCGGTCGCCGCCCATGAGGCGTGCAGGAACTCCTGCGAGGTGGCCACCAGGTCGGCGGCCCGGGTACGCACCCGCTCCGGGTCGCACACCACCGCCATGGAGCCCTTGGGCAGCACGTCCAGCAGCAGTTCCATGTCGTCGACCAGGACCGGGGCGAGGGACTCCATGCCCTCCACCGCGATGCCCTCGGCGATCTTGCCGAGCAGGTCGCCCAGCTCGGGGTGGGCCTCGGCCAGGGCCGCCGCCCGTGCCCTGACCGACTCCGTCAGCAGCAGCTCCCGGCACGGCGGCGCCCACAGGCCGTGCTCGGCGACCTCCAGGGACCGCTGGTCGGCCACCTTGAAGTACCGGATCTCCTCGACGTCGTCGCCCCAGAACTCGATCCGCAGCGGGTGCTCCTCCGTCGGCGGGAACACGTCCAGGATCCCGCCGCGCACCGCGAACTCGCCGCGTTTCTCCACCAGCTCCACGCGCGCGTACGCCGCGGCCGCGAGCCCCTCCACGACCTCGTTGAGGTCGGCGGTCTGCCCGGTGCGCAAGGACACCGGCTCCAGGTCGCCCAGGCCCTTGACCTGCGGCTGGAGCACGGAGCGTACGGGCGCGACGACCACCGAGACCGGGCCGGTCGCCGGGTCGTCCGCCGACGGGTGGGCCAGGCGCCGCAGCACGGCCAGGCGGCGGCCCACCGTGTCGGAACGGGGCGAGAGCCGCTCGTGCGGCAGCGTCTCCCAGGACGGGTACTCCACGACCGTGTCCGGGTCCAGCAGGGTGCGCAGAGCGGCCGCCAGGTCCTCCGCCTCCCGGCCGGTCGCCGTCACGGCGAGCACCGGGCGGCCGGCGTCCCGGGCCAGCGCGGCGAGCGCGAAGGGACGCGCGGCGGGCGGGCCGACCAGGTCGACATGGGCCCGGTGACCATCGGCGGCGGCCTTCACCGCTTCGGTGAGGGCGGGGTCCTTGACGACGGCGTCGAGCAGACCGTGCAAGCTCATGAAGGCTTCCATCCGGGGGGTGTGGGCAACGCGAACCGCCCGACACGTCTCACGGGCCGGGGGTTCCCAGCGTACGACGTCGCTCCGACAGCCGCGCCCGAAACCTCTCCCGTCCCACGAAGCACCCCACGAAACGTCCGAAAATTCGTGCGGCAGAGTGTCAACCGGAACCGTCCCCCCGGACGTATACGCCATGAGACCTGTCCGACCCCGCCCGGTCCCGCCGGCCCGTAAGCACGTGCCGGACGCCGGACGCCGGACGCCCGACGCCCGACGCCCGACGAGACGCCCGAAGGAGCCCCTCACCCATGCGTGGAGCCGTCCTCGCCCCGCCCACCGGCGGCACCGAACCGATACCGATACCCGGGGCGCGCCGTCCCCCCGCGCCCGGGAACCGGCCACGGACCTGGACGGACCGCGCCCCGTACCTCCTCGCGCTCGCACTGTTCGCCGCGTACACGACCCTCTCCGTCCTGCGGTACCGCCGCATGGAGACCCGCTCCTGGGACCTGGGCATCTTCGAGCAGGCCATCCGCGGCTACGCCCACCTCCAGGCCCCGGTCGCCGACCTCAAGGGCCCGGGCACCAACATCCTCGGTGACCACTTCAGCCCCATCACCGCCCTCCTCGCCCCCGCCTACCGGCTCTTCCCCACCCCCGTCACCCTCCTCGTCGCCCAGGCCGCGCTCTTCGCGCTCGCCGCGATCCCCGTCACCCGCGCCGCGACCCGCCTGCTGGGCCGCGCTTCCGGCCTGGCCATCGGCATCGCGTACGGACTGTCCTGGGGCATCCAGCAGGCGGCCGACTTCGACTTCCACGAGATCTGCTTCGCCGTCCCGCTGATCGCCTTCTCACTCGAAGCCCTCCTGGGTCGGCGATGGCGCGCCGCACTCCTGTGGGCGGTGCCCCTGGTCCTGGTCAAGGAGGACCTGGGCGTCACCCTCGCCGCGATCGCCCTGGTCGTGGCCTGGCGGGCCCGCCGGGACCCGTCCCGCGCCGCCCTGTACGCGATCGGCGTCGCCGTCCTCGGCGCGACCGCCACGCTCCTCACCCTCACCGCCGTCATCCCCTCCTTCAACACCACGGGCGGCTACGACTACTGGACCAAGGTCGACGGCGGCCCCTCCCCCTTCGCCGGTGCCGACACCAAGCTGCGCACCCTGGCCTGGCTGCTGCTGCCCACCACCGGCCTGCTCGCCGTCCGCTCCCCCCTCCTGCTGGCCGGGGCGCCCACCCTCGGCTGGCGCTTCCTGTCCGGCGACGACCACTACTGGTCGACCGACTGGCACTACAGCGCCGTCCTGATGCCCGTTCTGTTCCTCGCCCTCGCCGACGCCGCCGACATCTCCCGCCGCAGCCCACGCCCCTGGCTGCGTACGTACGCCGACCGGCTCCCCGCCTGCGCCGCGGCGGCCGCGCTGGCCCTGACCACCTCCCTGCCCCTCGCGTCGCTCACCGAGGCCGCCACGTACCGCAAGTCCCCGCGGGTCGTCGCGGCCGAGGACCTCCTCGCCCGCGTCCCCGACGGCGCGACGGTCGAGGCGAACGTCGGGCCGATCAGCCGCCTGGCCGGCCGCTGCCGCGTGCTGTGGGTGGGCGACACGCGGGGCGTGACGCCCGACTGGATCGCGCTCAACAACTCCTCCGGCTGGGTGCGCGACGCCCACACCTACGCCCGGCAGCTCCACCCCGACGCCCGCTACCGCGTGGCCGGTGAGGCCGGCGGCTACCTGCTGCTGCAGCGCCGCACCTGACCGGCCACCGGACGCCACAGGCGCCACCGGACGCCACGGACACCACCGGACGCCACAGGCGCCACCGACGCCACGGACGCCACGCGGCGGGGCGTCACTCGGTCGCGATGGCGTTCAGCACGTTCATCCGGCCCGCCCGGAACGCCGGGACCAGCGCCGCGAACAGGCCCACGAACGCCGACCCGGCGAACACCGTCAGGATCGTCGGCCACGGTATGTCCAGGACCCCGAGCCCCTCCAGGGCCAGCAGCTTCTGCGCCGCCGTGCCCCAGCCCATGCCGAGGACCAGCCCGAGCAGGGCGCCGAAGAGGGCGATCACCACGGACTCCAGGCGGATCATGCGCCGCAGCTGACGGCGCGACAGGCCGATGGCCCGCATCAGGCCTATCTCCCGGGTGCGTTCGACCACCGACAGGGCCAGCGTGTTGACCACACCCAGCACCGCCACGATGATCGCCAGCGCCAGCAGCCCGTACACGATGTTCAGCAGCTGTCCGATCTGGTCCTTCAGGTCCTGCTTGAAGTCCGTCTGGTTCTGCACCTTGTACTGCGGATAGCCGGCCAGCGACTCCTTCAGCGCGGCGTAGGCCTCGCTCTCCTTGCCCTCCTCCGCCTTCGCGAACATGATCATGCTGTGGGGCATCTTCTCGGCCGGCAGGTACCTCCCGGCCGTCGTGATGCTGGTGTACGTGGCGCCCTTGTCGACGTTCGTGTCGTCCGAGGTGATCGCCGCGACCTTCAGCCTCGCCGTCTCGCCGCCCTTGAACGCCACCGCGATCGTGTCGCCGACCTTCACCCCGTGCCGCTGGGCGTAGTCGCTGCCCACCGACATCGCGTCCTTGCCGTACGCGGCCGTCAGCTCACCAGCGACGGTCTCACGGCGCAAGTCGGTGGCGTACGTGGGATCGGCGGCGATGACGCCCTCGTCCTCCTTCTTGCCGTCCGGCGACGTCAGCTCGGCGTCCACCAGCTTGTACTCCGTCACATGCGCGATGCCCGGCGTCCTCTCCAGGGCCGCCTGCGCCTGCGGCACGATCGGCCGGCCGTCATTGCCCGCGCTCTGGACGATGAAATCCGCGCCCACCGACCTGTCCAGCTCCTCCGTCGCGGAGGCCACCATCGACGAGCCCACCACCGCCAGGCAGGCGACCAGCGCGAGGCCGATCATCAGGGCGGCGCCGGTCGCCCCCGTCCGGCGCGGATTGCGCAGCGCGTTGCGCTCCGCCATCCGCCCCACCGGCCCGAACACCCGCAGCAGTAGCGCGCCGAGGACCTTGACCACGCCGCCCACCAGCACCGGGCCGACCACCACGAACCCGATGAGGCTCAGCACGACACCCGCACCGAGGAACACCGACCCCTCGGCCGCCTGATCGGCCCGCGCCGCCACGTACAGCGCCGCACCGCCCGCGCCCGTCAGGACCAGCCCCACGATCCCGCGTACGAGACCGGCCTTGCCGTCCGCCGGGGTGCCCGCGTCCCGCAGGGCGGCCATCGGGGAGACCTTGCCGGCCCGGCGGGCCGGTACGTACGCCGCCAGGACGGTGACGACGACACCCAGGAGCAGGCCGATGGCCGGAGTGGTCCACCTGACCGTCAGGTCCCGCGTGGACAGCTCCATGCCCATGGACGACATCAGCTCCATCAGACCGACCGCGAGCCCCACCCCGGCGCCCACACCGAGCACCGAACCGACAACGCCGAGCAGCACCGCCTCGATGAGGACCGAGCGGTTGATCTGCCGGCGGCTCGACCCGATGGCACGCATCAGGCCTATCTCGCGGGTGCGCTGGGCGACCAGCATCGAGAAGGTGTTGACGATGAGGAAAATACCGACGAGGAAAGCGATCCCGGCGAAGCCGAGCATCGCGTACTTCATCACGTCCAGGAATCCGGCGACGTCCTCCCGGCCCGCGTCGGCCGCTTCCGCCTGCGTCTGGAACCTGTACGGCCCCTCGACGGCGGACGCGACGCTCCTCTTCAGCTGCTCATGACCGACTCCGGCGTCCGCCGCCACATACACATGGGTGAACCGGCCTTCCGCGCCCAGCAGTTCCCGCTGGGCCGTCGCGGTGTCGAAGTAGACGACGGCCGCACCCGGATTGGTGACCCGGAAGGCCGCGATACCGGAGATCTTCGCCGTGAAGTCGCCGGTGACGGCGATCGTCCGCAGCTCGTCGCCCAGCGCCAGCCCGTGCTTCTCGGCGGTGTCGGCGTCGACCATCACCTCGGTCGGACCGCGCGGCGCGTGCCCCGACGCGATCTCCATCGAACGCAGGTCGTTGCGCGTCCAGTTGCCGGCGAACGTGGGGGCGCCGTTGGTGGACCCCATGTTCCTGTTGTCCGCGTCGACGACCGTCACGCTCGTCGAGACGACCGCGCCCTCGGCCGACTTGACGCCCTCCGCCGCCTCGACCCGCTCGACCACGGACGCGGGCATCGACTCGGGCCTGCCGGTCCGCGGCACCTCGTCGTCGGTCGCCGCCGACTTCGGACTGACGGTGACATCCGCCGCCGACGCCGCGAACAGCTTGTCGAACGTCGTGTTCATGGTGTCCGTGAACACCAGCGTCCCGCTGACGAACGCCACCGACAGCAGCACCGCCACCGCCGACAGCGCCATACGGCCCTTGTGTGCGAAGAAGTTGCGCAGTGAGGTTCTGACGACGGTCACGATGTCCGCCCCCGCGCGTCGAAGTCCTTCATCCGGTCCAGGACCGCGTCCGCCGTCGGCCGGAACATCTCGTCGACGATGCGCCCGTCCGCCAGGTACAGCACCCGGTCCGCGTAGCTCGCCGCCACCGGATCGTGCGTGACCATCACGATGGTCTGGCCCAGCTCGTCCACGGACCTGCGCAGGAAGCCCAGCACCTCCGCGCCGGCCCGCGAGTCCAGGTTCCCGGTCGGCTCGTCACCGAAGATGATCTCGGGCCGGGCGGCCAGCGCACGGGCCACCGCGACACGCTGCTGCTGGCCACCCGACAGCTGCGAAGGCCGGTGCTTCAGCCGCTCGGCCAGCCCCACCGTCTCCACCACCCGGTTCAGCCAGGCCGCGTCCGGCTTGCGGCCGGCGATGTCCATCGGCAGCGTGATGTTCTCGATCGCGTTGAGCGTCGGCAGCAGGTTGAACGCCTGGAATATGAAGCCGACCCGGTCCCGGCGCAACCGCGTCAGCCTCTTGTCCTTCAGCTTGGTGATCTCCGTCTCGTCGAGGAAGATCTCGCCGCTCGTCACGGTGTCCAGGCCGGCCAGGCAGTGCATCAGCGTCGATTTGCCGGAGCCGGACGGGCCCATGATCGCGGTGAACTGCCCGCGCGCGATGTCCACATCGACGTGGTCCAGCGCGACGACGCGGGTCTCCCCCGCCCCGTACGCCTTCACGACCCGGCGCGCCCGCGCCGCGACGGCCGTACGCCCTCCAGTACCCCCGTGCCTGGGGATGGTCACAGCCGTTGTCACGGTAAGTCTCCTATGTCGGTCATGACGGAACAGAACATCGCAGGGCGCCGAAATCTGCGTACGCGTACAAGTCTTCCGGGCCCGGCGCCCCAGCGCCCTGGTGCCCATTGCAGTCTTTGCCCTGGGGTTTCCCCCACCCCCCGCCCTCGCCGGGGGCTGTAGGAACAAGCTAAGGAACGAGCCCGTGCCGTCTCGTCCTCCGGCGGGACGAACCCGCCCTGGCCGGACGTAGGGAGATGCCCCTAGGGGTTCTCCCGCCGCGGAGGGAGTGAGAGGCTGACCCGACGAAATACGTGCATAGGGAAGGGACCTTGGTGGTGTCCGAAGCCGAAGCGATACCCCAGGCCGCGGCACCGGCCACCGCACCCCGCCGACGCGGACCGGTCGTCGCGGCCCTCATGATGGGCATGGCCCTCGCCGCCCTCGACGGCACCATCGTCTCCACCGCCGTACCGCAGATCGTCGGCGACCTGGGCGGACTCTCCGTCTTCTCCTGGCTCTTCTCCGGCTACCTGCTCGCCGTGACCGTCACCCTCCCCGTGTACGGCAAGCTCTCCGACACCTTCGGCCGCAAACCCGTCCTCGTCGCCGGCATCGTCCTGTTCCTCATCGGCTCGCTGCTGTGCGCCGCCGCCTGGAGCATGGCCTCCCTCATCGCCTTCCGCATCGTGCAGGGCCTGGGCGGCGGGGCCCTCCAAGGCACCGTGCAGACCATCGCCGCCGACCTGTACCCCCTCAAGGAACGCCCCAGGATCCAGGCACGGCTCTCCACCGTCTGGGCCACCTCCTCCATAGCCGGACCGGCACTCGGCGGACTGCTCGCCGGATACGCGGACTGGCGCTGGATCTTCCTGGTCAACCTGCCCGTCGGCGCCGTCGCCCTCTGGCTGATCACCCGCCACCTCACCGAACCCGCCCGAACCCGCACCAAGGTCCGCGTCGACTGGCCGGGCGCGCTCGCGATCTTCACCACGGGTACGTTGCTGCTGACCGCCCTCGTCCAGGGCGGCGTGGCCTGGCCCTGGCTCTCCGCCCCGTCCCTCGCGCTCTTCGCGGGCGCGGGCGTCCTCATGGCCGTCACCGTCCTGATCGAACGCCGCGCCGCCGAACCGATCATCCCCGGCTGGGTCTGGCGCCGCCGCACCATCGCGGCGGTCAACCTCTCCCTCGGCGCCCTCGGCCTGCTGATGGTCGCGCCGACGGTCTTCCTCCCGACGTACGCCCAGTCCGTCCTGGGCCTCGGCCCCATCGCCGCAGGCTTCGTCCTGTCCGCGATGACCCTGTCCTGGCCCATCAGCGCGGCGTTCTCCAACCGCCTCTACAACCGCATCGGCTTCCGCCTCACGGCCGTCATCGGCATGACGCTCGCCATCCTCGTCCTGCTGGCCTTCCCACTCCTGCCCTACCCCGGCGAACCGTGGCAGCCGGCGCTCATCATGCTGCTCCTGGGCGCCGCCCTCGGCCTCTTCCAGCTCCCGCTCATCGTGGGCGTCCAGTCCACCGTGCCCTGGTCCGAACGCGGCACCACCACCGCGTCCGTCCTCTTCTGCCGCCAGGTCGGCCAGAGCCTGGGCGCGGCGCTCTTCGGCGCCATCGCCAACGCCGTCCTCGCCACCCGCCTCACCGAGGGCGACCTGAACGACCCCGCCGCGCTCACCCCCACCGCGGTCGACGCGGCGGTGGAGTACGTGTACGTCGGCGCCGCCGCGGCCGGAGCCCTGGCGCTCGTGGCCCTCCTGACCCTCGCCCCGCGCCGCTTCCCGGTCCTCACGGACGACGACCGCACCGCGTGACGGACGTCGCGGGCGACGTGGGCGACGTGGGACACCTGGACGCGCGGGCCCCGCACGGCAGCCGTCCCACACCGCCCACACCACCCAAGCCGCCCACTCCGACCTACTCCGGCCTACTCCGCCTGCTCCGTACGCTCCGCCTGCTCCGCCTGCTCCGTACGCTCCGTACGCTCCGCCTGCTCCGTACGCTCCGTACGCCCCGTCAGCGCCGCCAGGCTGCTGCGTACGTGGGCCATGTGCGCCCGCACCTCGTCGCGTGCCGTCTCGTGCTCCCGCAGGATCCGCTCCGTCTCCCGCTCCACCCGCTCGGCCCGCGCCCGCGCCTCCGCCAGCAGCGCCTCGGCCCGCGCGTCCGCCTCCTCCTGGCCGTGCCGCGCCTGCTCGGCCACCGCCGCCAGCACCCGCTCCGCCTCCGCGAGCCGCGCCTTCGCCGCCCCGATCAGCTCCTCGTGCCGCGCCGCCACCTCCGCTTCCCGCCCGGCCGCCTCGCGCTCGGCCGCCTCCCACCGCCCGGCGTGCCCGGCCTCCTGCGCGGCCAGCAGCCGCTCCGCGCGCTCCCGCGCCTCCCGCAGCGCGGCCAGCCCCTCGCCGCGCCGCGCCTCCGCCTCGGCGAGCGCCTCCGCCCGGGCCTGCCCGGCCGTGCGCCGCGCCTCCGCGAGGGTCTCCTCCGCCCGCGCCTCGGCCCGGCCCCGTACCGCCTGTGCCGCCTCACGCGCCGCGTCCCGCACCGACCGGGCCGCCGCCCCCGCCTCGTCCGCCAGGCGCCGCGCCTCCTCCAGCGCGTCCGCCCGCAGCGCGTCGGCCTCCTCCTCCGCGAGCGCCAGGATCTCCTGCGCGCGGCGCCCCAGCGCCTCGTACCGCTGCGGCGGCAACTCCGCCACGAACTCCCGCAGCCGCGCCGCCTCCGCGTTCAGCTCCCCGGCCCGTACGGCCAGTTCGCCCGCCCTGCGCCGCGCGGCGTCCCGCTCGGCCTCCAGACCGGCGACGGCCCGGTCCACCTGCTCGGTCCGGTAGCCGCGACCCCATACGACAGCGAACCCACTCATGACTGACGCCCCTTTCCCCGATCCAGGATGCAACACCCCGTACCGGCGGAAAGGGGCGCCCATGCGCCAAGCCGTGGCCTAAAGCAGCCCGTCCCACATCTGCTCCAGCAGCACCGACCACCAGCTCTCCGGCGACGACAGCGCCGCCGGGTCCAGCATCGCCAACTGCGCCTGGAAATCGACCGTCCAGCGGCCCGCTTGCTCCGGCGTCAACCCGAACCGCAGCCGCCACATCCGACCCAGCAGCCCCAGGCACCGGGTGAACTCCGGCAGCCCGCTGTTGACGAACTGCGGCGCCACCGGCCGCCCGTCCGGACCCGCCTCCACCGGTACGGCCACGATGTGCGCCGTACCGTACTGCACGCAGATCGCCCGCCCGAAGTCGGACCCGATCACCAGGTACGAGCCCGCGTCGGAGGCCGGCCGCACCTGCCGCTGCGCGGCCAGTTCGGCGAGCGTCGGCACCACCGGCTGGGCCGGCTGCGCCCAGAAGAACGGCCCGAAGTCGGCCGGCAGGCCCGCCCACACGAGCGTGCGCGCCACCAGCTCCGGCACGCCCTGCCGCGACACGGCCCGCTGGTCGAACCGGCAGATCCCCTGCGGCCCGAACGCCCCCACCAGCTCCTGCGCGATGCCCTCCGGCGGCACCGGCGGCGCGGGCTGCACCGGCGGCAGCGGCACCCGCAGCGGCGCCGGACGCGCCGGACCGTCGGCCACCTGGTGCAACTCCCCCTGGTGGGCGATCAGTTGCCGCATGCCCTGCTGGCGGCTCGCGTGGTCACGCCCGTACGGGGCGATCGACGTGATCCGCGCCTGCGGCCACGTCTCCCGGATCATCCGGGCGCAGTAGCCGCCGGGCAGCTCGCACGACTCCAGCTCGGTGTGCAGCTCCAGCACCTGCTGCGGGGGCACGTTCAGGGCGCGCAGCTCGTGCAGGATCTGCCACTCGGGGTGCGGCGTACCGGGCGCCGAGCGGCGGATCAGCTGGGCCTCGGAGCCGTCGGGCGCGCGGTAGCGCAGCACGGCCTGGTAGCCGGGGCCGACGGTCGGCATCCCGGTGGGCGGCGCCTGCGGATAGCCGTACGCGGGCGGTACCGGACCCGGCGGTACCGGACCCGGCGGAGCGGGAGCCGGAGGCGGCAGCGGACCGGGCGCGCCGCCCGGACCCGGCTGGGCCAGCATCGTCGCCGCATGGTGCACCCCGCCACCCGGAGGGCCCGGAGGCGCCGGAGGCGGCGGCGTACCGGGCGCACCCGGCGCACCGGGAGGCCCGGGCGGGGGCGGCGTACCCGGCCCACCCGGCCCACCCGGACCGGGCTGCGCCAGCATCGTCGCGGCGTGGTGCACCCCGCCACCCGGAGGCGGCGTCGCGCCAGGGGGCGGCGGAGGCGCCGGCGCACCCGGCCCACCCGGGCCCGGCTGCGCCAGCATCGTCGCGGCGTGGTGCACCCCGCCACCCGGAGGCGGCGTCGCACCGGGAGGGGCCGGCGGCCCGGGCGGCGGCGTACCGTCGGGCGGCAGCTGCGACACGAGCTGCGTCGGTACGTACCCCCCGGCCGGCGCCCCGGGCGCACCCGGGCCCGACGCGGGCGGCCGCGCCCCGGGGGTGCCCGGCGCACCAGGCGGCGGCGGAGTCGTCGGCCCGGCCCCGCGCGGAGCCCTGGCGCCGCGCGGCGGCAGGGTGGCCTTGCTGGTGGCGGCGTCCGCGATGTCACCCGCCGACGGGCCGGCCTGCGGGTCGATGGCGGGCGCGATGGCGGTACGCGGCAACTGGCTGCCGCCCGACATCAGCGCGGTCGGGGCGTCCGCGCCCACCGCGGGCGGCGGCGTGTCGTCGTCGTCCGCCCCCGAAAGCGGCGGCGCGAACACGGTCGCGGGCAGCGGTACGGAGGCGTCGTCACCGTTGCCGCCGGGCGCGTTCACGTCGCTCCACGGCGCGGAGGCGGGCACCCCGTCGGGCGCGGTGGGCTCGTAGTCCCCCGGCTCCCCGGGCGCGGCCGGCCAGGCGGCGCCCTCGACGTGAGACCCCTGAGACCCGTGCGACCCCTGAGACCCGAGAGACCCGAGAGCCCCCTCAGACCCGTGAGACCCCCGCCCGGACGTCCCCGTGTCGGCGGACGCCGCAGGCACGGCGTCGACGGGTTCCGGAGCCACCGGGGCCGACGGAGCCACCGGAGCCGACGGCACGGCATCGCGAGGGGGAGCAGGCACGGCATCCACCGGAGCCGGCGGCACCGCGTCCACCGGAGCACCCTCCGCGCCCGTGTCCGCACCGCCACTCCCGGCACGCCGATCCGGAATGCCCAACTTGTCCGCAGCGTCCTGGAGCCACTCCGGCGGGGTCAGCAGAAACGACGTCTGGTTCAGGTCGATCCGCTCCGGCGGCGCCGCGGCCGGAGCCGACACGGCGGCAGGGGCCCCGTACTCCTCCTCGTACCGGCGGATCACCTCACCCACCGGCAACCCCGGCCACAACGTCGCCTCGCCACTGTCCCGGGCGATCACCAGCCGCTGACGGCCACCGTCCGACGTCGGGCCGGTCTCCCGGTCCTCCGCCCACACCACGAACCCCAGCTCGAACTCCCGTACCCGCACCTCACGGTGCTGGTACGCGGGCACGTCACCGTTGACCCACTCTTCCGCCCGCTCCTGCGCCTGCGCGAAGGTCACCATCGAAAGCTCACTCCCCCACCGGAACGGCCCGCGCGAAGCCGCCGTCCACCATCAGGTTCGCCACCGTCTCCAGCTCCGGCGGATTGCCCGCCAGCCGCTGCAGAAACTCGTCGAAGTCCGCCCCGCACGGCAGCAGCAGCCGGTCCACCCGCTCCTGCACCGTCCAGCCGTCCTGGTCACGGGCGTCGTCGTACGCACAGAACCACACCGAACCGACGTCCGCCCCGCCCCGCACCTTCACCGCCAGCAGACCGCCCTGGACGAAACCCACGCCCAGATAATCCTTCGTCAGATGGTCACGCAGACACTTGTTGACGTACACCAGGTCATTGACCGCCGCCTCGTCACGCACCGTGAAGAACGGCTGGTCGACCAGCAGCCCCAGCTCCGCGTCCAGCGCCGCCCCGACCGGCGCGCAACCGCCCGCCGCCTTCAAGAACGACCGGTACGCCCCCGGAAGCCGGTAGCCCAGATCCTCCTCCACACCCAGCAACTGCGCCTCGGTCACCGACAACGCGCCCTTCGGCAACCCGAAATGCGCCGGCCGCGTCTCCTGCAACGGGCGCGTACCGCGCTTGCCGTGATCCACGACCGCCGTCGCCAGCCCGCCGTGGTGCCGCAGCAGCGCCTTCACCTCCACCGGCACCAGCTCCATACGCCGCGTACCGGCCACGTGGTGCCACGTCCAGCCGTGCGGCGTCGCGACCGCCGGAACGGTGTCCCACAGCTCGTGCCCCGTCGCGGCCAGCGCGGCGTTCGCGGACACGTAGTCCGTCAGCCGCAGCTCGTCCACGCCGAAACCCTCCGGCGGCTCGGCGATCTCCGCGGCCGCACGGGCGTACGGCGAGAAGTCCGGATGGCCGTTGCCGTCCACCCGGATCCCACCGGGATGCCGGGCGGCACGGACCGGGTCCGGGAAGTGCACGACCTGCCCGGCGTAGGCCGCGTTCGGTGGCGCGGCACGATGCTGCCCGAGCCGACCTGTCGTCATGGCGGATGCCCCCTGCTGCTGCTGGCTGGTCCGCACAGCCTATGCGGTGGCACCACAGGGGTGACCCGACCTCCGTTTCGGTGACCAACCGTCACACTCAGGTGACCCGCTGACGATCACACGACACACCCATCACACGTTTCAGCGCCCCCGCTTCCCCATCAGCTCACCCATTTGGCAGGCTGTTCCCGCAACTCGGGGGATTGCAGAGGGGACGACACGCACCATGCAGGCAGCACGACCAGGCACAACGCCCATCACGGGCGACCCACGCCTCAACTGGAGCAGCACCGGCCCCGACCTCACCCCCATCCTCCGCCACCGCCGCGACGGCATCCTGCCGACCGTCGGAGCAGCACTCTCCGTACGCGGCGAGACCCTCACGTGCACCGCCGGCCGCGGCGACCGGCCACCCGCCCTCCACCCCCTCGTACAGGATTTCCTCGACACCCTCACCAGCGGCCAACGCGAACGCTTCACCGGCCGCTGCCCCGAGGCCATCCTCCTCTCCCGCCACCTCACCGCCACCGAAGCAAGCCGCTCCAAACGCGCCCAGCGCAAACCCCTCAGCCAGGGCGAAGCCCGCCGCTCACTCAAACACGCGAAGATCACCGCACGCCGCATCCGCGAGGACGGCGACCCCCTCCACGGCAGCTACGCCGCCCCCTGCCGCTCCTGCGCCGCACTCCTCGCCCACTTCGGCGTACACCCCATCGACCCCACCACCGCCCAGAACGGCTGACCGCACCCACATGCCCGACCTGAACACCACCCGCTTCCCCGTCGCCGTCGACGCAGCCCTCAGGGAAGCAGGCTGGCAACCCGGCCGCTGGGACATCAAACAAGCCGAACAATGGGCCGACACCCTGCGCGCATACGTCTCCCCCACCGGCCACCGGCACCACGTCTTCCCCGCCGCCGTCGAGGCATGGGCCGAATTCGGCGGCCTCCACATCACCGCACCCGGCCCCGGCCGCCAGATCGCCCCCACACCCCTCCACCTCGACCCACTCGCCGGACTCCACCACGCCCGCAGCCTCACCGACCTCGGCCGCGCCCTGGACACCGAAATGGCCCCCCTCGGCGAGGAAGCCGACAACCGCGCCGTCCTCGCCATCGACGCCGCCGGACGCGTCTACAGCCTCGACCACGCCGGCGACTGGTACCTCGGCCCCGACATCGACCACGCCCTGGCCGTCCTCATCACCGGCGCCCAGCCCGCCCGCCTCACATCCCCCTGACAGGAGCCGGCAACACCGCCGACACCCTGAACCCACCCTCCTCCGTCGGGCCCGCCACAAACACCCCACCCAGCGACGTCACCCGCTCCCGCATCCCCACCAGGCCATTACCGCCGCTCGGCAGCCCCAGCCCCGCATCCGCCGCCTTACCGTCCACCGGACCGTTCTCCACCTGCATCGCCACCTCACCAGCCCGATGCGCCAGCCGCACCACCACCTCCGCGCCCGCCGCATGCTTGTGGACGTTCGTCAGCCCCTCCTGCACCACCCGGTACGCCGTCCGCTCCACCTGCGGCCCATACGCCCGCGCCTCCCCCATCACCTGCAACTCCACCACCATCCCCGCCTGCCGCGACTGCTCCACCAACTCCTCCACAGCGTCCAGACACGGCTCCCCCTCCGCCCCCACCGCCTCCACCGCCGAAGCAGCCGCAGCCGCCGCACGCCCCACCGCCGCCAACGGCACCGCCTCCCGCACAGGAGCGGCCTCCCCCGCCCGCAACACCCCCAGCATCTGCCGCAACTCCGTCAGCGCCTGCCGCCCCATGTCCCCCACCAGCGCCGCGTTCTTCGCCGCCTTCTGCGGATCCTTCAACGCCACCGCCTGCAGCGCCGCCGCATGCACCACCATCAGACTCACCCGGTGCGCCACCACGTCATGCATCTCCCGCGCGATCCGCGTCCGCTCCTCCGTACGCGCCATCTGCGCCCGCTGCTCCGCCCGGTCCGCCAGCAGCGACAGCTCCTGCTCCAAGCTGTCCGCCCGCTCCCGCAAGCTCTCCATCAACCGCCGCCGCGCCCCTATGTAGAGCCCGAACAGCACAGGCGGGGCGTTCAGCCCCAGCGAAAAGATCACGGCCATCAACGGCACGTACCACGGCCCCGGATCGAACTCGGCCGACCCGATGTCCTGCCGCAGCCGCACGAACGTCACGATCAACACCGCGACCAGCGACATCCCCGCCAGCACGGCGATGATCCGCCGGGGCACCTCCGAGGCGGCGAGCGTATACAGCCCGACGATGCCCATGAGGTAACCCATCTCGGCCGGCGTGATCGCGATCGAGACCAGCACGACGGCGATCGGCCACCGCCGCCGCACCACGAGCGCCGCCCCCACGACCAGACCGAACAGCACCCCGACCGGCACGGGCAGCGCGGCGTAATCCGCGAACCCGACCCCCTCGGCCGCACACTCCAGGGCCGACACGGCCCCCAACGTCACATCCAGCACCGCACTACGGCGCCGCCCCCACCACCACCAGCCACGGGCGGTCGCGCCCGCAGCGTCCTGGTGTGCCCCCGTTGTGGTCATGTCTCCCAGCCTACGGGCGCCTGCCACCCATTTTCCGGCGAGCCCGGCAGCACAGACCCGCCCGATCCGCCCCCGAAACACACGTTGATCCCTCGAACACGTGAATCGCCCGCACATTCGACCCGGACGCCCACTTTCCGGACGAACCTGTCACCGTGACAACCGCCATCGGCAAATACGCCGACTTCGAAAGCCTGCGCCGGCAGGCCATCACGCTGCGCCGCGAGGGGCTCAGCCGTCGCCAGATCCGCGACCGCCTGGGCGTCCACAACAACGACATCCGAACGGCAGGAGGCCAAGACGGCAGCCGCGAATGCGGTAGGCGACATGACGGACCGCGAGCTGCTGCTGGTCGGCACGGCCCTCTACTGGGCCGAGGGCACCAAGTCCAAGGCGCATCGCCCACAGGAGCGGGTCACCTTCATCAACAGCGACCCCGACATGATCAGAGTCTTCCTGTCCTGGCTGCGCCTTCTCGGTGTACGGCGAGAGCAGTTGCGTTATCACGTACACGTTCACGAATCCGCCGACGTCAGCAAGGCGGAGGCCTTCTGGGCGCACATCGTCGGCGAGGAGGTGTCCGCACTGAGCCGGACGACGCTCAAGAAGCACAACCCCAAGACCAACCGGAAAAACGTCGGCCCTGACTATCACGGCTGTCTCGTCATTCGCGTCGTCCAAAGCGTCGATCTCTACCGTCGCATCGAAGGCTGCTGGTACGGCATAGTAGGGGCTGCGTCCGCACCCGGATCGGGGAATCGGACATAAAGCCCATCCCGGGTCGTCTAAGGGCAAGACGTCAGATTTTGGTTCTGATCATGGGGGTTCGAGTCCTCCCCCGGGAGCTTCGAAAGTTCGGGTCCTGACCTAACCGTCAGGACCCGCCCTCGTTTCCATAGCCCCCCGCCCTCATTTCCGCTCCGAAACCCCCCGGTATCCTGCGGGTGTCCACCACCCGAAGCCGAAGGGCATTCCCGTGAGCGCCAACCGCCCGGCAGCCGTCGTCGTCCTCGCAGCGGGTGAGGGCACCCGCATGAAGTCGAAGACACCCAAGGTCCTGCATCAGATCTGCGGGCGCTCGCTCGTCGGACACGTCGTCTCCGCCGCACGCGAGCTGGACCCCGCGCACCTGTGTGTCGTGGTCGGGCACGCCCGTGAGCAGGTCACCGCGCACCTCGACGAGCACTACGCCGGCACCCGTACCGCCGTCCAGCACGAGCAGAACGGCACCGGTCATGCCGTGCGCATGGCTCTGGAGGAGCTGGGGGCGCAGGCGCTGGACGGGACTGTGGTCGTGGTGTGCGGGGACACTCCGCTGCTGTCCGGGGAGACGCTGACCGCTCTCGCGCGGACGCATGCCGCCGATGGCAACGCCGTGACGGTGCTGACCGCCGAGGTGCCGGACTCGACCGGGTACGGGCGGATCATCCGGGACCCGGAGAGCGACGCCGTGACGGCGATCGTGGAGCACAAGGACGCGACGGAGGCCCAGCGGGCGATCCGGGAGATCAACTCCGGGGTGTTCGCGTTCGACGGGAAGCTGCTCGCGGACGCGCTGGGGAAGGTGCGGACGGACAACAGTCAGGGTGAGGAGTACCTCACCGATGTCCTCGGGATCCTGCGTGAGGCGGGGCACCGGGTGGGGGCGTCGGTGGCGGGGGATCACCGGGAGATCCTGGGGATCAACAACCGGGTGCAGCTGGCGGAGGCGCGGGCGCTGCTGAATCGGCGGTTGCTGGAGCGGGCCATGATGGAGGGCGTGACGGTCGTGGACCCGGCGTCGGTGTTCGTGGACGTGACGGTGACGTTCGAGCGGGATGTGATCGTGCATCCGAACACGATTCTGCTGGGTTCGACGCATCTGGCGGAGGACGCCGAGGTGGGTCCGAACAGCCGGCTGAAGGACACGAAGGTCGGCCGGGGTGCCCGGGTGGACAACACGGTGTCGGACGGCGCGGAGGTCGGTGAGGCGGCGTCGGTGGGGCCGTACGCGTATTTGCGTCCGGGTACGCGGCTGGGGCTGAAGGCGAAGGCCGGTACGTATGTGGAGATGAAGAACGCGAAGGTCGGCGAGGGGTCGAAGGTTCCGCATCTGTCGTATGTCGGTGATGCGACGATCGGTGAGTACACCAACATCGGTGCGGCCAGCGTGTTCGTGAACTATGACGGTGAGAGCAAGCACCACACGACGATCGGTTCGCACTGCCGTACCGGCTCGGACAACATGTTTGTGGCTCCTGTCACGGTCGGGGACGGGGCGTACACCGCGGCGGGGTCGGTGATCACGAAGGATGTGCCGCCGGGTTCGCTCGCTGTCGCCCGTGGCCAGCAGCGGAATATCGAGGGTTGGGTCGCGCGGAAGCGGCCCGGCAGTGCCGCGGCGCAGGCGGCTGCGGCGGCCTCCGAGCAGGGCCCTGACGAGGACTGACCGGAAACGGGTGCGTCGAACTCGGCGTACCGTGATACGTGCACACAAATTCGGCTGGTTCGCGCGAAAGTGGTCGCGGCCAGAGGACACGTCTGAGGAGACAGTGCTGTGACCGGGATCAAGACGACCGGCGAGAAGAAGCTGATGCTCTTCTCCGGCCGCGCCCACCCCGAGCTGGCCGAGGAGGTTGCGCACCAGTTGGGTGTCGGCCTCGTGCCGACGAAGGCTTTCGACTTCGCCAATGGTGAGATCTACGTTCGTTTCCAGGAGTCGGCGCGTGGTGCGGACTGCTTCTTGATGCAGAGCCACACGGCTCCCATCAATAAGTGGATCATGGAGCAGTTGATCATGATCGATGCTCTGAAGCGGGCTTCGGCCCGGAGCATCACGGTGATCATTCCGTCGTACGGCTATGCCCGGCAGGACAAGAAGCACCGTGGCCGTGAGCCGATCTCGGCCCGTCTGGTCGCGGACATGCTGAAGTGCGCGGGTGCCGACCGCATCCTCACGGTCGACCTGCACACGGATCAGATCCAGGGCTTCTTCGACGGCCCGGTGGACCACCTGTCGGCGCTGCCGGTGCTGGCGGACTACGTGGGTGCGAAGGTCGACCGGAACAAGCTGACGATCGTCTCTCCGGACGCCGGCCGGGTGCGGGTGGCCGACCGCTGGTGCGACCGGCTGGACGCGCCGCTGGCGATCGTGCACAAGCGTCGCGACAAGGACGTGGCGAACCAGGTGACGGTCCACGAGGTGGTCGGTGAGGTCCGGGGCCGGGTGTGTGTCCTGGTGGACGACATGATCGACACGGGTGGCACGATCTGCGCGGCTGCGGAGGCGCTGTTCGCCAATGGCGCGGAGGATGTCATCGTCACCGCGACGCACGGCATCCTGTCGGGTCCGGCGGCGGACCGGCTGAAGAACTCGAAGGTCAGTGAGTTCGTGCTGACGAACACCCTGCCGACGCCGGGTGAGCTGGAGCTGGACAAGATCACGGTGCTGTCGATGGCGCCGACGATCGCCCGTGCGGTGCGTGAGGTCTTCGAGGACGGTTCGGTGACGAGCCTCTTCGAGGAGCAGGGCTAGTACGTGGTGTGAGAGCCGCCTCGGCCGTTCCGGTCGGGGCGGCTTTCGCGTTCCGTTAGACTGGTGTAGTTGCTCGGCGAGGGAGGCCGCACCGGTGGACGGTGTGGCGGTCCGTTATCGACGCGCTCTTCGTAGCAGGCCAAGTCCAGTCGTGGCCGGGTGACCCCACGACCGTTGATCCGTCTGACATTTACGAGGAGTGCATATGTCCGAGGTGAAGCTCACCGCTTCGACCCGTACCGAGTTCGGCAAGGGCGCTGCCCGCCGTATCCGCCGTGCGAACCAGGTCCCGGGTGTTCTCTACGGCCACGGCTCGGACCCGATCCACCTGACGCTGCCGGGTCACGAGCTGCTGCTGGCGCTGCGTACGCCGAACGTCCTGATCTCCCTGGACATCGACGGCAAGTCGACCGAGCTGGCCATCCCGAAGGACGTGCAGCGCGACCCGCTGAAGGGTTTCCTGGAGCACGTCGACCTGCAGCTCGTCCAGCGTGGCGAGAAGGTCAACGTGGAGATCCCGGTCCACACCGAGGGTGAGCTGGCCCCGGGTGGGAACCTGCTGGAGCACGTTCTGAACGCGCTGCCGGTCGAGGCCGAGGCCACGCACATCCCCGAGTCGGTCACGGTCTCCGTGGAGGGCCTGGAGGCCGGTGCTTCCGTGCTGGCGAAGGACATCCCGCTGCCGAAGGGCACCACGCTCACCGTCGAGGGCGACACTGTCGTTCTGCAGGTCCTGGCCGCGCAGGCCGAGGAGCCGGCGGGCGAGGCCGCTGAGGGCGAAGAGGCCGCCGAGGCCTGAGCCGTCCTGGGCTGTGCTTGACGGGGTGGCGGGCTGCGGCCCGCCACCCCGTTTCCCTGTTCGTACGCGAGGAGACGCAAGGACATGACGACCGACGCCAGCGCCCCCTGGCTCATCGTGGGTCTGGGCAACCCGGGGCCGGAGTACGCCGGGAACCGGCACAATGTCGGGTTCATGGTGGCCGATCTCCTCGCGGAGCGGATCGGTGGGAAGTTCAAACGGGCGGGCAAGGCGCAGGCGCAGGTCGTGGAGGGCCGTATCGGTCCTCCGGGGCCGGCGAACCGGCGGGTGATCCTGGCCAAGCCGATGTCGTACATGAACCTGTCGGGTGGTCCGGTGACCGCGTTGCGGGATTTCTACAAGGTGCCTACGGCGCAGATCGTTGCGGTCCATGACGAGCTGGACATCGATTACGGGATGTTGCGGCTGAAGCTGGGCGGCGGTGACAACGGTCACAACGGTCTGAAGTCGATGACGAAGGCGATGGGCTCGGACTACCACCGGGTGCGGTTCGGGATCGGGCGTCCGCCGGGCCGGATGCAGGTCGCCGATTTCGTGCTGAAGGACTTCTCGTCGGCGGAGCGCAAGGAGCTGGGCTATCTCGTGGACCGGGCGGCCGACGCGGTCGAGTGCCTGGTGATCGAGGGTCTGGAGCGGGCGCAGTCGACGTACAACTCCTGACCGTCGGGGTTCGGGATTGACCGGGCGCGGTCATGTGCTTGAGGATCGCGCCCCATGAGCAAGAAGCGGACTTCTGTCCTCCCGTATGCCCGTGGTGCCGCGATGGCGCTGGTCGCTCTGCTGCTGGTGGTGGCGGGGACGTGGGCGTCGTGGGGGACGGCGCAGCATGTGCTGCTGTCGAAGGGCCGTGAGCACGGCACTCTGACGGTCACGGGTTGTTCGGCGGATGTGTGTACGGGGCGGTATGACCCGGAGGGGCCGGCCGGGCCGCGTACGGACATGACGATCGACCGTTCGGTGGCGGTGGAGAAGGGCGGCCGGTATCCGGTGGTGGTCAGGCCCGACACGACGGAGCTGGTGCGGACGGGCTGGCCGGGTGGGCTGCACGCGTGGTTGCCGTTGGGTGGGGCGCTGTTGCTGGCGGCGTTGGTGATCGGTGGGGGGATGCGGTTGCCGCGGCTGGCGTGGGTGTCGGCGTCGGTGGGCGGGGCACTGTTGGTGGGGACGTTCTTCGCGTTGTGATGCGGGGTGGAGCCGCTCCGACGGAAGCGGAATGGGGCATTCACCCAATCGTTATGCGGGTGAGCGGGTCTGTGGCGCCGAGTGTCTTGACGGGGTTCAGTCAGTCACACGAAGCTTCAGCCGCCCCCCACGGCCCCTCCCCCTCTCACGTTGGACTGCCCATGCGCATTCTCACGCCCAGTAGCGTGCTGGTGACGGCCGCGGCCTGTTCCCTTCTGTTTCCCTTCACCGCCTGGGCCACCCCTCCCGGCGACAACGGCACCGTGAAGATTCACGATGCCGCGACCGGTGAGGAGCTCCGTAAGAACGAACCTCATGTGTGCGCCTTCTACCTCGATGCCTTCGGTTTCGACGGCGGCCAGGAGGTCGACTGGCACATCGAGGCCTGGGCGCCGACTGCCGGCGTCAAGGGCGAAACGGTCGAGTCCGGTTCGCTGACGCTGGACGGCTCCGGGCACGGTCGTACCGGCGACCTGACCCTGCCCGACGGTCATTACAAGCTGTTCTGGACCTTCGACGGCGAGAACGGCCGTGCCAAGCAGAAGGTCTTCTGGTCCGCGTGCGACGCCGAGCCCGGCGGCGCTGAGCACGGCGGCTCCGGAACCGGCGGCTCGGAGGCCGGTGCCGGGAAGCCGGACACCGAGGAGCCCGGTGAGCGGCCTTCCTCGGAGGCGTCGGCGGATGCCCCGGCCGCTCCCGCCGCGGCCGCCGGCGCGTCGTCCGCGCCCGCCGCCCCCGCCCCGAACGGCTCCGCCGGCGGCGACCTCGCCGAGACCGGCAGTTCCGCCCCTGTCGGCGTCCTCGCCGCCATCGCGGCCGCGCTCGTCGCGGGCGGCGCCTTCCTGGTGTCCCGTCTCGGCAGGGCCAAGAAGCAGCCCTGATCCCCCTGTGACGCGCGAGGGGGCGCCCGGTGTACTCCCGGCGCCCCCTCGTCCTGTCCGTGCGCGTCAGCCGGTGTTGCGGAGGCCCGCCGCCACGCCGTTCACGGTCAGCAGCAGCGCCCGCGCGAGCAGCGGGTCGGGTTCCTCGCCGCGCTCGACGGCGGCCCGCTGGCGGGCGAGCAGCGCGACCTGGAGGTAGGAGATCGGGTCCAGGTAGGCGTCGCGGATGGCGAAGGTCTGCTGGAGCACCGGGTTGGAGTCGAGCAGCTTCTCGCCGCCGGTGATGCGCAGGACCTCGCTGACGGTCAGGTCGTGCTCGGCCTCGATGTCGTCGAAGACGTGCCGGAGGTTTTCGGGGACGAGCGTCTCGACGTAGTGGCGGGCGATCCGCAGGTCCGTCTTGGCGAGGGTCATCTCGACGTTGGACAGGAAGTTGCGGAAGAAGTGCCACTGCTCGTACATCTCGTCGAGTACGGGGTCGAGGCCGGCCTCGCGCAGTGCCTTGAGGCCGGAGCCGACTCCGTACCAGCCGGGGACGATCTGCCGTGACTGGGTCCAGCCGAAGACCCACGGGATGGCCCGCAGCCCGTCGAGCGAGACGCCCGAGCCGGGGCGGCGGGAGGGCCGCGAGCCGAGGTGCAGGTCGGCGAGCTGGTCGACGGGTGTGGAGGCCAGGAAGTACGTCGGCAGGTCGGGGTCCTCGACGAGCTTGCGGTACGCGGTGTGGGCGGCGTCGGAGACGACGTCCATGGCCGCGTCCCAGCGGGCGAGGGCCTCGTCGGACTGGCGGGGCGCGGTGTGCAGGGCGGAGGCCTGCAGCGTGGCGGCGACCGTCAGTTCCAGGTTCTCGCGGGCGAGCGAGGGGATGAGGTACTTGTCGGAGATGACCTCACCCTGCTCGGTGACCTTGATCTCGCCCTCGAGGGTGCCCCAGGGCTGGGCGAGGATCGCGTCGTGGGAGGGGCCGCCGCCGCGGCCGACGGTGCCGCCGCGGCCGTGGAACAGCCTCAGCCGGACTCCGTAGCGGTGGGCGACGTCGCGCAGCCTGCGCTGGGCGCGGTGGATCTCCCACTGGCTGGTGGTGATGCCGCCGAACTTGGAGGAGTCGGAGTAGCCGAGCATGACCTCCTGGACGTCGCCGCGCAGCGAGACCAGCCTGCGGTACGACGGGTCGGCGAGCATGTCGTTGAGGATGACGTCGGCGGCCTTGAGCTCGTCGGTGGTCTCCAGCAGCGGCACGATGCCGATCTTGGCCCAGCCGGCGTGCAGGTCGATCAGTCCGGCCTCGCGGGCGAGGACGGCGGCGGCGAAGACGTCGTCGGCGCCCTGGCACATCGAGATGATGTAGGACTCGATGACCTCGGGGCCGAAGCGCTCGAAGGCTTCCTTGACGGTGTGGAAGACGCCGAGGGTCTTGGTGCCGACGGCGTCCAGCGGGGCGGGGGTGGGGGCCAGGGGGCGGCGGGAGCGCAGTTCCTTGGCGAGCAGCTTCTGCCGGTAGTCGCGCGGCATGTCCGCGTACCGCCAGGACTCCTCGCCGAGGCGGTCGAAGAGCTGGCCGAGGGCGTGGTGGTGGGCGTCGGCGTGCTCGCGGACGTCCATGGTGGCGAGCTGGAGGCCGAACGCGGTCAGGGTGCGGATGGTGCGGTCCATGCGGCCGTCGGCGAACAGGCCGCCGCGGTGCTCGCGCAGGGACGTCTGGATCAGGGTGAGGTCCTCGATCAGCTCGGCGGTGCCGAGGTAGTCGCGGCCTTCCTGGTGCGCGGTGCCCTTGGCGAGGCGTTCGCGGGTGTTGACCAGCTTCTGGCGGATGCAGGTGGCCTTGAGCCGGTAGGGCTCCTCGGCGTTGAGGCGCTTGTAGCGGGGGCTGATCTCGGGGAGCCGCTCCAGGTCCTGCTGGAGGGAGTCGAGGAGCTCCTGGGTGGCGCCGGCGTAGCGGATGGAGTTGGACAGCTGGCTGCGCAGGTGGTCGACGAGCTCGATGGCGTCGGTGATGCCGTGCTCGTGCTGGAGGATCAGCACGTCCCAGGTGACGGCGGGGGTGACGTTGGGGTTGCCGTCGCGGTCGCCGCCGATCCAGGTGCCGAAGGTCAGCGGGCGGGTGCCGGGGGGCAGCTCGACGCCGACGCGCTCCAGCTCGGCGGCGAGGTCCTCCAGGACGTCGCCGACGGCGCCGGCGTGCAGCTCGTCGAGGTAGTAGATCGCGTTGCGGGCCTCGTCGGTCGGCTCGGGGCGTACGACGCGCAGCTCGTCCGTCTGCCAGATCAGGTCGATGGACTCGGCCAGGCGCAGGTCGTGGCGGCGCCGGTCGGAGGCGATGACCGGGGTTTCGAGCAGCTCGGCGACGCGGCGGAGCTTGTTGAGGACCGAGCGGCGCGCGGCTTCGGTGGGGTGCGCGGTGAAGACGGGGCGGACGTTGAGGTGCTTGACCGTCTCGCGTACGTGCTCGGGGTCGCCGTCCTTGAGCATGTCGGCGGTGCGGGCGAGCAGGCCGCCCTCGGCGGCGCGCCTGGCGCGCAGCTCCTTGCCGCGGTGGACCTGCTCGGTGACGTTGGCGAGGTGGAAGTAGGTGGAGAAGGCGCGCACCAGCTTGGCGGCGGTCTCCAGGTCGGTGTCGCCGAGCAGCTCGGCGGCGGCCTCGCCGTTCTCGCGCGTGAGGTGGCGGACCTTCTCGACGAGCTCAAGAAGCTCGGGTCCTTCCTGCCGTACGAGGGTCTCGCCCAGCAGGTCGCCCAGTCGGCGGATGTCGGCGCGCAGCTCGGCGCTGGCGGAGGGGGTCTGGTCGGCACTGCTCACAGGTGCGGCTCCTTGCAGTGTTTGAGCACGTCTGGAGGGGTACTGGAGGCTGCGGACCGCGCTGTCCGACGACAACCAGGATAGGTGCCCCTTCTGGCGGGCCGTCCGCAGGCCTCTTGCCGCGTGCCGAACCGCTGCCATACTTACGTCGCCGTAGGTTACGGAACCGTAGCCACTGCTTCCGTTGTATCCCTCACCCCCAGGGGACTCCATGACCACTAGCTCCGACGTGCTCGAGACTTCGGACCCGCCCGCTTCCGCTTCCCCGGACCTGCCTCTCGCCACGCTCGGCGGGGACAGCAAGCGTTCGATCGAGCAGATCACGCTGCTGCTGTTCATCACGGTGCCCTTCCTGGCCCTGCTGGCGGCGGTGCCGCTGGCCTGGGGCTGGGGTGTGAGCTGGCTGGATCTGGGGCTGATGGTGGCGATGTACTACATCGGCTGCCACGGCATCACGATCGGCTTCCACCGCTACTTCACGCACGGTTCGTTCAAGGCGAAGCGGCCGCTGCGGATCGCGCTGGCGATCATGGGGTCGCTGGCGGTGGAAGGACCGCTGGTGCGCTGGGTGGCGGACCACCGCAAGCACCACAAGTTCTCGGACGCGGAGGGCGACCCGCATTCGCCGTGGCGGTTCGGTGAGACCGTACCGGCGCTGATGAAGGGCCTGTGGTGGGCGCACATCGGCTGGATGTTCGATGAGGAGCGTACGCCGCAGGCCAAGTACGCGCCGGATCTGATCAAGGACCCGGCGATCCGGGCGATTTCGCGGCAGTTCATCGGCTGGACGGTCCTGTCGCTGGCGATCCCGCCGCTGGTGGGCGGTCTGGTGACGATGTCGTGGTGGGGGGCGTTCACGGCGTTCTTCTGGGGCTCGCTGGTGCGGGTGGCGCTGCTGCACCATGTGACGTGGTCGATCAACTCGATCTGCCACGCGGTGGGCAAGCGCCCGTTCAAGTCGCGGGACCGTTCCGGGAACGTGTGGTGGCTGGCGGTGCTGTCGTGCGGTGAGTCGTGGCACAACCTGCACCACGCCGACCCGACGTGTGCACGTCACGGCGTGATGCGGGGGCAGATCGACTCCAGCGCCCGGCTGATCCGCTGGTTCGAGAAGCTGGGCTGGGCGTACGACGTGCGCTGGCCGACCGCCGAGCGGATCGAAGCCCGACGCCAGGACCGCGCCGCGAACGCGGCATGATGGACGGTGTGGCGATCGACGGCAGTGGCACCAGCAGCAGCGACAAACCCAGGCGCGGGCGCCGGGTCCGGATGACGGGCGCGGAGCGCCGGCAGCAACTGCTCGACATCGGCCGCACACTTTTCGCCGAACGGGGGTTCGAGGGCACATCGGTGGAGGAGATCGCCGCGAAGGCCGGGGTCTCCAAGCCGGTGGTGTACGAGCACTTCGGCGGCAAGGAGGGCCTGTACGCGGTCGTCGTGGACCGTGAGATGCGCCAGCTGCTCGACATGGTGACCGGCGCCCTGACGGCCGGGCATCCGCGCGAGCTGCTGGAGCAGGCCGCGTTCGCGCTACTCGACTACATCGAGACGTACACGGACGGTTTCCGGATCCTGGTGCGGGATTCGCCGGTCGCGCAGTCGACGGGCACGTTCGCGTCGCTGATCTCGGACATCGCCACGCAGGTGGAGGACATCCTGGGCCTGGAGTTCAAGGCCCGGGGCTTCGACCCGAAGCTGGCCCCGCTCTACGCCCAGGCGCTGGTGGGGATGGTGGCCCTGACGGGCCAGTGGTGGCTGGACGCCCGCAAGCCGAAGAAGGCGGAGGTCGCGGCGCACCTGGTGAACCTGGCCTGGCACGGGCTGGACGGCCTGGAGCCCAAGCCGCGCCTGATAGGGCACCGCAAGAGCTGACCGCGTCGGGGCGCGCTGCGCGGATGCGCGGCGCGCCCCGACGCGGGCGTATGGCAGGCGTCGCCGTTAAGTGGGGCGTCACCCCGTCGGCCCCTGGGCCCCGGTGGCGCCCGTACCCGGCGTGGCGCCCGCCCCCGTACCCGACGTGACGCCCGCTCCCGCGCCCCGCGTGGCGAGCTCGCCCCGCGTGGCGACCGCGAAGACGCGGCGGAACGGGAAGACCGTGCCGTGCGGGCCCGGCGGATAGGCCTTGCGCAGCAGGTCCCGGTATTGGGCGAGGAATTCCGCGACCGCCTCGTCGTCACCGTCCAGGGCGGTGAGGACCGGCCGCAGCGCGGTGCCCTTCACCCAGTCGAGGACGGGGTCCTCGCCCTGGAGGAGCTGGGAGTAGACCGTCTCCCAGACGTCCACGGTCAGGCCGAGGTCGGCCAGCCGGGTGAGGTAGTCGGCGGCCTCCAGGATGTGGACGAAGCGGCGGCCGTGACCGGTGAGGCGGGCCCGCCACTGCGGGGTCTCGCACAGTTCGCCCAGGAGCGCGTGGCTGGGCGAGGTGAAGTTGGCGGGCACCTGGAAGGCGAGGGTTCCGCCGGGGACGAGTCCCTCGGTCCAGGCGGGGAACAACTCGGGATGGTTGGGCACCCACTGGAGCGCCGCGTTGGAGATGATCAGGTCGTACGGCTCGTCCGGTGTCCAGTGCGCGGCGTCGGCCGGGCGGAAGTCGAGCCAGCCGCCGCCCTGGGTGGTGCCGGCGTAACTTTTCTTCGCCTGTTCCAGCATCTCGGGTGAGAGGTCGAAGCCGGTGATGCGCGCGTCGGGCCAGCGGTCGGTGAGCAGTGCGGTGACATTGCCGGGGCCGCAGCCGAGGTCGGCGATGCGGGGAGAGCGGCCCTCGGTGGTGGCGGGCAGCTCGGGTATCCGGGCGAGCAGGTCGAGGAACGGTCGGGTGCGGTGCGAGGAATGGCGCAAGTACTGCTGTGGATCCCAGATTGGTGCGGAATACATGTTCGAGCCCCCTTGCTGGAACGGAGTACCGAAGCGGAACAGAGTCCCGGCCCCGTCATGCCCAATGGTCCAGGTGAATATTTCTTGACGTCAAGAGACTTCATGTCGACAGATCCCCTACACTGATCGCCATGGAGGACGAGGTCGACCGACTGGTCGCTGCATGGCGCCGCGAGCGCCCCGACCTCGACGTGGAACCGCTCGAGGTGCTCAGCCGCGTCTCCAGGCTGGCCCGCCACCTCGACCGGGCGCGCAGGCTCGCCTTCTCCGAGCACAACCTGGAGCCCTGGGAGTTCGACGTCCTCACCTCGCTGCGCCGCGCGGGAGCCCCGTACCAGCTCTCCCCCGGTCAGCTGCTCACCCAGACCCTGGTCACCTCCGGCACCATGACCAACCGCATCGACCGGCTCGCCAAGAAGGGCCTGGTGGAGCGGCTGCCCGACCCCAGTGACCGCCGCGGCGTGCTGGTCCGCCTCACCCCCGAGGGCCGCGACCGCGCCGACCAGGCGCTCGCCGGCCTCCTCGCCCAGGAACGGGCCATCCTCGCGGAGCTCTCGCGCGCCCAGCGCGCCGAACTGGCCGCGCTGCTACGCCAGCTGACCGCCCCGTTCGACAACATCCCCGGCTGACCCGGGCCCGAGGTCGGCCGGCCCCACACCCGCCCGGCGGGCCAGCGCCACCGCCGCCAGCGTGGAGTGCACGCCCAGCTTCCCCAGCACGTTCTGCATATGCGTACGCACCGTGTGCGGGGACAGGAACAGCCGGTCGGCGACCGCCTTGCGGCCCAGGCCCGCCACCATGCAGCGCAGCACCTCCCGCTCGCGCGGGGTGAGCGACTCCACCAGCCGCTCGCTCTCGGTGCGGTGCTTGCGCGCGGCCGTCAGCTCCCGCAGCACCCCGGTGAGCAGCGCGGGCGGCAGATGCGTCTCGTCGCGCAGTACGCCGCGTATCACCGTCAGCAGCCGCTGCAGCGAGCAGTCCTTGGCGACCCAGCCCGAGGCGCCCGCCTGGAGGGCGAGCGCGGCCCGGCGCGGGTCGTCCTTCTCGGCCAGCACGACCGTACGCACCTCCGGCCGGCCCTCACGCACCCCGGTCACCAGGGAGATGCCGTCCACGACACCCTCCCCGTGGTCCGGTACGGCGCGGGCGACCGCCGGCGCGGCCGCGGCCCCCAGGTCGGCGTCGACCAGCAGCACATCGAACCTGCGGCCCTCGGCCGCCGCCCGGTCCAGGCAGCGCAGCGCGGCGGGGCCGCTGCCGGCCGCCGCGACGTCCACGTCCGGCTCGGCCGCCAGAGCGGCGGCGAGCGACTCGGCGAAGATGCGGTGGTCGTCCACCACCAGAACCCGGATACGGACCACTGACACCCCCATGTGTCGAGAAGCGGAGCAGCTGCGGGTACGGCGCCCGGAGCCCGAGGTGGCCAGTGGTCGCACGGCCGCCGCCGTGCAGTGACTGTTACCCCCGCCCCGGGCGTCGTACCCGGCTGTCTCGCCCCCTGATCAACACCGGCCCCCACCGGTGCTGTGCATCAGAGTACGGCGGGGCGGCCGGAGGGGTGGGCGACTTCCGCAAACTCACCTGTACTGGTGGGCAGACGGAAGCCGTCCGCTCAGCCGACGCGGCGCGCCCCCGCCGACGGCACCGCCGGGAACACCCGCGGCGCCGTGTACCCGGCCGCCGCGAACGCCTCCCCCACCGCCTTGGTCACCGTGTCCGCGTCCACCGCCTCGGCCAGCACGATCGCGGAGCCGCCGAACCCGCCGCCCGTCATCCGCGCGCCGAGCGCCCCGGCGGCGGTCGCGGCCGACACCACCAGGTCCAACTCCGGGCACGACACCCGCAGGTCGTCGCGGAGGGAGGCGTGCCCCTCGGTGAGGACCGGGCCGACCGCCCGCACGTCGCCCGCGTCCAGCAGGGCGATCGTCCGCTCGACGCGGTGGTTGTCGGACACCACGTGGCGGACGTAGGAGCGAACCGTTTCGTCACCCAACCGCCGCAGGTCACCGGGCAGTTGCACATACCCGACGTCGCGCAGCGTGCGCACGCCGAGCGCCCGCGCGCCCGCCTCGCACCCGGCGCGCCGCTCGGCGTACGCGCCGTCGCCGAGCGCGTGCTTCACCCGGGTGTCGACGACCAGCAGCGTCAGCCCCTGGGCGGCGAGGTCGAACGGCACATGGCGCATGGTCAGGTCGCGGGTGTCGAGGTACAGGGCGTGACCCTCGGCGCAGCACGCCGACGCCATCTGGTCCATCACCCCGCACGGGACGCCCACGAACGCGTTCTCGGCCCGCTGGGCGAGCACGGCCAGCTGCCGGGCGGTCAGCCCGAGCCCGTACAGGTCGTTGAGGGCGAGCGCGGTGACGACCTCCAGGGCGGCCGACGACGACAGCCCGGCGCCCGTGGGGACGGTGGACGCCAGGTGGATGTCGGCGCCCGTGACGGCGTGGCCCGCCTCGCGCAGCGCCCACACCACCCCGGCCGGGTAGGCGGCCCAGCCGGTGTCGGCGAGCGGCTCCAGGGTGTCGACGCCGAGCTGGACCACGCCCTGGTCGGTGTCGGCCGAGTGGACGCGCAGCTGCCCGTCATCCCGCCGGGCGACCGCGGCGACCGCGGTGTGCGGGAGCGCCAGCGGCATCACGAAGCCGTCGTTGAAGTCGGTGTACTCGCCGATCAGGTTGACCCGGCCGGGCGCGGCCCACACGCCTTCGGGGGCGTACCCGTACAGCTGCTGGAAATCCTCCGCGACGCTCATGCCCCCGCCTCCGCCTCTGACGCCTTCGCGAACTCCCACGCGTCCGCCACGATGCCCGCCAGGTCGGGCCGTGCCGGCTTCCAGCCCAGCCGCTCCCGCGCGGTGGCGGCGGAGGCGACCAGCACCGCCGGGTCGCCGGCGCGGCGGGCGGCGACGACCTCGGGCACCGGGTGGCCGGTGACCTTCCGTACGGTCTCGACCACCTCGCGGACCGAGAAGCCGCTGCCGTTGCCGAGGTTGCAGATCAGGTGCTCGCCGGGCACCACCGCGTCGAGCGCCAGCAGGTGCGCCTCGGCGAGGTCGGCGACGTGGATGTAGTCGCGTACGCAGGTGCCGTCGGGGGTCGGGTAGTCGTCGCCGTACACGGAGATCGACGCCCGCTCGCCGAGGGCGACCTGGAGGACGAGGGGGATGAGGTGGGACTCGGGGTCGTGGCGCTCGCCGTACTCCCCGTAGGCGCCGGCCACGTTGAAGTAGCGCAGCGAGGCGGCGGCCAGGCCGTGTGCGGCGGCCTCGCCGGTGATCATGTGGTCGACGGCGAGCTTGGAGGCGCCGTAGGGGCTGGTGGGGGCGGTGGGGTCGGTCTCGGTGAGGGGGGTGGAGACCGGCTCCCCGTACGTCGCGGCCGTGGAGGAGAACACCAGGCGGCGTACGCCCGCGTCGCGCATCGCGGCCAGCAGCGCCACCGTGCCGCCGACGTTGTTCACCCAGTACTTCTCGGGGTCGGTGACGGACTCGCCGACCTGGCTGAACGCGGCGAAGTGCAGGACGCCGTCGTAGGAGCCGTCGAGGTGGCGGGCGGCGTCCTGGATGCGGCCCTCGATGAAGTGCGCGCCCGCCGGGACGCCCTCGCGGAAGCCGGTCGACAGGTCGTCGAGGACGGTAACCTCGTGCCCGGCCTCGAGCAGATGGGCGGCGACCACACTGCCGACGTAGCCGGCCCCGCCGGTCACCAGATATTTCCTGCTGCTCACGTGGTCGCTACCTCTCGCAGTCGGCGGGCCGCGGCCTCCGGCGGCACGTCATTGATGAACACGCTCATGCCGGATTCCGAGCCCGCGAGGAACTTCAGCTTGCCGGAAGTGCGGCGGATGGTGAAAAGCTCGAGATGCAGGGCGAAGTCGTCGCGCCCTGGGTCGGCGAACGGCGCCTGGTGCCAGGCGGCGATGTACGGCGTCGGCGGCTCACCGTCCCCGAAGATCCGGTCGAAGCGCCTCAGGAGTTCCAGGTAGACCTGGGGGAACTCGGTGCGCGCGTCCTCGTCCAGCGCCCGGAGGTCGGGTACGCGCCGCTTGGGGTAGAGGTGCACTTCGTACGGCCAGTGCGCGGCGTACGGCACGAAGGCGATCCACTGGTCGCTCTCCAGGACCACCCGTTCGGCGTCGGCGCGCTCGCGCTCGACGAGGTCGTCGAAGAGGTTGCGGCCGGTGGCGGCGCGGTGGGCGGCGGCGGAGCGCTGCATCAGCGCCGTACGCGGGGTGGTGAAGGGGTAGGCGTAGATCTGGCCGTGCGGGTGGCCGAGGGTGACGCCGATCTCGGCGCCCCGGTTCTCGAAGCAGAACACCTGCTGTACGCCCGGCAGCTCGGCGAGTTCCGCGGTGCGGTCGGTCCAGGCCTCCAGGACGAGGGCGGCCTGCTCCTCGGTGAGGTCGGCGAACGAGGCGTCGTGGTCGGAGGTGAAGCAGACGACCTCGCAGCGGCCGGAGTCACCGGCGAGGGAGGGGAAGCGGTTCTCGAAGACGACCACGTCGTAGTCGCCGTCGGGGATCTCGCTGAGCCGGCCGTCGCGGGAGGGGCACAGGGGGCATTCGTCGGCGGGCGGGTGGTAGGTGCGGGCCTGGCGGTGCGAGGCGATGGCGACGGAGTCGCCCAGCAGCGGGTCGTGGCGGATCTCCGAGGTGGTGGAGATGGGGTCGAGGGGGCGCTGGTCGACGGCGTCGCGTACGACGTCGTCCCGGGAGTCGTAATAGACCAGCTCCCGGCCGTCGGCCAGCCGGGTCGACGTTTTCTTCACTCGCGGACTCCTCGGACGCCTCACACAGACCCAACAGAAACAAACATAACCAACCACAGCCCAACAGCACCCGTCAACGCCCCTCACACAGCGGATCAGCAAGCGCTTGCTCCTGACATTTCACCTCACCCGATCACAATCAAACAAAGAAAACGAACAGAAGTGTTCAGATCATGAACGTGGAGGCGTAGGTTCCGGCCTGATCAGTTCACGCGACGAAGCGAGTACTCATGCATTACCTGGCCGACGGGCTCCGGCTCCCCACCAACGGGCTCGATTACACGATTCTGGCGATCTACTTCGCCGTGGTCCTGGGCATCGGCTTCGCCGCACGGGCGAGCGTGAAGACCAGCCTCGACTTCTTCCTCTCGGGCCGCTCCCTGCCCGCCTGGGTCACCGGGCTGGCCTTCGTCGCCGCGAACCTCGGTGCGACGGAGATCCTCGGCATGGCCGCGACCGGCGCCCAGTACGGTGTGGCCGTCGTCCACTGGTACTGGATCGGCGCCATCCCCGCCATGGTCTTCCTCGGCCTGGTGATGATGCCGTTCTACTACGGCTCCAAGGTCCGTTCCGTACCGGAGTTCCTACTCCAGCGGTTCGACAGGCCGGCGCACCTGCTCAGCTCCGTGCTGTTCGCCTTCGCCGCCATCCTCATCGCGGGCGTCAACCTCTACGCCCTGTCGATCGTCGTCGAGGCGCTGCTCGGCTGGCCGCAGTGGGTCTCCATCGTCGTCGCCGGCTTCTTCGTCCTCGCGTACATCACCGTCGGCGGCCTGTCCTCGGCGATCTACAACGAGGTGCTGCAGTTCTTCGTCATCCTCGCCGCGCTCATCCCGCTGACCGTCCTCGGCCTGAAGCGGGTCGGCGGCTGGGACGGCCTGACCGGCTCGCTGGAGAAGAGCCACGGCTCCGACTTCCTGACCGCCTGGGGCGGCACCGGCATCGGCGACCCCAACCCGCTGGGCGCCAACTGGCTGACCATCGTCCTCGGCCTCGGCTTCGTGCTCTCCTTCGGCTACTGGACCACCAACTTCGCCGAGGTGCAGCGCGCCCTGTCCGCGAAGAACCTGTCGGCCGCCAAGCGCACCCCGCTGATCGCCGCCTTCCCCAAGATCTTCATCGTGTTCGTGGTGATGATCCCCGGCCTGGTCGCCGCCGTCCTCGTCCCCAAGATCGGCACGGCGGGCTCCGACCTCACCTACAACGACGCCATCCCGCTGCTGATGCAGGAGCTGCTGCCCAACGGCGTGCTGGGCATAGCCGTGACCGGTCTGCTGGCCGCCTTCATGGCCGGCATGGCGGCCAACGTGTCGTCGTTCAACACCGTCTTCACCGCCGACATCTGGGCCAAGTACGTGGTCAAGGGCCGGGACGACACCTACTACCTGCGCTTCGGCCGGCTCATCACCGCGATCGGCGTCCTCGCCTCCATCGGCACCGCCTTCCTCGCGGCCAGCTTCTCCAACATCATGGGGTACCTCCAGACCCTGTTCTCCTTCTTCAACGTGCCGATGTTCGTCGTCTTCATCATCGGCATGTTCTGGAAGCGCGCCTCGGTCAAGTCCGGCTTCTGGGGCCTGATCGCGGGCACGGTCGCCGCGATGGTGAACTACTTCGTGATCTACAAGCAGGGCGTCATCGCCATCCCCACCGACCAGGGCGCCAACTTCGTCTCCGCGATCGTCGGCTTCGTCGCCGGCGCGGTGGTGATGGTCGCCGTCACGCTCTTCACCGCCCCCAAGCCCGAGGCGGAGCTGGCGGGCCTGGTGTACGGGACGAGGTCGCCGGGCATGGAGGAGGCGCCGTCCGAGGGCGACGACGCCTGGTACCGCCGTCCCGCCCTGCTGGGCTGGGGAGCCGTCGTCCTGGCCGCCGCCTGCTACCTGCCGTACTCCTTCTGACCGCCCCGGAGGCACCGACCCATGTCCGAACTGCAGCGTGAAGTCTCCGAGCTGGAGAAGAAGTCCGCCACCGCCGCCCGCCTCTTCGACATCCGGCGCATCATCGGGGGCCTGTTCACGGTCTACGGGATCATCGTCACCGTCGCCGGGCTCACCGCGTCCGACGCGGACCTGGAGAAGGCCGTCGGCGTCAACATCAACCTCTGGACGGGCCTGGGCATGCTCGCCCTCGGACTGTTCTTCCTGATCTGGCTGCGGCTGCGCCCGATGGCCCCGCCGACGCCGCCCGGCGAGTAGGCACCGGGGGCCGGACCGTCTCAGACGGGGTCCGGCCCCTTCGGCGCCCCTGACGCCGCCCGCTCCAACAGCCCCGTACGGGCGGCGAGCGCGGCCGCCTCCAGCCGGGACCCGACCCCCAGCTTCATCAGCACCCGCTGCACATGCGTACGCGCGGTGCTCGGCGCGATGTTCATGCCCGCCGCGATCAGCCGGGTGTCCTCGCCCTCCGCGACCCGCACCAGCACCTCCACCTCGCGCGGCGTGAGCATCCGCAGCAGCCGCTGCCCCTCGTCGTCCGGCTGCGCGGCCGGGTTGAGCAGCTCGGTGAAGGCGCCCTGGAGCAGCTGCGGCGCCACCGCCGCCTCGCCCGCCCTGGCCTTCAGCATGGCGCGCTCCACGCCCTCGATGCGCTCGTCATGGCGTACGTAACCGGAGGCGCCGGACGCGAAGGCCGCCGCGATCCCGCGCGGGGACGGCACCGGCCCGAGCACCACCACGGCCACCTGCGGGCGCTCCCGTTTGATCGTCACGATCGGGTCGAAGGCCCCCGGCTCGGCCGGAGCGGCCGTCCCCAGCAGGCAGACCTCGGGCGCCCTGCTCACCACCAGCTCGGCCGCGCCCGCCGTGGGCGCGGTGGCCGCGAGCACCCGGTGCCCGCGCAGTTTGAGCGCCGAGGCGAGTGCCTCGGCGAGCAGTCGGTGGTCGTCGACCACCATGAGCCGCACGCCCATCGAGCAACCCCCCATCCCCCTGGGGCCGGCCCCCCGCCGCCCCCAGCACTGTTGACCCGGCAAGCTACACGCTTGTTCGACGTCGCGCGCCCCCTACTTGTCAGAAGCCCCCCAGAATGTCGAATTCTTCGTCAAACAGGGCTACATGCGGCTCACGAAGTGGACGGCCCGGCGCGTCGGGGAAGCCGATGCGCCGGGCCGTCCAGGGGGGTGGGGGTGCCACTCAGTGGGTGCTGAACGCCATCGCCAGGTACTCCTTGGTGTCGGTGGAGGTACTCGGCTCGTCGAACATGTAGTCCGCGATGAACAGCCTGCCGTCGGCGTACCGGATCTCCGCGGTGTCCAGGACGAAGGACTGCTCCGCGCGAACGACGGACTCGTCGGACGGGTTCTCCAGCAGGACGGTCTGCTTGAAGGTCCCGCCGTCGATGCTGACGACCTGTCCGCCCTTGTCGTAGGGCGCCTTCTTGTACGCGATGATGTTGCCGCCGTCCATCCGCAGCGGGAACATCGAGTACCGGTCACCCGCGTCGGCCTTGTCGGTGGTCGGCTTGCCGGTGGTGAGGTCGAAGGACACGATCTCGTTGGTGTCGCCGTAGTCGCCGCCTCCCTCGTGGTCCTCGGTGGCCACGTAGAGCCGGTTGTTGCCGACGACCGCCTTGGTGCACACCTCCACGCCGGACGATTCGCACTCCGCCGCGTACCGCTCGCCGTTCGCCGAGATCTTGACCTTGAGCTTGCCGGTCTTCTCGTCGAGGGAGAAGAAGTCCGAGATGCCCGAGCCGTCACCGGCGGTGTCACCGACGTCGGCGGCGACGACCAGCGGCTTGGTGGAGATCACGCCCGCACCGTCCACACCGGCGGGCATCTTGTACGACGAGATGGGGGCGCCGGTCTTCGGGTCGAGGTTCTGGATGAACGTGTCCGGGGTGTCGATGGGACCGCAGAGGCGCACCGCGACCAGGGCGTCGCCGCCGCCGTAGCCCCGGTCCTCGCACTCCTCGGCGTTGACCTCGGGCTTCCACAGGAGCTTGCCGGTGGCCAGGTCCCAGGCCGCGCCGCCGTCCGTGCCACCGGCCGCGACGGTCGTGCCGCCGATCGTCACCTCGTCGAACCCGGCCTTGCTGTCACCGGAGTCGGTGCCCGTGACGGACTTGCGCCACAGCAGTTTGCCGGTGGCCAGGTCGATGACGCCGACCTCCGTGCAGGGCTGGTAGTTCTTCGGCGGCACGCGCTTGGCGGGCTCGAAGACGATGGCGGTCTTGTTGTCCTTGACGTGCCGGGAGGCCGCGCAGACCTGGCCGGGCAGCGGGGTGGTCCACAGGGGGGTGCCCTTGTCGATGTCGTAGCCGACGACCGACTCGACGCCGCTCTTGACGTACGCCTTGTCGGTGATCCAGGAGCCGGTCACATCGGTGAGGTCCGTGACCTTGGGCAGCGGCAGCTGGAACGCCACCTTGGCCTGGGTGTTGGCGGGCACCTTCTCCTTGCCGCCGCCGTCCGGGGCCGTGTTGCCGCCGCCCCCGGTGGTCTCGGAAGACCCTCCCTTGGCGTTGTTCGAGGGGTCGTCCGTCTTGGAGCCGGCGTACCAGATACCGGCGCCGATGATCAGGACCACGGCGACGGCCGCGGCGATGATGATCTGCGTCTGCGCGGACAGCTTCTTGCGCCCGCCGCTCTGCGGCGGCACCGGCTGCTGCGTGGGGGCGGTGGGGTAGCCGTACCCACCGGGCTGCTGGTAGCCGGGAGGCTGCTGGTAGCCGTACCCGCCGGGCGCCTGGCCGGGCGCCTGTGGGTAGCCGTAGCCGGGGGGCTGGGCGGGGGGAGGCGTCTGGGGTGGCTGGGGGGTCTGGGGCGCCTGGGGGTATCCGTACGCCGGGTTCTGCGGCGGCGGGGCGGGCGCGCCGAAGCCTCCCGGCGGGGGGTCCTGCGGGGCGCCGAAGCCACCCGAGGGGGGCTGGTTGGGCGGCTGGTTCGGCGGCGGCGGTGGCTGCGTCATGGGGTACGTACCTCTGAAGGTCTGGAAAAGGACATCGGGTTGAGTGCGTCGGACGTCAGGACGCGGTCACGGGCCGAAGGCCGCCGTGACCACCACTTCCCGCGCGTCGCCCAGTTGCCGTGGAACTGGGCCTGCCGTCACTTGCCGAAGGCCATCATCGTCTTCGTCTGCTTCTCCTCGGCGTCGTTGCGCGCGCTGACGCGGCCGCTGGCGATGAAGAAACGGCCATCGGCGTACGCGTACCGCGGCGAGTAGAAGTCGCTCTCGATCTTGGCCGTGGACGCCGGGTGCTGGAGCAGCACCTTCGGGCTGCCGCCCGTCGGAGCGAGGGTCGCGACGGCACCGCCGCGGTCCCAGGAGCCCTCCATGTACAGCAGGACGTCGCCGCCCTCCATGCGCAGCGGCGTCATCGTCCGCTGCGGGCCCGCGGGAGCGCGCCACTTGGGCTTGCCGGTGTCCAGGTTGAACGCCACGACGTCATTGGTGCCGTTGGTGAGCTGGGTGGGCACCGTCGACATGTAGAAGGTGCTCGCGTCGGCGGCGACCCCGACGCAGCCCTGGAGGTTCTCCGCGAGGACGACGAAGGAGCCGCCGCACTTGGGCTGGAACTTGTCCTTGCCGCCGTCGAGGGTCGAGCGGAGCTTGCCCGCGTCGGTCAGCGCGATGATGCTCCACTTCTCGGTCTCGCGGTTCTCGGTGGAGACGACCAGCGGGCTGACCGAGAAGACCTTGGTGACCTCCCAGTTGGCCGGCAGCTTGTACGTCCACTTCGGCTTGCCGGTCGTCGGGTCGACCTCGCTGAGCTCGTGCTGGGACTTGTCGTAGTCACCCGTGCGGCAGCTGGCCGCGGCGATCAGCTTCGGCCCGCCCGCGAAGGCGAACGGCTGACAGTCGGAGTCGGGCTTGCCGAACAACTGGCTGCCGTCGGCCAGGGAGAAGCCGTACGAGTTGTTGGTGGCGGAAGCCGTCACGGTGTTGCCGCTGATGGCGAGCGTGATCTCGGACAGCGAGCTGAAGCCGGAGCCCTTGGGGACGGGCTTCTTCCAGCCCGCCTTGCCGGTCTTCAGGTCGATCTGCTGGAGGACCGTGCAGTCGGCCTTCTCGCCGGCCGTGTCATTGACGCCGATGACGATGGTGCCGGCGGCGGACGGCTCGACCGGGGCGGCGCACACCTCGGTGGTGAACGGCACCTCCCACTTCTTCTTGCCGTCGGTCACCGAGTAGCCCACGACGCTCTTGTACATCGCCTTGACGACGGTGTCGCCGACGACCCACGGGCCGTACACGTCCGCGCCGTTGCGCGGCAGGTCCACGTCGTTGGTGTTCAGCCACTCGACCTTGGCCTCGCCCTTCTTGCGCCCGGCGTTCAGGTCGTCGTTGGCCTCGCGGCCGCCACCGCTGCCGTCGCCCTCGTCGACGTCGCCGGAGCCGGTCGGGTTCGGCGCGGCGCTGGAGCCGCCCTTGGCGTCGGGCTTCTCGGGGTCGGTGTCGTCACCGCTGAGGGCGAGGTACGTGCCGCAGCCGATGACCAGCAGGGCGGCGACGGCCGCGCCGATGACGGCGGCCGGCTTGCCCTTGAAGGGGCCGCTCCTGCCGGCCGGCAGCGGCGTGGGCGCGCCGGGGTACTGCGGCTGACCGGGGTGGCCGCCGTAGGGGTTGGGCTGCTGGCCGTACGGTCCGGGCTGCGCGCCGTACGGGCCCGGCTGCGGCGGCTGTCCGGGAGCCTGCGGGTAGCCGTACCCCGGCTGGCCGGGAGGTGCCTGCGGGTACCCGTAACCGGGCGCGGCGGCGGGCGGCTGTCCCGGCTGGCCGACGGGCGGCTGGGGCGCGCCGTAGGCGGGGCCGGGCGGCGTCTGCGGCGGCACCGGGGGATGGCCGGCGGGCGGCTGCGGTGTGCCGTAACCGGGTGCGGCGGCCGGGGGCCGGCCCGGCTGGACGGGAGGCGTCTGCGGAGCCTGGGGAGGCTGCTGGTGCGGGTCCTGCGGAGACCCGAAGCCCCCCTGCGGCGGTTGCTGGCTGGGCGGCTGACTCATCAGCGCTTCCCCCTTCGTGCGGCCCGCTGCCCGACCGGCCTCCCCCGCGATTCCGGCGCGCACGTACCGCCGGAAAGGAGCGAATCGGACATGGATTCCGCAGTGTTACGTGAGTCGAGCGGGGCTTCTTTCTATCACTCGGCACCGACACGAAACGGGCCGGTCCGCCCCTGTACCCAAGGGAGGACCGGCCTGTGATGCCCTCGTTACCCGCTCTCCACGCCTTCGCCACGTACCCCTGAGGGTCAGGCGTCTTCGGCGAGTTCCAGCCAGCGCATCTCCAAGTCGTCGCGCTGTGCCGCCAGTTCCCGGAGCTCCGCGTCCAGTTTCGCCACCTTCTCGAAATCGGTGGCGTTGTCGGCGATGCGGGCGTGCAGCGTGGCCTCCTTCTCGGAGACCTTGTCGAGCTGGCGCTCGATCTTCTGCAGCTCCTTCTTCGCGGCTCGCGCGTCGCCCGCCGACCTCTCCTTGGCGGGCGCGGAAGCGGAAGCGGACGCGGCGGCCGGTGCGGGGGCGGCCGTCTCGATCATCTTCTGGCGCCGCTCCAGGTACTCGTCGATGCCGCGCGGCAGCATCCGCAGCGTGGCGTCGCCGAGCAGCGCGTACGTCTTGTCCGTCGTCCGCTCGATGAAGAACCGGTCGTGGGAGATGACGACCATCGAACCGGGCCAGCCGTCGAGGAGGTCCTCCAGCTGCGTGAGGGTCTCGATGTCGAGGTCGTTGGTCGGCTCGTCGAGGAAGAGGACGTTCGGCTCGTCCATCAGCAGCCGCAGCAGCTGGAGTCGGCGCCGCTCACCACCGGACAGGTCGCCGACCGGCGTCCACTGCTTCTCCTTGGTGAACCCGAACTGCTCGCACAGCTGCCCCGCCGTCATCTCCCGGCCCTTGCCGAGGTCGACGCGGTCGCGCACCTGCTGGACGGCCTCCAGGACGCGCAGCGTGGCCGGGAGTTCGGCGACGTCCTGCGACAGGTACGCGAGGCGCACCGTCTTGCCGACGACGATCCGTCCGCCGGCCGGCTGCGCCTCGCCCTGCGTGGTGGCGGCGTCCGCGAGGGCGCGCAGCAGCGACGTCTTGCCGGCGCCGTTGACGCCGACGAGGCCGATGCGGTCGCCGGGGCCGAGCTGCCAGGTCAGGTGCTTGAGCAGCACCTTGGGACCGGCGGTGACGGTCACGTCCTCCAGGTCGAAGACGGTCCTGCCGAGCCGGGCGTTGGCGAACTTCATCAGCTCGCTGGTGTCGCGCGGCGGCGGCACGTCGGCGATCAGCTCGTTGGCGGCCTCGATGCGGTAGCGCGGCTTGGAGGTACGGGCGGGGGCTCCGCGCCGCAGCCAGGCCAGCTCCTTGCGCATCAGGTTCTGCCGCTTGGTCTCCTCCGTGGCGGCGATGCGCTCACGCTCGGCACGGGCGAAGACGTAGTCGGAGTAGCCGCCCTCGTACTCGTGGACCGCCCCGCGCTGCACGTCCCACATCCGCGTACAGACCTGGTCGAGGAACCAGCGGTCGTGGGTGACGCAGACGAGCGCGGAGCGCCGCGCCTGGAGGTGGCGGGCGAGCCAGGCGATGCCCTCGACGTCGAGGTGGTTGGTCGGCTCGTCGAGGACGATCAGGTCCTGCTCGGCGATCAGCAGCTTGGCGAGCGCGATCCGGCGCCGCTCGCCACCGGACAGCGGCCCGATGACGGTGTCGAGGCCCTGCGGGAACCCCGGCAGGTCGAGCCCGCCGAACAGCCCGGTCAGTACGTCCCGGATCTTGGCGCTGCCGGCCCACTCGTGGTCGGCGAGGTCGCCGATGACCTCGTGCCGCACGGTGGCGGCCGGGTCGAGCGAGTCGTGCTGCGTGAGCACCCCGGTCCGCAGCCCGCCGCTGTGCGTGACCCGCCCGGAGTCGGCCTCCTCCAGCTTGGCGATCATCCGGATGAGGGTGGTCTTGCCGTCCCCGTTGCGGCCGACGACACCGATCCGGTCCCCCTCCGAGACGCCGAGGGAGACACCGTCGAGCAGGGCACGGGTGCCGTACACCTTGCTGACTGCCTCGACATTGACGAGGTTGACTGCCATTTCACTCCTGTGCAGGGGGACGGGCCGACCTACCAGGGTAGCCGCCACGGGCGGTGCGGTAGCGTGCGGCGGTCGATCATGGACGGGGGTCCGGTGTGACGGACACGGCATGGGCGCGCTTCCGGGGGCGCCGACGGGTGCGGCGCACCGCTTTGTGGACGGCGGCGGTCGTGACGGTGGCGGGCGGTTACTTCTGGCTCTCCGGCGGCTACGACGCCTGGCGCCACGACCGGGCGCTGGACACCGTGTGCGAGGGGGACCTGGCGGCGGAGCAGGTGCGGGCACTGTTCCCGGACGTCGAGCTGCGGTCGCACGGCGGTGACGACAAGGACGGGGACTGGTACTGCGAGGCGGCCACCGCCGACGTGGAACGGGACGGCAGGGGGCGCGTCAGCGTCGAGATCGACCGCGCGGACGGATCGGAGCCCCGGTCCGACGGCGATGGCGGCGCGGTGCCCCTCGGGCACGGCTGGACCGGCTTGTTCGACTTCGGCGGCGACCGCGACAGTACGGTCGTCCGCACTGGGGTCGCCTCCGTGCTGGTGGACTGCGGGAAGGGCTCCGGGGACGGGCTGCTGGCGACCGCCCGTGCCCGGCTGGCGCGCGGCGGCGACTTCCGGGACTCCGCGGCACGGGTGCGGCTCGCCGCCGTGCTGACGGAGACGGTGACGGCGTACGCCGAGCGGACCGGCTGCGACGCCCGTACCGGCTCGCCGGTGAAGGACGTCGCGGTGCCGGTGGACCGGCTCGCCGAGCCGGTCGCCCGGGCCTCCGGGACGTGCGCGGACCTGGTGGACCCGGCGACCGCCCGCGCCTGGGACGTACGGACGGTCGCGGAGCACCCGCGTACCCCCGCGCCCGTGGAGACGTGCAGGCTGGACGGCCCCGACGGGACGCCCCTGTACCACTTCACAGCGCTGTACGGCCCGTTCGCCCGCTACGAAAAGCCGCAGAGCCGCACCGACACGGACGGCACTCCCCGCCTGACGGCGGTCTGCCCCGGAGCGGGGGCCACCGCGCTGTACACGGCGTTCCCCTACTCCGCCGCCCCGCGGGAGGGCGCGACTCCGGACCCCGCCGGGCTGCGTGCCGCGCTGAAGCGGTTCGCGGACCGGTCGGCGGCCGCACACGGGTGTTCCGCACCGGTGCGGTAGCGTGCGGCGGTCGATCAAGCTCAGGGGTGGGGTTGTCATGGGGCGGTACGGAGTCGCGCGGGGCGTTGTCGTGGCGGTGGCCGTCGGGGCGGGGCTGGTGGGGTGTTCGTCGGAGCCGGTGCCTGCGAACGCGGCGGGGGCGGAGCCGAGCGCCACGGCCACGGCTACGGCTACGGCGGTCAAGGGGGTCGTGATCGGTGGCAAGGGAACGCCGTGCGTGCTGCCCGTGTCGTTCGAGACGGCGCCGAAGTGGACGGCGGAGGCGGTGACGACCGAGTTCGGGACGCTCGACCAGGGGCCCGTCGCGCTGGCCTGCGAGATCGACGCGAAGCCCGCCGGGAACATCGGCTTCCTCCGCGTCTGGACCGGCGACGCCAAGGCCGGCGGCACGCCGCGCGCGGTGCTGGAGGGGTTCGTCACGGCCGACGAGAACGCGGGCCAGGCGCGGTACAGCGAGGTCACGGCGGGGGCGCTGCCCGCCGCCGAGGTGACGTACACCGTCAAGGGTGAGTCCCAGGACGGTCCGAAGACGGAGCGGGCGCTCGCGGTGACCACGCCGCGCGGCGCGGTCGTGGTGCACCTGGGTGGCCTGGACTCGGAGGAGCACCGGGAGATGCTCCCGGCGTTCGAGCTGGCGAAGAAGACCATGGCCGTGACGGCCGGCTGAGTCCTGGCGGCCACCGGGCAACGTCAGCGGGCCGGCGTCTGCAGGGCCATGGCGATCCCGCGCCATCCGGTACACCAGCGGTGTACCGCCGGTGTACCGTGGCGTCATGGCCGACTCCACGATCAAAGTGCCCGACACCACCCGGGACCACCTGGCCGCGCTGGCCCGTGAACGCGGCACCACGATCGGGGCCCTGGTCGCGGAGCTCGCCGCGTCTCAGCTCACCGCGGCGCAGCTGCGTGAACGCGTGGAGGAAGGCCGCCGCATCATGCGCGAGCGGATGAACTGCACGCTCACCGACGAGGAGTTCGACGCGACGCCGCACGCACTGGAGCGGGTGTACGAGATCGCGGCGGAAAACGCCCGTCGGGCCGCCGAGGGCAACGCCGCGTGATCATCCTGGACACGTCCGCGGTGGTCGCTCTCGCGCGCGGGCACCGCACGCTCCAGCGTGTCGCCGACAATGCCAACGCCTCTCCGTTCCGGCACCTCCAGGTACCGGCCCTGTGCCTGCTGCAGGCGGAGGTCGACGACGAGTCGGCGGGAGACGCCGCGCTCGCGTTTCCCGGCATCGACGTCATCCCGCTCGACACCGTGGCCTCCGTGACCGTCGCGAGGATGGTGCGCGGCGGCCTGGGCGGACCCGACGTCTGCCACGCTCTCTACGCCGCCCTGCCCGCCCCGCACCGGCCGACCATGGACCTGATCCTCACCGGTCGCGAAGACCTCTACCCGCCCGGGACCGTGACCGTGGACATCGACGACGAACGTCTCGAGGACTGACGGCCCACGCCGTCACACCACGGTCGCTCCCGGCGCCGGCGACGACGCCACCCGGGCCGTGCGGCAGGTGCCCGAGGAGAGCAGGGCGTCGGCGACCGTACGGGCCGCGTCCTCGTCCTTGACCAGGAACGCGGTCGTCGGGCCGGACCCGGAGACCAGGCCCGCCAGGGCGCCCGCCTCCGTGCCGGCCGCCAGCGTGGCGGCGAGCGACGGGCGCAGGGAGAGGGCCGCGGGCTGGAGGTCGTTGGCGAGGGCGCCCGCCAGCAGCGCGGCGTCGCCGGTGCGCAGCGCGTCCAGCAGGGCGGGCGAGGCCGCCGGGGCCGGGACGTCCGTACCGGCGACGAGCCGGTCGAACTCCCCGTACACCGCGGGTGTCGACAGCCCGCCGTCCGCGACCGCGAACACCCAGTGGAACGTGCCGCCCACCTCCAGCGGCGTCAGCCGCTCCCCGCGCCCGGTGCCCAGCGCCGCCCCGCCGACGAGGCTGAACGGCACGTCGCTGCCCAGCTCGGCGCAGATGGCCAGCAGGTCCTCCCGCGAGGCGCCCGTGCCCCACAGGGCGTCGCACGCCAGCAGCGCGCCCGCGCCGTCCGCGCTGCCGCCCGCCATGCCGCCCGCGACCGGGATGTCCTTGGCGATGTGGAGGTGGACGTCCGGGGAGACGCCGTGCCGCTCGGCGAGGGCGAGCGCCGCCCGGGCCGCCAGGTTGGTGGCGTCCAGCGGCACCTGGTCCGCGTCCGGGCCCGAGCAGGTGATCCGCAGCTCGTCGGCGGGGGTCGCCGTCACCTCGTCGTACAGCGAGACGGCGAGGAAGACATTGGCCAGGTCGTGGAAACCGTCGGGCCGCGCGGCGCCCACCGCCAACTGGACGTTGACCTTCGCCGGGACTCGTACGGTGATGCTCTCGGTCACGCTGACTTGGCCTCCGCGATGCGTGCGAACTCTTCCACGGTGAGGGACTCGCCCCGCGCCTGCGGGGAGACCCCGGCGGCGACCAGCGCCGCCTCGGCGGCCGCCGGCGAACCGGCCCAGCCGGCCAGCGCGGCGCGCAGCGTCTTGCGGCGCTGGGCGAACGCGGCGTCGACGACCGCGAAGACGTCCTTCTTGGACGCCGTGGTCTTCACCGGCTCCGGGCGGCGCACCAGGGAGACGAGGCCCGAGTCGACGTTCGGGGCGGGCCAGAAGACGTTCCGGCCGATCGCGCCGGCCCGCTTGACCTCCGCGTACCAGTTGGCCTTGACCGACGGCACGCCGTACACCTTGTTGCCGGGCCGCGCCGCCAGCCGGTCGGCGACCTCGGCCTGGACCATGACGAGGGTCCGCTCGATGGTCGGGAAGCGGTCCAGCATGTGCAGCAGGACGGGCACGGCGACGTTGTACGGGAGGTTCGCCACGAGCGCGGTCGGCGGCGGTCCCGGCAGCTCCTGGACGTGCATCGCGTCGGAGTGGACGAGCGCGAAACGGTCCTTCTTCGCGGGCATGCGGGCGGCGATCGTCGCCGGCAGCGCGCCCGCCAGCACGTCGTCGATCTCGACGGCGATCACCCGGTCCGCCGCCTCCAGCAGCGCCAGGGTCAGCGATCCGAGCCCGGGTCCGACCTCCACGACGACGTCGTCGGGGCGGACCTCCGCGGTGCGGACGATGCGCCGGACGGTGTTGGCGTCGATGACGAAGTTCTGGCCGCGCTGCTTGGTGGGGCGTACGCCCAGCGCGGCGGCCAGTTCACGGATGTCGGCGGGGCCGAGGAGGGCGTCGGGATCAGTGGTGCTCACCGATACAGCCTACGGCCGCAGTGCGGCCACGGGGTCGGCCCCCGCTGCACGTAGAGCTTCTTCGCCCGGTATGTCTGTTCGGAGGCGGGGGCGTCCTGGGCGGCGCCGCTGCCACCGAGGGCACGCCAGGTGCCGGGGTCGAACTGGTACAGCCCGCCGTACGTCCCCGACGCGTCGACCGCGTCCGGGCGGCCGCCCGACTCGCACTGGGCGAGGGCGTCCCAGTTCAGGTGGTCGGCGCCCGCGACGGAGGTGGGCATCGGCTTGGTGCCGACCAGCACCAGCCGGTCGACCGGCTCCCGTACGACCTCCTCGGCGATCCTGCGGGGCTTCTGCCTGACGCCGTTGACCGTGCGGAGCGCGTAGGTGACGCGGCGCGCGCCCTGCCGCCCCTGACGTTCGACGACCTCGGTGCCGGTGTAGAGGGTGGGGTCCTCGACCTTTTGCACCCCGTACGGGATGGGCTCCTCGCGGACCTCCTGGCCGGCGGTGATCCGCATGACGGTGATCGTCTGGCCGTCGCGCGGGAAGCTGCCGGGCGGCACGGAGGTGGTGTCCTGGCCGCGGAGGGTGATGCCGGCCTGTTCGACGGCCTCGCGGACGGTGGCGGCGTTGGTGCGGATGGTGCGCTCGCGGCCGTCGGCCATGAAGGTCACGGTGCGTTCGGTGCGTACGTCGAGGGCGAGGCCGCGCCGCGAGATGGCCGCGGAGCGGGACACCGACAGGTAGGCGCCCTCCGCGCGGACGCCGAGGGCGCGCAGCGCCTCGTCGACGGTGCGGGCGGTGGTCCACACGCGGCGGCGCTGCCCGTCGAGGGTGAGCGTGACGGGGCGGCCGTAGCGGAGGACGACCTCGTCGCCGCTGGCGAGCGCCTCGTGCGGGGCCGGCGCCACGAGGTCGTGCTCGCCGACGTCCAGGCCCTCGTCGGCGAGGAGCTCGGAGACGTCGTCGGCGAAGGTGTGCATGGTGCGCGGTACGCCGTCGACGCTGAGCCGCACGGCCTTGTCGTTGGCGACGAACGCGGTGGTGCCGCCGGCGAGGAACGCCACGACGAGGGCCTGCGGGACGAGCCGCCGCAGCCCTTCGGGGCCGCCCGTCCCGGCCGCTTTGCGGCGGCGGGCGGCGCGGCGCGCCTCGGCGCGGCCCCCGGTGGCCACCGCCGGGAGGGTGGGCGCCTCGGGGTCGACGCGGGATGTGCGGGCCCCTTGGCGGGGCAGCGACCGGTACATGGCGACCGGCGCGGGGGCGGGCGCGGGTACCGGCTCGGGGAAGGGGGCCGTGGTGGTGGCCGCGGCCCCTGACGGCGCGGCCGCCCATGTCTCGTACGTCGCGGGGACTTCGGCGCATGCCTCCCGCCCGGCCGCGGGCGCGGGCGTCCCGGAGGCGCGGCGGCCGCCTCTGGTGGCGGCGCGGTGACTGCCCTGGGAGTTGCTCACGAGGCCCGGACCCTAGCGGAGGGGCGGTCACTCTCCAAAGCAACTCGACTACGCAGTGTCGCGCCGCTACCCTACGCGGCACTCCGCCCGTTATCGGTCAGTAATCAAATGCTCGCGCGGTGTTGACGGCGATCGCGGTCGACATGGCCTCCTCGTCGATCCCCCGCACCCCGGCCATCGCCCGGACCGTGATCGGAACGAGATACGGGGCGTTGGGCCGTCCGCGGTACGGCACGGGCGTCAGGAACGGCGCGTCCGTCTCGACGAGGACGAGGTCCAGTGGGGCGACGGCCAGCGCGTCGCGCAGCGGCTGGGCGTTCTTGAAGGTGACGTTCCCCGCGAAGGACATGAAGTACCCGGCTTCGGCGCAGATCCGGGCCATGTCGGCGTCGCCGGAGTAGCAGTGGAAGACGGTCCGCTCGGGGGCGCCCTCCTCGGCGAGGATGCGCAGGACGTCGTCGTGGGCGTCGCGGTCGTGGATGACGAGGGCCTTGCCGTGCCGCTTGGCGATCTCGATGTGGGCGCGGAAGGACCGTTCCTGGGCGGCCATGCCCTCCGGTCCCGTACGGAAGTGGTCCAGGCCGGTCTCGCCGACGGCCTTGACCTCGGGCAGCGCGGCGAGACGGTCGATCTCGGCGAGCGCGTCGTCGAGCGCCGCGTCGCCGCCGCCCTCGCGCGCCCCCTGCCGCGACCACCCGTCGGGGTCCCCGAGCACGATGCGCGGCGCCTCGTTGGGGTGCAGGGCGACCGCCGCCCACACGGGGTCGTACGCCGCGGCCGTCTCCGCGGCCCAGCGGGAGCCCTTGAGGTCGCAGCCCACCTGGACCACCGTGTCGACGCCGACGGCGGCGGCCTTGGCGAGGGCCTCCTCGACGGTGCCGGCCTGCATGTCCAGGTGGGTGTGGGAATCGGCGACCGGCACCCCGAGGGGCTCGGGCAGCGGCGGCGGGGCGTCCTTGGAACTCATGCCCCGATCGTACGGAAGCGGCCGGGACCTACTTGCGGTGGAAGGCGTGCAGCAGGTCGGACAGGTGCCAGTGGTGCGGCTCCCTGGCCGGCTCGGCCGGCGGTGCCTCTTCCGTCTCCTGCTTCCGCTCCTGGCCGAGGGTCGGACCGGCCGACCCCACGGACCCCTTCGTCGGCTCGGCCTGGTGCTGGGCGAGCAGTTCGAGCACCGAGGAGACCTGGCCGGCCCGCATGATCCGGACGCGGTGCCGTCCGCAGTTCACACAGGTGGGGTTGGAGAGCGGCGACGGTACCCGGCGGCCCCCCGCCTTGTACACGACGAACTCGTGCCCGCTGATGTCGGTGTGGTGCTCGATGTCGTACGCCTGCTCCCAGCCGTACCCGCAGTTCATGCAGGCGAAGGCATATGCCTCATGGCCGACCGGAGTACTTGTGGTCTCGCTCATGCCAGCTCCTTTCCACTGCAACCAGTGGACGCCTTCACGGGCGGGAGTGCGTAGGCACCTGTCGAATAATGGACCGGTTTTGGGGCGCCCCATGCCGAAAGGCCTGCCGCACGGTCTGGTCTTTGCTTTTCACGATAGTCCCTTACCCTCTGCCGGGCCCTGGCCAGACGCGTTCTTTGCCGCGACGACGGCGTCGAACACTTCACGCTTGGGCAGGCCCGCCTCGGCGGCGACCGCGGCGATGGCTTCTTTACGCCGCTCCCCCGCCTCCTCGCGCACCCGCACCCTGCGCACCAGCTCGTCGGCGTCCAGCTCCCCGGGCCCGGTCTCCGGCGCCCCCTCGACCACGATGGTGATCTCGCCGCGTACGCCCTCGGCGGCCCAGGCCGCCAGCTCGCCGACGCCGCCGCGCTTGACCTCCTCGTACGTCTTGGTCAGCTCGCGGCACACCGCGGCCCGCCGGTCGGCGCCGAACACCTCGGCCATCGCGGCGAGCGTGTCGTCGAGGCGGTGCGGGGCCTCGAAGTAGACGAGCGTGCGACGCTCGCCGGCGACCTCCCGGAGCCTGGTCAGCCGCTCGCCCGCCTTGCGCGGCAGGAAGCCCTCGAAGCAGAACCGGTCGACGGGCAGCCCGGACAGCGCGAGCGCGGTGAGGACGGCGGACGGCCCGGGGACGGCCGTCACGCGGATGTCCCGCTCGACGGCGGCGGCGACCAGCCGGTAGCCGGGGTCGGAGACGGACGGCATGCCCGCGTCGGTGACCAGCAGCACGCGCGCGCCGCCCGCGAGGGCCTCGACCAGCTCGGGCGTACGGGCCGACTCGTTGCCCTCGAAGTACGACACGACCCGGCCGGTCGTGTGCACGCCGAGCGCCTGGGTCAGCCGGCGCAGCCGCCGGGTGTCCTCCGCGGCGACGACGTCGGCCCTCTCCAGCTCGGCGGCGAGGCGGGGCGGGGCGTCCGCGACATCTCCGATCGGGGTCCCTGCGAGTACGAGCGTTCCGGTCACCGTTCCTGTCACAGGGGTCATCCTCGCAGCCCGGACGGGCGACTCGCACAGGCGCGTTCCCTACGATGGCGCGGTGACCAGTACTGCTCATAAGGCCCTGCACGGGCAGGACGCCGCGAAAGAGCCGCCCCCGTGGCGGCAGCGCCTGCGCCGTTTCGGCTATGTGCCGCGGCCGGTGACGGGCCTGCGCGAGCGGTTGGTGCCCCCGTACGCCCGTCCCTCGGACCGGGTGTGGACGGTGCTCGGCGCGCCGCCCGCGGTGGCCGGGCGGCTGTGGCGGCTGGCGGCGTGGGGCGGTCCGCTGCTGGTGGCGCTCGTCGCGGGGCTGCTGCGGTTCTGGAACCTCGGTCAGCCGCACGCGGTGATATTCGACGAGACGTACTACGCCAAGGACGCCTGGGCGCTGATCAACCAGGGCTACGAGGGGTCGTGGCCCAAGGACGTCGACGCGCGGATCCTGGCGAACCCCGACGCGGTGGCCGTCCCCACGGACCCCGGTTATGTGGTGCACCCTCCGGTCGGCAAGTGGGTCATCGGGCTCGGCGAGTGGATGTTCGGGTTCGATCCGTTCGGCTGGCGCTTCATGGTGGCGGTGCTGGGCACGCTGTCGGTGCTAATGCTGTGCCGGATCGGGCGGCGACTGTTCCGGTCGACGTTCCTGGGCTGCCTGGCGGGCGCGCTGCTCGCGGTGGACGGGCTGCACTTCGTAATGAGCCGGACGGCACTGCTGGACCAGGTGCTGATGTTCTTCGTCCTCGCGGCGTTCGGGTGCCTCCTCATCGACCGGGACCACTCACGCCGCCGGCTCGCGGCCGCGCTGCCGGTGGACGCGGACGGGGTGCTGCGACCGGACGCGGCGGTCGCGGAAACGCTGCGCCTGGGGTGGCGGCCGTGGCGGATCGCGGCCGGGCTGATGCTGGGCCTGGCGGCGGCCACGAAGTGGAACGGGCTGTACGTCCTGGCCGCGTTCGGGGTCCTCACGGTGCTGTGGGACGTGGGCGCACGACGCACCGCCGGCGCCTTCCGGCCGTACGAGAGCGTCCTGAAGCGGGACCTGGTGCCCGCGTTCGTCTCGACGGTGCCGGTGGCGGTCGTCACGTACATCGCGTCGTGGTCGGGCTGGATCTTCACGGACAAGGGGTACTTCCGGAACTGGGCCACCACGGAGGGCAAGGACAGCTCGTGGTCGTGGCTGTTCCCCGACTGGTGGCGCAGTCTGTGGCACTACGAGTCGGAGGTCTACAGCTTCCACATCAACCTGACGTCGGGTCACACCTACCAGTCGAACCCGTGGAGCTGGATCGTGCTGGGCCGGCCCGTCTCGTACTTCTACGAGGACCCGCGCGCCGGCCAGGACGGCTGCCCGGCGAACGCGACGGAGAAGTGCGCCCGCGAAGTCCTGGCCATCGGCACGCCCCTGCTCTGGTGGGCGGCGTGCTTCGCGCTCCTGTACGTCCTGTGGCGCTGGTTCTTCCGGCGCGACTGGCGGGCGGGCGCGATCGCGTGCGCGGTCGCGGCCGGGTGGGTGCCGTGGTTCTTCTACCAGGAGCGCACCATCTTCCTGTTCTACGCGGTGGTGTTCGTACCGTTCCTGTGTCTCGCGGTGGCGATGATGATCGGCGCGATGCTCGGCCCCCCGGGCACGGATGAGACGGCCGAACGCCGCCGGACGATCGGCGCGGTCGGCGCGGGCGTACTCGTGCTGCTCATCGTCTGGAACTTCATCTACTTCTGGCCCCTCTACACGGGCGAGTCGATCCCGATGGACGACTGGCGCGACCGGATGTGGCTGGACACCTGGGTGTAGGCAAATCTCGCCGCCGCGTTGTCAGTTGTGCTGTGTAGTCTGTTTTACAGCCGGGGGGAACGGGCCTTGAGCGGCGTGCGTGACCACGTGTGCACACGTGGCGCGCGTGCCGTTCGTGCGGTCCGTACGGGATCGCCGTTTCCCCCGTGACACACGCACCAACGGGGATACGGGGAAAAGACCATGAGACGGAGCACACGTGTGCTCGCGGCGCTCGGCGCCGCCGTCGGCTCGCTGATACTCGTCACGCAGCCGGCCTCGGCCAACTCCTTCGGGCCGACGTTCGCGGACAACAAGGCGCACAGCTTCTTCTTCGACGACGACCTGTCGTCGGGGCAGCGCAACGGCATGGACTGGGCGCGCAAGAACTCGCTGGCGCCCACGGACATGACGACAAGCCTGGACAGCCGGTACAACAACCAGGTCGACGTGTGGGCGTACGCCACGTGGAACCCCACGGGTGACCAGAAGAACTGGTACGCGTGGACCACGTGCGTCAAGAAGGTGAGCGGCAGCTCGTCCAAGTGCGACCAGTTCACCATCGTGTTCAACCACAGGATCCCGCACTCGAACTACAAGTCCCTGTCGTGCCATGAGATCGGCCACAGCGTCGGCCTGGGCCACGCCAGCGGCAAGAACAGCAGCTACTCCTCGGCGAATCGTTCCTGCATGCGGGGCAACCCCGATCACAACTACTACGCCAACCACGACAAGAACCACATCAACGGCCGTTACTGAGCAGGACCGGCAGAGCAGAGGAGAGTGAGCAACCGATGAAGCGCACACACATCACACGGGCGGCCGCCGGCGCCGCCACCCTCGCCGTCCTGCTGGCCACGGCGGCGTGCTCGTCCGGCACGCCGCAGGCCGACGGGGAGCACGGCACGTCCACCGCCACAAAGGCGTCCGGCGGCTTCTGGGGCGCGCACGCGGGCGCGGCGGCCTCCGAGGTCGACCCGCCGACGAGCGTCCCGGATCTCGCGAGCCGCTCGGACCTGGTGGTCCTCGGCACCATCACGGGCGCCGGGGAGGGCAAGGACTACACCGAGCCGGGCAAGCCGCCCAACCGCACCTCGAACGTCGAGATCAAGGTCGAGAAGTCCAGCAAGCCGGGGGTGACCGGCGCGGTCGTCGAGTTCACCCGCGACCCGGGCCACAACCTGAAGGACATCACCGCCGACCTCCCCAAGGGGAAGTACGTCTTCTACCTCACGTCCTGGTACGAGGGGCCTGACGGCCCGGTCTACAGTTGCGCGTCCACGGCCTCGTGCGTGGTCGCCGCCAAGGACGGCGCCCTCCAGACGCCCCGCGACCCGGAGGCGGCGCACGAGCTGACCGAGGGCACCAAGGCCGCGGCTCCGGCCCAGGCGGGGAAGACGGCCCAGGCGGGGAAGACGGCTCAGTCCGCGCCCTCCGGGCCGCAGCGGCTGACCAGCGCCGACGACGTCTTCGCGCTCAGTACCACGCGCTGAGCCGGTAGGCACACGGGCCCCGGACCTCGTGACCGATGTCCGGGGCCCTGACGTTCCGGTCGGGTAACAACTCACTGCTGTTGTCAGTGCTGTCCCGTAGGGTGGCTCCCATTACGTGCTTGAACGTGTTCAAGCGGGCTCCTGGGGAGGGGGACTGCACGATGCGCAGTGGAGCGAAGGTCGCCGTCATCGGCGGGGTGTTCACCGTCGTCGCGGGTGGCGTGGGGTACGGGGCGTACAACCTGTGGAACGGGATCACGGGCGGGACGACACCGACCACCACGTCGGCCGCGGCCCCGCGGAAGGCCGGTTCGGGGCCGGTGACCGCCGAGGAGGTCGAGCGGACCGCGAAGGACTTCCTCGCCGCGTGGGCCAAGGGGGACGAGGCGGCGGCCGGTGAGCTGACCAACAACGCCGGCACCGCCACGCCCGCCGTCGCCGGCTTCCGGGACGAGGCCCATGTCTCGAAGGCGGTCATCACCCCGGGCCAACCGGTGGGCCCGAAGGTGCCGTTCACGGTCGACGCGACCGTGACGTACGAGGGGCAGTCCAAGCGTCTGACGTACGCCTCACAGCTGACCGTCGTACGCGGCGTCACCAGCGGCAAGCCGCTGGTCGACTGGGAACCGTCGGTGATCCACCCGAAGCTGACCGGTGAGTCGGCGCTGCGTACGGGCGAGGCGCCCAACCCGCCCGTCAAGGCCGTCGACCGCGACGGGGTGGAGCTGACGCCGGAGAAGTACCCGTCCCTCAAGCCGATCCTGGACCAACTGCGCGAGAAGTACGGCTCCGAGGCGGGCGGGAAGCCCGGCATCGAGACGTGGATCGAGTCCCCGGGCGAGGACGGGGCGGACCAGACGCTGCTGACGCTCACCAAGGGCGAGCCGGGCAAGCTGCGGACGACACTGGACGCGGACGTCCAGGCGGCGGCCGAGCAGGCGGTGAAGCGGTACGGCGAGTCGTCGGTGGTGGCCATCAAGCCGAGCACCGGTGAGATACGCGCCGTCGCCAACAACCGCCAGGACGACTGGAACGCGGCCTTCCTGGGTGTGCAGGCACCCGGCTCGACGATGAAGATCGTGACGGCGGCCATGCTGCTGGAGAAGGGCCTGGTGAGCGCCGACCGCCCAGCCGAGTGCCCCAAGAACGTCATGTACCAGGGCCGGACCTTCCACAACCTGGACCATTTCGACCTCCCGGCGGGAAGCACCTTCAAGGAGAGCTTCAAGCGGTCCTGCAACACCGCCTTCATCAAGCTGATCGACGACGTCGGCGACGACACGGCGCTGGGCAAGGAGGCGCGGGACGTCTTCGGCATCGGCCTGAACTGGCAGACGGGCGTCGTGACCAAGGACGGTTCCGTTCCCGCGGAGAGCGGCGGTGTGGCGGCGGCCCAGTACATCGGACAGGGCACCATCCAGATGAACGTCCTCAACGTCGCCTCCATCACCGCGACCGCGAAGAACGGCAGCTTCAAGCAGCCGGTCATCGTGCCGCGTGACCTGGACGACCGGGAGATCGCCACCGCCGCCCGCCCGCTGGAGGCCTCCGCCGCCCAGCAGTTGCGCGAGATGATGCGGGCCACGGCGACCAGCGGCACGGCCGCCGAGGCCATGTCCGGGGTCGGCGGCGACAAGGGCGCGAAGACCGGCTCGGCCGAAGTCGGCGGCCAGGCCGACTCCAACAGCTGGTTCGCCGGCTTCGCCGACGACCTGGCCGCCGCGGCGGTCGTCCAGTCGGGCGGCCACGGCGGGGACGCGGCGGGCCCGCTCGTCGCCTCCGTACTCAAGGCCCGGTGACACCGGGCGGGCCCACAGCGGCGTGACCACAGCCGGTAACGCACTCGCATGGCCCGTACAGCTACCGCTAGCGTGCGGGCCATGAGCGCTTCACTCGCCCACCCCCGTTTCGCCGAGGCCCTCCGCGCGCTCGGCCTGCACGACATCGAGATCCGCCGCTTCCCCGACGCCACCCGCACCGCCGCCCAGGCCGCCGCCGCGATCGGCTGCCACCCGTCCGAGATCGTCAAGTCGCTGGTCTTCGCGGCGGACGGGGTGCCGGTCCTGGTCCTGATGGACGGCTCGTCGCGGGTGGACGTGGAGCTGGTGCGGCGCGAGCTGGACGCCGCCGCCGTGACCAGGGCGGACGCCGACGTCGTACGGGAGACGACCGGGTACGCGATCGGCGGCGTGCCGCCCTTCGGGCACGTGACCAGGACGCGGGTGCTGGCCGACCGGGGCCTGCTCGACCACGAGGTGGTGTGGGCCGCGGCCGGTACGCCGCACACGGTGTTCCCGCTCGACCCCGCGACGCTGATCGCCCACGCGGGCGGCACACTGGTCGACGTACGCGAGCGGACGGCGTGACGCCGCTGGTCGCCACCGCCGTGCTGATCGCCGCGGTGACGCACGCCGGCTGGAACGCGATCGCGCACCACATCAAGGACCAGTTGCTGTCCTTCACGCTCATATCCGGCGGCGGGGCGCTGATCGGAGCGGTGGCCGCCTGCTTCGTCCCACTGCCGGCCGCGGCCGCCTGGCCGTACCTGATCCTCTCCGCCGCCCTCCACGTCGGCTACATGGCCCTGCTGATGCGCTCGTTCACGCTCGGCGACTTCGGCCAGATGTACCCGATCGCCCGCGGAACGGCGCCGCTGGTCGTCACCGTCCTGGCGGCCCTCCTCGTCGACGAACTCCCCGACGGCCTCCAGCTCACCGGCGTGGCCGTCGCCTGCGCGGGCCTGATGGGCCTGGCGCTGTGGGGCATCCGGGGCACCGGCGGCCGCCCGCCCTGGCCGGCGATCCTCGCCGCCCTCGCCACCGGCCTCGCCATCGCCGGCTACACGGTCGTGGACGGCGTCGGCGTCCGCGCCTCGGGCACCCCGCTGGGCTACATCGCGTGGCTGATGCTCGTACAAGGCCTCGCGATCCCGGCGTACACCCTCCACCGCCGCCGCACCGCCCTGGCCGCCCAGCTCCGCCCCCACGCCGCCCGCGGACTCCTCGGCGCGGCACTCTCCGTCTCGGCCTACGCCCTGGTCCTCTGGGCCCAGACCCGCGCCCCCCTGGCCCCGGTCGCCGCGCTGCGCGAATCCTCCATCATCGTCGGCGCGGCCATCGGAGCCCTGCTCTTCAAGGAACGCTTCGGCGCCCCGAGAATCGCGGCGGCGGGCCTGATGGTCGTGGGCATCGGGCTGATGCTGCACATGGGCTGAGCCGGGCCCCCGGCCGCCACGCCCGACCGCTAAGGTCCGGGTACGACTAAGGTCCGGGTACGACGCGACGAAGGGGGCCTCCGTGGCCAAGGTCAACATCAGCCTGGACGCAGACCTGGTGGTGGAGGTGATGGTGCTGGCCGGGATCGGCTCGCCGCAGGACGCCATAGAGGTCGTCGTACGCGACTACATCGCTCGCGGCCACCGCTCGGAAGCCCGCACCGAACTCAAGGACCAGGCCCTCCGGGAAGTGGACGCACGCCCCCAGGAACCCCAGGGCTGACCGGAGCGCCACCACCACGCTGATCACCGTTCCGGGGCGGACGCCCTGTTCATGGTGGCCGTGCGGGCCACCGCCCCCGAGGCAGACGCCCCGCCCACGATGACCGTGTGGGCCGCCCTCTCTCCGAGTGTGGCGGGCTCCGGCGCCCCGTCAAGGGCGCTCCCTTCGGTCGCGTCGCTTCGCGATGGGCTTCGCCCACCCTTGACCGGCCGCCTCCGCCCGCCTTTTCCCACTCGGAGGGCGGCCCGGGGGAACGGGCCCGGGAGGGGCCCGCCTTTCCCCGTGCCGTTCGTGGCCGGGAGGCGGGTGCTGGAGGGGCGCGGCAGTGGAATGGGGCGGCGGCGCTTGGCTCAGCGGCGGGCGGCCGTCTGTTGGTTGCGGTGCAGGACCTCGCTTCGGTGGGTGGTGGGTGCGCGGCAGTGGTGTGGGGCTTCCGGGGTCGGCTCGGCGGCTGCGGGTGGGTGAGGGGTTGGGGTTCAGGCGGGTGGCTGGGGTGGGGTGGTGGCTGGGCCGGGGTGTTGCCCCGCCCCGCGGCCGGGGTGGAGGCGTGGATGTGGCCGGGTGGCTGGCTGCCGGGCCTGTCGGCTCGCCGGCCCGGTCGGGCCCCGCCGCCCGTGGCTGCGCCGGGGCACCTCACCGCCGCCCCGCTTGCCACACGGGAAGCCCCACCCGCCCCCTCGGTCACAGTGGTGCCGGGGTCGGGGAGTTGTGGGCGGTGTGAGACACCTTCCCGCCGTGGTGTGGGGTCTTTGGGTGTCCGATCCCGCCCACAACCCTGGTGCGGCGGTACGGGTGTGGCTGGAGGGGGCGAAGAGGTCAGTCGGTGGGGCGTGCGGGGCCACTGAGCGGGGGCCGGGCTGGGAAGGGCGGGGGCGTCGGGGTGGCTGCTGCGGGCGGGGGCTGACTGCGCCGCCCGGCCCCCGCGCCCGGGGCCGCGCACCGATCGGCGGGGCCGGGGGGCGGGGCCGGGGCTCGGCCGGGCATGCGGTCGGGCATCGTGCCGGTCCGGAGAGCTGCGCCGCTGCCCCCCTGCTGCCCCCGCCTGTCCTCACCCGCACCGCCCGCCTCACGGGAACGCCCCACCTGCCCCCTCCGCCACACCGGCACCTGGGCAGGCGAGTTGTGGGCGGTGTGGGACACCCAGGGGCCCGGCGACCACGGCAGGGAGGTGTCCCATCCCGCCCACAACTCCGGTGAGCCGACACGGCTGTGACTGGAGCGACGATCCCCCCGGCTCCCGGCCGAACAGGGCAACACCCAGGCCCAGCCCCGCACCCACCCCAGCCACCTGCCTGAACCCCAACCCCCCACCCGCCCGCAGTCGCCGAGCCGACCCCGGATGCCCCATTGCACTGGGGCGCACCCATCACCGGCAGGAGCGAGGTCCTGTACCGCAACCCACAGACGGCGGCCCGCCGCTTAGCCGAGCCGCGCCGCCCCATTCCTCTGCCGCGCCCCCTGCGGCATCCGCCTCCCGGCCACGAACGGCACCGGCAAAGGCGGGCCCCTCCTGGGCCCGTTCCCCCGGGCCGCCCTCCGAGTGGGAAAAGGCGGGCGGAGGCGGCCGGTCAAGGGTGGCCGTAGGCCATCGGCGAAGCCGACGCGAAGCGCCCTTGACGGGACGCCGGAGCCCGCCACACTCGGAGAGAGGGCGGCCCACACGCCCACCATGACCAGCACGCCCACCCCCGGGGCGGCGGCCCACACGCCCACACCGGGCGCTGCGGCGGCCCAGCCACGACCAGCACGCCCCGAAGCGGTCGGGGCAGTGGGTCGTGGGTTTCCGTACGAGCAGGGAGCCGAAGGTGGTGGCGTCGCTCAACGCGCGGAGATCCGGGCGGGTGCCGTATCGGCCACCCAATGGGCCCGGTTCGAATGCGGAGGGCTCCAAGGCCTTCGCCCCGGCGAAGAAGTCGCGGCGCTTTTCCTCGGCGAGTCCGGGGTCCCGGCGGCGCCGTCCTCGTCCTTGTCGTGCAACCACCCTCTTGCCCGCCCCGGGCTTCGGGGCCGGGGCCGGGGCCGGGGCCGTCATGAGCGTGCAAGTCCCCCACCCGTGCGGGAGGGACGATGCTGCGCGGTGCGGTGGGCCGGTCCTGTTCGGCGACCGTCCGTGCCGGTGACGCGGCACGCGTCCCCGCGGCACGCGTCCCCGCGGCACGCGTCCCCGCGGCGCGCGGCTCCGGGGCGTACGCGGTCATCGCCTTGACGAACCAGGCGGCCCCGGTCAGGGCCGGCACGCCGAGGCCGGCGGCCTCCCGGGGCTGCACCCCGGTGGGCCGCCGGGCCGGGGGCGCTACACCGTGCCGGACGCGGCGATCGTGACCTTGGCCTTCGGGGTGCCGGCGCGGGTGCCGAGGGCCTCGATCTTCTTGACCACGTCCATGCCCTCGACGACCTCGCCGAACACGACGTGCTTGCCGTCGAGCCAGTCGGTGACGATCGTGGTGATGAAGAACTGCGAGCCGTTGGTGTTCCGGCCGGCGTTCGCCATGCTCAGCAGGCCCGGCTTGGTGTGCTTGAGCTGGAAGTTCTCGTCGGCGAACTTCTCGCCGTAGATGCTCTTGCCGCCGGTGCCGTTGCCGGCGGTGAAGTCGCCGCCCTGGAGCATGAAGTCGGGGATGATGCGGTGGAAGCTGGAGCCCTCGTAGCCGAAGCCGTTCTGGCCGGTGGCCAGTTCGCGGAAGTTGCGGGCGGTCTTCGGGACGACGTCGTCGAAGAGGGCGAAGACGATGCGGCCCGCGGGCTCGCCGTCGATGGTGATGTCGAAGTAGACATTGCTGTTGTCGGTCATGGGATCACCCTAAGTGACGCTCAGGTGATCGCCGCACGCACCGCCCGTACCAGGGCCTGCGCCCTGGGGTCGGCCGTGACGCCCTTGCGCATGCCGTTGGTGACGTAGCCGAGTGCGATGCCCGACGCCGGGTCGGCGAAGCCGAGGGAGCCGCCGCGCCCGGGGTGGCCGAAGGAGCCGGGGGACAGCAGGGGCGTGGCGGGGCCGTGGAGCATGTAGCCGAGGCCGAAGCGGGTGGAGACCACCAGGACCCGGTCGGGGCCCGCGGACTCCTCCGTACGCGCCATGGCGAGGGTGGCCGGGGCGAAGAGGCGGTGGCCGTCCACGGGGCCGAGGGTCGCCGCGTAGAAGCGGGCCAGGGCGCGGGCGGTGGAGATGCCCGCCGATGCGGGGAGTTCGGCGGCGCGGTAGGCCGGGTCGTTCTCGTCCGGGGCCGGGGTGATGGCGCTGAACGCGCGGCGGGTGAGCGAGGCGGGGTCGGCGTAGGCGTCGGCGACCGAGCGCTTGGGGCGCAGCTTGAGCGCGCCGCCGTGTGCGGGCTCCCCGACCGGGCCGATGCGGCCGACCCGGTGGGCCTCGTCCGAGGGGAGGCCGATCCACAGGTCGAGGCCGAGCGGGCGGGCTATCTCCTCGGCGACCCAGCGGCCTATGGTGCGCCCGGTGACGCGCTGGACCAGCGCGGCCAGCAGCCAGCCGTACGTGTGCGCGTGGTAGCCGTGGTCGGTGCCCGGCTCCCAGGCGGGCGCCTGGGCGGCGATGGCGTCCGAGGCCACGGTGAGGTCGGCGGCCTCGGCGAGGGTCAGCGGGCGGTCCGGGGCCGGGACGCCCGCCTGGTGCGACAGCAGGTGGCGCACCAGCGCCCGTTCCTTGCCCGCCGCCTTGAACTCGGGCCAGTACGTGCCGACGGGCGCGTCCAGGTCCAGCTGCCCGCGCTGGTGCAGCAGCAGCGGTACGGCGGCGGCGACGCCCTTCGTCGCCGAGCGGACGACCTGGGCGGTGTCCACGGCCCACGGGGCGGTCCCGTCCACGTCGCGCGTGCCCGCCCACAGGTCGACGACCTTGCGGCCGTCCCGGTAGACGGCGACCGCGGCGCCCCGCTCGCCGCGCTGCTCGAAGTTGCGTACGAACGCGTCCCTGACCGGCTCGAAGCCGGTCTGCACCGTGCCCTGGACGTCCATCGTCCACCCCTTTCGCTCAGCGGCTCCCACCCATGGTGCAACGTGCTAGTGGGGCGCCGGCTTCCGGGTGGGCCTGGCGGTCGGGTCGAAGCCGAAGGGTAGCTCCAGGCGGTGCGTGCGCATCAGTTCCTCGTCGGCGAGCAGGCCGCTGGTGGGGCCGTCCGCCGCGATCACGCCCTCGCTGAGCACCACCGCGCGGGGGCACAGTTCGAGGGCGTACGGAAGGTCGTGGGTGACCATCAGGACGGTCACGTCCAACGACCGGAGGATGTCGGCGAGTTCGCGGCGCGAGGCCGGATCCAGGTTGGACGACGGCTCGTCGAGGACGAGGATCTCGGGCTCCATGGCGAGGACGGTCGCCACCGCGACCCGCCGCCGCTGCCCGAAGGACAGGTGGTGCGGGGGCCGGTCCGCGTACTGCTCCATGCCGACCCGGGAGAGGGCCTTCGCCACGACCGCCTCCAGTTCGGGGCCGCGCAGTCCGGCCGCCGCCGGGCCGAAGGCGACGTCCTCGCGGACGGTCGGCATGAACAGCTGGTCGTCGGGGTCCTGGAAGACGATGCCGACGCGGCGGCGGATCTCGGCCAGGTTGGCCTTCTGGACCGGCAGCCCGGCGACGGTCACCGTCCCGGCGCCGCCGGTGAGGATGCCGTTGAGGTGGAGGACGAGGGTGGTCTTGCCGGCGCCGTTGGGGCCGAGCAGCGCGACCCGTTCGCCGCGCTCGACGGTCAGGTCGACGCCGAACAGCGCCTGGTGGCCGTCGGGGTAGGCGTACGCGAGGCCGCGGACGTCGAGCGACGGCACGAAACTGAGACTCATAGCGTCCATCCCAGCAGACAGATGAGCAGGGCGGTGAGCGGGAGGGCGGCGGCCGAGGACCACTGGGCCCGGGTGGCCGTCACCTCGTCGATGACCGGCATGGAACCGGCGTACCCGCGGCTCACCATCGCCAGGTGGACGCGTTCGCCGCGCTCGTAGGAGCGGATGAACAGGGCGCCCGCCGACTTGGCGAGCACGCCCCAGTGCCGGACGCCCCTCGCCTCGAAGCCGCGTGAGCGCCGGGCGATGGACATGCGCCGCATCTCGTCGGTGATGACGTCGCCGTACCGGATCATGAAGGAGGCGATCTGTACGAGGAGGGGCGGCAGTTTCAGCCGTTGCAGGCCGAGCAGCAGGGCGCGCAGCTCGGTGGTGGCGGCGAGCAGCACGGAGGCGGCGACGCCCAGGGTGCCCTTGGCGAGGACGTTCCAGGCGTCCCACAGGCCCGGTACGGAGACGGAGACGCCGAGGAGCTGCGTCTGCTCGCCGGGCACGACGAACGGCATCAGGAACGCGAAGGCGACGAACGGCACCTCGATGACCAGGCGCCGCAGCACGAACCCCGGCGACACCCGGGCCGCCGCCGCGACGGCGCCGAGGAGCGCGGCGTACGCGGCGAAGGCCCAGACGGCCTCGCGGGGCGTGGAGACGACGACCACGACGAAGCAGAAGACGGCGGCGAGCTTGCAGTGCGGCGGCAGCCGGTGCACGGGCGAGTGCCCGTGCCGGTAGAGCTTGTGGGCGTGGCCGGCGCCCATGTCAGACGGTTTCCCCGACGCGGGCGTCGTCACGGGTGCCGTCCGTACGGCGGCGGCGGACCGCCCAGAAGACGCCCGTGCCGGCCAGGACGGTCGCGCCGACGCCGATGGTGCCCGCCAGCCCCCCGGACAGGCGGGCGTCTGTGAGGCCGCTGACGCCGTAGTCGGCGAGCGGCGAGTCGGCGGTGGCGTGTTCCTCGGCCTTCCGGTCGATGCCCTGGTCGGCGGCGACCTTCTCCAGGCCGTCGGGGCTGGCGGAGGCGTAGTAGGAGACGAATCCGGCCAGGACGAGCGCGGTGACCAGGCCGGTGGCCCACACCTTCTTGGTGGAGCGGGCGGCCACGGGGGCGGCCACGGGCGCCGGGGTGGCGTCCACCAGCTCGCCGCCCACCCGCAGCTTCAGCGGCGTGGTCAGGCCGCGTGCCCCGTACACCAGGTCCGGCCGTACGGCGATGACGGCGCCGACCGTGGCGGTCGTGATCACCGCCTCGCCGATGCCGATCAGGACGTGGACGCCGACCATGGCGGTGAGGACCTTGCCCACGGGTACGTCGGTGGTGCCGCCGACCGCGTAGATCGCCGTGAACGCGGCCGCCGCGGCCGGTACCGACACCAGGGAGGCGACGAACGAGGCGACGGTGATCGAGCGGCGGGTGCGGGGCAGGACCTTCACCAGGCCGCGGAAGAGCCCGTACGCCACGAGGACGGTGACCGCCCCCATGACGGTGATGTTGACGCCCAGCGCGGTGAGGCCGCCGTCCGCGAAGAGGACGCCCTGCATCAGCAGGACGACCGCGATGCACAACACGCCCGTATAGGGCCCGACGAGGATCGCGGCCAGGGCGCCGCCCAGCAGGTGCCCGCTGGTTCCGGCCGCCACGGGGAAGTTCAGCATCTGCACGGCGAAGATGAACGCCGCGACCAGTCCGGCGAGCGGCGCGGTCCGCTCGTCCAGCTCCCTGCGCGCGCCGCGCAGGCTGACCGCGACGGCGCCGGCGGCGACGAGGCCGGCGGCCGCGGAGACCGGCGCGTTGATGAATCCGTCGGGGACATGCATGCGGCGACCGCTTTCGGACAGGCGTATACGAACGGGTTCGATGATGGGTCCTTCTGCAAACGACTTGCAAGAGCGTCCACATCACAAAAGGGGGCGGGCGCACACCACGGAATGGTGGGACATTAGAGACAAATGAGGCGAATGTGAGGAGTCGGCCCATGGAGACCCCTGAGGAAGGTGTCGTAGTCCACACCAAGGCCCTGATCGTGACCGACGGTCCTCTCTCCCGCCCCGTCCCCGTGGCGATGCGTTACGAGCCGGCCCCTGGACCCGCCGCCGAGCCCGCCACCGTACGGCTGTGCTTCCCCGGCGGCACCGAGTGGAGCTTCCCGCGCACCCTCCTGGAGTCGGGCCTCCGCGCGCCCGCCCGGGGCGGCGACATCGGGATCTGGCCGTGCGGGCGCGTCCAGACGATCGTGGAGTACCACGCGCCGGAGGGCGTGGCCGTCGTGCAGTTCGACTCCTCGGCGCTGCTGCGCTTCCTGCGGCGTACGTACGCCGCCACCACGCCGACCGTCACCCGATGAGGCGATGACGGCCCGACGCGGCGGCGGCGTGTGACCGGGCGTGTGACCGCGGCGTCTGACCGCGGCGTCTGACCGGCGCGTGTGACCGGCGCGTGTGACCGGCGCGTCTCACCGGCGCGTCTGACCGGCGCGCGGCCTCAGACGCGTACGAGCTCCCGCTCGCCGTCCTCGGAGGCGTCGGCGGTGCGCAGGCCCTCGCCCTCCACGTCCACGTTCGGCAGGGCGCGGTCCAGCCACCCGGGCAGCCACCAGGCCTTGCGGCCGAGCAGCGCGAGCACCGCCGGCACGATCGCCATGCGCACCACGAACGCGTCGAAGAAGACGGCGACCGCGAGGCCGAAGCCGATCATCTTGACCATCTGCTCGCTGGAGCCGATGAAGCCCGCGAAGACCGCGATCATGATCACGGCGGCGGCCGCGACCACCCGCGCCCCGTGCCGGAAACCGGTGACGATCGCCTCGCCGGGCCGTTCCCCGTGGACGTACGCCTCACGCATCCGGGTGACGAGGAAGACCTCGTAGTCCATGGCCAGGCCGAAGACGACACCCACCATGAAGATCGGCATCATGCTCATGATCGGGCCGGTCTGCTCGACGCCGAACAGCGAGCCGAGCCAGCCCCACTGGAACACCGCCACGACCGCGCCGAGGGCGGCGACCACCGACAGCAGGAAGCCGAGCGCGGCCTTCAGCGGGACCAGCACCGAGCGGAAGACCACCATCAGGAGGACGAACGCGAGGCCGACGACGAGCGCCAGGTAGGGCAGCAGCGCGTCGTTCATCTTCTGCGAGAAGTCGATGTTCATCGCGGTGGCGCCGGTGACCAGCACGTCGTCACCGGTGGTGTCCCGGATGGAGTGGACCAGGTTCTCCGTCTCGACGGAGGAGGGCCGGGCCTTCGGTACGACGGTGATGATCGCCGTGTCGCCGGCCTTGTTGGGGGTGGCCGGGGTGACGGCCGCGACCCCGTCCAGGCCCTTGATGTGGGTGGCGGTACGGTCCGCCGCGGCCTTGTCGCCGTCGACGACGACCATCAGCGGGCCGTTGGAGCCCGGCCCGAAGCCGTCCGACAGCAGGTCGTAGGCGCGGCGCTGGGTGGTGGAGGTGGGCTGGGCGCCGTCGTCGGGCAGGCCCATCTCCAGCGACGCGGCCGGTACGGCGACGGCTCCGAGGCCGATCACGCCGACGAGCAGGACGGCGACGGGGCGGCGCAGCACGAAGCGGGCCCAGCGGGTGCCCATGTTGGGCTTGGCCTCGCCGGCCGGCTGGGGGTTGTTGCGGGCCTTGCGGCCGTGTACGCGCTTGCCGGCGTAGCCGAGGAGCGCGGGGATGAGGGTGAGGGCGATGAGGACGGCGATCAGGACCGTGCCGGCCGCCGCGAAGCCCATCTTCGTCAGCATCGGGATGTTGACGACGGCCAGGCCGACGAGGGCGATGACCACGGTGAGGCCGGCGAAGACGACGGCGGAGCCCGCCGTGCCGACGGCCCGTCCGGCCGCCTCCTCCCGTTCGCGCCCCTCGGCCAGCTCGGCACGGTAGCGGGAGACGATGAACAGCGCGTAGTCGATGCCGACCGCGAGGCCGATCATCATCGCGAGGGTGGAGGTGGTGGAGCCGAGGTCCAGGACGGAGGCGAGCGCGGTGATCGTGGACACGCCGATGCCGACGCCGATGATCGCGGTGAGCAGCGGCAGCCCGGCCGCGACGAGGGACCCGAAGGTGATGACGAGGACGATGCCCGCGACGATCACGCCGATGATCTCGCCCGCCCCGGTCTCGGGAACGGTCTGGAGCGCGTCGCCGCCGATCTCGACGGTGAGGCCGCTCTGCCGCGCCTCGGTGCCGGTCTCCTCCAGCGCCTCGCGTGTCGCGTCGGTCAGCTCCATGCCGCTGACCTTGTAGGACACCTGTACGTAGGCGGTGGTGCCGTCCCGGGAGACCGCCTGCACGGTGTACGGGTCGGTGACGTTCGCGACCTGGTCGGAGCCGGAGCGCAGCTCGTCCACGGCCTGGTGGACCTCGGCCTTGTGGGCGGGGTCGGTCATCTTCTGGCCGTCGGGGGCCTTGAAGACGACGCGGGCGGTGGCGCCGTCGGCGCCGGCGGCCGGGAAGCGCTCTTCGAGCAGGTCGAAGGCCTTCTGGGCCTCCGTACCCGGTATGGAGAAGGAGCTGGACGTCGCGGCGGGCGCGGAGGCGGCGCCGACGCCGGCGAGCGCGAGCAGCGCGATCCATATGAGGGCCACGAGATGGCGGCGCCGGAAGGCGGACCGGCCGAGTCGGTAGAGGAACGTTGCCACGGGGGCGTCTCCCGGTGATGGGTGGGACAACAGGACATGGGGAGTCGGCCCGACAGCGTGAGCGGTACGTGTCAGGTGGTGCTGGTGCGCTGGTGCGCTGGTGGAGCGGGGCGGAACGGGTGGAACGGGTGGAACTGCTGGAACGGGTGGAGCGTCAGACACCCAGGACGGGGAGGACCACGGCGTCGACGTACTCGGTGAGGAAGGCCTGGTCGACCACCCGGTCCTCGATGAGGGGGCGGGCGACGAAGGCGCCGATGAGCATGTGCGGGACGAGCCTGAGCGCCGGGTTGTCCGCGGCGACCTCGCCGCGCCGCACGGCGCGGCCCAGCACCTCGTCGAGCCCGGTCATCTCGGGTGCGACGAGCAGTTCGCGCAGGGCCTGGAGCAGGTCGGGGTTGTCGTGGACGGCATGGGCGAGGCCCCGCATCAGGGCGGAGTCCTTCTCCATCTGGCAGTCGTCGGACCGCGCGAGCATCTCGTGGAAGTCACCGCGCAGCGAGCCGGTGTCGATCTCGGCGATGTTCACCGGCTTGTTGTGCCGCAGGGCGTGGGCGACCAGCTCGGGCTTGCTCCCCCACTGGCGGTAGAGGGTGGCCTTGCTGGAGTGGGTGCGGGCGGTGACGGCGTCCATGGTGAGGGCGTCGTAGCCGACCTCACGGAGCAGGTCGAGGACGGCTTCGTAGAGCTCGGCCTCGCGCTCCGGGGTGAGCCTGCCGCGTGCCATGTCCGCGACCTCCGATCGAGACGAAACCGTTTCGTACACCTATGAGACTACGGCCGGCAGTGAGCGAAACGAAACCGTTTCGTACGTGTGCTGAATCACGTGATCGGGTTGCCGGGCCCCCACAGCGCGGAAAGCATGGCTGTGTGAGCAGCGACGGCGCATACCTCCGCTATCCCCACCTCCACGACGACCTGCTGTGCTTCGCGGCCGAGGACGACCTGTGGGTCGCGCCCCTGGTCGCGGACGGCGAACCACCCGGCCGGGCCTGGCGGGTGACGGTCGACAGGACGCGGGTCGGGCACCCGCGCTTCTCGCCGGACGGGCGGCACATCGCGTACACGAACTGGCGCAGCCTGGACCCGGAGATCCACCTGGCGCCGGTCGACGGCGGGCCCGCGCGCCGGCTGACCTACTGGGGGTCGCTGGACACGCGCGTGTGCGGGTGGACACCGGACGGCGAGATCCTGGCCGTCGCCTCGCACGGCCAGCCGTTCTCGCACTTCTCGTGGGCGTACAAGGTCCCGGTCGACGGCTCGCCCGGCGGGCGCCTGCCCTGGGGCCCGGTCTCCGACATCGCCGTCACGGACGTCGGGGGGAAGCACCTCACGCTCCTGCTCACCGGCAAGCCGCCGCACGAGCCGGCCGCCTGGAAGCGGTACCGGGGCGGGGCGACCGGGCGGCTGTGGCTGCACGGGGAGCGACTGCTGCCGGACCTGGAAGGCCACCTGGACTGCGCCATGTTCGTGGACGGCCGGATCGCGTTCCTCTCCGACCACGAGGGCGTCGGCAACCTCTACTCCTGCCTCCCGGACGGCACCGACCTGCGGCGGCACACCGACCACGACGCCTTCTACGCCCGGCACGCCTCCTCCGACGGGCGCCGCGTGGTCTACCAGTGCGCGGGCGACCTGTGGATCGTCGACGCGCTGACCCCCGACTCGGTGCCGCGCAAGCTGGCGGTACGCCTCGGGGGGCCGCGCACCGGACGGCGTACGTACCAGGTGCCCGCGGCGAACAACGTGGACGCCGTGTCGGTGGACGAGACGGGCCGGGCCAGCGCCGTCTCCGTACGCGGCAGCCTGTACTGGCTCACCCACCGCGACGGGCCCGCCCGCACGATCGCCGACACCCCGGGCGTACGGGTGCGGGCGCCGGAGATGCTCGGCAGCACCGGGCGGATCGCGTACGTCACCGACGCCGAGGGCGAGGAGGCCGTCGAGGTGGCCCACCTGCCGCGCGCGAGCGGCGAACGGGAGCCGAGGAGGTTCGCGGCCGGTGAGCTGGGCCACGTCACGGAGATGGTGGCCGACCCGGACGGCGGGCGGCTGGCGATCGCGTCGAACGACGGGCGGCTGCTGCTGCTCGACGTCGCGGAGGAGGAGTCCGGGGAACCGGCGGAAGCGGCGGAAGCGGCGGAACCGGACGGTGAGCCCGCCGGCGGGCTGACGGAGCTGACCCGCTCGATCAACGGCCCCGTCCGGGACATGGCCTTCTCCCCCGACGGCGCCTGGCTGACCTGGTCCCACCCGGGGATCGGCCGGTCGCTGCGCCAGATCAAGATCGCCCGGATCAAGGACCGGACGATCGTGGACGTCACCAACGGCCGCTTCGAGGACGAGAGCCCGGTGTTCACCCGGGACGGCCGCTACCTCGCCTTCCTGTCGTGGCGCGGCTTCGACCCGGTGTACGACGTGCACACCGGGGACCTGTCCTTCCCGCTCGGCTGCCGCCCCTACCTCGTACCGCTCGCCTCCACCACGCCGTCCCCGTTCGCGCTCTCGCCGGAGGGGCGGCCCGCGGCGGGCGGGCTGGACCTGACGGAGGAGGCCGCGGAGGGCGACGGGACGGTGGTCGTCGAGTTCGAGGGGCTGGAGAACCGGGTGACGCCCTTCCCGGTCGCCGCCTCCAAGTACTCGTCCCTGCACCCGGTGAGCGGCGGTGGCCTGGTGTGGCTGCGGTGGCCGATCTCGGGCGCGCTGGGCGAGACGTTCGTCAACCCGGCCGACACCTCCGGGCGGCCCACCCTCGAACACTTCAACCTCGCGAAGGCCCGCAAGACCGAACTGGTCGACCACCTCGACTGGTACGCCGTGAGCGGCGACGGGACGCGGCTGGTGGTGGTCGACGAGGGCGACCTGCGGGCCGTTCCCGCGACCGAGCCCGGCGACAGCGACTCCACGGTGTACGTCGACTCCCGCCGGATCCTGCACGAGGTGGACCCGGGCGCGGAGTGGCGCCAGGCGTACGACGAGGCGGGGCGGATCATCCGCGCCTACTTCTGGGACCCGGGCATGAGCGGCATCGACTGGGACGCCGTCCTCGACCAGTACCGTCCGCTGGTCGAACGGGTCGCCTCGCCCGACGAGTTCGCCGACCTGCTGCGGGAGGTGCTCGGTGAGCTGGGCACCTCGCACGCGTACGTCACGCCCGCGCGCCGCAACGAGGGCCCGCCGCACTACCAGCGGGCCCAGGGGCTGCTGGGCGCCAACTTCGTGCCGAGGGACGGCGGGTGGGCGGTGAAGCGGATCCTGCCCGGCGAGTCGTCCGACTCCAAGGCGCGTTCGCCCCTGGCCGGTACGGGGATCCGGGACGGCGCGGTCCTCACGCACGTGGACGGCCGCCCGGTGGACCCGGTGGCGGGGCCGTACCCGCTGCTGGCGGGGGCGGGCGGGACGACGGTCGAGCTGACGTTCCGGCCCGCCGAGGGCGAGGGCCGGGCGCGGCGCGTGGCCGTGGTCCCGCTGATCGACGAGCGGCCGCTGCGGTACCAGGACTGGGTCGCCAAGCGGCGGGAGGTGGTGCGGGAGCTGAGCGGCGGCACGTGCGGGTACCTCCACATCCCGGACATGGGCGGCTCGGGCTGGGCGCAGTTCAACCGGGACCTGCGGATGGAGGTCGCGCGGCCGGCCCTGATCGTGGACGTCCGGGGCAACGCGGGCGGGCACATCAGCGAGCTCGTGGTGGAGAAGCTCACCCGCAAGATCCTGGGCTGGGACCTCACGCGGGGCGCCCAGCCCGTCTCGTACGCCTCGAACGCCCCACGCGGCCCGGTCGTCGCCCTCGCCGACGAGGCCACCGCGTCGGACGGCGACATGATCACGGCCGCCTTCAAACTCCTGGGCCTCGGCCCCGTGGTCGGACAGCGCACGTGGGGCGGCGTCGTCGGCATGACGGGCCGCCACCGGCTGGGCGACGGCACGGTGATCACGGTGCCGATGAACGCGGCCTGGTTCGACGAGTACGGCTGGTCCATCGAGAACCACGGGGTGGCCCCGGACATCGAGATCCTCCGCACCCCGCTGGACTGGGCGGAGGGCCGCCACCGCCAGCTCTCCGACGCGGTCGAGGTCGCGCTCGAGCTCCTCGCCGAACACCCGGCGTCCCGCCCCCCGGACTACTCCCAGGCCCCGAACCTCGCCCGCCCCAAACTCCCCCCGAGGCCGGGCGCTTGACGTCCGCGTGACGCCCGGGCGCGTGGCGGGGCACGCGCCGCCGGCCGTCGGTACGGGGGGCGCCGCGCCCTCCGGTGGGCCCCGTCGCCCTCACACCGTGGGTGGGCGGCGGACCCGCCGAACCTCCCGCGCAGAGTGCAGCGGCCCGCCGGGGCCCTGGCAATGCGGGCCGCGGCCCCGCGGCGCGAAGCCACCGCCAGGGGGCCCACCGCGCCCTCGCGGCGCGAAGCTGCCGCGCCGGGAGAACGTGGGGGCGTCAGCCCCCACGCCAACAACCGTCCCCCGCCAGGGGGTCCGGGGGCGGAGCCACCGGTACGCACGAGGGCGCACCCGGCGTCCCGGGTGCGCCCTTGCGACGGCCGCGTCAGACGTCGTAGCGGTCCTGCGGCGTCCGCATGTCGTCCTGCAGGCCCTGCCGCCGCTCGTCACGCGGCTGACGGCCCTTCTGCTGGCCCTTCTTCGTACGCTCCTGCGCCTCGCGCTTCGCGTCCTGGGCCCGCCGCTTGGCCTCTTCCTTCATGTCCTGCGACTTGTCCTTGAACTGGTCTGCGATACCCATCGAGGTTTCTCCTGAAAGGGTGTGGGGACTCCAGGGGCCGTGATCGGCCCCCGGCCTCGACCAGCCTGGCACGCCCGGACATACCGCGCATTTCGATCAAGGCGTGACCGTTCAGTCACCCCGCGTACGCGCCAGCTCGTCCGCCGCGCCGCCCGCGCCGACCAGCCCCTTGCGCACGTTCGCGAGCCGTGGCTCGAAGCGCCGCATCTCGCGCTGCCCGACCGTGGCGATGAGCCCCGGCAGGTAGCCGCGTACCGACTGCATGCCCCGCAGCCACCACTGCGCGTACACGTGCGCCGAGCGCCGCTCGATCCCGGCGACGATCCGGTCCACGGCCGGGCCCAGCGGGTACGTGCGGTTCGACGGCCACGGCAGTCGCTGCCGCAGCTCCCGCATCACGTCGTCCTCGTCCGCGCCGCGCACCATGTCGGTGTCGGTCCACGACAGGTAGCCGACGCCGACCCGTACGCCCTTGTACCCGACCTCCGCGCGCAGGCTGTGCGCGAACGCCTCCACGCCCGACTTGGACGCGCAGTACGCGGTCATCATCGGCGCCGGCGTGATCGCGGCGAGCGAGGCGATCTGGAGGAAGTAGCCGCGGCTCTCCATCAGCACCGGCAGGAACGCCCGGCCCGTCACCGCGCCGCCGATCAGGTTGACCTCGATGACCCGCCGCCACGCGTCCGGGTCGGAGTCCACGAACGGACCGCCCGCCGCGACGCCCGCGTTGGCGACGACGATGTCCACCTTGCCGAAGCGTTCCTTCACCTCACCGGCCACCTGGGCCATGGCCTCGTGGTCGGTGACGTCGACGTGCCACCAGTCGCTCTCGGTGTGCAGCCGCCCGGACACCTCCTTCAGCAGCTCGGGTTCGAGGCCCAGCAGCGCGACCTTGGCGCCGCGCGCGGACAGCTTGCGCGCCAGCAGCTCGCCGACGCCCCGCGCCCCGCCCGTGACGACGGCGACCTGCCCGTCCAGGCTGACCTTGCTCATACGGCTTCCTCCTGCTCGGTACGGACGGTACGGACGTACGTCGTCACCAGGGCACGTATCCGCGCCGTCACGGCCTCCGGCGCCTCGATCGGCGTCATGTGCCCGACGCCCGCCAGCTCTTCCAGCCCCACGCAGTCGGGCAGGGCGGCGGCCAGCGCCCGCGCGTGGACGGGCGGCGTGAGCCGGTCGACCGTCCCGACGAGCACCGCCGCAGGTACGGCCAGCTCCCGTACGCCCGCCTCGACGTCCAGCCCGGCGAGCACGTGCGACCAGGCCACCCGCACGGCGCGCGGGCAGGCGTGCACGATCCGGGCGCACTCCGCAACCCGTTCGGCCGGCGAACCGGGGCCCATGGTGGCGTACTTGAGGATGGCCTTCGACACGGGCGTGACCGGCCCGAGGGGCGCCCGCGCGCCCAGGACGGCCCGGGTCAGCCGGGTCCGCAGCCGCCCGGCCCGCAGCGGCAGCACCAGCGACTCGGCGACCAGCCGCGAGGGGCCCGTGCTGCACAGCAGGACCGCCGCCGCGTGCTCGCGCAGCCCGGGCCGCCCGGCGGCCGCCATGAGCGTCATGCCGCCCATGGAGTGCCCGGCGAGCACCGCCTTCTCGCCCGGCTCCAGCGTGGCGGCCAGCACCGCCTCCAGGTCGTCGGCGAGGGCGTCCGTCGTGTATCCGGACGGCCCGACGGCGGGCGTACGCCCGTGGCCGCGCTGGTCGTAGACGATCACCCGGTGGTCGGCGGACAGGTCCCGTATCTGGGCGGCCCAGAACTCCGTCGAGCAGGTCCAGCCGTGGGCCAGGACCACCGCGGGGGCGCCCTCGGCCCCGTACACCTCGACGTGCAGCGGCGATCCGTCGGCGGAGATGACGTTCACGCCGCGGCCTCCTTCGAGAGCGAGCGGGCGCGGACGACCTCGTACTCCGACAGGTCCACCGAGCGTGTCGCGCGCCGGAACTCGGACGTCGTGCCCGGCCAGAGCGTGGTGTTGCGCCCGTTGGCGTCCAGGTACCAGCTGTCGCAGCCACCGGCCTTCCACACCGTGCGCTCCATCCGGGCCTGTACGCGCCGGTTCCACGCGGCGACCGCCGACGGGCGGGCGGCGAGCGCGGCCCGCTCGCCGAGCAGGTTCAGCTGCCGCAGGTAGTCGGCCATGTAGTTCAGCTGTGACTCGATCATGAGGATCATGGAGGAGTTGCCGAGGCCGGTGTTCGGCCCGATGATCGTCATCCAGTTGGGGAACCCGGCGGCGGTCGCGCCGCGCAGCGACTCCATGCCGTCCTTCCACGCCTCGGCGAGCGTGATGCCGTCCGCGCCCACGACGCGTTCGGCGATCGGCATGTCGGTGACGTGGAAGCCGGTGCCGAAGATGATCGCGTCGACCTCGGTCTCCGTCCCGTCGGCGGCGACGACGGCCCGGCCGCGCACCTCCGCCAGTCCGGAGGCGACGACGTCCACATTGGGCTGCGCGAGGGCCGGGTAGTACTCGCTGGAGAGCAGGATCCGCTTGCAGCCGATGCGGTACGAGGGGGTCAGCTTGGCCCGCAGCGCGGGGTCCTTGATGGCCCTGGCCATGTTGGCCTTGGCGATCGACTCGACGAGCCGCAGTTCGTTGGGCCGCTTGGTGAACGCGGAGACCTGCAACTCCCGGATGCCCCAGAGCAGTCCGCGCCGCGCGGTGCCGGTGAACGGGAGCTGCCGGTGCAGCCAGCGCTCGACGCCGCTGATGGCCCGGTCCATGCGGGGCATGACCCACGGCGGGGTGCGCTGGAACAGCGTCACCTTGCCGGCCTTCGGCTGGATCGCCGGCACGATCTGGATCGCCGAGGCGCCGGTGCCGATCATCGCGACGCGCTTGCCGGTCAGGTCGTAGTCGTGGTCCCAGCGGGCGGAGTGGAAGACCTTGCCGCCCGCCTCCTCGAAGGCGGCGAGCCCGGGGATGTCCGGGATCTTGGGGTCGGACAGCGGGCCGGTCGCGGAGACGACGACGTCGGCCGTGAGCGTGCCCTGCGAGGTCTCGATCTCCCAGCGCAGCTCGTCGTTGTCCCAGCGCATCATCAGCACCTCGTGGTCGAGGCGGAGGTGCGGGCGCAGCCGGAAGGTGTCGGTGACGTGCTCCAGGTAGGCGCGGATGTGCCGCTGCCCGGAGAAGGTGCGCGGCCAGTCGGGGTTGGGCGCGAACGAGAACGAGTAGAGGTGTGACGGTACGTCACAGGCACAGCCGGGGTAGCTGTTGTCGCGCCAGGTGCCGCCGACGGAGCCGGCCCGCTCCAGGACGACGAAGTCGGTGATCCCCTCGCGGCGCAGCCGGACGGCGGCTCCGAGGCCGCCGAATCCGGATCCGATCACCGCCACTCGTACATGCTCGTGCTGGCTCATGCCGCCTCCGCATCGGAAATCCGAGATCCGCCAAAACTCTGCCAGCAATCACTGGCACAGTAGTGGGGAGAGTAGAGCAGGTCCTTACCGAGCGGTAGGGGTCGGACGAAGGAAGTTACCGGCGGTACGACATAGGGTTGCGGACGTGACGAACCAGCGGGCGAACGGGCGTACGGACGGCCCGAGGAGCGGACGGCGGGCGAACCAGTCGGCGGGCGCGGGGACGGACGGCCCGGTGGACCCGCCGGCCGACGCGGGGGCGGACGGCCCGGTGGACCGGCCGGCCGACGCGGGGGCGGGCGCGGGGGCGCACGCGGGAGCGGGCTCCACCCGGGAGTACCGCATGGAGGAGCTGGCCGAGGTGGCCGGCATCACCGCCCGCACCCTGCGCTTCTACCGCGAGCGCGGCCTGATCCCGCCGCCCCGCCGCGAGGGGCGCATCGCCTGGTACGGGCCCCACCACCTGGCCCGGCTGCGGACGATCGCCGCCCTGCTGGAGCGCGGCCACACCCTCAACGGCATCGCCGACCTGGCCGCCGCCTTCGAGAGCGGTCGCGACGTCGGCGAGGTGCTCGGGCTGGGTGAGCCGACCGAGGAGGAACCGGTCCGGCTCACCCCGGAGGAGCTGGCCGACCACTTCGGTGACCAGGTCACGCCCGAGAACTTCGCCGCCGCCCTGGAGCTGGGCTACCTCGCCACCGACGGCCAGGACATCGTCCACGTCAGCCGCCGCCTCCTGGAGGTCTCGGCCGCGCTCGTGAGGGAAGGGGTCCCGCTCGCCGCGGTCCTCGCGGCCGCCGGCCGGGTCCGGGAACACGCGGACGCCCTGGCCGGCCTCTTCACCGAGCTGCTGCGCGACCACATGGCCGGCGACGCCGACGTCGTACGGCTGCGTCCGCTCGCCAAGAGCGTGGTGGAGGCGGAGGTCTCGATGGCCCTCGACCGCCGGCTGCGCGCCCTTCAGGAGGGAGGCCGGGAGGGAGACGGGGAGGGGAGCCCGGAGGCGAGCCCGGAGGGCAGCCACCACCGCGCCTTGTAGATCCCGCCGTTCGCCAGCCGGTACGTCCGGTACGTCCCATCCGGCCGGTGGACGGCCACCGTGCGCGTCCACCAGCTCTCCCCCAGGCCCTTCTCCGGCACCGTGGAGACCACCTGCCCGGTCACCGGGTCGCCCCCGACCGCCTTGACCCGCGCCCGGCTGATCCCCGCCGCGCCCGGGAAGTCCCGCAGGAACGTCCCGGTGCTCTTCACGTACTGGTACACGGCCGAGCCGCTGCTCACCCACAGCCGGTCCGGGTCCCCCGCCACCTGCCCCAGGTCGTGCCCGTGCGGCGTCGGCAGCCGCGCCTCGAACGCCTCGTCGAGCGTCGGCTCCGCCGCCGTGCCGCCCACCCTCAGCGCCACCAGCCGGTCCCCTCCCAGCGCCCACAGCACGCGCCGCCCGGCATCCCACTGGAGCCCGTGCGCGTCCTCCAGCGGATACGTGACGTACCCGCCGCCCCGCGACGCCGCGTAGAGCCGTACGACGTCACCCGTGCTGCCCGCGACGGCGACGTTGCCGTCCGGCAGCAGCTCGATGCTGTGCGGGTTGTGCCGGATGGTGCCCGGCGACAGCGTGCCGCCCCAGTGCCGCCGGCCCGACGGGTACTCCACCACCGCCGCGAAGCCGTACGAGGCCACGGTCAGGACGTACGTCCTGCCGCGCCACTCCCGCACCTTCGCCTCGCTCGGGTGCACCCAGCTGACGTCCGGCTCCAGGTCCGCGTACCGGGCGTCCCCGACCGGCGAGAACGCCCACTTCACGACGGCCGGATCGGCGCCCGGGTCCCAGGCGTACCGCCCGCCGTCGAGGAGCAGGACGCGCTTCGATGCCTGGTCGGTGAGAAGGACGTCGGGCGTCCCGGCGGGGATCTCGGAAGCGGGAACCGGGACGGCGGCCGACGTCGGTACGGTGGCGGCGATCAGCAGTCCGTACGCGACCGCCGCGATCAGGGCGGATGTGAGCGGCGTACGTACGGCGGTGATGCGCACACCGCCTTACCCTGCCAGAAGCATTCCCACCGACCGGGTCTCGCCACACCAGCCCTGACATACCCTCACTTCCGGATCACATCATCCCGCTTCGTGTCCGGCCGAGGTCTACAGGTCGTACGCCGCCGTCACCGGGGCGTGGTCGCTCCACCGCTCGCCGTGCGTCACCGCCCGCTCCACCCAGGCCTTGACCGCGCGGGCGGCGAGGCCGGGGGTGGCCACCTGGTAGTCGATCCGCCAGCCGGCGTCGTTGTCGAAGGCGCGGCCACGGTAGGACCACCAGGAGTACGGGCCCTCCTGGCCGGGGTACAGGGCGCGGACGACGTCGACGTACGACGCCTCGTCGAAGACGCGGGTGAGCCACTCCCGCTCCTCGGGGAGGAAGCCGGAGTTCTTCCGGTTGGCCTTCCAGTTCTTCAGGTCGGCCTCCTGGTGGGCGATGTTCCAGTCGCCGCAGACGACCACCTCGCGGCCGTCGGCGGCCGCCCGCTCCCTGAGCTCCTTCAGGTACGGCAGGAACTCGCCCATGAAGCGGATCTTCTCCTCCTGCCGCTCCGTGCCCACCTCCCCGGAGGGCAGGTAGAGGCTGGCGACGGTGACGCCGGGCAGGTCGGCCTCCACGTACCGGCCGCTGCCGTCGAACTCGCTGGACCCGAACCCGGTCCGTACGGTGTCGGGCTCACGCCGCGCGTAGAGGGCGACGCCCGCCCGGCCCTTCGCGGCGGCCGGGGCGTGGACGGTGTACCAGCCCTCGGGCGCGCGGACCGCCTCGGGGAGCTGGGACTCCTCGGCCCGTACCTCCTGGAGGCACACCACATCGGCCTCGGTGGCGGCCAGCCACTCCACGAACCCCTTTTTGGCGGCGGCGCGCAGACCGTTCACGTTCACGGACGTCACAATGAGCATCCCGGCACCCTACCGATATGCCTCGAAGATCACTCCGCATGAATGTACGATACTCCGCATGAATATTCGCCCCACGCCGTTCGACCACCCCGACGCCCGCAAGCTCAACGACATGGTCCAGCTCGAGTACATGGAGCGGTACGGCGACGGCGGCGACCTCACACCGCTGGACCCGACGATGTTCCGCCCGCCGCGCGGCCTGTTCCTCATGGCGTACGACGCGGCCGACCGCCCCGTCGCCACGGGCGGCTGGCGCACGCAGCAGGAGAACGACGAGGGGTACGCGGACGGCGACGCCGAGCTCAAGCGCATGTACGTGATCCCCGAGGCCCGCGGCCTGGGCCTCGCCCGCCGGATCCTCGCCGCCCTGGAGGACGACGCGCGGGCGGCCGGCCGCACCCGCATGGTGCTGGAGACCGGTGACATGCAGCCGGAGGCCATCGCGCTCTACACGTCGAGCGGGTACGAGCCGTGCGCCAAGTTCGGCTACTACCGCGCGTACGAGAGCAGCCGCTGTTTCGCGAAGCCGCTGGACCGGCCGCTGGACCGGTCACTGAACCGGTCACTGAACAACCGGCCGTTGAACACTCCGTGACGCGCTCCTGACAAACAGGCGCCGTCCGTGGCACCCTGCCTCACGCACGTCGATCCGCACCGCTCTTCGTTCCCCCACCCTGCCCGGCCGCGCCGACCGCGCCCCGGGCACGGCAGAAGGAGACATGCGTGAGAGGCCAACGCACCGCCATGGGCGTCCTGCTGACCGTCGGAGCCCTGCTCACCGGCGCCCTGTCGACCACCACCGCCACCGCGGCCGAGCCGGCACCCGCCACCGCACCCGCACCCGCACCCGACACCAGGACCGTCACCGCCGCCGAACAGCGCACGGCACGGGCCTTCTGGACCGCCGAGCGGATGCGCGGCGCCACCCCGCTGGACCTGACGCTCACCCCGCAGGCCGTGAAGAAGCTCAAGGCCCCGAAGCCGAGCGGCTCCGCGCCGACCACGATCGCGCCCACCGCCTTCCCGCACGCGGGCGGGGCCTGGAGTGGCGGCGGGGCGGTCGTCAAGACGTCCGGGCGGGTGTTCTTCACCTTCCAGGGCCGTACCGCTTCCTGCTCCGGCAACGCCGTGACCAGCCAGAACGCCTCCACGGTCATCACCGCCGGGCACTGCGTCAAGTACCAGGGCAGCTGGCACACCAACTGGGTCTTCGTCCCCGCGTACAACAACGGCCAGGCGCCCTACGGCCAGTGGACCGCCACCAAGACGCTGACCACCCCGCAGTGGGAGGCGAGCGAGGACATCAACCACGACATCGGCGCGGCCGTCGTCGCCCCCCTCAACGGCCAGAAACTCACCGCCGTCACCGGCGCCCAGGGCATCCAGTTCAACGGCGGCTACAACAAGCAGATGTACGCCTTCGGCTTCCCGGCCGCGTCCCCGTACGACGGCTCCAAGCTGATCTACTGCAGCGGGAACTCCTCCAAGGACTTCCTCTTCTCCCAGGACCACAGCCTGGGCTGCAACATGACGGGCGGCTCCAGCGGCGGCCCCTGGTTCACCGGCTTCAGCGAGGCGACCGGCACGGGTCTGCAGGTCTCGGTGAACAGCTTCGGCTACACGTTCCTGCCGAACCGGATGTTCGGCCCGTACTTCGGCAACGAGGCCAAGGCCCTGTACGACAAGGCCCAGGTCTCCTGACCACCGGCGCCCGGCGGGCCCCCGCGCCCGCCGGGTGCTACGGCCGCAGCGCCGTGTCCACCAGGGCGCGGATGTCGTACCGGAGCCCGCCGCCCGCGCCGCTCCCCACGAGCCGGTCGAAGACCAGGCCGTCCACGCAGGCGAGGAGCGTCACCGTGCGCCCGTCCGGGTCGGGGACGCCGTGCGCGGCGAGGAGGTCGCGTACGGCATCACGCGCGGCGTTCTCGCGCGGCACCAGGATCTCCCGCAGCTCGGGGTGGTGCGCGCTCTCGACGGCGCACGCGTACCGGGCGAGGGACCGGCGCCGCCCTTCACCGGTCAGCCGCGCCTCGCTGAAGCGGGTGAGCGCCTCGGTGAGCCCGGCCGCGTCCCGGGGCGCCGGCCCCTTCTCGCCCGCCTCGCGCAGCTCCGCCTGATCCAGTGCGACGAGCCGGGTGACGAGGGCGGTGAGCAGTGCCTGGCGGGTGCGGAGGTACGCCGATGTGGTGCCCGTCGGCAGGCCGGCGGCCGCGTCGACGGCGCGGTGGGTGAGCGCCCGCATCCCGCCGTCCGCGAGCACGGAGATGGCGGCGTCGGCGAGGACGGTACGACGGTCGGGGGTGGTCATCCCCCCTTTCTACACCCGTAGTAACCTCCTTCTACATCTGTAGAAGGGACGCGATCAGTCATGCAGCCTGGACAAGCGGTGGTGGTCGGCGGCGGTATCGGCGGACTGGCGGCCGCCCTCGGGCTCCTGCGCACCGGCTGGCGGGTCACCGTCGTCGAGCGGGCGCCCGCCGCACTGGCCGACGCGGGCGCCGGGATCTCGCTGGCCGCCAACGGCATCCACGCCCTCGACGCCCTCGGCGCGGGCCCCGCCGTACGCGCGGCCGCGCGCCGCCAGCTCACCGGCGGCACCCGTACGCCCGGTGGCCGCCTGCTGGCCCGGATGGACGGCCACGCCCTGGAGCGCGCTCTCGGCACACCGATCCTCGGCATCCCGCGCGCCACCCTGCACGAGCTGCTGCGCGCCCCGCTGCCACCCGGCGCCCTGGTCACCGGTGCGGAGGTGACGGCCGTCGAGGACGACCCCGGGGCGCCGCACGCGCGCGTGGCGACGGCCGACGGCAGGACGTACGACGCCGACCTCGTCGTCGCGGCGGACGGCATCAACAGCCGGCTGCGCGCCCAGGTGCTGCCCGGCGCCCCCGGCCCGGCGTACAGCGGCTCGACCGTGCTGCGGGCCATCACCGAGCGGCCGGTGGACGTGGGTGGCGCCGACTTCCAGCTGACCTGGGGGCGGGGCGCGGAGTTCGGGCACATCGTGTTCGCCGACGGGCGGGTGGAGTGGCACGCGGTCCTCAACGCCCCGGCGGGTGTGCGGCACCGGGACCCGCTCGCGGCCGTACGCCGCCGGTTCGCCGCCTGGCACGACCCGATACCGGCGCTGCTGGCCGCGACGGCGCCGGGCGCGGTGCTGCACCACGACGTCCACGAGCTGGTCACGCCGCTGCCGGCGTACGCGGTCGGGCGCGTCGCGCTGCTGGGCGACGCCGCGCACGCCATGACCCCGCACCTGGGGCAGGGTGCCTGCCAGGCGCTGGAGGACGCGGCGGGCCTGGCCGCGGCGCTGGTGGCGGCGCCCGGCCTCCCGGCGGCGCTGGCCCGGTACGACGCGGAGCGGCGCCCGCGCAGCCAGGCGGTGACCCTGGCGGCCCGCCGGGCGGGGCGGATGGGTCAGCAGCTGGCGAACCCGGTGGCCGTCGCCGTACGCAACGCGGCGATCCGGCTCACCCCGTCGCGGGCGACGATCCGGGCGATCCTGCGGCACGCGGCCTGGACACCGCCGGTGCTCAGCCCGCGTTGACCGCGACGCCCGGAAGCACCGTGGCGACCAGCGGGGTGACGCCGTCGAGGGGCTCCGGCGCCTGCTCCGGCGCCGGTTCGGGTGCCGGGTCCGGCTCCGGGTCGGGTCCCGGGTCCGGCTCCGGGTCGGGTCCCGGGTCCGGCTCCGGGTCGGGTGCCGGGTCCGGTTCGGGTGCCGGGTCGCTGACGCCGCGGACGCCGTGCCGGTTGCCGGGGGCCTTCCCGGCCGGTGCTCCGTGCCCGGGGACGGTGTCCGGCGGGCCGGGCGGCCGGTCCGGGGACGGGCGGCCCTTCCCCGAGCGCGCGGTCTCGACGTCCTCGGCCTTCCCCGTCTCCTCGACCGCCCGCCGGGGCGAGGCGGCGCCCGCCGCCCCGTCGGTCAGCCAGCGCTGGGACGCCGCCCCGTCACGGAGCTTGACGACGACGGAGGTCCCCGGCTGAGCGGTGGCGGGCATCAGGCCCAGGCCCGCGTGCCAGCGGGGCACGAGGTGCCCCTGGACGCTGAGGTCGTACCGGACGGTCGCGGCGGCCTGCGTGGCGCACAGCCGCAGCACGACCACACCGGACGGCTCCTGGGAGTTCGGGCACAGGACGGGCGCGGTGGTGCTGCGCAGCAGCCCGTCCGGCTCGTACCGCCACACCTGCGTCGGTGAGGCCGCGCACGGGGCGAGTGTCAGTTCGGCGCCGACCTGGGGCCGGCCGTCCCGGATGTCGAGGCACAGCCCGGACTCGGCGTTGCGCAGCCGGGTGTCCAGGGGCCCGGTGCCGTGCCCGGCGGACGCGGGCGGCTGCGGCGGGGCGGTCGTGGGCCGGGAGCCCGGCGCGGGGGCGGCGCTCGTGGCGCCGTCCTGCGGTGGGGCCGTCGGGACCGTACTCCCGGCGCTGGGCCCGCCGTCGCCCGGGTCCGCCCGGAGGCCGGCCACGGCCGCCACGCCCAGGACGCCGGTCAGGACGATCCCGAGCCCCACCAGGAGGGCTCCCCCGCCCGGTACGGCCCCGGCGAGGCGCCGCGCCGCCCCCGTGGGCACGGCCCGCGAGTGGCGCCCCGCCCTGCGGGCCTCGTCGGGCGTACGGGCACGGGAGCGGCCCGGCCGTGACTCGACGTATGCGCGGGCCCCCTCGCCCAGCACGCCCTCGGCCAGCAGCAGCGGCAGCCGCCCCTCGAATTGCCGCAACTGTTCCACCGCGTTCCGGCAGTGCCGGCACTTCGCCACATGCCGCTGAATGTCCGGGATCAGTGCCCCGCCGCGCCGCAGCGATATGTCGAGCAGCCGGTTGTAGTGGCGGCATTCCGCGTCCGGGGCGAGCTCCGAATGGGCGCGCAGACAACCGGCGCGGAACAGTTCGCGGGCCTCTTCGAGTTGTGCCGTCGCGGCACGCGGGTCGATGGCCAGCAAAGCGGCCGGAATGGATATCCCCTCGGCCTCGACCTCCCGGTGCCACAGCAGTACCTGCGCCGGTCCGGGCAATGCCGCGAAGGCGCGGGCCACGAGCTCCCGGCCGGGCGCGGGCCCGGCGGGTTGCGGCAGCCCGGCCAGGAGGGCCGCGATACGCGGGTCGCCGGCCCACTCGGCGACGGTACGGCGTGCCGCCACCAGCAGCCGTGGCCGTAGCGCCCCTTCCGTACCGTGGTCTGCGCCGCCGTGCCGCAGGTCGTCCAGCACGCGCGCGAAGGCGGCGGACACGGCCATCGAGGCGTAGGTGCGCGAGGCGGTGAGGAGCGCCGCGTAGTCGCTCACCGGTCCGCAGTGCCGCGCCATCAGCACGGTGGCGGGATAGGCGTCCTCCGCCACGCCCCCGCCGGGTGCGGCGCTCAGCATGCCGGCCAGTGCCGCGTCCGCTCCTCCGGACGTGGGCGCGTAGGGCGGCGGTGGCGGGACGGAATGTCCGGGACGGGGAGAGGGCATGGGGCTATTTCCATTCAGGGCATTGCGATGGGGGGTTGAAGGAGAACACCGCCTGATTGGTACATACCTTGTCGGTGCCGATTCCCTTTTGGGGGGTCACCGCCCAGAAATTCGAACTCGCGCTCAATTAAGCCCTGTTGGGCCCACGGGGCTGCACAGCTTTCCATAACCCGCCGCTATGGAACAAGAGTTCCGGCGCGCGACCCACGCATCACCTGGGGCGACCCGTGTGGGCGTGGGCCGCTCACGGGGGCCGCGCGGGGCACGGCCGGTCACCACGTCCCACCTCCCCACATCAATTTCGTACAAGACGCCCCGGCGGGACTTGGCACAGCATGATCGCTGCAAGCACGGGGGAACCGGCCCGGGGGGCCGGAGTGGAGGGGCAACATTCCATGAAACGTCAATCGGCGTCACCGAATTCGGCGGCCGTCCTGTCGGTACTGGCCGGATCCGCGCTGTTCGGAACAAGCGGTGTGGCACAGGCCCTGGGGCCTGAAGAAGCCCCCGCGGCGGCAGTAGGAGCCGCCCGGGTCCTGGTGGGCGGGGTCCTCCTGCTCCTGCTGGCCGTCCGCCGGCGCAGCCGGTTCACGACCGCCCGCGCCCTGCCGGGCACCACAGTGCTGCTCGGCGCTTCGGTCGCGGTCTACCAGAGCTGCTACTTCAGCGGAGCGGCCCGCCTCGGCGTCGCGATGGGATCGATCGTCACCGTGGCCACGGTGCCCGTCGCCACCGGAATCGTGGCCTATCTCCTGCGCGGCGAAAAGCCCACGAAACGCTGGTATCTGGCCACCCTTCTGGCCATTGTCGGTCTCATCGGATCGAGCGGTGTGGTGGGTGAGACCCGGGCTGATATTTTCGGCTTCCTGATGTGCCTGACAGCAGGTAGCAGTGTGGCGATATACACAGTGCTGAGCAGCAGGCTGCTCGACGCCGGAGCTCCCGTCACGGAGGTGACCACGATCGCCGTCGCCGTATCCGGCTTCCTGCTCCTGCCCGTGCTGCTGCTGTCCGGCCCTTCCTGGCTCGGCACGCCTTCCGGCGCACTCATGGCGCTCTACCTGGGACTGTTCACGAGCGCCATCGCCTTCTGGCTCAATGCGCGCGGGCTGCGGAAGGTCTCCCCGACCGCGGTGGCCACGCTCAACCTCGCCGAGCCTGTGGCAGCCGTCGTCCTCGCCTTCCTCGTACTGGGCGAGGAGCCGTCGGCAGTACAGGTCGCCGGGGCCTTGTCCATATGCGCGGGCCTCCTGGTCCTGGCCCTCCGCCCACAGGGCAAGGCAGCGCCGCCCGCGCCGGTGACGCTGACGGCCCGTCCGGACATAGCCACACCAGTGACGCGTGACGCGTCGACACCACGGTAGTGAGCCAACGCACCAACACACGAGGAAAGGCGGGACGTCATCGCCATGACCACTCCCACCAGGTTCGACTGGGACACCAAGATCGCGGTCGTTCTCCGCGACGATCTGCAGGACTGGCAGAAGCTCAACGTCACAGCCTTCACCACGAGCGGTATCGCGGCCACCGTCGACGGTGTCGTCGGGGAACCGTACGTCGACGGCGACGGAACGAAGTACCTGCCGATGTTCCGGCAGCCCGTGCTCGTCTTCAGTGCGGATGCCCAGCGTCTGAAGACCATCCACGAGCGGGCGCTGCGCCGGGACGTCATCGTGGCCATCTACCCGGAGGCGATCTTCGCCACCAACAACGACGACGACAACCGGGCCACCATCACCGATGTCCCCACGGACCAGCTGGTGCTGGCGGGTATCGCGGTACGCGGTGACAAGCGCGAGGTCGACAAGGTGGTCAGAGGCGCCGCCATGCACACCTGACGGAGGGCTGTTCCCCATGTCACCCACGTCGGCTCCGGCCGCCACTGTGCACGTCCTGCGGGTCTTCACCAATGCTCGGGGCCAGTACGGAAACCCACTCGGTGTCGTCCTCGACGGGGCGAGCGTGCCCGCGGCCGGCCGGCAGGCGCTCGCCGCGCGGCTCGGGTACAGCGAAACCGTGTACGTCGACGGTTTCGCCGACAAAGGGGGATCCAGGAAGGTGCAGATCTTCACCCCCACGTCCGAGATCCCGATGGCCGGTCACCCGTTGGTGGGAACGGCCTGGCTGCTCGCCCAACAGGACGGCACACCGCCGGAGTTCCTTGTGCAGCCCGTGCGGCTGGACAACCCGGTGCCCTGTGCCGTCTCAGGGGCTCGGGCCCGGATCGACGTCACGCCCAGCACCGCTCCGGACTGGGAACTGGAGCAGTTGGCCGACCCCGGGGCGGTCGAGTCGGCCGCCGTTCCCGGACGTGGGGAACACTGGCAGCGCACGTTGATCTGGGCGTGGGACGACGCTCACGACGAGCCCACGGTCCGGGCACGGACATTCGCCTGGGCATGGGGGGTCGAGGAGGACGAGGCCTGCGGCTCCGGTGTGGTGCGGCTGGCAGCGCTGCTGGGACACGGCGTACGAGCCCGGACGGGACGCGGATCGGTGGTGGAGGCCACGATGCGGCCCGGTGGACTGGTGCGCGTGGGCGGCCGGGTGGTGCTGGACGGGCGACGTGAGGAACCCGTGGGGGCGTAACGAGGCCCGGTACGTTACGGGAACCAACGCGACTGTCAAGGCCCCGAGTTAGCCTGGACACATGTTCCCAAGCCCTTTGGAGGGCGGCCCGCCGGGCCAGGACCGGGCCGTTCTCTGGCGTCCTCCCCTGGCGGGCGTCGAGGTACTGCACGCCCGCTTCCGCCGCCATGTCTACGCCCGTCACGCTCATGAGGCGCTGACGCTCGCCCTGGTCGACGCGGGTGCCGCGGCATTCACCTGCGGGGGCCGCGATTACCTGGCGCCGTCCGGGACGGCGTTCATGATCCGGCCCGGGGAACCGCACACGGGCAGCCCGGCCACTCCGGCCGGATACCGCTACCGCGTGCTGTACATCGAGCCCCGGACCCTGGGCGAACTCCTCGGCCCGCCCGGGAGCGCCGGCGCGACGTCGACCCGGCTGCCGGCCAGCGGGACGCTGCGCGACCCCCGCCTGATCCGGTCCCTGGCCCGGGCCCATGACGCGCTCGGCTCCCGCGCGTCGAGCCTGGCCCGCGACAGTGCCCTGCTGGAGGTCGGCCGGGCACTGGCCGAGCACGGCGCCGAGCACGGCGGTCCGGTCGCGGAGGTGCCCCGCGTGGCGCGCATCGCCCGCGACTACTTGCACGCCCACCCCGACGCGGACGTCTCCCTGAAGCAGCTGTCACAGATCTGCGGCGTAGGCGTCCACCACCTCATACGTTCCTTCTCCGCCGCGATGGGCATGCCCCCGCACGCCTACCAGACGCAACTGCGGGTCTGGCGGGCACGCGCGCTGCTCTTCGAGGGCCTGCAGGCCGCCGAGGTCGCGCTGCGCACCGGCTTCTACGACCAGGCGCACTTCACCCGGGTCTTCAAGCGCTACACCGGCGTGACGCCGGGCCAGTTCCTGCCCAGCGCGTCCGCCGCACCGGCCAGTCTCGCCACCGCCTCCCGCAGGACCTCCTCCCGCTTGCAGAAGGCGAACCGCGCCAGCCATCGAGGACTGTCCTGACCTTGGTAGAACGCCGACGCGGGTACGGCCACCACGCCGGCCCGCCCGGGCAGCTCCCGGCAGAACGTCACATCGTCCTCGTACCCCCAGGAGCGGATATCGGCCTGAAGGAAGTAGCCCCCTTCGGCTCGGAAGGTGCGCAGCCCGGCCCGTTCCAGCCCCTCGCGGAGCAGGTCCCTGCGCCGCTGCAGAGAACAGCTCAGGCCGCGGATCCAGGTGTCGCACTCCTCACCGGACGCGAGCACGCGGGCGACCGCGTCCTGCAGTGGGGTTCCGGACCCGAAGGTGAGGAACTGCTTCGCGGAGAGCAACGGGGTGATCAGTCCCGCCGGCCCGCAGGCCCAGCCGACCTTCCAGCCGGTGACGCTGAACGTCTTGCCCGCCGACGAGATCACCACCGTCCGCTCACGCATGCCCGGCAGTCCCGCGATGGTCTCGTACGCCCGCCCGTCATAGACGAGGTGCTCGTACACCTCATCCGTGACGACAACGAGGTCCTGCTCGCGGCAGACGTCGGCGATCTCGGCGAGTTCGGCGGGGGTGAAAACCTTCCCGGTGGGGTTGTGGGGGGTGTTGAGCAGCAACACCCTCGCCCGAGCGGACACGGCAGCGGCACGCAGCGCGTCTGCGTCCAGAGCGAAGCCGTCGCCGTCGATGCCCAGGGGTACGGGGACGAGTTCGGCCCCGGCCAGGCGCGCCACGGCCGCGTACGAGTCGTAGCAGGGGTCGAAGGTGAGGAGCCGGTCGCCGTTCCCGCAGAAGGCCAGCACGGCGGCCGCGATCGCCTCGGTGGCACCCGTGGTGATCACCACCTCGCCGTCCTCCGGCCGGTAGCGCGGCCCGAGGCCGTGGCGCGTGCGGTGATCCGCGACGGCGGCGCGCAGCTCGGGCAGCCCGGCGGCGGGCGGGTACTGGTTGCGGCCGGATCCGACAGCGTCGGCGGCGGCCTTCAGCAGCCCGTCCGGACCGTCGGTGTCGGGGAACCCCTGGCCGAGGTTGATGGCGCCGGTGCCCTGTGCGAGCTGAGTCATCTCGCTGAAGATCGACGGCCCGAAGCCGCGCATCCGTGGCGCGGGCTCCCAGGCGCGCACGTCCCCGCCCTCCGGCGCGCTCACCGCCCGGCTCCGGTCCCCTGCGGCGCCCCCAGGGACCGTACCTTCGCCCGTACGTCGACCGGCCGGCGGGCCGGGGCCGGCGGTGAGGACCTCGGCGTACCGACGTAGAGCCATCCGAGCAGCTGCTCCGTGGCCTCCACGCCGATGCACTCGCGGACCCGGGGCGAGTCGATGGCGCTGCCGGTGCGCCAGATGGCGCCCCATCCCCGGCTGTGCAGCAGCAGGTGCAGGGTGTGGGTCATGGACACCGTGGCGGCGAGTTGTTCCCACTCGGGCACCTTGGGGTGCTCGGGCCGGGGGCAGAAGACGATGGAGACCAGCAGAGGGGCCCGCAAGGGTTTGGCCGCGGCGCGCTCGGCCTGGGCCGGGTCGGCGGCCGCCCGGCCGAGTGCCTCGCCCAGGCGCTGACGCCCCTCACCTCTGATCATGACCAGGCGCCAGGGCCTGAGCAGTCCGTGGTCCGGTGCGGTCGATGCCGCTTGGACCAGTTCCAGCATCTCGTCGTCGTCCGGTGCGGGTCCGTCCAGCCGGGTGACGCTGCGCCGGGTCAGCACCGCTTCCATTACGTCCATGCAAGCCCTTCCTGCGATGTACGCGATGTACGGGACGACATGGGCCAGAGGGCTTGAGTGGGGCCCTGTCGTGGAATGTCCTCGATCCTGCGGGCCGTCGGCCCGGGAGCGTCCGCCACCAGCAGCTGACCGGCCACCTCGGCGAACCCGGCCCGGAAGTGGTTGACGGACTTCACCCCGATGATGCGGCAGCGCTCCGGCATGACGCCGTGCAGCCGGAGGATCTCCGCGTCGAGGACCTGACGTCGTTCGGAGGCAACGATCACGTCCGTCGTCCCGACGGTGATACGGACGCACCTGCCGAAGTCCGTTCGCTTGCCCCGCCGCATCGCGGTCTGGACGATCGCGCCGTCCGTGATGGCGCGTACCGTTCCCTCCGCCTCGATGGGCGGGCCGCTGGCCCAGCCGTGCCGCCCGCCCAGCCGGAGCGGGAGGGTGGCGCCGACCCCGGCCGCCATCGCGACGGCCACGGTTTCCGGGTCCCAGAGCGTGGCGAAGCAGGTGGGCTCGGGCACGTCCAGCAGGGCGCGCAGCAGGTGCGTGCTGTCGCCGGTGGCTCCGCAGCCGGGGTTGTCGGTACCGTCACCGATCACGACGGTGGCCGCGTCCGACGCGCGGGCCAGGCGTACGGCCTCCTCCGGGCCGATCAGTTCGCTGCGGAAACGCTCGCGGTGCTCCTCCAGCCAGCCGGCGACGTCCTCGCCGCACCGCCGGGCGAGCCCGTGATCCCCGTCGGTGACGGTCACCACGCTGGTCGCGGCCTGCTCGGTATCGGCGTACGGGAAGCCGTGGAACACGGTGCATGCCAGGACACCGGGCCGTTCCTCGGCCGACTTCACCCGTTCCATGAGTTCCCGTGCCGGGGAGCCCTCGGTCGTCGGGGACGGCGGCAGCAGCATCGGAAGCCTGCGCAGGTGTGTCACGGGGTGCGCCGCCCCGCGGGCGGCGGCGAAGGCGATCTCTGCGGCGAGCCGTGCGCGCTCGGCGCAGTCGGTGTGCGGGTACAGGTGGTATCCACTCACCACATCGGCCAGCTCGGTGAGTTCGGGCGGCACATTGGCGTGCAGGTCCATGGTGACGGCCAGCACCGCCTCGGGCAGAAGGGTGCGTACAGCGCGCAGCACCGCGACGTCCAGCGAGTGGTGCGGTGCGACCACCCCCGCTCCGTGGAGGTCGAGCAGGACGACGTCACACGGCCCGGCGGCGCGCAGCCGCGACAGCAGCCGGGCTTCAAGCTCGTGGTAGACGTCCGCGTCGACGGCGGGGCCGGGCTCCGCGCGGGCGTGGAACGCGGGGAGTACCTCGGCCGCCTCTGTCGCGCAGGCCGTCAGGTAGCCATCGGTGACGGTGTTGGTCCCGGTGAACTCCGCCAGGATCTCCTCGCCTTGGTGGAGTGAGAAGGCGGAGAGCGGGGCCGTCCCCAGGTACTCGACCATGAAGGTGCTCGACTCGTGCACCACCCCGCCGACCGCTACCCTCAGCCCCTCGGCGCCACCGTTCATGGCCTCGCTCCCGGCACGGACCGGCTCACCAGCCCGAGCGCGTTGTACCCACTGCGCCGACGGGCCTCCCGCAGCGGCGTCCCCGTGGCGATGTCGGCGCGTATGGCCTCCTCGACAGCGACGACCCGCAGCACTTTCTCGGCTGTACGCTCCGCAAGGCGTGCGGGCACCACCAGGCCGCCGGCGTCGTCGCCGACGACGATGTCGCCGGGATCGACCCTGACCCCGAAGACGGTCACCGGCTGCTGTACCGCTTCGAGCCGCACCCGATGCTTGCCCGACTTCATGTAGGCGGCGCGGCTCCACAGCGGGTAGCCCAGTGCGCGGATGGCGCCGACGTCCCGGCACGCGCCGTCGATGACGGTGCCTGCCACTCCCCGCCGGATCGCGGTCTCGGAGAGGATGTCGCCCCAGACCGTGCAGTGGGTGCGCCCTTCATTGGCGATCAGTACGACAGCCCCCTCGGGTACGTCGTCGACGAACTCCCCGGCCGGCGCGCTCTGCCCGTGCTCCACCGGCACGTAGCGCAGCGTGTAGGCGGGGCCCGCCACGGCGCGTGTTCCCGACATCCGCCGCAGCCCGCACAGGCCGGTGTCCCCGTACCCGAGCATGTCCAAGGCGTCGCTCACGGCGCTGGTGCCGTGCTCCTGGAAGATCTGCTGCGCATTTCCCATCAGCGGTCCACGCCCTTTGTCAGTTCCTTCTCTCGTTCGACCTTGAGGGTGCCGGTCGGCTCGGCACCGGTGCCCGGCCCGGGGAGGGGCCTCACCCAGCCGGGCTCGTGGAAGGCGAGGCGAGGCCATGCGCCGTCGTCGTCGTAGTACGTGTCGCTGGGGCCGACATCGCTGGCGAGGGTCATGTTGGGGAGGGTGGCGAGCGCCAGATTCGTCCACCGGCCGATCCCTTGGTCCCATTTGCCGCCGACGAACGTCGGGATGCCCTCGCCTGCGCAGAAGTCGTGGACGCGCACCGATTCGCCCAGTCCGCCGACCCGCCCCGTCTTGATGTTGACCATGCGGCAGGCACCGAGGCGGACGGCGTCCTGCGTCTCACGCAGCGAGTGCACCTGTTCGTCCAGGCAGACGGCCGTCTCCAGGCGGTGCTGGAGCTCGGCGGTGGTCGGCAGCAAGTGCCGGGGAAAGGGCTGTTCCAGGGCGAGCAGGCCGAGTTCGTCCAGCGTCGTCAGGTGTTCGACATGGGATTCGTCGTAGGCGGCGTTGGCGTCGGCGATGACGGGCAGTTCGGGGAAGGCGGCGCGTACTTCACGCACGGGGTCGGTGTCCCAGCCGGGCTGGATCTTCAGCCGCACCCGCTGGTATCCGGTGCGCACGGCGTTCGCCACGTTCTCCAGCAGTTCATCGATCGTGGGCTCGATCCCCGCGGTGGCGCCGACCGGCACCGGGCGCACCGACCCGCCGAGTTCCTCGCACAGCGGCCTGCCACGCAGCCGCGCCTGGAGGTCCCACAGAGCCGTCTCCAGCGCGCCCTTGGCCTCCTCGTGACCGTTGACCTCGCGCCACAGCCGCATGCAGCTGTGCGGATCGCAGTCGTCGGCGGCGAGGAGCATGGGGCCCAGGTACTCCTCGATGACGTACCACGCCGTCACGATCGTCTCGTAGTTGTAGAAGGGGGTCTCCATGGCGGTGCACTCGGCACGGCCGGTCCCCCCGTCGCCGTCCACTTCGACGATCAGCTTGGTCCAGGTGTGGTAGCGCTGCCACCGGTTCTCGAACGGCCGGGCCAGCCGGGCCGTCACCAGCCTCAGGGCGACCCTGTCGACGTTCATGCGGATTCCTCCCCGTCCCGTGCTGCGGACGTCACGTGCACAGCGAGCTTCTGGCCGCCCTGGAAGACATTGACCCGCTCCCGCAGGCTTGCCTTGGACCCGAAGAAGGCGGTCCTGCCCCGTAGGACGTAGGTGTCGAGACTGAACGGCATGGCCACGACGCGCGGTACCCCGCCGGTGCGCACGGTCGGGTAGGCGCTGGGGGCCACGTACTCCTGGACGATCGCGGGCTGCCGGCCCGCGCTGGCGACCGCCTCCGACCAGGCCGAGTGCGATACGGCACGGCCGACGGTCACGCCGTCCCCGCGGATGTCGTACGGTTCCTTGATCACGTAACGGTGCTGCTCGTCGAGGACCCGGCGCGTGTCCGCGCGCAGCCGTCGGGCCCAGGGCAGCAGTCCGGTCGTCAGGTCCCGGTCGTCCTCGTCGAAGTGGTGGGCGAACTCCTCCTCCTGCAGCAGCGCGAGAGTGAGCTTGTTCTCCGCCACATAGCGGGCGGCGAACGAGTTGACGTGCACGAGGTCCGTCTCGCGGAGCAGTCCCAGCCAGCGCTTGAGCAGTTCCGGGTCGTCCGACACCATGCGGTCCCAGGAGACCGTATTGATCTTGTTCCAGCAGACGTCGACCCGCCGGCGCCCGGCCCATGCGTGACCGCCGGACGCGGTGAGCTCGTGCGGGTCGACGACGAGTGCGTCGACATCGAGCGTGCGGAAGAGGGCTGCCATCTCCCGGCTCTCGCGGTTCTCCTTGCCTCGCGGCTGGAGCACGGCCACACACGGTGTGCCCGGCAGGCGTCCGGCGTCGGACAGCGCGGCGGTGAGGACATCGAGGAGGGCGGCGCCGTCGGGAGCGACGTCGTGCGCGTGAGGGGGCAGTTCGATACCGGCGCGCTCCAGAACCGCGGCCACGACGGAGTGGACGCGGGGCGTGAACAGCGTGCCGGCCGGTGCGTCGGCGTTGTTCTCCAGCACTCGCAGCCTCTCGCTGCCCTGCTGGAGATAGCCGTCCAGGCGGCATACGTGGATACGGGTGTCCCGGCCCGCCTCCGTCTCACCGTCGATCAGGGCATCGGCCGCCTGCCCCAGCCCGTACCAGCGGCGCACCTCCGGGTCCTGCCGGTAGATCCGTACGGCCTTCTCCAGCAGCCGTACGTACGCTTCGAGCCGGCGGGCCGTGCGCGCGGCGGATGCGCCGTTCACGACGAGCGGCAGCGGGGAGAGCGGATGGTCCTTGTTCTGGAACACGGGAGCCGCACCCCGCGCCTCGGCCACCAGCGGCGCCAGTCCCTGCCCTCCGCGGCCGACGCGTGTCAGCCGTGCCGCCATGTCCAGCGCCGTGCCCCAGTCGATCAGCCCCGCCGGGGGGCCGTCCTCTTCCCCGGCGTCCACCGCCTCATGCGCGACCGGCTCTCCCACCAGCCACCACCTCCCCTTCCTCTCCGGACTGCTCTCCGGACTGCTCTCCGGATTCCTCTCCGGACTCCTCTCCGGACGGGCGTCCGCCCCTCACCTCTTCGAAGTACGCGATGATCAGCTGCCGGGTGAGGGGCCTGAGTTCGTGGAACCGGCACTCCCGCCCGTCGAAGGAGGCAACCGGCGCGAACTCCAGCCCCGTGCCGCACAGAAACGCCTCGTCCGCCGCGTAGAGGTCCTCACGCGTGAGCCGGGTCTCCTCCGCGACCGCCCCCAGCGAGCACGCGGCCCGCAGCACCCAGGAGCGGGTGATGCTGGGGAGCACGTCTTCCGACAGCGCGGGGGTGAGGAGCTTCCCGCCCCGGACGATGAAGAGTGCCGCTGTGGGGGCCTCGGCGATCCGCCCGTGCTGGTTCGTCAGGACGCAGCCGTCGTAGCCGGCTTCCCGGGCCTGAAGCCAGGCCAGCCGGGGACCGGCGTAGTTGGCGATGTTCTTGGCCGCGGGCGGATGCACGGCCGCGGAGCCGCGCTGCCAGTCACTGACGCACAGCGCCATCGCCCGCTCCTCGGCGAGCCAGCGCTTGCGGCCCATGGGGACGGCTGTGACGCTCAGCTCGGGCCGGGCCGGCTCCGCCAGCGTCCCCGGGTTGAGTGGGGTGGCCGCCACCCGCACGTAGGCGTCCCGGGTGATGGCGTTGCGTTCGGTCAGCTCGTCGATCACGGCCGGCAGCTCGGCAAGCCCGGGATCCGGGAACCCCATGGCGTCCAGCGACGCGGCCATCCGCTTCAGATGCTCCGCGAGCAGGAACGGCCTGGCCAGGCCGCCGGCCGCCGGGGTGTAGAGCCTGACGCCTTCGAACACGGACAGCCCGTAGCGCATGGCGAGGCTGTCGATCGGCACCAGGGCTTCGGCCCTGGTCACCCAGCGGCCACCGAAGAACACCTGCGGGTAGGGCGGGGGGCCGCCCCGCCCCTCCACGGCCTGGGGGCGCGGCCCCTGCCGGCCGGGAGAGGCGGGGCGGGCGTGGGAGAGGTGGGACACGCCCTAGTCCTCGTAGACGAAGACCGGTTCGGACGGGTCGTAGCCCGCGCGCAGGACGGCGTCGAAGTGCCGATGACGCAGTTCGATCGCCTGCCGCAGACTGTCCTTGGCGTCCTGCTGACGCTTCGGAGTGTCGCAGTAGCGCAGCAGCAGCTGCCGCAGCGGCTCGGTGTGCTCGTCCTCCAACTCGCTGACGCCGTCCTGGTCGGCGTCGCCGGAGGCGTGGTGCACGAAGAACTCGTAGCCCCACGTCGGGAGCTTGTAGACGTCGCGCATCACCGCCATCATGCTGTGGCCTGCGTCGTTGGTGATGGGGGGCTGTCCCTCCATCAGCATCAGTACGGACGTGGCGCCGACGGTGAAGTGCACGTTGGTGTTGTTGCAGGCGTTCTTGTTGTGCTCGATCACCGCGACCGTCTCCGGGAACAGCTCGACCTCCGGGAGCGTGGCGGGATCCACACCGACGGACCGCCCGAAGTCCTCGAAGGTCTCGACGTGCCGCTTGGAGTTGGTCAGGCCGCCGGTCTCCTCCTCATAGGCGTTCTCGATGAAGGAGAGGCGCAGGTCGAGGTCGTCCACGCGGTGCGCGACACCCATCAGGTTCCGCGTCCACCAGCTCTTGATGGGCCACCGCTGGATCACGAAGGTCTGGAGCAGGCGCTTGGTCGCCTTGCCCCCGAGGATGGTCTGGTAGAGCGGACTGGTCATCTTCGACCGTTCCGCGATGATGCTTTCGATCTCTTCGATGAACGCGGTGCCGGACATTCGTCTCCTTCGGCTAGGTGTTTCCAGCGAACGTGGGACTGGCCCTCACGGGCGGGTCACCGACTGGCGGACGCACCATCGAGAATCGTCAGAACATTTCCCGGGCCCGCCCCATTGAGCTCGGCAAGCTCGTCCATATTCAGGTCGAGAATCCCGCCGACCATGGCCTCGCATCGGGCGAGAATCTGGTTTCCCTTCCAGGGCTTCAGCAGTTCGGCCGCGGTCTCGATCAGCGGAGTGACTTTGAATTCGCGACCGCTCCGGGACCGCAGATAAGCAGCGATGAGCTCCAGCGGGAGATTCCCCCCGCCCTTCCCCATCCCGGACAACGAAGCGTCGATGTACGTAAAACCCTGCTGCATGGCGGCCAGCGCATTCGCGAAGCCCATACTGATGCCGTCGTGCAGGTGGAACCCGAGCACCGCACCGACGTTCTCACGCACGGGGCCCCATAACCGGATGACGTCCTCGGGGAGAAGGCTTCCATTGGAGTCGGCGAGGTAGAAGATGTCGACGGAGAGTTTCTCCGCGGCCTGGGCGGCTTCCGCGACGGCCTGCTCGGTCAGCTCGCTGACCCGTATGAGGTTGACAGCGAACTCCATGCCGGCCCCCCGCACCGCCTCCGCGTACGGCGCGAGCCGGGCCACCTGGTCGGGCCGAGTGGGCATGCGCACCATCCGTACCCCGAAATCGGCGAGCCGGGCAACGCTCTGCGGCATGGCGTCCTTCGCGTGCGCCATCACCACCAGCCCCACCCCCGCCGCGGCCTCCCGGACCTTCTCGAGATACGCGGGCGGACATGAAGCCGACGGCGCTTCCGCACCGTCGAGCGCGTGCCGCTCCGGCCTCAGATATCCGACTTCGGAATAAGGGACCCCCGCAGCGGAACAGGCTGCGATTACCTGGGACGCCTGCGTAGTGGTCCAGGAATGTTTATTGATGTACCCGCCGTCGCGGATTGTGACATCGAGCAGCACTGTCCGATCTACCATTTGACCGCACTCCTGAGCCGATACGTCTTTCTCCTGATAGAGGTGCACCCTTGATTCAGGGCGAGTGACGACGAAAGTCAGGCGGGATGAGGTGAGGTGAGGTGTTCCCACGGAACACAAAGAGGAGAGCGTGCAACTCTCCACTCCTCGAACACCGAGACCTTAGAACGACCACTCGAAGACAGGCAAGGAAGCAAGAACAAGCCGATGGCCGAAAGTCTACGAACGGTCAGACAAGGATCATTAACAACACATGAAGACGAAGGGCATACTCCGGCGTCAAGAGACAGCGGCACCGACTCGTCCGCAGCGCCGCAAATCACTGCGGCAACGCCGTCCCCACCTGCGCTGACGGCAGCCGCCGGAGAAATAGCGGAGCCTGCACGTCCGCCCGGCGGGCGCCGAGGCTTCCGCACGTAAAGGGGTATCGGCCACCGGAGTCGGCAGACCTCGACCATGCTGGCCGAAAGATGCCCGCGCCGTCAGCGGCGCGGCGTGGTGCCGCATACCCCTGAGGCGGTCCCCGCGCTTTCACACAAGAGAGGCCCGAACGACGAGATCCCGCTCAGACGGTGACCGTCCGAACGGGATCTCGGTGAACCGTTCGCGGGGTGACCCGCGAAGTGTCCTCTGTGCGTGGACCTGAGGGGATTTGAACCCCTGACCCCCTCGATGCGAACGAGGTGCGCTACCAGTCTGCGCCACAGGCCCTTGCGACGTGTGAAACATTAGCATCCCGATCCGGGTGCTTGGAAATCCGTTCCGCGCGGGCCGCGGAGAGGTGTGTCACGTGCCACCGCCGCCGGGCCTGTCGCTCGTTGGCCTCGCTCATCGGCCTCGCTCATCGGCCTCACTCGTTGGCGGCGCGGGGGCGGTCCTCGTCCGCGTACTGGTCGAAGAGCGGTGTCCTGCCGTGGTCGTGGGAGCGGCGCGGCGGGTACGGGCTCGGGTGGGGGTTCTGGCGGGTCGCCGGGGGCGGGGTCGGTTCCGCCGGGGAGGAGCGGGCCGCGCTCCAGGTCTCCGGGTCGGTGACGTCGACGCCGCCCGTCGCGCGGGGGGCGACCGGGGCGGTGACGTAGGTGGGCAGCGGCACGGGGACCGGGTCCCAGCTGTCGCCGTGGGTGGGGCCGTGGGCGCGCTGCTGGTCCACCCACTCGGCGTGGTCGGTCTGCTCGACCAGCGCGCGGCGCCCGGCCTCCTGCGGGGTGAGCGCGGGGGCCGGTTCCGGGTCGGGCTGCGGGTGGCGGGCCTCGGGCGTGTTGTCCTGGTCGGGGGCGGGACGGCCGCGCGGGCGGCTCTCGCGCAGGCGCTGCGCGGCGGCCTCGGCGCGGCGCCGGTCCATGACGTACACGAAGCGGCGGCGCTCCTGGGCCCGCAGGTGGACGATGTACGCGCTCAGCAGCACGGCGGGGACTCCCGGGGCCCACAGGAACGCCAGGCCGCCGACCGCCGCGACGATCGCGCCGAGCGTGAAGGCCAGGAAGAGGACCACCGTGGTGCGCCGGCGCCTGGCCAGCACTTTGGAGCGCCGGGCGCGCTCGGCGGCCGCACCGGCCGGGCCTGCCGGGCGCGGCCGCCCCGCGGGGCGGGGTCTCGCGGGCATGGCCTGCGGGACCTCCAGGCGCGCCTCGGTACGAGCCGGGGGCGCGGCGAAGGCCCGGACGTCGACCGAGCTGAGGTGCTCGGTCTCGGCGTCCGGGTCGACGTCGGGCGACGCCGCCTGTTCGGCGGTGCGCTCGCGCAGCTCCTTGGCGTACCGGCGCTCCATGCCCGCCCGTCCGGACAGGAGCCGGATGGCGGTGCTGAAGCGTTCCGTCGGACGGGCTTCGTTCAGCTCGTCCTGCCTGCGGAGCCACATCGGCACCAGGTAGGCGGCCCAGGCCCCGACGATGACTGCGTAGATGAGGCCGCTGCTGCTCACGCCTCACACCGTAGAGGGGTTCGCATCCGGCCATCGGCCAATTGGGCCGGTGTGTCGCACGATCTGGCTGATATCACTGAATTTTTTTGTGATTGATCGGACCGGTTGTGAGGGGTCGGTGACCAAATTCGAACGTATTTTTTATTTCAGCGTGGGGTTCCCCGACTGATCCGGTGCCAGCGGCGCAGCAGCCCCTCCGGTACCTCCTCCGCGGTGAGCGCGAACACCAGGTGGTCGCGCCAGGCGCCGTCGATGTGGAGGTAGCGCGGACGCAGCCCTTCCTCGCGGAAACCCAGTTTCTCCACGACCCGGCGGCTCGGGGTGTTCTCCGGCCGGATGCAGACCTCGATCCGGTGCAGCCCGACCGTACGGAAGCAGTGGTCGACGGCGAGCGCCACGGACGTGGGCATGACGCCCCGGCCGGCGACCTCGCGGTCCACCCAGTAGCCGACATGGCCCGAGCACATCGAGCCCCAGGTGATGCCCGCGACGGTCAGCTGGCCCACCAGCCGCCCCTCGTACTCGACGACGAAGGGCAGCATCCGCCCCGCGTTCGCCTCCGTGCGCAGATGGCGGACCATCTGGCGGTACGTGGGGCGCTGGGCGAACGGGACGCCGGGCGCGGGCGGCGGGATGGTCGCCTCCCAGGGGCGCAGCCAGTCGCGGTTGCGCCGGTTGACCTCGCGCCAGGCCCGCTGGTCGCGCAGCTTTATCGGCCGCAGGACGACGCCGCCGTCCGCCAGCGTCACCGGCCAGGCCGGGTTCATGACGGTCTGGGGTGGTCGCCGCCGCGCAGCTGGTCGACCGCGTGGACCAGCAGCCGTTCCAGGACGGCGAGGCCGTCGCGGACGCCGCCGGTGGAGCCGGGCAGGTTGACGATCAGGGTGCGCCCGGCGACCCCGGCCAGGCCCCGGGAGAGCGCGGCGGTCGGGACCTTCTCGCGGCCGTACGCGCGGATGGCCTCCGGGATGCCGGGGACCTCGTGGTCGAGGACGCGGCGGGTGACGTCGGGGGTGCGGTCGGTGGGCGAGACGCCCGTGCCGCCGGTCGTGAGGATCACGTCGTACGCGGCCTCCACCCCGGCGCGCAGCGCGGCCTCGACGGGGTCGCCGTCGGGCACGACCTGGGGCCCGTCCACGGCGAAGCCCAGCCTGGTGAGTCCTTCGGCGAGGATGGGGCCGCCCTTGTCCTCGTACACCCCGGCGGAGGCCCGGTTGGACGCGGTGACGACGAGCGCGCGGTACGGGGGGCGGGAGGCTGCGGGAGCGGTGCCGGTGTCGGTGTCGGGCCTGGTGTCGGTGTCGGGCCTGGTGTCGGGCCCGACGGGGGGCGCGGGCGTTCCGGCGGGGGTCCGGCCCGGCTCGTGGGGGTGCGCGCCGTGGACGTGGCCGGCCCGGGGCGTCACGCCTGTGCCCCTTCCGCCTCGGCGCGCCGGTAGTGGCCCGACTTGCCGCCCGTCTTCTCCTCCACCCGTACGTCGGTGATGACGGCCGCCTTGTCGACGGCCTTGACCATGTCGACGACGGTCAGCGCGGCCACCGTCACGGCCGTGAGGGCCTCCATCTCGACGCCGGTACGGTCCGTGGTCTTCACCGTCGCCGCGATCTCGACCGCGTCGTCCGCGACCGACAGGTCCAGCTTCACGCCGGAGACGGCCAGCGGGTGGCAGAGCGGGATGAGGTCGGGGGTGCGCTTGGCGCCCATGATGCCCGCGATACGGGCCGTGGCGAGGGCGTCTCCCTTGGGCACGCCCTCGCCGCGCAGCAGCTCGATCACCCGGGGCGAGACGAGGACCCGTCCGGTGGCGCGGGCGGTGCGGGCGGTGACGTCCTTCCCGGAGACGTCGACCATACGGGCCGCCCCCGACTCGTCGATGTGCGTCAGGCTGCCTTGCGTACTCACTGCTGAACTCCGCCTCGCGTGTTCCGGCGCCGATTGCCCCGCACGGCCATTGTCCCGCCGACGGGGGCCGGGGGTGGTCCCCCGGGAAGGCACAGCGGCAGACACGGTACCGCCACGCCCGGACTATCAGCCGATGAGGACCACGTCCAGCGCACTGCCCGGCTCCACCGTGGTGGTGTCCTCGGGGACCACGAGCAGGGCGTCCGCGTGCGCGAGGGCGGCGATCAGGTGCGATCCGGCGCCGCCCACAGGCGTGACCGTGCCCGCCTCGGCGTCGTACGTGCCGCGCAGGAACTGGCGCTTGCCGGCGGGCGAGGACAGCGGCTTGTCGGCGGCGAGGGCGGCACGCACGCGTGGCCGCTGGATGTCCCTCACGTCCTTGAGGCCCATCAGGGCGCGGATCGCGGGCCGGACGAACAGCTCGAAGGAGACGTACGACGAGACCGGGTTCCCGGGCAGGGCCAGCAGCGGGGTGTGTTCGGGGCCGATGGATCCGAAGCCCTGCGGCTTGCCCGGCTGCATGGCGAGCTTGCGGAAGTCGATGCCGCTGCCCGGCTCGTCCTCGTCGCCCACCGAGGAGAGGGCCTCCTTCACGACGTCGTACGCGCCGACGCTGACCCCGCCGGTGGTGACCAGGAGGTCGGCGCGGATCAGCTGGTCCTCGATCGCGGCCCGCAGCGTCGTGGCGTCGTCGGTGACGGCGCCGACCCGGTAGGCGATGGCGCCGGCGTCGCGCGCGGCGGCGGCCAGGGCGAAGCTGTTGGAGTCGTAGATCTGGCCCTGGCCGAGCTCCTCGCCGGGCTGGACCAGTTCACTGCCGGTGGAGATCACGACCACCCGCGGGCGGGGACGCACCCGGACGGTGCCGCGTCCGATGGCGGCGAGCAGGCCGATCTGCGGCGGGCCGAGGACGGTGCCGGCCTCCAGGGCCAGGTCGCCGGCCTGGACGTCGCTGCCACGCGCGCGTACATGGGCGCGGGCCTCGGCCGGGCGGTACACGCGGACCTCGCCGGTGGCGCCCTCGGGGGCGGCGCTCGCTGCCCGCATGCCGGTGGCGGGCGCGCCGCCGGTGCCGCCGTCGGTCCACTCGACGGGGACGACCGCTTCGGCGCCGGGTGGCAGCGGGGCGCCCGTCATGATGCGGGCGGCCTGGCCGGGGCCGACGGTGGGCAGCCCGGCGCTGCCCGCCGCCACGTCGCCGATCACCGTGAGCACCGCCGGGAATTCCCCGGTGGCGCCGGTGACATCGGCGACCCGTACCGCGTACCCGTCCATGGAACTGTTGTCGAAGGGCGGCAGGGCGACGGGCACCATGACGTCCTCGACCAGGACGCAGCCCTGGGCGTCGGGCAGCGGCAGCTCGATCGGGTCGAGCGGGTGGACCGCCTGGAGGATGTCCTCCAGGTGCTCGTCCACCGACCAGGTCGTACTCACAGTCCTTGCATCTCCTCGGTGACGTAACCGCGCAGCCAGTTCCGGAAGTCCGGTCCCAGATCCTCACGTTCGCACGCGAGTCTGACAATGGCCCGCAGGTAGTCGCCGCGGTCGCCGGTGTCATAGCGGCGGCCCTTGAAGACGACGCCGTGCACCGGACCGCCCACCGACTCGTCGGCGACGAGCTTCTGGAGGGCGTCGGTGAGCTGGATCTCGCCGCCGCGGCCGGGCTCGGTCCGGCGCAGTATCCCGAAGACGCCGGGGTCCAGGACGTAGCGGCCGATGATGGCGTAGTTGCTGGGCGCCTCGGCCGGGTCGGGCTTCTCGACCAGGTTGGTCACCTTGACGACGTCGGCCTCGCCGGTCGGCTCGACGGCCGCGCAGCCGTAGAGGTGGATCTGGGACGGGTCGACCTCCATCAGCGCGATGACGCTGCCGCCCTGGCGCTCCTGGACCTCGACCATGCGGGACAGCAGGGGGTCGCGGGGGTCGATGAGGTCGTCGCCGAGGAGGACGGCGAAGGGCTCGTTGCCGACGTGCGGCGCGGCGCACAGGACGGCGTGGCCGAGCCCGCGCGGGTCGCCCTGGCGGACGTAGTGCATGGTGGCCAGGTCGCTGGACTCCTGGACCTTGGCGAGGCGCTCCTGGTCGCCCTTCTTGATGAGGGCCTCTTCGAGCTCGTAGTTGCGGTCGAAGTGGTCCTCGAGGGGCCGCTTGTTGCGGCCGGTGATCATCAGTACGTCGGAGAGGCCGGCGCTCACGGCCTCCTCGACCACGTACTGGATGGCGGGCTTGTCGACCACAGGCAGCATCTCTTTGGGAGTGGCTTTCGTGGCCGGCAGGAACCTGGTGCCGAGGCCGGCGGCGGGGATGACAGCCTTGCTGATCCTGGGGTGCGACTGAGTCATGCGGAGCACCATATCCGGTCGGTATGGGCGGAAGATTAGCTTCCGGTTAACTTCCTGCCCATATCGCCATGTACGAGAGGTTTGTGAAGCCACCGTGACCGGCGACATGCCCGAAAAGACCGCTCTGCGGCGCCAACTCCTCGCCGCCCGCACCCTCCTGACCAGTAATGACGTCCAGGAGGCGGCCGCGGTTCTCGCGGACGCGGCCCTGAACCTGCCCGAGCTGCGGCGAGCGTGGACGGTTGCCGCATACGTCTCGATAGGGAGCGAACCCGGCACGCGCGCCCTGCTCGACGTGCTGCGCGAGCGGGGCGTCCGCGTCCTGCTGCCGGTCCTGCTGGAGGACAACGACCTGGACTGGGCGGCCTACGAGGGCGCCGAGCGGCTCGTACGGGCCCGGCGCGGCCTCCTGGAGCCCGCCGGGCCCCGGCTGGGCGTGGACGCCGTCCTGGAGGCCGACACGGTCCTCCTGCCCGGCCTGGCGGTGGACGTGCGGGGCATGCGGCTGGGGCGGGGAGGCGGCTCGTACGACCGGGTCCTGGCCCGCATCGTACGGGCCGGGCACGATCCGGCCCTGGTGGTGCTCCTGTACGCGAACGAGGTGGTCGAGCGGGTCCCGGAGGAACCGCACGACCACCCCGTGCACGCGGTGGTGACCCCGGAGGTCACCCTCCGCTTCCGGGCCTGAGGGCCGTCGCGTCGCGCTCCCTGCGGCGTGAGCGCGGTCGCGCGCCCTACGGCGTGAGGACGAGCGTGTCGACCGTCCTGGCGTCGACCGCCTGCTTGCCGTAGGCCCAGTCGAGCAGCTCGCCCTTGGCCCACTTGTCGGTCTGGTCGGTGTAGTGGGCGTTGTAGGCGTGTCCGGAGGCGCCGGTCAGGTTGATCCAGCGGGACTTGTCCCAGTCACCGACGTTCACGACCATCCGCATGGACGGCACCCACACGACCCCGTACCCGCCGGCCGCGTTCCAGCCGGTGGCGTTGACCGCCGCCTCGCCACCGGACAGGTTCCACGGGCCCCGGTTGAGCAGGAACTGGATGAAACCCGGGCCCTCGGTACCGAGGGTCTGGTTCTTCAGGGTCAGCTGGTGCAGCCGGCCCCAGCTCCAGCTGTTGACGTCCTTGCCGAGCTTGGAGGTCAGCTCCCAGCGGGCGTCCACCATGGCGCGCTTCAGCAGCTCGTCACGGGTGTCGGTGCCCTGGTGCGTCCGGCTGAGGGGGGACTTCCACCACTCGTTCTTCTCGTCCTTCAGGAGCCGGCGGACCACCTCGTACCAGCGGTCGCCGCCGTCCGGCTGGGCCGTTTCGGCGTCGCGCTGCCCGCACTCCCGCACCAGCCTGTCCTGCTCGTCGACGGGTCCGGTGGAGTCGGCCGGGCGGACATTGAGGCACTCGCCCTTCACCCGCAGCTCCTTGGGCAGCTTGTTGCCGAAGGCGAGCCTGAGGACGTTGCGCCAGACGCCGTTGAAGTAGGCGGCCGCTCCGGAGTCCGCGTCCTGGGTGTAGTCCCAGCCCTCGAGGAGCTTCTGGGCCTCACGGACGTGCGGGTCCGAGATGTCGATCTTCAGCAGGTAGGGCGTCAGCAGCTTGGCGATCTCGCTGCTGTTGTCCATCTGCATGGTGCGCATGTCCTCGGTCGAGACCTTGGCCCCGTCCTTGGTCTTGGACTCGATGAGGTCGTTGATGCGCTGGCTGCGCGCACCGTAGCCCCAGTCCTCGGTGAGCAGATACGGATACTTGTCCGCATCGATCACGGCCTGGTTGGCCGTCACGATGTAGCCGCGTTCCGGGTTCTCCTCGTAGGGCAGCTCGTCGAAGGGGACGAACTTCTTCTTCCAGGTGTACTTGGAGTCCCAGCCGGGCGCCGGCATGGTGCCGTCGTGGCCCTTCTGACGGACCGGGATCTTGCCGGGGGCCTGGTAGCCGATGTTGCCCTCGGCACCCTTGGCGTCGGCGTAGATCAGGTTCTGGGAAGGCACCTCGAAGTCGCGGGCGGCCTCGCGGAACTGCTTGAAGTCGGTGGCGCGGTTCAGCTTGAAGACGGCGTCCATGGACCTGCCCGGGTCCAGGGCGGTCCAGCGCAGGGCCACCGCGTAGCCGTCACCCCGGTCCGGGGCGAGGGCGTCGACGGGGGCCTCCTCGCCGACCTTCTCCAGCTCGTTGCTGCGGTCGGAGACCAGGGGGCCGTTGTTCGTCGACCGGACGGTGATGGTCCTGCTCTTCTCACCGGCGATCTTGATGACCTCCTCGCGGGTCACGAAGGGCCGTTCCTTGCGGTCGTACTCGTAACCGCGGTCGGTGATCTTCTCCAGGTACAGGTCGCTGACGTCCGCGCCCAGGTTGGTGAAGCCCCAGGCGATGTCCTGGTTGTGGCCGATGACCACACCGGGCATGCCGGAGAAGGTGTAGCCGGCCACGTCGTAACGGCACTTGTCCGAGACGGACCGGCAGTGCAGGCCCATCTGGTACCAGAGTGAGGGGAGCTGGGGCGCCAGGTGCGGGTCGTTGGCCAGCAGCGGCTTGCCGGTGGTCGTGTACTTGCCGGAGACGACCCATGAGTTGGAGCCGATGCCGTTGCCGTTGGGGCCGAGCAGGGCGGGGATCTTCTCCAGGGACGCGGACAGCGCGGAGAGCTGCGACTGGAGGCCCTGGGTGGCGCCCTGGGCGGTGCTCCAACCGCCGGTGCCGGTGCCTGCGCCCTGGCCGGAGCCCTGGCCCGTGCCCGTACCCAGGTCCTGGCCGCTGCCCGAGCCCGTGTCCTGGGTGCCGCCCTTGGCGGAGGGGTCGAACTTCCCGGTGACCTCGTCGACGCCGCCCTTGTCGACGATCGGGCGGTGCAGGTCGTAGGGGTACGCGGGGTAGAGGTCCTTGATCTGCTTCTCGCTGAGCCTGCTGGTCATCAGCGAACGGTCGATCTCCTCCTGCATGTTGCCGCGCAGGTCCCAGGCCATCGCCTTGAGCCAGGCCACGGAGTCGACCGGCGTCCACGGCTCGATCGCGTAGTCGTTGCTGAAGGCGAGGGCGGCGTACTCGACCGAGACGTCGCGGCCCTCCTTGCCCTTCAGGTAGGCGTTGACGCCGTCCGCGTACGCCTGGAGGTTCTTCTTGGTGTCCGGCGACAGGAGCTTGTCGTACTCCTCCTGCGCCACCCGGTGCCAGCCGAGGGTGCGCAGGAACGCGTCCGTCTCGACCTGCTCCTTGCCGAACATCTCGGACAGCCGCCCGGCCGTCATGTGGCGGCGGACGTCCATCTCCCAGAACCGGTCCTGCGCCTGGACATAGCCCTGGGCGCGGAACAGGTCCTCGTCGGTGGAGGCGTAGATCTGCGGTACGCCGTAATCGTCCCGTTTGACGTCCACGGGCGCGGAGAGCCCGTCGAGCTTGAGGGTGCCGGTGGTTTGCGGGAAGGGGGCGCGCACGGCGCTGACGCTCCAGTAGGCGCCGTAGCCGACGCCCGCGACCAGCGCCAGCACCAGGGCGATCACGAGCAGACGGGCACGTCGCCCCTTCTTCTTGGTGGAAGCGGCGGTGGTGTTGGCGGGCATCGCTGTCCTTCGAGGCGCAGGCTGGTCCTGGAGTGCTGGAGCAACCATAGGCGCAGCGCCCACCCGGCCCGGACGCGGTGTCAGTAAGGGGCCCCTTCCGGGGACTCCGCGAGAGCATCGCCCACCCCGGACCGGCGTCAAGGAAGCGTTAATGATTAGGTAAGGTAACGAAGTACCGCGGCGGGAACGAATCCGGCGTGCATATGAGGAAAGGGTCGGCCACTGACTGTCCACCAGCTCAACGAACTCCTGTTCATCTGCTCGCTCGTGCTGCTCGTCGCCGTCGCGGCGGTGCGGATCTCCTCCCGCAGCGGGCTCCCCAGCCTGCTCCTGTACCTCGGGATCGGGGTCGCCATCGGGCAGGACGGGATCGGCGGTGTCCACTTCGACAATGCCGAATTGACCCAGGTGATCGGCTATGCCGCGCTTGTGGTGATCCTGGCCGAGGGTGGCCTGGGAACCAAGTGGAAGGAGATCAAACCCGCGTTGCCCACGGCGGCCGTCCTGTCGACCGCCGGCGTCGCGGTGAGCGTGGGCGTCACAGCCACGGCGGCGCACTACTGGGTGGGCCTGGACTGGCGGCAGGCGCTGATCATCGGCGCGGTCGTCTCCTCGACGGACGCCGCCGCCGTCTTCTCCGTCCTGCGCAAGGTGCCCCTCCCGTCGCGTGTGACGGGCACCCTGGAGGCCGAGTCCGGCTTCAACGACGCCCCTGTCGTGATCCTGGTGGTGGCCTTCTCGACGGCCGGTCCGGTCGACAGCTGGTACATGCTGCTCGGCACCATCGCCCTGGAGCTGGCCATCGGCGCGGCCATCGGACTGGCGGTGGGCTTCCTCGGCTCCTTCGGGCTGCGGCACGTGGCCCTGCCCGCCTCCGGCCTCTACCCGATCGCCGTGATGGCGATCGCGGTGGTGGCGTACGCGGCCGGCGCCATGGCGCACGGCAGCGGCTTCCTCGCGGTCTACCTGGCCTCGGTGGTCCTGGGCAACGCCAAGCTGCCGCACGCGCCCGCCAACCGCGGTTTCGCGGAGGGTCTGGGCTGGATCGCCCAGATCGGCATGTTCGTCCTGCTCGGGCTGCTGGTGACCCCGCACGAGCTGATCGACGACTTCTGGCCGGCGGTGCTGGTCGGGCTGGTGCTGACGGTGGTGGCGCGGCCGCTGTCCGTCTTCCTGAGCCTGCTGCCCTTCCGCATCCCCTGGCAGGAGCAGGCCCTGATGTCATGGGCCGGGCTGCGCGGCGCGGTGCCCATCATCCTCGCGACCATCCCCATGGTGTCGGGGATCGAGGACAGCGAGAAGATCTTCAACATCGTGTTCGTGCTGGTGGTCGTCTACACGCTGGTGCAGGGCCCGACCCTGCCCTGGCTGGCCAAGGCCCTGCGGCTGGGCGACTCGGCCGAGGCCGCCGACCTGGGCGTCGAATCCGCACCCCTGGAGCGGCTGCGGGGGCACCTGCTGTCGGTGGCCATCCCGGAGAAGTCCAGGATGCACGGCGTGGAGGTCGCCGAGCTGCGGCTGCCCCCCGGTGCGGCCGTCACGCTCGTCGTACGGGACGGCCAGAGCTTCGTACCGTCGCCGACGACCGTCCTGCGGCGCGGCGACGAGCTGCTGGTGGTGGCGACGGACCCGGTCAGGGACGCGACGGAGCGGCGGCTGCGGGCGGTGGGCCAGGGCGGCAAGCTGGCCGACTGGCTGGGGACGGGAGGGGACGGGAGGGGACGGTAGGGCTGAGGAGCCGTGCCGGAGGGACCACGAAGGGAAACGTCCGGCTAATCGGAGGTGACCCCTGCCTCGTATCGGCAATTTCACAGGCACCACACCATTCTTCCCTGTACCATGAAGGCACACTGATCGACCAACTCTGCCTGACGCAGAGCTGGCGCGACCGTATGGCGGCCGTGACGCTCCCCCGCAGTGGAGCCCGGCATCTACCGCAGTTCCGCGCAAGAGGACAGCTCTCGGCGGCTCCCGACACCCAGGGGAGCGCTACCAGGCGGCAGAAAGGCAACGGCCGTGCCCTCCGCTGTAAACACAGCCACGGTCACTTCTTCTGACGCTGTCAAGCGTCCTGGATACGGGCAGCTTCTGCGCACCCCCGGCGCCTGGACGTTCCTGCTGCCCGGATTCGCGGCGCGGCAGCCCTTCGCGATGCTGACCATCGGCATCGTGCTGCTGGTGCAGCACACCACCGGTTCGTACGGCAGCGCCGGCGCCGTCGCCGCGTTCACCGGGGTCTCCATGGCCCTGTTCGCGCCGCAGAGCGGCAAGCTCGCCGACCGCTTCGGACAGCGCGCCGTCCTGATCCCCGGCGTACTCGTCCACACCGTGTCGGTGTCGGCCCTGACGGCCCTGGCGCTGGCGGACGCCCCCCTGTGGATCCTGTTCGCCGCGGCGGTGCCGACCGGCGCCTCCGTGCCGCAGATCGGGCCCATGGTGCGGTCCCGCTGGGCCGCCAAGCTGGAGGGCTCACCGCTGATGTCGACGGCGGCGGCCTTCGAGTCCGTCACGGACGAGTTCACGTTCGTGGTGGGCCCCGTCCTCGCCACCGCGCTGTGCACCGGCGTCCACCCGGCCGCTGGTCTGATCGCCGAGGCGACGCTGACGCTGGCCGGCGGCCTGCTCTTCGCCGCCCAGCGCCGCACCCAGCCCGCCCACGGCCTGTCCGCCGCCCACGCGCGCGTGGAGCGGGTCTCCGCCCTGTCGGTGCCAGGCGTACGGGTCCTGGCAGTGGCCTTCCTGGGCATCGGCTCCGTCTTCGGTGGCATGCAGGTCTCGCTGACCGCGTTCACCGAGGAGATCGGGCAGCCGGGCATGAACGGCCTGCTGTACGGGCTCTTCGCCGCGGGCAACATGCTGGCCGGCATCGCGGTCGGCGCCATCGCCTGGAAGACCGGCCCCCGGCGCCGGCTGATGCTCGGGTACGCGGGTCTGACCGTCACCGCCTCGCTGCTGTGGTCCGCGCACTCCGTGGTGATGCTGGGCGCGCTCGGCCTGATCGTCGGCCTGTGCATCGCGCCGGCCCTGATCACCGGCTACACGCTCGTCGAGTCGCTGGTGCCGGCGTCCGCCCGAACCGAGGCCTTCACCTGGCTCACCGGCGCCGTGGGGCTGGGCCAGGCGGCCGCCGTGACGGTGGCCGGCCGACTCGCGGACGGGTACGGCGCGAGCGCCGGTTTCCTGGTCCCGCTGGCCGGTACGGCACTGGCCCTGGCCACCCTGGTGGCGCTCCGTTCGCGGCTCGCGCCCCGTGCGGCGACCCGGACCGTCGCACGTGGCGTCGGTCACCGCGTGCCGGTGACGGTGGACTGATCCCGCGGAATACGTCAGTATGGACTGTCGTTAGCACTCATTGAGTGAGAGTGCCAGGAGGAAGACAAGTGCCGACCTACCAGTACCAGTGCACCGAGTGCGGCGAGGGCCTCGAGGCGGTGCAGAAGTTCACCGATGACGCCCTGACCGAGTGCCCGGCCTGCAAGGGACGCCTGAAGAAGGTGTTCTCGGCCGTCGGCATTGTCTTCAAGGGCTCCGGCTTCTACCGCAACGACAGCCGCGGTGCGTCGTCGAGCAGCTCGCCGGCCTCGAAGCCGTCGGGCTCTGCCTCCGGCTCGCCGTCGAGCTCGTCCTCGGACTCCTCGTCGTCGAACTCCTCGTCCTCGGACTCGAAGCCCGCGACGTCGAGCGCGGCCAAAAGCTCCAGCTCCGCCGCCTGATCCGACTCCGGCTTTCCCGGGACCCTGCCGATTTCCACGGCGGGGTCCTCGGCGTATCCGGACCCCGTTAGGGTGAGCCGCATGGCGAACGCAGCGAAGGCGGGTAACGGCGCGGGAAGCGGCACGGACATGCGCGCGGACATCGGCGTCATCGGGGGTTCCGGGTTCTACTCGTTCCTGGAGGACGTCACCGAGGTCCCGGTGACCACCCCGTACGGCAGCCCGAGCGACTCGCTGTTCTTCGGTGAGCTGGCCGGGCGCCGGGTCGCCTTCCTGCCCCGGCACGGACGGGGCCACCACCTGCCGCCGCACCGCATCAACTACCGGGCCAACCTGTGGGCGCTCCGGTCGGTCGGCGTACGGCAGGTCCTCGGGCCGTGCGCGGTGGGCGGGCTGCGCCCCGAGTTCGGGCCGGGCACGCTGCTGGTGCCGGACCAGCTGGTGGACCGGACGAAGACCCGTACGCAGACGTTCTTCGACGGGGAGCCGCTGCCGGACGGAACCGTGCCGAACGTCGTGCACACCTCGTTCGCCGACCCATACTGCCCCGACGGCCGCAAGGTGGCCCTCGCGGCCGCGCACGGCCGTGGCTGGGAGGCGGTGGACGGCGGGACCATGGTCGTCATCGAGGGCCCGCGCTTCTCCACCCGCGCGGAGTCGAAGTGGCATGCCGCGATGGGCTGGTCGGTGGTCGGCATGACCGGGCACCCGGAGGCCTACCTCGCCCGTGAGCTGGGGCTCTGCTACACGTCGATGGCGCTGGTGACGGATCTGGACGCGGGCGCCGAGACCGGTGACGGCGTCTCGCACACCGAGGTGCTGCGGGTGTTCGGTGAGAACGTGGGCCGGCTGCGGGAGGTGCTCTTCGACGCGGTCGCCGGGCTGCCCGAGACGGAGAGCCGCTCCTGCCTGTGCACGCATGCGCATGACGGCTGGGACCTGGGGATCGAGCTGCCGTGACCCTGGCGGCTGGTCACACCGACGGGTGACGGAGTTTTCCCCACCGCCGGAGTTGTCCACAGGCCTGAGCGGGATCGGCGGGGACGCGGGATGGTGAGGGCGTCGGCGGAAAGCCGGCGGAGTCGATGCTCGCTCCCGATCCCTCACGGCAGGCGGTAGTTGCCATGACGTCGTACCCCTCGCCCTTTTCTGTCACTTCCGCTCTTCTTCCCGCCACGCGCGCCGCTTCGACGCGCGCCGCTTCGGCGCACGGTGCTTCCACGCACGGTGCTTCGACGCACGTTCCGGCGCACGGTGCGGCGGCGCCGGTGCCCGAGACGTGCGGGGTGCCGCAGTTCGCGCCGCTGCGGGTGCGCGGCGGGCGGCATCGACTGCGGCGGGCCGTGCGGCGAAGGCGGCGCGCGATGGCGGCGGGGCTCGCCATGACGGCCGCCGCGCTGGCCGCCTCCGCTCCGGGCTCTCGCGGGCCCGCCGAGACGCACAAGCCGCAGGCCGCCGCGGCACCGCACGGCGACCGGAAGCCGGAGATGGTGTCCGCTCCGGTACGGATCGCTGACGGCGAGACCGTCCGGCTGCTGAGGCCCGGGGACCGCGTCGACGTGATCGCGGCACCGGAGTCGTCGGCGGCGGACGGTGAGGGCGACGCCCGCCTGGTGGCCAGAGGCGCCCACGTGGAAAGGGTGCCGCAGGCGAGCGAGGCGTCGGCGGACGGTGGCGCGCTGGTCGTGTTGTCCGTCCCGCGCCCGACCGCCGCCGTGCTGGCCGGCGCGGCGACGACGTCCCGGCTGGCGGTGACGCTGTGCTGAACCACCCGGCCGCCCTCCCTCACCCCCTCTCCCTCCCTCTCCGCCTCCTCAGTCGCACTGACTGCCTGACCCGTCACCTGTCCGCGTGTACGGATTGGACGGTTATGCACTGTGCAGGGCGTAATGGCTCGGCCAACTGCACATGCGACGAAAGGCACCGTGGTGAGCCAGGAGAAGAATCAGAGCTTGCTGGAAGGCTTCAAAGCGTTCCTCCTGCGCGGGAACGTGATCGACCTGGCGGTGGCGGTGGTGATCGGCGCCGCGTTCACCAACATCGTGAACGCGATCGTCCGGGGAGTGATCAGCCCGGTCGTCGGCGCTTTCGGCACCAAGAACCTGGAGAGCTACCAGTCCTGCCTGAAGGCCCCGTGCCAGGTGAACGCCAACGGGGAGGTCGTCCAGGGCGTCGCGATCCTGTGGGGCTCGGTACTCAGCGCCACACTGAGCTTCCTGATCACCGCCGCCGTCGTCTACTTCCTGATGGTGCTGCCCATGGCCAAGTACCTGGCCCGCCGGGCGGCTCTGGAGAAGGAGAGGAAGGGCGTGGAGGAGACCCTGGAGGTCACCGAGCTGGAGGTACTCAAGGAGATCCGCGACACGCTTGTCGCCCAGCGCGGTTCAGCGGGCCGCGGCGCGCCCTAGCGCCGCCGGCTCAGAGGTGGTGCGGCGGCTTCTCGTCGAGGAAACGCGCGAGGTCGGCGGCGCTGTCGCCGGCCGGAGGCCGCTCGCCCCACCCACGGTCCGTATCGTCCGCGGACTGCTGGTCCAGCGGATCGTCGAAGATCAGCGCCGGTGTCCTCTTCTTGGGACTCGCCGGATGGGCCGGACTGTCCGGACCGTCCGCGCTGTGCGTGCTGTGCGTACTGTCCGCACTCTGCGTGTTCCTCGGATTCTGCGGGTTCTTCTCCTCCTTCGGCGCTGACTCGGTCTTCGAATCGCGCGGTCCGGGGGCGGGGGCGGTCCTCATACTCCCAGCGTACGCCGGATGTCAGCGGTCGTCCGGGTCGATCAGCCACAGCACGAGGACGACGAGGAACGACAGGACGAGGAAGGCCGCGCCCCACCACGCCGTCGCCGTGTCACCCCGCATCCACTCGTTGACCACCACCGTCAGACCCCAGAGCTGGCCGACGACGACGGTGAGGGCCAGTGCCAGACGGGCCGACAGTTTCGAGGACCGCTCCGGTTCCTGCTCGGCGCCGGCGCCGGGGCCGGGACCGGTGTGGCGGATCCGCGAGTCGCCATAGCCGCTGGTGGGGCGGATCTGCGGATACCGCTCCCGGACCGGCCGGTTGAGGCGCGCGCCGGGACGCTGAGGGCCGGGGGGCGGGGGTGCGGCGGTCATGTGCGCTGCGTCCCGTCCTGGTGGGAGTCCTGTCCGGAGTCGGAGTCGGAGTCGGAGTCGGAGTCGGAGTCGGAGTCGGGGTCGGGGCCGGCACCGGGGCAGCCGATCCGGGCGGCGAGGTCCGGGCGGTCGTCGCCGACCTGCCGGCACAGTCCGTCCTTGACGCTCTCCCCGGACCGGGTGGTGCCGACCGCCCAGACCGTGCCGTCGGTGTCCTCCACGAGCAGCACCTTGGGCAGCGCGCGGGGCGGGGGGCCGGCGGTGACCTCACCGGTGCGGGCGTCGAAGACGCCCTCGTGGCACGGGCAGTACAGCTCGCCCTCGCTGCCCCGGTCCGCCCGCCACAGCACCGCGCAGGCGAGGTGGGTGCAGACGGCGGAGTAGCCGACCAGGGTGCCGTCGCCGAGGCGGGCGGCGACCGCGCGGTCGTCGTCCGTCGGGTAGCGGAAGGCGAGGGACTCGCCGGGTTCCAGCCGGTCGGCGATCTTCTTGGCGTCGGGGGCGGTCTCGCTGTCGCCGTGCCGGTGCAGGACGCCGGAGGCGACGGCGATGCCGCCGACGGCCAGTCCGCCGGAGACGGTGGCGACGATCCGCAGGTAGTCGCGGCGGGTGGTCAGCGAGTCGGCGGCGATCCGGTCGCGCAGCGCCTCTTGGGAGGTGTCGGTGCCGGGCTCGGGCGGTGGGGGCTGCTGTGCGGTGACGCTCATCGGACGTCCACCCCGTTCACCTCGACGAGAGGCAGTCCGCCGGGGACCGGCCACTGGACCTTGTCGGCGGGTACGACCATGGCGACGCCGGTGGTGACGGTCGCCGTGCCGAAGGTGAACGAGTCGGCGACCTGGACTCCGGGGCGTTCGGCCCGGAGTTCCTCGACGGTGCCGTAGAACAGCGCTCCGGTGGGGCAGACGGTGGCGCACATGGGGGCGAGTCCGTAGGAGGTGCGGTCGTAGCAGAGGTTGCACTTCATCTGGAGCTTCGCCTGGAGGTCGATCTTCGGGACGCCGAAGGGGCAGGCGTTGACGCAGTTGGCGCAGCCGATGCAGCGGGTGGTGTCCGCCTGCTGCACCACACCGTCGGCGGTGACCAGGATGGCGTCGGCCGGGCACACCTCGGCGCACGGGGCGACGGGGTCCTCGCAGTGCATGCAGACCGTGGGAAGGGAGGCGACGGAGCGCCCCTCGTCGGGGTAGTCGAGATGGATCATCGACTTGCCGCGGTGGGAGTCGCACTCGCGGCAGGCGGAGACACAGGCCTGGCAGCCGATGCAGCGGCCCGGATCGATGAAGATCGTTCTGCCCATCATGGGGGTGTCAGCTCCTCTCCGCGGTGCCCCGGCCCTGCGGGGCCGTCGGTGGCAGGGGGTCGGTGCGGGAGACCTGGGTCTCCGGGTACGCCTGCCGGCCCGGGGCGGTGGGCGGGGCGGGGACCGGGCCGATGAGGTCGCCGGCCTCGATGCGGGCCGCGCACACCTTGTACTCGGGGATCTTGGAGCGGGGGTCGAGGGCGTCGATGGTGAAGACGTTCGCCGCGGTGGGCGCGGGCCAGTGGTACGGGATGAAGACGGTGTCGGGGCGGATCGCCTCGGTGACCAGGGCGGGGAACGTCTCGCTGCCGCGGCGGGTGACGACGCGGACGGGGTCGCCGTTGCGGAAGCCGTGCGAGGGGTGGACCTCGGCCCAGGGGCGGGGGGTCTGTTCGACGAGGCCGCCCAGGCGGCGGGTCTGGTTGCCGGAGAGGAAGTGGGCGACGGTGCGGCCGGTGGTGAGCGAGAGGGGGAATTCGTCGCTGTAGGGGTCGATGGGCGGGTGCCATTCGACGACCTGGAGGTGGATCTTGCCGTCGGGGTGGTAGGTCCTGCCGTCCTCGAAGAGGCGGGGGGTGCCCGGGTGGTCGGTGGAGGGGCACGGCCAGACGATGCCACCGGTCTCCTCCAGGCGTTCGTAGGTGATGCCGGAGTAGTCGTTGACCGTGCCGGCGGATGCGGTGCGCAGCTCCTCGAACACGTCACGGGAGCCGGTGAAGGGGAACTTGTCCCCGGCGCCCAGGCGGGCGGCGAGCTCGCACAGCACCCAGGTGTCGGTCCGTACGCCCGGGGGCGGGTCCTGGGCCTTGTTGTGCTTGACGACGCGGGCCTCGGCGTTGGCCATCACGCCCTCGTCCTCCGCCCACACGGTGACGGGGAGGACCACATGGGCGTTGGCCGCGGTCTCGGAGAGGAAGAAGTCGAGTTGGGCGTGGAAGTCGAGGGTGTCGTAGCCGTTCTTGACCGTGCCGTAATTGGGGAGGGAGACGAAGGGGTTGTTGCACACGCCGATGAGGCCGCGGATCTCGCGGCGCTGCATCTGCCAGACCATTTCCATCATCGAGGTGCCGGCGGGCGGCAGTTCCGGCTCGGGGATGCCCCAGATCTCGCAGATCTGACGGCGGTGCTCGGGGTCGGTGATCGAGCGGCCGCCGGGCAGGAGGTCCGACTTCTGGCCGTGCTCGCGGCCGCCCTGGCCGTTGCCCTGCCCGGTGAGGGTGCCGTATCCGGCGCCGGGCCTGCCGATGTTGCCGGTGGCGGCGCACAGGTTGATGACGGTCAGGCAGTTCTCGACGCCCTGGGAGTGGTGTTCGATGCCGCGGGCGTGCCAGGCCATGGCCTTGTCCGCGCCGGCGAACATCCGCGCCACCTGGACGACCTGTTCCTCCGGGATGCCGCAGACGGCGGCGGCGCGGGAGGGCGGGTAGTCCTTGACGGTCTGCTTGACGTCCTCCCAGCCGGTGGTGTGGGCGTCGAGGTAGGCCGCGTCGGTGAGGCCTTCGGCGACGACCACGTGCAGGACGGCGTTGAAGAACGCCGAGTCGGTGCCGGGTTTGAGGGCGACGTGGATGTCGGCGGTGCGGGCGATGGCCGTCTCGCGCGGGTCGACGACGATGAGGGTGGCGCCCCGGTCCCTGGCGCCCCACACGTACTGGGTCATCACGGGGAAGCACTCGCCGACGTTGGAACCGGCGATCAGGAGGCAGTCCGTGAGGAGGATGTCGGAGAACGGGTTGCCGGCCCGGTCGATGCCGAAGGCGAGCTTGTTGGCCCCGGCGGCGGACACCATGCACAGCCGGCCGTTGTAGTCGACGTGCCGGGTGCGCAGCGCCACGCGGGCGAACTTGCCGACCAGATACGTCTTCTCGGTGAACAGGCTGGCCCCGCCGAGGAGGCCGAAGGCGTCGTTGCCGTACGCCGACTGGATGCGGTGGATCTCGGACGCGGTGAAGTCCAGCGCCTCGTCCCAGGTGGCGGTGCGCAACGGTTCGTCGCGGGAGCGCCGCACGAGGGGGGTGGTGAGCCGGTCGGGGTGGTTGACCTGCTGGTAGGCGTTGATGCCCTTGGGGCACAGCCGCATGCGGTTGATGTCGTGGTTGCGGGGCTCGACGCCGAAGACCTTGCCGCGGCGGTCGACCCGCAGATACATCCCGCACTGCACGCCGCAGAAGCAGCAGTGGGTGGGGACGAGTGTCTCGCCGGTCTGGTCGGCGTGCCAGCGGTCGGCGGGCAGACCACCGGCGTCACGGAAGTTCCGGCTGCCGGGCGGGGCGAGGGAGGGGTCCAGCGGGACGCTCACTTGAAGCCCTCCTTGACGTGGGTGAGATAGGCACTGCCGCGCAGCACGCGTTTGCAGCGGGGGCAGTACTCGGCCCAGGTGTCGAAGTCGAGCTTCAGGTCGCGCATGGTGCCGCGGAGGTTCTCGACGTAGGGGGTGGTGTCGATCGGTTCGCCGCAGCGGCGGCAGGCGAAGCGCTGTTCGTCCTTGCGGGCCGTGTACTTGAACAACTGCATGCCGACGGCGGCGGGCCGCTGGACGATGTGGAAGAACTTCCCGAACGGGATGTAGATGAGGGTGAGGACCACGGAGACCATGTGGAGGACGGCGAGGAACTCGTAGCCGCCGCCGTGCAGGAAGAGCGACGAGAAGGTGAGGAGGAGCCCCGTCACGGAGATCACGATCAGCGCGATCAGGGGGACGAGGTCGTAGGCGAAGCGCTGCCCGGTGACGGCGCCGCGGTCCTTCATCCGGCGCCACAGGAAGTAGGAGGCGCCGGGGATGACGAGGACGGCGGCGATGTCCAGGCCGTGGAACATCAGCCAGCCGACGAGGTCCAGTGAGTCGAAGCCAAGGATTTTGATGCCCCACAGCCGCATCTCGTAGCCGGGGCCCGAGCCGGTGGCGGAGGTGAAGGTGAACCAGCCCCAGGTGAGGGGGAAGGTGATCAGCGCGGCCAGCACGCAGCCCCAGAAGATCAGCTGGTGCGCCGCCCACCGGGCGTGCGAGCGGGCGCCGAGGAACTTCTGGAAGCCGAGGTAGGTGGCGGCCATGCGGGGCACCGCCGTGGGGGCTTTGCGGAAGTTCGCCGGGGAGAGGAACGTGCGCCACCCCTGCTGGAAGAGGCGGCGGGCGCCGGGGGCGGAGATCCACATGGTGTAGCGGTGGGCGACGCCGAAGGCGAGGAACACGGTGGCGACGGCGTACGGGAGGAGGGCGGAGTCGAAGTCCCGGAGCATGCGGCTGCCGAGCACGATCGCCACGACGAGCACCGCGGCGACGCCCGCCCCGACGAACGCCGCCCGCCGGCCGGCCGCCGGCCCGGTGGGCTCGGGCGCCGGCCCGGGGGCGGTTGCGCTTGCCGACCCCGACGACCCGGCCGCCGGCCCGGGGGTGGGGGCGGGCGCGGATACGGAGGGGTCGGCCGGTGGCACGGGGGTGAGCCCGGACGCCGGCCCAGGGGTGGCGCGGTGGCCTGGGCGTGGTGGGGCGGTGGGGGCGGGTGCCGGGTCGGCAGACGGCGGGCCCGGCTCGGTTCGCGGCGATGCCCCTCCGCTGCGGCCGGCGCCACCCGCGTGGGGCTCCGGCCCGGGCGCGGTCGGTCGCGCGGGCTCGGTGGCCCCGTGGCGGTGGGTGGGAGCGGGCGGGGCGTTGGGGGCGGGGTCGCCCGTTGGGGCGGGCGGTGTGGCCGGGCCCGGCTCACCCGTCGGGGCGGGCGGCTCGGAGGGGCCCGGTTCACCGTCGGGCGGCGGCTCGGGGGCGGGCGCCGGCTCGCGCGGCGCGTCGGGGGCCGGGTCCGCCGGGGGCGGGGGGTCGGGGGGCTCGGTCACGCGGCCACCGTAGGGGGATGCGGGGCGGTTCGCCCGTTGTGGGGACTTCGGGGGTGACGGCTTCCCACGGATGGCGTCCGGAGCCAGGGCCTCTGCTGTCCTGGGAGGATGACCTCCCCTCCCCGTACGCCCCTGCGGCCCCTGGTCTCGCGCAGTCGCGACGAGGCGCACCGCGCCGCCACGCCCCTGGAGCTCTTCTTCGACCTGTGCTTCGTCGTGGCGGTCGCCCAGGCGGGTGTCCAGCTCGTGCACGCCGTCGCGGAGGGCCATGCCGGGGACGGCATCGCGCGGTACGGGACGGTGTTCTTCGCCATCTGGTGGGCCTGGATGAACTTCTCCTGGTTCGCCTCGGCGTACGACAACGACAACGCCCTGTACCGCGTCGTGACGCTCGTCCAGATCGCGGGGGTGCTGGTTCTGGCCGCCGGGGTGTCCCGGGCCTTCCAGGAGCACGACTTCTTCCTGGTGTGGCTCGGGTACCTGGTGATGCGGCTCGCGCTCGCCTCGCAGTGGGTGCGCGCCGCGCGGGCCGCGGCCGGTGCGGAACGGACCATGGCGCTGCGGTACGCGGCCGGGGTGACGGTGTGCCAGGTGGGCTGGACGGTGTTGTTGGTCGTGCCCGAGGCGGCCCGCCCGTGGGTGTTCCTGGTGATGGTGGTCGCCGAGATGGCCGTACCGCCGCTCGCGGAGAAGGACTTCGCCTCCAGCTGGCACGCGCACCACATCGCCGAGCGGTACGGGCTGTTCACCATCATCGTGCTGGGCGAGACCATCGCGGCGGCGACCGTCGCCGTGAAGACGGGGGTCGAGGAGAACGACGCGCTGGACGACCTGCTGCCGGTCGCCGCCGGCGGGCTGCTGCTGATCTTCGCCGCCTGGTGGATCTACTTCGTCGTCCCGGTCCACCGGCGGCTGCTGTCCAACCGGCAGGCGTTCCTGTGGGGGTACGGCCACTACCTGGTCTTCGCGTCGGCGGCGGCGATCGGCGCGGGCATCGAGGTCGCGGTCGAGCAGGCGGTCGGCGAGGCGCACGTGTCGGCGACGGCCGCGGCGGCCGCGGTGACCCTGCCGTCGGCGCTGTTCCTGCTGCTGGTGTGGGCGCTGCACTCCCGGTACTTCAAGGTCGGCATCGCGCAGCAGTCGGTGCTGCCGTGTGCCGCGCTCGGCATCCTGCTCTGTACGTTCGCGGGGCGCTGGGGCGTCCTCGCGGCCGGGCTCGTCGCGGCGGCGGCCGTCGCGGTCGGGGTCACGCTCACCGCCCGTATGGAGCGTGGTACGCAAGGGGGATGAATGACGCACTGACGGACGTGGCAGGGCTACGGGTCGGCCACGCGCGCGTACCGGGCGACAACGCGCTCAGCGGCACCACCGTGGTCCTGGCACCGGAGGGCGGGGCGGTCGCCGCCGTGGACGTACGCGGCGGCGGGCCCGGCACCCGGGAGACCGACGCGCTCGACCCGCGCAACCTGGTCCAGCGCATCGAGGCGGTGGTCCTGACGGGCGGCAGCGCGTACGGGCTGGAGGCAGCGGCCGGCGTGATGGCCTGGCTGGAGGAGCGCGGGCGGGGCGTACGGGTGGGGCCCGACCCGTCGCAGGTCGTGCCGGTCGTCCCGGCGGCGTGCGTGTTCGACCTGGGCCGGGGCGGCGACTGGACGGCCCGGCCGGACGCGTCGACCGGGCGCGCGGCGGTGGAGGCGGCGGACGCGGCGGGCCCGCGCGCCCCCGTGGAGTGCGGGGCCGTCGGCGCCGGGACGGGGGCGGTGATCGGCGGGATGAAGGGCGGGGTCGGTACGGCCAGTACGGTGCTGGCGTCCGGGATCACCGTCGGCGCCCTCGTCGTGGCCAACGCGGTGGGTTCGGCGGTCGATCCGCTGACGGGGGCGCTGTACGGGGCGTACGGCGACGGGCCGGTGGCGTACCCGGACCCGGAGGTGCACGCGGCGGCGGCGCGGCGGCTGGCCGAGGCCCTGGAGCGCAACGACTGGCCGCCGCTGAACACCACGCTCGCCGTGGTCGGTACGGACGCCGAACTGACCCGCGCGCAGGCGCAGAAGCTCGCGGGGACGGCGCACGACGGGATCGCGCGCGCCGTGCGGCCGGTGCACCTGCTCAACGACGGCGACACCGTGTTCACCCTCGCGACGGGCGAGCGCCCCCTGCCGGACACGCACGGCCCGCTCGCGCTGAACGAGGTGCTGGCCGCCGGTGCCACCGTCGTGACCAGGGCGATCGTACGGGCGGTGCTGGCGGCCGGGTCGGTGTCGGGACCGGGCGGCGACTTCCCCTCGTACCGCGATCTGTACCGGCTCGACTGAGCGGCGCCGACGGGGAGTTGGAGAGGGCGCGCGGGAACTCGCCTTGTGCGCCCCTCGTTTTGCGGAAGCCGGACGCGTTGTCAGACCCAGGTACTACCGTAAGCAAGCATCGAGTGACACGCGGCGACGGCCTGGAGACCCCTCTTGAACGTTCCGAACGACGAGACGACCGAGATGCACGTCGAGCGCCTCCTGGGGCGGGCGCTGAACTCCTTCGACCTGCCCGACGCACTGGTCGAGCGACTGGACTCCGCGCTGGCCCACGCCAGTTCGCTGCACTCGTCGCACCACAGCGCGACGCTCCACCGGGCGACGTACCGGCATACGTACCTGCTGGCGGACGGCTCGCCGCTGACGCTGTGGGAGCTGGTGCACAACACCGGGCGGGACGGCAGCGAGCAGCACGAGCTGTACGTGGACGAGTCCGACGTACGGCTCGCCGCCGCCCGCCTGCCGGTCGGCTCCCCAGGGCCGGAGGAGGACCTGTCCGTGGACCTGAGCGCGGACCTGGACGCGGACCTGGACGCGGACCTGGACGCGGATCTGGAGCTGCTGGGCGCACTGCTGACCCGGCCGCCGGTCCCGGCCCCGCTGGTGTACGTACCGGACGACTCGGCGGACCACGCGCGCCGGGTGCTGCGCCGAGCGGAGAACGAGGACCGGCCGGGTGAGGCGGTGGCGGCCCGGCTGCGGGGCGCGTTCGCGCACCACATCAGGCAGGTCTTCGGCCGGCAGTGCAGCGTGGCGGGGAAGGACGCGGGGTTCACGCTGTACGAGCACGCGTTCCTGCTGCTGGACGGCAGCGAGATGAGCGTCTGGGAGGTGGAGCACACGGCGACGCCGGACGGCCGGCACATGTGCGAGGTGTACGAGGACGAGCACACCGCGCGCGACGCGATGGAGCGCCGCGTGCGGGTGCGGGGGCGAGTGCGCTGACGGACGGGTCACCGGCGCGGGCGGCCGACCCGGCGACGCGGGCGGCCGACGGGCCGTCGGCGCGGCCGGCTAGCGGGGCGGTGACGCGGGCGGCTGACGGGGCGGTGGCGCGGGCGAGCGGCCCTGGAAGGGGCGGGGCCGGCGGTCGTCGGGGTGGGCCGCTGGGGCGGATGGCCGCCGGTGCCACGGCGCGGCGCGGGCTGACGGTGGCGGGCGCCCGGACTGGGGCTCGGCGGCGCCCATGGTGTACGCCACGCGACGTGCCGTACACCATGGGCGCCGCCGTCGGCGTCAGGCCGCGACGGTGACCTTCTCCTGGGTCTCCCCCGGCTCGTCCGCCGCCGGAACGGGGGCCGGGGCCCTGCGGGCGTGACCCTTGAGGAGGACGACCAGCGCGGTGCTCACCAGGGTGCCGGCGACGATCGCGACCAGGTAGAGGGCCGGGTTGCCGATCAGCGGGATCACGAAGACGCCACCGTGCGGGGCCCGCAGGGTGCACTCGAAGAGCATCGACAGAGCGCCGGTGACCGCGCCGCCCGCCATCGCCGACGGGATGACGCGCAACGGGTCGGCGGCGGCGAAGGGGATCGCGCCCTCGGTGATGAACGAGGCGCCGAGCACCCAGGCCGCCTTGCCGTTCTCCCGCTCGGCCTTGGTGAACAGCTTGCCGCGCACCACCGTGGCCAGGGCCATCGCCAGCGGCGGCACCATACCGGCGGCCATCACGGCGGCCATGACCTTCAGCGAACCCTCGTTGGGCGAGGCGAGCCCGCCGACGGCGAAGGCGTACGCGACCTTGTTGAGCGGACCGCCCAGGTCGAAGCACATCATCAGGCCGAGGATCACGCCCAGGACGACCGCGTTGGCGCCGGACAGGCCCGACAGCCAGTCGGTCAGCGCCTTCTGGAGCGACGCGATGGGCTTGCCGATCACCAGGAACATCAGGAAGCCGACGATCACCGACGAGATGAGGGGGATGACGACCACGGGCATGATGCCCCGCAGCGGGGCGGGCACCCTGATCCGCTGGATCGCCATCACCACCCCGCCCGCGATCAGGCCGGCCGCCAGGCCGCCGAGGAACCCGGCGTTGATGGTGAGCGCGACGGAGCCGCCGACGAAGCCGGGGACGAGACCGGGACGGTCGGCCATCCCGTACGCGATGTAACCGGCGAGGACCGGGATCAGGAAGCTGAACGCCAGGCCGCCGATCTGGAACAGCAGCGCGGCCCAGCTGTCGGCCTGACCCCAGGCGAAGTGCTCCGCGACGGAGGGGGCCTTGTCGATGGTGTAGCCGCCGATGGCGAAGCCGAGGGCGATGAGGAGTCCGCCGGCGGCGACGAACGGGACCATGTAACTGACGCCCGACATCAGCCACTTGCGGAGCTTGGTGCCGTAGCCCTCACCGGGCTCGCCCGCGCTCTCGACCGGGGTGCCGCCCTTGGCCGCCGCCGGGGTGGTGACCTCCCCGCGTTCGGCCTTGTCGCGCACTTCGGCGATCAGTTCGGCGGCCCGGTTGATCCCCGCCTTGACGCCGACGTCGACGGTGGGCTTCCCGGCGAACCGTTCCTTCTCCCGGACCGGCACGTCATGCGCGAAGATCACGCCGTCGGCGGCCGCGACGACGGCCGGGTCGAGCCGGGCGAACCCGGCGGACCCCTGTGTCTCGACGACCACCTCGACCCCGGCGTCCCGCCCGGCGCTCTCCAGCGACTCGGCCGCCATGTAGGTGTGGGCGATCCCGGTCGGGCACGACGTCACCGCCACGACCCGGAACGGCACGGACGGCCCGCCCCCGGGGGCTCCCTCCCGCCCCCCGGCGCCCCGCGGCACGGCGTTCCCGGCACCGTCGGCCGGCCCCGAGTCGGCCTCGGCGGCGGGCCGTTCCGGCCCGGCGCCCTGCCGTGCGGCGGGCTCCTCGGGCGTGGACGACACCGACTCCGCGCCGGCGGCGGGGCGTTCGACTTCGGCAGGCGCCCCGGCGGAGGCGGAGGCGGAGGCGGAGGCCGCCACGGGACCGGACGCGTCGGCGGCGGTGCCGGCCGCCCCGGGAGGCTCCTCGCCGGAGGCAGAGCCCTCCGTCAGGGTCGACGGCGCCGCCTCCGGGGCGTCGCCGCGGATCAGGGCGGCGGCCTCGGCCGGGGACGTCATGGTCCGGAGCGCGGAGGTGAAGGCGGGGTCCATCAGGCGGCGGGCCAGGCTGGACAGGATCGTCAGGTGGGCGTCGTCCGCGCCGGCCGGGGCGGCGATCAGGAAGATCAGGTCCGCCGGGCCGTCGGGGGCGCCGAAGTCGATGCCGGGGCCCGAGCGGCCGAAGGCGAGCGTCGGTTCCGTGACATGCGCGCTGCGGCAGTGCGGGATGCCGATGCCGCCGTCCAGGCCGGTCGGCATCTGCGCCTCCCGCGCCGCCACGTCGGCCAGGAAACCGTCCAGGTCGGTCACCCGGCCCAGCCGCACCATGCGCTCGGCGAGCGAACGGGCCGCCGCTTCCTTGGTGTTCACGGCCAGGTCGAGATCGACCAGGTCCGCGGTGATCATCTCGCTCATCGCGGGCTCCCTTACTCGCTCAAGCTTCGGTCGAGGGGTATGTCGGCGGTCACCGTGACCGCCGACAGGTCCAGGTCGGACGGCGTCGGCATCTCGCTGCCCGGCAGCCGCACGGCCGCCGCGCCGTGCGCCACCGCCGCCGCCAGGGCGTCCGGGCCCGCGCCGCCCGCGGCGAGGAAACCCGCCAGGGACGCGTCGCCCGCACCGACGTTGCTGCGTACGGCGTCGACGGCGGCGTACCCGTAGAAGGCTCCGGCGTCGGAGACGAGCAGTTGCCCGTCCGCGCCCAGGCTGGCCAGCACCGCGCCGGCGCCGGCGTCGCGCAGTTCCTCCGCTGCCTTGAGGGCGTCGCCCACCGTGGCGAGGGGGCGGCCGACCGCTTCGGCGAGTTCCTCGGCGTTGGGCTTGACCACGTCGGGGCGGGCGCGCAGCGCGGCCGGCAGCGACGGCCCGGAGGTGTCCAGGGCGATCCGCGAGCCGTACCCGTGCGCGCGGGTGACGAGGTCGGCGTACCACTCGGGGCCGAGGCCGCGCGGCAGGCTGCCGCAGCAGGCGACCCAGTCGGCGGCGGGCGAGTACGCGCCGACCGCCGACAGGATCGCCTCCGACTCGCCCGGGGTCAGCCAGGGCCCGGGCGCGTTGATCTTCGTGAGTGTGCCGTCCGGTTCGGCGACCGCGATGTTGGAGCGGGTGTGGCCCTTCAGGGGGACGGGCGCCACTTCGATGCCCTCCGCCGCCAGCAGTTCGGCGACCAGCGCGCCGGGCGCGCCGCCCAGCGGGACGACGGCGACGGTACGGTGCCCGGCCGCCGCCACGGCGCGGGAGACGTTGACGCCCTTGCCGCCCGGGTCCATGCGTTCGCCGGTGGCGCGCAGCACTTCGCCGCGCTCCAGGGCCGGGACTTCGTAGGTCCGGTCGAGGGACGGGTTGGGGGTGACGGTGAGGATCATGCGCGTACGACTTCCGTTCCGGCCGCCTCGATGGCGGCCGCGTGCTCGGGGCTGAGTCCGGTGTCCGTGATCAGCAGGTCCACGTCGGTGAGGTCGCCGAAGCGGGCGAAGTGCTCGGTGCCGTGCTTGGCCGAGTCGGCGAGCAGCACCACGCGCCGGGCGGCGCCGACCATGGCGCGCTTCACGGCGGCCTCGGCGAGGTCGGGGGTGGTGAGCCCGTACTCGGCGGAGAACCCGTTCGCGCCGAGGAGGAGGACGTCGGCGCGGATCTCGTCGTACGCCCGCAGCGCCCACGCGTCGACGGCGGCGCGCGTACGGTGCCGGACGCGGCCGCCGACCAGGTGGAGGGCGATGCCGGGGTGGTCGGCCAGCCGGAAGGCGGCGGGCAGGGCGTGGGTGACGACGGTGAGCGCGCACTCGGCCGGCAGTGCGGCGGCCACCCGGGCCACGGTGGAGCCGGCGTCGAGGATGACGCTGCCGTCCTCGGGCAGTTCGGCGAGGGCGGCGCGCGCGATGCGGTCCTTCTCGTCGGCGGCGGTCGACTCGCGTTCGGCGAGGTCGGGCTCGAAGTCGAGCCGGTCGGCCGGGATGGCGCCGCCGTGCACCCGGCGGACGAGTCCGGCGCGGTCCAGGGCCTTGAGGTCGCGCCGGATCGTCTCGGCCGTGACCTCGAACTGCTCGGCGAGGGACAGCACGTCGACCCGGCCTCCCTCGCGGGCGAGGCGCAGGATCAGCTGCTGGCGCTCCGGTGCGTACATGTGGTTTTACGTCCGATCGATGCCCGAACTTGTGGTTTCACTCGCAGACTACGTCCGCTTTTCTGGGAAGTAAACACATTCGGGCAAACGGAAGGCCCGGCTCCAGGGATCCGCATGATCCCCGGAGCCGGGCCGCCATGACTCCGACGTACGCAGCCTGTCGGCGCCGGCGCGAGGCGCCGTCAGTGCGTGAGCACCGGTTCCGGCGCCTCCTCCGCCACCTCCGGGGCGGCCGCGCCGCCCTCCAGGTGCTGCTTCGGCCGCCCCGGCAACGCGAACATCACGGCGAAGATCAGCGCGAGGACCGCCACGACCCACCACAGCGCGCCCTGGAAGGCGTCCGCGAACGCCGCCCCGACCTCCGTGGGCGCGGGCCGCCGCTCGTCGATGACCGAGAAGAACACCACCGACACCAGCCCGAGGCCGAGCGCCGTGCCCATCTGCCCGGTCGTGTTGATCAGCCCGGACGCCGAACCGGCGTGCTCACGCGGCACGTCCGACAGCACGGCGTCCGTCAGCGGCGCCACGATCAGACCCATGCCCACGCCCATCACGATCAGCGGCGCGGCCATCTGCCAGGGCGCGATGCCCGTCCCGTACCGCCCGGCCTCCCAGATGTACAGCAGCACCCCGGCGGCCATCGTCAGCGCGCCCGCCTGGAGCACCTTCCGCCCGAAGCGCGGCACCAGTTTCTGTACGGACATCCCGGCCGCGCCGGACACGGCGATGGAGAACGGCACACCGGTCAGGCCGGCCTTCAGCGGGGACCAGCCCAGCCCGATCTGCATGTACAGGGTCCACACCAGGAAGAAGATGCCCATCACGACACCGAAGGTCAGCTGCACCGCGATGCCGGCCGCGAAGCTCTTCACCCGGAACAGCGACAGTTCCACCAGCGGCGAGCCGTCCTTGCGCGTCTTGTACTTCTCGTACGCCACGAACACGCCGAACACCGCCAGGCTGCCCACCATGCACACATGGCCCCACAGCGGCCAGCCCAGCTCACGCCCGCGCGTCAGCGGGTAGATCAGCATCAGCAGCCCGAGGGTGACCAGCGCGACGCCGACCAGGTCCAGCCGCAGCGCCTTGTCGGCGCGCGACTCGGTGATGAACTTCCGGCCCAGGATCAGCCCGGCGATGCCCACCGGCAGGTTGATCAGGAAGATCGGCCGCCATTCCAGCCCGAACAGGTTCCACTGGGTCAGCAGCGCGCCCAGCAGCGGCCCGGAGACCGCCCCGAGCCCCACGATGGCGCCGAACATCCCGAAGACCTTGCCGCGCTCGTGCGCCGGGAAGGTGACATGGATGATCGCCAGCACCTGCGGCACCATCATCGCGGCCATCGCGCCCTGCAGCAGGCGGGAGGCGACCAGCATCTCGGGGCTCGCGGCGAGACCGCACAGGGCGGAGGCGACGGTGAAGCCGGCCATGCCGACGAGGAAGAGCCGCTTGCGGCCGTAGATGTCGCCGAGGCGTCCGCCCGTGATCAGCCCGGCGGCGAAGGCCAGCGCGTACCCGGCGGTGATCCACTGGATCGCGCCGAACGACGCCGACAGGTCCCGCTCGATGCTCGGGATCGCGATGTTGACGATGGTGACGTCGACGAGGTCCATGAACGCGGCCGTCATGACGATGGCGAGCGCCAGCCATCGCCGCCGGTCACCCGCCGTGGGGGTCGTGGTGGAAGTCATGCCGGAAAATTAATCGGTATATAGGACAGGTCATGTCCTAGTGGGCCCGCATGCTGGAATGCATGACGGACACTCCGGCACGACTCCTGAATCTGCTGTCGCTCCTCCAGACGCCGCGCGAATGGCCGGGCAGTGAGCTGGCCGAACGGCTCCGCGTCAGTCCCCGTACGGTCCGCCGCGACATCGACCGGCTGCGCGACCTGGGCTACCCGGTCGAGGCGACCCGGGGCGCGGTCGGCGGCTACCGGCTGGTCGCGGGCGCCGCGATGCCGCCGCTGCTGCTGGACGACGAGGAGGCGGTGGCGATCGCCGTCGGGCTGCGCGCCGGGGCGGGCCACGCCATCGAGGGCGTCGAGGAGGCGGCCGTACGGGCACTGGCCAAGCTGGAGCAGGTGCTGCCGTCGCGGCTGCGGCACCGGGTCGCCACCCTCCAGAACGCCACGATCCCGCTGACGCGCGGCGACGGCGCGACCGTCGCGCCCTCGACGCTGACGACGCTCGCGGCGACGGTCACCGCCCACGAGCGCCTCCGGTTCGGTTACCGCGCGGGCGACGGTACGGAGACGAAACGGCAGGTCGAGCCGTACCGCCTGGTGTCGACGGGGCACCGCTGGTACCTGGTGGCCTACGACCTCGCGCGCGAGGACTGGCGCACGTTCCGGGTCGACCGGGTCGCCGACCCCTTCCCGACGGGCGCCCGGTTCACACCGCGCGAGCTGCCGACGGGCGACGCGGCGCAGTTGCTGGGCCACTCGGTGACGCGTACGCAGGAGCACGACGTGGACGTCACGTTCGAGGCGCCGGCGGAATTCGTGACGGCCCGCCTTCCCGGGCACCTCGTCCCCACACCGACGGGCCCCGGCACGTGCCGGCTGCGCGCCCGGTCGGCGGACTCCGTGGAGTGGCTGGGACTGCGGCTGGCGCTGGCCGACTGCGAGTTCACCGTCCACGGCCCGGAGGCGCTGGTCTCCTACGTGACGGACCTGGGCGCCCGCCTGACGCGGTCGGTGGCCCTGCCCCCCACTCCGCCCCAGGCGTAGCGCAGCGCGTGAGTGGCTTTGTCGGCGAGAACGGACAGCACTTCGACAGGGGTCCAGGAGGTGTCTTGCTGTCGGCACTGGCTCGGAGTGTTGACGGGGGTTCTGACAGCACCGGGCCTTGCAACCCGGCCGAGCGCGGCGGTGGTCTCAGCGCCAGTCGTCGATCACATACGCGTCGGGGTGGCTGTACCCGGGTTCGTTGGGCCTGTGCATGGTCACGCCCTGCAACCAGGTGCGGAAACCGCGGTCGATCATGCGCCGGTAGGCGTCCGGGCGGCCCAGGTTCATGCCGGCGTCCAGTTGCCCCAGGCCGCGCTCGGCGGCCAGCCGCTCGCACGCGTCGAGCAGTCGCTCGAACCGGTCGGCGGCCTCCGGACCAGGACGTACGGCGCCGAATTTGACGAAGCACACGTCCGTGCCGGCCTCCGACCCGGCTCCGCAGTGGCAGACGGCCAGGCCATCGAGCTCAGAGGCAGCGCCATGGAGCAGGATGGTGTCACCGAGTCCCTGCGCATGTGCGGCCACGATCTCGCGTTCCAGGCTCAGGCCCTCGTACACGGCTCCGGCCAGTGCGCGACAGAGACTCAGCGCGTCAGGCCGCTCGGCAGCGGGCAGTTCGCCGTAGAGTACCCGGCCGGGGACTGCGGCACCGTCTGTGACCTGCTTCTTCATGATGGCTGTGAGGAAACGAGGCCAGAAACCGTACCGGCGGTAGAGCTCAAGATGCTTGGGACTGTGCGCGAAGGTGAACAGGCCGAGGTGGCGGTTCCCCCAGGCGTTGAAGCAGTCCATGACCGGCTCCATCAGACGCCTGCCGATGCCCTGGTCCCACAGATCCGGGCGTACGGTCAGCGGTCCGAAAAACCCGATGCTGCCCCAGTTGGTGGCAAAGTTCGATCCAACTACTTCGCCCCCGACCGTCGCCGCGAATGCCGCACGCGGATCGGCCGCCCAGCGCGTACGGACATAGTCGACGGTCCCGAAAGGATCAGGGGCGCCCAGGAAGGTCCCGAAAGCGACCCTGCAGATCTCATCGGCCCGATCCAGGTCCGCCTCCCCCAACGGGCGGACCATTACCGAGGCCGCGCCACTCTCGCGCTCCGCTGCTGGTGGGATCATCGCTCTTTCCTTCCTACGCCCCTTTCCACCGCACCACGGAGGTGCGCCGCCGCAGGCGAGGTGAGCGGTCCGGTACGCGCCCGCGCACCGCCAGCGATCACCATGCCCGCCTGGCTCGGCCTCTCCGACTTCCTCAAGGACTGTCCCGTAACCGTGAAGGGGCGGTGTGGCAGGACCGTCCCCTGGAGCCTGCCGCTTCAGGAACCTCAGGCGCCGACCGGCTGCCGCCGCTCGAAGTGGTAGTGCACATGCGAGAACGTCGGCCCCGACGACGGCTCGGGATAGCCCACCTCCCTGATGACCGGCTGGAGCCGGTTCGCGAAGAAGGCATCACACGCCTCGGTCGACTCCCACAGGTCAACGACCCGCAAACCTGTGTCCGTGATGATCGCCGTGTGGAACAGCAGCCCTTCAGGAGGCTGCTCCGCTCGCGCGCCCACACGCTGATCCACGGTGTCGTACTGATGCGCTGTCACTCCCGGAAACTCGATCTCCATCAGTACAGCCATGAGACCTCCCACAACGGCTGCGAGCCATGGCTGCCGGGCGGCAGCCCCGCCATTTCCAGGGTCTCCCCGCAGCTTCGGGCACGCAAAGCGTGCGAGAGTTCAGCCACCGCGCGGACCGCTCCTGCCACAGCAATTGCGGCACAGCCCTTCAGGGTGCATCCAGCACGCCGAGGCGCCCCGACGGGCCCGCGCAGTGCCCCGCACCCACCGGTGGTTGGGGTACCGGACAGCGCCCCCGGCACACGGGCGGAGCGAATGCCCTCCACCAAGCCGCCCTCGGTGGCCGCGGGGCCGTCGGCAGCCCCTCCTCCCCGCCGGGACGGGGCCCCCGGGGCGGCGCCCCCGGAGGGTTACGCCGCCGCGTCGAAGCCCGTGTCGCGGGCCATGCGCTTCAGCTCCAGCAGCGCGTGCTTCTCGATCTGGCGGATCCGCTCACGCGTCAGGCCGTGCTCCTTGCCGACCTCCGTCAGCGTGCGCTCGCGGCCGTCCTCGATGCCGTAGCGCATGCGGATGATCGACGCCGTACGGTTGTCGAGCTTGCCGATCAGGTCGTCCAGCTCCTCGCTGCGCAGCAGCGTCAGCACCGACTGCTCCGGCGACACGGCGGAGGTGTCCTCCAGGAGGTCACCGAACTGGGTCTCGCCGGCGTCGTCCACCGACATGTTCAGCGACACCGGGTCGCGCGCCCAGTCCAGGACGTCGATGACCCGCTCCGCGTTGGAGCCGAGCTCGGCGGCGACCTCCGCGGGCTCCGGGTCGCGGCCGTGCTCGCGGTTGAACTCGCGCTGCACGCGCCGGATGCGGCCCAGCTCCTCCACCAGGTGCACGGGGAGGCGGATCGTGCGCGACTGGTCGGCGATCGACCGGGTGATGGCCTGGCGGATCCACCACGTCGCGTACGTCGAGAACTTGAAGCCCTTGGTGTAGTCGAACTTCTCCACCGCCCGCACCAGGCCCGCGTTGCCCTCCTGGATGAGGTCGAGGAGCGGCAGGCCACTGCGCGGGTAGCGGCGGGCGACCGCCACCACGAGGCGCAGGTTCGACCGGATGAAGACGTCCTTGGCACGCTCGCCCTCGGCGACCAGGCGCTCCAGCTCCTCACGGGACGCGCCCGCGGCGTCGGAGTCCACCTCTCCGTCCAGGATCTGCTGGGCGTACACACCCGCCTCGATGGTCTGGGACAGCTCGACCTCCTTGGCGGCGTCGAGCAGGGGCGTGCGCGCGATCTCGTCGAGGTACATGCCGACCAGGTCGCGGTCGGCGATCTCCCCGCCCACGGCGCGAACGCTGCTTGCCCGGTCGGTGGTCCTGGTCTCACTGGTGGCGGACTGACGACGGGCGACGGCACGGGTTGCCATGCGAGCTCCCTTGCTGAGTAGGTCGCGACACCCTCCCGGGTGCCCTGCATCCGACGGAAACAACGACTGGAATCCGGACAGAATTCCCATGACACCCGCCGATTTCCGTGATCTTGCAGTACCCTGTCCCGCCACCAGGGGAGGGCGGATGCCGCACGACGACGCAGAGGTGCAGGTCAGGCCGGGCACGGAGGGCGACCTCACGGCCCTCACGGACATCTACAACCACTACGTCCGTGAGACGGCGATCACATTCGACACCGTCCCCCTCACCCCCGCCGAGCGGCGCCCCTGGCTGCACTCCCACCCGGAAGACGGCCCTCACCGCCTGCTGGTTGCCCGCGAGGCCGACGACCCCGGAACGGTTCTCGGTTACGCCACCTCCAGCCCCTTCCGGCCGAAGGCCGCGTACGCGCCCTCCGTCGAGGTGAGCGTCTATCTCTCCCCGGAGGCCGGCGGGCGCGGCATCGGAACCCTGCTCTATGGACACCTCTTCCAAGCCCTCGCCAAGGAGGACGTGCACCGGGCCTACGCCGGGATCGCGTTGCCGAACGAGGCGTCGGTACGCCTGCACACCCGCTTCGGCTTCCGGCACACCGGCACCTTCGGCGAGGTGGGCCGGAAGTTCGGCCGGTACTGGGACGTGGCCTGGTACCAGAAGGACTTCTAACCGAACTGCACCGACCGCTTCGCCAGCCCCATCCAGAACCCGTCGATCACGCTGCGCCCGCCGCCCAGGTCGCCCGCCGCGTCGGCGGCGCCCAGCGTGACGAACAGGGGCGCGAAGTGCTCGGTACGGGGGTGGGCGAGCGGGCCGGCCGGCGAGGCGTGCGCGAAGTCCAGCAGCGCGTCCACATCCGCCGCCTCCAGCGCCCGCCGCCCCCAGTCGTCGAACTCCGCCGACCAGCCCGGTACGCCCTCGTGGCGCAGCGCCGCCAGGTTGTGGGTGAAGAACCCGCTGCCGACGATCAGCACGCCCTCGTCCCGCAGCGGGGCCAGCTTGCGCCCGATGTCCATGAGCCGGGCCGGATCGAGCGTGGGCAGGGACATCTGGAGGACCGGGACGTCGGCGTCCGGGTACATCTCGACGAGCGGGACGTACGCCCCGTGGTCCAGCCCCCGGTCGGGCAGGTCCTGTACGGGCGTGCCCGGCCCGCGCAGCAGCTTGCGGACGGATTCGGCGAGCCGGGGCGCGCCGGGCGCGGCGTACCGCACCTGGTAGTAGTGCGCGGGGAAGCCCCAGAAGTCGTACACGAGGGGCACGGTCGCGGTGGCGCCGAGGGCCAGCGGGGCCTCCTCCCAGTGGGCGGAGACCATCAGGATGGCGGAGGGCCGCGGCAGGCCGGCGGACCAGGCGGCGAGCTGGCCCGGCCAGACGGGGTCGTCGGCGAGCGGCGGTGCGCCGTGGGAGAGGTAGAGGGCGGGCATCCGCCCCGCGAAACGGTCACCGGTGGCGGTCATGGCGGCGGCTCCTGACGTGTCTTCCATCCTACTTACTTGAATCTTCAAGCATGCTCGGACAGAAGCGTATCGACCACTTGTTCAACTTTCAAGAAGCCGTAGAGTGGAATACATGAATACGGCACCGAACGGCGGAAACGAGGAGCCGCGCTGGCTCAGCGACGACGAGCAACGTGTCTGGCGCGCGTACCTGCACGCCACCACGCTGCTGGAGGACCACCTCGACCGCCAGCTCCAGCGCGACGCCGGGATGCCGCACATCTACTACGGCCTGCTCGTCCAGCTCTCCCAGGCCCCGCGCCGCCGCATGCGGATGACCGAGCTGGCCAAGGACGCCAAGATCACCCGGTCCCGGCTCTCGCACGCCGTGGCGCGGCTGGAGAAGAACGGCTGGGTACGCCGGGAGGACTGCCCCTCCGACAAGCGCGGCCAGAACGCGTACCTGACGGACGAGGGGTACGCGGTCCTGAAGCGCAGCGCGCCCGGCCATGTCGCCGCCGTACGCCAGGCGATCTTCGACCGGCTCAGCCCGGAACAGGTCGGCCAGCTCGGCGAGATCATGCGGGTCATGGCCGAGGGCCTCCAGCCGTCGGGCCGGGACGCCGACCTGCCCTGGCTGCGGTAGCCCGGACTAGGTCGTCAGCAGGACGCCCGCGTACGACGCCGCCGCCACGATCACCCAGGCGGTGAGCCCCAGCGTCGCGACCCGCGCCCCGGTCCGGGACAGCGACGGCAGGTGCACCGCGCTGCCCAGGCCGAACAGGGCGGCGGCGAGCAGCAGTTCCTGAGCCGTCCCGGCGGCGTCCAGGGCGGGCGCGGGCAGCCACCCGGTCGTGCGCAGTGCCACCATGGCGAGGAACCCGGCGACGAACAACGGCACGAGGGGCGGCCGGTGGGCCGTGGAAGCGGCACGCCCCCGCTCCCCGGCGGCGGCACACCCCCGTCCCCGTCCCCGACCGGCCGCGGGGCGCCCGACAGCCGGCGCGGTACGCCCACGCTCCCCCGCGGCGGCGGTACGCCCCCGCCGCCGCCCGGCCAGCACCAGCGCCGCCACCAGCGGGGCCAGCAGCGCGACGCGCATCAGCTTGACCAGGACCGCCTCCCCCAGCGCGGCCGGCCCGGCGGTCTGGGCGGCGGCGACCACCTGGCCCACATCGTGCACGCCCGCGCCCACCCAGCGCCCGAACTGCGCGTCGCTCAGCCCCAACGGCCCGTGCAGCAGCGGAAGTACGGCGATGGCGAGCGTCCCGCACAGGGTCACCAGCGCGACCGACGTGGCCGCGTCGTCCTCGTCGCTGTCCCGCACCGCCCCCACCGCGCCGATCGCCGACGCGCCGCAGATGGCGTACCCCGTGGCGATGAGCACCGGCTGGTCGCCCGGCAGCCCCAGGCGGCGACCGAGCCACCACGTACCGGCGAGCGTGGCGGCCACCACGGCCAGCACCATGGCGACCGTACGCCAGCCGAGGCCCAGGACGTCCGAGAGGCTCAGCTTCAGCCCGAGCAGTACGACACCGACCCGCATCAGGCGCTTGGCCGCCAGCGTCAGGCCCGGCCGGCAACGGCCCCGGACACGGGCGCGCAGCCAGGGCGTGTGCGCGGCGGCGACGCCCAGCACGACGGCGGCGGTGAGCATGGGCACGGCCGGCACGGCGAGGTGCACCAGCCAGGCCGCCCCCACCCCGGCGGCGGCGAGCGCAAGCCCGGGAACCGGACCTCGCCCGATCCGGGCCCTGCCGCCGACCGCGACCGGACGGAGGCGAGAGCCGACGAGCGCCATCAACGGCCCGCGTCCATGGGCAGCCGGTAGATGCGCCGGATGCTGGTGCCCAGGCGCGTGATGTCGGCCCCGTAGACGTGGATCGACACCGCGGTGGCCTCGCCCCCGTTGCGTACGGAGTGGATGTCGCCGGGCGGGGCGAAGGCGGCGACCGCGCCGGGGCCGTTCACCACGTCCTGGGTGGCGAGCAGCCGGGCGGAGGTGCCGTCCGGGACGAGCTGGTAGCGGCGCTCGTGCTCCTCGCCCCGGTGGACGCCGGTCACGCACCACGAGACGTGGTCGTGGACGGGGGTGGACTGCCCGGGCAGCCAGACCAGGGCGACGACGGAGAAGCCGCCGTCGGGCTCGGCGTGCAGCACGTGCTGGCGGTAGCGGTCCGGATCGCCCTCGCACTGCGCCGCGCCGAGAAGGTCAGGCGCGCCGAGGTGCGGGGCGAGGCGTTCCGCCACGAGCCGGGCGGTCGGTTCGGGCGGCAGCCCGCGGTCCACGGTCTCGCGTATCGCGGCGACGAGGGTACGCAGGCGCTCGGTGACAAGGCCGGCGGCGGGGGCGGGTGCGGATGGCGTCGTCATGGCCGCAGCGTCCGGCCGGACGACCCATTACGTCCAAGGAGGGTTTTTTGCCGTCCCCCTGACGAACGCTTATGGATGGGTCGTGTTCAGCAGCCGACCTTCGACTCGGCCACCTCGACGATCTTGTCCAGCATGAGGCCCGTGGCGGGGATCCGCAGATGGTCGCGGAGGACGTACGCGTACACCTGGCGACGCGTGTGCGGCTCGACGATCCGGCCCGTGACCTTCTCGTGGCAGAGGAACGACAGGACCAGCGCGGGCACCATGGCGATGCCGACACCGGCCGCCACCAGGCTCTGCATCACCAGGTTGTCGTCCGTGGTGCACGCGATGTCGGGGGTGAACCCCGCCTCGGCGCAGGCGTGCAGGAAGTTGGCGTTGCAGCGCGCGCAGCCGGCGATCCAGCGCTCGTGCGCCAGGTCGGACAGGTGCACGGCCCGGCGGCGGGCCAGCGGGTGCCCGGTGGGCAGGAGCACCGTCAGCGGGTCCTCCAGCAGCCTGAACTCGTCGAGCTCGTCGGGGATGTCGACCGCGAGGCCCGGGTAACTGAAGGCCAGCGTGATGTCGCACTCGCCCCGGGTCACCATCCGCAGCGACTCGGGCGGCTCGCTCTCCACCAGTTCGACCCTGATGCCCGGGTGGTCGGCGGCCATCCTGGCCATGGCCTCGGGCAGGATCGTCGCCCCGGCGCTGGGGAAGGCGCACACGCGTACCCGGCCGGAGCGCAGCCGCGCTATGGCGTCGATCTGTTCCTGGGCGGCGGCCAGGGTGTCGAGGATCGTCCCGGTGTGCCGGGTGAGGGCCTCCCCCGCCTCGGTGAGCCTGAGGCCGCGCCCGACGCGGGTGAACAGCGGTGTGCCCACGTCCCGTTCGAGCGCCTTCATCTGCTGGCTGACGGCCGGCTGCGTGTACCCGAGGGAGCGGGCGGCCGCCGTATAGGAACCGGTCCTGACCACTTCATGGAAGGTCTTGATGTACCGGGAGTCGAACACGCTCGAAAGCATAAGCAGAAATTGGGGTACGCAAAGGGGCGTTCCCCGCCACGCCGGCGGCGGGGAAACGCCCCTCCTCGCCCCGTCGTCAGTGCGCGACGACCGGGACCCGTACCTCGTCCTCGACCCCGCCGGTGGCGACGGGCCGCGAACCGGCCCCCGGGCGGCCCGTGTTGATGAAGGTGAACGCGATCGCGGCGGCCACCACCAGGATGCCGACCGCCCACCAGATGGCGGCGGAGTAGCCCTCGACCATGCCCTGGAGCTGGAGCAGCTTCCGCGCCTGCGGGGAGGTCGCGGCGGCCGCGTGGTCGGTGAGGTACGCGGTGGTCGCCGACGCGGCGATGGTGTTGAGCAGCGCCGTACCGATCGCGCCGCCGACCTGCTGCGAGGTGTTCACCATCGCCGAGGCCACACCCGCGTCCCGCGCCTCGACGCCGTGCGTCGACAGGGACATGGCCGGCATGAACGCCGTACCCATGCCGAGGCCCAGCAGGAGCTGCGCGGGCAGGATGAGACCGGCGTACGAGGAGTCCACCTCCAGCCGCGTCAGCAGCAGCATGCCGGTGGCGGCGGCCAGGAAGCCGGGGCCCATCAGCAGCCGGGGCGCGACCCTGGTCATCAGCCGGGCGCCGATCTGCGTCGAGCCCGTGATCATGCCCGCGATCATCGGCAGGAAGGCGAAGCCGGTCATGACGGGCGAGTAGCCCTTCACGATCTGGAGGTAGTACGTGAGGAAGAGGAACAGCCCGAACATCGCGATGACGGCGAGCCCGAGGGAGAGGTAGACACCGCCCCGGTTGCGCTCGGTCATCACGCGCAGCGGCAGCAGCGGCGACTTCACCCGCGCCTCGACGGCGACGAACGCGGCGAGCAGCACGGCGGAGGCGACGAACAGGCCGACCGTGGTCACGTCGGACCAGCCGTCGGACTCGGCGCGCGTGAAGCCGTACACCAGCGCGACCAGGCCGAGCGTGGAGAGCACCACGCCCGGGACGTCCAGCGGGGAGCGGTTGCGGCCGCCGGCCGGCTCACGGATCACGAAGTAGGCGCCCGCGGCGGCGACGACGGCGAAGGGGATGTTGACGAAGAACGTCCAGCGCCAGTCGAGGTACTCGGTGAGGACGCCACCGAGGATCAGGCCCACGGCGCCACCGCCGCCCGCGATCGCGCCGTAGATCCCGAACGCCTTGGCGCGCTCCTTGCCGTCGGTGAACATCACCGCCAGCAGCGACAGCGCGGCGGGCGCGAGCAGCGCGCCGAAGGCGCCCTGGAGGGCCCGCGAGCCGAGCAGCATCGCCTCGCCGGTCGCCGCGCCGCCCAGCGCGGAGGCGGCGGCGAAGCCGAGCAGGCCGACGACGAAGGTGCGCTTGCGGCCCCAGAGGTCGGCGATACGGCCGCCGAAGAGGAGCAGACCGCCGAAGGCGAGGGCGTACGCGGTGATGACCCACTGCCGGTTGCCGTCCGAGATCCCCAGGTCCTGCTGGGCGGAGGGCAGCGCGATGTTCACGATCGTCGCGTCGAGCACGACCATCAGCTGGGCCAGGGCTATGAAGACCAGCGCTCTCCAGCGACTGGGGTCAGGGGCGAGGTCGGGTGTGAGGCCGGAGGGCGTTTTTGGCATGGGTGCAGCCACCTAGGAACTCGGAACGGCAAAAAACGGACGTAGGGGTGGGTGGGGGCCGGGGTTCGGGGGCCGGGGTTCGGAGAGGCCGCCCGCGCTATGTGCGGGAGGCGGGCGTATTCAGGAACCGTCGAGGACGGGCGTCAGGGGCGGGGCGTAGGTACAGGCGTCAGGGGCGGGCTTCTTACGGCCGGGCACCGGGACGGACATCAAAGACGGGGGCTCACGACCAGGCGCCGGGACGGACGCCGGGACGGACGCCCGGACGGACGCCGGGACGGGCGTCAGGGGCGGCGCGCCCTGGGAGGGTCACGGCTCGCGTCGCAGGTCCTCCAGGGTCGCGGGGGTGCCGGGCAGTTCGGAGCGCGCGGGGGTCTCCAGGCCGTCGAGGAACAGCTGGAGGTGGCGGTGTACGAACCGGTCGAAGTTGGGGCAGGCGGAGCCGGGCAGGGGGCGGGTGAGCTGGGAGAGCGCGATCATCAGGTCGCCGACGGCGACGTCGGTGCGCAGCCGCCCGGCGGTCTGCGCCCGGTCGAAGAGGGCCTGTACGGCCTCCTCCAGCCGGGTGCGTTCGGCGAGCAGCTCGGGGTGGTCCTTGTCGAAGGCGCCGGAGAGCATCGGGCACAGCGCGCCGATCCGCTCGTCGGCGGCGGCGTGGGTGAAGCGGCGCAGCGCCTGGAAGGCGTCGCTCTCTTCGGCCGCCGCCTCCACGGCCCGCTCGGTGGTGCGGGACATGACGGACAGGACGACCTCGTGGACGAGGGCGCCCCGGTCGGCGAAGTGCCGGTAGAGCGTGGCGTTGCCGACGCCGGCCCGGCGGGCGACGTCGTCGAACGGCACGTCGGGCCCGAACTCGACGAACATCTCGCGGGCCGCGTTCACGATCCGCTCGCGGTTGCGCAGGGCGTCCGCCCGGGGGCGGGACACGCGGCGCGTGGCGGTGCTGGTCACGGTTCACTCCCTACTGAGCCCACAACCGGGGACGGCTTCCCCGTTTACCGGTGACGCAGGCGTAAACGGGGATCTGGCCCCCGGTTATTTCATGTGCCCCATGTGACCTGCATCACTCCGCTCCTCGCGAGTAACCCACGATCGGCCGCACCCGGCGGGCGCCCGCCCACCGCCCGGCACAGGCTGAGCGGACGGAGAGCAGTCCGGACCCGGCCGGCTGCCGCGGACCGAAGGCGATCAGCACGCATGCAGCAGACCCGCCGGCGGATACGCAGACCGGTCGCCCTCGGCGCGGCCGCCACCCTCGCCCTAGCCGGCCTGGTCACGGCGAGCTCGACCCTCCCGGACCGGACCAGCGCCTCGGCCGGCCCCATCGCCGCCCGTTCCGCAACCGACGCCCCGGGGCTCGCCCCGTGCCGGATCACGACCGCCCTGGGGATCCAGCTGTCGGAGGGCATACCCACGGGCCCGGGCTACGCCCGCTCGACGGGCGAGGTCCGTGCCCTGACCCTGATGATCGACTTCCCCGACGCCCCCGGTGAGGGCCCGGCGATGGACCGGTTCGCCGAGTTCTTCCCGCAGACCACCGACTGGTTCCGCGTCAGCTCCTACGGGCGGCTGCGCTACCGCCCCGAGGCCCCGCTGCCGGGCTGGCTGCGGATGCCGATGCCGTTCGCGTCGTACGGGATCGAGCGCGGCTCACCGTACGAACCCGGCTACCGCCGACTCGTCCAGGACATCGTCACGGCCGCCGACCCCAAGGTCGACTTCGGCGAGTACGACCTGGTCAACGTCCTGGTCACCCCGAACGCGGGCCCCTCGGCGCTGGACACCGTCCTGTCCGTCACCTTCTCCGGCAACGGCGAGGCCCCGCACGCCGACGGCTCGCCGCTCGCCAACACGTCGTTCGTCTACAGCCGCCAGGACGACGGTTCGGGTACGTACCACGAGACGGGCTACCGGGTCCTGCCGCACGAGAACGGCCACGTCTTCGGCCTGCCCGACCTGTACACCGCCGAGGGCGGCGGCGCGGTCGGGCACTGGGACATCATGTCCGAGGACTGGGGGGCCAACAACGACCTGCTGGCCTGGCACAAGTGGAAGCTGGGCTGGCTCGACAACGACCAGGTGCGCTGCGCCTCCGCGTCCGGCAGCCGGGAGTACACACTGACGCCGCTGGCCACCAAGGGCGGGCCGAAGCTCGCCTTCGTCCCGCTGACGCCGGAGTCCGGGTACGCGGTGGAGGTCCGCACCCGCGACGGCAACGACGAGGCGGTGTGCGAGCCGGGCGTGCTGATCTACCACGTCCAGTCGGACGTGGACACCGGGCACGGCCCGGTCACCGTCGTCGACAGCGACCGCGACAGCGGCGGCTGCACGCGCCGCCCGAACGTGCACGCGGAGCTGTCGGACGCCCCGTACCGCCCCGGCGAGTCGTTCACCGACCGCGAGAGCGGCGTACGCGTCACGGTGCTGTCCGAGGACCCGAAGACGGGCGCGTACCGGGTCCGCGTCACCCGCGCCTGACAGGTCCCCGAGCCGCCCCGCCTATCCCCCCGCCCGGACCCGCGCCTGAACGGCCGGCCGCAGATCCCGCTTGAGCACCTTGCCGGTCGCGTTCCTCGGCAGCGGCCCGTCCTGTACGAGGACGTGGGCGGGCACCTTGAAGGCCGCGAGGCTCCGCGCCACATGCGCCCGCAACTCCTCGGCCCCCGCCACGGCCCCCTGCCGGAGGCGTACGACGGCGGCGACCTCCTCGCCCAGTACGGGGTGGGGGACGCCGAGCACGGCCGCGTCGAGCACGTCGGGGTGGTCGTACAGCGCCGCCTCGACCTCCACGCAGTAGACGTTCTCGCCGCCCCGGATCACCATGTCCTTCAGCCGGTCGACGACACTGACCCGCCCCTCGCGCACCGTGGCGAGGTCACCGGTGCGCAGCCAGCCGTCGGACGTGAACGCGGCGGCGGTCGCCTCCGGGTCCTCCCAGTAACCGCGCACCAGGGTCTGGCCGCGCAGCCACAGTTCGCCCACCTCGCCCTCGGGCAGCGCCCGCCCGTCCGGTGCGGCGATCCGCACCTCGGTGACCGGGGTGGGCCGCCCGACGCTCCCGGGGAAGCGTCGGTAGCCCGCCCCGAAGTTGGCCAGTACGCCACCACTGGTCTCGGTCAGCCCGTACCCGTTGCGCGGCTCGACGTCCTCGGGGCAGCGGGCGACCAGACCGGGCGGTGCGGCGGCGCCACCGGTGTTGAGGTGGGCGAGCGTCCCGAGCCCCCTCTCGCCCGCCGCCTCCAGCAACTGGAGGGCGGTGGCAGGCACCCCGGCGTAGTGCGTCACGCCGTGCTCATGGATCAGCTCCAGGGCCTTCACGGCGTCCCACTTGCGCATCAGCACGAGCGTGCCGCCCGTCGCCATCACCGAATAGAACGAGGTGAACGCGGCCACGTGGAAGAACGGGAACGTCGTCAGCGACACCGGCGCCGGACCCTGACCGGGCACCTCGCCGCGCTCGAGCGCGGCGACGGCGGCGTGGAAGCGCGGGTTCATCGCGGCCCCGGCCTGGGCGAGGTGCGTGGCGACCGCGCCCTTGGGCCGCCCGGTGGTGCCGGACGTGTAGATGATGGTGGCGTCGTCCTCGGGCCGGACGTCCACCTCCGGCGGGCCGAGCGCGGGGTCGGCGGCGGGGAGGTCCTCGTACCGCTCGAACCCCTCCTCACCCTCCCCGTGGAAGACCAGCCCTGGCACATCGTGACGCCGCGCCCAGGCGCGCACCCGCTCCACCCGCTCCCCGTCCACGAGCAGGATGCCGGGCCGGCAGTCGTCGAGGGCGTACGCGAACTCGTCCTCCGTCCACCAGGCGTTGAGCGGTACGGCGACGAGACCGGCCAACTGGGCGGCCCAGAACGCGATCTGCCACTCGGGATGGTTCCGCATCGCGACCACGGCCCGGTCGCCCGGCCGCAGCCCGTACACCTCGGTGAACCGGCGGGCGAGCGCGCAGGCGGCGGCGAAGAACTCCCCGTACGTATAGGTCCGGTCCTCCGCGACGAGGAACGGCTGCTCGCCGTACGCCCAGGTGACCTCGACGAACTCCCGCAGCGTGCGCGGCCCGCCCGCATACACGAGGCGCCCGTCCCCGTCCGCCACGACGGCGAAGGGCGCCCCGGGCGCGGTGAGTACCGACGGGTGATGCGTGGACGGATCGGTGTGCGGCACGATCGCCTCTCCTAAGCGCTTGCTCAGTCCCTCCGGGCGACGCTATGCGCCCCGACCGCACCCCGTCAAGATCCGTGTATCGGCCACTCATCACCCCGGCGCCGACCGCACGCCACCCCACAACCGGCGCGGCCGCCCACCACCGAACGCTACGCCGCCCCGCCTCCCCACCCCCCGCCCACCCCCACCCGCTACACTGACGCCGGTGCCTTCCACGGCACCACACGCCTCCGTAGCTCAGGGGATAGAGCACCGCTCTCCTAAAGCGGGTGTCGCAGGTTCGAATCCTGCCGGGGGCACGACGAAGCGCCAGGTAATTGGACATAACACCCCTCCGCGGAACTCACGGAGGGGTGTTTTTGCCCCAAATGGGAACCCGGTGGGAACGGCACGATGAGTAACATCAGGTAGCTTTACGTCGATCGCGCCGTGGGGTTCGCACGGTTTCGTCATGACCTGTATGACATTTACGCCCTGGCCAGACCGCTTCGGCGATGCTGGGCGTCGGCGGAAACACCTGGGCGCACGCACCGGAGAACCCTCTGGAGAAAGCGGTGCACACCGCTTCGATCGCCATGGTGCGCACCCGCCCCGAGTCCCGCACTTCAGGCCCGTACTCCATGGGTACGAGGTGCCCACCGATGCACATCACTCGCGTAGTAACATGTACTACATGGAGACCACGGCCCGCGAGTTCAACCAGAAATCCTCCCAGATCCTCGCCGCAGCAGCCCGCGGCGAGACCGTCACCGTCACCAAGAACGGGACCCCCGTCGCACGGGTCGTCCCGATAAACGACACAGAGGTGCCCCCGTACCCGACCGACGCCATGGGCGACCTCGACCTCCCCGACCTTGGCCTGCCCGACCTCACCGACGACGAGATCGAGGACACCCTCAAGGGGATGGGCGCGTGAGCCTGGTCGCCGTCGCCGACACCAACGGCCTGTACCGCCTGCTCGACCCGAAACTCACCGGCCACCAGGAGCACAAGAAGGCCCTGGCAGCAACCAGTCACCTCATCATCTCCCCCATGGTCCTGGCCGAACTGGACTACCTGATCTCAACCCGCGCCGGAGCCCGGAAGGCCCTGATCGCGGCGCGCTTCATCGAACGTAACGTCGCGACCCGACGCTTCGAAGTGCCCTCCGTCAGCACTCACCTGAGCGCGGCGATCGCGGTCGCCGAAGGCTACGTGGACGCCGACGGCGGCAAAGGCATCGGCCTCACCGACGCCATGAACGTCGCCCTCGCCGCCGCCTACCGCACCGACGCCCTGCTCACCACCGACCACCACTTCCGCATGGTCCGGCCCCTGACCGGCCACCCGGCCTTCAGACTCCTGCCCGACGACCTGTAGAGATGGTGGACGGGGACAGATTGGGGCGCGCGAGCCACCTTCCGGACCGTGGTGGCCACTTTTGCCGTGACCTGCCGAGACCACCGAATGTGCCAGTCGCAGTTAATCCCGCGCGCACTTGTCCACAGTGGTACGAGTGGCCAGCACCTAGCGAGGAGCGCCTCGACCGGCGCGGTACTGGAGCCTGGCCATGCACCGGCACAGGGGGCGTAAACGTGGTGTACATCGGGAGGCTGCCTCACCACCGCCATCTCCAGCACGGGCCCAAGAGTCCTGCAACCAAGATCCTTCCTGTCCAAGCAAGGCCACGGAGGTTGCCTCGTCCGGCGGGACCCGCCCCGGTGAAGCCGGCCGATCCGCGGCGCCGGACTACCTCGGCGTCCTACCTCGGCGTCCCGGATATGGCTGAGCCGAATCGGCCATGGCTGAGTCGCGCTCTTCCGGGCTCGTCCTGCGTTGTCGACTCTCGGTTCGGGGCAGTGCCGGGGGGAGGCCGAATTGGCTGTTCGACGTGGACGCATTCCGGCTGGTCGTCGTCGGCGGAGGGCGCGGGCGAAGCCGCTCGTGCTCGCCGGTGGTGGGTTGCTGATCGTGCGGTGACCTTCTGGTCGGCGGTATGGCCGTACGTCGTAGGGGGCGTGCTCCTCGGCGGCACAGGAGCGGTGGGTTGGTGGCTGTGGCGTACCGACCGGAGTGTGCGTGCTCGGGACTGCCGCTGGCGGCAGGACGAGGCGGTGAAGGCCGGTCGGCGAACCCTGGCTGAGGTGGATGCGATGACGGGCACCGAGTTCGAGGAGCTGGTTGCCGGCTTGTGCCGCCGGGACGGGTGCACCGAGGTTCGGCGGGTGGGCGGTTCGCACGACAACGGTGCCGATGTCGTCGGTCGTCTGCCGGATGGCCGGACGATGGTGGTCCAATGCAAGCGGTACGCGCCCAGCAGCACCATCGCCAGCCGCGAGCTACGTGACTTGCTGGGCGCCAAAGTGCACTTCCGGGCCGACGTGGCGGTGTTCGTGACGACCACCAGGTTCAGCCGTCCCTCCGAGAGGTTCGCGGTGGAGCACGGCATTCTCGCCGTGCATCGCGATCACCTCGGTCTGTGGAACAACGGAGCGTCCCTTCTGGCGCTGAGCCGTGTGAACGGGCACGGTCAAGGGGACTCCCGTCACCGGGCGCGCTGGAACCAGGCCTACGGGAAGTGACCTGCTCCGAAGGGCCGCCGCTGGGTCAGTCGGTGCTGGTTTCGTAGAGCCTCCACGCCGGGTAGCGCATGGCCTGACCACCTGCTTCGGGGCCGTCCAGGAGTTGGCAGCGATGCAGCATGAGACGCAGGTGGCGTGCCTCGTCGACGACGTCGTCCGGCCCAGGGTCGAGCAAGACCGCGCGTGGACCGGCAGCGTCCGCGTGCTCCGGCCTGCGGTCTCGGCGCAGCCGCCTGACCGCGCCGACAGGTCCTAGTCGATCCCCGCCTTCATCTCCGTGAACCCGGCGACAGCGGCCTGTGCCATGGCGACAAACCGCGGTATCAGGGGGTGCCCACCGTGCGCGGGATAGACCAGATTGAGGGGGACGGAGGGACCGTCCGGAATAGCGAGAAAGGATACGAAGGAGTGGATGTGCTGTCGCCCGACGAATTCGGGAACGACCCCCATACCCTTGTTGGCGGCCACAGCTTCAAGCCATTCGTCGAAATTGTTGCACACCACGGAGACACCGGGCCGGTGTTCCGTCGGCCAGTCAGCCAGGTCGGTCGTGCCACTCACTTCGTTCAGAACAAGTTGTTGATCGGCGATTTCCCCCCAACTAATCTCGTCCCGTCCGGCGAGTTCGGAACGCGTCGAGACGGCTGCGACCCTGCGCTCGTGCAACAGCGTGACGACTTCCATGCCCGGCGCCTTCAACCGGCCCCGCAAAATGGCGACGTCGGCATCGCCACGGTCCACTCCCGCAAGCTTCGCGTCATGCCGGTGCACCTGCACGGAGGCGCCGGTTTCCGCCTCGAAGTCCCCGATGACCTCCTGCGGCCACCCCGTGGGAAAGCCCCATGCGAAGCCGACGCGGAACGTGTCGTCGTCCGATTCGGGACGCAGTGCCGCCTCCAACTGCGGCAAGAGAACGTGAAGTCGGTCGTAAAGACTCTCACCAGCCGGCGTGAGGGTCACATGCCGGGTGGTCCGCTCCAGCAATCGCCGGCCGAGCAGTTCCTCCAGACGGCGGATGTTGCGACTGAGTGTCGGCTGGGACACGTTCATGCGCTTCGCGGCCCGGGTGAAGTGCTTCTCGTCCGCCAGGGCCAGGAATCCGCGCAGGTGATGCAGCTCGATGCTCATGGAGAGCAGCATATGAAGTGCCGCGAAAGCTCCCTCAGCGCCGCGGTACGCCCCTCGAAGCCGCGATGGCAAGGCACCTGCCCTCTCTCCGCAGGATTCTGAGGCGTACCCACCGTGCTGTTCATGACCGTGGCCGAGTCGAAGGCTGCCCTTGTTCCCCAGCTTCATCAAAGTTTATGAAAATTTAGTGTCGTGCAGCGCACATGAGGCCACCGGTTGCTGGTCCGACGCCGCCGCGCTGAACTGCGCGAGCACCGCGCCGGACCAGCCTCCTCTTCATCGCGGTGCCTCAGCCCCGGTACTCCTCGTCCGTCACATGTTCCTGCCAGACGGTTTGACCGTCCGTCACAGCGATGTGGGTCATGAACGTGCCCGGCGCCGCGCCGTGCCAGTGTTCCTCGCCCGGGTGGCAGATCACCGTGTCACCAGCCCTGATCTCCTGGCGCTCCCCGCCCCGGGACTGCACGAACCCGACGCCTTCCGTCACATGCAGCACCTGACCCGCGGGGTGACGGTGCCAAGCGCTGCGCGAGCCGGGCGTGAACAGTACGTTGCGGACCTCGGCGTTGGCGGTGGCGCCGATGCGTGGCCACAGCCAGACATCCCCGGAGAAGCGCTCGTCGGGACCCTTGGTCGCATCGCCGGGGTGACGGTTGACGTCCATGGCATGTACTCCTTCATAGGTGAGAGGACAGAGGGGTGTGCAGGCCGGTTCAGCGCGTGGCGGCGGCCCGGCCCGTCCCGGCCTTCGAGGCGAGCGCGATCAGAGCGGAGGCGGCGATCGACAGCGCCGCCAGGACGGCGTTGGTGGTGGTGAACGCGTCCTCCGGTACCCCGCCGCGTTCGGCCAGGTCCAGGTACACGGTGCCGAAGACGGCCACGCCCAGGGTTCCACCGACCTGCAGCGTCGTGTTGAACAGACCACTGACATCGGGGGCGAAGCGAGCCTCGACCGATTCGGTCAGGTGGGTCAGCGTGCCGCTGAACGCCGCGCCGTAGCCGATACCGCCGATGCCGAGCAGGACCGTCAGCCAGGCAGTGCTCTGCGCTCCGGCCGCCACCCCGGCGAAGGCAACCGCCATCAGCAGGCCTCCCGCCGGTGCGGCGAGCCGCCTGACGCGCCCCGGCAGTCGGCCGAGGACGGGGCCGACCAGGGCGAAAGTCGCCACCCAGGCGATGGGTATCACGCCGGAGTAGGCCGCGCTCCGTCCGAGCCCCTGCTGCAGGTAGAGGGCCAGGACGAACAGAAGCGCGAAGTAGCCGGCGCGGGTGGCGGCCTGGGACAGCAGCGCGAGGACCACATGCCGGCGGGCGAGCAGCGCGACGTTCATCAACGGGCTGCCCCCGCGGCGCGCGATACCCTGCTCGGCCCGGACAAAGAGGACGAACGCCGGTACGGAGCCGACCAGGCACAGCCACGTCCACAGCGGCCAGCCCGCGTCGCGTCCGAGCACCAGGGGTGTCACCAGCAGGAACAGGCTGAGCGACAGAAGTCCGACGCCGCGCATGTCGAGCTTCTTGTCCGGTTCGGCCTCGTCGCCGGGCAGGAAGACGAACGAGGTGATCAGCAGGACGATGCCGATCGGCACATTGATCAGGAAGATGGGCCGCCAACCGGTACCCAGGATGTCCGCCTGCACCAGGACGCCTCCCAGCGCCTGGCCGATGACGGAGCTGACCCCGAGGACGCCGGTGTACGCGCCCAGCGCCCTTCGTCGGGCGGCGCCGTCGAAGTGCACCTGGATGCTCGTCAGGACCTGGGAGACCATCAGGGCCGCTCCGATGCCCTGCACGACACGCGCCCCCACCAGAGTGGCACTGTCGGGCGCGAGCCCGCAGACGAGCGAGGACAGCGTGAAGACGGCGAGCCCCCACAGGTAGGCCCACCGCCGACCGCGGATCTCACCGAGCCGGGCACTGGTGATGAGCAGCATGGCGTACGCGAGGGTGTATCCCGAGACGATGAGTTCCAGTTCGGCGCCGGACGCGTGCAGGTGATCGCGGATCGAAGGAATCGCCACGTTGACGACCGCGATATCCACGTTGCCGAGGAACATCCCGCCCAGGAGCGAGGCCAGCATCAGGCCTTGCCCCGTTCCCCGCCGCTTTGACGGCCCTTGACGCGTCCCGACCTGCGTCGACGTGGGTGCAACTGACGTGTTCAAGGAATCCACCCTTGGAGTGTAACTACTAGTATGTACAGCCGCAATCCACTGTGCGGGGGCCGCCGGTTGCCGCACGGCCGCCGCACAGTTGAGGTGCTAGACCGCGTCCCGCTGCACCAGCTGGAACTGGATTCCGTCGGACGTCTCCGGGCGGGTCCAGGCATTGAGGTTCGGACCGACCGGGACGGGTTCGGTCGTGGTGAAGTCGACACCGAGGCCCTGGACCGCCTTGATGATCCGGGGCACGTCGTCGACCTCGACACCGATGTGCTCGATGCGGGCCTGGTTGCCCTCACCGAGCCGGCGCCGGCGGGACTCCTGGTTCGTGGGCTCGATGAGCTCGATCCGGCCGTCCCCGCACTGGTAGAACGCGATCTTCACATTCCGCTCGGGCACCTCCTGCGCCCGCTCCAGCCTCATACCGAGGCTTTCGAGGAACGCCCTCGCCTCATCGATGTCGTCAACCACCACGCCGATGTGGTCGATGCGCTTGAACATGTACGCCTCCTGATGTCGCCCAGTGGTTACGCGTGCTCTTCGGAGAAGTTGTTGTGGATTGCCGCCAGCTGAGGCAGGTTCGACATGTTGAGCAGCAGCAGGTCTCCATCGGCTTCGTGGTTCTCGAAGTGATGCGCGGACCAGGCCGGTATAAGGAGGATGTCGCCGCCGCTCAACTCGGTGGACTCCCCCGTTTCGTCGAATACCACGGTGCCGGCGCCGGACCGCACGAAATAGAGGTGCCACCACGAATGCGCGTGTGGGGTGGTGCGGCCGCCGGGGCGGACGACCTGGAAGGTCATGGACGTCCCGGGAACGATTTCGTGGCGGCCCTCCGGCGAGGCCAGGGTGAGCGTGCCGTATTCCGTGTGTTCGGCCGCTTCGAGTTCCTTGGCCAGGTTCTCCCACTGCCACACCACCGGGGACGGCTTGCCCCGCACATGGCGTTCGCGGAGTTCAAGGTACGGAAACTGACTTCCGGTCTGCACCGGCATGTTCGTCCTCCCGGATGAGATCGTCTCGCTGTTGGATGCACGCGAACATGTCACGCACGGAGGTGTCGGCGTCGGCGGCGAACTGGGAGTTCAGTCCATGCCGGGGCAGCGCATGGGTGTAGAACCGCGGTCCCTCGACGAGATAGCCCACCGCCCAGGCGCCGGTGAGCGGCTCACCGGCCACCGTGATGGGCCGGCCCTGCTCGTCGATGTCGATGCCGCCCGGCTGGAAAGGGCCGTTCGCGTAAGGGCGCACGAGGCCGCGGGCCAGGAGGTTACGGATCAGTGGTGACCTGTCGCGCTCCGGGTGGAAGGCGTCGAGTCGTGCGATGACGAGGGCGTCGGCATGGCGGAATTCCGTACCACCGGTGTACTCGGTCCGGATCGTGAACCGCGCCGCCTCCCGGTCGAGGACCACCTTGCTCCCGGGGCCACCGGCCAGGTCCACGATCCCCGCCCGCATCAGCGCCAGGAGCTGGTGGTTGCGGTGCCGGGGCGGGCCGAACGAGACCCGGTTCATGACCGGTACGTACGTCGAGTGGAACGTCCGGTGGGACTCCGGGGTGAGCCCCGAGAACTCGACGGCTTCCCGCAGGCTCGCCCGGGTGTCGCGGATGACATCGGTGGCGGCCTTCACGGGACTTGTCCGGTTGCCGCGCTCCGCCTGCGCCAAGTCACCGACGACGTGGTCGACGAAGAACTCCTTGAACGCCTCCTGGCTCGCGAAGCTCCGCCCGCGCAGCGGGTCGATGATGTCCTCGACGGCGCGCCGGTCGTCCGGGGTGAACTCGTACTCCTCGGGCGGGATGGAGCGCTGTTCCTGGGCGGCGCGATAGGCGTACCCCATCTCCTTCAGCAGGAGCGGCAGGACGTCCGCTCCGAAGTCGAGCCGGGGGTCGTCACCGCGCTGAACCGCCCGCTCCCGAAGCTGTCGTATCGCTTCCTTGGTGAAGAACCGCGGCCGGTGTTGTCCGGTGAGGCCCTTTTGATTCAGCCCGCGCGCGCTGAACGGCAGGCACTGGCGTGAGAACAGCTGGATCCTGGGCTCCCGCCCGGAGGGGCGGTACTCCATGTCCCACCCCGAGCCGTGGAACGCACCGCCACGACCGACCGTGAGTTCGGAGATGACGTCGTGTGCGGTCAGGCCGAAACCCTGCACCGCGACGGTCGAGCCGGGGGCGATCTCCTGCATCCGGTCCACCGGGTAGGGGTTCGGGCAGTAGACGAGCCAGGGGTTCCGGTCGGCGTTCCCCTGGGCGAACTCCTCGTAGGCCCGGTCCTCCGCGGTGGGGATGCGTTCGCAGTGACCGGTCGCCAGGAAGACGTACTCGCTGGAGACCACGTAGCCCTTCTCCAGATGGACGGCGAAGCGTCCGTCACCGAGCACCGCGATGTCCACCGCCCGGTCACGGTGGTGCACGACACGGACGTGTGGCGGCAAGGAGCCCACCGTCCTGTCGAAGACCCAGCTGAGGTAGCTGCCGAGCATCTGCCGGGGCAGATAGGCGTGTTCGCCCAGCGGATCACCGGCCGCACCGCCCGTCGGGAGGAACACACCGCCGAAGTCCCGGTAGCCGGTTGTCGCCGCCCACTCGGTGAACGAGGGCCCGGGGCCGTCGGTGAACATGGTCACCTGGCTGGCGACGGTGTTGGTCAGCAGATGGGCCGGCTGGCGTACGGGGTGGGAACCCTGGCCGCCGTCGCCCGGGTCGATGAGGTGTACGTCCAGCGTGCGGCCCGCGGGCAGTCGATGAGCGAGCTGCGATATCCGCTGCAGAATGCTCAGGCCGCGGGGACCGACACCCACCACGGACACCTGGACGGCCGTCATCGCGTGACCCCGCTCGCCGCCGCGGTGACGGCGATGCCGTCGAGAACGGGCTCGTGGAGACAGACCCAGTCGGGTGCTCCGGCGAGTCGGGGGAAACGCTGCGCCACCTGGGGATCGTGTCCGGGAATGATGTGGTCGTCGCCGTCCGCCAGGGCCTCGATCCGGTCGTAGCCCTCCAGCATCGGCGTGAGGTGGTCGAGGATGGGGAACGGGCTGCGCAGGCGGATGTTGGCCCACAGATGGGTGGCGTCACTCGCCAGCACGACCCAGCCCCGGGCGGTGGGGACCCGGACCACCTGGGTGCCCGGCGTGTGACCCGGTACCGGATGCACCGTGACGCCAGGGATGATGTCGGCCTGGCCCCGGTGGAGGACGAGCTGGTCCTCGAACAGTCCTTGCACGGCGCTCTGTACGTTGGCGGTTTCGAACGGCTTGCGCACGACGTGGTGCCGCATCGCGGGCCCGGTGCAGAACCGGAGCTCCTCCTCCTGCAGATGGATGCGCGCGTGGGGGAACCGGTCCAGGTTCCCGGCGTGGTCGTAGTGCATATGGGTGATCACCACGTCTGAGACGTCCTGCGCGCGCATGCCCAGGTCGGCCAGCGCTTCCACGGGGTCGCGGAAGAGGGTGCGTTTGCGGCGTCGTGCCATCTCTTCGGGGAACCCGGTGTCCACCAGCAGGAAATGCCGGTCGTTGCGGATCACCCACAGGTAGAAGTCCATGGGCATGCCGCTGCCCGGGGTGAACTGGCCCTCGTCGAGCAGGAAGTTGTCCCGTGCGGGCCGGTCGGCATGCGTGCCGAAGCGCAGTGCGAGGACTTCGTACGTGCTCTCGGGCATGCCGGTCACGCCCCCACCAGATCGAGCGACCGTCCCGGAACGGGGCCCTCGAATGCCGCCGGCTCGTCCTCGAAGAAGAACTTCTCCTCCCCGAAGGCCGGGACGAGCTGGTCGAACCAGGTGGCCGTGGGGTCGAACCTGGCGTAGAAGGGCCGGCGCACGATCCCGCCCCGGCGTGCCTGCAGGAACTGCAGGGCGAACACCTTCTCCCCGCGGATCGTCGGTACGCCGTCGACGAGGACCTTGCCCGGGAACGCGCTCATCGACGGGCCCCGCACGGTACGGGACAGGCCGGACACGGCGCCGTAGGCCGTACGGAAGATGTCGTACGCCTCGGCCAGCGGCAGCTCGAAGTAGGCGCGGGCCCCGGTGTCACGCTCGACGAACATGTAGTACGGGATGGCGCCCAGCTTCACGCCCTCGGTCCACAGCTCCCGCCACGCGTCCGGGTCGTCGTTGATGTGCCGCAGGACGGGGGACTGCATACGGACGACGGCACCGGTCGCCGTGATGCGCCGCAGCGCGTCCTGTGCGATGGCGGGACGCAGTTCGGCCGGGTGGTTGTAGTGGCCCATCAGCGCGAGGTGCTTACCGGCGCCCACCACGCGTTCGAACAGGCGCAGCAGGTCGTCGGCGTCCACGTCGCTGACGAAGCGCTGCGGCCAGTAGCCCACGGCCTTGGTGCCGATCCTGATGTTCTGGATGTGGTCCAGCTCGGCCGACAGCAGGGGTTCGAGGTACCGCTCCAGCGTGGCCGTCCGCATGATCAGGGGGTCACCGCCGGTGATGAGCACGTCGGTGACCTCGGGGTGCTGCTTGAGGTAGGCGACCAGCCCGGCGGCATCGCGTGCCGCGAAGTGCAGGTCGTCCTCTCCCACGAACTGGGGCCACCGGAAGCAGAACGTGCAGTAGGCGTGGCAGGTCTGGCCGGCGCTGGGGAAGAAGAGGACCGTCTCCGCGTACTTGTGCTGGATACCGGGGACGACCTCGCCGTCCAGTTCGGGCACGTTGTGCGTCAGCTGGCCGGCCGGGTGCGGGTTCATGCGCGACCGGACCACGTGGATCTGCTTGGCCAGCTGCTGCTTGTCGCCCGACCGCAGAAGGTCTCGCAGGACGGTGTAGTCGTCGGGATCCAGCATCGTCCGGTGCGGGAAGTTCAGCCGGAAGATCGGGTCGTCGGGTATGCGGTCCCAGTCGATGAGTTCATCGAGTACGTATTGGTTGGTCCTGAACGGAAGGACGTGCGACACCACGTCGACCGCCTCGCGGAGTTCCGGCGGAATGTTTTCCCATTGTGGTGCCCGCTGGATGGACGAGCGGTTGTAGGGCTTGTACTTGGCAGGGGTGGAGACAGCCATGCGAGTTCCCCGTCCGAACGGCGGAAAGGTGTATGGAAGGTGACGGCGGGATGGCGGCAATCGGATGCCGACCGGTGACGGTGCGGTCCGGCGGTGCGGACGCAAGCTCCCGCGCCTGAACAGCTCCTTGACGTCCGCACAGCCGGCACGACACCGGCGTCACGATGCGCCGGCTCGCCGTCCAGAAAGCTAGTCAGGGATGGCGATCGGTGAGAAATAGATGACTTCACCGACTCATTCGGAACCCGCATGAATGGCTTTCATCGACCGTACGCATAAATCATGTGTGCACTACATCAATGCGCTTCTGTGGCTCCTAGGATTGGCGCTGATTCAGAAAGTGGCGGACGGAACCGGGGGAGCTCTCGTTGGACGGTCGGCTGAGTGTCGGCATAGTCGGGGTGGGACCGCGCGGACTCATCGTGCTGGAACGGCTGTGCGCCAACGCGGCGTCACAGCCGACTGCCGGGCCGGTGACCGTGCACGCCATCGACCCGGCTCCTGCCGGGGCGGGCCGGGTGTGGCGGACCGATCAGTCGCCGCACCTGCTGATGAACACGGTCGCTGAGCAGATCACGGTGTTCACCGACGCCGGCGTTTCGTGCGCCGGCCCGGTGGTACCGGGTCCGGACCTGTACCAGTGGGTGACCCTGCTCACCGTCATGGGCGCAGTCGGTCAGTACCCGGCCGACGTCCTGCGGCAGGCGTCCGGCCTGGGGCCCAACTCCTATCCGACGCGCGCCCTGTACGGGCACTACCTGACGTGGGCCTTCCAGCGGATCGTGGAGACCGCGCCGGAGCACGTGACCGTACGCGTCCACCGGGACACCGCGCTCGAACTGACCGAACGCGGCGGGCAGCAGGTTCTCCGACTCGCCGGCGGCGACCGTCTCCTGCTCGACGCCGTGGTCCTCACCCAGGGCCACCTCCCGGCGGTGCACCCGCCGGCCTCGACACGGAAAGATGGAGCCCGCCACATCCCGCCGGGCAACCCGGCCGACGTGGACCTCGACCCGATCGCCCCTCGGGAGCCGGTCGCTCTGCGAGGACTGGGGCTGGCGTTCTTCGACTACCTGGCCCTCTTCACCGAGGCGCGCGGCGGAACGTTCCAGGAGCGACCTGACGGGCGCCTCGACTACCGGGCCTCGGGCCGGGAGCCGCGGCTGTACGCGGGCTCCCGGCGCGGCGTCCCGTACCAGGCGCGCGGCGACAACCAGAAGGGCATGGGCGAACGCCACCAACCGGTGCTGCTGACCCCCAGCACGATCGCCGCCCTGCGGGGACGCGCCGCGTCACACGGCGACGTCACCTTCAAACGGGACGTCTGGCCACTGATCGCCCGCGAGGTCGAGACCGCCTACTACCGGGCACTGCTGCGGCGACGTGGCACGCCGCCGGAGGACGTCGTGGCCTTCGTCCGCGCCTACTCGCGCACCCCGGCAGGCGGCCCCGCGGAGCAACGACTGCTGCGGCGCCACGGTGTCGGCGGGCCGGACCGCTGGGACTGGCAGGCCGTCGGGACTCCCTACGACGAGCAAGCTCTCCGTGGCCGGAGGGAGTTCAAGGACTGGCTCGTGACACACCTGGAGCGGGACGCGGCGACCGCCCGCGGAGGCAATGTCGACGACCCCGTGAAATCCGCCCTCGACGTGCTGCGCGACCTGCGCAACGAGATCCGCCGGATCGTCGATCACTCAGGCATCACCGGTCGCTCCTACCGCGACGAACTGACCGAGTGGTACTCACCCTTCAACGCCAGTGTCTCCATCGGCCCACCCAGGCGCCGCATCGCGGAGATGGCCGCGCTGATCCGCGCCGGCGTCCTGGAACCGGTGGGACCGGGCATGCGCGTGACCCCGCGGCCGGATTCCGGCGGCTTCCTCGTCACCTCCGCGCTGGTGCCGGCTCCCCCGGTCACCGTGACCACCCTCATCGAGGCCCGTATCCAGTCCTCGGACATCCGCACCACCGCCGACCCGTTGCTGCGCCGGCTCCTCGACACCGGCCAGGCGGCCGCCTATCGCATCCCCGACCCCGACGGCGGCCACCACCAGACCGGAGGCCTCGCCGTGACCGAGCGGCCAAGTCGCCTGCTGGACGCGGACGGCAGAGCCCATCCCCGGAGGTTCGCGCTCGGCATCCCCACGGAAGGTGTGCACTGGGCAACGGCCGCGGGCGTACGGCCGGGCGTCGACTCCGTGACGCTCGGCGACGCCGATGCCGTCGCCCGCGCGGTGCTCGCACTCGGTGCCGTCCGGCCGATCGGCAAGGTGGAGGCGCACGCCTCGTGAGCGCCCTCGTACCGCGCCACCGGAACCGGCAGGACCACACCGCGGGCAGTGCCGGCCTGCCGACCGCGGCGGGTGTCGCCGCGGTCACCGTCCTCACCTCACTGCCGGTGTTCCTGCCCGGGGCCGCGAACGGCCTGATCTGCGCCGAGTTCGGCTGGAGCCCGGTACGGACGGGAGCCATCCTGGCCGTGTACTGGCTGGCATCCCTGGCAGGCGCGTTCCTCAGCAAGCGGGCCGCCCTCCCCCGGGCGCTCGAACGCACCCTGGCCGTCGCACTGGCCGGTACGTGCCTGGGTCTGCTCGCGGCGGCGGCCGCGCCGGCCGTGGGCCTGTGGGTCAACTCGGTGGTCGGAGGCGCGGCCTACGGCTACACCCAGCCGCACACCAACGCCCTGCTCATGCGGCGGTGCGCGCCTCGGCTGCGCGCCTTCGCCTTCGGCCTCAAGCAGGCCGCCGTACCGGCCGCCACTCTGCTGGCCGGCGGGGCGATGCCGCTGCTGGCCGGACCGGTCGGCTGGCGCGCGGTGTTCGTCGCCGCCGCGGTGCCGTGCGGCCTGGGCGGCGTCCTGCTCGTGGGGAGAACGCCCACGGGCGGACCGTCCGCGGTCCCTGGCCAGGGCCACGGCGTGTCCCTGCGGCGGGACGCCCATCTCGTGGCTCTCAGCTGCGCCGGGTTCTTCGGTGCGATGGTGGGCAATGGCCTGGGCGGGTTCCTGGTGCTGGCGCTGACGACTCGGGGAGCCTCACTGTCGGTCGCCGGCGCGGTGGCGACCGCGGGTGCCGCGCTGAACATCGTGGTCCGCCTGGCCGCGGGCTGGCTCGTCGGTGGAATGCCCCAGGCCGCGTGGGCCGCCCTGACGGGTTTGTTCCTGGCCGGTGCGGCGGGTACCGCGCTGTTGACGCACCAGGATCTCACCGTCGTCACGGTGGGAACCCTTCTCGCTTACGGCGGCGGCTGGGGCTGGGCCGGCCTGCTGCACTACGTCATCGCACTGCCCTACAGCGGCCGGGAGCAACGGGCCACCGCGTACAGCCAGATGGGAGTCTCCCTGGGAGCCGCGGCCGGGCCCATGGCGTGCGGCCTGCTGTTCACCGCCGTGCGCCCCGCCGCCGCCTGGTGGGCGCTCACCGCGGCCGGCGGCGCCGCCGCCGCATGCGTCCTGTTCGCCCGGTCACGCATCCCGCCCCACCCGGACGGCGCGGCCGCCCATGGGCCGGTGCCGCCGAGGGCCACGGCCGGTCAGCCCTGACCAGAGCCGGCCGCGAGACCCGTCACCACCTGCCGCGCGCCGTCGACCGCCCGGCAGAACGCCGCGGGGTCCTGCTGGGCGCGGGCCAGGACGTAGCCGCCCTGCACTGCCGCCATGATCAGTGATGCCATCCGGTCCGGGTCGGTGCCGGGCCGGAACTCACCGGCCCGGACCCCCTCCGCGATCACGGCGGACAGCCGCTCGCCCAGCCAGGTGAAGAAGTCCGCCATGGTCGCGCGAAGGCCGTCGTCGGCGATCACCTCGTAGTCCTGTGCCAGTCGGCCCATGCGGCAGCCCGCCAGCGGATCGCGTTCCAGATCCAGGAAGGCGTTGATACGGGCGACGGCCGGACCGTCCCCGGACAGAGCCTCCTCCGTGCGGGCGCGCAGCTGATCGCTCATGTCCGACATGGCGGCGACTGCCAGCTCCGCCTTACCGGAGAAGTGGTGGTACATGCTCCCCTGTCCGGCGTTCGCGCGCTCCAGGATCATGGCCGGGCTGGTGCCCGTGTACCCCCGCTCCCACAGCAACTCGGCAGCGGCCCGGGTCAGCGCCTGCTTCTTGCTCATGCCCTCACTGTACCTACCACTTGTTACATCATCACGTCCGTCGCCGGTTCGGCCGCCCCGGCACGACAGTCCCGGCACGTCAGTCCCGGCACGTCAGGCGCAGTTGGGCCGCCGCGTGGTGGGCGCCCGTGAGGGGGGCGGCGCCCCAGTCGCGGCCGCGGTCGGTGAGGTGGACCGTGAAGGTGCGGGATCTGACGGGGTAGGTGCCGACCTGGACCAAGGTGCCGCGGTGCACGGGCTGGCGGACGCCGAAGGCGGCGTACGTGGAGGTGGGGTCGTCCGGGTCGGCGAGGACGCGGTAGACGGCCGGGTCGCCCGCGACATCGATGTCGCGGGGCCCCTTGGGGACGAACACCGCCAGGGCGCACCGTTCGTAGTCCGTGCCCACCGGCCACGTCCACGTCGCCGTGCCCGTACCGTCCCTGTCCGGGCTGCCCGACATCGGCAGGGCGGTGAACCGGCCGTCGCAGCCGCCGCCCCGGAAGCCGCCGGACGCCACCGTGTACCAGGCGGCGTCACCGTTCTCGAAACGGCCGCCCTCCACGTAACGGCCGTCCTCGCACCCCGGGCCCGCCCACGCCGTGTACGTGGGCGGGCGCGTCGGGGCGATGAGGGACGGCAGGCTCCGCTCCGGGGCCCGGCCGTCAGGCCCCGGGTCCGGCCGGGCGTCGCAGCCCAGCAGCGACACCGAAGCGATCAGGCAGCCCACAGCCACCGTGCGAATGCTCGCCATGGCCGACCACTATGCAGCGCGACCCCCGGTAACCGTGAGGGTCAGCGCAGTTCCTCCGGGCAGGGAGTGCCGCGCGGGAAGATCTTGTACGGGGCGGCCAGCCGGTACACCCCCGCCTTCGGCGCGAGCAGCTCCGTCCACTCGTCGCCCTCCCGGTCCGCCTCCGCCTTCAGCAGGCAGCCGTTGAGGTTGAGGAACGTCTTGGGGCCGTCCTCGCGCTCCAGCGACGCCTTCGTCTCCCGCGGCGGCTCCACCTTCCTGCCCTCCTCGTCGAGGAGCGCCAGCCAGGGCGAATACGGCACGCGGATCAGCACCCGCCCCGCCGTCCGCACCCGGATCGTCACCTCGCCGGCGCCCGCCCGGTCCACCGTCGCCGGCGGGTCGGCCAGCGGGGTCGGGTCCTCCACCGCGTACAGCCGCCAGTTGGCGTCGGACCACACCGGCCGCAGGTACGGCTGGCCGTCCTTGACCAGCTCCGCCTCCTGCTCCGCGCCGGTGTCCGGCTCGCCCTTGGGCAGCACCACGTAGTGGACGGCCCAGCGGTGCAGCCAGTCGCGGTAGGTGGCGGAGTTGAGCGTGTCGTCGTAGAAGACCGGGTTGCGCTCCATGTCCGCCTGACGGTTCCAGCCGCGGGCGAGGTTGATGTACGGGGCCAGCGCCGACGCCTCCCGGTGGCTGCGCGCCGGGACCACCTCCACCCGCGCCTTCTCCGCCCCCAGCTGCTGCAACTGGTTGATCAGCGGCGCCGCCTCACGCGCCCACGACGCGTCAGGGGCGGTACGGACGATGTCGTCGCCGCTCTTGAAGCCGATCCACCCGTTCAGGACGACGAACGCCAGGAGCAGGGCGTACCACCTGCGGGTACGGCGGGCCGTGTACGGCAGGGCCGCCAGCAGCACGACACCCGCGAACAGCATCGGCAGCCGCGAGACGTTCGACCCGATCTGCGAGTCCACCAGCCAGGTGAGGAGCGTGCCGAGCGCGTACACGGCCGCGCCGGTACGGACCGTGCGCCAGTCCTCCGGTACGAGGACGAAGACCAGGACCCCGAACGCGAACGGCAGCATCGTCGACCCGAACGACATCGGCTGCGTACCGGAGAAGGGGAACAGCCAGGAGGAGAGGGCGACGACCACGACCGGCGCGAGACCGAGCGCGTACGCGCCCGGGCGCCGCTTGTTGAGGAACAACGCCGCCGCCGCGACCCCCAGGAACAGCCCCGCCACCGGGCTAGCCGCCGTCGCCAGCCCCGCGAGCGGCGCCGCGACGGCCGCCTTGGCCCACCGCTTCGTACGCCACCGGTGGGGCCAGCAGAAGACGGCGGCCACCGCGCCCAGCGCGAACATCATGCCGAGGCCGAACGTGACGCGGCCGGACAGCGCGTTGCACAGGAACGCGAACACCCCGGCGAGCGAGCACGCCAGCGGATTGCGGACCGCCCGCACCCGCACCAGGATCAGCGCGGTCAGCGCCGCCGACGCCGTACCGGCGATCATCATCGTCGTCCGCACCCCGAGCAGCGACATCAGGTACGGCGACACGACGCTGTACGACACCGGGTGCATCCCGCCGTACCAGGCGAGGTTGTACGCGGAATCCGGGTGCCGGCCCACGAACTCGGCCCACGCGTCCTGCGCGGCGAGGTCGCCGCCACTGTTCGCGAAGACGAAGAACCAGACGATGTGGGTAAGCGCGGCGAGCGCCGTCGCGACCGTGACCGGGTGACGGAGGAACGGCACGGGGGCGGCGGGACCGGTGGGTGACGCCTTCCGTACGGCAGGAGCCCTGACGTCCGCCGGGACTACGGGCGCGTCAGGGGTCCGGGGCAGTGACCCTGCCACCCCGGGCGCGGTGGCGGCCCCGGGATCCGCCGGATGCGCCGGAGCCTCGGTCGGATCCGGTGGCCTTATTCGCGCCCGCGAAGTGGGGGCGCTTTCCGCGCGGGCCGGCTCAGCGCTGGTCGGCTCAGTGGTGGTCACTGCGGCTCTCTGCTCTCTGCGTCGTCCCCCACGTCCCTGCTACGTGCTGTCTGCGAAGACGCCGTCCCGGCGCCTTCCGTTGCCCGGACGTGTCCGGACGCTAACACGCGGGCGCCCCGGAAATCCGGGGCGCCCAGGGAGGTTTCAGCCGAGACGCGTCAGCTTGTCGCCGAGGCCCGGTTCGGCCATGGCGCTCTTCAGGGCCACCGGCACCCGGACCTGGCTGGCGCCCTCGCCCACCGTCAGGACGCCGACCTGCGTGCCGGCGGGGCCCGAGTGGGGCAGCGCGCGGCCGCCGTTGCCCAGCTCCAGCTTGACCGTCAGGCCGGACCAGCCCACGACCGTCACGTCCTTGGTCGCGACCACCGGGGTCGTGCCACCGAGACCGTCGTCGACATGACCGACGACATCGCCCTTCTTGACGACGGTCCGGCTCTCCAGCAGGCCCTGCGTGGCCTTCATGGCCTCCTTGCTGGCGGCGATCGCGCTGCCCAGGATCGGCGTCTTGTACTGGGCCAGGACTGCGCCGACGATCAGCTGGTCGGTGTCGCCGACCTTCTTGTGCGCGGCGAAGAGCAGGTTGCCGCCCGCCTTGGTGGTGCTGCCGGTCTTGATGCCCAGCGCGCCGTCGTACGGGACGAGGTCGTTGTAGTTGCGCCACTTCTTGCCCGACGGGTCCGTCCACCACGGCTTGGCGGTGATCTCCAGCAGGGCGGGGATCTCGACCAGCTTCTCGCCCAGCTTCACCTGGTCCTCGGCGGAGCTGACGGTGGTGTGGTTCAGGCCGGAGGGGTCGGTGTACGTGGTGTTCGTCATCCCGAGTTCCTTGGCGGTGTCGTTCATCTTCTTGACGAACGCCTTCTCGGAACCGGCGTCCCAGCGCGCCAGCAGCCGGGCGATGTTGTTGGCGGAGGGGATCATGATGGCGGCGAGCGCGTCGTACTGCGAGATCTTGTCGCCGGCCTTCACGGTGTTCAGCGTCGACTCGTTCTGCGCGTCGTAGCCGCCCTCCGTCTCGGCCAGGGCGTCGATCTCGATCATCTCGCCCTTGAAGCCCTCCTTCAGGGGGTGCTCCTTGAGGATCACGTACGCGGTCATGGCCTTCGCGACGGAGCCGATGGGTACGGGCTTCTGCTCGCCGAAGGAGTCGACGGTGCCGAGGCCGGTCGCCGACATGTACCCCTGGCCCTCGCTCGGCCACGGCAGGGACGGCTTGCCGCCCTCGAAGGTGTACGACGGCTTGGCCGTCATCGCCAGGGTGGGCGCGGGCAGCGGCCGCACGAACTGCACGATCGCAAAGATGATCGCCAGGAGGACGACGAGCGGCGTCCAGATCTTGACGCGCCGGACCACCGTGCGGACCGGGGTCTCCGGCGGGGGCGGCGTGTTCGTCAGCTCGGCGAGCATGTCGAGCGGCGGCCGGGGCGGCAGTGGCTGCTGCTTGGTCCGCTCGGCCTCGGTGAGCGAGGCGGGCGAGCCACCGGCCTTGGCCGGCGCGGGGGCCGGGGCCTGCGGTTCGGGCTTCTTCGCGGCGGGGCGCACGTCGTCCGCGCGCAGCGGGACGAACTTGCTCGTCCGCTCGGCGGGCGACTCGGGCGACCCGGGCGACTGGGGCGTGATGGCCTTGAGCGCGGTCGTCGGCTGGTCCACCGGCTTCCGTTGTACGGCCCTGAACACGGCGGTGGGCTGGTCGACAGGCCGCTGCTCGTCCTCACGGGACACCTCGTCGTCCACCACGGCGGACGGCTCGTCGGCCTCGCGGGCCGGGGCGTCGCCCGTCGCGGCGCCCGGCTCGTCGGCGTCGGCGGACACCTGGTCGGCCTCGCGGACCGGCGCGCCGGCCTTGGCGGACGGCTCGTCGGCCGGGCGAGCCGGGTCGCCGGCCTCACGGACCGGTGCGGCGGCCTCGGCGGACGGCTTGTCGGCCTCGCGGGGCGGGGCGTCGCCCGTCGCGGCGCCCGGCTCGTCGGCGTCGGCGGACACCTGGTCGACCTCACGGACCGGCGCGCCGGCCTTGGCGGACCGCTCGTCGGCCTCGCCCGACGTGGGCGCCTCGGGGGCAGCGGACTCGCCCGGTTCGTCGTCGTCGGGGCCAGCGGTGGCCGCCGGGCCGTCCGCGTTCGTGACCCACGCCGCCACGGCGTCCCGCAGGCGGGCGTCCCCGTCCTTCGCGTCCCCGCCTGCCCGGGCGGCGTCGTCCCGGTCGGTGGCCGCCCGGGCGGCGTCCTTCGCGTCCCCGTCCTCCCGGGCGGCGTCGGCCCGGTCGGGGCCCTTCCGGGCCGCGTCCCGGGGGAGCGCCTTGAACACCGCGGTCGGCTGGTCGACCCGGACCTCTGCGTCCCCTTCAGGAGACCCGGCGTCACCGAGCACGGCAAGCCTCGGATCGCGTTCGTTCGAAGCCGTCTCCCCCGGCGACTTCTGCTGCTCCGACTTGTCGGGGGACTCGCCCGCCACCGTGCCTCCTTCATTCACCGCGTTGTCCGAACCATGTATCAGTGTCCTGTGTGAGCGCTTGGCCCCCGTGCAAGACGAGAACGACATACCTACTGGTTCCCGTACGAAGCACCCAGGCGCTCTCGACAGACCAATGTGAGAGGGGTCACCCTGTCATTCATCCACGCGGGGAGGCATGGATGGGCAGGAGCCGCAGAACACTTCCGGAGGAGCTTCTGCTGCTCGCTCTGGACCCGGCCACGGGTACCACAGCGCAGCCGCAGTCGCTCGACCTCGGCCTGGCCGGAGCACAGCTAGTGGAGCTGGCTCTGGCAGGACGGATAGCCCCTGACGGGGATCGTATCGCCGTGGTGATGCCACGGCCGACCGGAGATCCGACACTGGACTCCGCGCTCGAGCTGCTGCGCAGGCGCGGCAGTCCGGTGCGCGCCGTCCACTGGATCGGCGGGCCCCGACTGGGGCTGCGCCAGACGTATCTCTCGCATCTGGAGCGGTGCGGCATGGTGCATGCCGTCGAGGGCCAGATGTGCGGGGTGCTGCCGACGACGCGCTACCAGGCGACGGAGACGGCGATCAGCCGGGAGATCAGGGCCCGGCTGGACAGTGCGATCCGCACCGGCGTACCGCCGGACCCGCGGACCGCGGCGCTCGCCGCGCTGGCCCACGCGGTCGGTCTCGGCAAGCACCTCTATCCCGGGAACGAGGGGCGCTCATCGCGTTCGCGGCTCCGGGACCTGATCAGGCACGACCCGATGGGTGGTCTCGTGGCGCACGCCGTGATGGACGTCCAGAACGGCGTGGGCGCACAGCCACGTCGTAGCCCCGGCTCGGGAGGCGGTGGCCGCGCGGCCACGGCCGTACCGATGCAGCCGCAGTCACGCAGCGGGTCGATGGCCCGCGCCGTGGCGCACTGAGCACACTGAGCGCACGCACCACCCCCACGACCCGGCTTTCCGGGAGCCGCATGAGCGCGCGGGGCAGCCCGAGGGCCGCCCCGCGCGCTCGCGCGTGTCCGTACGTGCGTACGCACAGGCGCTCGTGTGGCCATTTTCCAGCGCGCACAGCCCATTGGTGGCAGTCTGCTGAGCAGTAGATACGTAGAGCTACGCCAGCTACCGCAGCCAAGCAGCCGGAGGTGCAGTTTCCCGTGGCGTCCAACGTCAACCCCACCGTCAGGCGACGCAGATTGGGCCAGGAGCTGCGCCGGCTGCGTGAGCTCAAGGGCATGACGGCGGAGGAGGTGGCGGAGCGCCTGCTCGTCTCGCAGTCGAAGATCAGCCGCCTTGAGAACGGCCGTCGCTCGATCAGCCAGCGCGATGTCCGTGATTTGTGCGGGGTGTACGAGGTCGAGGACCACCGTATCGTCGATTCGCTGATGCAGATGGCGAAGGACTCGCGCCAGCAGGGCTGGTGGCACGCCTTCGGCGACATCCCGTACAGCGTCTACATCGGCCTGGAGACGGACGCCGCCTCGCTGCGGGTGTACGAGCCCCAGGTCGTGCCGGGCCTGCTGCAGACCCGGCAGTACGCGGAGGCGCTGATCACCGGCGCGCTGCCCGAGTCGTCACCGGCCGACATCGAGAAGCGGGTCAACGTCCGCGCGCGCCGTCAGGAGCGCATCAAGGACGCCGAGACGCCGCTGCGCCTGTGGGCGGTGATCGACGAGTCGGCACTGCGCCGCGTCGTCGGCGACAAGCAGTTGATGATCCAGCAGCTGGAGCACCTGGTCGAGCAGTCGCACCTGCCGCACGTCACCGTGCAGGTGCTGCCGTTCGACATGGGCGCGCACCCCGGCATCAGTGGCCATTACGCCATCCTGGAGTTCCCGGACGCCGCCGACTCCTCGGTCGTCTACATCGAGGGCGTCACCAGTGATCTGTACCTGGAGAAGGCGAACGACGTGCAGCGGTACAGCGTGATGTACGAGCACCTGCGTGCCCAGGCGCTGAACGTGGAGCAGACGCGGCAGTTCATCGGCGAGGTCATCAAGGACTACACGGACCTGGCGCAGTGACGTCCCTGTTGCGCCCGTACTCCCCATGCTTCCGAATGCCTCGATTACAGCCGGAATGACGGGAAGTGGCCCAGCCCGCCGGGGAAGAAGCCGGTACGGTACACCCCGCCGGCTTCCAGCGGAAGACCCGCCTGGAATATGCCATCCGGTCGAGTGAACGCCCGCCCCGCACGCAGATCTCGACGAGTAGCGTCGATCACGCCAGCCCGCAGGTCGGGCCGGTGCGAGTCACTGCTGTCACTGTCGAGAACCGGAGCGGAGAAGATGGCAATCATTCAGGGCGCCACGGAGACCTGGACCAAGTCCTCGTATTCCGGCGGGAACGGCGCGTGCGTCGAGGTCAAGTCCCCCGTCGTCGCGGCGATCGCGGTACGGGACTCGAAGGTCCCCGCCGGTCCGTCGATCACGTTCGTCCCCGAGTCGTGGAACGCGTTCGTGCGTGAAGTGAGCACGGGGGCTCTCTGAAGTCCGCCGGCGCGTCACCGATGAGCCCTCTCGACTGGTCCGCCGTCCCGGCCGAGGGGGCTCGGTCATGCGCTAGCGCAATTGATCGACGTACCGGTCCGTCCCCGGCACCGTCGGGATGAAGGGGGCGACCAGTTCCAGCCGGCCCCGGTCGCCCGGGGCAAGGTCGGTGAAGTGGTCCTGCCAGCAGGTGCGGGGGTCCTGTTCCAGGAACCACAGCAGGGTCAGGCGGGTGTCGACCGCCTCCACCTGCTTGACGTACGTCATACGGTCGCCCGGCAGCGGCGTGGGGCGGAAGACGGTGACCATCGCGGCCGGTGAGCCGGCGAGGCGGCGTGGCAGGTACCGGGAGCGGAGCCACTCCAGGAGGGCCGCCCGCCGCTCCGGGGTCTCGGTGTCGATGACCTGGAGCACGAGCCCCGCGTAGGGGTGGTCCAGGGCGTGGTGGTCGCGGGGGCCGGCCGCGCCGTCGCGGTAGACGGTGGCCGCGTGGTCGTGGAACGCGGTGAAGATGTGCGTACGGGCCTGGTGGACGCGGCCGTCGCGGTTCAGGCGCTTGTTGATGGCGACGGTCCACTTCATGTGGTCGTCGTAGCGCCCTTCGGTGATCCAGTACGTGGAGAGGTAGCACCCCGCGGTCACCGGCTGTGCGACGGCCGACGTGGCCGGGTGGCGCAGCAGTCGCAGGTCGCGGGTGGCGACCCAGCGGCGGCCCGCCTGGATCCAGGGCATGGCCATCGCGCCCGCGTAGTAGTGGTCGTCCTCGTACCAGCGGTTGTACGCGTACTCGTGGCCGGGGTGCGGCTCGACCATGGTGATCAGGGCGTGGCCGGGTCGCACCCCGTAGGGGCCGACGGCCGCGAGCCGCGCGTACTCCTCGCTTCGCGTGTCATTGTCGTCGTCGCTCATGCGGCCTACTCTGACGGTGCGTCAGATACTCGTCCAGAGCCGGGGAGGCACCGGATGCTGCTGCGCGACAAGACCGTGATCGTGTCCGGCGTCGGGCCCGGCCTGGGTCACCAGGTGGCCGCGGCCGTCGTGCGGGACGGGGGTCACGCGGTGCTCGGTGCTCGTACGGAGGCGAAACTCGCCGCGTGTGCCGAGCGGATCGACCCGGAGGGGCGGCGCACCGCGTACCTCGCCACGGACATCACCGACGAGGGCCGGTGCGAGGCGCTGGCCGCGCTCGCCGTCGCGCGGTTCGGCGGGATCGACGCGGTCGTCCATGTCGCGGCGTACGACAGCCACTTCGGCGGGCTTCAGGACGCCGACTTCGCCGCCTGGCAGCGGGTGCTGGACGTCAACCTGCTGGGGACGCTGCGGATGACCCGGGCCTGCCTGCCGGCGCTGAAGACGCGCGGGGGCTGTGTGGTCATCGTCGGTACGCAGTCGGCGGTGGCCGCCCCGTCGCAGGTGCGGCAGGCGGCGTACGCGGCGTCCAAGGGCGCGCTGACGTCGGCGATGTACTCGCTGGCGCGCGAGCTGGGCCCGTACCGGATCCGGGTCAACACGGTGCTGCCCGGCTGGATGTGGGGGCCGCCGGTCCAGGCGTACGTACGCCTGACGGCCGAGGCCGAGGGCGTGGCGGAGGACGAGGTGCTGAGCCGGCTGGCCGAGCGGATGGCACTGCCGGAGCTCGCCACGGACGCCGATGCGGCCGAGGCGGCGGTGTTCCTCGCCTCCGACCGGGCGCGGGCGATCACGGGCCAGTCTCTGCTGGTCAACGCGGGCGAACTGATGAGGTAGAGCGCCCTCCCTTTCGCCGACCGCACGGGACCCGCATCCCGTGCGGTCGCTGTGCCATGTGTCGTACGGACCTGACGAAGCGCACGATCATCGTGTGGCCGCCGCCACGGCCGCGACAACGACCCCGTGGGTCAAGAAAAGGTAAAACTGTTCTGCTTTCTGATCCACGTTCATATTTGTGACCACAGGATCTCTTGACCCGCTGCTCGAACTGGCGGTTCAATCCCCGAAGTCCCCGCTCCCGCACGGGGGCGCCGCTGACCGGACGTACTGACGACGCGCTTCGACGTTCACAAGGCGGACCCCTGGAGGGGGCACATGAACAGTCTCGACTGGGCCGTGCTCATCGGCTACTTCGGTGTGATGGTCGCGATCGGCCTCTGGTCGCACAAACGCGTGGACAACGTCAGCGACTTCTTCACCGCCGGCGGCAAGATGCCGTGGTGGCTGTCGGGCATCTCGCACCACATGTCCGGCTACAGCGCGGTGATGTTCACCGGATACGCGGGCATCGCCTACACGTACGGCGTCACCTCGTACGTCACCTGGTCCTTCCCCATCGCGATCGGGATCGCCATCGGCGCCCACCTCTTCGCGCCCCGGCTCAACCGGCTGCGCTCGCGGCTGCACGTCGCCTCGCCGCTCGAATACCTGAAGAACCGCTACAACCTGCCGACCCAGCAGGCCCTCGCCTGGTCCGGCGTCCTGCTGAAGATCGTCGACGTGGGCGCCAAATGGGCCGCCATCGCCACGCTGCTGTCCGTCTTCACCGGCATCTCGCTCAACCAGGGCATCCTCATCACCGGTGTCATCACCGGCATCTACTGCACCGTAGGCGGGCTGTGGGCCGACGCCCTCACCGAACTCGGCCAGTTCATCATCCAGTTCTTCGCCGGCATCGCCATGCTCGTCGCCGTCATGGCGAAGCTCGGCGGCTTCAGCGCCCTGTGGACCGTGTGGGACCGGCCCGAGCTCCAGGGGCACACCGCGCCGACCGCCGGACCGTACACGGTGACCTTCCTCCTCGCGTACCTCTTCATCAAGACATTCGAGTACAGCGGCGGCATGTGGAACCAGGCACAGCGCTACATGGCCACGCCCACCGCCCGCGAGGCGACCCGCTCCGGGCGGCTGTCGGCGGTCCTGTGGTTCGTCTGGCCGCTGGTCCTGTTCTTCCCCATGTGGTGCGCACCGCTGCTGGTCACGCCCGAGAAGCCCGACGCGTCCGACTCCTACGCCCTGATGACCGAACAGCTGCTGCCGCACGGGCTGCTCGGCCTGGTCATCGTCGGGTTCTTCTCCCACACCATGGCCATGTGCTCCTCCGACGCCAACGCCATCGCGGCCGTCTTCACCCGGGACATCGCGCCCGCCCTCTCCAAGGCGGCCCGCTCCTGGTCGCACCGGGCCGGGCTGCTGGCCGCCCGCTGGTCGACCGTGGCGTTCCTCGGCCTGTCGATGGCGATCGCGACGCAGGTCAACTCCCCGACGTTCGGCGACATCATCACCGTCGTCATCAAGTGGGTGGCCGGCCTGATGGGGCCGATCGCCATCCCGTTCATGCTCGGTCTGCTGCGTACGTTCCGCAGGTCCGGGCCGACTGCGGCACTGGTGTCGTGGGCGGCCGGCCTGTTCGTGTTCTGGCTGACGAACTACGGGCTCGACGGCATCGAGCTGCAGATCCAGATCGTCTCGCCGCTGGCCACGTCGCTGATCCTGTACGTACTCATCGGCTTCATCAAGCCGGAGGACACCCCGCAGCGGGACGCCGTGCTGGACAAGCTGCACTCCGACGACGGCAGCCCGGCCGCCGCCGCCGTCCCCGAGCGTCAGCCCCTGGGGTAGCGGGCCAGCCAGCCCGGCGCGGAGACCGCCGGGCCGTGCAGGGCCCGGCCCTGCGTCATCTCCATGGCGAAGTCGTCCGCCAGCTGAAGGATCGTGGGCCGCCCTTCCAGCTCGGCCAGCCAGGCCGGCGGGAGGGCGGTCTCGCCGTGCAGGGCGCCCAGCAGCGCCCCGGTGAGGGCGCCGGTGGTCTGCGACGGGCCGTCGTGGTTGACCGCGAGCCGCAACCCGTGCCGGACGTCCTCGCCGACGAGCGCGCAGTAGACCGCGATGGCCAGGGCGTCCTCAGCGTGCTCCCCGTCGGTGTCGCCCAGCGACGCGATCCGCGCGGGGCTCGGGATCCCCTGCCGTACGGCACCCAGGGCGTGCTTCAGCGCGTCACTGACCGGCTCGTGACCGGGGCGCGCCGCCAGCTGCGCCAGCGCCCGCTGCACGGAACCGTCCACGCTCTCGCCCCGGGCCAGGCCGTGCACGACGACGGCGAAGGCACCGGCCGACAGGTACGCGGTGGGGTGGCCGTGCGTCTGGACGGCGCACTCGACGGCGAGCTGGCACACCAGCTGCGGCTCCCAGCCCACCAGCAGCCCGTACGGCGCGGAGCGCACCAGGGCGCCGGCGTCGCGGGCGGCCGGGTTCTTCGGCTTGTCCAGGGTGCCGAGGATCTCGTCGCCCAGACCCGTGAGGGTGGCGTGCGCGGGGTCGCGGCGGGCGTACAACCACTCCTCGCACGCCAGCCAGCCGTTGTCCTTGCGGCGCTCGTCGGGACCCCAGTCGCGCTGGGTGGCGGCCCACCGCAGATGGGCACGGTGCACATCGGTCGGCGGATGCCACGCACCGGTGTCGCGGCGCACCTGGGCACGTATCAGACCGTCCACGGTGAACAGGGTCAGCTGGGTCGCGGACGTCACGGCACCGCGCCGCCCGTACGCGGGCGCCAGGTCGGTCAGCCCGTCGGCCCCGTGCGCCGCCCGGATCGCCTCGACGGACAACCCGGACACGCCCGCCCCCAGGGCGTCCCCGATGGCGGCACCCAGGAGGCAGCCCCGCACCCGGGCACGGAAGTCCTGCTGCTCGGCCCGGCCCCAGACAGCCGCGGCTGCTGCACTCACCTCGCGTCCCTCCCGTCGCCCGTGGACGTCACTGTCGGCGCGCAGCACTGTAATCGAAGGAATCGAGGGGCCCGGGGGGCGGAGTGTTATGGGCACGGACGCCCGTCAGGGGTGGGTTTGAGGGGTTCACCGGCCTGTGCCGAAGGCGTCCCGGGCGGCCTCCACCCGGCGCAGCCGAGGCTCCAGCTCGGCCGGGTCGGCGCCGGGGCACTGGAGGAGCTCGGCCAGGGTGTGGGCCGTGCGGGCCAACTCGTTCCAGGGCGGCGCGGCGGTGAGGAAGCCGGCGAGCAGGTCGTCGGCGTGCGACCACTCCCCGAGGGCGCAGACGGCGACGAGCGGATGGGTCAGGCCGGCGGCCCGCCAGTGGCCGGCCGCCGCGGACAGGCCCTCGATACGGCTCACGGCCATCGCGAGCAGCGGGGCACCCGCGCCGGGGTCCTCGGCGGACAGCAGCTCCGCCTCCCGGCGGGCGATGCCGAGACGGCCCGCCCTGCGGTGCGCCTGGCTGCCCAGAGCGCGGTCGGGCACGCCGGCGAGGGCGGCGAGCGCCTCGTCGGGGCGGCCGAGCAGGAGCTGGACGACCGCCCGGCCACGGAGTGCCCACGCGGTCTCGTGCCCCAGCTCCAGGCACCGGTCGAGGTCGGCGAGCGCCTCCGGCAGCCGGCCGGTGGCCTGGTGGAACACGGCCCGGCGCTCGTGGACGTACCCCTCCGAAGAATCCATGGCGACCGCCCGGTCCAGCTCCCGCCGCGCGTCGTGGTACTGGCGGCGGTCCTGAAGGACGGCACCCCGCTCGGCGACGATCCAGGCCTTGTCGGGGGCCAGCGCTTCGGCGCGGTCGAGGTCGGCGAGGGCGGCCTCGTGGCGGCCCAGCGCGCGGAGCGCTTGGCCCCGGCTGCCCACGGCCCAGTAGCTGTCCGGCGCGAGCGCGACGGCCCGGTCGAAGAACGTGATGGCCTGCCCGTGGAGGCCGGCCCTACGGTGCCCCTCCCCCGCCAACGTGAGCACGCGGGCGTCGTCCGGGGCCAGTTCGGCCGCCCGTACGCGATCCGCCAGCCCTCCCCGCACATCACCCGTGCGTTCCCGCACGGAGGACCGGACGACGAACGTCCACGCGTCACCGCCGCCCACCTCGATGGCACGGTTCAGATCCACGAGGGCCTCCTCCATGCGCCCATGACGCTCGTGGATCGAAGCACGCGTGGCAAGGGCGGCCGGGTCGTCCGGGGCGAGCTCCAGGGCGCGGTCCACGTCGGCGGCGGCTTCCTCGTACCGCCCCACCCGGTGCAGCGCGAACGCCCGCAGCCGCCAGTTGTCCGCCCGCTCCGGGCCCACCTCCACCGCGCGGTCGAGGTCGGCCACGGCCTCCTCGTGGCGGCCCGCCTCGTCGAGGGCGTCCGCCCGCACCCACAACGCCCAGGAATCGCCGGGCGCCGCCTCCACCGCCCGGTCGAGGGCGGCGAACCGGCCGGCCGTGTCGCCCAGCCGGGCGAGGATCTCCGCCCGCCGGACGAGCGCCCACGCGTAGTCGGGCTTCAGCTCCACCGCTCGCGCCAGGTCCGCCAGCGCCTCCTCGGTCCTGCCCAGGGCTTCGTGCGCCATCGCGCGGCTGCCAAAGGCCCAGGCGTACCCGGGGTCGAGGGCTATAGCCCGGTCGTACGCGGCGATGGCCTCCTCGTACCGCCCCGCGTACCGGTAGGTCTCCCCGCGCTCGCCGAGGGTCCAGGGGTCGTCCGGCTTCAGCGCCTCCGCCCGGTCGAGGTCCCTCAGCGCGCCCTCGGTGTCGCCCAGGCCACGGAGGACATGGGCGCGGCGGTGGAGGGCCCAGCGGTAGTCCGGCCTGATGTCCAGGGCCAGGTCGACGTCCGCCAGGGCCTCACGGGGCCGCTCCAGGGCTTCGTGGACGGCGGCCCGGGAGGCGAGTGCCGTCGCGTCGGAGGGGTCCAGGGCCAGGGCCCGGTCCAGCTCCCGCAGCGCCTCGGCCGGGCGGCCCGCGCCCCGGTGGGTCTCGCCCCGTTCGCGGATGATCCGCGGTGTGTCCGGGCGCAGTTCCTCCGCCCGGGCGAAATCGGCCAGGGCCTCGTCCCAGGCGCCGAGGAGACGGCGCGTCACGCCCCGGTCGAACCAGCCGCGCCAGTCGCCGGGCGCCAGGTCGATCATCCGGTCGCAGTCGGCGAGCGACTCGTCGTACCGGTCGGCCACCCGGTGGTGGTACGACCGGGCGTCGAGCGCCCGGATCCGGCCCTCGACGTCCAGCCCGCCGCGCGCCAGCAGCAGGCCCAGCACCCGGACGACGCCGCGCTCCTCGTCGCCGAGGACGCCCAGGCAGTCGTTCCCCCACCGCCGCGGGACCTCCGCGTCCGAGTCCTGGCCCGCCGCCGCCAGGGTGCGCGCCCAACGGCGGGCGGCGGCCGTGCCCTCCTTGCAGGCGTCCGGCCCGTCCGCCAGGGCGGTGGGCAGCGCGCCGCGCGGGTCGGCGCACAGCAGGTGGTAGAGCTCCTCCTCGCGCAGCTCGCGCCAGTGGGTGTCGCCCCACAGCCCGTCGGGGCCGAGCCCGGCGGCGGCCGAGGCCCGCCACCCGGCGAAGGTCTCCGCGAGCCGCCCGTGCGCCTCGCGCCAGCGGCGCGGGGAGTCGGTCCGCTGGAGGCGCAGCATGGGGTCGCGTACGACGTCGTGGTACTTGGCGTGGCCGTCGCCCTCGGAGACGAAGGGCAGGGCCCGCAGCCACCCGAAGAGATCGGCGGATTCCTCGGTCGCCGCGGTGAACACGTCCTCGTTCAGCCGGCGCGGCAACGCGCAGGCCAGGGCGGCGGCGCGGCGGGCCGGGTCGTCCTCCCACTTGAGGAAGCGGTCCACGGCGGTCGCGCCCGCGGTGTTGGGCTCGCCGGGCTTCTCGGCGAGGGTGGTGACGAGCACCGGCAGGCCCCTCGACAGGCGCAGCACGTCCTGGACGACCGACTCGTCCACGATGCCCTTCGCGGACAGCAGGCGGCGGGTCTCGGGCTCGGTGAAGGGCTCGAGCGGCAGCTCCTCGATCAGCTCCGCGACGTCCGCCCAGCAGCCGGGATCGAGGCGGCGCCGACCGGCCAGCGTGAGTACGGCGTTGCCGGGCAGCGCCCCGTAGCGGGCGCCCGTCATCAGGTCGCGCAGCCAGGTGTCGAGGAACGGTGCGGTGCGCTCGTAGGTGTCGAAGAAGAGCGCCAGCCACGGGACCTCGGCGGCCACCCGGTCCAGTTCCGCCACCAGGACGGGCGTGAGCACCTTGAGGGGGTCGAGGACGAGCTGGACGTCCTCGGGGTTGTGGAAGCGGGCGCTGAGAGCGGCCCTCAACTGGTCGGCGCGCCGGGCCAGCTGCGCCGGGTCGATGGCACCGGTGAACGCTCCGACGACCGGCACCATGCCCGCCCCGATCAGCCCAGCCTGGGCGGCGGCCATGCCGACCGGTGACGGTGAGGGGCCGGCCTGGTCGCCCACCACCGACAACTCCGCCTCGTGGCGGCGCTGCCGGTAGGTCGCCAGCTGACGGTCCAGCGCCTTGAGGGCATGGCCCTGCCGGGCGAAACGGGCACTGATCGCCGCCATCGCCTCGGGCACGCTGTTGACGTCCTCGTCGACGTACGCCGTGACGGCCCCGAGCCTGTCGGCCGTCTCCTGCAGCTCGCGCACCAGCGTCGTCTTGCCGACGCCCGCGTTGCCCACGATGTGGAAGACGAAACGGTGCCGCTCGTCGTCCGGAGCGGTGTCGAAGTTCGCCCGGAACAGCGCCCTTTCCCGTTCCCGTCCCACGAAACCCGCCCGGCGCCGGCGCTCGATGAGCTCTCCCATCGATGGCCGCGCCGCCCCCGCCCCGGTCCTCATGGGATCAGTCTGTCAGCACCGGCAGCAGTTCCGGGAGGTGTCCGTCGGATGCCGCCGCCGCCCGCTGCCGCTCCTCGGGGACCTCGCCGTACAGCGTCGTACGGGCGCGGGCCGGGCGGCCGGCGGCTTCGGCGATCGCGACGAGGTCCCGGACGGACTTGTACGAGCCGTAGGAGGAGCCCGCCATGCGGGAGATGGTCTCCTCCATGAGCGTGCCGCCGAGGTCGTTGGCGCCGGAGCGGAGCATGTCGGCGGCGCCGTCGGCGCCCAGCTTCACCCAGCTGGTCTGGATATTGGGGATGTGCGGGTGGAGCAGGACGCGGGCCATGGCGGTGACGGCGCGGTTGTCGCGGGTGGTGGGGCCGGGGCGGGCGATGCCGGCGAGGTAGACGGGGGCGTTGGTGTGGATGAAGGGCAACGTCACGAACTCGGTGAAGCCACCGGTCTCCTGCTGGATCCGCGCGAGGGTACGGAAGTGGCCGAGCCAGTGGCGGGGCTGGTCGACGTGCCCGTACATCATGGTCGACGAGGACCGGATGCCCAGCTCGTGGGCGGTTTTCACCACCTCGATCCAGGTGGCCGCCGGCAGCTTGCCCTTGGTCAGGACCCACCGCACCTCGTCGTCGAGGATCTCCGCGGCCGTCCCCGGGATGGAGTCCAGGCCGGCCTCCTTCGCGGCGGTCAGCCACTCGCGGATCGACAGGCCCGTGCGGGTCGCGCCGTTGACGACCTCCATCGGCGAGAAGGCGTGGACGTGCATGCCCGGTACCCGGTCCTTGACCGCCCGGGCGATGTCGAAGTACGCCGTGCCCGGCACGTCCGGGTGGATGCCGCCCTGCATGCACACCTCGACCGCGCCCACCTCCCACGCCTGCTGGGCCCGGTCGGCGACCTGGTCCAGGGACAGGGTGTACGCGTCGGCATCCGTGCGGCGCTGGGCGAAGGCGCAGAAGCGGCAGCCGGTGTAGCAGACGTTGGTGAAGTTGATGTTGCGGGTGACGATGTAGGTGACGTCGTCGCCCACGGCCGTCTTCCGGATGTCGTCCGCGACCCGGCACAGCGCGTCCAGCGCCGGCCCGTCCGCGTGCAGCAGCGCCAGCGCCTGCTCGTCCGTCAGCCGCGTCGGGTCGCCGGCGGCGACCGCGAGGGCCTCGCGTACGTCGGTGTCGATGCGCTGCGGCACCATGCCGGGTGCGGCGGCCTCCCGCAGCGCCTCCCAATCGCCGTACACCTCGTCGAAGTCGTCCCGCCGGTCGGCGGTGCGGCCCTCCGTGTCGATGGTGCGGTGCAGGTCGGTACGGCCCGACGCGGTGAACGCCTCGTCGGGCTCCTGCCACGGCAGGCCGCGCACCTCGGCGTCCGGGTTCGCGAGCCCCGTGGCCGGGTCGGCGAGGGCGCGGACGTGCGGCAGCAGGCGCGGGTCGAGCCACGGCTCGCCGCGCGTGACGAACTCGGGGTAGACGCAGAGACGTTCACGCAGCTCGAAACCGGCGGCCGCCGACTTCTCCGCCAGCGCGTCGATCTGCGGCCAGGGCCGCTCGGGGTTCACATGGTCGATGGTGAGCGGCGACACCCCGCCCCAGTCGTCGATCCCGGCGCCGATGAGCCGCCCGTACTCCCCGTCGACCAGGTTCGGCGGGGCCTGCAGACACGCCGACGGGCCCATGATGTGCCGGGCCACCGCGACCGTCGCCACCAGGTCGTCCAGTTCGGCGTCCGGCATGCCGCGCATCGCCGTGTCCGGCTTGGCGCGGAAGTTCTGGATGATCAGCTCCTGGATGCCGTGGTACGCCCGCGCCACCCGCCGCAGCGCGAACAGCGACTCCGCCCGCTCCTCGTACGTCTCCCCGATCCCGATGAGCAGCCCGCTGGTGAACGGCACCGACGACCGGCCCGCGTCCTCCAGGACCCGCAGCCGCACGGCCGGCTCCTTGTCGGGGGAGCCGTAGTGCGGGCCGCCCGGCTCGGACCACAGCCGGGTCGCCGTCGTCTCCAGCATCATGCCCATGGACGGCGCCACCGGCTTCAGCCGCTGGAAGTCGGTCCACGACAGGACACCCGGGTTGAGGTGCGGCAGCAGCCCGGTCTCCTCCAGGATCCGGATCGCCATGGCCCGTACGTACGCGAGGGTGTCGTCGTACCCGTGCGCGTCCAGCCACTCCCGCGCCTCGGGCCAGCGGTCCTCGGGCTTGTCGCCCAGCGTGATCAGCGCTTCCTTGCAGCCCAGTTCGGCGCCCCGGCGGGCGATGTCCAGCACCTCGTCCGGCGACATGAACATCCCGTGCCCGGCCCGCCGCAGCTTGCCGGGCACGGTCGCGAACGTGCAGTAGTGGCACGTGTCCCGGCACAGCCGGGTGAGCGGGACGAACACGCTCTTCGAGTACGTGATGACCCCGGCCCGCCCGGCCGCCGCCAGCCCGGCGTCCCGCACCCGCGCGGCCGACGCGGCCAGGTCGTCCAGGTCCGCGCCGCGCGCCTGAAGCAGGACGGCGGCCTCGGTGACGTCCAGCGCCACCCCGTCCCTGGCCCGCTTGAGGGCGCGTCGCATGGCGTTGGGGGTGGGGCGTCCGGACTGGTCATCGGTCATGGACCCGAGCATACGAGCGCGGGGCTCCTACACGTACTGGGCGTACTCGTCCAGCGTCCGCAGCACCTCGGCCTCGCCCGACGGCGGGAGTTGAACGACGGCCTCCGTTATGCCGAGGTCGGCGAAGTGGGCGAGCTTGCCCGCCGAGGGGCGCACGGCGTAGGGGACGACCTGGAGGGCCCCGGGGTCGCGGCCCGCCTTCTCCCAGGTCTCCCGCAGCACCGGGAGCGTCTCGGTCAGGCCCCGGCCGCCGATGGGGAGCCAGCCGTCGGCGTACTCGGCGATGTGGGCGAAGAGCTTGGGGCCGGCCGCGCCGCCGATCAGGGTGCGAGGAGCGCCGCCGACCGGTTTGGGCCAGGCCTGGGACGCGCGTACGGAGGCGGTCTCGCCTTCGTACGCGGTGGGTTCGGCCGCCCACAGGGCGCGCATCAGGGCCATCCGGTCGCGGGTGCGTTCCCGGCGGGCGCTCCACGTCACGCCGTGGTCCTCCGCCTCCTCCCTGTTCCAGCCGTAGCCGATGCCGAGGGTGAAGCGGCCGCCGGAGAGGTGGTCGAGGGTGGCGACCTGCTTGGCCAGGTCGATCGGGTCGTGCTGGGCGACGAGCGTGATGCCGGTGCCCAGGCCGAGCCGCTCGGTGACGGCGGCGGCCTGGCCGAGCGCGATGAACGGGTCGAGGGTGCGGCCGTACTCGGGCGGCAGGTCGCCGCCCGCCGGGTAGGGGCTGGTGCGTTCGACGGGGATGTGGGTGTGCTCGGGCAGGTAGAGGCCCGCGAAGCCACGCTGTTCCAGCTCGCGCGCGAGTCGTACCGGGGTGATGGTCTGGTCCGTGAGGAAAATCGTCGTCGCGATGCGCATGACCGCCCAACGTATGGCGTCCGGCGGTGAATTCCGAGACCGTCGCCTCGGGTTGGCGGGGAATTCACCGGCCGCGAGGAGGGTGGCACCCATGATGGGCAGACGAGGATTCGTGACGGGCGCGGCGGGGGCCTTCGCCGCCCCGGGACTGCGCTTCACCCCCGGGCAGACCGAGCAGGTGCTGCGCGGCACCCTGCCGCCCGGTTCGCCCGACTACGTGTACGTGCCGGTCGAGGTACCGCGCGGGGTGCGGGAGATCCGGGTGTCGTACGCGTACGAACGGCCCGCCGTCCCGCCCGGGACGCAGGGCAACGCCCTGGACATCGGCGTCTTCGACGAGCGCGGCACCGAGCTGGGCGGGCGCGGCTTCCGTGGCTGGTCGGGCGGCGCCCGCACCGAGTTCTTCCTCCGCGCCGACGACGCCACGCCCGGCTACCTCCCGGGGCCCGTGCGGGCGGGCACCTGGCACATCGCGCTCGGCCCGTACACGGTCGCCCCCGGCGGCCTGGCGTACACGGTGACGGTCCGCCTCACGTACGGCACGCCCGGCCGTACGCCCGCGCCCGTGTACCCGCCGGAGCGCGCCCGGGGGCGGGGCCGGGCCTGGTACCGGGGCGACTGCCACCTGCACTCGGTGTACTCCGACGGGCGCCGTACCCCCGCCGAGATCGCGGCCGCAGCGCGCGCCGCCGGGCTGGACTTCATCAACACCTCCGAGCACAACACGCACGCCGCCCACCGGGCGTGGGAGGGCCTGTGGGGCGACGACCTGCTGATCCTGACCGGCGAGGAGGTCACCACGCGCAACGGTCACGTCGTCGCCATCGGCACCGACCCCGGCACGTTCGTCGACTGGCGCTACCGGGCCCGCGACAACCGCTTCGGGCACTACGCCCGCGCGATCCGCCGGGCCGGCGGCCTGGTCGTCCCGGCCCACCCGCACGCCACGTGCATCGGCTGCAACTGGAAGTTCGGGTTCGCCGACGCGGACGTGGTGGAGGTGTGGAACGGCCCGTACACCCCGGACGACGAGGTGACGCTCGCCGACTGGGACAGCACCCTGGCCACAGCAGGGCGGTGGACCCCGGCGATGGGCAGCAGCGACGCGCACCGCGAGCCCCAGAAGGTGGGCGAGCCGCAGACGGTCGTCCTCGCCGACGACCTGACCCGCGAGGCGGTCCTGGCCGGGCTGCGCGCGGGGCGGTCGTACGTCGCCGAGTCGGCCGCCGTGTCGCTGTCCTTCACGGCCACGGGCGGGCGCGGCGACCGTGCGGGGATCGGTGACCGGCTCGCCGTACCGCCCGACGCCCCGGTGACGGTCCGCCTGGAGGTGGCGGGCGCCCCGGGCTGCACGGCCCGCTTCGTCACCGACCAGGGCGTCCTGCACACGGCGCCGCCGCTGCCCGCGTCGGGCACGGGCACGGCCGAGTGGACGACGACGGCCGCGTACGCCACGTACGTCCGCGCGGAGGTCCGCCACCCGGCCACGGCCCCGGGCCTCCCGGGCGCTCTGGCGGCGTTCACCAACCCGGTGTTCCTGGGGGACGGGCTCAGTCGTTGACGGCGGTGAGCAGGACCGCCGCGTCCGTCACCGCCGTCAGCCCGTGCCGCTCCGGCGGCAGCAGGTACAGGGAGCCCATGGTCAGCTCCGTGTCGCCGGACTGGGCCGTCACCTTCACCACGCCCCGCAGCACCTGGAGGGACGCGGCGGGTGGGGTGTTGTGCTCGTCGAGCGAGGTGCCGGCGGTGAGCGCGATGACGCTCTGCCGCAGCGGCGGGTCGCGCAGGATCAGGTTCGCGCTGCGGCCGTGTTCGTCGGCGTGGGCGGCTACGAGGTGTTCCTCGGCGATGGCGTTGAGGTCATACATACCGTCCACCTTGCCGCCATGCCGGAGGCTACGCATACGGAAGGGCGGGCACCGTGCCGTCCCACGGTGTCCGCCCTTCCGGCTCAGGTGTGTGCGTCAGTCCGCGACGACGAGGGCAGGGGTCTCCTGGGTGAGGACCTCGCCGCGGAAGAACGCCGGGCTGCGGCGCTGCATCACCAGCATGATCACCACGCCGAGCAGCAGCAGGCCCACGCCGATCACGAAGACCGAGCCGATGCCGAACACCGACGAACCGCTGCCGTAGGCCGGGTCCCAGATGTCGTACAGCGTCTGGCCGAAGACGGCGGTGAGCATCAGGCCGCCGAGGCCCGGGAAGATGCCCTTGACGGCCAGGTCGCGCACCGAGCGGCGCAGCTCACGGCGGAAGAACCAGACGCAGGCGAAGGCGGTGATCGCGTAGTAGAAGCAGATCATCAGGCCGAGCGCGTAGATGGTGTCGATGAGGACGTTCTCGCTCAGCAGCGACATCACGGCGTAGAAGGCGCCGGTGGCGACACCCGCGATGACGGTGGCACGGCCGGGGGTCTTGAAGCGCGGGTGGACCTTGGCGAACGAGGCCGGCATCGCCTGGTACGTGCTCATGGCCAAGGCCGTGCGCGCCACCGGGATGAAGGTGGTCTGCAGGCTCGCGGCCGCGGAGGCGACGACGGCGAGGAAGAGCAGGACGCCGAGGCCGGAGCCCATGATCGGTTCGGCGAGGACGGCGAACACGTTGTCCGCGGTGTCGGGGTTGCCAAGGCCCGTGCCCTTGTCGCCGATGCCCGCGTACATCTGCGAGGCGATGGCGATCATCAGGTACGAGGCGACGATCACGACCATGGCGAGCATGGCGGCGCGGCCGGGCGTACGGGCGCTGCCGGTGCTCTCCTCGTTGATGGACAGGCAGGCGTCCCAGCCCCAGTAGATGAAGATCGACAGGGACAGGCCGGCGGTGAAGGCGGCGAAGGACTCGACGCCGAAGGGGTTCATCCAGGACCAGGAGAAGTCGAGCGATCCGGCGACCTCGTCGGCCTTGGTGATCGCCATGAAGGCGAAGATCAGCAGGACGGTGAGCTGGAGGCCGACCAGAGCGTACTGGACCCACTTGGTGGCGGTGATGCCCCGGTAGCTGATGGCGGTGGCGACCGCGATGAAGAGGAGGGTGGTGGCGATGTGCGCGGCCTTGTTGCCGTCGAGGGCGGCGACCGATTCGCTGCCGGTGACCTCACCGAGGAGCAGATAGAAGTAGGAGGTCGCGACACCCGCGAGGTTGGAGAGCACCACGATGGTGGCGACGAGCAGGCCCCAGCCGCACATCCACCCGACACGCGGGCCGAAGGCCTTCACCGACCAGGTGAAGGACGTGCCGCAGTCCGGCACCGCGCGGTTCAGCTCGCGGTAGGCGAAGGCCACCAGAAGCATCGGCAGGAATCCGGCGAGGAAGATCGCCGGCATCTGCAGCCCGACCTCACTGACCGTAGGGCCGAGGGTGGCCGTGAGGCAGTAGACGGGGGCGACGGTGGACACACCGATGACGGCGCCACCCATGAGCCCGACCGAGTTGTCGCCGAGGCCCTTCTTGCGTACGCCCCCTTGGGCGCCGCTCATTACCGTGTCTCCGGCCTGGGGCCGCGCTTCTACCTGAGTCATGCAGAGGACGTTAGGTGCTGCGGTTTCCACATCCGGAAGAAGGAACTCCGCGATCTTTGCCTTGCATTCCAGGGCTCAGACCCCTCCCATAGCACAGAAAGAAAGATCACCCCCGACCGACACCGACCGATTGGTAGGTGAAAACCGCACCGTCCGCTATGCGGGAACCGCAGCTGTGTCCGAATTGCCCGTTTCTAAATTTTCCTGCGCTGTTTTCAGCCAGGCCACACGAGCGCCTGCAGCTCGCTGTACGCGTGCAGCGCGTACGAACCACAATCCCGCCCCACACCGCTCTTCTTGAAGCCGCCGAACGGCGCCTCCAGGTTGCGGCCGACCGTGTTCACCCCGACCCCGCCGGCCCGCAACCGGCCCGCCACACGGAAAGCACGGGCCACATCACCCGACCACACGTAGTCGATCAGGCCGTAGTCGCTGTCATTGGCCAGCGCGACGCCCTCCTCCTCGTCGTCGAACGGCACCACCACCACGACCGGCCCGAAGATCTCCTCCCGCACCACCCGCATGTCGCCCGCGCAGTCCACCAGGAGCGCCGGGGCGACGTAGAAGCCCTTCCCGTACCCCGGCGGCGACCCGTGCCTGATGACACGGGCCCCCTCCTCCCGCCCCAGCTCCACGTACCCCTCCACCCGGTCACGGTGCGCGGCCGAGATCACCGGCCCGACCACGGTCCCGGCATCGGCCGGATCCCCGACCCGCAGCCGGCCCAGGTAACCGGTCAGCAGCTCCACCAGCCGCCCGTACACCCCGCGCTGCGCCAGCACCCGCGTCGGAGCCGTACAGATCTGGCCGCTGTAGAACGAGAAGGTGGTACCGATGCCCCGCACGGCCGCGTCCAGGTCGGCGTCGTCGAACACGAGCGCCGCGCCCTTCCCGCCCAGCTCCATCAGTTGCCGCTTGACCTCCCGCCCGCACACCTCGCCGATGCGCCGCCCCACCGCCGTGGAGCCGGTGAAACTCACCATGTCCACATCCGGCGAGCCCACCACCGCCTCCCCCACTTCCGCCCCCGCCCCCGTGACGACGTTGACGACCCCCGGCGGCACCCCGGCCTCCTCCAGCGCCCGCGCCATCGCGTACACCGACAGCGGATCCTGCGGGGCGGGCTTGACCACCACGGTGTTGCCCATCGCCAGCGCCGGGGCGACCTTGCCCGCCGGATTGGCCCACGGGTTGTTGTACGAGGTGATGCACGCGACCACGCCCACGGGACGCCGCACCGCGACCGCCCCGAGCACACCGGCCGGCCCCATCGGGCCCGCCGCGCTGATCTGCGGCGGCAGGGGCTGCTCCACCGGCTCCAGGGCGCCCTTGGCGTACCGCCGGAACCGCGCCGACGCCACGGCGACCTGCAGGGCGCGCGCCGTACCGGTCGTCGCACCGCTCTCGGCCCGCGCCAGCCGCGCGTGCGCCTCCGCGTCACGCGCGATGACCTCCGCCGCCCGGTCCAGAAGGGCGGCCCGCTCCTCCGGCCGCGTCCGCGACCAGCTCCCGAACGCCTCCTTCGCCGCCGCGGCCGCCTCCTGCACCTGGCGAAGACTCGCCTCGGGGGCGAGGCCGACGGCCTCCTCCGTGGCGGGGTCGACCACCTCGTAATGCCCGCCCTCGGGCTCCACCCACTCACCGCCGATGAAGAGCCTCACCTCGTCGGCACCGTCCTCGTGTCCCGCCCCGAGCGCAGCACCCTGCCCGGCACCGCACCGGTGACCTCGTCGTCCCGCACCGTCTCGACGCCGTTGACCCGCACCGACACGATCCCGACCGCCCGCGAGTCCAGCCGCGGGCTGTCCCCGGGCAGGTCGTGCACCAGCGTCGCGGGCCCGGCGTCGATCCGCGCCGGATCGAACAGCACCAGATCCGCGTGGTACCCCTCCGCGACCCGCCCCCGCTCCCGCAGCCCGAAGAGCCGCGCCGGATCGTCACTGAGCATCCTCACCGCCCGCTCCAGCGCCACCAGCTTCCGCCCCCGCAGGCAGTCACCGAGGAACCTCGTCGTGTACGGAGCCCCGCACATCCGGTCCAGGTGGGCGCCCGCGTCGGAGCCGCCGAGCAGGACGTCCTCGTGCTCCCAGGTCTCCCGGCGCAGCGCCCACGACGCCGGATCGTTGTCGGGCGGCATGGGCCACAGAACCGTACGCAGCCGGTCACGCGCACAGATCTCCACCAGACACTCGAACGGATCCTGCCCCCTCTCCGCCGCGACCTCCCGCACCACCCTCCCCGTCAGCCCCGCGTTCTCCGGGCTGTACGTGTCGCCGATGACGTACCGCCCGAAGTCGGCGAGGCGCCGGAAGACGCCGGCCTCCTTGGAATCGGCGCGCCGCAGCATCTCCGCCCGCACCGCGGGGTCCCTGAGCCTGCCGATCCGCTCGTCCACGGGCAGCCCCAGGACCTCCCCCCACCCGGGAATCAGGTTGAGCGCGCAGAAGCTGCCCAACGACATGTTCATCGGCGTCAGGATGGGCATCGTCAGCGCCACGACCCGCCCACCCGCCTTGCGGGCCCGCTCGCTCGCCACCAGCTGCCTGGGCACCCGCTCGGGAACGGCCGCGTCGACGGTGAGGACGTTCCAGTTCAGGGGCCGCCCCGCGGCGACGCTCATCTCCACCAGCAGGTCGATCTCGTCATCCGCGAACTGGTCCAGGCACCCCGCCACGATCGCCTCGATCTGCGTCCCCTCGTGCTCACCGACGGCCCCGCACAACGCCAGCAGCTCCTCGGGCCCGGCGTGCCGGGACGCCACGGGCCGCCCGTCCCCGTCCGAGTGGGTGGACGACTGGGTGGTGGACAGCCCCCAGGCACCCGCGTCCATCGCCTCGCGCAGCAACCGCACCATCGCGTCCAGCTGCCCGGCCGTCGGCGAGCCGCCCACCGCCTCCGCCCCCATCACATACCGTCGCAGGGCGCAGTGCCCGACCATGAACCCGGCGTTCACGGCGATACGCCCCTCCAGGGCGTCCAGGTACTCGCCGAAGCCGCGCCAGCTCCAGTCGACGCCCTCCTCCAGGGCCTTGAGGGCCATCCCCTCCACCTTGGACATCATCCGGCGCGTGTAGTCGGCGTCCTCGGGCCGCAGCGGCGCCAGCGTGAACCCGCAGTTCCCTCCCACCACCGTGGTGACCCCATGGCTCATCGACGGCGTGGCGTACGGGTCCCAGAACAGCTGGGCGTCGTAGTGGGTGTGCGGGTCGACGAACCCGGGCGCGAGGACCAGCCCTTCGGCGTCCTCACTGGTCCTGGCGCTCTCGGTGAGCGTGCCGGGCTCGGCGACGGCGGCGATGCGCCCGTCCCGTATCCCCACGTCGGCCCTGCGCGCCGGGGCGCCGGTTCCGTCGACGAGGTCGGCGCCCTTGATCAGATGGTCCAGCATGACGTCCCCTTCTCGCTGCGTCGCGTGCGCCCCGGCCGGGGGGCGCCGCGGCCGGCCGCGGCCGCGCGCCCCCCGACCGGGACCTGCCACGGAACGGCCGGCCCGGGATGCCGCCGCCCCGCGTCTGTCGGGGCTCCGCCCCGAGCCCCGTTCCCGCCCCGCACCCGGCGTCCGGCCGGGACGGGGCCGTGCAGGGTCGCCCCCGCACCCCCGGCAGGCCACCGCCCCGCACCGCCGCCCACGCCCCGCACCGCCGCGCACCGCACCGCCCCGCCCCGCCCCGGGAGGAACCGGGAAGGGGCGCCTCGAACCGGACCGCACGGTCAGGCGGCGGCCTGGCGGAAGCGGGTCGTGCGGTGGACCGGGTCCGTGTCGATCGCGGGGATCACGTGCTCCCCGATCAGCCGGATCGTCGTCATCGTGTCCTCGTACGACACCCCGATCGGCAGCCCGAACGACAGCTGGTCCGCCCCTGCCCGCTCCCACCGCCGGCACTGCGCCAGCACTTCCTCCGGGTCGCCGCAGATCATCAGCTCCTCCGCGATGAGCAGCTCGATGATCTCCTCGGTGTACTCGGGCAGCAGCTCGGGCCACTCCGGCACCCCTTCCGGCCGGGGAAACGTGTCGTGGTACCGGAACAGCAGCGACTGCAGGTAGTTGAGCCCGCCGCCCACCGCGATCTCGACCGCCTTCGCGTGCGTCTCCGCGCAGATGGCGGTCGACGTCACCATCACGTTGTCGTTGACGTACGCCCCGACCGGCTCCGCCCCCTCCACCGCCGTCTTGTACGAGTCGACGACCCACTCCATGTCGGAGACCTTCTGCACGCTGAAGCCGAGCACGCCCAGCCCCTTCTTCCCCGCCATGGCGTACGAGGACGGCGACCCGGCCGCGTACCACATGGCCGGGTGCGCGGGCCCGTACGGCTTGGGCAGGACCTTCCTCGGCGGCAGCGACCAGTGCTTGCCCTGGAACCCCTCGTACTCGTCCTGGAGCCACATCTTGGGGAACTCGGCGATGGTCTCTTCCCAGATCTCCTTGGTGTGGTTCATGTCGGTGATGCCCGGCAGGAACCCGAGGATCTCGTGCGACCCGGCCCCGCGCCCGGACCCGAACTCGAAGCGGCCGCCCGAGAGGTGGTCGAGCATGGCGACCTTCTCGGCGACCTTGACCGGATGGTTGACCGGGGCCAGCGGGTTGAAGATCCCGGATCCCAGGTGGATCCGCTCCGTGGCGTGCGCGAGGTACCCCAGGTACACGTCGTTGGCCGACAGGTGCGAGTACTCCTCCAGGAAGTGGTGCTCCGAGGCCCAGGCGTATTTGAACCCGGACTTGTCCGCCTGGATGACGTACTCCGTCTCCTCCATCAGCGCCTTGTGCTCTGCTTCCGGGTCGGCCTGGGCCCGCTTGGCCGGCACGTATCCCTGTACAAAGAGCCCGAATTCCAAGGGGTCACCATCCCTCTGTATCTGACGCACCGTCAGCTCACGACAGTCGACTGTTCCACCACACCCCCGGCCCGTCAATAACTAACGATCCGTCAGAAGACATTGACCCCCGCCAGCCACCCCCCGTCGATGACGAACGGCTGCCCGGTGATGTACGCGGAGTCGCCGCAGCTCAGGAAGAGCGCGAGCGTCGCCACCTCCTCCGGCCGCCCGGCCCGCCCCAGCGGCACCAGCTTGCTGTACAGCTCGTCGAGCGCGCCGGGGTCGGCGCCTTCGGGCCGGGTCATCGGGGTGTCCACGGCGCCCGGGCACACGGCGTTGACCCGGATACCCTTCCCCGCCAGCTCCACCGCCGCGACCCGGGTCAGCCCGAGGACGGCGTGCTTGGTGGCGGCGTAGGCACCGACGTACGCCATCCCCGTCAGGGCCGTGTACGAGGCGGTGTTGACGATCGTGCCCCCGCCCGCGGCCTCGATCTCGGGCGCCACACTCCGTATCCCGAGGAAGCACCCGACCTGATTGACCCGGACGACGTCCATGAACTCCTCCAGCGGCGTGGAGACGAGCTCGTTGAAGCGCAGCACGCCCGCGTTGTTCACCAGCCCGTCGATCTTGCCGAACACCCCTTTCCCCGCCCCGACGGCGGCGGCCCAGTCGTCCTCGCTCCCCACGTCCAGATGGACGTAGAGCGCCCGCTCCTCCCCCAGCTCCTTCGCGAGCGCGTACCCCTGCGCGTCCAGCACGTCCGCCAGGACGACCCGGGCGCCCTCCGCCACGAAGAGGCGGGCCTCCTGCTCGCCCTGTCCGCGCGCCGCGCCCGTGATGAGCACGACGCGCCCGTCCAGCTTCCCCATTCCGGCCTCCCTGCCGTCCCGGCCTCAGCCCAGCAGGGGCGCCACCTCCGCGGCGAACGCCCCCATCTGGTCCGTCAGCTCCGTACGGCTCCGGGACCGGAACCGCACCTGTATCTGGTCCACGCCCATCGCCCCGTACGCGCGCAGCGACTCGGCGAGCGCGTCGGGCTTTCCGCTGAGGGTGCGCCGCCCGACGTCCCACGGGGCGTCGCCGACGTACAGCGCCTCGGTGATCGCGCCGATGACGACGGGCTCCTCGATCCCGGCCTCCTCGCGCAGCCGCCGCAGCGTCCCGATCTGCGCGGGCAGCCGGTCGCGGGGGTCACCCTGCGGCAGCCACCCGTCGCCCTTGAGCGCGGCGCGCCGCACCGCGGCGGGCGAGGACCCGCCGACCCACACCGGCACGCGCTCCTGCGCCGGGCGGGGCCGCTGCCCGAGCCCCTCGAAGGAGAACCGCTCCCCCGCGAACCTCGGGTACTCCTCCGGCCCCAGCGCCGCCTTCAGCGCGTCCACCGCCTCGTCCAGAACCGCTCCCCGCCGCGCGAAGTCCACCCCCAGGGCCTCGAACTCCTCCCGTACATGCCCGGCCCCGACGCCCAGCACCACCCGCCCGCCACTCAAATGGTCAAGAGTGGCGTACGCCTTGGCGGTGACGAGCGGGTGCCGCAGCCCCACGACCGCCACATGGCTCAGCAGCCGTACGTGCCGGGTGACGGCGGCGACGTACGCGAGGGTGGCGACGGTGTCGTACCAGACGGTGCTCATCGCCCCGGCGAGCCGCCGCGGTATGGCCACGTGGTCACAGCAGGCGAGGTACGCGAACCCGCACCGGTCGGCGACCCGGGCGACCTCGGCCAGGTCCTCCGGGCCGGCGCCCGCCTCCCAGGGCTCGGCGTAGAGGGTGCTCTGTGACTGGACCGGCAGTTGCATCCCGTACGAGACCATGACCCACCCCGATATCTGACGTTGCGTCAGCTCATCGTGGCGCCTGACGCCCCATCGAACAAGGGCTGCGGCTCACCCCAGCAACGCGTACACGGTCGAGGCCCGCGCCGCCGGCTCCGCCTCTCCCTCCGCCGTCATGGCGACCTCGGCGAACGCCATCCGCCTGCCCAGCTTGGTGATCCGCGCCTCCACCGGCACGTCGGAGCCGGTCACCGCCCGCATGAAGCTCGTTGACTGCTGAACCGTGGTCATGGGCACGAAAGCCCCGCGCGCCGAGGACACCGCGATCACGGTGGCCGTATCGGCCGCCGCCATCAGGGCCTGCCCCGACAGTCCGCCCCCTTCCCGCGCCAGCCGTTCGTCCCACGGCAACCGCAACACGGCATGCGCCTCACCCGCCTCCACGACGGACAGGCCGAGCTCCAGCACCCAGGGCGCGAAGTTGTCGGCGAGGATCTTTTCGGCTTGCGCGGCTGAAAGAGTCATGAGTCCGATGTTCCCGCCGCCCCCTGGGCGAACCCAGCGGCAACGCGGCCGTGCGAGTGCCCCGGCTCCAGGTTCTGGGGCGAGCCGTCCGGTCATGGTTGCCGTTCCGGGCCGCCCTCCCTCCCGAGAGTCGCGGGCTCCGGCACCCTGTCAAGGGCGCTTCGCGTCGGCTTCGCCGATGGGCTTCGCCCACCCTTGACAGGCCACCTCCGCCCGCGCGTTTTCTCTCGGAGGGCGGCCCCGGGGAGCGGGCATCCCGGGGGGCCCACCGCTGCGCCGGGGTTCGTTGCCGAGCCGACCCGGCCGGAGCAGGCGCGGCAGAGGAATGGGGGGCTCGCTCTCGACTCAGCGGCTGGCCGCCGTCTGTCGGCCGGGGTACAAGACCTCGCTCCGGTGAGTGATGGGTGCGCGGCAGTGGTGTGGGGCTTCTGGGCTGGGTTCGGCGACTGCCGGGTGGGTGAGGGGTTGGGGTTCAGGCAGGTGGCTGGGGTGGGTTCGGGGCTGGGGCGGGTGGAGCCGAGCGGCCGTGGTGCTCTCAGGCGCCGCAGGGGTCACACCGGCAACAGGGTCGGGGAGTTGTGGGCGGTGTGGGACACCTCCCTGGGGTGGGTGTCGGGTCTTTGGGTGTCTCATCCCGCCCACAACTCCGGTGCGGCGGTACGGGTGTGGCTGGAGGGGGCGAAGAGGTCAGTCGGTGGGGCGTGCGGGGCCACTGAGCGGGGGCCGGGCTGGGAAGGGCGGGGGCGTCGGGGTGGCTGCTGCGGGCGGGGGCTGACTGCGCCGCCCGGCCCCCGCGCCCGGGGCCGCGCACCGATCGGCGGGGCCGGGGGGCGGGGCCGGGGCTCGGCCGGGCATGCGGTCGGGCATCGTGCCGGTCCGGAGAGCTGCGCCGCTGCCCCCCTGCTGCCCCCGCCTGTCCTCACCCGCACCGCCCGCCTCACGGGAACGCCCCACCTGCCCCCTCCGCCACACCGGCATCTGGGCAGGCGAGTTGTGGGCGGTGTGGGACACCCAGGGGCCCGGCGACCACGGCAGGGAGGTGTCCCATCCCGCCCACAACTCCGGTGAGCCGACACGGCTGTGACTGGAGCGACGATCCCCCCGGCTCCCGGCCGGACAGGGCAACACCCGGGCCCAGCCCCGCACCCACCCCAGCCACCTGCCTGAACCCCAACCCCCCACCCGCCCGCAGTCGCCGAGCCGACCCCGGATGCCCCATTGCACTGGGGCGCACCCATCACCGGCAGGAGCGAGGTCCTGTACCGCAACCCACAGACGGCGGCCCGCCGCTTAGCCGAGCCGCGCCGCCCCATTCCTCTGCCGCGCCCCCTGCGGCATCCGCCTCCCGGCCACGAACGGCACGGGGAAAGGGGCGCCCCTCCTGGGCCCGTTCCCCCGGGCCGCCCTCCGAGTGGGAAAAGGCGGGCGGAGGCGGCCGGTCAAGGGTGGCCGTAGGCCATCGGCGAAGCCGACGCGAAGCGCCCTTGACGGGACGCCGGAGCCCGCCACACTCGGAGAGAGGGCGGCCCACACGCCCACCATGAACAGCACGCCCACCCCGACGAGCCAAGCTCAGCGGAGGCGACTGCACCGCCCTCACGGGCTGACCGATTCGCCACGCTTCACCGCGAGTTCGACCCACACCGCCTTACCCGGACCGCCTTACCCACACCGCCTTACCCACACCGCGCCGGCGCGGCGACCAGCGGGAGGCCCCGCCGCTGGACGCGTCGCCCTCCGGCAGGGCCGGCAGCGGGCATACGGCCGAGGCGGCGTGGACCTCGATGCCGAAGCCCGACGGGCACCGGCCGGAAACGACGTCAGGCTCAGCCCACCTCGTACCCCAGCGCCGTCGCGATGACCGCCGCCTGCTCCAGGTCGATCCTGGCGCCCGCCGCCTCGACCGTCCTCGGGTCCAGTGACGACAGGTCGCTGCCCCGGAGGTCCGCGCCCTTGAGCCTGGCGCCGTGGAGCAGCGCGCCGGACAGGTCGCAGCGTATGAGGCTCGCGCCCTCCAGGCGGGTGCCGGTCAGATCGGCCTCCCGGAGGCGGACCCCGTCGAAGCCGGCCTTGCGCAGATCGGCGCCCCTGAGGTCGGCGAAGGACCAGTCGCCTCCCGTGGCCTCCAGCAGCCCGAACGTCGACTGCTCGAAGCGGCTGCCGACGAGCTTGCACTGCTCGAAACGCGTGTCGAAGAAGCCGCACTTGCGGAAGGAACAGTTGGTGAACGCGGCACCTATGTGACGCGAGGCGTTGAACCGCACCCCCGAGAACGTGCACGCGTCGAAGACCGCCCCCTCGTTCGCGACCTCCGTCCAGTCGGTGTCGTAGAAGGTGCAGCCCGTGTACGTCGTCCCGGGGCCCAGCTCCCGGGCGTACCAGTCCTCGTCCCGGACCACGGCATCGCGTTCGTTCACCATGTGGTCCAGTGAACAGCCCGGCACTGACAACGGCGCGCCGGTCACGGCCGCCACAGGCCGTCCTCCGTCAGGCCCAGCAGCTCGATCGCGTTGCCGCGCACGATCCGCTCGACCACGTCCGGCGCCAGGTGGCCCATCTGGGCCTCGCCGACCTCGCGGGACTTCGGCCACGTGGAGTCGGAGTGCGGATAGTCCGTCTCGTACAGGACGTTCCCGACGCCGATCGCGTCCAGGTTCCGCAGCCCGAAGGCGTCGTCGAAGAAGCAGCCGTACACGTGCTCGGCGAACACTTCCGAGGGCGGGCGCAGCACCTTGTCGGCGACGCCGCCCCAGCCGCGGTTCTCCTCCCACACCACGTCGGCCCGCTCCAGGATGTAGGGGATCCAGCCGATCTGCCCCTCCGCGTACATGATCCGCACACCGGGGAAGCGCTCCAGCTTGCCGCTCATCAGCCAGTCGGTCATCGAGAAGCAGCAGTTGGCGAAGGTGATGGTGGAGCCGACGGCCGGTGGGGCGTCCGCCGAGGTCGAGGGCATCTTCGACGAGGAGCCGATGTGCATGGCGATGACCGTGCCGGTCTCGTCGCACGCCGCGAGGAAGGGGTCCCAGGCGTCGGTGTGGATGGACGGCAGCCCCAGGTGCGGGGGTATCTCGGAGAAGGCGACGGCCCGTACGCCCCGGGCGGCGTTGCGGCGCACCTCCGCCGCGGCGAGCTCGGGGTCCCACAGCGGGATGAGGGTGAGCGGGATGAGCCGGCCCTGGGCCTCGGGCCCGCACCACTCCTCCACCATCCAGTCGTTGTACGCCCGTACGCCGAGCAGGCCCAGCTCGCGGTCGGCGGCCTCGGTGAAGGTCTGGCCGCAGAAGCGCGGGAAGGTGGGGAAGCAGAGCGCGGACTGGACGTGGTTGACGTCCATGTCGGCGAGGCGGTCGGGGACGCTGTACGAGCCGGGTCGCATCTGTTCGTACGTGATCACTTCCAGCCGTATCTCGTCGCGGTCGTAGCCGACGGCGGTGTCCAGGCGGGTGAGGGGGCGGTGGAGGTCCTCGTACACCCACCAGTCGCCGATGGGCCCCTCGTCGCCCTTCTCGCCCATGACCGGGGCGAACTTCCCGCCCAGGAAGGTCATGTCCTTCAGCGGCGCACGGACGATGCGCGGCCCGGTGTCCCGGTACTTCGACGGGAGCCGGTCCCGCCAGACGTGCGGCGGCTCCACCGTGTGGTCGTCCACCGAGATGATCTTCGGGAAGGTCTCCATGCACAGCACGGTAGCGCCGAACTGACGGCCCGTCAGGTCCCTGCGTGGCAGATCGTGTCACGACCTTGTGCAGAGCGTCACCCACTGCTGACGCATACGCCATCGACAAGGCAGACTGTCGACGGCGAAACCAGCGGTACGGGCAGGGGGAGCTATGGACCGTGAAGACGGGCCGCGAGTGCCGGAGCAGCGCGCCCCGCACCAGGGCGGGGGCGCTGTGGGCGACCTGCGCTTCGGCGTACTCGGCCCGGTACGCGCGTGGCTCGACGGCGAAGCCCTGCCCTCCGGGTCGCCGCAGCAGCGGGCCCTGCTCGCCGCGCTGCTGCTGCGCGACGGGCGCACGGCGACGGCCCCCGAGCTGATCGACGCCATCTGGGGCGACGAACCGCCCTCACAGGCCCTCGCGGCGGTACGGACGTACGCCTCCCGGCTGCGCAAGGTCCTCCCGCCGGGCGTCCTGGTCAGCGAATCGGGCGGCTACGCGATCCGGGGCCGCGCCGACGCCCTGGACCTCAACGTCGCGCAGGAGCTGGCCGCCGAGGCCGAGAAGGCACGGGCGGGCGGCGACCGCAACCAGGCCCGGGTGCTGATCGACAAGTCGCTGGGCCTGTGGGACGGCGAGCCCCTCGCGTCCGTACCCGGCCCGTACGCCGAGACGCAGCGCGCCCGCCTGGAGGAGTGGCGGCTCCAGCTGCTGGAGACCCGGCTCGACCTGGACCTGGAGAGCGGGCACCACGCGGAGGCGGTGTCCGAGCTGACCGCCCTGACCGCCGCGCACCCGCTGCGCGAGCGGCTGCGGGAGCTGCTGATGCTGGCGCTGTACCGCAGCGGGCGGCAGGCGGAGGCGCTCGCCGTGTACGCCGACACGCGCCGCCTCCTCGCCGACGAGCTGGGCGTCGACCCGCGCCCCGAGCTGGCGCGGCTCCAGCAGCGCATCCTCCGGGCCGACGAGGAGCTGGCGCGGCCGGTGGAGGAGCCGGCCCCCGCGCCCGCCGTGTCCCGGCCCGCCCAGTTGCCGGCGACGGTGGCCGACTTCACGGGCCGCGCGGCCTTCGTGGCCGAACTGGGCGACCGGCTGGCCACCGCCGAGGGCTCGGTGATGGCCGTGTCGGCACTCGCGGGCATCGGCGGGGTCGGCAAGACGACACTCGCGGTGCACGTCGCGCACGCCGCGCGCCCGCGCTTCCCGGACGGGCAGCTGTACGTGGACCTCCAGGGCGCGGGCGCGCGGGCCGCGGAGCCCGAGACCGTCCTGGGCGCCTTCCTCCGGGCGCTGGGCACCCACGACTCGGCCATCCCCGACACCCTCGACGAGCGCGCCGCCCTCTACCGCTCGACGCTCGCGGGGCGGCGGGTGCTGGTCCTGCTGGACAACGCGCGGGACGCCGCCCAGGTACGGCCGCTGCTGCCGGGTACGGAGGGGTGCGCGGCCCTCGTCACCAGCCGCGTCCGGATGGTCGACCTCGCCGGCGCCCACCTCGTCGACCTCGACGTGATGTCACCGGAGGAGGCGCTCCAGCTCTTCACCAAGATCGTGGGCGCCGAGCGGGTCCAGGCGGAACGGGAAGCGGCCCTGGACGTCGTCGCGGCCTGCGGTTTCCTCCCTCTCGCGATCCGTATCGCCGCCTCCCGGCTGGCGGCGCGCCGCACCTGGACGGTCGCGGTCCTCGCGGCCAAGCTCGCCGACGAACGCCGCCGCCTGGACGAGCTCCAGGCCGGCGACCTCGCCGTCAAGGCCACCTTCGAACTCGGCTACGGCCAGCTGGAGCCCGCCCAGGCCCGCGCGTTCCGCCTGCTGGGCCTCGCCGACGGCCCCGACATCTCCCTCGCCGCCGCGGCGGCCGTGCTCGACCTGCCCCTCCACGACGCCGAAGACCTCCTGGAGTCCCTGGTCGACACCTCCCTCCTCGAATCCGCCGCCCCCGGCCGCTACCGCTACCACGACCTGGTCCGCCTCTACGCCCGCGCCTGCGCCGCCCGCGACGAACAGCCCCCCTCGGAACGCGACCTGGCCCTCTCCCGCCTCCTGGACTTCTACCTGTCGACGGCGGCCCGGGTGTACGCGATCGAACGCCCCGGCGACCGCCTGGTGGACCACCTGGAGGCCACCACGTACGAGGGCCTGACCTTCACCGACCGCCACGCCGCCCTCGACTGGCTGTACACGGAGGCGAACTGCCTCCTGGCGTGCGCGCGGCAGTCGACGAACGGCGACAGGCTCCGGCGGGCCGTGGACCTGCTGTGGGCGGCGAAGGACCTCGCCGAGTCGGGCGCGAACTCCAAGCAGTACGAATCGGCGGCGATGGTGGCGCGCGACGCCGCTCGCGCCGCCGGCGACACGCACGCCGAAGGCCGCGCCTGGACGACGCTCACCAGTGTGCATCTGGCGGCGGGACGTTACCGCGAGGCGGACGAGGACGCGCGCAACGCCAGAACGCTGGCAGGGCAAGCACGGGACATCGCCCCCCTCTCCTGGGCCGACAACGACCGCGGAATCATCGCCCTGGTCGAGGGCAGGCTCACCGAAGCCGAAGAGCACCTGCTCAACGCGCTGGAGAACTCCCGCCTGGACCACAACCTCCCGGGCGAGGCCAACGTCCTGTGCAACCTTTCCCGCGTCTCCCTGCTCATGGGCCGGCCGGCCGGCCGCGCCATAGAGCTGGCACAACAGGGCATCGACATCTACGACCGCATGGGGCTGGCGCTGCGCCTCGCCAACGGGCGCTACGCGCTGGGCATCGCCCTCACCCACGCGGGGCGCTCGTCCGACGCCCTGGAACAGTTCGCCCAGGCTCTGCACATCTTCGGCAAGAACCGCCAGAGGCTCTGGGAGGGGACGACGCACTTCCGCATCGCGGAGGCCCAACTCCAGTCCAGGCGGCCGGCCCGCGCGGCACAACACGCCGAGCAGGCTCTCGCCCTCGGCTGCATCGGTGGCGACCGCACACGGGGCAACGCTCTGACCGTGCTGGGGAAGGCACTGGACGTTCTGCGTCAGCCGGACCGGGCCCGAGCCTGCTGGCGGGAGGCGCTCACCCTCTACGAGCCGCTCGACGCCCCGGAAGCGGACGAGGTGCGACGCCTGTTGACGCCGATGGCGGCGGCCTGAGGCGGGTTGGTCTGCGCGTTCAGCATTCGTTTATGCCACCCCGGCACTCTCTTTCTCAACGGCCCGTCGCATCGGGGGGTAGGCGGGTCGCCAGGGGCTCATCGCTATGGTGAGCAGTCCGCAGACGCCTGTTCGGCGACCCTCGGGGGAGTTGCCGAACAGGCGTCACCGTCTACCGCCGCAGCGACGGCGACAGGGGAGTTGACGAGGATGAGCGACGCCGAGAAGCACGAAGAGATCACGACCATGGCGGACAACCACGCGCCCGTCCCGCCCAAGGACACCCTCACCACCATGGCGGACAACCACGCGCCGGCCCCGCCGAAGGACGGCATCACCACCCTGGCGGACAACCACGCACCCGCCCCGCCCAAGGACGGCATCACCACCCTGGCGGACAACCACGCACCCGCCCCGCCCAAGGACGGCATCACCACGCTCGCGGACAACCACGCGCCCCTCCCGCCCGCGAAGCTCTAGGACTCACATCCCGACGGGGTGCGGCCGCGGCGGCGCGGAGGGGGAGCCGCCGCGGCCGCGGCATGCGCGTCACGTACTGCCGAGGAGTTGGCATGATCCGTACCACTCGCCTGCTGGCCATGGCCTTCGTCGCCGCCGCCGTCGCCGGAGTCTCGACGACCGCGCACGCCGCGACGGGCCGCGACCGGGACAGGCCCACCGCGTCGCAGAGCGTGTACGTCACCGGCGGCCCCACCACGCTGAGCGACAACCACGCGCCCATCGGCCCGCGCGACTAGGCCGCCGCCAAGGGGTGCCGGACCGAGCCGGTCCGGCACCCCTCCGGCGTTCAGGCGGCGTACGCTCACCCCGCCGCCCGCGCCCGCAGCTCGCCCTTCACCACCTTCCCGCTCGCGTTCCGCGGCAGCTCCGCCACGAACTCGACCTGGCGCGGCACCTTGTAGTTGGCCATCTCGCGCCGCGCCCAGGCGATCAGGTCGTCGGCCGTCAGGGTGGAGCCAGGGCGGCGGACCGCGTAGGCCTTGGCGACCTCGCCGAGGCGGGCGTCCGGGACGCCGATGACGGCCACGTCCACCAGCTCGGGGTGGACGGCGAGGAGCTGCTCGATCTCGGCGGGGTAGGCGTTGAAGCCGCCCACGATGAACATGTCCTTGATCCGGTCGGTGATGCGGAGGTTGCCGGCCGCGTCCAGGGCGCCCACGTCGCCGGTGTGGAGCCAGCCGTCCTCGTCCAGGACGCGGGCGGTCTCCGCCGGGTCCTCGAAGTAGCCGGTCATCACGTTGTGGCCACGCACCAGGACCTCGCCCGTCTCGTCGACGCGCACCTCCGTGCCGGGAATCGGGCGGCCCGAGGTGGCGGCGATCGTCTCGACCGGGTCGCCGCGGCGGCACATCGTGACGATGCCGCTCGCCTCGGACAGGCCGTACGCCGTGAGGACGGTCGCCACCCCCAGCTCGCCACGGAGCCGCTCCACCAGCCGCAACGGCACCACCGCCGCGCCCGTCACCACCAGCCGCAGCGACGACAGGTCGTGCGACGACCGGGCCGGGTGGTCCAGCAGGGACTGCAGGAGCGTGGGCGGGCCCGGCAGGACCGAGACGCGTTCCGCCGCGATGTTCGCCAGGACCGTCTCGACGCCGAACACCGGCTGCGGCACCATCACCGCCCCCCTCATCAGGCACGCGATGATCCCGGCCTTGTAGCCGAAGGTGTGGAAGAAGGGGTTCACGATCAGGTACCGGTCGCCCTCCTCCAGCCCCGCCAGGTCCGCCCACGTCTCGTAGCACCGCAGCGTCTGCGCGTGGGTGATCACCGCGCCCTTGGGGCGGCCCGTCGTCCCGGACGTGAAGATGATGTCCGAGGGGCACCCCCCGTCGAGGGACTCCGCCCGCGCGCGGACCTCCGCCGGCGTCACCCCGTCCCCGCCCGCCAGGAAGTCCTTCCACGTACGGAAGTCCTCCGGCGCACTGTCCGCCAGCACCACCACCTGCTCCAGGTGCGGCAGCACGATCCCCGTCCGCCGCAGCGACGCCACGTACGACGCGCCCAGGAACGTACCGGTGATGAACAGCAGCTTCGTACGGCTGCGCTCCAGGACGTACGCCGCCTCCGCGCCCTTGAAGCGGGTGTTCAGCGGCACCAGCACACCGCCCGCCGTCACCGCGCCGAGGGCGGAGACGATCCAGTCGAGGGTGTTGGGCGCCCACACCGCCACCCGGTCGCCCGGCTCCACGCCCGCCGCCATGCACGCCGCCGCCGCCCGCTCCACGCGCTCGCCCAGCTCGGCGTACGTGACCCGGTTGCGGCCCTCCACGACCGCCTCGCGTGTCCCGTACCGCTCCGCCGCCGACCGCACCAGCCTCGGGATCGAGCCCCATTCCAGGTCCCCGCGTCGTCCGCGCATCTCCCACCCTCCCTCTAGCTGACTACCCGTCAGATTAGCGCTACGGTGGCGCCCATGACAGGTGCGCTCAAGGACACGACGGCCATCGTCGGGATCGGGCAAACACCCTTCGCCAAGCAACTCGCCGACACCGAGAAGACACTGGCGTGCCGCGCCATCGTCGACGCCCTCGCCGACGCCGGCATCGCCCCCTCCGAGGTCGACGCCTTCGCCTCGTACACCATGGAGGAGACCGACGAGGTCGAGGTCGCGAAGTCCATCGGCGCGGGCGACGTCACCTTCTTCTCCAAGGTGGGGTACGGGGGCGGCGGCTCATGCGCCACCGTCGCCCACCTCGCCGCCGCCATCGCCACCGGCCAGGCGACCGTCGGCGTCGCCTGGCGGTCACGCAAACGCGGCTCCGGGCCCCGGCCCTGGACGAACACGCACGCCCAACTGCCCACCCCCGCCCAATGGACCCGCCCCTACGGCCTCCTCCGCCCCGCCGACGAGATCGGCATGCTCGCCCGCCGCTACATGCACGAGTACGGCGCCACCCGCGACCACCTCTTCAACGTCGCCCTCGCCTGCCGCAACCGCGCCAACCAGAACCCCGCCGCGATCATGTACGAACGGCCCCTGACCCGCGAGATGTACATGACCTCCCGCTGGATCAGCGAACCGCTCTGCCTCTTCGACAACTGCCTGGAGACCGACGGCGCCCTCGCCTGCGTGATCGTCTCCGCCGAACGCGCCCGCGACTGCCGCCACCCACCCGTCTACGTCCACTCCGCCGCCCAGGGCCTGCCCGCCCAGCACCACGGCATGGTCAACTACTGGAACGACGACCCCCTCACCGGCCCCGCCTGGACCGCCGCCCGGCACCTGTGGAAACAGGCCGACTTCGGCCCCCAGGACGTCGACGTCGCCCAGATATACGACGCGTTCACGCCCCTCATCCCGCTCTCCCTGGAGGGGTACGGCTTCTGCGGGCGCGGCGAAGGGGCCGCCTTCACCGAGGACGGGGCCCTGGAGACCGGCGGACGGCTGCCCATCAACACCGGCGGCGGCGGGCTCAGCGAGGCGTACGTCCACGGCTTCAACCTCATCACCGAGGGCGTGAAGCAGCTGCGCGGCACCAGCACCGCCCAGGTTCCCGACGCCACGACATGCCTGGTCACCGCCGGCGAAGGCGTCCCCACCTCCGCCATCCTCCTCAGGAGTTGAAATGCTCGAACCCGTCATCGACGAGGACGGCGCCCCCTTCTGGGAGTACGCCGCCCGGGGCGAGCTGCGCGTCCAGGCGTGCGCCGACTGCGGCGAGCCGCGCTTCCCGCCCCGTCCCTGCTGCCCGCACTGCCAGTCCTTCGACAGCGAGTGGCGCCCGATGAGCGGACGCGGGCGCATCTGGTCGTACGTGATCCCCCATCCGCCCCTCCTGCCCGCGTACGCCGCCCTCGCCCCGCGCTACAACGTCGCCGTCATCGAGCTCGCCGACGCCCCGCGCATCCGGCTCGTCGGCAACGTCGTCGCCGCGCCCGGCGCCCCCATCGACTCGGTCGACCCGGCGCGGCTGCGCATCGGGGCGGCCGTGCGGGTGGCGTTCGACGGCGACGGCATGCCCCGCTGGGTGCTGGAGCGGTCATGACCGTCACCGTCGAGGCGGACCAGGGCGTCGCGATCGTCACCCTCGACCGACCCGCCAAGCACAACGCCATCGACCTCGACACGGCCTCCCGACTTGCCACCGTCTGGCGGCAGTTGCGGTACGACGACGGGGTCCGGGCCGTGGTCCTCACCGGCGCCGGCGGCCGGGCCTTCTGCACGGGCATCGACCGGACGGCGGCCGTACCCCAGCCCCCCTCCCCGTACAGCATCGACGACCCGCTCCTCACCATCGGCCCCAAGGCCAACGACCTGTGGTTGCCCGTGATCGCGGCCGTGGAGGGGATGGCCTGCGGCGGGGCGTTCTACCTGCTCGGCGAGTGCGAGTTCGTCGTCGCGGCGCACGACGCGACCTTCTTCGACCCCCATACGGCGTACGGCATGGTCAGCGCGTACGAGGCGGTCCTCATGGCGCAGCGCATGCCGTACGGGGAGGTGGCCCGGATGTCCCTGATGGGTACGGCCGAACGGGTGTCGGCGCGGCGGGCGTACGAGACCGGCCTGGTGTCCGAGCTGACGGAGCCGGGCGGCGCGGTGGCGGCGGCGCGCCGGGCGGCGGCCGTCATCGCCTCGTACCCCACCGAGGCCGTGCAGGGCACGGTACGGGCGGTGTGGGCGGCCCGGGAGGCGGCCAGGACGCACGCGCTCGCCCAGGCCCCGCACCTCATCGCGCTCGGCAACCTGCCGCCGGAGCGGCAGGCCGCGCTGTTCGAGGGGCGGGGCCGGGCGGCGTACCGCCTCCGGTGAGGCGGGCCGGGTCCGTCAGAGGGCGGTCTTCGTCGCGGTGCCGACGACGCACTCCTTGTACTCGCTGCCGTCACCCGTGCCGGTGTACGTGGTCGTGGCCTCGGCCTGCTGCGAGGCACCGGCCTTGACGGTCAGCCCGGTCACGTTGGCGGACGTGGTGGCGGCGGAGGCCCCGCGGAACTTCATGGTGATGTTGTACGTGTAGTCCGACGAGCCGCTGTTGGTGACGGTGAGCCGGGCGACGAGGTTCTTGCCCGCGTCGTCCATCCGGCACTCGTCGATCGCGATGTCACGCGCGGCCTTGTCGCTGCTGCCGGAACCACCGGGGACGGAGACGCCGCCCGAGCCGCCGCTGGAGCTGTCACCCGTGGTGCTGCCACTGGAGCTGCTGCTGTCAGAGCTGTGGCTGCTGCCGCTGTTACTGCTGCAACCGCCGCCGGAGCCACGTGCTCCCGTGAGCGCGACGATGGCGATGCCGAAGACGGCGACAGCGCGGACATGGCGGAGCTTCACGTTCAACCCCCGTTGAAAGTGTGAGTGGTGGAGCCCGATCTTGACGGGCTCACGTCACCCTAGCAGCGCTCGGGACCGCCCCCGTCCCGCCGTGTGGCGCCCCTCCAGGGGCAGGCGTAGCGTCGTGATCGAGAGCCCGACCCAGGGAGGCCGACGATGGTCCGAAACGTCATCGGCTCGATCCTCGCTCTCGTCGGAGCGGCGGCCGCCGTCTGGAGCCCCTTCCGTGCCTGGTACGACGGCCGTCACGGACGCGACTACCGCATCGCCGACCTGTTCAGCGGGATCAGCGAGAGCAAAGCGGATCTCTGGATTTCCATCTTGCTGCCGTTCGCCTTCGCAGCGCTGGTGACGCTGGTGGGGCTGCTGCTGCGGTCCCGGCTGCTGGTCGTCCTCGCGGGGCTGATCGTGCTGGGCTTCACCATCCTGTGGATGATCCGCCAGGGGCAGGCCGCCGGCAGCCTGAGCGTCGAGTCCGACGGCTCGGGCCTCGGCCCGGGCGTCGCCCTCGCGGCGGGCGGCGGAGTGCTCCTGCTGCTGGCCGCCGTGCTGATGAGCGGACGGAGACGGGCGTACGAGCCCTACGAACCGGACGAACCGCACAGGCACACCTGGGGACGCGGCCACGGACGCCGGCGCCGCGGGCGCGGTGAGCCCGACCGGCACGAGGAGGAGCCGTACGGGCAGCAGCCCCACACGGACGACACCCGGACCGCCGAGTACCCCCGGTACGACGACCGCCCGGGCGACGGCTACGGCCCCGGCGAGCCCGGCCCCCCACACCGCGGCTGACGCCCACGCACCCGGCGTCCGGCCGAAGGGGCCGTGCAGGGTCGCCCCCCCACACCCCGGTCGCCCCCGACCGCCCCGGCCCCCCACACCGCGGCTGACGCCCTCGCACCCGGCGTCCGGCCGGAGGGGCCGTGCAGGGTCGCCCCCGCAGAGGCCGGCGGCAACTGTTGGGCTCCCCACCTGGAGAGCCCAAGGCCGCCGGCCTCGAGGAGGTGAGCCCGGAGGGGCCCCGGACCCACCCACCTCGGGTGGCCGCCCGACCCACCGACCCGCACCCGGCGTCACCGGGAACAGGCACCGCCCCGGACCCACCCACCGCCGGTGGCCGCACCACGACTGACGCCCGCCGCGCCGCAGCCGCAGGCGCAGCCGCAGCCGCAGCCGCAGCCGCAGCCGCAGCCGCAGGCGCAGGCGCAGCTAACGCCCGCTGCCGCTGCCGCTGCGCCCCGTCGCCGTGCCCTTCACCGCGTCGAGCGCGTACACGCAGCGGTCCTTGCTGCACGCGTAGACGACGCCCGCCCGGGCGACCAGCGAGCCGGTGATCTCGCCGCCCGTGGTGAGCTTCCAGCGCAGCTGGCCGCCGCTCGCGTCCAGCGTGTACAGCACATGATCCGCCGAGCCGAAGTGGAGGCGGCCGTCCGCGACGACCGGGGCGCCGATGATCGGGCCGCCGGCCGGGAACCGCCACTTCGGGGTGCCGGTCACCGCGTCCAGGGTGTACACCGCGCTTCCGCTGCCCACGTGGATGTTGCCGTCGGCGACGAGGACCGGCTCGCTGGAGTGGCGGGACTCGGTGGCGATGCGCCAGCGGTCCTTGCCGGTCGTGGCGTCGAGGGCGTACACCGTGCCCAGGTAGTCCGCGAGGTACACCCCGCCACCCGTGACGGCCGGACCGGGCGCGAAGGCGGGCGGCGAGAGGAAGACCGCCGGGGCCTCGAAGTGCCAGCGGACGTGGCCGGACCTGATGTCGATGGAGATCACGCGGGTGCCGGCGGCGACGTACACATAGCCGTCCTCCGCCGGGGCGACCCGCACGGGCACGCCGCCGCAGGAGGCGGCGTCGCCGATCGGGTACGACCAGCGTTCCGTGCCGGTGCGCGCGTCGAGGGCCTGGAGCCGGGCGTTCCGCCAGACGTACACGGTGTCGTCGAACAGCGCGGGCCCGGCGTCCGGGGTCTCGAAGTCGGTCTGCGCTCCGCTGATCTCCCACAGTTTCTCGCCGTTGGAGGCCTCCCAGCCCTGGACGCCGCCGCCGCGCGTACCGGTGACGACGGTGCCACGGTCGACCTTGAGGGAGTACGCCCAGGCATCCGTCTGGAGCCGCCACCGCTCGCTGCCGTCGAGCGCGTCGAGCGCGTACAGCGTCGGGCCGTCGGAGGCGTGGATGCGGCCACCCGACACGGCCATCGTCCAGGCCACGTCCCGGGTCTTGAACTGGCGCCGGCCCGTGCCGACGTCCAGCGCGTGGACCTCGAAGGACGTGACGTACAGGAGGTCGCCCGAGACGACCGGGGTGCCCCACACGTCGTTGGACATCCGGAACCGCCACGGCCGCCAGTGCCCCGGGCCCGGGGGCTCCTGGGGGGCGGGCGGAACGGGCGCGGCGGGTCCCGGAACGGGGGGCGCCGCGGGGGGCGCGGGATGCGCGGGGTCGGCGCCGTTCGGGCCTACGGCGGGGCGGCGGATCCAGCCGGTGGCCGGCCCGGCGTCCACCGCGAGGGCGGCGCGGGTGTCGGCGACGCGCGGCCCGGGGCCGATCGGCACCGGCGCGCCGGGCAGCCGTACGGGGGCGGCGGGCGCCGCCTGTCCGGTACGGGGGTCACCGTTGCCGCCCCGCCAGGCGGCGTCCCAGTCCCGGCCGGGACCGCGCTCGGCGGCACCGCGCTCGGCGGGGCCAGGCTCGACGGGGCCGGGCACCGGCGCGGAGGGCGGGGCGGACGGCGGGGCGGACGGCGGCGCGGGAGGGGGCGGCGGAGTGCTGGGGCGGCCGCCCCGGCGCGCCTCGATCATCGCCGTCGCCCGGGCGGGCAGCCACGCCGACGCCGTACCGCTGTCGTCGCTCCCCGAGAACAGGTGCGGCGCCAGCTGCGCCTGAAGATCCGCGGGCGAGGGCCGCAGCCCCGCCTCCATCTGCATGCACGACTCGATCAGCGGCCGCAGCTCGTCCGGCAGCCCCTCCAGGTCCGGGCCCTCGCGCAGCAGCATGAAGACGGTCTCCACCGGGTTCGCCCCGTGGAAGGGCGCGTGCCCGGTCGCCGCGAACACGAGCGTGGAGCCGAGCGAGAAGACGTCGCTGGCGCCGGTCACGCTGCGCGAGTCCTTCGCCTGTTCGGGTGACATGTACGCGGGCGTGCCCACGGCGACGTTGGTCATCGTCAGCCGGGTGTTGGAGACGCCGGACGCGATGCCGAAGTCGATGACGCGCGGCCCGTCCTCCACGACGAGTACGTTCGACGGCTTGAGGTCACGGTGGACGAGACCCGCGCCGTGGATGGACTGGAGGGCCTCGGCGATACCGGCGGCGAGCCAGCGCACCGCCTGGGCGGGCAGCGGACCGCACTCCGTCACTATTTCCTCGAGCGAGGGCGCCGGGACGTACGCGGTCGCCAGCCACGGCACCGCCGCCCGCGGATCGGCGTCCACCACGGCCGCCGTGTAGAAGCCGGACACCGCCCGTGCGGCCTCCACCTCGCGCGTGAAGCGGACGCGGAACAGCTGGTCCTCGGCGAGCTCGGTCCGGACCGTCTTGATCGCCACGCGCCGCCCCGACGCCGATCGCGCGAGATAGACCAGGCCCATGCCTCCGGCACCGAGCCGGCCCAGCACCTCGAACGGGCCGATCCGTCTCGGGTCGTGCTGCGTGAGCTGCTCCACTTGCCTGCCACCTCCCCGTAGGGGCCATGAAAGTACGGCCCCGTCGCCCCCTGATTCTTCCTGTCCGGGGCGGTGGTTGCGAACCCGGGGGCGGATCGGGGTGTCTCACCCCGATCCGGACACCCTCACGGGTGCTCTCACGCCGCCTTGGGCTCCGCCAGGACGGCGAAGACGGCCCCCTGGTTGTCGGCGATCAGGGCGATCCTGCCGTACGGGGTGTCGAACGGCTCCTCGGTGACGCGGCCACCCAGCCGGGTGGCGAGGACGGCCGTGTCGTCGCAGTCCTCGACCGCGAAGTAGATGAGGAAGTGGGCGGGCATCTCGGCCGGGAATGCGTCGGTGATCACGCTTCGCCCGCCGATGGCCGTCTCGTCGCTCGCCTGCGTACCGGCGGGCGACCAGACGCGGAAGTCGATCGAGGCGTCGTCGAGGTCGCGTACCTGGAAGCCGAAGACGGTCTCGTAGAACGCGTCCACGGTGTCCTTGTCCCTCGTGTAGACCTCGGTCCAGCAGAAGGAGCCGGGTTCGCCCTGCTTCTCGAAGCCGGTGTGCTCGCCGGCCTCCCACAGGCCGAAGACGGCGCCGCCGGGGTCGGCGGCCTGGGCCATGGTGCCGAAGGAGCCGACCGGCATGGGGTCCATCACCATCTGGCCGCCCGTCTCCTGGATGCGGCGGGTGGTGGCGACGGCGTCGGGGGTGGAGAAGTAGACGCCCCAGACGGTGGGCATGCGGCCGTCCCGCTTGGGCGCGAGGCCGGCGACGCGTTTGCCGTCGCTGAAGGCGTTGGTGTAGTTGCCGTACGCCTCGCCGCCCTCGTCGAACGTCCAGCCGAAGAGCTCGCCGTAGAACCGTTTGCCGGCTTCGAGGTCGGGGAGCATCGCATCCGCCCAGCACGGCGTGCCCTCTGTGAATGCGGCCATGGACCTGATCCCTTTCCGTGTACGGGCGGGGCGTGTGGTGCCCGTCACAGTCACGCTAATGGCGCGAGGCGTCCGGCGCAGGAAAAATAATCGAACATGTGCGCAATTATCGGGTTATGGGACCGACCTGGGCCCCAGCCTGCTTGGGTTGTCCACCGAAGTTTTCCACAGGCTGTTAATAAGCCTATCGGGGAAGAGCACTCATCCCTCGGGGGTCCCGGAGGACCCGCCAGGATCCCAGGTGGCCGAAAGGTGCGGTACGGAACCGGCGGGGCCCGCCGGGAGGGGGCCGCGCCGGAGGGGGTGACCCCATTTGCAGTCGGCCGAATCGCGCGCCGATCACCCCTCGGTAAGCTGACGGCATGACAGGACAAGTACGCACCGTCGACGGCCGCGTGGCCGGTCGACGAGGACAGGCGACGCGGCAGAAGCTGCTCGACTGCCTCAGCGAGATGCTCAGCTCCTCGCCGTACCGGGACGTCAAAGTCATCGACGTGGCCCGGAAGGCGGGCACTTCCCCGGCGACGTTCTACCAGTACTTCCCGGACGTCGAGGGCGCGGTCCTCGAGATCGCGGAGGAAATGGCCAAAGAAGGCGCCGGGTTGACCGAACTCGTCGCCGGCCGCACCTGGGTCGGCAAGGCGGCCTGGCAGGCCTCGGAGGAACTGGTCGAGGGGTTCCTCGACTTCTGGCGCAAAAACGACGCCATCCTCCGCGTGGTCGACCTCGGGGCGGCGGAGGGCGACAAGCGGTTCTACAAGATCCGCATGAAGATCCTGAACTCCGTCACCAACTCCCTTACGGACGCGGTCAAGGAGCTCCAGTCCAAGAACAAGGTCGACAAGGACGTCAACCCGGCGGCGATGGCCGGCTCCCTGGTCGCGATGCTGGCGGCGGTCGCCTCGCACCAGAAGGGCTTCCAGACCTGGGGCGTCAAGCAGAACGAACTCAGGCCAAACCTGGCGCTGTTGGTCCACCTCGGCATCACGGGCAAGAAGCCGACGAAGTAACCCCTTCCCCATAACGTCCTGTCGCGCCGACGGTGGTCCACCCGACCGCCGTCGGCGTTCCCTTTCCGCCCCGTCACCCCCGCCCGGCCCCGCCTGCCCCGCCTGCCCCGTCACCCCCGCCCGGCCCCCGCCCGCCCCGGTCACCTCCGCCACGCCCGCCACCCCCGCCCGGCCCCGCCTGCCCCGTCACCCCCGCCCGGCCCCCGCCCGCCCCGCCTACCCCCGCCGCGTGAGGCGGAAGAGGCGGATCTCCCGGTCGATCCTCGCCTGGTACGCCGCGTACGGCGGCCAGAAGCGCAGCACCTTCGCCCACGCCGCCTCGCGGTCCTCGCCCTTCAGCAGCCGCGCGTGCACGGGGATCGTGCGCCCGCGCCAGACGACCTCCACGTCCGGGTGCTTCAGCAGGTTGCCCGTCCACGCGGGGTGGTCGGGCCGCCCGAAGTTGGAGCCGACCAGGACCCAGGTCGTCGCCGCCGGGTCCTCCGGCATGCAGGCCAGGGGCGTGCGGCGCTCCAGGCCGGAACGGGCGCCGCGCGAGACGAGGACCAGCGCCGGCAGCATCCGGGCGCTGAGCAGCACCTTCCCGCCGGTCAGCCGGTGGACCGCGCGGTCCAGCGCGGGGACGACGTACGGGGCGAGCTTCGCGAACGTACGGGTCGAGGACACCCGCTGCACCAGCCGCAGCGCCGGCGACGGGCCGGTCATCGGGCGAGCACCCCCGCCGCTTCGGCGGCGTGGCCGCGCAGCCGGTGGACCGGGCCGAACAGCAGCTCGTCGGCGGTGGCCCGCTTGAAGTACAGATGGGCCTCGTGCTCCCAGGTGAAGCCGATCCCGCCGTGCAGCTGGACGCCCTCGGCGGCGGCGGTGCGCAGCGCCTCCAGGCTCTGGGCGAGCGCCAGGCCCCCGGCGTCCGGGTCCCATGCCGCGTAGTACGCCGCCGAGCGCGCCGCCTGCACCCGTACGTACAGGTCGGCCAGCCGGTGCTTGACCGCCTGGAACGAGCCGATGGGCCGCCCGAACTGTTCCCGGACCCGTACGTACTCGACGGTCCGGTCCAGCACCTGGGCCGCCGCCCCGACCGCCTCGGCGGCGAGCACGGCGGCCGCCTCGCGCCCGGTCACGGCGAGCGCCCCCGGCACGTCTCCCCCACCATCGCCCAGCAACTCCGCCTCCACATCCCGCAGTTGCACGCGGGCGAGGGGCCGTGTCCCGTCCAGCGCCGCCAGCCGTACGCGTGCGAGGCCGGCCGCCTCCGCCCGTACGAGGAAGAGCAGCGTACGGGCGGCGGGGTAGCCGCCGGTGTGCGCGGCGACCAGCAGCAGGGCGGCGCTGTGCCCGTCCAGAACCTGCCCCACCTCCCCGTACAGCACCCATGAACCGTCGCCGCCCCGCCGCGCCTGCACGCCCCCGGCCCGCCCGCCCCCGGCCCACTCGCCGTCCCGGTTGTCGCCGGTCAGGGCCAGGGCGCGGGGCAGCGGCGCGGCGGCGAGCGTGGCGGTCAGGGCCCCGTCCGCGATGCGCGGCAGCAGCGCGGCCCGCTGCGCCCCGGTACCGAGGCGGGCGATCAGCGGGGCGGCGAGCACGGCGGTGGCGAGGAGCGGCGAGGGGGCGAGGGCCCGGCCGGTCTCCTCGCAGGCGAGGGCCAGCTCGGTGGTGCCGCAGCCGACGCCTCCGTACGCCTCGGGCAGCGCGAGCCCCGGCAGCCCGAGCCGCTGCGACAGCAGGGCCCACAGGGCGGGGTCGTATCCGGTATCGGTGTCGACGGCGGCGCGCACCTCCTCGCTGCCGCAGTGCTTGGTGAGCAGCTCGCGCAGGGTGCGGCGGATCTCGTCCTGTTCGGGGGTGAAGGCGGCGTCCATGGCGGGCCCCTCTCGTTTCTGACGGTGCGTCATATTAGGACCGGTCGCCGTGGATGCCCATGCCCTGCACCTGATGTACCGTCAGTTCCATGCGCGGATTCAAGCGTCGCCGTTCCGTCGCCATCGTGGGCGTGTCCCTCTCCGACTGCGGCAGGGTCGACACGGCCACCCCCTACACGCTGCACGCCCAGGCCGCCCGGCGCGCGCTCGCCGACTCGGGACTCGACCGGTCCGTCATCGACGGGCTCGCGTCGGCCGGGCTCGGCACGCTGGCCCCCATCGAGGTCGCCGAGTACCTGGGGCTGCGGCCCCGGTGGGTGGACTCCACCAGCGTGGGCGGCGCGACCTGGGAGGTCATGGCCGCCCACGCGGCCGACGCGATCGCCGCCGGCCACGCGAACGCCGTCCTCCTCGTCTACGGCTCCACCGCCCGCGCCGACATCCGCTCCGGCCGCCGCACCGCGAACCTGTCGTACGGGAGCCGTGGCCCGCTCCAGTTCGAGGCGCCGTACGGGCACACCCTCGTCGCCAAGTACGCGATGGCCGCGCGCCGCCACATGCACGAGTACGGCACGACGCTCGAACAGCTCGCGACGGTGGCCGTCCGGGCGCGCGCGAACGCCGCCCGCAACCCCGACGCGATGTTCCGCGACCCGATCACCGTCGACGACGTCCTGTCCGGCCCGCTCATCGCCGACCCGTTCACCAAGCTGCACTGCTGCATCCGCAGCGACGGCGGCTGCGCGGTGCTGCTGGCCGCCGAGGAGTACGTCCCCGACACGGCGAAGGCCCCGGTCTGGATCCTCGGCACCGGCGAGCACGTCTCCCACACCACCATGTCCGAGTGGGACGACTTCACCGTCTCCCCGGCGGCGGCGAGCGGCCGGCTCGCCTTCGAACGGGCCGGGCTGGGCCCTTCCGACATGGACTTCGCCCAGATCTACGACGCCTTCACGTACATGACCCTGGTGACCCTGGAGGACCTCGGCTTCTGCGCGAAGGGCGAGGGCGGCCCGTACGTCGAGCAGGGCACGCTGCCGGTCAACACCGACGGCGGCGGCCTGTCCGCCTGCCACCCCGGTATGCGCGGCCTGTTCCTCCTGGTGGAGGCGGTACGGCAACTGCGCGGCGAGGCGGCCGGCCGCCAGGTCCCGAACGCCCGCCTGGGCGTGGTGTCGGGCACGGGCGGCTGGTTCTGCTCGTCGGGGACGATGGTCCTGGGCCGGGACCGGTGACGCCTCGCGGCGCCTACTCGATACGGCGCACGGGCTGCCCGGTGATGCGGGCGATGGTGTCGAAGTCGCTGTCCTGGTGGAGCACGGTCAGCTTGTGGTGAGCGGCGGTGACGGACACCAGCAGATCGACGGGGCTGACGCACTGGTGCCAGCCCTTGTCCGCCAGTTCGCGCTGGAGTACGGCTGCCTCATCCCAGGCGGTGTCGCGCATCAAGCGGTACGGATACAGGGCCGACAGCAGTCCATCAGCTTCGAAGTACGCGACCCTGCCCCCGACGGCGCGCAAGAATTCCTGCCGGACCGGTTCGCAGATGCCGACCAGCCCGGCGGTGACCGACTGATCCCAGAAGGACCCGGCCTGCCGTCGGTAGAGCCGGACGAGTGCGCTCGTATCGATCAGGAACCGCTCGGTCACGCGGCGGGCCCGTCGGCATGGGAGCCGTGCGGGACGCTCACTTCCTCCGGCGACGGCCCCTCCTCGATGATCGACAGATCGATCTCCCCCTCCTCGACCATCTGCCGCATGCGCTCCAGAGCGGCTGCCCGCTTCCGCCGATCCACGATCTCGCGCAGCGCGGTGTTGACGGTGTCCCTCTTGGTGGTCGTGCCCAGGAATCGTGCGGCTTCTTCCAGAGCCTCGTCATCCAGGTCGATCACGGTGCGCGCCATGGCGATACCCCCAACTTGATATACGTCTACCAAAGTAGGTATCACCGCGAGTGGTGCCCCTCACGTCACTCACCCGGACTCCGCCCATTCGCGTGACGCCGCCCCCGGAAAGCGGATGATGACGGGATGACCAGCTTCCACCAGACCCTCCGCTCCCTGCGCGTGTGGGACACCCCGCTGCCCGCCTTCGACCCGGACACCGCACCCGTCGAACCCCTGTCCCTCTTCCACGCGTGGTTCATGGCGGCGGCGGACGCCGGACAGATCGAGCCGCACACCATGTCGCTGGCCACCGTCGACGCCGAGGGCCGGCCCGACGTACGCACGGTGATGCTGCACGACGCCGACGAGCGGGGCTGGCACTTCGCGTCACACGCCACCAGCACCAAGGGCCGCCACCTGGCCGCCGCCCCGCACGCCGCCCTCGGCTTCTACTGGCCGGTTCAGGGCCGCCAGGTGCGGGTACGGGGCCGGGTCGCCGTGGCGTCGCGGGCGGAGGCGTACGCCGACCTGCACGCCCGCTCGACGGGCGCCCTGGCCGCCGCCCTGGTGGGCCGGCAGAGCGAGACCCTGGACTCCCTCGGCTCGCTGGCGGCGGCGAGCGATGCGGCCTGGCAGCGCGCCCAGGCGGAACCGGACGCGGACGCGGAGACCTGGACCCTGTACGTGCTCGACCCGTACGAGGTCGAGTTCTTCCAGGGCGACGAGCGGAGGCGGCACGTACGGCTGCGCTACCGGCGTACGGGCGAGGACGGGGACAGGGACTGGGAGCGGGAGCTGCTGTGGCCGTGACCCGTGCGTAGGGTAGGTTGAACGCGTTCAACTGAACACGTTCAACAAGGGGGCGGGTCATGGACGCCGCAGGGGAAAGAACCGCGCGAGTGCACCGGTGGCAGCGCGCTCTCGCGGCGAGCGCGGTGCTGGCCACGGTGCCCGCGCTGCTCTGGACGATGCACAGCCATGTCTTCGCGCTGCACGTCCTGACCGCCCTGTCGGTCGCGGTCCCCCTGTTCCTGCCGCACCGCCCGGTGGCCTTCACCCGCGCCTGCCTCATCGTGGGCCTGGCGCTCCTGCCCTGGGGCGTACTGGGCCTCTTCCTGGCCATGTTCCTGTTCTGGCCGGCCGCGCTGCTCCTGCTGCTGGCCGCCTTCGCGGACCCCCGCAGGAGCCGCTGGGCCGCGAGGATCACGGCCGGGGCCGGCGCGCTGCTCATGGCGGGCGTCCTCGCCGGCACGGCGGCCTACTGCTGGCACTTCTACGTCCACCCCGCCCTGGCGGAACCCCACACCTTCCGGGCGGTGACCCATCCCGACGCCTACCTCGACAGCCTCGGAGTGCATGAAACGCGACTGCAGGAACTCGGGGCAACCGGCGTGACGGGAACCTGGACCGACGAGCTGCCCTACCTGGACGTCAGCTTCCCCGAGAGCCTCCCCGAAGACCGGCGCACGGCCCTGAAGGAGGCGATCGCGAAGATTCCCGGCGTCACCCGGGTCGAGCTGTGCCCCGTGCGCGAATGCGGCTGACGCTAGCGTCCGACGGCGAGGACCAGTACGAGAGACGCGGCGGCCAGCGCCAGAAAAACCCCGGCGAAAGCGATGTTGTGGAAGACGCGGGCGCGCACATGGGCCACGACGGCACCGATGAAGAACAGCACCAGCCCGGCCGCGGCAGCCGTACCGATGAACCCGACGCCCAGGAGCCCGAGCAGCAACCCGACCGCTCCCGCCCCTTTGAGCGCGCCGAGCACCGGAAGCCAGGACGGACGGACGCCCACCTCGGCGGCGTTGGCGACGACGAACCGCGCCTTCATGAGATTGGCGACGGCCTCGACGGCGTTCGCCGCGACCGTGACGACGGTGACCACTGCGTACGTGAGGAACATGCGTCCACCCTCGCCAGACCACCCACCGGGCGTCCAATACCGGCATCTATAACCTGCGGGCATGGATGTCGACACCCGGCTGCTGCGCTCCTTCATCGCCGTGGCGGAGGAGGGCAGCCTGACCCGCGCCGCGGAACGGCTCTTCGTGTCCCAGCCGGCGCTGACCAAACAGATCAGACAGCTGGAAACCCAGCTCGGGGTACGCCTGTTCACCCGCTCCAGGGCCGGCATGACCCTCACCGAACCGGGACAGGCCCTGGCGGACGGCGTGCCCGCCCTCCTGGCCGACTGGAGCCGGCTGCTGCGGGGCACCAGAAGCGCGGCCGACCGGGCGGCGCGCGTGCTGCGAGTCGGCTTCGTCGCCAGCGCCGCCAACGAGGCCACCCAGCACATCATCGCGGCGTTCACCCGCCGCCGGCCCGGCTGGCGGGTCGAGATGCGGCAGGCCGCATGGTCCGACCCGAGCGCCGGCCTCGCGTACGGAGACGTCGACGCCGCCCTGCTGCGGCTGCCCTTCCCCGGCCAGGACGCCCTGCGGGTGGAGGTCCTGTTCACCGAACCCCGCTGGGTCGCACTCCCCACCGCCCACCCCCTGGCCGGCCGCGACCGGATTCCGTTCCGCGACCTGTGGAACGAGCCGTTCGTGGCCGCCCCACCCGAAACGGGCGCATGGCGCGACTACTGGCTGGCCACCGACGAACGCGACGGCCACCCCGTCCGCATCGGCGCCGTCACCGACCGGCCCGACGACTGGCTCAGCGCGATCGCCAACGGCTACGGCATCGCCCTCGCCCCCGAATCCGCCGCCCGCTTCTACGCCCGCCCCGGCATCACCTACCGCCCCGTCACCGGCGTCAGCCCCAGCCGCGCCGCCATCGCGTGGGCGCCCACGGACGACTCCAACCCCGCCGTCCAGGACTTCATCCACTGCTGCCGCGCAACCCTGGGGGCTGATTCCGCGTCACACGTATGATCGTGAACCATCAAGGGGGACGACCGGGATGAGCATGACCGTCACGCTGGGCGAGGAAATCGCGCTGCTGTCACTGGACGACGAGTCGGGCGCCGCGAAGGAGCGGTCCTCGGCCGGCTGGGCCGTGGCGGGCGGCATCCTGCTGGAACTCGCCATGGCGGACCGGGTGACCGCGCGCGACGGCCGGCTGACCGTGACCGACACGACGCCCACCGGCACCGCACTGCTCGACGGTCGCCTGGCCCAGCTCGACGAGTGGACGCGCCGCCGCAAGAGCCCGCGCAAGGTGGCCGAATGGCTCACCAAGGACCAGTCGAAGGCGGTCACCGCGACCGTGCGGAGCCTCTGCGAGCGCGGCCTCGTGGCGGAGGAACACAACCGGGTGCTCGGCCTCTTCCCGGTACGCCGCTACCCGGAGGCGGACGGCTCGGTGGAGCGCGAGCTGCGCGCACGACTGACGTCGGTCGTCGTGCACGGTACGGACCCGGACGACCGCACCGGCGGGCTCGTCGCCCTGCTGCACGCCGCCAAACTGCACCGCCTGGCGTTCCCGGGACTGCCGCGCAAGCTGGTCGCTCCCCGCATGGCGCAGATCGCCGACGGCCAATGGGCGGGCGACGGCGTCCGCGAGGCCATCCGGAACATGCAGGCCGCGGTGGTGGCGGTCACGGCCGTGACGGCCACCACAACGGTGCTCTGACCTACGCGGTCGCTGTGCGTGCGCCCGCGCCCGCACCCGCGACAAACGCCGCCCAGGCGTCGGGTCCCACCGCGAAGGTGGGCCCGTCGGTGAGCTTGGAGTCGCGGACGTGGACGGCGTGGGGGCAGGCGGCGATTTCGACGCGCCGGTCGTAGGCGACTTCGACGCAGTCGCCGCCTGTGTTGCCGCTGTAACTGCTCTTGAACCAGACCAGGCCGGGGGTCATAGCTTCGCCGCCATCCTCTCGATCAGTCCCACGGACTCCCAGGGGGTGAGTGCCTGGGCCCGCAGCGCGCCGAAGAGGTCGATGAGCTGGTTCACCTCTTCGGGTTTCGAGATCAACGTATCCCCGCCTTGGCCTTCCGTGTACCCCAGATTCCGTCCTTCTCGGGTGCTCAGCAGCTTCAAGGGCCCCATCAGCCCCGCGTGGGCGGACCGCTGCGTCGGCATCACCTGCAGCGTCACATGGTTCCTGGTGCTGACCGACTCCAGGACATGGAGCAGTTGCTCCTTGAGCACCGGCTCCCCTCCGATCGGCCGCTGGAACACCGACTCCTCGACGACGTAACTGACGATCGCCTTTGGCCTGCGGTCCAGCACCCCCTGCCGCTCCAACCGCCCCTGCACGAGTCGCTCGATCTCATCGGCTTCACATACAGGCACCCGCGTCTCGTACACCGCTCGCGCATACACCGGGGTCTGGAGCAATCCAGGGATCAGCATGCTCTCGTACGCGCTGATGCTCGCCGCGTCCGCCTCCGTCCGCTTCCAGTTCAGGAACTTGGGCGAGTACTTCTCCTCCTCCATCATCTCCACGCACGACGCCAGGACGCCTTGCGCGTTCAGTGCCGCATCCGCGTCGACCAGGAACGCCGTCGTCGGGATGCGTTCCGCCCGCTCGTACGCACCCACCAGCGACTCCGACATCAAGAGCCGGTCGGCGAGGTCCTTCTGGGTCATGCCGGCCTGGATCCGGAACTTCTTGATCAGCTCGCCCACGTGCCTCCGCGCGGGCGAAGGGCCCCCACTGGATCCCACCACTGCCACCGTCCTTCCCACACCGCCCCGAAGTGGATCGTGTCCCCCTGGTCACGCTACGCAACGGACCCGATCCTCGTAGCCATGACGACCGACAAACTCCCCGAATGGGTCCCCGCCTCCGGCGTGCAACTGCGGCTGGCCGGAATCTACTTCGACGCCATCCGCGTGCGCGGCGTCCGGGGCGAAGCCGTACTGCACCACTTGGCGGCGGCCACCGACGGGCGTCCCGGGCCCGTCGTGCGCGAGGTTGCCGGTGGGCGGTGGACCTACTTCCTGATCCCGCCGGGCAGCAGCAAGGAACACACCTGGCCCCCGGGGGCGACCTGTTTCGGCCCCTGTGCCCGCGACCAGTACGTGGGCATCCCCGCCCCGAGCGGGAACACCTACCCCCTGTCCTGGCGCTGCGGCCCGCCCGTCGAGGGCGAGTTCGTCGATTCGGAGCTGCTGCACGAGGTGATCACCGCACAGCTGTGCCTGCCACCGGACGACTGAACGGGTCGCGTCACGGCCGGCTCCCGCACCATGAACACGTCCACCGGGTCCTCGGTCTCGACGGTGAACCCATGCCGTTCGTACAGTTGCCGGGCCGGACTGCCCTGCAGCACGTTCAGCCGGACAAGGGCGCCGTTGCGGTCGCACCGCCCCAGCAGCCCGCGCAGCACGCCCGAACCGATTCCCCTGCCCTGCAGATGAGGAGCCACGTAGAAGTGCTCCAGCCAGTGGGCGTCCTCAGCCCGCCGCAGCGCCACACAACCGGCGAACGCGCCGCCCACCTCGATCACCCAGGTGTGCGCCGGCTCGAATCCCTCCCGCAGCCGCTGCCGCACCCGCTGCTCGTCGTACCGCCCGAGCCGCACCAGGTCATCCCGCAGCACCACGGCACGCAACTCGGCCACCGACTCGACGTCCCCCACCGACGCCGGCCGAATGTCCCAGTCCACCATGATCACCACGCTACCCCGCCGGGCTCACCCTGGCGGGCGGGCCGTCTGGTCACGGTTGCCGTTCCGGGCCGCCCTCCCCTCCGAGAGTCGCGGGCTCCGGCACCCTGTCAAGGGCGCTTCGCGTCGGCTTCGCCGATGGGCTTCGCCCACCCTTGACAGGCCGCCTCCGCCCGCGCTTTTTCTCTCGGAGGGCGGCCCCGGGAGCAGGCATCCCGGGGGGCCAGCCGCAAGAGTCGGGCTCGTTGCCGAGGCGACCCGGCCGGAGCAGGCGCGGCAGAGGAATGGGGTGCTCGCTCTCGGCTCAGCGGCGGGCGGCCGTCTCCCTGTTGCGGCACAAGACCTCGCTCCGGCGGGTGGTGGGTGCGCCCCAGTGCAATGGGGCATCCGGGCTCGGCTCGGCGACTGCGGGCGGGTGAGGGGCCGGGGTTCAGGCAGGTGGCTGAGGTGGGATGGTGGCTGGGCCAGGGCGAAACCCACCCGGTCAGGGCACACGGCAGGCACCCGGCCGCCGGGACGATGTAGCTCTCGGCCCGGCCTGGCCTCCGGCACGGACCTGGGCCCACGGCCTCCCGGCTACTCGGGCGCGGCCGGGGCACGCCCCGCTGCTCCCCCACCCGGGGCAGTCCGGGAAGGGGCAACCACTCCGGCGAGCATCGGAGTTGCGGGCGGGATGGGACACCCAAAGCCCGGATGCTCATCACCGGGAGGTGTCCCACACCGCCCACAACCCCCAAGCCCCGGTGCAGGTGTGACAGTAGGGGCCGGTGAGGCGACGTGGTGAGGCAGGTGGGGCCAGAGGGACGGATCCGGAAACCGGTGCCCCGCAGGGTCCGCTTGCAGACGTGGCCTTCCCGGCCCGGCTGATGCTCTACGGGACTCGCTGGCGGCCCCGGGAGCCCAGGACACCCCATCCGCCCCACAGAACGACCCCTCCGACCTCTCCAGTCACAGCCGTGTCGCCTCGCCGGAGTTGTGGGCGGGATGGGACACCCACAGCCCCCGGCACCACGGCGGGGAGGTGTCCCACACCGCACACAACACCCCGGCCCCGGTACCGGTGGGGCCAAGGGGGCCTGTGGGGCATCTCCGTGAGACACCCGGGCGAGGTTGAACCCCCTCCCCAGCGCAAAGCCAGCCCGGCGTCCGGCACGGGCCCGGGGCGCGCGCAGCGGGGCTGTCTCGCCCACTCAGGGGGCGTCGGGTCAACCCAACGCCCCCTCCAGTCACTCCCGTACCGGCTCACTGGAGTTGTGGGCGGGATGGGACGTCCCCGACCTCGATACCCAGGGCAGGGAGGTGTCCTACTCCGCCCACAACTCGACGATCCCGGCGCCGGTGAGGTCAAGGAGGCTGGTGGGGCATCCCCGACAGGCAAGCGGAGCCGGTGAGACACCTGCAAGCCCCAGGAGACCGGCAGGTGCCAGGCGCCGACCCGACCGCGCCCCCCTCCACCCCACGGACCGCCCCAGCAGCCCGCCCCCTGCCGCACCCCGGCCGGGCGGCTCCACCCCGGCCCGACCCCCATCCCGCCCCAGCCACCTGCCTGAACCCCAACCCACCCCCACCCGCAGCCGCCAAACCCAGCCCGGAAGCCCCATGCCACTGCCGCGCACCCACCACCCACCGAAGCGAGGTCCCGTACTGCAACCAACAGACGGCCGCCCGCCGCCGAGCCGACAGCGAGCACCCCATTCCACTGCCGCGCCCCCTGCGGCACTCGCCTCCTGGCCACGAACGGCACGGGGAAAGGGGCGCCCCTCCCGGGCCCGTTCCCCCGGGCCGCCCTCCGAGTGGGAAAAGGCGGGCGGAGGCGGCCGGTCAAGGGTGGGCGAAGCCCATCGCGAAGCGACGCGACCGAAGGGAGCGCCCTTGAGGGGACGCCGGAGCCCGCCACACTCGGAGAGAGGGCGGCCCACACGGCGACCATGGGCAGCACGCCCACCCCCGGACGCGGGCGGCGGCGCCTGAGTTCCCTGAGGCGTAAGGCAGTTGACCCAGGCACGACTCAAGGTCCTACGGGTCGACGCGCTCGGCATCACCAGCTAGAGCGGGTCTCTTAAGGCCGGCCGGAAGACGGGAACCGCAACGCGGTCGTCGCCTTCCTCCCCCTCCGCCTCCGCCTCCGCCTCCCCCTCCCCCTCCGCCTCCTCTCGGAAGGCAACCGTGAGCGGCATGCCGATGCGCAGGTCCCGCTCCGGGCAGTCGACGATCAGGGTCATGAGGCGTGGGCCTTCCGCGAGGTCGACGACGGCTGCCGTGTAGGGGGTGCGCGCGGCGAAGGGCGGCAGGTCGTTGCGGTGGACGACGGACCAGGTGTAGAGCGTGGCGCGGCCGCTCGCCCGCTCCCAGGTGACGTCCTCGCCCCAGCAGTGGGGGCAGAACTCGCGCGGGTAGTGGTGGGCTCGTCCGCAGGTGCCGCACCGCCTGATGAGGAGGTGGCCCTCGGCGGCGGCGTCCCAGTACACACGGGTGAAGGCGTCGATATCCGGTACGGCCGGGTTCATGCGCCGAACCGGCCGGGCGCGCTGCCCAGGGACCAGGTCTGCCACGATTCGGCGCCGCTGAGCCAGACCGTCTGCATTCCGGGCCCTTCCTACTCGAAGCTGACGATACGTCAGTTCAGCGGATGCCGGCCCCGGGCGCAAGGGTCAGGAGGACGGGTTCAGGACGAGCTTCGCGGTGTTGTTCCGGACGTTCGGGTCGAAGGGCAGCGGCTGGTCGCCGTACGCGGCCCGTAGCGTCACCTTGCCGGTGGCGTCGGGTACGACGGTGTCGACGCGCAGCGTGAACGGCAGGGTGACCGTCTGGGACTCCGTCACCCAGTAGGGCAGTCGGCACTGGTAGAGCGGGGCGCCGGTCCTGGTCGGGAACGACGTGCCGTCCAGCGAGCGGGCGTAGCAGCTCTGCGGCACGGCGGTGGCTGTGGCGCCCTCGGGAACGGTGAAGTCGACGACGGCCACGGGCTCACCCGAGCTGAGGTTCGCGACCCAGGCGGGGCCCCGGTTGCGGAAGGTGAGGCCGGTCGCCACCGTCTCCCCCGCGCCGGCGGCCGCCTTCACCCCGCGTACGGCGAAGTCGGCGGTGTTGGTGGCCCGTATGCGGGCGGACGCGTAATTGTCGCTGGTCGAGAGGTCCGTGGCGCCCGAACCCGGCGTGACGGAGATGTCGAGGCGCTCGTACAGGGCGTGGTCGGCGATGGTGGCCTTCAGGGGCTGCGGCAAGGTGAAGGTGCCGCCCGGTTCGACGGTGTCGTCGAAGGCGCACTGCACCTTGGTCAGGGCGGTGTCCGTGGTGCCGCCGACCGGCGTGCTCGTGCAGCCGGGCGCGACCTCGCCGAGTGTGAGGCCGCGTGACACGTAGAAGGTGAGCTGGACGCCGTCGGCGGGCTCGTTGCCCCGGTTGGTGACGGAGAGCGGCACGGTGTGGACGGTGCCGGGGGCCACTGCGTCCAGTGGTTCGGGGTCCTGGAGGGACAGGTCGGGGCCGGAGCCGAGGGTGACGGTGGTGTCGTTCCCGGGCGCTACGAGCGGTTCGGCGCCCTGGGTCGTGGTGGCCTGCGCCTGGTAGGTGATCCGGCCACTGGCTCCGGCGGCGGCGCCCGGCACCGCGCGGACCGTCAGTTTCACCGGGTACGCGATGTCGGAGCTGCCGGTGACCTCGGGCACGGTGCAGACGGCCGTGGTGCCGCTCGGGGAGCAGCTCTCCGGCCAGGACACCTCGGCGACACCGGTGAGGCCCGAGATGTCGACGGTCAGCCGGCCGTCGGTGACGGTGAAGGCGCTGTTGTCGTGGTAGAGGCCGAGGGTCAGGGTGCGCGCCTGCGGCTCGGCTCCGGCGGCCGCGCCCACGGGCAGGTCGATCTTGTACGGCGCGTGGATCCACAGCTGGTCGGTTTCGGTGGCGTGGGCCGGCGTGGTGAGCCCGGCTGCGACCAGGCCGGCGGCGATGGCGGCGCCTGCGCCGAGTCTCACGGCGCGGCGGACTGCGAATGGGGTTCTCATACGTCTCCTCCGTTGTGGTTCTCGTTCAAGGGGTGGGCGCGCCCGGGTCAATTTCGAAGTCTGCCGGGAGGGAGCGAGGTTGTGATCTACGAACTCCTTACCGATCCCTTACCGCCCTGTTCCTGATGTCTCATCAGTTCGCTAATCTGACACTGCGTCAGTTCTGGGCCCGGCGACCCGACGACCCGACCCGGAGAGCACACGTACGAGCACGGCAAGCACGGCAAGCACACGACGAGCCACGACGAGCAGGAGCGGCGGAACGATGCTTGGATCGACCCACGGCACCTTCACCACCGATCTCCGCGCCCGCGTGGTGGCCTGCGGGCAGACCACCGGGGCCTCCGTCCACGGCACCGCCGCGACCGAGGGCGACCTGGACGTCAGCGGCCGCCCCCTGCACGCCTCGGTCCCCGACCTGGACCGGCTCTTCCGGCCCGAGTCCGTCGCCGTCGTCGGGGCGTCCGACACCGAGGGGCGCCCCAACACCGGGATCACCAGGCAGCTGCTCCGCTGGGCCGAGCGGGTCGGCGCCCGGCTGCACCCGGTGCACCCCAGCCGCCGGTCGGTCTTCGGGCTCGACTGCGTACCCTCCGTCGCCGACCTGCCCGAGCCCGTCGACGTCGCCGTACTCCTGGTCGCCGACCCGCTGCCGGTCGTCGAGGAACTGGGCGCCGCCAAGGCCAGGTTCGCCGTCGCCTTCGCGTCCGGCTTCGCCGAGACCGGCGAGGCGGGCGCCGCCGCCCAGGCCCGCCTCGCGGCCGCCGCCGAACGCTCAGGGCTACGGCTGCTGGGCCCGAACACCAACCTCAACGCCTTCGAGGAGTTCCGCGACGACCTCGACGGCCCGGCGATCGCGCTGATCACCCAGTCCGGCCACCAGGGCCGGCCCCTGTACGCCCTGCAAGAGCTGGGCGTACGCCTCTCCCACTGGGCGCCCACGGGCAACGAGGCCGACCTGGAGACCGCCGACTTCCTCTCCTACTTCGCCGAGCGTCCCGAGGTCGGAGCCATCGCCTGCTACCTGGAGGGCATCAAGGACGGACGCTCCTTCCTCCTCGCCGCCGACCGCGCGGCGCGGCGCGGCGTGCCCGTCGTCGCCGTGAAGGTCGGCCGCACCGGCGCCGGGGCGCGGACCGCCGCGTCGCACACCGGCAAGCTGACCGGCGCCGACCAGGTGGTGGACGCGGCCATGCGGCAGTTCGGTGTGATCAGGGTCGACGGACTCGACGAACTCCAGGACACCGCCACCCTGCTCGCGCGGGCCCGCCGGCCGGTGGCGGACGGCGTCGTGGTGTATTCGATCTCGGGCGGCACGGGCGCCCACTTCGCGGACCTGGCCACCGCCGCCGGGCTGCGGCTGCCGGTGTTGTCGCCGGCCCGGCAGGAGGAGCTGCACCAGTGGATACCCGACTACCTGAACGTCGCCAACCCCGTCGACAACGGTGGCCACCCGGTGGGCGACTGGCGCGGCCGGAAGATCATCGACGCTCTCCTCGCCGACCCGGACGTCGGTGTCCTGATCTGCCCGATCACCGGGCCCTTCCCGCCCATGAGCGACAAGCTGGCGCAGGACCTGGTGGACGCGGCGGAACACACCGACAAGCTGGTGTGCGTGGTGTGGGGGTCGCCCGTCGGTACCGAGGCCGCCTACCGCGAGACGCTCCTCGGCTCCTCGCGCGTGGCGACCTTCCGCACCTTCGGCAACTGCGTCACCGCCGTCCGCGCGTACCTGGACCACCACCGGTTCACCCGGGCGTACCGCTCGCCCCTCGACGAAGCGCCACGCACACCGTCCCCCTCGTACCGCAAGGCGCAGGCACTGACGCGCCCCGGCCACCGCCTGAGCGAGCACGCGGCCAAGCAGCTGCTGCGGGCGTACGGCATCCGCGTGCCGCGCGAGCAGCTGGTGACCAGCGCGGCGGCGGCCGTCCGGGCCGCGAGCCTGGTCGGGTACCCGGTCGTGATGAAGGCGTCCGCCCCGCAGCTCGCCCACAAGACGGAACTCGGCCTGGTCAGGCTCGGCCTGACCTCCGCGAGCCAGGTCCGCGACACGTACCGCGAACTCACCGACATCGCCCGCTACGAGGGCGCCGAGCTGGACGGCATCCTGGTCTGCCAGATGGTCGACCGGGGCGTCGAGATGGTGGTGGGCGTGACGCACGACGACCTGTTCGGCCCGACGGTGACCGTCGGCCTGGGCGGCGTCCTGGTGGAGGTGCTGCGGGACACCGCCGTACGCGTACCGCCCTTCGGCGAGGACCAGGCGCGGGCCATGCTCGGCGAACTGCGCGGGCGGGCCCTGCTGGACGGCGTGCGGGGTGCGCCACCGAGGGACGTGGAGGCGCTGGTGGAGGTCGTGCTGCGGGTGCAGCGGATGGCGCTGGAGCTGGGCGACCAGCTGTCGGAGCTGGACATCAACCCGCTGATGGTGCTGGAGCGCGGCCAGGGCGCGGTGGCGCTGGACGCGATGGCCGTGTGCCGGTGACCGGGCCGATGAGCGGGCCGATGAGCGGGCTGGTGACCTGGCCGGTGAAGCCGAAAGGGACAGCATGACTTCCTCCCCCGAAGAATCCCCCGACGGATCCCCCGAAAAGTCGCTTGAGTCATTGGTACTGCACGCCACTGACAACGGCGTCTCGTGGATCACCATCAACCGCCCCGACACGCTGAACGCCCTCACCCCCCACCAGCGGGAACGCCTCATCGCGCTGCTCGCCGACGCCTCCGCCGACACCGGCGTACGCGCCGTCGTCCTCACCGCCACCGGCAGGGGCTTCTGCGCCGGTGCCGACCTGCGTGCCGCACCGGCCGGGGGTGGGAGCCGTGTCGCGGGCGACGTCGCACGCACCATCCGCCACGGGGCGCAGCGTCTCGTGGCCGCCGTGCTGGACTGCGAGAAGCCGGTGATCGCGGCCGTCAACGGCACCGCCGCCGGGATCGGCGCGCATCTCGCGTTCGCCTGCGACCTGGTCCTGGCGGCCGAATCGGCCCGGTTCATCGAGGTGTTCGCCCGTCGTGGCCTGGTCCCGGACGGCGGCGGGGCGTATCTGCTGCCGCGCCTGGTCGGGCCACGGCGCGCGAAGGAGCTGATGTTCTTCGGCGACGCGCTCACGGCGCACGAGGCCCGTGACATGGGCCTGGTCAACCGGGTCGTCCCGGACGACGAGCTGGAGAAGACGGCGCGCGCCTGGGCGGTGCGCCTCGCCGCCGGTCCGACGCGGGCCATCGCCCTCACCAAGCAGCTGGTCAACGCCTCGCTCGACAGTGATCGCGCCACCGCGTTCGCCGCCGAGGCGGCCGCACAGGAGATCAACATGACGACGTACGACGCCAATGAGGGGGTGGCGAGCTTCCTGGAGCGCCGCACGCCCCGGTACAGGGGTGAGTGACGTGATGGGACACGCGGGAATGGCGGCCACGGCGGTCCGGTATCTGAGGTCCGTGGGCGCGCCGACGGCCGGTGAGGCACCGCCGGTGCTGCGGGCGGTGCGGGACGACGAGCGGCTGCCCGTCGATCCGGCCGAGTTCCGGCGCGTGCTGGGGCACTTCGCGACCGGGGTCACGGTCGTCGCGGCGTACGACACGGAGGGCCCGGCCGGGTTCGCCTGCCAGTCCTTCGCGTCCCTGTCGCTGGACCCGCCCCTGGTCGCCTTCATGGTGGCGCGTACGTCCACGACGTGGCCCCGGATCGCCCGCGCCGGGGCCTTCTGCGTGAACGTCCTGGGCGCGGACCAGGCCGGGCTGTGCCGGGCGTTCGCGGTGAGCGGGTCGACGGGGGCCGACAAGTTCGCGGGCGTCCCGTACGACGCGGCCCCGGGCACGGGCTCGCCGCGCCTGGCGGGCGTCCCGGCGTGGATCGACTGCGTGGTCCAGGCGGTGCACACGGGCGGCGACCACCTGATCGTGGTCGGCCGTGTGGAGGCACTGGGCGCCTCGGACGACGGGGACCCGCTGCTGTTCCACCGGGGCGGTTTCGGCCGCCTCATGCCGTGACCGGCTGCCACCTCCCCGTAGCACCGGGGCCGTCAAGTCCGCCGCGCACCGTGCGCCCGAGGCGTACCGGGCCACGTCGTACGAGCCGAAGACGGCGTCTGGTCCGGCACCGACCGGTCGACGCGCCGGCGCCTACAGGCAGTGCCCGGCGTCCCGCCCGCCGTCCACCGCCGCGCCTTCCGGGCCACCCGCACGCACGGCACCACCCGCAGGCACGGCGTCAACGGCGCGACCGGCGCGAACGGCGTCAACGGCGTCAACGGCGTCAACGGCGCGACCGCCGGTGCCGACCGCCGTCGTCCGGCCGCCAGGGGCGACGCGGGCCGCCGACATCCGCCGCTCCCCCGCCAGCCCCACCGCGCTGAGCACCAGGGCCAGCGCCACGCCCGCCAGGATGGCCGTCGAGGGCGCCACGACCCGCAGCAGCCCGCCGGCCAGGGCGCCGCTCGCCGCGTACCCGGCCCCCACGGCCGCGTAGTTCACCGAGTACGCGGCCGCCAGCGCGCCCGCCGGCATGACCTCCCGCAGCTGGAGGTTGCGGGCCAGGCCGATCCCGGCCTGGAGGGCGCCGGCCACCACCAGCACCGCGCCGATCGCCCACGTCCACGGCACCAGCGCGACGAGCACACCGCAGCCGCAGATGCCGGGCAGCATCACCAGGCACTGGCGCGCGGGCCGCCCCGGCCAGGTCCGTAGCCCGTACACGAACGCCCCCGCCGCCGACCCGAGCGAGAAGCCGGCCAGCAGCGGCCCCGCCCAGCCGATCCCGATCGCCCGCTGCTCCAGCAGCGCGGGCAGGATCAGTTCGGCGAGCGCCAGCATGGCCAGGCTCGCCGAGCCCAGCACGTACACCGGCCAGGCACCGGCCAGCACCCGCACCTTCGCGCGCGTGCCCCGGGCCTCCTCACCGTCCTCCTCCGCCGCCCACCCGGCGGGCAGCGCCCACAGTCCGGCGGCGGCGCCGCCCATGAGGACGGCGGCCAGCAGCATGGGCGCGTAAGGGGCCGCCCCCAGGGCGAGCCCCGTGGTCAGGGCGGGCGCGGCGGCCCATATGCCGGACATGAGGATCGATTCGAGGCTCATCGCCTGGGAGACCGCCCCGGCCGGGACCATGCCGGTCAGCAGGGCGCGCAGCCCGCCGGCCGCCGCCGACGGCCCGGCCCCGGCGAGGAACGCCAGTGCGCCGAGCACCACGGGACGGTCCCCGTGCGTGAGCCACAGTCCCGCGAACGAGGCACAGCCGACGGCGAGTCCGGCGGCCAGTTGCGGGCGGGCGCGCTCGGGGCGCAGCCGCGTGCCCAGGAGCGGCGCGCCGAGGATCTCGCCGAGCACGTACACGGCGGCGAGCAGGGCTCCCGTGGTGTAGCCGCCGGGCCGCTCGCGTACCAGGAACACCATCGCGAGTGGCGCCATGGCCACCGGCACGCGGGCGGCCACGGCGACGAGACACCAGGTCAGGACGGGCCGGTTGGCGACTTTCCGGTACGACATGCCCCGACCGTAACCGGGCTCCCTCCCCGCCGGTCTACCGAAATTCGAGCACGCCCCGCGCCACGCGCCCGTGGTGGGCGTCGTCGGCCGCCTTGGCGAAGTCCTCCACCGGGTACGTCTCCGTCACCAGCTCGTCGAGCAGGAGCCGCCCCTTCCCGTACAGATCGGCGTAGAGCGCGATGTCGTGCTGGGGGCGGGAACTGCCGTAGCGGCAGCCCAGGATCGACTTGTCGAGGAACATCGCGGCGGGCGGGAACGTCGCCTCGGCGGCCGGCGCGGTCATGCCGAGCAGGACGGCCTGGCCGTGCCGGTCGAGGAGGTCGATCGCCTGCCGTACGAGTCCGACGTGGCCCACGCACTCGAAGACGTGGTCGGCGCCGGTCGGCAGCACGTCCCGTACGCCGCTGGTGCCGGGGAGGAAGTGCGTGGCGCCGAACCGTCGTGCCGCCGCCTCCTTCGCGGGGTTGGCGTCCACCGCGACGATCACGGAGGCGTCCGCGAGCCGCGCGCCCTGGAGGACGTTGAGGCCGATGCCGCCCGCGCCGATGACGACGACCGTGTCGCCCTGGGCGACGCGGGCGCGGTTCAGTACGGCTCCGACGCCGGTCAGGACGCCGCAGCCAATGAGGGCGGCCGAGGCCATGGGGATGGACCGCGGGATCTTCACCGCCTGCACGGCGCGGACGACCGTGCGCTCGGCGAAGGCGGAGTTGCTCGCGAACTGGTACACCGGGGCCCCGTCGCCCCGCGAGAACGGCGTCCCCGGCCGTCCGATCGCCCGCCGGCACATCGTGGGCCGGCCCCGGTCGCAGTCGGCGCACGCCCCGCAGTTCGCCAGCGTCGAGAGCGCCACATGGTCACCGGGCACCACATGCGTCACGCCCGCGCCCACTGCCTCCACGATCCCCGCGCCTTCGTGCCCGAGCACCACGGGCACCGGAAACGGAATCGTCCCGTCGATCACCGACAGGTCGCTGTGGCACAGCCCGGCCGCCGCGATCCCCACCAGCACCTCGCCCGGCCCAGGGTCCCGTACGACGAGGTCGTCCACGACCCGCGCCCGCTCACCGTCGAAGAGCACACCCCTCATCGAAGCTCCTTGGGCAGGCCGAGCACCCGCTCGGCGATGATGTCGCGCTGGATCTCGTCGGAGCCGCCGTAGATGGTGTCGGCCCGGCTGAAGAGGAACATCCGCTGGAGGTCGTCGAGTGCGTACGCGCCCGGTGACCACGCCCCCGGCCCGGTCGCGCCCGCCGCGCCCCGCACCCGCATCGCCAGTTCGCCGAGCCGCTGGTGCCACCGCCCCCACAGCAGCTTGGCCACGCTCGGCGCGCCCGCGTCCCCCGAACCGCCCAGCGTCCGCAGCGCGTTCCACCGCATCACCCGCAGCTCGGCCCACTGCCGTACGAGGGCGTCCTCCAGTACGGCGTCGGCGACCGCCCCGCTCTCCACGGCCAGCCGCAGCACCCGCCCCAGCTCCGCCTCGAACCCGATCTGCTGGACGAGCGTCGACACGCCCCGCTCGACCGCGAGCAGCCCCATGGCGACCCGCCAGCCGTTCCCCTCCCCTCCGACGACGTGGGCGGCGTCCGCCTCCGCCCCGTCGAAGAAGACCTCGTTGAACTCGCTGGTCCCGGTGATCTGGCGGATGGGCCGTACCTCGATCCGGCCGGGCTGGTCCATGGGCACCAGCAGGAAGGACAGCCCATGGTGGCGTGTTGAACCCGCCTCCGTTCTGGCCAGGACGAAGCACCAGTCGGCGTCCCGCGCGAGGGAGGTCCAGATCTTCTGCCCGCTGACCCGGTACACCGTCCCGTCCCGTTCGGCCCGGGTCCGCAGCCCCGCGAGGTCCGATCCGGCGCCCGGCTCGCTGTAGCCCTGGCACCACAGTTCCTCGCCGCGCGCGATACCGGGGAGGAACCGGTTTTGCTGCTCCTCGTCCCCGTACGCGATCAGGGTCGGCGCGAGGAGCTTCTCGCCGATGTGCCCGACCCGGCCGGGCGCCCCCACGCGCGCGTACTCCTCGGCCCAGACGACCTGCTGGGTGAGCGTGGCCCGCCGGTTGCCGTAGCCGGCCGTCTCCCACCCGAGCCCGATCCAGCCGTCCGCGCCCAGCTCCCGCTCCCAGGCGCGGCCGCCCTCCCCCCAGGGGTGCGCCGCGAGCCACTCCCGCGCGACGCCCCGGAAGGCCTCGTCCTCCGCCCCGAACGCGAAGTCCATGCCGGGCCTACGCGTTCGGGTGGGAGTCGGTGGCCGCCGCCCTGGCCATCTCCTCCAGCCGCTCCAGCAGCGGCATGGGGTCGGTGCCGACCGTCCCGGGCAGGAACTCGGCGATCCGTTCGGGTGTCCAGGGCTCGGCCGCGTACGCCGCCCGCAGTTCGCGCGGCTGCGCCCACACCGCGATCTTGGGCCCGGCGACGGTGTACACCTGCCCCGTGATCTTCTCGGCGCGGGCCCGGTCGGAGAGCAGGTAGACGACGAGGGCGGCGACGTCCTCGGGGTCGCCGATCTCCTTGAGCTCCATGGGGACGTTGGCGGACATCCGGGTACGGGCGACGGGCGCGACGGCGTTGGCCGTGACGCCGTACTTGTGCAGGCCGAGCGCGGCGCTGCGGACGAGGGAGATGATGCCGCCCTTGGCGGCGGAGTAGTTGGCCTGGGAGACGGATCCTTGGTGGTTGCCGCTGGTGAAGCCGATGAGGGTGCCGGCGCCCTGCTTGCGCATCACGGCTGAGGCGGCGCGGAAGACGGTGAACGTGCCCTTCAGATGGGTCGCGAGGACCGGGTCCCATTCCTCCTCGGACATGTTGAAGAGCATCCGTTCGCGCAGGATGCCTGCGACGCACACGGCGCCGTCGATCCGGCCGTACTGGGCGAGCGCGGTGTCCACGACGCGCTGTCCGCCCGCCATGGTGGAGATGTCGTCGGCGACGGCGACGGCCTCGCCGCCCGCCGCGACGATCTCCTTGACGACGGCTGCCGCGATGTCCGAGGTGGGCTCGGCGCCGTCGATCGACACGCCGTAGTCGTTGACGACGACCCTGGCTCCTTCGGCGGCGCAGGCGAGGGCGACGGCGCGCCCTATGCCACGCCCGGCGCCGGTCACGGCGACGACCTTGCCTGCCAAGAAGTTCCCCATGCCGGCCCCTTCCCCGCACTTCCCATATCTGACGGCCCGTTAGATTCTACGGCGCGTCAGTTGTGCCAGCACAAGACCCGGGAGGGCCCCATGTCACTGCCGGCCGCGTTCCACGAGATCGCCAAGCGCGTCAACAACTGGGGGCGGTGGGGTGAGGACGACGAGCGGGGCACGCTGAACCTGATCACCGACGAGGTCGTACGGGAAGCCGCCGGGGCCGTACGCAGCGGGCTGCGCGTCCCGCTCGCGCTGGAGCTGCGCCAGGACGGCGTCCAGACGGGCCTCATCCCGGGCCGGGTCAACCCGCTGCACACCATGGTGCAGATCAACCAGGAGCTGTTCGGCCCGGGTACGGTCGCGACCAGCGACGACGTCGTGACGTTCGGGCTCCAGGCTGGCACCCATTGGGACGCGCTGACGCACGTCTCGCACTCGGGCCGGATCTACAACGGCCGGCCCGCCGCCTCCATCACCCCGCACGGCCGCAGCGAGTTCAGCGGTATCGACAAGGCGCGGCACATCGTCTCGCGCGGGGTGCTGCTGGACGTGGCCCGCGCCAAGGGCGTCGAGCGGCTGCCGGGCGACCACGCGGTGACGCCGGAGGACCTGGACGAGGCGGCGGAGTTCGGCGGGGTGCGCGTCCGGGCGGGCGACATCGTGCTCGTACGGACGGGTCAGGTGCAGGTGTACCGGGCGGGCGACAAGCATGCGTACGGCTATCCGTCGCCGGGCCTGTCGGTCCGTACGCCCGAGTGGTTCCACGCCCGCGATGTGGCGGCCGTCGCGAACGACACGCTCACCTTCGAGATCTTCCCGCCGGAGATCGAGGACCTGTGGCTGCCGGTGCACGCGCTGCACCTGGTGGAGATGGGCATGCTCCAGGGCCAGAACTGGAACCTGGAGGAACTGTCCACAGCCTGTGCACAGGAGCGGCGGTACGCGTTCCTGCTGGCCGCGATGCCCGAACCGTTCGCGGGCGCCACGGGAACCCCGGTGGCCCCGGTGGCGGTTCTGTGACGGTGACGTCCGGCGATCGCGTCGTCCACGTGATCGTGACGTCCGCGTGATCGCGTCGCCCGGCGATCGTGACGTCCGGATGATCGCGTCGTCCACGTGATCGTGACGCCCGCGTGATCGCATCGCCCGGCGATCGTGACACCCGGCTGATCCTTGGGTGGCGGCGCACCCGTGCGCGCCCCGAGCACGGCACGACGGCCGCCACCCGGCTCCGGCGAGCTCACCCCGAGGGCCCTGAACAGGAGCCGCCGCCGAGCCGCGACCCGCACTCGCCGAGGGCGTCAAGCCCTCGGCGTCCCCTCGCCACGAATCGCTGCTCCAAGGGTGATCAGACAGGCACGGGCCGTCAACACCTATTCAGGTATACATCCGTTATGCCCGATTTGTGACGGCGCACGACGGCGCGTATCCACCAGGCTCATGCACCACCCCCGTCACCACCGGCACGCCCCGGTCCACCTCGCACCAGATGCTCTTGCCGGCGCCTTCCCGCTGCCACCCCCACCGGTCGGCGAGCCCGTCGACCAGCTCCAGGCCCCGCCCGTTGGTGTCGTCACCGTCGGCGTGACGCGGGCGCGGGGGGCGGGCGCTGGCGTCGGCGACCTCCACCCGTACCGTCCCCGCCTCCGCCGCGCCCGCGCCGAACAGCATCCGCAGTACGGCCGGACAGCCGGTGTGGACCACGGCGTTGGTGACGAGTTCCGAAATGAGCAGCACCAGCGTCTCGGCCAGTGGCTCGTCATCCCCTATCCCCGAACCGGCGAGCCGTGACCGCGCCCATCTCCGGGCCCGGCCGACCTCTGCTGGATCGGGGCCGATCTCCAACTGCACCTGAAGCACCTGCACCGCTCACACCATCCGAACCGGCGGACACATCGCCTCGTGTCTCACAGCGACCACACCCGTAACAGTTGTCACTGAACGTGATTTACCTGTGGGACAGCATGGTTGACGTACAGTCACCGCAACAAGCGCTTCGGGCATATTCCAGCGCGAAGGAGTACGCGTGGTGCATACTGTGCGACGCACGCTGCGGGTAGTCGAACAGGGGGGCGCACCGCCCCACCGAGGGGCACGAGCGGCGGGCATTCCCGGGCGCGGAGCTGCCGCACGGGCACCACCGGAACGCACCGGCCTCTGAACCACTCGCATCCCACGGAGGCTACCGGAGGCAGGCACCGACTCCGGCCCGTTACGAGCACCCGGAAGACAACAACCCGGTATCAACGCTGCGTGACCGCCTCACCCTTATGGGAACGCCTCACTCTCGGTGGCTCATAGCGCCGCCGCGCACACCTCCTCCGCCTCGGCCGTCCCCATCCACCGCCGGGCCCGCACCCACGCCCTCTTGAGGTGCAGGTGTACGTCGGCCTCCCAGGTGAAGCCCATGCCCCCGTACACCTGGAGGCAGTCCCGGGCGCCGCGTACCGCCGCCTCGTCGGCCAGCAGCTTGGCGGCGGCGATGTCCACCGGATCGGCGGTGACGGCGGCCGCGTACACCGCGCCGCGCGCCACCTCCACGCGCTCCAGCATCCCCGCACACAGGTGGGCCACCGCCTGGAAGGCGCCGATGGGGCGGCCGAACTGCTCCCGCTCGCGCGCGTACCGCGCCGCCATCCCGGTCGTACGGCCCGCGCTGCCGAGCTGCTCGGCGGCGGTGAGCAGCACGGCCACCGGGTCCCCGTACGCGGCGCCCCGGGGCACCCGGTGCAGCGGCGTCAGGGGGTCGACCGAGCGGACCGGCCGCGCCCCGCTCACCTCCCCGCCCCGTACGACGTCGGCGGCGTCCAGCCACTCCACCAGCTGCCCGTCCACGGCGGTGACGACCACGTCCCCCTCCGCCGCCCCCTGGACGTGCCCGGCCGCGAGGTGGGTGGCGACCAGGGGGCCCGGCAGCAGCGCCCGCCCGGCCTCCTCGAAGGCGAGGACGGCCTCCGGCAGGCCGAGCCCGACGCCGCCGTCCTCCTCCGGCATCCGCAGCGCGAAGAACCCGGCGTCCCCCAGCGCCCGCCACAGCCCCCGGTCGAGTTCCCCGCCGTCCTCCACGGCCGCCCGCAGCGCGTCCGGCCCGAACCGACCCTCCAGCAGCTCCCGTACGCCCCGCCGCAGCGCCCGCTGGTCGTCGTCCAGTCGGAAAGGCACGTTCACCGTCCCTTCGGCAGGCCGAGGATCCGCTCGGCGACGATGGAGCGCTGGATCTGGGAGGTCCCGGCGGCGATGGTGTACGAGAGCGACGACAGCCGCTCGTGGACCCACTCCCGGTCCAGGTCGAGCGCGTCCGCGCCGCCCAGCACCTCGGCGGCCGCGTCGTACAGCTCCTGGCGGGCGTGCGAGTACCGCAGCTTGAACACCGACCCGCCCACCCCGGGGACCGAGCCGGTCGCCTCGGCCTCGCTCACGTTCCACTGGATCAGCCGCCACAGGGCGCGCAGCTCGGCGTTCAGCCGCCCCAGCCGGCGCCGGAGCACGGGGTCGTCCCAGCGGCCGTTCTTCCGCGCCTCGCGCGCCAGCCCGGTCAGGACCCGGCGGCAGGCCACCACCTCGCCGGCGAACGCCGTGCCGCGCTCGTACGACAGGGTGACCATGGTGACCCGCCAGCCGTCGTTCTCCTCGCCGACCCGGTTGGCGACGGGCACGGGGACCTCGTCCAGGAACAGTTCGGCGAACTCGGCCGTCCCGGTGAGGGTGCGCAGCGGTCGTACGGTGACGCCGGGGGCGTCCATGGGCATGGCCAGCCAGGTGATGCCCCGGTGCCTGGGGGCGTCCGGGTCGGTGCGGACCAGCAGTTCGCACCAGTCGGCGACCTCGGCGTGGGAGGTCCAGATCTTGGAGCCGCTGACCACGTAGTGGTCGCCGTCCCGCCACGCGCGCGTGCGCAGGGACGCCAGGTCGGAACCGGCGTCCGGTTCGCTGAAGCCCTGGCACCACACGTCCTGGCCCTTGAGGATCGGCGGAAGCCACCTTTCGCGCTGCCCGGCCGTGCCCTCGGCCGCGATGGTGGGGCCGGCGTGCAGCAGGCCGACGAAGTTGGCGCCCACATAGGGCGCGCCGGCCAGCTCGGTCTCCTCCAGGAAGATCAGCCGCAGGGTGGGGGCCGCCGCCCAGTGCAGGTCGCCGTACCCGGCGTCGTACAGCATCCGCTGCCAGGCCGTGTCATAGGCGCGGCGTCCCGGCCAGTCGGTGGGGTCGGGTTTCGGCGGCAGGCCGGGCAGCACGGCCGTGAGCCACTTCCGCAGCCGGGCCCGGAAGTCCTCTTCCTCCTCGGTGTGGGCCAGGTCCATCAGACGGGGCCCGGGCCGACGCCGGTGATGCGAGGCAGTTTCGTCATGACGCCTCCCCTTTCTGACGAGTCGTCAGCTCTTCTGCGCGCAGGCTAGCCCCGCACCCCTGGACCGGCAAGGCGTACCGCCCTACGCTCACCGCACGGAACTGACGGATCGTCAGCCAAGGAGGAGCGCACCGTGCCGGACACCGACACCGACACCGCACACGCCCTGGGCGCCTCGCGCACCCTGTGGGAGCTCGTCGAACGCCGCGCCCGCCTCACCCCCGACCGCCCCGCCCTCCTCCAGGACGACCGGAGCCTCACCTTCGGCGGCCTTCGCGACCGCGCCGAGCGGACGGCGGCCGGGCTGTGGGACATGGGCGTACGCCCCGGCACCGTCGTCGCCTGGCAACTGCCCACCCGTGTCGAGACCGTCGTCCTCACCGTCGCCCTGGCCCGCCTCGGCGCCGTCCAGTCCCCCGTCATCCCCTTCCACCGGGACCGGGAGGTGGGCTTCGCGCTGCGCGAGTCCAAGGCCGCCTTCTTCGCCGTACCGGGCGAGTGGCGCGGCTTCGACCACACCGCCATGGCACACCGCCTCGGCGCACGCGGCGTCTTCGAGGCGTACGACACCCTCCCCGACGCGGACCCCTCCAGCCTGCCCGCACCGCCCCCCACCACCGGGACGGACGTGCGGTGGATCTACTGGACGTCCGGCACGACGTCCGACCCCAAGGGCGTCCTGCACACCGACCGTTCACTGATCGCCGGCGGCTCCTGCCTCGCCCACGCGCTGCGCCTGACCGCCGACGACGTCGGCTCGATCGCCTTCCCCTTCGCGCACATAGGGGGCCTCGACTACCTCGTCATGCTCCTGCTGTACGGGTTCCCCGCCGCCCTCATCGAGAAGTTCGCCCTCCCCGACGCACTGGAGGCCTACCGCGCGCACGGCGTGACCACGGCCGGCGGCTCCACCGCCTTCTACGCGATGTTCCTCGCCGAGCAGCGCAAGCAACCGGGGAGCAGGCTCATCCCCACCCTCCGGCTGCTCGCGGGCGGCGGGGCGCCCAAGCCGCCGGAGCTGTACCACGCCGTCGTACGGGAGATGGGCTGCCGCCTCACCCACGGCTACGGCATGACCGAGGTCCCGATGATCACCATGGGATCGCCGGACGACACCGACGACCACCTCGCCACCACCGAGGGAAGGCCGCCGGAAGGGATGGAGATACGCGTCGTCGACGGCGAGGTGCGGCTGCGCGGCGAGGCGGTGTGCACGGGGTATCTGGACCCGGCGCAGACCGCCGAGGCGTTCGACGACGACGGCTTCCTCAGGACCGGGGACCTCGGGTACCTCACGGATTCCGGCCACCTCGTGCTCACCGGACGTGTCAAGGACATCATCATCCGTAAGGGCGAGAACATTTCGGCCAAGGAGATCGAGGACCTGCTGCACCGGCATCCCGCCGTACGGGACGCGGCGGTGATCGGGCTGCCGGACCCGGAGCGCGGGGAGCGGGTGTGCGCGGTCGTCGAGAGCGACGGAGAGCTGACCCTCGACACGCTCACCGCGTTCCTCCGCGACGAGGGCCTGTCCGTCCACAAGCTGCCGGAGCAACTGGAGGTCGTGGACGCCCTGCCCCGCAACGACACCCTGCGCAAGGTGCTCAAGTACCGCCTGCGCGAACGCTACTCGCGCCCCTAGGGCTCCTGGGTCATGAAGTACCGGGCGAAGGCCGTGACGGCCTCCTCCTCGTCGACCAGCCCGCTGCGGTCCAGGTCCAGCGACTCGGCCGCGAGCGCGGCCGTGTGCGACTCGACGCCCAGCGCCAGCAGGGCGCGCTCCACCTCCGCCGTCCCGGCCTTCCCGTCACCGTCCTGGTCGGCGACGGCGAGCAGCGCGCGCACGAAGGGCCGGGCGATCTCGGCGAACCGGTCGGGGTTGTCCCGCAGCCGCTTCACGGCGCCGCTGACGAACTCGCCCCGGCTCACCCGCTGGTCACCGTCCACGTCGGCGATCCCCGCCAGCCCCTGCCAGAAGGCCTCGGCGCCACCGGCCAGCGCCTGCCCCTTGTCCGAACGGAACGAGGTGCCGAACTCCTCCAGCAGCCGGGTGGCCGCGGTCGTGAAGTCCTCACGCGAGATGTAGCCGTTGCCGTCCTGGTCGAAGGCGGCGAAACGGGAGGCGATCCGGCGCTGGTACAAGTCCTCTGCGTCCATGCCGGGAGGGTACGACGCGAAGGGGCCGCCGTCACGCGGACAGCTGCTCGTCCTCCTCGCCGGTCGCGGAGGCGACGTCCGCGTACACCGCGAACAGCCGCCGTACGCCGAGGGCGGCCAGCACCCGGTTGACGTGCGAGCCGTCCACGGCCCCCTGGGCGGGCAGGATCAGCCGCAGCCGGCCCCGGCAGGAGTGCAGCAGCCGGCGGGACGCGATGAGCACGCCGACGCCGCTGGAGTCGCAGAACAGCACCTGCGACAGGTCCAGGACGACGTCCCGCCTGCCCTCGGCGACCGCCTTGTGCACACACCTGCGGACAACGGGTGAGGAGACCAGGTCCAGTTCGCCCTGGATGCTGAGCACGGTCCAGGCGCCGTGCTCCGCTTCGTCCACCGTGAGCGTCACGCGCCTACCCTTCGCCGATCCAACCGGGAACACCAGGACAACCAACCGGAAGCAGTGCTTCCTTTGCGCCGCTGCTGCCCCGTCCTCCCCCCATGAAACACGATCCACGCACAGTGACGGTTTCCTTACCCTCACGGAACCCCTTGGCGCGCACTTGCCACAAAGAGGGGCGCGTTGTCGGTGCGGCGCACTACATTCGAGAGGAGTCGGGTCGGGAGGGCTCCGTATGGCGAAGGACACACCACCGCGCTGGGACCGCAAGATGCAGCAGCGCCTGGCGCGCGGCGAGGCGGCCGCCCTCGGTGAGCTGTACGACCGGTTCGCCTCCCTCGTGCACAACACGGCGCACCGCGTCCTGGACGACGAGTCGGCCGCCGACCAGGTCACCCGCGAGGTGTTCGGGTACGTGTGGGAGAACCCGGACGCGTACGACCCCAGACGCGAGGGCTCCATGCGCTCCTGGATAGCGAAGCTGACCCGGCGCCAGGCCGTGCACCGGCTGCGCCAGGCGGAGGCCAGGGCGTACGCGGAGCGGGGCGGCGGTTCCACGGAGGAGCTGGAGCAGAAGGTGCGCCGCGCGGCGGTGTCCGCCCGCGCGGACTTCATCGTCCAGTCCATGCCGTCGTCCCTGCGCGCCGCGCTGGAACTGGCCTATTTCCAGCGCCGGGACTACCGCCAGACCGCCGCGGACCTCGGCGTGACCGAGGACGAGGCGCGGCGCCGGCTGCGGCTCGGGCTCCAGCTGCTGTCCACCGCGAACACCCGGCCACTGGACGGACGGGCGCTATGACCGGGCCGCTCGACGGCGATGGCCACGACGACGGCCACGAGGAGGTGGGCGGCGTGCCGCGCATACCGTCCCCGAGACGGGCCGCCGACAACTACGAGGCGCTGCCCGCCCCCGAGGCCCCACCGCCGCCCCTGCCGCACAAGGTCCTGCAGTCGCTGCTCGGCGCGTGGGCGCTGTCCGCCTGCTCGCCCGAGGAGACGACCGCCGTCGAGGAGCACCTCACCGAGTGCGCGCCCTGCGCGGAGGAGGCGCTGCGGCTGCGCGACGCGGTCGGGCTGCTCCACCACGAGCGGGACCTGGACCTCGACCCGCTGCTGCGCTCCCGGGTGCTGGAGAACTGCCTGGGCCGCCGCCCCGCGCGCATCCCCGTGCCCGACTGGGCCGGGCCCTACGACGCGGAGACGGCCCGGCTCGACGCGCTGCTGCGCGACATCGGCGACGCCGAGTGGCACGCGCCGGTGCGGCTCAAGTGGTTCGAGCGCGACCGTTCCGTCAGCCGCCGCACGACCGTCGCCGGGGTGATCGGCCACCTCCTGGCCGTCGACGGCCTCGTCGCGACGGCGATCGGCCTGGACGACTCACTGTCGGCCAAGACCCCGGCCGAGCGCACCGAGGCGTACTGGCAGGGCGCGCACCACCCGCCCACCAGAGCGATCCGCGAACCCTGGCGCGAGCAGGCGCACACCCTGATCCGCACGGTCTCCTTCGCGGGCCGCGGGGTGGCCGAACTGTCGGTGTCGTACGGCGAGTTCTCCCTGCCGCTGCGCGACGCGCTGCTCGACCGGGCCTTCGAGTGCTGGGTGCACGCGGACGACATCGCGGCCGCCGTGGACTACCCGTACGAGCCGCCCAGCGGCGCCCACCTGCACGGCATGATCGACCTGGCGGCCCGTTTACTGCCGGCCGCCCTCGCCGACCGCCGCCGCGCGGGGCTCGCCGCCCCGCCCCGCCACCTCGTGACGGCCGGCGCGCCCGGCCGCTCGCTCCACCTGGAGGTCGAGGGCTCCGGCGGCGGCGACTGGTACATCGCCCTGGACTCCCCGGCGGCGATCGGCTGCCCGGACCGGAAGGTCGCACAGGTGGCGCTGGACGGCGTGGAGTTCTGCCAGCTGGTGGCGGGCCACATCACCCCGGAGGAAGCCGCGGCGGGCCAGGACGGCGACCGGGAGGCCATCCGCGACGTCCTCTTCGCCGCGGCCTCCCTGAGCCGCCTCTAGCAAACCGGGGCCTCGGCCCCCGCCGGCGCGCGGGCGAGGCGCCCCGGGCCACGTTCCGGGGCCGCGCCCGCTGCCCCCGTGCGGCGGGCGGCTTCAGACCGCGGGTGGCGGGGGCGAGGCTTCTGGTCCCCCACCCTGCCCCTTCCCGAAACCGGGGGCTCCGCCCCCGGGTCCCCGGGCGGGGGGTACTGCCCCGGAGGGGGACGCGCAGTGAGGGGTGTTCTGGGCATAAAACGACTGAGCTTGCGAAGGAGAGCCCAGGACACCCCCTACGGAGCGGCCCCAACGGCAACCGTGCCCGGGCGGGCACCACCGGGAGGCCCGGGAGGCCCGGGAGGCCCCGGGGTGTCGGGCGGGTTCGTAGGGGCGGGAGCCCCTACGCGAAGACGACGGTGCGGCGGCCGTTCAGGAGGATGCGGTGTTCCGCGTGCCACTTGACCGCGCGGGCCAGCGCCTGGCACTCCACGTCGCGGCCGATGGCCACCAGCTGCTCCGGCGTGACGTCATGTCCCACCCGCTCGACCTCCTGCTCGATGATCGGGCCCTCGTCGAGGTCGGCCGTCACGTAGTGGGCCGTCGCGCCGATCAGCTTCACGCCACGCGCGTGCGCCTGGTGGTAGGGCTTGGCGCCCTTGAAGCTCGGGAGGAACGAGTGGTGGATGTTGATGATCCGGCCGCTCAGCTGCTTGCACAGGTCGTCCGACAACACCTGCATGTAGCGGGCCAGCACCACCAGCTCGACGTTCTCCGCGCGCACCAGCTCCAGCAGCTCGGCCTCCGCCTGCGCCTTGGTGTCCTTGGTGACCGGAATGTGGTGGAACGGGATGTCGTACGAGGCGACGAGCTCGGCGAAGTCGGTGTGGTTGGAGACGACCGCCACGATGTCGACCGGCAACGCGCCGATCCGCGTACGGAACAGCAGGTCGTTCAGGCAGTGGCCGAACTTCGACACCATCAGCACGACCCGCATGCGCTCGTCGGCGCGGTGGATCTGCCAGTCCATCGCGAAGGAGTCCCCGACCGCCGCGAAGCTCGCGCGCAGCTTGTCCACCGTCACCGGCGCCTCGGCCGAGAAGTGGACCCGCATGAAGAACAGGCCGGTGTCCCGGTCTCCGAACTGCTGACTGTCCTCGATGTTGCAGCCGGTGATGAAGAGGTAACTCGAAACGGCGTGCACAATGCCCTGCTTGTCCGGGCAGGAGAGCGTGAGGACGTACTGGTCGGTCATCCTGGCAGGATGCCACATCCGGGGCGGGCCACCGGACCGCGGTCCGTCACACGGAACGTCACAGCGTCACCACGTCACCACGTCACACGGAACTCGTCATGATCCTCAGCACGTCCAGCGACCGCGGCGGCGCGTCCGGGTCCTCGCCGTCGTTGACGGCCAGCCGTACGTGCGCGTCCCGGGCCGCCCGTACCGCCTCCGGCCAGCCGTGGTGCCCCATGTAGGCGGAGACGGGGGCGTCCGGCCCGACCTGGTGCATGATCCGCAGCACCCGCAGCACCGCGACGTCGACCAGCGCGGCCTCGCCGGAGTCCCGGAATATGGTCCCGACGTACTTCTCCGCGGACCAGTTGTCCAGCCAGGTGTCCTCGACGAGCCGGTACACGGCGTCGGTGACGTCCCCGTACCCCTCCAGGCCGGCCAGCCAGCACTCCTGGTGGAAGACGGGGTCGGAGAGCATGTGCAGCGCCGAGCGCACGTTGGCGCGCCAGCGCCACCACGGCATGTCGTTGAGCGGCATGCCGCCCATGGTGGAGGAGCGACGGCCGCGACGGGAAGAGTTCACGGAAGCTGACACGTTTCGATCGTACGTTCCCCCGAAAGAGCCGGTGACCGCCCCCCGCAATTCACCTCGGCGTCACCCAGCGTTGAACAGGCCTCACTCCCGCGTTACCCATGAGGCGGAATTGTGCATGACCATGACCGGTACTGGCAGGCGACGCTCCACCACCACCCTCTCCCTCATCAGGACTGCGGCGGCACTCGGCTCGGCGTGCCTGCTGGCCGGGTGCGGGGTCCTCCCTGGGGCCACGGGGGGCTCCAGGGACCCCATCACCGTGATGACCTGGGCTCCCGAGAACACCCGCGCGACCAATATGCCCGGCATGCCCGCCATGGGGCAGGCGTACGCCCGCTGGATCAACTCCCGGGGCGGTATCAACGGCCGCGAGCTGCGCGTGCTCACCTGCAACGAGGGCAACGAGCCCGCGGCCGCCGCCGCGTGCGCCCGGCGCGCGGTCCAGGAGGACGTGGTCGCCGTCGTCGGCTCGTACAGCCAGAACGGCCGCGCCTTCATGCCCCCGCTGGAGGCCGCGGACATCCCGTACATCGGCGGCTACGGCATCACCGACGACGAGTTCCGCAGCCCCGTCTCCTACCCCGTCAACGGCGGTCAGGCCGCGCTGCTGGCCGGCAACGGCATCCAGCTCGCGGACTCCTGCGACCGCGTCTCCCTCGTCCGGCCCGACTCCATCACCGGCGCCGACCTGCCGTACATCCTCAACTCCGGTCTGGCCCAGGGCCACCACCGCACCGCCGCCGACATCCCGGCCGCCGAGGACGCGGGCGAGTACACCGACGAGGCCCGGCAGTCCCGCAAGCGGGCCGGCGAGGAGGGCGGCTGCGTCACCGCCGCGCTCGGCGAGCACACCGCGAACTTCTTCGACTCCTTCCGCCGGCTCCCGCCCGACGGCCGGGACGTCAAGGTCTCCTCGGTCCTCGGGAGCGTCGACCAGCCGCTCGTCGACCGCACCGGCGGCGCGAACGGCCCCTTCGAGGGCGCCTACATCACCGGCTGGTACCCGGAGGCGGGAGACGAGCGCTGGAACGGGATGAAGCAGGTGATCCGGGAGCACGCCTTCGCCGACAACCGGATCGACCCGGCCGACGCGGGCGTCCAGACGACCTGGATCGCGTACACCGTGCTGACCCGGGTCGTCGAATCGCTCGGCGACGAGGAGATCACCGCGAGCCGGATCGGCCAGGCGCTCACCCGCGGGGTCCAGGTGGACACCGGAGGCCTGACGCCGCCGCTGCGCTGGCGCTACGAGGACATGCTCGGTACGCCGGGCACGCCGCGGATCGTGAACCACCAGGTCACGTTCCAGGTGGTACGCAAGGGACGGCTGGTGGCGCACAAGGACGGGTTCGTGGACGTCGGCCCGACGCTCCGCAAGGCCGCCGCCCTGTAGCACCTCCGCCGCGGGTCGGCCTCCGCGGCGGGTCTCCCTCCGCGGCCGGGCACCCTCCCCGCGGGTCACCCTCCCCGCGGGTCAGAGCTGCTGCGGCTGGCGCGAGGTCAGGCCGTACGTCCCTGCGATGCCGTTCCACAGCTCCGAGGCCTGCTTCTTGGCGGCCGTCGCCTCACCGCTGGCCGCGTTGCCCTGGGCGAACCGGTCCGTGCTGCGCGCCTTGCCGCCCTTGCAGCCCTTCTTGCCCTTGACCTCGCCGGCCCAGGCCGCGTAGTGGTCGTCCGCGGAGGCGGAGGCCTGCCAGGCCCGGGTCAGCGCGCTGCTCAGCTCGGCGTGGTCGGGGAGCTTGTCGACGGCCAGGCCCTGGAGCCGGGTCACCAGCTCACGGCGCTGCCCCGCGGCACCGCGCAGGTCCGTGGCGGCCTGGTCGAGGTTCTGGCACCTCTTGATGTTCTCGACGGAACGGATCACCGTGTCGCGGCTGTTGTTGCTGTCCGCGAGCAGCTTGTCGAGCGCCTCCGCCTGCGTCCTGGCCGGGTCGGGCGCCGCCTGGGAGCTGCCGGCGCCGGGGGTGGGCGAGCTGGCGGCGGCGACACCAGTGTTGTCGGACGTGCCCTTCTTGTCGTCCTCGCCGCCACTGAGCAGGGCGCCGGCGCCGAGCCCGAGGACGGCGCAGCCGACGACGACGGCCGCGATCAGCGGCAGCTTGGACTGCCGGCGCGGCGCGGGCTCGCGGTACGGCTCCTGGTACGGCGGTACGGGCTGGGGCGCCTGCGGGGCCTGGGCCTGGGCCTGGTAGGGCGGCCGGCTCTGCTGGTGCGGCGCCTGGGCCCCGTACGAGGGCATGTGCTGCGTCGCGGCCGCGTCGTCGCGGAACAGGCTGTCGAACTCGGCCGGGGGCTGCCGGTCGCCGGGCGCCCCGGGGCGTATCCCGTAGGGCGCGCCGGACGGCTGGGGCGGGACGGGCGCCATGTACTGCGTGGCGTCCGCGTCGGGGCTTCCGGACGGCCGGGTGCCGAGGAACTGCGTCGACTCGGCCGGGCTCTCGGCGGGCATGGGCATCGGCATGGGCATCGGCCCGGCACCAGGAGCGGCGCCCGGTCCTGCGCCCGGTCCGGCGACCGGCGGGAGGTACTGCGTGGCGTCCGCGTCGGCAGCGCCATGCGGCATCTCGGGCGGCAGCGGCTGCGCGACGGTCCCGTACTCCTGCTGCTGGTGCTGCTGCTGGTGGTACGCCCCCGGCTGCTGGTCGTACGGGCCCGGCTGCGGCTGCTGCTGCTGCCCGCCCGGCGGTCCCCAGGGGCCGCCCCACGGCTGGCCCCCGGTCGGCCCGGCGCCCGCCGTGCCCCAGGTCTCACTGCCCTCGGCGGGCAGCACGACACCCTCGTGGGCGGGCCGTGCCGCCGGAAGGTGCGGCTCCTGACCCTGTCCGCTCTGCGTCACCGGGACTCCTACGTGTGAACGGGTAAACCTGTAAACCTACGGAAGCGTCGGCTCACGCTACCGGGTGACACAGAGCCCGCGCACACGTGTGTGGCAGCAGTAACAAGAACCTCCCCCAGGACGCTGTTAAGCCGACGCCCCGAAAGGCTTCCCGGCGGCCGGGGTCCCAGCGGCCGGGAACCCTACGCCGCCTGCAACTCCAGCCGCGCACCGAACTCGCGGACCGCCGGCTCGTCCGCGTACGGCTCCAGGCGCTGTTGCAGGTCTTCCAGGTACTCCGCACCCCTCGACGACCGCAGCGTGCCGAGCAGTTCGGCCGCGCGCGTGCCCGTGTGGCAGGCGGCCTCCACCTCGCGCTGCTGGACCTGTGCCGTGGCCAGCAGGACCAGGCCGATCGCCCGCCGCCGCGCCCGCGTCTCCGGGTGCCCGTCCAGCGACTCGCCGGCCGCCCGCGCCGCCTCCTCCGGCCGGCCCAGGTCCCGGTAGCAGTGGGCCAGTTCGTCGGCGAGGTACGCCCGGTCGAAATGGGCGATCCACTCCGGGTCGTCGCCCGACTCCGGGTCGGCCCGGTCCATCGCGGCCACCGCCCGGGCCGCCACCTCCTGGCACACGCGTACGTCACCGAGCAGGGCGTGCCCCCGCGCCTCGGCCGCCAGGAACATCGCCTCCGCCCGCGGCGGGACGTGCCCCCGCGCCCCTTCCTGCGCCGCCCGCGCCAACTGGGCGATCTCACGCGGGTTTCCGAGCTGGGCTGCCAGGTGGCTCATGGACGCGGCCAGTACGTACCCGCCGTACCCGCGGTCCCCGGCCGCCTGCGCGAGCCGCAGCGCCTGGATGTAGTACCGCTGCGCGAGGCCGGGTTGCCCCGTGTCCACCGCCATGTACCCGGCGAGCTCCGTCAGGCGGGCGACGGCGGCGAACAGCCGGCGGCCGACGGTGTCCCGGTACGAGCCGGACAGCAGCCCCGACACCACGCTGTTCAGGTAGTGCACCACCACGGGCCGCACATGGCCGCTGCCGAACCGGTGGTCCAGGTCGACCAGCGCGGCCGTCATCGCCCGTACCGCCTCGACGTCCGCCGCCCCCACCCGCGCCCCGGCCTGCCGGGCCACCTGCGGGTCGGCGCCCGTGATCAGCCAGTCCCGGCTCGGCTCGACCAGCGCGGAGGCGGCCACCGTCGAACCGGTCAGGAAGTCCCGCCGGCCCACGTCGCTGCGCCACAGCTCGCAGACCTGCTCGATGGCGCCGAGCACGGTCGGCGAGAACTGCAGACCCACGCCGGACGCCAGGTTCTTGCCGTTGGCCATGCCGATCTCGTCGATCGTGACCGTACGCCCCAGCTTGCGGCCGAGCGCCTCGGCGATGATCCCGGGGGCCCGGCCGCGCGGCTGCTGGCCGCGCAGCCAGCGCGCCACCGACGTCTTGTCGTACCGCAGATCGAGCCCGCGTTCCTGCCCGACCATGTTGACGCGGCGGGCGAGCCCGGCGTTGGAGCACCCTGCTTCCTGGATGAGAGCCTGCAGCCGTTCGTTCGGCTGACGGGCGACGAGCGGCCTCGCTGCCATGACTACCCCCTGTTGCCGCGGTGATCAGTCTCGCTGATCACTGCCCGGCTGATATACGGAGAATGCAGAAGTTGACCTGCGAATACTGACGAAACCGATGAAGCACCAAGAAGGGCACGGACAGTTACGGAAGAGATCGGAAGACAGCGGAACACACGGAAGCGCCGGTCGTTGCCCAGGAGCTGATGAAGGCCGATACGTCGTGCAATGGCGGGAGACCGCCGCATTGCCACCACCCCCGACTGTGGCTACCCGCCCACCGCTCCCGGTTCCCATGCGCGCCCCCGTCCGTGCATCCGTGCGCCCCGGATGCCGAATCGATGCTCCTCGGCCTCCCCTCCCGCGCCCCGTAACCCCCTGTGAAGCCGGTAGTTGAGCTGTCCGTGGAAGAGACCATCGGAGTCACGGAAGCCGCACAGATCCCCAAGCAGCGAGGCGAGCAGCTGCTGGACTGCGCCGTGCGGTATGCGGAAGAGCGGCACTGGGACGTGTTCCCCGGCACCTGGCTGGAGGCGGTCGACGGCATGGAGCGGTGCTCGTGCGGCGAGGCCGCGTGTCCGGCGGCGGGGGCGCATCCGGCCCGGCCGGACTGGGCGACCCAGGCGACGGGCAGCGCGGTGGGGGCGCGCCGGCTGTGGGGGAAGCAGCCGAGGGCGTCGATCCTGCTGCCGACGGGCCGCACCTTCGACGCGCTGGACGTCCCGGAGTCGGCGGGGTTCCTGGCACTGGCGCGGATGGAGCGGATGGACCTGACGCTCGGCCCGGTCACCTGCACCCCGGACCGCCGGATGATGTTCTTCGTCCTGCCGGGTGCCGCGGCCAAGGTGCCGGACCTGGTGCGCAAGCTGGGCTGGTCGCCGAGCGGGATCGACCTGGTGGCGCGGGGCGAGGGCCAGTACGTGGCGGCGCCGCCGACCCGGGTGGGCGGGCACGGGGCGGTGCAGTGGGCGCGCCGTCCCACGCCGGCGAACCGGTGGCTGCCGGACGCCGAGGAGCTGATCAGCCCGCTGGCGTACGCGTGCGCGCGGGAGGCCGCCGATGCCCGGTCCCGGCAGTCCTGACCGCTCCTGACTGCCGGTTTCCGGCCTCTCCCTCCGTACCGGCGCGTACGTAGGCTGGGTCCCGTATCCACGGGGAACGGGGACTACGGGAGGCAGTGACCATGCCGGACCAGGTGGCGGAGGGTGTCGCGCCCGCTGTGCGGGTCGAGGGGTTGTGGAAGCGGTTCGGTGAGCAGATCGCCGTGGCCGGGATCGATCTGACGCTGCCGGCGGGCCGGTTCATCGGGTTGGTGGGCCCGAACGGGGCGGGCAAGACGACGACGCTGTCGATGGTGACGGGGTTGTTGCGGCCCGACCAGGGGCGGGTCGAGGTGGCGGGGCACGATGTGTGGCGCGACCCGGCGGCGGTGAAGGCCCGGATCGGGGTCCTGCCGGAGGGGCTGCGCCTGTTCGAGCGGCTGTCGGGGCGGGAGCTCCTCGCCTACACCGGGCGGCTGCGGGGGCTGCCCGGGGACGAGGTGGACAAGCGGGCCGCGCAGTTGCTGGACGTACTGGACCTGGCGGGGGCGCAGAACAAGCTGGTCGTGGACTACTCGACCGGTATGCGCAAGAAGATCGGCCTGGCGGCGGCGCTGCTGCACAACCCGGACGTGCTGTTCCTGGACGAGCCGTTCGAGGGCGTGGACCCGGTGTCGGCGCAGACGATCCGCGGGGTGCTGGAGCGGTACACGGCCTCGGGTGCGACGGTGGTGTTCTCCAGTCATGTGATGGAGCTGGTGGAGTCGCTGTGCGACTGGGTCGCGGTGATGGCGGAGGGCCGGATCCGGGCGCAGGGCACGCTGGCGGAGGTGCGGGGCGGGGCGCCGTCGTTGCAGGCGGCGTTCCTGGAACTGGTGGGCGCGCGGGGGCGGGACGCGGGCGAGTCGCTGGACTGGCTGGGCGGTGCGCGGTGACGCTCACGGGGGTGTTCGTACGGCTCAAGTTGTCGCTGTTGCGCAATGGGCTGCGGCAGTCGGCGGGGCGTACGGCGGCGTATGTGACGTCGGCGGTGCTGGCGCTGTTGTTCGCGGCGGGGCAGTTGCTGGGGCTGGTGCTGCTGCGGGGCAGTGAGCACGCGGGCACGGTCGTGGTGTTGCTGGCGGGGCTGCTGGCGCTGGGGTGGGCGGTGATGCCGCTGTTCTTCCCGAGTGGCGACGAGACGCTGGATCCGACGCGGTTGGTGATGCTGCCGCTGTCGCCCGGGCCGCTGGTGCGGGCGTTGCTGGTGTCGTCGCTGGTGGGTATCGGGCCGCTGTTCACGCTGTGCCTGGCGGTGGGGTCGGCGGTGGCGCTGGCGCGCGGGGCGTTCGCGGTGGCGGTGGCGGTGGTGGCGGTGCCGCTGGTGTTGCTGGTGTGCGTGGCGCTGGCGCGGGCGGTGGCGGCGGGGAACGTACGGCTGCTGACGTCGCGCAAGGGGCGGGACCTGGCGGTGCTGAGCGGCCTGGTGATCGCGGTGGGCATCCAGTTCGTCAACTTCGGTGCGCAGCGGCTGAGTCGGGCGGGTGGGTTGTCGGCGCTCGATCCGGCGGCGGAGGTGGTGCGGTGGATTCCGCCCGCGTCGGCGCTCGCCGCGGTCGACTCGGCGGGCGAGGGCGCGTACGGGGAGGCGGTGGCCGGGCTGGTGCTGTCGGCGGCGGCCCTGGGTGCGCTGCTGTACGTGTGGCGGCGCGGCCTGGTGAAGCTGATGACGGCTCCGGACGGTTCGACGCTGGCGGCGGCGTCGCGTCCGTCGCGCCGTGAGTCGGCGGCGTCCTCCGGGCTCTTCGACCGCCTCGAGGGGCGTGCGGGCACGGTGATGCTGCGGAGTCTGCGCTATGTGGCGCGTGACCCGAAGACCAAGGCGGCGTGGGTCACATCGCTGGCGATCGGTCTGATCGTGCCGCTGTTCAACGCCCTCCAGGGAACAGGGTCGGTGTACTTCGCGTGCTTCGCGGCGGGCATGCTCGGCATCCTGATGTACAACCAGTTCGGTCAGGACACCTCCGCCTTCTGGATGGTGGCGATGACGATCTCGTCGGCGCGGGACGCCTACGAGGAGCTCCGGGCGCGGGCGCTGGCACTGGCGCTGATCACCCTGCCGTACGTGGCGCTGGTGACCGCTCTGACGGCGGCGGTGCTGGGCGACTGGCGGACGCTGCCGGAGGCGATGGGGCTGTCGTTCGGGGTGCTGGGCGCGATGCTGGGGACGGGCGCGGTGGCGTCGGCCCGCTTCCCGTACTCGATCCCGCAGGACAGCGGCTTCAAGAACGTGGCACCGGGGCAGGCGGGGCTGGCGTGGATCTCCATCCTGGGCGGCATGGTCACGGCGGCGCTGCTGTGCGCCCCGCTGATCGCCCTCACGGTCTGGCTGAACGTGACGGGTACGGGCATGTCGGGCGGCCTGCTCCTCCTCGCCCTCGGCGCCGGCTGGGGCACGCTGCTGACGTGGACGGGTCTGCGCCTCGCCGCGCCCCGCACGGCGGCCCGCCTCCCGGAGATCCTGGCGGCGGTCAGCAAGGGCTGAGGCGAGGTGTCAGGAGGTCAGGACGCCGTCGAGGAACGGGGCGATGACGGTGCGCCAGCCGTCGGGCTGGTCGTAGTGGACGAGGTGGCCGGCGTCGGGCACTTCCGCGTACTGGCCGTGGGGGAGGACGCGGACCATCTCCTGGGCCTCCGCGCGGCCCAGTTCGCCGTCGAGGCCGCGGACGACGAGAGTCGGGCAGCGGACCTGGGCGAGGGAGTCCCAGTGGGCGTCGTAGACCCAGGTCTCGCGGGAGGTGAGCATCTGGCGGCGGGAGAACAGGGGTCGCCAGCCGTCGGGGCCCTCGGTCATGACCTCGGCGAAGAACTCGCCGCGCGCCGGGTTGGGGCGCTCCACCCAGGGGTCGTCCTCGCCGAACCACTTGCGTACGTCGGCGAGCGTGGCGAACGGCAGCGGCCAGGAGCGGAACCAGTCCTCCCACTCGCGCTGGGACGCGACGCCCAGGGCGGAGGCCCGCATGTCGCAGATGACCAGGGCCCGGACGAGGTCGGGGCGCTCGGCGGCGAGCTGCCAGGCGGTCAGGGCGCCCATGGAGTGGCCGATGAGGGTGACGGGGGCGAGCCCGAGCTGTTCGACCGCGGCGGCGGCGTCGGCGACGTACGCCTCGCGGGTGAAGGGGCCGTCGGCGGGCTTGTCGCTGCGGCCGTGCCCGCGCTGGTCGAGCGCGACGGCCCGGTGCCGCTCGGCGAGCCAGCGGGCGGTGGTGGTCCAGTGCGAGGCGCGGCCCATCAGGCCGTGGAGGAGGAGCACCCCGGGAGCCGGGTCGGCGTCACCGGGCGTCCGGCCCTTGGGCGGGTCGGCGAACTCCCAGGCGGCGAGGCGTAAGCCGTCGGCTCCGGTCAGGTCGATGCGTCGCACCATGTGTCCTGACACCCCCTTCTGTCACGTGCGCGGCCAGGCTATCGAACCTGCATTCGAAAACGGGGGTCTCGCGCGCAACACCGCTCGTTCGAGTGACCCGGCTCAAGGATTGACGGCCGCCGCCGAGGGGAGATCTTCATCGGGAGGCGGGCCGCTCGGGGAAAACGGTCCGAGGGGGATGACCCTGAGAGCTCGGGGCTCCGGGTCAGCACAGGGGAGGTGAGGCCCCGGCGCCGATCGGCGCCGGGGCTCTCCACATGTACGGGTACGTGCGACGGGCGCATCAACCTGCTCCCTCCCCGGTCGCGGAGCCTCGGCTCACGCCGACTCAGGTCATATGCCTGAGCCAAGACTGGCACGCGAGGCGCCCGGGCGCTGCCCTTCCGGTCGAAAGCGCGTTCCGTGACGGAGGCCGGTGGGATCCGCCGCCGACCGGTGTTGCGGGGCGCCGCTCGACCCGGGGGCCCGGGCAGGGCATCGGGCGACGCTCCGGTGCCGTGCGGGGGGCCGCCCCGCACGACGGGTCAGCGCTTGGCGACGAAGACGTGCGACGCCACGTCGGCGCCCAGCTCCGCGGCCTCACCGCTGCTGCCGACGAGCACACCGCCGGCCGACTCCGTCACGCTCACCACCGAGCCGGGCTGCACGCCCGCGCGACGCAGCGTGTACATCAGCTGGGCGTCCGTCTGGATCGGCTCGCCGATGCGGCGCACCACGACGGTCTTGCCCTCCGGGCCCGCGTCCAGCTCGGCCAGCGACACCATGCCCTCGTCGAGGAACGCCTCGGTCTCCGCCTTCTCCCCCAGCTCCTCCAGGCCCGGGATCGGGTTGCCGTACGGCGACTCGGTCGGGTGGCGCAGCAGCTCCAGCACGCGGCGCTCCACCGCCTCACTCATTACGTGCTCCCAGCGGCACGCCTCGGCGTGGACCTGCTCCCACTCCAGGCCGATCACGTCGACGAGCAGGCACTCGGCGAGCCGGTGCTTGCGCATCACGCGCGTGGCCAGGCGGCGGCCCTCGTCGGTCAGCTCCAGGTGCCGGTCGCCCGCGACGGTCACCAGACCGTCCCGCTCCATCCGCGCGACCGTCTGGCTGACGGTCGGCCCGCTCTGGTCCAGCCGCTCGGCGATGCGGGCGCGCATGGGCACCACACCTTCCTCTTCCAGCTCGAGGATGGTGCGGAGATACATCTCCGTGGTGTCGATCAGTCCGGACATACGTGCCCCTCGAAAAGAATCGTGCGCTGGCCCTGACTCAATTCTTGCGCATCGCGCCGACAACCGTGCCGCCCTGTGGACAAGCCGGTATTGACAGAGCAATGGTCCAGACCGCAACGTGATCCGCGACACGGAGAGAAGGGGCCTTGACGCCATGGGCGACAGCGAGCTGGCAGGTCGGTTCTTCGACGCCGCGATCGGCCTGCTCCAGCGGGTCCGGGACGAAGAGGCGGCGAACATCGCCGCCGCCGGCGCGGCCGTCGCCGACACGGTCGCCGAGGGCGGCCGCCTCTTCGCGTTCGGCGCGGGCCACTCGTCCCTCGCCGCCCAGGACGTGGTCTACCGGGCCGGCGGCCTCGCGCTGGTGAACCTGCTGGCCGTACCCGGCGTGGTCGGGGTCGACGTCATGCCGGCCACCCTCGGCTCGGCCCTGGAGCGCGTGGACGGCCTGGCCGGCGCGGTCCTCGACTCCTCGCCCGCCACGGCCGGCGACGTACTGATCATCGTCTCGCTCTCCGGCCGCAACGCCCTGCCCGTCGAGATGGCGATGAACGCCCGCGCGCTCGGCCTGAAGGTCATCGGGGTGACGTCGGTGGCGTACGCGGAGGAGACCAAGCCCCGGCACGTGTCGGGCACCTTCCTCAAGGACCACTGCGACATCGTCCTGGACTCCAAGATCGCCGTCGGGGACGCCGAGCTGACCCACGAGGGCGTCGAGGCCCCGTTCGCCCCGGCGTCCACGGTCGTCACCAGCGCCCTGATGCAGGCTGTCATGGCGGCCGCCACCGAGGCCCTGGTCGCCCGCGGCATCGAACCACCCCTGCTGCGCTCCGGCAACGTCGACGGCGGCCACGAGTGGAACGGCCGCGTGATGAACGAGTACGCGGACCGGATCTTCTTCCGGCACTAGCGGAAGGCCACTTCCGGCACTAGCGGAAGGCCACCCGGACCGTCAGGCCGCCCTCCGGGGCCCGGTTCGCCGTGGCGGTCGCCGACGCGCCGTGGGCGCGGGCGATGGAGGCGACGATCGACAGGCCGAGGCCCGCGCCCTCCCCTGGGGCGTGGCGGCGTTCCGTGAGGCGGCGGAACGGCTCGAAGAGCAGGGGGACCGTGTCCTCGGGGACGACCGGGCCCGTGTTGGACACCACGATTCCCTCCGGCCCCGTACGCAGGGACACGTGCCCGCCCGCCCGGTTGTGCCGGATCCCGTTGGCGACCAGATTGTGCACCAGCCGGTCCAGCAGGACCGCGTCGCCGGCGACCGTCAGCGGCTCGGCACGGACCGAGACCGTCACGCCCCGCTCGGCCGCCTCCCCCGCGAGGGCGTCCACGGCAGCCCGGGCGACCTCGTGGACGGCGACCGGCGCGACGTCGCCCGACAGCCCCTGGTCGGAGGCGGCCAGCAGCAACAGCCCGTCGATGATCCGCTCGCTGTCGTCCGCGACGCCGATCAGCTTCGTACGGATCCGGGCCACCCGCTCCCGGTCCGGCTCCCCCGCCAGGCCGATCTCCGCCGCCGCCCGCTGCACCGCCACCGGCGTACGCAGCTCGTGCGCCGCGTTCGCCGCGAACCGCTGCTGCGCGCCGACGAGCTGCTCCATCCGTTCCAGCATCCCGTCGAAGGTGTCCGCCAGCCGCTTCAGCTCCCCCGGCGGGCCCGCCAGCCCGATCCTTTCGTGGAGGTTCTCGCCGGACAGCCGCCGTGCCGTCTTTGTGATCACCGCGACCGGCCGCAGCACGCGCCCCGCCATCCACCACGCCACGGCCACCGAGACCACCGCGTACAGGGCGAGGACCAGCAGCGACACGGTCAGCAGGCGGCTCAGCGCGGCGTCCTCGGCCGCGTCGCTGAGCTGCCGCGTGACGGCGTAGCCGCGCGCCACCGCCCCCGGCGGCACGGGCATCGGGCTGGCCGGCACGGCCGAACGGGTCGGCAGCGGCCCGGAGGGGTCCAGCGTCGACGCCGGAACGGCCGTCGTCACCGCCGTACTGATCGAGGTGTGGAGACCCTGCCGTACGAGCAGGTAGACCACCCCCGTCAGCAGCGCGCCCGCCAGCACCAGAAGCCCGCCGTACAGCGCGGTGAGGCGGGCGCGCTCACTGCTGGGGAACAGGGTCACGAGGCGATCCGGTAGCCCGCGCCCGGCACCGTCTCCACCACCGGCGGCTCCCCCAGCTTGGCCCGCAGCTTGCTCAGGGCGACGCGTACCGCGTTGGTGCGGTAGCTGGTGTGCTCCTCCCACACCTGCTCGATCAGGTCCTCGCCGCTGAGGACCGCGCCCTCCGCGCGCAGCAGCGCCTCCAGTACGGCGAACTCCTTGCGCGACAGGTGCAGGTGCCGCCCGTCGCGGCTGGCCTGCCTCCGTGCCGTGTCCAGCACGATCCCGGCCCGCTCCAGGACCGGCGGCAGCGCGGGCCGCGCCCGGCGCCCGAGCGCCAGCACGCGCGCGAGGAGCTCGTCGTACGCGAACGGCTTGGTCAGGTAGTCGTCGGCGCCCAGGCCCAGTCCCTCCACCCGGTCCCGTACCGTCCCCGACGCGGTCAGCATCAGGATCCGGGTCAGCAGCCCCTGCCGCACCACCCGGCGGCACACGTCGTCCCCGTGCAGCCCCGGCAGGTCCCGGTCCAGCACCAGCACGTCGTACGCCCCGAACCGCAGCTTCCGCAGGGCCTCCAGGCCGTCCGACGCGACGTCGACGGCGAGCGCGTCACGGCGCAGGCCCTCCGCGATCATCTCCGCGAGGAACTCCTCGTCCTCCACCACCAGTACGCGCATGCGTCCTGTGTAACCCACAGGCACCTTTCGGCGGTGTTAACGGATCCCTTGGCAGCGGCGAAACACCCGTCCCGGGCACCCTCCACAGCCATGAGAATCCGACACTGCACAGCCCTCGCCGCCCTCGCCCTGCTCGCCGCCGCCTGCTCGGGCGCGGAGAGCGGGACCAAGAGCGAGGACGTCAGCGGCGAGGGCAAGAAGGCCGACCAGGCCCTGGAGTACCGCAAGTGCCTGCGCGAACAGGGCCTGGACGTGCCCGAGCCCGAGCCGGGGCAGGACGAGCGGGGCATCACCATCGGCGGCGACCTGAGCAAGGAACAGATGGAGAAGGCCTTCAAGGCGTGCCGTAGTAAGAGCGGCTCTTCCGGCTCCGGCGAGATCACCCAGGCCGACAAGGACAAGGCCCTGAAGTACGCGCGCTGCATGCGGGAAAACGGCGTCAACATGCCCGATCCGAAGTTCGACGGTTCGATGCAGCAGGCGCTGCCCATGCCGACGGCCGGACCGGAGAAGGAGAAGTTCGACAAGGCGATGAAGGTCTGCGGAGGCGAGACCCGGTGACCCGCCGCCGACTCGTCGTCGCGCTCGCCGTCATCGTCCTGGCGGCGGGCGGCGGGGCCGCCGTCACCGCGTACAGCGCCCCCGAGCAGAAAACCGTCCCCAAGAAGACCCCGGCCGCGACCGCCACCGTCCAGCGCGGCGACCTGAAGGACAGCAGCCGGCAGACCGGCACCCTCGGCTACGCCAAGGAACGCCGGATCAACGCCGGGCCGTCCGGCACCCTCACCTGGATCGCGGGCGCCGGCTCCACCGTCGAGCGCGACGAGCGGCTGTACGAGGTCGACGGCCGGCCCGTCCGGCTGATGTACGGCAGCGGGCCGATGTACCGGACGCTGAAGCCCGGCGACAGGGGCCGGGACGTCGAGGAGCTGGAGGAGAACCTCCGCGACCTCGGGTACGGCTCCGGGCTCGCCGTCGACGAGAAGTACACCGAGGGCACCGCCGACGCCGTCAAGCGCTGGCAGAAGTCCCACGACCTGAAGCAGACCGGCCGCACAGGCCCCGACCAGATCACCTTCGCGTCCGGTTCCGTCCGCGTGAAGGAGACCGGCGCGGCGCCCGGCGACCCGGTCGGGCCGGGCAGGCCCGTCCTCACCGTGACCGGCGCCGAACGCGTCGTACGCTTCCAGCTCCCCGTCGCCGACGGGTCCCTGGCGAAAACCGGCACCAAGGTCACGGTCGACCTCCCGGACGGCACCAGCGCGCCCGGAAAGGTGACGGGTGTCGGCAAGACCGCCAAGGCGGGCGACGACCCGCAGGACAAGACCCCGAAGATCGACATCACGGTCTCGTTCGACGACCCGGACAAGGTCAAGGCCTTCGACCAGTCACCGGTCACCGTGAACCTCACCGGCGAGACCCGCGAAGGCGTCCTGTCCGTCCCCGTCAACGCCCTCCTCGCCCTCCCCGGAGGCGGTTTCGGCGTCGAAGTCGTCGAGAACGGCCGCAGCCGGGACGTGAAGGTCGAGCTGGGCATGTTCGCCGAAGGCAGGGTCGAGGTCAGCGGCGGCGGGCTGCGCGAAGGCATGAAGGTCGGGGTGCCGTCCGTATGAGCACGGTCGTACGGCTGACCGGCGTCACCAAGGAGTACGCGGGCGGCGTCACCGCGCTCGACGGCGTCGACCTGACCATCGGGCAGGGCGAGCTGGTCGGGATCGTCGGCCCGTCCGGGTCCGGCAAGTCCACCCTGCTGCACGTCGTCGGCACGCTCGACCGGCCGACGGCGGGGCGCGTGGAGATCGCCGGGCACGATGTCGCCGCCCTGTCCGACCGGCGCCTGTCGGCGCTGCGCGCCCGGCACATCGGGTTCGTCTTCCAGGCGTTCCACCTGGTGCCGGGCGTCAGCGCCCGCGACAACGTCGCCGAAGGGCTCCTCTACTCCGGCCTGCCCCGGGCCCGCAGACGCGCCCTCGCCGCCGAGGCGCTGGCCCGCGTCGGGCTGGCCGACCGGCTGGAACACCGGCCGCACGAGCTGTCCGGCGGGCAGAAGCAGCGCGTCGCCATCGCCCGGGCCGTCGTCGGCCGCCCGGACCTCCTGCTCGCCGACGAGCCCACCGGTGCGCTCGACACGGCCTCCGGCGAGGCCGTCATGGAGCTGCTGCACGCCCTCAACGCGGAGGGCGCCACCATCGCCGTCATCACCCACGACACGGAGATCGCGGCTCGGCTCCCGCGCCAGGTACGCATCCGGGACGGCCGGATCGTCGCGGACGTACGGAAGGTGGCGGCCTGATGCCCTCTCGTACGCGCCTGAAGGCCGCCCGGCTCGGGCCCCGCGACGTCCTGCACGTCGGCGCCGCCGGGCTGCGCAGCCGGCCGGTGCGGATCGTGCTGTCCGCGCTCGGCATCGCCATCGGCATCGCCACGATGATCGCGGTCGTGGGCATCTCCGCGTCCAGCAAGGCGCAGCTGATGCGGCAGCTCGACGCGCTCGGCACCAACATTCTGGTGGCGACGCCCGGCGAGTCGATGTTCGCCGGACAGGACGTCAAGCTGCCCAAGGACGCGCCCGGCATGGTCGGCCGCATCGACGGCGTACAGCAGGTCGGCGCGACGGGCGACGTGGCCCGGTCGGTGCGCCGCTCCGAGAAGATCCCGGAGGAGGAGACGAGCGGCATCGCGGTGAAGGCCGCCACCGAGGACCTGCTGAAGGTGCTGCGCGGCTCGGTCGGCCGCGGGACGTGGCTGAACGACGCCAACGGCCGCTACCCGTCGGTGGTGCTGGGCCACGTCACCGCCCAGCGGCTCGGCATCAGCGAACCGGGGCGGCAGGTATGGCTCGGCGACCGGTACTTCACGGTCGTCGGCATCCTCGACCCGCTGCCCCTCGCCCCCGAGATCGAACGGTCCGCCCTGGTGGGCTGGGCGGCGGCGGAACGGCTGCTCGGCTTCGACGGGCACCCCACGTCGGTGTACGAGCGGTCCACGGACGCGTCGGTGGCGTCCGTGCGGTCCCTGCTGGCGTCCACGGTCGACCCGCGGAACCCGCAGAACGTCCGGGTCACCGACCCCTCGTCGGCGCTGCGCGCCAAGGCGGCGACGGAGGGCGCCTTCTCGACGCTGCTGCTCGGACTGGGCGGGATCGCGCTGTTGGTCGGCGGGGTCGGGGTGGCCAACACCATGATCATCTCCGTGCTGGAGCGGCGCCACGAGATCGGGCTGCGCCGCTCGCTGGGCGCGACGCGGGGCCAGATCCGGATCCAGTTCGTCACCGAGTCGCTGATGCTGTCGGGCCTCGGCGGCCTGGCGGGCGTGGCGCTCGGCGCGGCCGCCACGGGCGCGTACGCCGCGTCTGGCGGCCTGCCGTGGGTCGTACCGCCCTGGGCGGTCGGCGGCGGCTTCGGCGCGACGCTCGCCATCGGCACGGTGGCCGGGCTCTACCCGGCGGTGCGGGCGTCCCGCCTGTCCCCGACGCTGGCGCTGCACGCGGGGTAGGCGGTCCGTTCGCCGTACGGCGGCCGGGGCGGGGCCGTGCAGGGTCGCCCGGCTGGCGGCGCCGGGTGGGCTCGCGTGCCGGGGCCCGAGGCCGCCGGCCTCGAGGAGGTGAGCCCGGAGGGGCCCCGCCCCCACCCACCGGGGGTAGCCGCCGCTCGGGCACCGCGCCTGGGGGCACCGGGAACAGGCACCGCCCCGTGGGGCACCGAGAAAGGGCGCCGCCCCGGTTCCGTTGTGCCCACCCGTTCCGCCCTGCGGAACGACTGCCCACAACGTAGCGGGAGCGGGACCCCGACGGCGGGGCGGCTGCCCACACCGGGCGCGGGGCGGGGCCCGCAGCGGCGGGGGCGGTGGGGGTTACCCCGCCAGGTCGATCGCCGCCGCCACCCGGACCGCGACGCTCTCCGCGTACAGCGCGTCCGGGCGCTCGAAGGCGGGGCGGCTGCCCGAGCGGAGGAAGGTCACGACGCCGAGCGTCCGGCCACGGCTGCGGAGCACCGCGCACAGGGCGTGGGCCGCGTCCCCGGGCCACTGGCGGTCGGCCGCCCACGACTCCGAGGACGCGCTCGCCCGTACCGAACCGGCCCGCTCCACCGCCTGCATCGCGGGGTGCCGCGCCGCGTACCGCACCGGGATGCCCGCGCCCGCCAGGCGGGCCACCGGGCCCGGCGCGCCGGGCGGGGAGGCGGCCGCCCGGACGAGCCGGTCGCCCTGGAACAGGTCCACCACCACGTGGTCGGCGAACCCGGCCAGCGCGAAGTCCAGGTAGGTGACCGCCGCCTCCATCGGGTCCTCGCACTCCGCGGCGGCGTTGCCCGCCCGGTGCAGCTGGCTGGACCGGAACCGCAGCCGGTCGGCCTCCTGTTCCGCCAGCTTCGCGTCCGTCACGTCCTGGAACAGCCAGCCGACGCCCAGCGGCACCGGCTCCTCCGCGAGCGGCGACGCCAGCCGCAGGAACCCACTGCGCCAGCAGCGCCGCCGCTCGCCCTCCGGCGTCCGGAGCGTCACCCACAGTTCGACCAGCGCCCTGGGCGCGCCCTCCGCCAGGACGTGGTGCAGGGCGCCCTCCAGTTCCTCCACACCCTGGACGACCAGTTCGCCGAGCGGCCGCCCGAGCAGCGTCGTACGGCCGCAGCCCAGCGCCCGCGCGGCGTGGGCGTTCACGATGGTCGGCCGGAGGTCCACGTCGACCAGGACGACGCCCCAGGACGCGTCCTCGAACAGGGCCTCGCTCAGCGCGATCGACCGCTCCAGGTCGATCTGGGCGTGCACCTCGCTGAACGCGCAGTACACGCCGGCGGGCCGGCCGTCCGCGCCCCGCACCCCGGCCGACTGCGTCCGCACGAGCACCCGTCCGCCGTCCTTGCGCAGGAGGGCGAATTCGTTGACCTGGCGGCCGGGCGCGTCCATGACGGCCATCAGGCGCCGGTGTACGTCGTCGGCGTCCGCGCTGCGCACGGCCCACCCGGCGAACCCGCGCCGTCCGACGGCCTCCTCGGCGCTCCACCCGAGGATCCGCTCGGCCTCGCGGTTCCAGTGGGTGATCGTCCCGTCCGCGTCGAACGCGCACAGCGCGGCGTCCATCCCGTCGAGCAGCGCGGCGAGCAGATCCGCCCCGGCCTCGACCCGGTCGTCCGGCCCGCCGACCCGGCCGGACCCGGCGGCCCGGTCGGGCTCGTCGGGTCCCAGAGCACTGGTGGTCTCGCTCCTGGACGCACTCATCCCGGCACCCCCTGCAGGACGTGTCCACACGTGCAGCTGCACGCCCGGTCATTCAACTGGAACGTGACTCAGAACACACCCCGTTCCCGGAAATCGACCCGGCCCAAAAACCGGTTGTCGGGCGCGGGAGCCGTTCCTAGGGTGTGGGGCACACGAAGAAAGGAGGTGATCCGGAAGTGGTTTCTTTTCGGATGCGTGAGGTGACTGCGGGCTGAGGCCTGCCGTCGCACTCTGTGCAATGCCGGCAGGCCTCCTGCCGCAATCCAAGCAGTCACCGACCCGCGGGCTCGCCGGCACATCCGGCCGGCCTCTCCGTCAGGAGAGCCAGAGCCCGCGGGTTTCTGCTTGCCGCGTGACCGTGGCCTGAGTACGTACGCGTGCGTACGCGTGTGCGGCTCTGAGTACCTGGGACGATGTCCGCCGCGCCCGGCGGCGGCCACGATGGCCGGCATGAACGCAACCGACTCGGCCAAGGCCGGGACAGAGGCAGAGACAAAGACCGCTCCTCGGCCGCACGACCCCTTCGCGCCCAGCACCGGGGCCGTACGCGTCTTCGCCGGGATCGGGCTGCTGCTGCTCGCGGTCACGTTCGTCGGCACGCTCGCCATCGTGCTGCACCAGGCGTTCGGGGGCGACGGGGCGAGCGGCCCCATGACGGAACTCGCCATGTGGTCGCTGGGCCTGTCCGGCCTCGTGGGGCTGTGGGCGCTGTGCCTGCCCCGTGACGCGGTGGACCACGGTGTGCGGTGCGGGGCGGTGGTCGTCCAGTACGCACTGGCGGTGGCGGGACCGCTGCTGGCCTCCGTCGACCTCTCCTGAGGCTCGCCCCGGGCCCTACGGCGCCAGCCGCTCGACCCGCCACGCCTCTCCGTCCCGTACATACCGCAGCCGGTCGTGCAGCCGGTTCTCGTGGCCCTGCCAGAACTCGACCGTGTCCGGGGCGACCCGGAAGCCGCCCCAGTGGGGCGGGACCGGGACCTGCTCGCCCTCCGGGTAGCGGGCCGCGAGCTCCTCGTACCGGGCGAGCAGCTCGGCCCGGGAGGCGATCACCGACGACTGCTCGCTCGCCCAGGCGCCGAGCTGGGAGCCGTGCGGGCGGGTACGGAAGTAGGCGGCCGTCTCGTCGCGCCCGACGCGGGTCGCCGTGCCGGTGACGAGGACCTGGCGGGCGACCGGGTGCCAGGGGAAGAGGAGCGAGACGTACGGGTTGGAGTCCAGCTCCGAGCCCTTGCGGGAGCCGTAGTTGGTGAAGAAGACGAAGCCCCGCTCGTCGTAGTGCTTCAGCAGCACGGTCCGCGACGAGGGCCGGCCGCCGGGCGTCGCCGTCGAGACGATCATGGCGTTCGGCTCGACGACCGCGGCGCTGTCGGCCGCCTCCTTGAACCAGCGCGCGAACTGCTCCATGGGGTCGGCCGCGAGGTCCGCCTCCAGGAACTCGGCGGTGCGGTACTGCTCGCGCATGTCGGCGGGATCGAGAGCTGAGGGGTCCAGAGCGTCTGTCACAAGGCCATCCTGCCGTAGCACCCCAGTTTGCCCGGCACCGCGTGCCACTAATCCTCCCTGACCGGTTCGGCGGAGTGTGCCGGATGTCACGCTTCCCCGCATCGGGGGAACCCGACAGACTCATGCGCTGGGTCACTGTTCCCTCCCTACGACGGTGAGGATGACCACCAGCCTTACGGGGCATCACCGCACCACCGGAAGACACACCTCACGAGGAGCCGCCTGATGTCCGACTTCGTACCCGGACTCGAAGGAGTCGTCGCGTTCGAGACGGAGATCGCCGAACCGGACAAGGAAGGCGGCGCGCTCCGGTACCGCGGCGTCGACATCGAGGACCTGGTGGGTCAGGTCTCCTTCGGCAACGTGTGGGGCCTGCTGGTCGACGGGGCGTTCAACCCGGGTCTGCCGCCCGCCGAGCCGTTCCCGATCCCGGTGCACTCCGGTGACATCCGCGTCGACGTGCAGTCCGCGCTCGCCATGCTCGCGCCCGTGTGGGGCCTGAAACCGCTGCTCGACATCGACGAGGAGCAGGCCCGTGACGACCTCGCGCGGGCGGCGGTCATGGCGCTGTCCTACGTCGCCCAGTCGGCGCGCGGGCAGGGCCTGCCGATGGTCCCGCAGAGCGAGATCGACAAGGCGCAGTCGGTCGTCGAGCGGTTCATGATCCGCTGGCGCGGCGAGCCGGACCCCAAGCACGTCAAGGCCGTCGACGCGTACTGGACGTCCGCCGCCGAGCACGGCATGAACGCCTCGACCTTCACCGCCCGCGTCATCGCCTCCACGGGCGCGGACGTGGCGGCCGCCCTGTCGGGCGCCGTCGGCGCCATGTCGGGCCCGCTGCACGGCGGGGCGCCGTCCCGCGTCCTCGGCATGATCGAGGAGATCGAGCGCACCGGTGACGCCGGCGCGTACGTCCGCCAGGCCCTGGACAAGGGCGAGCGCCTGATGGGCTTCGGTCACCGCGTCTACCGCGCCGAGGACCCGCGCGCCCGCGTCCTGCGCCGCACCGCCAAGGAGCTGGGCGCACCGCGCTTCGAGGTGGCGGAGGCGCTGGAGAAGGCCGCCCTGGAGGAGCTGCACGCCCGCCGCCCGGACCGGGTCCTGGCGACGAACGTCGAGTTCTGGGCGGCGATCGTGCTGGACTTCGCGGAGGTCCCGGCGCACATGTTCACGTCCATGTTCACCTGCGCCCGCACGGCCGGCTGGTCGGCCCACATCCTGGAGCAGAAGCGCACCGGCCGCCTGGTGCGGCCCTCGGCCCGTTACGTGGGGCCGGGTTCCCGCAGCCCGCGCGAGATCGCCGGGTACGAGGACATCGCCGGCTGACCGGCCGTACGTACGGGAACGGCGCCGACCCCTGCGCGGGGCGGCGCCGTTCGCATTCGTGCGCGTCGTCAGAGGCTGACGAGCTGGACTCGATCACCGCAGAGGCGGGACATGTCGTCGATGTCCGAGGTGAGCATGAAGACAGGCCCCGGCTGGCGCAGCGCCATCTCGGCGACGGTCGCGTCGATGGCGTACTTGTGGCCGTGCAGCCCGGTGTCCTTGAGCAGCCGCGCTGCGGCCTTGGCGGACTGCTCGGTGACGGGTTCGACCTTCACCCGCGACAGCAACCACTGAAGCCGAGGAAGGTTCACCCCGTCGTACATCACCTCGACGATGGTGTTGGCGCAGACCACAAGCCTGGCGCCCACGTCGTAGAAGACCTGGATCTTCGATGTGACCTTCCGGTCCCGTGTGATCCAAGCCGACAGGCCCTCCGAGTCCAGGACGACGGAACTGATGTGGTCGCTCAAGCTGCCCTCGCCGAGTCCTGGTCCTGGCCTGTGTCCATGCCGAGCGCCCCGAAGATCTCGGCGCGTGCCTCAGCGAGTTCCTCCTCGGTGAAGGCTCCGTACTCTTCCTGATAGAGCCGCAGTTCCTCCCCCAGCAGGTCGTGCCGTATCCGTTCGGCCACGGCCTCGGCCACGAATCCGGACACGTTGTCCGTCGACTTCTTCAGAATCTCCACCAGAGCGGTGGGGAGAGTCACCGTGATACGCGTCGTCTCGGCCATGCGACAAGCCTACCGCCGGCACGCATACCCCGATATGCACTTTCGGGTGAACTCTCGGTCAGCCCAGCACCTCGTCCAGCACCGCCCCCCACTGCGCCACCACCCGCTCCCGGCGCGTCCGGTCGTCGGTCAGCAGGTTCGCCAGGCCCAGGCCCCGCGCCATGTCCAGCAGGCCCTGGACCGTCTCGCGCACGCCCGGGCGGGTCTCGTCGGCGCCCAGCAGCTCGACCGCGATGCGGTGGGTCTCGCGGCCGACCCGCGCCTCCAGCTCCGTCACCCGGGGCCGCAGCTGCTCCTCGTTGGAGGCCGCCACCCACAGGTGCAGCGCCGCCCGGAACAGCGGGCCGGTGTACAGGTCGACCAGGGCGGCGACGACCGCCGCGCGCCCCTGGACGGGCAGGGCGCGCAGCGCCTGGGAGCGCTCCTCGGCGACGTACTCGACCGCCGCCGTGAACAGGTCCTCCCGCGTCGGGAAGTGGTGCTGCGCCGCGCCCCGCGAGACACCGGCCCGTTCGGCGACGACGGAGACCGTCGAGCCCGCCCAGCCGTGTTCCGCGAGGCACGCCACGGCCGCTGCCAGCAGCCGCTGCCGGGTGGCGCGGCTGCGGTCCTGCTTCGGCGCCTTGGTCACCGAGGAGGTCACAACACCCATACGGGGTCCCGTCGTTCGAGGAAGGCCGTCATCCCCTCGCGTGCCTCCGCCGAGGCGAAGAGCGAGGCCGAGCGCTGTACGAGATCCTCCGCGTCACGCTCGAACATCTCCAGCACCCTAGCCGTGACCAGCCTCTTGGCCTCCGCCAGCCCCTGCGGGGACGCCTTGCGCAGCCCGTCCAGTACGGGGGCGAGGGCGGCGTCCACCTCGTCCCCGACCACCGTCACCAGCCCGATCCGGGCCGCCTCCGCCGCGCCGAACCGCTCCCCGGTCAGGTAGTAGCGGGCGGCGGCCCGTGCGTCGAGACGCGGCAGCAGCGACAGGGAGATCACCGACGGCGCCACCCCGATCCGCACCTCCGTCAGCGCGAAGTCCACACCCGTCCCCGCCGCCACGATGTCGCACGCCCCGAGAAGGCCCAGCCCACCGGCCCGTACGTGCCCGTCCACCCGGGCCACCACCGGCTTGGGCAGCTCCACGATCGCCCGCAGCAGCGCCACGAAGGTGTACGGGCTGGGCGGCGCCTTCAGGTCGGCGCCCGCGCAGAACGTGGACCCGGTGTGCGTGAGCACCACCGCCCGTACCGCCGGGTCCTTGCCGCAGCCGTCGAGCGCCTCGGCCAGCTCGCCGACCAGCCGCGCCGACAGGGCGTTGCGGTTGTCCGGGGAATCCAGCGTCAGGGTCGTGATGCCCCGCTCGTGCGCGGTGGTGACGAGACTCGTCATGCGCCTTCTCGCTCCCTCAGTTCGCGCCGGAGGATTTTCCCCGACGCCGCCCTCGGCACGCCGTCGATGAACTCGACGCGCCGGATCTTCTTGTACGGGGCGACCTTCCCTGCCACGAACGCGATGATGTCGTCGGCCGTCAGTTCGCCGGCGTCCGGCTGACGCACCACGTACGCCTTCGGGACCTCGTTGCCGTCCTCGTCGTACGCCCCGATCACCGCCGCGTCCGCGACGCCGTCATGGGTCAGCAGCAGCGCCTCCAGCTCGGCCGGGGCGACCTGGAAGCCCTTGTACTTGATCAGTTCCTTGACCCGGTCGACGACGAACAGCCACCCGTCCGCGTCGACCCGCCCGATGTCCCCGGTGTGGACCCACCCCTCGGCGTCGATCATCGCGGCGGTCGCGTCCGGCCGGCCCAGGTACCCCTTCATCACCTGTGGGCCCCGGATCGCGATCTCGCCCTCCTCGCCGGGGCCGGCGTCCTCGGCCGGGTCGTCCAGCGACAGGATCCGCATCTCGGTACCCGGCAGCAGCTTGCCCACCGCGCCCGGTGGAGGGTCCGTCGCGTCCAGCGGGACGACGTGCGTGCCGGGCGACAGCTCCGTCATCCCGTACGCCTGCCGCACCGGCGGCAGCCCGAGCCGCCGCGCGCACGCCTGCGCGAGGCGCGCGTCCAGCGGGGCGGCGGCGCTGACGACGTACTCCAGGGAGGACAGGTCGTAGCGCGCGACCGCCGGGTGCTTGGCGAGCGCCAGGACGATCGGCGGGGCGACGTACAGGGCGTTGATGCGGTGCTTCTCGATCGCGGCGAGGAACTGGTCGAGTTCGAAACGGGGCAGGACGACGACGGTGGCGCCCTGCCGCAGAGGGGCGTTCATCAGGGCGGTCAGCCCGTATATGTGGAAGAACGGGAGCACCGCGAGGATCCGGTCGCCCGGACCCATCGGGATCGCCGGCTCCAGCTGCGCCAGGTTGGTGGCGATGGAACGGTGCGTGAGCATCACGCCCTTGGGGACGCCGGTGGTGCCCGAGGAGTACGGCAGGACGGCGACGTCCTCGTCCGGGTCGATGGCGACGGCCGGTTCGGGGGCGGCCGAGCCGAGCATCTCCAGGACGGAGCGGTGCCCTTCGGCCTGGTCGCACACGAAGATCTCGGCCACGCCGCCCGCCAGTTCGGCGGCCCGCCGCGCGGCGGCGAGGAGCGGCGAGACGGTGACGATCCAGCGGGCGGAGGAGTCCCGCAGCTGCTTGGCGAACTCCTCCGGCGTGGCCAGCGGGTGGACGGTCGTGACGGCCGCTCCCGCGCGCGTCGCCCCGTAGAAGACCACCGGGTAGGCGACCGTGTTGGGGCTGTGCAGGGCCAGGACGTCACCCTTGCGCAGCCCCGCCTCGGCGAGCGCGGCGGCGACCCGCCGGTGGTACGCGTCGAGCATGCCGTACGTGAGGGTGAGGTCGCCCGCCCCGTCGACGAGGGCGACCTCGTCGGCGTACGCGGCGGCCGACCGGCCCAGTACCGCGTCGTGGATGGGGAGGGAGACGGCCGGGACGTCGGCGTACTCGCTGTGGAACACCATCACGGCTCCTACGGGTCAGTACGACTTGGGCAGGCCGAGCGATTGGTGGGACACGTAGTTCAGAATCATTTCCCGGCTTACCGGAGCGATGCGTGCCACTCGTGACGCGGTGATGAGCGACGCGAGACCGAACTCACGGGTGAGACCGTTCCCGCCGAGGGTGTGCACGGACTGGTCGACGGCCTTCACGCACGCCTCGGCGGCGGCGTACTTGGCCATGTTGGCGGCCTCACCCGCGCCGATGTCGTCGCCCGCGTCGTAGAGGTGGGCGGCCTTCTGCATCATCAGGCGGGCCAGCTCCAGCTCGATGTGGGCCTGGGCGAGGGGGTGGGCGATGGCCTGGTGGGCGCCGATGGGCGCCTGCCAGACCTGGCGGTCCTTGGCGTACGCGACGGCCTTCGTCACCGCGTACCGGCCCATGCCGAGGGCGAACGCGGCGGTCATGATGCGCTCGGGGTTGAGCCCGGCGAACAGCTGGAGCAGTCCCGCGTCCTCGTCGCCCACCAGGGCGTCGGCAGGGAGGCGTACGTCGTCGAGGGTCAGCTCGAACTGCTTCTCGTGGGCGTTCAGTTCCATGTCGATCTGCCGGCGCCCGAAGCCGGGCGCGTCACGCGGGACGACGAACAGGCAGGGCTTGAGCTTCCCGGTCCGGGCGTCTTCCGTGCGGCCCACGATGAGGGTGGCGTCGGCGATGTCGACGCCGGAGATGAAGACCTTGCGGCCGGTCAGCACCCAGCCGTCCCCGTCCCGGCGGGCCGTGGTCGTGATCCGGTGGGAGTTGGACCCCGCGTCGGGCTCGGTGATGCCGAACGCCATGGTCCGGGTGCCGTCGGCCAGGCCCGGCAGCCAGCGCCGCTTCTGCTCGTCGGTGCCGAAGCGGGCGATGACGGTGCCGCAGATGGCGGGCGAGACGACCATCATCAGCAGCGGGCAGCCCGCCGCGCCCAGCTCTTCGAGGACGATGGACAGTTCGGCCATCCCGCCGCCCCCGCCGCCGTACTCCTCGGGGAGGTTGACCCCGAGGTAGCCGAGCTTGCCGGCCTCGGCCCAGAGGGCCTCGCGGTCGTGGGCGCGTCCGTGGCGCTGCCCGAGGGCGGCGACAGCGGCGCGCAGGGCGCGGTACTCCTCGGTCTCCGGACTTCCGGTCATGCCTGTTCCTCCTGTACTTCCCGTACGACGGCGAGCAGGGCACCGACCTCGACCTGGCGGCCGGGGGCGGCGTGGAGCGCGGTGAGCGTGCCGGAGGCGGGAGCGGTGATCTTGTGCTCCATCTTCATGGCCTCCAGCCAGAGGAGCGGCTGCCCCGCCTCGACGCGGGCGCCGACCTCGACGCCGGCGACCCGGACGACGGTGCCGGGCATGGGCGCGAGCAGCGAGCCGGGCGCGGCGCGCTCGGCCGGGTCGGTGAACCGGGGGTGGGCGGCCAGCCGGTGGCCGTTCACATGGACGACGCCGTCGCCGTACGCGGCCACCTCGAAGCGCCGTACGACGCCGTCCACGTCGAGGCTCACGCACCCGGGCGAAACGGCCACCACGCGCGCGTGCGGGTGGGATTCGACGGTGAACCCGCCGCCCCGGGTGGGCCGGTACCGCACCTCGTGGTCGCCGTAGCGGGCGGTCTGCGGCTGCGACGGTACGTTGCGGAAGGCGCCGAACCGGCCGGAGCGGCGCGCGGCGGCCGCGAGGGCGGCGGCGACGGCCGCGTACGCCTCGCCGGCGAGGGGCGAGGTGAGGCCGTCCAGGTTCCGCTCGTAGAACCCGGTGTCCAGGCGCCCCGCCACGAAGTCCGGGTGCCGCAGCGACGCGACGAGCAGGTCCCGGTTGGTGACGGGCCCGTGCACCCGGGCGCGCGCCAGGGCATGGGCCAGCCTGCGGACGGCCTCGTCCCGGGTGGGCGCGTGGGCGATCACCTTGGCGAGCATGGCGTCGTAGTGGACGCCGACGGTGTCCCCGGCGGCGTACCCGGCGTCGACGCGGAGGTGGCCGCCTTCGGCGTACGCACCGTCGCTGTGGGGGTTCCCGTCCCCCACCGGGAACTCCAGCGCGTGCAGGACGCCCGTCTGCGGCGCCCAGTCCCTGGCCGGGTCCTCGGCGTACAGGCGGGCCTCCACGGCGTGACCGGAGGCGGCCGGGGGCTCGGGCGGCAGCGCGGCGCCCTCGGCGATACGAAGCTGGTGGGCGACCAGGTCCAGGCCGAAGACCGCTTCCGTGACCGGGTGTTCGACCTGGAGCCGGGTGTTCATCTCCAGGAAGTACGCCTGGTCGCCGGCGACCAGGAACTCGACCGTGCCCGCGCCGACGTACCCCACCGCCCGTGCGGCGGCCACCGCCGAGGCGTGGAGGGTTTCGCGGAGGTCCGGGCCCAGGCCGGGCGCCGGGGCCTCCTCGATGACCTTCTGGTGCCGCCGCTGGAGCGAGCAGTCGCGGGTGCCGAGCGCCCACACCGTGCCGTGGGTGTCGGCGAGGACCTGGACCTCGACGTGGCGGCCGCGCTCGACGTACGGCTCCGCGAACACCTCGCCGTCCCCGAACGCCGACCGTGCCTCGGCGGTCGCCGCCGCCAGCTCACCCGGCAGCGCGGCCAGGTCCCGCACGATCCGCATGCCCCGGCCGCCGCCGCCCGCCGCCGCCTTCAGCAGGAGAGGGAGGTCCTCGGACGTGGCCTTCGCCGGGTCCACGGGCGCCAGGAGCGGCACGCCCGCCGCCGCCATCAGCTCCTTCGCCCGCGTCTTGGACGCCATCGTCTCGATCGCCTTCGGCGGCGGGCCGATCCAGACCAGGCCCGCGTCAATGACGGTCCGCGCGAAGTCGGCGTTCTCCGACAGGAACCCGTACCCGGGGTGCACCGCGTCCGCGCCCGCCGCCAGCGCGGCCTTCACGACGAGGTCGCCGCGCAGGTACGTGTCGGAGGGCGCCGCCCCCGGCAGCCGTACCGCCGCGTCGGCCTCCCGTACGTGCAGGGCGCCCGCGTCCGGGTCGGAGTGGACGGCCACCGTGTCGATGCCGAGCGTCCGGCACGTACGGAAGACGCGGCAGGCGATCTCGGCCCGGTTGGCGACAAGGACAGAAGAGATCATGGAGTGGTCCTCACATCCGGAAGACGCCGAAGCCGCCGCGCGCGCCTTCGACCGGGGCGGTGTGGATCGCGGAGAGGCACAGGCCGAGGACGGTCCGGGTGTCGCGCGGGTCGATGACGCCGTCGTCGTACAGCCGCCCCGACAGGAACACCGGCAGCGACTCGGACTCGATCTGCTGCTCCACCATGGCGCGCAGCGCGGCGTCGCCCTCGTCGTCGTACGGCCGGCCCTTCGCCGCCGCCGACGCGCGGGCGACGATGGAGAGCACGCCAGCGAGCTGTTGCGGGCCCATGACGGCGGACTTGGCGCTGGGCCAGGCGAACAGGAACCGGGGGTCGTAGGCGCGCCCGCACATGCCGTAGTGCCCGGCGCCGTACGACGCGCCCATGAGGACGGACAGGTGCGGGACCTTCGAGTTGCTCACCGCGTTGATCATCATCGCGCCGTGCTTGATGATGCCGCCCTGCTCGTACTCCTTGCCGACCATGTAGCCGGTGGTGTTGTGCAGGAAGAGCAGGGGGATGTCCCGCTGGTTGGCGAGCTGGATGAACTGCGCCGCCTTCTGCGACTCGGCGGAGAACAACACGCCCTGTGCGTTGGCGAGGACCCCGACCGGATAGCCGTGCAGGGACGCCCAGCCCGTCACCAGCGACGGCCCGTACAACGGCTTGAACTCGTCGAAGTCCGAGCCGTCGACGATCCGGGCGATGACCTCGCGCGGGTCGAAGGGCGTCTTCAGGTCGCCCGGCACGATGCCGAGGAGTTCGTCCGGGTCGTACTTCGGCGGCTGGGCCGGGCCCGGATCCGGGTGCGCCTTGCGGTGGTTGAGGCGGGCGACGATCCGGCGGGCCTGCCGGAGGGCGTCGGCCTCGTCGACGGCGTAGTGGTCCGCGAGACCCGACACGCGCGCGTGCATCTCGGCGCCGCCCAGGGACTCGTCGTCGCTCTCCTCCCCGGTGGCCATCTTCACGAGCGGCGGGCCGCCCAGGAAGACCTTCGACCGCTCCTTGATCATCACGGTGTGGTCGGACATGCCCGGCACATAGGCGCCGCCCGCCGTCGAGTTGCCGAAGACGACCGCGATGGTGGGGATCCCGGCGGCGGACAGGCGGGTGATGTCGCGGAACAGCGCCCCGCCCGGGATGAAGATCTCCTTCTGCGACGGCAGGTCGGCGCCGCCGGACTCGACGAGGGCGATGCAGGGCAGGCGGTTGGCGTACGCGATCTCATTGGCGCGCAGCGCCTTCCTCAGCGTCCAGGGGTTGGACGCGCCGCCGCGTACGGTTGGGTCGTTGGCCGTGATCAGGCACTCGACGCCCTCGACGACACCGATGCCGGTGACGAGCGACGCGCCGACGGGGTAGTCGCTGCCCCAGGCGGCGAGCGGGGACAGTTCGAGGAACGGCGCGTCGGGGTCAAGGAGCAGCTCGATGCGCTCGCGGGCCAGCAGCTTGCCGCGCCCCCGGTGCCGGTCGACGTACTTCTCGCCGCCGCCCGCGAGCGCTTTGGCGTGCTCGGACTCCAGCTCGGCGAGCTTGGCGAGCATGGCCTCGCGGTGGGCGGCGTAGTCGGGCCCGGTCGTGTCCAGGGCGGTGGGGAGGACGGTCACAGCAGGGCCTCCGGAATGTCGAGATGGCGGGAGCGGAGCCATTCGCCCAGCGCCTTGGCCTGGGGGTCGAACCGGGCCTGGGCGGCGACGCCCTCGCCCAGCAGGCCGCTGACGGTGAAGTTCAGCGCGCGGAGGTTCGGCAGAACGTGCCGTACGACCTCCAGCGGCCCGGTTTCCGGGAGGAGTTCGCGCAGCCGGTCGACGGTCAGCGCGTGGGCGAGCCAGCGCCACGCGTCGTCCGTGGGTGCCCACACGCCCACGTTCGCGTCGCCGCCCTTGTCGCCGCTCCTCGCCCCGGCGACCAGCCCGAGCGGGGCACGGCGGAGCGGACCGTCCGGGAGGGGGTCGGGGAGGGGCGGCTGAGGGACGGGCTCCAGTGCCCGTGTACGGACCGGTGCCGGGATCACCAGACTCCCCCAGCCTTCGGCCGGGGGGACCCCCATCTCGCTTCGCTCGCCGTCCGGGAGTACGGCGGTGTGCGTGACGGTGCCGGGGTCGACGTACGCCGCCTCGAACACGCCGTAGGGCGCGCCCTTGCCCGGCGGTGCCGTGACGTGGAAGCCCGGGTAGCTGCCGAGGGCCAGCTCGATGGCCGCGCCGCTCACGGCCCGGCCCACCGCGTCGGGGTCGGCGTCCCGGACGACGAGCCGCAGCAGGGCGCTGGCCGTCTCCTCGGTGTCGGCGTCCGGTCGGTCGGTACGGGCCAGCTCCCACCGCACCTCGGCGGGCTTCACCGCGAGGGCGCCCTCCAACTGCTCCCGTACGAGCCGCGCCTTGGCCTCGATGTCGAGTCCCGTCAGCACGAACACGACCTCGTTGCGCCAGCCGCCGAGCCGGTTCAGCCCGGCCTTCAGCGTCGGGGGCGGCGCCTCGCCCCGTACGCCGGAGATCCGCACCCGGTCCGGCCCGGCCGCCTCCAGCGCCACCGTGTCGAGCCGCGCGGTCACATCCGGTCCCGCGTACCGGGCGCCCGCCGTCTCGTACAGCAGCTGCGCGGTGACCGTGCCGACATCGACGACCCCACCCGTACCGTCCTGTTTGGTGATGACCGAGGACCCGTCCTCGTGCAGCTCGGCGACCGGGAAGCCGGGCCGGCGTACGTCGTGGCGGGCGAAGAACGCGTAGTTGCCGCCCGTCGCCTGCGTGCCGCACTCCAGGACGTGCCCGGCGACCACCGCGCCCGCCAGCCGGTCGTACGCCTCCGGCCCCCACCCGAACCACCACGCCGCCGGCCCGCTGACCAGCGCCGCGTCCGTGACCCGCCCGGTCACCACCACGTCCGCCCCGCCGCGCAGGCACGCCGTGATGCCGCCGCCGCCCAGGTACGCGTTGGCCGTCAGCGCCCCGTCCGGCACCGGCAGCTGATCGCCCTCCACGTGCGCGACACGCACCTGCGGGAGACCAAGGCGGTCCGCGAGGGCGCGCAGCGCGGCGGCGAGACCGGCCGGGTTGAGGCCGCCGGCGTTGGTCACGATCTTCACGCCCCGCTCGTGGGCGAGCCCGAGGCCCTCCTCCATCTGCTTCAGGAAGGTCTTGGCGTAGCCCAGTCCGGGGTCCTTGAGCCGGTCGCGGCCGAGGATGAGCATGGTCAGCTCGGCGAGGTAGTCGCCGGTCAGGACGTCCAGGTCGCCGCCGGTGAGCATCTCGCGTACGGCGTCGAAGCGGTCGCCGTAGAAGCCGGAGGCGTTGCCTATGCGCAGCGGCCGCTTCATGCCGCCCCCTTGGGCCCGCGCCCCGGACCCGCCGGTCCGGCGAAGGCCTGCGCAATGTCCAGCCATCGGTCGGCGTCGGGGCCCTCCGCCCGTACGGCGAGGTCGTCGCGGTGGGCCCGCTGGGTGACCAGGAGGCAGAAGTCCAGGGCGGGGCCGGTGATCCGCTGGGGGGCGTCCTCCGGACCGTACGCCCAAAGGCTGCCATCGGGTGCGGTCAGCTCCACGCGGAACGGCTCGGCGGGCGCTGCCATGCCCCGTACCGCGTAGGCGTAGTCCCGGGCCCGGACGCCGATCCAGGCGACGTGCCGGAGGCGGGCGGTGGGCTGCTGCACTGTTCCGAGGGCGTCGGCGACGTCCCTGCCGTGCGCCCAGGTCTCCATCAGGCGGGCGGTCGCCATGGACGCGGCGCTCATGGGCGGCCCGTACCAGGGGAAACGGGCCCCTGGTGGGGCGGCCGCGAGGGCGTCGAGGAGCCGTGAGCGGCCGGCGCGCCAGCGGGCGAGGAGCCTGGCGGGCGGTTCGGCGGCGCCTGCCTCCGCCCCGTCGTCGACGAAGGTGTCGGGTGCCTTGAGCGCCTCGTCGACGTGCGCCGCGAACCGGTCCGCGTCCGTGACGGCGAGCAGGGCCGCGTCGTCGGTCCACGCCAGGTGGGCGATCTGGTGGGCGACGGTCCAGCGGGGCGCGGGGGTGGGCGTGGCCCAGCCGTCCGGTTCCAGGCCTGCGACCAGCCGGTCGACCTCCTCGCTCTCGTCGCGCAGATCATCCAGCAGGGCATCGGACACGGAGCGCTCCCTCCGACGGCACGGGGCACAGGGCACGGACACGGCAGTGCGTGCCCCGGAGCATGGCAGCGCCCGGAGAAACAAGCAAGCGTGCTTGCTTTACTTTTTCGGCTTTCCGGCCACCTGCGACCGCACCGCCCCCATGCTGGCCGCGATGACCAGCGCTATCGCCAACGCGTCGGTGACGGACAGGGCTTGGTGCAGGACGAGGAACCCGGCCGTCGCCGCGATCGCGGGTTCCAGGCTCATGAGGATCGCGAAGGTCGGCGCGGGCAGGCGGCGCAGGGCGAGCAGTTCGAGGGTGTACGGGAGGACGGAGGACATCAGCGCGACGGCGAGGCCCAGGGCGACCGTCGACGGCACCAGCAGCCTGGACCCGGCCTCCGCGACGCCCAGCGGCAGGCTCAGCACCGCGCCGACGGCCATCGCGAGCGCCAGCCCGTCCGCCTGCGGGAACCGCCGCCCGGTGCGGGCGCTGAAGACGATGTACGCCGCCCACATCACGCCCGCCGCGAGCGCGAACACCGCGCCCACCGGGTCCAGCCGGTCGAACCCGCCCCCGCTCAGCAGCACCACCCCGGCCAGCGCCAGCCCGGCCCACACGACGCTGACCAGCCGCCGTGATGCGATCACCGACAGGACGAGCGGCCCGAGCACCTCCAGCGTGACGGCCGCGCCCAGCGGGATACGGTCGGCGGCCTGGTAGAAGAGCACGTTCATGCCGGCCATGGCCGCGCCGAAGGCGACGACGGTCCCCCAGTCGGCGCGCGTGTACCCCCGCACCTGGGGCCGGCACAGCGCCAGCAGCACGACGGCGGCGAGGACCAGCCGCAGCGTGACCACCCCGAGGGCACCGGCGCGCGGCATCAGCAGCACGGCGACGGCCGCCCCGAACTGCACCGACAGCCCCCCGGCGACCACCAGCGCCACCGGCCCGACCGCGCCCCGCCGCCGCGCGACACCGCCCTCGGGATGCGCGGCGGCAACCTCGGGCAGCGCGACGGCGGCGGCGTCGGCGGTACGGGCATCGGTAGGGGTGGCGTCCACCAGGACCTCAGGACTTCCTGCTGGGCATATTCCAGCGACACATTCATCAGTTCGGGCTACGTACCGACGGTACGGGACCGGAGTTCCCCATTCCGCACCAAGAATCCGGAGGGCACGTTCTCCGACGGAAAGTGAGTGTATGGTCATGACGCTGATGGACACGGGTACGGGTACGGGTACGTATCCGTCGACACAGGGAAGGGTCGTCACGATGGCTGACGCGAACATCCGGATCCCCGTCGAGGCCCGCGACCGGCTCGCGACCATCGCGGCTGCCGAAGGCATGTCGCTGCGCGCCTACCTCTCCAGCCTCGCCCAGAGCCTCCTCACCCCGGAGGAGCGCAAGGCGCAGGCCGACGAGGCCCGCCGGATCCTGCACGAGTGGAACGGCTACGACCCCACCGACGAGGAGCTGGAAGAGACCGTCGCCGAACTGAAGCGGCGAATCGCAGAGGCGGTCATCCGTTGAACGAGAGCACGCACATCATCATGGACGACTCGGCCTTGGTGGCGGCCGGCCGGGGCAATCACAAGGCATCTGTCCTGATCCATTGGGCGCACAACGATCCCACGTGGTCCCTGTACGCGCCCACCTGCGCCATCGTCGAGGCGGATCGCAGCCGCCCCGGTACGGCTGAGCACATCGCGAGCATGCCCGGCATCGTTCTGCTGGAGCTGGATCTGCCCGCCGCGCTCGCCGTCGCCAAGCAGGAGACGTGGTCGATGGCCCACGTGCTGCACGCCGCCGAACCGACACCGGAGCGGCCGAGCGGCGGGGTCGTCGCCACGCTGGAACCCGACCGCTGGAAGGGCGCCCCCGTCCGCCTGCTGGACCTCAATCCCTGAGTCCGGGTTCCGGGCTCTCCGCCGGGTCGCCCCGGCGGAGAGCCTCCGCCAGCACCTCCGCCAGGTGCCTGGCCCGTACCCCGGCCAGCTGGTCCAGCTGCGTGCGGCAGGAGAAGCCGTCCGCGAGGATCTCGGTGCCGGGTGGCGCCGTGCGGACGGCGGGCAGCAGCTGGTCCTCGGCGCAGGCGACCGAGACGTCGTAGTGTCCGCGCTCGAAGCCGAAGTTCCCCGCCAGGCCGCAGCAGCCGCCGCTCAGCTCGCTGGTGAGGCCCGCGCGGGCGCGCAGCCGGCGGTCGGGGGCGTCGCCGAGGACCGCGTGCTGGTGGCAGTGGGTCTGGCCGGCGACCGGCCGGTCCAGGCGCGGGGGCCGCCAGTCGGGGGCGTACTCCTCCAGGGCCTCGGCGAAGGTGCGTACGGAGTCGGCCAGGCGGCGCGCCCGGGGGTCGCCGGGGAGCAGCTCGGGCAGGTCGGTACGCAGGGCGGCGGCGCAGCTCGGTTCGAGGACGACCACGGGGGTGCCCAGGGTGGGCGCCATGGTGTCGAGGGTGCGGCGCATGACGGTACGGGCCCGGTCGAGCTGGCCGGTGGAGACGTACGTGAGCCCGCAGCACACCCGGTGCGGCGGGAGGGCCGGGGTGAGGCCCGCCGCCTCCAGGACGGTGACGGCCGCGCGGCCCACGGACGGGGACAGGTGGTTCGTGAACGTGTCGGGCCACAGGAGCAGGTCGCCCGCCGTGTTCCCCCGCCGCGCGTACCAGCGGCGGAACGTCTCCGTCGCCGGCTCCGGCAGCTCCCGCTCCGGCGCGATGCCCGCCACCCGCTTGGCCAGGGCCGCGAGCACGGGCACCCGTGCGGCGGCGTTGAGGACCCGGGCGAAGGGCGCGGCGAGGCGCAGCCACTGCGGCAGGCGGCCCATGGCGTAGTGGGCGGCCGGGCGCCGCCGCCCCGCGTAGTGGTGGTGCAGGAACTCCGCCTTGTACGTCGCCATGTCGACCCCGACCGGGCAGTCGCTGCGGCAGCCCTTGCACGACAGGCACAGGTCCAGCGCGTCCCGCACCTCCGCCGACCGCCACCCGTCCGTCACCACCTCGCCGGCGAGCATCTCGTGCAGCAGCCGGGCGCGGCCGCGCGTCGAGTGCTGCTCCTCGCCCGTCGCCCGGAAGGACGGGCACATCACCGCCGGGCCCTGGCTGGGTCCTTCCACCCGGCACTTGGCGACGCCGACACAGCGCCGTACGGCGGTGGCGAAGTCCCCGCCGTCGTGCGGGTAGCCGAAGGCGACGTCCACGCGCTCGCGCGGCAGCACGTCGAAGCGGAGGTTGTCGTCGAGGCGGGCGGGCCGGGCGAGCATGCCGGGGTTCATGCCGCCGGCCGGGTCCCACAGGTCCTTGAACCGGCCGAAGAGGGCGACCAGTTCGTCCCCGTACATCTTCGGCAGCAGCTCGGCGCGCGCCTGCCCGTCGCCGTGTTCGCCGGACAGCGAGCCGCCATGGGCGACGACGAGATCGGCGACGTCCTCGGAGAACCGCCGGAAGCGCCGTACGCCGCCCTCCGTGACCAGGTCGAAGTCGATACGGACGTGGACGCAGCCGTCGCCGAAGTGCCCGTAGGGCGTGCCGCGCAGCCCGGATTGCGCCAGCAGGGCGCGGAAGTCGCGGAGGTACGCGCCGAGGCGGGCGGGCGGTACGGCGCAGTCCTCCCAGCCGGGCCAGGCCTCGGCGCCTTCGGCGGTGCGGGTGGCGGTTCCGGCGGCGTCCTCGCGGACCCGCCACAGGGCACGCTGGGCGGCCGGGTCGGTGACGACGGTGGCGTCCAGGGCATCGGCGGCTCGCACGAGCCGGGCCGCGTGGGCGGCCGCCTCCTCCGGCGTCGCGCCGCCCGTCTCGGCGAAGAGCCAGGCGCCGCCCCGGGGCAGCGCGGCGCGGGCGGCCGGGTCGCGGACCAGGTCCTCGGCCATGCCCTCCACGGTGAGCGGGCCGTACAGGAGGAGGCCGGGCGCCGCGTCGGCGGCCGCGCCCTCGTCGGCGTACCCGAGGATGGCGAGGGCGCGGGCGGGCGGCGACTCGACGAGACGTACCGTCGCCTCGGTCAGCACGGCCAGGGTGCCCTCGCTGCCGCAGAAGGCGCGGGCGAGGTCGGTGCCGCGCTCGGGGAGGAGGGCGTCCAGGGCGTAGCCGGAGATGCGGCGGGGAAGGCCCGGCGGGAAACCGGTGCGGAGGGCGGCCAGGTGGTCGCGGACGAGGTCCGCCAGCCCGTCCGGCGCGCCCTGCCCGCCGCACCCGAGGTCCAGCTCAGCGCCGCCGTAGGTCACGACCGTGAGCCGGTCGACGTTGTCGGCGGTCGTGCCCCACGCCACGGAGTGCGACCCGCACGCGTTGTTGCCGATCATGCCCCCCAGCGTGCAGCGGCTGTGGGTGGAGGGGTCGGGCCCGAAGGTCAGCCCGTACGCACGTGCCGCCCCGCGCAGCCGGTCCAGCACCACGCCGGGCTGGACGACGGCCGTGCGGGCCTCGGGGTCCACCGAGACGATGTCCCGCATGTGCCGGGTGAAGTCGAGCACGACGCCGGTGCCGGTCGCCTGCCCGGCGATGGACGTCCCCGCCCCGCGCGGCACGACCGGCACACCGTGCTCGCGGCACACCGCCAGCGCGGCGGCCACGTCGGCCGCGTCGCGCGGGGCGACGACGCCGACCGGGACGCGCCGGTAGTTGGACGCGTCCATGGTGTGCAGGGCCCGGGCCGCCGCCCCGAAGTCCACCTCGCCGCGCACGGCGTCCCGAAGGGCCCGCGCGATGTCCGCCGTCTCCCGCCGCTGATCACCCATGCGGCCAGGATGCCCCCCGACAGGCCCGGCGGCCTTCCGGCCCTCGCCCTCCCGCCACGTCAACCGAAAGAAAGCACACAAGAACTTCCCAAACTGATCGTCAATTCTCTTATAGTGACCCGGAATTGTTCGGGAATTGACGGCTCCAGATGCCCACACGCCCAGAGGACTGACGATTTGCGCCCCTCCCTCCGGCCGGTCGCGCCGACCCTGCTGATCTCGGCGGCCGTCACCGGCCTCCTGTGCGCGGGAGCGGTGGCCCTCGCTCCCGGCTCCGTGCGGGCCCCGCTGGCGTGGGGCTCGGCCGCGGCCGCCGTCCTGCTGACCGCCGCGGTCACCACCGCCGCGTACGCCCTCGACACCGCCCGCCGCCTGCGCGACCGGGCCGCCGCGCTCACCACCGAGGCCGCGCGCCGCGCCGCCGACACCGCCCGGACGGTCGCCGACGCCCGCGCGGAAGCGGCCCGCGCGAGGACGGAGGCGGACCGCGCCATCGCCGAAACCCGCGCGGAAGCCGACCGCGCCATCGCCGAAACCCGCGCCGACGCCGACCGCGCCATCGCCGAAACCCGCGCCGAAGCGGACCGCGCCGCCGCCGAAGCCCGCGCCGACGCCGACCGGGCCCGGGCGGAGGCCGCGCGCAGCGAGACCAACCGGGCCGCCGCCGTGGCCGCCTGCGCCAACGCGGCCGGCCGCATGCAGGCCCTCGCCACCAGCATGCTCGCCGACCTCCGCGAGATGGAGCACCGGCACACCGACGAGGACGTCCTCACCGACCTCCTCCACCTCGACCACCGCACCGCCCAGGCCGGGCGCCTCGCCGACTCCATCGCCGTCCTCACCGGCGCCCGCTCCGGCCGCCGCTGGGCCAAGCCGATCGTGATGGAGTCCATCCTGCGCGGCGCGATGGGCCGTATCGGCGGCTACCAGCGCGTACGGCTCCACACCACCAGCGACGCGGCGATCGCCGGGCACGCGGCCGAGGGCGTCATGCACGCCCTCGCCGAACTCCTGGACAACGCCGCGAACTTCTCGCCACCCACCGCCGAGGTCCATGTGTACGTCGAGGAGGTCCCGGCCGGGCTCGTGGTCACCGTCGAGGACAGCGGCCTGGTCATGAGCGACGTCCAGCTGCGCCGCGCCGAACGCGCCGTCACCGCCGAACGGACCGACCTGACCGGCCTGTCCGGCACCCGCCTCGGCCTGGCCGTCGTCGGCCGCCTGGCCCGCAAGCACGGGCTGACCGTGTCCTTCCGCCCCTCGGCCCGCGGCGGCACCGGCGCGCTGGTGATGATCCCGCACGAGCTGATCACCCGCCCCCGCGACACGGCCGCCCACGCCCCCGGCACGACCCCCGTGCCCGGCGCGCCCCGCGACACCCATGCGCCCCACGCGCCCCACGACCCCCCGTCACCCCCCTTCGTCACCTCCACCTCCCCCTCCCCCTCCACCACCCCCGGCGGCCTCCCCAAGCGCCGCCGGGGCCAGACCCTGGCCGCCGCCCACCCGGAAGGCACCCCCGAAGGCACCCCCGACGGCACCCCCGGCGGCACCCCCGAAGGCACCCCCGGCGCCACCCCCACGACCCCCTCCACCACCGACCCCGCCTCCCGGACCCGGTCGGCGGCCCGTTTCAGCAGCTTCCGCCACGCGGTACGCACCACCACGGAAGGCACCCCCCGATGACGACCGGCACCACCACCGACGAGAAGCTCAACTGGCTGCTGGAGAACCTGCTCCAGCGCACGCCCGGCGCCCGCCACGCACTCGTGCTGTCCCGGGACGGCCTCAAGCTGTGCCGTACGCCCGAGCTGTCCGTCGACCAGGCCGACCAGCTGGCCGCCATAGCGGCGGGCATCCAGAGCCTGTCCCACGGGGCGTCCATGGAGTTCGGCGACGGGACCGGCGGCGTACGGTCCGCGATGGCCGAGTTCTACGGCGGCATCCTGCTCATCGTCGAGGCCGGCGAGGGCGCCCACCTCGCGGTCGTCGCCGCCGAGGACTCCGACGTCGGCCTGGTCGGGCACAACATGAGCGAGCTCGTCGAGCAGCTCGGCGAGCACCTGCACGCCGAGCCCCGCACACCGTGAGCCCGACAGGCCGGTCCGGGAGCCACCGGGACGAGTCCCCGGACCGGCTGTACACCCTCACCGGTGGCCGCACCCGCTCCGGCCCGGACGCGCCGTTCGACCTGGTCACCCTGGTGGTCGCCGAGTCCGAGCCGGCGCCCGGCATGCAGTCGGAGCACACCGCGATCCTCCGCATGTGCCGGCGCCCCACCGCGGTCGTCGAGGTGGCGGCCGAACTCGCCCTGCCGGTCGGCATCGTGCGCATCCTGCTCTCCGACCTGCTCGGTACGGGCCGGATCAGCGCCCGCCACCCGCGCGCATCCGCGCACAGCCTTCCCGACCCCGACATCCTGGAGCAGGTGCTCGTTGGACTCCGCAATCTCTGAACGGACACCCCTCACCAGCACCGCCGACAACGGTCTCAAGATCGTCATCGTCGGCGGTTTCGGTGTCGGCAAGACCACCCTCGTGCGCTCGGTCAGCGAGATCCGTCCCCTCAACACCGAGGAGACGATGACCCGCGCGGGCGAGGCCGTCGACGACGTCGGCCAGATCCACGCCAAGACGTCCACCACCGTCGCCTTCGACTTCGGCCGCATCACGCTCGACGCGCGCAACGTCCTGTACCTCTTCGGCGCCCCCGGCCAGGAACGCTTCTGGTTCCTGTGGGACCGCCTCTTCTCCGGCACCCTCGGCGCGGTCGTCCTCGTCGACACGCGCCGCCTCGCCGACTCCTGGTACGCGATCGACCGCCTGGAGCACCACGGCATGCCGTTCATCGTCGCCTGCAACGACTTCGGCGGCCCGGCCCACACCGAGCGCGAGATCCGCGAGGCGCTCGACCTGGCCGACGACGTACCGCTGGTCGAGTGCGACGCCCGCGACCGCTCGTCGAGCAAGTACGTACTGATCACGCTCGTCACCCACCTCCAACACCTGCACGCCCTCCGGGAGACCAGAACATGACCGCCCCGCTGCCCCTGTCCGGGCCCCGGTTCCAGGCCGAACCCGCCCAGCTGTACCGGGAGCTGAGGCGCGAGCACGGAGCCGTCGCTCCGGTCGTGCTCGACGGGGACGTACCGGCCTGGCTGGTGCTCGACTACCGGGAGCTGCACCAGGTCACCAGCGACCCGGTGCTCTTCAGCCGCGACTCCGACCTGTGGAACCAGTGGGACCGCATCCCCGACGACTGGCCGCTGCTGCCGATGATCGGCCGCAAGCAGCCGTCGATCCTCTACACGGTCGGCGAACGCCACCGGCAGCGCGCCGGGATGATCGCGACCGCCCTGGAATCGGTCGACCCCTTCAGCCTGCGCCGGTACGCCGAGGAGTACGCGGACGGGCTCATCGACACGTTCTGCGGCACGGGCGAGGCGGAGCTGATCGCCCAGTACGCCATGCTGCTGCCCGTCCGCGTCCTGGTGAAGATCTACGGCGTGCCCGACGCACAGGGCCCCGGGCTCGTCACCGCGCTCAACGACATGATCGACGGCCGGGAGCGGGCGCTCGACGGCCAGCGGCACCTGGCCGAGGCGATATTCGGCCTCCTCACCGCCAAGCAGACCGAGCCGGCCGAGGACGTGGCATCGCGCATGCTGGCCGACCCGTCCGGCTTCACCGTCGAGGAGATGGCGCAGGACCTGATGGTCATGATGGCGGCCGGGCACCAGCCGACGGCCGACTGGATCGGCAACTCGCTGCGCCTGATGCTGACCGACGACCGGTTCGCGGCCTCCCTGTCCGGCGGCCGGCACAGCGTCGCCGAGGCGATGAACGAGGTGCTGTGGGCCGACACCCCCACCCAGAACGTCGCCGGCCGGTGGGCGTCGCGCGACACCCACCTGGGCGGGCGGCACATCAAGGCCGGCGACCTGCTCCTGCTGGGCCTGGCCGCCGCCAACGCCGACCCGCAGGTCCACATCGACAACTCCGCCCTCACCGGCGGCAACAGCGCCCACTTCTCCTTCGGGCACGGCGAGCACCGCTGCCCGTTCCCCGCCCAGGAGATCGCCGAGGTCATCGCCCGTACCGGGATCGAGGTGCTGCTGGACCGGCTGCCCGACCTCGACCTCGCCGTACCGGCCGGCTCCCTCACCCGGCGGCCGTCGCCCTGGCTGCGCGGCCTGACCGACCTGCCCGTGACCTTCACCCCGACCCCCGCCCTCGGAGGCACCCCATGACCACTGAGCCCATCCATCTGGACCCCTTCGTCACCGACCTCGACGGCGAGAGCGCCCGCCTGCGCGCCGCCGGGCCGCTCGCCCGGGTCGTCCTGCCGGGCGGGGTGCCGGTGTGGGCGGTCACGCACCACGCGGAGGCGCGCGAACTGCTCACCGACAAGCGGCTGGTGAAGGACATCAACGTGTGGGGCGCCTGGCAGCGCGGCGAGATACCCCTGGACTGGCCGCTGATCGGCCTGGCCAACCCCGGCCGTTCCATGCTGACCGTGGACGGCGAGGACCACCGCCGGATGCGGGCACTGGTCGCGCAGGCGCTCACCCCGCGCCGGGTGGAGCTGATGCGGGAGCGGATCACCGAGCTGACCGAGGGCCTGCTGGACGGCCTCGCCGCGCACGAGCCGGGCGCGGTCGTCGACCTCAAGGCCGCCTTCGCCTACCCCCTCCCCATGTACGTCATCAGCGACCTGATGGGCATCGACCCGGCGGACCATCCGCGCCTGAAGGTCCTGTTCGACAAGTTCTTCTCCACCCAGACGCCGCCGGAGGAGGTCGTGGCGACCCTCGGGGAACTGGCGGAGATGATGGCGAAGGTGGTGGCCGCCCGCCGCGCCGAGCCGGGCGACGACCTCACCAGCGCGCTGATCGCCGCCTCCGAGAACGGCGACCACCTCACCGACGAGGAGATCGTCTCCACCCTCCAGCTGATGGTGGCGGCGGGCCACGAGACGACGATCTCGCTGATCGTCAACGCCGTGGTCAACCTGTCCGCCCACCCCGAGCAGCTCGCCCTCGTCCGCTCCGGTGAGGCCGGCTGGGACGCGGTGGTCGAGGAGACCCTCCGCTACTCCACGCCCACCTCGCACGTCCTGATCCGGTTCGCGACCGAGGACGTCCAGGTGGGCGACCGTACCCTCCCCGCGGGGGACGCGCTGATCGTGTCGTACGGGGCGATCGGCCGTGACGAGAAGCAGCACGGCCCCAGCGCGGGCGTCTTCGACATCACCCGCTCGCCCAGCCGGCACATCTCCTTCGGCCACGGCCCGCACGTCTGCCCGGGCGCCGCGCTGTCCCGCCTGGAGGCGGGCGTCGCCCTGCCCGCGCTGTACGCGCGCTTCCCGGACCTCACGCTCGCCGTGCCCGCCTCCGAGCTCCGCAACAAGCCGGTCGTCACCCAGAACGATCTCTTCGAGCTGCCCGTCCGGCTGCGCTGAGCCGCGCTGACGTCTCATTTCCTCGTCTCACCCGACGGACACGGCGCTCCGCCGTGTCCGTCAGGGACTAGGCTCCGGTCCGTGGCTGAGATCCAGATTCCCGCTGACATCAAGCCCGCCGACGGCCGTTTCGGCGCGGGCCCCTCCAAGGTGCGTACGGAGGCGCTGGACGCCCTGGCCGCCACCGGCACCTCCCTCCTCGGTACGTCCCACCGCCAGGCCCCGGTCAAGAACCTGGTCGGCGAGGTCCGCGCGGGCGTACGCGACCTGTTCTCCCTCCCCGAGGGCTACGAGGTGATCCTCGGCAACGGCGGCTCCACCGCCTTCTGGGACATCGCGACCCACGGGCTGATCGAGAACAAGTCGCAGCACCTGTCCTTCGGCGAGTTCTCCTCCAAGTTCGCCAAGGCGTCGAAGCTGGCCCCGTGGCTGGCCGAGCCGACCGTGATCTCCTCCGACCCGGGCACGCACCCCGAGCCGCGGGCGGAGGCGGGCGTCGACGTGTACGCGTTCACGCACAACGAGACCTCCACCGGTGTCGCCGCGCCCGTCAAGCGCGTCGAGGGCGCCGACGAGGGCGCGCTGGTCCTGGTGGACGCGACGTCCGGCGCGGGCGGCCTGCCGGTCGACATCACCGAGTCGGACGTCTACTACTTCGCCCCGCAGAAGTCGTTCGCCTCCGAGGGCGGCCTGTGGATCGGCGTGTTCTCCCCGGCGGCGCTGGAGCGGGCCGCCCGGATCCACGCCTCGGGCCGCCACATCCCGGAGTTCTTCTCCCTGCCGACGGCGATCGACAACTCGCTGAAGAACCAGACGTACAACACCCCCGCCCTCTCCACCCTCTTCCTGCTCAACGAGCAGCTGAAGTGGATCAACGGGCAGGGCGGTCTCGACTGGTCGGTGCGCCGCACCGCGACGTCCGCGCGCACCCTGTACGGCTGGGCGGAGGAGTCGAAGTACGCGACGCCGTTCGTCTCGGACCCGGCGAAGCGCTCGCAGGTCATCGGCACGATCGACTTCTCGGACGAGATCGACGCGGCGGCGGTCGCCAAGGTGCTGCGCGCCAACGGCATCGTCGACACCGAGCCGTACCGCAAGCTGGGCCGCAACCAGCTGCGGATCGCGATGTTCCCGGCGATCGACCCGGCGGACGTCGAGGCGCTGACGGCGTGCGTCGACTACGTGATCGAGAAGCTGTAGGCATCCGGCGTACGTAGCGGAAGGGCCCCGACCCGATGGGTCGGGGCCCTTCCGTATGCGGCCGATAACCGCTCTATCCGGCGCTGTCGCCGGTCCCTACCATCCGAAGCACTCCGGCACACCAGCACCACGGAGCCGGTGGATTGACATGTGCACGCCTTCCACGGTTGGACCCCCCACTTCGACCGGCAACCGATCGGAGCCCCATGTCCAGACGACCCCGAGCGCTGCTCACCGGCGCGGCCCTCACCACAGCGGTCGCGTCGACCGTCCTCGCGCCGACCCCCGCCTCGGCGGGCATCGTCGCCCCGCCCGACAAGATCGTGATCGAGATCGCGACCGTCAACGGCTCGGGCTGCCCCCTGGGCACGGCCGCCGTCGCCGTCGCCCCGGACAACACCGCCTTCACCGTGACGTACAGCGACTACCTCGCCCAGGTGGGCGTGGGCGCGGAGCCGACCGACTTCCGCAAGAACTGCCAGCTCAACCTGATCGTGCACGTCCCGCACGGCTTCACCTACGCCGTCGCCAGCGCCGACTACCGCGGCTACGCCAAGCTGGAGGCCGGCGCCACCGCCGTACAGAAGGCGTCCTACTACTTCCAGGGCTCGCCCGACACGGCCTCCAGGTCGCACCCGTACAAGGGCCCGTACGACAACAACTGGCAGGCGACCGACCAGACCGACTGGGGCCAGCTGGTCTGGGCGCCCTGCGGCGTGAAGCGGAACTTCAACATCAACACCGAACTGCGGGTCAGCGCGGGCACCTCCGACCCGACGAAGACCACCAGCTTCATCGCCATGGACTCCACGGACGCCGACATCAAGACGATCTACCGGCTGGCCTGGAAGGAGTGCCCGAAGTAGGCACTTCCCGGTGACCGGGTGGGCCCGCGCCCCCTCCGCGGGCCCACCCCTCGCCGAAACACCGGGCACGCTTGCCGATCTCCCTCCGCGGGGACAACGCCTTCAACGGGGATTACGGGGGATTGACGGGGGATACGCCATGTGGCCCGGTGTGCTCCAACTCGCAGCGCTGGTGGTGGTGGCCGGCGCGCTCGCCCACCACCTGCTCGTGATGGCGGCGATACGGCGGGAGACGAAACGCGCGGTGCAGGTCCGCGAGGACCTGACAGCCCACGAGCTGGCCTTCCTGGCGGGCGGGCCCCGGCGCGTGGTGACGATCGCGCTCTACCGGATGAAGCGGCAGGGCCGGCTGTCCGTCGCGGAGGACGGCACGGTCACGTGCCACGACGACGCGTCCGGCGACACGGTGGACGCCGTCGAGAGGGCGGTCATCCAGGCCGCGGGCATCCACCGCACCGAGCGCCTCGGGAAGCTGGTGGCCCGAGCGGCCTCGACCCGCGCGGTGCAATCGGTCGGCGACCGTCTGAAGACCGAGTCCGTCCTGGTCAGCCCGTCCCTGCTGCGCCGCCAGTACCGGGCGCGGCGCCTCCTGCGAATCGCAGCCGTGCTGCCGCTGGTCCTCACCGTGGGCGAACTCGCCCTCGGCACGCCGCACCGCTGGTGGGCCGGGCTGCTGCTGTCCGCGATCGGAGCCGTACCGGCGTGGCTGCTGAAGCCGGTGCACGCGCGCGTACCGGACGAGGTCCGCCGGAAGCTCGACACCCTGCGCGCCGAGCGGCAACGCCCGCCGACGTCCCGGTCGTCCGACACCCTGACCACACTGGCGGCCACCCCTGTGGGCGCCGTGGCCCTCTACGGCCTGGCCGCCTCCAGGGAACCGGAGTTCACCGCACTGGTCACCCCCGAGACCTGGGCCGCCCGGCAGAGCCCGTTCGGCTCCGGCGGTGTCTCACCCGGCCTCGGCGCCGCCTACTGGTGCGGCACCACCTCCGACTGGGGCGGCACCTCCTGCGCGGGCCCGGCCGGCTGCGGCGGCGCGGGCGGCGGCGGCGGGAGCGCCTGCGGCGGGGGCGGGGGCGGGGGCGGGGGCTGCGGAGGGGGCGGGCCGTGAGGCGGCCGGCGGACGCGGACCGTGAGGCGGCCGGCGGACGCGGACCACACCGCATGCCCGGGCCCCGCGCTCAGCCCCTGGGGCGTCGCGAGCGCCGCCACACCAGTACGAGCACGGCGGCACCGGCCAGCACCACGGCGCCCACGGTGGCGTTGCCGCCGCCGGCGCCCTCGCCGGCGCCCTCGCCCCCGCCGGCGCCCGGATCCACCGGCGACGCCCCGCCGTTGCCGCCCGAACCGGGGGAGCCGCTCCTGTCCGGGGCGGGCCGCGACTCCAGAGGTACGCGCACCACCTCGCTGTTCGCCCCCTCCGTGCCGTACATCAGCGCCGACCCGTCCACCGCGTACGTCACCGACTCCGCCTGCCGCTGGATCGGCGCGCTCAACCGCCGCTCCTCGCCCGGCCGCCCGTCCTTCCAGGCGTACGCCCGGGCACTGAAGTAGCCGCGCAACACCAGCTCCCCGCCGTCCGGCGAGAACGCCCCGTCCGTGACCCACGGCACCTCGGCGATCCGCCGGAACACGTTCGGGCCATCGGCGCTCAGCCGGGCGGGACCTTCGTACAGCCCGCCCCCGTCCTCGTTCTTCGACGCGATGTAGACCCGCCCGGTCTTCGGATGCACCATCAACGCCTCGGCGTTACGGGGCCCGTCGGCGTACGTCACCGTGTACTGCGTGGCCTCCACGGTCTGATCGCGCAGCCGCTCCGGCTCGGGGAAGCGGTAGATCCAGACGTGCTGCCAGGAGCCGTCGAGGTTGTCCCCGATGTCGCCCACGTACACCTGGCCGTCCGCCCCGACCGAGATCGCCTCCATGTCACGGGGCGTGCCGACCCCGCGCAGGGTGACGGTGGCGACGGTCTTGCCGGTCCTGCCGTCCACGGCGAACACCCGTGGCTCGTCCTGGTCGTTGTGCGTCCAGTAGACGCCCGGGTGGGCGCGGCTCGCCGCGAGGCCGCTCGACTCGGTGATCCGGGGGTCCCCGATCGTGAACCCGCCGTCTTCCGCCATGGCGGGGGCGGCGGCGGCCAGCACCACCACGGCCGAGGCCAGACCCACCGTCGTACGCAACGAAACCATGCCCCCAGTGTCCATGGTCACATCGCACACCAGCGCCCCGGTCGGCGATGATGACCCCCATGCGTTTCATGTTCGTCGGCGACTCCATGACCATCGGACGCGCCGGCGACTACACCTGGCGCTACCGGATGTGGCAGCACCTCGACGCGACCTCCGACGGCCGCCCGTACGAGATCGTCGGCCCCCGCACCGAGCTGTACGACCCGGCCGCCGACGCCCCCGTCTCGCACGCGTACGCCGACCCCGCCTTCCCCGCCGACGCCCGCAGGCACCTCTCCGGCTGGGGCGAGGGCTGGCTGCACATGGCGCCGGTGATCGGTGAGACGGTCGCCGCGACGAAGGCGGACGTGCTGCTGGTGTCCCTGGGACTGATAGACCTGGGCTTCTACACGGACAGCACGCAGACGTCCCGGAACGTCCGCTCCTTCATCGCCGAGGCCCGCGCCGCCAACCCGCATGTCCGGGCGGTCCTGCTCCCGGTGATACCGAACATACGCGCCCGCTACGACGCGCCCTTCGCCGCCGAGTGCGCCCGCTTCAACGAGCTGCTGGCCAAGTCCGTCGCCGACCTCGACCAGCCCGGCTCCCCGCTCCTCCTGGCCTCGCCCCCGGAGTCGTACGACATCGACACCGACACCTACGACGGCACCCACCCCGGCCCGTCGGGCGAGCACAAACTGGCAGCCGCCTTCGCCACGGCCATGCACCAGGCCTGGACCCTGGGCGGCCCGTACGCCTAGGGCCACCATCGCGGGCGTGCTGGTCATGGTGGGCGTGTGGGCTCGCCGTGTCCCGGGGGTGGGCGTGCTGGTCCGGTTACCGTGCGGGCCACCGCCCTCGGGCTGGACGCCCCGCCCACGGTTACCGTGCGGGCCACCGCCCTCGGGCTGGACGCCCCGCCCACGGTTACCGTGCGGGCCGCCCTCTCTCCGAGTGTGGCGGGCTCCAGCGCCCCCTCAAGGGCGCTTCGCGTCGGCTTCGCCGATGGCCTACGGCCACCCTTGACCGGCCGCCTCCGCCCGCCTTTTCCCACTCGGAGGGCGGCCCGGGGGAACGGGCCCAGGAGGGGCGCCCCTTTCCCCGTGCCGTTCGTGGCCAGGAGGCGGGCGCCGCAGGGGGCGCGGCAGTGGAATGGGGTGCTCGCTGTCGGCTCGGCGGCGGGCGGCCGCCTTTCGGCTGCGGTACAAGACCTCGCTCCGGTGGGTGGGGGTGCGCCCCAGTGGCATGGGGCATCCGGGCCCGGCTCGGCGGCTGCGGGTGGGTGAGGGGTTGGGGTTCAGGCGGGTGGCTGGGGTGGGGCGGGGGCTGGGCCGGGTGTTGCCCTGGCGGAGCGGCGCCCGGGGCTCACCGGCCCCGCCTGCCACGCAGGGCAGGTCCCACCCGTCTCCTCGGTCACAGCAGCGCCGGGATGGGGGAGTTGTGTGCGGTGTGGGACACCTCCCCGCCGTGATGTCGGGGGCTGTGGGTGTCCCATCCCGCCCACAACTCCGGCGAGGCGACACGGCTGTGACTGGAGAGGGCGGAGGAGCCCGCCCGCTGGGTCCGATGACGTGTCCGGGGCCCTGGGGGCTGCCAGGGGAAGGGCGCGCCCCAGGCGGGTGCCGGACAGGCAACCGACCGTGCGGTGCACCGGTGACCGGACCCCGCCCCGACTCCTGGAGGAGACGAGGGGCTGGATCCCGCCCCGGGCGCCGGGCAGACCTGGTCCTGTGCCGGGGCACGACGGCCCCCGCTTGGCGTCACGCGTGCCGGGCTCGAAAGTCCCAGGGGCCCCGCCCGCCTCACGAGGGCGCCTCACCGGTCCCCACGGTCACACCGGCACCACAGCCGGGGAGTTGTGTGCGGAGCAGGACACCTCCCGGCCACGAGCATCCCGGCACAGGTGTCCGATCCCGCACACAACCCCGGTGAGCCGACACGGCTGTGACCGGAGAGGCCAAAGGGGCCGCCCCTTCCCGGACTTCGAGCGCCCGGGCAGGGCAGCAGCGTGCGTGCCACGGCGGCCGGTGTCGGCGGCCGGACCGACCCGGCCGCGCCCGACCGTCCGGGAGGCCCCGGCCCCGGGCCCAAGCCGGAGACCAGGCCGCGCCGGGAGCTTCACCGACCCGGGGCCCAACGTCCCCGCCATGCCCCCGGCCGGACAGGGCAACACCCCGGCCCAACCCCGCACCCACCCCAGCCACCTGCCTGAACCCCAGCCCCTCACCCACCCGCAGCCGCCGAACCCAGCCCGGAAACCCCACACCACTCCCGCGCACCCACCACCCACCGAAGCGAGGTCCTGCACCGCAACCCACAGACGGCGGCCCGCCGCTTAGCCGAGCCGCGCCGCCCCATTCCTCTGCCGCGCCCCCTGCGGCACCCGTCTCACGGCCACGAACGGCACGGGAAAGGGGCGCCCCTCCTGGGCCCGTTCCCCCGGGGCCGCCCTCCGAGTGGGAAAAGGCGGGCGGAGGCGGCCGGTCAAGGGTGGGCGAAGCCCATCGGCGAAGCCGACGCGAAGCGCCCTTGACGGGCCGCCGGAGCCCGCCACACTCGGAGAGAGGGCGGCCCACACGCCCACCATGACCAGCACGCCCACACCGAGAGCCTTACCGGGGCGGCGCGTTGAGCGCGTGGCCCACCATTTCGTGAAGCAAGTCGGGTTCCACGAAGGGGACTTCCTCGGTGGGGTGCGAGCGCCAGTCCAGTGGCCAGGTCAGCCCGTCGAGCGCGGGGATGCCGACGAACGCGGCGCTGCGCCCGGCTCGGCTCAGGGCCCGCGTCCCCGCCGGCCACGCGTGAGCCGCCGCCGTCTGGGGCGGCAGGAGGAAGTACAGGTTCTGCTCACCGGTCAGCTCCCGGACGATCGGCCCGGCCTGGAAGTCGGTGAACTCCATGAGCCGGTAAGCCACTTCCTCCCCGAGGAGTCCCCCGATGCGCACGGCGTCGAAGTGGATGCCCGCATGCCGCAGGGCATGCCCGGACGCGGGAATCCAGGACGGAACCCTGTCAAGTGAAATGCGCGGATTCATGCGGCCAGCTTTGCGGTCCCGCTCTACTGTGACCAGCGCCACACGGCGTTTGTGCAGGACTGTGTACGTGGGGAGGGCGGGCGTGAACATCGGAAACAACGGCAGCCCAGGCGCCGCGAAGGCGTTCGGCAGGCTGCTGCGGTTCTACCGGGAGCGGGCCAAGGTCTCCCAGGAGGCGCTGGGCCGGGAGACCGGATACTCCAAGTCCCAAGTGGCCATGATCGAGCGCGGCGAACGCCGCCCGAGGGGCAACTTCGTGAACGTGGCGGACGAGGTGCTGGGTGCACAAGGTGCACTGGTGGAGGTGGCGGAGGAGGTGAAGGCGAGCGGGGTCGCGGCCTGGTTCGAGGACTACTTGGAGGAGGAGGCGAAGGCGGCGGGCGTGCACAAGTACGAAAATCACGTGATCCCCGGACTACTCCAGACCGAGTCGTACGCCCGCGCTGTCATCGGCTGTGCCTGTCCGCCCTTGGACAGTGACGAGATCGATGCGGGAGTCGCGGCTCGCCTGGCGCGGCAGGCTCTGTTCCACCGCAAGCCCACGCCACTGATCAGCTTCGTGCTCGAAAGGGCAGTGCTGACCCGGCCCCTTGGCGGTCCAGACGTCCTCAAGGAGAACTTGCTGCACGTCCTCGACGTCGCACGACTACGCAACGTTGAGATCCAGGTGATGCCTGAAGACCGACAGACCCATGCCGGACTGAACGGGCCTTTCACTCTCCTGGACACAGCCGAGCGGCGCGGTCTCGTCTACGTCGAGGGTCAGGGCGGACGCTACTTTCTCAGCGAACAGCCTGACATGGGAGACGTGTTCGCCCGCTATGGCATTCTGCGGGCTCAGGCCCTCACACCGGAGGACTCCGCCAAACTTATCGAACAGGTGGCACGCGAGCTATGAGCACCAACCTCGACTGGTTCAAAAGCAGCTACAGCGGCGACCAGGGCGGCGACTGCGTCGAGGTCGCCCTCTCCCCCCGCACCGTCCACGTCCGTGACTCCAAGGACGTGACCCGCCCCGCCCTGGCCCTCTCCCCCGCCGCCTGGTCAGCGTTCCTCGTGGAAGACCACCTCCGGGTGCTCGGCGGAGGGACCGTCCAGTAGAGGCCGCTCCGCGCCCTTCAGGTGCAGGTCGAAGAAGGCCGTCACGTACGCGCGGGTGATCTCCTGCGACCGTTTGCCCGACAGGGGCTCGCCCGGGGGCAGGAGGCCCAGCTGGTCGGCGAGGACGGGCGTGTCGGTGAAGGTGAAGTGGCCCGATCCGGTGACGTTGATCCAGCGCTTCCAGCCGTCGAGGAGGGGCCAGTCGCGCACCCACGAGCGGTCGTCGTCGCCCGTGCCCAGCATCATGAAGGGGCGTCCGCCCAGGCCTTCGGCCGGGATCGGCTCCATGAAGGAGCCGTCCATGTTGGCCCCGGCGCGTACCCGCCGGTCGCCCGCCATGGTCGTCGCGGCGGACGCGCCGCCGATGGAGTGGCCGGCCATGCCGATCCGCGCGTGGTCGATCATGCGGGCGTGCCGCCAGGCGGGGTGCCGGTCGGAGAGCAGCCGGTCGAGCAGGAAGGACACGTCCTTCGCGCGGCCCTTGGGCACCACGCCGTACCCACCCGGCTGGATCTTCTCGCAGGCGACGCAGTCCAGGAGACGGCCGCCGGGGAACGCCGTGCCCACTGTCTCGTAGGCGTGGTCGACGGCGGCGACGACGTACCCCTGGCTGGCGAGTTCCTCGGCGAGCAGGGTCAGCGTGGAGCGGTTGACGGTGAACCCGGGCGACAGCACCACGAGCGGGAACTTTCCGCGTACGGGCGCCGCGCCGGGGCGGGAGTTGGTGCGGGTGCCGCTGAGGGTCCGGGCGGAGACCGCGTCGGTGAGTTCCCGGTCCTCGATGAAGGCGCGGGCCTCGCCCTCGGTCATGTACGGGGCGGTCCGGCCGCCGCCGGGCCGGGCCGGGTAGTACAGGGACACCATCAGCTCGCGTGCCCCGGCCTCCGGGACCCAGGGGTCGGGGCGGTCGGTGTCCACGAGGTGCAGGGTGTCGCGGCCGACGGCGTACGCCCCGGTGGGCGGCGGCAGTTCGAGGCGTACGCGGGCGGTCTCGGCGGCCGGGGAAGGGGCCGTGGCGGGGGGTGCGGCCTGGGCGACGCCCGTGCCGAGCAGGGTGAGGGACAGGCCGAGTAAAGCGGCTGCTGCGCCGCGAGGCAGTGGATGCATACCGGTGAGGCTAGGCAGCGGCCCCTTCCCGGGTCGTCCTCCCACGGCCTGAACGGTGTGGGCCCCTGGACGTACGCCGGTCTCCGCCCGTGGACGGACGTGCCCCGTAAGGGAGTTGACCTCAAGCGCGGTTGAGGTCCTACGATCGTCCGCATGACGACGACAACGACTGCTCCCGCCCCCGCCGACCCCGCCGCCACCGACGCCGACCTCGCCTCCCAGCCCATCGGTTACTGGAGCGGCGTCGTCCACAAGGCGGTCATCACGCACCTCCGCGACGCCATGGCCCGCGTGGACGTCACCCAGCCCCAGTGGTGGACGCTCAACCGGGTGGACGTCGGCGACCACGTCACCCGTGAGGTCATCGTCTCCGGGCTCGCCGACGTCGCGGACACCCCGCACGACGCCTCCCGCGCCGTCGACCACCTGCTCCACCGGGGCTGGCTCGGTATCGACGCCGAGCAGCGCCTGCACCTCACCGACGAGGGCCGCGCCGCCAAGGCCCGTATCAAGGAGCTGGTGACCGGCATCCGGGCGCGGATCCACGACGGCATCAGCGACGACGAGTACGTCGCCGCGCTCAAGGTGCTGCGCCGCATGGCCGACAACGTCGCGGCGGCTACGCCCGCGTGAGCCGGTTCGCGAGGGTCGACATGGTGTAGGTGCCGATGCCCATGACGACCTCCAGGGCGTTGCGTTCCGTGTAGCCGTGGGCGAGGAAGGCGGCGAGGTCCTCGTCGGAGACCTCGCCCGTCGTGGCGTAGACGGCGCCGACGAACCGCCGTACGGCTTCGAGGCGTTCGTCGGGCAGGGGCGTGCCCTCGCGGAGGGCGGCGATGACATCGGCGCCGGCGCCCAGGGTGCGGAGCTTGCGGGTGTGGAGGTCCACGCAGACCTGGCAGCCGTTGCGGGTGGCCACGGCCATGACGACCGTCTCGCGGGCGATCGGATCCAGGGTGGTGCGGTCGAACATGGCCGTGAGGGTCATGAAGCCCTCCAGCAGTTCGGGAGAGGCGGCCATCCGGGCGACGGCCGACGGGAGCCGGCCGCCCGTCCGCCGCGAAACGGCTTCCATCACGGGGCGGGCGGCCGGCGGGGCGGACTCCAGGGTGTGGTCGACGAACACGTGCCACTCCTAAGATGGACAACATGGTTGACGATCAAAAGGTAAACCAGGTTGTCGAATACGGCAAGGGCCATGAGCTGCCCCTGCTCCTCTTCGCCGGGTTCCGCACCCTCATCGACCGCCTCCACGCGGAACTCGCCCGTCAGGGCCACCCCGACGTACGGCCCGCGTACGGCTTCGCCATGCAGGCGATCGGGACCGGCGGCGCGACCGCCAGCGAGGTGGGGCGGCGCCTCGGGGTGTCCAAGCAGGCGGCCGGCAAGACCGTGGACCGGCTCGTCGCCCTCGGGTACGCCGAGCGCGCCGACGACCCCGCCGACGCCCGCCGCAAGCTCGTCCGCCTCACCCCGCACGGCCTGGACGCCCTGGCCCGCTCGGCCGCGATTTTCGACGAGCTACGGGCGGAGTGGGCCGGGGCACTCGGGCCGGAGCGCATCGGCGACATGGAGGAGGCGCTGCGTACCGTCGTACCGGCCGAGACGGCCTTCCGGCTCGACGCGGCGGGGTGGCTGGGCGGGGCGTGACCTCTCACTGAATGGCGAGTTGTCGCCACCGGCGTGTCGGCCCTTGCCTGCGTATCGTTGAGATGCGCGGCTGCATGCGATCACGCGGCAGCGGGGAGGAGCGCCACGATGACCGTCGTAGACGACGACAGGATCCACATGGCCGAGAGCAACCACGAGTGGACCTTGGACGAGATGTTCGAGGGGCTCGAGCGGATGGGCGTCCCCGAGGGCTTCAAGACCGAGATCGTCGGGGGAAACATCTTCATGACGCCGCAGCGGAAGATCCACTGGGACATCATCGCGAACATCTATGACCAGCTTCGGACCAAGCACCCCCGCAAGCGGCTGGTGTCCGACGTCCGCATCGACTACCCGGGATACCTCAACGGCCTCGCCTCCGACATGGCCCTGCTCGCCGAGAACGCCGCCGTGACCGACAAGGGGCTGTGTCGCTATCAGGACGTCGAGTTCGTCGCCGAGGTCATCTCCCGCAGCACCGGCATGAACGACTACGGGCCCAAGAAGGCCGCCTACGCCGAGGCCAAGGTCCCGGTCTACCTCATCGTCGACCCGTACACCGGCAGGTGCGTCCTCCACACCAACCCGAAGGGCGAGGAGTACACCGCAGACGCCCGGTTCGACTTCGGCGAGCCCATCGACCTCACCGACACCCCCGTCGGCCTCGTCCTCGACACCGCCGACTTCCCCCGCGACTGACCGCGCGCCCCCTCACGTCGTCCGCGCCCCGCCCGGCGCCCCCTTGCTTCGAGGGCGCTCGAAGGCGTTGGCTGTACGTCCATGAAGTACACGCAGCTCGGACGCACCGGACTCAAGGTCAGCCGACTCGTCCTCGGCACGATGAACTTCGGACCCCAGACCGACGAGCCCGGCAGTCACGCCATCATGAACGCCGCGATCGACGCGGGCATCAACTTCTTCGACACCGCCAACGTCTACGGCTGGGGCGAGAACAAGGGCCGTACGGAGGAGATCATCGGCTCCTGGTTCGCCCGGGGCGGCGACCGGGACAAGGTCGTGCTCGCCACCAAGGTGTACGGGAACATGTCGGCCGACGGGAACGTCTGGCCCAACCACGACCGACTCTCCGCCGTGAACGTCCGGCGGGCCGTCGAAGGCAGCCTCAAGCGGCTCAACACCGACTACATCGACCTCTACCAGTTCCACCACATCGACCGGCGCACGCCGTTCGAGGAGATCTGGCAGGCCATCGACGTACTGATCCAGCAGGGGAAGATCCTCTACGCGGGATCGTCGAACTTCCCCGGCTACAAGATCGCCCAGGCGAATGAGATCGCCGACCGGCGCGGCATGCTCGGGCTCGTCAGCGAGCAGTGCCTCTACAACCTGGCCGAGCGCCGCGCCGAGATGGAGGTCATCCCGGCCGCGCAGGACTACGGCGTCGGCGTCATCCCCTGGTCCCCGCTGCACGGCGGGCTGCTCGGCGGGGTGATCAAGAAGGAGACCGAGGGGGCGCGCCGCACGAGCGGGCGGTCGGCGGACGCCCTCGCCAACACCGACGTACGCCTCCAGATCCAGGCGTACGAGGATCTCCTCGACAAGCACGGCCTCAAGCCCGGCGAGGTGGCCCTGGCCTGGCTGCTGTCCCGGCCGGGGGTGACGGGGCCGATCGTCGGGCCGCGCACCGCCGAGCAGCTCGACTCCGCGCTGCGGGCCGTGGAGCTGGAGCTGTCGGACGAGGTCCTGACGGAGCTGGACGCGATCTTCCCGGGACCGGGGCCGTCCCCGGAGGCTTTCGCCTGGTGAGGCGCCGACAGGCCGGAGCGGCCGCGCTCGGTCAGCCGAGCGCGGCCGCCACGGCGATGATCACGAACATCAGCACGAGTACACCGGCCATGATCCGGTTACGGGTTTTCGGGTCCACCCTTCGAGGTTAACCGGCCCGCCCGAGCGGCCAGGACCCGACCGTCTCGTAACGCGGGCCCCGGCCTCCGCCACCGCCGCCGCCCGGGAGGTGGCTGCGTACGAGGGCGAGCTCGGCCACCTCCCAGCGGGTGCCCTCGAAGTCGTGGAGCCGCTCGACGAACGGGCGCAGGTCGGTGGCGTCCGTGCGGCCGCGCGCCACCGTCAGGTGGGCGTGGTAGCGGCGGTGCTCGTCCATCGGGATGCCGGAGCGCCGGGCGGCCGCGTCCGCGCGTTCGGCGAGCAGCCGCATCTCGTCCAGCCCGCCCGCCGCGCCCGCCCACAGGACGCGCCGCCCGAACCGCCCGCCTCCGTGCAGGCGCAGCGGGAACGGCTCGGTGCGGTGCGCGGCGCGGGCGAGCCGGGTACGCAGTTCCGGCACCAGCCCGTCGTCCACCTCCCCCATGAACGCGAGCGTGAAGTGCCAGCCGTCGCGGCCCGTCCAGCGCAGGTCGCCGGCGCCGGGCAGCTCCCTCAACCGGTCGACGACGGCGCCGAGTTCGTCGACGGCCACGCGGCTCGGCAGCACGGCAGCGAAAAGCCTCATACCGCGAGTCTGGCATGATCCACGCGCCTTGTTCCCGCCTTGGGCGGGGCCGACGACATCCCCGCGATACGCGGCATGCTGGACAGCGCGGTCGTCCGGCTGAACCCGCGCGGCATCACCGGCCAGTGGGGCACCGACCCGTGGGGCACCGACCCGTGGTCGTCGCAGCGCGCTGCCGGCGCACGCGGTCGGACGGATTCACGCCCACGGAGGCCTTCACGGTCGGCGAGTGGCCCGGGCAGGTGCGGGAGCGGCGGGTGTGACGGAAGGGGCCACCGCTTGTGAGGTGGCCCCCTTCCCGCCGTTACGCCGCCGTGGCCAGCTGCTCGCGCGGGACGAACCGCACGTGCGGGTGACCCGGGCGCAGGTCGACCTTCAGGCGCAGCCCGCCCACCCGGGCCAGCACCAGGCCGATCACCACGGCGGCGACCAGCGAGACGGCACCGCCCGTGGCGAAGCCGACGCGGGCGCCGTAGGTGTCGGTGATCCAGCCCAGCAGGGGCGCGCCGACCGGCGTACCGCCGACGAACACCATCATGTAGAGGCTCATCACCCGGCCCCGCATCACGGGGTCGGTGGCGAGCTGGACCGACGAGTTGGCGGTGACGTTGACCGTCAGGCCGAACATGCCGATCGGCACCAGCAGCAGCGCGAAGAGCCAGAAGGACGGCGAGAACGCGGCGGCGATCTCCAGGACGCCGAAGGCGACCGCCCCGCCGACCAGCAGCCGCAGCCGCGAGGTGCCGCGCCGGGCGGCGAGGAGGGCGCCGGCGAGGGAGCCGACGGCCATCAGGGTGTTGAGGAAGCCGTACGTACCCGCTCCGGCGTGGAAGACGTCGTCGGAGAAGGCGGTCAGCCAGATGGGGAAGTTGAAGCCGAACGTGCCGACGAAGCCGACGAGCGCGATCGGCCAGATCAGCTCGGGGCGGCCGGCGACGTACCGCAGCCCTTCGCGCAGCTGTCCCTTGCCGCGCGGTGCCCGCTCCACCTGGTGCAGCTCGCTGCTGCGCATGAGGAGGAGGGAGGCGAGGGGGGCGAGGAAGGACAGGCCGTTGACCAGGAAGGCGTAGCCGCTGCCGACGGACGCGATCAGGGCGCCCGCGACGGCGGGGCCGATGAGGCGGGCCGACTGGAAGTTGGCCGAGTTGAGGCTGACGGCGTTGCGGACGTGGGCGGGGCCGACCAGTTCGGAGTAGAAGGACTGGCGGGCCGGGTTGTCGACGACCGTGACCATGCCGAGCAGGAACGCGATCAGGTAGACGTGCCAGACCTGGACGTGGCCGGAGAGGGTGAGGACGGCGAGGGCGAGACCGCACAGGCCGAGGGCGCCCTGGCTGAGCATCAGCAGGTTCCGCTTGGGGTAGCGGTCGGCGATGACGCCGCCGTACAGGCCGAAGAGCAGCATCGGCAGGAATTGCAGCGCCGTCGTGATGCCGACGGCGGCGGCGGAGCCCGTGAGGCTGAGGACCAGCCAGTCCTGGGTGATACGGGCCATCCAGGTACCGGTGTTGGAGACGATGGCACCGGTGAAGAAGAGCCGGTAGTTGCGGACCTTGAGCGAGGAGAAGGTCCGGTTGCCGGTCGTGTCGTGGTGGTTGGGGTTGTGTGCGGGTGCGGAGTCTGTTGCTCCGGGTCCCGTACTCAAAAGGGTTCGCCTCCTTGGTGCGTCGTACGTCTTACAGGTGTGCGAGCTTCTCCAGCACGGGTGCGGCAGCACGCAGCTTTGCCCACTCGTCCTCGTCCAAACCTTCGGCGAGGGAGGCCAGCCAGGCGTTCCGCTTGCGGCGGGACTCCTCGAGCATGGCCTCGGCCGTCTCGGTCTGGCTGACGACCTTCTGCCGGCGGTCGTCGGGGTGCGGCTCCAGCCGGACCAGGCCCTTGGCTTCGAGCAGCGCCACGATGCGCGTCATCGACGGCGGCTGGACGTGCTCCTTGCGGGCCAGCTCACCGGGGGTGGCGGAACCGCAGCGGGCGAGGGTGCCGAGCACCGACATCTCGGTGGGGCTCAGCGATTCGTCGACGCGCTGGTGCTTGAGGCGTCGGCCCAGCCGCATGACGGCGGAGCGCAAGGCGTTCACGGCGGCTGCGTCAGCGGGGTCGCCGTGGGAGAGGTCAGGCATGTATTTAGCGTAACTCATTACCCAGACTAAATACCACCCGGTAGGCGGGGAGTGGTACGTGTCACCCGTTTGAGTGAGAGGCCGCCGGAAAGTGACGCGGGGGGCGGGGCGGGGCGGCGAGTCTGGGCGGCATGGGATCGACAGTGCTCAGCCTGCGGATAGACGGAGAGCTGCTCGACCGGGTCCGGCGCCATGCCGCCCGAAGCGGAATGAGCGTCCAGGACTATGTGGTCCGGACGCTGGTCCGCGACGACTTCGACGAACGCTTCGAGGCGGCGGTGGACGAGACGGACCGCTTCTACGGCGCCCACGGCGCCTGACCCCCGCGCGAGACCGCCCCGGGTGCGGCTGCACCGCAGGGGGGCGAGGTGGAGGGCTCCGGTCCGGCAAGGCGCCGGCCGGGGGCGGGTTCCACCGTCGAGGGGGGCGGTGGGTCAGGGCGGGGGCGCCACCCCGGGCCGGGCGGAGCCGCCACCCACGGCCGGGCGGGGGCGCCATCCCCGGCCGGGCGGGGGCGGCGGGGCGCGGTTACGTGAGGCCCAGGGCCGGCATGGCGTAGTAGAAGGCGAAGACCGCCGAGACGACGTACATCGCGACCGGGACCTCGCGGCCACGGCCCGCCGCGAGGCGGAGCACGCTGAAGGCGATGAAGCCGATGCCGATGCCGTTGGTGATCGAGTACGTGAACGGCATCATCACCATCGCCAGGAACGCGGGCACCGCGATGGTGAAGTCGCTCCAGTCGATGTCCTCCACGGACCCCGCCAGGATCAGGAACCCGACCGCCAGCAGCGCGGGAGTGGCCGCCTGGGAGGGGACCATCGTGGCGACCGGGGTGAGGAAGAGCGCCACCGAGAACAGCGCGCCCGTGACGACGGACGCGAGGCCCGTACGCGCGCCCTCGCCGACGCCCGCCGTGGACTCCACGAAGCAGGTGGTGGCCGAGGAGGAGCTGGCGCCGCCGGAGGCGACGGCGAGGCCGTCGACCAGGAGCACCTTGTTGATGCCGGGGAAGTTGCCGTCCTTGTCCATCAGCTTGGCCTCGTCGCCGACACCGAGGATCGTGCCCATCGCGTCGAAGAAGCAGGACAGCAGCACGGTGAAGACGAACAGGCAGCCGGTGAGCAGGCCGACCTTCTCGAAGCCGCCGAAGAGGCTGACCTGTCCGACGAGCCCGAAGTCGGGCGTGGCGACGGGGTTGCCGGGCCACTTGGGGGTGGTCAGGCCCCAGGACGGGATGGTCGCGACCGCGTTGATGACCATCGCGACGATCGTCATGACGACGATCGAGATGAGGATCGCGCCCGGCACCTTGCGGATGATCAGCGCCAGGGTGAGCAGCGCGCCGAGGACGAAGACCAGGACCGGCCAGCCGGTGAGGTGCCCGGTGGCGCCGAGCTGGAGCGGGACGGTGGTGTGGGCGGCGTCCGGGATGCGGGAGACGAAACCGGAGTCGACCAGGCCGATCAGCATGATGAACAGGCCGATGCCGATGGCGATGCCCTTGCGCAGGCCGATGGGTACGGCGTTCATCACCCGCTCACGCAGGCCCGTCGCCACGAGCAGCATCACCACGAAGCCGGCCAGCACGACCATGCCCATGGCGTCCGCCCACGACATCCGGGGCGCGAGCTGGAGGGCGACGACCGTGTTGACGCCGAGACCGGCCGCCAGGGCGATCGGTACGTTGCCGATGACGCCCATCAGCAGCGTCGAGAAGGCGGCGGTCAGCACGGTGGCGGTGACGAGCTGGCCGCCGTCGAGCTGGTGCCCGTACATGTCCTTGGCGCTGCCGAGGATGATCGGGTTCAGCACGATGATGTAGGCCATCGCGAAAAAGGTCGCGAACCCGCCGCGTACCTCTCGGGCGACCGTGGAGCCACGCTCCGAGATCTTGAAGAAGCGGTCCAGGCCGCTGGTCGGCTGCTGGGGGGACGGCGGCTGGGCGCCGGCGTCCACCAGCGCGGTGGCCGAGGAGGGCATGCGAAACCTCATGGTGCGGGTGGGGGCGGGGGCGGTCATGACCGATCACATTTGGCCATTCACACAAAAGGAACCGGTCAGACACGAGACGTTTCAGTATGAACGCATCATGCGAAGATCGGTATCTCCGCGCGTAGAGCCCCGCACCGCAAGGATCCACGGGAGCCTCCGAGCCCCCCGCCTACACTGTGCGCATGGCGAAGTGGACCCCCAAGCACGAGGCACCCGAACCCCTGGAGGGGCCGGTCGTCGCCACGATCACCGGCGGCACGGCCCTCTGGTTCGTCCTCTTCCTGGCGCAGGTTCCCTTCTACGGCTGGTTCGCCGACCGCGACCTCACATGGTGGGTGTGGACCTGCCTCGCCGGCGGCGGGCTCGGCCTCATCGGCATCTGGTACGTCCGCAAGCGTGACGCCGCGCTCAAGCGGGCGCAGGCGCGGACGCGGCCCGACGAGCCGCATGAGCCCCGGGACGCCACCCGACCCTGAGGATGCCCGCGCCCCTGAGGCCCCCGCGCTGATCTCATCAGGTGATGAACGGCCGCGCGCTGCGTGTCGGCTCGCCCGCGCCGCACCGCATGCGGCCGATCATGCACCCATGATCATCACCATCGCGGTGGCCTGTGCCGCGCTCTTCGTGGGACTCGTGGCCCACTGGTTCACGCGCGGCCGGATCGAGGCCACCGGGACCGAGCCGTGGACGGTGCGGGATTTCATCGCACCCCCCAGACCCTGACGATCTTCGTCCTTGCGTTCGTGCTGATCAGGACCGCGAGGGCGGCGAGCATCAGGTAGTACACGGGGTTGGGAATCGCCGGGGTGGCTTCGGCGGCGTCACCGCGTCCACCTCCAATGGCAACGCGGACGAGGCGGTACGCCAAGAGGCCGGTGTGGTCCTGCGCGCCGTGCGGTCGGAGGAGTGGCCCGCGATGGCCGACGGCCGGAGCTCGACGGCGCCGAGCGAGCCGGGTCTGACGAGCCTGCGAGCGGTCCTTGTCGGCGGATACCAGCATGCCGAGCGCGAGGGCGTCGCTCATGCTCTGGAGCGCGACACGGAAGTCGGTGCTCCTGGCGGACCACATGTTCGAGGCGGCCGACTTCGCCCCGCCCGCCCAGCGGCAGCGGCAGCAAGCCGATGTCGTCTGCTCTGCGGGGCAGGCACAGGGCCAGGGTGACGGAACACGCTCCTGAGCTCGGCCGGGCTGGTGGTCCTGACCGGTCTGCTCACCGGGGTGATGCTGGTCATCCGGGACGTCGAACGGCCCTTCAGCGGCGTCATCCAGATCCGGCCCAGCGCCATCACGGCCGTCGAGCACGATGTGACCGAGGACTTCATCGCGGCGTACGGCAAGAACCGCCTCCCCTGCGACGAACAGGGCCGTCCCAAGCGGATCGCCGCCTAGCCGCGCCGCGTGGGGGCCGGTCCTCCGGGGCATGGCCCGCGTCCGCGTCGCACACCGGGCGCCGCGGCCCGTACGGCCACGGGACCATCCGCGTCCTACCGGAGTCGGATCTTTGCGGCGCTCGGCGGGTGAGCCCGGACTTCCGGTCGTACCGTCGAGAACATGACGCAGCGGGCGAAGATCGAGACCGACGGCCCCGACGGCCCCGACGGCGCCGGGCACGGCGGGCCCGTCATCGACGCCGGGGCCGAGCTCGACCCCGTCCACCCCGTACCGCCACCCGTCCAGCACCGGCCCACCGGGCTGACGGCCGCCGAGGTGGCCGAGCGGGTCGCGCGCGGCGAGGTCAACGACGTACCCGTACGCAGCTCCCGCTCCACCGCCGACATCATCCGCGGCAACGTCTTCACCCGCTTCAACGCGATCATCGGCGTCCTGTGGGTGATCATGCTGATCGTCGCGCCGATCCAGGACAGCCTGTTCGGGTTCGTGATCATCGCCAACACCGGCATCGGCATCATCCAGGAGTTGCGCGCCAAGAAGACCCTCGACGGGCTCGCCCTCATCGGAGAGGTCAAGCCCACCGTCCGCCGGGACGGGGTCGCGGCCGAGGTGTCGACGTCGGAGATCGTCCTCGGCGACTGCATCGAACTCGGGCCGGGCGACAAGGTCGTCGTCGACGGCGAGGTGGCCGAGGCCGACAACCTGGAGATCGACGAGTCGCTCCTCACCGGCGAGGCCGACCCGGTCCTGAAGAAGCGCGGCGACCAGGTCATGTCCGGCAGCTTCGTCGTCGCGGGCGGCGGGGCGTTCACCGCCACCAAAGTGGGACGTGAGGCGTACGCGGCACAGCTCGCCGAGGAGGCGTCCCGCTTCACGCTCGTCCACTCCGAGCTGCGCAGCGGCATTTCCACGATCCTCAAGTACGTGACGTGGATGATGGTCCCGACCGCGATCGGGCTCATCATCAGCCAGCTCGTCGTCAAGGAGGTCGACTTCAAGGACTCCGTGGCGCGGACCGTCGGCGGCATCGTGCCGATGATCCCCGAGGGGCTGGTCCTCCTCACTTCCGTCGCCTTCGCCATCGGCGTCATCCGGCTGGGCCGCAAGCAGTGCCTGGTGCAGGAGCTGCCCGCCATCGAGGGGCTCGCCCGGGTCGACGTCGTGTGCCTGGACAAGACCGGCACGCTGACCGAAGGCGGCATGGACGTCACCGAGCTGCGGGCCCTGAACGGGTCGGACGAGGCGTACGTACGCACCGTCCTCGGCGCGCTCGGGGAGTCCGACCCGCGCCCCAACGCCTCCCTCCGCGCGATCATCGACGCCTACCCGGACAACGAGCGGTGGCGGTGCACGCAGGCGCTGCCGTTCTCCTCCGCACGCAAGTACAGCGGCGCCACCTTCAGCGAGGACGACGGGCAGACCAGCACCTGGCTGCTGGGCGCCCCCGACGTCCTCCTCCCCGACGGCGACCCCGTCCTCGACGAGATCGAGGACCTCAACCAGCAGGGGCTGCGGGTCCTGCTCCTCGCGAGCGTCACCGGCGAACTGGACGACCCGGCCGTCGCCGAGGACGCCCGCGCCACCGCCCTCGTCGTCCTCGAACAGCGGCTGCGCCCCGACGCCGCCGACACCCTCGCCTACTTCGCCGACCAGAACGTCGCCGCCAAGGTCATCTCCGGCGACAACGCCGTCTCGGTCGGCGCCGTCGCCGGCAAGCTGGGCCTGCCCGGCGCCGAGCACACCGTCGACGCCCGCCGGCTGCCCGCCGAGCGGGACGAGATGTCGAAGGCGCTCGACGAGGGCACGGTCTTCGGGCGCGTCACCCCGCAGCAGAAGCGGAACATGGTCGGCGCGCTCCAGTCCGGCGGGCACACGGTCGCGATGACGGGCGACGGCGTCAACGACGTACTCGCCCTGAAGGACGCGGACATCGGCGTCAGCATGGGTTCCGGCTCGGAGGCCACGAAGGCCGTGGCGCAGATCGTCCTGCTCAACAACAGCTTCGCCACCCTCCCCGCCGTCGTCGCCGAGGGCCGCCGGGTCATCGGCAACATCACGCGCGTCGCGACCCTCTTCCTCACCAAGACGGTCTACTCCGTGCTGCTGGCGATCCTGGTGGTGTGCAGCGGCATCGAATACCCCTTCCTGCCCCGCCACCTCACCCTGCTGTCCACCCTCACCATCGGCGCGCCCGCCTTCTTCCTGGCCCTCGCGCCCAACAAGGAGCGGGCGAAGCCGAACTTCGTACGGCGGGTGATGCGGTACGCGATCCCGGGCGGGATCGTCGCGGCCGCGGCGACCTTCACGACGTACCTGCTGGCCCGCACCCACTACAGCGGCCCGGACGCGCTGAGCGCCGAGACGAGCGCGGCGACGCTCACGCTGTTCCTGGTGTCGATGTGGGTGCTGGCGATCGTCGCCCGGCCCTACACGTGGTGGCGGATCGCGCTGGTCGCGGTCATGGGCGCGGCGTTCCTGCTGGTGCTGGTGGTGCCGTGGCTCCAGGACTTCTTCGCGCTGCGGCTGGTGGGCACGACGATGCCGTGGGCGGCCGTGGCGATCGCGGCGGTGGGTGCCGCGCTGGTGGAGCTGACATGGCGGGTGGTGAACCGCAGGTTCCCGGCCTGACCGGCCCGGTAGCGGCCCGGTCCGCTCCCGTCGGCGGAGGTGGCCCGGGGCGCCGGGGCGGGCTTGCCGCGCGGGCGCGGTCACCGGGCCGCGGTCGCGGGCCGCCGTCACCGGTTCGCGCGGGCTCTGTCACGGGCCGCCATCACCGCCTCCGTCACCGGATTCCGGCGCGCGGGCCCCGTCACAGCCCGCGTCACCGCCTCCCACCGGATCCCGGCGCACCGGGCCCCGTAACCGGCCCCCGTCACCGCCTCCCGGCGCGCCGGGCCGCGTCACCGGCCACCGTCACCGGCCGTGCGCCCCGGTGCCTCCGCCTCCAGCCGGTCCAGTGCCGCTTCGGTGGACTCCCGGCCGCGTACCAGCCTCCACGTCTCGACGCCGCACGCCACCACCCCGAGCGCACCGGCGAGGAGGACCAGGACGCGCAGCGGCAGCCACCAGTGCTCCCGGGCCACGGCCAGGCCCATCACGAACACGCCCGCCAGCAGCGGCCCACCGGCCCTGCGCAGCCACAGCTCCACACCGTCCCACATCGCCCCGCCCCGCCCCTCCCCCGCTGGGGCTAGTCGAACCAGCGGTCGCGGGCCAGCTCCGCCGTGCGGGACGGGTCCTCCAGCAGCGCCGCCACCTCGAAGCGGCGCGGCCACTGGCCCGCCGCCCAGGCCAGGCCCGCCGCCACACCCTCCAGGGTGGCCGCGTGGACGGTGCCGTCCGGGGTGCGGCGCCAGTCCAGTTCGACGCCCCCCGCGCGCAGCTCCTCGTGCTCGATGTACGTCGCGGGCGTGCCCGGCCCGAGGAGGGCGTGCACCGACTCCGGTACGTCGTGCTCCTCTCCGTCCGACGTGACCTCCGCCTCGACCTCCTCGCTCAGCCGCCGCACCTGGAGCAGCTCCGCCAGGTCCGCCGCCCGCGCCGGGGCCACCGGCAGCAGCGGCCGGCCCTCGGTGAGGGGCAGCAGGTCGGGCGCGTCGGCGACCAGCGCGTCGGCGGCGTCCACCACCCGTACCTCGCCGTCGACGACGGCGCGCAGCTCGTCGGGGAGGGTGACCTGCTCGGGGTCGAGGTCCGCGAGGGCCGTGTACAGGCCGTGCAGCTGGGCGCCGGTCACCTCCCGCTCCGGGTCGGCGAGGCGGCCCAGCAGCTCGGCGGCGCCGCCCGGCTCGTCGAGGAGCGCGGCGACGGAGGTGCGTACGCCCAGGGCGCGCAGCACCTGCGCGTCGGCGAAACCGGTCGTGTCGGCCGGGTCGTACAGGCCCTCCAGCAGCGGGTCCGCCCCGGCGGCGCGCAGCCCGGCCGGACGGCGGCCGTCCAGCACCGGGTGGTCGCGCAGCCACCACGCGGTGTACGAGCGGACCGTCTCGGTCGTGCCGTCCGGCAGCAGGACGCGCACCGGCTGGGTCAGCGCGTCGCGCAACGGCGGCCTGGCGAGCAGCGCCAGCGCCCGGGGCCAGGCGTCGTCGTCGACCAGCTCCAGGTCCCGCACGGCGACGATCTCGGTCGCAACCGGCGGCACCGGCGTCTCGGGCAGCCGGTCCAGGACGTCCTCGCACCACACGTCGACGGCGTCCAGCAGCCCGACGTCGTCCGGCTCGGGGAAGTCCCCGTCGCCGGGCTCCAGTTCGTCCGGGTCTAGGACGACGTCGGTGGCGCGTACGAGGGCGAAGTTCGCGAGCACGCCGCACGCGGCGAGCGGCTGCTCGCCCCAGCGCTCGGCCAACTCGGCATCGGCCAGCGCGAGTTCCCCTTCACCCATGACGGCGGCGAAGTCACCGCCCGGCAGCACCAGTTCACCGGCCGGGGCGAGCTCCCCGTCCTCGTCGGGCAGCGCGAGCGCCCCCAGCCACGGCTCGTCGCCCGGCTCCAGACCGGCGTCGCGTACGAGCGCGAGGACGGTGTCCGCCAGCTCCTCGGCGTCGAGTGCCTCCTCGTCCCACACCTCCGCCGCGTCCAGCGATGCGGCGACGGCGGCCCGCACCTGCGGCGTGGTGAGCACCGCGCGCGGGGTGGCGGGCAGGGCACCCAGCTTCTCCAGGAGGGGGTGAGCGGCGTCCGGGTGGGCGACCTTCAGGCCGAGCCTCGTCAGGTCGGTCGGGGTGTCCGGCAGCGGCAGCAGGACGTGCCGGGGGCCGGTCGCGGTACGGCCACCGACGAGCGGCACGGGCAGGCCGGTCAGCCGGTCGGGGTCGACACCCGCGAGCGACTCGTACAGCCGGTGCCACCACTCGGGGGTGCGCTCGGTGCCCGCCAGCCGGTCGATCGCGTCGCCGAGGGGGAGGCGGGCCACGCCCAGGGCGCGCAGCTCGGTACGGCGCTCAAGACCGGCGGGCAGCAGCGTCGGCAGGACCTCCGCCAGGACGCGTACGGTGTCGGCGCCCGCGCCCTCGACGACCTCCGCCTCGAACGGGCGCAGCGCGTGGAGCTCCTCCGTGGCCGCCGCCGGTTCCAGGAACGCCACGCGCGGCAGCAGCTCCAGCACGGCGCCCCGGATCTCCCCGTCCAGGGCGCCCTTGCCGAGCGGCCCAGGCACCAGGTCGATCGTCCCCGTCGACACGGGTCGCCACTCGGCCAGCAGCTCGGCGTACGCGTCGGCCGCGCGCCGCACCAGGAAGTCGGTGAGCGGACCGGGCGCCGGGTGGCGGCGGGTGGTGTCCAGCGGGAACGTCGCGATGAGCAGCGCCGGGATGCCCAGCGGCTCGTCGGTGGGCGTCGGCGCGTGCACCACGGCTGCGGTACGGGGGCGGACGGGCGCGCCCTCGTCGTCCACGGGCACGGCCCAGGTGACCGCCCAGTGGGGCCGCAGGCGCTCCTCGACGGGCCGGTCCTTCAGCAGCTCGGCGTCGATGCCGCCCTGGTGGCTGACGGTCCGCCAGCGCCTGGTGCCCCCGTCACTGTCCTCGATGTGTACGTACGCGTCCTGCTGCGTACGCGTCAGGACGCGCCGCCCACCCGGCGTCTCGACGACGACCTCGGTGAGCCCCGGCAAGGTCAGCAGCAGCGCGTCGTCGATCCCGGCGAGCAGCCGCTCGGCCAGGTCCACGGCGGCGGCGTCCCGCAGCGGCAGGATCACCACCGTGTCGTACCCCTCCGGCGCGGTGCCCTCGGCGGGCAGCGGCAGCCGCAGCAGCGGTACGTGGCCGTCGCGGCGGCGCAGCTCGTCGCCCAGGCCGGGGCTGGCCTGCGCGGCCTCGGCGGCCATCTCGCGGGCCTCGCGCAGCGACCACCGCACGCCCCCGTGCCGGCCCACGATCGCCGGCTCGTCGCTCACCGCCAGCACCGCGGCGAACCCGACACCGAACCGGCCGACCGCGCCCTCGTGCCCCTCCCGCTTGGCGGACGCGCGCAGCGTGCTCAGCGACTCGACACCGGTCGCGTCCAGGGGCGCGCCCGTGTTGGCCGCGGCGAGTACGGCGGGGCCGTCGGCGCCGGCGGCGTGCAACGTGAGCCTCAGCCGCCCCGGGACCCCCGCGCGGGCGGCGGCGTCGGCGGCGTTCTGGGCCAGCTCGACCACCAGGCGGTCTCGGTAGCCGCCGAGCGCCAGGTCCTCCTCGGCGTTGGCGTCCTCCCGGAACCGCGCGGGCCCGGCGCCCCACGCGTCGAGCACCCCACGCCGCAGCCGCGCGGTCCCGAACGGGTCGGCCCCATCGGTCGCCGTCGCCCTCACGCTCACGTCGTGCTCCGCTCTCTTGGACTTGTGCTTGTTGTTACGGGGCCCGAAGGTACCGCGTGCCGCAGTCCAACCGGGGCCTCGGCCCCGGGCGCCCCTTGGAGGGCGGCCGGGCTCTGTCCCCCACCCCGCCCCTTCCCTGAACCGGTGGCTCCGCCCCCGGACCCCTGACGGGGCAGGTTGTCGTATGTGGGGGCTGACGCCCCTCGCCCCGGGGCACGGCGGCTTCGCGCCGCGAGAGGGCCGGGCGCCCCCGACGGACGGCGAACCGCACAGGCACGGGCGGGAGCCGTGATCGGAGCCGGGCGTAACCGTGGGCCTCTTGGGCCCACCCCGAAGGGGGACGCGCAGTGGGGCGTGTTCTGGGCGTAAAACGACTGAGCTTGCGAAGGAGAGCCCAGGACACGCCCCACGGAGCGGACCCAACGGCACACGTAACGCGCACGGGCGACCCCGCAGGGCGCACCCCGCGCACGGGCGCACCCCGCCGAAACGGCGACCGGCCCAGGCGTGGGCCTGGAGCAAGCCACGGCACGCCCCCGCGCACGGGCGACCCCCGAACCGCGCACCCCGCCGGGGCGGCGACCGGCCCAGGCGTGGGCCTGCGGGGCGCGGCCCGCCGGGGCCGGCCGTGAGGGCGCCCCCGCGCGGGGGGTGGGCTAGCTGTGGCCCAGGTCCTCGGAGGCGGCGTCCGGGGACACCGGGGGGACCGAGCCGCTGTCGCGGGCGGGGCGCAGCGGGAACTCGTCGGCGCCCATCGAGTCCAGGACCGGCGGCGCCGGCCGCGGCGGCTTGGGCATGACGGCCGCCTCGGAGTGCCCGCCGCAGCCGTACGTCAGCGACACCACGTGCCCGTCCGCCGGCGAGAACTCGTTGGCGCACACGCCGAACGCCTGCTTCAGGGACCCGCCCAGCGGCATCAGGAACCCGCACGTCACGCACGACGCCGGGGCGGCCTGGGCCATCGGGGTCTTCGCGCCGTACCCCTCTTCCCACCGGTCGGCCGCGACGTGCAGCCCGTACCGGGAAAGGACCCGCGCCCGCCGCAGACCCAGCTCCTCCGCGACGGCCGCGATGGTGCCGCGCGAGGGCGTACGGGTGACGAGGTCGGCGTCCTCGGCGTCGACGAGCTCGGCCATCTCCTCCGAGACGGGGGAGTTCGGCGGCGGCGCGTCCTCGCCGGTGTACCCGGGCTCCAGGCGGAGGTCGTCCTGCTCGGTCGGCAGCAGGTCGCCGGGCCCGAGGTCACCGGGCCGCAGCCGTTCGCTCCACGGCACCCACTCGGGCGCGAGCAGGGCATCGGGCCCCGGCAGCAGCACCGTCTCGTCGAGCGTGACGAGCTTCGCGCGGGACGCGCGGGCCACGGTCACCGCCCAGCGCCAGCCCCGGTACCCGGGCTCCTGGCACTCGAAGAAGTGCGTGACGACCCGGTCGCCCTCCGCCACGACCCCCGTGTGCTCACCCACCACCCCGGGTGCGGCGACCTCCTCGGCCGCCTCCCGGGCGAGGTCCACCGCCTCGGCGCACAGGCGGTCGGGGGCGGGGGTACGCGCAGTACGGCTTCGCGTCGTCGCAGCACTCACAGGTCTCGCTCATCTCCTACGCCGTCTCACAGGTGCGCCGGCCGATTCGCGATGTACGGGCGGCGGGCGGAGCGGACCAACGGGCCGCATCGACGTCCGCGCCCGACGTGTCTCGGGCACACCTATCGTCATCCATTCTGCGGGATGCCGAAGAGGCGCGCGGCCGAGAACTTCCGCCGGTGGCGCGCCACGCACGCTACCCCCTCCGCAGCCCGCCGCCCACCTGCCCGCCCCAAGTAGCCCTCATCACGGTTCGCAGAAGGGGCTGCTGGGGCACTATGACGAGGTGGCAACCGTGAGGTCGTCCGACGATGCCGGGCCGCTCCAGAGGGCGGGCCGGCGGGTGGGCCGTGCCCTTCACCTGCCGTTCACGGGCACGGCGCGCGGTATCCGAAAAGCGACGCACGCCCATGGCGCGGGCGAATCGGGTCTCGGCAAACTGATCGAGCTGCACGCCGTGAACGGCGCAGGTGACGTCATGATCACCGTCGCCCTCGCCTCCACGGTCTTCTTCTCCGTTCCGACCGACGAGGCCCGCGGCCGGGTGGCGCTGTACCTGGCCATCACGATGGCCCCGTTCACCCTCCTCGCGCCCGTCATCGGCCCACTGCTGGACCGCATCCCGCACGGCCGGCGCGCGGCGATGGCGGGCGCGATGGGCACCAGGGTGGTGCTCGCCATCGCCCTGTCGGGCGCGGTCGCCACCGGTGACCTGGAGCTGTATCCGGCGGCGCTCGGCGTGCTGGTCGCGTCGAAGGCGTACGGGGTGGTGCGCAGCGCCGTCGTACCGAGACTCCTGCCGCACGGCTTCTCCCTGGTGAAGGCGAACTCCCGGGTCACCCTCGCCGGTCTGCTGGCGACGGGCATCGCCGCGCCCGCCGGGGTGGGGTTGCAGCAGATCGGGCCGCAGTGGCCGCTGTACGGGGCGTGCGTGCTGTTCGCCGGAGGAACGTTCCTGGCGCTGTCGATGCCGCACAAGGTGGACTCGGCGAAGGGCGAGCGCAAGGCGCACATGCTGACGCACGGCGAGCAGAGGCCGAGCCTCCGCACGGTCGGCCCGTCCGTCCTGCACGGCCTCCAGGCGAACGCCGCGCACCGGGTGCTGTCCGGCTTCCTGATCTTCTTCCTCGCCTTCCTGCTGCGGGAGCATCCGCTGTCGGGGCAGAGCGCGGCGGTGTCGTTGGGCATCGTCGGCGTGGCGGCGGGCGTCGGCAACGCGTGCGGTACGGCGGTCGGCGCGCTGCTCAGGTCCCGGGCGCCGGAGCTGATCGTCGCGACGATGCTGACGCTCGCGATGTCGGCGGCGATCGTGGCGGCGGCGTTCTTCGGCGGGGTGGCGGTCGCGGCCCTGGGCGCGGTGGCGGGGCTGTCGCAGGCCCTGTCGAAGCTGTCGCTGGACGCGATGATCCAGCGGGACGTGCCGGAAGTCGTCCGCACCTCCGCCTTCGCCCGCTCGGAGACGCTGCTGCAGATGTCGTGGGTGGTGGGCGGCGCGATCGGCATCGCCCTGCCGCTGAACGGCACCCTCGGCATGTCGGTGGCGGCGGGGATCCTGGCGCTGGGCGTGGTGGTGACCGTACGGGGCCTGCTGGTGGCGGCGCGGCGCGGCACGCCGCACCCCCGCGTGGCGTGACCCGGGCCGACGTATAGCCTTCGCCCCATGACCGTTGCGTTCTTTTCCGGTAAGGCCCGCCGGGCCGGTGTCGCTCTGGGTGCCGTCTCCGCCGGACTCCTCGTACTCTCCGCATGTGGCGCCAAGCCGACCCCGCTCGCGACCGTGACGGTCGGGTCCGACTCGGTCCACACCGAAGCGACCTGCTACAACGACGGCGAAGCGATCAAGGAGTCGCAGATCCAGCCCTGCCTGGACAAGAAGGCCGAGAAGACCATCACCGTCTCGGCGGACGACCGGATCCTCTTCGGTGTCGACCCGGAGATCGCCGAGAACGGCTGGACGCTGTTCATCGGCGGCCAGCGGGCCGAGCAGGAGCCGTACAAGAAGACGTACCGGACGATCCCGGCCAACGCCTTCCTCTCCAGCCAGACCGGTGAGACGGCGAACTCGGCGCAGATCAGCATCGTCGAGACGAGCGGCAAGAAGCTGACGGGCATCTGGCACTTCGAGCTGAAGAAGGAATCCTGACGCTGCGGGTCCTGGTCGTGACGGCGGTGGCGGCGGAGTCGGACTCCGTCACCGCCGGCCTTGCGGGCTTCGTCCCCGTCGGCCCGCCGCGCGTGCTGCCGTCCGGCCACACGCTGACCCACCTGCCCTGGGGAGGGCGGTACGGCGTCCCCGTACCGGGCGCGCCCGCTGACGCCATGGCGCTCGGCGCCCTCGGCCCGGGCGGGACCGACGCGCCGTACGGGGCCGTTGTCGACGTCGTCGCCGTCGGCGTCGGGCCCGCGGCCGCCGCCGTCGGGGCCACCAGTGCGCTCGCCGGCGCCCCGTACGCGTACGACCTGGTCGTCTCGGCCGGCATCGGCGGCGGGTTCGACCCGCACGCGCCGCTCGGGACGGTCGTCGTGTCCGACGCGATCGTCGCCGCCGACCTGGGCGCCGACACGCCCGACGGGTACCTCGCCGTCGAGGAGCTGGGCTTCGGCCGCTCCGTCCACACCCCACCCCCCGGGCTGACCGACCGGATCGCCAAGGCCCTGTACGAGGGCGGGCAGCCGCACGTCGTCGCGCCCGTCCTGACCGTGTCCACGGTCACCGGTACCGCCACCCGCACCGCCGAGCTGATCGCCCGCCATCCCCACGCGGCGGCGGAGGCGATGGAGGGGTTCGGGGTCGCCGAGGCGGCCACCGCACATGGCGTGCCCGTCGTCGAGATCCGCGCCGTGTCCAACGCCGTCGGCCCGCGCGACCGCTCCGCCTGGCGGATCGGCCAGGCGCTGGACTCGCTGCGGTACGCCTTCCAGCTGCTCGGCACCACCGTCTTCCTGGAGGATCTGTGAGGCCCGTGAGGATCGCGTACTCCCCGTGCCCCAACGACACGTTCGTCTTCCACGCCTGGGCGCACGGCCTCGTGCCGGGCGCGCCGGAGCTGGATGTGACGTTCGCGGACATCGACGTGACGAACGGCATGGCCGAGCGCGGTGAGCTGGACGTCCTGAAGGTGTCGTACGCCGCGCTGCCCTGGGTCCTGGACGAGTACGCCCTGCTGCCGTGCGGGGGCGCGCTGGGCCGTGGCTGCGGCCCGCTGGTCCTCACGCGCGAGCCGGACCTGGACCTGGCGGGGAAGACGGTCGCGGTGCCGAGCGAGCGCTCCACCGCGTACCTGCTCTTCCGCCTCTGGGCGGCGGACGTCGTCCCGGGGGGCGTCGGCGGGGTCGTGGTGATGTCGTTCCACGAGATCATGCCGGCCGTACGGGACGGCAAGGTCGACGCGGGGCTGGTCATCCACGAGGCCCGGTTCACGTACCAGGGCTACGGGCTGCACCGCCTCGCCGACATGGGCGAGCACTGGGAGTCCACGACGGGCCTGCCGATCCCGCTGGGCGCGATCATCGCCAAGCGGTCGCTGGGCGCGGACACGCTGAAGCTGCTCGCCGAGTCGGCGCGCGCGTCGGTCCGCATGGCCTGGGACGACCCGGAGGCGTCACGCCCGTACGTACGCGAACACGCCCAGGAGATGGACCCGGCCGTGGCCGATCAGCACATCGGCCTGTACGTCAACGAATTCACGGCCGACCTCGGCGAGGACGGCTACGCGGCCGTGCGCGGCCTGCTGACCCGCGCGGCGGCCGAGGGGCTGGTGCCGCCCCTGGGCCCCGACGCGCTGTCGTTCGCGTAACGGCCGCCCGGCGCCTGCGAAGCAGTGCGGGGGCGGCCGTCAGGACGGAAGTCCGGACTAGACGTCCAGCTGGTCCGCCACCGCCCGCAGCAGGCCGGCGATCTTCTTGCCGTGGACCTTGTCGGGGTAGCGGCCGCGCTCCAGCATCGGGGTGATGTTCTCCAGCAGCGTCGTCAGGTCCTGAACGATCGACGCCAGTTCGTCCGGTTTGCGCCGCTGCGCCGCCGCGACCGACGGGGTCGGGTCGAGGACCGTCACCGAAAGCGCCTGGTCGCCGCGCTGGCCCGCGACCACGCCGAATTCGACGCGCTGGCCGGGCTTCAGGGCGTCGACTCCGGCAGGGAGCACCGACGAGTGCACGAAGACGTCGCCGCCGTCGTCGCGGGAGAGAAAGCCGAAGCCCTTCTCGCTGTTGAACCACTTGACCTTGCCGGTAGGCACGTCTGTCCTCGTCCTCGTACTCGATAAGAAAACTGGCTCTGGATAGCACTACAGCGGGCCGCTCGGGCAGCCCGCCATGACCAAGGCTAATGGTCCAGGGGCTGGTGACAAGACGTCGCCGGTCTGTTCCTCCGGCCAGGGAACTACCCTGGCCGAATGCATAGTGAAACCCCCGCGAGCGGCGCCGCCCCCGGTGACGGCCTCGTCCGGGCCGGCGGGATCGTCTTCATCGTCGGCGCCGTGGCCACTCTCGTCACCATGGCACCACTGTTTCTGGGCACCGATCCGTTCCCGACGATCGCGTACGCGGTCTGCATGCTCATGGGCGTCGGCTTCCTGATCGCCGGCGCCGGCGTGCTGCGCTCGATCGCCGCCCAGCGCCGTCAGGCCAAGTCGGCCGCCCGGCCCGCCCTGTAGGCGTCCCACCAGGCGGGAAAGGCCGTCAGGTCGGGCAGGACGACGTCCGCGCCGGCCGCCCGCAGCTCGTCGGCGTCGCACGGTCCGGTGGGTAGGGAGACGGCGAGCGCGCCGGCCGTGCGGGCGCCGCGTACGTCGCCGGTGTGGTCGCCGACGTACACGCTCGCGCCGTGTTCGCGCAGCGCCTCGGCCTTGGCCTCGGCCCACAGCCAGCCGATCACCGCGTCGGGTTCCATGCCCAGGTGGGCGAGGTGGAGCTTGGCGTTCGGCTCGTGCTTGGCGGTGACGACGACGGCCCGGCCGCCCGCCGCGCGAACGGCTTGAATCGCATCCTTCGCGCCGGGCATCGCGAGGGTCGGCTCGATGGCGTACGTGGGGTAGATCTCGCGGTAGCGGTCGCCCATCTCCTGGATCCGGTCGGCCGGGAACCAGTGCGCGAGCTCCTGTTCGAGGGGTGGTCCGAGGCGGGTGACGGCCAGGTCGGCGTCGATCCACACGCCCGATTCGGCGGACAGCGCCCGGTAGGCGGCGCGGATGCCGGGGCGGGAGTCGATCAGGGTCATGTCGAGGTCGAAGCCGACCGTCGGGGCGGAAGGATGCGAGGCCATGGGGGCCATTGTGCCTGCCGGCCGGTTTCGGCCACCGCCGTCGCGCCTCGGCGACCGGGAGCGGGGCCGCGCCCGGGAGGGGGACGCGCAGCCCAGGACACGACACCCGGGAGCGGCCCCCACGGCACGCCCCCGCGCCGGGACGCCCCGGAGCGCCACGCCGGGCGGGCGGCCCCGGTGGGCGCCCCGCCGGGACGGTGAGCCGACCGCCCGGGCGGCCCCGGGGGGTCACGCGCGGCGGGCGCGCCAGAGGAGGTAGAGGGCCGAGGCGAGGGCGGCGGTGCGGAGGGTCCAGGGCCAGGTGCCGGCGAGCGCGGCGCTCATGGCGTCGCCGCCCGGCGGGATCGGGTCGCCCCAGCGGCCGTCGAGGCGGCCCCACAGCCACACCGCGGCGCCCGCGGCGACGGCGCCCGGCAGGCCGAACACCGCGAGCTTGGCCTGCGCGCGGCTGAGCCGGCCCGTGGCGTACGCGAGGAGCCAGCCGCCGCCGAGGGCGAGCCACGAGCCGAGGACGACGCCGAGCACCAGCAGCACGGCGGCGGCCACCAGCATCGGGTGGCCGAGCCGGAGCCGGGGCAGCGGCAGCCGGCGGCGCGACGGCGCGGGCGCCGGGGGTGCCTCGGGGGCGTCCTGGGCGGGTTCGGTGGCGGCTTCGGCGGCGGCTTCGGCGGCGGTCTCGTCCGGTTTCGGCGGGGGTTTCAGCATGTCGGGGATCTCCACCCCGCCCCGGAACCCCGGCGGCAGGATGTCCCCGCCGAACGCCCCCTCCTGGCCGAACGGCCCCTCCCGGCCGAACGCGCCCTCCTCGACACGCCACCAGTCCGGCTGCTCCACCGACGCGCCGGCCTCGTCCATGCCCGCGAGGTGCGGGCTCCAGGACTCGGCCGCCGCGGGCGGGACGTCCGGGACCTCGGGGCGGCGGCGGAACCGCGTACGGGGTGTGCGCTGCACCGGTACGGCGGGGCGCGCCGGACCGCCGCCGCCGGACGCCGCCGCGCCGACCACCTCGTCCGGCGTGCCGAGGGCGGTGAGAATGCCGCGTACCGCCGCCGGGCTGTCGTCCTTGGCGCGCCGGGTGTCGATCTCGCTGCGCAGCGACGACACGAGCCGCATCCGCGTCTGCGAGGGCAGTTGCCGTTGCTGGGCCAGGTCGCCCACCCGGCTCAGATAGTCGAAGACCAGCTGGTCGCTCTCGATCCCCACCGTCACGACGTTAGCGCGTGCGCAGGGGCTAACGTGGTCCGGATGGGGACCGGTGAGCTCGATCGGGAGGCGCACGTGGCCGCAGGGACCGAAGGTACAGGCGGTACGGCGGCTCCGCGCACCCTCGCGGAGGCCCTGCGGGCGCGCGGCGACGAGGGTCTGGCCGCGCTGCTGCGTGCCCGCCCCGACCTGCTCGTCCCGGTGCCGGGCGACCTGACGCAGCTGGCGACCCGCGCCGGGACGCGCGCCTCCGTCGTGCGGGCGCTGGAGCGGCTGGACCGGTTCACGCTCCAGACGGCCGAGGCGCTCGCGGTGGCACCGGACCCGGCCCCGTATCCCGTGCTGCTCGGGCTGATGGCCGGCGACGAGGGCGACTCGGACGTCGAGGCGGCGCTGCCGCGTGCGGTCGGAATCCTGCGCGAGCAGGCGCTGCTCTGGGGCGACGACGACCGGCTGAGGCTGGTGCGGACGGCCCGCGAGCTGCTGGCCCCGTCGCCGCAGCACCCGTCCCCCACGGGGCTCGGGCCGACGGTCGCGGAGGCGACGGCGGGCATGTCGCCGACCCGGCTCCAGGAGATCATCGCGGCGGCCGGGCTGCCGACGACACACGATCCGGTGTCGGCGGTGGCCGCGTTGACGGATCTGTTCACCGACCGGGAGCGGATGGGCGCGCTGCTGGACACGGCGCCGGTGGAGGCGCTGGGGGTGCTGGACCGGCTGGTGTGGGGGCCGCCGTACGGCGAGGTGTCGGCGAACCCGGCGCCGCCGGTGCGCTGGCTGCGCGACCGGGGCCTGCTGCTGCCGGCGACGGCGCGCACGGTGGTGCTGCCGCGCGAGGCGGCGCTGCATCTGCGCGCCGGGCGCGCGCACCGGACGCCCGAGCCGGTGCCGCCCGCCGTCACGCCCGCCCGCGAGTACCGTCCACAGGTTGTGGACAGTACGGCGGCGGGCCAGGCGTACACCGCGCTGGCGACCATCGAGGAGCTGGCCAAGGAGTGGAACGAGGGCGGGCCGGCCGTGCTGCGCGCGGGTGGCATGTCCGTACGGGACCTGAAGCGGACGGCGGCGGCGCTGGACGTGACGGAGCAGGTGGCGGCGTTCTGGCTGGAGGTGGCGTACGGGGCGGGGCTGATCGCGCCGGACGGCGAGGCCGACGAGCGGTTCGCGCCCACGCCCGCGTTCGACGAGTGGCTCGGCCTGCCGACCGCCGAGCGGTGGGCCCGGCTGGCCGGGGCGTGGCTGTCCGCGACGCGTACGCCGGGCCTGGTGGGCGCCCAGGACGCCAAGGGGCGCACGCTCGCGGCGCTCGGGCCCGACCTCGACCGGGGCGCCGCGCCGGAGGTCCGCCGCCGGGTGCTGACGCTGCTGGCGGGGCTCCCGGCCGGGGCGTCGCCGGACCCGGACACGCTGCTGGCCCGGCTGCGGTGGGAGCGCCCGCTGCGGAACGGGCGGGGCGCCGCCGTGCAGACGGCGGGCGGCGCGGACCTGCGGGCCCGGCTGGCGAGCTGGACGCTGACGGAGGCGGAGCTGCTGGGCGTGACGGGGCGCGGCGCCCTCGCGGCCCACGGCCGGGCCCTGCTGCCGGGCGCGCCGGCCCCGGGCACGGACCACCCGGTGGTGGACCACCCGGTGACGGGCCACGGCGCGGCTCACGCGGTTGCGGGCCACCCGGTGACGGGCCACGGCGCGGACCACCCGGTGGACGGGCGCGGTGCGGGCCACCCGGACAGGGGCGCCGTGCCCGCTGCCGCCGCCGTGCCCGCTCCCGCCGCGCCCGACTCGGAGACGTTCAACGGCCGCCGCCCCGCCCACGCCGCCGTCGCCGCCCACGCGGGCGCCGCCGCGCTCCTCGCGCCGCTGCTGCCCGAGCCGGTCGACCACGTACTGCTCCAGGCGGACCTCACGGCGGTCGCCCCCGGTCCCCTGAAGCGGCCGCTCGCCGACATGCTGGCCGTGGTCGCGGACGTCGAGTCCAAGGGCGGCGCCACCGTGTACCGCTTCACGCCCGGCTCCGTACGCCGCGCCCTGGACGCCGGGCAGGCGGCGGCCGAGCTGCACGCCTTCCTGGCGGCACACTCCCGCACGCCCGTTCCGCAGCCGCTCGCGTACCTGATCGACGACGTGGCCCGCAGACACGGCCACCTCCGGGTGGGTGCCGCCTCCGCCTACGTACGCTGCGACGACGACGCCGTGCTCGGCGAGATCCTCGCCGACAAGCGGTCGGCGTCCCTCCGTCTGCGGCGCGTCGCGCCGACCGTGCTGGCCGCCCAGGCCGACCCGGCCACGCTGCTGGAGGGGCTGCGCTCCATGGGGTTCGCCCCGGCGGCCGAGTCGGCGGAGGGCGACGTCCTGATCACCCGGGCGCACGCGTACCGCACCCCGGCGCGCACGGCGCCCGCGCCGGTGCCGGAGGGCCCGCCGGAACCGGACGTCACGCTGCTGGGCGCCGCCGTGAAGGCGATCCGCGCCGGGGACCTCGCCTCGACCGTCGTACGCAAGGACGAGCCGGCCGGCGCCGCGGCGAACGGCGCACCGCCCCGCACGTCCGCCGCCGAGACCCTCGCGACCGTCCAGGCCGCCGCGATGACCGGCTCGGCGGTCTGGATCGGCTACGTCAACGCCGAGGGCGCCGCCAGCCAGCGCGTCATCGCGCCGGTCCGGGTGGAGGGCGGCTTCGTCACGGCGTACGACCACACCGCCGACGAGGTCCGCACGTACCCGCTGCACCGGATCACGGGCGTCGCGGAACTGGCCGACGCCGACGACCCGACCTGACGTGCCCTGACCCGACCTGACGCGGATCATGCGGGCGGGCGGCGGATTTACCGCCGGTGAGTGACCGATACCCCACTCCCGGGGGACGTTCCGCATTCCCCCGGCGCGGCGCGGGCAGCCACGGGGCGTCCCGAACACGCACCACCGGAAAGAGGTCGTCCATGCGTCGAGTCACCACCGTCCTGCTGACCACCGCCGCGTTCCTGTCCGCGTTCACCGCCCAGGCCGCCGCCGTCGGCATCGATCTCGCGAGCGCCATCGCCTTCTGACCGCCCGCCTTGCGAGGCGACCGGGCCCGCACCGCCACGGACGGTGCGGGCCCGGCCCGCTGCCCCGCAGACGCGAAAGGAACCCGAGATGAGCCGACGTATCGCCCTCGTCCTGGCAGGCGCCGCCCTGCTGTTCACCGCGCCGCTGTTCACCGCCGTCGCCGCCCCGGCCACCGCCACGACGCTGCCGCCGGTCGGGGGCCCGATCAGCGGCCCGCTGACCGACATTCAGGTCGAGGGCCCGCTGTTCACAAGTCCGCTGATCTGAACCGGCCTGGCACCTCACCGGTCACGCACGGACGTGACCGGTGAGCAGCATCGCGAAGAAGACGGCGCCCCCCATGGCCTCCAGCAGCGACAGGTACGCCGCGGTCAGCACACACCCCACCACCCCGAGCCGGACCCGCGCCTGACGGCCCCGCTGCGACCGGTCGATGAACCAGGTACGCCCCACCATCCCCAGCGGCAGCAGATACCCCGCCCACCACCAGGGCCACGTCCCCTCTTCGCGCAGCGGCGCCGAGAAGACGGCCGACAGGGCGAGCGCGAGCGCCGAGAACCCCAGCGGCGGCACCCACCACCGGTCGTCGTGCGGCGAGTACGGCAAGGGCGCCGGGGGACGGGGCGGCAGGAGGTGCGGCGGGAACGGGTTCGGCCGGCTCCGCCTCGCCCGGCTCCGCATCAACCGGCTTCGCATCACCCGGTTACGCATCGCGCTGTTTCGCATGCCCCCACCCCACCGCGCCCGCATTCCCGGCACCAGTGTGCGGCTACTCATGCGCCTCGGCCCGGCCACTCAGGCCGCCGATGCGTAACACTGGATGTTTGGCCACACACCGAGGCCGCCAGGAAAGGGTGAGGCGTGAACGGACCACTCATCGTCCAGAGCGACAAGACACTCCTGCTCGAAGTCGACCACGAGCAGGCCGACGCATGCCGGCGCGCCATCGCTCCCTTCGCGGAGCTGGAGCGTGCGCCCGAGCACATCCACACCTACCGGGTCACCCCGCTGGGCCTGTGGAACGCGCGGGCGGCCGGGCATGACGCCGAGCAGGTCGTCGACGCGCTCGTCGAGTTCTCCCGCTACCCCGTGCCGCACGCCCTGCTGGTGGACGTCGCCGAGACGATGGCCCGCTACGGGCGGCTGACGCTGTCCAAGCACCCCACGCACGGGCTGGTCCTGACCACCACCGACCGCCCGGTCCTGGAGGAGATCCTCCGCTCCAAGAAGGTCCAGCCGCTCGTCGGCACGCGCATCGACGCGGACACGGTCGTCGTGCACCCCTCCGAGCGCGGCCAGATCAAGCAGACGCTGCTCAAGCTGGGCTGGCCGGCCGAGGACCTCGCCGGGTACGTGGACGGCGAGGCGCACCGGATCGACCTGGCCGAGGACGGCTGGGCGCTGCGCCCGTACCAGAAGCAGGCCGTCGAGGGCTTCTGGCACGGCGGCTCCGGCGTCGTCGTGCTGCCCTGTGGCGCCGGGAAGACGCTGGTCGGCGCGGGCGCCATGGCGAAGGCCAAGGCGACGACGCTGATCCTGGTGACGAACACCGTCTCCGCCCGCCAGTGGAAGCACGAACTGGTGAAACGGACGTCGCTGACCGAGGACGAGATCGGCGAGTACAGCGGCACCAAGAAGGAGATCCGCCCGGTCACCATCGCCACCTACCAGGTGCTGACGACCAAGCGGAAGGGCATCTACCCGCACCTGGAGCTGTTCGACTCCCGCGACTGGGGTCTGATCGTCTACGACGAGGTGCATCTGCTGCCCGCGCCCGTGTTCAAGTTCACCGCCGACCTCCAGGCGCGCCGCCGCCTCGGTCTGACCGCGACGCTCGTACGTGAGGACGGCCGCGAGTCCGACGTCTTCTCGCTGATCGGGCCCAAGCGGTTCGACGCGCCGTGGAAGGAGATCGAGGCACAGGGCTACATCGCGCCCGCCGACTGCGTCGAGGTCCGCGTCAACCTCACCGACAGCGAGCGGCTCGCCTACGCGACCGCCGAGACGGAGGAGAAGTACCGCTTCTGCGCGACGACCGCGACCAAGCAGAAGGTCGCGGAGGCGCTGGTACGGAGGTTCGCGGGCCAGCAGATCCTGGTGATCGGCCAGTACATCGACCAGCTCGACGAGCTGGGCGAGCACCTGGACGCCCCGGTGATCAAGGGCGAGACGCCCAACGCGCAGCGCGAGAAGCTCTTCGACGCGTTCCGGCAGGGCGAGATCAGCGTGCTGGTGGTGTCGAAGGTGGCGAACTTCTCGATCGACCTGCCGGAGGCGACCGTCGCCATTCAGGTGTCGGGCACCTTCGGGTCACGCCAGGAGGAGGCGCAGCGCCTGGGCCGGGTGCTGCGGCCGAAGGCGGACGGGCACCAGGCGCACTTCTACTCGGTGGTCGCTCGCGACACGATCGACCAGGACTTCGCGGCGCACCGCCAGCGGTTCCTGGCGGAGCAGGGATACGCGTACCGGATCGTTGACGCGGACGAGCTGCTCGCTCGGGACGTCGACCCGGATCTCAGCGGCGCCTGACGCCGGCTTCCTCCGCGTACTCGCCGAGGACGACGACCCCGAACGCCGCTTCGGTGAACACCTTGATCGCGCGGAGGGCGTTGCCGAGTCGGTGGGCGGGGTGCCGGGTCGCGCCGAGGGCGGTGGCGCCGGGGGCGCTGTGGAGGGTGGCTGCGGTCATGTCTCCATGATGGTTGCCGTATGTGGGCGGTACATCGGTCCCCGGACCGAACCCTGGCGCCGCCCGCGTACGACTCCAGGCATACGGCATCCCCTACGGGTCGGATATTCGGTGGCCCGGCGGATGGCACGTGGCTAGAATCGCCGGCCTTGCCCGCCTCCCCCTCGTGGAGCGCCGCCCTCCGGTCGGAAACCGGTCGGCCCCGCCATCACCCCGCGTACGACCCCGGAGGCTTCGCCGTGCCCGATCCGCTCTCGTCCGAGCGCGCCCACCTCGCCGCCTCGCGCGCCGCCCTGCGCGCCATGCGGGAGGACGTCCAGGCGCTGGACATCCGCGACGTCACCGCGAACTGGGTCAACGCCGCCGTGTTGTCGGCGCAGATCGAGGAGCGGATCAAGGCGCTCGCCGACCTGTCCCACACCCCGCTGTTCTTCGGGCGGCTGGACTACCTGCGCACCACCCAGGAGGGGCAGAGCTTCTACATCGGGCGGCGGCACGTCCATGACGCGGACGGCGACCCGATGGTCGTCGACTGGCGTGCGCCGGTGTCGCAGCCGTTCTACCGGGCGTCGAAGAAGGACCCGCGGGACGTCGCGCTGCGGCGGCGGTTCGGGTACACGGGCGGGGAGCTGACCGCGTACGAGGACGAGCACCTGTCCGACCCGGCGGAGGAGGAGCGGGCGTCCAAGCTGCTCCAGGCGGAGATCGAGCGGCCGCGCGTCGGCCCGATGCGGGACATCGTCGCGACGATCCAGCCCGAGCAGGACGAGATCGTCCGCAGCGGCCTGTCCGGCTCGGTCTGTGTGCAGGGCGGCCCGGGGACGGGCAAGACGGCGGTCGGCCTGCACCGGGTGGCGTACCTGCTGTACGCGCACCGGGAGCGGCTGGCCCGCACCGGCACGCTGGTCATCGGGCCGAACCGGTCCTTCCTCCACTACATCGAGCAGGTCCTCCCGGCCCTGGGGGAGTTGGAGGTCAGGCAGGCGACCGTCGACGACCTGGTCGCGACCCGCGTCGAGGTGCGGGGCGCCGACGAGGCGGCGGCGGCCTTGGTCAAGGGCGACGCCCGGATGGCCGAGGTGCTGCGGCGGGCCGTGCGGTCGCACGTCACGCTGCCGACGGAACCCCTGATGGTGGTGCGCGGTTCGCGGCGGTGGCGGGTGCCGGCGTACGAACTGGAGGAGATCGTCGCCGAGTTGCTCGACCGGGACATCCGGTACGGGGCGGCCCGGGACGCCCTTCCGCAGCGGATCGCCCACGCGGTGCTGGTGCGGATGGAGCAGGCGGGCGAGGCGCCGGACGACCGGGTGCAGGACGCGGTGGCCCGCAGCGCGGCGGTGAAGGCGGTGGTCAAGGCGGTGTGGCCGGCCGTCGACCCGGCGAAGCTGGTGCTGCGGCTGCTGTCCGACGCGGAGTTCCTGGCGGAGCACGCGGACGGGCTGCTGGACGAGGAGGAGCGGAAGGCGATCCTGTGGGCGAAGCCGCCGCGCTCGGTGAAGTCCGCGCGGTGGTCGGCGGCGGACGCGGTTCTGATCGACGAGGCGGCCGACCTGGTGGAGCGTACGCCGTCGCTGGGCCATGTGGTCCTGGACGAGGCGCAGGACCTGTCGCCAATGCAGTACCGGGCGGTGGGGCGGCGCTGCTCGACCGGCTCGGCGACGGTGCTGGGCGACCTGGCGCAGGGGACGACGCCGTGGGCGACGGCGAGCTGGGCGGAGGCGCTGGCGCACCTGGGCAAGCCGGACGCGGTGGTGGAGGAGCTGACGGCCGGTTTCCGCGTGCCGCGCGAGGTGATCGCGTACGCCTCGCGGCTGCTGCCGCACATGTCGCCGGGGCTGGCGGAGGTGCGGTCGGTACGGGAGTCGCCGGGCTCGCTGGAGATTGTCCCGTGCGGGGCGGACGACCTGGCCGCGTCGGTGGTGGCGGCGTGCCGCGCCGCGCTCCGGCACGAGGGGTCCATCGGCCTGATCGCGGCGGACGCGCGGGTTCCGGTGCTGGCGGAGGCGCTGCGGGAGGCGGACCTGCCCTGGCTGTCGCCGGGTGAGGAGACGACGGCCGCGTCCCGGCTGACGCTGGTGCCGGCGTCGCTGGCGAAGGGCCTGGAGTACGACTACGTCGTCATGGACGAGCCGGCGGCGATCGTCGACGGCGAACCGGACGAACGCACCGGCCTCCGGCGGCTGTACGTGGCCCTGACGCGGGCGGTCTCGGGCCTGACGGTCCTGCACGCGGCGCCCCTGCCGGCGCAGCTGGGCTGACGCACGGCCCGGTTCGGTCCTGCGGGGCCGCCCGTGCGCGGGAGCACCCCCCACGGAGCCCCCGGCACCCGGCACCGCACCAACGGGGCCGGCCCGGGGGCCTGGACTGCTACGCCGCCGCCTTGAAGCCGCGCAGGCGGAGGCTGTTGCCGACCACGAACACCGACGAGAACGCCATCGCGGCGCCCGCGATCATCGGGTTGAGGAGCCCGGCGGCGGCGAGCGGCAGGGCGGCGACGTTGTAGGCGAAGGCCCAGAAGAGGTTGCCCTTGATGGTGGCCAGGGTGCGGCGGGAGAGGCGGATGGCGTCGGCGGCGGCGCGCAGGTCGCCGCGTACGAGCGTGAGGTCGCCGGCCTCGATGGCGGCGTCCGTGCCGGTGCCCATGGCCAGGCCCAGGTCGGCCTGGGCGAGCGCGGCGGCGTCGTTGACGCCGTCGCCGACCATGGCGACCGACCGGCCCTCGGCCTGGAGGCGCTTGACCACGTCGACCTTGTCCTCCGGCATGACCTCCGCGTACACCTCGTCGATCCCGACCTCGGCGGCGACGGCGTCGGCGACGGCCCGGTTGTCGCCGGTGAGGAGGATGGGGGTGAGGCCCAGCGCGCGCAGCCGGCGGATCGCCTCGGCGCTGGTCTCCTTGACCGCGTCCGCGACCTCCAGGACCGCGCGGGCCTCGCCGTCCCAGGCGACGGTGATGGCCGTACGGCCGGCGGCCTCGGCCTCGTGCCGGGCGCGCTCCAGCTCGGCGGGCAGTTCGATCGCCCACTCCTTCAGCAGCTTCTCGCGGCCGACCAGTACCGCGTGGCCGTCGACGACGCCCTGGACGCCGAGGCCCGCGATGTTGGCGAAGTCCTCGGGGGTGGGGAGGGTGCCGACGCGCTCGGCCGCGCCGGCCGCCACGGCGCGGGCGATGGGGTGCTCGGAGGCGTGCTCCAGGGCGCCCGCCAGACGCAGTACGTCGGCCTCGTCGGTGCCGTCGGCGGTGTGGACGCCGAGCAGGGTCATACGGCCGGTGGTGACGGTGCCGGTCTTGTCGAGGACGACGGTGTCGACCTTGCGGGTGGTCTCCAGGACCTCGGGGCCCTTGATGAGGATGCCGAGCTGGGCGCCGCGCCCGGTGCCGACCATGAGGGCGGTCGGGGTGGCGAGGCCGAGGGCGCACGGGCAGGCGATGATCAGTACGGCGACGGCGGCGGTGAACGCGGCGGTCAGCCCGGAGCCGTTGCCGAGCCAGAAGCCGAGCGTGGCGAGCGCGAGTCCGATGACGACGGGCACGAAGACGGCGGAGATCCGGTCGGCGAGGCGCTGTGCGGCGGCCTTGCCGTTCTGCGCGTCCTCGACGAGCTTGGCCATGCGGGCCAGTTGCGTGTCGGCGCCGACGCGGGTGGCCTCGACGACCAGGCGGCCGCCGGCGTTGAGGGTGGCGCCCGTGACGGGGTCGCCGACGCCGACCTCCACCGGCACGGACTCGCCCGTGAGCATGGAGGCGTCCACGGCGGAGGTGCCCTCGACGACCGTGCCGTCGGTGGCGATCTTCTCGCCGGGCCGGACCAGGAACCGGTCGCCCACGCGCAGGTCCCCCACCGGGACGCGGGTTTCGCGGTCGCCGCGCAGGACGGTGACGTCCTTCGCGCCGAGTTCGAGGAGCGCCCTCAGCGCCGCGCCCGCCTTGCGCTTGGAGCGGGCCTCGAAGTAGCGGCCGGCCAGGATGAACGCGGTGACCCCGGCGGCGGCCTCCAGGTAGATGTTCCCGGCGCCGTCGCTGCGGGCGATGGTCAGCTCGAAGGGGTGGGTCATGCCGGGCATACCGGCCGTACCGAAGAACAGCGCCCACAGCGACCACAGGAACGCCGCCGACGTACCGACCGAGATGAGGGTGTCCATCGTCGCGGCGCCGTGGCGCGCGTTGGTCCAGGCGGCGCGGTGGAAGGGCCAGCCCGCGTAGGTGACGACCGGCGCGGCGAGGGTCAGGGAGAGCCACTGCCAGTACTGGATCTGGAGGGCCGGGACCATGGCCATGGCGATGACGGGTACGGAGAGGACGACGGCCGTGATCAGGCGCTGCCGCAGCGGCCGCAGCTCGTCGGGCTGCTGCTCTTCGTGGGCCTCGGGTGCCGGGGGCGCGGGCTCCTCGGCGGTGTAGCCGGTCGCTTCGACGGTGGCGATGAGGTCGGCCACCTGGACGCCGTCGGCGAAGGTGACCTTCGCCTTCTCGGTGGCGTAGTTGACGGTCGCGGTGACGCCGTCCATGCGGTTGAGCTTCTTCTCGATACGGGCCGCGCACGAGGCGCAGGTCATGCCGCCGATGGCGAGCTCGACCTCGGCGGCGGGGCCGGGTGTCGTCGTCGTGGGGGTGCTCATGAGTGCTGCTCCTCGGAATCTATACCCCAACAGGGTATGCCGTCTCGATGGGTCCATGTATACCCCCAGGGGGTATCAAGACGCAAGGATCCATCCGCTTGACTTGATACCCCCCGGGGGTACTGTTGGCGCATCGGGACCGAGCCTCTCAAGGAGTCGCCATGAACACCGGAGTGAAGATCACCGCTTTCGCCGCAGCGCTCGCCGCGACCTTCGGCACGGCGTACGGGATCGGCAAGGGCGTCGGCCCGGTCGTCGGCCCGGCCGTCGCGGCGGAGGAGCGGCCGGCCGCGGGGCACGGCGAGCACGACGCGCCCTCGGTCTCCACCGCACCCGGTGGGCTCCAGGTCTCGGAGGGCGGCCACACGCTCACGCTGGAGCCGTCGGCCCTCACCGCTGGGAAGCGGGGCGAGCTGCGGTTCGCCGTCAGGGACGCGCGCGGGCGGGCCGTCACGGCGTACGAGCGGGAGCACGGCAAGGAGCTGCACCTCATCCTCGCCTCGCGGGACCTGACCGTGTACCGGCACCTGCACCCCGTGCGGGGAGCGGACGGCACCTGGTCCACGCCGGTAGAGCTGCCGAAGGCCGGTGACTACCGGGCGTTCGCCGACTTCACGCCCGCGGGCGGGGCGGCCCTCACCCTCGGGGGGGACCTCGCGGTGCCGGGGACGTACCGCCCGGCGGCGCTGCCCGCGCCGAGCCGGGTCGCCGAGGTCGACGGCTACCGCGTCGAGCTCGCCGGGACCCCGGCACCGGGGCGGGCGGGCGAGCTGACCCTGCGCGTCAGCCGGGGCGGGCGGCCGGTCACCGACCTGGAGCCCTATCTGGGCGCGTACGGCCACCTCGTCGCGCTGCGCGCCGGTGACCTCGCCTACCTGCACGTCCACCCGCACGAGGGCCCTGCCGGGCCGGAGGTCTCGTTCACAGTGACGGCGCCGAGCGCGGGGGCGTACCGGCTCTTCCTCGACTTCCGGCACGCGGGGAAGGTCCGTACGGCTGCCTTCACGGTGCACGCGCATTAGGCTGGCCATTGGACTAGACCTGTAGCGAATGGAGCCGTCAGTGAGCAACCGTGCAGTCCTGGAGGTGATCGCCCTCGACGCCGAGGACGCGATCGCCGCACAGGCCGGAGGAGCGGACCGCCTCGAACTGGTCACCGACATGGCCGCGGACGGACTCACCCCGTCCCGCGAGACCTACGGCCGGATCCGTGCCGCCGTGGACATCCCGCTGCGCGTGATGCTGCGCCTGGCCGACGGGTTCGCCGCGGGCGACATCGACGCGCTCGTACGGGTGGCGCGGGAGCTGCGCGAGGAGGGCGCGGACGAGTTCGTCCTCGGTTTCCTCGACGCCGAGGGCCATGTGGACCTGGTCGCCGTCGAGCGGCTGGTCGCCGAGCTGGAGGGCTGCCGCTGGACGTTCCACCGCGCGCTCGACCGGGCGGCCGACCGGGACGCGGCACGCAAGCAGCTCGCCGACCTCCCGGGACTGGACACGTACCTCACGGCCGGCTCGGCGGCCGGTGTCGACGAGGGCCTGCCGACCCTGCTGGCCGAGGCCGCCGCCGCCCGGCGCGGCGAACCGGGCTACGAGCCGCGGCTCCTGGTCGGCGGCGGCCTCCGCCTGGACCACGTGCCGACGCTCCTCGCCGGGGGCGTCACCGCCTTCCACATCGGCGGCGCCGCCCGCCCCTCCGGCTGGTCCGCCCCGGTCTCCCCCACCGCCGTCCGCGCCTGGCGCACGGCGGTCGACGGCCGGGCGTGACGGCAGCGGACCGGGGGCGCACACCCTCAAGTGCGTTTGAGGAAAGGGCCGTTGGCGAGCTTGCGCCAGGCGACGACGACGCGCGTTATGCCACGTGGAGTAATGGGGACATTCACGCTGAGTACGGAAAGCGGCGGATGGTCGTCCGGAACTCGTGACGCCGGACACGGCGTCCGCAAGACGACCCGTCGACGCCGCTCCTGTCGCAGCCGTCATGTACGCCGCACACCGGGCACGTTCCATCGCCCGGTGGCGCAGTCCGCCTTGGGGGGGTGGGGACGGCTACCGCCGAACGCACCTTGTGCGCTCAAAGACGCCGGGAGGCTCCATGACCACACCGCCCAGAGCCCAGAACACCACCGTCACCGCGCAGGCACAGTGCCCACCTGACGAGGCGTGCGGCCACAGCTCCAACCCGCCGTGCGATCCCGCCCCGCAGCCGCCCTGCGACCCCGCGCCGAAGCCTCCGTGCGACCCGCCGCCGGAGCCTCCCTGCGACCCCGCTCCGCAACCTCCCTCCGGTCCGCCCGGACCCCCGGGACCGCCCGGACCCCAGGGGCCGCCCGGACCCCAGGGCCCGCCCGGCTGCACCGGGCGCACCGGCCCTGTGGGCCCCACCGGGCCCGCCGGGGCCACCGGGCCCATCGGCCCCTCCGGACCGCCCGGACCGGAGGGCCCATGCGGCCCCGAAGGACCGCGTGGGGTGGAGGGCCCGGCAGGTCCCGAAGGCCCGCGCGGCCTGCCGGGGCCCACGGGCCCGCAGGGCCCGGAGGGACCCGAAGGACCGCGAGGGGTGGAGGGCCCGCCCGGTCCCCAAGGCCCCCGCGGTATGCCGGGCCCCGAGGGCGCCCAGGGCCCGGAGGGACCCGAAGGACCGCCCGGCAGGGACGGCAGGGACGGGAAGCCCGGCGCCAACGGGCCGGCCGGCGCCGACGGCCGCAAGGGACCCGCCGGGGCTCAAGGCCCTCCGGGACCCCAGGGACCCCAGGGCGATCCGGGACCCTGCGGACCCGCCGGACCGCGAGGACCCCGCGGCCCCAAGGGCGATCCCGGCGACCCGCCCAGCCGGGAGTGCCTGCGCCAGCTCATCAGGGAACACCTCGCCGAAATGGGGTTCTGCGGAACTGACTGATCCGGAACCGGCGTCGAACCCGACAACGGCCCACAGGCACGGTCCTCCACTCCCGTCATCCCGGAGAACCGTGCCTGTCTTTGAGCCGGCGTCAGCCGAACAGGACCAGGTCCGCCTCCGTGGCGCCCGCCAGGTCGTAGCGGGTACCCGTCAGCGGGCGGGCGGCGTAGAGGCGGATCAGGGTCGGCGCCGGGCCCAGGTAGCGGGCCGGGGGGCGTTCGCCCGACGCCGCGCCCAGGCGCAGCGGGTCGTCGCGGTCGTCGAGGTCCGCGTGGAGCGGCACCGTGCCGCGCGCCCGCGTGACCGAGGCCAGGAGGTCCAGCGCCGGGGCGAGCCCGGGGCCCGCGTAGGCTCCCGGCTCGCCGAGGGCCTCCCGTACGTCACCCGCGTGCACCCACTCGCCCAGCGCGATGCCGTCCCGCCGCCCGTCCGGCGCCGCCGCGATGGCCGCGCCCGCCTCGGTCATGCCGCGCTCCAGCTCGTCGACGATCGCCGAGTTGGACCGCTCCGCGCGCTCCGCGATGTCCCGGTCGTTGGCCTCGGGGCTGAAGACGCCCTCCTCGAAACGGTCCTCCACGACCCGCGTCAGCGCCGCCGCGCAGTGCGCCAGGACGTGCCGCACCGTCCAGCCGGGACAGCAGGTGCGTACGGCGAAGGCCGCGTCGGGCAGGCGGCGCAGCAGCGGGATCAGGGCGTCGCGCTCGGTCCGCAGCAACAGCCCGGGCAGCTCGGGGTCACGTACATCGGATACGTCACGTAGATCGCTCATGGCCCCCAGCCAACCGTCCACGGCCCGCCCTGGCAACGGGCCGCACCCGGCACAATGACCCCATGGCGCCCCTCCCCGCTCACCCCGCGCACGACGACCTCCGCCGCCGCTGGCGGTCGGCCGTGATCAAGGCCCTCGACACGGACGACTGCGTTTTCTCGCCCTTGCGGTACGCCGACGACCTCCTCGCCCGCTGGGCCGAGCCGCAGCGCCGCTACCACACCACCGACCACCTCCTCGCCGTCCTCGACCGCGTCGACGAGCTCGCGGACCACGCCGACGACCCCGACCTCGTACGCCTCGCCGCCTGGTTCCACGACGCCGTCTACCTCCCCGAGCGGTCCACCAACGAGGAGCGCAGCGCCCGCCTCGCCGAGCGCGCCCTGCCCGAGCTGGGCATCGACCAGGCGCGTACGGCGGAGGTCGCCCGCCTCGTCCGGCTGACGGTCACCCACGACCCGGCGGACGGCGACCGCAACGGCGAGGTGCTGTGCGACGCGGACCTGGCGATCCTGGCCGCCGCGCCCGACGCGTACGCCGCGTACGCCGCCGCCGTACGGGAGGAGTACGGCTTCGTACCGGACGACGCGTTCCGGGAGGGGCGGGCCGCGGTGCTGCGGCAGCTGCTGGGCCTGCCGTGCCTGTTCCGTACGCCGCACGGGGCCCGGGAGTGGGAGGAGAGGGCCCGCCAGAACCTGACCACGGAGCTGAAGCTGCTGGAGACCTCGGGAATGTAAGGCACACCGACCGCGTTGACCCCTGGCATGCCCTCATCCGCCGTACGTGAACGCGCCCGCATGCCCCTGGCCGTCTACATCCTGGGCCTGTCCGTCTTCGCGCTCGGCACGAGCGAGTTCATGCTGTCGGGTCTGCTGCCACCCATCGCGGACGACATGGACGTCTCGATCCCGAAGGCCGGGCTGCTCATATCCGCCTTCGCGATCGGGATGGTGATCGGCGCGCCGCTCCTCGCGGTCGCCACGCTGCGGCTGCCGCGCAAGACCACGCTCATCGCGCTGATCAGCACGTTCGGCGTCGGGCAGCTCGTGGGCGCGCTGGCCCCTTCGTACGGGATCCTCTTCGCGTCCCGCGTGGTCAGCGCGCTGGCGTGCGCCGGGTTCTGGGCGGTCGGCGCGGCCGTCGCCATCGCGATGGTGCCGGTCGGGTCGCGCGCCCGCGCGATGGCCGTGATGATCGGCGGGCTGTCGATCGCGAACGTCCTCGGCGTCCCGGCCGGCGCGTTCCTGGGCGAGCACCTGGGCTGGCGGTCCGCGTTCTGGGCGGTCGGCGCCGCCTCGGCGATCGCGCTGGTCGGCGTGGTGACCCTGATCCCCCGCATTCCGCTCCCCGCCGAGAAGCCGCGGCTGCGGCGGGAGCTGACGATCTACCGCGACCGGCAGGTCTGGCTCGCGGTCGCGGTCACCGCCCTCGCGGCGGGCGGCGTCTTCTGCGCGTTCTCGTACCTGGCGCCGCTGCTCACCGACGTGGCCGGCCTCGACGCCGGCTGGGTGCCGACCGTACTGGCCCTCTTCGGCATCGGCGCGCTGATCGGTACGACGATCGGCGGCCGGGTCGCGGACGCGCACCTGTTCGGGGTGCTGCTCAGCGGCATCACGGCGTCGACGCTGTTCCTGGGGGCGCTCGCGGTGTTCGCCTCCAGCCCCGTCGCCACGGTGATCCTCTCCTTCCTCCTCGGCGTCTCGGCGTTCTACACCGCCCCGGCCCTCAACGCCCGCATGTTCAACGTGGCCCGCGCCGCCCCCACCCTGGCGGGCGCGACGACGACGGCCGCGTTCAACCTCGGCAACACCGGCGGGCCGTGGCTCGGCGGCACGGTCATCGACGCGGGCCTCGGCTTCGTCTCCACGGCCTGGGCGGGCGCGGCGATGACCCTCCTGGGCCTCGCGGCGGCAGCCGTCGCCCTGCGCCTGCACACCTCGACGTCCCGCGTGGTGACCGGGTCGGCCACATCGGCGGACCACGAACCCACCCGGTCCACGCATTCACCCGGTCCGGCGCGGAAGTAACCGGGTAGCGTCATGCAGAGAGGTGACGAGGAGCGGCCGCCCGTTCCTCCGGCGGAAGGACGCGACACAGTGAGCGAACATCCCATCCAGCCAGTGGCACCGGCGGAGCCGCCGCCGATGAGGACCCTCGGTGAGGTACGAGCCGCGCTCGCCGCCGGACTTGGCTTTCCCGGCGACCTGGCCCGCATGGAGGCGGAGCTCGCAGCGACGCTGGACCGGGTCGACTACACCGACCTTCGCGAGGTCTCCGACATCATCGCCTCATATCGCGGCCACGTGCTGACCCGGTGCGACCCGGGATTCGACGATGCGGTCGCTGAGGGGATCGAACTGGCACGCGCCCTAAAGCAGCAGGAAGGTCACCGTTGACCGAGCATGCGGCCGTCGTGGAAAGCACGCACACGGCGCGCAAACGGATCGACGAACTCGGCCCCGAGGCGGCGGCTGCCGTCGAGGAACTGCGAGCCGAGCTTGAGCGGACGCCAGGCCTCGGCCGCCGGGTCCGTGTCCTCACCGACCGGGCGGAGGTCTGGGTGACACGGATCGAGCCGCGCTCCGGGCTTCCCGCTCTCTCCGTCACGTACGTGCAGATCCAGCATCCTCCGCCGCCGACCGGCGCGATCGTGTCGGTGGTACCGGACGACGGCGCCGCCGAGAACGCCTGAGCCGCCGCCCCGTACCCCTCAGGGAGACGCCCGCCGCTTCGGGCGCCGCAGGCCGGACTGTTTGAGCCGGCGTACGAGTTCCTTGGAGCCGATCTCGACCGCGCCCGCCGCCACCGCGTCCGCGTACCGCTCGGAGGGGACGTCGTAGTGGTCGCCGTCGAAGGCGCGGGGCGGGGCGCCGATGAGGGCGGCGAAGGCGTGGAGCTCGTCGTAGGACACGTCGCTCACCATGTGGGACCACATGCGGCCGTGGCCCGGCCAGTTCGGCGGGTCGATGTAGACCGTCACGTAAGGCCGCCGACCCGTGCCACGACCACGCCCGCCTTGCCGCACACCCAGTGCGGGTCGGGGCCCAGCTCCGGTTCCACTTCCAGCGCGTGCGGGTCGCCGGTGGTGCACACCGGGCACAGCGGCCAGCGGCCGTACCGCTCCAGCAGCGCGTCCTGGACGTCCTGGGCGACGAGCCCGGCGACGTACTCCATGCCCTCCGGCCACTGCTCGACCCACCAGCGCCGGTGCGTCACCGCGTCCTCCACGAGCGACACGACCTCCGCCTCGGCGACGTTCCGCGCCATGAGGTCGGCGAGGACCAGGGCCCGCGCGGCGTGCAGGGTCTGCTCCAGGGGATCCACGGCGTCCATGGAGCCATTGTCACCCCAGGTCGGGAGGGGTTGACGACCCACGGGGCTGAAAATACCTTTCACGTGTGACCGATAAGGTGAAGGAAATTTTCAGCAACGGAGCCGTCGGCAGACCGAGCGGTAAGCCCGCCCCCACAGCCGCCGCACCCGCACACGGACCCGCAGCCGCCGCACCGGGACCCGCGCCCGCCCCCGCCGCCCTCGCAGCCAAGGTGCGCACCCTCGCGCCCTCCATGACCCGCTCCATGCAGCGCGTCGCCGAAGCCGTCGCCTCCGACCCCGCCGGCTGCGCCGCCCTCACGGTCACCGGCCTCGCCGAACTCACCGGCACCAGCGAGGCGACCGTCGTCCGCACCGCTCGCCTCCTCGGCTACCCCGGCTACCGCGACCTGCGCCTCGCCCTCGCCGGCCTCGCCGCCCAGCAGCAGTCCGGCCGGGCGCCCTCCGTCACCGCCGACATCGCCGTCGACGACCCGCTCGCGGACGTCGTCGCCAAGCTCGCGTACGACGAGCAGCAGACCCTCGCCGACACGGCCGCCGGCCTCGACACCATCCAGCTCGGCGCCGCCGTCACCGCGCTGGCCGCCGCCCGCCGCACCGACATCTACGGCGTCGGCGCCTCCGGCCTCGTCGCCCAGGACCTCGCCCAGAAGCTGCTGCGCATCGGGCTCGTCGCGCACGCCCACAGCGACCCGCACCTCGCCGTCACCAACGCCGTCCAGCTCCGCTCCGGCGACGTCGCCATCGCCATCACCCACTCGGGCTCCACCGGCGACGTCATAGAGCCGCTGCGCGTCGCGTTCGACCACGGCGCGACGACCGTCGCCATCACCGGCCGCCCCGACGGCCCCGTCTCGCAGTACGCCGACCACATACTCACCACCTCCACGGCCCGCGAGAGCGAGCTGCGCCCCGCCGCCATGTCGTCCCGCACCAGCCAACTCCTCGTCGTCGACTGCCTGTTCACCGGCGTCACGCAGCGTACGTACGACACGGCCGCCCCCGCCCTCTCCGCGTCGTACGAGGCCCTCGCGCACCGCCACTCCCCCCGCACCCGCACCCGCTGATCGCCCCACTCGGCCGAAAGAGCACGCCCGCATGAACCCCTCCGAACTGTCCTCCCTCACCACGGAAGCGTTCCGCCCCGAGCTCGCGGACATCGACCGCCTCCCCACCGCCGAGATCGCCCGCCTCATGAACGCCGAGGACCAGTCCGTCCCCGTGGCCGTCGCCGGCCAGCTGCCCCGCATCGCCGCCGCCATCGACGCCACCGCCGACCGCATGGCACGCGGCGGCCGCCTCATCTACGCGGGCGCCGGCACCGCCGGCCGGCTCGGCGTCCTGGACGCCAGCGAATGCCCGCCCACCTTCAACACCGCCCCCACCCAGGTCGTCGGCCTCATCGCGGGCGGCCCGACGGCCATGCTGGAGGCCGTCGAGGGCGCCGAGGACTCCAAGGACCTCGCGGCGGAGGACCTCACCGCCCTCTCCCTCACCCCCGACGACACGGTCGTCGGCATCTCCGCCTCCGGCCGCACCCCCTACGCCATCGGCGCGGTCGAACACGCCCGTACGCACGGGGCCCTGACGATCGGCCTCGCCTGCAACCCGGGCAGCGCCCTCGCGGCCGCCGCCGAGCACGGCATCGAGGTCGTCGTCGGCCCCGAGCTCCTCACCGGCTCCACCCGCCTGAAGGCCGGCACCGCCCAGAAGCTGGTCCTCAACATGATCTCGACGATCACGATGATCCGGCTCGGCAAGACGTACGGAAACCTCATGGTGGACGTCCGCGCCTCCAACGACAAGCTCCGCGCCCGCTCCCGCCGGATCGTCACCCTCGCCACCGGCGCGTCCGACGCCGCCGTCGAGGCCGCGCTCACGGCCACGGACGGCGAGGTCAAGCCCGCGATCCTCACGCTCCTCGCGGGCGTCGACGCGGAGACGGCGACCCAGCTCCTGACCAAGACGAACGGCCACCTCCGCGCGGCACTCGACCAATAGAAGGGGCCCCACGCACCCACCGGCGCGCGCCCGCCGTACACCGCCCGCCCCCTGGCACCATCCGCGCCATGACCGCACCCGCATCCGACCCCCGGACCACGGCGACCGCCCTCCTCCCCCTCGTCGGCGGCGCCGCGAACGTCACCTCCGTCGCCCACTGCATGACCCGCCTCCGCCTCGGCCTCCGCGACCGGAGCCTGGTCCAGGACGCGGACATCCGCGCCCACCCGGCCGTCCTGGGCGTCGTCGAGGACGACACGGCGTACCAGATCGTCCTCGGCCCCGGCACCGTCGCCCGGGTCACGCCCGCCTTCGAGGCCCTCCTCATCAACAGCCGGGGCGAGGCCCTCAAGGCCGCCCGGAAGACCAGGAACGCCACCCCCGGCAAGCTGCTCCTCCGCCGCATCGCCAACATCTTCGTCCCCCTCATCCCCGCCCTCATCGGCTGCGGCATCATCGCCGGGCTGGGCGGCCTCCTCGTCAACCTCCACTGGCTCCCCGCCCTCACCCCCGCCCTCGCCGCCATCGCCTCCGGCTTCATGGCGCTGATCGCCGTGTTCGTCGGCCTCAACACGGCGAAGGAGTTCGGCGGTACGCCGATCCTCGGCGGCGCCGTCGCCGCGATCATCGTGTACGCGGGCGTCGCCAAGGTCGAGGCCTTCGGCCACCAACTGGCCCCCGGCCAGGGCGGCGTCCTCGGCGCCCTGGCCGCCGCCGTGCTCGCCGTCCACATCGAGAAGTGGTGCCGCCGCCACGTACCCGAGGCCCTCGACGTCCTCGTCACACCCACCCTCACCGTGCTCGTCGCCGGCCTGGTCACCGTCTACGGCCTGATGTACGTCGCCGGTGAGGTGTCCTCCGCCATCGGCACGGCCGCGAACTGGCTCCTCGCGCACGCCGGCGCGGTCGCCGGCTTCGTCCTGGGCGGGCTGTTTCTCCCCCTCGTCATGCTCGGCCTGCACCAGGCCCTGATCCCGATCCACACCACCCTGATCGAGCAGCAGGGCCACACCGTCCTCCTGCCCATCCTCGCGATGGCGGGCGCCGGGCAGGTCGGCGCGGCCGCCGCCGTGTACGTACGCCTCCGCCACCACACCGACCTCCGCCGCACCATCAAGTCCGCGCTGCCCGCCGGGCTGCTCGGCGTGGGCGAACCGCTCATCTACGGCGTGTCGCTGCCGCTCGGCCGGCCGTTCATCACCGCGTGCGTCGGCGGGGCGTTCGGCGGCGGGTTCGTCGGGCTGTTCAACATGCTCGGCGACACGGTCGGCTCGACGGCGATCGGCCCGTCCGGCTGGGCACTGTTCCCGCTGCTCCACGGCGGCGGCGACGGCGGCCCGGCCCTCACCACCGTCGCCGTCTACGCGGGCGGCCTGCTGACCGGGTACGTCGCCGGGTTCGCCGCCACGTACCTCTTCGGCCTCAGCCGCACCACCCTCACCTCACCGCCTGCTCCTTGATCGTGACCCGCCCCTTCCTGATCGTGGCGAGCCGGGGCGCGCGCCGCGCCAGGGCCGTGTCATGGGTGACCATCACGAACGTCAGCCCGTTCTCCTCCCACAGCCCCTCCAGCAACTCCATGATCTCGTCACGCATCGACTCGTCGAGGTTGCCGGTCGGCTCGTCCGCCAGCAGCACCGCCGGCCGCTTGACCAGCGCCCGCGCGATCGCGACACGCTGCTGCTGCCCGCCCGACAGCTCGCCCGGCAGGTGCCCGCGCCGCTCGCCGAGCCCCACCGACACCAGCGCCTCCGCCGCCCGTTCACGCCGCTCGGCCGCCTTCAGCCCCAGCGGTACGAGGGCGGTCTCGACGTTCTCCTGGGCGGTGAGCGTCGGCACCAGGTTGAACCCCTGGAACACGAACCCGATCTTCTCCGCCCGTACCCGCGTCAGCCGCGCCTCCGGCAGCGTCGCGAGATCCGTCCCGTCCAGGACGACGCTGCCCTCCGTCGGCCGGTCCAGGCCGCCGAGCATCTGCAGCAGCGTGGACTTGCCGCCGCCCGTCGGGCCCTGGATGACCAGCCGCCCACCGTCCTCGATGATCAGGTCCACCCCGTCCAGGGCCTGGACGGTGTCCTTGCCGCGCCGGTAGCGCTTGGTGACGCCACTGAGCTCGTACATGTGCTGTCAACTCCAGTCGTACAAGAAGGATTTACTCGACGCGGCGCAGCGCGTCCGCCGGACGCAGCCGCGAGGCGCGCCAGCCGCCGAACCCGCCCGCGACGAGACCGCCCGCGACGGCGAGCGCCACGGCGAGCGCGATGGTGGTGAGCGAGACGGGTGCGGTGAGCGCGATGTCCAGGACGCGTGACGCGGCATCCCGCACCGGCCCGCCGCCACCACCCGGTCCGACGACCCGCCCGCCCCCGCCGCCCAGTTCCGCCGTCAGCGTCGGGCTGAACGCCGTGATGGCCCACGCCCCGGCCAGCCCGACGCCGATCCCGAGCGCCCCGCCGATCAGCCCGTGCACCAGCGCCTCGCCGGCCACCTGCCGGGTGACGCGCCCGCTCTTCCACCCGAGCGCCTTGAGCGTGCCGAACTCCCGCACCCGCCTGCTCACCGCCGACGACGTCAGCAGCCCCGCCACGACGAACGCCGCGCCGAGCACCACGATCGACAGCCACTTGCCGACGCCCGACGCCAGGTCGGACGCGGTGGACAGGGACCCGGACACGGTGTCGGCGAGGTCGGCGGACGTGGTGACGGTCGTCCCTGGAACGTTCTTCTGCACGGCGCCCTTGACGTCCTCGATCCGCTGCGACTCCGTCGCCCGGACGTACACCGTCGTCACCTTGCCCTTGGCGTCGGCGAGGTTCTGCGCCTCGGCGAGCGGCAGGTAGACGTTGGCGGCGGCGTCCCCGCTGTCGGCGGTCGCGATGCCGATGACGCGGTACGCCGTGCCGGAGATGGTGAGGCTCTCCCCGACGGCCAGCCCCTGCTCCTTGGCGTACGCGCTGTCGACGACAGCCACCTTGGCGGACGTCTCGGCCGCCGTGAACGTACGCCCGGAGGTGATCTCCGACGACGTCAGCGGCCCCAGCCCCTGGTGGGCGACGTCGGTCCCGTACACGGTGTACGAATCGACCCCGAAGTCCGCGCCCCCGCCGCGCACTTGGCCGCCGCCGCCCTCGCCCTGACCGGGCTGGGCGGGCTGGGCGGGCTGCACCTCACCGCGCTTGAACTGCCCGTCGACCTTCATCACCCGGGCGTTCAGCCCGCCGACGGCCTCGGCGACACCGTCCTGCTCGCCGACCTTCGCGACGGTCGAGGCGGCGAGCGTCTCGAACCCCTGCACCATCACGACGTCCTGGCTCTGCTCGCCGCCCCCGCCCTCCTCGGCGTCGAACCGGAACCGGGGCCGCCGCACCGTCTCCCCCTCCCCGGGCGGCGACGCGGCCTTGGTGACCGTCATGTCGGTCCCCAGCCCGTACAGCGACTCCAGGACCTTGCCCTGGGCCTGACTCATCCCGGCCGTGACCGAGTTGACCACGATGACCAGCGCGATTCCGAGGCCCAGCCCCGAGGCGACGACGAACGCCGCCTTCCGCCGACGGCGCAGCTCGCGCCGGAGATAGGTGAAGAACATGCCGCGAAAGCTATGGAGGCGGCGTGATGGGGGGTTGAGGACCCGGTGAGAGTCGCATGAGAAGCACTGTCACTGCGCGAGCGACGTCAGAACGGCCCCGCGTGCACATTCCGCTGTTGGAGGTCGACGGCGAAGCGAGACGCGGTCACGAAGTCGTTGTCGTCATGCAGGACGACAAGGCCATGGTGGGCGGCAGTCGCACACACCTGGAGGTCGACAGCCGAAAGCGCTCGGTGGGCACCGCTCTCGGCGGCACGATGCTGAAGCCCGCCGATCCATTGGGCCGCCCCCTTGGGAACGCCGATGTCTTCGTACAGCTCGGAGAACATGGCGCTGTACGCCTCGTACTCCTTGGGGTCTCGCGCGGACCGGAGGAACTCCGCTCGCTGCGGATAGCAGGAGCGGACGTCCCCGTCCGCAACCGTGGACCGCCATGCCATGTGGACATCCTTGTCACGCATCATGCGCCGGAGCGCAGACGAGTCCACCAGGTACCGGCTCAATGGCGGAAGGCCTCCTTGTCCGCGCGATGTGCCTCCTCGGCCCCCTCGATGTCCCACCCCTGAGCGATGTCGAAGTACTTCTCGTACGCGGCAGCGCGCAGCAGCCGCTTGTTGTACTCCTCCAGCGCCGTCGCGACAGCGGCGGCTTTCGTCCGGTGCCCGCCCAGTCGCTTGGCGGTCTCCAGGGCTTCGTCGTCGATGTCGATGTGCGTCAGGGACATGCCGGCCTCCCGATCTGTACATCCTCGGCCCGGATGATGCACTCCGAGTGTGCATACCACGCCCGCCGCGCAGCGAGGGGACCGCTTCACGGCAGCCGCCTGCCCCTGTTCAACTCTCGAACGCGTGCGCGCAGCACCTCGCCCGGCGGGGCGGGGCTCAGCGCCTCGGCCGGGCAGTCCCACTCCCGCCCGCCGCCCGGCGGACGCAGCTGTACGTAGCCCCCGACGTGGCCCATGACCTCGCCGACCCGCCCGTCCCGGGAGTCGATCATGTACTGCGGCGCGCTCACCGGCGGGCCTCGTGCAGGACGGCGACCAGCCGCATGGCCGTGTCGATGTTGCAGCGCCCCAGCTCCACCAGCGGAAACGGCGACGCGTCGCTCGCCGCCGACACCGGGTCCACCCGCAGGGACGGCAGAGTCACGCCCACCCTGCCCAGCTCGTCCCGCAACTGGGCCACCACGTTCTCGGCCGCCCGCAGCCGCTCCGCCGCTCGCATCCCCATGACCAGGCACCTCCACGCTGAGTGTTCGGGTTCTGTACACAGAGTGGTCGATTGGCGGCTAGTCTGAACACAACGGCGGCCCAACAACCCCATCTGTGCTAACGGGAGTTGACACATGCCCGGTCCAAAGGATCTAGATCCGTCATCCTCGCCCAGGGCACTGCTCGGCGCCGAGCTGCGCCATGCCCGCGAAAAGGCCAACTACAGCCAGGACGGCCTGGGCGAGAAGCTCTTCGTGAGCGGCTCGTTCATCGGCCAGCTGGAGGCGGGTACGCGCCGGATGCAGCGGGAGTTCGCGATCAAGATCGACGCGATACTGGGCACGGACGGCTTCTTCGAGCGCAACTGCGAGGCCGCCAACAAGTCGCGCTACCCGGACCACTTCGCGGAGGCGGCGGAGGCGGAAGCGGTCGCGACCTCGATCCGGGAGTACGCGCCGCTGCTGATCCCGGGGGTGCTGCAGACGGAGCGGTACGCGCGGGCGGTGTTCCGTGCGTACCAGCCGACCGCGACGGAAGACGTCATCGACGCCCTGGTGGAGGCCAGGCTCGACCGGGCTCACATCCTGGACGATCCAACTACGCCCCTGTTTTGGGCAGTTTTGGACGAGGCTGTACTGCGGCGCAAGGTCGGCGGCCCGGCAGTAATGGCGGAGGCGCTCCAGCACATCGCGGAGTTGGATCGCTGCCACCGAGTGATTGTGCAGGTACTGCCGTTCGAGGCGGGCGCGCACGCGTCCCTGGACGGCGGGATCAAGCTGATGGCCTTCGATGACGCACCGCCACTCGCCTACCTCGAAGGTCACGGCACCGGTCAGTTGCAGGACGACCCGGCCGGCGTTAGGCGGCACGAACTGGCCTACGATTTGCTGCGGGCCAGCGCACTGTCACCGAAAGAATCCCTGGCCCTGATCGAATCAGTGGCGGAGGATTACGCCCATGAAGATCGACACCCTTGATTGGCGCAAGTCCACGTACAGCGGCGGGGACGGCGGCAACTGCCTCGAAGTTGCCGACGGCTACCCAAACGCCATCCCCGTCCGTGACTCCAAGAACCCCACCGGCCCAAAGCTCGTGTTCCGGGCCGCCGCATGGTCCGCGTTCGTAGCGGGCCTCAAGCGATAAGAGCGACAAGCGCGCCGAGAGCGAGCCGCGCGGCCCCGGAGCTCAAGCCTCACGCTCCGGGGCCGTAGCGCAGCTCCAGCAGGTGCCGCAGCATGGCGAGGTCCTTGCGGTTGGCGCGGCGTACAGCGGCAGCGATGAGGCGGCTGCCGCCACTGCTCCGGTTCCGGAGGGTCATGCGGGTGCGGTCGCCCTCGACCCCGTACGGCTCCCAGGTGTACGTGGTCTCCATGGGCAGCGACCCCTCGGTCGTGCGCATCACGAGCCGCCGGCCGGGCTCGTACTCGACGATCTCGTACGTGTAGACGAGCCGCCGCCCCAGGAAACGGGCGACGAACGCCACCCGGGCGCCGACGCGCACCTCCGACTCGGTCTCCCACTCCACCGACACGATGTTGACGTACCACTCGGGCGCGGTGGAGGGATCGGCGGCGTACGCGGCGACGAGGTCGCAGGGGGCGTCGATCACGGTCTCGGTCAGGACGTCGACGGCCATATCCCCAGCGTAGGCCCGAGGCTTAAGTACCGATCGCCGAGCGCTTTTAACAGTGATTGGTACTTAGGGTCTGGTGAATAACCCGCCCACCCACCCGGCGAGTTGTCGCCATGCTGACTGTGCGCAGTGAATTTGCCACGTACGGTGATCAGGCCCTAGCGTGCCCGATTAACGAACAGCCCCCGCTCGGTGCAGCAACACCGGCGGGGGCCTGACCAACTAGATCGACAGGACCTCGATCCATGGCTGACAGCCAGCTTAGTGCTGCCGAGCACCCCCTCGCCAAGCCCGGTTACGGCAAGCGTTCCGCCCCGAGCCAGAAGCCGCCCACTGCCAGGGACTTCGACCATCTGCCGCCGCGCGAGCGGAGTATCGCGGGGTACATCGACAGGTTGACGGACGGCGCGGACATCTCCTACAAGACGCTCGCCAAGATCCTGCCGCTCTACGGCCAGCGTGCCGTCAGCACCGCCCTGAACAACCTCGTCGCCGCCGGCCACCTGCGCCGGGGTCAGGAGCAGATCGTCTCGGCGGCCGGAAACGAGATCTGGGTGACCCGCACCTGGTGGTCCCGTACCGCGCGGGACGACGGCTGGTGGGCGGCGTTCCAGCGGGGTGACGTGCCCGAGGACAAGCCGCCGCGCCGGACCCGCTCCCGGGCCTTCATCCTGCTCGCCGCGCTGGGGCGCGAGGCGCCGACGATGTCCCTGTCCGCCGCCGACTGCGCCGCGCTGGAGCCGCTGGTCAGCGAGTGGTTCGCACGCGGCGCCGACGAGCGGCACGTCATGCACGCCCTGACGGCCGGCCTGCCGTCGCAGGTCCACCGCCCCTTCGCCCTGGCCCGCACCCGCCTCACCACCAAGATCCCACCCGAGCCCACCGTGCCGGTCCGGCCACCGCGCCGCGTCCTGGAATGCGCCAAGTGCGGCAACCCCGCCCGCCCAGAAGCCCTCCTCGGCGGCGAATGCGCCCCCTGCCGAGGCGAGCCCGTCCCCGTACCCCGCTCCCCCCTCGCCCCCGACCAAGTCCGCGCCCACGCCGCCCAGGCCAGAGCCGCAGCCACCCGCCCACCCGAATGGGCCGGGCACGCTTCACGGGAGAAGGCAACACCATGACCTCTCGCCCCACAGAGCGCCCGCAGATGCCCGTGGAGGATTTCGAGGAGCTCGCCCGCAGCGCCCCTGAGACCGTCACGCTCGAATTCATCAACGGAAGACTGAAGGTCAAACCAGGGCGGGACGGCGACCACGGAACAATCCTCATGTGGCTGCTCCGGCAGTGCATGCAGCAACGCCCCGAGCTCGCGCTCTACCCCGGGCAGGGCCTGCTGGTCGAGAGCTACCGGCAAGGGCGGGCCAAACCCGACGGCGCGCTCGCCCCGGTGGGGTACTTCGCCGGTCACGGCGACTGGGCGGACCCGGCGGGCGTCCTCATGACGGTGGAGGTCACGTCCTTCGACTCCAACTCCGACACCGACACCGACCGCCGGGACCGCAAGGAGAAGGGCGTCGGATACGCCCAGGCGGGCATCCCCGTGTTCCTCCTCGTCGACCGCAGCTGCGACACCCTCACCGTCCACACCGAGCCGGAGCACGGGACGTACCAGAAGAATGTCTCCTACAAGTACGGCGACACCGTCCTCCTCCCTGCCCCCGTCAACATCACCCTCGACACGGAGAAGCTCAAGGACTTCGCCCACTGAGGCCCTCGGGGTGGGCCGTCCGGTATCGGGCACCGTTCCGGGCCGCCCTCCCTTCCGAGAGTCGCGGGCTCCGGCACCCCCAACCCACGCCCCAGAGGCCAGCCCTCCGGTCACAGTTACCGTTCCGGGCCGCCCTCCCTCCCGAGAGTCGCGGGCTCCGGCACCCTGTCAAGGGCGCTTCGCGTCGGCTTCGCCGATGGCCTACGGCCACCCTTGACAGGCCACCTCCGCCCGCGCGTTTTCTCTCGGAGGGCGGCCCCGGGGAGCAGGCATCCCGGGGGGCCAGCCCCATTCCGGGCGCTCGTGGCCGAGGCGGCCCGGCCGGGGCAAGCGCGGCAGAGGAATGGGGCGGCGGCGCTTGGCTAAGCGGCTGCGGCCCGTCTCCCGGTCGCGGCACAAGACCTCGCTCCTGCCGGTGGTGGGTGCGCCCCAGTGCAATGGGGCATCCGGGCCCGGCCCGGCGACTGCGGCCGGGTGAGGGCCGGGGCTCAGGCAGGTGGCTGGGGTGGGTGCGGGGCTGGGCCCGGGTGTTGCCCTGTCTGGCCGGGAGCCGGGGGGATCGTCGCTCCAGTCACACCCGTATCGGCTCACCGGAGTTGTGGGCGGGATGGGACACCTCCCTGCCGTGGGCGACGGGCCCCTGGGTGTCCCGTACCGCACACAACTCGCCTGCCCAGGTGCCGGTGTGGCGAAGGGGGCAGGAGGGGCAGCCCCGTGAGGCGGGCGGTGCGGGTAAGGACAGTCGGGGGCAGCGGCGCAGCTCTCCGGGCCGGCGCGACGCCCGACCGCATGCCCGGCCCAGGCCCGGCCCCGGCCCGGATCAGTGCGCGGCCCCGGGCGCGAGGGCCGGGCGGCGCAGTCAGCCCCCGCCCGCAGCAGCCACCCCGACGCCCCACCCTTCCCAGCCCGGCCCCCGCTCAGTGGCCCCACACGCCCCACCGGCCAGCCTCTTCGCCCCCTCCAGTCACACCCGTCTCACCTCGCCGGAGTTGTGGGCGGCATGGGACACCCGCAGCCTCCGATATCACGGCGGGAAGGTGTCCCACACCGCACACAACTCCCCGATCCCGGTGCTGGTGTGACCAAGGAGACGGGTGGGGCTTCCCTGTGGGGCAGGCGGGGCCGGTGAGGTGCACGGGAGCAGCCACGGGCGGCAGGGCCCGACCGGGCCCGCGAGCCGACAGGCCGACCGGCCGGGCAGCCAGCCGCCCACCCACACGCACGCCTCCACCCCGGCCGCCGGGCGGGTCAACACCCGGGCCCAGCCCCAGACCACCCCAGCCACCTGCCTGAACCCCAACCCCTCACCCACCCGCAGCCGCCGGGCCGACCCCGGATGCCCCATGCCACTGGGGCGCACCCCCCACCCACCGGAGCGAGGTCCTGTACCGCAACCCACAGACGGCCGCCCGCCGCCGAGCCGACAGTGAGCACCCCATTCCACTGCCGCGCCCCCTGCGGCACCCGCCTCCCGGCCACGAACGGCACGGGGAAAGGCGGGCCCCTCCCGGGCCCGTTCCCCCGGGCCGCCCTCCGAGTGGGAAAAGGCGGGCGGAGGCGGCCGGTCAAGGGTGGGCGAAGCCCATCGGCGAAGCCGACGCGAAGCGCCCTTGACGGGCCGCCGGAGCCCGCCACACTCGGAGAGAGGGCGGCCCACACGCCCACCAACACCCGAAACGCTCCGCCCTGCGCGCTCACGCCTCCGCGCACTGAACGCCGCGCCCTCGTTGTGCGTCTCAGCGAGTGGCCGAAAATCCCCCATCGCCGCACGGCCGCCGATGAACGCGTTCAGGAGTCGATCACCGTGTCCACGACCGGAGCCGCCGCACCAACGGCCTCCCCCACGGCCTCCCCTACGGCCCCCGGCACCCCCACCCGCACCCCCACCAGTACGCCCACCCCCACCCCCACCCGGACCCATATGGCACTCGCCGTCGGGGCGGGCCTTGCCGGAGGGGCCGTGACGTCCTTTGGGCAGACGTACCTCACCGGTGGCTGGCACGCGCTCGTCAACTCGGCCTCCACCTGGGTCACGGTCGCCTTCCTGATCGGCCTCCGGGCCCCCGGGCGCTGGCGGCCGGCGGCCCTGGCCGGACTCCTCTCGCAGGCCGGGCTGGTCGTCGGCTACTACGCGACCTCCGAAATGCGCGGGTACGCGGCCGGGCTGTCCGCCGTGGTGATCTGGATCGCCGCCGGGCTGGTCGCGGGGCCCGGCTACGGCGCGGCCGGCGCCCTGCTGCGCCACCACCGCCCCGTGGTCCGATCGGCGGCCGCCGGGGTGGTGGGGTCGGTCTGGGTCATGGAGGGCCTGCACTTCTTCCGGCTCGCGACGGACGCGAACTCCAACAGCGGGCCCGGCACCACGGCGGCCTGGTGCTACACCGCTGTCGGCGTCCTGCTCCCGCTCGTTCTGGCCCGCTCGCTGCGGGACCGGTGCTACGCCCTGCTGGCGCTGGCCGCCGGCGCGGCGCTCGCCACGGGCGCGGGGCTGGTCATCGACGCGGCGTTCACCCTCTGAGCGGGAGCGGGAGCGGGAACGCCCGAGGGCGGCACCCCCTGGGAGTAGGGGTGCCGCCCTCGGTTCCGTACGCGTACGTATGACTCCGTACGAATGACTCCGTACGTAGGACGTCCGATCCGTGAGGATCAGAAGTCCATGTCACCGCCCGGCATGCCGCCCGGAGCACCGGCCGCAGCCTTCTCCGGCTTGTCGGCGATGACGGCCTCGGTGGTGAGGAACAGCGCCGCGATGGAGGACGCGTTCTGCAGGGCGGAACGGGTCACCTTGGCGGGGTCGATGATGCCCTCGGCGATCATGTCGACGTACTCGCCGGTCGCGGCGTTCAGGCCGTGGCCGACGGGCAGGTTGCGCACCTTCTCGACGATGACGCCGCCCTCGAGACCACCGTTGACGGCGATCTGCTTCAGCGGGGCCTCGAGGGCCAGGCGCACGATGTTGGCGCCGGTCGCCTCGTCGCCCTCGAGCTCGAGCTTCTCGAAGACCGAGGAGGCCTGGAGCAGGGCCACGCCACCACCGGCGACGATGCCCTCCTCGACGGCGGCCTTGGCGTTGCGCACCGCGTCCTCGATGCGGTGCTTGCGCTCCTTGAGCTCGACCTCGGTGGCGGCGCCGGCCTTGATGACGGCCACGCCGCCGGCCAGCTTCGCCAGGCGCTCCTGGAGCTTCTCGCGGTCGTAGTCCGAGTCGGAGTTCTCGATCTCGGCGCGGATCTGGTTGACGCGGCCCTGGACCTGCTCGCTGTCACCGGCACCGTCGACGATGGTGGTCTCGTCCTTGGTGATGACGACCTTGCGGGCGCGGCCCAGGAGGTCCAGGCCGGCGTTCTCGAGCTTGAGGCCGACCTCCTCGGAGATGACCTGGCCACCGGTGAGGATGGCGATGTCGTTCAGCATGGCCTTGCGGCGGTCGCCGAAGCCCGGGGCCTTGACGGCGACGGACTTGAAGGTGCCGCGGATCTTGTTGACGACCAGGGTCGACAGGGCCTCGCCCTCGACGTCCTCGGCGATGATCAGCAGCGGCTTGCCGGACTGCATGACCTTCTCCAGCAGCGGGAGCAGGTCCTTCACCGCGGAGATCTTGGAGTTGACGATCAGGATGTACGGGTCGTCGAGCGACGCCTCCATACGCTCCATGTCGGTGGCGAAGTACGCCGAGATGTAGCCCTTGTCGAAGCGCATACCCTCGGTGAGCTCCAGCTCCAGACCGAAGGTCTGGGACTCCTCGACGGTGATGACGCCTTCCTTGCCGACCTTGTCCATGGCCTCGGCGATGAGCTCGCCGATCTGGGTGTCGGCGGCGGAGATGGAGGCCGTGGAGGCGATCTGCTCCTTGGTCTCGACGTCCTTCGCCTGCTCCAGGAGCGCGCCGGAGACGGCCTCGACGGCGGTCTCGATGCCGCGCTTCAGGGCCATCGGGTTGGCGCCGGCGGCGACGTTGCGCAGACCCTCGCGGACGAGCGCCTGGGCGAGGACGGTCGCGGTGGTCGTACCGTCACCGGCGACGTCGTCCGTCTTCTTGGCGACTTCCTTGACCAGCTCGGCGCCGATCTTCTCGTACGGGTCCTCGAGCTCGATCTCCTTGGCGATGGATACACCATCGTTGGTGATCGTGGGGGCGCCCCACTTCTTCTCGAGGACGACGTTGCGACCCTTGGGGCCCAGGGTCACCTTGACGGCGTCGGCGAGCTGGTTCATGCCGCGCTCGAGGCCGCGCCGTGCCTCCTCGTCGAACGCGATGATCTTGGCCATGTGAAGTGGTCCTCCCGGACTGGGGTGGATGCTCCGGACCGCGCTGGCGCCCGCGACGGACGGCCTGCCTGCCTGAAGTGGTTCCTTGCCCCACCGGCCTGCGGACCTCACCGACTCGGTCCTTCGTTGTCACTCTCACCTTCAGAGTGCTAACGCCAATGATTAGCACTCGACCCCTGCGAGTGCAAGCGCCTCTCGCATACAAGACAGGGGTCCGGACACGCGCGAGGGGCCCGCGTCCCCTGGAACGCGAGCCCCTCGGCACTAGCGATGTCGACAGTCGATGGTCGGTCGATCGCGACGCGGCTCTCAGCCGGCGGCGAGCTTGACCATGTCCGCCTGCGGACCCTTCTGGCCCTGCGAGATCTCGAACTCGACTCGCTGACCTTCTTCAAGGGTGCGGTAGCCGTCCATCTGGATCGCGCTGTAGTGGACGAAAACATCCGCACCACCGTCGACCGCGATGAAGCCGTACCCCTTCTCCGCGTTGAACCACTTGACGGTGCCCTGAGCCATGCCTAACTCCCCTATTACTGGCCCTTGCGCAGGACCGCACTTCGCGGACCCGGGTCAGACCTCGCCCCCTGACAGTTCCCCTATGCCTGGTGGCATGGGGAGACCCCAGGAGCGTGCGCCGGAACGCGTCGACCGCCGCTGAATGTATCTGCCCAACTGCCGTCTGCAACAGGTCAATCGGACGAGAATTCCGAGCACGCGTGAACGGAAAATGCGGCTGAATGCGCCAGAATCCCGGGCAAGTCGGGCCCGGCAAAGCGCACAAATGGCGCAATAAGCAGGGCTACTTTGACTTCATCTTGTCGTGACCGGCCGCGTTCTCATATGCGAGTGGCACAGGCAAGGGCGGGGACTTCCCCAACTCTACCGCGCTCAACCATGCAGAATTGCCCCCTCCGCTTGTGAAGCGGAGGGGGCAATTGACTCCGGAAATCGGAGGCGATCAGCCGCCGGCGACGGCCGGGATGATCGATACGCCGGCACCGTCCGGCGTGGCGGTCCCCAGGCCCTGCTCGAAGCGCACGTCGTCGTCGTTGACGTACACGTTCACGAACCGGCGCAGCTTGCCCTGGTCGTCGAGGACGCGGGCCGCGATGCCCGGGTGGTTCTTCTCCAGCGACTCGATGACCTCGGAGAGGGTCGCGCCCTCCGCCGTGACCTCGGCCTGGCCGCCCGTGTACGTGCGGAGGATGGTGGGGATGCGCACGTTGACGCTCATGGTTCGTAATGCCTTTCGATGCGGGTCGGTCAGGCCAGGCCGGCGTCGCGGAACGCGTCCAGGCTCGGGCGGATCGTCGCGGTCGGGCCGGTGGTCGGCGCGACGGCGTCGAGGGTCTTCAGGCCGTCGCCCGTGTTGAGCACGACCGTCGTCAGGGACGGGTCCAGGGCGCCGGCCTCGATCAGCTTCTTCGTCACGCCCACGGTCACCCCGCCCGCCGTCTCGGCGAAGATGCCCTCCGTACGCGCCAGCAGCTTGATCGCGTCGACGACCTGCTCGTCGTTGACGTCCTCCACCGCGCCGCCCGTGCGGCGGGCGATGTCCAGGACGTACGGGCCGTCGGCCGGGTTGCCGATGGCGAGCGACTTGGCGATGGTGTTCGGCTTCTGGGGCCGTACGACGTCGTGGCCGCCCTTGAAGGCCGTCGACACCGGGGAGCAGCCCTCCGCCTGGGCGCCGAAGATCTTGTACGGCTTGTCCTCGACCAGGCCCAGCTTGATGAGCTCCTGCAGGCCCTTGTCGATCTTGGTCAGCTGCGAGCCGGACGCGATCGGGATGACCAGCTGGTCGGGCAGGCGCCAGCCGAGCTGCTCGCAGATCTCGTACGCGAGGGTCTTGGAGCCCTCCGCGTAGTACGGGCGCAGGTTGACGTTGGTGAAGCCCCAGCCCTCGCCCAGCGGGTCGCCGATGAGCTCGGAGCAGAAGCGGTTGACGTCGTCGTAGTTGCCCTCGATGCCGACGAGGTCACCGCCGTAGATCGCGGCCATGACGACCTTGCCCTGCTCCAGGTCGTGCGGGATGAACACGCAGGAGCGGAAGCCGGCGCGGGCGGCGGCGGCGGCGACGGCACCCGCCAGGTTGCCCGTGGAGGAGCAGGACAGGGTGGTGAAGCCGAAGGCGCGGGCGGCCTCGATGGCCTGGGCGACGACGCGGTCCTTGAAGGAGTGCGTCGGGTTGCCCGAGTCGTCCTTGACGAACAGCTTGCCGGGCTCGACGCCCAGCTCACGTGCCAGGTTGTCGGCCTGGACGAGCTTGGTCCAGCCGGGGTTCAGGTTCGGCTTGTCGGCCACGTCCGCCGGGACGGGAAGCAGCGGCGCGTACCGCCAGATGTTGGTGGGCCCGGCTTCGATCTGCTTGCGCAGGGCCTCGGGGTCGCCGCTCGGCAGGTCGTAGGCGATCTCGAGCGGCCCGAAACACAGCTCACAGGCGAAAATGGGACCGAGCTCGAAACGCTCGCCGCATTCACGACAGGAGAGGGCGGAAGCAGGCCCGAGGTCGACGTTCTTGGCGGTGGCGACAGTCTGTACAGCCATGGAGGCGAGGCCCTTTCTCCTCATCTTCCTCATGGCGCGCTTCGCCATGAGACGGATTTGGCACCTTCCCTAGCCGGGGCCTCGCGCACGATCTGCGAGTGCCGGCTGGAGGGTTGCCGGGGCTTCAACGGGCCGTATCCCTCTGCCCCTCTGGATGAGCTGTATTCGATTGTTCGACTCGTGGACGTGGACCCCCGACATGCATCGGACATCCGCGTTGCTCAAGACTGTAACCGAACCCCCGGGCGCTTGAGATGGTCGTCCGATACGCGAGATGGAGATCACGTGCTGGAAGAGGTGGAGCGCTGGCTGGACCGGCGGTCCTGGTCCGTGACGGAGCGACCGCTCGACCAGTTGCTCCCGGCCAAGCGCGGTACGACCGTCAGTGTCGTCCTGCCGGCGCTGAACGAGGAGGCGACGGTCGGCGAGATCGTCACCGTGATCCGCCGCGAGCTGATGTCGGACGCCACCGCGCTGGTCGACGAGCTGGTCGTGGTGGACTCCGGCTCCACGGACCGTACGGCCGAGGTCGCGGCGGCGGCCGGGGCGCGCGTGGTGCACCGGGACGCGATCCTGCCCCGGATACCCGCCCTGCCGGGCAAGGGCGAGGTGCTGTGGCGCTCGCTGCTGGTGACGAGCGGCGACATCATCTGCTTCGTCGACGCCGACCTGCGTGACTTCTCGGCCGATTTCGTGACCGGAATCGTCGGCCCCCTCCTCACCGACCCGTCCGTCCATCTCGTCAAGGCCATGTACGACCGGCCCCTGGCCGGCTCCCCCGGCCAGGGCGGGCGGGTGACCGAGCTGGTGGCACGGCCGCTGCTGAACCTGCACTGGCCGCAGCTGGCCGGGTTCGTCCAGCCCCTGGGCGGCGAGTACGCGGCGCGCCGCTCGCTGCTGGAGCGGCTGCCCTTCCCCGTCGGGTACGGGGTCGAGCTGGGCCTGCTCGTCGACGCCCTGCACACCGTGGGCCTGGACGCCCTGGCGCAGGTGGACGTGGGCGTGCGCAAGCACCGGCACCAGGACGAGCGGGCGCTGGGCCGGATGGCGGCGGCGATCTACCGGACGGCGCAGCTGCGGCTGTCGCGGGGGCACCTGGTGCGGCCACGGCTGACCCAGTTCGACCGGGCGGAGGAGGGGTTCGTCCCGCGTACCCACCCGGTCGACACCGAGGAGCGGCCGCCGATGGTGGAGGTGGCCGAGTACGCACGACGCCGCCGGGTGGCGTGAGCGCCGTACGTTTGAGCGTTTCCGCAACGGGCTAGGTTCGTCTCCATGGCAGCCCAGATTCTCGTCGCCTCGAACCGCGGTCCGGTCAGCTACGTGCCACGTGAGGACGGCACGCTCGACGCCCGGCGCGGCGGGGGCGGGCTGGTGTCCGGGCTCTCCGCGATCGGACCGGACGCGGGCGCGCTGTGGGTGTGCGCCGCCCTGAGCGACGGCGACCGGCAGGCCGTGCGGCAGGGCGTGGCGGACGAGCCGGGCGTACTGATGCTCGACATCGACGCGCGGGTGCACGCCGAGGCGTACAACGGCATCGCGAACTCGGTGCTGTGGTTCGTGCACCACATGCTGTACCAGACGCCGCTGGAGCCGGTCTTCGACGCGGAGTTCCGGCAGCAGTGGGTGGCCTACCGCCTCTACAACCGGGCGTTCGCCGAGGCCCTGGCCGAGCAGGCCGGCGACGGCGCCGTGGTGATCGTCCAGGACTACCACCTGGCCCTGGTCCCCGGAATGCTCCGCGAGCTGCGCCCCGACCTGCGGATCGGGCACTTCTCGCACACGCCGTGGGCGCCGCCGGAGTACTTCGCGATGCTCCCGGACGACGTCGCCGAGGAGCTGCTGCTGGGCATGCTCGGCGCGGACCGGCTGGGGTTCCTGACGTGGCGGTGGCTGAAGGCCTTCCAGGCGTGCTGCGCGTCCTCCCTCCGGGACATGGACGTGACGACGCACTGGCCGAAGGACCAGCCCCCGAGCGTCCAGCACTGGACGCACGGCCGGCCCCGCCACACCTACCTGGGCGTGCACGGGCTGGGTGCGGACGCGGACTTCCTGCGGGAGCGCTCGCGCCGCGCGGACGTGGACGACCGTATGGCGCTGCTGCGGGAGCAGATCGGTCCCGACCGCAAGACGATCGTCCGTGTCGACCGCACCGAGCTGTCGAAGAACATCGTCCGCGGCCTGCTGGCCTACCGGACGCTGCTGGCCGACCGCCCCGAGTGGCGTGAACGTGTCGTCCACCTCGCCTTCGCGTACCCCTCCCGCCAGGACCTGCCGGTGTACCGGGAGTACACGGCGCAGGTCTCCGAGCTGGCGGACGAGATCAACGCGGAGTACGGGCGGGACGGCTGGACGCCGGTCATCCTCCACGTGGAGGACGACTTCGCCCGCTCGCTCGCCGCGTACCGCCTGGCGGACGTGGCGCTGGTCAACCCGATCCGGGACGGCATGAACCTCGTGGCCAAGGAGGTCCCGGTCGTCTCCGACGCGGGCTGCGCGCTGGTGCTGTCGCGGGAGGCGGGCGCGTACGAGGAGCTGCGCGAGGACGCGATCACGGTGAACCCGTACGACGTGGTGGGCACGGCGGAGGCGCTGCACGGGGCGCTGTCGATGCCGCCGGCCGAGCGCGCGGACCGTACCAAGCGCCTCGCCGCGGCGTCGACGTCGCTGCCTCCGTCCCGGTGGTTCCTGGACCAGCTGAACGCCCTGCGCGAAACCTGAGGTCCTCCTTCCCGCGAGGGCCACGCACCGGCCAGGCCGTACCGGCCGTTCGCCGGACGACGGCCGGGGTGGGGCCGTGCAGGGTCGCCCCCGCAGAGGCTGGCGGCGCTGGAACGGCTCCCGTCCCCCGTACCCAAGGCCGCCGGCCTCGAGGAGGCGAGCCCGGAGGGGCCACGCCCCCCACCCCCCGGCAGGCGCCGACCCGCACCGGAACGAGCACCGCCCCGGGAGGAGCCGCCGCAAAGGCACCGCCCCGTCCCGTTGTGCCCACCCGTCCCGCCCCAGCGGGACGACTGCCCACAACGGGGGCGGGGGGAGGGAGGCACCGCCCCAGCGGGACGACAGCCCAACGGGGGTGGGGGGAGGAAGGCACCGCCCAGCGGGACGACAGCCCAACAACGGGGGTGGGGGGCACCGCCCCCCGGGACGACTGCCCGCAACAGGGGAGGCGGGCGCGGGGTCAGGGCATCGCGGTGGTGAGGGTGGAGAGGAGGGCGACCACGCCCGGGGGGCCGGGGACCTGGAGGTCGGCGCGCTGGGCGACCTCGGCGACCTCGTCGCTGCCGCTGCAGACCAGCAGGCCCGGCACCCCGTCGGAGCGGAGCTTCTCGACGGCGGCGAAGGCCGGCAGGTCGCCCAGGTCGTCACCCGCGTACACCACCACCTCGGCGCCAACCTCCCGTACGTACTCCGTGAGCGCCACGCCCTTGTCCACGCCCGGGGGGCGCAGTTCCAGGACCATGCGGCCCGGTTCGAGGACCAGGCCGTGCCGGGTGGCGAGGTCGGCGAGCGGGGCGTGCAGGGCGTCGAAGGCGGCCTGCGGGTCGTCCGCGCGCCGGGTGTGGACGGCCACCGCGCGGCCCTTCTCCTCGATCCACGTGCCGCGCCACGCGCCCACCCGGTCCAGGAACCCGGGCAGTTCGGCGCGGACGGCCGCCACACCGGGGTGTTCGGGGGCGGCCTGGACGGTGCCGGTGACGGCGTCCCACCGTTCGGCGCCGTAGTGGCCGAGGACGACCAGGTGTTCCAGGCCGGGTACCCCGGCGAAGCCGCCGTACCGGACCGCGACGCCCGCCGGGCGGCCGGTGATGACCGCGACGGACGCGACGCGCGGGGCGAGCGCGGCGATGGCGGCGACGGCGCCGGGGTGGGCGCGGGCCTGCTCGGGGTCGTCGACGATGTCGGCGAGGGTGCCGTCGAAGTCGAGGCCGATGACCGCCCGCTCGGGGTGGGCCAGGAAGGCGGCGAGGCCGTCCCGGCCGACGGGGGTGACGGGACGCGGCAGGGAAGGCGAGGAGTCCGGTGGGGTGCCCATGCCGGAAACCTATCCAGGGCCCCGCGACGGCACACCTACCGGCGCGTCTCCCGCGACGCCCGTACGCGCCGCAGGCGGTTGACGGTGACCGGGTCGTGGGCGAGGGCCCTCGGGTCGTCGAGGAGGGCGTTGAGCAGCTGGTAGTAGCGGGTGGGCGACAGGCCCAGCTGTTCGCGTATCGCGCGTTCCTTGGCGCCGGGGCCGGGCCAGGGGCGCCGTTCCAGGGCGAGGACGGCGCGGTCCCGGTCGGTCAGCTCCGGCGGTCGTGGGGAGGCGGTCATATGAGCAACATAGTTACTCGGCGGCTTCCGCGTCGTCGGCGTCCCGCGCGATCGCCGACAGCACGGTGTCCGGGTCGCCGTCCGGCGCGACGGCCTTGCCGATGTTCTTCTTGACGCTCTCGCTCACCTTGGCCCACGAGGTGTTGCCCACCGGGTACAGCTCGGAGGTGGGCAGTTCCTCCAGGAACGGCCGCAGGTCCTTGTGCCGGGGGTCGGACCGCATCGCGGTGCTGGCGGTGGTGGTGACGGGGAGGATGTCGTACTGGTCGGAGAAGGCGAGCACGTTCTTGTCCTGGTACACGTAGTCCAGGAACGCGCCGATCTCCTCGCGGTGGCCGTTCTGCTTGAACGCCATCATCCAGTCGGCCACGCCCATCGCCGGCCTGGCTTCGCCGTTGGTGCTCGGCAGCGGGACCTTGCCGACGTCCACGCCGGCCTTCTCGGCGGCTTCCATCAGGGTGGGGTGGCCGTTGAGCATGCCGACGTCACCGCGTACGAAGGCGTCGAAGGCCTCCTGCCGGTCGAGTTCGGCGGGGGCGACGGGGCCGGTGAGCCCGGGGGTGACGAGGTTGTCCTTGAGCCAGGTGAAGGTGGCGACGTTCTCGCTGGAGTTGATCTCGTAGGAGAGGTTGCCGGGGTCGCGGTACCCGCCGCCGCCGGCGAGCATCCACATCATGGTCTCGGCCTGGGACTCCTCGGCGCCGAGCGGCAGCGCGAAGGGGTACGTCACGCCGTCGTCCTTGAGTTTGCGGGCGGCGTCGCGGATGTCGTTCCAGTTCTTCGGCGGCTTGGCGCCGGCCTTCTCGAACAGGCCCTTGTTGTAGAAGAGCAGCCGGGTGCTGGCGGCGAACGGCATGCCGTACTGGACGCGGTCGACCTTGCCGGCCTTGCTGAGCAGGGGCAGGAAGTTGGCCTGGGTGGGGATGGGGAGCAGGTCGTCGACCCTGTAGAGCCGGTCGTCGGCGGCGTAGTCCGCGTACGCGCCGATCTGGGCGAGGTCGGGTGCCTGGCCGTTGTCGACCATCTCGGCGACTTTCCGGTCGACGTCCTTCCAGGACTGGACGTCGACGTCGACGGTGATGCCGGGGTGGGTCTTCTCGAAGGAGCGGGCCAGGGTGTCCCAGTACTTCTGGGTGGTGTTGGTGTCGTTGCTGCCGTAGTCGGCGGCGACGAGCTTGAGGGTCACGTCCTCGTCCCCGGTGCCGGCTCCGCAGCCGGCCAGCGTCGCCGCCATGCTCAGTGCGGCCACCGCCGCGGTCAGTCCTACGTAGCGGCGCTGCACAACTCTTCCCCACCTGTTGGTTCTTGCCTGGCTGGTGATTTTCCCACAGAAGGGATGAGGTCTACACCACTGGGTATCGCTTCGGCAACGCTTGCCGCGTCGTCGTCGGCGGCGCGCCGCGCGACCCGGCAGGCTCGTACGGCATCCACCCCGCCCGGCCGAGTAGGAGCACACCGCGCATGTCTCGTACCGCAGCTGAGATCGCCACCCAGCCCGCCTGCTGGCGCCGTGCCGCCGAGGCGGCCGCGTCGTTCGGGGAGGGGTTGCCGCGGCCGGGTGAGCGGGTCGCGGTGACGGGGTGCGGGACGTCGTGGTTCATGGCGATCGCGTACGCGGCGCTGCGGGAGGCGGCGGGGCAGGGCGAGACGGACGCGTACGCCTCGTCGGAGTTCCCGTCCTCGCGCGCGTACGACCGGGTCGTGGCGATCACCCGGTCGGGTACGACGACGGAGGTGCTGGACCTGCTGGGCGCCCTGCGGGGTCGCGGGGTGCCGACGCTGGCGTTGACGGCCGACCCGAAGACGCCGGTGATGGACGCGGCGGACGTGGTGGCGGTGCTGGACTGGGCGGACGAGGAGTCGGTGGTGCAGACCCGGTTCGCGACGACGGCGCTGGCGTTCCTGCGGGCGGCGCTGGGTGACGTACCGGGGGTGAAGCCGGTCGCGGAGGCGGCGGTGGACGCGGAGCTGGCGGTGACGGAGCCGCTCCCGGAGGCGGTGCTGGGGGCGGAGCAGTGGACGTTCCTGGGCCGGGGCTGGACGTATGGGCTGGCGCTGGAGGCGGGGCTGAAGATGCGGGAGGCGGCGGGCGCGTGGACGGAGGCGTACCCCGCGATGGAGTACCGGCACGGCCCGATCTCGATCACCGGTCCGGGGCGGGTGGCGTGGGTGTTCGGCGCGCTGCCGGAGGGGCTGGCGGGCGATGTGGCGCGGGTGGGCGGGACGCTGCACGCGCACGCGTCGGCGGACCCGATGGCGGACCTGGTCCGGGCGCAGCGGCTGGCGGTGGCGCTGGCGGAGGGGAAGGGGTACGACCCGGACCGGCCGCGCAACCTGACGCGGAGCGTCATCCTCTCCTCATGAAACCGTTTTGTATGCAGCGGCAACAATCCACCGAAGTGGACTAGACCTTTCACGGGTTCACGAGCGACACTGTCTCTTGTGAGACACGTCATCGCCCTCGATGTGGGCGGCACCGGGATGAAAGCCGCCCTGGTCGGAGCCGACGGGGCCCTGCTGTACGAGGCGCGCCGGGCGACCGGCCGGGAGCGCGGCCCCGACGCGGTCGTGGAGTCCATCCTCGGCTTCGCCGCCGAGCTGCACGCCCACGGCCGCGAGCGGTACGGCACGGCGGCCGTCGCCGCCGGTGTCGCCGTGCCCGGCATCGTCGACCCGGACCGGGGCCTCGCGGTGTACGCGGCGAACCTCGGCTGGCGCGACGTACCGCTGCGCGCCCTGCTCGGCGAGCGGCTCGGCGGGCTGCCGGTCGCCCTCGGGCACGACGTCCGCACCGGCGGGCTCGCCGAGGGGCGGGTGGGCGCGGGCAAGGGCGCCGACCGGTTCCTGTTCGTGCCGCTGGGCACCGGCATCGCGGGCGCGATCGGCATCGGCGGCGCCATCGAGGCGGGCGCGCACGGGTACGCGGGCGAGATCGGCCACATCGTGGTGCGCCCCGGCGGCCCCGCGTGCGGCTGCGGGCAGCGCGGCTGCCTGGAGACGCTCGCCTCGGCGGCCGCGGTGAGCCGCGCGTGGGCGGCGGCGAGCGGCGATCCGGAGGCGGACGCGGCGGACTGCGCCAAGGCCGTCGAGTCGGGCGACGAGCGGGCCGTACGGGTGTGGCGGGACGCGGTCGACGCGCTCGCCGACGGGCTGGTCACCGCGCTCACCCTGCTGGACCCCCGCACGCTCATCATCGGTGGCGGTCTCGCCGAGGCCGGGGAAACGTTGTTCACACCCCTTCGGGCGGCCGTCGAGGAGCGCGTGACGTTCCAGAAGCTGCCCGCCATCGTGCCGGCGGCCCTTGGGGACACCGCCGGATGCCTGGGCGCGGGCCTGCTCGCCTGGGACCTACTCGCCAGTTCGGAGGTATCCGCCTGATGGCCGATCACAAGGTTCTCGCCGGCGCCCGCGTGGTGCTGCCGACCGGGACCGTGGACAACGGGCGGGTGATCGTCGAGAACGGCCGGATCACGGGCCACGCCCCGGCGGACGCCCCGGCCGTCGACCTCACCGGGCACTGGGTCGTGCCCGGCTTCGTGGACATGCACAACCACGGCGGCGGCGGCGCGTCGTTCACGTCCGGGACCGTGGAGGAGGTCCTCCGGGGCGTCCACACGCACCGGCTGCACGGCACCACGACCGTCGTCGCGTCGACCGTCACCGGTGAGATGGACTTCCTCGCGCACCGCGCGGGCGAGCTGTCGGAGCTGGCCGAGCAGGGCGACATCGCGGGCATCCACTTCGAGGGGCCGTTCATCTCGCCGTGCCGCAAGGGCGCCCACAGCGAGGCGCTGCTGCGCGACCCCGACCCGGCCGAGGTGCGCAAGCTGATCGACGCGGCGCGCGGCCACGCCAAGATGGTCACCCTCGCCACCGAGCTGCCCGGCGGCATCGACTCCGTACGCCTGCTGGCCGAGCACGGCGTCATCGCCGCGATCGGGCACACGGACGCCACGTACGAGCAGACGATCGAGGCGATCGAGGCGGGCGCCACCGTCGCCACGCACCTCTACAACGCGATGCCGGTCCTCGGCCACCGCGCGCCCGGCCCGATCGCCGCGCTGCTGGAGGACGAGCGGGTCACCGTCGAGCTGATCAACGACGGTACGCACCTGCACCCGGCCGCCCTGGAGCTGGCGTTCCATCACGCGGGCGCCGAGCGCGTCGCGTTCATCACGGACGCGATGGACGCGGCGGGCTTCGGGGACGGCGTGTACCACCTCGGCCCGCTGGAGGTGGAGGTCCGCGACGGCGTCGCCCGGCTGGTGGAGGGCGGCTCGATCGCGGGCTCCACGCTCACCCTCGACACCGCGTTCCGGCGGGCCGCGACCATCGACCGGCTGCCCGTCGAGTCGATCGTGCGGGCGGTGTCCGCCAACCCGGCGAAGCTGCTCGGCGTGTACGACAAGGTCGGCTCCCTGGAGCCGGGCAAGGACGCCGATCTGGTGGTCCTGGACAAGGAATTCACCCTGGTGGGCGTCATGCGTAAGGGCGAATGGGTGGTTGAGCCCCAACTGGGCTGATTTCTGATCGAATTACTGCAAGGCGGTTGGGCCAGGGGTCTGGGCCAACCGCCTTTCGGTTTGGCATGATCAGGGCCCGAAAGCGCAAGCGAGCAGAGACGATCCGGGGGTGTGACGGGTGATCCTGACGGTCACGCTCAACACCGCGCTCGACATCACCTACAAGGTCGATGCCCTCACCCCGCACACCTCGCACCGCGTCACCGACGTCGCCGAACGCCCCGGCGGCAAGGGCGTCAACGTCGCCCGCGTCCTCGCCGCACTCGGCCACGACACCGTGGTCACCGGCTTCGCGGGCGGCCCCACCGGCGACGTACTGCGCGGCCTGCTCGCCCCGCTGCCCGTGCGCGACGCGCTCGTCCCGGTCGCCGGCACCACGCGCCGCACGGTCGCCGTCGTCGATGCCTCGACCGGCGACACCACCCAGCTCAACGAGCCGGGCCCGACGCTCGACCCCGCCGACTGGTCGGCCTTCCTCCACGTGTACCGGGAGCTGGTACGGGACGCCGACGCCGTCGCCCTGTGCGGCAGCCTGCCGCCCGGCATCCACGTCGGGGCGTACGCGGAACTGGTCCGTCACGCCCGTGCCGCGTCCGTCCCGGTCCTGCTGGACACCAGCGGCGAGCCGCTGCGCCGGGGCATCGCCGCCCGCCCCGACCTGGTCAAGCCCAACGCGGAGGAGCTGGCCCGGCTCACCGGCGCCCGGGAGCCGCTGCGCGCCACGCGCGACGCCCGCCGCCGGGGCGCCCACGCCGTGGTCGCCTCGCTCGGCCCGGACGGGCTGCTGGCGGTCACCCCGGACGGCACCTGGCGGGCGGCCCCGCCCGCGCCCGTGCAGGGCAACCCGACCGGCGCGGGCGACTCGGCGGTGGCGGGCCTGCTGGCCGGCCTGGTCGAGGGCGCGGCGTGGCCGGAGCGGCTGGCGCGGGCGGTGGCCCTGTCGGCGGCGACGGTCCTGGCGCCGGCGGCGGGCGAGTTCGACATGACGACGTACCGGGAACTGCTTCCCCGGGTCACGGTGACGGAGCACGCCACGGCCGCTTGACGGACCCAGCCGCTCGACGGACTCAACGGAGGTACCGCACATGCCCCTCGTCCCCACCGGCGAACTGATCGCCCGGGCCAGGTCCGCGCAGGGCGCCGTCGCCGCGTTCAACGTCATCACCCTGGAGCACGCGGAGGCGATCGCGGCGGGGGCTGAGCGGGTGGGGCGGCCCGCGATCCTCCAGATCTCCGAGAACGCCGTGAGGTTCCACGGCGGCGACCTGTCCGCCGTCGCGGCCGCCGCTGCCGCCGTCGCCCGCGCGTCCGCCGCGCCGCTGGGCCTGCACCTGGACCATGTGGTCAGCCCGGACCTGCTGCGCGCCGCGCACACCGAGGGCTTCGGCTCGGTGATGTTCGACGCGTCGAAACTGAGTTACGGCGACAACGTCAAGGCGACCGCCGAGGCCGCGCGGTGGGGCCACGAGCGGGGCATGTGGGTCGAGGCCGAGCTGGGCGAGGTCGGCGGCAAGGACGGCGAGCCGCCGCTGGACGCGCACACCCCGGGCGTCCGGACCGACCCGGCGGAGGCCGCCGCGTACGTGGCGGACACCGGCGTCGACGCGCTGGCCGTCGCGGTCGGCTCCACCCACGCGATGACGCGGCGCACCGCCACCCTGGACCACGCCCTGATCGCCGCCCTGCGCGACGCCGTGCCCGTCCCGCTGGTCCTGCACGGCTCCTCGGGCGTCCCGGACGACGAGCTCCGCGCGGCGATCGCGGCCGGCATGACCAAGATCAACATCGGTACGGCCCTGAACACGGCCTTCACCGGTGCGGTGCGGGCGTTCCTGGACGCCCACCCGGACACGGTGGACCCCCGCAAGTACCTCACCCCGGCGCGCGAGGCGATGACCGCGACGGTCGCCCACTTCCTGGAAGTCGTGGCACAGCCCGGGGGCCGGCCGGCCGGGGGCTAGCCGCTGACGTGGCCTTCCTTGAGCCAGACCTGGTCCAGGTAGGCCTCGCACTGGTTGCCCTCTTCGCACGACATCTTCATCGTGTTCACGCCCTTCTTGAGCGTGACCCAGGAGTAGGTCTTGGTCCAGCCCTTCTCCCAGTCGCCCTCCGCCGCGCGGGCGAAGTTGGACATGTTGATCTTGCGCGGCTGCTCGCCGTTGATCGACAGCGAGGTCTTGGCGTCCTTGCCGGGCACGCCGTACGTCAGGAACAGCGTGTAGTCGCCGTCCTTCGGCACCTCCACCGTCCAGCTCGCCGAGCCGCCGGTGCCGTTGAACATCACGTACGCGCCGTCGGCGCCCTTCGCGCCCTTGACGTCCTTGCCCAGCGTCGCCGGGCCGCCCAGCTGGAGCGTCGCCGCGTCCTGCTTGGGCAGCTCGACCGGCTCCTCGGCGGACTTCGAGGGCTTCGCCGTCGGGGATTCCTGTACGGAGGTCGCGGGAGCGGACTGGCCGGCGGTGGGGTCGCCCTTGCCGTCCGAGCCGCTGTTCGTCAGGACGGCGACCGTGATTCCGGTCACCACGACCGCGACGACCGCGAGCGCGCCGATCAGCAGGCCCTTGGTGTTGGGGCCGCCGCTCCGGCCACCGCCGCCGCGCTGCGGCGGCTGGGCCTGGGGCACCGGGCGGGTCCGGTCGCCGCCGCCACCCGGGTAGGTCTCGGGGGCCGCGTACTGGGGGCTCGGCTGGGCGTACTGCTGCTGGTACTGCTGCTGCGGCACCTGCCCGTACTGCCGCTCGCCGACCGCCCTGACCTGGTTGTACGACGTTCTGGGCACCCCCGGCTGAGCGGCCGGACCCGGGTAGCCGTAGCCGCCGCCCTGGCGCGGCGCCTGCGCGCCCGCCGCCTGTCCGTCCGCGTACAGGTAGCCGAACGGATCGTCGTCCTCGGGCGTGCCCGCGCCGTTGCCGTTATTACCGGCAGCCATCCCTGGTCACTCCTCATCCCTGCTCGCCAGCGGTCACCGACCCGGGCGAGCCTACCCCGAACGGCTCAGCCCGCCCGGCGGTGAACCTTCGAGCGGGAGCGCTTCTCGATGTACATGCGCTGGTCAGCGGAGTTCAGCACCTCTTCGACGGACATTCCGCACTCGGCCCAGCCGATCCCGAAACTGGCCCCCACCCGCACCGCGCGCCCGTCCACCCGGATCGGCGGGATGATCGCGTTGCGGAGGCGTACGGCCAGGTCGGCGGCGTCGGCCGCGCCGAGCCCGTCGGCGAGGACGACGAACTCGTCACCGCCGAGCCGGGCGACGGTGTCCCCGTCCCGCACCCCGGCGGTCAGGCGGCGCGCCACCTCGATGAGCACGGCGTCACCGGTGTGGTGCCCGAACCGGTCGTTGATCGACTTGAAGCCGTCGAGGTCGCAGAAGAGGACGGCGAGGCCCTTCGTCCCGTCGTCGACCTCTCTGTCACCGGCGGGCGCGACGGCGTGCACATGGTGGTCGTACGCGCCGCCGTCCGCACCGGCGCCGAAGTCGAAGCCGTCGCCCCGGTAGGCGTGCTCGCCGTACTCGTAGTCACCGCTGTCGTAGCTGTCGACCTCGTGCGTCCCGGCCGCCGTCGCGCGGACCGCGTGGGGGCGGGAGCACAGCCGGGAGCTGAGGCGGGCGCGCAGCTCGGCGCTGTTGGGCAGCCCGGTCAGCGCGTCGTGCGAGGCGCGGTGGGCGAGCTGGAGCTCGTGGCGCTTGCGCTCCTCGATGTCCTCGACGTGGGTGAGGAGGAAGCGGGGCCCGTCGGCGGTGTCGGCGACCACCGAGTTGCGCAGCGACACCCACACGTACGTGCCGTCCCGGCGGGCCAGGCGCAGCTCGGCGCGGCCGCCCTCGGCGGAGGTGCGCAGCAGGGTGCCGATGTCCTCGGGGTGGACGAGGTCGGCGAAGGAGTACCGGCGCATCACGGAGGCGGGGCGGCCCAGCAGCCGGCACAGGGCGTCGTTGGCGCGCAGCAGCCGGCCGTGCTGGTCGCCGCCCATCTCGGCGATGGCCATGCCGGAGGGCGCGTACTCGAAGGCCTGGCGGAACGACTCTTCACTGGCGCGCAGCGCCTGCTGCTCCCGCTCCAGGCGGACCAGGGCGCGCTGCATGTTGGCGCGGAGGCGGGCGTTGCTGATCGCGATGGCCGCCTGGGAGGCGTACATCTGGAGCGCCTCCTGGCCCCAGGGGCCGGGGCGGCGGCCGTTACGCGGGCGGTCGACGGAGATGACACCGAGGAGCTCGCGGCCGCTGCCGGACGCGTACATGGGGGCGTAGAGGCGGTCGCGCGGGTGCCACTCGTCCTCGAAGCGGGGCTCGGGGCCGTCGGTGTGCCACTGGGGCACGTCGTCCTCTATCAGGACCCAGCCCTCGGTGTGCGGGATGAAGCGCAGCTCGCCCCAGGCCTCGCCCATGCTCAGGCGGCGCTCCCAGGAGGCGCGGGAGCCGACCCTGCCGGTGATGAGAGCCTCGGCGGCGGGGCTGCCGGCGAAGGCGGCGACGACCAGGTCACCGTCGGGGCGGACGAGGTTCACACAGGCCAGCTCGTAGCCGAGACCGGCGGTGACGCCGTCGGCGACGGTCTGCAGCGTGTCGGCCAGACTGCGGGCCGTGTTGAGGTTGGCGACGACCTGATGCAGCTGCCGCAGGGTCGCAAGACGGACGTACGGCTCCGACTCGGTCTCCATTGCTCGCTCTCCCCGAGACCTCGACAGCAACTCCAGGGTTCTCATCGGCGCTCGTGTTGCACTGTCACCGCCACTGAATCACAGCGAGCTGTGCCCCAGGTACACAGGGTCAACAAAACCTGCGCTCTGTGACTCAAGTCACAAAGGATGATGTTGGTTGCGGAAGGCGGCCGAACTGCGGGTGACCGGCCGCTGAACTTCTTGCGAACGCACAGTATGGGGCCACGGCCCGGGGTGGTCCTAGGACCCAGGGCTGGTCCCTTCGCCCGATGCGGGCGCGGCGGGCGCGGCGTTAGCGTTCCCGGTGTGCTGCCGACGACCACCCACCCTCCCGCCCCTGCCGTCCCTCATCCTGAGGGGGTGAGCAACGACGAGTTCCGGGCCGCGATGTCCCGGCTGGCCGCCGGTGTGGTGCTGGTGACGGCCCACGACGCGGACGAGGGCCCCCGCGGCGAGGACGTCGGCATGACGGCGACGGCCTTCATGTCCGTGTCCCTGGACCCGCCCCTGGTGCTGGTGAGCCTCCGCAACGGCTCCCGCATGGACGACCTGCTGGCCGAGCAGCCGCTGTGGGGCGTCTCGATCCTGTCGGACGGCCAGCGGCAGATCGCGGGCCGGTTCGCGATGAAGGGCCGGGTCAGCGACCGGCTGCTGTTCGCGGACATCCCCACCACGCGCGGTGAGGCGAGCGGCGCGCTGCTGGTGGGCGGGTCGCTGGCGACGCTGGAGTGCCGTACGGAACAGCGCGTGGTGGCGGGCGACCACACCCTGGTCATCGCCCGGGTCATCGCCGTCGCCTTCCCAAGCACCGACGGCGCGCCCCTCACCTACTTCAAGGGCAACTACCGCCACCTGTCCTGACCTCGTGGGCCGCCGCCCCCGAAACCCCCGCCGTGGCCAGCCCCGCCGCCCCCGCCGTGGGCAGTCGCCCCGGCGGTCCCCGTTGCGGGCGGCCGCCCCGCCGCCCCCTCCCGCCGTGGGCAGCCGCCCCGCCACCCTCCGCCCCCCGCCGTGGGCAGTCGCCCCGCCGCCCGCCGCCCTCCGCCCCCCTTTGTGGGCATTCGTCCCGCTGGGGCGGGACGGGTGGGCACAACGGGACCGGGGCGGCGCCCTTTCTCGGTGCCCCCCGGGGCGGTGCCCTTACCCGGTTCGCCCCGGCGCGGTGCCCGCGCGGCGGCTACCCCCGGTGCGTGGGGGGGGCGGGGCCCCTCCGGGCTCACCTCCTCGAGGCCGGCGGCCTTGGGCGGTTGCAAGGGAGCCCTTTCGGAGCCGCCAACCTCTGCGGGGGCGACCCTGCACGGCCCCACCCCGGCCGGTGGCCGACTGCGGGCCGGTGGGAGACGGAGGCACGGCCCCGCCCCGGCCGGTGGCCGACTGCGGGCCGGTGGGAGACGGAGGCACGGCCCCGCCCCGGCCGGTGGCCGACTGCGGACCGGGGGTGGTGGGCACGGGCCCGCCTGCGCCGGAGGGCGACTGCGGGCCGGTGGGGGACGGGGTCCGTCAGGACCAGTCGCGCGACGAGCGGCCCCGCTTCGTCTCGGCGCGCTGCTTCTTCTGCCGGAGGCGCCGCTCATTGATGCCGCGCGGCACCTTCGTCGCCCGCCGCGGCTTCGGCGGCGGGGCCGTCGCCTCCGCCAGCAGGGACGCCAGGCGCACCGCCGCCGTCTCGCGGTTGCGCCACTGCGAGCGGTGCTCCGAGGCGCGTACGGTGAGCACGCCGCCCACGAGCCTGGACGCCAGCCGGTCCAGCGCGCGGTCCTTCCAGACCGGCGGCAGCGCCTCCGTACGCGCCAGGTCGAAGCGCAGCTCCACCTGGGAGTCGCTGGTGTTGACGTGCTGCCCGCCCGGCCCGGACGACCTGGAGAAACGCCACATGAGCTCGGCCTCCGGCAGGCAGACCGAACCGCGGATGACATAGGGACCGGACATGTCCTCCATGGTCCCTGTCCGGACGCGGTCACGTCACCCCGTTTTCGGTTCATGGAACCAGGTCGGGGTGCCGCGCGTTATCCGGTACGACGTACGGACGACGAAAGGGACTTTCCATGGCTGTAAGCCTGTCCAAGGGCGGCAACGTCTCGCTGACCAAGGAGGCGCCGGGTCTGACCGCCGTCACTGTGGGCCTCGGCTGGGACGTCCGTACCACCACGGGTACCGACTTCGACCTCGACGCCTCGGCGATCGGCGTCGACGCCGCCGGCAAGGTCGCGTCGGACGCACACTTCGTGTTCTTCAACAACAAGTCCACCCCGGACCAGACCATCGTCCACACCGGTGACAACCGCACCGGCGAGGGCGGCGGCGACGACGAGCAGATCAACGTGAACCTGGCGGGTCTGCCGGCCAACGTCGACAAGATCGTCTTCCCGGTCTCCATCTACGACGCGGTCAACCGCTCGCAGAACTTCGGCCAGGTCCGCAACGCCTACATCCGGATCGTCAACCAGGCCGGCGGCGCCGAGATCGCCCGCTACGACCTGAGCGAGGACGCCGCGACCGAGACCGCCATGGTCTTCGGCGAGCTGTACCGCAATGGCGCCGAGTGGAAGTTCCGCGCGGTCGGCCAGGGCTACGCCTCCGGCCTGGAGGGCATCGCCCGCGACTTCGGCGTGAACATCTGACACGCGTAGCACCGTGGCGGCCCCGGCGTCGAACGCCGGGGCCCTACTGTTTCCGCATGATCGTCGAACCGCTGGAGGTCGGCGAGGACGGCGCGCTGCCCGGCCCGCTCCTCACCGAGCTCACCGAGCTGTACGCGTCCAACCGGGAGTTCCAGCAGCTCAGCGGGGACTTCCCGGACCCCGACGACATCCGGTCGGAGCAGGTCGCCGCCTCGCTCGCCGAGGAGCTGTCCCACCGGGACACCGAGGTGCTGCTGGCCCGTTCGGCGGGGCACGTCATCGGTGTGTCGGTGACCCGTGCCCACCACCCCGAGGACCCCGACGACCCCGACCCGTGGATCGGCCTGCTGATGGTGCACGCCCGTGACCACCGGGTGGGCTTCGGCCGCGAGCTGGCGGAGATCGTCGAGAAGCGGTTCCGGGCGCTGGGCAGGAGGGGTGTGAAGCTGGCCGTGCTGGAGAACAACGACAGGGCCCTCGCCTTCTGGTCCGCCCTCGGCTACGAGGAGATCGGCCGCCGCCCGGACCGGCGGCGCGGCCGTGACTGCGTCGTCATGCGGAAGGCCCTGTAGGGCGGCCATCGCCGTACAGATAGGTGTCCCACACCGTGGTGAGTTCCTCGCCCGCTTCGTCTTCCACGTAGGTGACGAAGTCCTCCGTCGAGGCGTTGGCGTGCCGGTGCTTCGCCGCCCACCCGCGCAGGATGCCGAAGAAGGTGTCGTCGCCGACGGCCTGGCGGATCTTGTGCAGGACCATCGCGCCCCGCCCGTACACGGGCGGTCCCGAGATGTCGGCGGCCGTGGGCGGGTCGGCGGGCGGGAACGCCCAGTTGTCGTCGTCGGCGAACGCCTCGTCGAAGCTGTCCTGGGCGGGCGTGTCCGCGAAGTCCTCGGCGTACAGCCACTCCGCGTAGGTCGCGAAGCTCTCGTTCAGCCACATGTCCCGCCAGGACTCGGGCGAGACGGAGTTGCCGTACCACTGGTGGGCGAGTTCGTGCACGAGCGTGGAGGCGTCGAAGGTGTTCTTGTCGAAGAACGGTCTGCTCTGGGTCTCCAGCGCGTACTGGACGTCGATCTGCGGGTCGACGATCGCGCCGGTGGAGGTGAAGGGGTAGGGGCCGAACCTCTTCGTCTCCCATGCCAGTAGCTCGGGGATCCGGGCGAGGAGGGGCGCGTTTCCCCGGGCGGCGGTGTGGACGGGGATGCCGTCGGGGGTGCGGGAGGTCTTCGTCTCGTACCGGCCGATGGCGAGCGTCGCGAGGTAGCTCGCCATCGGTTCGGTGGAGCGCCAGGTGAAGGTGGTGCGGTCGCCGCTGGGCCGGTGGGGCGCCGGCTCGCCGTTGGAGATGGCCTGCAGGCCGTTGGGGACGGTGACGGTGAGGGCGTACGTGGCCTTGTCGGAGGGGTGGTGGTTGCCGGGGAACCAGGTGGTGGAGCCGGTCGGCTCGCCGAGCGCGACCGCCCCGTCGGAGGTCCGCAGCCATCCTTCGCGCGCCCCTTCGGCGTCGGTGAGGGTGACCGGCGTACCGGAGTAGCGGATGACGGTACGGAAGGTGTCGCCGCTCCTCAGGCCGGCGCCGGGGCGGAGCGTGACCTCCGAGCCGGAGCGGTGGACGGTGGCGGGCGCGCCGTCGACGGTGGCGCCGTGGACGGTGAGGCCGGTGAGGTCGAGGTTGAAGGCGCTGAGGGTCTGGGTGGCGCGGGCGGTGATGTCGGCGGTGCCGGTGAGGCGGCCGGTGCGCGGCTCGTAGGCGAGGGTCAGGGCGTAGTGGCGTACGTCGTAGCCGCCGTTGCCGAGCTCGGGGAAGTACGGGTCGCCGAGTCCGGCCGCGCCCGGCTCGCCGCCGCCGCCCTCGCCGCCTCCGGTGCAGCCGGTGAGGGTGGCGGCGAGGAGTACGGCGGCGAGGGCTCGGGAGCGGCGTGGGTCCACTCCGTGATCGTATGGGCGGAATGGGCGCGTCAGCGGGTGAGCGCGGCCACACCCGCCTGGGCGAACTTCTCGTCCAGGGCGCCGCTGGGCGCACCGGCCACGCCGATGCCGGCGATGGGCGCGCCCTTGGTGGTGACGGGGGCGCCGCCGGCGAGGAACAGGGTGCCGGGGATGTCCTTGAGGTTCGGGGCGCTCTCCAGGCGCTTGGCCAGCTCGGAGGTCGGGGCGTTCCAGGACACGGCGGTGAAGGCCTTGCGGATGGCCGACTCGTAGGACTGCGGGCCGGCGCCGTCGCCGCGGAGGGTGACGATGGTGTTGCCGTTGCGGTCGACGACGGCGACCGTGACGCGCTGGTTCTCGGCCTCGGCGGCGTCCAGCGTGGCCTGCGCGGCCCGGGTGGCGGCGTCGATGGTCAGGTGCGTGGACTGCGTCAGGTCGCGGGGGTGGGCGGTGTCGGCGGCAACGGTGGCGGGCGCCTGGGCGGGCTCGGCGGCGTTGGCGGACATAGCGCCGAAGGTGCCGGCGCCGAGCGCGGCGGCGGCGACGGTGCCGGTCAGGAGGCGGGCGCGCAGCGACATCTTGTTCTTGGTGTGCTTCGTCATGTCTTCGATCGTGGGGCCGGAGCGGGGGGTGGCGGGTCAGCCGATCGGTTGATGCCGGGGCGGCCGGGTCGGGTGAGGATGGGACCGGAAAATCCCGTACGAGGAGTGGTGGACGTGGAGCACGACCCCGACGCCCGCTGGCTGGCCCGGGTGATGCACGCCGCGTTCTTCGCGCTGCTCGGCGCCTCGCTGGCGCGGTTCCTGCTGCGGCACCCGTGGCTGGACCTGGGCCCGTGGGTGGTGGCGCTGTCGGCGGCGCTCGCGGTGCTGTACGTGCTCCCGGCGCGGCGTCGGCTGGTGTGGCTGTGCACGGTCGTCGCGGTGTGGGTGGTGCTGGTGGTGCTGGCGCCGAGCTTCGCGTGGTGCGCGGTCCCGCTGTTCTACACCGGGCTGCGTACGCTGCCGGCGCGCGCCGCGCTCGTGCTGGTCGCCCTGCTGACGGTGTTCGTGGTGGCCGCCCAGCTCCAGCTGGCGGAGGGGGAGCTGGACCCGAACCTGCTGGTCGCCCCGCCCGCCGTCGCGGCGATCGCCACCGCCGTGTTCGTGCACGCCCAGCGGCAGGCGGAGCGGCTGGCCGCCACCGAGCGGCGCGAGGGCACCCTCGCGGAACGGCAGCGGCTGTCGATGGAGATCCATGACAGCCTCACCCAGGGCCTGTCGAGCCAGCGGATGCTGCTCCAGGCCGCCGACCGGACGTGGGACAGCGACCCGGCGGCCGCCCGCCGCCATGTCCGTACCGCCGCGTCGATCGCCGAGCACAGCCTGGCCGAGGCCCGCCGGTTCGTGCACGACCTGGCGCCCGCCGGCCTCGCCGGGGGCGGCGGCCTGGAGCGGGCGCTGCGCACCCTGGCCGCCCGCGAGTCGGCCGGTTGCCCGGTCGGCTTCCGCGTCGACGGCCCGCCGGTCGCCCTGCCGGAGCGGGTGCAGTCGGCGCTGCTGCGGATCGCGCAGGGCGCCCTGGCGAACGTGGCGGAGCACGCGCGTGCCACGTCGGCCGCGCTGACCCTCACGTACCTGGACGACCAGGTCGTCCTGGACATCGCCGACGACGGCCGGGGCTTCGAGCCGGGTGCCGTGCCGTCTTCCGGCGTACGCGGCCACGGGCTGCCGGCGATCCGGGCGCGTGCCGAGCAGCTCGGCGGCACCCTGACCGTGGAGTCCGCGCCCGGTGAGGGCACGGTCCTGTCCGTATCGATCCCCCTGGAGACCTCGTGACGGTACGCATCCTGCTGTGCGACGACCACGCCGTCGTACGCGCCGGGCTCCTCGCGCTCCTCGGCAGCGCGCCCGGTATCGAGGTCGTCGGGGAGGCGGGCAGCGGTGAGGAGGCCGTCGCGATGGCCGCCAAGCTGAAGCCGGACGTCGTCCTGATGGACCTCCAGCTGGGCCCCGGTATCGACGGCGTGGAGGCCACGCGCCGTATCGCCTCCGCCGTCGCGGGAGTCCGGGTGCTGGTCCTCACCACGTACGACACGGACGCCGACGTCACCCGCGCGATCGGCGCGGGCGCCACCGGCTACCTGCTGAAGGCGGAGCGCCCGGAGGAGCTGTTCGCCGCCATCCACGCCGCCGCGCAGGGCCGCACCGCGCTGTCCGCCCCGGTCGCCGTCCGCCGTACGCCGGCCCCCGCGCTGACCGCCCGTGAGCGGGACATCCTGGGCCAGCTCGCGCGCGGGCTGGGCAACCGGGAGATCGCCCGCGCGCTGTTCATCAGCGAGGCGACGGTCAAGACCCACCTGGGCCGCATCTACGCCAAGCTGGGCGTCGACACGCGTGCGGGCGCGGTGGCGGTGGCGAAGGAGCAGCGGCTGCTGCCGTGACGGGCCCGGGGTGTCATAACTCGCTGGTGTCGAGCTCGAAGCCGAGGGGGTCGGGCGGGGGGACGGTCTGAGAAAACGTGTACTTCTCCTGACGCGTGTACGAGTCGCCCTCGGGCTTGGAGTACACGAAGATCGCGCCGCCCTCCACCTGCCGGTCGATGAGCAGGTACACGGGGATTCCGGCGCGGGCGTAGCCGAGGATCTTCTTGGCGCGGTCGTCGGCGGCGGTGGAGCGGGAGGTGACCTCGCAGACGTCCGAGTCGTCGTCCTGGGCGTGGTACAGCTCGGGACCCGGCTCCGGCTCATCCACCAGACGGGCCCTACGCCTGTTCTTCTCGTGGTCGTACTCGTACTGCTCGTAGTCGTACTCGTACTCGGGAACGGGCAGCGCCACCGTGGCCTCCTTCGCTCAACGCGACACTGTCGGCGTATGCCCCACCGCCGCTGCGGGATCCCGAGCCCATTCATCCGAACGTGTGCGCGGTGACGTTTCCGCAGGCCGCATGACACCATCGACCACGTGCTCGACATCGGCTACTCCCTCTCCCGCCGCTTCCCGGACCCTCCGCAGACGGACTACCGCCACGCGGACGTCCACGCGCTGCGGCACGACCTGTTCTGCGGGGATGTGTACGTCGCCGACACCAAGGCCGACCGCGAGATCTCCACAGCCTGGGGATGGGTGCCGGTCCTCGACTTCGCGTGGGCGCTGTGCGACATCGTCGAGCGGCTCGACCGCGACCCGCGCGGCAGCCGGGCCTCCCAGCCGCAGTACGCGGAGCTGGACTTCACGGAGTCCACGGACCGGATGCTGTTCGAGCGCCGCTTCGGCTGGGTGGACGTCGAGGCCGACTGGATGCCGGCCGACGAACCCCCGCTCACGTTCAGCCACGCGGCCCTGCGCCGGGAGGCGCGTGACTTCCTCCACGACCTGATCGCCGACCTCACGGACATGCACGACGGCCTCGCCGACAACCCGGCGATCTGGACCCTCCAGTCCCGCTTCCCGCGCCTGCCCTGACGTCCGTCCGAGTCAGGGCCGCCCTCGGGCCGGACCCCGGCCGGACCCGGGCCACCCCCGGATGTCACAGACCGCCCACCATCCCTCGTCCTTCCTGGGAGAGCACCACGCACCCTCCCGGAGGAACGCCATGCCCACCCGCATCACCATCATCGGTGGCGGCTTCGCCGGCCTCACCGCCGCGATCACCGCCGCCGAGGCCGGCGCCAAGGTCACCATCCACGAGGCCCACCGCACCCTCGGCGGGCGGGCCCGTACCGCCGAAGGCCCGTACCGCACCAACGAAGGCCCCCACGCCCTCTACCGCCGCGGCCCGCACTGGTCCTGGCTACGGCAGCGCGGCCTGCTGGGCCCGGTGGCCGCCGTCCCGCCCCGCGAGGCCGCCCGCTTCCGCTTCCACCTGGACGGCGAGCTGCGCCGCACCCCGCCCCTGGGCATGCTGCGGCTGGCGCGCCGCAGGCCCGAACACGCCCCGGTGGACACCGACTTCACCACGTGGGCCGCCGACCCCGCCGCCCGCGCCGCCGCGCACTACGCGAGCGTCGCGCTGTTCCACCACGACCCGGGCTCCCTCTCCGCCCGCTTCGTGCAGGAGCGGCTCCGCCGCGCCACCTCCCTGCCGCCCGAGGCCACCTATCCGCGCGGCGGCTGGGGCGAGGTCATCGACCGGATGGCCGCGCACGCCTGGAACCTGGGCGTACGGATCGAGACCTCCGCCCGCGTGGACACCCTGCCCGGCCGCGACGGCCCCGTCATCGTCGCCACCTCCCTCGACGCCGCCCGCCACCTCCTGAAGGACCCGAGCCTCACCTGGCCCAGCGGCCGCACCGTCCTGCTCGACCTCGCGCTGCGCGCCCACAGGAAAGACCCGTTCGTGATCTCCGACCTGGACGCCCCCGGCTGGCTGGAGCGGTTCACCGCCCAGGACCCCTCCCTCGCCCCGGCCGGCGAGACGCTGCTCCAGGGCCAGTTCCCGATCGCCCCGCACGAGTCGAAGGCGGACGGCGTCGCCCACGCCGAGCGGCTGCTCGCCAAGGGGTTCCCCGGCTGGCGCGAGCGCACCCTGTGGCGCCGCGAGGCCCTCGCCAACGGCCGTACGGGAGCGGTCGACCACCCCGGCACGACCTGGCGCGACCGCCCGGCCATCGACCGCGGCGACGGCGTCCTCCTGGCGGGCGACCAGGTCGCCGCGCCCGGCGTACTGACGGAGGTGTCGTTCACCAGCGCCATCCGCGCGGCGACGCTCGCGCTCAGAGCCGCACACCTTGACCTCAAGCACGCTTGAGGTCGAAAGCTCTTCTCCGTACCCCGCAGCAGAGGAGAGCCCACCATGCACGCCATCCGCCTCCACGCCTTCGGCCCCGCCGAGAACCTCACCCACGAGGAGATCCCCGACCCCACCCCCGCCCCCGGCCAGGTCCGCATCGCCGTCACCGCGGCCGGCGTGCACCTCCTCGACACCGCGCTGCGCCAGGGCATGACCGGCCCGTACCCCGCCCCCGTCGAGCTGCCCACCGTCCCCGGCCGCGAGGTCGCCGGCACGGTGGACACGCTCGGCGAGGGCACCGACCCCGCCTGGCTCGGCAAGCGCGTCGTCGCCCACCTCGGCATGGCCCCCGGAGGCTACGCCGAGCTCGCCGTCGTCGACGCCGCCCGGCTCCACGAGATCCCGCCCGCCCTCGACGACGCCCAGGCCGTCGCCATGATCGGCACCGGCCGCACCACCCTTGGCATCCTGCAGTTCACCGGCCTCGGCCCGGACAGCGTCGCCGTCGTCACCGCGGCGGCCGGCGGCATCGGCACGCTCCTCGTCCAGTACGCCAAGAACGCCGGCGCCACCGTCATCGGCCTGGCCGGCGGCCCCCACAAGGCCGCCCGCGTCCGGGCCAACGGCGCCGACCTCGCCGTCGACTACAACCGCCCCGACTGGCCCGAGCAGGTCCGCGCACACCTCGGTGACCGGCACGCCACCGTGGTCTTCGACGCCGTCGGCGGCGAAACCGCCCGCGCCGCCGTCGGCCTCCTCGGCAAGGGCGGACAGCACGTCGTCTTCGGCTGGGCGGGCGAGGGCGTGCACGACGGTGAGCCGCTCACCTTCATCGACGACGAGCTCGCCGCCCGCGGCATCACCTCCGTCAACGTCCTGGGCCCGGCCATGCTCCAGAAGGCCGGCGGAGACGTACGCACCCTGGAACTCCGCTCCCTCGCCGAGGCCGCCGCGGGCCGCCTCCGCCCCGCCGTCCAGCGCTTCCCGCTCGCCGAAGCGGCCGCCGCCCACCGCGCCCTGGAGACCCGCGCCACGATGGGCAAGGTGGTCCTGGTCCCCTGACCCCGCCGGGTGAACCGGCGTAACGGAACCGGCGCAGTCCCCGCGTGGGGCAAACCCCCGCGGCACGCGGCTCCCGCACCATCCAAGCCCACCCACCAGGAGGCAAGGATGACCACCAGACCGCCGCTTACGCCGTACGCACTGGGCGCCCTGTCCGCGCTGCTGCTGTGGACCGTCACCGCCGCCCACGCCACCCCCCAGGCCGCCCCGCCGCCGCCCGCCGGCCCGGTCACCCACTGCGCCCCCGGCGGCACCCTCCGCGGCCCGCACGGCCAGTACGCCGACATCGCCCTGTGCGTCACCAACACCGGCACCACCATGACCGTGACGGCCGCCGCCACCTGCCGCCGGGGCACCACCAAAATCCGCCCCGTCTGCCGCACCTCCGGCACCTGGACCGCCCACCGCGCCGACAGCCCCACCACCGAACCCACCGCCACCGGCACGCTCGCCGGCCGCGCCGACTACCCGGGACCCGGCACGTACGACATCGACGCCACCGTTCACGTACGCTCCGAACCGGCCGAGACCGACCTGCGCGGCCACGTGCGCGCCACCGTCACCCTCACCGACGCCAAACCCCGGCCCACCCACCGCATCGACGTCGCCGTGAAACACGGCGCCCTCAAACCCGGCACCTCCACCACCCTCACCTACACCGTCGCCCGCGTCAGCGACCACGGCGACGGCAGCGCCCGCCTCGGCCTCATCGGGGAGGAGGCCACCGGCATCCGGCTCACCTCGTCCGACCCCCGCTGCGTCAACCCGCTCCCCGGCCGCTACCCCTCCACCACCAGGAGCATGTACGCACTCGACTGCGCCCTCACCGACCTCCAGCCCGGCCGGCCCACGACCGTCACCGTCCGCGCCACCCTCAAGGACGCCTGCTCCACCATCGTGTCCAAGCTGGGCTACTGGACGCCCCGGGGACAGGAGAGCACCGGCGGAATGCTCACCGGCCCCACCGTCACCTGCGACCGCGCCTAGTCACGACCCCAGCTCCACCAGCGCCTCGTCGGTCAGCCGGTACACCGTCCACTCGTCCTGCGGCCGCGCGCCCAGCGACTCGTAGAAGTTGATCGACGGGGTGTTCCAGTTCAGGACGGACCACTCCAGCCGCTCGTAGCCCCGCGCCACACAGATCCGCGCCAGCTCCCGCAGCAGCGCCTTCCCGTACCCGCCGCCGCGCAGCTCGGGCCGCACATACAGGTCCTCCAGGTAGATGCCGTGCACCCCGCGCCACGTCGAGAAGTTCAGGAACCACAGCGCGAAGCCCGCGACCTGGCCCTCGTCCGTCTCCGCGATGTGCGCGAACGCCGCGGGCCGCTCACCGAACAGCGCCCTCCGGAACTGCTCCTCGCTCGCCCGCACCTCGTCCAGTGCCTTCTCGTACTCGGCGAGCTCACGGACCATCGCGTACAGGGCGGGTACGTCATCGACAACAGCGCTACGAATCATGACCGCAGCCTAAGAGGCCATCTCATTTGGTTACACCGGTATTCTGTGGGTCCTGGTGGGGATCGTTGAGCGGCTGGTGCCGGACGCGCTGTGGGAGTTGTTCCGGCGGGTGGTGCCGGAGGCGCCGTCGCGGCCGCAAGGTGGTGGCCGGCGGCGGCACGGTGACCGGGAGGTGCTGGCCGCGATCGTGTTCGTGGCCACGTCGGGCTGCACCTGGCAGCAGTTGCCTTCCGCGTCGTTCGGCCCGTCCGGGGCGACGGCCCACCGGCGGTTCTCGGAGTGGTCGAAGGCCAGGGTGTGGGCCAGCTCCACCGCCTGGTCCTCGACGAACTCGGGGCTCATGGCGAGCTGGACTGGTCGCGGTGCGCCATCGACTCGGTGAACATGCGAGCCCTGAAAAGGGGGACCTGACAGGTGAATCCTGTCGACCGGGGCAAGTACGGCTCGAAGATCCACCTGATCACGGAACGCTCCGGTCTGCCCATCTCCGTCGGAATCTCGGGGCCAACCTGCATGACAGCCAGGCCCTGATCCCTCTCGTGAAAGGCATCCCGCCGATCCGCTCGCGCCGTGGCCGACGGCGGCGCAAGCCTGGCAAGCTCCACGCCGACAAGGGCTACGACTACAACCGCCTGCGACGATGGTGACGCGGGCGAGCATTACCCACCGCATCTCCCGCAAGGGAGTTGAGTCCTCACAACGCCTGGGCCGCCACCGCTGGACCGTGGAACGCACGATGGCATGGCTCGCTGGATGCCGCCGCCTCCACCGCCGCTACGAGCGCGAAGCCGACCACTTCCTGGCCTTCACCAGCATCGCCTGCACCCTCATCTGCTACCGCAGACTCGCCAAATGAGATGGCCCCTAAGCGCTTGCTCAGCCCATGTCAGTCGAAGTTACTCATCGGTCACCCGGTCTGTCCAGAGTCCGAGTCTGTGATCCAGCGCCCTTCGGCGGAGTCGTGCACGTACGCCGGCCTTCCCCTGGTCCCGCTCGTGCGGAACGGCTTCCCGCCGTCCGTGATCCGCACCGTCCCCGTACGGCCCCCGGCGCTCCACTCCAGCTCCAGGTACCAGCGGCAGTCGCAGCCCGCCGTCCGCGCGGAGACCAGCAGCTCCTCGGGGTCGGAGGAGGTGACCTTGTACGGGAAGGAGACGGCCGGGATCTTCCGGACCTCGGCGCCGGAGGCGTCAAGGCCGTCGACGGGCCTCGCGAGCGGGCGCGGCCGGTCGAGGTCCACGGCGAAGTGGCGCGGGGTGACGGCGCCGCCACAGCCGTTGGCCATCCGGTACGCGTTCCACGGCAGCGGCGCGGCGCGGTCGACCACGCGCACGTGCAGGGCATGGAGGACGACGGCGTCGGACGGCGACCGGCCCTGGACCGTGATCCGCACCAGCGCCTCCCCGCCGTGCACGGCACCGTGCGTCCCGGCCCACGCCCCGGAGTCGGCCGCGACCGGCGGCGGGGCGACCGCGCGGGGGGCCCGGTCCACGAGGTAGGTGTGCCCGCAGCCGCCCTCCCAGAGCTGGGAACCGATGCTCCAGGTGAAGGGGAGGGGGGCCGCGGTCCGCCCCGGAGCGGTGGAAGCGGGAGCGGGGGCGGAAGCCGTGCGGGTGGGGTGGCCGAGCAGGGCGGCGGCGAGGGCGAGCACGACGAGGGCGACGGCGGCGGCGACGAGGAGGGGAGCGGGGGCGCCACGACGGGGGCGGGCGCGGGGCGCCTCCGGCGCGGACGGGTCCGGGGCGGACGGGTCCGGCGCGGTCGGGTCCGGCGTGGTCGGGTCCGGGGCGGGGCCGGGGCCCGGTTCCGGCGTGGACGGTTCCGGGTTCGATTCCGGCGCGGCCGACACGGCCGGCACAGGCGTGGGCGCGGGCGAGGCCGCTCGGCGGCGGGCGCGGTCCGCCTCCGTCCAGGCCGCCTCCAGGGCCCGCCGTTCCTCCTCGTCCGCCCCGCACAGCAGGGCGAGGCGGTCGACCACGGCGAACTCCTCCGGGACGGTCGCGCCCGAGCAGTAGCGGTGGAGGGTGGACGCGCTGACGCTCAGCCGCCGGCCCAGCGCCTCGTAACTCCTCCCGTCCCGCGCCTTCAGCGCGCGCACGAGCCCCGCGAACTCCTCGACGGCGGCGTCCTTCGGCATTCCATCCCCCTCGACCCTGCGTCCCATCCTTCACGTCCTTGCACGTCAGCGGGGGTGGAATGGTTCCGGGACGGCTGGTGGGCGCGTGATCGTTGCAGCTGGCGGGCGCCGGCCCCACGCTGGTTGAGCACTGACCGAACGAACGACCCGACGGGGGATCCACCACCATGAACAAGCTCCGCACCGCACTCGCCACCGCAGCCGCTGCCGCACTGGGACTCGCGGCCCTGGCCACAGCCCCGGCGCAGGCCGCTGCCCAGCCCGCCTTCCTCGCCGCCTCCCAGATGCCGCCGTCGTCGACGCCGTGGACCGCCACCCAGGTCTTCACCGGCGTCCCGGAGAACGGCGGCGTCCTCTGCGCCCCGTACAAGATCCCGGCGCAGAACACCCGCTACCGCGAGTTCAGCACCGAGCTCGACACCAACGGCGTCCAGGTCACCACCGTCGCCCGTACCGAGGCCGACGCCGTGAAGCTGGTCGACACCCTCCGCGGGGCCCTCGCCGGCTGCGGCCCCCTGCTGGAGCAGCAGAACCCGGGCCTGCAGGCCGTCAGCGCCTCCCACGGCAAGCTCGCCGTCGAGGAGGGCGCTTGGGTCTACAGCCTGGACACCGCCGACCCGCAGATCGGCATCTCCGACATCCACCTGTTCTCCGTCGGCCGCGACGGCCGCACCGTCACCCTCGTCCGCTGGGGCCAGATGGGCGACCTCGAGGACGCCCCGCTGTCCGCCTTCCGCACCACGACGAAGACCGCCGTCAACAAGCTCCACTGACCCGGGGGCTCCCCCGAGGGCTGACCACAGCTCGACAGCGGCGCGGCCGGAACCCGGGCGCGCCGCTGTCGTGCCCACCTGCTCCGCCGGCGGCGACCACTTCCTGGCCTTCACCAGCATCGCCTGCACCCTCATCTGCTACCGCAGACTCGCCAAATGAGATGGTCTCTAAGCACTACCGCCCCAGCAGCATCCGCCCCACCAGTACGCGCTCCCCCTCCAGTACGGTCTCCCCGTCCTCCACGTCCCACAGCGAGTCCTGCAGCACCCGCCCCAGCGTCCAGGCCCTCGCCCGCTCCCGGTCCAGCCCGAGGACCTCCGTCATCAGGTCGAACCGCCACAGCACCTCGTCCGGGTCGAACCGGTTGAACAGCGAGGGCAGCAGCTCGAACCCCGGATCGCCGGCCAGCGGCTTGGGGTCGATCGCCAGCCACGGTTCCCGGTCCGAGGCCAGGACGTTGTCGAAGTGCAGGTCCCAGTGCAGCAGCCGGTCCCCCGGCTCGCCCGCCACCTCCCGTACCGCCGCCGCGCAGTCCCGCAGCAGCCGCCGGTCGTCCTCCTTCTCCAGCGCCTCCACCGCCTCGGGCACGTCGTCGAGCATCTCCGCCGCGATGTCGCCCAGGCTCCGCATCCCGGCGGGCGCGTCCACCGCCACCAGCCGCGCCATCAGCTCGGCGAGGATCCGCGTCGCCTCCCGCGCGTCCTCCACCGCCGACAGGTGCCGCCCCTCGTCCAGCCGCTCCAGCAGCAGCGTCCCGGTCTCCGGATCATCCGCGAGCAGCCGCACCGCGCCCCTGCCGTCCCACGCGCGCAGCGCCGGCGCCTCGCCCTCGCTCTCCTCGTCCAGCAACTGCAGCTTCAGCGCGGCACGGGTACCGTCCCCGGCCACCACCGGCAGCACCAGCGCCGACCACCCGTGCATCACCGGCCCCGTCCGCCGCAGCCCCCACTCCGCCAGGAACCGCTCGGCCCGCCCGGGCAGCGCCGCGATGAACGCCCGGCCCTCCTCGCCGTTGATCTCGCTCTGGACCCGCGCCAGTTCCGCCGGAACCTCGATCACTGAACTCCCCATCCGATAACGTCCCGCCACACGCGTCCACACCCACCACCAGCCAAGGAACCACATGAGCACCGTCAACGGCGGCATATCGTTCTGGTACGCACAGGAAGGCACCCCCGCTCCCCGGGAGCCCCTCCCCGGCGACACCACGGCCGACGTCTGCATCGTCGGCGGCGGCTACACCGGACTGTGGACCGCGTACTACCTGAAGAAGGCCGTTCCCTTCCTCAACATCATCGTCCTGGAAGGGAAGTTCTGCGGCTACGGCGCTTCCGGCCGCAACGGTGGCTGGCTCTACAACGGCATCGCCGGCCGCGACCGCTACGCCAAGGCGCACGGCCACGAGGCCGCCGTACGCCTCCAGCAGGCGATGAACGACACGGTCACCGAAGTCGTCACCACCGCGTCCGAGGAGAAGATCGACGCCGACATCCACCAGGGCGGCGTCCTCGAAGTCGCCTACACGCCCGCCCAGTTGGCCCGCCTCAAGGCGTTCCACTCCGTCGAGGTCGCCTTCGGCGAGACCGACCGCGAGCTGTACGGCGCCCGCGAGACCGCCGACCGCGTCCGCGTCACCGGCGCCGTCGGCTCCACCTGGACCCCGCACGGCGCCCGCGTCCACCCGGCCAAGCTGGTCAAGGGCCTGGCCGCCACCGTGGAAGCCCTCGGCGTCACCATCCACGAATCCACGCCCGTCACCGAGATCAAGCCCAAGCACGCCATCACCCCGTACGGCACGGTCCGCGCCCCCTATGTCCTGCGCTGCACCGAAGGGTTCACCGCGAGCATCAAGGGCCACAAGCGCACCTGGCTCCCCATGAACTCCTCCATGATCGTCACCGAGCCTTTGCCCCAGGACGTATGGGACGACCTCGGCTGGACCGGCCGCGAAACCCTCGGCGACATGGCCCACGCCTACATGTACGCCCAGCGCACCGCCGACGACCGCATCGCGCTGGGCGGCCGAGGCATCCCGTACCGCTACGGGTCGAAGACCGACAACGACGGCCGCACCCAGCCCGCCACCATCGACGCCCTCCGCGAGATCCTCATCCGCCTCTTCCCCAGGCTCGCCGGCACGTCGATCGCCCACGCCTGGTCCGGCGTCCTCGGCGTCCCCCGCGACTGGTGCGCCACCGTCACCCTGGACCGCTCCACCGGCCTCGGCTGGGCCGGCGGCTACGTCGGCTCCGGCGTCGCCACCGCCAACCTCGCCGCCCGCACCCTCCGCGACCTGATCCAGCAGGACTCCGGCCAGTCCGGCCCCACCGACCTCACCACCCTCCCCTGGGTCAACCACAAGGTCCGCCCCTGGGAACCCGAACCCCTCCGCTGGCTCGGCGTGCACACCCTCTACGCCGCCTACCGCACCGCCGACCGCCGCGAAGCCACCACCCACACCCCCACCACCGACCGCGTCGCCACCCTCGCCGACCGCGTCTCCGGCCGCCACTGAGCACACACAGGACACGCAAAAGGCCCCGGACGGATACCGTCCGGGGCCTTGCGCAGGGAGCCGCCTGTCGGAATCGAACCGACGACCTACGGGTTACAAATCCGTTGCTCTGGCCAACTGAGCTAAGGCGGCATCGCGCACGTCAGAGCCGCACGCGAGGGGCGTCCCCACTCTACACAGCACGCGAATCCCAAGACCACGACGTTCCCCACCCGTGACCTCCCGCCCAGGTGTTCGTTGAACGCACTGGAGTGCTGTTCCGTAGATCGAATCGGGGGCAAGGCGATGACGGATGCGGTCGAGGGACCGGTACGGGTCACCGGCGCAGAGGCCAAGCGCGTCAAGCGAGAGGCGCTGGGTATCGCCGACCGGCATGAGCGTCACGGCCGTGCGTCCGGCCCGATGCAGCCGCGCATCAGAGGATGCGATACCCGGCAGCGGGCCTACCGATTCCGTTTCTATCCGTCACCTGAACAGGCCCAACAGCTGGAGCAGACGTTCGGAGCCTGCCGCTGGGTCTACAACCAGGGCTTGGCCCTGCGCTCAGAGGCCTGGAAGAGCCACCGCGTATCGCTCGGGTTCGCGGAAACCTGCCGCGCTCTCACTGGCTGGCGCCGGGCCGAGGCCACGTCGTGGCTGCAGGCGATCTCCTCGACGGTCCTCCAGCAGGCCCTGCGCCACCTGGACGGGGCATTCCAGCGGTTCTTCCGGAAGACCGCGAAGTACCCGAGTTTCAAAAGGAAGCGGACGAGACAGGACTCGGCAACCTATGTTCGTACGGGCTTTCGCTGGCTTGAGGATCCGGAGCGGCCGGGGACCGGCCTGGTGACGCTGGCCAAGCAGACGGCTCCGCTCGATGTGCGATGGTCCAGGGCACTGCCCGCCGGTGTGGTGCCGGTGAGGTTGAGCGTGACCAGAGACCGGGCAGGGCGGTATTTCCTGTCGATGCTGGTGGAGGAGCGGATCACGCCCCTACCTGCCGCCTTTGCGCCGGGCTCGCGGGCGCCGAAGGCCGTGGGGCTGGATCTGGGGCTGGCTGCTCTGGTGACGCTGGACGACGGCAGGAAGCTGGAGCATCCCCGTCTTTTGAAGAAGTACGCGAAGCAGCTCGCCGATCTCCAGCGGCAGCTCCACCGGAAGGAGAAGAGTTCGAAGAACCGAGGGAGGGTCCGGCAGCGGATCGCCCAGCTGTACGCGCTCATCAGCGATGTCCGGAGGGACATGTTGGACCAGTTCACCACCCGCCTCGTGCGCGAGAACCACGTGCTCGTGGTGGAGAAGCTGCCCATCTCCAACCTGATGCGTCCAGCGGTCGGCAAGGGACGGAGGCGGAAGGCCAAGTTGAATCAGGCCATCCGGGATGCGGCGTGGGGTGAGCTGCTGAGGCAGCTCCGTTACAAGTGCGAGTGGTACGGGCGGACGCTGGTGGTCGTGGACCGGTTCTTCCCGTCTACGCGGCGTTGCTCGGCCTGTCTTGTGAAGGGGCCGCGTCTGGATGTGTCGGTGCGAGAGTGGACCTGCCGGGAGTGCGGTGTCGTGCACGACCGTGATGTGAATGCGGCCGTGAACCTCCGGGACGAGGGGATGCGGCTGTACTGGTTGGCGGCTGCCGCGCTTCCCCCAGGTAGGACGCCGCCGTCGGTGATCAAGGCCTCTGAGCTGAAGCAGTACGCGCCGGTCGCGTGAGCTGAAGTGAGGCACGGACCGACGGGCCGTCGGCCGTCATGCCTGTGGAGCCTGCGTAAGACCGGCCGGACGTGGCCTTCAGGGCCATGGTCGGGCGGCCATGGGTGATGAAGCAGGAAGTGCTGCCCGCGAGGGCTGCAACGCGTTGCCGCGTGCACGCTCGGTCAAAAGATTGGTGCTCTGCCACCAACGCCCCACCACCACCAAGATTTCCTTCCGTCATCTACTGACAGACCGCATATCGCCAGGTAGCGTCACCCCAGGTTCACTCGCGTGGACCAGACCACTTCCATTCCTTTACTCGGATCGTCCGGCACGTTCCTGCCGGTGAAGGGACTGCATCACCATGGCTTCTGTCACGTTCGACAAAGCGACCCGGATCTACCCGGGTGGCACCAAGCCCGCCGTCGACCAGCTCGAGATCGAGATCGCCGACGGCGAGTTCCTCGTCCTCGTCGGCCCGTCCGGCTGCGGCAAGTCGACCTCCCTGCGCATGCTCGCCGGTCTGGAGGACGTCAACGGCGGCGCCATCCGCATCGGTGACCGCGACGTCACGCACCTGCCGCCGAAGGACCGGGACATCGCCATGGTGTTCCAGAACTACGCGCTGTACCCGCACATGACCGTCGCCGACAACATGGGCTTCGCGCTCAAGATCGCCGGCGTCAACAAGGCGGAGATCCGCAAGAAGGTCGAGGAGGCGGCGAAGATCCTCGACCTGACCGAGTACCTGGACCGCAAGCCGAAGGCCCTTTCCGGCGGTCAGCGGCAGCGTGTGGCCATGGGCCGCGCCATCGTGCGTGAGCCGCAGGTCTTCCTCATGGACGAGCCGCTGTCGAACCTCGACGCCAAGCTGCGCGTGTCGACGCGTACGCAGATCGCGTCGCTCCAGCGCCGGCTCGGCATCACCACGGTGTACGTCACGCACGACCAGGTCGAGGCCCTCACCATGGGCGACCGGGTCGCGGTCCTGAAGGACGGGCTGCTCCAGCAGGTCGACACGCCGCGCAACATGTACGACCGCCCGAACAACCTCTTCGTCGCCGGCTTCATCGGCTCCCCGGCCATGAACCTGGTCGAGGTCCCGATCACCGACGGTGGCGTCAAGTTCGGCAACAGCGTCGTGCCGGTGTCGCGCGACGCGCTGTCCGCCGCCGCCGACAAGGGCGACACCACCGTGACGGTCGGCGTCCGCCCCGAGCACTTCGACGTGGCGGGGGCGGAGAGCGACCAGGGTCTGGCCGTGTCGGTCAACGTGGTCGAGGAGCTCGGCGCCGACGGGTACGTGTACGGCTCCGCCCGCGTCGGCGGCGAGGACAAGGACCTGGTGGTCCGGGTCGGCGGCCGCGCCATCCCGGAGAAGGGCTCCGTGCTGCACGTCGTGCCGCGCCCGGAGGAGATCCACGTGTTCTCGACCTCGACGGGTGAGCGTCTCAGCGACTGACGCCGCAAAACGCCCGCACGGCCCCGTACTTCGGTGCGGGGCCGTCGCGCGTGGGGCGCCGGGATGTCGACAAATACCCCGGCACACGGGTCAATTCGGACCCTGTTCGTCAACGCCTGATTCGAAAAGGAGCATCGAACCATCCCCCGTGGGGGTGACTAAATGTCTCCAAATCATCACTGGCCGCTACGCTCACGTCCGTGACCCACACCGCACGCCGAATCGGCCGCTCTCTCGCCCTCGTCCTGCCCGTCGTCCTGGTGCTCTCCGGAACTCTCGCGGTCACCAGCGTCCCGTGGGCAGGCAGCAGCTCCCAGACCCAGATGCTCACCGCGTCCTCGGAGAACGTCTCGGTACGGGCCAAGCCCCGTGCCCCGCAGGATATTCTCCGCGACAAGCTCCTCGCGGAGCTTCAGGAGAAGGACCCGGGTGTCGCCCTCACGCACCTCCAGCGTGCGGTGGAGGAACGCCCCTCGCTGGCCGGCCACTGCATGTCGATCGCCCGCGCGCTCGGCAAGGCCGCCGTCCAGCACTACGGTCCCGTACGCGCCCAGACGTTCTCCAGGCCCGTGTGCGACACGTCGTACGCCACCGGCGTCGCTCACGCGAGCTGAGGCGTATCGCCCGCACCGAGGTGCGCCTATCGTGCGCGGTATGCACACCTCTCCGACGCAGGCCGTGGTCCTGGCGGGCGGCCAGGGTTCGCGACTGCGCCCGTACACCGATGACCGCCCCAAGCCGATGGTCGAGATCCCGGGAACCGGGACCCCGATCATCGGCCATCAGCTTTCCTGGCTCGCCGCCGAGGGCGTGACCGACGCCGTCGTCTCCTGCGGCCACCTCGCCGAGGTGCTCCAGCAGTGGCTGGCGACGGCCGAACTGCCCTTGCGCGTCACCACCGTTGTGGAGCCCGAGCCGCTGGGCCGCGGCGGTGGCCTCAAGTACGCGGCCGCGCGCCTGCCGCACCCCGAAGAGCCGTGGTACGCCACGAACGGTGACATCTGGACCCGTTTCTCGCTGCGCGAGATGGCCGCGTTCCACGCCGAGCGCGATGCCGTGGCGACACTCGCCCTGGCCCGTCCCCGTATCCCCTGGGGGGCCGTCGAGACGGACACCTTCGGGCACATCACCGACTTCATCGAGTCGCCGCCGTCGCCCTATCTCATCAACGCGGGCGTGTACGTCTTCTCCCCGGCCTTCACGGGCGCGTTGCCCGACCGCGGGGACCACGAGCGCACCACGTTCCCCCGACTGGCCCGTGAGCGGCGCCTGGCGGGCTTTCCGCTGCCGCAGGGGGCGTACTGGAGGGCGATCGACACGGCGAAGGACCTCCAGGAGGCGGCGAAGGAGCTGGCCGGCTCCTAGACATGGAGGGGCGGTCGCCGTGTGCACGGTGACCGCCCCTCGTCGTGTTCTGTACGTCAGCCGAGCAGGCCGCCGATCGGGTTCCGGTTGCCGCCGGTGGACGAGCCGCCGTCGTTGCCGCCCGAGCCGCTGCCGCCGCCCGTACCGCCGTCGTCGCCACCGTCGCCGCCGCCGGTGCCGCCACCGCTGCCGCCCGTGGAGGTCGGGCCGGCGCTGGTGGTCGGCGGGGGCACGGGCTCGGACTGCTCCGGCGGCTGCTGGCCGGTGCCCTGGGAGGCGGTGGGCCGCTCCTCCTCGGTGCGCTCGGCCTCGCTCGCCGTCTGGGACGGGGAGGACGCCTGCTCCTCGGCCGTGGGGCCGGCGGACGCGGACGCCGAGGGCTCGGGGCGGCGGGAGGGCTCGCGGGCCGACGGGGACTGCTCGCCCGGCTCCTCGGGGAGCGGCCGGCCGGGCAGGTGGTTGGTGGGGTCGTCGTTCGGGCCGGGGACGGTGACCATCTCGGTGGACCGTACGGCGCCGCCGAGCACCGAGCCGATGAGCAGGGTCAGGCCGACCACGACGGTGGCGACGAGCACGCCGCGCCGCAGTACCCGGCGGCGCAGGTCCCACAGCGCGGAGCGGGGCCCGAGGGTGCGCCAGGCCTCGCCGGCGAGGCGTCCGTCGATGGAGTAGACGGGCGCGCCGGCGATGATCAGCGGCGACCAGGCGGCGAGGTAGATGATGTCGGGCGCGTCGTAGACGGGGACGGTCTTCCAGCTGACGGTGAGGATCAGCGCGGCGGACAGCAGGGCGCCGAAGACGGCGGCGACGCGCTGCCAGAGTCCCAGCACGGTGAGGACGCCCACGATGACCTGCGCGAAGGCGACGGTGAGGCCGGCGCCGACGGGGTGGGCGAGCGCGAAGTCGCGCAGCGGTTCGGCGAGGGCCCAGGGGTGGAGGGAGTTGAGCCACTTGACCATGGAGCCGCGTTCGCCGCCGTCGAAGTAGACGGGGTCGCAGAGCTTGCCCATGCCGGCGTAGATGGAGATGAAGCCGAGGAACACGCGCAGCGGCAGCAGGACGACGCCGAGGTTCATCCGGCGGCCGGGGTAGTACGCGTGCCGGTGGGCGGGCCCGGTGTACGCCCCGTCCGCGTAGCGGCCGTCCTCGCGGCCGTCGTCGCGGCCGTCGTCGCGGTCCGTCTCGCGGCCGTCCTCGCGGTCGGTCTCGTAGGAGTCCGCGTACGTGTCGGCGTACGCGCCGGGGCGGTGCTCGTCGTCGGGCTGCTCGTCGTAGGCGCCGACCGCGCGGCGCATGGGCGGCAGGAGGGGCGGGGCGACGGGGGTGGGCATAGTGTCGTCGGAGAGGTCGACACGCGGGATGACCTGGGTGGCGCCGGCGTCGAGCGTGTCGACGGCCGTCGATTCCCGCACGGCCTGGAGGAGCCCGGTCGCGCCGGGGTCGCCGGGCGAGGACTTGCCGCTCCACACGACGGGCGCGCGCCGCCGCGCCACCGCGCCGGTGCCGGCACCACTCATGGCGGGCACGCGGGCGGTGTCGGCCAACCGGGGCTTGTTCACCGGGGCGAGCTGCACACGGAAACTGGCGTGGTTCACGATGACCTGCGCGGGATCGCAATCCACCTTGACCATGCTCAGCGCAGGCTGATCGTCGAAACCGGGCCGGGGCGTTCTGGTGTCCACACTCATCTAACCGAGTGACGCGGGTTTAGGACACTGCCTTGACGCGTGGGAAATGTCCGAGACCCGTCAAGATCATAACGGGCCCGCACGGTCGGACACGTGTGCCATCAGGCGCGGCACGAAGCCGCCGGCGCACCTCGCGGATCGCGGCCCCGGCGGCGGCCGGGGACACCGGCCCCCACGCACCGGAGGCGTGGGGGCGGCGGGACCCGTGGAGGGTTACGCGCGGCGGCGGGACGCCTCGTACAGGACCACACCGGCCGCGACGCCCGCGTTGAGGGACTCCGCGCCGCCCGGCATGGGGATGCGGACGAGGTGGTCGCACGTCTCGCCGACCAGGCGGGACAGGCCCTTGCCCTCGCTGCCGATGACGATGACGACCGGGCCGCCCAGGGCGTCCAGCTCGTGGACCTCGGTGTCGCCGTCGGCGTCGAGGCCGACGACCGTGATGCCGGCCTTCTGGTACGCCTCCAGGGCGCGGGTGAGGTTGGTGGCGCGGGCGACCGGGGTGCGGGCGGCGGTGCCCGCGGCGGTCTTCCAGGCGCCGGCGGTCATACCGGCGGCGCGGCGCTCCGGCACGACCACGCCGTGGCCGCCGAACGCGGAGACGGACCGGACGACGGCGCCGAGGTTGCGCGGGTCGGTGACGCCGTCGAGGGCGACGATCAGCGGGTCCTCGCCGTCGTCGAAGGCGGCCGCGGCCAGGTCCTCGGGGTGGGCGTACTCGTAGGGCGGGACCTGGAGGACGAGGCCCTGGTGGTTGAGGCCGTTGGTCATCCGGTCGAGCTCGGCGCGCGGGGCCTCCATGAGGTTGATGCCGCCGCGGTCGGCCGCGAGCTTGAGCGCGTCGCGCACCCGCTCGTCGTTGTCGATGAACTGCTGGACGTACAGCGTCGTCGCCGGTACGCCGTCACGCAGCGCCTCGAAGACGGGGTTGCGGCCGACGACCATCTCGGACAGGCCCTTGCCACCGCGCCGGGCGACCTGGCGGCGGTGCGCCTGCTTGGCCTTGGCGTTGGCGACGCGGTTCTTCACATGGCCCTTGCGGGCGGACGCGGGCGGCGTGGGGCCCTTGCCTTCCAGGCCCCGGCGCCGCTGGCCACCGCTGCCGACCGTCGCGCCCTTCTTGTTGGACGTGCGGCGGTTCCTGCGCTGGCTGTTCCCGGCCATGACTTACCTGCTTCGTCGATGATGCGTACGTACGTATATATGAAGTGTGCCAGCGCGGTGCCTACCGCGCGCCGAGCGTCCACCTCGGCCCGTCGGGGCCGTCCTCGATGACGAGCCCGGACCGGCCCAGCTGGTCGCGGATCGCGTCCGCCGTGCTCCAGTCCCTGCGCGCCCGGGCCGCCTCGCGCTGGTCCAGGACCATGCGTACGAGCGAGTCCACGACCCCGTGGAGGTCCTCGGAGCGGTCGGTCTCGCCCGCCCAGTGCGGGTCGAGCGGGTCCAGGCCGAGGACGCCGAGCATGGCACGGACCTCGGCGAGGCGCGCGACGGCGGCTTCCTTGTCGTCGGCCGCCAGGGCGCTGTTGCCCTGCCGGACGGTGGTGTGGATGATCGCGAGCGCCTGCGGCACGCCCAGGTCGTCGTCCATGGCCTCGGCGAAGGCGAGGGGGACATCGGCGGCGGGCTCCACGACGCCGGCCTTCTCGACGACCCGCTGCACGAAGCCCTCGATGCGCGCGAACGCCGACTCGGCCTCGCGCAGGGCCTCCTCGCTGTACTCGATCATCGACCGGTAGTGCGGGGTGCCCAGGTAGTAGCGCAGCACGATGGGCCGCCACTGCTTGACCATCTCGCTGACGAGGACGGAATTGCCGAGGGACTTCGCCATCTTCTCGCCGGCGATGGTGACCCAGGCGTTGTGCACCCAGTAGCGGGCGAAGTCGTCGCCGTACGCCTTGGCCTGCGCGATCTCGTTCTCGTGGTGCGGGAAGATCAGGTCGATGCCGCCGCCGTGGATGTCGAAGGCGGAGCCCAGGTACTTGTGCGCCATGGCCGAGCACTCCAGGTGCCAGCCAGGGCGGCCGCGTCCCCACGGCGTCTCCCAGTCGGGCTCGCCGGGCTTGGTGGCCTTCCACATGGCGAAGTCGCGCGGATCGCGCTTGCCGGTGATGCCTTCCTCGGCGGGCTGGCGCAGGTCGTCGATGTCCTGGTTGGACAGCGACAGGTACGCGGGGAAGGAACGGACGTCGAAGTAGACGCTGCCGTCGGCCTCGTAGGCGTGGCCGCGCTCGATGAGGCCGCGCATCATCTCGATCATCTCGGGGACGTGCCCGGTGGCGCGCGGCTCGTAGGTGGGCGGGAGGCAGCCGAGGGCCTCGTACCCGTCGTTGAACGCGCGCTCGTTCTCGTACCCGATCGACCACCAGGGGCGGCCCTGGTCGGCGGACTTGGCGATGATCTTGTCGTCGATGTCCGTGACGTTGCGGATGAACGTCACGTCGTAGCCGCGGTACGCGAACCAGCGGCGCATGATGTCGAAGTTCAGCCCCGACCGGATGTGCCCGATGTGCGGGGCGGCCTGCACGGTGGCACCACACAGGTAGATCGAGACGCAGCCCGGCGTGAGCGGGATGAAGTCGCGGATCTGCCGGGCGCTGGTGTCGTACAGACGAATAGTCACCACTCCAGGGTAGTGGGCCGGTGCCAGTGCCCCGTGCCTCAGGTGGTACGGACGAGCAGCGCGGTGGCGATGGCGGCGAGGCCCTCCGCGCGGCCGGTCAGCCCGAGGCCGTCCGTCGTGGTGCCGGACACCGACACGGGCGCGCCGGCCGCCGCGCTCAGCACCTTCTGGGCCTCGTCGCGGCGCTTGCCGATCTTCGGGCGTACGCCGATGACCTGGACGGCGATGTTGCCGATCTCGAAGCCCTCGGCGCGCACGATCCGGGCGGCCTCGGCGAGCAGCGTCACGCCGGAGGCGCCGGACCACTCGGGGCGGGAGGTGCCGAAGTGGGCGCCGAGGTCGCCGACGCCGGCGGCGGAGAACAGCGCGTCGCAGGCGGCGTGGGCGGCGACGTCACCGTCGGAGTGCCCGGCGAGGCCGTACCCGTCGGAGTCCTCCCACAGGAGGCCTGCGCACCACAGCTCGCGGCCCTGCTCGAAGGCGTGGACGTCGGTGCCGATGCCGATGCTCGGCAGGCTGGTCGGGCTAGAAGCCATCGTTGGCCCTCCTGCGGGCGAGGACCGCCTCGGCGAGGACGAGGTCGAGCGGGCGGGTCACCTTGAACGCCTCCTCGTGGCCGGGGACCACCACGACCGGCTCGCCGAGCTGCTCCACCATGCTCGCGTCGTCGGTGACGTTGTCGGTGACGGTGGCGTGGGCGCGTAGGAGCGTGTCGCGGGCGAAGCCCTGCGGGGTCTGTACGGCGCGGAGGGTGGCGCGGTCGGGCGTGGCGAGGACCGGCTCCGGCTCGCCCTTCTCGCGCGGCTCCACCTGCTTGACGGTGTCGGCGAGGGGTACGGCGGGCACGACGGCGACGGCTCCGTCGCGTACGGCCTCGATGACCGCGTCGACGGTGTCGACGGGCACGAGCGGTCGGGCCGCGTCGTGGACGAGGACGGTGGTGATGTCGCCGGGCAGTGCGTCCAGGCCGAGGCGTACGGACTCCTGGCGGGTCCGGCCGCCGGGTACGACGAGGTAGTCGGTCCTCTCGGGCAGGGCGTGCGCGTCGAGGAGGTTCTTGACCTCGGGCGCGCCGTCGGGCGGTGCGACGACCACGACGAGGGAGACCGCGCGGGAGGCCGCCATGGCGCGGACCGCGTGGATCAGCATGGGCGTCCCGTTCAGGGCGCGCAGCGCCTTGGGGGCGCCCGGGCCGAGCCGTACGCCCCGGCCGGCCGCGGGGATCACCGCGGCGGTGCGGGCGGGGGGTGCTGCGTCAGACATCGGTTGCACTCCGGCAGGTTTGTTGACTCGGCCGATATGGGTATGGCCTCAGCGGGCGGGCGCAACGCCTTGACCGGACCCTTCCGTGACCCCTGGTCGGGCGAGCCGCGCCGGCCGCCTGGGCACAGCATGTGCGGGCACGATCCGGGAGCCGGACATGCCGCAGCGCCCGGCGACGAAGCTGTCTGTCACAGCATGTCAGCGGGCACCGCGGCATCGCTTCACATCAGCTACGCGTTACGCGTCAGGACGCGAGGACCTCGTCGAGCAGGGCCTCGGCCTTGTCTTCGTTGGTGTTCTCAGCGAGGGCGAGCTCGCTGACCAGGATCTGGCGCGCCTTGGCGAGCATGCGCTTCTCTCCGGCGGAGAGACCGCGCTCACGCTCACGGCGCCACAGGTCACGCACCACTTCGGCGACCTTGATGACATCGCCGGAGGCGAGCTTCTCGAGATTTGCCTTGTAGCGACGGGACCAGTTCGTCGGCTCCTCGGCATATGGTGCGCGAAGCACCTCGAAGACCCGGTCCAGTCCGTCCTGACCGACCACATCGCGCACGCCGACGAACTCCGCGTTGTCCGCTGGCACACGAACCGTCAAGTCGCCCTGGGCGACCTTGAGCACCAAGTAGGTCTTGTCCACGCCTTTGATCTGGCGAGTTTCGATGGCCTCGATCAGCGCGGCCCCGTGATGGGGATAGACCACGGTGTCGCCAACCTTGAACGTCATGTGACAGGTACCCCTTCCGTGGCTATCCAGGGTAACACGGATACGGCTTCTTCTGAATGGCGTTTTCGCAGGTCAGGGCATATCTCGGGGCTTGACAACAGCAACAGGAACGTGCTGCGGAGGGCTTCCGGAAGGGGGTATTCGCAGGTCGGAGCGGCTGCACGGGCGGGCGGAAACGCGCACGCCACACCCCTCGACGGGCGCCCCGAAGGGGGCGATTGTCCGGGTTTGTCGGGTTCCCGGAGGTGAACTTCCCGTACTCCGTTCGGACGCCGCTCACTCGTACGGACGGCTCGCTCGGGCGATTCCCGGAATTGACCGGCCGCGGGTCACGCGTTGATCGCGGAGCTTGGCCGAGCGGGGCTTTTCGGTAAGGAAATGCGACACCGGGATGGAATTGATCAAGAGCGGTTATGTGAACACGGTACGAACTACATGGTTCGGCGCGTGCGGGACGGGCGCGGGAACCGGCCCGGGACGGGCGTACGGCGGTCGCGCGGGCCGGCGGCGCCAGGAGCCCGACACGGGGACTGGGGCGGGTCGGGTGCGGGGCGGCGAGGAGGGGTCGGTAACCTGAGCGCGCCGACTGATCCTTTGGCCCGTTCCCGGGATCGGCCGGCCGCAAGCACCACCACGTACCACCCAGACCGTGCCCGTCCTTCCCTCCGTCCGTACGTCCTAGGAGTTGCCGCCGCCGTGAGCCGCAGCCTTCGACGCGGCGTCCTCGCCGCCACCGCCATCGTGTTCTCGATCGCCTCGCTCTCCGCCTGCGGTGCGGGCAACAACGCGCAGACCCTCGGCGTCAGGCCGGACCACGCCGCCACCTCGGTCGGCACCGTCAAGATCCAGAACGCCATGGTGATCACGCAGCCGAAGCCCGACGCGGAGGGCCCCGCCGTCGTCTCGGCGATGCTCTTCAACAACGGCTCCAAGGCGGAGACCCTGGAGGCGATCGAGCTGCCCGGCACCGACGCCCAGGTCAAGCTCACCGCCGCGGGCGGCTCCGGCCAGATCACCGTCCCGGCGGGCGGCTCCGTCCTCATCGGCGGCCAGGGCAACGCCTCCGCCGTGATCGAGAAGGGCCGGGAGGCCGCGCGGAACGGCGACGCGCAGGAGGTCGTCTTCAAGCTCAGCGAGACCGGCGACGTCGGACTGGAGGCGTTCGTCATCCCGGCGACCAGCTACTTCGCGGGCTACGGCCCTACCGAGGTGCCGCAGAAGCCGGCCGAGCAGTCCCCGGCGTCCACCCCGCCCGCGCCGCCGTCGGGCGCGCCGACCGGCAGCCCCACCGGCTCCCCGGCCGCGCCGGACGCCCCCAACGAGGGCGACCAGGCGCCGGAGGCCCCGTCGGACTCCGCCTCGGCGTCGCACGACGCCGGCCACTGACGTACACGTACGGGAAGGGGCGCCCCACCAGCGGTGGGGCGCCCCTTCCCGTACGTACACCCGCGAGCCGGCGGGCGGGTCGGCCTACGGCTCGAACTTGTAGCCCAGGCCCCGGACCGTGACCAGGTAGCGGGGAGCGCCCGGGTCGGGTTCGATCTTGGCGCGGAGGCGCTTGACGTGGACGTCGAGGGTCTTGGTGTCGCCCACGTAGTCCGCGCCCCATACCCGGTCGATCAGCTGCATACGGGTCAGCACCCGGCCCGCGTTGCGCAGCAGCATCTCCAGCAGGTCGAACTCCTTCAGCGGCAGGTCGACCTTGCCGCCCGCGACCGTGACGACGTGACGGTCCACGTCCATTCGGACCGGCCCGGCCTCCAGGGCCGCCGGGGCGACCTCCTCGGGCTCGCCGCGGCGGCGCAGGACCGCGCGGATGCGGGCGACCAGCTCACGGGACGAGAAGGGCTTCGTGACGTAGTCGTCGGCTCCTATCTCCAGTCCGACGACCTTGTCGATCTCGCTGTCCTTGGCGGTCACCATGATGACCGGGACGTTCGACCGGCCGCGCAGCTGGCGGCAGACCTCGGTGCCGGGCAGGCCGGGCAGCATGAGGTCGAGCAGGACGAGGTCGGCGCCATTGCGCTCGAATTCGTCCAGCCCCTCGGGCCCGGTGGCCGCCACGGCGACTTCGAAGCCTTCCTTGCGGAGCATGTAGGACAGGGCGTCGCTGAAGGATTCCTCATCCTCGACGACGAGCACTCGGGTCACGGAAGGACCTCCGGGGCTGTGAGCGGTTCGTGGGTGGTGTGGTCGTGGTGGGACCGGGAAGAACGGTCCCGTCCGGCGCCGGCCTCGGGGAGCCGGAGGGTGAAGGTGGAGCCCTGACCCTCGGTGCTCCACACGGTGACCTCCCCGCCGTGCGAGGCGGCCACGTGCTTGACGATGGCGAGGCCCAGCCCCGTACCGCCGGTGGCGCGGGAGCGGGCGGGGTCGACGCGGTAGAAGCGCTCGAAGATGCGCTCCTTGTCCTTGTCGGGGATCCCTATGCCCTGGTCGGTGACGGCTATCTCGATGAGGTCGCCGCCGGGCGCGGTGACGCGGCGGGCGGCGATGCCGACGCGGGTGTGGGCCGGGGAGTAGTTCACGGCGTTCTCGACGAGGTTGCCGAGGGCGGCGGCGAGCTGGCCGCGGTGTCCCCAGACGTGCAGGTCGGCGGTGCCGCCGGCGGCCATGGTGATCTGCTTGGTGGAGGCGGTGTGCCGGGAGCGGTCGATGGCCTCGGCGACCAGTTCGTCGACCCGGACCGGCTCGGCGTCCTCCAGCGGGTCGTCGTTCTGGACCCGGGAGAGGTCGATGAGCTCCTGGACGAGGTTGGTGAGCCGGGTGGCCTCTATCTGCATGCGCCCGGCGAAGCGCATGACGGCCTCGGGGTCGTCGGAGGCGTCCATGACGGCCTCGGAGAGCAGGGACAGGGCGCCGACGGGGGTCTTCAGCTCATGGCTGACGTTGGCGACGAAGTCGCGGCGTACGGCTTCGATACGGCGGGCCTCGGTGAGGTCCTCGACCAGGAGCAGGACGAGGCGGGAGCCGAGGGGCGCGACGCGGGCGGAGACGGCGAGGGCCTCGCCCCGGCCGGTGCCGCGCCGGGGCAGGTCCAGCTCCACCTGCCGTATCTCGCCGTCGCGGCGGGTGTCGCGGGCCATGTGGAGCATCGGCTCGACGGCCAGTTTCCCGCCGCGGACGAGCCCGAGCGCGTACGCCGCGGAGCTGGCCTTGACGACCGAGTCGCTCTCGTCGAGGACGACGGCGGAGGAGCGCAGCACGGACAGGACCGTGTCCACACCGGGCGGCAGTACCGCGTCCGTGTGGAGGGAGGTCCGGGTGGGCCTGGCCTGGTCGCGCTCGCTCCAGCGGAACGCCAGCATGGCGATCACGCCGGTGCACGCTCCGGCGATCGCGGCCAATGCGGCGACCGCCGCGTTCACGTCCATGCATCCAGGTTATGCGTGGCCGCTGACACTCTCCCAGCCATCGGGGGTCGTGCTCGAACAGTCGTCGCCCAGAGTTCACCAAGGGGAAAGTGACGGTTCACTTGGGAGGGAGGCCCCGGACTTTTTGGACTCGGACCGTGGGAGCGTAGGGGGGCCGAGCCCACCCGGCCCCCTGAGGTCGCACTGAGAGAGGGACATCCATGCGGGACGCGTACCACGAGGAACTGGACTCGATCGGCGAGGGCCTGGTCGAAATGGCCCGGCTGGTCGGGTCGGCGGTCGGGCGCGCCACCACGGCGATGCTCGACGCGGATCTGAAGCTGGCGGAGGCCGTGATCGCGGCCGACCAGAAGGTCGACGACCTTCAGCACGAACTGGAGGCCCGGGCCATAGCCCTGCTGGCTCGCCAGCAGCCCGTCGCGACGGATCTGCGGATCGTGGTGACCTCGCTGCGGATGAGCGCGGACCTGGAGCGCTCCGGCGACCTGGCCCAGCACGTCGCCAAGCTGGCGCGGCTGCGCTTCCCGGACCACGCGGTGCCGCAGGACCTGCACGCCACGATCCTGGAGATGGGCCAGCTGGCGCAGCGCCTGATGGCGAAGGCGGCGGAGGTCATCATCACCAAGGACGTCGACCTGGCGCTGCAGCTGGAGCACGACGACGACGAGATGGACCGTCTGCACCGGACGCTGTTCCAGCACCTGATGGACGACCGCTGGAAGCACGGCATCGAGACGGCGGTCGACGTGACCCTGCTGGGCCGCTACTACGAGCGCTTCGCCGACCACGCCGTGTCGGTGGCCAAGCGGGTGGTCTACCTGGTGACGGGCGAGCACGCGGACGAGCTGCAGCAGGCGGAGGCGCCGGTGGAGGGCGCGTAACAGCACGGTCGCACATCAGTGCGCCGTTGATGCGCCCTGCCGGGCGGGGATGCAATGGGGTGAGGCGACGTACGCCTTGGAACGTACGCCTTCGAGGAGGGACCCATGGCAGATACGCCCATGACCGACCCCGAGCGGGAAGTGCCCGTCGAAGTGCCCCGTCTGCCCGTGCTGGGTGCCTGTGGCTGCGGCTCGGGCTGCGGCTGCGGCTGCCAGTCGGGCGCGCCGTGCCAGTGCGGCGGCTGCTGCGGCTGACCCGCCGGACGTTTCACGAAGGGCCCCGCCCGGGACACGGGCGGGGCCCTTTGGCGTTCCGCTCGGGGTTCCGTCCGCTCGTGACGGCCCAGGCCGTCTACGTCCAGGGCCGGGGAGAACCGCGCAGTGAGCCGACGAAGGCCCCACCCGCCGCCAGGCCTGGCGTTGGTCCCCAAGATCGAGCCGGCAGCACGCGAAACGCTCGGCCGGGAAACCCAGCCGAGCGCCTGCGAGGGGCTCGTACGCGTGGTCCTACTTCTTCTTGCCCTGGTTCTTGACCGCCTCGATGGCCGCCTTCGCCGCCTCGGGGTCCAGGTAGGTGCCGCCCGGGTTGAGCGGCTTGAAGTCGCCGTCCAGCTCGTAGACCAGCGGGATGCCCGTGGGGATGTTCAGGCCCGCGATGTCCTCGTCGGAGATGCCGTCGAGGTGCTTGACCAGGGCGCGCAGGCTGTTGCCGTGGGCGGCGACCAGGACCACGCGGCCGGTCAGAAGGTCGGGGACGATGCCGTCGTACCAGTACGGCAGCATGCGGACGACGACGTCCTTGAGGCACTCGGTGCGCGGGCGCAGCTCCGGCGGGATGGTGGCGTACCGCGCGTCGTTGGCCTGCGAGAACTCGTTGTCGTCGGCGAGGACCGGCGGCGGGGTGTCGTAGGAGCGGCGCCACAGCATGAACTGCTCCTCGCCGAACTCGGCGAGCGTCTGCGCCTTGTCCTTGCCCTGCAGCGCGCCGTAGTGGCGCTCGTTCAGGCGCCAGGAGCGGTGGACCGGGATCCAGTGGCGGTCGGCGGCCTCGAGCGCGAGCTGCGCGGTGCGGATGGCGCGCTTCTGGAGCGAGGTGTGCAGCACGTCGGGGAGCAGACCGGCGTCCTTGAGCAGCTCACCGCCGCGGACCGCCTCCTTCTCGCCCTTCTCGGTGAGGTTGACGTCCACCCAGCCGGTGAACAGGTTCTTCGCGTTCCATTCGCTCTCGCCGTGGCGGAGGAGGATCAGCTTGTACGGTGCGTCGGCCATGCGTACGAGATTAACGCTTGACGGCCCCCGTCAATCGAATAGGCCCCCGGGGCAGCGCCCTCGTAACGTCCGGTCATCGGTTCGGGCTCTTACGGGGGGTACACATGTCCATCGCCACGCTCAGACGGGCGGCCAAGGAGAGCGTCTCGGGCCTGCCGCGGGCGTTCTGGTGGCTGTGGGCGAGCACCCTGATCAACCGGCTCGGCGCCTTCGTCGCCACCTTCACCGCCCTGTACCTGACCCTGGACCGTGGCTATTCGGCCTCGTACGCGGGGCTCGTGGCGTCCCTCCACGGGCTCGGCGGCGTCGTCTCGTCGCTCGGCGCGGGTGTGATGACCGACCGGCTCGGCCGGCGCCCCACGCTGCTGATCGCCCAGGTGTCGACGGCCGTCTCGGTCGCGGTCCTCGGCTTCATGCAGCACCCGGTCGCCATCGCCGCGGTCGCCTTCGTCGTCGGCGCCACGTCGAACGCCTCACGGCCGGCCGTGCAGGCGATGATGGCCGACATCGTGCGGCCCGAGGACCGGGTACGAGCGTTCTCGCTCAACTACTGGGCGATCAACCTGGGCTTCGCCGTCTCCTCCGCGGGCGCCGGGTTCATCGCCGAGTACAGCTACCTCGCCGGCTTCCTCGGCGAGGCCGTCCTGACGCTGGCCTGTGCGGTCCTCATCTTCCTCAAGCTGCCCGAATCCCGCCCCGCGCAGGCCCCGTCCCACCCCGGGAAGGCCGCGCCACCGGAGACCGGCATGGGGGCCGTGCTGCGCGACGGGCGGTTCATGGGGGTGGTGGGCCTCTCCTTCCTCATCTCGCTGATCTTCCAGCAGGGGTACGTGGGTCTCCCGGTCGCCATGGGCGCGGACGGGTTCGACGCCGCGGACTTCGGGCTGGCGATGGCGGTCAACGGTGTCCTCATCGTGGCGCTCCAGATCCCGGTCACCCGGTACATCGAGCACCGCGACCCGCGCCGGCTGCTGATCGTCTCCTCGCTGCTGGCCGGGTACGGCTTCGGGCTCACCGCCTTCGCGGGTTCCGTCGCCGTCTACGCGCTGACCGTCGGCGTCTGGACGCTCGCCGAGATCGTCAACGCCCCGACCCAGACGGGACTGGTGGTGCGCCTCTCCCCGGTCCACGGGCGGGGCCGCTACCAGGGCGTGTACACCATGTCCTGGTCGGCCGCCGCGCTGGTCGCCCCGCTGATGTCCGGGTGGACGATCGACCGGTGGGGCGCGCAGTGGCTGTGGGGCGCGTGCGCGGTGCTCGGGACGGTGGCCGGGCTCGGCTACTGGCTCCTGATGCGGGGCCTGCCGGCCCACTCCCCGGAGACGGCCGCCCCGGCGCCGTCCCGCGAGGCGGTCACCGCCTGAGGAGGGGTTCACCGGCCCGCGGTTGGCCACCGGCCGGGGTGGGGCCGTGCCCCCTTCTCCCCCGGGAGGGCGCCCGCAGTCGGCCGACGGCCGGGGTGGGGCCGTGCAGGGTCGCCCCCGCAGAGGTTGGCGGCGGCAGTGGGGCTTCCCATCCGACGTACCCAAGGCCGCCGGCCTCGAGGAGGTGAGCCCGGAGGGGCCACGCCCCCCCACCCCCCGGCAGGCCACCGACCCGCACCGGAACGGGCACCGCCCAGGGTGGAGCCGCCGCAAGGGCACCGCCCCGTCCCGTTGTGCCCACCCTCCCCCAAGCTCTCGGCTTCGCTCGAGCAGGGGGGACCCCCATCGCCCCAGCGGGACGACTGCCCACAACGGGCTGGCGGGCGCCGGACGACTGCCGACACGCGGGGCGGGGAGAGGGAGGCGCCGCCCGGCGGGGCGACTGCCCACGACGGGGAGGGTGAGGGCCCGGGCGGTTACTTTTGCGGGCGCGTCAGGTGGGCGAACGCGTCCAGGTTGCGTGTGGATTCGCCGCGGGCGACGCGCCACGCGTACTCCTTGCGGATCGCCGTCGCGAAGCCCAGCTCCAGGAGCGTGTTGAACGCCCCGTCCGCCGCCTCCAGGACCGAGCCCAGCACACGGTCCAGCTCCTCCGGGGTGATCGCGGAGAGCGGCAACTTGCCGGTCAGGTAGATGTCGCCGAGGCTGTCGACCGCGTACGCCACCCCGTACAGGCGGAGGTTGCGCTCCAGCAGCCAGCGGTGGACGCCCGGCTCGTTCTCGTCGGGGTGGCGGATGACGAACGCGTTCAGGGACAGCGAGTGGCGGCCCAGGCGCAGCGACAGCGTGGTGGACAGCTTGCGCGTACCGGGAAGGGTGACGACGTAGGAGCCGGGCTCCGGGGACTCCCAGGTCAGCTCGGCGTCGTTCAGCGCGGACTCGATGATCTTCCGGGCGTCAGCCATGACGCGAGCGTACGCCACGGCGGTGTTCGTGCATGGCCGCGGAGTACACGTCGGCCGTTCCCGCCGCCGCCGTGTCCCAGCCGAACGATCCGGCGTGCCGCGCCGCCGCCTCGCCCAGGCGGCCGGTCAGCGACGGGTCGTCCACGAACCGGCGCAGCGCGGCCGCGTAGTCCGCCGGGTTGTGGCCCTGCACCAGGAAGCCGGTCGAGCCGTCCCGCACCGCCACCGGCAGCCCGCCCACCGACGCGGCGACGACGGGCGTGCCGGCCGCCTGCGCCTCGATGGCGACGAGCCCGAAGGACTCGCTGTACGAGGGCATGACCAGCACGGACGCCGCCCGGAACCAGTCGGCGAGCGCGTCCTGCCGCACGGGCGGGTGGAAGCGTACGACGTCGGCGATGCCGAGGCGCGCGGCGAGTTTCTGCAGGCCCTCGGGCTTGGCGAGGCCGCTGCCGCTGGGCCCGCCGACGACCGGGACGAGCATCCGGGACCGCAGCGACGGGTCCTCGTCCAGCAGCCGGGCTGCCGCACGCAGCAGGATGTCGGGGGCCTTCAGGGGCTGGATGCGCCCGGCGAAGACGGGGATGAACGCGTCGGCGGGCAGCCCGAGCCGGGCGCGGGCGGCGGCCCGCCCGTCGGCCGGCCGGAACCGGTCGAGGTTCACGCCCGGGTGCACGACCGCGACCTTCGACGGTTCGGCCTCGTAGAAGCGGACGAGTTCGTCGGCCTCCTCCGCGGTGTTGGCGATCAGCCGGTCGGCGGCGCGCACGATCTGCGTCTCGCCGATGACCCGCGCCGTCGGCTCGGGGGTGTCGCCCTCCGCGAGCGCCGCGTTCTTGACCTTGGCCATGGTGTGCATGGCGTGCACGAGCGGGACGCCCCACCGCTCGGCGGCGAGCCAGCCGACGTGGCCGGAGAGCCAGTAGTGGGAGTGGACGAGGTCGTAGTGGCCGGGCCGGTGCCCCGCCCAGGCCCGCATCACGCCGTGGGTGAAGGCGCACAGCTGGGCGGGCAGCTCCTCCTTGGCGAGCCCTTCGTACGGTCCGGCGTCGACGTGTCGTACGAGGACGCCCGGGGCCAGCTCGACGGCCGGGGGCAGCCCGCCGGCGGTGGCCCGGGTGAATATCTCGACCTCGATGTTGATCGCGGCGAGGCGCCTGGCGAGCTCGACGATGTAGACGTTCATGCCGCCCGCGTCGCCCGTGCCGGGCTGGTGCAGCGGGGAGGTGTGGACACTGAGCATCGCGATCCGGCGCGGCACCCTCGCCCGGCCGGGCAGCCGGAGCCGGTGCGACCCGGCGGTCCGGTGCGGCCCGGCCAGGGTGCCGGCGAACCGGGACACGTACTGGCTCACGTCGGCGTCCTTCCGCTGTGCGGGCATGGCAGGTGTGCGGGCATGGCGAGCGGAGGACACGCGCGCGCCAGTGCGTACGGCCCTCCCGCCAGCGACAACAGCGGGCCGCGCCCCTTCATTTCCGCTTTGCCAATTCATTACGCGTACGAAGGGAGGGGCCGGGAGCCCTTACCCTCGTCCCCATGGCCCCGCGCACCACCCGCCCCACCGGGACCCGCCCGGACGGAACCCGCCCCACCGGAACCCGCCCCGCCGGGACCCGCCCCGTCGGTACACCGACCCGCGGGACCACCAACCCCAACCGCCTGCGCCGCATGGACCGCTGGATCGCCGCCGTCCACGGCGCGGCGCTGCGCCGCGGCGAGCGGGCGCCCACGGCCGTGGACCTCGGCTACGGGGCCGCCCCCTGGACCGCCGTCGAGCTGCTGCACCGGCTGCGCGGCGACGCCGACCCCCGCACCCGGGTGGTCGGCATAGAGATCGAGCCCGCCCGGGTCGCCGCCGCCCAGCCCTACGCGCGCGACGGCCTCACCTTCGTGCACGGTGGCTTCGAGATCCCCGTGGACGGCGCCCCATCGCTGATCCGGGCGGCGAACGTGCTGCGCCAGTACGACGAGGACGAGGTCGCCGAGGTGTGGGCGCGGCTGTGCGCGCGGCTCGCGCCCGGCGGCCTGCTGGTGGAGGGGACCTGCGACGAGATCGGGCGGCGTCATGTGTGGGTGGCGCTGGGGCCGGAGGGGCCGCGGACGGTGACGTTCGCGACCCGGCTCGGCTCGCTGGACCGCCCCTCCGATCTCGCGGAGCGCCTTCCGAAGGCGCTGATCCACCGGAACGTGCCGGGCGAGCCGGTGCACGCGTTCCTGCGGGACTTCGACCGGGCGTGGGCGGCGGCGGCTCCGTACGCCTCGCTCGGCGCCCGGCAGCGGTGGATCAGGACGGCGGCGGATCTGGCGGGCGACTGGCCGCTGGTGGATGGCCGACGGCGGTGGCGGCAGGGCGAAGTGACGGTGCGATGGGCGGCGCTGGCGCCCGGCTCGTACTGAACACCTCTCAGACGGAACGCACCTGAACGATCTTTCGTCCCCCATGGGTGGGTGTGACTCTGTCGTTTTCGCGAGCCTCATGGCACCATCTCGATCGGCAGCCCGAAGTTACTGACGGTAAATCAGATGGGGAGATGGGGGAGTCCGTGAACCGACGCCGTTGCGCCACCGCCGCGATCACCGTGGTCTGCGCTCTGACCGTGCTGGCGTCACCGGTCCAGGCGGCGTACGCCGCGCCCACCCCGCCCCCTCCCCCGCCCCCCGTGGCCGGTGCCTCCGGCAAGAGCCTGGAAGAGGTACGCCGCGAGATCGACACCCTCTACCGCCAGGCCGCCTCCGCCACCGACGCGTACAACCTGGCCGAGGAGCGGGCGAAGAAGCAGTCGGCCGAGATCGTGAAGCTGGCGCAGGCCATCGTGGACGGCCAGGCCCGTATCGAGGACCTGAAGACGCGGGCCGGCGCGGCCGCCCGCGCCCAGTACCGCAACGGTGGCATACCCGACGAGGCGCAGCTGGTCCTCAGCGACGACCCGCAGCTCTTCCTCAGCGGCGTCGGCCGCCTCCAGCAGGGCCAGAAGGCCACCAAGGATCTCCTCGCCGAACTGAAGCAGCGGCAGGCGGACTTGGAGGCGTACACCAAGGACGCCAGCGCGCACTGGACCAGGCTGGAGGCGAGCCGGGTCCAGCAGGCCAGGACGAAGAAGCAGATCGAGACCAAGATCGCGGCGGCGAAGAAGCTGGAGTCCCAGCTGGAGACGGCGGAGCGCGAGCGGCTGCTGCAACTGGAGCGGGACGAGCAGGCCCAGGCGCAGACGGCGTGGCTCGGCTCCGGCGTACTGAAGGAGACCGGCGGCAGCGTGAGCCCGCAGGGCAAGAAGGCGGTCGAGTTCGCGACGGCCCAGCTCGGCAAGCCGTACGTGTGGGGCGCGGAGGGCCCGGGGTCGTACGACTGCTCGGGGCTGACGTCGCAGGCGTGGGCGGCGGCCGGCACGGGCATCCCGCGCACGTCGCAGGAGCAGTGGCGGCTGCTGCCCCGGATCGACGTCAAGGACATGCGGCCGGGCGACCTGATCATCTACCACGCGGACGCCAGCCATGTCGGCCTGTACATCGGCGACGGGGCGATCATCCACGCGCCCCGGCCGGGACGGAACGTGACGGTGGCCGGTGCGGGCTCGATGGCGATCCTCGGAGTCGTACGCCCGGACAAGTAAGGCGCGCCTCCCGCTGTCGGATACGTCCCGGGATGTGACCGGGCCAACACGCGGCGCGTGACGTTCGTCATGACCCGGTGCCCAACTACCTCCCGCTGCGCGGCATATGCCATCGGCTCTTCGCTGATCACCATTCCGTTCGGCCACCGCGGACCGCTATGGTCCCCGTCGGGTGGTGTGTCGTCCGACGCGCCACCGTGCCCTCGGGGGGAGGGAAGGAAACCACACCGATGCCCGTACCCGTACCGCGACAGAGGGTGAACGCGGCCGCAGAGACCGCCGCCGTCGGCAGCACGGACCTCACCCTCCTGGTGATCGAGGACGACCCGGCGGGCACCTTCACCGTTCCGGAGCTGGTCGACGCGTCCGGCGGCCGGGTCCGTATCCGTACCGCCCGCAACCTCACCGAGGCGGAGCGGCTGCTCACCGACGACGTGCACTGCGTGCTCGTCGACCTCGCGCTGCCCGCCGGCCGGACGGGCGACGACGACGACCGGCTGGGGCCGCTGCACCACGTACTGCGCCTCGCGCCGCGCCACGCCGTCCTGGCGCTGACCGCGCGGGGCGACACGGAGCTGGCGGCCGCGGCGGTACACGCCGGGGCGCAGGACCACCTGTGCCGCGAGGAGCTGGACGGGCCGCTGCTGAGCCGCGCCATCCGGTACGCCGTGGAACGCAAGCGGGCCGACTCGGTCCAGGTCAAGCTGGCCGAGTCGCGGCTGCGGGCGCAGGAGAACGCCCGCCTGGAGCGGGGCCTGCTGCCCACACCACTGCTCCAGGGCTCCGACCTGCGCTTCGCGGCCCGCTACCGGCCGGGGCGCTCGCGGGCGCTGCTGGGCGGCGACTTCTACGACACCGTCCGGACGCCGGACGGGACCGTGCACGCCATGATCGGGGACGTGTGCGGGCACGGTCCGGACGAGGCGGCGCTCGGCGTGGAGCTGCGCATCGCGTGGCGGGCGCTGACGCTGGCGGGCCTGTGCGGCGACGAGCTGCTGTCGACGCTGCAGCAGGTGCTGGAGCACGAGCGGGACAACGAGGAGATCTTCGCGACCCTGTGCACGGTGGACATCGCGCCGGACGGGCGCCGGGCCGGGCTGTGCCTGGCGGGCCACCCCTCGCCCCTGATAGCGCGGCACGGCCGGGCGGCGCAGCTCCTTCCGTACGAGGACGGCGGCCCCGCCCTGGGGCTGCTGCCGCGCGCCCGCTGGCCGCGCCGGCAGGTGGAGCTGGGCGGCTCGTGGAGCCTGATGATGTACACCGACGGGCTGATCGAGGGCCGCTCGGCGGGCCCGGGTTCGCCGCGGCTGGGCCAGGACGGCATGGTCGAGATGGTCAACCGCCTGCTGGCGCAGGGCCTGGGCGGCGAGGAGCTGCTGGAGGCCGCGGTGGCGCAGGTGCGGGAGCTGAACGGCGGGGAGCTGACGGACGACGTGGCCGTGCTGCTGCTCGCGCGCGAACGCACTTCCCGCGACCGCGACCGGACGGCCCCCGACCGGGCCCCGTCCCGCCGCTGACGCCCGCCGCCGCGGATCCCGCGCCCTGCGCGCCGTACCGCGTCCGGCCCGGCCTCGGCCCCGCGTGCGGCGTCCGGCACCGCCGGCCTCCACCACGGCGGATCGGCCGACCGCACCGGGCCGGCGTCCTGGAGCCGCGCCCGCCGACCGCATCGGGCCCGCCGTCGGCTTCCGCTGACGTCCGGCGCCGCAGACCGTGCGGTACCGCGTCGGACCCCACCCCGCGGCCCCGCCCCGGGACCGGCCCCGGCGGCCAGCGGCCCGGCGTTCCGCCGGGGCCCGGGCGTGTCGCTAGCGGCCGCCGTTGTAGGGGCCGTACGGCCCGTCGCTGCTGGAGCCGCCGCCGCGGCGGCCGCCACGGCCACCGCCGGAGACCTGCTGGAGGGCGGGCCGTACGTCGACCATGAAGACGATCGACGCGACGAGCCCGGCGATCTGCAGGAACAGCATCGGTACGAGCAGGTTCACCGCGACCGTGACGCCCAGGATGATCAGCCAGAACATCTTGGTCTGCTTGTCGGCGGCGCGATAGGCGTCCTCGCGTGCCGTCGCCGCGATGAACAGGGCGACCACGGCGATCAGGAGCATGGCGAGGTTGAGCAGAAAGAGGAACGTGCTGAATCCTGCGAGCAACATGCTGAGCACCGCCTAGTCAGTGAGTGAAGCGCCTCGCGGCCAAGGTACCGGTACAACGCCCCGGCCACCCCGAACGTGCCCGCGCCCCGCCAGGGGGCCGGCGCCCCGCCGAAAGGGACCCGGCCCCTGGAACAGCCGGCGTTACTGGTCCGACGCCGTCGTCTTCTTCGCCGCCGGCTTGCGCGGGGCCGGGGCCTTCTTCGCCGGGGTGGCCTTCTTCGCGGCGGGCGCCTTGGGCTGCCCATCCGCCGCCTTCGGCTCGCCCGCCTTCGGCTCCGGGTCCGGCTCGACGGCGATGGCGATCTCGTTGATCTCCTCGGCGGCCTCGCCGCGCCACTGCTTCACGGCCTGCTCACCGTGCTCGGCGACCTTCTCGTACGCCTCGCGCGCCCTGACCGCGTACTCGGCCGCCACGCCGACGCTCCGCAGCGCCAGGTGCTGGGCGTTCTCGCCCAGCTTCTTCAGGTCCGTGTCCAGGGAGCCGAGCACCTCGGTGACCTTGGCCTGGACGGTGGCCTGGGCCTCCTTGGCCTGGGCGCTCACCTTCTCCTGCACGGCCTTGGGGTCGGTGTTGCGCACCGCGTCGATGCGCGCGGGCGCCTCGGCGGCGATCTGCTCGATCAGGCCGGGAACCTTCTTGGCCTGCTGTACGGCGAGGTCGGCCGTACCGGCGGCGAAGTAGAGGGGCGTACGGAGTTCTTCGATGATGGCCACGACTGTGGTCCTCCCGGATCGCAGAGTCAGAGTTCGGGTGAGGTGCCGTCCTCGGTGGTGTGATCGGCACCTTTCGTCTCCGTATCGAGTCCGTTCTCCTTGCGGAACGAGTCGTAGATCTGGAGCAGCACCTGCTTCTGCCGCTCGTTGATCGACGGGTCCGCGAGGATGACGGCACGCGTCTCCAGCTCCTCGCGCTCCCGCTCGTCCAGGATCCCGGCCCGCACGTACAGCGTTTCGGCGGAGATCCGCAGCGCCTTGGCGACCTGCTGGAGCACCTCCGCGCTCGGCTTGCGCAGCCCGCGCTCGATCTGGCTCAGATACGGATTGGACACCCCGGCGGCTTCGGCGAGCTGACGCAGCGACAGCTGCGCGTTGCGCCGCTGCTCGCGCAGGTACTCCCCGAGATTGCCGACGTTGAGTGATGCCATGCCTCGATGGTGCACGCACTTGCTAACTTTTGCAAGCAGCCGCTTGCAAAAGTGTTCCCCGTGGCGCGCCGTAACCCCCGAACAGCCCGACTCACATGTCCGTTCCCAGTGAAGGTGAGCGCTTCCCGCACTATCTGATCAGCGAAGCGATCGGGTCCCGGTTGTTGCGGGTCCGGCGTGCTCATGTCGTTGCATCGCGCCATGCCGTCGAACCGGTTTTTGATCAAGCAACGGAGTATCGGTGCTCAGGCCCGTGGGCGCCGGTCACTCACATGAGGGGTTCGTGTCCCGTGGGACGGTGCGCGCGTCGCGGCAAAGTCTCCTTTCGGATAATCCGTTACGGATCCAATGGGTACGCTGGCGACATGACCGCCATGTCACCCGCCCGCACCGAACCCGACCTGTCCTTCCTCCTCGACCACACCAGCCACGTCCTGCGCACCCGGATGTCGGCCGCCCTCGCCGAGATCGGGCTCACGGCGCGCATGCACTGCGTTCTCGTCCACGCCCTGGAGGAGGAGCGCACCCAGATCCAGCTCGCCGAGATCGGCGACATGGACAAGACCACGATGGTGGTCACGGTCGACGCCCTGGAGAAGGCCGGGCTCGCCGAGCGCCGGCCCTCCAGCAGGGACCGGCGCGCCCGGATCATCGCCGTCACCGAGGAGGGCGCACGGGTCGCGCGGCGGAGCCAGGAGATCGTCGACCGCGTACACGCGGAGGCGCTCGCCGCGCTCCCCGAGGGTGACCGGGAGGTGTTCCTGCGGGCACTGAACCACCTGGTCGAGGGGCACCTGGCGACTCCGGTCGAGGGCCCGCGACCGGCCCGGCGAGCCCGGCAGCGGGAGAAGTAGGACCCGGAAGAGGGCCGAGAACAGGGCCGAGAACAGGGCCGAGAAAAGGTCCGCAACAAATCGTCTGCAACAAAACTATCTGCTACGGTCTCTCCTGTCGGGTCCTATGACAGGAGAGACCGCCATGTCCCTCGCTCCACGCACCCTCGCCCTCGGCGTCATCGCCACCGGAATGCTGATGACCGTCCTCGACGGCAGCATCGTGACCGTCGCCATGCCGGCCATCCAGAACGACCTGGGCTTCTCCCCCGCCGCGCTCAGCTGGGTCGTCAACGCCTACCTGATCGCCTTCGGCAGCCTGCTGCTCCTCGCCGGGCGGCTCGGCGACCTGATCGGCCGCAAAAGGATGTTCCTCGCCGGTACGGGGGTGTTCACCGCCGCCTCGCTGCTGGCCGGGCTGGGTGATTCGCCCGCCGTACTGATCGCCGCCCGCTTCCTCCAGGGCGCCGGCAGCGCGATGGCCTCCGCCGTCAGCCTCGGCATCCTCGTCACACTGTTCACCGAGCCCCGCGAACGCGCCCGCGCCATCGCCGTGTTCAGCTTCACCGGCGCGGCGGGCGCCTCGCTCGGCCAGGTGCTCGGCGGCGTCCTCACCGACGCCCTCGACTGGCACTGGATCTTCTTCATCAACCTGCCGATCGGGCTCGCCGCCCTCGCCGTCGCCGTGCCCGCCCTGCCGGCCGACCGTGGCCGCGGCCTCGCCGCCGGAGCCGACGTCACCGGCGCGGCCCTGGTCACCGGCGGGCTGATGCTCGGCATCTACACCGTCGTCAAGGTCGAGGCGTACGGCTGGACTTCGGCCCACACGCTGGGCTTCGGCGCCCTCGCCGCCCTCCTGCTCGTCGCCTTCGTCGTACGCCAGGCGACCGCCGCCACCCCGCTCATGCCGCTGCGGATCCTCCGCTCGCGCAGCGTCGCCGGAGCCAACCTGGTCCAGGTCCTGATGGTGGCCGCGCTGTTCTCGTTCCAGGTCCTGGTCGCGCTCTACCTCCAGAAGGTCCTCGGGTACGGCGCCGCCGCCACCGGCCTCGCGATGCTCCCGGCCGCCGCCGTGATCGGCGCGGTGTCGCTGGGCGTCTCCGCCCGCCTCAACGCCCGCTTCGGGGAGCGCAACGTCCTGCTGGCCGGGCTGGTGCTGCTGATCGGCGTCCTCGGACTGCTCACCCGCGTCCCCGTCCAGGCCGACTACGTCGTCGACCTGCTGCCCGTGATGCTGCTCGCCGCCGGCTTCGGGCTGGCCCTGCCCGCCCTCACCACGCTCGGCATGTCGGACGCGGGCGAGGACGACGCCGGGCTGGCGTCCGGGCTGTTCAACACCACCCAGCAGATCGGCATGGCGCTGGGCGTCGCCGTCCTGTCCACGCTCGCCGCCTCCCGCACGGAGACGCTGGTGGCGAGCGGCAGCGGGCAGGCCGAGGCGCTGACCGGCGGGTACCGGCTGGCCTTCGCCGTCGGTACGGGGCTCATCGTCGCCGCCCTCGCCGTCGCGGCCACCGTGCTCCGTCAGCGAAGCGCCACACCGGCGGCCACCACCGGCGAGGCGCTCAAGCCGGCCGCAACGGTGTAGGCAGCGGCAGGCTGTGCAGCACGTCGAGGCGGGAGACCGCGCGGGTGAGGACCACGTACAGCCGGTTCAGCCCGCGCGGTTCGGCCGCCACGATGGCGGCGGGCTCGGCTACGACGACGTGGTCGTACTCCAGGCCCTTGGCGAGCGTGGCGGGCAGCACCGTCACGCGCGGCCCGGCGAGGCCAGCCTCCTCCAGCGCGCCGCGCAGCGCGCCGGCCGCCCGGTCCGTGGCGATCACGCCGACGGAGCCCTCCCGGGTCAGCGCCGACCGCACCGCGTCCACCACCGCCTCCCGCACGTCCCGCACCTCGCGGACCGCCACCTCGCCGTCCCGGCGCAGTGACCGGCCGGGCGGTACGTCCACGTCGAGGGCGTCCAGCAGCCGGTTGGCGAGCGCGACGACGCCCGCCGGGACGCGGAACCCGGTCGTCAGGGCGACCACGGGCACCGACTTCCGTCCCAGGTGGGCGAGTTGCTCCGGCCAGTCGCGGGCGGCCCACGGGGTGGTGCCCTGCGCGAGGTCGCCGAGGACGGTCAGGGTGCCGAAGTCCGCGCGGCGGGCGATCGCCCGGCACTGCATCGGGGAGAGGTCCTGGGCCTCGTCGATCACGATGTGCCCGTAGCCGGAGGGCCGTTCGACGAGCCCCGCGAGTTCGTCCAGCAGGACCAGGTCGGCCGCGCTCCACCGCGCCGACCGGTACGAGCGCGGCGGCTTCGGCCACCGGATCGCCTCCCGCTCCCGTTCGGTGAGCACGTCAGCGAACGGGTCGGGGTCGGCCAGCACCTCCGCGAGCACCTCCTCCGGCGTGACCTTGGGCCAGCACGCGTCCACGAACGCCGACACCGCCCGCGCCCGCGCCGTCTTCCGCGTCCACGCCCCGCTCCTCGGTCCCGCCCGCCGCTCCGCCAGGAGCTGGACCGCCCGTACCACCCGGCTGCGCACCCGCTCGCGCCCCACCGCGTAGGGCGGCGCCTCCGCCCGTACCTCCGCGACGATCCGCGCCAGCTCCTCCAGCGGCACCCGCCACCGGTAGGAGCCGTCCGGCACGGAAAGCGGCTCGGCGGGCGCGCCGACCCGTGCGTACAGAGCGCGGTGCAGGACGTCGGCCATCCGGGCGTCGTGCTTGACCACCTCCGCCTCGGGCGAGTCGTACGCGCGCACCTCGTGGCCCCGGTCGATCTCGTCCTCGACCGTCGACTGCCGGACGTCCGACTCCCCCAGCGCGGGCAGGACTTCGGAGACGTACGACAGGAAGGTGCGGTTCGGGCCGAGGATCAGGAGGCCGCCGCTCCGATGCGCCGCGAGTGGGTGTAGAGCAGGTACGCGGCCCGGTGCAGGCCGACGGCGGTCTTGCCGGTGCCGGGCGCGCCCTGGACGCAGAGGGACGCGGTGAGTGCGGCCCGTACGAGATCGTCCTGCTCGGGCTGGATGGTGGCGGCGATGTCCCGCATGGGCCCGACGCGGGGGCGCTCGATCTCGCCGGCGACGATCGCGCTCGGCGCACCGGTCTCCCCTGTGGCCAGGTGCTCGTCCTCCAGCCCGGTCAGGTCCGCCGGGTCGCCGTCGCCGAACGGCGCCCAGCCGAACCGGCGCCGCACGAGGACGCCCTGCGGGTCGCGGGCGCTCGCCTGGTAGAAGGCGCGCGCGACGGGGGCGCGCCAGTCGACGACGAGCGGCGGGGCGGCCGGGTGTTCGGCGATGCGGCGGCGGCCGATGTGGTGGCGCCGGCCGTCCTCGTGGTCGAGGCGGCCGAAGAACAGCGGGCCGCGCGGCTCCTCACGCAGTTCCTTGGCGCGGCTGCGCAGGTGGTGGCCGAGGGCCTCGGCGTCGGCGCCGGACGCGGAGACGTCCTCTCCGGTGACGACGTGGTGGGCGGCGCCCTCGACCATGCGGTTCAGGGCGGCGCGGCAGGTGTCGTGGAAGGTCCGTTCCTTGCTCAGTTCATGGTCGAGTGACGTCATGCCACCCAGAATAATGCAACTGAGTAACTTTTCTTATGGAGTTTCAATATGAACGAAGGATGACACACAGGGTAAGTCCACGTGTACGCAGATGTAACAAGAGGACTCGCGTTGACACTCTCCGTGTTCGGAAGCTAACTTCTCGGCGTCGTCGCCACACCAGGAGCACGAGGCTCCTCGGGACTAGCGACGCGAAGGACTTCTTCCAGTTGACGACTGAGACCGTCTTCGAGATTCAGCCCTTCACTACTCCGGACACCGCTGCGGGCCTGTTCACGGTTCAGCCCTACACCGCACACTGCCAGGTGATATGCGCCGAAGGCGCCCACGCCGTGATCGGCGTCTCCCCCGGCAACAGCTACTTCTCCGCCCAGCGGGTCATCGACCTGGCCCGCTGGGGCACCGCCCACTTCGACCAGGTGGACTTCGTCTATACCGACCTCCACGTGGCCGAGATGTACGAGGCCTCCGGCTATACCGCCGACGACGCCCGCCGCAAAGCCGTGAAGAACCTGCGCGGCGTGCGGGCCAAGGTCACCAACGCCGTCGCGACCGTCGACCCCGACGGGCGGCGCCTGCGCGCCCATCCCATGTCGGCGTTCCTGGACAACCCGGCGTACCGGGAGATCCACCGGCACCTGCTGAGCAGGCTCGCGACCGACCCGGACTTCCGCTCGACCTGCGACGCGCTCATCGACGCCTTCCTCTCCTCCAAGGTCCTGGACGGCAGGACGCCCACGGCCCGGCAGCGCGAGGTGTGCGTGGAGTACGTCTGCGCCGAGGCGCCGCTGTTCCTGGACACCCCGGCGATCCTGGGCGTGCCCTCGTCCCTCAACTGCTACCACCAGCTCCTGCCGATGGCCGAGCTGCTCTACTCGCGCGGCTCCGGGCTGCGCGCGTCCCGCAACCAGGGCCACGCGATCGTGACCCCCGCCGCACCCGCGCAGCACCCCGCCGAAGGAGACTCCTCCGATGTCCGTTGAGACGATGTCCGTTGGGACGATGTCCGCTGAGACGGTGTCCGCTGAGACACTGCCCGACGAGACACTGCCCGACCAGCTTCTCGACTTCCCGTTCTCCTGGCGCGGCGACCAGATACCCGCCGAGGTGGAGCTGTTGCGCAAGAAGTACCCGGTCAAGCGGGTGCGCACCATCGCCGGCGACGAGGCGTGGCTGGTGTCCTCCCACGCCCTGTGCAAGCGGGTGCTGGAGGACCCGAGGTTCAGCCTCAAGGACACCTCGGCACCCGGCGTACCCCGGCAGTACGCGCTGACGATCCCGCCCGAAGTCGTCAACAACATGGGCAACATCACCGGCGCCGGGCTGCGCAAGGCCGTGCTCAAGGCGCTCAACCCCAAGGCGCCCGGCCTGGTGGAGTGGATGCGGTCGGCCGCCGCCGACCTGGTCGACCGCGTCATCGCCGACGGAGCGCCGGGGGACCTGCGCGGACAGTTCGCCGACCCGTACTCCGCCGCCATGCACTGCCACATCCTCGGCATCCCGCAGGCGGACGCGCCCCGGCTGATGCGCAGCCTCGACATCGCGTTCATGAACTCCGCCTGCCCGATCGCCGGTGCCAAGCTCAACTGGGACCGCGACATCGCGTACATGGTGGAGCGCCTGGACGACCCGGCCACCACCGGCCTGATGGCCGAGCTGGCGGCGCTGCGGGAGGACCCGGAGTACGACCACCTCACGGACGAGATGCTGGCGACGGTCGGTGTGACCATGTTCGGCGCCGGGGTCATCTCCACGGCCGGCTTCCTGACCATGGCCCTGGTCTCCCTCATCCAGCACCCGGAGCTGAGGGCCGAACTCCTCGCCGACCGGGACAAGATCCCGGCGGCCGTCGACGAGCTGCTGCGGATCAACCTCTCCATCGGTGACGGCCTGCCGCGCCTGGCCATGGAGGACGTGATGCTCGGGGACGTGGAGGTCAAGAAGGGCGAGCTGGTCCTGGTGCTGGTCGAGGGCGCCAACTTCGACCCGGAGGCGTTCACCGACCCGCAGACCGTGGACCTCACCCGCGAGAACAACACGGACCACCTCTCCTTCGGCGGCGGGCGGCACTACTGCCCCGCGACCGCGCTCGGCAAGAAGCACGCGGAGATCGCCCTGGAGACCCTGCTCGACCGGATGCCCGACTTCCAGCTCGCCGTTCCGATCGCGCAGTTGGTGTGGCGTACCGGGTTCATGAAGCGGATCCCGGAGCGGCTGCCCGTGATGTGGTAGCCGGCCACGGACAAGGACCGCCGCTTTCCGGAGGAGGGAGCGGCGGCCTTGCCGTTCAGAGGGAAAGCCCCTCCGCCAGTTGCCGGAAGGCCAGGTCGGCGGCGGCCAGCGCGTCCGCCGCCACGGCTTCGGCGGTTTCGCCCGCGTCGATCCGGCGCCAGTTCTCCTCGGCCAGGATCCGCTGTACGGCGATGATCTGTCCGGCCGCGAGACGGCCTGGGAGACCGCTGTCCCCCAGCGCGGCCGCCAGCGCCCGCTCGGACGCGCCCTGGTACGCGTACAGTCGCGCGACCAGGCTGGGCGTGCCGTACAGCAGCCGGTGGAAGGCGAGCACGTCCGGGTCGTCGCTCAGCCCGGTCACCGGGTCGCGGCGCGCGAGCCCGTCGGTGAAGTGGCGGTGCAGCGCCTGAAGCGGGCCGACGTCCCCGGGCCGCTCGGCGACGACGCGTGCCGCCTCCTCGCGGTGGTCGGCGAACCGGTGCAGGACCAGGTCCTCCTTGGCGGGGAAGTACCGGAAGAGCGTCGGCTTGGAGACCTCGGCGGCCGCGGCGACCTCGGCGACCGAGACCCGGTCGAAGCCCTTCTCCAGGAAGAGGGCGATCGCCGTGTCGGAGATCGTCTGGTACGTCCGCCGCTTCTTGCGCTCCCGCAGCCCCATGTCACCGCTCATGCCGCCGAGCCTACGCACCCGCCGGCCGCACCCGTTGACCTCAACCGGACTTGACGTTCCAGACTCGGCTGCGCGGGCGCCGGACAGGCCGGACCAACGCCCGTGCACGGGAGGGGTGTGAGTGCGATGCGCGTGGCGCAGGTGAGGGCGTTCGGCGGCCCGGAGGTGCTGGTCCCGGCGGACGTCCCGGAACCGGTGGCGGGGCCCGGTCAGGTGCTCGTCGAAGTGGCCGCGGTGGACACGATCTTCCTGGAGACGCAGTTGCGGTCGGGCTGGGGCGGGGAGTACTTCACGCTCCAGCCGCCGTACGTCCCGGGCGGCGGCATCGCCGGTACGGTCCGGGCCGTCGGCGCGGGCGTCGACGGGGCGGCGTGGCTCGGCCGCCGGGTGGTCGCCTCGATCGGCCACACCGGCGGGTACGCCGAACGTGCCGTCGCCGACGCCGGGTCGGTGGTGCCCCTGCCGGACCGGCTGGCGTTCACGGAGGCGGCGGCCCTCGTCCACGACGGCGTCACCGCGACCGCGCTGCTGGAGGCGACGGAGCCGAAACCCGGCGAGACGGTGCTGGTCGTCGGCGCGTCCGGCGGGATGGGCACGCTGCTGGTGCAACTGGCGAAGGCGGCGGGCGCCCGGGTCGTCGGCACCGCGCGCGGTGAGCGCAAGACCGCGCTGGTACGGGAGCTGGGCGCCGACGCGGTGGTCGACACGGACGCCCCCGACTGGGTACGGCACGCCCGCGACGCCCTCGGCCCGGCGGGCGCGGACGTCGTACTGGACGGCGTGGGCGGTCAGCCGGGCCTGGCGGCGTTCGGGCTCGTCGTGGACGGCGGGCGGTTCTCCGCGCACGGGGCGCCGACCGGCGGTTTCGCCGCCGTCGACCCGGGCGAGGCGGAGCGGCGCGGCGTACGGCTGCTCGGCATCGGCGACGTCCAGCTGCCGCCGGAGGCCTACGCCCGGCTGGCGGACCGGGCCCTCGCGGAGGCGGCGGCCGGGCGGCTGCGACCGGTGATCGGCGGAACGTTCCCGCTGGACCGGGCGGCCGAGGCCCACGCGGCGATCGAGAACCGGAGCCTGCTGGGCAAGGTGGTGCTCACGGTGTGACCCGGCCGGTCGGCCTGTCAGGTGCGCTGTTCCGTGTACGTACGCGCTGAGCGGTGAGCGGCGGCGCGTACGGCGGTGAGCACCGGCTCCAGTGACGTCACCACGCGCCGCGCCCCGGCCCGGCGCAGCAGGTCGACGCGATCGTCGTCGCGGCCGTAGCCCAGGAACGGCACGCCCGACTCACGGGCGGCGGTCAGGTCGGCGGGCGTGGCGCCGATCACCAGGGACACCCCGGGCGCCGCGCCGAGCGAGGTGAGGGCCTGGTCGACGCGGCCGTGGACGTGCGGGCCGAAACAGCCGGACAGGCCCCGGTCGGCGAGGTAGCGCTCCACCGCCGCCGGACAGGTGCCGGAGACGACGGCGAGGCCCGTGCCGACCGCGTGCAGGGTGCGGATCAGCGGGTCGGCGTACGGCGTAGGCCATGCGGTCGCCGCACCGCGCAGCCGGCAGAGGGGGCCGTCGAAGCCGAACAGGACGTATTCGGTGCCGCCGATGACGTCGGTCAGGTCGTCGTACACAGCTGCCGCCCGGGGGTCGGGGTCAGGGGTGGGACGAGGGTGTCAGATCAGGTCCGCGCAGGGCTAGAACACGTCCGGACACCACGGCCGGCGCGAGGTGCGCAGCAGGGTGTCCGCCACCGCCGCCGCGCCCGGCGCCGACTCCTCCACCCTCCCCAGGGCCGCGAGCCGCACCGCCGACTCGTCGCCCAGGTACAGCGTCCCCAGCTCCCGCACGTCCATGATGAGGTCCGGCGACGCGGTGCTCGGCGCGCACGACGCGCCCTCCGGCGAGACGTCCAGCCGGAAGCGGCCGCCCGCCGGGCCCGCCGGGTCGTACAGCTCCAGCACGAGGGTGCCGGACCCCGCGTACGCGCGCGCCTCCAGGGCCCGTACGACGTCGAGGATCCGCACCCAGAGGAAGTCGGCGTGCGTCGTGACGCGCGCCGCGCGCGGGTCCGGCAGCAGCAGGGGCAGCAGGTCGTCGGGGGCGCGGTAGCCGGTCGTGACCGTGGTCATCCAGTCGACGGAGCAGACGAAGTGCCACAGCGCGCGCTCGGCGGCCGGGGTCACGGCGATCAGGTCGCGCACGGTCGCGGAGCACAGCGGCCGCTTGGCCTCCCAGGTGTCGTCGGTGGCGTAGCAGACGTACCCCTCCACCTCCCCGTCCGCCGCCCGGTACGTCGCGTAGAAGGGTTCCGTCCAGGGCTCGCCGGGCAGGCGCGCGGCGCCCGTGCCGACGTCCCAGACGCGCTGGTCCCGGCTGACCATGCCGTGCCGCACGGCGCGGAGCCGGTCGTGGAGGCCGGGGCCGAGCTTGCGGATGTCGTCCGGCGTGACCAGGTCGACGCGACCGCCGTCGTCCGGCCCGGGCCGGCGCGGGTCGAGGCCGGCGCGCCGTACGTCGACGGTCCACTCGGTGGTCCAGGCGGCCGGCCCGTACCCGTACCGGCCGTAGATCGGGTACTCGGCGGCGATCAGCGTCGAGAGGGCCTCGCCGCGCTCCCTGGCCGCCGCGAGGTCCGTGGCGATCATGCGGCTGAGCAGCCCGCGCCGCCGGTGCGTCGGTGAGACGGTCACGGCGGACACGGCGTTCGCGGTGACCCTGGCGCCTCCGGGGACGGTCAGCTCCTGCGCGAAGGAGCGGTAGGTGGCGACGCAGCGCCCGGCGTCGAACGCCCCCTGGGTACGGGCGAGGTCCACGTACGGGAGCCTTTGCTCGGCCTCTCCGTCCGGGACCGTGGGCGGCTGCATGAACCCGACGCGGCGGGCGCGCAGCCAGTCGGGGAACTCGGACTCCGTGACCGTGCGGACGTCGACGCTGATGGCGTCACGCTAGGCGCCGCCCCACGGCGGACGCACCCGGTTTTCCGGCCCCGCGCCCCCCGGGCTCAGGGCTCAGAACGCCGCGCGTATCTCGCCCACCCGCTGTCCGCCGCCCAGCAGCGGCGCGTCACCGATGCGGCCCACCACCGGCGCGTCCACGTCCAGCATCCGCAGCGCCCGCGCGAGGACCGGGCCCAGGGCGCGCCCGGAACCGTCGTCGATCTTGAAGGCGAGCGCCCGGCCGTCCGCGAGGGCGACCGCCTGGACCGCCTCGGCGCCCATCTTGGACAGCGCCCCCGGCACCTCCCGCATCAGCCAGGTGTCCGGGCGCCGCGTGCCCGCCACGTACTCGGGGTGCGCGCGCATCGCGTCGGCGACCCGCCGCTGCGGCGTCCCCGGCTCGGCGAGCACGTACGAGCGGAACGCGCGGGCGAGGCCCACCAGGCTGATCGCCATCAGCGGCGCGCCGCACCCGTCCGTACCGACCACCGGCACGCTCTCGCCCGACGCGGCCTGCACCTCGTCGAGGATCAGCGCCTGGAGCGGGTGGAGCGGGTCCAGGTAGGAGGCCGGGTCCCAGCCGTTGAGCGCGCAGGCGGCCAGCATCGCCGCGTGCTTGCCCGAGCAGTTCATGGTGATCCGCTCCCGGACGTTGCCGGCGGCCAGGTACGCCTCGGATTCCACCGGGTCCAGCGGCAGGTCGGGCGGGGTCTGGAGGTCGGCCTCGGTGAACCCGTGGTCGGCGAGCATCTTGCGGACCAGGTCCAGGTGGAACGGTTCGCCGGAGTGGCTCGCGGCGGCCAGCGCGAGGCGCTCCCCCGACAGGTCCAGGCCGGCCCGCAGCAGCGCCGCGGCCTGCATGGGCTTGTTGGACGAGCGCGGGAAGACCGGCGCCGTCGGGTCCCCGGCAGACAGCTCTACGGTGCCGTCCGCGGCCAGCACGACCAGCGCCCCCCGGTGATGGCCCTCGACGAAGCCGGAACGGACGACCTCGGCGAGGACCGGGGGTATGACGGCGGTGGCGGAGGAGGTCATGACGGCCGGCCTTCCGGGACGGTGACCTGCCTCCCCGTACTCAGCGGAGCAGGTCGTCTACTTGTGCTTCGCCTTCACGGTACCTGCGCGCGATCTCGGCACTGCAATCGTCGGCCGTCCGCTGCAGCTGCTGCCGGCGCCGCGACACCTGCTGCTCGTAGCGCGCGAGCCGCCCCATCGCGGCGTGCAGCTCCTCGTCCGTCCGGGCGGACAGGTCCGACAGCTCCACCTCCGCCAGCATGTCGGCGGCCAGCCGCCGGTACTCCTCGCCGCGCGGTGTGGAGAGCGTCACATGACGGGCCGACGAACGGTGCCGCGACGGGGTGTCCGCGAGGATCTCCGACAGCCGGTCCACGACCGCCACCTCCGTACCGCCGCGGCGTGCCAGTTCGGCGCGCAGGATGTCGATCCGGCCCTGGAGAAGCCTCCGTACGTAGCTCAGGTCCGCCTCGTCGCCGTGCGAGTCCCGGCGCAGCGCGCGCAGTTCCGGCAGCCGCATGGCCTTCAGGTCGTGCTGTCGCGCCTCCGGCAGGACGGCGTCACCGGTCCGCTGGGCGGGAGGCCGCAGCGCTCCTCTGCCACCGGCACATGTCATCGGTACGGGATGTGGCGTCTGCCCGGCGCCAGGTGTACTCATAGGAATCCGTCCCCTCGACCGGTGCGGAACACACCGCCTGAGAGGCATGGTGCCATTTGTGCCAGTGTCAATGCAGGCGCCTGCACCCGTTCGGACGCGGATAGGTTGGTCTGTATGCGTGCAGTGGTACAGAGGGTCGACGGGGCCAGGGTCGTCGTCGCCGGGGAAACGGTCGGCGAAATCGTCGGCGAGGGGCTGTGTGTGCTCGTCGGGGTCACCCATGAGGACACGGCGGAGAAGGCGGCGCAGCTGGCCCGGAAGCTGTGGTCGGTGCGGATCCTGGAGGGCGAGAAGTCCTGCTCGGACGTGAATGCGCCGTTGCTGGTGATTTCGCAGTTCACCCTCTACGGGGACGCCCGCAAGGGCCGCCGCCCCACCTGGAACGCGGCGGCGCCCGGCGAGGTCGCCGAGCCGCTGGTCGACGAGGTGGTGGCGCGGCTGCGGGAGCTGGGGGCGACGGTGGAGACGGGCCGGTTCGGAGCGGACATGCGGGTCTCGCTGACGAACCACGGCCCGTTCACGATCGTCGTCGACGTCTGAGGACGCGGCGCCCTACGGCTCGACAACGACCTCCTGCGCCGCCGCCGTACCTCCCGCGATCAGGTCCGCGTCCACCGGCACATTGCGCTTGACCAGCGCGAGCGCGATGGGGCCGAGCTCATGGTGGCGTACGGAGGTGGTGACGAACCCGAGCTGCCGCCCCTCCTCGCCGTCCGCCTTCAGCCGGACCGGCGTGCCGTGCGGCGGCAGGTGCACCTCGCTGCCGTCGAGGTGGAGGAAGACCAGCCGGCGCGGCGGCTTCCCCAGGTTGTGGACGCGCGCGACGGTCTCCTGGCCCCGGTAGCAGCCCTTCTGGAGGTGGACGGCGCTGCCGATCAGGCCGATCTCGTGCGGGATGGTGCGGTGGTCGGTCTCGAAACCGAGCCGGGGGCGGTGCCCCTCGACGCGCAGCGCCTCGTACGCCCAGATCCCGGCGAGCGGCCCGTGGTCCTCGGCGTACGCCTCCAGGTCCCCGCGCGGCAGGAACAGGTCCCGGCCGTGCGGGGTCTCCCGTACGGCGACACCGTCGGGTACGTCGGCGATGGAACCGGCCGGCAGGTGGACGACGGCGACGTCGTCCGTCCGGTCGGCGACCTCGACCCGGTAGAAGAACTTCATCGACTCCAGGTAGCCGATCAGCGCCTCCTGCGTACCGGGCTCGACGTGCGCCCAGACCGTCTCGCCGTCGTCGACGAGGTACAGGGCGTGCTCGATGTGGCCGTTCGCGGAGAGGATCAGCGCTTCGGTGGCGTGGCCGGCCGGGAGGTCGCTGACATGCTGGGTGAGCAGCAGGTGCAGCCAGCTGAGCCGGTCGTCGCCGGTCACGGTGATGACACCGCGGTGGCTGAGATCGACCAGCCCCTTGCCGGCGGCGAGGGCGCGCTGCTCGCGGAACAGGTCGCCGTAGTGCGCGGCGACACCTTCGTCGCACCCCTCGGCGGGGACGGCGCCGGGCAGGGACAGGAGAGGGCTGGTCGGTGATTGTCGCAGCATGTGATCAGCCTACGACTCGCCGCCGGATGGAGCCTCCGCCTTCTGCCCCTTCGTCCCCTCCTTCTCCTTCGCCGCGCAGTCCTCGCACAGCCCGAAGATCGCGAAGTGCTTCATGTCGGTGTCGAAGCCGAAGGTCCGGCGGAGCTTCGCGGTGAACTCGGCGGCCACCTCGACGTCCGCCTCGATGACGTTCGTACAGTCCCGGCACACCAGGTGCAGGTGGTGGTGCCGGTCGGCGAGGTGGTAGGTGGGAGCGCCGTGCCCGAGGTGGGCGTGGCTGACCAGGCCCAGCTCCTCCAGCAGCTCCAGCGTCCGGTAGACGGTGGAGATGTTCACGCCGGAGGCGGTCTTGCGCACCTCGCCGAGGATGTCGTCGGGCGTCGCGTGCCCCAGCACGTCCACCGCCTCCAGGACAAGCTGGCGCTGGGGAGTCAGCCGGTAGCCGCGCTGCCTCAGGTCGCTCTTCCAGTCGGTGCTCACCACGCGCTCCAGTGTAGGAGCACCGACCGGGAAAACCTCGGGCTACTTGAAGAACGCGATGCCGTCGTCCGGCAGGTCACCGAGGTCCTTGGCCCAGGACTCGACCTGCTCCGGCGTGACGACCTTCTTCAGGTGGGCCGACATGTAGGGCCGCAGCGGAACCTCGGGCGTCGACTTCTCGCCGACCCACATCAGGTCGCCCTTCACATACCCGTAGAGCCGCTTGCCGCCGCTGTAGGGCCCGGAGGCGGCGGTGCGGGCGACGGCGTCCGTGGCCAGGTCGATCTGCGGCTTCCGGTCGGCCAGCTCGCCGTACCAGACCTCGACGATGCCCTGGTCGCGCACCATCACGATCTCGACCTTGCGCTCCTTGTCGACGCGCCAGTAGCCGCTCTCGGACTCCAGGGGCTTGACCTTGTTGCCCTCGGCGTCCAGGACCCAGGTGCGCGAGGTGTACTCGATGAAGTCCCGGCCGTCGTGGCTGAAGGTCACGGACTGGCCGAAGTTGCACTTCTCGGCGCCGGGGAAGTCGGAGACGCCCGCGCCCTCCCACGTGCCCAGGAGGAACGCGAGGGGGACGAGGTTGGGGTTCAGGTCGGACGGGATCTCGATCATGAGCAGCTCTGTCGATCTGTAGGGGTGGCTGGAGGGAAGGTCAGCGCTGGCCCTGGTACAGCTTCTTCACGGTCAGCACGGCGAAGCCGAGCACGCCGACGCAGACCAGGACCAGCAGGGCGGAGAAGAAAGCCTCAAGCACAGGGTGCTCCTCGGTGAGCGGTATGGGCGAAGAAAGGGCCGGGTCCCAGCGTAATGGGTGGGGACCCGGCCCTCCGTGTGAGGTTCGGCCCAGGGGCGCGCACTACAGTTCCGGATATGGCGAAGAAGCTCGTGATCAAGGTGACCGCAGGGGCCGACGCCCCCGAGCGCTGCTCGCAGGCCTTCACGGTGGCGGCGGTGGCCGTGGCCAGTGGGGTGGAGGTGTCGCTCTGGCTGACCGGCGAGTCCTCGTGGTTCGCGCTGCCGGGCCGGGCGGCGGAGTTCGAGCTGCCGCACGCGGCGCCGCTGCCGGACCTGATCGACTCGATCCTGGCGGGCGGGCGGATCACGCTGTGCACGCAGTGCGCGGCGCGTCGGGAGATCACGGAGAAGGACGTACTGGAGGGCGTGCGCATCGCGGGCGCGCAGGTCTTCGTCAGCGAGACGATGACGGACGGCACGCAGGCGCTGGTGTACTAGGCGCCGGCGTACCAGGCGCTGGTGTACTGGTCACCGGCGTACTAGTCGCGGCGCTTCTTGCCGTCGAGCTCGTCCCACCACTCGTCGGACTTCGGGTCGCCGGACGGGTCGTCCCACCAGCGGTCCTCCGGCCCCCGCCGGTTGGCGATCATCGCGGCGACCGGCGGGATGACCATGGCGACGAAGCACATCGCGATGGCCGCCGGCACCGACCACAGCCGGACGACGGCCCAGGCGCCCACGAAGAGCACCAGGCAGGCCGTCATCATCCGGAAGTAGGCACGCCGGCGCTGTGCGTACATACGTCCAGCGTAGGACGGGAACGACCGAAGGGCCGCACCTCGGTCCCGGTAAGCGTCCAACCCCCAGGAGGTGCGGCCCTTCGGCCGGTATTCGGGTACGTCACACGGCGATGGCGACCTCGGCCAGGCCGCCCTGCTGGGCGACGACCGTGCGGTCGGCCGTGCCGCCCGGGACGAGGGCGCGGACGGTCCACGTGCCCTCGGCCGCGTAGAAGCGGAACTGGCCGGTCGCGGAGGTCGGGACCTCGGCGGTGAACTCACCGGTCGAGTCCAGCAGGCGCACGTAACCGACGACGGGCTCGCCGTCCTTGGTCACCTGACCCTGGATCGTGGTCTCACCGGGCTTGATCGTCGAAGCGTCCGGGCCGCCGGCCTGTGCTCCACACATGGGTACTCCTGAGGGGTGTGAGGGGTGGACGGGAGGTCCGGGACTACTTGTTGGCGCCGAGCTCGATCGGCACGCCGACGAGGGAGCCGTACTCGGTCCACGAGCCGTCGTAGTTCTTGACGTTCTCCTGGCCGAGCAGCTCGTGCAGGACGAACCAGGTCAGGGCCGAGCGCTCACCGATGCGGCAGTAGGCGATCGTGTCCTTCGCCAGGTCGACCTGCTCCTCGGCGTACAGCGCCTTGAGCTCCTCGTCGGACTTGAACGTGCCGTCGTCGTTGGCGTTCTTCGACCACGGGATGTTGCGGGCGCTCGGCACGTGGCCGGGGCGCTGCGACTGCTCCTGCGGGAGGTGCGCCGGGGCGAGCAGCTTGCCGCTGAACTCGTCGGGGGAACGCACGTCGACCAGGTTCAGGCTGCCGATCGCGGCGACGACGTCGTCACGGAAGGCGCGGATGGAGGTGTCCTGCGGCTTGGCCTTGTACTGGGTGGCCGGGCGGCTGGGGACCTCGGAGCCGTCGACCAGGTCGCGGGAGTCGAGCTCCCACTTCTTGCGGCCGCCGTCGAGGAGCTTGACGCTCTCGTGGCCGTACAGCTTGAAGTACCAGTAGGCGTACGAGGCGAACCAGTTGTTGTTGCCGCCGTAGAGGACGACGGTGTCGTCGTTGGCGATGCCCTTCGCGGAGAGGAGCTTCTCGAAGCCCTCCTGGTCGACGAAGTCGCGGCGGACCGGGTCCTGGAGGTCCTTCTTCCAGTCGATCCGGACGGCGTTCTTGATGTGGTTCTTGTCGTACGCCGACGTGTCCTCGTCGACCTCGACGATGACGACCTTCGGGTCGTCGATGTGGGCCTCGACCCAGTCGGCGTCTACCAGGACGTCGCTGCGGCTCATGTGTGTTCTCCTCCGGGGCAGTGTGCGGCGGGGTGCGGCGGGGTGGTGCCGGATGCTCTTCGCGTCTTCGCGTACGGGGGTACGGGCTCAACGGGTGGATTCGGCACCGGGTCGGGCCTCGATGGTGGAACGGGCCCTGGAATACGGGAGGTCGGGCTCCCGCTCAGACGGAGCGACAGAGCATGGCGGCGACGCGGCACAGGTCTACTGCCCGCCGCTTCGTGAGATCCGCCTGTCGCTTCATGACGCCGATCGTAGGGACGGACCGGTGGCCGTGTCACCGGCGTGTCGTATCGTGAGACACGATCGTCCGGAATGCGGGACGGAGGGCCACCCGGAAGAGTGACGGCCCGGCCGCCGCGCGGGGCATTGCCGCCCGTCATCTGCGGAGCGGACGGCCCCGTCTCACGATGTGGCCGAATAGAGCCGTAGGGCGGCGGTTCAGCCGGCCAGCACGACGTCCGTGCCGGTGACCGTGACCACGACACCGCCGGGCGTCGCCTCGACCTTCGTCAGCTTCAGCCCGGTCGGCAGCCCGCCGACCTGCCGGTCGAAGTCGGTGCGCTCGCGGATGCGCTCCTCGACCCCCGGGATGCCCTCGCCGGGCACCGTGTCGGCGCGTACGCGGATGGTGTCACCGCCCACCAGGCTGACCGTGGACAGCACGCTGCGCGTGACGCTGCCCAGGACCGGGACGTCGACGCTGCCGGTGACCTTGACCTTGCCGTTGCCGCCGTAGCCGACGGTGACGTCCTCGCCGGACGCCTTGCCGAGGTCGGCGTAGGAGATGCGGGCGGTGCCCGATGCGGTGGCGGCCACGGCGGTGGAGAAGTTGTTCTTCAGCCGCACGTTCTTCAGGGCGGCGTTCATCTCGGTGACGCGGACCTTGCGCCCGCCGGCCGACGCCTCCACGCCCGTGAGGGTGACGTCGACCTGGTCCAGCTCCTTGCCCATGACCTGGGTCAGGAACGGGAAGCCCTTGATCGAGACGTCCGCGGAGCCGGCCAGGCCCTGGTTGGCCCGTATGCGCTCGGCGGCCTCGGACTCGGCGTAGTTCACCGCCAAGCGGTCCGCGATGGTGAAGAGACCACCCAGGATCACAGCGGTGATCAGCAGTATTCGCAGTGCTCGCATTGCCCGGTGTTCCCCCACCCTGTTCGCGCGCGTGTTCGCGCCCCGCCCCCGGTCACGTCATGATCGACGCGCGAGGCTACTCATTGGTTCCCCGTCTGTCACCTACACCACGCAGGCCAGCGCGCGCCCCAGCAGGTAGACGGCGGGCGCGGCGACAGCGAGCGGCAGCGCCACCCCGGCCGTCATGTGGACGAAGCGGGACGGGTAGTCGTAACTGGCCACCCGGTGGCCGATCAGCGCGCACACCCCGGCGCCCAGCCCCAGCAGCGCGCCCTGCGCCCCCATGCCGGTCAGCCCCCCGGCGGCGGCCCCGGCACCGGCGGCCGCGAGCAGCGCCACCACGAGCGACGCGGCGCCCGGCAGCGGCAGCGCGCGGGCCACGACCGTGACGGCGACCGCGAGGCCGCCCACGACGACCGCGTCCGACGCGGCGGCCAGGTGCCCGGCCGCGACGACGGCGAGCGCGGCGGAGGTGACCGTGGCCATCAGGCCGTACTGGCGCTCGTCGGAGCCGGCGTGGCTGCGCAGCTGGAGGACCAGGACGAGGAGCACCCAGACCCCGAGCGTGCCGAGGATCGCGGCGGGCGCGTGCTCCTTGCCGGCGGCGAGCAGCGCGATGTCCGCGGCGAGGCCGCCGGCGAAGGCGAGCGCGATGCCCTGTCGGGCGGGCCACATGCCGTTGAGCCGGAACCAGCCGGCGGCGGTGACGGCCTGGAGCAGGATCAGCGGGACGAGCAGTCCGTACGACCCGAGGGCGGCGCCCGCCGCCATCAGGATCCCGAGGAGCGCCGTCAGCAGGGCCGGCTGCATACCCGGCTCGATGACCGGCGAACGGCCCTCGGCGCGGGCCCGCTGGGCGTCGGTCATCCGCACGTGCCCGGAGGTGGTGGGCGCGCTGTACTCGGGCCCGGAAACCGGCTCGGAAACCGGCCCGGGGGCGGCGGGGCCGGGGGCGACCGGCCGCAGGTGGGTGGTGGGCGCGGGGTCCGGGGCGACCGGCCTCAGGTGGGTGGTGGGGGTGTCGTACGGGACCTCGGGGGGCAGCGGGTACGAGCCGGAGCCCCCGAACGCCCCCTGCGCCGGGAGGTAGGCGGTGTCCGCCGCGTACGGCTGGGCGGGCTGCACGGGCTGCACGGGGTGCTCGACGGCCGGCTGGTACTGGGTGTCCCAGGTCTGGCCCTCCCACGTCTGCGCGACGTCCGGGTGGTCCTGGTACCCGTGTCCGTACGGGTACTGCTGATCGCTGCTCATGCTGTGCGGTTCACCCTCCTGCGAACGGCGGGAGCACCTCGACCGTGCCGCCCTCGGCAAGCCGTACGGTCTCATGGCTCCGGGTCCCGACGGGATCACCGTCGACCAGGAAAGAACACCGCTGGAGTACCCGGACCAGCTCGCCCGGGTGCCGCTCGCGCACGGCGTCCAGCGCCTCGGCCAGGTTCTCCGCGGCGTACGGCTCCTCGGCGATCCCGGCGGCGGCCTTGGCCGCGGCCCAGTAGCGGATGGTCCCCGCTGCCATAGCGGCACTCCTTTCGTCGGCCTCGTCGGCATCCATCATGAGCTATGGCACCGCCAGCCAGTCCGCGATGCGGGCGAGCAGGGCGTCGTCCGCCGCGTTCTCGGCGTGCCCCATGCCCGGCTCCAGCCACAGTTCGGCGGGGCCGGCGGCCGCCAGCATCCGCGGGTGGTCGACCGGGAAGTACGGGTCGCGGTCGCCGTGCACGATCAGCAGCGGCACGGGGGCGATCAGCGGCACCGCCTCGACGGGCGGCATCGGCACCGGGTCCCAGTCCCGGTCGTGGATGCGGGTGCGCAGCCCGTAGCGGCCCACCAGCCGCCCGGCGGGCCGGGTGACCACCCAGTGCAGCCGCCGCATCGGCGCCGTACCCCGGTAGTACCAGCGCGCGGGAGCACTGACGGCGACCACGGCGTCCGTACGCGCCCCGTCCGCCGCGTCCTTGTACAGCGCCGCGTGCCGCAGCACCACCGACCCGCCCATCGAGAACCCGACCGTCGCCACGCGCGCGTACCCCAGCTCACGCGCCCACGCGACCGCCGCCGCCAGGTCCAGCACCTCCCGGTCACCGACCGTGGAACGGCCGCCCGACCGGCCGTGCCCGCGGAAGGAGAACGTCACGACCCCGGCACGCCGCCCGAACACCCGCGCCGCCCGCCGCACCGCCGGCCGGTCCACCGAGCCCGTGAATCCATGGGCGACAACAATGGCCGTGTCCGTAACACTGTCTGTATGCGGTGCTTTGTACGGCGCATGAACCGCTTCGATCGCGACCCCGTCGGATGTACGCAACGTTGCGCGCAGAGGGCCCGGAGTGATCGAGGGAACATCCACGATGTGAAATGCGCCCTCTTTCTCGGAACTCATGTGGGCTATTGTGCTCGGCAGAGGATCCGGGCAACGCAGCCCCCGGGTCCTTTTGTGTTTTCCGCCCGTTGTTACAGGCAGGTGAACAAAGGCTCTCAGGGCGCGGGGAGCCTCGTACGAAGCAGTGCCGCAACGTCCTCGCAGGGACCGAGGAGGAACCGACGTTATGGGCCAGCGAACCGTGCACGACCATAGGACGACGACGACCCGGGCAGGTGGGGACGCGCGATGAGCTCTCTGCTGCTCCTCACCAATGCCCTCCAGCCGTCGACGGAGGTGCTCCCCGCCCTCGGACTGCTGCTGCACAACGTGCGCGTGGCCCCCGCCGAGGGCCCGGCCCTCGTGGACACCCCCGGCGCGGACGTGATCCTCGTCGACGGCCGCCGCGACCTGCCGCAGGTGCGGTCGCTGTGCCAGCTGCTGCGCTCCACGGGGCCCGGCTGCCCGCTGATCCTGGTCGTCACGGAGGGCGGTCTCGCGGCCGTCACCGCCGACTGGGGCATCGACGACGTGCTGCTGGACACGGCCGGTCCCGCCGAGGTCGAGGCACGGCTCCGGCTCGCGACGGGCCGCCAGCAGATCACCGCCGACGACTCCCCCATGGAGATCCGCAACGGCGACCTGTCGGTCGACGAGGCGACGTACAGCGCCAAACTCAAGGGCCGGGTCCTGGACCTGACCTTCAAGGAGTTCGAGCTGCTGAAGTACCTGGCGCAGCACCCCGGCCGGGTCTTCACCCGCGCCCAGCTCCTGCAGGAGGTGTGGGGGTACGACTACTTCGGCGGTACGCGCACGGTCGACGTCCACGTACGGCGGCTGCGCGCCAAGCTGGGCCCCGAGCACGAGTCGCTGATCGGGACCGTCCGCAACGTCGGCTACCGCTTCGTGACGCCCGAGAAGGTGGAGCGCGCGGCCGAGGAGGCCCGTACGAAAGAGGCGAAGGCGGCAAAGGCGGCGGCCGCCACCCGTACGGAGGACACCGAAGAGGTGCAGGAAGCCGCCGTACGACCTGCCCAGAGGTAGGTCACCCCGCGTAGACTGCCGCGCGTGGCCAAGGTGACGCGGGACGATGTGGCGCGACTGGCGGGTACTTCCACCGCCGTCGTGAGCTATGTCATCAACAACGGACCCCGGCCGGTCGCCCCGGCCACGCGCGAGCGGGTACTCGCAGCGATCAAGGAGCTGGGCTACCGGCCCGACCGCGTCGCGCAGGCCATGGCCTCGCGGCGCACCGACCTCATAGGCATGATCGTCCCCGACGCGCGGCAGCCGTTCTTCGCGGAGATGGCGCACGCGGTCGAACGGGCCGCCGCCGACCGCGGGAAGATGGTCCTCGTCGGCAACTCCGACTACCGCGACGACCGCGAGGTGCACTACCTGCGCGCCTTCCTCGGCATGCGGGTCGCCGGGCTGATCCTGGTCAGCCAGGGCCCCAGCGAGCGCGCCGCGCTGGAGATCGAGGCGTGGGACGCGCGCGTGGTGCTGCTGCACGAGCGGCCCGAGGCCATCGACGACGTCGCCGTCGTCACGGACGACATCGGCGGCGCGCAGCTCGCCACCCGCCACCTCCTGGAGCACGGGCACGCGTACGTCGCCTGCCTCGGCGGCGTCGAGAACACCCCCGCCGTCGGCGACCCGGTGGCCGACCACGAGGAGGGCTGGCGCCGCGCGATGCTGGAATCCGGCCGCTCGGTGGAGGGCCGGCTGTTCCAGGCCCCGTACAACCGCTACGACGCCTACCAGGTGGCCCTGAAGATCCTGTCGGGCCCCGACCGGCCGCCGGCGATCTTCTGCTCCACCGACGACCAGGCGATCGGCGTGCTGCGCGCGGCGCGCGAGCTGCGCCTGGACGTGCCGGGCGACCTGGCGGTGGCGGGCTTCGACGACGTCAAGGAGGCCGCGCTGACGGACCCGCCGCTGACCACGGTCTCCTCCGACCGCCCGGCGATGGCCCGCGCGGCGGTGGACCTGGTCCTGGACGACGGCCTGCGGGTGGCGGGGTCGCGGCGGGAGCGCGTGAAGCAGTTCCCGTCGGCGCTGATAGTGCGCCGGTCCTGCGGCTGCGGCTGACACCGCGGCTCTTTATTTGCGACATACGCGGTTCTGTCGGGCTTCTCAGGACGTCCTCAGGCGGTTCTCATGAACGGCCCCGAGAGTCGTACTCATGACGGACCACTACCGCCGAAGCGGCGATGAGGGCGACCAGCGGCACCGGCCCACCCCGTACCCGGGGTACAGCGATCCTGCCCCCTACCCGCCGCCGCCGGCCTACGCTCCCGCCTCCGCGACGACCGCCGAGCCGCGTGCGGAGCACCGGCGCGCCCGCCGGCCCGTCGCCCTGCTCGCCGCCGTGGCGATCGCGGCCGCGGCGGTCGGCGGCGGCACCGCGACGCTCGTCCAACGGCTCACCGGCGACGACCCGGCGCCGACCGCGACCGGCGGCGTGACCGGCACCAGCGTGTCGCAGTCCAGCAAGGGCACCGTCGCCGGTGTCGCCCAGGCGGTGTCGCCGAGCATCGTGGAGATCAGCGCGACGTCGAACTCGGGCAAGTCCACCGGCTCCGGCGTGATCATCACGGGCGACGGCGAGATCGTCACCAACAACCACGTCATCGCGGGCTCCTCGGAGATCAAGGTCCGGCTCAGCGACGGCAAGACGTACGACGCCGAGGTCGTCGGCACCGACCCCGGCAAGGACCTGGCGCTGATCAAGCTCCAGGGCGCGTCCGGGCTGAAGGCAGCCACGCTCGGCGACTCCGACAAGGTCCGCGTCGGCGACCAGGTCGTCGCCATCGGGTCGCCGGAAGGCCTGACCGGCACCGTGACCAGCGGCATCGTCTCCGCGCTCGACCGCGACGTCACGGTGGCCAAGGACGAGGGGCGGCAGCAGCCGGACCCGCGCCAGGGCTGGCCCTTCGAGTTCGGCGGGCAGCAGTTCAACGGCGACACGGGCGACTCGAAGACCACGTACAAGGCGATCCAGACCGACGCCTCGCTCAACCCCGGCAACTCCGGCGGCGCGCTGATCAACATGAACGGCGAGATCATCGGCATCAACTCCGCCATGTACTCGCCGAGCGCCGCCACCGGCTCCACGGCCGGCAGCGTAGGCCTCGGCTTCGCCATCCCGGTCAACACCGTCAAGGCCGACCTGGACGCCCTCCGGTCCGGATCCGGATCCGGCACGTGACGCGTGCGACGCTGGCCCCATGAACGCTGGCCCCATGAACACCGACGCCGACCGCATCCTGATCGTCGACGACGAGCCCGCCGTGCGCGAGGCGCTCCAGCGCAGCCTCGCGTTCGAGGGGTACGGGACGGACGTCGCCGTCGACGGCGCCGACGCGCTCGCGAGGATGGACGCGTACGCCCCCGATCTCGTCGTCCTCGACGTGCAGATGCCCCGGATGGACGGCCTGACCGCCGCCCGCCGCATCCGCGCCGCCGGCTCGACCGTCCCGATCCTGATGCTCACCGCCCGCGACACGGTCGGCGACCGCGTGACCGGCCTGGACGCGGGCGCGGACGACTACCTGGTGAAGCCGTTCGAGCTGGACGAGCTGTTCGCCCGCATCCGGGCGCTGCTGCGGCGCAGCTCGTACGCGGCGGCCTCCGGCGGCGCACAGCCCGAGGGCGACGTGCTGACGTTCGCCGACCTGCGGATGGACCTGGCGACGCGCGAGGTGACGCGGGGCGGCCGGCCGGTGGAGCTGACCCGTACGGAGTTCACGCTCCTGGAGATGTTCCTGTCCCATCCGCGGCAGGTGCTGACCAGGGAGCAGATCCTCAAATCGGTGTGGGGCTTCGACTTCGAACCGAGCTCCAACTCCCTGGACGTGTACGTGATGTACCTGCGGCGCAAGACGGAGGCGGTGGGCGAGCCGCGCCTGGTGCACACGGTGCGGGGCGTGGGGTACGTGCTGCGCAGCGGGGCCGCCGAGTGACCGGACCGCTCTCCCGCTTCCGCGCGCTGCCGCTGCGCTCGCGCCTGGCCCTGCTGACGGCGACGGCGGTCGCGGTGGCGGTGGCGGCGGTGTCGGTGGCGTGCTGGTTGCTGACGCGGGCGCAGCTGCGGGACGAGCTGGACACGTCGTTGCGGGGCATGGCCGTGCAGGAGAGCTATCTGCGGGTGACGGCCCTGGACTGCCGGCAGTCCGGGCCGGTGACCGGGACGAGCACGGCACCGGGGACCGTGTACGTCCAGATCGTCCAGGCGGACGGCACGCGATGCGTGGGACCGAACTCGACGCCGGTGGTGGTCCAGCCGTCCGACACGGCGGTCGCCGCGCGGCTGCGTGACGAGTCCCTGCACGACGCCGTCACCGACAGCGGTCAGCCGGTCAGGGTTCTCACCCGTACGGACCGGACGGGTTTCACGGTGTCCGTCGCCCGGCCGCTGGCGGAGATCGACGGCGCCCTCAACCAGCTCGCCCTGGTCCTCACCGTGCTCGCCGGGGTCGGCGCGCTCGGCGCGGGCGCGGCCGGGCTGTGGGTGGCGCGGACCGGGCTGAAGCCGGTGGACCGGCTGACGGGGGCGGTGGAGCACGTGGCGCGGACGGAGGACCTGACCGTACGCATCCCCGTCGAGGGCGAGGACGAGATCGCCCGCCTGTCGCGGTCGTTCAACGCGATGACGGCCGCGCTGGCGTCCTCCCGGGACCGGCAGGCGCAGCTGATCGCCGACGCCGGGCACGAGCTGCGCACGCCGCTGACGTCGCTGCGTACGAACATCGAGCTGCTGGCGCGCAGTGAGGAGACGGGGCGGGCGATCCCGCCCGGGGACCGGCGGGCCCTGATGACGTCCGTGAAGGCCCAGATGACGGAACTGGCGGCGCTGATCGGCGACTTGCAGGAGCTGTCCCGGCCGGACGCGGCCGCCCCCGGGCGCCTCAGGGTGGTCGCGCTGCACGACATCCTCGGTACGGCGCTCGCGCGGGCGCGGCTGCGGGGCCCGGAGCTGACGGTCACGGCGGACGACGTACGGCCCTGGTACGTGCGGGCCGAGCCGGCCGGGCTGGAGCGGGCACTGGTGAACGTCCTGGACAACGCGGTGAAGTTCTCCCCGCCGGGCGGGACGGTGGAGGTGGCGCTGGTGGACGGCGAGCTGACCGTGCGGGACCACGGCCCGGGCATCACGCCCGAGGAGCTGCCGCATGTCTTCGAACGGTTCTGGCGCTCGCCGTCGGCGCGCAGCCTGCCCGGCTCGGGGCTCGGCCTGTCGATCGTGGCCCGCGCGGTGCGCCAGGCGGGCGGCGAGGTCACGCTCACGGCGGCGGAGGGCGGCGGCACGCGCGCGGTGATCCGGCTCCCGGGGGCGCCGACGCCGCCGCCGTCGACACCGCCGTCGTCCCCGGACGCGGTCTGACCCCCGGCCGGGGCCGGTTCCCCCTCGGCCCCGGCCGGGGGCGTGGATACATAGCTATCCGGCCACGATCTCGTGGCGCAAACCGAAGTGGCCGATATACGCCATGACGTTTTTCACCGGCCGCCGAGGGAACCTTGGGCCGCGAAATCCCCTGCGGGGGCAATCTCAGGCGTTGTGACGGATCAGGGCCTCGCCGAGCCCGGCGGGGGTGTGGGAGAAGTCCATCGGGACGATGCCGAGTCCCTTCCAGCCGCTTGCCTCCGCAGCTTGCCGGGCTGTGCCCCGGGGGCGGACGCCCCGCCACGGTGGGCGTGTGGGCCGCCCTCTCTCCGAGTGTGGCGGGCTCCAGCGCCCCCTCAAGGGCGCTTCGCGTCGGCTTCGCCGATGGGCTTCGCCCACCCTTGACCGGCCACCTCCGCCCGCCTTTTCCCACTCGGAGGGCGGCCCCGGGGGAACGGGCCCAGGAGGGGCGCCCCTTTCCCCGTGCCGTTCATGGCCAGGAGGCGGGCGCCGCAGGGGGCGCGGCAGTGGAATGGGGTGCTCGCTGTCGGCTCGGCGGCGGGCGGCCGCCTTTCGGCTGCGGTACAAGACCTCGCTCCGGTGGGTGGGGGTGCGCCCCAGTGGCATGGGGCATCCGGGCCCGGCTCGGCGGCTGCGGGTGGGTGAGGGGCTGGGGTTCAGGCGGGTGGCTGGGGTGGGTGCGGGGCTGGGCCGGGGTGTTGCCCCGCACGGCGGCCGGGGGCATGGCAGGGGCGTCGGGTGCCGGGTCGGTGAAGCTCCCGGTGCGGCCTGGTCTCCGGCCCGGGGCCGGGGCCTCCCGGACGGTTGGGCGCGGCCGGGTCGGTCCGGCTGCCGCCCGCTGCTCCCCTGTGCGGGGTGCTCGAAGTCCGGGAAGGGGCGGCCCCTTTGGCCTCTCCGGTCACAGTCGTGTCGGCTCACTGGGGTTGTGTGCGGGATCGGACACGCGTGTCGGGATGCTCGTGGCCGGGAGGTGTCCTGCTCCGCACACAACTCCCCGGCTGTTGTGCCAGTGTGACGGTGGGGACCGGTGAGGCGCCCTCGTGAGGCGGGCGGGGCCCCTGGGACTTTCGAGCCCGGCACGCGTGACGCCAAGCGGGGGCCGTCGTGCCCTGGCACAGAACCAGGTCTGCCCGGCGCCCGGGGCGGGACCCAGCCCCTCGTCTCCTCCAGAAGTCGGGGCGGGGTCCGGTCACCGGTGCACCGCACGGTCGGTTGCCTGTCCGGCACCCGCCTGGGGCGCGCCCCTCCGGCCCCTCCAGCCACAGCCGTGTCGCCTCGCCGGAGTTGTGGGCGGGATGGGACGCCCACAGCCCCCGACACCACGGCGGGAAGGTGTCCCACACCGCCCACAACTCCCCCATCCCGGTGCTGGTGTGACCAAGGAGACGGGTGGGGCCTCCCTGTGGGGCAGCCGGGGCCGGTGAGGTGCCCGGGAGCAGCCACGGGCGGCAGGGGCCCTTGACCGGGCCCGCGAGCCGACAGGCCGACCGGCCGGGCAGCCAGCCACCCACCCACCCACCCACGCCTCCACCCGGGCCGCCGGGCGGGGCAACACCCCGGCCCAGCCACCACCCCACCCCAGCCACCCGCCTGAACCCCAACCCCTCACCCACCCGCAGCCGCCGAACCGACCCCAGAAGCCCCATTCCACTGCCGCGCACCCACCACTCACCGGAGCGAGGTCCTGTACCTCAGCCGGGAGACGGCCGCTCGCCGCTTAGCCGAGCCGCGCCGCCCCATTCCACTGCCGCGCCCCCTCCAGTACCCGCCTCCCGGCCACGAACGGCACCGGCAAAGGCGGGCCCCTCCTGGGCCCGTTCCCCCGGGGCCGCCCTCCGAGTGGGAAAAGGCGGGCGGAGGCGGCCGGTCAAGGGTGGGCGAAGCCCATCGCGAAGCGACGCGACCGAAGGGAGCGCCCTTGACGGGACGCCGGAGCCCGCCACACTCGGAGAGAGGGCGGCCCACACGGTAACCATGACCAGCACGCCCACACCGGCGGGCCTGGCGTGAGCGAGCCAGTTGGGCCATTCGCGACCTCTCGATGTAGCTGGCTCATTACGCTCGGCCACCATGACGCACATCCGCGACTTGGACCCGAGCGCGTCGCCGCTGGCCTACTACGGGGCGGAATTGCGCCGCCTGCGGGAGGCGGCGGGGATGAGCCAGAAGCAGCTCGGGGACTGCATCTTCGTCACCGGTTCACTGATCGGCATGATCGAGTGCGCGAGGCGTGTCCCCACACGGGAGTTCTCGGAACGCGTGGACGCCGCGCTCATGACGGACGGCATACTGACGCGGCTCCACGCGCTGGTGATGTGACACCAGTTGCCGCACTGGTTCCAGCCGTACGCGGAGATGGAGGCCCAGGCGGTCGCCATCTCCACGTTCCAATGTCAACTGGTGTACGGCTTGCTCCAGACGGAGCCGTACGCGCGAGCCGTTCTCGAAGCAGGCTGGGTGGAGGGCCTGGACGAACAGGTCGCCGCACGCATGGACCGTCAACGAGTCCTCAAGCGCATGGAACCGCCGCTGGTGTGGGCCGTGTTGGACGAGGCGGTCCTCTACCGGCCCTTCGGAGGCAGGGAGGCCATGTACGAGCAGCTCGGCCATCTACTGACGTTCGCCGACCGGCGTGAGGTACGGATCCAGGTTCTGCCGTTCAATGCCGGCCAACACGCGGCAACCGTCGGCGCGTTTAACGTCCTGCGCTTCGCGAGCGACCCTGACATCGTGTACTCCGAGAACTACGACTCGGGCGGCATGACGGCCAATCCGAAGGTCGTCAGGACCTGTTCCCACCGTTACGATCACCTGCAGGCTGCGGCCCTCTCGGTCGAGGACTCTGCGGCGCTGATCGCCCGCGTACGGGAGGAACGTTATGGAGACCACCACGAGGATCACGGGCACACAGTGGCGTAAGTCGAGCTACAGCGGCGGCACCGGCGGCGACTGCGTCGAGTGCGCCCCCCTCGGCGCCGCCGCCTGGCGTAAGTCGAGCTACAGCGGCGGCACCGGCGGCGAGTGCGTCGAGGTCGCCGACCTCACCGCCCACATCGCCGTCCGGGACTCCAAGCGCCCCGAAGGCCCGGCCTTCAGCGTGACGCCGGCCGCCTTCGCGGCGTTCGTCGGCGCGGCGGCCGAGGGCACCGTCTAGGACGCCCCGTCCCGCCGACGCGGGGCGCGGGGCGGCGGAGCCGTTTCGCCGGCCCGCCGCCCCGCCCCGCCCTCGTAGCGCGTAGCGCGTACGGGAACTACTTCACGACCGTGATCCGGTCGGCGGCCGGCGGCGCGATGGGGGCGCTCGCCGACGAGTTGGCCGACAGGTAGGCGTTGAAGACGTCCAGGTCGGACGCGCCGACCAGCTTGTTCGTGCCCTGGGCGAGAGCCGGGAAGCCGTCGCCGCCGCCCGCGAGGAACTCGTTCATCGCGACGCGGTAGGTCTTCGCCGGGTCGATCGGCTCACCGTTCAGCTTCACCGAGCCGGTCACGACCCGGGCCGCGCCCGTCTTGGTCATGTCGAGCGTGTAGGTGAAGCCCTTCGAGACCTGGAGGATCTTCGGGGAGGCCTCGTTCGAGCCGCTGACCTGCTGCTGGAGGCCGGTGATCAGCTGGGCGCCGGTCAGGTCGACCACGTTCATCATGTTGGTGAACGGCTGCACGGTGAACGCCTCGCCGTACGTCACCACCCCGTCGCCCTCGCTGCCCGACGCCTTGTAGACCAGGTCGGCACGGATACCGCCCGGGTTCATCAGGGCGATCTGCGCGCCGCCCTTGTCGGCGGGGGCGAGCCCGGCGAGCTGCGCGTCGGCGATCAGGTCGCCGAGCGGCTTCTCGTACGCCGTCGAACCGCGGCCGTTGATGTCGGCGGAGATGTAACCCTGCGGCTTGTTCGCGATCGGCGCGGCCAGCGTGTTCCACCGCTCGATCAGCGAGGTCATGTCGGCGGCCTTCGGCACGTCACGCGACACGACGTGGTTCGCGGACTCCACCGCCGTACGGACGATGTCCTTGCTCCGCCGGTCGTACGTCAGGGTCGTGTCCGTGTAGAGCTTGCCGTACGAGGAAGCCGAGGTGACCATGCGCGGCTTGCCGGACGGGTCCGGGATGGTGCACACGTACGCCTGGTGGGTGTGGCCGGTGACCAGCGCGTCGACCTGCGGGTTCAGCTTCTTCGCGATGTCGACGATCGGGCCGGAGATCCCGTCGCCCGCGCCCGGGCTGTCGCAGTCGTAGTTGTACGAGGCGGAGGCCGGCGCCCCGCCCTCGTGGATGAGCGCGACGATCGACTTGACGCCCTTGCGCTCCAGGACCTTGGTGTACTTGTTGATCGTCTCGACCTCGTCACCGAACTTCAGGCCCTTGACGCCCTCGGCGGTGACGATGTTCGGCGTGCCCTCCAGGGTCACCCCGATGAAACCGACCTTGACGCCGTCCTTCTCCCAGACGAAGTACGGGTCGAGGATCGGCTTACCGGTCTTCTCGTCCGTCACGTTCGCCGCGAGGTAGGGGAAGGCGGCGCCGGGGAAGGTCTTGCCCTCCTCGTAACAGCCGCCGGTGGGGTGGCAGCCGCCGTTCTGCATCCGCGCCAGCTCCCTGGCGCCCTCGTCGAACTCGTGGTTGCCGACGGACGACACGTCGAGCTTCAGCTTGTTCAGCGCCTCGACGGTCGGCTCGTCGTGGAAGAGCCCCGACAGCATCGGCGAGCCGCCGATCATGTCGCCCGCGGCGGCCGTGACGGAGTACGGGTTGCCCTCGCGCGCCGTACGGAGGTGCGTGGCGAGGTACTCGACACCACCCGCGTCGATCTTCGTGGTCGTACCGTCCTCATGCCGGTGCGTAACCTGCCCGGACGAGCCGGCCGGCGGCTCCAGGTTGCCGTGCAGGTCGTTGAAGGAGAGCAGCTGCACGTCGACGGTGCGGCCGGTGTGCGCGGCGGTCCGCACGCCGTCATCGGCGCCGGCGGGGAGGGCGGCGACCAGGGCGCCGACGGTGGCCAGTCCGGCGGCGGTGGCGAGTATCCGCCGCCCCGCGCGGTTCTTCTTCGGTGTGGCTGACATCTGTCCCCTCGGTGGTCAACACGTTGTCTACGGCCCAGCGCAGCCTAGGGTCAACGCGCGTAGCGCAACAGGGGGTGGAGGGTTACAAGCCGGTTGCCATCGACCGCCGTAGGCTCGTACGCATGACGACTGACGCCCCCGTACCGGCCCTTGAGCCCGGCCGCCGTATCGAGACCCTCGACGAGCTCACCCACGAGCAGGCCCAGGCCGTCCTCGCCCTCCTCGCCGACGCTGCCCGCGCCGACGGGATGCAGGCCGTCTCCGAACAGGGGCGGCTCCAGCTGCGCGGCGGGCGGCGCGAAGGGGTGTCGCACCTGCTGCTCACCGTCCACGGCGACCTCGTCGGCTACGCCCAGCTGGAGGACACCGACCCGGTCGAGGCCCCGGCCGCCGAGCTGGTCGTCCACCCCGCGCACCGGGGCCGTGGCCATGGCCGGGCGCTCGGTTCCGCGCTGCTGGCCGCCTCCGGCAAGCGGCTGCGGGTGTGGGCGCACGGCGGCAAGTCGGCCGCCCGCCACCTGTCGCAGGTGCTCGGGCTGACCCTGTTCCGGGAGCTGCGGCAGATGCGCCGGCCGCTCACCGACCTGTCGGACATCCCCGAGCCGGTGTTCCCGCCCGGCATCACCGTCCGCACGTTCGTGCCGGGCCAGGACGACGCGGCCTGGCTGGCCGTCAACGCCGCCGCGTTCGCGCACCACCCCGAGCAGGGGTCGCTGACCCAGCGGGACCTGGACGACCGCAAGGCCGAGCCGTGGTTCGACCCGAAGGGCTTCTTCCTGGCCGTACGGGAGCCGGACGGCGAGCTCGTGGGCTTCCACTGGACGAAGGTGCACGCCGAGGAGCAGCTCGGCGAGGTGTACGTCGTCGGCGTCAGCCCCGAGGCGCAGGGCGGCGGCCTCGGCAAGGCGCTGACCGCGATCGGGCTGCGGCACCTGGCGGCCGAGGGCGTACCGACGGCGATGCTGTACGTGGACGCGGACAACACGGCGGCGGTGCGGGTGTACGAGGGGATGGGGTTCACGACGCACGAGGTGGACCTGATGTACCGCTCGGAGACGTGACGCGAGTGTTCTGAGAGACGGGCGAGGTGTTGACACCTCGCCCTCTCTTGCACCACCCTTTCACTACTTGATTAGTGAAAGGGTGGTGCAAGGACGTGGTCGAGTACCGCATCGACCGGCGCAGCGGCGTCGCCACCTACCTCCAGATCGTCCAGCAGACCAAACAGGCCCTCCGCCTCGGCCTGCTGGAACCCGGAGACCGGCTGCCCACGGCACGCGAGGTCGTCGAAGCCACCGCCATCAACCCGAACACGGTGCTCAAGGCCTACCGGGAACTGGAACGGGAGGGCCTCGTCGAGGCCCGCCGCGGCCTCGGCACCTTCGTACGGAAGACCCTGGGCAGCGCCCCGGCCGACTCCCCCCTGCGCGGCGAACTCGCCGACTGGGCCGCCCGCGCCCGTGCGGCCGGGCTGGAGCGGGACGACGTGACGGCGCTCTTCACTTCCGTACTGGAACAGCTCTACGAGGGGGACGACTCATGACCAGCGCCTTGGAGGCCCACGGCCTCGCCAAACGCTACGGACGGCGGCGCGGCCCCGCGCTCCAGGACTGCGCCTTCCGGCTCCCGGCCGGCCGTATCTGCGCGCTCGTCGGCCCCAACGGCGCCGGCAAGTCCACGCTCCTCGCCCTGGCCGCCGGCCTGATGCGGCCGACTGCCGGCACGGTCCGCGTCCTCGGCACCGACCCCGCGTCCGCCCGGGAACGCGTGGCGTACGTCGCCCAGGACAAGCCGCTGTACCCGCAGCTCACGGTCGCCGAGACCCTCCGCGTGGGCGCCGAACTCAACCCCGGCCGCTGGGACGCCGAGGTCGCCGAACGGATCGTCGGCCCGCTCGACCCTGCCGCCCGCGTCCGCACCCTCTCGGGCGGCCAGCGCACCCGCGTCGCGCTCGCCCTGGCGCTCGGCAAGCGCCCCGAACTGCTCCTGCTCGACGAGCCGATGGCCGACCTCGACCCGCTCGCCCGCCACCAGCTGATGGGCACCCTCATGGCGGACGCGGCCGAGCGCGGCACGACCGTCGTGATGTCGTCGCACATCCTCAGCGAACTGGAGGGCGCCTGCGACTTCCTGCTGCTCGTCGACGACGGCCGTATCCGCCTCGGCGGCAGCATCGACGACATCCTCACCGCCCACACCCTGGTCACCGGCCCCGTCGCCGACCTGGCCCCGCACACGGTCGTGGAGTCCCGCGTCACGGGCCGCCAGCTCACCGCGCTCGTCCGCCACGACGGCCCCGTCGCCCCCACGCCCTGGCACACCACGGAACCGTCCCTGGAGGACCTGTTGCTCGCCCATCTCCGCTCCCCGGACGCCCCACCGCTCCTCACCCCGAGCGCGGCCGTCGACACGGACGGGGCGGTGGCGGCGTGAGCGCGCAGCTTCTGACGGGTCCCCGCTGGGTCGTCGTACGCCAGCACCGACGGGCGCTGTGGACGGTACTGGGCCTGGTCGTGGCCGCCGCCGCGATGATGGTCGCCTCCCGCGCCTGGGCGGACAGCGCGGCGGAGGCCCTGCGAGCCGTGGACTGCACCGTCAGCAGCACGGAGCAGCGCTGCTTCCAGCCGGCCCGCGACTACACGGACGCGATCTGGAGCGCCCGGCACCTCATCGAGTACGCCGCGCTCGGCATGATGGCGCTGCCCGCCGTCGTGGGGGCGTTCGTGGCCGGGCCCATGATCGCCCGGGAGCTGGAGACCGGAACGTACAAGCTGGCGTGGACCCAGTCCCTCAGCCCCGCCCGCTGGCTCGCGGCCAAGCTCACCGTGCCCATGGGCGTCGTCATCGCGGGCACGGCACTGTTGACGCTGCTCTTCTCCTGGTCATGGTCGACCGGGCCCGCCCACGACTTCCCCACCTACTGGTACGAGCCCACGATGTACGCCTCGATCGGCGTCATACCCACGGCCTGTGCGGTGATGGGGCTCGCGCTGGGCACGCTCGTCGGACTGCTCGTACGCCGTACCGTGCTCGCGATGAGCGCGACCGCCGTGCTCACCGGTGGAGTTCTGCTCCTCCTGTCCCAGACGCGCGTGCACCTGTGGCCGATCAGGACCGCGACCGGCCTGGGTGAGCCACCCGCCGTCAAGGTCTCCCGGACGTGGCGCGTCGAGGAAGGCATGCTCACCCCCTCAGGCGAGCGCATCGGCCTGGACCACTGTTTCGTCGGCCCACCGTCCCAGCCGCCCCCTCCGTGCAGGGCCGACCGTCAAGACGTGACCTACTTCCTCGATTACCACCCGGCCTCGCATTTCTGGCCCATCCAGCTCGTGGAGGCGGGCATCGTCCTCGCATTCGCCGCCGCCGCGACGTACGCCGCGTTCCGCGTCCTGCGCCGCCACCACGCGTAAGGCACCCAGCCGCGCGCCGGTCCCGCCAATCCGCCCCGGCGCACCGGCCCGCGCACGCACCCGCACGTCCCGGGGGCGGACGGCCTGGACGGGGGTCTGGCCGTCCGCCCCCGGGACGTCATGTCGTCGTTACCGACCATTCAGACACGCTTGCGACGCTCACTCAATGAAGCCCGCCGTGTCCGCGGCCCGCTCCGACGCGCTTGACCAGCCCATCGCGCGGAAGAATGGTGCCATGAGCCAGCAGCCCGCCGAGGTCCAGGTCCCGCACCCCCAGCCGTCCGTCGGCTCCATCGCCGCGCACCGGCCGCACACCGTGGCACACGTCCCGGTGTCCGACCTGGCGCCCGATCTCGACGCCGATCTCGACTCCTACGAGGAGGACGGCGCGGGCGCCGAGCTGCCGACCGGCCGGTTCCTGGACCGCGAACGCAGCTGGCTGGCGTTCAACGAACGGGTGCTGGAGCTCGCCGAGGACCCGGCGACCCCCCTCCTCGAGCGAGCGAACTTCCTCGCGATCTTCGCCTCGAACCTGGACGAGTTCTTCATGGTCCGCGTCGCCGGCCTCAAGCGCCGCATCGCCACCGGCGTCGCCACCCGGTCCGCGTCCGGACTCCAGCCCCGCGAGGTCCTCGACCTGATCTGGACCCGGTCGCGGGAGCTCATGGCCCGGCACGCCGCCTGCTTCCAGCAGGACATCTGCCCCGCCCTGGCCGACGAGGGCATCCACCTGATCCGCTGGCCCGAGCTGACCGAGAAGGAGCAGGCCCGCCTCTTCACCCTGTTCCGCCAGCAGATCTTCCCCGTCCTCACCCCGCTCGCCGTCGACCCCGCCCACCCCTTCCCGTACATCTCCGGCCTCTCCCTCAACCTGGCCGTCGTCGTCCGCAACCCCGTCAGCGGCCACCGCCACTTCGCACGCGTGAAGGTCCCGCCGCTGCTCTCCCGGTTCCTCGAAGCGTCCCCGCAGCGCTACGTCCCGCTGGAGGACGTCATCGCCGCGCACCTGGAGGAGCTGTTCCCGGGCATGGAGGTGCTGGCGCACCACATGTTCCGGGTGACCCGCAACGAGGACCTGGAGGTCGAGGAGGACGACGCCGAGAACCTCCTCCAGGCGCTGGAGAAGGAGCTCATGCGGCGCCGCTTCGGGCCGCCGGTGCGCCTGGAGGTCGAGGAGTCGATAGACCCGTACGTCCTCGACCTCCTCGTCCGCGAACTGAAGGTCTCCGACGCCGAGGTCTACCCGCTGCCCGGCCCGCTGGACCTGACCGGCCTGTTCGGCATCTCCGCCCTCGACCGGCCCGAGCTGAAGTACCCGAAGTTCGTCGCCGGGACGCACCGCGACCTGGCCGAGGTCGAGTCGGCGTCCGCGCCCGACATCTTCGCCGCGCTGCGCGAACGGGACGTGCTGCTGCACCACCCGTACGACTCCTTCTCCACCTCCGTGCAGGCCTTCCTGGAGCAGGCCGCCGGCGACCCCGACGTCCTGGCGATCAAGCAGACCCTGTACCGCACCTCCGGCGACTCCCCCATAGTCGACGCCCTCATCGACGCGGCCGAGTCCGGCAAGCAGGTCCTCGTCCTCGTCGAGATCAAGGCCCGCTTCGACGAGCAGGCCAACATCAAGTGGGCCCGCAAGCTGGAGGAGGCGGGCTGCCACGTCGTGTACGGATTGGTCGGCCTCAAGACCCACTGCAAGCTGTCGCTCGTCGTCCGCCAGGAGGGCGACACGCTGCGCCGCTACAGCCACGTCGGCACCGGCAACTACCACCCCAAGACCGCCCGGCTGTACGAGGACCTCGGCCTGCTGACCGCCGACCCGCAGGTCGGCGCGGACCTGTCCGACCTGTTCAACCGGCTGTCCGGCTACTCGCGCCGGGAGACCTACCGCCGCCTCCTCGTCGCCCCCAAGTCACTGCGCGACGGCCTGATCTCGCGGATCAACAAGGAGATCGTCCACCACCGCGCCGGGCGGCCCGCCTACGTCCGCATCAAGGTCAACTCGATGGTCGACGAGGCCGTCATCGACGCCTGCTACCGCGCCTCGCAGGCCGGCGTACCGGTGGACATCTGGGTACGCGGCATCTGCGCCATCCGCCCGGGAGTGCCCGGCCTGTCGGAGAACGTGCGGGTCCGCTCCATCCTCGGACGGTTCCTGGAACACTCCCGCATCTTCGCGTTCGGGAACGGCGGCGAGCCCGAAGTGTGGTTCGGCAGCGCCGACATGATGCACCGTAACCTCGACCGCCGCATAGAGGCCCTGGTACGGGTCTCCGACCCGGCCCACCGCGCCGCCCTCAACCGGCTGCTGGACACCGGCATGGCCGACACCACCTCGTCCTGGCACCTCGGACCGGACGGGGACTGGACGCGGCACGCGACGGACCACGACGGCCAGCCGCTGCGGCACGTCCAGGAGATGCTGATCGACGCGCGGAGGCGCCGACGTGCACAACCCTGACCGGACCCCCGCGGGCGAGATCCTGTCGCCCTACCTCCACGCCCGGGCGGCGGACTTCCTGCGCAGCCTGCGGCTCCACACCGAATGCGGCGCGGACACGGCGGGCGCCGAGGAGGCCGCCCGGGCGCTGCGCGCCGCCGCCCGCCGCATCAGCGGCACGCTGCACACCTTCCGGCCGCTGCTGGACGCCGCGTGGGCGGACCAGCTGCGCACCGAACTGGCGTGGCTGTCCGGCACGCTGGCCGCCGAGCACGCCTGTACGTCGCGGCTCGTCCGGCTCGTCGACGCGCTGGCCCGGCTGTCGGGCGGTACGGCGACCGTCCCGGCTCAGAGGAGCGGCGGCTCCGGCGGCTCCGGCGGCTCCGGCGCGGAAGCCCTCGCCGTGGGCGCGGCGCGGGCGGGGGCGCTGCTGGAGCGGCAGCTCACCCTTGCCCGGACGCGCGCCCACTCCGCGGCCCTCCGGGCGCTGGGCTCCTCCCGGTTCCACGCGGTCGCCGACGCGGTCGCGCTGCTGGCCTCGGAGGTCCCGCTGGGCCCCGCCGCCGCCGCGCCCGCCTCCGAGGTGCTCGGCCCGCCCGCGGAGGTCGTCGAGCGCCGGCTCCTGGACGCGGTGGCCGCCCTGCCGATGGCCCCGGCGGTGGGCGGTGAGCAGCTGGACGGGCCCTGGCACCAGGTGCGGCTCCTGCTGCGGCTGCACCGGTACGCGGGCGAGGTGCGGGGTACGGAACCCGTGCTGTACGAGGCGGGCCGCGCGCTGGACCGCCACCGGGACGCCGCGGAGGCGGCCGCCGCCGCCGCGACCGCCGCGCGAACGCCGCGCATCGCCCCCGCGACGGCGTACGCGCTCGGGGTGCTGCACGCGGACCAGCGGCACGAGGTTGAGGCGGCCCGGCACGCCTTCCAGCGCGCCTGGCAGCGTACGGCGGTGACGGCGCGGTGACCGTGGTCCCGGCGGCCGGCTGCGTCCTGTGGCGGCGGGCGCCCGGCGGCCTGGAGCTGTGCCTGGTCCACCGTCCCAAGTACGACGACTGGTCCTTCCCCAAGGGCAAGCCCAAGCGCGGCGAGGACCTGCCGGCCACGGCCGTACGCGAGGTCCTCGAGGAGACCGGCCACCATTGCCGCCCGGGCGCCCGCCTCCCGACGGTCCGCTACCTCATGGCCGACGGCCGTACGAAGCAGGTCACCTACTGGGAGGCCGAGGCGACGGGCGGCACGTTCGTCCCCACCCGGGAAGTGGACCGCCTGCTGTGGCTCCCGCCCCCGGCGGCCCTGACCCGGCTGTCCCACCACCAGGACCGCCCCCTGGTCCCGGCGCTCCTGGCGGCGCTCGGCGTACCGGGCTGAGCCGCCCGGATACATTGCTGATCATGTCGACGCCCGCTCAGCAGCCCAATCCGTACCAACAGCCCGTCTATCGGCAGCAGTACGGCACTCCGGCACCCAACCCGTACCTCCAGCAGCCGTTCCCGGCGCCCGGAGGGACCGGAGGGACCGGAGGGAGGCGGATACCGGGCTGGCTGCTCACCGTCACCGGCGCGGTGGTCGCCTCCGCGGTGTGGGCGACGACGCTCTTCGTGACGGGCGTCTTCGACAGGGAGGACGCCGCCGCTCCCGCGAAGCCCGACTTCGGCGGGTACGCGTACGAGGCGAACCTGTGCGGGGCCGCCCCGCTCAACGCCTTCCGGGGGCGCTACAGCCTCGCGGGGGCCGACTCGCGCTACACCTCCCAGCAGGAGGGCCTCGACCAGAGCTACTGCCACCGGGACCTCAAGGACCTGCAGGCCACCGAGAAGGACGGCGACACCGTGTTCGTCCGCACGTCGGCCGAGTGGCACAGGGCGGGCGACCCGTCGGCCGAGTTCGCGTCGTCGTACTGGGCGTACCGGGACAAGACGACCGACAAGTCCCGGTACCGCTACCAGCCGGCCCCCATCGACAACCTCGGCGACGAGGCGTTCCTGGTGACCGAATACCGCGGGGAGGGAAAGGACACGGTCGGCAGCATGCTGCTCGCCGTGCGATCCGGCTGGTTCACCTTCGAGATGGAGTGGACCTGGTACGGCGGCGGCCCCGACAGCAAGGTCGAGCGGCCGGACGAGAAGGACCTCAAGGACTGGCTCATCAAGGACACCACCGAGACGCTGACCGCCCTGAAGCAGAAGGGCTGACCCCCACCCACGGAGCCCCGCACCCGGCGTCCGACCAGGGGTGGGGCCGTGCAGGGTCGTCCCCGCAGAGGCTGGCGGCGCCGGCCGGGCTCCCGTTCCGAGGCACCCAAGGCCGCTGGCCTCGTGGGGGTGCCCCCTCTGGGGGAGAGACGAGCCCGGAGGGGCCACGCCCCCCGCCCCCCGGCAGGCCACCGACCCGCACCGGGAAGGGGCACCGCCCCGGGAGGAGGTACGGCTGGAACCCGGCGCGGGACGACCGCCCACAACAGGGAGAGGCACGGGCGGAACCCGACGGGGAAGGCGGCCCACAACGGGGCACGCGGTGTCACACCTCCGGGCTACCCTCCGTCCCTGTACCCGCCCCCCGCTCGGGTGGTCCGGATGCCGCCCGGCGTCCCGCGCGCACCGGCGCACGACCCCGCCCACGGCGGCGCACCGCCCCGCACGACCACCGCCCGCAGCGGCGCACCGCCCCGCACGACCCCGCCCACGGCGGCGGGCCGCCGGGCACCGCGGGGGCCGCCGGCCCGCGTGCACACGGCCGCGCCCCGCGCAAGGGGCACCGGCCCCACCCGCGGCGCCCCGGCACAATGGGCCGCACCGCCCCTCACCGCGGCTTCCGTCACGGTTCACCTGCCGTTCACTCTCCCCCGTCGGCCACTTCACCTGTTCTGCCTAATTTCGGCCGTGCACGGTGAACGACGTGCCCTCGCAAGAGAGCACGCCGCCCACCATCCACTCCCCGACACACGCCGCCGCACAACGTCACACCGGACCGGCGGCTCCTGGAAGGAACACCCGAAAGTGAAGCTTCAGCGCAAGAACGGGCTTCGCGCCACCGCGCTCGGCGCCCTCGCCGTCTCCGGCGCCCTGGTCCTCACGGCGTGTGGTTCGGACGACAACACCGGCGCCTCCACCGGCGGCAAGAAGACCGGGGCCGCGTCGAACATCAAGTGCGCCGACGCCAAGGGCCAGCTCCTGGCCTCCGGCTCCTCCGCGCAGAAGAACGCCATGGACCTGTGGGTCAAGAACTACATGGCCGCCTGCCCGGGCGTGGAGATCAACTACAAGTCCTCCTCCTCCGGTGAGGGCATCATCGCCTTCAACCAGGGCACCGTCGGCTTCGCCGGCTCCGACTCCGCGCTCAAGCCGGAGGAGGTCGCCGAGTCCAAGAAGATCTGCAAGAGCGGCCAGGGCATCAACCTGCCCATGGTCGGCGGCCCGATCGCCATCGGCTACAACGTGCCCGGCGTGAAGGACCTGGTCCTCGACGCCCCCACCATCGCCAAGATCTTCAACGACAAGATCAAGAAGTGGGACGACCCGGCGATCGCCAAGCTCAACCCGAACGCCAAGCTCCCGAGCACCGCCATCCAGGCCTTCCACCGCTCCGAGGACTCCGGCACCACCCAGAACCTCGGCAAGTACCTCGGCAAGGCCGCCAAGGCGGACTGGCCGTACGAGGCCGAGAAGAAGTGGCCGGCCCCCGGTGGCCAGGCCGCGTCCGGCTCCTCCGGCGTCGCCGCCCAGGTGAAGCAGGCCGAGGGCGCCATCGGCTACTTCGAGCTGAGCTACGCCACCTCGCAGAACATCCCGACCGTCCAGATCGACACCGGCGCCGCCGCCCCGGTCGCGGCCACCTCGGAGAACGCCTCCAAGGCCATCGCCGCCGCCAAGGTCAAGGGCACCGGCAAGGACCTGGCCCTCGAGCTGGACTACGCCACCAAGGCGGAGGGCGCGTACCCGATCGTCCTGGTGACCTACGAGGTCGTCTGCGACACCGGCAACAAGCCCGAGACCCTCGGCACGGTCAAGTCCTTCCTGACCTACACCGCCTCCGAGGAGGGCCAGAAGGTCCTCTCCGAGGCCGGCTACGCGCCGATCCCGGCCGAGATCAACGCCAAGGTCCGCGAGACGGTCAACGGCCTCTCCTGACCTGACGACCACGGCCGGCCCGGGGCACGACGACCGGGCCGGCCTCCACCCCATCCGGTGCACCGCCGCCAGGGGAGCCGCCACCGCGGACTTCCCCCACACAGACCGGAAAGACCATGGCTATAACGACTGACAACGCACCGGCTCCGCCGGTCGCCGGGAAGACGGGATCCACGTCCACCGGCCGCGCGGGCGACAAGATCTTCCTCGGCCTCTCCCGCGGCTCGGGCATCCTGCTCCTGGTGATCATGGCGTCGATCGCCGTGTTCCTCACCTACCGGGCCTCGCTCGCCCTCTCCGAGAACGAAGGCAACTTCCTCACCACCTTCGACTGGAACCCGGCCGGCAACCCGCCCGTCTTCGGTATCGCGGTCCTGCTCTTCGGCACGATCGTGAGCTCGATCATCGCGATGGTGATCGCGGTCCCGATCGCCGTCGGCATCGCGCTGTTCATCTCGCACTACGCGCCCCGCAAGCTGGCCGCGCCCCTCGCGTACGTCGTCGATCTGCTGGCCGCCGTGCCGTCGATCATCTACGGCATCTGGGGCGCCCTCTTCCTGGTCCCGTACCTGGAGGGCCTGAACCTCTGGCTGGACCAGTTCCTGGGCTGGACGTACATCTTCGAGAAGACCGAGGTCGGCGTCGCCCGCTCGCTGTTCACCGTCGGCATCCTGCTGGCGATCATGATCCTGCCGATCGTGACCAGCGTCAGCCGCGAGGTCTTCCTCCAGGTGCCGCGCATGAACGAGGAGGCCGCCCTGGCCCTCGGCGCGACCCGCTGGGAGGTCATCCGCCTCTCCGTGCTGCCCTTCGGCCGCTCCGGCGTCATCTCCGCCTCGATGCTGGGCCTCGGCCGCGCGCTCGGCGAGACGATGGCCGTCGCGACGGTCCTCTCCCCGAGCTTCGTGATCTCGCTGCACCTGCTCAACCCCGGCGGCGGTACGTTCGCCCAGAACATCGCCGCGAAGTTCGACGAGGCCAACGAGCTGGGGCGCGACGCCCTGATCGCCTCCGGCCTGGTGCTCTTCGTCCTCACCCTGCTGGTCAACGGCGCGGCCCGCCTGATCATCGCGCGCCGCAAGGAGTACTCGGGGGCGAACGCCTGATGAGCAACATGATCCAGGACGCCACCCCCGCGCAGGCCGCCCCCGGCCCCCGCCCGGGCAGCCTCAGCGCGCGCCGCATGCCGCGCTGGGCACCGGCCGGCTTCGCCGCCGTGTCCATCGCCCTCGGTATCGGCGTCGGCGTCGCCACCGGCCTCGACAGCCGCATCCAGTGGGGCCTGATCGCGGCCGCCCTGTTCGTCGTCATCTCGTACATCGCGACCTCGGCCGTCGAGAACGAGCGCCAGGCCAAGGACCGGCTCGCCACCAGCGTCGTCTGGGTGTGCTTCGTCCTCGCCGTCGTACCGCTGCTGTCCCTGATCTGGGTGACGGTCAGCCGGGGCATCAAGGTCCTCGACGGGTACTTCCTCACCCACTCGATGGCCGGCGTCCCCGGCTTCGACGTCGGCGGCGGCGTCTACCACGCGCTGATCGGCACCCTGGAGCAGGTCGGCCTGGCCACCCTCGTCTCCGCGCCGATCGGCCTGCTGACCGCCGTCTACCTCGTCGAGTACGGCAAGGGCGCGCTCGCCAAGGCCGTGACGTTCTTCGTCGACGTCATGACGGGCATCCCCTCGATCGTCGCCGGCCTGTTCATCCTCTCGATCATGCTGATCGCGGGGCTGGCGCCGTCCGGCCTGATGGGCGCCCTGGCGCTGGCGATCCTGATGATCCCGGTCGTGGTCCGCTCCACGGAGGAGATGCTCAAGCTCGTCCCGAACGAGTTGCGGGAGGCCGCGCTCGCCCTCGGCGTACCGAAGTGGCGCGTCATCCTGAAGGTGGTCATCCCCACCGCGCTCGGGGGTATCACCACGGGTGTGATGCTCGCTATCGCCCGCATCGCCGGTGAGACCGCCCCGATCATGCTGCTGGTCTTCGGCAGCCAGCTGATCAACACCAACCCCTTCGAAGGTGCCCAGTCCTCGCTCCCCTTCTACATCTGGGAGCAGTACAAGGTCGGCAGTGAGGCGTCGTACGACCGCGCCTGGGCCGCCGCCCTCGTCCTGATCGCCTTCGTCATGATCCTCAACCTGGTCGCCCGCGGCATCGCCCGCTGGAAGGCCCCGAAGACCGGCCGCTAAGGCCACCTGGAAGTGATTGAAATGGCCAAGCGAATCGACGTCAGCGGCCTCACCGCCTACTACGGCTCCCACAAGGCGATCGACGACATCTCCATGACCGTCGAGCCCCGCTCCGTGACGGCCTTCATCGGCCCGTCCGGCTGCGGCAAGTCCACCTTCCTGCGCACCCTGAACCGTATGCACGAGGTCACCCCCGGTGGCCGCGTCGAGGGCAAGGTGATGCTGGACGACGAGAACCTGTACGGCAAGGACGTCGACCCCGTCGCCGTGCGCCGCACGGTCGGCATGGTCTTCCAGCGCCCGAACCCGTTCCCGACGATGTCGATCTTCGACAACGTGGCGGCGGGGCTGCGCCTCAACGGCTCGTACAAGAAGGCCGAGCTCGCCGAGGTCGTCGAGCGCTCCCTCCGGGGCGCGAACCTCTGGAACGAGGTCAAGGACCGCCTCAACAAGCCCGGCTCCGGCCTCTCCGGCGGTCAGCAGCAGCGCCTGTGCATCGCCCGCGCGATCGCGGTCGAGCCGGACGTACTGCTGATGGACGAGCCGTGCTCGGCGCTCGACCCGATCTCGACGCTCGCCATCGAGGACCTGATCAGCGAGCTGAAGGAACGGTTCACGATCGTCATCGTGACCCACAACATGCAGCAGGCGGCCCGCGTCTCCGACCGCACCGCCTTCTTCAACCTGGCGGCGGTCGGCCAGCCCGGCAAGCTGATCGAAATCGACGACACGGAGCGCATCTTCTCCAACCCGTCGGTCCAGGCGACGGAGGACTACATCTCCGGCCGCTTCGGCTAGGCCCCGTGCCCGGGCTCGGCCCGGGCCGGGGGCGTCGACGGTTGCTGTCGGTGGGTGGTGCGCTCGGGGCCACCCTCGCGGGTCACCCCGGGCCGGGAGCGACGGTGGCAGGCACCCCGCCCAATGGCCGCCCCGGGCCGCCGGTGACCGGCCCGCCCCTCGGAACTCCTTGCGGTGCTGCATGGCGGTGCCACCGCAAGGCAAGGGCCCGCCCTCTCTCCCAGAGGGCGGGCCCATCCGTTTGCGTTCAGCCGCTGGGGGTCCCCCCACGCCGCCCGGCGTAGGGGAAGTGGCCCCGCGCAACGGCCCCTACCCGAAGAACAACCGCACCACGAAGAAGCTGGACGCCGCGACCAGCGCCGCCGCCGGCATGGTGATGAACCACCCCAGGATGATGTTCTTCGCGACGCCCCACCGCACCGCGTTGACCCGCTTCGTCGCGCCCACGCCCATGATCGCCGACGTGATGACGTGCGTCGTCGAGATCGGCGCGTGGAAGAGGAACGCCGAGCCGAACATGATCGACGCACCCGTCGTCTCCGCGGCGAAGCCCTGCGGCGGGTCCAGCTCGATGATCTTGCGGCCCAGCGTACGCATGATGCGCCAGCCACCCGCGTACGTACCCAGCGACAGCATCACCGCGCACGCGACCTTCACCCACACCGGGATCGGGTCACCGGCCTGCTCGACATCGGCGATGACCAGCGCCATCACCACGATGCCCATCGTCTTCTGGGCGTCCTGGAGGCCGTGGCCGAGCGCCATGCCCGCCGCCGACACGGTCTGGGCGATACGGAAGCCGCGCTTCGCCTTGTGCGGGTTCGACTTGCGGAAGATCCACATGATCCCGCACATCACCAGGTAGCCGACCACCAGGCCGACCACAGGCGACACGAACATCGGGATGACGATCTTGTCGACGACACCGCCCCAGTAGACGGTCGTCCCGCCCGCCAGCGCCGCGCCGACCATCCCGCCGAACAGCGCGTGCGAGGACGACGAGGGCAGGCCGAAGTACCAGGTGATCAGGTTCCAGACGATCGCGCCGACCAGCGCCGCGAAGAGGATGCCCATGCCCCGCTGGCCCTCGGGCGTCTGGATCAGGCCCTCGCTGACGGTCTTGGCGACACCGCTGCCCAGGAAGGCACCCGCGAGGTTCATCACCGCGGCCATGGCGAGCGCCGCGCGCGGGGTCAGCGCCCGGGTGGAGACGGACGTGGCGATGGCGTTCGCCGAGTCGTGGAAGCCGTTCGTATATGTGAAGCCGAGCGCGACACCAATGGTCACGACCAGTGCGAAGGTGTCCACGAAGCTCAGGACTCCTTGACCGCGATGGTCTCCACCGTGTTGGCCACGTGCTCGAAGGCGTCGGCGGCCTCTTCCAGTACGTCCACGATCTGCTTCAGCTTGAGCACCTCGATGGCGTCGTACTTGCCGTTGAAGAGGTGGGCGAGCAGCTTGCGGTGGATCTGGTCCGCCTGGTTCTCCAGCCGGTTGACCTCGATCCAGTACTCGGTGAGGTTGTCCATCGTCCGCAGGTGCGGCATCGCCTCGGCTGTCAGCTCGGCCGCCCGCGCCAGCACCTCGATCTGCTGCTCGACACCCTTCGGCAGCTCCTCCACGTTGTAGAGGACGACCAGGTCGACGGCCTCCTCCATGAAGTCCATGATGTCGTCGAGCGACGACGCGAGGTTGTAGATGTCCTCGCGGTCGAACGGCGTGATGAAGGAGGAGTTCAGCTGGTGGAAGATCGCGTGGGTCGCGTCGTCGCCCGCGTGCTCCGCTGCCCGCATCCGCTCCGCGATCTCGGCCCGGGCGGAGGAATCCGCTCCGAGCAGTTCCATCAGGAGTTTGGAGCCCGTGACGATGTTGTCCGCGGATGCGGAGAACATGTCGTAGAAGCTCGTCTCCCTGGGGGTCAGACGAAAGCGCACGTGGGGTCCTCTAGGTGCATGGGTTTCGGTCAGGCTGATGCTAGGCGCATCATCCGGCCACGGCTAACCGGCGTTCTTCAGTGTCGCCCATCAGGCACAGTGAACAGAACCGGCCCCCGCCACCTTCGGCCAAGGATCGGTACCATATACCCATGAGGGGTATACATACCCCTTACGTGACAACGGGAGGACGCGATGACGACCACCGAGGCGGCCGGCCTTCCGGTCGAAGGGCAGGACGTGGACCACGACCACGGCGTGCACGGGTACCACCAGCAGAAGAACGAACACCTCAAGCGCCTGCGCCGCATCGAGGGCCAGATCCGGGGCCTGCAGCGGATGGTCGACGAGGACGTCTACTGCATCGACATACTCACTCAGGTCTCCGCGTCCACGAAGGCCCTCCAGTCCTTCGCCCTCCAGCTCCTGGAGGAGCACCTGCGCCACTGCGTCGCCGACGCCGCCGTCAAGGGCGGGGACGAGATCGACGCGAAGGTCGAGGAGGCGACGAAGGCGATCGCCCGCATGATGCGGACCTGACCGTCCCCTCGGCTGCTCACCGGGGCGCGGCAGACCCGCCGCGCCCCTCGGGTATCACGTTCAGCACCTCGTCGATGAGGTCCGCGCTGAGCCGCTCGCCGTCCGTGGCGGACGCCGCGATCATCAACTCACCGCACAGCTCGATCTCGGCGAGGGCCACGTGGTCCTGGACTGTCGTCGGAGTGGGCGGGGCCACGCGCATCACCTCTTCCTGCCGGTGCCGGCTTCCTAGCGTAGGGAGCGCGACACGCACCGCGCATGGCACGTCCGGACCATTCTGCGATGGTCAGGCCTTGACCTTCCCCGCATAGATGTCCTTGCCGGGCGGCAGTTGTACGACGACGGGCACGCCGAACTCGTACAGCAGCGTCGTCGACGCGACCGCGACCGTACGCCCCTGGTTGGCGAAGCTGAACTGGTGGCGCACCTTGCGCAGCCGCCCCTCGCGGTCCAGGTACGCGTCGAACGGCACCGCGTCCCTGGCGAACCCTTTCGCCGCCGCCGCGAGCGCCCCGCGCACCTGCGGTGAGGCCGCCCGCGCCGCCCGCCCCAAGTCGCTCACCCCGCGGTAGTGGGTGACCGGCACGCCCGCGAGCTCCTCCTCGCCGACGTAACTCACGTCCTCGGCGCCGCGCAGCAGCTCGGCGGCGGCCGCCGGATCGGTCGCGCCACCGGTGACGAGGTTGCCATCCTCCAGGGTGGTGGTGTCGACGCGGACCCACTTGTCGGCCGGGACACCGGCGCCCCGGTTCTTCATGTAGAGCGCGCCGGGGGCGAGCAGCTCGGTGATCGGGCGGTGCCCGTCGGTACCGGAGGGGTCCTCGGGCAGGACGACCTTGAGCTGCCCGTGCCGCTTGACGAAGTCGTACGCGCCCTCGCCCCGGATCGTCACCCGCGTCCCGCCGGTCGCCATCTCCATGGACGTACGCGCCTTGGACGTTCCCGCCCGCGTCAGCGCGTCAGGAGCCGCGCGTACCGCATCGCCCGGTTCCACGCCGGGCGAGGCATCGGCCGCCGCCGAACATCCGGTGACCATCGCGCCCACCACGGCGGCCGCGACGGCGAACGCGCCGCTCCTGCGCCTCTGCTGCACCACCATCGCCTGCCAACCCCCAACACTGTGCCGCTGGCTGCCCGAGACCCCCACCCGCCCCAGATAACGACCGCACGGGCGCACCGTCACGCCGGTACCGTGGAGCTGTGCACGCGCATGACCAGACGCCCGCCGTCCCGCCCGCCGTCCCGCCCGCCGTCCCGGACGTCCACAACGCCACGACCACCGAGCGGGGTTCGTTCTCCGTGGCCCGCTGCGCCTGCGGCTGGGCAGGACCCGCGAGACGGTCACGAGACCGGGCACGGACGGACGCGGCGGCGCACATGGCGGCACCGCCGCCCGACCGCGGCCGAGGGCTCCCGGCGGGCTAGGCCGCCAGGTCGTTCTCGCCCGAGCCCGCACCCGTCGCGGAGCCCGAGCCGAGGCGCGGCTCGGCGATGTCCAGCGTCTCGTGCCGCTCCCACGCGGGCGCCTTGCGCGACCGTACGAGCCACCCGGCCCGCCCGGAGCGCGCCACCGCCGACACCAGCGGCGTCAGCAGAGCCAGGGCGACCGGGGCGAGGAGCAGCGCCACCGCCGTACCGAGCGCGAAGCCGCCGACGACGTCCGTCGGGTAGTGCACGCCCATGTAGACGCGGCAGAAGCCCTCGACGAGGGCGAGACCGATCGCGGCGAGGCCGAAGCGGCGGTTGGCGACGAAGACGCCCACGCCGATGGCCATCGCCATGGTGGCGTGGTCACTCACGAACGAGAAGTCCGTCTTCCCGTCGACGAGCACCTCAAGCCCCTGGTGGTCCAGGAAGGGCCGGGGCCTTTCCACAAAACCCCGAATAGGAACATTGACGAGGAGGGCCACACCGGCGGCGATCGGAGCCCAGATCAGACCGGCGACGGCGGCGACGGAGTCCTCCATGCCGCCGCGTCGGCGCACGCTCCACCAGCACCAGAGCACAGCCAGCACCATCGCCAGCATGATCCCGTACTCGCCGGTGAACTCCATGACGCGGTCGAACCACGAAGGGGCGTCCTTCGCCAGGCCGTTGATGTCGTAGAGCAGGCCGACATCGGGGTTCGAACCGTCCGATGCGAGTCCAGCCATGCCGCGGCCCCTTGCCTAGTGTCACCCGGTCAGTGTCGTCATCGTCAGTCCAGGGAACGACCCACAGGAGGGGTACGTTCCACTCTCCACGGAACGATCACCATGACGTTATCGAAGAGTGATACGTACGCGCAGCTCAGGGCCGCGCCGTCGGGAGCGCTTTCGCGCCATCCTCGGTGACGCGGGTGGCACCGAAGTAGTCGGGCGTATCGATCTTGTCGAACCGGATCACCGCCCCGGTGTACGGGGCGTTGATCATGTATCCGCCGCCGACGTACAGCCCCACGTGCCGGATGGCGCGCGAATTGGTCAAGTCATCCGAGAAGAAGACCAGATCCCCCGGCAGCAGTTCGTCCCGGGAGGGATGCGGACCGGCGTTGTACTGGTCGTTGGCGACGCGCGGCAACTCGATGCCCACCGTCCGGTACGCGGCCTGCGTCAGCCCCGAGCAGTCGAAGCGCCCCTGCTGCTCCGGCGTCCCGTTCCCGCCCCACAGGTAGGGCGTGCCGAGCTTCTTCTGCGCGAAGTAGATCGCCCCGGCCGCCTGCCGCGACGGCTCGACCCGGCCGACGGGTCGCGCGAAGCTCTTCTCCAGGGTGCGGATGATCCGGACGTAGTTCTGCGTCTCGCTGATCCCGGGCACCCCGCCGGCCTTTATCACCCGGTACGCACCGGCGTTGTAGGCGGCGAGCATGTTGTTCGTCCGGTCGCCCGGCACGTCCTTCACGTACCCGGCGAGTTCGCAGTCGTACGAGGCGGCCGACGGAATGGCGTCCGCCGGGTCCCACACGTCCCGGTCACCGTCCTTGTCCCCGTCGATCCCGTGCGTGGCCCACGTCCCCGGGATGAACTGCGCGATACCGCGCGCGTCGGCATGGCTCACCGCCTTCGGGTTCCAGCCGCTCTCCTGGTACAACTGTGCGGCGAGCAGCGCGGGGTTGATGGCCGGACACAGGTTCCCCCACTTCTGGACGAGCGGCTGGTACGCCGCCGGCACGGCTCCCTTCGCCAGCCCGACAGCCCCATGGAGGGCACCCCCGGCCCCGCCGAGCAGACCGGCGGCGGCGGAGTACGTCCCGACGACGAGCAGCGCGACAAAGCTCAGGCACGCCCCGACGGACACCCCGGCGACCAGCCACGCCTTACGCACCGTCAACCACCCCTAAACGACATGGCAGTCCACCGAGTGCCAGTGTAGGCGCCCGGCCACCCGTTCAGGGGGTGGACGCCCAGGGCGGCCGAGGTGTCGGCGACGCACGGCCGGAGCGAGGTTCACGCCGTCACGCGCAACGAACCGCGGCGAGGGCGCGCACGCCCCGCCCGGAGGCGACCGCCCCAACTCCACCGGCCCGGCGCCCCGGCGGCCCGGCGGCCCGGCGGCCCGGCGGCCCGGGGGTGGGCCATCCGGTACTGGTCACCGTTCCGGGCCGCCCTCCCTCCCGAGAGTCGCGGGCTCCGGCGGCCTGTCAAGGGCGCTTCGCGTCGGCTTCGCCGATGGCCTACGGCCACCCTTGACAGGCCACCTCCGCCCGCGCGTTTTCTCTCGGAGGGCGGCCCCGGGGAGCAGGCATCCCGGGGGGCCCACCGCTGCGCCGGGGCTCGTTGCCGAGGCGACCCGGCCGTGGCAGGCGCGGCAGAGGAATGGGGGGCTCGCTCTCGGCTCAGCGGCGGGCGGCCGTCTTCCGGTTGCGGCACAAGACCTCGCTCCGGTGGGTGGTGGGTGCGCCCCAGTGCAATGGGGCTTCTGGGCTGGGTTCGGCGACTGCGGCCGGGTGAGGGGCCGGGGTTCAGGCAGGTGGCTGAGGTGGGTGCGGGGCTGGGCCCGGGTGAAGCCCTGTCCGGCCGGGGGCACAGCGGGGACGTTGGGCCCCGGGACGATGAAGCTCCCGGCCCGGTTCGGTCTCCGGCTCGGGCGCAGGGCCACGGCCTCCTGGCCACTCGGGTGCGGCCGGGGCACGCCCCGCTGCTCCCCTGCCGGGGAGGTCCGGGAAGGGCGCCCCCTCCAGTCACAGCCGTATCGGACCCCCGGGTTGTGTGCGGGATCGGACACCCACAGCCCGGACACCACGGCGGGAAGGTGTCCTACTCCGCACACAACTCCCCACCCCTGGTGCCGGTGTGACGGTAGGGCCCCGTGAGGCGTCCTGGTGAGGCAGGCGGGGTCAGGGGGCTCTTGAGCGCCGCCCGCCGCGCCCGCATGACGCCAAGCGCCCGGTCGTCGTGCCCCGTCACAGGGCCAGGTCAGCCCGGCATCCGGCACCCGCATGGCGCGGCCTTCCCGGCGCAGCTGCTGCTCGGCGGGACTCGCGGCGGTCCCCGGACACCTCATCCGACCCACAGGAGGATCCCTCCGGCCCCTCCAGCCACAGCCGTACCGCCTCACCGGAGTTGTGGGCGGGATGGGACACCCACAGCCCCCGACACCACGGCGGGAAGGTGTCTCACACCGCACACAACTCCCCGATCCCGGTGCTGCTGGAACCAAGGAGACGGGTGGGGCCTCCCTGTGGGGTAGGCGGGGCGGCGGTGAGGTGCCCCGGAGCGGCCACGGGCGGCAGGGGGCCGGACCGGGCCTGCGAGCCGACCAGCCGGGCGCCGCTCGGCCAAGGCGACACCCAGGCCCAGCCCCGCACCCAGCCCAGCCACCTGCCTGAACCCCGACCCATCACCCGCCCTCAGCCGCCGAACCCAGCCCAGAAGCCCCATGCCACTGCCGCGCACCCCCCACCGGCAGGAGCGAGGTCCTGTACCGCAACCGGAAGACGGCGGCCAGCCGCTTAGCCAAGCCGCGCCGCCCCATTCCACTGCCGCGCCTGCCCCGGCCGGGTCGCCTCGGCCACGAACCCCGCACCGCAGGGCGCCCCCCCGTGGGCCCGTTCCCCCGGGCCGCCCTCCGAGTGGGAAAAGGCGGGCGGAGGCGGCCGGTCAAGGGTGGGCGAAGCCCATCGCGAAGCGACGCGACCGAAGGGAGCGCCCTTGAGGGGGCGCCGGAGCCCGCCACACTCGGAGAGAGGGCGGCCCGCACGGTCACCGTGTGCGGGGCGTTCACCCGCCGAAGGCCAGAAGCGCGACCAGCGTGGTGAGGATCGTGGCTTGGGGCAGCAGTGCGGCACGGGCAGCCCAGCGACGGGCGGGGCGCCAACGCTGGTGCCAGGGGAGCGCGGTCGCGACGGCGAGGGCGGCGAGGGTCACGTACGGGAGCGCCTGGTAGGCGACGTACATCACGGAAAGCGGGCCCATGGTGCCCGGCCCGCAGTGGCGGGGGCCGCAGCTGTCGGTGCTCATCGTGGAGAGGCCCACGATGAGCAGGCACAAGGGGTACGTGACCAGCGCCACCACGGCGGCCGTCGCGGCCGGCCGCCAGGCCTTGCCGTCCCGGCCGCCGTCACCCTCGCCGTCGCGGTCGATGCCGGCGAGGCCCGGGCGCTGGAAGTACGCGTGGATCGTCTCAAGTGCCTTCATGGGCCCAGTTCACCGCACCGGGGCGGCGCGCCGCCTCGGTGCGGGTGCTCAGTTCGTGCGGGACCGTTTACTCAGCCTTGCGGCCCACGCCCGCGTACATGGCGACCGCGTCCGCCGGGGTGTCGGGGCGCCAGTGGGAGCAGGGGACGACGCCGGGGTCGAGGAGTTCCAGGCCGTCGAAGTAGCGGGTGATGGCCTCGGGGGTGCGCTGGGTGAGCTTGGGGGTGCCGTGCTCGTTCCAGAAGGCGACCGCCGCGTCGACGTCCGGCATGGAGGGGTGGACGACCGTGTGGGAGAGGACGAGGTGGCTGCCCGGGGCCAGGGCGTCCATGAGGCGGCGGACGATGGCGTACGACTCGGCGTCGTCCTCGATGAAGATGACGACGCCGAGCAGCATGAGGGCGACCGGCCGGTCCAGGTCGAGGGTCTTGGCGGCCGCGTCCAGGATGGCGTCGACGTCACGGAGGTCGGCGTCGATGTAGTCGGTGCGGCCCTCCGGGGTGCCGACGAGGAGGGCGCGGGCGTGGGCGAGGACGAGCGGGTCGTTGTCGACGTACACGATGCGGGCGTCCGGGGCGACGCGCTGGGCGACCTCGTGGGTGTTGTCGGCGCTCGGCAGGCCGGTGCCGATGTCCAGGAACTGGCGGATGCCCTCCTCCGCCGCCAGGTGCCGCACGGCGCGGCCCAGGAAGAGGCGGTCGGCCCGGGCGTACTCGCCGATGCCGGGGTGGAGCTCGCGGATCCGGTCGCCGGCTTCCCGGTCGACGGGGTAGTTGTCCTTGCCACCGGTCCAGTAGTTCCAGATGCGGGCGGTATGGGGCCGGGTGGTGTCGATCCTCGATTCGATGTCGGTCACGTCACCAACGTAGAGCAACTGGGCTACGCCGTCGGCCTCTTCAGTATCTCGACGAGGCTGGATGCGCTGTCGGCGCCGTGACCGGCGGCGAGGCCGCGCCGGAAGATGTCGAGGACGGCGGCGGGGAGGGCGCCGTCGACGCCCGCGTCCGTGGCGGTGTGCAGTACGTGCTCGATGCTGGCCGCGCCCATGGTGAGCCGGTCGACGTCGCCGGTGTGGTCGCCGGCGTCGACGCGGGGCGTGTAGAACTCCAGGAACTGGCGCAGGTTCAGGGCGTCGACGGCCAGAGGCAGGATGTCGGCGGCCTTCAGGCCGTGGGCGTCGGCCATGGCGACGGCCTGCCAATAGCTCGTCAGGGCCGTCCAGAACATGGTCATGTTGAGCTGGTAGAGCAGCGCGGCGAGGCCCGGGTCCTCGCCCCGGTGGTCGGCGGCGGTCAGGACCTCCAGGGTGGCGCGGTGGGCGTCGAAGGCGGCGCGCGGACCGCTGTAGAGGGTGGACGTGTCGGGGCTGCCGATGCCGGAGGGCGGGGTCAGCACGCCGCCGGTGAGCTGTGTGGCGCCCCGTTCCGCGGCCCAGGCGGCGGCCGCGCGCGCCTTGTCGGGGGTGTCGGAGCTGAGGTTGACGAGGACGCGGCCGGCGAGGGCGGCGGGCTCGGCTTCGCCGAGGAGGGCGTACATCGCGTCGTAGTCGGTGAGGCTCAGGACCACCAGCTCGGCGGCGGTCAGGGCTTCGTCGACGGTGGGGGCGAGGTGCGCGCCGCGCGCGACGAGGGTGTCGGCGCGGGATGGCGTGCGGTTGAAGACGGTGACGCGGTGGCCGTGGTCGAGGTACGTGCCGGCCATGGCGTGGCCCATGGGGCCGAGGCCGATGACGGTGACGGGGGTGGGGGTGCTGCTCCTGTTGCTCACGAGACCTCCAGGGATGGAACTGAACCGGGCTGAACCGGGCTGGACTGGACTGGTGGACTAGAACGAACGCTCTATCCAGAGCACGGGCCTGACCGTAGCACAGCTCTAGAACGAACGCTCTACTCACCGGCTCGATAGGATCGGCGCATGCAGACCAGCGCCCCTCTTGGCACCCGCGACCGGATCGTCGTCGCCGCCGCCCGCCTCGTACAACGGCAGGGGTACGTCGGCACGGGCATCAAGCAGATCGCCAAGGAGGCGGGCGCGACCCTCGGCTCCGTCTACCACTTCTTCCCGGGCGGGAAGGAGGCCGTCGCCGTCGCCGCGATCAGGCACAGCGACGAGGAGTTCGCGGCGATCCTGCGCGAGGCGCTGGACAGCGAGGAGGACCCGGCCGCAGCAGTCGACGCCTGCGCCCGCCTGCTCGCCGGGGCGCTGCGCGAGTCGGGCTGGGTCGACGGCTGCCCGGTCACGGCCGCCGCCCTGGAGACGCTCGGCGACACCGACTCCGAGATCCAGGGCGCCTGCGTCGCCGCGCTGCGCGGCTGGCAGGACCTGGTCGCCGACAAGCTGCTGCGCGCCGGCCTCGCCGCCGCCGACGCCCGCGAACTGGCGGGCACGGTGATCAGCACACTGGAGGGCGCCGAGGTGACGGCCCAGGTCACCCGGAGCGAGGAACCGCTGCTGCAGGCCGGCCGGCACTTGGCGCGGCTGGTCGCGACGTACCGCTGACCCCCAAGAGTGCACCAACGACAGTCATTGCCCGGAGTCACCCTCCGTGATACACAGAGTGACGATACGCGCACTCGCATACACCCGATTCGCCGCCTGCGCAGGTCAGGGCGCCCGGACCGGTCAAACGTGCGGGGATCGGGTAAAGAGACCAGCCAAGTCGGCGCACATGGGCGGTTTCATCAGCGAAGATAGTGCGGTGACCCGTGCCATGGGGCAGGGGTGTCGAACTACCCAACAGGGGCGGTGAGTTACATGTACCTGGCGGCCGAAAAAGGCGACATCACCACCATCATTGGCGGAATCGCCCCCAACTGGGGGCCCTTCGGGAGCCTGGGGAACGAGGCCCGCGTGATGATCGAGGTGGTGATGGCTGTAGCCATCCTGCTGTGCCTCGGCATCGCGATCTGGGGGGCGGCCAAGCAGCGCATCGGCGCGACCGCACTCCGGGACACGTTCAGCGCCGAACAAGGCAAGGGGCTGATCGTGGCCGGCCTGACAGGGGTCTTCATCATCGGATCGCTGGGAACGCTGTTCACCATCGTGTACGGGATGGCCGTTTAACCCCCGTCAGTCGCTCCACCCCCGGCTCCCCCTTGAGGTCGCGTCACCTGATGTCCAGTCACCATACAGATCAGCAAACGGTTGAGGGGGCGTACCCGTCATGAGCCTCGGCGACGAGCACGACGGCGCCAGCAGCACGGGAGGCGGCGGTACGGGACAGACCCGTACCCGCCTGCCCGACAGCGGCGCCGGTGACGTCTACGGCGGCGTTTACGGCGGCGCGCGCCGCCCGGCCCGCAACTCGCGGTCGCTGATCACGGTGGTGGGCGTGGTGGTGCTGCTGATCGCCGCCATCGCCTTCGCGAACCGAAGCGGTGGCGGCGACGACGCGCCCTCGGACGCCTCGGCCAACCGCGACGCCGCCGCCCCGACGGCGGCGACGGGCGTCAAGCCGGTGACGGGCAAGAACGGCACGATCCCGTCGGGGTACGCGCGGGACGAGCAGGGGGCGCAGAGCGCGGCGGCCAATTACGCGGTGGCGCTGGGTTCTGACGGCATGTTCAGGCAGGACACGCGGCACACCATCGTGCGTGCCGTGCACGATCCCGCCGTTGCAGACGGCTTGCTGAGCAAGCTGGACGCGGCCTACTCGCCCGCATTCCTCAAGAACGTGGGCCTGAACGAGGACGGCTCCGCGCCCGGGGGGCTCACCTTCGTGTCGCGCACCGTCCCCGTCGGCACCAAGGTGGTCGAGCTGAGCGGTGACACGGCGACTATCGAGGTCTGGTGCACTGGCCTCGTGGGGCTCGCGGGGGAGGGCTCCACCAAGCCCGTCACCGAGACCTGGTTCACAATCGCCCAGAAGCTCAAGTGGACCGGCAACGACTGGAAGATCGCGTCCTCGAGCCAGAAGGAGGGACCGACACCGGTCAACGGCGACAATCGGGCCTCCACCGCAGACGAGATCGCCGGTGCCGTCGCCGGATACGGAGGCTTCACCTATGCACGGTAGCCGTCGCACCCGTTCCGCCGTCGCGGCCCTCGCGGCTGTACATGCGGCGCTCTTCCTCTTTGCGGCACGCGCTGTCGCAGCGCCGACACCCACGCCCACTCCTTCACCGAGTGGCAGCAACAACCCTTGCGACCTGGTGGTCGGCCTCGCGCGGGACTACTGCGAAGACGGGGAAAAGGCCGCCAACGGCGGCCCCGCCCGCTCCACCCCCGCCGACCCCGCCGCCGCGCTCGATCCGCTGGCGTCCCTGGCTCGCGGGTGCGCGGATGCGGCCGCGTGGATCGTGGGGAAGCTGAGCGAGGCGGTGAAGAGCACCGCCGAGGTGGACTTCACCAACCCCACGTTCCTGCAGCAGTACGCCGTCGTCTTCGCCGCCTCCACCGTCCTGACGCTCGTCCTGTGGCTCCTGGCCGTCGCCAAGCGCGCCATCCGGGGCGTGCCGCTGGCCACGGCCATCTCCGAGGCCATCGGGTTCCTGTGGCTGACCGTCCTTGCGTCCGCGTTCACGCCGCTCATCCTCTACACCGTCGTCTCGGCGACCGACGGTGTCACCGAGGTGATCGCGAGTGGCAGCGGCGGTCAGACGGACGTGTTCTTCGGGACGTTCGCCGAGGCGCTGAAGAAGGGCGAAGGGATCGGCGGCGGGCCGATCATGTTGATCGTCGTGTCCCTGGTGTCGATCCTCGCGGCCGGGATCCTGTGGCTGGAGCTCGTCATCCGGGCCGCCCTGCTGTACGTCGGCGCGCTGCTCGGCACGGTCGTGTACGCCGGGCTGGTCGACAAGAACATGTGGGGGCACGTCCGCCGCTGGGCCGGGATCATGATCGCCGTGATCCTGGTGAAGCCGGTCATCGTCATCGTCCTGGGCCTCGCCGGGGCGCTGTCCTCCGACGACGGGCCGGACGCCTTCTCGGCGGTCGTGTCCGGCCTGGCCATCATCCTGCTGGCGATCTTCGCGTCCGCGATGATCTACCGCTTCGTCCCCGGCTTCGGCGACGAGATCGCCTCCGCCCGTACGAACCGCAAGCAGGCCACCGACGGTGCCCAGGCCGCCGCCGTCATCTCCTCGCCCGCCGCGCTCGTCTCCCAGGGCATCAAGACCCACAGCAGCCGCAACCACCAGAGGGGCAGCGGCGGTGGTACGCCCCAGCCGGCGAACGCCGTGTCCGGGGGCGTGGCTGCCCACAGTTCCCGTAGCCAGCCGCCCTCCGGAGGCGGCGCGGCCGGCGGCGCGGCCGGCGGCGGAGCCGTCCCCTCCGCCGCGCCCCCGCCCCGGAGCCCCGGTACGAGCGGCACGCCGCACAGCCACCGTAAAAGCACAGGTAACACAGGCACAGGAAGCACAGGAGGTGGAGGGCGTTGACGACCCAGTCCCAACCGATCACGCCCCGCCGCACGTATCTCATCGGCCGGGCCCGGCCGAACGCGATCGTCGGCAAGAACCGCGAGACCGGCGAGATCGCGCTGATCATCGCCGGCGCGTTCCTCGGCATGATGAGCGGGCTGCTGGTCCCCGTCCTGTCCCTGCGGATCGTGTCGCTCATGGGCTTCCCCATGCTGGCGCTCGCCGCCGTGTACGTCCCGTACAAGGGCCGCACCTTCTACAAGTGGTTTGAAATCAGCCGCAGCTATAAGCGCACCCTCCGCCAGGGCACCACCTACCGGTCCTCCGTCATGGAGGCGGGCACCAAGCTCGACGGCCGTGAGGTGGAGGTCGGCCCGCCGCCCGGGATCGGCCGTATCAACTGGCTCGCGGCGCCGTTCGGGCCCGACGAGATCGCCGTCCTCCTCCACGCCGACCGCCGCACCGTCACCGCCGCCATCGAGATCGAGGGCCCCGGCGTCGGCCTGCGCGACAGCGAGGACCAAGAGGCGCTGGTGGACCGTTTCGGCACCCTCCTCAAGCACGTCGCCAACGGCGACGGCTTCGTGACCCGCCTCCAGATGCTCGCCCGTACCCTCCCCGCCGACCCCGACGCCCACGCCAAGGACGTCGCCCAGCGCGGCGACCCGCACGCCCCCGGCTGGCTCCAGGAGTCGTACGAGCAGCTCCAGTCGATGGTGTCGACGTCCAGCGAGCAGCACCGCGCGTACCTCGTCGCCTGCATGCACTACACCCGTGAACTGGCCGCCGAGGCCCACGCCATGGCCCGCGCCGCCCGCCAGGCCACCGGTGGCCGCAAGCTCGACAAGGACGCGGGCCTCGCGGTCGTCATGGCCCGCGAGCTGACCGACATCTGTGCCCGGCTGGCCGAGGCGGACATCCGCGTACGCCAGCCCCTCGGCCAGTCCCGGCTCGCCTCCCTCGTGCACTCCATGTACGACCCGGACCACCCCATCGACCACATCCAGGCGATGACGAAACGAAACGCTTGGCCCGCCGAGCTGGACGCCGTCGAGCCGACGTACCTCCAGGCGAAGACGAGGGAGTCGTCCACCCGCGCGCCCTGGTGCCACGCCACCGCCTGGGTGAAGGAGTGGCCGATGACCCCCGTCGGGGTCAACTTCCTCGCGCCTCTCCTCGTCCACACCCCCGACGTCATCCGTACCGTCGCCGTCTGCATGGACCTCGAACCCACCGAGGTCGCCATCGAGCGCATGCTGACCGAGAAGACCAACGACGAGGCGGAGGCCAGCCGCGCCGCCAAGATGAACCGCACCGTCGACCCCCGCGACATCGCCGCCCACGGCCGGCTCGACCAGCGGGGTGAAGATCTCGCCAGCGGCGCGGCAGGAGTGAATCTTGTCGGGTACATCACTGTGTCGTCTCGTACGCCCGAAGCCCTGGCCAGGGACAAGCGGACGATCAGGGCCTCGGCCGGCAAGTCGTATCTGAAGCTGGAGTGGTGCGACCGCGAGCACCACCGGGCCTTTGTGAACACCTTGCCGTTCGCGACCGGCATCCGCCGATAGGCCGATAGGGGCGCCTGATTCCGATGCGAGACCCGCTGTCAGCACTCACCGAGGCCTTCACCTCCTTCCTCTTCGGGAAGGTCGAGACGACCCGCCTTCCCGTCCGTACGTCGACGGGCCAGGCCCAGGCCGTCTACCTGCCGACCGCCGCGCCCGGCCTCGGCGACTCCGGCGTGATCATCGGACGCGAGGTGTACAGCGGCAAGGGGTACATCTACGACCCGTTCCAGCTGTACGGGCAGCAGCTCCCCGCCCCGCACTGGCTGGTGCTCGGCGAGTCCGGCAACGGCAAGTCGGCGCTGGAGAAGACGTACGTGCTGCGCCAACTGCGCTTCCGTGACCGCCAGGTCGTCGTCCTCGACGCCCAAGGCGAGGACGGGGTGGGCGAGTGGAACCTGATCGCGCAAGAGCTGGGGATAACTCCCATCCGCCTCGACCCGATGGCCGCCCTCGACGGCGGTATCCGGCTCAACCCGCTCGACCCGTCGATCACCACCACCGGTCAGCTCGCCCTGCTCCGTACGATCATCGAGGTCGCGATGGGGCACGGCCTGGACGAGCGGTCCGGCTTCGCGCTCAAGGTGGCGCACGCGTACGTCAACGAGACCATCACCGACCGCCAGCCCGTCCTCACCGACATCGTGGAGCAGCTGCGCCACCCGGAGCCGGAGTCGGCGGCCGCGATGAACGTCGACATAGACGACGTACGGGCGTGGGGCCTGGACGTCGCGCTCGTCCTGGACCGGCTCGTCGACGGTGACCTGCGGGGCATGTTCGACGGGCCGACGACGGTCGGGATCGACCTCGACGCGCCGCTCATCGTCTTCGACCTGTCGCACATCGACCGCAACTCGATCGCGATGCCGATCCTGATGGCGATCGTCGGGGTGTGGCTGGAGCACACCTGGATCCGGCCGGACCGCAAGAAGCGCATCTTCCTGGTGGAGGAGGCGTGGCACATCATCAACAGCCCGTTCGTCGCCCAGCTCTTCCAGCGGCTGCTGAAGTTCGGGCGGCGGCTCGGCCTGTCGTTCGTGGCGGTGGTGCACCACCTGTCGGACGTCGTGGACGGGGCGGCGGCGCGCGAGGCGGCGGCGATCCTGAAGATGGCGTCCACCCGGACCATCTACGCCCAGAAGGCCGACGAGGCGAGAGCGACCGGGCGGGTGCTGGGGCTGCCCCGCTGGGCGGTGGAGATCATCCCCACGCTCACGCCCGGTATCGCGGTGTGGGACGTCAACGGCAATGTGCAGGTGGTCAAACACCTGGTCACGGAGGCGGAACGGCCGCTGGTGTACACGGACCGGGCGATGACGGAGTCGTCGGCACCGGACGTACCGGAGGACATCCAGGCCGCGGAATGGGAGGCGGAGCAGCGCGCGGCCCTCATCGAGCAGCAGATGAACGAGTCCACCTCACAGTCGACGGTGGCGTGACATGGACCGCAGGAGCAGGGCTGAGGATCGCGGTGCGGAGCGGGGCATCCCCGACGGCCTGCTGGTGGGGCTGCTGGGGTTCCTGCTGGGCATAACGCTGCTGGTGTGGACGGCGACCGGACTTGCCGGGCTGTTCGCGCACGGGGCGTGGCCGAAGGGAGTGACGTTCTCGTCGACGCCGCTCGCCATACGGAGCCTGGTGTCGCAGCCCCATGACCTGGCCGGGGCGTGGCCGGGGACACCGGCGGGGCAGTTGTCGGGGTACGGGCTGTTCTGGGGCCTGTTCATCAGCGAGCTGCTGGTGCTGGTGGTGCTGGCCGTCTTCGTGCTCGGGACGCTGGCCCGGTGGCGTGCGGTACGGGCGGCGGGCGCGGCACGTACCGGGGCAGCGGCTGTACGGAGGGACCCGGCGCGGGCCCCGGCCGAACCGGCCCCGGCCGAACCGGTCTGGGCCCGGCCCGATCCGGTACGGCCCGATCCGGTACGGCCCGATCCGGTACGGCAGGACGCGGTACGGCAGGACGCGGTACGGCAGGACGCTGCGCGTCGGGACGTTCCGGTCACCGCCCCGCCGCCCGCGTACGTACCCGCGCCCATGTCGGCACCCGCTGCCGACCCCGCTCCGGCCCCCGCGCCCGTCCCCGCGCCCGCCCCCGCATCCCCACCCGAGGCAGTCGCCGCGCCCCGCATGTTCTACGGCGACGCCGCCGCCCGCCGCTCCGTCGCCCGCCAGGCCATCGAGGAGGCCGACGGCCCCGCCCTGGTCGTCACCTCGGACCCGGCCGTGTGGGCCGACACCAAGGACGCCCGCGCCAAACTCGGCCCCGTCCTGGTCTACGACCCCGGCCACCTGTGCGACACGCCCGCCCGGCTGCACTGGTCGCCCACGCACGGCTGCGAGGACACCGCCACGGCAGCCGCCCGCGCCGCCGCGCTCCTCGCGCCCGTACGCCCCCGGGCCCGTATGGACGCCGCCGTCGCCGACACCGCCGAAACGCTCCTGCGCTGCTGGTTGCACGCCGCCGCCGTGGACGGACGCCCGTTCAAGCAGGTCCAGCGCTGGGCGCAGAACAACGGCGCCCATGAGGCCGTACGCCTGCTCCGTACGCACCCCAAGGCCACGAACAGCCACGCCGGCCTGCTCGAATCGGCTCTCACCGGGTACCCCGAACGGCGTGAGGTGGCCCAGGAGTTGACCGTACGGGCGCTGTCGTCGCTGTCCTCGGTCCACATCCGTGAGGCCTGCACGGCCAATCGAACTGATTCGCTGGCCCTGGAATCATTCATCGCCGAAGGGGGCACCCTTTATGTGGTGGGTGAACCGATCGAAGACCCGAGGACCCGCCCAGGCGCGATGCCCCTGCTGACCGCGCTCGCCTCAGACGTGGTCGAGCACGGCCGCCGCATGGCCGCACGGTCATCCGACGGTCGGCTCGACCCACCACTCACGCTCGTCCTCCACGACGTCGCGGCCGTGGCTCCACTGCCCGAGCTGCCCGAGCTGTTGGCGACGGGTCAGGACATCGGCCTGCCGGCACACGTCCTGCTCCGCTCGGCCGAACAGGGCCGCGCCCGCTGGCCGGACCGGCCCCTGGCTCCCTGACGGCCGGACCGGCCCCTCACACCGTGACGGGCCGCCGCACCTCGTACTCGATCTCCCGCGCCCCGCTGCTGTCCCCCTCCAAGGGCACGCTCTGCCCGGTCGGCACGAAGCCGGCCTTCCGGTAGAAGGCCGCCGCCCGCTCGTTCCGCTCGTGCACGTAGAGCCGTACGCGCCGGATCGGCGCCCCGCCCAGCGACCAGGACCACTCCACGGCCGACCGGAACAGCGCGTCCGCCAGCCCGGCGCCCCGCGCCTCGGGGCGGACGTAGACGCCGACGACGTGCGTCTGGTCGACCACCGGCGCCTCACCGAACCGGACGTCCCCGCCCGGCCGCTCCACGAGCACGGTCACCGTGCCCTCCCACGACCCGTCCGGCGCCTCGGCCACGAACTGATGGGCGCTCTCGCTGTCCTCCGCCGCCCCGGCGGCCCGCTCCTGCCAGTGCTCGTCGGGCCGGGCGACAGCCGCCTCGTACGTATCGAGGAAGGCGAGGGGCGCGGCGGGGTCCTGGAGGGCGGCGAGCCGGATCTCGCGGGCCTTGCGCCACTCGTCGGCGCGGACGGGGCGTATGACGTGTTCCATGCCCCGATCGTCACGGCCCGCATCCCACCGGTCAACGCAATTTCGCGCCCGGGGAGCCTGCCCGGAGCGCCTGATCGGAGCGCCTGCCCAGGGAGCCTGCCCCGGCCCGCATGGCTACCCAGCGGAAACATTACGGTTCGGCTGAGACCACGCCCCATCCTTAAGCAACCGCTTAGCATGGTGGCCCCGGACACGCACGGTGGTTCACGCACGTCCCATCCGCCTGGAGGGTCCATGCACACCAGTTCCGTCACCGACGGCGTCCGCCCTCTCCCCCAGGGCGACACCGCGGACGCCTCCGCTCTGCCCCTCTTCCACCGCGCCTGCGCGCGCCTGCTGCACCACGGCCCCGAATTCGCCGGCTCTGTCGTACGCAGGATCCGCGCCGAGGTGCCGTACTACGCCGACCCGGTGCTCGCACCCCCCGATGTGCGGCAGACCGTGGGCACCGGCATCCACCACGCCCTGGCCGCCGCCCTCGACCCCGCCCGGATCGTGGACGTCGAGCGGTACACCCGGGAACTCGGGATCAAGCGCGCGGAACAGGGCCGGCCCCTGGACGAGGTGCTGCACGCCTTCCGTGTGGCCGGCTCCGAGGTGTGGACCGGCATCGTCGGCGTGGTCGAACGGGACCGGCTCGGTGACATCAGCCAACTGGTCCACGTCGCCGGACTGGTGTGGAAGAGCAACGACCGCGACGCCGTCCTGGTCGCCGACGCCTACCGGCAGGTCGCCGAAGGTATCGGCAGCCGGCACGGCGAACGCGTCCGGCTGATCCTCACCGCCCTGCTGGAGACCCGCGACGACCCGGCCTTCGCCCTGGACGCGGCGGCCGTCCTCGACCTGCCGCCCGACGGCCGCTTCGCCGTGGCCGTGGTCCAGGCGACACCGCCGTACGGCCGCGTACCCGGCACCGCCCCGGAGGTACCCGGCATCCGGATCCTGCGGCACGCCGCCGGACACCGCGATGTACTCGTCGCCCACCTGGCCGACCACCCCCTGGACACGCTCGTCGCCGCCCTCGACGCCCAGGCGTCCGGGCGCGCTCTCCGCATCGGCGTCAGCCCGGTCGCGCACGGGCTGGGGAACGTGGCGCGGGCCCATGACATGGCCCAACTCGCCCTGCGCACCTGCCGGGCCGACGGCGAGACCGCCCGGCTCGACTCCCGTCTGCCCGACGGGCTCCTGGTCTCGCGTCCCGACCTCTCCGCCGAACTGGCCCACCGGGTCCTGCGGCCCCTGTACGACCTGGAGCCGGCCGACCGCGACACCCTGTTCGGCACCGTCGACGTCTGGATCGAGACCGGCGGCTCCGCCGTCCGCACCGCGCGGCGGATGCTCTGCCACCGCAACACGGTGCTCAATCGCCTCCGCCGCCTGGAGCAGATCACCGGCCTCTCGCTCACCCGCCCCCGAGACCTCGTACAGCTCACCCTCGCGCTCGACGCGCACCGCCTGCTCGGAGCGGCCGCCGCGCTCGGACACGACGAACGGTGAGCGCCCTTCGCTGAATGGGCATCAGCCCAATGGCCACGCAACGTGCTTGGGCGCGGGCAACCGTATGGAAACCGGCCATGGACCGGTACGAGCGCGACTGCTGTGGTGGGCCTCGCATCGACGCCCACCAGGAGACCGCCATGTCCTACCCGCCCGCCCCACGCCTGCATCACTCTCATCAACGACCACGAAGGCACCGCCCAGGAGCGGTCTTCGCCACGGTCAACGGATCGGCCTTCGCCCTCCACCTGCTGCTCGCCTGCACCGCCGAGGACTTCATGGCCAACCCCCTCTGGGGCGAGATCACCACGGGCCTGCTGGGTCTCCTCCTCCAGGGCTCCCTCCTGGTGGGCACGGCGGCGCTGTACGACCGTCACGCGGACGAGCCGGAGGTGTGATGCGTACGGAACTACTGCTGCGCCCGGAGTTCCTCCTCGCCGCGCCACCCGGCGCCCTGGACAAGGACACGCGGGCCCTGGTGCTCGTGGGTTTCCTGATGTTCATCGTGCCCATCCTGTTCATCTGCGTCCTCAGCGGCCCCGAGCGGGACCGGGTCGACGACTTCTACACGGCCGGCCGCGGGCTCACACCCCTGCGCGGCGCCCTCGTCCTGTCCGGCGTCTACCTGTCCACGGCCACGGTGCTCGGTACGACGGGAAGCGTCGCGGTATTCGGCTACGACGGCCTGTTCATCGCCCTGTGTACGGTGCTGTCGCTCGGCGTACTCCTCCTGCTGGCCCGGCCCCTCCGCGAACGCGTCGGCTACACCCTGGGCGACACGTTCGCCCTGCGGGCTCCCGGACCGGCGGTACGGATCGCGGTCGCCGTCGTGACCCTGAGCGCGTGCGTGCCGTACCTCGTGGTGCAACTCTCCGGAGCGGGGGTGACCACGGCGACGCTCCTGGGACTGGCCGGCCCCGGCGCCGAGCAGACGGCCATCGTCATGATCGGCTCCCTGGTCGTGTGCGCCACGGTCTTCGGTGGCATGCGCGGCACGATCGTCATCCAGGTGATCAAGACGGTGGTGCTGCTGGCCGCCGCGCTCGCCGTAACGGCCGTACTGCTCCACCGCTTCCACTGGGGCACCGACTCCCTGATCGACGCCGCCGCGCAGGGCAGCGGCCGGCCCGCCGGCCATCTGCGTCCAGGCCTCCGGTTCGCCGACAGCGCCACACCGGAAGGCACCCTGGACTTCATCGGCCTGATGATCACCATCGTGCTTGGGGTCGCCTGCCTGCCACACGTCACCATGCAGCTCGGCGCCTCCCCCAACCCGTCGGCCGCGCGCCGTACGGTACGCCACACCCTCGGCATCGTCGCCGCGTTCTGCTTCCTCACCGCCCTGATGGGGCTGGGAGCCGCCGCGCTGATCGGCGCCCCGGCCATCATGGCCGCCGATCCGGGCGGCAACAGCGCCCTGCTCATGCTCACCGGCGAACTGGCCGGCGGCCCGTCCACCGATACGAACGGGGCACTTCTCGTCGTCCTCGTCTCCTCCGCGGTGTTCCTCACCACCCTGGCGGTCGTAGCGAGCGTCACCCTGGCAGCCGCCGGGTCCATCGCCCACGACCTCTATACGCATGTCCTGCGCCGTGGCCACATTACGGAGGGCCGCGAAGTGGCCGCCGCCCGCTGGGCCTCCGTAGGCGTCGGAGCACTCAGCATCGCCATGGCGGTGGGGGTCCAGGGCTGGAACGTCCTGATCCTGTCGGCCCTCTCCCTCGCGGTAGCGGCCTCCGCCCTGCTTCCGGCGCTGGTCTACTCCCTCTTCTGGCGCGGCTTCACCAGGACCGGACTGCTGTGGACTCTGTACGGAGGCCTCGGCTGCGCCGTCGGGCTCCAGGTGTCGGGGCCGGCCTTCTCGGGCAGCCCCTTCTCGCTGTTCCCCGAATGGAACATCGACTGGTTCCCGCTCCAGACGGTCGTGCTCGTCTCGCTGCCCGCCGCATTCCTGCTGGGACGGATCGGCAGCACGGTGCGAAGACAACGAACAGCGGAACTCACAGAACACCACTGAAACGCAAAAAAGCCTCAGGCCCCGGACAAAGTCCGGGGCCTGAGGCTCAATAATTGTTCGGCGGTGTCCTACTCTCCCACAGGGTCCCCCCTGCAGTACCATCGGCGCTGA
>NZ_LIYH01000005.1:700397-912609 GCF_001905885.1 Streptomyces sp. CB03234 | reverse complement strand
ACCGGAGGGGAGGAATGATCCCCTCGGTTCACAGCGTCCTCGCTGTGTTTTCTTCAAAGGAACCTCGACCATCCGAAGATGGACGGGGTATCAACTAATCTGGCGTTGATTTTTGGCACGCTGTTGAGTTCTCAAGGAACGGACGCTTCCTTCGTACTCACCCTCTCGGGCTTTCCTCCGGGCGCTTCCCTTCGGTATTTCGTGTTTCCAGCTTAGCAGATCCGTTTTCCGTTTCTGCCACCCGCTGGAGCGGGCTGCCGGACTGTTCTTCGCTTTCGCGTTTCCCTTTCCGGCGGTTCCGACTCTATCAGATCCTTTCGGGCCTGATTCCCAGTCAGCGGGGGGTTGTCTTTCCGACTGTTGGGCCGTTCCGACGAGTGAGACTTTAGCGGATTCCCTGGCCCCGACGCTAATCGGGGCTGCGCTCGTTCGAACGCGGATTCCTCATTTCGCAAAAGCGCACGGAAAGCAGGGCGACGGGAACGTCGCTCGCTTGAAGTGGTTCTTGCGGAATGGCTGTCCGGGGACCGACCGGGGTCGGCGCTCACGTCGGACAACCCGGAGAACAGTACGGACCGAGCAGAGCCGTGTCAACTTCGGCTGTGCATGCTTCAACGGCCGCCGCCTGGGCGGCCGTTCGTGTTTCGCCCTCCAGGAGCGGGGCGGCTGGTCAGCCGTTGCCGGTGGCGAGTTCGCGGCTGCGGTCGCGGGCGGCTTCGAGGGCGGCGATCAGGGCGGCGCGTACGCCGTGCTTCTCGAGCTCCCGGATGGCGCTGATGGTGGTGCCGGCCGGGGACGTCACGGCCTCGCGGAGCTTGACCGGGTGTTCGCCGCTGTCGCGGAGCATCACCGCGGCGCCGATGGCGGCCTGGACGATCAGGTCGTGGGCCTGGGCGCGGGGCAGGCCCAGGAGGATGCCGGCGTCGGTCATGGCTTCGACGAGGAAGTAGAAGTACGCCGGTCCGGAGCCGGAGAGAGCGGTGGCGGCGTCCTGCTGCGATTCGGGGACGCGGAGGGTCTTGCCGACGCTGCCGAAGATCTCTTCGGTGTGGGCCAGGTGGTCGCCGGTGGCGTGGCTGCCGGCCGAGATGACGGACATGCCTTCGTCGACCAGGACGGGCGTGTTGGGCATGACGCGGACGACGGGGGTGTCGGGGGTGAGGCGTTCTTCGATGAAAGCGGTCGTGATGCCGGCCGCGGCGCTGATGACGAGACGGTCGGAGGCGACGTGGGGGGCGAGTTCGTCGAGGAGCTTGCCCATGTCCTGCGGCTTGACGGCCACGATGAGCGTGTCGGCGCGCTTGGCGGCCTCGGCGTTGGTGACGGTCTCGATGCCGTACCGGGCGCGGAGCTCCTCGGCGCGGTCGCTGCGGCGGGCGGTGGCCACGATGTGTGCGGTGGGCCAGCCGGCTCGGATCATGCCGCTGAGCAGGGCTTCACCGATCTTGCCGGTACCGAGGACTGCGACGGTCTGGGTCATGGCTGAAGTTCACCTCGCCGGTGGGGGTACGTATCGCCATCCTCGCACCGGGGGCGGGGGTGGGGCGCGCGTGTCCGAAGGGCGGTACGGGATGACGGCGGAGGTCAGGCGGTGCGGCGGCGGAGGGTGGCCGCGCCGACGGTGAGGACGAGGAGGGCGCAGGAGGCGACGACGAGGGCGTCGCGGAGGAAGTCGGCGGTCATGTCGGTGTGCCGGACCACTTGGTTCATTCCGTCGACGGCGTAGGACATGGGCAGCACATTGGAGAGGGCTTCGAGGGCCGGCTCCATCGTGTCGCGCGGGGTGAAAAGGCCGCAGAGGAGGAGCTGGGGGAAGATCACGGCCGGCATGAACTGGACGGCCTGGAATTCGGAGGCGGCGAAGGCCGAGACGAAGAGGCCGAGGGCGGTGCCGAGCAGCGCGTCGAGGAGGGCTACCAGGAGGAGCAGCCAGGGGGAACCGGTGACGTCGAGGCCGAGCACCCAGAGTGCCGCCGCGGTGGCGAGGGCGGACTGGACGATGGCGAGCAAGCCGAAGGCGAGGGCGTAGCCGGCGATGAGGTCGGCCTTGCCGAGGGGCATGGCGAGGAGACGCTCCAGGGTGCCGGAGGTGCGTTCGCGGAGGGTGGCGATCGAGGCCACCAGGAACATGGTGATCAAGGGGAAGATGCCGAGCAGTGAGGCGCCGATGGAGTCGAAGGTGCCGGGGCTGCCGTCGAACACGTACCGGAGGAGGCTGATCATCAGCACCGGGACCAGGAGCACCAGGGCGATGGTGCGGGGGTCGTGACGCAGTTGGCGGAGGACGCGGGCGGCGGTGGCGAGGGTGCGGGAGACGTTCATCGCTGGGCCTCCTGGAGGGCGTCGGCGGCGTCGACGAGGTGGAGGAAGGCGTCTTCGACGGTGGCGGTGTCGTTGCGGCGGCACAGGGCTTCGGGGGTGTCGTCGGCGAGGATCTCGCCGTCACGCATGAGGAGGAGGCGGTGGCAGCGTTCGGCCTCGTCCATGACGTGTGACGAGACGAGGATGGTGGCGCCCCGGTCGTCGGCGATGCGGTGGAAGAGGTTCCACAGGTCGCGGCGGAGGACGGGGTCGAGGCCCACGGTCGGTTCGTCGAGGAGGAGCAGTTCGGGGGTGCCGAGGAGGGCGACGGCGAGGGAGACGCGGCTGCGCTGGCCGCCGGAGAGGTTTCCGGCGAGCGCGTCGGCGTGGGAGGTGAGGTCGACGTCGGTGATGGCTCGGGTGACGGCTTCGGCGCGGGCGTCGCGGTGGTGGCGGCCGGGGAGGAGGACGGCGGCGAAGTAGTCGAGGTTCTGGCGGACGGTGAGGTCGTCGTAGACGGAGGGGGCCTGGGTGACGTAGCCGACGCGGGCGCGGAGGGTGGCGCCGCCGGCGGGGTGGCCGAGGACGGTGAGGGTGCCGGTGACCTTGGCCTGGGTGCCGACGACGGCACGCATCAGGGTCGATTTGCCGCAGCCGGAGGGGCCGAGGAGGCCGGTGATCTGCCCGCGCGGTACGGCGAAGTCGAGGCCGCGCAGGACGGTGCGTGTGCCGCGGACGACGGTGAGGCCGCGGGCTTCGACAGCACGGCCTGAGAAATTCACCATGTGATGAATACTGGGCGCGGGAGAGGAGGGCGTCAAGGTGCGCTGCGTCAGGGCATGCCCGCCGGGGCCTAGGGGCGCTTGCGGTTCCTCTTGCGGGCGGCCGGGTTGCCCGTGCGGGTGGAGCAGCGCTTCTCGTACTGGGCGAGGGCCGTCTCGTACTCGGCGCGCAGCAGTTTCTCGCCGGGCGCTTCGGTCAGGGAGCGGAGGAAGTACGCGAGGAGGGAGCCGAGGAAGCCGATCGCCTTCAGGCTGCGCAGTGCGTCCTCACGGGCCGGGTCGGCCGGGCGGCGGGTGAAGCCCTGCCACGTCCTGCTGAAGGCGATGGCGGTGCACACGGCGAACATCACGACGACCAGGCCGTTGACGAAGCTGCCGACATCGGCGACGGCCAGGCCCTCGTAGGCGAAGCGGAGGACGAACGCCCCGGCCACGGCGGAGGCGAGCGAGCCGACGGCGACACCGGCGCGCCGCAGCCCGTATCCGCCGTCGTGGCCGACCCAGGTCGTGCCGAAGAAGCGGATGGGTTCGGGCTGCGGCCCGGCGGGTGTGCTGCTGGTGGTGGTGTGGGTGTTGCTGGTGTGGTCGCTCACGGGGTCGATTATCCCCGGGCGGGCCGTGGAGCGGTCAGGAGCAGCGCACGGCGACGTAGCCGTCGGTGCCCGTGTTCACGTAGGCGTCGGACACGAACTGGCCGTTGGCGATGTTGTCCCACAGGTTGGACGTGCCGTACGGGCCGGTGACGGTCGTTCCCGGCTTCTGGCAGTTGATCGGGACGCGGACGCCCTCGGCCAGGACCTTCACCACGCTGTACTGGGTGCCCGGGCCGCTGCGTACGTTGATCCGGTAGCCGGGCGCCACCGGGTAGCGCTTCACGGTGTACGCCGCGGTCTCGACGGCTCCCGCCGTTGCTTCCGCCGTCGCTTCTTCCGTCGCTTCTTCCATGGCCATGTGGCCCTCCCCCGTTCCGGGCGCGTGCCCCGTGCACGCGCGCCGCGCGCAGGCTAGCAAGCCCTGAAGGCATCGCACGCATCATCGACTAGGCTCCGTGCGTCGCGCTGGATGCGGGACGCGCGCGGACGAACACACACGGGGGTGGCGATGCCGCCGTTGCGCAGTACCGGACCGGTTCCGGAAGCGGAGCACCCGCAGTACGCGGGACGGTACCGGCTGGAGGAGTGCCTGGGCTCGGGCGGCATGGGTGTCGTCCACCTGGCCAGATCCGGCTCGGGGCTGCGGCTCGCGGTGAAGGTGGTCCACGCGGAGCATGCGGCGGACGCCGAGTTCAGGGCGCGTTTCCGGCAGGAGGTCATGGCCGCCCGGCGGGTCAGTGGCGCGTTCACCGCGCCCGTCGTGGACGCGGATCCGGACGCCGAGCGGCCCTGGATGGCCACCTTGTTCATCGACGGGCCGACCCTGTCGGAGCGGGTGAAGCGGAACGGCCGCCTGGGCTCCGTGGAACTGCGGAGGGTCGGGGCCGGGCTCGCCGAGGCGCTGCGCGACATCCACCGGGCCGGTGTGGTGCACCGCGACCTGAAGCCCAGCAACGTCCTGCTGGCCGCCGACGGACCGAAGGTCATCGACTTCGGGATCTCACGGCCCGCGGACAGCGATCTGCGGACGGAGACGGGGAAGCTGATCGGGACGCCGCCGTTCATGGCGCCCGAGCAGTTCCAGCGGCCGCGCGATGTGGGGCCGGCCGCCGATGTGTTCGCGATGGGCGCCGTCCTGGTCCACGCGGCGACCGGGCGCGGCCCGTTCGACTCGAACTCCCCGTACATCGTGGCCTACCAGGTCGTCCACAACGAGCCCGACTTGGCCGGTGTGCCGGAGGACCTGGTCCCGCTGCTGAAGCGCTGCCTGGCGAAGGACCCGGCCCAGCGGCCCACGGCGGACGAGCTGATGGGTGAGTTGCGGGCCGGTGAGCCGGAGGGCGGGCTCGCGGCTCCGGGGTTCATACCGGGTCAGCGGAGGAACGGGGCGGAGCCGGAGGGGGAGGAGGGGGCCGACGCGGGACCGGGCACGGGTTCGCGCGCGGCTTCGGGCGCGGTGGCGCGCCGTGGGCGCCGGCTGCGCTGGGCCGCGGGGCTCGCCGTCCTCGCCGCCGTGATCGCGGCCGGGGTCGTCGCGGTGCGGGGCGGCCTGGCGGACGAGCCGTCCACGACCGCAGCCCGGAGCGCCCCCGCCCCGCAGTTCCGCCCCTGGGCCACCACGCTGGGCACCGGCGGCGGCGAGAACCTGACGCCCCTGTGCACCGCCGCGGACGCCGCCCTCTACTGCACCGCCCCCGGCGTCAAGGCGGCCCGCCTCAGCCCTGCCGATGGGGCCACCACCTGGACTGTGGCGGGAGCGGAGGCGGGCGACGCCGCACCCGTGCTCTCCGGCGGGCTGGTCCATGTGGTCACCCCCGGCCGCGCCCGCCTCGAAGCGCTCGCCCCGGACACCGGCGACACCCGGTGGAGCACGGACGTCTCCGCGTACACGAACGTCCTGCACACGGGCGACACCGTGCTGCTCGTGGCGGCGGACGGCACCGTGCGCGCCCTGGACGGCGCGACCGGCGACGAGCGCTGGACCCAGCGGCGGCTCGCGGCGCCCGGCGCGCAATGGGTGAGCGGGGACGGTGTCGCGTACGCGGCGGCCGCCTCGCCCGACGCGACGTCCACGCTCGTGAGCGCGGTCGACCCGGCGGACGGCGGGCGGGTGCGGTGGACCAAGCGGACGAGCGGCGCCCTCAGCCCCGTACAGGCGTCGAAGGACGCGCTGCTGCTCCTGTCGACCGACGCGGACCTCTACACCGACGCGGTCGTCACGCTGGACACCGCCGACCGGACGGCCCGGCGCGTGTCGCTCACCGTCCCCGTGGACCAGGCGCAGGCCGTGATGGCGGGGGAGACGGTGTACGTCATCGGATCGGGCGGTTCGCTGCTCGCCGTGGACACCGCCGGTGGAGGCGAGCAGCGCTGGCGCCTGGAGACCGGGGTGACGCGGGCGTCCCGCCCGGTCGTGGCGGGCGGGCACGTCCACCTGGCGGCGGCCGACGGGCGGCTGCTGGCCGTGGACGCCGAGCGCGGCGTACTGCTGGGGATGACCAAGCCGCGCATGGACGGCGGGCGCTACACGTTCGCGCCGCTGCTGCCCGCGCCCGCCGTCGCGAACGGCACGGTGTTCGCGACGGCGCCCGACGGGTCCGTCTTCGCGGTGAAGGCGGACGACCCGGCGGCGTGGTGATCAGCCGAGCTTGCTGACGTCCCGGACCGCGCCCTTGTCGGCGCTCGTGGCCATCGCCGCGTACGCCCGCAGCGCCGCCGACACCTTGCGGTCGCGGTTCTTCGGCGCGTACACGCCGCCGAGCGCCTCCCGGCGGGCCGCCAGCGTGGCGTCGTCGACGAGCAGCTCGATGGAGCGGTTCGGGATGTCGATACGGATCCGGTCGCCGTCCTCGACCAGCGCGATCGTGCCGCCGCTGGCCGCCTCCGGCGACGCGTGGCCGATCGACAGGCCCGACGTACCGCCGGAGAAGCGGCCGTCGGTGATCAGCGCGCAGGCCTTGCCCAGGCCCCGGCCCTTCAGGTACGAGGTCGGGTAGAGCATCTCCTGCATGCCGGGGCCGCCCTTGGGGCCCTCGTAGCGGATGACGACGACGTCGCCCTCCTTGACCTCCTTGAGCAGGATCTTCTCGACGGCCTGCTCCTGCGACTCGCAGACGACCGCCGGGCCCTCGAAGGTCCAGATCGACTCGTCGACACCGGCCGTCTTCACGACGCAGCCGTCGACGGCCAGGTTGCCCTTCAGGACCGCGAGGCCGCCGTCCTTGGAGTACGCGTGCTCGGCGGAGCGGATGCAGCCCTCGGCGGCGTCGGTGTCCAGCGAGTCCCAGCGCTCGGACTGCGAGAACGCCTCGGCGGAGCGGACGCAGCCCGGGGCGGCGTGCCACAGCTCGACGGCCTCGGCCGACGGCGAGCCGCCGCGCACGTCCCACGTCTTGAGCCAGTCGGCGAGCGACGGGCTGTGGACGGAGTGCACGTCCTCGTTGAGCAGTCCGGCGCGGTGCAGCTCGCCGAGCAGGGCGGGGATGCCGCCGGCGCGGTGCACGTCCTCCATGTAGTACGTGCGGTTCTTCGCGACGTTCGGCGCGACCTTGGCCAGGCACGGCACGCGGCGCGAGACGGCGTCGATCTCCTCCAGCCCGAAGGGGACGCCCGCCTCCTGGGCGGCGGCCAGCAGGTGCAGGATCGTGTTGGTGGAGCCGCCCATGGCGATGTCGAGGGCCATGGCGTTCTCGAAGGCCGCCATGGTGGCGATGTTGCGCGGCAGGGCGGACTCGTCGCCCTGGGCGTAGTAGCGGTCGGTCAGCTCGACGACCGTACGGGCGGCGTTCTCGTACAGGGCGCGGCGGGCCGTGTGGGTGGCGAGGGTCGAGCCGTTGCCGGGCAGGGACAGGCCGATCGCCTCGGTCAGGCAGTTCATCGAGTTGGCGGTGAACATGCCGGAACAGGAGCCGCACGTCGGGCAGGCGTTCTCCTCGATGCGGAGCATGTCCTCGTCGGAGATCTTGTCGTTGACGGCGTCCGACATCGCGTCGACCAGGTCGAGCGTACGGACCGTGCCGTCGACGAGGGTGGCCTTGCCGGCCTCCATCGGGCCGCCGGAGACGAAGACCGTCGGGATGTTGAGGCGCAGGGCGGCCATCAGCATGCCGGGCGTGATCTTGTCGCAGTTGGAGATGCAGATCAGGGCGTCGGCGCAGTGCGCCTCGACCATGTACTCGACGCTGTCCGCGATCAGGTCGCGGGAGGGGAGGCTGTACAGCATGCCGCCGTGGCCCATGGCGATGCCGTCGTCGACGGCGATCGTGTTGAACTCGCGCGGGATGCCGCCGGCCTGGCTGATCGCCTCGGAGACGATCCGGCCGACCGGCTGGAGGTGGGTGTGGCCCGGCACGAACTCCGTGAAGGAGTTGGCCACGGCGATGATCGGCTTGCGGCCGATGTCCGCGCCCGGTACACCGGAGGCCCGCATAAGGGCGCGGGCGCCCGCCATATTGCGGCCGTGGGTGACAGTGCGGGACCTCAGCTCGGGCATCGTCGCTCGCTCCTTCAGACAGATGTGACTCTTCGAGCGTACGCCCCAGCTCCAAGATCTGGACAGGGCGTCCGGATCGCGGGACGAGGAGATCAGCCTTCGGTCAGGCTCCGGTCAGGCTTCGGTCAGGTACCGCTGGAGCGTCGGGGCGACCATGGCGACGATCTCGTCGGGGTGGGCGGACGCCAGCGGCTCCACCCGCACGACGTACCGCAGGATCGCGATGCCGATCAATTGCGAGGCGGCCAGCTCCGCCCGGAACTTCGGGTTCGGTACGTCGAGGTCGTCGGCCACCCGCTCCAGCACCCGCCGCAGCACGAAGCCGCGCAGCACCTTCGCCGCGGCCTCGTGGGTGAGCGCGGAACGGATGATGGCGAGGAGGGGGGCGCGGGTGGCCGGGTTCTCCCAGACGCCGATGAAGTAGCGGGCGAGCCGCTCGCCGACGCCCTCGGTGGACTCGCCGATGATCGCCGGGAGGATCAGCGCGGGCTCGAAGGAGACCTCGATGGCGGCGGCGAAGACCTCGTCCTTCGTACCGAAGTAGTGGTGGACGAGAGCCGGGTCCACGCCCGCCGCCTTGGCGATGCCGCGTACGGAGGTCTTGTCGTAACCGCGCTCGGCGAACTCGGCGCGGGCCGCCTCCAGGATGCGCTCCCGCGCCCCCGGCCCCTCGGCACCCTCACCCCTGGCCGGCCGGCCCCGCCCTCTGCGCACGCCGCTCACGTGACGCTCACCGGAGCCCGGCCGGGCGGGTCCTCCGGCGTACCGGCGAGGGGCCGTACCGGCGCCCGGCGGGATGGGCACACAGGCGCCCGGCCGCAAGGCCCCGTCGGAGCCCCGGCGGGCGGGGGCACAGGCGGCTCGCCGGGGCGGCGGGGTGGTGGGGCGGGGGGTGGGGTCATCGGATGCGGGCCGAGGACGCGAGGTGGAGGCGGGTGAAGGCCAGGGCCTCCGCCAGGTCGGCCTCGCGTTCGGCCGCGGACATCGCGCGCCGCGTGTTGACCTCGATCACGACGTGGCCGTCGAAGCCGGACCGCGCCAGGTGCTCCAGCAATTCGGCGCACGGCTGCGTGCCGCGTCCCGGGACCAGGTGCTCGTCCTTCGCGGAGCCGCGCCCGTCGGCGAGGTGGACGTGGCCGAGGCGGTCGCCCATGCGGCCCGCCATGTCCAGGGCGTCGACGCGGGCGGTCGCGGTGTGCGAGAGGTCGATCGTGTAGTGGCGGTAGTCGTCCTTGCTGACGTCCCACTCCGGCGCGTACGCGAGCATCTCCCGGTCCCGGTAGCGCCACGGGTACATGTTCTCGACGGCGAAGCGTACGTCCGTCTCGTTCGCCATCCGCCAGATGCCGTCGGTGAAGTCCCGGGCGTACTGGCGCTGCCAGCGGAACGGCGGGTGCACGACGACCGTCGACGCGCCGAGCTTCTCCGCCGCCGCCTGGGCGCGCTGCAGCTTCACCCACGGGTCGGTCGACCAGACCCGCTGGGTGATCAGCAGGCACGGCGCGTGGACCGCGAGGACGGGCACCTGGTGGTAGTCGGACAGGCGGCGCAGCGCCTCGATGTCCTGGCTCACGGGGTCGGTCCACACCATGACCTCGACGCCGTCGTAGCCGAGGCGTGCGGCGATCTCGAAGGCGGTCGCCGTCGACTCCGGATAGACCGAGGCCGTCGACAGGGCGACCTTCGCATCCGGGATGCGCACCACTGATTCCGACGTTTCAGCCACGAGGGACAGAGTACGGGCACCGGCTACGGAGTCGGGAGGTGGTCCAGCCGACGCAGGATGACTCCCTCGCGCAGGGCCCATGGGCAGATCTCCAGTTCCTCGACCCCGAACAGGTCCATCGCACCCTCCGCCACCAGCGCTCCCGCCAGCAGCTGCGGCGCCCTGCCCTCGGAGACCCCGGGGAGGGTGCAGCGCTGTTCGGCGGTCATGGCGGCGAGCTTGGGGACCCACTCCTCCAGTGACGTACGACTCAGCACCCGCTCCACGTACAGACCCTCGCCCGATCCCGGCGCGCCGGCTATCCGGGCGAGCTGCTTGAACGTCTTGGACGTGGCGACGACGTGGTCCGGCCTGCCGAAGCGGGCGAACTCACCGACCGTGCGGGCGATCTGCGCCCGTACGTGGCGGCGCAGCGCCTTCACGTCGGCGGGGTCCGGCGGGTCGCCGGGCAGCCAGCCGGCGGTCAGCCGTCCGGCGCCCAGCGGCAGGGAGACGGCCGCGTCGGGCTCCTCGTCGATGCCGTACGCGATCTCCAGGGAGCCGCCGCCGATGTCCAGGAGCAGCAGCTTCCCCGCTGACCAGCCGAACCAGCGGCGCGCGGCCAGGAAGGTGAGGCGGGCCTCCTCCTCACCGGAGAGGACCTGGAGGTCGACGCCCGTCTCGTCCTTGATCCGCTTCAGTACGGCGTCGGCGTTGGCCGCGTCGCGGATGGCGGAGGTCGCGAAGGGCAGGACCTCCTCGCAGCCCTTGTCCTCGGCGGTGCGCAGCGCGTCGTGGGTGATGGTGATGAGCCGCTCGATGCCGTGCTCGCCGATGGCGCCGTCCGCGTCGAGCAGCTCGGCGAGCCGCAGCTCCGCCTTGTGGGAGTGGGCGGGCAGCGGCCGGGCGCCGGGGTGGGCGTCCATCACCAGCAGGTGCACTGTGTTCGAACCGACGTCGAGGACTCCGAGTCTCATGCCCTGAACGCTACTGCGCCCGGCGCATACGCTTGGTGTGTGCCAAAGACGAAGAAGGCGAAGCCCGCGAAGCCCGCGGTACCGGATGTTTCCGTTGTTTCCGCTATTTCCGATGTTTCCGATGAAAAGGGGCTGGACTTTGCCCGTGCGTGGGTGGAGTTCCCGGACCCGGCCGACGACGAGCAGGTCTTCCGCTGCGACCTGACGTGGCTGACGTCACGCTGGAGCTGCGTCTTCGGCAGCGGCTGCCAGGGCATCCAGGCGGGGCGCGCGGCCGACGGCTGCTGCACGCTGGGCGCGCACTTCTCGGACGAGGACGACGAGCAGCGCGTCGCGTCGCACGTGGCACGGCTCACGCCGGAGCTGTGGCAGTTCCACGACGAGGGCACGTCCGCCGGCGGGTGGGTGCAGCTCGACGAGGACGGTGAGCGGCAGACGCGCCGCTGGGAGGGCTCGTGCATCTTCCAGAACCGCCCGGGCTTCAAGGGCGGCGCGGGCTGCGCGCTGCACATCCTGGCGCTGCGGGAGGGCCGCGAGCCGCTGGAGACGAAGCCGGACGTCTGCTGGCAGCTGCCGGTGCGGCGTACGTACGACTGGATCGACCGCCCCGACGACACGCGCGTGCTGCAGATCTCGATCGGCGAGTACGACCGCCGTGGCTGGGGCCCGGGCGGCCATGACCTGCACTGGTGGTGCACGTCGGCGACGTCGGCGCACGGGGCCGGGGAGCCGGTGTACGTGACGTACCGCCCGGAGCTGACGGAGCTGATGGGCAAGGCGGCGTACGACGTGCTGGTCGAGCTGTGCGAGGCCCGCCTGGCGTCGCAGCTCCCGCTGGTGGCCCCGCACCCGGCGGACCCGGTGCTCTAGCCGGCGCGGTCAGCTCGGCGACGGGTCCGTCGACGGGCTCGCCGTGGGCGGCGGGGTGTCCGAGGGCGTGGGGTCGGGCGAGGGCGGCGGGGTCGTCGGCGGCGGGGTGTGCGGCGGGGTCGGCGTCGGATCCGGGTCGGGGTCCGGGTCCTGGGACGGCGGTGGGGTGGTCGCCGGCATGGACGGGGCCGGGCGCGGGCCGTGCCCGGGGCGGGACGGCGGGCGGAACGCGCCGCGGCCGTCGATCTCCACCACCGCGCCCGCCGGGTCGACCCCGACGCGGGCGGTCCAGGCGCCCGCCGGTTCGCGGGTGTGGTCGACGGAGACGTACACCGTGACCGACTGCCCGGGGGAGAGCAGGCCGGAGGAGCGGCTGGCGTAGAGCCATGGGGCGTCCGTCCACAGGGACCAGGCCACCGGCGCGCCGCCCGAGGCGGTGAGCGTGAGCATCGTGGTGTCGCCGTCGGACGGCTGCGCGGTGACCGTGATACGGCCGGGGCCCGGGCGGCCGGGGGCGGCCGGCGGAGGGGGCGTGCCGGTGCTGACCACCTCGACGGAGACGTGCGGCGAGCCGCCGGGCGCGGGGCGGCCACCGCGTTCGGTACGGGCGCTGCCCGCGTTCTCGTAGTGGTCGGGGCGGCCCTCCGCCCCCCGCGCGCCCCGGTCGTCGGCGTCGGCCGCGCTGACCGACGAACCGTCGTGCCCCTCCCCCGTCAGCGGCGCGCCCCGGTACGCCGCCCACAGGGCGAGCACCGGCGCCGCGACCACGGTGGCCACGACGGTGGTCGTCACCGCCCGCGCCCGCATCCGGTCGCGGCGGGCCGCGTGGTCCTTGGGGTCCAGGGGGAAGCCGTCGCGCCCGAACCGCGGGCCACCCGACCGGGCACGCGGGACGTGCAGCATCGCGACGTACGCCGCCGCCCTCGGCGCCTCGACGAGCGGCAGTTTCGCGGGGGTCACGGACGAGCCCGGCCAGGGGCCGCCCGCCCCGGCGCGCTCGGCGGCGCGGCGGCAGAGCGGGCAGTCGTCGACGTGCCGGACCAGCTCGCGGCGCAGGGCGGCGGAGAGCAGCACCCGGTTGTCGCCGGTGAGCCGGGCGACGGCCGGGCAGCTACCGGTCTCGACGACGGCCAGCGCGGCGCGGGTGCGCTCCACCTCGCAGGCGGCGGCGGACAGCAACTCGCGGGCCGCGAAGGCCTCCATGCCGAGGACGGCGGCGACCTGGGGGGCGGAGAGCTGGTGCCGTACGGCCAGTTCCAGCGCCTCGCGCTGCTCGGGGGTGGTGCCGGCGGCCTCGGGCCAGGCGAGCAGGGCCAGCTCGCGGTGGCGCTGTTCGGCGGTCTCCGGGGGGACGGGCGGGTCGGTGCACGGCACGTCCGGGCGCCCCGCGTGCGCCCCTTGGCCTGGGCCCTGCGTCTGCCCTGGTCCCTGGCCTTGGCCCTGCGTCTGCCCTGGTCCCTGCCTCTGCGCTTGCCCCTGCCTCTTGCCGCGCCGCCGCTGTTCGCCGAGTTCGCGCAGACAGGCCCAGCGGGCGAGCGCGTAGAGCCAGGCCTTCCGTTCGGTGTCGCCGCCGGGACAGCGCCCGAACTGCCGCTCGGAGATGGCGAGTACGTCGCCCAGCACCGTGGTCGCGACGTCGTGGTCGGACAGCACGGACAGGCAGTACGTGAACAGGCCGTCCAGATACGGCTCGTACCGCGCCGGCGGGCACTGGGCCAGGGTGCGCGGCCCGGTCCGGGGCGCGCGGCGCGGTGCCCGGTGTGCGCCGGTGGTGTGCGTGGGGGTTTCCAGCCTGCTGCTTGTCACCCGGCGACCGTAGGCAGTAGAGGGCACACCCTTCGCACCCCTTCCGCACTTTTAATCCTTACGGGTGAACGTATCCCTCAAAAGGGGACAGGACGCGCAGATTCCGCGCCGGTCACCCACCCACGTCCCTGATGTCCCGGTCGCCCCGCGAGCCCCGCGCGGGCGGCGTTGTCAGTGGGGCCCGCTACGGTCGTCCGCATGGCTGCCCGTACGAAATCCACCAAGGACAGGCCCTCCTACCGCTGCACCGAATGCGGCTGGACGACCGCCAAATGGCTCGGCCGCTGCCCCGAGTGCCAGGCATGGGGGACGGTGGAGGAGTACGGCGCGCCCGCTGTCCGTACCACTGCCGCGGGGCGCGTCTCCACCGCCGCGCTCCCGATCGGTCAAGTCGACGGCCGGCAGGCCGCCGCCCGGACGACCGGCGTGGACGAGCTGGACCGCGTCCTGGGCGGCGGACTGGTGCCGGGCGCCGTCGTCCTCCTCGCGGGCGAGCCGGGCGTCGGCAAGTCCACCCTCCTGCTCGACGTCGCGGCCAAGGCGGCGAGCGACGACCACCGCACGCTGTACGTGACGGGTGAGGAGTCCGCGAGCCAGGTCCGGCTGCGGGCGGACCGGATCGGCGCGCTGAACGACCACCTGTACCTCGCGGCCGAGACGGACCTGTCGGCCGTCCTCGGGCACCTGGACGCCGTCAAACCGTCCCTCCTCGTCCTCGACTCCGTACAGACGGTCGCCTCCCCCGAGATCGACGGCGCGCCGGGCGGCATGGCACAGGTCCGGGAGGTCGCCGGCGCGCTGATCCGCGCCTCCAAGGAGCGCGGCATGTCCACCCTCCTGGTGGGCCACGTCACCAAGGACGGCGCCATCGCGGGGCCCCGGCTGCTGGAGCACCTCGTGGACGTCGTCCTCTCCTTCGAGGGCGACCGGCACGCCCGGCTGCGCCTCGTCCGCGGCGTCAAGAACCGGTACGGCGCCACTGACGAGGTCGGCTGCTTCGAGCTGCACGACGAGGGCATCACGGGGCTGGCCGACCCCTCGGGCCTCTTCCTCACCCGCCGCGCCGAGGCCGTGCCCGGCACCTGCCTGACCGTCACCCTCGAAGGACGCCGGCCCCTGGTCGCGGAGGTCCAGGCGCTCACGGTCGACTCGCAGATCCCCTCGCCCCGGCGCACCACCTCCGGCCTGGAGACGTCCCGCGTCTCCATGATGCTGGCCGTCCTGGAGCAGCGCGGCCGGATCACCGCCCTCGGCAAGCGCGACATCTACTCCGCGACGGTCGGCGGGGTGAAGCTTTCCGAACCGGCCGCCGACCTGGCCGTCGCGCTGGCCCTGGCCTCGGCGGCCAGCGACACCCCGCTGCCGAAGAACCTGGTCGCCATCGGCGAGGTCGGCCTCGCGGGCGAGGTCCGGCGCGTCACGGGCGTCCAGCGCCGCCTCGCAGAGGCCCACCGGCTGGGCTTCACCCACGCGCTGGTCCCGGTCGACCCGGGCAAGGTGCCCCCGGGCATGAAGGTCACGGAGGTCGCCGACATGGGCGACGCGCTGCGGGTCCTGCCCCGCGCGCGCCGCGCCCCCGCCCGGGAGGAGGCCCCCCGGGGCTGACGCGGCGCCGCGGCGACCCGCGGGGCGCGCGGCCGGGCCGGCTGCGGCGGGCGGTGCGGCACGTGCGGCGCGCGCGGCGCGGCCGGGCCGGTTGCGGCCGGTGGGCCCGGTCGGGGCGGAAGCGCCGCGCCGCGATGGCGGGGTGGCTTGCGCCGGTGGGCCAAGGTCGGGGCCCCTCCGGGCTCACCTCCTCGCGGTCGGCGGGGTGCCCACCCGGTCTCGTCGCCGTTTCTCGCCGCCAACCGCTGCGGGGGCGACCCTGCACGGCCCCTTCTCGCCGTGGTCGGAGCCAGCGCGCCCGATCTCGTGTGCACGCGGCCTCGGCCACCCGGCTTCCTCGCCCCACCGGGCCGCAGTCGGCGTACGACCGGGGCGGGGCCGTGCAGGGTCGCCCCCGCAGAGCTTGGGGGAGGCGCCGGAAGGGCTCCCTTTCCGACGTACCCAAGGCCGCCGGCCTCGAGGAAGTGAGCCCGGAGGGGCCACGCCCCACCACCCACCGGGCATGGCTGCCGCCGCGGACGGGCACCGCACCGGGCACGGGCAGCGCGCGCCGCCCTGCGGAACGGGTGCCCACAGCGGGGGGCGGGCCCGGGGGACGGCTGCGCGTGAGCGGGAGGCCCTACGGGTGCTGGCGGGGTCGCTAGACTTTGCCCAGGTCTCGCCCATCCGTACGAGCCGGAGGAGTGCAGTGGCAGCCAAGGACGGGGCAGCAGCTCCCGGAAAGTCCGGCGCGGGCTCCGGCAATGAAGCGCTGATGCGCGCTTCCTTGAGTGCGGTCGCGCCGGGTACGTCCCTGCGCGACGGTCTGGAGCGCATCCTCCGCGGGAACACCGGTGGCCTCATCGTCCTCGGCATGGACAAAACGGTCGAGTCGATGTGCACCGGCGGGTTCGTGCTGGACGTGGAGTTCACCGCGACCCGGCTGCGCGAGCTGTGCAAGCTCGACGGCGCGCTCATCCTCGACAAGGACATCACCAAGATCCTCCGGGCCGGCGTCCAGCTCGTCCCGGACGCGTCCATCCCCACCGAGGAGACCGGCACCCGGCACCGCACCGCGGACCGGGTCAGCAAGCAGTGCGGTTTCCCCGTCGTCTCCGTGTCGCAGTCGATGCGGCTGATCGCCCTGTACGTGGACGGTGAGCGCCGCGTCCTGGAGGAGTCGGCCGCGATCCTCTCGCGCGCCAACCAGGCCCTCGCCACCCTGGAGCGGTACAAGCTCCGCCTCGACGAGGTCGCCGGCACGCTCTCCGCGCTGGAGATCGAGGACCTGGTGACCGTCCGGGACGTCACCGCCGTCGCCCAGCGCCTGGAGATGGTGCGCCGGATCGCCACCGAGATCGCCGAGTACGTCGTCGAGCTCGGCACCGACGGACGCCTGCTCGCCCTCCAGCTCGACGAGCTGATCGCGGGCGTCGAGCCGGAGCGGGAGCTGGTGGTCCGCGACTACGTACCGGAGCCCACCGCCAAGCGGTCCCGTACGGTCGCCGAGGCGCTGACCGAGCTGGACGCGCTCAGCCACGCCGAGCTGCTGGAGCTGCCCATCGTGGCCCGTGCCCTGGGCTACACCGGTTCGCCGGAGGCCCTGGACTCGGCGGTGTCGCCGCGCGGCTACCGGCTGCTGGCCAAGGTGCCGCGGCTGCCCGGCGCCATCATCGAGCGGCTCGTGGAGCACTTCGGCGGCCTGCAGAAGCTGCTCGCCGCGAGCGTCGACGACCTGCAGACCGTCGACGGGGTCGGTGAGGCGCGCGCCCGCAGCGTGCGTGAGGGGCTGTCGCGGCTCGCCGAGTCGTCGATCCTGGAGCGGTACGTCTAGCCGGGTCGGCCGTCAGTCCTTGGCCAGCGTGAACGACGCCGGCATCACCTTCACGCCCGGCACCGTCGCCTCCAGCAGGTAGGTGCCCGGCCCGGCGGCCGCCGCGGGCGGTGTCGCGCAGCGCGGCGCGCTCTGGTGGCGGTCCCATTCGACGGTGTGCGTGACGCTCCCGCCCGCCGGGACGCGCAGCCACAGGGTGCCGGATCCGCGCGGGCAGTCCTTCGACGACCAGACCTGGTCGGCCTCGGCGTCCTTGATGGTGAGCACGGCGGTCTTCGGCCCGAGGTCGGCCTTGCAGGTGGTGGCGGACGTGTTGCGGGCGACCAGCTGGAAGCGGGGTTTCTCGCCGGGCGCGTAGCTCACCTTGACACTGCGCAGCGTCAACTTCAGTGAGCCGGGGGCGCAGTTGGGGAGCGGGGAGTTCGCCGGGACCTGAAAGCCGGTGCCGGTGCCCGTCCCCGTGTCGCCTCCCGCGCCGGTGTCGCCGCCCGTGCCGCCGGGGGCCGATCCCGTACCGTCACCGTCCGCGCCGCCCGGCGACGCCGTGTCGCCGTTCTTGCCGCCGTCGGCGCCCCCGTCCGCGCCACCGTCGCCGCCCTCCCCGGGTCCCGACTCGTCGCGTCCGCCCGGCTGTTCGCTGATCGCCGGACCGGGCCGGGACGGGCCCGGGGTGATGGAGGTCGCGGGAGCGGCCCCGTTGGAGCTGCCGCTGCCCTTCTTCCCGTCGTCGTCGCCGGAACTGACGAACCATACGATCAGCAGCGCGAGCAGCGCGACCAGACTCGCCGCGACTGCCCTCCGTCGCCAGTAGATGGAGGAGGGAAGCGGCCCGACCGGATTGCGCAGAGATCCCACGGCCCAAACTGTACGAGAGATCTGTGCCAACTCCCGCCCCACCCGCCGCCCGTGCACCAAGTTTTGCCGATGATCACACCCGAACGCTCCTACTGCGGTCGGAAGCGTTCCGGACGCCAGGTACCGTCCGTAGCCATGAGCCAGGACCTCTACCTCGACATCACCGATCTCGCGCACGACAGCCCGGGCTGGCTGCGGCTGCTCGCCGAGCTGTGGACGGAGGCCGGCCTGCTGCTGTTCGGCGTGCTGTTCGTCGCCGGCTGGTGGCGGGCGCGCCCCGCCGACTCCCGGGCCATGGCGCTCGCCGTTCTCGCGCCGCTGGGCACCGCGTTCGGGTACGTGGTCAGCGAGCTGCTGAAGTCGGTGGTGGACGAGGAGCGCCCGTGCCGCGCGGTGGCCGGGGCAGCCGCCTCGATCGTTCAGTGCCCGCCGTACGGCGACTGGTCCTTCCCGAGCAACCACTCGGCCATCGCCGGTGCCGCCGCCGTCGCGCTGGCCCTGGCCTGGCGCGGGATCGCCTGGCTGACCGTGCCGATGGCGCTGCTCATGGCCTTCTCCCGGGTCTTCGTCGGTGTGCACTACCCGCACGACGTGGCGGCCGGCCTGGTGCTGGGCGCCCTGGCCACGGTGCTGTTCGTCACGCTGCTGACCGGGCCGGCCCGGGCGCTGACCGACACGATGCGGATGAGCCGGTCGGCCGCCGCCACGTGGCTGGCCGGGGCCGGGCCCGCCGTTCCCACGACGGTTACGGACCGCGCCGTGTCCCGGCGGCGCCGGGAGCCGATGCACCGCCGTTCCTGAGGAACGTGCCAGGATCGGGGGTGCCATGACTGCGATCCCCTCCACCCCCGAAACCTGGCCCGAAGCGACCCCCACGACCGGGCCCGACGCCGTCGGCCTGCACGCGCCCGTGCTCGCCTGGTTCGAGCAGAACGCCCGCGACCTCCCCTGGCGCCGCCCCGAGGCCGGCGCCTGGGGGGTGATGGTCAGCGAGTTCATGCTCCAGCAGACCCCGGTCGGCCGGGTGCTCCCGGTGTACGAGCAGTGGCTGGCCCGCTGGCCCCGCCCCGCCGACCTGGCCGCCGACGCCCCCGGTGAGGCCGTGCGCGCCTGGGGCCGGCTCGGCTATCCGCGCCGCGCGCTGCGGCTGCACGGCGCGGCGGTGGCGATAACGGAACGGCACGGCGGCGACGTACCGAGCGATCACGCGCAGCTGCTCGCGCTGCCGGGCATCGGCGAGTACACGGCCGCGGCGGTGGCGTCGTTCGCGTACGGGCAGCGTCATGCCGTGCTGGACACCAACGTGCGGCGGGTGTTCGCCCGGTCGGTGACGGGTGTGCAGTACCCCCCGAACGCCACGACCGCCGCCGAGCGGAAGCTGGCGCGCGCGCTGCTGCCGGACGACGAGCGGACGGCGGCCCGCTGGGCGGCGGCCTCCATGGAGCTGGGCGCCCTGGTGTGCACCGCCCGCAACGAGGACTGCGCGCGGTGCCCGATCGCCCGGCAGTGCGCCTGGTGGCTGGCGGGCAAGCCGGCCCACGACGGCCCGGCCCGGCGCGGCCAGACGTACGCGGGTACGGACCGTCAGGTGCGCGGCCGGCTGCTCGCCGTGCTGCGCGATGCGGTGACCCCGGTGGAGCAGGCCGCGCTGGACGCGGTCTGGCACGACCCGGTGCAGCGCGCCCGCGCCCTGGACGGCCTGGTCGCGGACGGCCTGGTCGAGCCCCTGGACGGCGGCCGATACCGGCTCCCGGCGGGGTGAGGCCCCGGCCCGGGTGAGGCGTACGGAGCCGGGGCCCGCCCCCCGGCTGCGTAACACCATCGCTGTTACACAACCGATGGCCAGCCGTGCGTCCGCCGACGGCCTGCGCGGACAACCCCGTGACAACCGCTCCGTAGCGTCTGCCGACGTAAGCAACACACGGGGTTTCACGGGGATCGGAGGCGGTTCGGGATGTCGCACGGCGAGGTGCTCGAATTCGAGGAGTACGTACGCACACGGCAGGACGCCCTGCTGCGCAGCGCCCGGCGCCTCGTCCCCGACCCGGTCGACGCGCAGGACCTGCTGCAGACGGCGCTGGCCCGGACGTACGGCCGCTGGGACGGCATAGCGGACAAGGCCCTCGCCGACGCGTACCTGCGCCGCGTGATGATCAATACGCGTACGGAGTGGTGGCGCGCCCGCAAGCTGGAGGAGGTGCCCACCGAGCAGCTGCCGGACGCGTCGGTGGACGACGCCACCGAGCAGCACGCCGACCGGGCCCTGCTGATGGACATCCTGAAGGTGCTGGCGCCCAAGCAGCGCAGCGTCGTCGTGCTGCGGCACTGGGAGCAGATGAGCACCGAGGAGACGGCCGCCGCGCTGGGCATGTCGACCGGTACGGTGAAGTCCACGCTTCACCGGGCGCTCGCCCGGCTCCGCCAGGAGCTGGAGAGCCGGGACGTCGACGCCCGTGCCCTGGAGCGTACGGAACGCAGTGACGAGCGGGGGCGGGAGCGGTGCGCGGCCTGAGCGCCAGAGACAACGGGAGCCGGAGCGGCACCGGCGGGATCCGGGCGGCGGGTACCACGGCGATGGCCGTGGCCGCCGCCCTCGGCCTGCTCACGGCCGGTTGCTCCACCGGTGGCACGGGGACGCGCGACGAGGGCGCGGCCAGGACCGACCAGGGCACGCCGTCGTCCGCGCCGGCTCCCACGTCGGCGGCGTCGTCGCCGGTGAAGAAGGTGAACGCGGTCCGGCTGATCATGAACGACCCGAAGGTCAGCGACCAGGTGAAGGACGACCTCAAGCCGTGCGTGGCGGACGCCTACCCGGTGGACACCTCGTACGGGAACCTCACCGACTCCGGTACGCCGGATGTCGTGGTGAACGTGCTGACGTGCGGTGACGCCGTGGGCGTCGGGACGTATGTGTACCGTCTGGGCGGCGTGAAGGACGACGGCAAGGGCACGGCGTACGAGAATGTCTTCTCCCTGGAGGAGCCCGCGGTCTACTCGGCGATCGACCGTGGCGACCTGGTCGTCACCAAGCAGGTGTACGCGGAGGGCGACCCGGTGTCGTACCCCTCGGGCGAGGACGTGGTCACCTACCGGTGGACGGGCAGCAAGTTCACCGAGCACGACCGGGTGCACAACGAGTACAGCAAGACGGTCGGGGACGGCGGCATCGACGGCTCCGGCGCCGAGCCGACCCCGGCGCCCAAGAACTGACGGAGCACGGAGAGAAGACGGCGATGGCCGAGACCCATGTCCTGTTCGTGGAGGACGACGACGTCATCCGTGAGGCCACGCAGCTCGCGCTGGAGCGGGACGGCTTCGCGGTGACCGCGATGCCGGACGGGCTGTCCGGTCTGGAGTCCTTCCGGCGGCGGCAGCCGGACATCGCGCTGCTGGACGTGATGCTGCCGGGCATGGACGGCGTGAGCCTGTGCCGGCGCATCCGGGACGAGTCGACGGTTCCGGTGATCATGCTGTCGGCCCGCGCCGACTCGATCGACGTGGTGCTGGGCCTGGAGGCCGGCGCCGACGACTACGTCACCAAGCCGTTCGACGGCGCGGTGCTGGTCGCCCGGATCCGCGCCGTGCTGCGCCGCTTCGGCCACGCGGGCGGGCCGGCGGGCGGGGCGGGCGGCGGTGACGCGGACCGGGCCGGGCAGGACCAGGGCGGTGTGCTGGTCTTCGGCGACCTGGAGGTCGACACCGACGGCATGGAGGTCCGCAGGGGCGGCGCCCCGGTGGCGCTGACCCCGACGGAGATGCGGCTGCTGCTGGAGTTCTCCTCCGCGCCGGGCACCGTCCTGTCGCGGGACAAGCTGCTGGAGCGGGTCTGGGACTACGGCTGGGGCGGCGACACGCGCGTGGTGGACGTCCATGTGCAGCGGCTGCGCACCAAGATCGGCCAGGACCGGATCGAGACGGTCCGCGGCTTCGGCTACAAGCTCAAGGCATGAAGCCGCCGGTCCTGCGCACGGGCGTCAGATGGAAGATCTCGATCGCCATCGCCGCCGTGGGCGCCCTGGTCGCGGTCGCGCTCAGCCTCGTCGTGCACAACGCCGCCCGCGTCTCGATGCTCGGCAACGCGCGTGACGTACAGATGGAGCGGCTGATGTTCGCCCAGCGGATGTACGAGTCGGCGAAGCCGAAGACCGACCCCAAGTTCGGGGCAAAGCTCAACGACCCGGCGCTGCCGCCGGAGCTGGACGAGCTGCTGGCGAAGAAGCGGCGCGGGACGTACGTGAGGGAGCACGAGGACGGCCCGCCGGACGTGTGGGCCGCGGTGCCGCTGGGCAACGGGGACGTGCTGTCGCTGCACAGCCCGTTCGCCAGCCGCAGCACGACGATCATGAAGGACCTGGACGAGGCGCTGATCGTCGGCTCGGTGTCGGTGGTGTTCGGCGGCTGCGCGCTGGGCGTGCTGATCGGCGGCCAGCTGTCGCGCCGGCTGCGCAAGGCGGCGACGGCGGCCGGGAAGGTCGCCCAGGGCAATACGGAGGTGCGGGTCCGGGACGCCATCGGCGGTGTCGTACGCGATGAGACGGACGAGCTCGCGCGGGCGGTGGACGCCCTGACGGACGCGCTGAACGAGCGGATCGAGGCGGAGCGGCGGGTCACCGCGGACATCGCGCACGAGTTGCGTACGCCGGTGACGGGACTGCTCACGGCCGCCGAGCTGCTGCCGCCCGGGCGGCCGACGGAACTGGTGCGGGACCGGGCGCAGGCGATGCGGACGCTGGTCGAGGACGTGCTGGAGGTGGCCCGGCTGGACAGCGCCTCGGAGCGGGCCGAGCTGCAGGAGATCGCGCTCGGGGAGTTCGTCGAGCGCCGGGTGGTGGCGCTGTATCCGGACGCGGTGGTGCGGGTGGTGCACGAGTCGTGGGTGAACACCGATCCGCGCCGGCTGGAGCGGATCCTGGGCAACCTGCTGGCCAACGCCGCCAAGCACGGCAAGGGGCCGGTGGAGGTCACGGTCGAGGGCCGGGTGGTGCGGGTCCGCGACCACGGGCCGGGCTTCCCGGAGGCGCTGCTGCGGGAGGGCCCGAGCCGCTTCCGTACGGGCGCCAGCGACCGGGCCGGGCACGGTCACGGCCTGGGCCTGACGATCGCGGCGGGCCAGGCCCGGGTGCTGGGCGCGCGGCTCACCTTCCGCAACGCGGCCCCCTCGGGCACCGCCCCGGGGGCGGGGGGCGCGATCGCGGTGCTGTGGCTCCCGGAACACGCCCCGACGTCGACGGGCAGCTTCCCGATACTCCAGCTCCCCGACACGCCCTGACGGCGCCGCGCGGCCCGGCGGACGACGACGGCGACCCCGAGGAGCGGCGAGATGCCGCCCTCGACGTCGCCGTCGGTCACAGGGCCGAGCGTCAGATGATGACGCCCTCGGAACGCAGGAACTTCGCCGGGTTGAGCGCGGAGCCGTAGTTCGGGGTCGTACGGATCTCGAAGTGCAGGTGCGGGCCGGAGGAGTTTCCGGTGTTGCCGGACCGGGCGATGGTCTCGCCGGTCTTCACGGTCTCGCCGATGTGGACGTTGATCTTCGACAGGTGCGCGTACTGCGAGTACGTGCCGTTGGCGTGCTTGATCACGATGGCGTTGCCGTACGCGGGGCCGTCGCCGCCACCGTTCGGGCCGGCCTTCACGACGACACCGGAGTGGGCGGCCTTGACCACGGTGCCGACCGGGACGGCGAAGTCCTGGCCGGAGTGCTTGTGGGACCACATGGAGCCGCCCTGGTTGAAGCTGGCGGTCAGGGTGTAGCCGCCGGTGACCGGCTTGACCCAGGACGTGGCCTTCTTGGCGGCGGCCTTCTTGGCGAGGGCGGCCTTCTTGGCGGCGTTGGCCGCGGCGGCCTTCTTGGCGGCGGCGGCCTTGGTGGCGGCTGCCTTCTTCGCGGCGGCGGCCTTGGCGGCCTTGGCCTGCTGGGCGGCCTGGGCCTGCGCCGCCTGGGCCTCGGCCTGCGCGGCGACGGCGGCGGCGGGGCCCGAGAGGGGGGCGGTCTTGCTGTCGGCGGCGACGGCGGCACCGCCTCCGAACACCAGCGACGCTCCCATGCCGGCGGCGGCGAGGGCGACGGCGGCGTTACGGGCGGGATGCTTGACGCGCTTCGACATACGGGGAAGTCCTCCGGACAAGAACGGACCCGACGCGAAGGGCGCCGGGCGGTTGGGCTCATCCTTGGTAACCCGCCCACCCATCCCACCTCAAACCACCCATCTACGACATCTGGTCGTAGAGGCCCGGGTGTGACGTGCACTCTTGACGCGCCGCCCCAAGCCAGGGCAACAGCCCGAAATGTCCTTAGAAAGGAAGGTTTATCCCTCCGGAACCCCCAGCCACCTGGCGCTTTCCGCCCTGTTCACCGGCCGCCGCTCCGCCCCCAGCCCCGGACGCCCCCGCCCACGACCCCGAAACCGCGCCTCCTACCCGGCCGGGCGCACTATTCCACCTAGTACCGCCCAAAACGCCTGTGCGCCTTGTCACGGCCACCGGGCCGGAAGACCTCCTTTTCCGGGACCGGGACCGGAACCCCCCGCTACTCTCGAGGCGGTCGACGAGCACGCCGTGGCTGCGGGGGGACGCGCATGGATCCAGCACTCATTCGCCTCGCGTCGAGCGCGATCACACCCCTGATCAAGAAGCTCTTCGTCCAGGAGGGCTCCGGCGCCGGGCTGACCGGGCAGCGCATCCGCCTCTCCCGGCTGGTCTCCTTCCGTGGCGAGCAGCGCACGCTCACCGAGCGGGACGTACGCAAGCTCGCCGCACGGCTCATCGCCGACGCGCTCGCCGTCCCCGGGGAGCCGCCCTTCCCGCACGACGAGGCCCAGGCCGTCGCCGACGCCCTCACCCGCACCCTGCTCGCCCTCGGCGACCTCGACATGGACGACGTCCAGGCCGTCCGCCTCGGCCACCGCGAGCTGGCGGACCGCCTGCGCGCCGCCGCCCCGGCCCCCGCCGGGCTGTCCACCGACGCGGCGCTCTTCCTGGAGTCGATCACCGAGTGGGCCTGCCTGCACGTCCTGCACTTCTTCACCCAGCGTTCGACCTTCGTCGCCCGCACCCTGGTGGAGCAGAGCCGCACGCAGGCGGAGCTGATCGCCAAGGTGGACGCCCTCATCGCGCGTACGCCCCGGCCCTTCGCGCAGGACGCGACCTTCGAGCACCGCTACCGCGCGTACGTCGCCAAGAAGCACGGCAGCCTGACGATCTACGGCATCGACCTGCACAACTCGCCGGACGCCTGGCCGCTGGACGTGGCGTACCTGTCGCTGGAGGCGAGCGCGCCGGAGCCTCACCCGCACGTCCCGGACGGCATGGATCCGGTCGGCGCCGCCGCTCAGCGCACCCCGGCCGGCTCGCGGCCCGCCGACCAGGCGCTGGCCCGGCACGAGCGGGTGCTGCTGCGCGGCGTCGCCGGGTCGGGCAAGACCACGCTGGTGCAGTGGCTGGCGGTGTCGGCGGCAAACGGGGCCGTCGACGACCGCATGGCGTACCTCCGCGACCGCGTCCCCTTCATGCTGCCGCTGCGCACCCTCACCCGCCACGGCGAACGGCTCCCGGCCCCGGACCGCTTCCTGGCCGCTGCCGGCTGCCCCCTGACCGCGCCGGACGGCTGGGCCGACCGCGTCCTCGCGGCGGGCCGGGGCCTGGTCCTGGTCGACGGCATCGACGAGGTGCCGCAACCCGAGCGCGACCGCACCCGCCGCTGGCTGCGCGACCTCCTCGCCACGTATGACGGCGCCAACCGCTGGCTCGTCACCTCCCGCCCCTCCGCCGTACGCGAGGACTGGCTGACCCCGGACGGCTTCACCGAACTCTCGCTCTCGCCGATGAGCCGGAGCGAGGTCGGCGCGTTCGTACGGCGCTGGCACGCGGCCGCGGGCGCGGGCTCTCACGAGCAGCCCCTCCTCGACGCCCTCCGCACCACACAGGACCTCGCCCGATTGGCCACCAACCCCTTGATGTGCGGCCTGATCTGCGCCCTGCACCGCGACCGCCGCGGCTTCCTCCCGCGCGGCCGCAAGGGCCTGTACGACGCCGCCCTCGACATGCTGCTCGCCCGCCGCGACCGGGAGCGCGACATGGGCGACCCGACGGGGGTCGACCTGGGCGAGGCCCCGCAGATCCGGCTGATCCAGCGGCTCGCGTACTGGCTCACGGTCAACGGCCGTACGGAGATGGACCGCTCCCGCGCCGAGACGATCGTGCTCGACGCGATCCCGGCCATCCCGGACGCCGCCGCCATCGGGAAGCCGGAGGCCGTCTTCCAGCACCTGCTCCAGCGCAGCGGCCTGCTCCGCGAACCGGGCCCGGACGCCGTGGACTTCGTCCACCGGACCTTCCAGGACTACCTCGCCGCCAAGGCCATCGTCGACGACTGGCACATCGGCGTCCTGACCGGTCACGCCGGAGACGACCAGTGGGAGGACGTCATCCGCATGGCGGTAGCCCACGCCCGCCCGCGCGAATGCGCCGAGATCTTCACGGAGCTGCTGAAGGCCGCCGACGCCGCCCCGGACCGCCGCGCCCAGCTCCGCATCCTCTTCGTCGCCGCGGCCGCCCTCGAACACGCTACGGAACTCGCCCCGGACATCCAGCGCGCCCTGCTGGACCGCACGGCGGAGGTCATCCCACCGCGCACCCCGGAGGAGGCCCGCGAGCTGGCCACGGTGGGGCCGCTGATCCTGGACCTGCTCCCGGGCCCGGAGGAGCTGGACGACGAGCAGGCCCAGATGGCGGTGATCACGGCGACGCACATCCGGGCGGACGCGGCCCTTCCGTACCTGGCGCGATTCGCCGAGCACACGAGCCTGCCGGTGCGTGCCCAGCTCATGTGGGGCTGGTCCCGCTTCGACACGGCCTCGTACGCCGAGGAGATCATCGCGCGGCTGGATCCCGAGGGACTGGACTGCACGGTCGCCTCGGACGAGCAGGCCCACGAGCTGATGCGCCTCGGCCTGCGGCCCACCCGGCTCGATCTCCGGAAGCACGTGTCCGACGCGCTGTTGCCCAGGCTCCTCAGGCACTGCGATCCCGCCCACCTGACTCTGGAGCGCGAGGGCACCAGCCCGGATCTCAGCGCCCTGCGCTCGCTCGAGCGGCTGGAGACGCTCAACCTCGACCTGGCCCAAGAGGCGGAATGGAGCCTCACCTGCCTGCCAGAGAAAGCCCCTTTGGGCTTTCTCTACATGCGGGAACCGGCGGTGGAAGGCCTGAAGGGGCTGCGCCGCTACCCGACTCTGGACTACGTCGCCGGCACGGGACGTCTGTCGGAGGACGACTGGCGGGAGCTGGCCGCTCTGCCGCTCCTGGCCGGCGTCTCGTGCGAAGTGGGCTCACTGGCTTCCTGCCCCGGCACCCTGAGCTTTCCCGGTGTGCGCTATGTCGGCATCGGGCTCTTCACCGAACACTCGTCCCTGCACCGGCTGGCGACCGTGTTTCCCGCCGTGGAGAGCCTCGGCGTGATCAGCGCCGTCGCGGAGTCGGGAGGCCCGCTCAATGTCTCGCCGCTGACCGATCTGCCGCAGCTGAAGCGCATCGTCGCCCGCCGCCTGCGGCTCACCGGCACCGAGCACCTCTCCCGCGGGGTCCACATCGTCACCACCTGAGCCCCGCCTCCTTCCCACCCCGCCCCCGCTCCGCCATCCTCCTCCCCATGAGCAGACACGTGACGCGCGTCACCGCCCTCGCATTAGGACTGGCCGGGCTCCTCGCGGGGAGCAGCCTCCCTGCCGGGGCGGGGCCCTCCGACACCGGTCTGAAGGGCGCCATCGACACGATCCTCGCCGACTCCCGGCTGGACGGCGGCGCCGCGAGCGTCGTCGTCGCCGACGCCTCGTCCGGCGACACCCTCTACCAGCGGGACGCGGGCGACCGCCTGATGCCGGCCTCCAACACCAAGATCCCCACCTCGGTCGCCGCCATGGCGCTCCTCGGCCCCGAGTACCGCTTCCGTACGGAGGTGCTGTCCACCGCCGGCCCCAGGGGCGGCGTCCTGCACGGCGACCTGTACCTGCGCGGGACGGGTGACCCCACCACCCTCGCCAAGGACTACGACGCGCTGGCCGCCCGGGTGGCCGCCTCCGGCGTCCGGCGGGTGACGGGGCGCCTGGTCGCCGACGACACACGGTTCGACACCAACCGGCTGGGCCGTTCCTGGGCCGCCGACGACGAGTCGTCGTACTACTCCGCGCAGATCTCGCCCCTCACGGTCGCCCCGGACACGGACTACGACTCCGGCACGGTCGTCGTCGAGGCGGCCCCCGCCGCCCACGCGGGCGCGAAACCGCGCATCTCGCTGACCCCCGCCACGGGCTACGTACGCGTCGACAACCGCGCCACCACCGTCCCCGCGGGCCGCCCCGCCGGCCTCACCATCGAGCGGGAACACGGCACGAACACCATCACCGTCGCCGGCGAGATCCCCGTGCAGGGTTCTCCCGCCAAGGAGTGGGTCACGGTCTGGGAGCCCACCGGCTACGCCGCCGCCGTCTTCACCGACGCCCTCGCCGCCCACGGCGTACGCGTCGACGGGCCGCCCCGCCTCGGGGCGCCGACCCCCGCCCACGCCAAGGCCCTGGCCACGCACAGCTCCATGCCGCTCAAGGACCTCATGCGTCCCTTCATGAAGCTGTCCAACAACATGCACGCCGAGGCCCTCACCAAGACCATCGGGTACGAGACGTCCGGCCGCGGCACCTGGAGCGCGGGGCTCGCCGCCATCGGCACGTACCTGAAGGAGCAGGGCGTACAGACGTCGACCGTCCGCCAGGTCGACGGCTCCGGTCTGTCCCGGATGAACCTGTTCCCCGCCGCCCAGCTCGCCCGCCTGCTCCTCGCCGTCCAGGACGCCCCCTGGTACGCCGACTGGTACGCGTCCCTGCCCGTCGCCTGCGCCCCCGACCGGGCCACCGGCGGCACCCTACGCAGCCGGATGTGCGGCACCCCCGCCGCCCTGAACACCCGGGCCAAGACGGGCACCCTGACCGGCGCCTCCGGGCTCTCCGGGTACGTCACGGACGCCGGCGGCCGCCGTCTCGTCTACTCCATCGTCCTCAACAACCACCTGGCGTCGTCCGTGAAGAGCATCGAGGACGCCATCGTCGTGACCCTTGCCAGGTCCGACACGGCCAAGGGCGCCATCACCGCCGTACCGCCGTCCCGCATCCGCTCCGTCGACCCGTCCACCGGCCTCGAATGCTCCTGGCGCAAGCCGGATCCCTGCTGAGAACGCGGAAAGGGGCTGCCCGGTGGGCAGCCCCTTTCCGTCAGCGGTGGTTACCGCTTACGCGTCCTTCGAGAGGTTCGGGCCGGCGCCGCCGGCGGCCTGCTCGATCGGGGGGACGTCCGGCAGAGCGGACTTCTCCTCGCCGCGGAAGGTGAACTTCTTCTGCTCACCCTCGCCCTCGGTGTCCACGACCACGATGTGACCGGGGCGCAGCTCGCCGAAGAGGATCTTCTCCGACAGGATGTCCTCGATCTCGCGCTGGATCGTCCGGCGCAGCGGCCGGGCGCCCATCACGGGGTCGTAGCCGTGCTTGGCCAGGAGCTCCTTGGCGGAACCGCTGAGCTCGATGCCCATGTCACGGTCCTTCAGGCGCTCGTCCACCTTGGCGATCATCAGGTCGACGATCTGGATGATGTCTTCCTGGCTGAGCTGGTGGAAGACGACCGTGTCGTCGACACGGTTGAGGAACTCGGGCCGGAAGTGCTGCTTCAGCTCTTCGTTGACCTTCGCCTTCATCCGGTCGTAACCGGTCTTGACGTCGCCCTGTGCCGCGAAGCCCAGGTTGAAGCCCTTGGAGATGTCCCGGGTCCCGAGGTTGGTCGTCATGATGATGACCGTGTTCTTGAAGTCCACGACCCGGCCCTGGGAGTCGGTCAGGCGACCGTCCTCCAGGATCTGGAGAAGGGAATTGAAGATATCGGGGTGGGCCTTCTCGACCTCGTCGAAGAGGACGACGGAGAACGGCTTGCGGCGCACCTTCTCGGTGAGCTGGCCGCCCTCTTCGTAACCCACGTATCCGGGCGGGGAACCGAAGAGACGGGAAACCGTGTGCTTCTCGCTGAACTCCGACATGTCGAGGGAGATCATCGCGTCCTCGTCGCCGAAGAGGAATTCGGCGAGCGTCTTGGACAGCTCGGTCTTACCGACACCGGACGGGCCGGCGAAGATGAACGAGCCACCCGGGCGCTTGGGGTCCTTCAGGCCGGCGCGCGTACGGCGGATCGCCTGCGACAGGGCCTTGATGGCGTCCTTCTGCCCGATGACGCGCTTGTGGAGCTCGTCCTCCATGCGCAGCAGGCGGGAGGACTCCTCCTCCGTGAGCTTGAAGACCGGAATGCCGGTGGCGGTCGCGAGGACCTCGGCGATCAGCTCGCCGTCGACCTCCGCGACGACGTCCATGTCGCCGGCCTTCCACTCCTTCTCCCGCTTGGCCTTCGCCGCCAGCAGCTGCTTCTCCTTGTCGCGGAGAGACGCCGCCTTCTCGAAGTCCTGGGAGTCGATCGCGGACTCCTTGTCCCGGCGGACGGCCGCGATCTTCTCGTCGAACTCGCGGAGGTCCGGCGGCGCGGTCATCCGGCGGATGCGCATCCGGGAGCCGGCCTCGTCGATCAGGTCGATCGCCTTGTCCGGCAGGAAGCGGTCCGAGATGTACCGGTCGGCCAGGGTCGCGGCCTGGACCAGCGCCTCGTCCGTGATGGAGACCCGGTGGTGCGCCTCGTAACGGTCGCGCAGGCCCTTGAGGATCTCGATGGTGTGCGGCAGCGACGGCTCCGCGACCTGGATGGGCTGGAAGCGGCGCTCCAGGGCCGCGTCCTTCTCCAGGTACTTGCGGTACTCGTCCAGCGTGGTGGCGCCGATGGTCTGCAGCTCACCACGGGCCAGCATCGGCTTCAGGATGGACGCCGCGTCGATCGCGCCCTCGGCGGCACCCGCACCCACCAGGGTGTGGAGCTCGTCGATGAACAGGATGATGTCGCCGCGGGTGCGGATCTCCTTGAGCACCTTCTTCAGGCGCTCCTCGAAGTCACCGCGGTAGCGGGAGCCGGCGACGAGCGCGCCCAGGTCGAGGGTGTAGAGGTGCTTGTCCTTGAGGGTCTCGGGCACCTCGCCCTTGACGATGGCCTGCGCCAGGCCCTCGACGACCGCCGTCTTGCCGACGCCGGGCTCGCCGATGAGGACCGGGTTGTTCTTGGTCCGGCGAGACAGCACCTGCATGACCCGCTCGATCTCCTTCTCGCGCCCGATGACCGGGTCGAGCTTGGACTCACGAGCGGCCTGGGTGAGGTTCCGGCCGAACTGGTCGAGGACCAGGGACGTGGAGGGAGTGCCCTCGGCAGGGCCACCGGCGGTGGCGGCTTCCTTGCCCTGGTAGCCGGAGAGCAGCTGGATGACCTGCTGCCGCACCCGGTTGAGATCGGCGCCCAGCTTCACGAGGACCTGGGCGGCGACGCCCTCGCCCTCGCGGATCAGGCCGAGCAGGATGTGCTCGGTGCCGATGTAGTTGTGGCCGAGCTGAAGGGCCTCGCGGAGCGACAGCTCCAGGACCTTCTTGGCACGGGGCGTGAAGGGGATGTGCCCGGACGGGGCCTGCTGGCCCTGGCCGATGATCTCCTCCACCTGCTGGCGGACCGCCTCGAGCGAAATCCCGAGGCTCTCCAGGGCCTTAGCGGCGACACCCTCACCCTCGTGGATAAGGCCCAGGAGGATGTGCTCGGTGCCGATGTAGTTGTGGTTGAGCATCCGGGCTTCTTCCTGAGCCAGGACGACAACCCGCCGCGCGCGGTCGGTGAACCTCTCGAACATCGTTAATCGCTCCTCAGAGCGGTCAGGCAGTAAGGGGTCGGTCCCCTCCCTGTCCTTCCGCAGCTTAGTCCCGCAAGCGGGGACCGCTCATTCCAACTGCCGACACCCGTCTCTGGCCTCCTGACCCGAACGCCGACAAATGCTCCAACCCAATGGTCCGAGACGATGTTCCCGCAGGCCAGGCACTTACCCTCACCGGCAGTACGCCGATGGCGAACGTGAGACGCCCGATCCGTGCGTGTCGCCCCTCCCCACTAGGAATGTCTTACCCGTAAGCACTGACACTCCATGCGGCGTACCCCGGTTCCCTCAGCTAAGGGCGAACACCCTTGCGCTCCCCCACACCGCCACGCGCCGCCCCGAACCCGTACGCACAGTAGCGATCCGTCGCGATGCGTAACCCGGAGGAACGGTCGCGAGTTCCCCGGGCATGGCCTTCACCGCTTCGCACCTCCTGCACGGCGTCGCCTCGTGGTACGAGCACGAGCTCGGCTGGGCCACGGCGAAGGGCGGCGGCGAAGGACCGGTGGAGTTGCTCACGGGGCTGCGCTTCGACGCCCTGGAGCTGCCTGCCGCTGCCGGGTTCGCCGTGCTGCGGCGGCTCGGTGGCCAGTGGCCCGTCGCCCTCGCGGGGCGCAGGATGCGGCTGCTGGTGGCCGCGGGCGCCGCCGACGAGCTGCCGGGGCTGCTCGACTGGCTGGAGTGGGGCGGGATCGCGCTCGACCTGGCCGCCCTGGGCGCCGGTGACCGGATGACCGCTCCGATTCCCCCAGGATGGAGCGGATCCGGTTCACCTGGCGCCGCTTCGTGGCTGCGCCCCCCCGAACCCGGGCGCGAAGTGGAGCCGACGCTCCCGGCCATGTCGGCCGTGGGGGGCGGCGCCGGCGCCCCCTGCCTGGTACGACTCGTGGACGCGGCGGCATCGGAATGTCACCGGGTCCGGTTGCTGGGTGCGGACCGCACTCAGCGGTTGGCGTCCTCGTAAGCCTGCTTGATATCGGCGGGCACGCGGCCGCGGTCGTTCACGTTGTAGCCATTCTCCTTGGCCCATGCGCGAATCTTCGCGGTGTCGGGGCTGCCACCCGCGGCGGCCCGTCCCTTGCCACGGCCGGCCGAGGCGCGGCCACCGGTGCGACGGCCGCTCTTGGTGTACGGCTCCAGCAGGCCACGAAGCTTGTCCGCATTGGCGGTGGTGAGGTCGATCTCGTAGGTCTTGCCGTCCAGAGCGAACGTCACCGTCTCGTCCGCCTCGCCACCGTCGAGGTCGTCGACAAGAAGGACCTGAACCTTCTGTGCCACCGGATTTCCTTTCATCGAAAATGCAGTACGCGGAAAGGAAACCGCTTTTCTCTGGAAAACACAAACCCCTGGGAGAGGTTCAGATCCCGGAGGACACGGGAAACGTGCGCGATTCGGACATAGGGATCACAGGTGCAGAAGCATCCGGCTGTTGCCCAGGGTGTTCGGCTTCACTCGTTCGAGACCGAGGAACTCGGCGACGCCCTCGTCATAGGAACGGAGGAGCTCGGTGTAGACATCTCCGTCGACCGGCGTCTCGCCGATCTCGACGAAGCCGTGCTTCGCGAAGAAGTCCACTTCGAAGGTCAGGCAGAAAACCCGGCGGACGCCGAGCCAGCGGGCGGTGTGCAGCAACTTGTCGAGCACTTGATGACCGATGCCGGCGCCCTTGAAGTCGGGATCGACCGCGAGAGTACGCACTTCGGCGAGGTCTTCCCACATCACATGCAGCGCCCCACAGCCGACGACGGTGCCGTCCTCGTCGCGTTCCGCGACCCAGAACTCCTGGATGTCCTCGTAAAGCGTCACGGTCGCTTTGTCGAGCAGGATGCCTTCGGTGACGTACGGATCGACGAGTCGGCGGACCGCCTGCACATCACTGGTACGGGCCCGGCGCACCGTCACGGCTTTCGCCGCGGGATTCGACGGCGGGGCCTGCCCGGCCGGGGGCGGAACGTCGGGGGACGAGGAGGACGACGACATGGCTGGACGCTATCGCCCCTCTCCCGCCTCCCCCTCGGCGGGCTCTTCGGGGGCTCGCGCCTCCACGGGGCGCTCCGGGTCTTCGGGGGTGTCCCCCTGCACGATACGGACGGCGGCGTTCAGCGCCTCTCGTTGCTCCGGCGACATCATGCCGAAGAAGGCCACGAGAGCGGCGGCGGGGTTGTCGCTCTTCGACCAGGCTTCGTTCATCAGTGCGGCCGAGTAGGCGGCACGGGTGGAGACCGCCGTATATCGATAGGCGCGGCCCGAGACTTCCCGGCGCACCCAGCCCTTCTGATGGAGATTGTCCATTACGGTCATGACCGTCGTGTAGGCGATGGACCGTTCCTGCTGGAGATCCTCCAGGACTTCCCGGACGGTGACGGGCCGGTTCCATTGCCAGACGCGTGTCATGACGGCGTCTTCGAGCTCTCCCAATTGACGGGGCACATCGCCACCATAGTGGGAGATGTCGGAATAGCTGGCTATTGACGTACCAAAAAGGGCGTACGACGGGTGTGGTCGTACGCCCTCGGCGCGGGTACCGGCCGGTGCCGGCCCGGTCAGGCCTGCCCCGGCTTGGCGGCTCCGTCCGCCTGGCGGGCGGCCTCGGCGCGGGCGAGCGCCGCGTCCACGGCCGCGTCCTCCTTGGCCTTGTTGGGGCCGCCCTGGCTCTTGACGATCGTCACGACGAGGCCGATGAAGAAGGCGGCCATCACCACGGGGGGCAGGAGCGCGGATACGTATTCCATGGCTCCAGGGTAGCTAGCCGGCGGCCCGCTCCTCGGGCGGGGGCGCGGCGGGGCGGCGGCGGGGCGGGAACACCTCGGACGGCTTGGGTACCGGGCGGTCGGCCGGTGGCGGGGCCGGGTTCGGCTTCGGCGGCGCCGGCCGGGGCTTCGGCTCGTCCGCCTCGCAGGTACGGCCTCCCGGCAGGGCGAGCAGCCGGGTACGCGGGGCCGGGGCGACGTGCCGTCCGGCCAGCCGGGCCCGCACGGAGTGCTCGGCCAGCGTCCGGCAGCGCGCCAGGAGGGCGGCACCGGCGGGCGTACCGCGTAGGGTGCGCAGCGCGGCGAGGTCCTCCGGGCGGGGGTCGTAGCCGGCGGCGAGGGCGTCCTGGAGCAGCTCCAGGTACCCGGCCGCCGAGCCGGGCAGCGCGTCGCGGTAGCGGGTGAGGTCGGCGAGGAGGAAGGCCCGCATCCGGCCGGCCTCGCGGACCGCCTCGTCCACGGAGCCGGCGAGTCGCAGGCAGTCCTGCACGTCTTCGTCGTCGAGCGGGGTGGGGTGGAGGGCATGGGCGAGGGCGCGTCGGAGCACACGCAGCTCGTCTGCGCCGAACGCCAGGCCGCCGCGGGATCCGTATGGCGTGGGCATGCCCCGACGATACGTGCAAATAGGACAAATTTCGCTTACCGCCCACTCGCCGGGCGCGTTGCCCTCCAGGCGGGTACGGGGGCGCTTTCCTCCCGCGGCGCGGAGGGGCCGTGCAGGGCCGCCCCCGCAGAGGCCGGCGGCGACGGGCGGGCTCCCGTGCTCGTGACCCCAGGCCGGAGGGGTCCCGGCCGGGCCCACCGGCCCGCACCGCCCCGGGTGGAACCGGGAAAGGGCACCGCCCCGGCCGGGCACGACGGGGCGGCCGGGCGCGGGCGCGTGAGGCGCTACATGCGGGAGACGTTGCGTTCGTAGACCAGGCGGAGGCCGATCAGGGTCAGCCACGGCTCGTGCTCGTCGATCTCCGCGGCCTCGCCCAGCACCATCGGCGCCAGGCCGCCCGTCGCGATGACGGTGACGTCCGACGGGTCTCCGTCCCGCCCGACGAGCTCGCGTTTCATGCGGCTGACGATGCCGTCGACCTGGCCCGCGAAGCCGTACACGATGCCCGCCTGCATGGCCTCGACCGTGTTCTTGCCGATCACGCTGCGCGGGCGGGCCAGTTCGATCTTGCGGAGCTGGGCGCCCTTGACGCCGAGCGCCTCGACCGAGATCTCGATGCCCGGGGCGATCACCCCGCCGATGTACTCGCCGCGCACGCTGATCGGGTCGAACGTCGTCGCCGTACCGAAGTCGACGACGATCGCCGGGCCCCCGTACAGCTCGTTCGCCGCGACCGCGTTGACGATGCGGTCGGCGCCGACCTCCTTGGGGTTGTCCGTGAGGATCGGTACGCCGGTCTTGATGCCCGGCTCGACGAGCACGGCCGGGACGTCGCCGTAGTACCGCCGGGTGACCTCGCGCAGCTCGTGGAGCACGGACGGGACCGTCGAGCAGATGGCGATGCCCTCGATGCCGTCGCCCAGCTCGTCGCCGAGCAGCGGGTGCATGCCCATCAGGCCCTGGAGGAGCACGGCGAGCTCGTCGGCGGTGCGGCGCGCGTCGGTGGAGATGCGCCAGTGCTCGACGATCTCCGCGCCGTCGAACAGGCCCAGGACGGTGTGGGTGTTGCCCGCGTCGATCGTGAGCAGCATCAGCCCTGGTCCGCCTCTCGCAGGTCGAGGCCGATGTCGAGGATCGGGGAGGAGTGGGTCAGGGCACCCACCGCCAGGTAGTCGACGCCGGTCGCGGCGTACGCGGCGGCGTTCTCCAGGGTCAGGCGGCCCGACGACTCCAGCATCGCGCGGCCCGCGACGATGGTGACGGCCTCGTCCGTCTCGGCCGGCGTGAAGTTGTCCAGCAGGATCAGGTCGGCGCCCGCCTCCAGGACCTCGCGGACCTGGTGGAGGGTGTCCACCTCCACCTCGATCGGCAGGTCGGGGAACCGTTCCCGTACGGCCTTGAAGGCCGCCGCCACCCCACCGGCCGCCACCACGTGGTTGTCCTTGACGAGGGCCGCGTCGGACAGCGACATGCGGTGGTTGACGCCGCCGCCGCAGCGCACCGCGTACTTCTCCAGGGCGCGCAGCCCCGGAGTCGTCTTGCGGGTGTCGCGGACCTTCGCCTTGTACCCCTCCAGGGCGTCGGCCCACGCGCGCGTGGCGGTGGCGATGCCGGACAGGCGGCACATGATGTTGAGCGCGCTGCGCTCGCCGGTGAGCAGGTCGCGGGTGCGAGTGGTGACCGACAGCAGCTTCTGGCCGGGCTCGACCCGGTCGCCGTCGTCCACGTGCCGCTCGACCGCGAACTCCTCCGTGCAGACGACCGACAGGACCGCCTCCGCCACGTGGATGCCGGCGACGACGCCCGCCTCGCGCGCGGTGAAGTCACCGGTGGCGACGGCGTCCTCGGGGATGGTCGCGACGCTCGTCACGTCCTCGCCGCCGTCCAGGTCCTCCTCGATGGCGCGGTACGCCACGTCCTCGACGAGTACGGGGTCGAGGCCGGCGTTCACGAGCAGCGCGGCGAGCGCGGGGTCCAGGCCGCACTCGTACACCTCGTCGTCGCCGCCGCAGCCGCACCCGTCGCCGCATCCCTGAGGGGCGGCACCGATGTTGATCAGGGGTACGTCCACGGGCTGCGGGCGTTCTTCGGGCGTGCTCACGGTTACGGCTCCCTGGGGGCGTCGGCGTCGGTCGGGGGGAAGTCTTGGGTGTCGGTGGGGCGGACGTCCAGGCTCCGGTCCGGGCCGAGGCGTACCACCAGGTGGCGGCGCCACAGGGCGTCGTCGCGGTCGGGGCGGTCCTCGCGCCAGTGGCAGCCGCGGGTCTCCTCGCGGCGGCGGGCGGCGGCGACCAGGACGCGGGCGACGCACAGGAGGTTGGTGGTCTCCCAGGACTCGACGCCCGGCTCGGCGGCCTTGCTGCCGTCCGGCCCGTCGTTCAGCGCCTCGGCGTGCACGGCGTCCAGCGCGTCCGCCGCCTCGGCGAGGCTGGTGGCGGAGCGCAGCACCCCGGCGCCGTGCGTCATGACGTGCTGGACGCGGGCGCGGGCGGCCGGGTCCAGCAGCGGCAGGACGGTGGGGGCGGGGTGCGGTACGGGGGCGCCGGCCCGTACCGAGGAGGCCGCGACGTCGTCCGCGATGCGCTCGGCGAAGACCAGGCCCTCCAGGAGGGAGTTCGACGCGAGCCGGTTGGCGCCGTGGACCCCCGTACAGGCGACCTCGCCGCACGCGTACAGGCCGGGGACGGTGGTACGGCCGTGGAGGTCGGTACGGACGCCGCCGGAGGCGTAGTGGGCCGCCGGGGCGACCGGGATCGGCTCGGTCACCGGGTCGATGCCGTGGGCGCGGCAGGCGGCGAGGATCGTGGGGAAGCGGGTCGCCCACATCTCGGGCCCGAAGTGCCGGGCGTCCAGGTACATGTGGCGGGCGCCCTGCTCGCGCATGCGGCGCATGATGCCCTTGGCGACGATGTCACGCGGGGCGAGCTCGGCCAGCTCGTGCTGCCCGACCATGAACCGGACGCCGTCCGCGTCGACGAGATGGGCGCCCTCGCCGCGTACCGCCTCCGACACCAGCGGCTGCTGGCCCTCGGCGTCCGGGCCGAGGAACAGGACGGTGGGGTGGAACTGGACGAACTCCAGGTCGCTCACCTCGGCGCCCGCCCGCAGCGCGAGCGCGACCCCGTCCCCGGTGGACACCGCCGGGTTGGTGGTAGCGGAGAAGACCTGGCCCATGCCACCGGTGGCGAGGACGACGGCGGGTGCGTGGACGGCGCCCACCCCGTCGTGCTGGCCCTCGCCCATGACGTGCAGGGTGACGCCCGCCGTACGGCCGTCGGCGTCGGTGAGCAGGTCCAGGACGAGCGCGTTCTCGATGGTGCGTACGCCCTGGTCGCGGACCGCGTCGACAAGGGCGCGGGAGATCTCGGCGCCGGTCGCGTCACCGCCCGCGTGCGCGATGCGGCGTCGGTGGTGGCCGCCCTCGCGGGTGAGCTCGATGGTGCCGGCCTCGTCGGTGTCGAAGCGGGCGCCGGTCGCGATGAGGCGGCGTACGGCGTCGGGGCCCTCGGTGACCAGCAGCCGTACGGCTTCCTCGTCGCACAGGCCCGCGCCCGCGACGAGCGTGTCGTCCAGGTGCTGCTCGGGGGTGTCGCCCTCGCCGAGCGCCGCCGCGATGCCGCCCTGCGCCCAGCGCGTGGAGCCGTCGTCCAGGCGGGCCTTGGTGACGACGACCGTACGCAGCCCGGCGGCCGTGCAGCGCAGTGCGGCGGTCAGGCCCGCGACGCCGGAGCCGACCACGACGACGTCGGCGTCGATCGCCCAGCCGGGGGCGGGGGCCTGGAGGCGTATGCCGGTCATGCGGGGGCTCCGAAGGTGAGGGGAAGGTTGTCGATCAGCCGCGTGGTGCCGACCTTCGCGGCGACGGCGAGGATCGCCTCGCCGGTGTGGTCGTCGGGGACGTCGGTGAAGTCGGCGGGGTCCACCAGCGCCAGGTAGTCCAGGCGCAGCGGCGGGTCGGCCTTCGCCGCCTCGTCGAGTACCGCGCGGGCCGCGGCCCGAACCGCGTGGGCGCCGCCGCCGGGGACCGCCGCGGCCACCGCGTGGGCATCGGCGGCCGCGCGGGACTCGCCGAGCCTGGACAGGGCCTCGGCGCGGCTCTCGGAGGCGGGCAGCGTCTCGGCGCGGGCCAGCAGCGCCGTCTGCGCGGCGAGCCGGTCGCGGGCGGCGAACAGCGCGGCGGACAGGGCGAGGGCGGTGCGGCGCTCGCGGGGTGAGAGGTACCGGTTGCGGCTGGACAGCGCGAGTCCGTCCGGCTCGCGGACGGTCGGTACGCCGACGATCTCGACCGGGAAGTTCAGGTCGGTGGCCATGCGGCGGATCAGGGCGAGCTGCTGGGCGTCCTTCTGGCCGAAGAACGCCACGTCGGGGCGGGTCAGGTGCAGCAGCTTCGCGACGACGGTGAGCATGCCGTCGAAGTGGCCGGGGCGGGAGGCGCCCTCCAGCCGCTCCCCCATGGGGCCGGCCGTGATCCGGACCTGGGGCGCGCCGCCCGGGTAGACCTCGTCGACGGAGGGCGCGAAGACGGCGTTCGCGCCCGCCTGCTCGGCGGTCTTGAGGTCGGCGTCCAGGGTGCGGGGGTAGCGGTCGAGGTCCTCGCCCGCCCCGAACTGGAGCGGGTTCACGAAGACGGTGACCAGGACGTACCCCTTCTTGCCGACGTGCTTGCGCGCGGCCCGCACCAGGGTGGCGTGGCCTTCGTGGAGGGCGCCCATGGTCATGACGACGGCGGTACGGCCCCGGGGCGCGACGTGTTCGAGGACGTACTCCAGGTCGTCGCGCGTCGGGATCAGTTCGAAGTCGGGGCTCATCGGCCGCTGTCTCCTTCTGCTCCGGTGGAGCCGTCCGCTCCGGTGGAGCCGTCCGCGAGGACGCCGAGCAGGTCCTCCGCCAGCTCGGGCTTGAGGACGCCATGGGCGAGGGCGCGGTCCGCGGTCGTACGGGCCATGGCGAGGTATCCGGCGACGGTGGCGGGCGCGTGCTTGCGCAGCTCGGCCACGTGCGCGGCGACCGTGCCCGCGTCTCCGCGCGCGACGGGGCCGGTGAGGGCGGCGTCTCCGGAGCGCAGGGCGTTGTCCAGGGCGGCGCCCAGGAGCGGGCCGAGCATCCGGTCGGGGGCGGCGACCCCGGCCTGCCGCAGCAGCTCCATGGACTGGGCGACGAGGGTGACCAGGTGGTTGGCGCCCAGGGCGAGGGCCGCGTGGTAGAGCGGGCGGGCCGCCTCCTCGATCCACTCCGGCTCGCCGCCCATCTCGATGACGAGCGCCTCGGCGGCCAGGCGCAGCTCGTCGGGGGCGGTGACGCCGAACGAGCACCCCGCCAGCCGCTGGACGTCCACGCTCGTGCCGGTGAACGTCATGGCGGGGTGCAGGGCGAGCGGGAGGGCGCCGGCGCGCCGGGCCGGGTCGAGCACGGAGGTGCCGTACCGCCCGGAGGTGTGGACCAGGAGCTGCCCGGGGCGTACGGCGCCGGTGTCGGCCAGGCCCTGGACGAGGCCGGGCAGCGCGTCGTCCGGGACGGTCAGCAGGACGAGGTCGGCGCGCTCCAGGACCTGGGCGGGCGGTACGAGCGGCACGTCCGGCAGCAGCTCGGCGGCGCGGCGCCGGGACGCGTCCGACACGCCCGAGACGGCGACGGGGCGGTGCCCGGCGAGGCGCAGCGACGCGGCGAGGGCGGGTCCTACCCGGCCGGCGCCTACGACGCCGACGGTGAGCCGGGCGGGGCGGGGGTGTGATGATGCGTTCACGCGTCGACGGCCTTCCGTTCCAGTCCGCGGGGGGTACCGGACGATTTCTCGTCATGCTACGCCAGCGTTACGCGGGGCTACGTCACTGTCCACAGCCTGTGGATCCGTCCCGCGCGCGGGAACCGGAACCGGAGCGGCGGAGGTGGTCGCGGGCCACGCGGAGGGCGGCCAGGTCGTCCCGGCCCGGGGGCGGCGGGGGTGCCTCGCCGCGCTGGGCGGCCCGGTAGGCGTCGAGCATGTGCTGCTGCATGGCGTCCATGTACGCCACCCTCCGCCCGCCCGCTCCCTCCCGCCCCGTCGATTGACGAGCCCCGTCAAATGGCGCGAGGTCCACCGCCCGACCCCTCACCATGGGGGCGTGAGCGTGATCATCGACATCACCGGCCTGCCGCCCGAGCGCATCGTCTTCGAGCCGTCGCCCCTCGCCGAGCTGGGCGTGGCGCTGCACGCGCTCGCCGAGCCCGGCCACCACCCGGGACTGCACGGCTGGGCGACCGCGACCGCCGCCGCGCTGAAGCCGGACCTGGCCGACCGGCTGCACGAGGCGAACTTCCTCTGGACGACCACCTTCTCGGACATCTTCATGCCGTACGCCGGCATCCGTGGCGGCGACGGCCGCACCGGCGCGACGCTCGCCGAGGAGCTGGACATGCTGGACCGGCTCGACGAGGACCGGTTCGTGGCCTCCGCGCTGGAGTTCACCTGCTCGACGCAGTACGCGGCCGGCGGCCCCGTACGCACCGAGCGGGCCCTGGAGCTGGCCGCCAACCGGGGCCCCAAGCAGCTGGACTTCACGCGCCGCCTGCTCGCCGACCCCGCCGGCGTACGCGCCTGGCTGCGCAGGCTCTTCGAGGACTGCGACCGGGCGTTCTTCGCGGACACCTGGCGCCGGGTCGCGCCCGCTCTCGCCTCCGACGCGCGGCACAAGACGGAGCTGCTGCGCCGCAAGGGCCTGCCCGAGACGCTGCGGGCGGTGTCGCCCGCCGTGTCCCTGGGGTTCTCCGAGGACGGCGGCCGGCAGCGCATCGAGGTGGACAAGCTGGCGGACGGCCGGACCACCGCCGCCGACCCGGTGGTCGGCGCGGGCGTGACGTTCGTGCCGTCCAGCTACGGCTGGCCCCACCTGATGGTGCTGCACGCCCCGGGCTGGCGCCCCGTCGTCCACTACCCGGTCGGCGCCCCGGAGCTGCCGAGCCCCGCCTCCGTGGAGCTGCTCCAGCTGCGCATGGACGCCCTGGCCCACCCCATGCGGATGCGGCTGTGCCGGCAGCTGGCGCGCGCCGCGTACACGACGGGCGAGCTGGCGGACACGTACGGCATCACCCCGCCGGAGGTCTCCCGCCACCTGGCCGTGCTCAAGAAGGCCTCCCTGGTCACCACCCGCCGGCGCGGCCGCTACGTCCTGCACCAGCTGGACGTCGCCGCGGTGGCCCGGATCGGCAGCGACTTCCTGGAAACGGTGCTGCGCTAGCACGGCGCCGGTCGGCGTTGCGGGCAACCGCCGCAGGGCCGCGCCCCCACCCGTTGTGGGCGCTCGGGTGGGGCGATGGGGGTCCCCCCTTCTCTCGTTCGCCCCCGGCGCGGTGCCGCTCGCGAGGCGGCCACGGCCGGTGGGTGGGGGCGGGGCCCCTCCGGGCTCACCTCCTCGAGGCCGGCGGCCTCGGGTACGGGAAAGGGAGCCGTGCCGGAGCCGCCAACCTCTGCGGGGGCGACCCTGCACGGCCCCACCCCGGCCGGACGCCGGGTGCGGGACGGTGGGTGGCGGGCACGGGTCAGACGCGGATGTGCCGCAGTCCCACCCCGATGCGCCGCAGCCGGTGCCTCAGCGGGCCGTCCGTGTTCGGAGCGAGCCGCAGCCCCGCCGAGGCGGCGATCCGGTCCGCGACCTCCGGGACGGTCAGCCGGTCCGTACGGAGGTGCTCGGCGAACCGGGGGCCGGCCTGCCGCTCCAGGCACTCGTCCAGCTTGCGCACCGCGAAGCTCTCGCGCTTCAGCCCGCGCCCCAGGCCGCGCTCGGTCAGCCGGCGCAGCACCGTCTCGCGCTCCGCCAGCAGCGCGACGTGGTGGACCCGATGGCCCGCCGCCCGCAGCCGGCCGACGATCTCGTCGAAGTACGCCGGGTCCGTGAGCGTCATCGGGGCGATGACCGGCCCGTCCTCGTACCGCCGCAGCGTCAGGTCGAGCACCTCGTACACGCCCTGCCGCCAGGCCGGGAAGTCCTGGAAATCGCCGCGCAGGGCCCTCGGCGTCATCCTGTGCAGCCCGAAGCCGACTTCCTCCGGGTCGCAGACGACCGCGCCCGGCAGGCGGCGCAGGAGCTCGTACGCGGTCTGGGTCTTGCCGCCCCCGAACGGGCCGTTGATCCAGAGCAGCACCGTCTCAGAGCCCCGCGCCCCCGGCCCGCACCAGGCCCGTCTCGTACGCCAGGACCACCACCTGCACGCGGTCCCGCAGCGCCAGCTTGGTGAGGATGCGGCCCACATGGGTCTTGACCGTGGCCTCGGAGAGGACGAGCCGGGCCGCGATCTCGCCGTTCGACAGGCCCTGGGCGACCAGCATCATGACCTCGCGCTCCCGCTCGGTCAGCTTCTCCAGCGTCTTGTTGCGCGGCTCCTTGCCGGTGGCCGGGAGCATCGGGGAGAAGCGGTCCAGGAGCCGCCGGGTCGTGGACGGCGCGACGACCGCGTCGCCGCTGTGCACGGCGCGGATCGCGCTGAGCAGTTCGCCCGGCGGCACGTCCTTCAGCATGAAGCCGCTGGCGCCGGCCTTCAGCCCCGAGAACGCGTACTCGTCCAGGTCGAAGGTGGTGAGGATGAGGACCTTGGGGGCGTCGGGTGCGGCACAGATGCGGCGGGTGGCCTCCACGCCGTCGAGCCTGGGCATGCGTACGTCCATCAGGACCACGTCCACGGCCGTGGCGCGGAGGACCTCGATGGCCTCGGCCCCGTCGCCCGCCTCCGCGACGACCTCCATGTCCGGCTGGGCGGCGAGCACCATGCGGAAACCGGTGCGCAGCAGCACCTGGTCGTCGACGAGCATCACACGGATCGACATGAAACGGGTCCTTAAGGATCGTCAGTGGGCGGGCTTGAGGGGGAGCAGGGCGCTGATCCGGAAGCCGCCGCCGGGCCGCGGCCCGGCGTCCAGGGTGCCGCCGACCATACCGACGCGTTCCCGCATGCCGATCAGGCCGTGGCCGCGGCCGTCGGCGCCGCCGTCCTCGTACAGCTCGTGCGCCGCGCCCCGGCCGTCGTCCTCGACGAGCAGGCCGAGACCGTCGTCGAAGTACACCAGCCGCACGCTCGCCCCGGCGTCCGGGCCGCCGTGCTTGCGGGTGTTGGTCAGCGCCTCCTGGACGATGCGGTACGCGGTGAGCTCCACACCGCTGGGCAGGGGGCGCGCGGTGCCCTCGACCTTGAAGTCGACGGTCAGGCCCGCGGCCCGGACCTGTGCGACCAGGTCCTCGATCTGCTGGACGTCGGGCTGCGGCACGTAGTCCTCGGAGTCCTGCGGCTCCCCGGTGCGGAGGATGCCGAGCAGCCGGCGCATCTCGGCGAGGGCCTGGCGGCCGGTGGTGGAGATGGTCTCCAGGGCCTGTCTGGCCTGGTCGGGGGAGGTGTCGAGGACGTAGGCGGCGCCGTCGGCCTGGACGACCATGACGGAGACGTTGTGGGCGACGACGTCGTGCAGCTCGCGCGCGATGCGGGCGCGCTCGGCGGCGACGGCGACCTTGGCCTGGGCCTCGCGTTCCCGCTCCAGGCGGGAGGCGCGCTCCTCCAGCTGGGCGAAGTAGGCGCGGCGGGTGCGCATGGAGTCGCCGAGCACCCAGGCGAGGACGAACGGCACGGTCATCACGACGGTGAAGAAGATCTTGCCGGCGGTGGAGACGTTCTCGACGGGCCAGCGCAGCTGGGCGAGCGGTGCCGCGGCCACGCCGCCGACGAGCGCGAGGCGGGACGCCCAGCGCGGGCCGTCGCTCTGCGCGGCGACCGTGTAGATGACGACGAGCATCGCGAAGTCGGCCGGGTTCGTTGCGATGTCGAGTGCGAGCTGCGCGGCCCCGAGGGCCCCGGCGAGCAGCAGCGTCTTCTCGGGCGCGCGGCGGCGCAGCGCGACGGCGAGGCAGAGCAGCAGGACGATCCCGGCGGCCGCGAGGCGGGGCTCGGCGCCGACGGGGACCTGGGCCACCCACAGCATGGAGAACCCCAGGAGCACCACAGCCCAGAAACTGTCGACGCCCGTGGGGTGTCTGCGGATGAAGTCGTAGAGGCGCTGCACGTAACCCAGCGTAGGGAAACCTGATAGGTGCAGGGGTCAACCGGAGGGCCGATCCAGGGGGCGGAGGCGTACTCCGCAAGGTGGAGACTGGTGCCCGTGAATGATGAGACGTGTCAATGGCGCGGCTGGCGGGCGGCCACGGAGGCGGCTCTGTACGGGCCTGACGGCTTCTACCTGCGCCCCGAGGGACCGGCGGGGCACTTCCGTACGTCCGTGCACGCCTCGCCGCTGTTCGCGGAGGCGGTGGCCCGGCTGCTCGCGGAGGTGGCGGAGGGGCTGGGCGGCCCGGACGAGATCGCGCTGGTCGACGTGGGTGCGGGGCGCGGCGAGCTGTTGACGGGGGTGCTGGCGGCCGCCCCGGCGGGTCTTCGGGTACGGGCGTACGCCGTCGAACGCGCCGCCCGGCCCGAGGGCCTCGACCCGCGCATCACGTGGGCGGCCGAGCCCCCGGCCGGGGTGCGCGGGCTGCTGTTCGCGAACGAGTGGCTGGACAACGTCCCGGTGGACGTGGCGCAGGCCGACGAGTCGGGCACGCCCCGGTACGTGGAGGTCGCGCCCGACGGCACCGAACGGCTCGGCGCCCCTGTGGCGGGCGCGGACGCCGCGTGGCTGGCCCGCTGGTGGCCGCTGCGGGAGCCGGGCGAGCGCGCCGAGATCGGCCTGCCCCGCGACGAGGCGTGGGCGCGGGCGGTGTCGTCCCTGTCGGCGGGCCTGGCGGTGGCGGTCGACTACGCCCACGTGGCGGGGGCCCGCCCCCCGTTCGGCACCCTGACGGGCTTCCGCGCCGGCCGCGAGGTCCCCCCGGCCCCGGACGGCACGTGTGACATCACGTCCCACGTGGCCCTGGACGCCTGCGCGGCAGCCGGCGCCACAGCCGCAGCCACCCCCCACCCCACGAACGCCGGCGCCCAGGGCGGCGGCGGGGGCGCCCCGGGCGGCGGGGGCGGTCCGGTGGGCGGCGGGGGCCTGCTCCCGTACGGGAGCGAGCTGATTACGCAGCGGGAAGCGTTGCGGCGGCTCGGGGTGAGCGGGGGGCGGCCGGCTCTCGACATGGCCCGGACGGACCCCGCCGGATACGTACGGGCTCTCGCGCGGGCCGGGGAGGCCACCGAGCTGACCGCGCGCGGCGGGCTCGGGGACTTCACCTGGCTGCTGCAGCGCGTGCCCGGGGAGGGATACTGTCCGGCATGACGGAGACCACGGTCGGCATCGGCGGTGCCGCGGAAAGCACCGACATGGTGCTGAACATCGGACCCCAGCACCCCTCCACGCACGGCGTGCTGCGCCTCCGCCTCGTCCTGGACGGGGAGGTGATCCGGCACGCCGAGCCGGTCGTCGGCTATATGCACCGCGGCGCGGAGAAGCTCTTCGAGGCGCGCGACTACCGCCAGATCATCATGCTGGCCAACCGCCACGACTGGCTGTCGGCGTTCTCCAACGAGCTCGGTGTCGTCATGGCCGTCGAGCGGATGCTCGGCATGGAGGTCCCGGAGCGGGCCGTGTGGACCCGCACGCTCCTCGCCGAGCTGAACCGGGTCCTGAACCACCTGATGTTCCTCGGCTCGTACCCCCTCGAACTGGGCGGTATCACCCCGATCTTCCACGCCTTCCGGGAGCGGGAGGACCTCCAGCACGTCATGGAGGAGGTCTCCGGCGGCCGGATGCACTACATGTTCAACCGGGTCGGCGGCCTCAAGGAGGACCTGCCGGCCGGCTGGCTCGGCCGCGCCCGCGACGCGGTCGCCGAGGTCCGTTCCCGGATGGACGTCTACGACCGGCTCGTCCTCGGCAACGAGATCTTCCGCGGCCGCACCCGCGGCGTCGGCGTCCTGTCGCCGGAGATCGTCCACGCGTACGGGGTCAGCGGCCCGATCGCCCGCGCCTCGGGCGTCGACTTCGACCTGCGCCGCGACGAGCCGTACCTGGCGTACGGGGAGCTCCAGGACGCCCTGGAGGTCGTCACCCGCACCGAGGGCGACTGCCTGGCGCGCTTCGAGTGCCTGCTGGGGCAGACCCACAACTCGCTGGACCTCGCGGACGCCTGCCTGGACCGGATCGCCGAACTGCCGCCCGGTCCGATCAACCAGCGGCTGCCGAAGGTCCTCAAGGCGCCCGAGGGCCACACGTACGCCTGGACCGAGAACCCGCTCGGCCTCAACGGCTACTACCTGGTCTCCAAGGGCGACAAGACCCCTTACCGCCTCAAGCTGCGCTCGGCGTCCTACAACAACATCCAGGCGCTGGTCGAACTGCTGCCCGGCACGCTCGTCGCGGACATGGTGGCGATCCTGGGGTCGTTCTTCTTCGTCGTCGGCGACATCGACAAGTAGCCCGCGGCCGGTCAGGACACGGCGTCGCGCCGCAGCTCCACCACGTCGAGCTGCTCGGTCTCGTCGTGCGCGGTCAGGTCGATGACCTTGCCGACCGCGCGGTCCTCCCTGCGCCGTACGGCCAGGGCCTCCTCGCCCACGACGTCCGCGAGGTCCTCGTGCTGCACGGCTTCGATGGCGGCGGGGGACTTCTTCGTACCGAAGAAGTCGAAGCCGCCCTGGAGGCGCGGCGCCGGGCGGCGCGGTGCGGTGTACGGCACGACGGCGGCGGCCGGCGGGACCGGGCGCATCGCGGACGCGCCGGTGACGAAGGGGGCGGCGGACGACGGGGGGGCGTGCTGCTGCCGCTCGACGGCCGCCGCGTGCTTCCCCTGCGGCTCGTCCGCCTGACCGGCCCGCTCGGCCAGGTCGCGGCGCCGGGCCTCCTCGGTGGTACGCCTGGCCTCCTGGACCGCGGCGTTGCGCGTGAGGTTCTCCAGCGCCTTGGCGGCCTGGAGGTACGCGGCCGGCGTGGGCGTGGAACTCGCGGCGGCCAGCGCCCGGGTGGGCGCGGCGGCCTCCAGGGCGAGCTGCCGACGGCCTTCCAGGGCGCTGGCGCGCTCGGTCTCGGCGGTGGCGTACCGCCGCAGCAGCTCGGCGTGCTCACCCCGCAGCGCGGCCAGTTCGACCCGCTTGGCGCGCAGTTTGGCGTCGAGCTTGGCGCGCAGCTCGCGGGATTCCTCCAGGTCGCTCTCCAGCTCGGCTATGCGCTCCTCGGTACGCCACTGGTCACCGGCCCGGGCCCGGGTCAGTTCGGCGACCCGGCGGCCGGCGGCGCGGTCCCAACTGCGCATCAGGACCGAGCCGGTGACGGCCGCCGCGGCCGCGGCGGCGGCCAGGAAGCGCAGCACCAGCGGATCGGCGAGGAGCCAGGCGCCGCCGGCGCACACAACGGCCGCTCCGGCTACCGCGGAAGGGGGCAGAAGTTTGTGCAGGGGTGGGGAATGGCGGTGGCGTCCACGTGGCATGGCCTGAAATTTACCGTGCGTAGGTGTCGTATGGGGGGCCGCCCCGGCAATGTTTCGGCCCTGTGATCCGAACCGTGTTCGGACGGCTTCCGGAACCGGGCCGGCGCCCCCCTGCGCCCTTACTTCTTGATCAGCCCCTTGGACTCCAGGTAAGCCCTCGCCACGTCCGCCGGCTTTGCCCGATCGGCGTCGACCTTCCTGTTCAACTCCACCAGGTCCTCGGTCGTCAGCGCCTTGGTGATCTTGTTGAGAGCCGCGGCTATCTCCGCCGAACCCGCGTCCTTCGCATTCACGACCGGCAGCACATTGTCGGCGTTCTGCAGCTTCTTGTCGTCCTCCAGCAGCACCAGCCCGAAGTTGTCCAGGGTCGCGTCGGTCGTCGTGGTCAGGACGAGCTGGTCGACGCCGTCCTTCACGGCCTGCTTGGCCTGGGGCGTGCCCACGCCCTTGGGATCGATGCCCGTCACATCGATGCCGTACGTCTTCTTCAGCCCGGGCGCGCAGAACGGCCGTATCGCGCACTCGTCACCGGCCGCGATCCTGACCTTCAGCTTGGACGCGCCGAGATCCGAAAGCGTCCTGAGCTTGTTCTTCCCGGCGAATTCCCGGGTGACCGCGAACGCGTTCTGATCGACCGCCGAACCCGCCGGGAGCACCTTCAGACCGCGCGGTCCTGCGAGCTTCTCCAACGCCGTTACGGTGGCGGTGACATCGCTGGACGCGACCGGCTTCTCCTCGACCGCCTTGGGACCGTTCACCTTGGCGTTCAGGAATTCCGCAAGCGTAGCCGCGTATTCCGGTACGACGTCGATGTCGCCCTTCTCCAGGGACGGTTCGTAGAGCTCGCGGTTCTCCACGGTCTTGATGGACGTGGAGTATCCGGCGTCCTTCAGTACCTGTGCGTACAGCTCCGCCAGTACGTTGGCCTCGGTGAAGCCCGCCGAGCCGACGACCAGCGTCCCCTTGGTACCGCCGCCGCCCGGCGAGCTGTCCGAACCGCCCCGCTCCTCCAGGCTCTGGCCGCCGCCGCACGCGGCCAGCCCGCCGGTGAGTGCCACCACGCCCAGCACCGCACCCGCCATGCTCGAAATCCTGCTCATCACGTTCTCCGTCCGGTCCAGCTGTCCAGTCGTTCGGCTTCGGTCAGTGGGCGCGCCGGGTCGCCCGCATGGGGTCGAGCACCCGGCCCGCCAGCACCAGCAGGCCCTCGGCCAGCAGGGCGAGCGCACCGACCACCAGCGCCCCGGCGACCACCTGCGGGGTGTTGTTGGTGTTGAAGCCGGCGGTGATGATCCGGCCCAGCCCGCCCTCGCCCGCCATCGCGGCGAGCGTCGCGGTGGCGATCACCTGCACGGTCGCCGACCGCAGACCTGTCATCACCATCGGGTACGCGAGGGGCAGCTCCACCCGGCGGAACACCTGGCCGCCCGACATCCCCATCCCACGCGCCGCCTCGACCACCGCCCGGTCCACCTCGCGCATCCCCACGTACGCGTTGGTGAGCAGCGGCGGCACGGCGAACAGCACCAGCGCGATGATCGTCGGCAGGTCGCCGTGCCTGCCGAGCGGGGTGAGCGTCAGCAGCACCAGCACCGCCAGCGTGGGCACCGCGCGCCCTGCGTTGGAGATGTTGACGGCGAGCGCGCCGCCCCGGCCGATGTGGCCGAGCCACAGCGCGAGCGGCAGGGCGATCAGGCACGCGACCGCCAGGCACACGCCGCTGAACCACAGGTGCTCGGCCAGCCGGTTCCCCACGCCGCTCTCGCCCTGCCAGTTCGCCCCGGTCGTCAGCCACGTCCAGGCATCGGCCACCGCGCCCATCGCTCATCCCGCCTTGCGTATGCGTATGCGTGTGCCGGGTATTCGCGTCCCGGGCGTACGCGTCCCGGGCGTACGGGCCCCGGGCGTACGGGCCCCGGGCGTACGGGCCCCGGGCGTACGGGCCCCGGGCGTACGGGCCCCGGGCGTACGGGTCCACGGCGTCAGGAGCCGCTGCAGCCAGAGCAGCAGCAGGTCGGCCGTGACCGCGAGCAGCACGCACAGCACCGACGCGGTCAGCACCTGCGCCTTGAAGAAGCTCTTCAGCCCCGTCGCGATGAGGGTGCCCAGACCGCCGTAGTCCACCAGCGCGCCCACCGTCGTCAGGGCGACCGTCGACACCGTCGCCATCCGCACGCCCGCCATCACCGCCGGTACGGCCAGCGGCAGTTCGACCTCCCACAGCAGCCGCCCCGGCCCGTACCCCATCCCGCGCGCCGCCTCCCGGGCCTCCTCGGGCACCGCGGCGAGCCCGGCCAGGATGTTGCGTACCAGAATGGTCAGCGAGTACAGCACCAGCCCGGTCACCACCAGGGCGGCCGACAGGCCGAAGAACGGCAGCAGCAGCGAGAACATCGCCAGCGACGGAATCGCGTACAGCACGGTCGTCAAGCCCAGCACCGGCGCCGCCAGCCGCGGCCGGGCGCGCACCAGCAGCGCCAGCGGAAAGGCCACGGCCACTCCGATCAGCACCGACACGGCAGTGATCCACACATGCTGGACCGTGGCCTCGGTCAACTCCTGGGCGCGGGAGCGGACATACTCCCCGCAGATCCAGTCGTTGGCCGCCAGGCACCCCTCGCCGACCACCCGCCCCCACCTCCTCCCCCGTCAGCGTCCGAGCCGGTGTTCGACCCGACAACGACCCTAACCTCCACCACTGACAATCACCGATCGTCACCACAGCCCGGAAACACGGCCTTCACACGCCGCGCGACCCCGCCGGGGCCGCCACCGGCCACAATGGGAGCCATGATCCGATTCGAGCGCGTCACCAAGCGGTACGCGGACGGCACGACCGCCGTCGACGACCTGTCGTTCGAGGTGGCCGAGGGCGAACTGGTCACACTTGTCGGGCCGTCCGGCTGCGGCAAGACCACCACGATGAAGATGGTCAACCGGCTGATCGAGCCGACCGAGGGCCGGATATTCGTCGACGGCCAGGACATCGCGGACGCCGACCCCGTCCAGCTGCGCCGCCGGATCGGCTATGTCATCCAGCAGGTCGGTCTCTTCCCTCACAAGACGGTCCTGGAGAACACCGCGACCGTCCCCCACCTGCTCGGCGTCAAACGTGCCACGGCCCGCGCCCGTGCCGCCGAACTCCTCGACCTCGTCGGCCTCGACCCGTCCGTCCACGGCGACCGCTACCCCGAGCAGCTCTCCGGCGGCCAGCGCCAGCGCGTCGGCGTCGCCCGCGCCCTGGCCGCCGACCCGCCCGTCCTGCTGATGGACGAGCCGTTCGGCGCGGTCGACCCGGTCGTACGCGAGCACCTGCAGAGCGAGTTCCTCAAGCTCCAGTCGGAGGTGCGCAAGACGGTCCTGTTCGTCACCCACGACATCGAGGAGGCCGTCCGGCTCGGCGACCGCATCGCCGTCTACGGGCAGGGCAGGATCGAGCAGTTCGACGCGCCGGCCACCGTGCTGGGCGCGCCCGCCACCCCGTACGTCGCCGACTTCGTCGGCGCGGACCGCGGCCTCAAGCGGCTGTCCGTCACGCCCATCGAGGAGAGCGACCTCGAACAGCCGCCGGTCGTCCACCTGGACGACGCGCTGCCCCGCGAGCTCGGCTCGCGCTGGGCCGTCGTCCTGGACCGCGACGACAACCTGCACGGCTGGATCTCCGCCGAGCAGGCCGCCCGCTCCACCGGGACCGTGGGCGACCACGCCCGCCGCATGGAGGCGTGGCTTCCGGTCGGCGCCACGCTGAAGCAGGCCTTCGCGACCATGCTCCAGCACGACGCGGGCTGGATCGCCGTCATCGACCGCGGTGAGAGGGGACGTTTCCTCGGCGTGCTGACCCCGGCCCGGCTGCACGAGGCGCTGCGCCGCTCGATCGACGCGGACACGCGGGACATCGCCCGTACCGAAGTGGACGTCCAGACGGTCGGCTGAGTCATCAGGCCGCGCTGAGCCGGCCGCTCATCCACACCAGCGCCGGCGGGATCTCCCGGTTCCAGGTGTTGAAGTTGTGCCCGCCGCTGTCGAGGGTGATCGACGAGACGCGCGCGGGCGACTTCACCTTCTTGATGAAGGAGAGGGTTCCCTTGAGGTTCCCCTCACCCTTGCGGGAGGTGGTGACGAGGAACGACGACTGGCCCTGCGGCAGGTTGTCCAGGCTCCACAGCAGGTTGGCCCGGTTGCGCAGGCGCTGGTCACCGTGGAAGAGGTCGCCGGTCGTCATGTCCTCGGCGGCCTTGTAGTACGCGGACAGGCCCGCGCCGGCGGCGTACTGCTCCGGGTGGTGCATCGCGATCTTCAGCGCGCAGTAACCGCCGGTCGAGTTGCCGATGAAGCCCCAGTTCCGGGGTGCGGTGCCGACGCGGTACGTCTCGGAGACCGCCTTGGGCAGGTCCTTGGCGAAGAAGGTCTCCGTCTGCGGGCCGCCCGGGATGTCGACGCACTCCGTGTCGCGCGGCGGGGCCACGGTCGGCCGCATCATCACCAGGATCATCGGCTGCATCTTCTTCTCCTTGGCCTGCTCATAGGCCGTACGCGGGTACTTCAGCCCCTTCAGCAGGTTCTCGGCGGTGCCCGGGTAGCCGGTCAGCACGACGGCGGCGGGGAAGGTCTTCTTCGCGTACGCCGGCTGAAAGTACTCCGGCGGCAGATAGACGTACGCCGGGCTGTCGATCTTCGACGTCTCCCCGGCGACGACGACCTTCTGGACCTGTCCGCCGACCGCCGGGCGACCGCCGGGCACCCCCTCGATCTTCTGCTTGCCGACGACCTTGATGTCCTTGCTCCCCGCCGAGTGGTCGACGACCACACCCAGCTCCTGTTCCTGCCCGAAGAGATCGGCCCAGGAGCCGTAGAAGAGGAAGTAGTTGTTGGCCGCGAGTCCGACGGAGGCGAACAGCGCCACCTGGGTCGCCAGCAGCAGGCCGATCCTGCCGAGCACCGGCCGCCAGCCGCCGCGCGCCAGCCGGGGCCACCACCAGACGGTGACGGCGAACAGCAGCACGGCCAGGAGGGCGGCCAGCGCCAGAACTTTGTTGCTGGTGAGACCCATGAGTCGTTCAAGCCTTCTTCGTCGAGATTTTCCGGGAAGGGAGTGAACCCGCCCCCCACAAGCCCCGTCCTAGAGAGCGCGAATCGTCCGGGCCGGACGGAATCAGTTCCGGCCGAAGGGACACAACGAATCTTTGCGGAGCCTTGGGAAGCGATGTCTGTCACGGTAGATGGGGATAAGTCAGGATCGGTTCCGAGTCGGATACGCCGTGTCCTGCACGGGCCACGCGCCGAGAAGGTGCCCTCCCTGGTCGGTACGGCGTGCACGATCATCGGTCTGATCGACATCGCCGCCGGGGTGTTCCCGCGCTTCCGCGCCAGCCGGATGCACGCCGTCGCCGAGGTGCTGCCCGGCACCCTGGGGCCGCTGTCCGCGGCGCTCTCCCTCAGCGTCGGCGTCCTGCTGCTCCTCCTCGCCCACGGGCTCAAGCGCCACAAGCGCCGCGCCTGGCGTGCCGCGGTGGTCCTGCTGCCGGCCGGCGCCGTGGCGCAGTTCGTCTACCGCCACTCCGTCATCGGGGTGCTCTTCTCGCTGCTGCTCCTGGCGCTGCTGCTGCGCCACCGCGGTGAGTTCGCGGCCCTGCCCGACCCGCGCAGCCGCTGGAAGGCGCTCGCCAACTTCGTCCTCATGGGCGCCGGTTCCATCGCGCTCGGCCTGGTCATCGTCAGCGCCCACCCCGGGAGGGTCGTCGGCAGCCCCGGCCTGAGCGACCGCCTGGAGCACGTCCTGTACGGCCTGTTCGGCATCGAGGGCCCGGTCGGGTACCGCGGCGGCGTCGACTGGACCGTCGGCTACTCGCTCGGCGCCCTCGGCCTCCTGACCGCCATCACCACCATCTACCTCGCCTTCCGCCCCGAGCACCCGGTCGCCCGGCTCACCGAGGACGACGAGACCCGGCTGCGCGCCCTGCTGGACAAGCACGGCGGCCGGGACTCGCTCGGCCACTTCGCGCTCCGCCGCGACAAGGGCGTCGTCTTCTCCCCCAGCGGCAAGGCCGCCATCTGCTACCGCGTCGTCTCCGGTGTGATGCTCGCCAGCGGCGACCCGATCGGTGACGTCGAGGCCTGGCCCGGCGCCATCGAGCGGTTCATGGACGAGGCCAAGGCCCACTCCTGGACGCCCGCCGTCATGGGCTGCTCCGAGACCGGCGGTGAGGTCTGGACCCGCGAGACCGGCCTGGACGCGCTGGAGCTGGGCGACGAGGCGGTGGTGGACGTCGCGGATTTCTCCCTGACCGGGCGCGCCATGCGCAACGTGCGCCAGATGGTCAAGCGCATCGAGCGCAATGGGTACACGACCCGCGTCCGGCGCGCCCGTGACCTCTCGGACGGCGAGCTGGAGCGGATCCGGCGGGCCGCGGCCGACTGGCGGGGCACCGACACCGAGCGGGGCTTCTCCATGGCGCTGGGCCGGATCGGCGACCCGGCGGACGGTGACGCGGTCATCGCCACCGCCCACAAGGAGGACCCGGATTCCCCGTACGGCGACCTGAAGGCGATCATCCACTTCGTGCCGTGGGGGACGGACGGGATGTCGCTGGAGCTGATGCGCCGCGACCGCTCCGCCGACCCGGGCATGAACGAACTTCTCATCGTCGCCGCCCTCCAGGCCTCCCCCAAGCTGGGCATCGAGCGGGTCTCGCTGAACTTCGCGATGTTCCGCTCCGCCCTGGCACGCGGCGAGAAGCTGGGCGCCGGCCCGGTCCTCAGGGTCTGGCGCGGCCTGCTGGTGTTCCTCTCCCGCTGGTTCCAGATCGAGTCGCTGTACAAGTTCAACGCCAAGTTCCAGCCCCGCTGGGAGCCCCGCTTCGTCGTCTACCGCAACGCCCGTGACCTGCCGCGCATCGGTTTCGCCGCGATGCAGGCGGAGGGCTTCGTGAACGTGGAGCTGCCCCGCCCGTTCCGCCGCCGCGCCGCGGCCACCACCGGCCGCCCGTGCGCCCACATCACCCCCGCCCGCGGCGAGCACGAGGTCCGCGCCGCCTGAGCCGACGGCCGGATCCGGACCCCCTAGGCTGGACGCATGAGTACCTTGCGCGGACGGGGCACGGCCCGGGGCCTGCCCACGTTCGACCGCTGCGCGGTCATGGGCGTCGTCAATGTGACGCCCGACTCCTTCTCCGACGGCGGCCGCTGGTTCGACACCACGGCCGCCATCAAGCACGGCCTGGAGCTGGTCGCCCAGGGCGCGGACCTGGTGGACGTCGGCGGCGAGTCGACCCGCCCCGGCGCCACCCGGGTGGACGAGGAGGAGGAGCTGCGCCGGGTCGTCCCCGTCGTACGCGGCCTGTCGGCCGAAGGGGTCACCGTCTCGGTCGACACCATGCGCGCCTCGGTGGCCCGCCGTGCGGTCGAGGCCGGCGCGGTCCTGGTCAACGACGTGAGCGGCGGCCTCGCCGACCCCGACATGGTCCCCTCCGTCGCCGCCGCCGAGGTGCCGTTCGTGGTCATGCACTGGCGCGGCTTCAGCAAGGACATGAACAGCCTGGCCGTGTACGACGACGTCGTCGCCGAAGTCGTCGCCGAGCTCCGCACGCGCATGGAGGCGGTCGTCGAGGGCGGCATCGACCCGGAGCGGATCGTCATCGACCCGGGCCTGGGCTTCGCCAAGATGGCCCCGCACGACCTGGCCCTGGTGGCACACCTGGCCGACCTGCGGGCGCTCGGCCGCCCGCTGCTGGTCGCCGCCTCCCGCAAGAGGTTCCTCGGCCACGTCCTTGCCGGGGAGGGCGCCGCCCCGCCGCCCGCGCGGGAGCGGGACGCCGCCACCGCGGCGGTCTCGGCGATCGCGGCCCACGAGGGCGCCTGGGCGGTACGCGTCCACGAGGTGCGCGCGACGGCGGACGCGGTGCGGGTGGCCCGCGCCGTCGAGGGAGCCCGGTGAACGACGCGGCACGCGCCGACATCGAGGCGGTCGAGCTCGCCAACACCGCCTTCTACGAGGCGATGGAGCGCGGCGATTTCGAGGAGATCTCCGACCTCTGGCTGGACGAGTCGCGGGGCGAGATCTCCTGCGTCCACCCCGGCTGGCCGGTGCTCTCCGGGCGTGGCGAGGTACTCCGCTCGTACGCGCTGATCATGGCGAACACCGACTACATCCAGTTCTTCCTGACCGATGTGAAGGTGTCCCTGGCCGCCGACACGGCCCTGGTGACCTGCACGGAGAACATCCTCAGCGGCGGCCCCGCCGAGGACGGCGCCGACCTCGGGCCGCTGGTCGGGCAGCTGGTCGTCGCGACGAATGTGTTCCGCCGCACACCGGACGGGTGGCGGATCTGGTCGCACCACGGTTCACCCGTTCTGGCCGAAACCGGCGAGGAAGAGGCCGACGAGAACCCCTCCTGAGTGGGTAGGCGAGCGGCATGAGGAGACCGTGGGCAGGTCCTGTCAGTGCTCGCAGGTAGATTCGACTGGTGGCATCGCGCCGACCGCACCCGGCCGCGTGCCCGCCAGACCAACGACAGCAGGAGTGATTCGCGTGGATCGTGTCGCGCTGCGCGGCCTCAAGGCCCGCGGGCACCATGGCGTCTTCCCCCGGGAGCGCGAGGAAGGCCAGACGTTCATCGTGGACCTGGTGCTCGGCCTCGACACCCGGCCCGCGGCGGCCGACGACGACCTGGCGAAGACCGTGCACTACGGCGTTGTGGCGGAAGAGGTCGTGGACGTGGTGCAGGGGGAGCCGGTCGACCTGATCGAGACGCTCGCCGAGCGCATCGCCCAGCAGTGCCTCAAGCACGACGGCGTCCAGGAGGTGGAGGTGGTGGTCCACAAGCCGGACGCCCCGATCACCGTGCCCTTCGACGACGTGACCATCACCATCACCCGGAGCCGCGCATGAACAGGACGAAGAGCGACCCGACGGTACAGCCGGTGCCCGCCTCCGTGACGGAACAGGTCGACGCCGCCGACATCACGCTGTCCAACCCCAAACGGGCCGTGATCTCCCTCGGCTCCAACCTGGGCAACCGCCTGGAGACCCTCCAGGGCGCCATCGACGCGCTGGAGGACACTCCCGGCGTCCGGGTCAAGGCGGTCTCGCCGGTGTACGAGACGGAGCCCTGGGGTGTCGACCCCGGCTCCCAGCCGTCGTACCTCAACGCGGTCGTCGTCCTCAAGACCACGCTGCCGCCGGCGTCCCTGCTGGAGCGGGCCCACGCGGTGGAGGAGGCGTTCCACCGCGTGCGCGACGAGCGCTGGGGCGCGCGCACCATCGACGTCGACATCGTGGCGTACGCGGACGTCGTCTCCGACGACCCCGTCCTCACCCTCCCGCACCCCCGCGCCCATGAGCGGGCCTTCGTCCTGGCGCCGTGGCACGACGTGGAGCCGGAGGCACTGCTGCCGGGCGTGGGTGCGATCGCCGAGCTGCTCGGCGGCGTCGGCCGCGAGGGGGTCCTGCCGCGGGCGGACCTGGAACTGCGCCTGCCCGAGTAGCGTTGAGTGATCGGCAAGCACGGGCGACACAAGATGAAGGGCCCCCGGTGAAACAACTGCGGCTCAAGGTACTGGCCGGACTGTTCGCCGTCGCCGGCATCCTCTCGTGGGGCGGCGCCCGGCTGTGGGAGTCGTTCGGCACCCTGCCGAGCGTGCCGCTGGCCGCGCCGATCGTCCTCGCGGTCATCGCGGTCGTCCTGACCGCGACGGCCCTCTCGCTGCGCTCCCGGCTGCGCGCCCAGCGCGAGCGCCGCCCCGACGCCAAGGGCGTGGAACCGATGATGGCCGCCCGCGCGGTCGTGTTCGGCCAGGCGAGCGCCCTGGTCGCGGCGCTGGTGAGCGGCATGTACGGCGGCACGGGCGTCTACCTGCTCGGCTCTCTCGACATCCCGGCCCGCCGCGACCAGGCTATCTACGCCGGCTTCTCGGTGCTGGCGGGGATCGGCGTGATCGCGGCGGCGATCTTCCTGGAGCGGGTCTGCAAGCTCCCGGAGGACGACGACGAAACCACGGCCCGCGCGTAACCGCGACCTCGCCTGAGCCGGGCCAGGACATGACCGCGCCCCGGCCCGAGCGGCCCCCGACCCAGCGCGCCCGGCCCAGCGGCCCCGGCGCCGGCCCGGGCACGGGTACCCGGGCCGGGCGGCGGGCGGGACTACAGCAGCGTGCCGCCCGAGACCTCTGTCTCGGCGAGGACGGCCGAGAGGCGGTCGCGGACGTCCGGGGAGAGCCGCACATGCGCGGCGGCGAGGTTCTCCTGGATGTGGGCCGGGGTGCGGCTGCCCGGGATGGGGACGACGTGCTCGTCCTGGTGCAGCAGCCAGGCCAGGGCCAGCTGCGCCGGGGTGATGCCGAGCTCCTCGGCGATCCCGCGCACGGGGGCGAAGCGGTCGTTGTTGGCCTGGTGGTTCGCGGCGTCGAACCGGGGCATGTGCTGCCGGAAGTCGCCGTCCTCCACCTTGTCGACCTTGCCGGTCAGGAAGCCGGCGCCCAACGGCGACCAGGCGACGATGCCCACGCCCAGCTCGTGCGCCGCCGCCAGCAGCTCCTCGTCGACGTGGCGCCACATGGACCATTCGGTCTGGACGGCCGCCACGGGGTGCACGGCGTGCGCGACGCGCAGCTGCTCGGCGGTGACGTTGGAGAGGCCCAGGTGCCGGACCAGGCCCGCTTCGATGAGGCCGGCGACCGCGCCCACGGTGTCCTCCAGTGGCACCTGGGGGTCCGGGAAGTGCGGGTAGTACAGGTCGATCCGGTCGGTGCCCAGCTCCCGCAGGCTGGCCTCGGCGTACCCGCGCACATGCTTCGGGTCCGCGTTGACGGCCAGCTCGCCGAAGGCGTACCCGACCGGGAAGGGGTGCGGCTCGACGCCCTCGGGGAGCCGGAAACCGAACTTGGTGGCGATGACCACCTCGTCCCGCCGCGCGCCCAGCGCCCTGCCTATCAGCCGCTCGTTGTGGCCGTCCGCGCCATAGCCGTCCGACGTGTCGATGAGCGTCGCTCCGGCGTCCACCGCCGCGAGCAGCGCCCGCTCCGCACGTGCGTCGTCGATCTCTCCGTACACCCCGGGCGACAGCACCATCGCGCCGAAACCGAGAGCGGACACCTGGAGGCCACCGAGGCTGCGAACGGGTAGGGCCTTCGACTGCTCGTTCGTGATCGTCATGCCGTGAGTCTTGCGGCAGAACACACCCGCGTCCACCGCCTGTCCGGCATAAAAGACAAGCGGCCAAAGGGAGTTGACCCCTCCGGCCCGCTCACTCGGCCCGGCCCGCTCAGCCCGTCCGGCCCGCTCAGTCGGCCATGATGAGGCTCATCGCCTCCGCGCGGGTCGCGGGGTCCCTCAGCTGTCCGCGCACCGCCGACGTGATCGTCTTCGCGCCGGGCTTGCGGATGCCGCGCATCGACATGCACATGTGCTCGCACTCGATGACCACGATCACGCCCCGCGGCTCCAGGATCTTCATCAGGGAGTCGGCGACCTGGGTGGTGAGCCGTTCCTGCACCTGCGGGCGGCGCGCGTAGACATCCACGAGCCGTGCCAGCTTCGACAGGCCGGTGATCTTGCCGGTGGTCGAGGGGATGTACCCGACGTGGGCCACGCCCCGGAACGGCACCAGGTGGTGCTCGCAGGTGCTGAACACCTCGATGTCCTTCACCAGGACCATCTCGTCGTGCCCCAGGTCGAACGTCGTCGTCAGGACGTCCTCGGGCTCCTGCCACAGGCCCGCGAATATCTCCCTGTAGGCCCGGGCCACCCGCGCCGGCGTCTCCCGCAGGCCCTCTCGGTCAGGGTCCTCACCGACCGCGAGGAGGAGTTCCCGTACGGCGTTCTCGGCTCGCTTCTCGTCGAACTCGCCGATCGTGCCCTCGACGTCCAACGTCACCGGGTCGGTCATGTGTGCCTCGTTCCGTGTTTCCTGACCTGAGTACGCGCCCAACCGCGCACGCGAAAGCCGCGCCCCCCAGGCTAGAACCTGGGGGGCGCGGCTTTCATTCCGGGGCGGAGGGCCAACCGGGTCGATCAGCTCTCCGGACGCTCCTCCGGGACCGCCTCGGCCGCCGGGGCGGCCGGGTTGGTCTTGGTGACGTCGGTCGGCGTGGCGCCATTGGCGCCCGCCGCGCCGTTGGTCAGCGCCAGCTCCTTCGGGGAGAGCACCGGCGGCCGCGTCGACGGCGTACGCCGCGAGGAGCCGGTCCACGCCGGGCGGGCCGGGCGCTTGACGATCGGGGCGAAGATCTCGGCGATCTCCTCCTTGTTGAGCGTCTCCTTCTCCAGCAGCCTCAGGACCAGGTTGTCGAGGACGTCACGGTTCTCGACGAGGATCTCCCAGGCCTCGTTGTGCGCGGTCTCGATGAGCTTCTTGACCTCTTCGTCGACGAGCGCGGCGACCTCTTCCGAGTAGTCGCGCTGGTGCGCCATCTCCCGGCCCAGGAAGGGCTCGGTGTTGTCGCCGCCGAACTTGATCGCGCCGAGCCGCTCGGTCATGCCGTACTGCGTGACCATGGCCCGCGCGGTCGCGGTCGCCTTCTCGATGTCGTTGGCCGCACCCGTGGTCGGGTCGTGGAAGACAAGCTCCTCGGCCGCGCGTCCGCCCAGCATGTAGGCCAGCTGGTCGAGCATCTCGTTGCGCGTGGTGGAGTACTTGTCCTCGTCGGGCAGGACCATGGTGTAGCCCAGGGCACGGCCACGGGACAGGATGGTGATCTTGTGGACCGGGTCGGAGTTCGGGGACGCCGCCGCGACCAGGGCGTGACCGCCCTCGTGGTACGCGGTGATCTTCTTCTCCTTGTCCGACATGATCCGGGTCCGCTTCTGCGGGCCCGCGACCACCCGGTCGATCGCCTCGTCCAGGGAGTGGTTGTCGATCAGCTTCTTGTCGCTGCGCGCGGTGAGCAGCGCGGCTTCGTTCAGCACGTTCGACAGGTCGGCGCCGGTGAAGCCCGGCGTACGACGCGCCACGGCGGACAGGTCGACGTCCGGGGCGACCGGCTTGCCCTTCTGGTGGACCTTGAGGATCTCCAGACGGCCCTGCATGTCCGGGCGGTCGACGGCGATCTGCCGGTCGAAGCGGCCCGGGCGCAGCAGCGCCGGGTCGAGGATGTCCGGCCGGTTGGTGGCGGCGATCAGGATGACGCCGCCCTTGACGTCGAAGCCGTCCATCTCGACGAGCAGCTGGTTGAGGGTCTGCTCGCGCTCGTCGTGGCCACCGCCGAGACCCGCGCCGCGGTGCCGGCCGACGGCGTCGATCTCGTCGACGAAGACGATCGCCGGGGCGTTCGCCTTGGCCTGCTCGAAGAGGTCACGGACACGGGAGGCACCGACACCGACGAACATCTCGACGAAGTCGGAACCGGAGATCGAGTAGAACGGCACGCCCGCCTCGCCGGCGACGGCGCGCGCGAGCAGCGTCTTGCCGGTGCCGGGCGGGCCGTACAGCAGCACGCCCTTGGGGATCTTGGCCCCGACGGCCTGGAACTTCGCCGGCTCCTGGAGGAACTCCTTGATCTCCTGGAGCTCCTCGACGGCCTCGTCCGACCCCGCCACATCGGCGAAGGTCGTCTTCGGGGTGTCCTTGGTGATCAGCTTGGCCTTGGACTTCCCGAAGTTCATCACCCGGGAGCCGCCGCCCTGCATCTGATTCATCAGGAACAGGAAGACCACGACGATCAGCACGAAGGGGAGCAGCGAGAGCAGCACCGAGACGATGGCGCTCTGCTTGGTCGGCGAGACGGTGTAGCCCTTGTCGATGTCGCCGGCTTCGTACTTCTTCTGCAGCGTGGCGGCGAGGTCGGAGCCCTGCGTGCCGATGTAGCTCGCCTGGATCTTGTCGCTGCCCTTGACCTTCTGGCCGTCCTTGAGATCGACCTTGATCATCTGTTCGTCGCCGGTGGTCAGCTTGACCTGGTCGACCTGGTTCTTGTCGATCGCCTGGACGACCTCGCCGGTGTCCACCGTCTTGTAGCCACCGGACGAGCCGACGACCTGCATCAACACGACCACGGCGAGGACGGCCAGCACGATCCACATGACCGGCCCACGGAAGTATCGCTTCACGTCCATCCATACGGAGCGATGACGCCCCGTCCCTCCTGCCCGTAGGTAAATGCTGCTATGAGAAAAGACTGTTCTTCGGACGGTACCCCAGCATTGTCACCCGCGACCGCCTTCCCATGCTCCAACGGCGGGAGGGCGGTCAGGGTTCCCCGGGGGCCCGGCGGGTGCCCGGGGTCGTTCAGCCGCCGTAGACGTGCGGCGCGAGCGTGCCGACGAACGGCAGGTTGCGGTACTTCTCCGCGTAGTCCAGGCCGTAGCCGACCACGAACTCGTTGGGGATGTCGAAGCCGATCCACTTCACGTCGATCGCGACCTTCGCCGCCTCCGGCTTGCGCAGCAGGGTGCAGACCTCCAGGGAGGCCGGCTCGCGCGAGCCGAGGTTCGACAGCAGCCACGACAGCGTCAGGCCGGAGTCGATGATGTCCTCGACGATCAGGACGTGCTTGCCCTTGATGTCGGTGTCCAGGTCCTTGAGGATCCGGACGACACCGGAGGACTGGGTGCCCGCGCCGTACGACGAGACGGCCATCCAGTCCATCGTGACGGGGGTGGACAGCGCACGCGCCAGGTCCGCCATCACCATGACGGCGCCCTTGAGGACACCCACGATGAGGAGGTCCTTGCCCGCGTACTCAGCGTCGATCTTCGCGGCGAGCTCCGCCAGCTTCGCGTCGATCTCTTCCTTGGTGATGAGCACCGACTTGAGGTCGGTGCCCATGTCTTTCTCGTTCACCCGGGTCACTTTCGTTGCAGCCTGCGTCAGCCTTGCCGAATGACCAGTCTGCCACCCTGGCGGCGTGCCACGACGCGGCCGGGCAGATTGATGGCTCCCTGACCGCGCCAGCTGGTGATCAGCCGGTCCAGTTCCTCGACGTGCCGGGCGAACAGGGAGCCGGCGGGGGCTCCCTCGGCGATGGCCGCGCGGCGCAGTACGCGGCGGCGGACGGCGGGCGGCAGGGCGTAGAGCTTGGCGCACTCCAGCAGGCCCGCCTCGTCCCGTACGGTCGGGTCGACGTCGGCGGCCCAGGCGTCCAGGGCGTCGGCGTCGTCGCGGCACAGCTGGGCCGTCCGGGCGAGGGCCTCCACGACGCCCTTGCCGAGGGACTTCTCCAGGGCGGGCAGGCCCTCGTGGCGCAGCCGGGACCGGGTGTAGGCGGGGTCGGCGTTCATCGGGTCGTCCCAGACGGGCAGGGACTGGACCATGCAGGCCTTGCGGGCGGTCTGCCGGTCGAGCTGGAGGAACGGGCGCCGGTAGCGGTCGGCGGTGCCGGAGACGGCGGCCATGCCGGACAGGGAGCGGATGCCGGAGCCGCGGGCGAGGCCGAGGAGCACCGTCTCGGCCTGGTCGTCGCGGGTGTGGCCGAGCAGCACGGCGGCGGCGCCGAGACGCTCGGCGGCCTCGTCCAGCGCCGCGTACCGGGCGTCGCGGGCGGCCGCTTCGGGGCCGCCGTCCCGGCCGACGGTCACGGAGATGGCCTCCACGGGGTCGAGGTTCATCGCGACGAGGCGGGTCGCGACCTCGGCGGCGCGGAGGTCCGAGCCGGGCTGGAGGCCGTGGTCGACGGTGATGCCGCCGGCGCGGACGTCGAGCTTGCGGGCTTCGAAGGCGAGGGCGGAGGCGAGCGCCATGGAGTCGGCGCCGCCGGAGCAGGCCACCAGGACGAGCGGCGGCTGCGGGCCCTGCTGGGGCCGCGGGGGCTCGCCGGTGGGTGCGTGTTCGGTTGTCCCGGTCGTGGCGCGCGCGGCCGGGGGGTGCTGGGGAGCGGCGTGCGCGGCCGGGGGGAGCGCTGGGGTGGTGTGCTCGGTGAGTACGTCGTGGAGTACGCGGCGGACCGCCAGGCGTATCGCCGCGACCGCAGGATGGGGACCCATGTCCGGTGCCCTTCGTGTGAAGTTGGGGGGTGCCTCGGTCGGAGTCTTAACGGCCGAAGCGGGGGGTTCGGTCACTCAGAGTGCGTCGATGGTGACAGAACTCGGCCGTTACCCGAGCATCGCACGCCCACCCACTGCCCACGGTCCCTCGGATGGGTGATTGGAGGGGCGTTCTCCTGCCGTCGGCCGGTTTGGACTCCTCATTCTGCTTTACGGTGCACCCGCGCGACCCAGTCCGCCGGTTTGGCGATCTCCGCCTTGGTGGGGAGGGTGTTCGGAGAGGTCCACACCCGGTTGAAGCCGGCCATGCCGACCTCCTCGACGACCGCGCGCACGAACCGCTCGCCGTCCCGGTACTGGCGCAGCTTGGCGTCCAGGCCCAGGAGCTTGCGCAGTGCCTGGTCCAGGCGGGAGGCGCCCTTCGCCCTGCGCTGCTGGAACTTCTCGCGGATCTCCGCCACCGACGGCACGACCTGCGGGCCGACGCCGTCCATCACGTAATCCGCGTGCCCTTCGAGCAGTGACATCACGGCGGTGAGGCGGCCGAGGATCTCCCGCTGCTCGGGTGTCTGGACCAGTTCGACCAGCGAGCGGCCGCCCTCGTCCTCCTCGCCCTCGGGGCGGGCGCCGGTCAGGGCCTGGGCGGCCTCGCGCAGCCGTTCCAGGACGGTCATCGGGTCCATGTCGGTGGCGCCGAGGAATGACTGGATCTCGCCCTGGAGGTGGTCGCGCAGCCAGGGCACGGCCGTGAACTGGGTGCGGTGCGTCTCCTCGTGGAGGCTCACCCAGAGCCGGAAGTCGTGCGGGGCGACGTCCAGCTCCCGCTCCACGTGGACGATGTTGGGCGCGACGAGCAGGAGCCTGCCGCCGCCGTTCTCCCCGGCCGGGAGCTCGCGGGTGGCGGGGGCGAACGTCTCGTACTGCCCGAGCACCCTGGAGGCCAGGAACGACAGCAGCATGCCCAGCTCGACGCCGGTCACCTTGCCGCCGACCGCGCCGAGCACGGCGCCGCCGGGGCTGCCGGAGCGGCGCTCCTGCATCTTCTCCAGCAGCGGCTTGAGCAGTTCGCGGAAACCGGCGACGTTCGCCCTGATCCAGCCGGCCCGGTCGACGACCAGGACGGGGGTGTCCTCCGGTTCGTGCCCCTCGGGGATCATCCGGGTGAACGCCCGGACGTGCTCCTCGGACGCCTTGGCGTGCCGCCGCAGCTCGGCGACCACCGCGCGGGCCTCCTCGCGGCTCACCTCGGGCCCGGGGCGTACCAGTCGGGTCGCGGTCGCGACCGCGAGGTTCCAGTCGACCATCTCGGCACCACCGATGCTCGTCATGCGTCAACCGTACGTGCTCGGCGCCGGATCGGGTCAGGGTGCGGCGCCGTCCGGATCAGCGGGCCAGCGCGGCGGCGAGGCCGTCCAGGGCGGGCTGGGCGGTGTACGGGGACGTGGTCCGCCCGGCCAGGAACGCGAAGGCCAGCAGTCGTCCGTCCGCGGTCACCACCGTGCCGGCCAGGGTGTTGACGCCAGTGAGGGTGCCGGTCTTGGCCCGGACCAGGCCCGCGCCCGCCGCGCCGGGGGAGCCGTCGGCGTAACGGTCCTGCAGGGTGCCGCTGAAGCCGCCGACGGGCAGGCCGGTGAGGACGGGGCGCAGTTCGGGGCGGGCCGGGTCGGCCGCGCGGACGAGGAGCGCGGTCAGGAGTGCGGCGGAGGCCCGGTCGCGGCGGTCCAGGCCGCTGCCGTCGGCGAACCTCGCTCCGGCGAGCGGTACGCCGAGCGCGCGCAGCTGGTCGGTGACGGCCCGGCCGGCGCCGCCGAAGCTGGCGGGGCGGCCGGTGGCGATCGCGGTCTGGCGGGCGAGGGCCTCGGCGAGGTCGTTGTCGCTGTGGACCAGGGCGCGCTCGACGAGGGCGGACAGGGGCTCGGACCAGGTCTTGGCGAGGGGGGTGGCTTTCTTGGGCGCACGCGCGCGTGCCGGGGGTTTTCCGGTGGCGATGCCGTGTTCGGCGAGCAGGGCGGCGAAGGCTCGGGCGGTGTCGCCGGCGGGGTCGGTGGAGCGTGGGGCGGGACCGTTGGCCTTGGTGCCGAGCCGGCCCTCGTTGGTCATCAGGGCCGTGACGGGGGCGATGTTGTCGTTGACACCGATCGGGTGACGTTCGGGGCCGGTGTAGCGGGACGTGTCGTAGGCCAGGGTGACGGCGGTGACGCCGCGGGCGCGCAGGGCGCGGGCGGTGTCGGCGGCCAGGGCGCGCAGCCGGCCGGCGTCGAGGGTGGGGTCGCCGCCGCCGACGAGCGTGACCCGGCGGGCGTCCGGGGTGGCGACGACCGTGGTGGGGATGCGGTGGTCGGGCCCGAGGGCGGTGAGGGCGGCGGCCGCGGTGGCGATCTTGATGGTGGAGGCGGGTGTCATCGGGACGCCGGCCCCCTTCCCGTACAGCTGCTTGCCGGTCGGTACGTCGACGACGGACGCCGTGCGCAGCGGGCCGAGCCCGGGGTCGGCGAAAAGCGGGTCCAGGGTGGCCGCGAGGGCGGCCGGAGGCTGGGCGGCGGGCTTGGGCTGCTCTGGGGCGGCTTCCGTGCGGGCGGCGGTGAGGGCGGTGAGTACGCCGGGGGCGCTGGGCGCCGGGGCCGGCGGTTCCGGGTCGGGGCGCTCCGGGCCGGCCGCGTCGTGATGTGCGCCACCTGTGCCGGCCAGGGCGGCGGCCCGGGCCCGCTCGGCCGTACGCTGACCCGAGTCCCAGGGCCCGGCCAGGGTCACCACCCCGGAGGCCAGGACGAGGCCGAGCACGGCGGAGCCTGCGGTGAGCTGCAGCATCTTCGGCTCCAGCACGGCTGACCAGCCCCTTTCGCGAGCACACAGTTGCGTGAGGGACACTTAACCACTGAGCTGTGCCGCGAGCACGGCACCCCCGGTGAGCACGGTGGTCCGGTCCTGCTGGGGGCGCAGTATCACCCGACATTTTGTGTTGATCTTGGAGGAGCCACCCGTGGAGTTCGACGTCACCATCGAGATCCCGAAGGGGTCGCGGAACAAGTACGAGGTGGACCACGAGACCGGTCGTATCCGACTGGACCGCCACCTCTTCACGTCGACCGTCTACCCGGCCGACTACGGCTTCGTCGAGGGCACCCTGGGCGAGGACGGTGACCCGCTGGACGCGCTGGTCATCCTGGACGAGCCGACCTTCCCGGGTGTGCTGGTCAAGTGCCGTGCCATCGGCATGTTCCGGATGACGGACGAGGCGGGCGGCGACGACAAGCTGCTGTGCGTGCCGGCCTCCGACCCGCGCATGGAGCACCTGCGCGACATCCACCACGTCTCGGAGTTCGACCGCCTGGAGATCCAGCACTTCTTCGAGGTCTACAAGGACCTGGAGCCCGGCAAGTCGGTCGAGGGCGCCGACTGGGTCGGCCGCGCCGAGGCGGAGGCCGAGATCGAGGCGTCCATCAAGCGCCTGGAGGCGCAGGGCGGCGCTCACTGAGCCCCTTTCCGCCGTATGACGGGCGGTGCACCCCGATGGGTGCGCCGCCCGTCGTCGTGTCCGAAGCCTTGGCCATGTCCATACTGGGCAGGCGGGTCGGATGGGTCGGATGGGAGTGAGGACGAGCACAGTGGCGCCGGAGACGGACGGTCCTACGGGAGGTCCTGAGGACCGTAAGCCTCAGTCCGATGAGGCACACAGCGCCTTCACGCCGCCGCCGGGCGTGGAGCAGCCCTCTGGCACCGAGGAGGACCAGCAGACGACGTCGGAGTTCGCCCTCCCCCAAGGGCTGACGCCCGAGACGCCCGCCGAGCCGGAGGGGTCGGCGTTCGCCCCGCCCTCGACGTACTCCGCGAAGGAGTCCCCTCCGGCGTTCACGCCCGCCCACGGGTTCCCGGCGATAAGGCTGTCCAAGGACGCGCCATGGCAGGACCGGATGCGCACCATGCTGCGGATGCCGGTGAGCGAGCGGCCGGTGCCGGAGCCGGTGCAGAGGCACGGCGAGTCCGCCCCCGCCGTGCCGCGCGTCCTCGACCTGACCTTGCGTATCGGCGAGCTGCTGCTGGCGGGCGGCGAGGGCGCGGAGGACGTCGAGGCGGCGATGTTCGCGATCTGCCGCTCGTACGGGCTCGACCGCTGCGAGCCGACCGTGACGTTCACGCTGCTGGGCGTCACCTACCAGCCGTCGCTGGTGGACGACCCGGTGACGGTGAGCCGGACCGTGCGGCGGCGCGGCACCGACTACACCCGGCTGTCCGCCGTCTACGCGCTGGTCGCCGACATCAACTCCGACGACTACGAGGTTTCGCTGGAGGAGGCGTACCGGCGCCTCGCGGAGATCCGGCGCAACCGGCACCCGTACCCCGGCTGGGTCCTCACCGTGGCGGCGGGCGGGCTCGCGGGCGCGGCGTCGATGCTGCTGGGCGGCGACATGGCCGTGTTCCTGGTGGCGGCGGCGGGCGCGATGCTGGGCGACCGGCTGGCGTGGTTCTGCGCGGGGCGCGGGCTGCCGGAGTTCTACCAGTTCGCCGTGGCGGCGGTGCCGCCCGCCGGGATAGGGGTGCTGGTCAGCCTGTTGCACGCCGGGCTCCAGCCGAACGCGGTGATCACCGGTGGGCTGTTCGCGCTGATCCCTGGGCGGGCGCTGGTCGCCGCCGTACAGGACGGCCTGACCGGCTTCTACATCACCGCGTCGGCGCGGCTGCTGGAAGTGGCGTACTTCTTCGTCGCCATCGTGGTGGGTGTGCTGTCGGTGCTGTACGGGGGCGTCCAGCTCGGCGCCAAGCTCAACCCGGAGGGCGTGCTGAGCGCGGTCGAACGGCCGGTGCTCCAGATCCTGGCCGCCGTGCTGCTGTCCGTGACCTTCGCGGTCCTGCTGCAGCAGGAACGTTCCACGGTGCTGTTCGTGGCGCTGAACGGCGGGGCGGCCTGGGTGATCTACGCGTCGATAGCGGTGACGGCGGGCGGTTCGACCGTGATGGCGACGGCGGTCGCGGCGGGGCTGGTGGGCCTGTTCGGCCAGTTGATGGCCCGGTACGAGCACACGTCGTCACTGCCGTACGTGACGGCGGCGATCGGGCCGCTGCTGCCCGGTAGTGCGACGTACCTCGGGGTGCTGAACATCGCCCAGAACAACATGGACGCCGGCTTCACGTCGCTGGCGCGGGCGGCGGCGCTGGCGCTGGCCATCGCGATCGGGGTGAACCTGGGCGGCGAGATGGCCCGCCTGTTCATCCGCGCCCCCGGCTCGGCCGCGCTGCGCCGCGCGGCGAAGCGCACGAGGGGCTTCTGACCGGGGCGTCACGCCCCGGTGCCCCGTTGGCCGGCGGCCACGGTCGCCGCGCCGCGTGGCGCCGCGTGGCGGCCACCCGGTGGGCGGGGGCGTGGCGGTGCGTCGCGGTGCGTGGCACCCGGGTGGCGGCCACCACCGGTGGGTGGTGGGGCGTGGCCCCTCCGGGCTCACCTCCTCGAGGCCGGCGGCCTTGGGTACGCCGGATAGGGAGCCCTTCCGGCGCCTCCCCCAAGCTCTCGGCTTCGCTCGAGCAGGGGGGACCCCCATCCTCTGCGGGGGCGACCCTGCACGGCCCCGCCCCGGTCGTACGCCGACTGCGGCCCGGTGGGGCGAGGGAAGCCGGGTGGCCGGGGCCGCGTGCACACGAGATCGGGCGCGCTGGCTCCGACCACGGCGAGGAGGGGCCGTGCAGGGGCCCCCCCGCAGCGGTTGGCGGCGAGAAACGGCGACGAGATTGCATGGGCACCCCGCCGACCGCGAGGAGGTGAGCCCGGAGGGGCCCCGACCCCGGCCCACCGGCCGCAACCGACCCCGCCCACGCCGTAGCCCGGCCGACCCGACCGGGGGCCGGCCGGCCGCGCGGGGCGTCAGGCGGTCGCGCGGGGGCGGGGGGCGCCCGTCATGAGGCCGCCGCGGCGGAGGACGGCGTAGCCGACGCCGATGCCGATGGCGACGGGCCACTCGATGACGTCCGCGGCGCCCAGGACGCCGAGGCCGAGGTAGAGCGGCAGGCCGCCCTTGGCGGGGAGTACCTGGCGCGCGGCCGCCACCGGGAGCAGCGCCGCGTTGGCCGCGCCGTTCGCCACCCGGTCGAGGGACGGGACGGTGAAGCTGACCGTGCGGCCTCCCGGTGAGCCCTGGTCCTGGGTCTGGGACTGGGCCTGGGCGGGGGCGGGGGCCGATTCCTTGCGCGGCTGCGCCGCGCTCTGCTTGTTCGTGGTCTTCGTGGACTTCGTCGTGGTCCGCTTACGCGGTGCTGAAGAGGTGGCCACAGATCTCACATCCATGGATGTGGTATGAGCGGGTTGTCTACATTTCAGGGTATCCATTCCGGGACGACTGAATCGGACCGGAGGCACCAGCCCATGTCACCGTTGCAATTGCTCGGGCCGATCGCGTCCGGCGTGACCTACGGGGTCGCGGCCGGCGTGCGCGGGGCCGCCGACGTGGCCGCGCAGCTCATCGGGTTGCCGCAGCGCGGGGTGTGGTGGCGGCCCGGGCGCTGCTACATCGAGGTGCACGGCGTGCACGGCGTCGGCGGCGAGCGGGTCGCCCGGCGCGTCGAGCGCGCCCTGGAGGGGCACCCGAGGGTGCTGTGGGCCCGGGTGAACGCGCCGTCCGAGCGGGTGGTGGTGGCCGTGTCCGCCCCGCCGCCCTCGGACCGCGAGCTGGTCGCGCTCGTCGAGCGCGCCGAGGGGCAGCTGGCCGCGCACATCGACGAGTTCGACGAGTGGTGCCCCGAACCGCACCACCCGTGCGAGGGCCCCAGGACCCGCCAGTCGGTGCCCGCGCTGGCCGCCGACACGGTGGGGCTCGCCATCGCCTCCGTACGGCAGCTGGCCCCGTGGTTCCGGTTGCCGCCCGAGGTGGCGGCGGTCGCCGGTGCACTCCAGCACCACCCGGACCTGCGCCACCTGGTCGCCGACCTGAGCAGCGTCGAGCAGGCCGAGTCGGTCCTGCCCGTGGTGAGCGCTCTCGCGCAGGGCGTCGCCACCAGGGGTGGCGGGCTCGCCCTCGACGTACTCGAAAGGGTCGCCCAGTGGCGGGAGGCCACCGCGGAGCGCAAGGCGTGGGCGGACGCGGAGCCCGACCTCGTCCACGGGCCGGAGGACGCCGAGGCGGAGCCGCTCGTCGTGGACCGCGCCGGGCCGACGCCCAAGGACTCGGTGGACCGCTACGCCGAGCGGGCCATGGTCGCGGGCCTGACCGCCGGGGGCCTCAGTGTCCCCTTCGCGGGCCTCCGCAAGGGCCTGGCCGTCGCGCTGTCCGCCGTACCGAAAGCCCCGGAGGCGGGCCGCGAGGGCTTCGCCACCAGCCTGGGCCGGGCCCTGGCGCTGCGCGGCGTCGTCACCATGGACCGGGGCGCCCTGCGGCGGCTCGGCCAGGTGGACACCGTCGTCCTGGAGGAGGACGCGCTCCGCAGCGACCAGTACGAACCCGTGGACCTGGAGTTGCTCAGCGGCGCCGACCCGGAGCGGACCGCCGAGCGGCTCTTCACGCTGTTCGACGCCGACGCGCCCCTGCGGACCGCCCGCGACGACGACGGATGGGTGCTGGGCCCGCTCGACGAGCTAGACCTGTCGGGGCGTACCGGACGCCAGGCGGAGGCGCGGCTGCGGCGCCGGGGCGCCGAGCGGACGCTCGGGCTCGCGAAGGGCCGTCGGCTGCAGGCGGTGGCGGGGCTCGGTACGCAGACGGCGCCGGGCGCCGAGGCGGTCGCGGCGGCCGCCCGGCGCGCGGGCGCCCGGGTGGTGCTGGCGACCGACCGCGAGGCACCGGCGTTCACGTTCGCCGACGCGGTGGTCCCGGCGGGCGGGCGCCTGGTCGCCTCCGTACGCGGCCTCCAGGCCGACGGCGCGGTCGTGCTGCTGGTCTCCGGCAACCGGCGGGCGCTGGGCGTGGCCGACTGCGGCGTGGGTGTGCACCGTGACGGCGATCCGCCCGCCTGGGGGGCGCACCTGATCGTCGGCTCCGACCTCGAGTCGGCGGGGATCATCGTGGACGCCGTCGGTGTGGCCGCGCGCGTGGACCGGGATTCCACCGTGCTCGCCGCGGGCGGCAGCGGCGTCGGCGCGGTCGCCGCCCTTCAGGCCCAGCCCGCGCAGGCCGCCGCCCGGGGCATGGCGGCCGGGACCACCGCCGCGGCCGTGGCGTTCTGCATGGGCGCCTGGCGTACGAGGCAACTGCTCGCCCGCCCCCTCGCCCCGCCCGTGACCACCGTGCCCTGGCACCTGATGCCCACCGACCGGGTTCTGGAGCGGCTGCGTACCACCACCGACGGCCTGACGGCCGACGAGGCGGCCGGCCGCAGCGGAGGTTCCGGCGGCGGCAACGAGCCTGCCCGCCTCACCCTGCCGACCGCTTTCGTCGAGGAACTGGCCAACCCCCTGACCCCGGTCCTGGCCGGCGGTGCCGCCCTCGCCGCCGCCGTGGGGTCACGCACCGACGCCATGCTGGTGGCCGCCATCACCGGCAGCTCCGCGCTCATCGGGGGCTTCCAGCGGGTACGGACCGAACGCGCCCTGGAGGAGCTGTTCCGCCGCTCGGCGATCGGCGCACGCGTACGGCGCGGGGGCCGCGAGCGGCTGGTGACGGCCGGTGACCTGGTGGAGGGCGACATCGTCCTGCTGCGGCCCGAGGACGTCGTACCGGCGGACTGCCGGCTGGTGGAGGCCGAGGGGCTGGAGGTCGACGAGTCGTCGCTGACGGGCGAGTCCCTCGCCGTCCACAAGGACCCGGCGCCGGTGGTCGCCACCGACATCACCGGACGCCGCTCGATGGTCTACGAGGGCACCACCGTCTCCTCCGGCCGGGGCGTGGCCGTGGTCGTGGCGACCGGTTCGAGCACCGAGGTCGGGCGCAGCCTCGCCACCGCGCGGCAGGCCGCGCCGGAGACGGGTGTGGAGGCCCGGCTCGCCTCGCTCACCCGGTCCAGCCTGCCCATCGCGATCGGGTCGGCCAGCGCGGTCGCCGCGTCGGGCCTGCTGCACGGGCGGCCGCTCGCCGACAACCTCGCCTCCGCCGTCAACCTCGCCGTCGCCTCCGTACCGGAAGGCCTGCCCTTCCTGGTGAACGCCGCCCAGCTGGCCGCCGCCCGGCGCCTGGCCGACGTGGGCGCCCTCGTCCGCAACCCGCGCACCATCGAGGCGCTCGGCCGCGCCGACGTGCTGTGCTTCGACAAGACCGGCACCCTCACGGAGGGCAAGCTGCAGCTGGCGGCCGTGAGCGACGGGGACGGCGCCGTGCCGCTGGACCAGCTCGACGGCCGGCACAAGGACGTCCTCGCCGCGGCGCTACGGGCCACCCCGCCCGCCCGGCAGGCCGAACCCATGGCCCACCAGACCGACCGCGCGGTGACGGCCGGCGCGCGCGGCGCCAAGGTGTCCGTACGGCAGGGAGCGGCGCGCTGGCGGCGGCTGGACACGTTGCCGTTCGAGCCGTCCCGCGCCTACCACGCCACGTCCGGGCAGACCGCGCACGGGCTGCTGCTCAGCGTCAAGGGAGCGCCCGAGAACCTCCTGGACCGGTGCGTGCGGCGCCGGACCCCCGACGGCGGGGCCGAGGGGCTCGACGACGAGGGGCTCGCCCGGCTGACCGCCGAGGCGGAGGAGCTGGCGGGCGCCGGGCGGCGCGTGCTGGCGGTGGCGGAGCGCCGGATGGACACCGGCGAGGACCTCACCGACGACAGCGTGCGGGACCTGGCCTTCCTCGGGTTCATCACGCTGGCCGACCCGGTGAGGGCGGGCGCCGCTCCGGCGACGGCGCGGCTGCGGGAGGCGGGCGTGCACACCGTGATGCTGACCGGCGACCACCCGGCCACCGCCGACGCCATCGCGTCCACCATCAGCGACGTCACGGACCCGAAGGTCTGTACGGGCGCCGAGCTGGACGAACTCGACGACGACGAGCTGGACGAGCTGCTGCCGACCGTGGACGTCATCGCCCGGTGCAGCCCGCACCACAAGGTCCGTATCGTCCAGGCGTACCAGCGCGTCGGCCGGGTCGTCGCGATGACCGGCGACGGCGCCAACGACGCGCCCGCCATCCGGCTCGCCGACATCGGCATCGCGCTCGGGCGGCGCGGCACCCCGTCCGCGACCGCCGCGGCCGACCTGGTGGTGAGCGACGACCGGCTGGAGACGATCGTCTCGGCGCTGATGGAGGGCCGCTCCATGTGGGCGTCGGTGCGGGCTGCGCTGGGCATCCTCATCGGCGGCAACCTCGGCGAGGTCACCTTCAGCGTGCTGATCTCCACGCTGACCGGCGCCACGCCGCTCAACGCCCGCCAGATCATGCTGGTCAACCTGCTGACCGACCTGGCGCCCTCGCTGGCCATCGCCGTGCGGGAACCGGCCGGCCAGGCCGCGAAGCGGCTCCTCGCGGAGGGCCCGAGCCGCTCGCTGGGCAGTGCGCTCACCCACGAGATGCTGCTGCGCGGCGCCATCACCGCGACCGGCGCGGGGCTGGCGTGGACCGGCGCCCGCCTCACCGGCCGCCGCAAGCGGGCCAGCACGGTGGCGCTCGCCGCCGTCGTCGGTACGCAGCTGGCGCAGACCCTCGCGACGGGCGGCCTGGACCGGAACGTCCTGGCGGCGAGCCTGGGCTCGGCGGCGGTGCTGGCCGCGGTGATCCAGACGCCGGGCGTGAGCCAGTTCTTCGGCTGCACGCCGCTGGGGCCGGTCGGCTGGGGCATCGCGCTGGGCTCGATCGCCGCGGCGACCCTGCTCGGTACGGCCCTGTCACCGCTGGTCCGCTCGATGACGGCCGAGGCGGAGGAGGAGCTGGTCGAGGGCGAGGAGCCCTGAGGTCAGCGCTTGGCGTGCCGCCCGCGCTGGGCGGGCGGTGCCCCGTCCTCGACGACCGGCTGCTTCTTGCTCTGGGAGCGGGCCCGCAGGTACTCGATCACGATCGGGACGACCGAGAGCAGCACGATGAGGACGAGGATCGCCTCGATGTGCTTGTGCACAAAGGGGACCTTGCCCAGCGACGCCCCGAGCAGCGTCACGCCGGCGCCCCACAGGACACCGCCGATGATGTTGAAGGTGATGAACGAGCGGTAGTTCATCCGGCTCACACCGGCGATGATCGGCGTGAACGTCCGCACGATCGGGACGAACCGGGCGAGGATCAGCGACTTCGGGCCGTGCTTCTCGAAGAACTCATGGGCCTTCTCCACGTTCTCCTGCTTGAAAAGGCGGGAGTCCGGGCGCTTGAAGAGGGCCGGTCCGACCTTGCGGCCGAACAGATAGCCCACCTGGTCACCGATGATCGCGGACAGCACGATCAGGGTGCACACCACCCACAGCGGGGTGTCGAGGACGCCGGTGGTGACCAGCAGACCCGTGGTGAACAGCAGCGAGTCACCGGGCAGGAAGAAACCGATCAGCAGTCCGGACTCGGCGAAGACGATGACCAGGACGCCGATGAGGCCGAAGGTCTCGATGAGATAGTCCGGGTCCAGCCAGCTCGGTCCGAGCGCAAGCGTATTCACGGGTTCCGGGGCTCCTGGTTCGGTGGGCGGGGGACGGCTGCCCAAAGCTATCAACGCTTCCGCCCCCCTCCCGGTTCCACCGTCCCCTTCTCCCCGCTCGGCGCTCCCCTGCCCGGGTCCGTCAGGCGTGCCGGGCCGCGTTGGCATAGATGGCGGCGTGGAGGTGTTCGGCCAGGCCCGGGCGCATGGCGTCGTAGAAGGCCGTGAAGCGCTCGTCCGACACGTACATGTCCGCGAGGCACCGGTGCATTTCGAAGGGGCACTCGTAGAACCAGGTGGTGATGTGCCGGCGGTGCTCCTCGGCCAGGTCCATCGCCCGCTCGCCCGTCGGCGGCTCGCCCTCCGACATCAGGGCCTGGTAACGGGTGCCCCAGTCGGCGGCCTCGTCCTGCATGCGCCGCCAGTCGGCCTTGGTGTAGCGGGCGGCACGGCGCTGGGACTCCCGGTAGGCGTCGGTGTTGCCCCAGCGCTGCTCGGCCTCCTCCGCGTACTGCTCGGGATCCTTGTCCCCGAAGACCTCGAACTTCTCCTCGGGCGTGAGGTTGATGCCCATCTTCTTCGCCTCCATGGCGTGTTCGACGGCCTCGGCCATCTTCTGCAGTTCGGCGATCCGCGCGGACAGCAGCTCGTGCTGGCGCCGCAGGTGCTCCCGCGGGTCCGCGTCGGGGTCGTCGAGCAGGACCGCGACCTGGTCGAGCGGGAAGCCCAGCTCCCGGTAGAACAGGATCTGCTGCAGCCGGTCGAGGTCGGCGTCGTCGTAACGCCGGTGCCCCGCGTGGCTGCGGCCGCTCGGGGAGAGCAGTCCGATCTCGTCGTAGTGGTGCAGGGTCCGCACCGTGACGCGGGCGAAATCGGCGACCTGTCCCACGGAGTAGCTCATTGGCTCTCCGCTCCCTTCTTCTCGGTACGCACCTCAGCCTGGGCCCTCACGCGACGTGAGGTGCAAGTCCGTTCCGTCCTGGCACGCCAGCCGGAACGTGACCCAGCGCACCCCGTCCGGCGATATTCCGTACGCGCAGCCGATGGCGGCCGACCGCAGGTACCCCAGGCGCCCGCGCGTGACGTGGTACATGCCGGGCCCCGCGTCCCGGAAGGTGCGGCCGCCGTCGGTGCCGGCGTACGTGCCCCGCTCCCCGTGCACCACGAGGCGCCCGCCCGGGCCGGCGACGGGCACACCCATCAGTGTGCGCGGCTCCCGCTGCGGGCCGCTCACCCACACGCGCGTCCAGGTCCGGCCACCGTCCACCGAACGGTGCAGTGCGCGCAGCGGGTTCTTGGCCGGCTCCACGCCTGGCACCTCGCCGCGCTCGGCGGCGTACACCGCGTCCGGGCCGACCGAGACCGCGACGCCCCACGCCGGATCGGCGCCGGGGCTGGGCAGCCGGCTCACCGTCCACGTCCGGCCGGCGTCCCGGGAGACGGCGAGCGTCGTCCCGCCCGAGCGGGGATCGGTGCCCGACACCCACCAGGACCCGTCCGGCTCCGCCTCGCCCGCCGGCGCCGGGTGGGCGCCGAGCCGCGGTTCCCGCGCCAGGAACCGGACCTTGCCGTCCTCGGGCGAGATCACCACCAGCCGCGGCCGTGCGCACTCCTGCACGAGCGGCCCGGCCGACCCCGGGCACTGGGTGGACAGCACCGCGCCCTCGGGTATCGCGTCGGCCGTACCGGCCGCCCGGAGGTCGCCCAGCCGCCAGGACCGGCCGGCGTCCGTCGTGAACCACGTACGCAGCGGGTGCCGTTCGCTCGATTCCCGTATCAGCGCGCGGCCCGGTCCCAGCACCGTGATCACCGCGCTGACGCCCGCCGTGCCGTGCACCTCCGGCAGCGGTGAGGGGCGCAGCACCCAGCGGGCCGCGCCCCTGTCGAGCACCGCGAGATGCTGGCGGCAGAAGCCGTTCACCGGCGTCACCTCGTCCTCCACGCACTGCGCGAGCAGCGCGAACCCGCTGCCGTCGGCGGCGAATCCGAGGCTGTGCGTCCAGCCGGGAAGCTCGGGGGCCGACGGGACGCGCGGCAACGGCGGCACGGACGACGGTGACTCCGGCTGGGACGGCACCGACTGCGGCGCCGGCTGGGACGGCGCCGACCGGGACTCCGACCGGGACGGGGCCGGCGGCCGGGAGTCGGGCGCCCCCTCCCCCGTACAGCCCCCGGCCAGCAGCGACGCCGACAGCGCCATCACCATCCCGATCACGCGAGCACACCTGTGCATGGAGCTCCCCCTGCCCTCGGGCCGGTCCGCGGCGAACCGTGCTGCTTTGGATACACCGCGAACCGCCGTCAGGTTCCACTCAGCGGCTCAGCCGCCGGAATCTCCGCACCGCCAGCGGGAAGAAGACCGCGAGCAGCGCCAGCGGCCACCCCACCGCCAGCAGTTCCGCGTGCTGCGACGCCCACGTCGACCCCGCGGCCTGTGCGATCCCCGGGGGGCCGACCAGTTCCCGTACCGCCGTGGCGGTCGACGACAGCGGGTTCCACTCGACCACCGAACCCAGCCAGCCCGGCATCGTGCCGGGTGCCGCGAACGCGTTGGAGAGGAAGGCGACCGGCCAGACGAGGATCTGCACCGCCTGCACCAGCTCCGGCCTGCCCGCCACCATCGCGAGGTGGATGCCGATCCACAGCATCGCGAACCGCAGCAGCAACAGCAGTGCCACGGCCGCCAGGAACGCGCCGAAGCCGCCGTGCGCCCGCCAGCCGATCGCGTACCCGGCACCGATCATCACGGCCAGGCCGAGCACCGACTGGAGCATGTCGGCGACCGAACGCCCCACGAGCACGGCGCCGTCGGCCATCGGCATCGACCGGAACCGGTCGATCACGCCCTTGTTGAGGTCCTGCGTGACCGCCAGCAGGGTCGCTTCGAGGCCGAACGCCATGGTCAGGGCGAACATGCCGGGGACGAGGAAGTCGATGTACGCGCCGGCCACGCCGCGACCGCCGCCGATGAGGTAGCCGAACATCAGCAGCATCATCACGGGGAAGGCCAGTCCGACGACGATCTGCACCGGCTCACGCGCCCAGTGCGCCAGTTCGCGCCGGGTGATGGTCCACGAGTCGGCCAGGACCCACCCGAGCCGGCCCAGACCGGCCCCGCCCAGGCCGGCCCCGCCCGAACCGGTCCCGCCCGAACCGCTCGAGCCGGTCGTGCCGCCCGCACCGGTCCCGCTCATCCCTCTCGTTTCGCTCGTGCCCGTCGTGCTCGTCGTGCTCGTGCCGGTCGCCGTCATACCGCCGAGACCTCCTTCGGCTCGCCCGTCAGATGCAGGAAGACCTCGTCCAGCGTCGGCCGCCGCACCGCGATGTCCTCCGCCTCGATCCCGGCCGACTCCAGGTCCCGTACGACCCGGGTCAGCGCCGCCATCCGGTCCTCGACCGGGGCGCTGACCAGCCGCCGGTCCTCGTCCACGTGGGCCCCCGCGGGTACCAGGGCGGCCGCGGCGGCCAGCTGCCGTACGTCACGCACGACGACGTCGATCCGGTCGCCGCCGACCTTGCCCTTCAGCTCGTCCGCCGTGCCGTCGGCGATGACCCGGCCCCGGTCGACGACCGAGATCCGGTCGGCGAGCTGGTCGGCCTCCTCCAGGTACTGCGTGGTGAGCAGGACGGTGGTCCCGCCCCCCACCAGGGAGCGCACCGAGCCCCACACTTCCGCCCGCCCGCGCGGGTCGAGCCCCGTCGTCGGCTCGTCCAGGAACAGCACCTCCGGCTCCGTGATCAGCGAGGCCGCCAGGTCCAGCCGCCGTCGCATCCCGCCGCTGTACTGCTTGACCGCCTTGCGGCCCGTGTCGGCGAGTCCGAACCGCTCCAGCAACTCGTCCGCCCGCGCGACCGCCCGCCGCGCGCCCAGGTGGTGCAGCCGACCGAACATCTCCAGGTTCTGCCGCCCGCTCAGCCCCTCGTCCAGGGCCGCGTGCTGCCCGAGCAGCCCGATCCGCCGCCGGACCTCGTCCGGGCGGGTCCGCACGTCGTACCCGGCCACCCGGGCCGTGCCCTCGTCGTGCCGCAGCAGCGTGGCCAGCACCCGCACCGCGGTGGTCTTGCCGGCGCCGTTCGGCCCCAGGACGCCGTGCACCGTGCCCCGCCCGACCACCAGGTCCAACCCGTCCAGGGCCTGCTTCTCGCCGTACCGCTTCCGTACGCCTTCGACGACGATCGCGTCCGCCATGCACCCTCCCCAGCCAGTAATCAAAATTGACTACCGCACCACGCTAAACCGGATCGACCCATTAATCAAACTTGATTAGCCGGGGCTCAGCGCGCGTCGTCCGGGTGGGCCGCTCCCGTGGCGTACGGGTTCTCCTGGTCCTCCGCCAGCACGCCCACAAAGGGCTCGCCCTCACCCGCGAACGTGTACGCGCCGCCCTCGATGCGCTCGATCAGCCCGCGTGTCCATGCGGCACCCGCGTCGGCCGAGTGCACCCACATGTTCATGATCTCGCCGATATGACCGAGCGACTCCGGCCCGTCCGCCGGCGTGTAGTACTCCGTGACGCCCGCCCGCCACCGCTCCAGCCCCTCGATCCGCCGCTTGAGCAGCGCGACGGCCTCCTCACGCGGCAGGTCGACGATGAAGCCGACCCCCGCCGACAGGACGTCCATCTTCTGGTCGTACGCGGTCAGCGCCTCACGCAGCAGCGCGAAGTACTCCGCGGTGCCCTCGTCGGTCATCTCGTACTCGGTACGCGGCGGCCCGCCGGCCGTGCTCGGCGCGGTCTCGTAGGCCCGCAGCAGCCCCTGCTTGGCCATCTGCTTGAGCGCGTGGTAGATCGAGCCCGGCTTGGCGTTGGACCACTCGTGCGCGCCCCAGAACTCCAGGTCGTTGCGGACCTGATAGCCGTGTGCCCGCCCGTGCTGGCGCACGGCACCCAGGACCAGCAACCGGATCGCTGACATCACCTCACGCACCTTCCTAGTCAATTTTGACCAGGGTACGCAGAGGGGAGGGGTACTCAGGGCGGGGCGCAGGCGGTGGTCGTCAGGCACGCTCCAGGGCGATCAGCCCGAACGCGTCCTTCCCGTCCAGCGACTCGCGGATGATGTCGGCGTGCCCGGCGTGCCGGGCGATCTCCTCCACCAGGTGCATGCCCAGCCACCGCATCGAGACGCGGCCGTCCTTGGGGAACCAGGGCGCCTCGGGCAGCGGGAAGGTGTCGTCCAGGCTCGGCACCGTCCGGAGGAACTCCTCGGTCTCCTTGGCCACCCCGTCCCAGAACGCCAGCACGTCCCGGATCGACTCGCCCTCCTCCAGCCGGAAGCTGTCCCTCCAGGTCTCCTCCGTGCGCTGCCTCTCGTTCGGCTTCCGCTGCGCCATCCGCAGCCACGTCAGCTCCATCTCGGCGCAGTGCTTGAGCAGGCCGGAGAGCGACAGTTCGCTGGCGCTCGGCCGGGACGCGGCCTGCTCCTCGGTCAGCCCGAGCACCGAGCGGCGGACCGCGCCGCGCTGCGCCTCGATGAAGGAGAGCAGCGCGCCGCGCTCGTCGCCGTGAGCCTCTGCGGGAACGTGAGTGACCATGACCTGGTCCGCCTTCCGGTCGTTTGCCTTACATCGACCAAGGTACGGACCCTTGCGGACAGCTTTTGTCCTCGACTCGCCCAGCGGCCGGAAGGCGGGTCAGAACCATAAGGCGGGTCAGAAGGGGAACCGGCTCCGGCCGTGCTGGATCGAGATCCACTTGTACGTCGTGAAGGCGTCCACCGTCGATTCGCCGTTCAGCCGCCCCACGCCCGAGTGCTTCTCGCCGCCGAACGGCACGATGGGCTCGTCGTGGACGGTGCCGTCGTTGATGTGGATCATTCCGGTGTGGATGCGCTGGGCGACGCGTACGCCGCGCTCGACGTCGCCCGTGTGCACGGCACCACTGAGCCCGTACGGGGTGTCGTTGGCGATCCGTACCGCCTCCTCCTCCCCGTCGAAGGGGATGAGCATCACGACCGGGCCGAAGATCTCCTGGCCCAGGACCGGCGAATCGGCCGGTACGCCGGCCAGTACGGTCGGCGCCACGACGTTGCCCTCCGCGCCGCCCCGCACCAGGGCCGTCGCGCCCGCGCCGACCGTCTGGTCGACGAGCGTCGTCACCGCCTCGGCCTGGGAGGAGTTGATGAGCGGGCCGATGTGCGTGGCCGGGTCGGCCGGGTCGCCGGTCTTCAGGGTGCGCACCTTGGCGACGAACTTCTCGGTGAACTCCCGCTCCACCGACCGGTCCACCAGCACCCGGTTGGCGGCCATGCAGACCTGCCCCTGGTGTACGAACCGGCTGAAGACGGCCGCGTCGACCGCGTAGTCGATGTCCGCGTCGTCCAGCACGATGAGGGCGCTGTTGCCGCCCAGTTCCAGGATGGACCGTTTGAAGTTGGCGGCGCAGACGGTGGCGACGTGCTTGCCGACCCGGTCGGAGCCGGTGAACGAGATGACCTTGGGCACCGGGTGCTCGATCAGCGCGTCGCCGATCTCCGCGATGTCGGTGATCACGACGTTGAGCAGACCGGCCGGCAGGCCGGCGTCCTCGAAGATCTTGGCGACGAGGCTGCCGCCGAGGATCGGCGTGTTCTGGTGGGGTTTGAGGACGACCGCGTTGCCGAGGGCGAGCGCCGGGGCCACGGACTTGATCGAGAGGAGGAAGGGGAAGTTGAAGGGGCTGATGACGCCGACGACGCCGACCGGGACCCTGTAGAGGCGGTTTTCCTTGCCGTCGACCGGCGAGGGGAGGATCCGGCCCTCGGGGCGCAGCGCCAGGGTGACCGCCTCGCGCATGAACTCCTTGGCCAGGTGCAGCTCGAAGCCGGCCTTGGTCCGCGTGCCGCCGAGCTCGGCGATGATCGCCTCGGTGATCTCGGCCTCGCGCTCCTCGATGAGCCGCAGCGCCCGCTCGAAAACGGCGCGGCGCGTGTACGGATTGGTGTCCGCCCACGCGCGCTGTGCCCGCTCGGCCGCCCTGTAGGCCTGGTCTATCTCCTCGACCGTGGCCACGGTTATGGAGGCGAGCTTCTCCTCGTTGTACGGGTTGAAGTCGATGATGTCCCACGAGCCGCCGCCGGCCCGCCACTCACCGTCTATGTACTGCAGGGCCAGGTCTGTGAAGTAGGACATGCCATCCCTTCCCGAGGGCGCGCACTCTGACTCATGACGAGACGTTTGATGAAACGTCATCCTACTGGCGAGTCACGTGAGTTGGAGGAGACCTCGGAGAAGGTCGCGGCTTTCCTCGGGGCCCGGACTGTCGTGATGCAGCCGCGCCATGACGCGCTCGTACTGGGCCACCTCCTCGCGCTTGTCGAGGTACAGCGCGCTGGTCAGCTGCTCCAGGTAGACGATGTCGGAGAGGTCGGACTCGGGGAACCGGAGCATGGTGAAGGCGCCGCTCTCGCCCGCGTGGCCGCCGAAGCTGAAGGGCATGACCTGGAGCGTGACATTGGGCTGCTCCGAAACCTCGATCAGGTGCTTGAGCTGGTCGCGCATCACGGCGCGGTCTCCGTACGGGCGGCGCAGGGCGGCCTCGTCGAGAACGGCGTGAAAACGCGGTGCCCGCTCCGAGACGAGCACCTTCTGGCGCTCCAGGCGCAGGGCCACGCGCCGGTCGATCTCGGCCTGCGCGGCGCCCGGCATGCCACGGGCGACGACGGCGTGCGCGTACGCCTCCGTCTGCAACAGGCCGTGCACGAACTGCACTTCATAGATACGGATGAGCGAGGCGGCGCCCTCCAGGCCGATGTACGTCTGGAACCAGCCCGGCAGCACATCGCCGTAACTGTGCCACCAGCCGGCGACGTTGGCCTCCCTGGCGAGGCCGAGGAGGGAGTCGCGCTCGGTGTCGTCGGTGACGCCGTACAGCGTGAGCAGGTCCTCGATGTCCCTCGCCTTGAAGCTCACCCTGCCCAACTCCATACGGCTGATCTTGGATTCGGACGCCCGGATCGAATAGCCGGCGGCCTCACGCGTGATGCCGCGCGACTCACGCAGCCGCCGCAGCTGCGAGCCCAGCAGGATGCGCCGCACCACGGAACCGCTCGATTCACTTGCGGTCACGTCTCCAACCCTCCCCATCGCTGATGTGTACGACGGAGCACCCCCGAACTCCGAGACGCCGGATTCTGCCACCAAAACGCTTCAGCGCGTACTCGCTCGATTACGGAAAGACGAAGCCTTGACCGAGTGGCGACCCCGCGGGGGTCCTGCCACTGAAAGTCATGGGGGGAAGATATGGCCAGCAACCGGCACGGGGGTGGACAGGTCGGGCGCGTGCACGTGCATCTGCCCTTGCATCAGATGGTCGCATTCGGAACCATGGAGCCCGCGCACCTGCGTAGCCGTTCGTGTTGTCGCACCACAGCCGCGAATCCCGGGAGTGCCTCGCATGGGGACGAATGGATCGACCATGCTCGAGCCTTTAAGGCAGGGGCTTCCGCCGATCGACGCCGCTTCCGTCTCCAGTTCCGCCTCGTGCGCGCTGCCCGCCCGCTATGAAGCGGTGCGCGGCGCACGGAAGTTCACCAGCACGACGCTCGCCCAGTGGGACCTCACCGACCGGTTCGACGACGTCGCCCTGGTCGTGTCCGAACTCGTCACCAACGCGCTCCGGCACGCCCTGCCCGCCGACACGCCCCGCGACGCCCCGCACGACCCGCCCGTACGGCTGCACCTGATGCGCTGGGCGAGCCGGCTGGTGTGCGCGGTGCGCGACCCGAGCCCGGACAGCCCGGCGACGCGTGAGTCGGATGAGGACTTCTCGGCGGAGTCGGGCCGCGGGCTGTTCCTGGTCGAGTCCTTCAGCGACAGCTGGGGCTGGCACCCGCTGGCCGGCACGTTGCACGGCAAGGTGGTCTGGGCCCTGTTCCGCCTCTCGGACGCCCAGCAGGCGCAGGGCCGGACGCCGTAGAACGCCGCAGGGGCGCCCGTAGCGGGGCGCCCCGCCAGGGCATGCGCCCGGAACCCGGACCCAGGGCTCAGCCGGCTGTCAGGTGGTCGAATTCGCCGTCCTTGACGCCCAGCAGCAGAGCCTCGATCTCGGCCGGGGTGTAGACCAGCGCCGGGCCGTCGGGGTGCCGGGAGTTGCGTACGGCCACATGGCCGCCGGGCAGTTTGGCGAACTCCACGCACGAGCCCTGTGAGTTGCTGTGCCTGCTCTTCTGCCATACGACGCCGTGAAGCTCTGTGGCCGCCATGCCGTTGTACACGTGGTGCACAGGACGCTCCCCGAGATACATGATGCAGGTGTCAACTATCGGGATCATAGCGTCGACTCACGTGCATACGCGCGTGCAGATGCACGTGCACGTCGTGTGTTCCCTCGGTTACAGGCCCTCGTGCTACTCCCCCGTACGCCAGTAGAGACGTACGACGGGCCCTTATGGCTCCCTTCTCCGTCGCACGACATACGAAAAGGCCCTCCTGGAAGGAGGGCCTTGTACCGAACGTGCGTACGTGAGGGACGTCAGCGCGCCGACGAGGAGTACGGCAGCAGGGCCATCTCCCGCGCGTTCTTGATCGCGCGGGCCAGCTGGCGCTGCTGCTGCGCCGATACGCGCGTCACGCGGCGGCTGCGGATCTTGCCGCGGTCGGAGATGAACTTCCGCAGCAGGTCCGTGTCCTTGTAGTCGATGTACGTGATGCCGTCGCGGTCCAGGGGATTGGGGCGGGACTTCGCGGGCTTGCGCTCGGCCGAGCGGCGGGGGGACATGGGGTCAGACCTCCAGGAGGGCGTCGAAGGCGGGCGGGAGCCGCTTCCAGGCCTCGCGGCCCGCGGCGTACTCCGCGTCGGTGAGCAGGCAGGAGTCGAGGAGCTCGGCGAGCCCCTCGCGGTCCAGGCCGGGCGAGGTGAAGACCAGGTGCTGGCAGCGGTCCCCGTGCTCGGGGTCCCAGTCCAGCGCGGCCGCCGCCCGGCGTACGGGCGGGACCATCTCCCAGGCGGCGTCCGGCAGCGAGGCGAGCCACGGCCCGGCGGGCTCGACGCACAGGGCGCCGCCCGCCGCGTCCCACGCCAGCAGCGTGTCCGGCCGGTCGGCCAGCCAGAACCGCCCGCGGCTGCGCGCGGCCGCACAGCACAGGTCCTCCAGCGCGGCGTACAGCCGCTCCGGGTGGAACGGACGGCGCCGGTGCCACACGTACGTACCGACGCCGTGCGCGTCCGCCTCCTGGGGCAGCAGCGCACAGGCCGGGTGCTGCGCGGCGGCCGCCGCCTCGACGTCGAACCCGGCCAGCGCGGCGGCGGCCAGGTCCCCGTCCGGCACCGGCACCCGGCGGGCCGTCGGGTGGAGCTGGGCGAGCAGCGCGCGGTCCTCGTCGTCGGCCTCGGGGCTGTCGAGGACGGCGAGCACAGGCGCGTACTCCAGCTGGCGCGCCCAGGTGTCGGCGACCGTGCGCTGGTCAGTGGCGGCCGCGGCGAGCCCCGCCTCCATCAGGTCGTCGCCGTTGCCGAGGTACGGCAGCAGCAGCGCCGGGTCGACGGCGGTGATCACCGAGCTGACCGTCAGCCCGGCCGCCGCCACGACCTCGGCCATCGCCTTGGGCTCGACCGAGTCCCACAGCTCGACGACCGCGAGCCGGGTCGCCCCGTCGAAAACACTGTCGGCGAGCCGCTCCAGCTCGGGCACCAGGTCCTCGCGCAGCGCGCAGCACGCGCAGTCGTTGACCAGCGGCGCCACGTCCGTCGACAGGACGCCGGTCGCGTCGCGCACGGTCCGGGTGACCGTGCCCCGCTCGGCGGCGGCCGCCAGGTCGTGGTGGAGCGCCACGCTGCCGGGAACGGTGGCGAGCAGCCGCTCGACCGCGGCCGCGCGGGCCTCGGAGTGCAGCCCGCCGACAAGAGCGACGGACAGCATCAGCGGGCCCCGTGGCGCCGGCCGTAGCGCTGCTCGAACCGCTCCACGCGTCCCGCCGTGTCCAGCACGCGCGCCTGGCCCGTGTAGAAGGGGTGGCTCGCGGAGGAGATCTCGACGTCGATGACGGGGTACGTGTTGCCGTCCTCCCACTCGACCGTCTTGTCGCTGGTGGCGGTGGAACGGGTCAGGAAGGCGAAGCCGCCCGCCTTGTCACGGAAGACGACGGGCTCGTACGGGGGGTGGATTCCGGGCTTCATCGCGCGTCAGCGCTCCTCTCGGAAGTCGACGTGGCGTCCGACGACCGGGTCGTACTTGCGCAGCGTCATGCGGTCGGGGTTGTTGCGGCGGTTCTTGCGGGTCACGTAGGTGTAGCCGGTGCCGGCGGTGGACCGGAGTTTGATGATCGGTCGGAGTTCGTTGCGGGCCATGGGGTTAGAGTAAGTGGAAATGGTTTCCATTACCAAGACAGCGTTCAGAGAGGTAGGTCACCCTTGTCCGCCCACTGCCAGCTGACCGGCGCCCAACCGGGCTTCGGCAATCGCATCTCGCACTCGCACCGGCGTACGTCCCGGCGCTTCGACCCCAACATCCAGCGCAAGCGCTACTGGTTGCCGAGCGAGGGCCGGTACGTCCGGCTCACCCTGTCCACCAAGGGCATCAAGACGGTCGACACCATCGGGATCGAGGCCGCCGTGGCCCGGATCCGCGCCCGGGGAGTGAGGGTCTGATGGCCAAGAAGAGCAAGATCGCGCGCAATGAGCGGCGCAAGGAGGTCGTCGAGCGGTACGCGGCCCGGCGCGCCGAGCTGAAGGACATCATCCGGCGGCCCGGCACCCCCGATGCGGAACGGGCCGCCGCCCAGGCCGAGTTGAGGCGCCAGCCGCGCGACGCCAGCGCCACCCGCGTACGCAACCGTGACAGCGTCGACGGCCGCCCCCGCGGCCACCTGCGGAAGTTCGGGCTGTCCCGGGTGAACGTGCGTCAGCAGGCGCACGCGGGCTTCCTGCCCGGGGTCACCAAGTCGTCCTGGTAGCAGGGAACTACCGACTGGTAGCTTGTCGCGCGTTTCCGACACCGATTGGGGAGACGTGGCGTGGACGCGCACAGGCTCGTACGGGCAGGGATCGTCGCGGCGGCGGGCACGGCTGCCGTGCTCGCACTGGCCGGCTGCGGCGGCGGCCGGGACCAGCAGCGCGGCGACGACCCCGGCGACGGCGGGAAACCCGTGACCAGCCCCACCGCGCCCCCGAGCGCCTCCCCTTCCCCTGTGGCCGGGGCGGCGTTCGAGGGGTCGTGGGTGGGGCTCACGGACGGCAAGCCCGTCAGCCTCACCATCAAGAAGGGCCACGCCCTGGTGCTGGCCGAGGCGCACGTCTGCCAGGGCACCGCCCAGGGCACGGACACCGTGACGCTGACCCTGACCCTGACCTGCGACGACGGCTACACCGCTCGTACGAAGGGTTCCGCGCACGCGGTCAAGGAGAAGCTGGTCGTCTCCTGGGCCGCCGGGGTCGAGGACACGCTCACCAAGGCGGCGGTGCCGCCGAAACCATGACCTATTGCCCCTGTTTTTTGTCCCCCTCCTGAAGGGAGCCCTCCCGAGAGCCCTTCCCAGGAGACCCCTCCTCAAGGGCGTCCGACAGCGCGTCCAGTGCCTGCAGCAGCAGCCGCGCCCCATTGCGTACGACCGGGTCGGGCACCGTGTCGGCGTCCCACCGGGTGACGGCGTCACGCACCGGGCCCCAGCGTGGGACCCGGCGTTCCCGGACGGCCTTCGCGCCCTCTTCCGTGGCGTGGCGCAGCGCCTCCGCCAGGTCGGCGGCGGCCGGCAGCGGGGCGGCGTCGCGGTCCGGGAGGTGAGCCTCCATCAGCATGGCGACCCGGCCCAGCCGCGCCAGGGCGTCGCCCGCGTCGGCAGCCGCGGTGCGCGACAGGCCCCGGTGCCGGACCGGTTCGTGGGCGGCCCGTTCAACGGCTTCGTGCCAGGCCACGCGCGCGTCCCGGGTGGCGAGCAGCGTCTCGCGCACGGCGGCCGTGCCGCGCGCCGCCGGGTCCGCGTAGTGGGCGATCACACAGGCCCCGTACCGCCCGTCCGCCGCCAGCCAGTCGGCAAGCCGGGTACGCAGCCGGGGCGTCTCCCAGGCCGGGTACACGGCGTACGCCACCATCGCCAGCACACCGCCCAGCAGCGTCAGTACCACCCGCTCCGGGACGGTCTGCGTCCACTCCGTACCGCCCATGCCGAGCAGGAACACCACGTACGCCGATACACAGACCTGCCCGACCGCGTACCCCGTGCGCATCAGCAGGTACATCCCGAAGGCACAGGCCACCGCCAGCGCGGCCGAGGTGTACCGGCCCGGGTGCGCCGCCTGGACCACGCCCGTGGCGAGCGCCACGCCCAGGAGGGTGCCGCAGAAGCGGGCCACGGAGCGGGAGTACGTCTGGGTGAAGTCCGGGCGCATGGCCATGACGGCGGCCATCGGCGCCCAGTAGCCATGCCCAAGGGGCAGGGCCGTACCGATGGCGTACCCGCCCGTGGCGACGGCGCTGACGCGGACGGCGTGCCGGAAGACCGGGGAGGCGGGGCGCAGTTCGCCCCGGACGGTGCGTACGGCGACGGGGACGAGCTGGAGGAGGGTCGGGCGCGCCCGCAGCTCGCCCACCTCGGCCCGGTCCGTGGGCGTCGCCGTCTCGAGGACGTCCTCCAGGAGCGCGGCCAGGCGGGTCGCCGCGCGGCGGGCGGGGCCGGTCAGGACGGCGCCCGTGTCGGGCGTGCGCAGCACGGCGAGGGCGGCGGGCGGGAGGCCGGCGGGGCGGCCGTGGCGGATGGCGCGGGCGGCGGTGTCGAGTACGGAGGCGGCGGCTCCGAGCAGTTCGCACACCCGGTCGCGCTGCGGGCCCTCGCGCTCCACGCCGACGGCCGGGTCAGCGAGCGAGGCGAGGACCGGGCGGATGCGCTCGGCGAGCCCGCGCGCGCCGTGCAGCTCGGCGGGGCGGCGGCGGGCCTGGCGGGGCGTGACGGCGGCGGCGCTGCGCGCGGTCATGAGCGGTACGGGGTCGAACGGGGCGTACGGGTCGTGGCGGAGGCGCCGGGCGTAGTCGGCCTCGGCGGCCAGCGCGTCGGCGAGCGCGTCGCGCTGGGCGCCCCAGCGGCGGATGGGGACCAGGACGATGAGCGCCGCCTGGACCAGGCCCCCGACGGCGATCATCGCGGCGTGGCCGGCGGCATCCGCGACGGAGGTGGGGAGGGTGACGGTGACCAGCATGATCGCCACGTTGGAGGAGGCGATGATGCCGGTGGTGGGCCCGGTGGCCCAGGCAAGGCCCGCCAGGAACGTCCACAGCGCGAGCAGGGCGAGGAAGAGCACGAGGTGCGCGCCCGTCAGGTACCCCAGGAACGTCGACACGGCGAGGCTGGCCCCGGACGCGAGCGCGAGGGTGGGACGCGGGCGCCAGCTGCGCTGGAAGGTGGCGATGGCCGCCTGGAACGCGCCGAACGCGGAACTCACGGCCACGCCGGCGCCGAACAGCGCGAGGCTCGCCCCGACGACCAGCGCCAGCCCGGCGGCCCCGCGCAGCGCGACCAGCGGCTCCAGGCGCCGCCGCTCGACCGTCAGCCCCGAACGGGCGGTGGCCTTCAGCGCTCGGAGCCAGCTCATGGGGTCGAGGGTAATGGGTTGGTTTGCTCTACTTGGGATTCCCTTACGTGGGATTGCCCTGCTTAAGGTTGCCCTGCTTGGGCTTGCCCTACTTGGGCAGCTGCCCCCGGCCCCGGCCGTCGGTCCGCCCGTGGTCCGTCCGCGCCCGGTCCGCCGCCGCCGTGCCGTGGTGCCAGCCCGCCTCGTCGGTGGCGCCCCGAACCCTGGTCGTCGTCGTTTCGGGGAACATCCGGTCCGCCCGGGCCGTGACCGCCACGTCCCGGGCCGCCAGGACCGGCAGCAGCGTCGGCTCCTCCGCGGTGACGCGGCGGGAGGTGGACGCGAGCCGGTCGCCGAGCCGGTGGGCGTACGCCAGCAGGAACGTCTGGCGGAACGTCTTCGTACGCTTGCGTCCTCCCGCCCTCTGCTCCCCCTCCGCCTTGACCATGGCGCCCATACCCTGGACCAGCAGCGAGGTGTGGAGCATCTCCACGACCTCCAGGTCCGGCTCGAAGCCGACGACCGTCGAGAAGCCGAACGCCTCGTTCCACACCGCCCGGCAGCGGTTCGCCGACGCGACCGCGTCCAGCAGGATCGCCTTGGCCGTCTCGTACGGCGCGTCGACGCCGATCCGTATCGCGGCGGGCTCCTCCGCGCTGTGCGTACGCGCCGCGAGCGCGGCCTCGTCCAGGCTGTACCGCGCCATCAGCTCCTGCGCCTTCGCGGTGAGCGCCTCCGCCTCCTCCGGGAACCCGGTCGCCTCCGCCTTGGCCAGCAGCGCCCGGATCCGGGCCAGCATGCGCGGCTCGCCGTGCACGGGCGCGGCGTACAGTGGCGAGACGCCGGGCGCGGGGCCGACGGGCTCGATCGCGGGGAGCCGGGCGAGCAGCCGGTACAGCTCCAGCACGGCCGTGGCGTACGAGAAGCGGTCGGCGCGCCAGTCGGTGTCGCCGAGTTCGGCGAGCTGCCCGGCCCACCGGGGCGGCAGCCACTCGTACGCGCTCGTCTCGGCGACGATCAGCCCCGACACCAGCTGCACATGGTGATCGTCCAGGTCACGGCGTACGAGCCGGACGACATCGGCCGGCTGCCAGCCGCGCTGCCACGCCCGGCGGACGAACTCCTCGCCGCGCCGCGCCAGTTCCGCGCCGGCGCCCGGGTCTGCGGCGAGGAGCGAGGCACCGGTGTCGAGGGCGGCGTCGTCCTCGGCGTACAGGGCGGCGGCGAACGCCCGCTCGACGCTGCCGGCCCCCTCGTGCCCCGCTGCCATGAATGTGCCTCCTCGCCCGTACGCCGTTCCCGGCCTCCATGGTCGCAGGGGTAGGGCTGGCCCTAGTCCAAAGACACCTGCCAGTGGTCGTGATCGCGGCGACCGGAAGCGGTTCGCTTGAGCCATGACCACAACCGCCGTACGGCTCACCGCCCTTCGTCGCGCGTACCGCGACGTCACCGCGCTCGACGGAGTCGATCTCGACTTCCGTGCCGGGTCCTTCACCGCCGTCATGGGGCCGTCCGGGTCCGGCAAGTCGACGTTGCTCCAGTGCGCGGCCGGGCTGGACCGGCCGTCGGGCGGGCGCGTCGAGGTCGACGGCATCGACCTGGGCGGGCTGAGCGAGCGGCGGCTGACGCTGCTGCGGCGTGACCGGATCGGATTCGTCTTCCAGGAGTTCAACTTGCTGCCGTCGCTGACCGCCGCGCAGAACGTGGCCCTGCCGCTGCGGCTGGCCGGGCGGCGGCCGTCCCGCACGGAGGTCCGCGCCGCCCTCGCGCGCGTGAGGCTGGCCGACCGGGCGCGGCACCGGCCGAACGAGCTGTCGGGCGGCCAGCGACAACGCGTGGCGGTCGCGCGGGCGCTGATCACGCGGCCCGCCGTGCTGTTCGGTGACGAGCCGACCGGGGCGCTGGACACCACGACGAGCCGGGAGGTGCTGCGGATGCTGCGGGAGGTGGTGGACCGGGACGGCCGGACGGTCATCATGGTCACGCACGACCCGGTGGCGGCGTCGTACGCGGACCGGGTGGTCTTCCTGGTGGACGGGCGGGTGAGCGGCGAGCTGACCGCGCCCACCGCCGAGGCGGTCGCGGGCCGGATGGCCGGGCTGGAGTCCCTGGAGCGTGCCTCATGCTGAGCCTGGGCCTCGCGGTCAGCGGGCTGCGCAGCCGCTGGACGACGTTCGCCGGGAGCTTCGTCGCCGTCGCCCTGGGGGTGGGGCTGCTGGTGACCATGGGCCTGGGCCTGGCATCGACGTTCGACGCCCCGGAGCGGGCACCGCGGCGGTTCGCGGCCTCGCCGGTAGTGGTGATCGGTACGGACAAGCTCACCGTCGGACGCGTGTCGCACCAGCTGTTCCATCCACACCCTGTGGACGCGCGACTGCTCACCGGACTGCGGGCGCTCGGGCCGGTGGCGACGGACGGGCGACCGGACGCCGTCGGCGTGGACGCCGATCCCGAGGACGTACGCCGGGTCGTCGGCGACCGCGGCCGGGTCCTGACCGGTGACGAGCGGCGGCAGGCCGACCCAGAGCGGGAGCGGGACGCCGAGGCGCTGGTCACGGTGAACGCCCTGCTGGGCACGGCCGGCGGGGTCACCGCCTTCGTTTCGGTGTTCGTCGTCGCGTCGACGTTCGCCTTCGCGGTGGCGCTGCGCCGCCGGGAGTTCGGGCTGCTGCGTACGGCCGGGGCGACGCCCGGGCAGGTGCGGCGGGCGCTGCTCACCGAGGCGGCCCTCCTCGGGGTCGCCGCCTCCGCCGCCGGGTGCGCCCTCGGGGCGTGGGGCGCGCCGGTGCTGGCGAGGGTCCTGGTCGAGGGCGGGATCGCGCCCGAATGGTTCACGATCCGGGCCGTCGGCTGGCCCTTCCACGTCGCCTTCTGGACCGGCCTGGCCGTCGCCGTCAGCGGCGCGTGCGCGGCCGCCCGCCGGGCGGGGCGCACCGGCCCGGCGGAGGCCCTGCGCGAGGCCGACGTCGACAGCGGCGTCCTGCCCCTCGGCCGCCGCCTGCTGGGCGCGGCGCTGCTGGTCACGGGTACCGCCCTGCTCGCCTGGACGCTGCTCACCGACCCGTCGGACCTGCTCAAACGCAAGACGTACACGACCCAGCCGATGGTGCTGATCACCGCGGTGGCGCTGCTCGCCCCCCTGCTGGTACGTCCCGTGGCGCGCGCCCTGCCTCTGCCCGGCGCCACGGGGATGCTCGTGCGGGAGAACGCGGCCGCCGCCCTGCGCCGTACCGCCGCCGTCGCCGCACCCGTCCTGGTCACCGTCGCGCTGGCCGGGTCCTTGCTCGGCTCGGCCGAGACGGTGACCGCGTCGAAGGCGGCCGAGGCCCGGCAGCAGACGGCGGCGGACCACGTGGTGACGGGTGAGAACCTGAAGCCGGTACGCGTCCCGGGCGCCACCCTCTCCCCCACCGCGTCCACCGGTGTCTTCATCCGTGACGGAGAGTCCGCCGTCGTCCGGTACGAGGCACGGGCGGTCACCGACCCGGCCGCCTTCGCGGACCTGGCGCGGCTCCCCATGGTGGCGGGTGACATACGGGCCCTGGACGAGGGTTCGATCGTCATCAACCAGGAGATCGCGAACAGCGAGTCGGGAAACCGGGCAGTCGGCGACCGCATGGACGTGTGGCTGGGCGACGGCCGGCAGGTGTCGCTGCGCGTCGCGGCGGTGCTCGCGACCGGGACGGGAGACAACGGCCCGTACGTCACGGCCGCCAACGCCCCCGCGGCGACGGTCGACCGGATCGACGTACGGCTCCCGCCCGGTGCCGACCCCGCCGTGCTCCGCGCCACCGGCGGCACGGTGACCACCACCGACGCGTGGGCGGCGCCCCGCACGAGCCCGCAGACCCGGCTCGGTCTCCTCGTCGTCCTGGGCATCGCCCTCGTCTACACCGCGATATCCCTCGCCAACACCCTGGCGATGGCCACGTCCGTACGGGGCGGGGAACTGCGCTCGCTCCGGCTGACCGGCGCGACGCGCCCCCAGGTCCTCGCGATCGTCGCCGGCGAGGCCCTGTTCGCGGTCGCGGTCGGCGCGGTGCTCGGCGCGGCGGTGGCGGCGGTCGGCCTCGCCGGGCTCGGCGCGGCCCTGGCCTCCCTGTCCGCCCCGGCGACGATCACGGTCCCGTGGGGCCCGGTGGGCATCGCCCTGGGCGGCTGCGCCCTGGTGGCGGTCACCTCGTCCCTGCTGAGCGCCGCCCGCACAGGCCGGTGAGCGCCGGGACCCGGCACCCGTACCGGCGCCCGTACCGGTGCGGGTCCGGTGCCGTACCGGTGCCGGTCCGGTGCCGTACCGGTGCCGGTCCGGTGCCGGGCGCGGGGCCGTGCAGGGCCTGGGCGGCGCGAAGCGGGTGATCACGGCGATTGTCAGTGCCGGGTGCCAGACTCGCATGCGTGAGCGAACGCTGGCTGGTGGACGGCACCGAGGGCGGCGGGGCACGGCTCGTCCCCCTCGGCGGGGACGGCCTGCCCGCCGGTCCGGTGCTGACCGAGCCCGACCTGGTGGAGGCGGTGCGGTCGCGGCCGGGCGTCGGCCGGTGGGTGTGGCGGTCCACGGCCGCGCTGTACCCACGGCTCCTGGCGGCCGGTGTCCGGGTCGAGCGGTGTTACGACATCGAGAACGCCGAGCAGTTGCTGCTCGGGCACGAGGGGCGGCTGGGCGAGCCCCGCTCGGCCGCGGCGGCCTGGGCGCGGCTGCACGACCGTCCCGTACCGGCCGATCCGCCGCTGCGGGCCGCCGAGCCGGGCGCGCAGTCGCCCCTGTTCGAGCCGCAGACGCGCCTGGATGTGCCCTTCGAGGGCCTGCTGGAGGTGTACGCGGACCAGCACCGAAGACACGCGGCCGCCGAGCACCCCGGCCGGATGCGGCTGCTGACGGCGGCCGAGTCGGCGGGGATGCTGGTGGCCGCCGAGATGACCCGGGCCGGCCTGCCGTGGCGGGCCGACGTCCACCGGGCCGTCCTGCACGAGCTGCTGGGCGAGCGGTACGCGGGCGGGGGCGAGCCGCGCCGGCTGGCGGAGCTGGCGGACGAGGTGTCGGCGGCGTTCGGCCGCCGGGTGCGGCCGGACCTCCCCGCCGACGTGGTGAAGGCGTTCGCCCAGGCGGGGATCAAGGTGCGCTCGACGCGCCGCTGGGAGCTCGAGGAGATCGACCACCCGGCGGTCGAGCCGCTCATCGCGTACAAGAAGCTGTACCGGATCTGGACGGCGCACGGCTGGGGCTGGCTCCAGGACTGGGTGCGGGACGGGCGTTTCCGGCCGGAGTACCTGCCGGGTGGCACGGTCAGCGGGCGCTGGACGACCAACGGCGGCGGCGCCCTGCAGATCCCGAAGGTGATACGGCGGGCGGTCGTCGCCGACGACGGCTGGCGGCTCGTCGTCGCGGACGCGGACCAGATGGAGCCCCGGGTGCTGGCGGCGATCTCCCGGGACCCGGGCCTGATGGAGGTGGCGGGCCACGGGGACGACCTGTACACGCGCCTGTCCGACCGGGCGTTCTCCGGTGACCGGGAGCACGCGAAGCTCGCGCTGCTCGGCGCGATCTACGGGCAGACCAGCGGGGACGGCCTGAAGAACCTGGCGGCCCTGCGCCGCCGGTTCCCCCGGGCGGTGGCCTATGTGGACGACGCGGCGAAGGCGGGCGAGGAGGGCCGGCTGGTGCGCACCTGGCTGGGCCGGACGAGCCCGCGCGCCGCGGGCGCGGCGGAGGCCGACGAGGCGGGCATCCCCCAGGAGGGCGCGGAAGAGCCGCTGTCCGACGCCGAGTTCACGCCGGGGTACGCGTCGGTGAACGCCCGCGCGCGCGGCCGGTTCACCCGTAACTTCGTCGTACAGGGCAGCGCCGCCGACTGGGCGCTGCTGCTGCTCGCCGCGCTGCGGCAGGCCCTCTCCGGGATGCGGGCGGAGCTGGTCTTCTTCCAGCACGACGAGGTGATCGTGCACTGCCCGGCCAAGGAGGCCCCGGCGGTCGCCGAAGCGATCCGGACGGCCGGGGACGCGGCCGGCCGGATCGCGTTCGGGGACACACCGGTGCGGTTCCCGTTCACGACGGCGACGGTGGGGCGCTACTCCGACGCGAAGTGACGCCGACGCCTTCGCTCACTCACTCACTGGCTCACTTTCTGGCTCGCTCACTGGCTCACTCGCTGGCTCACTCACTCCTACTTGAGCGTCAGCCAGGAATCGTGGACGGCCACCGCCTTGAGCTGCTCCATCGTGGCGGGCGGCGTCGTCCGGTTGGCGTCCCGGTGCGGGTACTCCGCGTTGTACGAGGTGATGGTGACGCGCAGGCCGTTCGGCCGCAGCGCGTCGACCCGCCACTCGGTGACGCCCTTGCCCTTGGCGGGCCGCTCCGACGTGGCGATCCTCGTGCCGTCCGGGAGCGTCTCGCTCCACCGCGGTTCCCCGTCGCCCGGGGCGCCCTTCGGGGTGAGGGTCGCCCGGAGGTGACTCTTGGTCTTGTTCTTGACGTCGTACGCGATGATGTAACCGGTTGCGCCGTCGCCACCGCCACCGCGCGGCGACAGTCCCTTCGGCGAGAGCCGCTGCAGCCGCTCCATTACGGCCAGGCTTCCCGAGACGCGCACCTCCCGGGTGAAGAGGTCCGGGTTGGGGATGCCGTACTTGGTCATCGCCGAGTTCAGCATCCCTATCAGGTTGGACGTCTGCATCTCCGTGAAGGGCGGGTGCGCGCGGGTGGCCCTGCCTTCCTTCGGCAGACCGTTGAAGGTGGTCAGCTCCACGAGATAGCCCTCCTCGGACAGACTCACCGAGCGCGACGTGCGCAGGCCCTTGTCCTCGCTCACGACGGTGGCCGAGCCCCCGGCCCACGGCTCGCTGTGACAGCTGATGGCGGGCGGGGTGAGCTTCTTCGGGCAGACGACCAGCTTGCGGTTGGCCGGGGCCTTGATGTCGGCCCGCTTGATGGACACCTCGACGAGGGCCTCGCCGAACCCGTCGTCGTACACGAGGGACGCGTCCGCCGCCTGGTTCGGGTCCCCGAAGTTGCTGGTGCCGCGCTGCTGGGTCAGCTTGCCCTTGGGCAGAACCCGCTCCAGGATCTGGATCATCTGGTCGGCGGAGACGCGGATGTGCTGGTCGGGGTCGTTCATCCTGGGGTTCGGCGTGCCGGAGAGCGTCACGTCAGGGGACGGGCCGTTGCCGGTGACCACCTCCTGGGCGGGGGAGGTGCCGAGTAGCCAGCCCCCGTAGAAAACCGAACCGGTCAGCGCCATCACGGCGGCCGCCCCCACGGCCGCACGGCGGCGCATCACCCGGGCCTGCCCCCGCCGCAACCCGCCCTCCACGATCGCGCGGTGGTCCGTGATGAAGGTTTCGCCGGTGCGGTGCATCGCCTCGGAGACGTCGTCCTCAAAGGGCATGGGGAACCACCGTTCGTGGGTCGTGTGACGTTCGTGGTCGCAGGGTCGGTGAGGGTGGCAGTCGCTCAGTGCGCCGGTACGAGTTCGGCGAGGCTGCCGCCCAGTTGCTCGCGGAGCCGGGTGAGCGCCCGGGTGGAGCGCGTACGCACGGCGGCCGCGCTGACGTTCATGGCGGCGGCGGTCTCCTCGACGCTGCGGTCCTCCCAGTACCGCAGCACCACCACGGCCCGGTCCTTCGGCCCCAGCCGCGCCAGCGCGTGGAGGAGCGCCACCCGCAGGGCCGGATCGTCGCCGCGTCCGGTGGTGGTCTCGGGGAGTTCGGCCAGCGGCCGCTCGCTCGAGGAGCGCCGTCGCGCTTGCGCGAGGTAGGTGCGGACGAGAACGGTCTGGGCGTACCCGGCCGGATTGCCCACCCGGGCCATCCGCCCCCACACGACGTACAACCGCCCCAGCGTCTCCTGCACCAGGTCTTCGGCGAGATGGGTGTCCCCGCTGGTCAGCAGGCACGCGGAGCGGAAGAGATGTCCCGCCCGCCCGGCCGCGAACTCCATGAACTCGTCCGTGCAGGACTGTCTCATGCCCTCCCCTTCACCACCGCTGTCGTCCTCACCCTCTTTGATGCGGCGGGCCACGCCAAATGTTTCAGACCTCACACAAGCGGGCGGGCCCCGCATCCGTGGATTCGGATGCGGGGCCCGCCCCTGTGGTCACACCGACAGGTTGGACGCGTTTTATTCGACGGAGGCGCTGAGGTTCTCGGAGAGGACGTCCTCCAGGATGTGCGACAGCGGGGCGTCGCCCTTGACCGCCGTGGAGTTCTCCGTGCACTGCTGGTTCTGCTGGTCGCTCAGGATGTCCTGAACACCGATGTTGATCAGGGCCACGATGTTCTGCACGTCCTCGATCGGCACAGCGATGCAGGGCTTGTTGAGCGTCCCCTGAACGAGGCCCACCTGCGGGCTCATGTAGCCGCCGGTAACGGTGTTGCCGTACGCCTGCTTCGAGAAGTTGCCGTTCTGCGTGTCGACCCCGCGGTCACCCACGGCGGAGGCCATCGGCGCGGTGACGCCCAGCACGGCCGCGGCGACGCCGGCGGTAGCCAGAACCTTCTTGATCATGGTCCATCCTTCTCGTCGAGAGACCCGCTACTCGGGTCGTCCTGCCGCGCCCACTCGGGGAGGGCGCCATGCGGTTACTGAAGTCTTCGTGCGTGCGGCCGTGGCGGCCGCAGAGGGGACCGGCCCACACGGACGTCGCGCGGGCCGGTGGCCACAGTCCTTAGTCGACGGAGGCGGAGGCGTTCTCGGAGAGGACGTCCTCGAGGATGTGCGACAGCGGGGCGTCGCCCTTGACCGCCGTGGAGTTCTCCGCGCACTGCTGGTTCTGCTGGTCGCTCAGGATGTCCTGAACACCGATGTTGATCAGGGCCACGATGTTCTGCACGTCCTCGATCGGCACAGCGATGCAGGGCTTGTTGAGGGAGCCCTGGATGAGCCCGATCTGCGGGCTCATGTAGCCGCCGGTGTAGGTGTTGCCGTACGACTGGGTGGCGAAGTTACCGTTCTGCGTGTCGACCCCGCGGTCACCCACGGCGGCGGCCATCGGCGCGGAGGCGCCCAGGACGGCCGCGGCCACGCCGGCGGTAGCCAGAACCTTCTTGATCATGGTCCATCCTTCTGTCGAGAGACCCGGTGCTTGGGTCGCCCTGATCAACAGCCCAGAGCGGTTTCAGTTGCGCGTTGTCACTCGAAGGGCTCAATCGGGAAAAGACGGACTCACGGTTTTACGACCACAGTTTTGTCTTTGTCTTGCTCTGGCCTGACTCGGCCCTCACCGGGTACACATCCGGTATGGACGCTCTCATGACGTACAGCATGGAATTGGCAGAGAAAGACCATCTTGTCGGCATCGGCCCCCTCGTGGCCGGGATCATTCTCGTCGGGTTCCTGATTGGCGCGTTCTGGCTGGGGCGGCGCATCCGGAACCGGGAGCCCGCGCCTCCCAGGGAAGAGGAGCAGCCGCACCGGCCGCCGGACGCCGGGCTGCCGGGTGAGGCGGAGGGCCACCGCAGGCCGGCCGAGCTGGAGGAGCGCGAGGACCGGCTGATGCCGTACGAGCTGAGGCACCAGAACACCGACCCGGACTCCTCGCCCCGCACCGAGAAGGACGCCAAATGGGGCGGCACCCCCAGCGGCGGCTTCGGCAGCGGCGGCCCGACGACGGGCGGCTGACCGGGGGCCGTCCGCGTGTCGTTTCGCGTGCGGGGGGCCTGGGCACCCGGGGGCCATGAGCAGCACGGACAGGGTCGCGCACATGCCCGCACGGGCGTCCGTGCGGGACACCGCGCGGCTGGCCGCGCAGGTCCTCGCCCCCACCCTCGCGGCCGGTGTCATCGTCCGCCGCCGCGCCGGGATGGCCCTCGCCGAGCGGTACGCCGTCGACCGGCGCGCCACCGGGCTGCTCAGCGAGCTGCGCGGCGCGTACGGCCCCGGCCCGCTCCGGGTCGACGTGGCCGGGCGCCACTTCGCCGTCGTCCTCCAGGCCGGCGACGCCACCCGCATCCTGAACGGCACGCCCGACCCGTACTCCCCCTCCACCCGCGAGAAGCGGGCCTCGCTGGAGCAGTTCCAGCCACACGGCGTGCTGATCTCGCGCGGTACGGAACGGGACTCGCGGCGCGCGTTCAACGAGGCCGTGCTGGAGTACGGCCACCAGGTGCACAGCCTGGCCCCGCGCATGGTGCGGACGGTGCGCGAAGAGGCCGGCAAGCTCCTGGGCGCGACGACCGCCGGGGACGGCGAGATCGACTGGACGGCCTTCCGCACCGCCTGGGACCGCACGGCACGCCGCCTCGTGCTCGGCGACACGGGGCGCGACGACACCGGGCTGACCGCGATGCTCGGCCGACTGCGCTCCGCCGCCAACTGGTCCGTCGCCGCCCCGCGCCGCACCGCCCTGCGCGACCGGTTCGAGCGCCGGCTGCGCACGCACCTCGACCGCGCCGAGCCCGGCAGCCTCGCCGCCGCCCTCGCCGCCACACCCGCCGAGCCCGGCACCGACCCGGCGGGCCAGGCACCGCACTGGCTGTTCGCCTTCGACGCGGCGGGCATCGCGACCTTCCGGACGCTGGCCCTGCTGTCCACGCACACCGCGCAGGAGACGCAGGTACGCAACGAACTGGCGGTCACCGACCTGACCGAGCCGCGCCTCCTGCCGTACACCCGCGCCTGCGTACTGGAGTCGGTACGCCTCTGGCCCACCACGCCCTTCGTCCTGCGCGAGTCGGTGCGCGAGACGGACTGGGGCGGGGACGCGCTGCCCGCCGGGACCGAGTTCCTGATCTACACGCCGCTGTTCCACCGGGACGAGTCGCTGCCGTACTCCGACCGGCTCACGCCGGAGATCTGGCTGGACGGCACGGCCCAGGACACCGAGGCGCTGATGCCGTTCAGCGCGGGCCCCGGCGAGTGCCCGGGCGAGGACCTGGTGCTGCTGGTGACCTCCACCATGCTGGCGGCCCTGCTCGAACGGCACACCTACCTGCCGGACCGGCCCGGCCGGCTGCGCCCGGACCGGCCGCTGCCCCGCACCCTCGACCACTTCGGCCTGCGGTTCACGGCCCTGCCCCACCGTCCGGGACTGTGAGGGTACGCGTACGGGCTGTGACATGATACGAGAGCCTCGCCAAGGCTGCTGTGAACGGAAAGGCTCGGCATGGCTCCTCGCGCCGGTAAGTGGCAGCGTGTGCCCCTCATCCCACAGAGCAGGCAAGCGACGGAGGCCGATACGGCCCCCGTCTATTCGTCGTTGCTGCGCGAATGGAGAGCGCTGGGCCGGGCGGTCCCGGGACTGCCGGACCACGAATGGGACGTTTTGACGGCCCGCCCCGTGTGGCCCAGCCGTTGAGCCATCTGCCTCCGGCCCTTGCTCGGCGGTTCGAGTGAATCGGTGCCGAAAGTTGCCGCAGTGGTGTCTTTCCGCTTTCGCATTCGTTGTGATTTTCGCAGTGGAAGCCGGGCCTCATCGGGCTCGCCCGTCACGAAATCCGTGGCAAGACTTCCTCCTGTGGAAAGGAACCCGAACTATGAAGTGCAAGAAGGCTGCGGTAGCCGTCGCCGGTGTGGTCATGGCGCTGGGTGCGGCCGCGCCTGCTGTCGCCGACGCCGACGCCGAGGCTGCCGCTGTTGGCTCGCCGGGCGTCATCTCCGGCAACGTCGTGCAGGTGCCGGTGCACGTGCCGATCAACGTGTGCGGCAACACCATCAACATCATCGCGCTGCTGAACCCTGCCTTCGGGAACGTCTGCGTCAACAAGTGACGCAGCATCAGGCCTCGGTCGCGTAACAGCCGGTCCCGGAGCGCTCCGGGACCGGCTTTTCTCCGCCCGGCTGCCCCATGCGGGCGATGAAATCCACCAACGGCCTACTGGAGGCCGGGACCGCGATCCCGGTCGGCCCATTAAGAATACTTTCGCTCCAAGTGACTGGCGGAATCCTGACGCCTGGCGAAGGAGCGGACATGGGTCACCGGAGAGCGAACACGAAAGGCGCGCGGCGGGGGGTGCTCACCGCCGGTCTGCTGAGCCTGCTGATGGCGGGCTCCGCCTTGTCGGCCCCGCCCGGCCACGCCGCCTCCCCGGCCTCCCCGGCCGCCGCGGGTGCGGCCGGACCCCCTGTCACGGCCCGGGCACCGGAGCAGGGCCCAGGCCCGGCCGGCGACACGGAAGCCGGTACGGAGACGGGCGCGGGGGTGGCGGCGGGGGCCGGCGCCGGGGCGGGAGCTGGCGCGGGGCAGGGCGCGGGAGCTGGTGCGGGGCAGGGCGCGGGGACGGGGGCGGGCGCGGGGGCTGGGACCGGGGCGGGCGCGGGGGCTGGGACCGGGGCGGGGGTGGGTGTGGGGCCGCAGGCCGGGGCGGGGCCCGATGACGGGCCCGCCGCGGGAGCCAGGGATGGGGACGGGGCAAAGGCCGGGGCCTCGACCGGGACCGGAGACGGCGACACGGCCGGGGACGCGGCCGGGGACGCGGTCGGCGGGACCGCGGTGGGGGCCTATCTCGATTACGGGCCGCGCGGCATCCACCGCATGGCGGGGCTGCGCAAGTGGCTCGGCGGCACCGACCTGCGGGTCGGGCACACCTACCTGCCCGGTGACGTATGGACCAACATCGAGGGCCGCCCCGGCTTCCTGGAGCACTGGGCGCAGTGGCGTCGGGCGCGCAAGGACCGGCTGTTCGTCCTCAACGTGCCCATGCTGGAGCGCAACGAGAGCCACCTGCCCGACCCCGTCGTACGGCAGTTGCTGCGGCTGGGCGCGGACGGGCGGTTCGACCGGCACTTCCGGGCCCTCGGCGAGCGCCTCGTACGGCTCGACGTGCCGGACACGGTCATCGTCCTCGGCTGGGAGATGAACGGCATCACGTACTCGCACCGCTGCGGCCCCGATCCGGAGGCATGGAAGGCGTACTGGAAACGCATCGTCACCGCCATGCGCGCGGTGCCGGGCCAGCGGTTCCGGTTCGACTTCGCGCCCAACCGCGGGCGGGACGCCATTCCGTGGACGGAGTGCTACCCGGGTGACGACGTCGTCGACATCATCGGGATGGACTCGTACGACCAGCCGTCGGGCCAGACCTTCGACGAGCAGGTGAACGAGCCGTACGGGCTGCGGCAGCACGTGGAGTTCGCCGCCGCGCACGGCAAGCCGATCTCGTATCCGGAGTGGGGCCTGTTCCGCAACGGCGACAACCCGGAGTACATGCGGCGCATGCTGGAGTGGATCGACCGGCACAAGCCGCTGTACCACACGATCACCGACTACTGCCCGCACGGCGTCTGGCAGTGCGACGAGAACCCCAAGTCGTCCGAGGTGTTCCGCGCGATGCTGTCCGGGAAGGGCACGCCCACGGAACCGGCACCCGAGCCGGAACCGGAGCCGCAGCCCGAGCCGCAGCCCGCCTGTACGCCGCTGGACCTCGGCGACTGGGTCGAGAAGTGGCTCGGCCACAAGCTGTGCGTACGCGTCGAATGGCGCCGTCACCTCACGTCGTGAGCCGTCGCACCCACGCCCGGTCACGCAGCCGGTCCGCCGCGCGGCGGCGGCCGGCCGCGTATCCGGCGAGGAGCAGCAGCGGGGCCGCCGTGCGCCGACGGGCGAGCAGCAGCCGCTGGTTGACGACCGGTTCGGGACGCCAGTGGCTCTTGTACGACTCGCGCCCACGCAGCAGGCTCAGCGTGGTGCGGCCGCTGGCGCTGCTCTCCCGGGCGCCGTTGCGCAGCAGCAGCGTGGCCACGTCCACCTTGTTGGCGCGCAGCACCGGGTGCGCCCCGTACAGGTAGCCGCCGGACAGCAGCGGCGACATCAGCGTGAGGTCCGCGGCGACCACGTCACCGGCCATGCGGAACTCCGTCACCATCGCGTCCCCCGACTCCACCATCGCCCGCACCGCCCGCTCCAGATGCTCGGCGAATCGGGGCTTGAGGTGTTCCGGCGTCACCCCGCGCTCCGCCCACTGGCGTTGGTGCAGGTCCAGCAGCCGCTTCAAGGCGTACGGGACCTCGGCGGCGGGGACGACGTGCTCCTCGATGCCCAGCTTCTCCAGCTTGCGCAGCTTCGAGCGGGCCCGCTGGGCGCGGGACGACGGCAGGCGGCCGACCAGCTCGTCGATGGGCACCGCGGGCAGCTCCATGCAGACGGAGTCGGGCATACGGTGGCGCGGGCCGCGCCAGCAGGCGTAGACGCGCTGGGCGGCGGCCTCCGCCCGTACCTCCCTGAGGTCGATCACGGCGGTACGGGCCAGCCGGCCGAGCGCTCCGGTCAGTACGGGTACCGCCTCCTCCGCGCACGCGTCGTCGACGAGCACGTCCGAGAAGTCGGTGATGGCCCCGCCCAGATGGGTCAGCACCGGCAGCGGTCCGCGCCGCACCAGCCGCAAGGGCGCCGCCGCGGCGAGCTGCCCGTCCCGGCGTACGAGGACGACGCGCAGGGTGCCGGGGGTGCCGTACGACACCCACCAGGAGTGCAGCCAGGAGTGCGCCTGGAAGGGGGTGGCCGTGGCGCACCGCCGGTACAGGCCCGCCCAGTCCCGCGCCAGCCGGCCGAACTCCTCGCCGTCCCGGCAGACGGTCACCTCCCAGGTCATACGAGGGCCTCCTGCTGCGCCACCGGCCCCGGCACCGCCCCGTGTCCGTACCCGTATCCGTACCGCTGCCCGCGCCGCGCGTAGCCGGGCCGCACCAGCAGGGCGAGCGCGCCGAGCAGCCCGCCCGCGCAGCCGCCGACGAGCGCGGACAGCGACGGCGAGGGCGAGACGGGGCTCGTCGGGGTGGCGGCCCGGGTGAACTGGAGGACCTTCACGCCGGTGCTGTCCTCCGTGTGGGCACCCTTCTGTACGAGGGCCCTGGCCACGCTGTCGGCCATCCCCGCCGCGACCGCGGCCTCCGGTGCCCTCGCGGTGATGGCGATCATCGGGGCGTCCGGCGAGGTGGCGGCCTGCACGCTCGCGCGCAGCGTGCTCGCCGATACACCGGCCGCGACCTGGGCGTCACCGACGACCGCGATGTCGGTGGCGACCCGCCCGTACGCCTGCGCCAGGCCCATCGCGCCGGCCGGGTCGGACTTCGCGGCCGGGACGACGATGACGTAACTGGTCGCCGCGTACTCCGGGGTCTTCAGCAGCCCGTACGCGCCGCCGACGAGGACGCCCAGCAGCGCGGCGGCCGGGACGAGCCAGCGGCGGCGGGTGCGCTTGAGACGGGTGAGCCATCCGATCGTGCGGCGTACGGCAAGGGACTGGGTCGTGGTCATCGACAACTCACTTCTTCGTGGAGCTCGTCGAAAGCTCGTCGTAGAGGGACATCAACTGCTGCGCGCTGCGCGCGATGTCGTAGCGGTGTACGGCGGCGGGGACCGGCAGCCGGTCGCGGGTGACCGACCGCAGCGCGGCCACCACGTCCGGCACCGTCCCGCCGATCCGGAGCGCCCCGGGCGCCTCCTCGGGCGGCAGGTCGTCGAGCGCGGGGCACGCCACGTACCGCACGGGCAGCCCGGCGGCCAGTGCCTCGACGATCGCGAGCCCGAACGCCTCCTCGGCGGACGTGGACACGAACACGTCCATCGCCGACAGCAGCTCCGGCAGGCCACGGTCGACCGCGCCCGCCCACACCACCCGGTCCGCCGCCCCGCACTCCCGGGCGACCCGCTCCAGCGGCTGCCGCTGCTCGCCATCCCCGACCAGCAGCAGCCGGGTGTCCTCGGGGAGCGCGGCCACCGCCCGGATCAGCGTGTCGAACCGCTTGCCCGCCGCCAGCCGCCCCACCCCGCCGACGACGTACGCCCCGGGCGCCAGCCCCAGCCGCCGGCGCGCCGCCCGCCGCGCGGCCGGGTCGAAGGCGAAGCGGCGCACGTCGATGCCGTTCGGTACGACCCGGATGCGCGCCGGGCGCACGCCCCACCCGGCGAGGCGCCGCGCCACCGTGTCCGAGACGGCGACCGTCGACGTACCGAGCCGCTCGCTCGCCAGGTACAGGGCGCGCGCGCCGCTGCTCAGGGGCCGGCCCTCGATCTGGGCGGCACCCAGCGAGTGCTCGGTCGCGACGACGGTCCGTACGCCCGCGAGGCGGGCGGCGAGCCGCCCGTACACGCACGCCCGGTACAGGTGCGTGTGGACGACGTCGAAGGCGCCGTCCCGGAGCAGCCGGGTCAGGCGGGGCAGCGCGGACAGGTCGCGGTTGCCGCGCATGCCCAGGTGCGCGACCGGTACGCCGCCGGCGCGCAGCGCGTCGGCGACCGGGCCGGGGTTGGTGAGTGTGACGACGCTGCTGCGGACGCGGGCCATGTGCGGCAGCAGCAGGCGCAGTTGCTGCTCGGCGCCACCGATGCCGAGGCCGGTGATGATGTGGCAGACCTTCATGACAGGGCCCTCATGACACCGGTACCGGGGCGCGCCGCACCCCGTGCAGCCGGCGCTTGGCGTGCAGCCGCCAGGCGGTGTCCCGCTGCCCGATGTGCACCCTGGGCAGGGCGTACAGGCTGCTCATGGCGCCCGGGTCGATCGCGGCGGCGTACGTGTACCCGGCCTCCCGCACGGCGCGGATGGCGCGGCCGTTGACGTGGCCGTACGGGTAGCAGAAGCCGTCCGGGGCGGTTCCCGTGAGCGTACGAAGCACCTCGCGGCTGCGCGCGGTCTCCTCGCGCAGGACGTGCTCGGGGGCGGCGGGCAGCGAGACGTGCGCGAGGCCGTGCGAGGCGACCTCCATGCCGGCGGCGGCGCAACGGCGGACGCCGTCCTCGGTGAGCAGCGGCTTGCGCGGGCCGAGTGCGTCCCAGGTGTTGTCGCCGCCGAGCCGGCCGGGGAGGACGAAGACGGTGGCCGTGCACTCGTGGCGGCGCAGGATCGGGACGGCGTTGTCGAGGAAGTCGGCATACCCGTCGTCGAAGGTCAGGCCGACCAGACCCCGGGTGTCGCCGTGGCGTGCCGCGTACAGCAGCAGCTGCCGTACGCCGACCCCGCGCAGGCCGTGGTCGCGCAGCCAGCGCAGTTGCTTGTCGAGGCGGGCGGGCGAGACGGTCACGTGGTACGGGTCATCGTCCGTGGTGTCGTCGATCGAGTGGTACATCGCCACCCAGAGCGGAATTCTCGGCTGGTTCATGAGCGGGCCTTCGCAGCACGGCGGAACGGATGAGGGAGATGAGGGAGGGGACGACCGGGGCGCGCAGGGCGCAAGCGGTGGCGGTGAACGTCGCCGTGACCGAGACCAGCGCGAGCGCCACGGCGAGCGGCGGCGGACCGGCCGCGCACCACCACCCGGCGGCGGTGGCGACGGCCGCGGCCGCGGTGAGCCGGGCCAGCCCGAGGGCGAGGCGCCGGGCGTCGAGGGGGACGCTCTGCCTGCGTACGCCGAGCAGGAGGAGGGCGGCGGTGAGGGTGATGCCGAGCGCGTTCGCGGCGGCGATGCCGGGGGTGCCCCACGGGCCGGCCCACGCCCGGCCGCCGGCGGCGGTCACGGCGATGCCGCCGAGCATGGCGGCGGCCGGGTACCACAGGGGGCGGGAGGCGGAGAAGTAGCAGCGTACGAGGGCACCGACGAGCGTCTGGCCGAGCAGCCCGAGGGCGTACACCCGCATGACGGCGGCCGTGGCGGCGGTGTCCGCGCCGTCGAACGCGCCGCGCTGGAACAGCACGTGCACGATCTGCGGCGCGGCCGCCACGACGGTCGCGGCGCCGACCAGGACGATCACGCCCGCGAGCAGCAGATCCCGCTCGGCCCGCCGCCGCGCGGTGTCCTTGTCGCCCGCGGCGAGCGCCCGCGCGACGACCGGGAAGCTGACCGTGCACAGCATCAGCGACAGGACCATCGGCAGTTGGGCGACCTTCTGCGCGTAGTTCAGGTGCGAGATTGCCCCGGCAGGCAGCGGCGCGGCGAGGAACCGCTCGACCAGGACCTGCGACTGACGGCTCACCGCGAACACGATCACCGGCGCGAGCGCCGCCAGGACGATGCGGGGTGCCGTCCCCTCTCTTTTCGGGGCCACCGTGACCGGTGTACGCAGCTGCCGCCACAGGACCGGCGCCTGCACCAGCACCATCAGCACCCCGCCCGACGCGACCCCGGCCGCCGCCGCGCGCACGCCCCACTCGCCGGGGCCGAGGAGGACGACCGCGGCGATGATGCCGCTGTTGTACGCCACGTAGACCGCGGCAGGTGCGAGGAAACGGCCATGGGCGCGGAGCGCGGCGCTGCAGTACCCGGCGAGCGCGAAGGAGAGCAGGCAGGTCGCCGTCAACCGGGTGCAGTCGACAGCCAGTTGCCGCTCCGGCAGCCCGGGCGCGAGCAGCGCGACGAGCCACGGCGCGGCGAACGCGAGCAGCCCGGCGGCCACGCCCATGCCGAGGGCCGTCTTCGGGAGGGTGGCCTTGACGAGGGCGCGTACGGGGTCTTCGTCGCCGCCCGTCCGGCGGGCGAGCGCGGCGGCGAACGCGGGTACGAGGACGAGGGCCATGCCGTCCTCGATCAGCAGCGTGGCCGCGAATTCCGGCACGGTCCAGGCCACGAGGAAGGCATCCGTGCCGGTCCCCGCGCCGAACGTCCGGGCGAGCAACTGGTCCCGGACCAGCCCGAGCAGGGCGCCCAGTCCCGTCAGGGCCGCCGTGAGCGCGGCCGCCCGCGCGATGCCCCGGTCGGACGGCTCCCATGCCGGCCGCCTGCCCCCCGGCACGGGCCGCGCGGCCACGACGGCGCTGTGCGGGGCGTCAGCCATGCGGGCCTCCCGTGCCGCGGAGGGCGCCGGCGCGCGGAACGGGGGCGGGAGTGGGGGCGGGACCGGGAGTGGGGGCGGTGGCGCGCGGGACGGGGCCGGGGGTGGTGGCGGTGGGGGCGGGTGCCTGGACGCCTTGCTTTGGGGCGCCGCCCCGAACGGTGGCCCTGCGGGCGGTGTCCCGGCCGGGCGGGACAGCCCCCGCGCCCGTACCCGCGCTTGGGCTGCCGTCACCGGCGCGCGCGGTCGCCGTGGCAGGGGCGCCGACCGGCCCGGTCCCCGTGCCGGGGGCGGACTCGGGGCGCGTCGCGCCGCGTGGGACGGGGCACGGGGCCGGGGGCGGGCCGCCCCGGAAGCCGAAGGGGGGCGAGGACACCGCCGGTTCGGGCGGCGCCAGGGCCCACCAGGCGGCGAGGCCCAGTGCCAGGGCCGTCAGGACGGTGGCCGGGCCGCCGATGTCCGCGTACACGAAGTCGACGAGCTGCCACACCAGCAGGCCCACCGCCACCAGCCCGCAGTCCAGGCCGTCCCAGCGGCTGTCCACCAGTCGCCGCAGGGCGCACACCAGCAGGGCGAGCCAGCTGCCCGCGACCGTCAGGAGGCCCAGGAGGCCCTGCTCGCCGAGCACCAGCAGGTACATGTTGTGCGGCGACAGCAAGGGCTGCCGCTGGAAGCCCTGGCCCGCACCGGCCGTGTCGCTGCCCGACGACAGGGCGAGCGAGGCATGGCTGTCCCGGTAGTGGGGGAAGCCCTTGAGCCCGACGCCCGTGAGGGGTTCGGCGCGCCACATCCCGGCCGCCGCGGCCCACATGGTGTACCGGTCGGTGACCGACCGGTCGGGAGCGGCGGCGACCTGCGTGATGCTCGCGGCCCGCTCCTGGACGAGCTGCGAGCCGATGCCCAGCCCCGCCACCAGCACCACGCCCAGCGCGCCCGCCGCCAGCCCCACCCGCACGGCTCGCCGCACCCCGCACAGCGCCAGCAGCAGCGCGCATGCCAGCACCGTCGCGATCCAGGCGCCCCGGCTGAACGACACCACCAGCGGCACCAGCAGCAGCCCGCCACAGACCAGGGCCCACGTCCTGGGCCGGCGCCCCGGCGAACCGAGCACGATCCCGGCCGCCGCGACGATCCCGTACGCCACGACCGTCGCCATCCCCATCACGTCCGTCGCCCCGAACGTCCCCACCGCCCGGACGTCCTCCCCTTGGTACGACGCGCCCGTCCCGGTCACGTACTGCACGACCCCGACCGTCCCCTGCACCAGGGCGAGGCCGATCATCGCCCAGGCGACCACGGCGAAGTCCCGCCGGTCCCGTACCAGCAGCACCACGGCCGCCGGTACGAGGACGAAGACCTGGAGGTACCGGGCGACGCCCGGGAGGCTCGCCGCCGGGTCGTGGGACGCGACGGCCGCGGCACAGATGCCGAGCACGGGCAGGCCCAGCACGACGGCCGCCGTCCGCGACAGCGGCCGCGCCCGGTCCCGTACCACCCGTACGGCGCAGAAGACGACGAGCACGGCGGACGCCGCGTCCGCCACCGTGCCGGTGCCCGAGGCGCCGTGCGGTGGCGGGACGGCGAGCAGCGCGACGACCGCGAGCAGCGGAAGCAGGTGAGCCGGCGGAAGCAGGCGAGCCAGGGGAACCAGGTGAAACCGCATCAGCTGCCCGCCGGGCGGATCAGCGACGCCGCCGTACGCAGCAGGATGCAGATGTCCTGCCAGAGCGACCAGTGGTCGATGTAGTGGTTGTCGAAGCGGCACCGGTCCTCGATGGAGGTGTCGCCGCGCAGCCCGTGCACCTGGGCGAGCCCGGTCAGTCCGACGGGCATCCGGTGCCGCGCCGCGTAACCGGGGTGCAGGCTGCTGAACTTGGCGACGAAGTACGGGCGTTCAGGGCGCGGGCCGACGAGGCTCATGTCGCCGCGCAGCACGTTCCACAGCTGCGGCAGCTCGTCGAGCGACGTACGGCGCAGGAACGTTCCGACGACGCTCATCCGCTCGTCGTGGGCGACGCTCCAGCGGGTCGCGGCCTCCTCGGCGTCGGCGGGGCGCAGCGTACGGAACTTCAGCAGCGTGAACAGCCGGCCGTTCTGGCCGACGCGCTCCTGGCGGAAGATCACCCCGGGGCCGTCCGACAGCCGGATCGCGGCCGCGCACAGCAGCAGGAGGGGGGAGAGGGCGGCGAGCATGAGCCCGGCGACCGTGAAGTCGAGGACCCTTTTCGGCAGCCGCCCCCGGTGCGCGGGCGGCGGGTCCAGGCGCCGGCACGCGTGGCCCCACAGGTGCTCGCTCATGGGCGTTCGGGCGCCGCCGGTGTCACCCACGAGCTGGCCGGCGCAGCCGTAGTGACGCAGCAGAGCGGCGAGTTCCGGCTGTTCGGCGCCGACGAACACCGCATCGCGCACGCTGTTCTGGATGACGGCCCGGTGGATCTCCTCGGGGCTGGTCAGCACCGGAAGTGACGATTCGGCCGGGGCGGGTGGCCGGTGAGTGGCGACGATGCCGACCGGCCGGATGCCGTACTCCGGATGTCTGGCGAGCGTGCCGGCCAGCCGTTGCGCGGCGGGCTCGGGGCCGATGACGAGCGCGGAGCCGGGCTGCGCGCGGGCGGCGGCCCGGCGCCGGTGGTGCAGGACGGCGCGGCACCCGCACACGGAGGCGAGGTGGACGGCGTACGCGACCGCCAGCGCGGCCGGGCCCATGGCGTGCTGCGGGGACTGCGCGGCGAGCAGCGCGGCCGCGGCGCACCAGGCGATGGCCGCGCGCCCCGCGAGGGCGGGCAGCTCGTCGAGTACGGAGGCGATGGCGCCGGGGCGGTAGAGGTCGGCGTACGCGTTGAGCGCGGCGAGGCACGCGGTGAGCTGCATCAGCAGGGCGGCGCTGCGCTGTTCGTGGTCGAGCGTGAGCGCGGCGAGCAGGACGGCGGCGCAGTCGGCGGCGACGAGGGAGGAGACGAAGGGCGGCGCGGGCACCGGGCGGTGCGGCGGCAGGGCCACCCGGTCGGCCCGCCCGCGCGGCTGGACGACAGTGGTGGCCGGGCTGGTGCTTTCCGTGGTCACTGGGAGATCGGCTCCCTGAGCTCGTGGCGTGGCGCGGCGGTCACCTCGCGGTACACGTCCGCGATGGCCACGCCCGCGCGCCGCACGTCGAAGCGACGGAGTACGTGCCGCTGGGCCTGGCGGCCCAGGGCCTCCCGCAGGGTCGGCCGCTGGAGCAGCCCCGCGAGGGCGGCGCCGAGGGCGGCCGGGTCGTCGGGGCGGACCAGGCAGTGCGCCTCGTGGCCCGGCGGCAGGCTCTCGCGGGCACCGTCCACGTCGGTGAGGAGAACGGGGCGCCCGCCCGCCATGGCCTCCAGCGGCGCGAGCGCCATCCCTTCCCACCGGGACGGCTGTACGACGAGGTCGGCGGCCCGATACCAGGGCGCCGGATCTGCGACGGCCCCCACGAACGTCACGGACGGGCCTCCATCGAGGGCCTCGTCGCCCCGCCCAGCGCCCGGCCCGTCACGTCGGCCGCCGCCCCGCGCGAGGTGCCGCCCGCGGACGGCACCGTCGCGCGACTCGTCGCCCAACCTGCCGTCCGGCCCGTCAAGCCCGCCACCACCCCTCCGGCCGCCCGGCTCACCGACCCATCCACCGACCCTCCCGTCACCCCACCCACCAGCCACCCCAGGGGCACCAACCCACCCCGAATCCCGCCCGACACCAACCGGACCCGCGGCCCACCCACCAGCCGCCCCGGAGGCACCAGCCGGACTTGCGGCCCGCCCGGCACCCACCGGACCGGAGTCCCGCCAGGCGCCGGCCCGCCCAGCAGCCTCCCGCCCGGCAGCAGCCCGCCCGAAGCCGACCCACGCACCGTTCCCTCCGGCGGCGATTCGCCCGGCGGCCGCGCGGAGCGAGTCCGCGGCGGGGCCGTCGCCGACGAGGACGAGCCGGGCGTGGGGCACGCGGGCGAGAACGGCGGGCCATGCCGCCAGGAGCGTGTCCTGGCCCTTCTGGCGGCACAGACGCCCCACGCACACCACGAGCGGTGCCGAGGCGGGCAGCCCGAGCGCGGCACGGGCGGCCGCCCGGTCCGGTCCGGTGGTGAACCGGGCGGTGTCGACGCCGTTGTGGACGACGGACCAGGACGCCCGTACGCCCGCGTACTCACCGCGCCGCCGTTCCGCCTCGCTGACGCAGATGACCCGGTCGGTCCAGCGGGCGGCCCAGCGTTCCCACCGCCTGGCGAGCGCGCCGGTGACCCCGTCGACCGCCTCGAACGACCAGGCGTGCGGCTGGTAGACGGTGGGCACGCGGCCCCGTACGGCGATCCGGGCGGCCAGCCCGGCCTTCGCACTGTGCGCGTGCACCAGGTCGGGGCGTACGAGCTCGACGAGCTCGGCGATCCTTCGGCTCTCGACCACCAGCCGTGGACCCGGCTCGCGGCCCGCCCGCCACGGGTGCACCTCGGCGCCCCGCGCGCCGGCCGCCACCGCCAGCGGCGTACCGGGCGGGCAGGCGACGGCCACCCGCATTCCCAGGTCCACCTGTGCGCCGACCACGTCGGTGACCACCCGGGCCACCCCGCCGTCACCCGGCTGGACAACATGCAATGCGGTGAGTGGGGGACGCACGCGTGACCCTTTCTACGAAACCTTCTACGAAGCGGGTGGCAGGGAGGGGTCGGCGCTTTGCGGCGCGCGGCGAACGTCAGCGGCGCGCGGGATGCCGACCGGTCCGGCTCGTCGTCGGGAAATGCGTGGTGTCGGAGTTCGGCGCGACGTAACAGCGCTGAGCTGGACCGCGCCGCACCGTAAGAACCTTCGAATTCCCCATACTGGTTCTCCGCTTTGACGAGTGAGGACCGCGCACAGATGATTCCCGCTGGAAGAGAGCGGAAGCAGCGGGACAAACGTTACAACTCAACAAACACAATCAGTGGCATTTGAGTCACGACCGGAGCAACTTTCTTATTTTCACGTCTCGTTCATGGTGTGGCGTGTCGCCCGCGAACGCCCCGGCGAATGTGTCACCCATTCGGTCGCGCAACCGGCGAAATGCTCGGGCGTTGTTGGTGTAGCCGGCCACGTCGGCCGCTTTGCCTCACCAACCTAGGAGTTCGTCACCATGTCCCGTATCGCGAAGGCAGCCGTCCTGACCTCCGCCGTCGCCGCCTCCGTCGCCGGTGCGACCGGCGTCGCGCACGCCGACGCCGACGCGGAGGCCGCGGCAGTGAAGTCCCCCGGTGTCATCACCGGCAACGTGATCCAGGTGCCGATCCACATCCCGATCAACCTGTGCGGCAACACCATCGACATCATCGGCGCGCTCAACCCCACCTTCGGGAACGTCTGCATCAACGACTGAGACAGCACGCCGCGCGCACAGCCGGCGCGCGCGAAAAGATGCGCCACCCCCATGGGGGTGGCGCATCTTTTCATGTGTCCACACAAGGGCAGGCCACCCTATCGGCGGCGCGCCCCCGCCGCCCGGAGACGGAGCGCCGGTCTCTTCTCCCGGCAGGTCAGGCGGCCCGATTCACCCGTCGGGCCTATTCACACGTCGACACGCATGCGTTTGCGGGCCGCAATAAGCGGACTCACGGTGATGTCACGTTCTCGACGCATCACTGGAAGGACAAGGCATGCGTCTCCTGACACCCCGCCGTGTGGCGGTCACCGCGCTCTGTGCCGCGCTCACGCTCGGTACGGCGGGACCCGCCATCGCCCACTCCACCCACCAGCCCGCCAAGGAGCAGCAGGCCAAGGCGCCCGAGGACATCAGTGACATCCTCGGCTCGATCGGCAGCGTGCTCGACTCCGTTCTCGGCACCCTCTCGGGCACGAGCAGCGCCCAGACGCTCCCCGCCACCGACATGAGCCAGCAGATGAAGGACCTCACGGCCGCCATCGAGGCCCTGAAGAAGGCGGTGGAGGAAAAGAACACCGCCGCCACCGGCACTGGCACCGGCACCGGCACCGGTATGACGGCCGACGACATCTCCATGGACATCGTGGATACGGACACCACCTCGGACACCACCATGGACGGGGACCTGGACAAGGCCCTCGCCACGATGGACAAGGCGATCGACGACATGGTCGCCGCCGCGGTGAACGGCCAAGGGGCCACGTCGGCGTCCCAGATCCAGGCAGCCACCAAGAACCTGGTCGACACGATCATGCGCGACGTCGCCAAGATGACCGGTACGCCGACGACGGGCATGAACCCCCTCCCGGCCGTCACCCTCCCGGCCACCACGCTCCCAGCCACCGGCCTCTAGGCCCCCGCCCCCGGTCTCCCCGGCCCCCGGACGGCCGTGCCGCCTCAGCCCGCTCCCGCATCCCCCCGGCTGAGCCGACACGGCCGTCGGCCTTCCCTCGTCCTCGCCCTCGCACGTTGATCTGAGAATAGGATCGATTCGTATCATTCGGGTGCAGTGCCGAGAATTCACGGCTCGCGGAGTTTCCCCCACGCGGAGGGCTCGTTACAGAAGACAGAGCGCTGCACAGGTGATCTCAAGTGGCCTGTGATGTGCGTGAGTTGCAGCGAACAGACGCCATTCCAGGAAGGACTCACCCCAATGAAGCCCACCAAGGTTGCTGCGGTCGTCGCCGGTTCCGTGATGGCTCTGGGCGCGGCCGCGCCCGCCTTCGCCGTCGACAGCCTCACCCCCTCCAGCCTCAACGGAGGAGTCGAAGCCCTGGGCAAGCGCGGTCTGACCGAGGCAGTTCCCACCGACGCGGTGGGCAAGGTGACCAACGGCAAGGCCGTCGACAAGGTGCAGGACGCCGCCGGTGGGCTGGAGCCCGCGAAGGACACCGCGCAGCCGCTCCTGGGCGGGCTGCCCGCGCTGGGCAAGTAATACGCCCGGCGAATACGCCTGCAATACGCTCAGCAATACTCCCAGCAGTGCGCTGGGAGAGTATGACGTCGTACGTGACGCTGCCGGGGCCGACGGGAAACAAGGAAGTTTCCCGTCGGCCTTTCGGCATGCCCGGGCGCCGGCCCGCCGTCACCCGGCGGGCCGCATTGCTGCAATCAGGCGAATTCTGACGCACTTCTCGGCGCGTGCTCGTTCTTTGAGGCAGCACCGTACTCATAAGCCCGGGAAGGCGTACGCAGCAATGAACCTGAAATCTCAGGCCAGCATGGGGTTTGTCGTCACCTGCCTCGCATCGGCGGCGATGGCGTCGCCCGCGGCGGCGGCCGCCACCGTACCCGTCGCACCGGTGGACGTGCCCCTGCACGGTCTCGGAACCGTACTCCCGGAGACGCCGACGCTGCGTACCGGTGTCCCCATCCCCCTGACGGGAGCGCCCATGGGGCTCACCGCGCACGGGAAGGGCCAGGCCCAGCCCGTGCTCCTGCCGCAACTTCCCGTAGCGACGGGCGTCCCGGAAACGCTGGTCAGCGCACCGCTGCCGAACGTCGTGGAGGGCGAGCCGACCGGCCGGGCACTGATCTCGGCCCCCGCCTCGGCCATCCATGCCACCACGCCGGGCGCGATCCTCGGCCTCCCCATCACCCTGCCGCACGCCGAGTCACTCGGCCTGCCGGGCCTCAAGCTGCCGGAGGCCGGCTTCCTCGCGCCGACGGTGACCGGAGCCCTGGACTCGACGCTCGGCCTGGCGCAGCAGGAGAACTGACCCGCGCCCCCGCCCCACTCCCTTTCCCGCACTCCCCTTTCCCGCACTCCCTTCACACGGCCAAAAGGGCGAACCCTGCGCCACGACCGGCTGTTGGAGTGGCGCGGCCGTTACCCGGCCTGAAAAGCAGCGTTGTAGGGGAGTGACGACCGCAGGTCCGCGGTCGGATTTCCACGTACAAGGAGATTTTGATGTCTCGCATCGCGAAGGCTGCCGCCGTCATCGTCGGCACGGGCGCTGTCGTCCTGAGCGGATCCGGCATGGCCGTGGCCGGCGCCGACGCCGACGCCGCAGTTGTCGAGTCCCCCGGTGTCATCTCCGGCAACGCGGTCCAGGTCCCGATCGACATCCCGATCAACCTGTGCGGCAACACCATCGACATCATCGGCCTGCTCAACCCGGCGTTCGGCAACCAGTGCGCGAACGTCCAGCACAAGGACCACAAGGGCGGCTACGGCGGCTGAACCCGACCGCGCGTACGGCCCCCCGGCCCACCGGCCGGGGGGCCGTTCCGCGTCCGGGCGGCCGTCACGCGTAGCGGTAGACGCGGTGGTGGTCGGCCACGTCGGCGGGGGTGACCTCGAACGGCGGCATCCGCTCGTCGAGGGCGACGACCCGCCGGTGCTGGGCGGAGCCCGGCGGGGGCGGGGTGGCGGGCAGATAGCCGGCCCGGGGGTTCTTGCTCTGCCAGCGCGACCAGATCAGGTCGATGAAGGAGTGGTGGAGCCAGAAGACCGGGTCGTTGACGGACGCGCCGCCGAGCATCAGCCCGCCGACCCACCGGTGGACGCGGTTGTGGTTGCGCCAGCGGCCGTTCCCGCTCTCCCGGGTCCAGCCCTCCAGCGCGTTGCGGAAGCCGGTGCGGCTGGTGGAGTCCCACGGGGCGGAGTCGTAGACCGTCTCGGCGGTCGCGCGTGCGAGCTCCTGCCGGGTGGGCAGGTCGATGGGGTTGGCCGGGTTGCCGAAGTTACGGGTCAGGAAGGGGCTCTCGGTCACTCCGACCGTGATGGGCCAGTTCCCCTTGGCGTACGCGAAGGGCCCCGTCATCACCTGGCGGTCGCCGCGCCGGCCGTTGCCGCCCATGAAGTCCTCGCCCCACAGGGACGCGGCGGGGGTGTTGTCGCGGGTCCAGTCCCAGTAGGGCACGGTCACCGTCGGGTCGACGCTCCTGAGGGCCCGCTCGAACTCCAGCAGGTACTGCCGGTGCCAGGGCAGGAAGGACGGCGCCATGTGCGCGACCCGCAGATCGTCGTCGCCGTCCGCGGTGTAGTACCTGATGTGCGTACGGACGAAGTCGTCGTACCGGCCGCTCCGCTTCAGGGCCAGCACGGCGCTGACGAACTTCTTCCGCTCGGCGCCCGTCAGGTCGCGCTGGTTCTTACGTACGTACGCCATGGTGTGCTCCTGGGGCCAGTTGGGCGGAGCCCAGCTCGTCCACGGCGGCGCGGGCGGCCGCGAGGGGTGTGGGGTACGACTGGTAGTGGTCGACGAGGGTGAGGTAGCCGCCGTCGGCGCACCGCATCAGATGCAGGGGCCGGCCGTCGACCCGTACGTCGAACCGGCTCCCGGCCACCGGGCGTACCTGGATGTGCCGGCCCCGGTACATCTCGTCGGACTCCCCCGTGGATCGCCGCGCCGCCCCGGCGCTTGGCGTGGTGGCGACATGGGCGAGCGACCCGCCGGTGAACGCGGTGACGGTCAGCGTGAACAGCGCCCGCAGAACGGCGCGGCGGCGCGGCAGGAGGCGGGGCAGCGGCGGTCTGGCGATCATCGATCGGGCTCCCTGCTCGTCATGGCTCCCACCGGGCACAACGACCCCGCTCGCGAACCGTTCCGCAAGGACGTCACCGCATCCCTTACCCGGCCAGGTGAATCAGAGGCCCGCGTATCGGCCGAACGGGTGGAAACGCACCCGGACGCGCCGGAAGGCACCACTACCATCCGGCAGCATGACTTCTTCCACCGCCGTGACGCCGGGCCGGCAGGAATCCCTTCTGGGCACCCTCGCCGTGATCGCCTGGGCCAGCAAGCCCGAGTCCGACGCCGACTCACCCGTTACGCCGTTCCTGATGGTGTACTCCCTCGGGGACGGCCGTGACGGTCCCGAGGCCGGGGCGGACGCGCTGCGTTCCAAGCTGGAGGAGACCGGCCTGTCGATCGGTGACAAGGTGACGGACCTGTCCCGCGAGACCCGGATCCCGATCACGCTGCTGGTGGAGGCCGAACAGGCCGTCCTCAATCTGCCCTTCATGAAGGTGCAGTGCCCGGTGCAGCCGGAGTGGGAGAAGGCCGCCCACGAGAGCGGCACGGCCTACCTGATCTGCGCGCTGCTTCCGTGGCCGGAAGCCGTGCAGGGAAAGTCGGTCAGCGAGGAGGAGTTGCTGGCGTTCCTCGGCGACGACGACCTGGTGGCGAAGAGCGCCCACTGCCTGCTGCCCGTGCGCAGGGTGCGTACCTGACGACTGTCAGCTCGAAGGGGCCCCGGCGGATGGTGTGTTGACCCCTACCGCCGGGACCCTTCCCTCGTTTCGGTGGAAGAAAACGGGGAAAACTGCGACGAAAGGATTCGGCGTGTAGCGTCGCCGCCATGACGATGACGCGCGTGGAGGGCGAGGCGCCCCTCGCCCGGGACGAGGTTGCCGAGGAGCGGGACACGACGGTCGGCGCGGGCCGGGCGTTCGCGTGGATGCTGGTGGCCACCGGTGCGGTGGGGCTGCTGGCGGCATGGGTGATCACGCTCGACAAGTTCAGGCTGCTGGAGGACCCGAACTTCACTCCGGGCTGCAGCCTGAACCCGGTCGTCTCCTGCGGCAACATCATGAAGAGCGAGCAGGCGTCGGTGTTCGGGTTCCCCAACCCGATGCTGGGGCTGGTGACGTACGGCATGGTGATCGCGATCGGCGCGGCGCTGCTGTCGGGGGCGCGGCTGCGGCGCTGGTACTGGCTCGGGCTGAACGCCGGGACGCTGTTCGGGGTCGGATTCTGCACCTGGCTGATGCACCAGTCGCTCTACACGATCAACTCGCTGTGCCTGTGGTGCTGTTCGGCGTGGGTCGCGACGATCGTCATGTTCTGGTACGTGACCTCGCACACCGTACGCAAGCGCCTGCTGCCCGCCCCGGTCGCGGTGCGCGGCTTCTTCGGTGAGTTCACCTGGGTGCTGCCCGTGCTGCACATCGGGATCATCGGGATGCTGATCCTGACCCGCTGGTGGGACTTCTGGACCAGCTGATGTGACGGCTTGCCTGTCCTCGCGATCGCCCGCCAGGGCCGAGACCTGGGCCGAGGCCGCGAAGACGGGCGGTTGGACCGGCCGGTGCCGGCGTACATCTGGTGCCCGCCGGCACCCATGACAAGATGCCGAATCACCAGTTCCACCGTGACGGCCGGCGCTCCGACGGGACCTCTCGCCTGAAGCCGGTCTTCGATTACGCGCTGTGCCACCAGTACACCCGCTGAGAAGCATGCCGATTGAGCCGGACAGGAAAGATGGCATGGACACCGAGCCCACGGTCGGCATACGCATCATTCGCCGGGCGCTGGGACTGGCCTTTCTGGCCTTCTTCCTGATCGCGTCCGTAGTCGCGGGAAGTTTCGCCGGGTGGGGGCTGGGCGAGCGGACGACCGTGGAACGGATCCAGGACGCCGTTCCCTCCCTGTTGATGTCACTGACGTGGGGGGCCGTCGCCATCGCCGGTTTCCGCCTGCTGCTCGGCCACCGCCTGCTCTCCCGGTGGCTCGCTTGCGCCCTTGTCATCCCGGCGTCCGCGGCGCTGCACGCCGCGGACGTGCTGTAGAGCGGGCCGGCACCCCAGGCAGCGTCAATCCCGCGCCCGAGGTCGGCCGCCCGACGCCGTCGGCGTATCCGCCGAGCGAAAAAGCCCAGCTCAGACTGAGTCTGAGCTGGGCTTCAGCTGAGCCGCCTTCGGGATTCGAACCCGAGACCTACGCATTACGAGTGCGTTGCTCTGGCCAACTGAGCTAAGGCGGCATGCCGTGCGATCCCCTGTCGGGTGCAGCAGCGGGGACAAGTCTACACAGGTCCAGGGGGTGCCTCGCACACGAGTCGGTGGCGGCTCAGCGGCGGCTCAGCGGCAGCGCTTGCCGGACGGGGGGACCGTGCCGTCGAGGAGGAAGGTGTTGATCGCGGTGTCGATGCAGTCGCTGCCGCGCCCGTACGCCGTGTGGCCGTCGCCCTCGTAGGTCAGGAGCCTGCCGGAGGAGAGCTGGGCGGCGAGGGACTCGGCCCACTTGTAGGGGGTCGCCGGGTCGCGGGTGGTGCCGACGACGAGGATGGGCGGGGCGCCGTCGGCGTGGATGCGGTGGGCGGTGCCGGTGGCCTTGGTGGGCCAGTACGCGCAGTTCAGGGAGGCCCAGGCCAGGCCCGCGCCGAAGACCGGGGAGGCCTTCTCGAACGACGGGACGGCGGCGGCGACCTGGTCGGGGCCGGTGAAGGCGGGCGGCTGGTCGAGGCAGTTCACGGCGGCGTTGGCGTACATCAGGTTCGAGTACGTGCCGTCCTCCTCGCGCTCGTAGTAGCTGTCGGCCAGGGCCAGCAGGGCGGACCCCTCGCCGCCCATGGCCCGGGTCAGAGCCTCGCGCAGCTGCGGCCACGCGGACTCGTCGTACATGGCGGCGATCACGCCCGTGGTGGCCAGGGCCTCACCGAGTCGGCGGCTCTCGCCGGTCGGGACGGGCTCGGCGTCGAGCTGGGCGAAGAACGCCTTGAGGCGGGCGGCGGCGTGGGTGGGCGACTCGGTGCCCAGCGGGCAGTCGGTCTTCTTGACGCAGTCGGCGGCGAAGGACCGGAAGGCCGTCTCGAAGCCGGCCGTCTGGTCGCGGTTCAGCTCGGCGGTCGGCAGGGACGGGTCCATGGCCCCGTCCAGGACGAGCCGGCCGGCGCGGGTGGGGAAGAGTTCGGCGTACGTCGCCCCGAGGAACGTGCCGTACGAGGCGCCCACATAGGTGAGCCGCCTGTCGCCCAGCACTTCGCGGAGGATGTCCATGTCGCGGGCCGACTCGACCGTGGATACGTGGGGCAGGATCCGGCCGGAGAGCTTCTGGCAGCCGGCCGCGAAGTTCTTGAAGGAGGCGGCGAGGCGGGCGATCTCGTCACGGTCGTCGGGGGTCTGGTCGACCTGCGTGTACGCGTCCATCTGCCGGCCGTCGAGGCACCGGACGGGCTCGCTGCGGGCCACCCCGCGCGGGTCGACCGCGACGATGTCGTAGCGGGCGCGGACGGGGGCGGGGTAGCCGAGGCCCGCGTACCCCTGGAGGTAGCCGACGGCCGAGCCACCCGGGCCGCCCGGGTTGACCAGGAGCGAGCCGAGGCGCTTGCCGGGGCCGGTGGCCTTGAACCGGGACACGGCCAGCTTGATCTGCTCGCCGCGCGGCTTGGCGTAGTCGAGCGGGGCCTTCATGGTGGCGCACTCGAAACCGGGGGCGCCGCATGCGCGCCAGGTCAGCCGTTGGCCGTAGTACGCCCTGAGCTCCTCGGTCGAGGCGACCGAGGCCGAGGCCGGGGCGGAGGCGGCCGGGGTCGAACCCCCGTCCGTGCAACCGGCCATGAGCAGGCCGAGGAGCGAGAGGGCGACGGCGGACGTGCGGAGGAGGCGGCGGGAGTCCATGACCGGAGCGTATCCGGACGTTCACCGCTTGTGGTCGCGACTACCCGTACGGATTACCCCGCGCGCAGCGCCATGGTCATGGCCTCCACCGCGAGCAACGGCGCCACATTGCGGTCCATGGCCTCGCGGCAGGCGAGGACCGCCTCGATCCGGCGCAGGGTCCGCTCCGGTGTCGACTCGCGGGCCGTCCGGTCCAGCGCCTCACGCACGTCTTCATTGGCCAGGGCCGTGCCCGCGCCGAGCTGGAGCGCCAGGACGTCGCGGTAGAAGCTCGTCAGCTCCCCGAGGGCCAGGTCCAGACTGTCGCGCTGCGTGCGGGTCCTGCGGCGCTTCTGCTTGTCCTCCAGCTCCTTCATGGCGCCCGCCGTGCCGCGCGGCATCCTGCCACCGGGGGTACCGCCCAGGGCGGCCTTCAGCTCCTCGGTCTCCTTGACGTCGGTGCCCTCGGCGACCTCCTTGGCGTCCTCGGCCGCCGCGTCGATCAGCTCCTGCGCCGCCTTGAGGCAACCACCGATGTCCTCCACCCGCAGCGGCAGCTTGAGGACCGTGGCCCGGCGGGCCCGGGCGCGCTCGTCGGTGGCGAGGCGGCGCGCGTGGTCGATGTGGCCCTGGGTGGCGCGGGCGGCGGCGTACGCGGCCTCCGGCTCGATGCCGTCGCGCCGGATCAGGACGTCCGCGACGGCCTCGACCGGCGGCGTACGCAGCGTGAGGTGGCGGCAGCGGGAGCGGATGGTGGGCAGGACGTCCTCGATGGACGGCGCGCACAGCATCCACACCGTGCGGGGAGCGGGCTCCTCCACCGCCTTCAGGACGGCGTTGGCGGACTTCTCGTTGAGGCGCTCGGCGTCCTCGACGAGGATGACCTGCCAGCGGCCGTTCGCGGGTGACGTGAACGACTTGCGGACCGTGTCGCGCATGTCGTCGACCAAGATCTGGGTGCCCACGGCGGCGACCGTGGACACGTCGGCGTGGGTGCCGATCAGCGCGGTGTGGCACCCGTCGCAGAACCCGCAGCCCGGTTCGCCGCCCAGCGCCCGGTCGGGGCTGACGCACTGGAGGGCGGCCGCGAAGGCGCGGGCGGCGGTGGTGCGCCCGGAGCCCGGCGGGCCGGTGAACAGCCACGCGTGCGTCATCTTCGACGCGTCGGGCGGTGCGGTGCCGCTCGCGTCGGCGGTGACCAGCGCGTCGGCGTCGCGGGCGGCGGCGCCCAGCTGCTCCCGCACCCGGTCCTGGCCGACCAGGTCGTCCCATACGGGCATGGGTCACCACCTTCCTGCGTGCGTGTCGGTCCGGCTTCCCGACGTGGGTTCCATTGTGGGGCAGGGGTCTGACAACGGACGCCGGCCCGCGGCTCCGTCGCCCGTCAGCGGCGGCCGCCTCCGCGCCCGTAGTCCTCGTCCTCGTCGTGCGGGCCGAGCAGTTCGTCCGCGAGCGTCGGCAGGTCGTCCAGCGGGGTCTCCTCCGCCCAGTCCGAGCGGCGCCGCGGCCTGCCCTGCTCGTCGACCTGCGGCAGCTCCCGGGTCCGCTCGGCGCCCGGCCGGCCGGGCTCCTCGTCCCGGGCCCCATCCCGGACCTCGTCCCGGAAGAACCCCGGCGGCACGCGGTCGGCGGGCCCCCCGTCCCGTACGGGCGGCAGGACGGCCGTCTCCTCGGCGTCGGAGGGGGCGGCGGGGGCGGCGGGGCCGGCAGGGCCGGTGTCGCGTACCGGTCGCAGGACGGTCGTCTCGTCGTCGGCCCGCCCGGCGTCACGCACGTCCCGCACGTCTCGTACCTGAGGCAGCACGGCGGTCTCGTCGGCCGCGGGCGCCGGGGATTCCTCACGCACGGGCGGGAGGAGGGCCGTCTCGTCGTCGTCCTTGCGCATGCTGACGCGCGGCGCCGGGACCTCCTGGGTCTCCTGGTCCGGGTTCACGACCGGCGTCGGCACCGTGGTCTCCGTTGCGGACGCGGCCGCCGACGCCGCTGCCGCCGCCTCCGCGAGCCGCCGTGCCTCCTCGGCGCGCAGCAGGGCCTCCTCGGCCTTGCGCTGCTTCTCCAGGCGCCGCGCCTCGGCCTCGGCCCGCAGCCGCTCCTGCTCCTCCTTGAGCTGGCGCAGCCGCTCCTGCTCCTCGCGGCGGGCCTTCTCCTCGGCCTCACGGCGCCGCCGCTCCTCCTCGGCGAGCCGGCGCGCCTCCTCCGCCCGCCGCCTGGCCTCCTCGGCCTGCCGCTCGGCCTCGCGCTGGCGCGCCTCTTCCTCCTCGCGGCGCTTGCGCTCCTCCTCCTCGGCGCGCAGCTTGGCGAGCTGTTCCTGGCGCTCACGCTCCAGGCGCTCCTCCTCGGCCTTGCGCGCCGCCTCTTCCTCGGCCTTGCGCCGGGCCTCCTCCTCGGCCCGCTTGCGCGCCTCCTCCATGGCCTTCACCTCGGCCTCGGAGAGCGGCAGCATCTGGTCGAGGCGGTGGCGTACGACGGTGGTGACCGTCTCCGGCTCCTGGCCCGCGTCCACCACCAGGTACCGCCCGGGGTCGGCCGCCGCGAGGGCGAGGAATCCGTTCCGTACGCGCCGGTGGAACTCCGCCGGCTCGGACTCCAGCCGGTCCGGCGCCTCGGTGAACCGCTCCCGCGCGGTCTCCGGCGAGACGTCCAGCAGGACGGTGAGGTGCGGTACGAGGCCGCCGGTCGCCCAGCGCGAGATGCGGGCGATCTCGGTCGGCGACAGGTCGCGGCCGGCACCCTGGTAGGCCACGGACGAGTCGATGTACCGGTCGGAGATGACGATCGCGCCCCGCTCCAGGGCCGGGCGGACCAGCGAGTCGACGTGCTCGGCGCGGTCGGCGGCGTACAGCAGCGCCTCCGCGCGGTTGGACAGTCCGGCGCTCGACACGTCGAGGAGGATCGAGCGCAGCCGCTTGCCGATCGGCGTCGCGCCCGGCTCACGGGTGACGACCACCTCGTGGCCCTTGGCCCTGATCCACTCGGCGAGCGCCTCGACCTGCGTGGACTTGCCCGCGCCGTCGCCGCCCTCCAGGGCGATGAAGAAACCGGTCTTCGACGGGGCCTGCGCCGGGTCCGCCCCGCGCAGCGCGTCCCGCAGGTCGCGGCGCAGCGGCACCCCGGAACGGTCGTCGGTCCTGGCCAGCACCAGCGCCGCGACGGGCAGCAGCAGGGCGCCGGCCAGCATCAGCGTGAAGGCGGCGCCGCCGTGCGCGAAGACGAAGTCGCCGCCGGCGAGCCGGTGCGGGCCGATCGCGGCCGCCAGCAGCGGGGCGGCGAGCGCGCCGAGCGCGATGGTGACCCGTACGACGGCGTGCAGGTGCTCGGTCAGCCTCGGCCGCCGGAACTCCTCCGCCTCCTGGTCGAGCAGGGTGTGCCCGGTGTTGGCGGCGACGCCGGCCGCGAAGCCCGCGCCGAGCGCGATGAACAGCACGGTCGCCGTGTCGGGCACCAGGCCGAGGGCGAGCAGCGCGACGCCCGTGACGGCGGTCGCCAGGGCCAGCAGGCGGCGGCGGGAGAGGGCGGGCAGTACGGAGGGGGCGCGGCGGATGCCCAGGCCGGTGCCCCCGATCAGCGCGAGCACCAGGAGCGCGAAGGCGACGGGGCCGCCGCCCAGGTCCCTGGCGTGCAGGACGGCGACGGCGGTGGCGGACGCGACGGCTCCGGCGACGGCGGCGCAGGCGAGCACGAGCAGCGGTATGGCTCCCGTACGCCCCTTGTCGACGCCGTTCCCGGTCGACGGGCGGCGCAGGCCCTCCAGCGGGGAGCGGGGGCGCGGGGTCTGGGCGTCGGGCAGTTCCAGGAAGTACAGGACGGAGACGGACGCGGCGAACAGTCCGGCCGCGACGTACGAACCGAGGGCCGCCTGGTGGGTGGAGAACCAGTCGATGCCCGTCGCGAGCACATTGCCGACGAGCGTGGCGACGAGGAGCGCGGCGGCGGCGCCCGGTACGGCGGCGAAGCTCGTACGCAGCGACAGTCGCCGCAGCGCGTCCATGTGGTCCGGCAGCGGCCTCACGGCGGCCCCCTCCGGGGGCGGGGCGGGCAGCAGTGCGGGGGCGGCGCCCTCCTTGGCGACGGTCCAGAACCGCTCGGCGACCCCGGCCAGGAAGACGGTGCCCAGGAGGAACGCCAGGGCGTGGTCGGGCGTCCAGTCGATCCACAGCGGCGCGATGACCAGCAGTACGACCCGTACGCCGTCGGCGCCGACCATGGTCCAGCGCCGGTCGAGCGGGCCCTTGGGGGCGGTGAGGGTCGTCAGCGGGCCGAGCAGGACCGCGCCGAAGAGGAGGGTGGACAGCACTCTCGCCCCGAACACCGCGGCGACCGCGAAGGCCGCGCCTCGGTACCCGCCTCCGAAGGCTCCTTCGACGACCGCCGCCTGCAGGGCCAGCAGCACCAGGACGAGCACGGCGAGGGCGTCACCGATCCCGCCGACGAGCTGCGCGCTCCACAACCGCCTCAGCGGCGGGGTGCGCAACAGGGCCCGTACGGCGCGCTCGCGGGAGTCTGCGGCAAGTGCGGCGTCGGAGTCTGAGGTGGGGCTCAAGACCGTTGGCTGCTCGGCTCGCGTCATCCCCTCAGCCTATCCGGACCGACTGACACCCAGTCGTCCCCGTCCGAACAAACGACTGACCGTCGTAGCGGCCGCACAGGACACGGGCCCCGGACCGTCAGCCCTCCGGACCGGGCCGACGCCCTCGCCCTCGCGCGCACCGTGCGGCGGGGGCGGGAGCGGGAGCCGGGCCCCCGGGTGGGGGCCTCCGGTCAGTCGTCCGACGAGGCCTTGGACGCCGTGGCCTTCTTGGCCGTCGTCTTCTTGGCCGTCGTCGTCTTCTTGGCGGCGGTCTTCTTCGCCGTCGTCGTCTTCTTCGCGGCCGTCTTCTTCGCCGGCGCCTTCTTGGCCGCCGCCTTCTTCGCGGTCTTCTTCGCCGGCGCCTTCGCCCGCTTCTCCGCCAGCAGCTCGTACCCGCGCTCCGGCGTGATCGTCTCCACGCTGTCGCCGGTCCGCAGCGTGGCGTTGGTCTCGCCGTCCGTCACGTACGGGCCGAAGCGGCCGTCCTTCACGACCACCGGGCGCTCGCTCACCGGGTCGGTGCCCAGCTCCTTCAGCGGGGGCTTGGCGGCCGCGCGGCCACGCTGCTTCGGCTGGGCGTAGATCGCCAGTGCCTCCTCCAGCGTGATGGTGAAGAGCTGCTCCTCGTTCTCCAGCGACCGCGAGTCCGTGCCCTTCTTCAGGTACGGGCCGTAGCGGCCGTTCTGCGCCGTGATCTCGACGCCCTCGGCGTCGGTGCCCACGACGCGCGGCAGCGACATCAGGCGCAGCGCGTCCTCCAGGGTCACCGTGTCGAGGGACATCGACTTGAAGAGGGAGGCCGTGCGCGGCTTCACCGCGTTCTTGCCGGTCTTCGGGGTGCCCTCGGGCAGGATCTCGGTGACGTACGGGCCGTAGCGGCCGGCCTTGGCGACGATCTGGTGCCCGGTCGCCGGGTCCGTACCCAGCTCGAAGTCACCGCTCGGCGCGGCCAGCAGCTCCTCCGCGAGCTCGACCGACAGCTCGTCGGGCGCCAGGTCCTCCGGCACGTCGGCGCGCTGGTGGCCCTCGCTGTCCTTCTCGCCGCGCTCGATGTACGGGCCGTAGCGGCCGACGCGCAGCACGATGCCGTTGCCGACGGGGAAAGAGGAGATCTCCCGGGCGTCGATCGCGCCCAGGTCGGTGACCAGCTCCTTCAGGCCGCCGAGGTGGTCGCCGTCGCCGTTGCCCGCTTCGGACGCGGCACCGGCGGCGTCGCCCTCGCCGAAGTAGAAGCGCTTCAGCCACGGCACGGCCTGCGCCTCGCCGCGCGCGATGCGGTCGAGGTCGTCCTCCATCTTCGCCGTGAAGTCGTAGTCGACGAGCCGGCCGAAGTGCTTCTCCAGCAGGTTGACGACGGCGAAGGACAGGAACGACGGGACGAGGGCCGTGCCCTTCTTGAAGACGTAGCCGCGGTCCAGGATCGTGCCGATGATCGACGCGTACGTCGACGGGCGGCCGATCTCGCGCTCTTCCAGCTCCTTGACCAGCGAGGCCTCGGTGTAGCGGGCCGGCGGCTTGGTGGCGTGGCCGTCCGCCGTGATCTCCTCGGCGGTCAGCGCGTCGCCCTCGGCGACCTGCGGCAGGCGGCGCTCGCGGTCGTCGAGCTCGGCGTTCGGGTCGTCGGCGCCTTCGACGTACGCCTTCATGAAGCCGTGGAAGGTGATGGTCTTGCCGGACGCGGAGAACTCGGCGTCCCGGCCGTCGCTCGCCCGGCCGCCGATCTTGACGGTGACGGAGTTTCCGACGGCGTCCTTCATCTGGGAGGCGACGGTCCGCTTCCAGATCAGTTCGTACAGCTTGAACTGGTCACCGGTCAGGCCGGTCTCGGCGGGCGTGCGGAAACGATCACCCGAGGGGCGGATCGCCTCGTGCGCCTCCTGCGCGTTCTTGACCTTGCCGGCGTACACCCGCGGCTTGTCCGGCAGGTAGTTCGCCCCGTAGAGCTGCGTGACCTGGGCCCGGGCCGCCGCGACGGCGGTGTCGGACAGGACGGTCGAGTCCGTACGCATGTAGGTGATGAAGCCGTTCTCGTACAGCTTCTGCGCGATCTGCATCGTCGCCTTGGCACCGAAGCCGAGCTTGCGGCTGGCCTCCTGCTGGAGGGTGGTGGTGCGGAAGGGGGCGTACGGCGAGCGGCGGTACGGCTTCGACTCGACGGAGCGGACGCTGAACGACGTCTCGGCGAGCGCGGCGGCCAGGGCGCGGGCGTTGGCCTCGTCCAGTTGCAGCACCTGGCCGGAGGACGCCTTCAGCTGCCCGTCGGGACCGAAGTCCCGGCCCTGCGCGACACGGCGGCCGTCGACCGCGGCCAGGCGGGCCACGAGGTTCGACGGGTCCGAGGTGTCACCGGTGCGGCCGGTGGCGAACGTGCCGGTCAGGTCCCAGTACTCGGCGGAGCGGAACGCGATGCGCTCGCGCTCCCGCTCGACGACGAGACGGGTGGCCACCGACTGCACACGGCCGGCGGACAGCCGGGGCATGACCTTCTTCCACAGGACCGGGGAGACCTCGTAGCCGTAGAGGCGGTCGAGGATCCGGCGGGTCTCCTGGGCGTCGACCATGCGCTTGTTCAGCTCGCGCGGGTTGGCGACGGCGGCCTGGATCGCGTCCTTGGTGATCTCGTGGAAGACCATCCGGTGGACCGGGACCTTGGGCTTGAGGACCTCCAGCAGGTGCCAGGCGATGGCCTCGCCCTCGCGGTCCTCATCGGTCGCGAGGAAGAGTTCGTCCGACTCTGCCAGCTGCTCCTTGAGCTTCCTGACCTGGGCCTTCTTGTCGGCGTTGACGACGTAGATGGGCTGGAAGTCGTTCTCGACGTCCACCCCGAGACGACGTACCTCGCCGGTGTACTTCTCGGGCACCTCGGCGGCGCCGTTGGGGAGGTCGCGGATGTGCCCGACGCTCGCCTCGACGACGTAGCCGGGGCCGAGGTAGCCCTTGATCGTCTTCGCCTTGGCAGGCGACTCGACGATGACGAGTCGGCGGCCGCCTCGTGCGGTCTCGCTGGTCGGGGACAACTTCGCTCTTCTCTCCGGTCGACGCTCGGTGGCGGGTGCCGCGGTGTGGTCTCACCGCGTGCACTCCTTGCGCACTGCGCACTGCTGTTACTCCGTGACGCTGTGCTCTTGACGCTGCTGTCGCTGCGGAGTGTGACGGTACAACCCGCCCCCGTGTCAAACGGCAAAAGACCGCAACGGCCACTCGAACGGTAACCCGAGTCCGGGCATTCCTGCCGCCCGGACTCCCCTCAGAACCCGGAGCCCCCCATTCCGCCGCGCTGTCAGACGCGGCCGAAACACCACACCCCGAGGATCACGAAAGCCGCTCCGAGCGAGGTCGCGAACGTGATCGCCGCCACCGGACTCACGCCGTGCGCGACCGGCGCCCGGTGCAGCACACGTGTCCCGGTCCACACCAGCAGTCCCGCTCCGAACAGCGTGAACGCCGCTCCCGCGAAGATGGCCGGTCCGCTCTCCATGCCCGTACCCCGTTCCTCGGTGATCCCCTGGGTTGCCCCGAGGGCGAGGCTGACACCTCCGGGCGTCGTGGGCGCGAATTGTGGGTGAACGGCACGGGGGACGCGCCGCGGGTTCACCCACGCGGCGCCGGTCTCCGTGTCTCCATGTCAGGACCACGCCACGACTCCCCCGACGCCCCCCCCCGCACATTCGCGACACCGTCACCGCACCCGTGCCGGGCCACCCGCCGCCACGATCACCCCACCGAAGCCCCCCGTGCCCGCCGCGGCCCAACCGCGCCCGGCCTGGCTCCCCGGGCCGGGCGGGCCGCGGCCCGTGGCCCGCGTGGCCGCCTCCCCTCACACCCTCGTCGCCGGTTCCAGGAACCCCTCCTCCACCAGCAGCCGGATCGCCTGCGGCGTACGGTCCCGCAGGAGCACCGGGTCCTCGCCCATCAACTGGGCGATGGCGTCCAGGATCCGTCCCGCGCTGAGCGTCCCGTCGCACACGCCCGCGAAGCCCGCGCCCACGGCGTCCACCTTGGTGGCGCGGCGCATGCCGCGGTTCTGCCGGAGCACCACATGCTCCGGGTCCTCCGCGCCCGGCAGGCCGACCTGCTCCTGCATCACCTCCGGGGCGAGCACGAAGTGGTCCGCGAGCAGCGCGGCGTCGTCGCGCGTGCGCAGGTAGTCCTGGCGCGCGAAGTGCGCCCGTACCGTCTCGCCGAGCGGCTGTTCGACCGGATGCGGCCACTCCTCGATGACGACGGACGGCTCCTCCGCACCGGACTTGCGGAGCGTGATCCAGCCGAAGCCGACCGCCCGGGTCTTGCGGGCCTCGAACTCGTCCAGCCACGCCTCGTACCGCGCCGCGTACTCCTCCCGGTCCGACAGGAGGTGGTCCCCGGCGTCCCGCAGCCACAACTCGGCGTACTGCGTCACGTCCTGCACCTCACGCTGCACGATCCAGGCGTCGCAGCCGCGCGGCACCCAGGAGCGCAGGCGCTCCTGCCAGTCCTCACCCTCCACGTGCTGCCAGTTGGCCAGGAAGTGGGCGAACCCCCCTTCGTTCAGCCGCTCCCCCGCCTGCTGAACGAGCGACCTGCACAGATCGTCCCCGCCCATCCCGCCGTCCCGGTAGGTCAGCCGGGCACCGGGAGAGATCACGAACGGCGGGTTCGACACGATCAGGTCGTACGTCTCCGAGGCCACCGGCTCGAACAGCGAACCGGTGCGCAGGTCGGCCTCCGGCGCCCCGGAGAGCGCCAGGGTGAGCCGGGCGAACTCCAGGGCCCGCGGGTTCAGGTCCGTCGCCGTCACGCGCGTGGCGTGCTGCGCGGCGTGCAGCGCCTGGATGCCGGAGCCGGTGCCGAGGTCCAGGGCGGAGGCGACGGGCGTACGGACCGTGATCCCGGCGAGCGTGGTGGACGCGCCGCCCACGCCGAGGACGACGCCCTCGCCGCGGCCGCTCGCCCCTGCCGCACCGCCAACGGCGCAGCCCAGGTCGGAGACGATGAACCAGTCCTGGCCCTCCGGTCCGCCGTACGGCCGGACGTCCACCGTGGCGCGGACCTGGCCGCCGCCGCCGTCGTCGTCCTCCACCACCCATCCGTCGGCGAGCGCCTCGTCCAGCGGCAGCACGGCGGACGCCCGTTCATAGGGCACGGGCCGCTGGAGGAGGAAAAGGCGGACGAGCGTGGCGAGCGGGCCGTCCGCGCGGGTGGCGCGCAGGGCGGGGACCGTCTCGCTGCGGGCGAGCGCGGCGTAGGCGGACGCGCCGAGCAGCTCGAGCAGGCCGTCGGCGGTGAAGTCGGCGGCGAGCAGGGCGTCGCGGAGGCGGCCGGCGCGGTCGGGCACCGGAAGGCTGGCGGTAGGACTGGTCGTACTCACCTGCCCATTGTGACCGCCGCCACTGACAATGGACGCGCGGCCCGGCCCCCGAACGGGGGGAACCGGGCCGCAGTCGTCATCGGGGGCCCGGCGGCTACTGGGCGGCCCTGCTCGCCGAAGCGGACGCGGCCGGGCCCGGCTTGGCCGGCGGCACGGTCGGCGAGACCGTCGCCTCGGCCCTGCGGCAGCCGGGCTGCTTGGCCATCGCCTGGCCGAGCTGGCCGGACTGCAGTTTGTTCAGCGCGTCCTGGTCCATCTTCTCGATCTTCTTCAGCCCGTTGGCGACGCCCTGCAGCCCGTCGGCGAACTTCTGCTGGTTCTTCGGGTCGAGCGCGTCGACCTGCTTCTTGAGGCCCTCGTACGCCGTGGCCGTGGCGTTGAGCTCCTTGACCGCGTCCTGCTGGAGCTTCTCGCCGTTCTCGACGGGCGGTACGCCGGCGTCCTGCACGGCCTTGGCGAGTGCCTTGTCGGCGTCGGCGATGTCCTGGAAGGCCTTCGAGTCGGCGGCCTGGATGTCGGCGGGCTTGCCGTCCGCCGCCGTCGAGATGATGGCCTGCTGGGCGTTGGCCCGCTTCTGGATCTGCGGCTGCGCCTGGTCGCACACCTTCTTGGCCCAGGCGTCCACCTTGTTGTCGCCGCCGTCGTCGTCACTGCAGCCCGACAGTGCGAGCACCAGTACCGCACCGCCGGACAGTGCGGCCGCAAGCTTCTTGTTCACCGGTTTGGTCCCTTCCAAGGCTCTCGGCCCCGGAACATACACGCCAAGTGGGCGACATTCGCACGCCGCGCGACCGTTTCGTACGCTTTTACAACCATTTGCACCAAGAGAGAAACGGGAGAGAGAAGGCTCACCGCCGACTCACCGCCCGCGAGCCGAACACGAGCCGGACCCGAGCCGGACAAAAGCCGCCCGCGAGCCGGACGCGGTCACGGGCGGACGGAACGTCACCACGTTCCGGCCGCCCGCCCGCTGACCGGGTGTCACCCCCAGGCGCTACAAGGTCGCCGCCTTGCTGGTGACCCGCCCGGCGGTGCTGTTGTCCTCGTCACCCATGGCGACCGTACGGCGCTTGGACACGTACACGGCGCCGATGATGATCACGATCGCGAGCGTCGCCACCACCGCCCGTACGCCCGCGCTGGCGTCGTCGCCGTAGCTGAACTGGACGACCGCGGGCGCGATCAGCAGCGCGACCAGGTTCATCACCTTCAGCAGCGGGTTGATGGCCGGGCCGGCCGTGTCCTTGAAGGGGTCGCCGACCGTGTCGCCGATGACGGTCGCGGCGTGCGCCTCGCTGCCCTTGCCGCCGTGGTGGCCGTCCTCGACGAGCTTCTTCGCGTTGTCCCAGGCGCCTCCGGAGTTGGCGAGGTAGACGGCCATCAGGGTGCCGGCGCCGATGGCACCCGCGAGGAACGACCCGAGGGCGCCCACCCCGAAGGTGAAGCCGACGGCGATGGGCGCCATGACGGCGAGCAGACCGGGCGTGGCCAGTTCGCGCAGGGCGTCCTTGGTGCAGATGTCGACGACGCGCCCGTACTCCGGTTTCTCGCTGTAGTCCATGATCCCGGGGTGCTCGCGGAACTGCCGGCGCACCTCGTAGACCACCGCTCCGGCCGACCGCGAAACCGCGTTGATCGCCAGCCCGGAGAAGAGGAAGACGACCGCGGCACCGAAGATCAGCCCGACGAGGTTGTTGGGCTGGGAGATGTCCATGGTCAGGTTCATCTCGGTCGCCTTGGCCCCCACCTCGCGTACGGCGGTGGCGATCGCGTCGCGGTACGAGCCGAAGAGCGCGGCCGCCGCCAGTACGGCCGTGGCGATGGCGATGCCCTTGGTGATGGCCTTGGTGGTGTTGCCGACGGCGTCGAGGTCGGTGAGGACCTGCGCGCCCGCGCCCTGGACGTCGCCGGACATCTCGGCGATGCCCTGGGCGTTGTCGGAGACGGGGCCGAAGGTGTCCATGGCGACGATGACGCCGACCGTGGTGAGCAGGCCGGTGCCCGCCAGGGCCACGGCGAACAGCGCGAGCGTGATCGACGTACCGCCGAGGAGGAACGCCCCGTACACCGAGAGGCCGATCAGCAGCGCGGTGTACACGGCGGACTCCAGGCCGATGGAGATGCCCGCGAGGATGACGGTCGCGGGGCCCGTCCTGGACGACTTTCCGATGTCCCTGACCGGGCGGCGGCTGGTCTCGGTGAAGTATCCGGTCAGCTGCTGGATGAGCGCGGCCAGCACGATGCCGATGGCGACCGCCACCAGCGCGAGGACGCGCGGATCGCCGCCGTGCGCGGTGATGGCGGCCTCGGTGACGCCTTCGAGGGAGGCGTACGAGGAGGGGAGGTAGACGAACACCGCGACGGCCACCAGGGCGAGCGAGATCACGGCGGAGATGAAGAACCCGCGGTTGATCGCGGTCATCCCACTGCGGTCGGCGCGCCGCGGGGCGACCGCGAAGATACCGATCATCGCGGTGACCACGCCGATCGCCGGCACGATCAGGGGGAAGGCGAGACCGAGGTCTCCGAACGCCGCCTTGCCGAGGATCAGCGCGGCGACCAGTGTCACGGCGTACGACTCGAAGAGGTCGGCGGCCATGCCCGCGCAGTCGCCGACGTTGTCCCCGACGTTGTCGGCGATGGTGGCGGCGTTGCGCGGGTCGTCCTCGGGGATGCCCTGCTCGACCTTGCCGACGAGGTCGGCGCCGACGTCGGCGGCCTTGGTGAAGATGCCGCCGCCGACCCGCATGAACATCGCGATGAGCGCGGCGCCCAAGCCGAAACCTTCCAGCACCTTGGGCGCGTCGGCAGCGTAGACGAGGACCACGCAGGAGGCACCGAGCAGGCCGAGGCCCACCGTGAACATGCCGACCACGCCACCCGTACGGAAAGCGATCTTCATCGCTTTGTGCGAGACGGTCGTCAGGTCCTTTTGCGGTTCTCCGGGTGCGGGCGTCGCCTCACGCGCGGCCGCCGCCACGCGCACATTGGCCCGTACGGCAAGACGCATGCCGATGTATCCGGTGGCCGCCGAGAAAAGGGCGCCCACCAGGAAGAACAGTGATCGTCCGGCGCGCTGCGACCAGTCGTCCGCGGGCAGCAGCATGAGCAGGAAGAACACGACGACCGCGAAGATGCCGAGGGTGCGCAGCTGACGGGCCAGATAGGCGTTCGCGCCTTCCTGGACGGCCGCCGCGATCTTCTTCATGGCGGCGGTGCCCTCACCGGCCGCCAGTACCTGGCGGACGAGCAGCTGGGCGACGATCAGGGCGGCCAGGGCCACGGCCGCGATGACGACCACGATGATCCGGTTGTCATCGGTGAGGACCGCGGCCGCGAGAGAAGTGGGATGGTCGGACACGTGTGTGGTGAAGAGCCCCGCCATTCGTCCTCCTTGACGTCAGAAGAGCTCAAGACGTGGACGGATTGTAGGGAGCAGAACCTGATCAAAACAGAGCGCCGTAGAACAGAATTGACCTTCGCTTGCCAGTCGGCAAATGCGCGATGCGAGGAATCCACTCGAAAGCAGTAACGACTTTAAACCATTGACGACCGGCGGGGCGATCTAGGAAATACAAAAAGGCCCTGCTCAGCAGGGCCTTTCATTTCGCCGGCGCGGTGATCAGGGATGCACGGCTGCGGGATTCGTCGGCCAGGTCATCCGGATGACGCCGCCCGCCTCACCCGCCGACACCTCGACGTCGTCGACGAGTCCGGTGATGACCGCGAGGCCCATCTCGTCCTCGCCCTCGGCGTCGTCGAACCCCTCCGTCGGCGCGGCGCTGCGGCTGCCCGGCACCCCGGCGGCGTCGGCGGCCGCGACACCCGCGCCCGGGACCTCGTCACCGACCTCGATGGAGAACGCCTTCTCCTCCTCGGTGAGCACGACCCGGACCGGGGAGGTCACGTTGTTGCTGCGGTGCAGCCCGACCGCGCGGGAGCACGCCTCACCGACGGCGAGCCTGACCTCGTCCAGCACGGCTTCGTCGACCCCGGCCCGGCGCGCCACGGCGGCCGCCACCAGACGGGCGGTCCTGACGTGCTCGGGCTGGGCGCTGAAGCGGAGTTCAACGGTGGCCATACGGTCCCCCTCGGACGTGCGAGCGTGCCTCTCAGAGGACCGGGCTGGACGCCCGGCACTCTGCTCTTGCTTCCTCCTCGAATCCACCGGCCAGTCCTCCGGTCGGGTCGACCGGAAGAAATGGCTGGAAGGGACGGCCGGAACACCGGTCGTACCGTCCGGCCCGACCGGCTGCCGCGCCCACTCCGGGTCGACTGCCGACCGGCCGCCGGCCGACCCCGGCCGGGCCGGGCCGGGGTCGGCCGGCCGGTCCCGGTCGAGTCCCGACCAGGACCCGCCCAGGCCCGGCCCCGTCCGACGACCCTCGGACGGGGCCGACCGGAACAGAAGGGACCCGTCCAGGAGCTGCCGGTGAGACGCGGCGCTGCGCGGCGAGCCGACTCAGTCGGTGGCCGCGACGGCCTCGTCGACCGTGGTGTGGATCGGGAACACCTTGGTCAGACCAGTGATCCGGAAGATCTTGAGAATGCGCTCCTGGTTGCAGACCAGGCGCAGCGAACCCTCATGCGCGCGCACGCGCTTCAGGCCGCCCACCAGCACGCCGAGGCCGGTCGAGTCGAGGAAGTCCACGCCCTCCATGTCGACGACCAGGTGGTAGCTGCCGTCATTCACCAACTCGACCAACTGCTCGCGCAGCTTGGGCGCGGTATACACATCAATCTCGCCACCGACCTCGACGACCGTACGGTCACCAACAGTGCGAGTCGACAGGGACAGGTCCACGGATCCTCCAGCACCTTGCTATCGAGCGGTCGCCCCTCGGATTCTCCGGACGGAGCCAGGGGACGGATCGCCAGCCGCGATGGCATTCAATCACTTACCAGCAGCCATGCACGACGCCTTGGGAGCATTGTCCGTCACGCCGGTGACACACTCGGTGCCGATGGCCATGAATCAGCGCCCCAGTCGACCTCCCGAGAGCGGGGACACCCGCCCCTCCCCCGGTACGGTCCTCGACCGGCTCGCCGCAGGGGCGAACCGGGCTACGCGCATCACTCATACGGAGCACCTGCCCCCAAGAGCGGGTCGGCATGCAGTCTGGCCCGATCGCATCCGGCCAGAAGTGATCAACGCCATCCATACGGCGGGCATCGAGCACCCCTGGGCCCACCAGGCGGCCGCCGCCGAGCACGCTCTGGACGGCGAGTCGGTCGTCATCGCCACCGGGACCGCGTCCGGCAAGTCCCTCGCCTATCTGGCACCCGTCCTGTCCACCCTGCTGGACGGCTCCGAGGCGCCCAACGGCCGGGGCACCACCGCCCTGTACCTCGCCCCCACCAAGGCCCTCGCCGCCGACCAGCGGCGCTCGGTGAAGGCGCTCGCCGCCCCCCTGGGCAACCGGATCCGGCCCGCCGTGTACGACGGCGACACGCCCGTCGAGGAGCGGGAATGGGTCCGCCAGTACGCCAATTACGTCCTGACCAACCCCGACATGCTGCACCGGGGCATACTCCCCTCCCACCCGCGCTGGTCCTCCTTCCTGCGCGCCCTGCGCTATGTGGTCATCGACGAGTGCCATACCTACCGCGGGGTCTTCGGCTCCCACGTCGCCCAGGTGCTGCGCCGACTGCGCCGCGTCTGCGCCCGCTACGGCTCCTCCCCCGTCTTCCTCCTCGCCTCCGCGACCGCCGCCCAGCCGGCCCTCGCCGCCGGGCGGCTGACCGGTCTGCCCGTGCGCGAGGTCACCGACGACGCCTCGCCGCGCGGGGAGCTGGTCTTCGCACTGTGGGAGCCGCCGCTCACCGAACTCCAGGGTGAACAGGGCGCCCCGGTGCGCCGCACCGCGACGGCCGAGACCGCCGACCTCCTGACGGACCTGACCATCCAGGGCGTCCGCACGGTCGCCTTCGTACGCTCGCGGCGCGGGGCCGAGCTGATCTCGGTCATCGCCAAGGAACGCCTCGCGGAGGTCGACCGCTCGCTGCCCAAGCGGGTCGCCGCCTACCGGGGCGGTTACCTGCCCGAGGAGCGCCGCGCCCTGGAGCGGGCCCTGCACTCGGGCGAGCTCCTCGGGCTGGCCGCGACGACCGCCCTGGAGCTGGGCATCGACGTGTCGGGGCTGGACGCCGTGGTGATCGCCGGCTACCCCGGCACCCGGGCCTCGCTGTGGCAGCAGGCGGGCCGTGCCGGACGCTCCGGGCAGGGGGCGCTCGCGGTGCTCGTGGCCCGCGACGACCCGCTGGACACCTTCCTCGTCCACCACCCCGACGCGCTGTTCCGCCAGCCCGTCGAGTCGACCGTCCTGGACCCGGACAACCCGTATGTCCTCGCCCCCCACCTGTGCGCGGCGGCGGCGGAACACCCGCTCACCGACGCCGACCTGGACCTCTTCGGCCCTGCCGCCCCGGACCTGCTGCCCCAGCTGGAGTCGGCCGGCCTGCTGCGGCGGCGCGCGTCCGGCTGGTACTGGACCCGCCGTGAACGTGCCGCCGACCTCACCGACATTCGTGGCGGGGGTGGCAGCCCCGTCCAGATCGTCGAGGCCGGAACGGGCCGGCTGCTCGGCACGGTCGACGAACCGGCCGCCCACGCCGCCGTCCACGAGGGCGCCGTCCACCTCCACATGGGCCGCACGTATCTGGTCAAGCAGCTGGACCTGAAGGACTCGGTCGCCCTTGTCGAGGAGGCCAACCCCCCGTACTCCACCACCGCCCGCGACACCACCGCCATCTCCGTCCTGGAGACCGACACGCAGATTTCCTGGGGTGACGGGCGCCTGTGCTATGGCTCCGTCGAGGTCACCAACCAGGTCGTCTCCTTCCTCCGCCGCCGCCTGATCACCGGCGAGGTGCTCGGCGAGACCAAACTCGACCTCCCGCCACGCACCCTGCGCACCCGCGCCGTGTGGTGGACCGTCACCGAGGACCAGTTGGACGCCGCCCGGGTGAACCCGGAGCAACTGGGCGGCGCCCTGCACGCCGCCGAGCACGCGTCCATCGGCCTGTTGCCGCTCTTCGCCACCTGCGACCGCTGGGACATCGGGGGCGTGTCCGTCCCGCTCCACCCCGACACGCTGCTCCCGACGGTCTTCGTGTACGACGGCCACCCGGGCGGCGCAGGCTTCGCGGAGCGCGCCTTCCACACCGCCCGCGAGTGGCTCACCGCGACCCGTGACGCCATCGCGTCCTGCGAATGCGAGGCGGGCTGCCCCTCCTGCATCCAGTCCCCCAAGTGCGGCAACGGCAACGACCCGCTCCACAAGCGGGGCGCCGTGCGCCTCCTCACGGAACTGCTGCGGGGAGCCCCGGAAGCGCCCCAGGAGGGCCCGCCCGCGCCCTGACCACGGGCGCGTACGGCCCGAACCGGGCCCGTGCCGTCACATCCACGATCTCGCCGCGCAGGGTGCACCGCACCACCTCCGCGCCCTGGGCCCGCGCCACCCTGGCCGCCGTCCCGCACGCGTCGGCCGCACCCCACAGCGCCCGGTCCGCCGCGGCCAGCGCCGCCAGGTCGGCGGCGCCTCCGGCCTGGTGCCGGGCGGCCACCGCCTGCCCCAGGGCGAGGACCGCCGCGAACACCACGCACATCACGGTCCCCGCCATCGCCGCCCACACCGTCGCGGCCCCGCGATCCGCACAGCGCCCCGCCCCATGAGCCGACAGCGCAGCCGCACCCGCCCCCGGCCGCCGGGCCGAGCCAGGGGCCGAGCCGGCCGAGAGGGGTCCCGGCCACCGGGCCGACCCGAAGGCCCGCCGCGGGACCCTCAGCGGGGCCATGGCGGGGACCGGGGCCCTGCGCGGGCCGGGGCTCGAGCCGGGGCGCGAGGTCCGGTTCGAGGACCTCACGGCGTCACCCCCACGGTGTCCTCGGCGAGTGCGGCCGCCTCCGCGTGGAGGGTCAGTCGCAGGGGGCCGGGCCCGGGGGCCGGTGCCTCCACCCGCACGCGCCACAGCTCCCCGGCCCGTTCCACCGCCACCCGGGCGCCTCCCGGGGCTGCCGACCGGGCGGCCGCCACCGCGTCCTCACGCGGCTCGGAACGTGCCACCGCCCGCGCCCCGGCCCGCGCCGCGTCGACGCACTGGATCTGCGCGGCGGCCGCCATCAGCGCCCACACGAGCGCCATCGTGAACAGCACCAGCGCCGGCAGGACCGTCGCCGCCTCGGCGGTCACTGATCCGCGATCAATGCAGGCCGAAGAACCGGGCCCGGAACCGGTCTCAGAACCGGTCTCAGAACTGGTCTCAGAACTGGTCTCAGAACTGGGCATCGAGCGCCCTCCCGATCAGCGACTCCAGCCCGCCCGACACGACGTCACTCGTGACGATCTTGTAGAGCACGGCTGCGAAGGCACACGCCGCCAGCGTCCCCATCGCGTACTCGGCCGTGGTCATCCCCGCATCCCGACGCACCTTCGCCGTCAGGGCCCTCACCATCCGGTTCCACATACCAACCCCCATGAGATGCCGATCCGTCACAACAGTTCGCTCGCCAGCCCGATGACCACCGGTGCCACTCCGACCGCGAGGAACGCGGGCAGGAAGCAGAGCCCCACCGGGGCGGTGATCAGTACCTGCGCCCGCTGCGCGCGGGCCGTGGCCCGTCGCGCCTGTTCCGCTCGCAGCCCGGCGGCCAGCCGGGACACCGCCTCGGCCGAGGGAGCACCCGAGGCACTCGCCCGCTCCAGACAGCGCGCCAGCGGCCGGGCGCCCGGTATCTCACCGAACCGCCCCCACACCTCGGCCGGTTCGCCACCCAGCCGCAGTTCGGCCGCCGCTCTCGCCAGCCGGTCGCCGACCGGACCGCCCAGCGACTCCCCGACGGCCTCCGCCGCCTCGCGCGGCCCCGCCCCGGCCGACAGGCACGCGGCCAGCAGGTCCGCCGCCAAGGGCAGCCCGTGCGCCGCCCCACCGTCACCGTCACCGTGCCCGTCCCCGCCCGGGCGCGGGCGCCGCTGCCACCGTCGTACGCCATACGCGGCAGCGGCACCCACCGCACACCCGGTGATCCCGCCGACCACCACGTACCCGCTCAGCGCGGCCCCCGCAGGCGCCGCCCAGCGCCGCACCCACGCCCCGTACTCCGGCCTCCAGACCCGGCGCCGCGCGTGCTCCGCCCCCAGCAGGGCGGCGATCCGCCGGCGTACCCGGCACTCCCGCCGCCGGGCCACCACCGTCCAGGTCAGCCAGATCGCGCCGGCCGACAAGGCCACCGTCAGCCCCAGGCTGTGCAAGAACGGGCCGCTCACGGCTCCTCCCCGGCCCGTACGACCCGACCGGCCCACCACAGGCCCAGGGCCTCCAGAAGCCCGCCCACCGCCAGACAGCCAAGGCCCGCAGGGGTGTGCAGCAGCACCCGCAATGGGTCGGCGCCGAGCGCCCACCCCATCGCCAGGCCCACCACCGGCAGCAGCGCCAGCAATCCCACCGTCGCCCAGGCGCCCGCCAGCTGGGCCCTCAGCCGCTCCCGCTGGTCCCGTCGCTCCCGCAGCGCCGCGTCCAGCCGGTCCAGGCCCGCCGCGAGACCGGCCCCACCGTCCACCGCCACCTGCCAGCAGGCCGCCAGGCCGGCCAAGCCGTCCGCGCCGTCCTCCCGCGCCGCCCGCCGCAGAGCCTCCGGCACGTCGCCCCCGAACCGCGCCGCCGCCAGGACCGCCGCCTCCTCGGCCCCCAGCGCCCCGGTGGTACGCGCCGCCCAGAGCAACGCCTGCCCGGGCTGCCACCCGGCGCGCAACTCACCGGCGACCGCACCGCACAGCGCGATCACCGCGTCCGCCCGCTCCTCCCGCCTCCGGGCGCGCTCCCTGGCCCGGAGGCGGCGCCCCACCAGCGGCACGGCACACGCCCCCGCGACCAGCGGCAGCACCGACTCGCCCAGCACCGCCAGGGCCACCGCCACCACCAGGCACAGCCACTCCCGCCGTACCCGCACCACCGGCGCCCACCGCCGCCAGGACCACAGGGCCGGGTTCGCCACCTCACCGGCGCCCGCGAACAGCAGCCGTGCCCGTCGCAGCCCCTGCTGCCGGTCCAGCACCAGCCAGGCCGCCGCGCCCGCGCACACCGCCGCGTACATCGGCTGTCCCGTCACCACCGCGCACCCCCGATCAGCGACCGCAGCCGCTCCCAGCCCTGCTCGTACCGGAACCCCTCGGCGCCCCACCGCAGTGCGGGAACCGTGACCACCAGCCCGCGTACGTCCCGTTCCAGCACATGGACCTCGGCGATCCGGCGCTGCCCGTCCCGGTCCCGCGCCAGATGGACCACCACCGACAGGGCGGCCGCCACCTGGCTGTGCAGCGCCGCCCGGTCGAGCCCCGCGGCCGTGCCGAGCGCCTCCAGGCGGGCAGGCACATCGGCGGCGGTGTTGGCGTGCACGGTGCCGCAGCCGCCCTCGTGCCCCGTGTTCAAGGCGGCCAGCAAATCCGTCACCTCGGAGCCCCGCACCTCGCCCACCACCAGTCGGTCGGGCCGCATCCGCAGGGCCTGGCGCACCAGGTCCCGCAGCGTCACCAGGCCCGCGCCCTCCTGGTTCGGTGGCCGGGCCTCCAGCCGGACCACATGGGGGTGATCGGGCCGCAACTCGGCCGAGTCCTCGGCCAGGACGATCCGCTCACGCGCACCCACCAGCCCCAGCAGCGTGGACAGCAGCGTCGTCTTCCCCGATCCCGTGCCGCCGCTGACCAGGTACGAAACCCGGGCCTCGACCAGCGCCCGAAGCACGTGGTCCCCGCACGGCGGCACCGTCCCCGCGGCCGTCAACTCCGCGAGCGAGAAAGCCCGCGGCCGCACCACCCGCAGCGACAGGCAGGTCGAACCGACCGCCACCGGCGGCAGCACCGCGTGCATCCGTGTCCCGTCCGGCAGCCGCGCGTCCACCCACGGCCGGGCGTCGTCCAGCCGCCGTCCCGCCACCGCCGCCAGCCGCTGCGCCAGTCTGCGCACCGCCGCCGCGTCCGGGAACACGACGCCCGACAACTCCAGTCCCGCGCCCCGGTCCACCCACACCCGGTCCGGCGCCGACACCAGTACGTCCGTCACCGCCGGGTCGGCGAGCAACGGCTCCAGGGGGCCGGTCCCCACCAGTTCGCACCGCAACTCCTCGGCGGCGCCCAGCACTTCCGAATCGCCCAGCAACCGGCCCTGCGCCCGCAGGGCCGCCGCCACACCGGCCGGAGTCGGATCCGTGCCGCTCTCCACGAGCCGCTGCCGAACGGCCTCCAGCAGGCCCGCCGTCACGACGCACTCTCCCCGGCCAGCGCCCGCTCCCAGAACGCCGCGCAGAACCGCCCCAGCGGCCCCCGCGCGCTGTCACCCGGCGGCGCACCCACGTCCAGAGCGGCCAACAGGCCGTGCTCCACCGGTACTTCTCCCGCGAGCGGCAGGCCCAGCACGTCCGCGATCCACTGGTCGTCGACCCCTGCCGCGTACGGCCCGCGCACCACCACCCGCAGGTCCCGCAGCACCATGCCGACCATGGACGCCACCCGCTTGGCGCCGGCGACGGCCCGCAGTTCGGCGGGCACGACGAGCAGCCCCACGTCCAGTTGCGCCAACGCCTCCGCGGTGGCCTCGTCCACCCGGCGCGGCAGATCCACGACCACCACGCCGCCGCGCCTGCGCGCCGCCGCCAGCACCGACCGCATCGCCTCCGGCCGGATGGCCACGGCGTCACCCCGGTCCCAGCTGAGGACACGAAGCCCCCGCAGGGAAGGCAGTGACTCCTCCAACGCCCCACTGGCGACCCTGCCTTTGGAGACGGCGAGGTCCGGCCACCGCAGCCCCTCCGCCTGCTCGCCGCCCAGCAGGACGTCGAGCCCGCCGCCCAGCGGATCGCCGTCCACGAGCATCGTCCGCCGGCCCTCGCGCGCCGCCGTGACGGCCAGCGCACAGGCCAGCGTCGACGCCCCGGCACCACCGCGCCCGCCGATCACCCCGACGGTCAGCGCCTGCCTCCCCACGCCCTCGACCACATCGGCGATCCGGTCGACGAGCCAGCTCTCGGCGTCGGGCAGCCGCAGCACACAGTCCGCGCCGATCTCCACCGCCCGCCGCCATACGCCGGGATCGTCCTGGTCCCGCCCGACGAGCAGCACGCCCCGCCTGCGTACCGCACCCCGGCACCGGTCGGCCGCGTCGTCGCCCACCAGGACCAGCGGCGCGGCCTCCCAGCTCCCGCTGCGCTCGGGCACCGAGTGGTACACCTCCGGCTGCGCGCCCGCCGCGGCGCACAGCCGCAGCAGGTCGTCGAGCAGCTCGGCGTCCTCGGTCACGATCAGCGGTCCCGCGCGCCGCCCCTCGACGGTCGGCGCGCGCTCGGATGTGATGGATCCGGCCATGATCTCCGCCCCCTCTTCCCTGTCTTCTCCCTGTGCTGCGCGCGACGGGCGCGTGAATCCGACGCGACACCGGCGCGACACCGGCGCGGAATCGACGCGAAATCGACGCGGCGCCGGCGTGATCGGCGCGGCCGTCCGTGCGGTGAGCCGCGGGCGATCTGCGCGCGTCAATTCGGTCCCGTACGCCCGCGCCCTTCGCTTCCTCTTCACGTGGCCCGGTGCGCGGACTCCGCGTGGTCTCCGCCCCGCCCTCGCGGGACGAGAGATCTGCGATTCCTGCCATCCGCGGACTTCGCGGCCGCAATCACGGTGCACGACTTCCGGAAAAGAAGTGGATCTTGCTCAAAAACTGTGGACAACTCGCCGGTTGTGAATATCCCCGTAACCCAAACCAGCGACTTCCACAGAGCAGCACATCGGCTACTCTGAGTGACGAGACGAGCGCATGGCGGACAGGCCGCCGCAGCGAGGGACGGAGGAATCAAATGATCGTTTCAAGCTGCCGGGAACGGGCGAAAACGCGTCCGGACATGCGACGACCCCCGCCGGGGGGGAGAGCGGGGGTCGTCTCTCCGGCCGACTCGGGGGGGGAGGAGCCGGACCGGGTTAGCACGGTCGCGAACGATCCGTGACTTCCATGGTGTACCCGAGAGCCTTCTCAGGCAAACCCACACGCCCCAGCGTACGCCGAATGGCGGGCACCTATGCTCGGGCTCGTGGAAAACCACTCCTTGCCGCGCACAGCAGCCTTCTTCGACCTGGACAAGACGGTCATTGCGAAGTCATCGACGTTGACCTTCAGCAAGTCCTTCTACCAAGGCGGCCTGATCAACCGCCGCGCCGTACTGCGGACTGCCTACATCCAGTTCGTCTTCCTGGCCGGCGGCGCCGATCACGAGCAGATGGAGCGGATGCGCGAGTACCTCTCCGCGCTCTGCAAAGGCTGGAACGTCCAGCAGGTCAGAGAGCTGGTCGCCGAAACCCTGCACGACCTGATCGATCCGATCATCTACGACGAGGCGGCGTCCCTCATCGAGGAGCACCACGCCGCCGGCCGGGACGTCGTGATCGTCTCCACCTCCGGTGCCGAGGTGGTGGAACCCATCGGCGAGCTCCTCGGGGCCGACCGGGTCGTGGCGACGCGAATGGTCGTCGGCGACGACGGCTGCTTCACGGGGGAGGTGGAGTACTACGCCTACGGACCCACCAAGGCGGAAGCGATCCGCGAACTGGCCGAAACGGAGGGGTACGACCTGTCGCGCTGCTACGCCTACAGCGATTCGGCCACCGATCTTCCGATGCTGGAGGCCGTGGGACACCCGTACGTGGTCAATCCGGACCGTGCGCTGCGCCGCGAGGCGGCCGCCCGGGACTGGCCGGTTCTCGTCTTCAACCGCCCCGTACGGCTGAAGCAGCGCCTGCCCGCTTTCCGGATGCCACCGCGCCCCGCACTCGTCGCGGCAGCGGCCGTGGGTGCGGCGGCAGCCACGGCCGGGCTCGTCTGGTACGCCAGCAGGCGTCGGCAGTCGGCCTGAGGGCACCCGCTCATCCGAACATTGACACCTGAATCACTGAGTACCGCGCATAAGGTGCGCGTAAGGAGGAAGCGGAGCATCGACAGGGCCACGTAACGGGCATACGGTCCCAAAAGTAAAAAGTGGAGCCAGGGCTTTCGTATCCCCCCGGTCGGTAGTACAAAGGACTTAACGGCCCGCGAGACCGAGGACATCCGAAAGGATTACCTGTTGAGCAAGAAGGCCCCACGGACCGAACAGCACGGAAGCTGAGCACCCACGCGACGTCGACCCGTCGATTACGGGCCAGCCGCACCAGGCGTAGGGCAAAGTCCCCGCCTGATGGGCACATATCGAGGACGCATGGTAACTCTGCGGACGTGCCAGCGGCGGTACCGTTCTGCGGTACCGCCGCAACCCTGTTCGAACCCGTTTACGCCGCGCCGCGCTGCAGCGCCTCGCACACCGCGGTCGACTCCCGGACGCCGAGTTCCACCGCGCGCCCGCAGTGCGCGATCCACGCCGCCATGCCCTCCGGCGTACCGGACAGATAACCCTCGAACGCCGCGACGTACGCGGCGCGCCCCTGTTCGGCGTGGCCCACCTCGGCCGGGCAGATCGCCTTGGGGTCCAGCCCGCTGCCGATCAGCACGATGCGCTCGGCCGCCCGGGCCACCAGTCCGCTGTACGAGGTGAAGGGCCGCAGCGCCAGCAGCTCGCCGTGCACCACCGCGGCCGTCACCAGCGCCGGGGCGGAGCTGCCCGCGACGATCAGGTCCGACAGCCCCTCCAGCCGGCCGGCGACCTCGGTGGCATCCGGCAGCGGCGCGTCGATCAGCGGTTCGTCGACCGGCTCACCGTCCTGCCGCGGCCGCCCCACCGAGTCGGCCACCGAGCCGGCCACCAAGCCGGCAGCCGAATCTGCCGCCGGGCTCGCCGGGCTCGCCGGATCGGCCACAGCACCGGCCGCCGGCCTGCCCGGATCGCCCGCCGCGACCAGGTGGAGCCGGGCCAGCACCCGCATCGGCGACTGGCGCCAGATCGACAGGAGCTGCCCGGCCTCAGCGCCCAGACGCAGCGCGGCGCCGACCGTGCGCGCCTCCTCGTCACCGCTGAAGTCGGTACGCCGGCGCACCTCCTCCAGCGCCCAGTCCGCACCCGACAGGGCCGCCGAGGCGCGGGCACCGCGCAGCGCCGCCTCCGAGGTCACCTCATTGCTCCGGCGCCGCATCACGCGGTGCCCGTAGACCCGGTCGACGGCCTTGCGAACGGAGTCCACGGCATCGGGCACGCCGGGCAGCGCGACCAGCGCGACCAGGGGGTCAGCGGGATTCGTACTCATAAGTAGGGAGGCTACGCTCCCGGCCCTCCGGCCCCCACCTTGGAGTGGCGTTCCTCATACATCCTGGCGACTTCCCGCAAGCAACCCACTACACACCGCTACGCTATCTGAACATGAAGATCGCTTTCGTAGGGAAGGGCGGCAGCGGAAAGACCACGCTGTCCTCGCTCTTCATCCGCCACCTGGTCGCCAATGAGGCCCCCGTCCTCGCCGTGGACGCCGACATCAACCAGCACCTCGGGGCCGCGCTCGGCCTCGACGAGGCCGAAGCGGCCGCGCTGCCGGCGATGGGCGCTCACCTGCCGCTGATCAAGGAGTATCTGCGCGGCACCAACCCGCGGATCCCCTCCCCCGAGACGATGATCAAGACGACTCCGCCGGGTGAGGGGTCCCGCCTGCTGCGCATCCGCGAGAGCAACCCGATCTACGAGGCGTGCGCCCGCCCCGTACTGCTGGACGACGGCGAGATCAGGCTGATGGCGACCGGACCGTTCACCGAGTCCGACCTCGGCGTGGCCTGCTACCACTCCAAGGTCGGGGCGGTCGAGCTGTGCCTGAACCACCTGGTCGACGGTGCCGACGAGTACGTCGTCGTCGACATGACGGCCGGCTCCGACTCGTTCGCGTCCGGGATGTTCACGCGTTTCGACATGACGTTCCTGGTGGCCGAGCCGACCCGCAAGGGCGTCTCCGTCTACCGCCAGTACAAGGAGTACGCACGCGACTTCGGCGTCACGCTCAGGGTCGTCGGCAACAAGGTGCAGGGCATGGAGGACGTCGACTTCCTCCGCGAGGAGATCGGGGACGACCTGCTCGTCACGGTCGGCCACTCGGACTGGGTGCGCTCGATGGAAAAGGGCCGCCCGGCGCGCTTCGAGTTGCTGGAGGCCGACAACCGGATGGCGCTGCAGTCCTTGCAGAACGCCGCGGAAGACTCGTACCGGTTCCGCGACTGGGAGCGCTACACGCGCCAGATGGTGCACTTCCACCTGAAGAACGCGGAGAGCTGGGGCAACGCGAAGACGGGCGCCGACCTGGCCGCGCAGGTCGACCCCGGCTTCGTACTCGGTGAGGGACTCGACGCCGTTCAGCCCGCCTGACGGCGGGTGGCCGCGGACGGGGCGGCGGACGGGGCAGTGGGCGAAGTGGCGGGCGAGGCGGCGGCGGTCGGCCGGGCGGCGAGGAAAGCCGTCCAGCCGTCCTTCGGAGCCTCGCCGACCTTCAGGGTCCGCAGCTTGGCCAGCACGGCGGGCTCCTGGGCATCCAGCCAGTCGGCGAGCTGCCGGAACGACACGCACCGCACCTCACTGCGGACGCAGACCTCCGCGATCGTCTCCTCGATGGCGCGCATGTACGTGCCGCCGTTCCAGGACTCGAAGTGGTTGCCGATGATCAGCGGGGCGCGGTTGCCGTTGTAGGCGCGGTCGAAGGCCTGCAGCATCCCGTCGCGGAACTGGTCACCCCAGTACTGGTGCATGGACGGCGCGCCCTTGGCCGTCCCGGACTGGTTGACCATGAAGTTGTAGTCCATGGACAGCGTCTCGAAGGACCGCCCGGGGATGGGGATCATCTGGAGCGAGAGATCCCACAGGCCCCGGTCCTTCCCGGGCCACACCTGGTTGTTGATACCGCTGGTGTCGTAGCGCCAGCCGAGTTCGCTCGCGGCGCGGAGGAAGTTCTCCCTGCCCTCCAGGCAGGGCGTCCGGGCGCCGATGAGTTCCGTGTCGTAGTCGAACGGCAGCGGCTTCTCCGACGTCAGGCCGGAGTTCGTCTTCCAGTTCTTGACGAAGGATTTGGCCTGGGAGATCTCGCTCTTCCAGTCCTCGACCGACCAGGTTCCGACACCGCTCTCCGGGCCGCAGAAGTGGCCGTTGAAGTGGGTGCCGATCTCGTTGCCCTCCTGCCAGGCGCCACGCAGTTCGCGCACGGTGTCACGGATGCCCCCGGTGTCGTTGAAGCCGATGTCGGAGCGGCCCGGGGCGTGGCCGGGCGGGTCGTACAGCGTCGCCTTCTCCTCCGGCAGCAGATAGACGCCGCTGAGGAAGTACGTCATCGTCGCGCCGTACTTCCTGCCCACCTCACGGAAGTGGGAGAAGAGCTTCTGGCTGTCCTCGCCCGCGCCGTCCCAGGAGAAGACCACGAACTGGGGCGGCTTCTGGCCGGGCTTGAGGCGCTGCGGCTTGTGCAGACCGGGCTGGGCGCCGGTGTAGGCGGTCGAGCCGTCGCCGATGAGGCGGACCATGCTCTTGGGCGCCGCGCCGGGCTTGGGGCCGGCCGCGCCCTTGGTGGCCTCGTCGGAACCGGCACATCCGGCGAGCCCGGCCACCAGCGCCACCGCCGCCCCGGCCGCGAGCGCCACCGTGGCGACGGGGAACCTGCACGTGACAGCCCTGTGCGCGGCCATCCCCCGCCGGGTGGCCCCGCGCGCGGGGCTCTTCCGGGCGGGGCTCTTCCGGGCGGGGATTCCGTGCGTGGCGGTCTTCTTCGTGGCGGCCATGTTCCGCCCACCCTTCTCGTGGTCCACGGAGTTCTCTGGTGCGAGTGCGAGCGCGAGCGCCGTCAACGTCGCACCACAGAAGGGGGTATGAAGATACGACAAGCCGTACTAGGACGACTAATCACTGGATAGGGTGAAACATTGCCCCTTTTGCATCGAAAATAATGCCGGAGTCTTTACTCTGCATTACGATCTGTTTACAGAGAGTTGGCACACTCCCGCCGCTGCACGCCGTGACCCACGGCCGCGCCCCACGTTCGTTCCACCCGCACGTACCGCGACCGCGCCGCCCCGGAGGAGACGGGAACCATGACTGCCTGTATCCCGGCCCGCACCGACAAGACCGACCGCACCGGCCGTACGTTCCGCACTGCCGGGAGCCCCCGGTTCAAGCGGCCGCACAGCCCGCCACCACCCGGGGGCCGTCGCCGGTTCCGGGTCGCGGGCGCCGACGTGTCGGCCTCCATCGTCGTGTTCCTCATCGCGTTGCCGCTCTCCCTCGGCATCGCGCTCGCCACCGGCGCGCCGCTCCAGGCCGGCCTGGTGGCCGCCGCCGTCGGCGGCATCGTCGCCGGCCGGTTCGGCGGCTCACCGCTCCAGGTCAGCGGGCCCGCCGCCGGGCTGACGCTGGTCACCGCCGAGCTCATCCAGAAGTACGGCTGGCTCACCACGTGCGCCATCACCGTCCTGGCCGGGTTCGCCCAACTCGCGCTGTCCGCGATGCGGGTGGCGCGCTCGGCCCTCGTCGTGTCCCCGGCGATCGTGCACGGCATGGTGGCCGGCATCGGTGTCACCATCGCCCTCGCCCAGCTCCACGTCGTCCTCGGTGGTACGCCGCAGAGCTCCGCCGTGGACAACGTCCGGGGCCTGCCCGCCCAATTGGCCGACCTCCACACGGCCGCCGTGTCCGTGAGCGCGGTGACCGTCGTCGTCCTGCTGGCGTGGCCACGGCTTCCCGGGCGGGTCGGACGTGGGCTGCGGAAGGTGCCGGCCGCGCTCACCGCCGTGGCCGCCGCGACGATACTGGCCGTCGTCGCCGGAATCGGCGTACCCCGTGTGGACCTGCCCTCCTGGAGCAGTCACGCGCTGCCGGGGCTGCCCGAGGGACCCGTCCTCGGCATCGCCGTCGGCGTCCTGACCATCACGCTCGTCACCAGCGTCCAGTCACTGCTGTCGGCCGTCGCCGTCGACAAGCTGGTGGCCGCCCGCAAGGACGCGGAGACCCATGTGCCGCGCTCCAACCTCGACCGGGAGCTGGCGGGGCAAGGAGCGGCGAACATCGTGTCCGGAGCACTCGGCGGGCTGCCGGTCGCGGGCGTCGCCGTACGCAGCGTGGCCAATGTGTCGGCGGGCGCGGTGAGCCGTAACTCCACGATGCTGCACGGCCTGTGGGTGGTGCTGGCCGCTCTCGTCCTCGTACCGGTCCTGGATCTGATCCCGCTGCCCGCGCTGGCCGCGCTCGTCATGGTGATCGGCATCCAGATGGTGAGCATCACCCACATCCGCAGCGTCACCCGCCATCGCGAGGTGATGGTCTACGCCGTGACGGTGTCCGGGGTCGTCCTCATCGGGATCCTGGAGGGCGTGGCGCTCGGCATCGTCGTGGCCAGCGGTGTCGCCATGCACCGGCTGACCAGGACGCGGATCACCAGGGAGACCAAGGGGGACGTCGAACACATCCGGGTTCGAGGTCAGCTGACCTTCCTCGCCGTGCCCCGGCTGAGCAGGGCACTGCACCAGATCCCCCAGGGGGCGAAGGCCGTCGTCGAGTTGGACGGATCCTTCATGGACCACGCGGCCTACGAAACCTTGCAGGACTGGCAGATGTCCCATGTGGTCCGGGGCGGGCAGGTCGAGATGACCGGCCGCACCGGTGTGCGGATCGCCGAGCCCGGCGCGGGCGCGCATGCCTGCTGCCGACCGTGGACACCGTGGCGCAACCATCACTGCGGCGAACACCCCGCCGCCGAGCACCACGCCACCGAGGCCGATCGGCAAGTGAAGGGGCATCAGCTGGCCAGTGGACTCAGCTCCTTCCAGCGCAATACGGCTCCGCTGGTACGCGAGGAGCTGGCCAGGCTCGCGCGGGAGGGCCAGCGACCGTCGCAGCTCTTCCTGACGTGCGCCGACTCCCGGCTGGTCACCAGCATGATCACGGCCAGCGGCCCCGGCGACCTGTTCACCGTGCGGAACGTCGGCAATCTGGTGCCGCTGCCGGGCGCGGAGAGCGGGGACGACTCCGTGGCGGCCGCGATCGAGTACGCGGTGGAGGTCCTGCGCGTGCAGTCCATCACCGTGTGCGGGCACTCGGACTGCGGGGCGATGCAGACCCTGCTGAACAGCAACCCGGACGCCCCCGATACGTCACTGCGACGCTGGCTGCGACACGGGATGCCCAGCCTGGAGCGGATGAAGAACACGCACCGCACCTGGGCCCGGCTGTCCGGAGGACCGTCCGGAGACGAAGGGGGCAGACTGCCGGTCGATGCGGCCGAGCAGCTGTGCCTCACCAATGTCGTCCAGCAACTGGAACACCTGAAGGCCCACGAAGCCGTCGCACGGCGGCTCGCGGAGGGCACGCTGGAGCTGCACGGCATGTATTTCCACGTGGGTGAGGCGCAGGCGTATCTCCTGTCGGACGCCGAACCCGTCACCCGGAGCGAGAACGGGAGCGGGAACGGGAACGGCCGCGACCCCGGCATCGGGGGCGGGAATGGGAACGGGAACGGCCGCGACACGCGCACGAGCGGCGCTCGGGAGGACGGGGAGAGCCTCGTCTTCCACTGGGTGGCCCCGTCCCCCCAGCCGAAGCCGAGCCGCGCGTCGTACCCCACCTCTTCCCATCCTCCTTCCCCCGCACCCGCCCGGCCACCTTCCCGGCCGTCACCCAGGGAGGGGGCCCCGGCCTGACAGCCCTGACAGCCCTGCCAGGACCCCGGCCCGCCCGCCCTGAACCTTCGGGGCGCCGCGTCCGTGGAAAGGGTCGGTGACCCCTTCTCCCCACCGCCCGGGGAGGAGGGGTCACTTGACCACCCGGTCCCGCCCTCACAGGTCTAAACCAATTGGCCGGATGCTCTTGTCACCTGGGCATCCGACTGATGAGCTATGGGCTGGGACACATCGGACGCCCTGGGAATGGGAGATGTCGTGAGCAACGAAAGCCTGGCCAACCTTCTTAAGGAGGAGCGGCGATTCGCACCCCCCGCGGAGCTGGCCGCGAACGCCAACGTGACGGCGGCCGCGTACGAGCAGGCCAAGGCGGACAGGCTCGGCTTCTGGGCCGAGCAGGCGCGTCGGCTCAGCTGGGCCACCGAGCCGACCGAGACCCTCGACTGGTCGAACCCGCCCTTCGCGAAATGGTTCGCCGACGGCAAGCTCAACGTGGCGTACAACTGCGTGGACCGGCACGTCGAGGCGGGGCACGGCGACCGGGTCGCCATCCACTTCGAGGGCGAGCCGGGTGACAGCCGGGCCATTACGTACGCCGAGCTCAAGGACGAGGTCTCCAAGGCTGCCAACGCGCTGAGCGAATTGGGCGTCCGCAAGGGTGACCGGGTCGCGGTGTACATGCCGATGATCCCCGAGGCCGCCGTCGCCATGCTGGCCTGTGCCCGTATCGGTGCCGCGCACTCGGTCGTCTTCGGCGGCTTCTCGGCCGACGCCGTCGCCTCCCGCATCCAGGACGCCGACGCCAAGCTGGTCATCACCGCCGACGGCGGCTACCGGCGCGGCAAGCCCTCCGCGCTCAAGCCGGCCATCGACGAGGCAGTCGCCAAGTGCCCGCAGGTCGAACACGTCCTGGTGGTGCGCCGTACCGGCCAGGACACCGCGTTCACCGAGGGCCGGGACGTGTGGTGGGACGACATCGTCGCCCGCCAGTCCACCGAGCACACCCCCGAGGCGTTCGACGCGGAGCACCCGCTCTTCATCCTCTACACGTCCGGTACGACGGGTAAGCCCAAGGGCATCCTGCACACCTCCGGCGGCTACCTCACCCAGGTGGCGTACACGCACCACGCGGTCTTCGACCTCAAGCCGGAGACGGACGTCTACTGGTGCACCGCCGACATCGGCTGGGTGACCGGCCACTCGTACATCGTGTACGGGCCGCTGGCCAACGGCGCGACGCAGGTGATGTACGAGGGCACGCCCGACACCCCGCATCAGGGCCGGTTCTGGGAGATCGTGCAGAAGTACGGCGTCACGATCCTCTACACCGCGCCCACCGCCATCCGTACGTTCATGAAGTGGGGGGACGACATCCCCGCCAAGTTCGACCTGTCCTCCCTGCGCGTCCTCGGGTCGGTCGGCGAGCCGATCAACCCCGAGGCGTGGATCTGGTACCGGGAGAACATCGGCGGCGGCAAGACCCCGATCGTCGACACCTGGTGGCAGACCGAGACCGGCGCGATGATGATCTCGCCGCTGCCGGGCGTCACCGAGACCAAGCCGGGCTCGGCGCAGACCCCGCTGCCGGGCATCTCCGCCACCGTCGTCGACGACGAGGCGAACGAGGTCCCCAACGGCGGCGGCGGTTACCTGGTCCTCACCGAGCCGTGGCCGTCGATGCTGCGCACCATCTGGGGTGACGACCAGCGGTTCATCGACACCTACTGGTCCCGCTTCGAGGGCAAGTACTTCGCGGGCGACGGCGCCAAGAAGGACGACGACGGCGACATCTGGCTGCTCGGCCGGGTCGACGACGTCATGCTGGTCTCCGGCCACAACATCTCCACCACCGAGGTGGAGTCGGCGCTCGTCTCGCACCCGAAGGTCGCCGAGGCGGCGGTCGTGGGCGCGGCCGACGAGACGACCGGCCAGGCGATCGTGGCGTTCGTGATCCTGCGCGGTACGGCGAGCGAGGACGACACCCTCGTGGCCGACCTGCGCAACCACGTGGGCGCGACGCTCGGCCCGATCGCCAAGCCCAAGCGGATCCTTCCGGTGGCCGAGCTGCCCAAGACGCGCTCCGGCAAGATCATGCGCCGTCTGCTGCGGGACGTGGCGGAGAACCGCCAGCTGGGTGACGTCACCACGCTCACGGACTCGTCCGTCATGGACCTGATCCAGTCCAAGCTGCCGACCGCCTCCAGCGAGGACTGATCGGCGCACCAGCCACCACCGAAGAGGGCATCCGGCGACGACGCGCCGGATGCCCTCTTCGCGCATAAGGTGACATTCACCGGATATGCCCTTGCGCACGCCGGGTAGGGTGTGAGGACCGCGTCAACAACACGACAATACGATTCAACGACACGAGTCTCAGGGTGCGCCGGGAAGTCTGGTCGGCATGTGTTTCGCCATGCCCGCCTAACGACCAACCGGAGGTCCGCCACCGTGGCCGCGCCCAACCCGAACACCCCGCCCAACGCCGACGGCACGACGCCTGACTCCGGCACCCCGGCCACGCCCGGCCCCGGCGGCGCCACGCCCAGCGGCCCGGCTACGTCCGACGGCGCCACGCCCGGCCCCGGCGCTTCGGCCACGCCCAGCCCCGGCACCTCGGCCACGCCCAGCCCCGGCGGCGGCACGCCCGATCCCAGCGGCGGCACGCTCACGCGCGGCGGCACGCCCGACACCCCGCCCGCGCCCGACCCCAGCGCCGCGCCCACCCCCGTCGGTGCGACCACCTCACGCCCGCGCACGTTCCTCGCCCGCCTCTCCCTCCCTGAGCGGACGTACATCGCGGACGCGTTGCGCGCGGAGACCGTGGGCGGCGTCCTGCTCCTCCTCGCCGCCATCGCCGCCCTGGTCTGGGCGAACACCCCGATCAGCGGCAGTTACGCGGCCGTACGCGACTTCCACATAGGCCCGGCCGCCCTCGGCCTCGACCTCTCCCTCCAGCACTGGGCGGCCGACGGACTGCTGGCCGTCTTCTTCTTCGTCGCGGGCATCGAGCTCAAGCGCGAGCTGGTCGCCGGCGAGCTGCGCGACCCGAAGGCGGCCGCCCTCCCCGTGATCGCCGCGCTCTGCGGAATGATCGCCCCCGCGCTCGTATACGTCCTGGTCAACGTCACCGGGGGCGGCTCCATGGACGGTTGGGCGGTGCCGACCGCCACCGACATCGCCTTCGCGCTCGCCGTCCTCGCCGTCATCGGCACCTCGCTGCCGTCCGCGCTCCGCGCCTTCCTCCTCACCCTGGCCGTCGTCGACGACCTGTTCGCCATCCTGATCATCGCGATCTTCTTCACCAGCGACCTGAACTTCATGGCGCTCGGCGGCGCCGTCGCCGGCCTCGTCGTCTTCTGGGTGCTGCTGCGCACGGGCGTGCGCGGCTGGTACGTGTACGTGCCGCTGGCCCTGGTCATCTGGGGCCTGATGTACAACAGCGGCGTCCACGCCACCATCGCCGGCGTCGCCATGGGCCTGATGCTGCGCTGCACCCGCCGCGACGGCGAGAAGCACTCCCCGGGTGAGCACATCGAGCACCTGGTGCGGCCCCTGTCGGCCGGGTTCGCCGTGCCGCTGTTCGCGCTGTTCTCGGCGGGCGTCGCCGTCTCCGGCGGCGCGCTGGCCGACGTCTTCACCAAGCCCGAGACCCTCGGTGTGGTGCTGGGCCTGGTGGTCGGCAAGGCCGTCGGCATATTCGGCGGTACGTGGCTGGCGGCCCGCTTCACCAAAGCCGAGCTCAACGAGGACCTCACCTGGTCCGACCTCTTCGCCGTCGCCACACTCGCGGGCATCGGCTTCACCGTCTCGCTGCTCATCGGCGAGCTGGCCTTCGCCGGGGACGCGGCGCTCACCGACGAGGTCAAGGCGGCCGTCCTGATGGGTTCGCTCATCGCCGCCGTACTCGCCGCGATCCTGCTGAAGCTGCGGGTGCGCAGGTACCAGGCGCTGCTCGCGGAGGAGGAGCGCGACGAGGACATGGACGGCATACCGGACGTGTACGAACAGCACGACCCGGCGTACCACCTGCGGATGGCGGAGATCCACGAGAAGAAGGCCGCCGAGCACCGGCGGCTGGCCGAAGCGGCCGAGGCGGCCGAACTGGCGGGGGCATCGCGCACGGACGGCGACCGTCCGGCATGATCTGAGGTCGGACCGTAGGAGAAGAAGAGGGAGCGAGACGATGAGCTACCCCGCCGACAATGGTGGACCCGGTGCCGAGCGCAGTCTCGGCCAGCTGGTCGCCTCGGCGACCGCCGAGATGTCCGCGCTGGTGCACGACGAGATCGCGCTGGCCAAGGCCGAACTGCGACAGGACGTCAAGCGCGGCGTGATGGGCGGTGCGGCCATCAGCGTCGCGGGCGTCTTCGCGCTCTTCTCGCTGCCGGTGCTGAGCTTCGCCGCCGCGTACGGCATCCACAATCTGGGGCTCGGGCTCGCCTGGTCCTTCCTGATCGTCGGCGGCGCGTATCTGCTGCTGGCGGGGCTGCTGGCGGGGCTGGCGGTGTCCAAGTTCAAGAAGGTCAAGCCGCCGGAGCGGTCCATCGCCTCGGCCAAGCAGACGGCCGCCGTGCTGGGCAACGCGAAGCCGCACCCGCGTGAGGCCTCCCTCGCCGGTTCATCCCGTCCGGTTCGTCCCGCCCTTCCGGTCAAGGACGAGGCCGAGGTTGTGGCACGCTCGTCTGCATGACCGTCCCTGAGAGCAGCACCGGCAGCCCCGTACGGATCGATGGTCCCTGGACACATCGCGACGTGGCGGCCAATGGGGCGCGCTTCCATATCGCCGAGATGGGTGACGGCCCGCTGGTGTTGCTGCTGCACGGCTTCCCGCAGTTCTGGTGGACGTGGCGGCACCAGCTGCCGGCGCTCGCTGACGCCGGGTTCCGGGCGGTCGCGATGGACCTTCGGGGCGTGGGCGGCAGCGACCGTACGCCTCGGGGTTACGACCCGGCGAACCTGGCGCTCGACATCACGGGCGTGGTGCGGTCGCTCGGCGAGCCGGACGCGGCGCTCGTCGGGCACGACCTGGGCGGGTACCTGGCGTGGACGGCGGCGGTGATGCGGCCGAAGCTGGTGCGCCGGCTGGCCGTCTCGTCGATGCCGCACCCTCGGCGGTGGCGTTCGGCGATGCTGTCGGACTTCTCGCAGTCGCGCGCCGGTTCGTACGTATGGGGCTTCCAGCGGCCATGGCTGCCCGAGCGTCAGCTCGTCGCGGACGACGCGGCGTTGGTGGGGCGGCTGATCCGCGACTGGTCGGGGCCGGGGCAGCAGCCGGCCGAGGACGCGATCGAGGCCTACCGGCGGGCGATGACGATCCCGTCGACGGCTCACTGCTCGATCGAGCCGTACCGGTGGATGGTGCGGTCGCTGGCCCGCCCGGACGGGATCCAGTTCAACCGCCGCATGAAGCGGCCCGTGCGGGTGCCGACGCTGCACCTGCACGGCTCCCTGGACCCGGCGATGCGGACGCGCAGCGCTGCGGGGTCGGGCGAGTACGTGGAAGCCCCGTACAGGTGGCGGCTGTTCGACGGCCTGGGCCACTTCCCCCATGAGGAGGACCCGGCGGCGTTCTCGACGGAGCTCATCAGCTGGCTCAAGGACCCTGAGCCGGACCGCTGATCCCGGCCGTGGCACCGGGAGCCACGGTTGGCGGCACCGGGAGCCATCGGTCGGGCGGTCGCACGGATGCGCGACGAACAGGTTGTATGACGAACAGCCAATTGCCCGGCGCATAGGCCAATTGGCGGGCCCCGGGGCGGTTACCGACCTTGGGGCCCGGGCAGACGTCGGGGTATGGGCTGGACGCACGACTACGCTGACGCAGCACGGAACCGCCGCTCGGCCTCTGCGCCGATTCCCCCGAGGAGCGGCCCACCGGCCGGCCAAGGGCCGGACCCCCGCCTCGGGATCCCCCGCATCCTCCGCCGCCGGGCCCGCTGGGTATCCGCGCGCCTGCGGCATACACGCGGCTAGGGCCGGCGGGACGCCGGCCAGGCTCATACGGTGACGCGCCGGCCCGGGCTCGTACGGGACCGTGACGGTGACCGTGACGGTGGCGATGACGGTGACGGCGCCGGTCGGAGCACGCGGCCGGTGAGGGCGCCCAGTGTCGGAGCGCGCAGCCGGTCACGGCACGCGCGGCCTGCGGGGCGGCGTAGCGCGTCGGGGCAGCGTAGCCCGCCCAGGCCGCGCAGTCGCGCGCCGGGGCGGCGCAGTCGCCGGAGCCGCGGAGCCGTCCGAGCGCGCGGCGCCGGAGCCGCGGAGCCGTCGGGGCCGCGCGGCTTGTCAGAGCGCGCAGCCCTGGCTGTCGACCTGCTGGTTGACGGTCCGGCCGAGTTCGATGTCCTCGAGGATCTCGTCGACCGTCAGGGCGTAGCCGGTGTTCGGGTCGTCCAGGGACCTCGCGAAGATGACCCCGTACACCCTGCCGTCCGCCGTGAGCAGTGGGCCGCCGGAGTTGCCCTGGCGGACCGTCGCGTACAGCGAGTACACATCGCGGCGGACCTCACCGCGGTGGTAGATGTCGGGGCCGTTGGCGTTGATCCGGCCGCGTACGCGCGCGGAGCGGACGTCGTACGCGCCGTTCTCCGGGAAGCCCGCGACGATCGCGTTGTCACCGCTGCGCGCGTCCGCGTCCGTGAACCGGAGCGGCTTGGCCTTGAGGTCCGGCACGTCCAGTACGGCGATGTCGCGCTGCCAGTCGTACAGGACGACCTTCGCGTCGTACCGCCTGCCCTCGCCGCCTATCTGGACGGTCGGCTCGTCGACCCCGCCGACGACATGGGCGTTGGTCATCACGCGGCGCTCGGCGAAGACGAAGCCGGTGCCTTCGAGGACCTTGCCGCAGCTCGGTGCCGTGCCGACGACCTTGACGATGGAGCTCTTGGCGCGCGCGGCCACGGGGCTGCCCGCGAGCGCCGGGTCCGGGGCGCGGACCTCGGTGATCGGCTCGTTGGCGAAGGGGCTGAAGACCTGCGGGAAGCCGTTCTGCTTGAGGACCGAGGAGAAGTCGGTGAACCAGGTGTCGGCCTGCCCGGGCAGCGCCCGGTCCACGCCGAGCAGCACCTTGGAGCTGCGGACCTCCTTGCCGATGGTCGGCAGGGTGGTCTGGGCCAGGAAGGAACCGAGCAGCCACGCCACGAGCAGCATGGCCACCACGTTGACGAGGGCGCCGCCGGTGGCGTCGAGCGCGCGGGCGGGCGACCAGGTGATGTGGCGGCGCAGCTTGTTGCCGAGGTGGGTGGTGAAGGCCTGGCCCACCGAGGCGCAGACGATCACGATGACGACGGCGACGATCGCGGCGGTCGTCGACACCTTGGCGTCACCCGTCAGCGGCCCCCAGGCGAGCGGGAGCAGGTAGACCGCGACGAGTCCGCCGCCGAGGAAGCCGATCACCGACAGGATGCCGACGACGAATCCTTGGCGGTACCCGACGATCGCGAACCACACGGCGGCGACCAGCAGCAGAATGTCCAGCACGTTCACCGTCATTAGCCTCGCAGATTCGTCTCCGGTCGCCCCAGTCGCCCCGTACGGCCGCGTTACGGCCGCGGGGCACAGCGTCAGCCTGTCATGAGCGCCAGTCGAGCGGGACCTGCTTCTCCCGGTCCCAGGGTCGCTCCCAGCCGGCGAAGTGGAGGATCCGGTCGATCACACCGGCCGTGAACCCCCAGACCAGGGCCGATTCGACCAGAAATGCCGGGCCGCGGTGGCCACTGGGGTGGACGGTCGTCGCGCGGTTGGCCGGATCCGTGAGATCCGCCACGGGCACGGTGAAGACACGGGCCGTCTCGGCCGGATCGACGGCGTGGAAGGGGCTCGGGGAGCGCCACCACCCGAGGACGGGGGTCACGACGAAGCCGCTGACGGGGATGTAGAGCCGGGGCAGTACGCCGAAGACCTGTACGCCGGTGGGGTCGAGGCCCGTCTCCTCCTCGGCCTCGCGCAGCGCGGCGTGCAACAGGCCGTCGGCCTCCGGGTCGCCGTCCTCGGGGTCGAGGGCGCCGCCGGGGAAGGACAGCTGCCCGGCGTGCGAGCGGAGACTGCCGGCACGCTCCATGAGCAGCAGCTCGGGGCCGTGGTCGCCCTCCCCGAAGAGGACGAGCACGGCGGACTGGCGGCCGCCGTGCTCGGGCGGCAGGAAGCGGCTGAGCTGCTCGGGCGCGATCTCGCGCGATACGCGGGCGACCGGCTCGAGCCAGTCGGGCAGCCCGTCGTCGCTGACGGCCACCGGTACGCGGTGGTTCGCGGGCGGCTCCGGCTGCCCGGTCCGCCTCCGCGCACCGGCCGGAACGGCTCCCCCGGGAGCCCCGCTCCCGGCCCCCACCGGCCCCGGCCCGGGCGCGGGGCTGTCCGGCGCGCCCGCGCCCGGGACGCCGCCGCCCGAGACGGTTCCGGTCGGCCGGGCACGCCGTGTGGAGAACCCCGCCGACATCGAAGACCCAACCGCCGAGGACCCCGATCCTGAACCGGTTCCGGTTCCGGTTCCGGCTCCGGCTCCGGAAGCTGCCGGAGCGGATGAACCGGCCGCCAGGGGCCCCGGCGCGGCAGCGGCCGCAGGGCGGACGCCCGGGGCTGGAGCGGCCGAGGAGTGGGCACCCTGCGCGGGAGCAGCCGACGGACGGGCGCCCTGCGCAGGACCAACCGACGGACGGGCGCCCTGCGCGGGACCAACCGACGGACGGGCGCCCTGCGCCGGAGTGGGCGGGGCGGGAGTGGGCGGGGGGCTGCCGGGTGCGCGGGCGGCGGCGCCGCGTGGGGCGGAGCGCTCGATGCCCGGCGCCGGGCGCGCGGCGGCGGGCCGGCCCGTCCGGTCGGCCCCGCGGTTGTGCGTGTCTTCTTCAGCGCGCGTCATAGGCACCCCCGGCTTCACAACGCGTTCCAGCCACTGGTTCGTTCCGTCACTCGTCACCGGCGCCCAGGGGCGGCGCCGGGCGGCCCGGGTAGTCCGGAGGCGGGGCCAGGCGCTGGCCCGGGTAGCCGCCCATCTCGTACTTGAGGAGCTTCTTCGCCTTGTCCGGGTCCGTCTCGCCCTCCCCGTACGCCGGGCACAGCGGCGCGACCGGGCAGGCGCCGCAGGCCGGCTTGCGGGAGTGGCAGATGCGCCGGCCGTGGAACACCACCCGGTGGGAGAGCATCGTCCACTCCGACTTGGGGAAGATCGCGCAGATCTCCGCCTCGACCTTCTCCGGGTCCTCCTGCTCGGTCCACTTCCACCGCCGGACCAGCCGGCCGAAGTGCGTGTCCACGGTGATGCCCGGTACGCCGAAGGGGGTCGTCACATTAGCACCATGGTTGCCGGTACCCGCCCGGCACTCGTCACAGGCGCACGCGTTGCCGGTCACGACGAACGATGTCTTACGCCCCACACCAGGGAGTTTCACCAGGTCAGCGGTCGTCTTCGGCACCATGCCGCCGTAGTCAGCCACGATGGCAGCGGCTAGGCCGGTGATGCTCCGGGTCTTGGCTCGGAAGAACCCCGTGGGACGAATCAGCGCCTCTACGTCAGCCGGTTCCGCCCCTGCAAGATCAGCCGGGCGGGGGTACTTCGCGAATAGCCCGGGGGTCACCTGGTTCACGCGTAGGTCTGTGGTCTGAGCGCTGAGCACCGTTGCGACCAACAGTTGCCATGCGTTCTCGTAATCAAGTTCGCAGTGCGCATACGGGTAGGTCTCGGCAAGTGCACGGTTGATCTTTCGTGCCCGCCGGACAAGCGCTATCCGGGTCTCTTCCGCCATAGGGGCCAGCGTACGGGCACAGGAAGCCCCGTCCATGCGCTACGGGGGATCAACGCACGGACGGGACAGAGCCGACACGCTGAGGCTTGATTCGCCGTCTCTCAGCGCGCCGGGGTCTTATTCCGGGGGTCGTTCGGGTGGCCGTAAATCATGTGCGTGTGCATGGCGAGAACCACAGGGCGCGCGCCGGACGGGTCGCCTGACTCGATCACGTCCCCAACCCAGTTGCGGAGCATCCGGCACACGGGGCATGTCTCAGGGTCCACCAGGCCGGGACGCGGGACGCGAAGGCTAAGCATCCGTGCCCCCTTCGCTGTGCTTCGTGCAGGCGGGCAACTGGCATGGGGGAGCACAGCCGGGCGGGAAGTAGACCACTCCGGAAGCCACGTCCAATGCTCCGCCGTGATCTGTCCACCAGCCGTCAGGGGAAGCCGCGTACGGCCCTGTGGGGTCATCTATGAGGCTGACTAGCTCCGGGTCCGGTAAGGCGCTCAGGCGGGCGCTGACGCGCTTCACGGGGGCTGTCATGCCACCTTCGCCCCTTCGTCCTTCCAGACCTTGACGCGCGACAGCTTCGGTTCCTTGTGGGGGTGGTTGTTGATCTCAATCAACACGTCCCGGTCACCATTCGCGACCCACTCAGCGGCCAGCGCTGCGCAGACATCGCAACCCGGGGCGGGAGTCGCTCGGATCTCCGGGTACCGGCCCGAGACGATCTCACCAGTTAGCGCGTCGCTGTTCGCCGTGGTCTGACTCGCCATGGTCGCTGTCCCCTCACGTGGTCCGAATGACAACCACGCTAGGAACAGCGGCACCCCAACTCACAGCCGATTGCACGAGATTGCACGCCAATCACCCCAGCGAGGCGACAGCTGACCGGATCAGGGCATGGGCCTTCGCGCCGTACACAGCAACGTCAGCCAGCGCGGCGAACGTGTCGGCGTAGGTGGCCACCTCTCGCGGCTGAGTGATCGTCAGGTATCCGGAGACCAACTCAACATTCACCTGTGCCGTGTCGAATATCCAGAACCCCTCAACCGGCATTCGAGCCCGGCCAATCTTCGTACGGACCACACCCAAGCTGACGTTGGGCAGCGCAGAGACCGTGAGCAAATGCTCAAGTTGCTCAATCTGAGTGTCTGGCTCACCGAGTGCGTTTCTAAGAACTGACTCCTCTATCAGGAACGCGAACCGGCGTTGCCCCTCAAAGAGCACGCGCTGACGTTCCATGCGCGCGGCCACAGCATCGGCCACGTCATCAACTTCAACCCGGCGACGCTGCACGGCACGCAATACGTCTTCGGTATAGCCGTAAGTCTGAATCAATCCTGGGACAAGCCCCGGCGAATAGCAGCGGAACCAGCGCGTTCGCTCATACAGCGGCAAACGGGCTTCCTGCGCCTGCCTGAGCCCCGCACGCTCCATACGTCGCCATTCCACCCACATGCCTTCTACGGCGCGCAGAGAGGCAATCAGGTCCTCTGTCTGGTCTTCTGCGCCACATGCGCGACACCATGCGCGGATGTCCTCAGCGGAAGGTGACGTTTTCGCGGATGAGATCCGAGAGACCTTGGCAGGGTGCCACCCGCACGCCTCAGCGAGTCGCTTACCGTCCAACCCGGCGTCCTTGCAGATCTCCCGAAGACGATCGGCAAGGACTTTCCGGGCGGCTTGAACGCTTGATGATCCTGATGCGGGCATGACGCTGGACCGGTCAGACCGGCTTGTACTCCTCATGAGTCGTGGCCCGTTCCCAGACCGTTTCGAATGCTGTACTCACCAGCGCCACGACAGCCGGTTCGGTGCACCACTCGCGGTCAACCACCTCCCCGATTCCAGAGAAGTAGGTGAACAGCACTGAGGAGTTGTCGAACATCCAAAGGTCTGTCCCGGGTAGGGGAATATCGGCTGCCTTGCGCCGGGGCAGCCAGCGGACCAGTTCACCCGCTGCGATGTTCGGAAACGTCACGTCGTACTCGTACTTGATGTAGTCAGTCACAGGCTCCGAGACGATCCGAGCACGGCGCATTACGACTCCGCGCGCTGTTACCTCAGTGACCACATCGAGAAACGGACGCCACCACGTGGACCGGTCAGCGGCAGGGTCAAGGCGTTTTCCGTTCTGCCACGCGATGAACTCAGGGTCGTTCGGCTGGTATGCGTCGCGCATTTCCAAGTGAATGGCTGAGTGACGCGCCTTTGTCAGACCCTCAAGTACGGGGTTCGTCATCGTCGCTACTCGCTGTCGGGACGGGGGATGTACCGAAGCATGACCTTCGGAAGCCTGATGATCGTCTCGTGATCCGGCACGTCTGTGGAGTGGCCCGGAATCGAGCCGATCTCTTGGCACGCCTTCACCTCCTCCTCAGTGGCCTTGTACGACTGGATCAACAGGTCTCCCGTCTCTTCGTCCAGCCAGATGGTTGGGGAGTCCGTGTCAGGCGTGTTCGGGATGATCCCCAGGAACCGTAGCGGCATGTCATGTCCCTCCGTCGATGCGATTGCGCCCGATTGCACGACCATCACCCGCCCGACGGATCACGTCAAGAGGGCATGTATGCAGGACACTTGACCACGAACGGACGCGCACCAGCTAACCTGACGGACCGTCAGAAATGCGAGAAGCCCCGTACCGGCCACCAGGAAGGCAGCGGGCACGGGGCCAAGTAGAGACCTATCTTCTTGCGAGGTTGAAACATGAGCGTTTCCGAGAAGACCCGGAAGATTCTGTGGGTTCAGGCTGGTGGGCTGTGCGCCATCTGCAAAGCACAGGTGATCACACCTGGGACGGCATCTGATGACCCTTCTGTATTTGGCGAGGAAGCGCACATCGTCGCACGCTCAGAGGGCGGCCCCCGGGCAGGAGGAATCGCGGAGGAACTGATTAACCACCATTCGAATCTGATTCTCTTGTGCAGCAAGGATCATAAGCGGGTGGATGATCAGCCGAACCACTTCACCGTAGAGCGGCTTCGGCTGATCAAAACGGAGCATGAGGCGTGGGTGCGTTCCAGGGTGGAAGCCGAGGAAACCCGTATGAGGCTGGTGCCTGATCCGTTGTTCCCTCAGCCCAAGGTGTTGCAGCTAATAACGCGGGGAAACCCGCTCTGGAACATGGTTAAGGAAAGCGTCACGTTTGAGTACGCCCTGCCGGATCATCTGAATGATGACGACGAAGATTTGATCATCGAATTCATGGATTTGTTGCGTGATTACCTCGACATATCCGGGGAACTTGTAAGCGTCCGAGAGAATCGGGATGCAGAGAAGACTCTTCAGCAGTACATCAGCCGTCTAGCTGAGCGCGAATTCCTGGTAGGTGCCTTTGTCCGCCACATGCTTTTGACGGGTGGGAGCGCTGAGGGTCCAACTCCCTGGCCCATGCTCCGCGTTGAAGTGCAGCCCGCAACATTGGCGGAGGTTACAGACGAAAATGGCACTCCGTATCCCCGGCAGGCAGCGACCTAAGTGAAGGGTTCGACCCGCGCAAACGCTCTGAGTTGCGGCGCTAGCTTTTTCCCTCCCTGCCGCGCTTCTGTCAGGCCCGGAGGGGGTCACCCCCCCAGGGGGCAGGCTCAGCCCGGACGTCAGAACGGCGGAACGTCGTCAGCCCAGCGCCGGTATTCACGCTCTGCCGCTTCCTGCTGTGATCGCTGTTCGGCGTAGAAGCCGCCTGGTTCACGCTTAGGCCGTTCCTTGGCATCACACGGCTTGCACAGTGGCCGAAGGTGCCTAAAGGCATCAGGGTTCGGATCACCCTTGGCCACAAGGACAGTGCGACTCACAGGGAAATGGTCGGCAACGGTTGCTTGCCTACCGCACAGCGCACACCACGGATTGCGGTAGATGAACTGAGGTTGCACTACTCGATTCCAGCGAGACCCATAACTAGAACCACCACGGTTCTCACGCTGACTCGCTCGCTGTTTCGTGTGCTCCTCGCACGTGCTGTCTCTGCCGCGTACCAACTCAGGGCAACCGGGCTGAGCACAGGGACGGGGTGGCCTACTCGGCATGGGGGACCACCTACGGATTTCCGGAGGTGGGGGTGTCGGTAATGGCGCTGAATAGCTCCACATCGCTGAGCCCATGGATTGCCGCCACGGCGTCTATCTCCTGCTGTACGTCGTCCAGTGGGTCTAGCTCATCTTCGGAAGCACACAGCATGTTCCGAATGGCTTGCACTAGGTGCGCTGCCTTCTCCGGATCAGGTCTGCCGTCAGCGAGCATGGCGCGCAATTCGTCGGCATAGGTGAGCGCATATCTCAGCGATTGGGTCAGCGACTCAGCGTGTGAGGGTGCGCATTCATCAGCGAGCACGGGCGTACTCCTTCACGCCAGCACACACGCCAGCGAAGAGGTGGTCAGGGAAAAGGGCAGGTCAGGAAACGTGGGGGTTTTCGCCGGCTCGGGGTGCCTGGTTGCAGTCGGGACCAGTGCGAGCGGGCAGCAAAAGGGCCGTGCCGCTGGTGGGTGGATTCCAGCAACACGGCCCCTGGTGTGCTCAGTCTTTGCGCTTCCATGCCCGGTAGCAAGCCAGGCACATTGACTTTCGGTAGCCCGCTGAATCAGGCCGGGAAACGCCCCGGGCAACGAGTTGAGCGCGGGTCAGCGGATAGAAACAGTTCACGTCCGCTGCCACGCCTAGCCCGTCTTCCGTGCACAGTTCACAGAACGGGCTATCAGCCATAGTGGCCAGCCCACAACTGCCGCAGCACGTCTAGCGGAATGGTCGGAGGCATCAGCGGCTTGCCGTCAGCACCGTAATGCGTGAGGTCAACCCACGTGTTGCGCATTCGGACGTTGCCCCGCGTTACCGGCGCTGCACCAGGCTGAGGAAAGACCACGTCCGCCGGACTGTGTGTGTCAGCGAAGCACGGGGCTCCGTTCCCGTCCCGGGGCCAAACCAGGTAAGCGGGCTGGCCGTTGAAGTCCGGCCCCGGGTCGAGTAGGTCAAAGGCCACGGCTAGGCCACCTCATACGCTGCCAGCGCCTCAGCGGCAAGCGACTCGGCACGGCTACCGAGAACCAGGGGCATAGCGTCTTCGTGCCAGCGCCGTAGCTCTTCCTGGGGGTCAACCCAGCGGATGTCTTCAATGGGTAGCTCATGCGCGCTGATCTCAAGGAGTGCAGCGCAGTGCTGAGCATGGGCACGAAGTGCCGAAATAGCCTGACGCCGGGCAAGGTACTCCGCAACCAGCGCCGGGAGAGTGCCAGTCTTGAAAGCCTCCGCCTTCTCCTCAACGGTGGGGTACTTGCCCCGCAACTTCTCCTCAAGCGCACGCCGGTTCTCAAGGAACTGAGCGGCTAGCTCACGCTCCTTCTGTGCACGCTCAGCGTCCCTCTCCGCCTGCCGTGCATCCTCTACGGCCTCAGCCTCAGCCAACTTCGCGGCAGCCGCCTCATGGGCCTTGCGCGCCTTCTCAACGGCGTTGTCAGTCATGTGTGTTGTCCCTCCGGAAATCAGTTGGCGTCTAGCTGAGTGGCAGCCTTGCGAGCGTTGACCGCGTAGCCCATGGCCATTCGCTGACTGGGGCTAATGGCAACACCCTGAGCCTCAGCGGTCCGCAGATGTGCAGCCACGGCATCCGCCTCTTCGCTGGCTCCCGCCGCAATCGATTCGACGTGCTGACGGTTGCGCTCCGGGCTTCCCTTGTCCGTCGAAGTCGTGTCGGTGGTGCCCATGTACCAAGGGGTTTCGTGCATCAGTCTTTTCCTCTTTCTCGTTTTTTTACCACTTCCGAAATTTCGGAGGTGGCTAGGTGCGGTAGTAGACCCGGCCGTGAAGCGCCGGATTCTTGGGGCGTAGCCCTACGTAGCGCTTGCCGTATCGCCGGTCAGTGCGCTTATAGCCTGTGGCGCGTAGCAGACGGTCAAAGGTGCCCATCGGAATGAAGCTGGGGCCGCTGACTTCCTTACACGCATCGAAAAGGAGCTGCGTGCTTGAGTCAGCATTCGGGCACTCTTCGAGAGCTTCACCGACAATGCGCGCGAACTTGTCGACGTACGCCCGGTCAGCCTCAGTCAGATTCGACATGCTCACCACCGATAGCAAGGATGCGGAGCACGGCAAGGGCGGCGAAAAGCTCAGTCCGTGCGCGCTCATCCTTCGGCACGATTGCGTGTTCTTCGAGAATGTCTACGGCCTGTGAGGGCCCGAGTGAATCCATTGGAATTACTCCGAATTTCGTTGGGTAAGGGGGTCAGCCGGCTCGGATTTCATGGGATTTCCGAGCACGGCTCAGAGAAAGTGAGGGCAGGGGGCTGCCCCATGTCTATTCCAGCCCCCTGCCCTGGTCTCAGATAACGCCTGCCGCCTGATAGATCAGGGAGACCAGAACGGCAACGCTCAGCGCTTCGGGAAGCCATGCAATGCGAGTCATCAGCGGGCACCTGCACGGGGAGTGTGACGCTCACCGGAAGCCTCAGCGAGAGACGAAGAATCTTCGGGGCTGATGTTGCCAAGTCCCGTTTCCCGCACCCGCCAACTGTGGAACGTCGAAACCCTCACAGCGTCCCTGTGCTCTTCGTCGTAGCGCTGCTGTCCAGCTTCCGTGAGCGCGTCAGCAACAGCGGCAAGTACCGGCTTACCGTGCTGCCGGAATGCGCGGTCATAGGCCCGGTGGTCGCGCTTGCAGAGCGGCATGTAATAGGCCGTGCTCTCAGACCATAGGTAGCCGTCCCGGTAAACCTCAGCCGGGTCCTGGTGGTTGTACGACCACTCAGCGGCGAAGGTCCCACAGAACTGACAGGGCTTGTGGCTGGCTGGTCCCTTGGCCTCAACAACGCGCTTGTGCGCTGCCTTGTATTCGTACTCTGCCGTTGGCATGGCGTAAGTCCTTTGGTGTGGTAGCCCGCGAATCAGCGCGCGGAAACAAAAAAGCCCCCAGACACGGGGAGGGAAAGAAGGGGCTACCACGCGCCTTCGATCTCTCAACCCGTGCCCGGGGGCCGGTCTGATGGCTATGGATACTCCCCCATAGCTGGGGCTGTTCTACGGGCCTGGTGTGGTAGCCGCCCGCGCTGAGGGACTAACTCCCCCTTCACCCTGGTACTAGCGAGTGGAGTGCCTACCGCCGGACGGCTAATAGCCCGCCGACCTGCACAAATGCGGAAATGCTCAAATTTAAATGTGGTGCACGTCACGCAAGAATGGGAAATCAGGCGATTCTAGGTGTGTAGAAATGTAGGTTCGGGGTGGGGTCGCCGTATTGCTTAGGAACTCCTAGAGCTAAATCTGAGAGATATACATTTCTACACTTCTACATTCATGCTGGTCAGGTGGGGTTTTCTGATGGTGCGTCAGAAACGTTTCTACATCGGGACGGTTTTCGCTCCGCTTCCCGCTGCCCCCCTCAAGGCTCTGAGCGGCCCCCTGAGCCCCTGACTGGCTGCCGCCGGTAGCCGGGCAGTCCGAAGCCCTGAAAGCCCCTCAGCGAGGCTCACAGGACAGCAGAAAGCCCCGCCGGGCATTGCTGCCTGACGGGGCCTGGTGGTGCTACGCGGCAAGAGCCTCCGGGAAGCCCTGTAGCGCTGCCTGCAAGGCTTCCAGCCGCCGTATGCGCTGCCGGATGTGCTCAGTGCCGTTCCCGGCCCTCACAGCGCCGTACAGGGCTTCGAGTTGACGCGTGATGTGCCGCCACTCCAACTCTCGCAAGAACGCTGCCTCTTCTGCCTCGCACTGCGCTTCGAACTCTGCGCGTGTCATATCCTGGTGCCTTCCCTTTGAGAGGGACACCAGCCCGGTCTATCCGCCAAGATCCGGCCGGGCTGGTGCCAACGAACTACGCGGCTTCCGTGACCTCTTCGCGCTTCGGCCGGACAAATTCCAGCTCAATCCGACTCGCCACGTCGTACCCGCCCCTCACGCGTCCCCCATGCGAATTCTTCGTGGGGTTGACCGTGATCTTGTGCACGAACAGTTCTACGAACTTGCGCTTGTCGGCAATGTCAGCCGACTCCCACCATGACCCCTCACCCAACGGGTCACCGTTGTCCGAATCCAGCCAACCGGCCAACGGAAGCTCAATGCTTTCCGGGTCTGCCAGTTCCCCTAGCCGGGTTTCGGCTGCATTGATTCGGGCCTCAATGCGAGCCTTCTTGCCCTTGAATCGATCCCGTCCGATAGTGCCGGAGTAGAGACCGGCGTCTAGGTCGTCGTACAGGTCCGAAAGTGCGTTTTGCGCATCGGCCCTTTCCGCCACTACTTCGGTTCGCTCTGCGGTCGTTTCAGGGCGCTCCTGTGACAGCGAGAACACGCGCGCCGCCTCAGTCACCAGTTCCATGGTTTCTTCGCTCGGGTCGCTGCTAGTCGCGTCTTGAATGACAGCGAAGATGCGCCGGGCCACGTAGTCATCAAGATGACTCTGCATGACGCTGTTCTTGGCTTCGTGCTCCCCCGGCTTCGTTGGGACATTCGTGCCCCTGGTGCAGACGTAAACCGGCTTTGCTCCACTGTTCTGTGCCTTGTCCGGCCTTCCGCACTGGCAAGTGAGAATGGCCTTTCGTTCAGCGTTCCGAAGCCCGCTGAGAAGAGAGGTACCCCGGGCAACCCCCTCACCCTGCCCCCTACTCAGAAGCCAGTCACGGAGTACGAACCACTGTGCCGGGGGAATGATCGGCTCACAGGCCATTTCCGGTCGGCCGTCCTCATCCCGGATGATCCGGAAGCCAAGGAGCGTGCTAGTCCGCGTGCCGTTCTCCCGAATCTTGTAAATCGGCTCAGCGCGCATACCCGCAATGATGGGGTTGAGCAGAATCCACTTGAGGGTCTTGACTGCCCATGCGGAGTCTTTTCGGTCCTTGCCCTTTCGCTGTCCGCGCGTGGGAACTCTCTTGGCTGTCATGTCGTCGCACAGCGCTGACAGAGTTCCGGGGTTTCGCTGGCCCGGCTTCCTGGTGACAGGGTCGTTCATGTGCTTGAAGATGAGCGCGACGATTCGGCGCAGATTCGCGGTCTCGGCTTTGTTGTGAACAAGCCGCATGAGGGTGAGTTTTCCCTCTACGTACGACTCAGCGTCAAAGCCGTAGGGGGTCTGTCCTCCGAGCCATGAACCCTTGGCCCGCTGTGCTGCCTTTACATCACGGACCTTCTTGGACTTGACCGCTGATTCCTTGTTGACGGCATCAAGCCGCATGATCAGGTAAATCAGCGCCATTGTGTCGCGCGGGGCAAACACGCCTTCTGTGACGCTGACAATCGTGATCCCGAGCCTGTGAAGCTCCAGAACAATCGGGGCAGCGTCTTCGATTTCGCGGCGAGAGAATCGGCTGACGTCATAGACAACCAGCATGTTGAAGGCACCAGCGCGGGCAGCCTTGAGCATGTCCTCAAAGCCGGGCCGTTCCGCGTCAGGGTCCCAACCCGAAATGCCGATGTCTTCGAAGTGGCGCACGAACCGGGCGTTCAGCTCAGCGGCCCGACCTTCGTTCGCCGCGCGCTGGGTGAGGGGGGATGCCTCAGTCTTGTTGGTCTTGGCAGAAGACTGCCGTACGTAGCCGACGGCAACAGCTTCGATCGTCGGGGCTGCCAGGAAGGTTCCCGGCATGTCGGGGGTGGCAGTGACCACGCCTCGCTCCTAGGGGTCGTAGGGACCCCCACGGGTCCGCCTCTAGCCCCTGGTGAGCGAGTGGAATGCTGACCGTGGTACCTAAGCGACGAACCCGAAGGCGTTGCCCAGCACCACGTTCGCCGTCTTGCGGCCCACGCCCGGCAGGGTCACCAGGTCCTCCAGGCGGCCCGGGACCCGTCCCCCGAAGTTGTCTCGCAGGGCCGCGGACAGACCCAGCAGCGACTTGGCCTTGGCGCGGAAGAAGCCGGTCGGCCGGATGATCTCCTCCAGATCCTCCGGAACCGCCGCCGCCATGTCCTCCGGCGTCGGGTACTTCGCGAACAGCGCGGGTGTCGTCTGGTTGACCCGCAGGTCGGTCGTCTGGGCCGACAGGACGGTCGCGACGAGCAGCTCGAAGGGGTTGCGGAAGTCGAGCTCGGGATGGGCGTACGGATAGACCTCGGCCAGCTCACGGTTGATCTTGCGGGCGCGGCGCACCATCGCCAGACGCGATTCCGGCTTCCACGGCCTCGGCGCCTTCTCCTTCGCCCGGTCGCCGATCTCGGCCGCCTTTACCGGCTTGGCCGCCTTTACCGACTTCGCCGCCTTTACCGGCTTGACCGACTCGGCGCCCTTCACCTTTTTGCCCGCTTTCGCGGCTTTCTTCGGCGCGGGCGACACTTGTTCGCCCACAGCGGAATTCTGTTCCCCTGACACTCTCCCGGCCCCCTCGGCCTGCGCTCTCACCGGCGAATTGGACACCCGGCCAGCCTAAGCGCCACCACTGACATCCGCCCCGGCCATGGCCGATCACGACCCAATCGGGGCCCTGCCGTACGGACACGCTTACCAGTGCGTCAAACTTGTTGTGATTGATCGCACTGTTTTACCGTCCGGCATCATGGGACCCAACGTCCCTGAGCAGGTCGACATAGGAGAGAACTCGTGGACGACGTTCTGCGGCGCGCCCCGCTCTTCGCGGCGCTCGATGACGAGCAGGCCGCGGAGCTCCGCGCCTCGATGAGTGAAGTGACGCTCGCCCGTGGCGACGCGCTCTTCCACGAGGGCGACCCGGGCGACCGGCTCTACGTGGTCACCGAGGGCAAGGTGAAGCTCCACCGCACGTCCCCCGACGGGCGCGAGAACATGCTCGCCGTCCTCGGCCCCGGCGAGCTGATCGGCGAGCTGTCCCTCTTCGACCCGGGGCCCCGCACCGCCACCGCGACCGCCCTGACCGAGGTCAAGCTGCTCGGCCTCGGCCACAGCGACCTCCAGCCCTGGCTGAACGCCCGCCCCGAGGTCGCCACGGCCCTGCTGCGCGCGGTCGCCCGCCGCCTGCGCAAGACCAACGACCAGATGTCCGACCTGGTCTTCTCCGACGTGCCGGGCCGTGTCGCCCGTGCGCTCCTCGACCTGTCGCGCCGCTTCGGCGTGCAGTCGGAGGAGGGCATCCACGTCGTGCACGACCTGACCCAGGAGGAGCTGGCCCAGCTCGTCGGCGCCTCCCGCGAGACGGTCAACAAGGCGCTCGCCGACTTCGCCGGACGCGGCTGGCTGCGCCTGGAGGCGCGCGCCGTGATCCTGCTGGACGTCGAGCGGCTCGCCAAGCGCTCGCGCTAGCACGCACCGCGTACGCGTACGGCGAAGGGCCGCCCCCGGAGCAGCGGGGCGGCCCTTCGCCGTACGCGTACGTCAGTTCTTCGTGCCGTCCACGATCAGCGGGTTCCCGCTGCCGCCGCCGCACGGCACGGCGTACACCGGGTTCTTCGCGGCCGCCTCCTTGTAGGCGTCGATGCACTGGTTCAGCAGGACCTTGTCGGTCAGCGAGGCGTTGAGGATCTTGTTGGCCCGGGCGATGCCCTCGGCCTCGATCCGGCGGCGCTCGGCCTCCGCCTTCGCCGTACGCGCGGCCTCGGTCGCCCGCTCGGTGGCCTGCTGCTGCTGGATCTTGCGGTCGATCTGGTTCTGGAGCTGGTCCGACGGCTTCACGTTGCGCAGGTTCACGGTCGTCACGTCGATACCGCGCGGGGCCAGGCGCTCCTTGATCAGATCGCCGATCTCGGTGTTGATCTGCTCGCGGGCGGTGGCGTAACCCTCCTCGCTCGTGTGGCGGGCGAAGACGTTACGGATGATCTCCCGGCTGTCGGGGAAGACCAGCCGCTGCTGGATGGCCTCCTCGCTGCCGGCCAGCTTGTACAGCTCGACCGCCTTGGCCGGCGTCACCGCCCACTTCACCGTGACCTCCACGTACATCACGCCGCCCTGCGAGGAGCGGACCTCGACGACGTCCTTGTCGGAGAGGTTCAGGTCGACCGGGCGCGTGGAGAAGGTGGTGACGTTGGTGAACGGCGACGTGACGTTCATGCCGGACGTCATGGGCGCGCCGACCTTGCCGAAGGTGACGGGGACGCCGACCTCGTACGCGCTGATCACGTGCAGGCAGCTGGTGACGGCGGCGAACAGGCCGGCGATCAGCGCACCGGCCGAGCCGAGCTTGAGGCCCCGGCGATCGCTGCCGCGCGCGACGAAGAACAGCACCGCGGCGGCTATGAGCAACAGGATGGACAGGACGAACACGGTGGATCCCCCCAGGGACGGAGCAGAGAAGTAAGCGGAGCGTAAAGCATGGGCCGCCGCCGCTCCCGGCCGAAGCTCCAGCGCCTGGCCCGCCCCAAGGCCCCCCTGGACCCACCAGGCGCCCCAATGCGCCCCAAGCCGCCCGCCCCTCAGATCAAGCCGTGCTCCGTCAGGTACTCCAGCTGGGCCCGCACCGACAGCTCGGCCGCCGGCCACAGGGACCGGTCCACGTCCGCGTACACGTGCGCGACGACCTCCGCCGCCGTCCGGTAGCCGTTCTCGACGGCCGTCTCGACCTGGGCGAGCCGGGTGGCGCGGTGGGCCAGGTAGTACTCCACCGCCCCCTGGGCGTCCTCCAGGACCGGGCCGTGACCCGGCAGCACCGTGTGGACGCCGTCGTCGACCGTCAGCGAGCGCAGCCGCCGCAGCGAGTCCAGGTAGTCGCCGAGCCGCCCGTCCGGGTGCGCCACCATCGTCGTACCGCGCCCCAGGATGGTGTCGCCCGTGAGCACCGCCCCGTCGGCCGGCAGGTGGAAGCTGAGCGAGTCGGCGGTGTGCCCCGGCGTCGGGACGACGCGCAGCTCCAGGCCCCCGACCTCGACCGCCTTCCCGGCCGCCAGGCCCTCGTCGCCGAGCCGCAGCGCCGGGTCCAGGGCACGCACGGGCGTGCCGGTCAGCTCGGCGAACCGTCCCGCGCCCTCGGCGTGGTCCGGGTGCCCGTGCGTGAGGAGGGTGAGCGCGACGCGCTTGCCGAGCCGTTCGGCGGTGTCGACGACCCACCGCAGGTGGGTCTCGTCCAGGGGGCCCGGGTCGACCACGACGGCGAGCGGCGAGTCCGGTTCGGAGAGGATCCAGGTGTTCGTGCCGTCCAGGGTCATCGCGGACGGGTTGGGCGCGAGGACGTTGACGGCACGTTCCGTCGCGGGGCCGGAGACGACGGCTCCGCGCGGCTGTCCGGGGAGCGCGGCGGCGTCGGTCATACGTCCCCGCCTCCCGCGCCGACCCTCTTCGTGAACTCCTCGTGCCCCGGCCAGCTCAGCACCACCTGGTCGCCCTCCAGACGCGCCTGTGCCAGTACGGGAGTGAGGTCCTGCTCCCTGGCCCCCTCCAAAGCCTCCTGGGGCGTCCCGTAGCGCTCCAGGGCCCTCAGCGTGGCGATCGTCGGCGGCATCATCAGCAGCTCGCCCCGGTCGTATCCCGCCGCCGCGTCCGCCGGGCGGATCCAGACCGTGCGGTCCGCCTCCGTCGAGGCGTTGGAAGCGCGCTGTCCCGCGGGGAGGGCGGCCACGAAGAACCACGTGTCGTAGCGGCGCGGCTCGAACTCCGGGGTGATCCAGCGCGCCCAGGCGCCCAGCAGGTCGGAACGGAGCACCAGGCCCCGCCGGTCCAGGAAGTCCGCGAACGCCAGCTCCCGGGCCACCAGGGCCGCCCGGTCCGCCTCCCAGTCGTCGCCCCGCGTGTCGGCGACGACCGAGCCGGCGGTCGGCCCGGCGAGCAGGACGCCGGACTCCTCGTACGTCTCGCGCACCGCCGCGCACACGATGGCCTGCGCCTCGGCCGGCTCCGCGACCCCGAGCCGGGCCGCCCACTCGGCCGGTGACGGCCCCGCCCACCGCACCGGGTGCTCGTCGCGTGGGTCGACGCCGCCACCCGGATAGGCGTACGCGCCACCGGCGAAGGCCATGGAGGTGCGCCGGCGCAGCATGTGCACCTCCACGCCCTCGCGCAGGAGCAGCACGGTCGCGGCCCGCTTCGGCGTCACCGCCGTGAGCGTGCCGCCGGCGAGCGCGCGGATGCGGTCGGGCCACTCCGGTGGGTACCACTGACCATTGGGCATGGCCGGATGCTATGCGCATCCGCCGAGATGTTCGAGAGGAAAGGTGGGTACGGCAACGGCCCCGCACCCACCCGGGCACGGGACCGTAGAGGAGGACGTCGACGCTCAGTCCTGGACCAGCTCCACCTGGATCTCCACCTCGACCGGCGCGTCCAGCGGCAGCACCGCGACGCCCACCGCGCTGCGCGCGTGCACGCCCTTGTCGCCCAACACCTCGCCCAGCAGCTCACTGGCGCCGTTGAGGACGCCCGGCTGCCCGGTGAAGTCCGCCGCGGAGGCGACGAACCCGACGACCTTCACGACCCGCGCGATACGGTCCAGGTCCCCGGCGACCGACTTCACGGCGGCCAGCGCGTTGAGCGCGCAGATCCGCGCGAGCTTCTTGGCCTCCTCCGGGGTGACCTCGCCGCCCACCTTGCCGGTGACCGGAAGCTTGCCGTCCACCATCGGGAGCTGACCCGCCGTGTACACGTACACGCCCGACTGGACCGCCGGCTGGTACGACGCCAGCGGCGGCACCACGTCGGGGAGGGTCAGGCCGAGTTCGGCGAGGGTCGCCTCCACACGGCCCGTCACGGCTTCTCCCGCTTCAGGTAGGCCACGAGCTGCTCGGGGTTGTTCGGCCCGGGGACGACCTGGACGAGCTCCCAGCCGTCCTCGCCCCAGGTGTCCAGAATCTGCTTGGTCGCGTGCACGAGAAGGGGCACGGTCGCGTATTCCCACTTGGTCATGGAGCCGACTGTAGCCGCTGCCGAAGACAGCCTCCCGCTCAGGCGCCCCCTGGGGGGACCGGTCGGCGGGCGGGGCCATGACCCGCCCAATCCGACCCGGGGGCGACTGGCCCATGGCACGACTGGTTAGGCTCGAATACGTGAGCAGGCTCCAGGTCGTCAGCGGCAAGGGCGGTACCGGTAAGACGACGGTCGCCGCCGCCCTCGCGCTCGCCCTCGCGACCGAGGGCAAGCGGACTCTCCTCGTGGAGGTCGAAGGCAGGCAGGGCATCGCACAGCTCTTCGAGACGGAGGCGCTTCCTTACGAGGAGCGGAAGATCGCCGTCGCGCCGGGCGGCGGGGAGGTGTACGCGCTGGCCATCGACGCCGAACGCGCGCTCCTCGACTACCTCCAGATGTTCTACAAGCTCGGCTCGGCGGGCCGCGCGCTCAAGAAGCTCGGCGCCATCGACTTCGCGACCACCGTCGCGCCGGGCGTACGGGACGTGCTGCTGACGGGCAAGGCGTGCGAGGCGGTACGCAGACGGGAGAAGGAGGGGGGCAAACAGGGGGGTTTCGTGTACGACTACGTCGTCATGGACGCCCCTCCCACCGGCCGCATCACCCGCTTCCTGAACGTCAACGACGAGGTTGCCGGTCTCGCGAAGATCGGTCCGATACACAATCAGGCCCAGGCCGTGATGCGGGTGCTGAAGTCCCCGGAGACGGCCGTCCACCTGGTGACGCTCCTGGAGGAGATGCCGGTCCAGGAGACCGCCGACGGCATCGCCGAGCTGCGCGAGGCCGACCTGCCGGTGGGCAGCGTCGTCGTGAACATGGTCCGCCCGCACGTCCTGGACGAGGACGCGGTACGGGCGGCGGCGGGCGACCACCGCAAGGGCATCGCCAAGGCGCTGGCCGCGGCGGGCATCAGCGGCTCGGACCGGCTGGTCGGCCCGCTCCTGGACCAGGCCGCCGAGCACGCGCAGAGGGTGGAGCTGGAGCGGGAGCAGCGGGAGGCGCTGGCGAAGCTTCAGGTGCCGACGTACGAACTGCCCTTCCTCGGGGAAGGGGCGGACATCGCCGGTCTCTACCGGCTGGCCAAGGAACTGAGGAAGCTCGGGGTGGGCGCATGACTCTCGACGGGGCTCCCGGCCTGGAGGTCGACCCACTGCTCGACGACCCGGCGACGCGCATCATCGTCTGCTGCGGCGCGGGCGGTGTCGGCAAGACGACGACGGCCGCCGCCCTGGGCGTACGGGCGGCGGAGCGCGGCCGCAAGGTGGTCGTCCTGACCATCGACCCGGCCCGCCGGCTCGCCCAGTCGATGGGCATCGACCAGCTGGACAACGTTCCGCGCCGGGTCGACGGCATCAAGGGCGACGGCGAACTGCACGCGATGATGCTCGACATGAAACGCACCTTCGACGAGATCGTCGAGGCGCACGCCGATCCCGCGCGGGCCGGCGCCATCCTGGGCAACCCCTTCTACCAGTCCCTGTCGGCCGGTTTCGCGGGCACGCAGGAGTACATGGCGATGGAGAAGCTGGGCCAGCTGCGGGCGCGCGAGGAGTGGGACCTGATCGTGGTCGACACCCCTCCGTCCCGTTCCGCGCTGGACTTCCTGGACGCGCCGAAACGGCTGGGGTCGTTCCTGGACGGGAAGTTCATCAAGCTGCTGATGGCGCCGGCGAAGGTGGGCGGCCGGGCGGGGATGAAGTTCCTGAACGTCGGCATGTCGATGATGACGGGCACCCTGGGCAAGCTGCTGGGGGGTCAGCTATTGCGCGACGTACAGACCTTCGTGGCCGCGATGGACACCATGTTCGGCGGCTTCCGTACGCGGGCGGACGCGACCTACCGGCTCCTTCAGGCTCCCGGAACGGCCTTCCTGGTGGTGGCCGCGCCGGAGCGGGACGCGTTGCGGGAGGCGGCGTACTTCGTGGAGCGGCTGGCGGCGGAGCGGATGCCGCTGGCCGGGCTGGTGCTCAACCGGGTGCACGGCAGCGGGGCCGGCCGGCTGTCCGCCGAGCGGGCGCTGGCCGCGGCGGAAAATCTTGAAGAGGGCCGCATTGTGGATCAGGGGGCCGGGAAGACTGGTGTTCGTGGCCCCGAGGCGACCTCTCCCGCGCCCGAGGCCCCCGGAACCACAGCAGCACGACGCTCCGGCGCTTCCACCGCTGCCGATGGCACCGTCACCACAGTCACCACCGCCACGCCGCCCGCCGTCGCGGAACTGACCGCGGGTCTGCTGCGCCTGCATGCCGAACGGATGCAGGTGCTCGCGCGGGAACAGCGCACGCGCGACCGGTTCACCGCGCTCCACCCCGAGGTGGCGGTGACCGAAGTGCCCGCGCTTCCCGGTGACGTACACGATCTGGCGGGCCTCCGCGCCATCGGTGACCGTCTCGCGGCAGGGCACCGCTGACCGTACGGCGGCGTCCAGGACCGGTCCGGCGGCCCGGCTCGGCCCAGCCCGAACCTGTCGTACCGCTACTCCACTGCTCCCCCAGTGCTACCCCACTGCCGCGTACGTCTCGTACGTCTCGTCGTCGTCCAGCGCGACGGGCAGGATGCCCGCGCTGCGCTCGTACTCCGTACGCGCGGTCTCCAGCAGCCGGCGCCAGGAGGTGACGGTCGGCCGCCGCCGCAGCAGTGCGCGGCGCTCACGTTCCGTCATACCGCCCCACACGCCGAACTCGACGCGGTTGTCCAGCGCGTCGGCCAGGCACTCGGTCCGCACCGGGCACCCGGTGCACACCGCCTTGGCCCTGTTCTGCGCCGCTCCTTGTACGAACAGTTCATCCGGATCGGTTGTGCGGCAGGCGGCCTGCGCACTCCAGTCAGCTACCCAGCCCATACCGGCGCCGTCCTCTCCCGAATCGAGGCTCCCCCACGGCGGCAGCGGCATATTCACCGCCACCAGTTGAGGACGTTACGGAAGGTGGGCACAGCGCAACACCCCCTTCGGGCCCAATCTTGAATGGTCCGAACGGACTATGCGTACGCGGCAGATCACCCAGGGGAGTGAGCGATAGACATATGTAATGAACGCCGTAGAGCAGGGCACTTCAGATGCGCCACAAAGGGCGGGTGCTGACGCATGAGGCGGAAACGGACATGGCCCGGCGCGGCTCGGGATCACGGAGGGTCATGCCGAGGGGTCATACGGGGGGTCATACGGAGGTGCAACTGCTGTGACAGGTGTGACCAGCTTAGGCCAACGCCTGCCCACGTGTCCGGAAAACGAGTAAGGGAGCCCCCACAGGAGCCCCACAGGAGCCCCGCAGGAGCCCCGCAGGAGCCCCACAGGCCGCACCAGGCGCCCCCACCAGGAGCCCCACATGTCACAACCTCGTACGCGAACATCCCGTAAGGCACCCGCTCCCTCAGAACGCCACCACCGACGGATTAGGCTTCCCCCATGCCAAAGAAGCGCTCGGGCGGTGGCCTGACCGGAGCCCAGCAGGCCGCCAAGTTCGTCGGTGTCAGCGTGCTCGCCGGAGCCGTACTGGCGGGCATCGCCCTGCCCGCCGCGGGAGCGCTGGGGCTCGCGGCGAAGGGCACGGTCCAGGGGTTCGACGAGATCCCGGCCAATCTCAAGCGGCCCCCGCTGAGCCAGCGCACCACGATCCTGGACTCGCAGGGCGGCCAGATCGCCACGGTCTACTCCCGTGACCGCACGGTCGTGGACCTCAAGGACATCTCCCCGTACATGCAGAAGGCGATCGTCGCAATCGAGGACTCGCGCTTCTACGAGCACGGCGCCATCGACCTCAAGGGCGTACTGCGCGCGCTCAACCGCAACGCCCAGTCGGGCGGGGTCGCGCAGGGCGCCTCGACGCTTACCCAGCAGTATGTGAAGAACGTCTTCGTGGAGGAGGCCGGCGACGACCCCGACAAGGTCGCCGAGGCCACCCAGCAGACCCTCGGCCGCAAGATCCAGGAGCTGAAGTACGCGATCCAGGTCGAGGAGGAGCTCGGGAAGAAGAAGATCCTCGAGAACTACCTCAACATCACCTTCTTCGGTCAGCAGGCGTACGGCATCGAGGCCGCGTCCCAGCGGTACTTCTCCAAGGCCGCCAAGGACCTGAACCTGGAGGAGGCGGCGATGCTGGCCGGGATCGTCCAGTCGCCGAGCCGCTACGACCCCGTGAACGACGTGGAGGAGGCCACCAAGCGCCGCAACGTCGTCCTGTCGCGTATGGCGGCCGTCGGCGACATCAGCGAGGCGGAGGCGGAGCGCGCGAAGGCCACCCCGATCCAGCTGAAGGTCAGCAAGCCGAAGAACGGCTGCATTACCGCCGTGGACGGGGCGGGCTTCTTCTGCGACTACGTACGCGAGGTCTTCCTCTCCGACCCGGTCTTCGGGAAGGACCGCGAGGAGCGCAACAAGATCTGGAACCGCGGCGGCCTGACGATCAAGACCACGCTCGACCCGCAGGCGCAGAAGTCGACCCAGGAGTCGATCAAGGACCACGTCTACCAGACCGACAAGGTCGCCACGGCCGTGACGATGGTTCAGCCCGGCACGGGCAAGATCCTGGCCATGGGCCAGTCCCGGCCGTACGGCTTCGGGAAGAACGAGACCCAGATCAACTACTCGGTCGACAAGGGCATGGGCGGGTCGAACTACGGCTTCCCGGTCGGTTCGACGTTCAAGCCCTTCGTGGCGGCCGCCGCCGTCGAGCAGGGCAAGCCGCCGACGCAGGTGTATTCGGCGCCGTTCGAGATGCCGTACCCGAGCTCCATCTCCACGTGCAGCGGCAAGCCGTGGAAGAACTACGGTGGCAAGCAGCGGCTGGAGAACGAGAACGAGTCCGAGGTCGGCCCGTACGCGCTCAAGGACGCGATGGCCATGTCGGTCAACACGTACTTCGTGCAGATGATCGAGGACATCGGCCTGTGCCCGGTCGTCGAGATGACGGACAAGCTGGGCGTGGTGCAGGGCAACGGCACGAAGCTGCCCGAGGAGCCGTCACCGCTCACGCTCGGCTCCACCGGCATCTCGCCGCTGACCATGGCCAACGCGTACGCGACGTTCGCCAACCGCGGCACGTACTGCACGCCGACCGCCATCGAGTCCATCAAGACGGCGGACGGCAAGAGCCTGGCCGTCCCGAAGACCAACTGCACCAAGGCGATGTCGGAGCGGACGGCCGACACCATCAACAACCTGCTGCGCGGTGTGATCGACTCCGGTACGGGCCAGTCGGCGGGCCTCAGCAGCCGCGACAACGCCGGCAAGACCGGTACGACGGACGGCCGCAAGAACGCCTGGTTCGTGGGCTACACCCCGAACCTGTCGGGCGCCGTGTGGGTCGGCTCGCCGAGCCAGGACGTGGAGATGCAGTACATCACCATCGGCGGCCAGTACCACGACAAGGTCTTCGGCGGAAAGGTGCCGGGCCCCATCTGGAAGGACGCCATGACGGGCGCCCTGGACGGCCACGAGGCGCCGGACTTCGTCGACGTCCACATCCCCGACACCCCGAAGAACGGCAAGGGCAAGGTGAAGCCCGGCGACAACAAGCCGGGGGGCGGCACGGGCGGCGACGACGGCGACGGGGACGACAACAAGCCCGGTGGGGGCGGTGACAACCCGTGGGACGGGATCACCATCCCGCCGGACATGATCGGCGGCGGCAACCAGCGCGGCCAGGGCAACGGCGGCGGCTGGCGCTGAGACAGGAAGGGGCGCCCCACCGGATCTCCGGTGGGGCGCCCCTTTCTCGTACGTGGGCGTCAGGCGACGGACAGCGCCCCCAGAGCGCGCCCCGGAACAGCCGCCGCCGGCCCGCGCGCCGGCTCCCTGGACCGGGGCGCCCGCCAACGAAGCCCGACCCCGGCCGCGACCCCGCCGGGGCCCGCGCCCGCCTCGGGGCCTCGGCAGTCCTCCGCAGGCCCTCAGCCGGCCAGGAGTTGCTTGACCACGGCGGCGACGCGACCGCCTTCCGCGCGGCCGGCGACCTTCGGGTTCACGATCTTCATCACGGCGCCCATGGCTCGCGGGCCCTCGGCGCCGGCCGCCTTGGCCTCCTCGACCGCCTGGGCCACGATCTGCTTCAGCTCGTCGTCGCCGAGCTGCTGCGGCAGGTACGCGTCGAGGATGACGCCCTCGGCCTTCTCACGCTCGGCCTGCTCGGCCCGGCCGCCCTGCTCGAAGGCCTCGGCCGCCTCGCGGCGCTTCTTCGCCTCCTTGGCGATCACCTTCTGGACCTCGTCGTCGGAGAGCTCGCGCGCCTGCTTGCCCGCGACCTCCTCCTTGGTGATGGCGGCGAGGGTCAGCCGGAGGGTCGAGGAGCGCAGCTCGTCGCGCGCCCTGATCGCCTCGGTGAGGTCTTCCTTCAGCTTGGACTTGAGCGTGGTCATGCGGACAAGTGTGGCAGGTGCGACGCCCCGTACGCCCGCGCATTTTTCGCGCCCTCGCCGTTCTGGGACGATGGACGCATGCGCGCGCGATACGGAGTTCCCCTGAAAGTCACCGCAGGAATCGCAGCGGTCGGCGCGGCCGGCCTGGCCTACGCCGCCGGGTTCGAGGCCCGTTCCTTCCGGCTGCGCCGGATCACCGTGCCCGTACTGCCGCGGGGGACACGGCCCTTGCGGGTGCTTCAGGTCTCGGACATCCACATGGTGAGCGGTCAGCGCAAGAAGCGGGCGTGGCTCCAGTCGCTGGCCGGGCTGCGGCCGGACTTCGTGGTCAACACCGGTGACAACCTCTCCGACCCGGACGGCGTACCGGAGGTCCTCGACGCGCTCGGCCCGCTGATGGACTTCCCCGGCGTGTACGTCTTCGGCTCCAACGACTACTACGGCCCCAAGCTCCGCAACCCGGCCCGCTACCTGATCGAGAAGGCCCAGGGACGGCACGGCCTGAACGGCAACGCGCCGGCCGTCGGAGCCGTGCACAACCCGTGGGAGGAGATCCGCGACACCTTCGACACGGCGGGCTGGCTGAACCTCAGCAACACGCGCGGCCGGCTGAAGCTGGACGGCCTGGAGATCGCGTTCACCGGCCTGGACGACCCGCACATCAAGCGCGACCGGTACGAGCAGGTCGCCGGCGGCCCGGAGCCGGACGCCGACCTGTCCCTGGCCATCGTGCACGCCCCGTACCTGCGCTCCCTCGACGCCTTCACGGCCGACGGCTACCCGCTGATCCTGGCGGGCCACACGCACGGCGGACAGCTGTGCATCCCCTTCTACGGGGCGCTGGTCACCAACTGCGACCTGGACACCGACCGCGTCAAGGGCCTGTCCACCCACCGCGCCGGCGGCAACACCGCGTACCTCCACGTCTCGGCGGGCTGCGGCACCAACCGCTACACCCCCGTCCGCTTCGCCTGCCCGCCGGAAGCCACGCTCCTCACCCTCACCCCACGGGACTGATCACCCTCCTCTACCGTGGAGGGATGACTGCGCCCTTTTCGACGCATGTGCCCGCATCTGCGGTCGTCCCTCCGGTCCGCCGGCCGTACGCCGCCGCCTTCCGCGCCCTGATCGCGCTGGCGGCGGTCACGGGGATCGTCATCGACATGGTCCTGGGCAATCCGGGCCGGGCGCTCAGCTACTTCACGATCCAGAGCAACCTGCTGCTCGCGGCCGTCCTCGCCCTGTCGGCCCACCGCGCCTGGTCGGCCCGCCCGCCGCTGCCGCCGCGGGTCACGGCCGGCGCGCTGCTCCTGATCTCCATCACGGGCCTCGTCTACCACCTGATCCTGGCCGACGACGCCGCCGCGTTCTCCATGACCGGCTCCCCGGCCGGCCCCCACGAGGTCGCCAACCAGCTCCTGCACACCGTGACCCCGCTCGCCACCCTGCTGGACTGGCTGCTCCTCACCCGCCCCGGCGGCCTGCGCCTCCGCGACGCCGCTCTGTGGCTGCTCTACCCCCTGGCGTACCTGATCTTCGCCCTCATCCGCGGCGCCCTCCTCTCCCCCGGCACCCCGGCCCGCTACCCGTACCCCTTCCTGGACGTCCCCACCCACGGCTACGCCGGCGTACTGAAGGACGCCGTGGTGCTGGGCCTGCTCTTCTACGCCCTGGCCCTGGCCGTGGTCGGCCTGGACCGGGTCAGGCCCTACCTGCGAGGCCGCGAAAACCGGATTTCGTCTCCGGGCGCCGGTGGGCTAAAGTAAACGACGTCGCCGGGACACACGGTGACATCGGGGTGTAGCGCAGCTTGGCAGCGCGCTTCGTTCGGGACGAAGAGGTCGTGGGTTCAAATCCCGCCACCCCGACAGGGAAGTACCAGGTCAGGCCCGGTGCTGAGAGATCAGCACCGGGCCTGATTTGCTTTGTGGCCCCGTTTTGGGAGCCGTTTGGGAGCCAACTTCCAGAAACCGGCTCCCGGCGGCTCCCAGCGAGCGGCCGTCCGCCGTCCAGCCCGCTCTTTGCCGCTCACGCCGGGAAAGGGTCATCCCTACGGTTGTGCGAGGCCGATCACAGGCGATACGACGATCGCCATGCACCGATGGTCTCCGTTAAATGACCGGCAGCTCGCACTCCTCACCCGCATCGGGGACGGAGCCGACCCCGTCACGTCGGACAGCCCAGAGTTCGCTCTCACCGCCCGCGCGCTCAAGGAGCGGCGTCTGATCACCATGCCCAAGCAGGATGGGAAGTGGCAGGCGGAGATCACTGACGCGGGGCGCTTCTACCTGGAACACGGCCATCACCCGGACCGGCCGGAACCAGCACCGCGCAAGCAGCGGTCGGCGGGTTCCGAGCAACGGACACGACCGGCCCCTCCTCCGCAGAAGCGAGAAACAGCTCCGTCCACGACGAAGCCGGCGCCGCAACGCGCCGCCAAACCCCCGCAGGCGTCGTCGGCGGAAATCGGGGCCGCCTTGATCGCGGAAGTACAGCAGGCTGGGCGGTTCCTCCGGATCCCGAACCCCAGCGACCAGGAGCGAGCCCGCTACCGCAGGGCCTTCGACGCGGCCCGGCAGTGTGCGCCCGAGGGGTACCACCTGAAGTACAGCGGCCGGGCCAAGGGGGACTTCTTCCTCGGTCTGCTCAGAGTGTCCGGGGAGGACGACACCGAGTGGAATCGGATCCGGCTGGCGCGCAGCCGGGTGATCAGCGATGTCGAGGACGTGATCGCCGCTGTCACTGCGGACCACAGCGCCTTCGAGATCTCGGAGGAGGTTCTGCCGCGAGTCCTCTCGCTCCTGCGGCTCCTCGCCGAGCAGGCACTCGCCCGCCACGGCGAGATCACGGTGTCCAAGAAGCGCAAGCAGCCCAGGCCCCTGCTCACCGTTCACGGCAGGACGTACGAGGTCGGCTTCCGCGAGCGGCAGAAGCAGATCCGGTACGTGCCCAAGCAGCCGGGCCGTCGTACGTACGGCTGGCAGCGGGTGACGCCAGCGCACAGGTTCGAGCCGTCCGGCGAGCTGGAAATGCTGATCAGTGAGCACTCGGGCTACGGCCATGGCTACGGCTACGGCTGGAAGAAGGAATGGGCCGACACCGCCAAGAAGCCGTTGGAGGAGCAGGTCGGTTCGGTGTTCCGGGCGCTGAAGGCGCGCGCGGAGGAGCAGGAGCGGGCTCGGCTGGAACGGGAGGCGGAGCAGCGGCGCCTGCGAGAGGAGCGGGAGCGGCAGGAGGCGGAGCGTCGGCGTCTGGAGGCGGAGCGGGAGGAGCGCGAGAGGCGGGAGTGGGAGTCAGCCGTCAGTGCCGCCTCGATCAAGGCCGTTCACGCCCTACGTGCGGAGCACTTCGGCACAGCCCTGGAGCAGTGGAAGGTGGCTGGAGAGATCCGGGTGTTCTGCGTCGCTCTGGACGAAGCCGCCGCCACATCGGACGACGCCGTCGAAGCCGAGAGGCTGCGGGAGTGGTCGGCTTGGGGGAAGGCGGAGGCCGACCGGCTGGACCCCACCATGAACGGCAGGGGCCTGGCCGTTCTCGACTTCCACGCGGAGCCGACGGGAGATCAGCTACGGCCCTTTCTCGGCGGCTGGAACCCGCACCGGCCGGAGAGGGAGCAGCCTGCGGCACGGCCCGAGCCGCCGAAGCCGACCCCTGAGCCGTGGCGCGGCTCTATCGACGCACGTCAGGATCAAGGCTGGCGATATGGACGCCAAGGTCGCGCTCAATGGTGGAGGCGATGACGCCGTGCCCACGGTCGCGTAGGGCCTTGACCGCCTTCTCCACCAGCTGGCCGAGCCGGATGACCTCTTCGCGCAGTGCGACCAGCTCGTCGTAGCGCTCAGCCTTGTCCTCGCCGCACCACACCCGGACGGTCCGCAGGACGGCCGCCTCCGCATCCAACTTGCGGTCGTCCCGACGACGGTAGGAGTACCAGGAGGGCTGTGCGCGCTCCTGCTCGATGTCCTGCTGCTTGCGGTCCACCTCCGGGAGGATCTCGTCGGCGAGGCGGCCCGCCACCTGACGGGCGCCGCGTTCGGTGACCGGCCAGCCGGCCAGGCACGTGCCGGCGCTGTCCTCGTGCACCATCGGGTCACTGCGGAGCGCGGTGGCGTCCATGCCGATGAGCGGCGCCGTCTCGTCGAGTCGGCTCAGTTCCAGAACTCCCGCGTCCGCCACCCCTCGGCGGAGGCGCAGCCTGTTCTTCGGCCGGACGAACCCGAGGATCAGGCGCGCGGCCTCGAACTCCGTGCTGCCTCGTACGTGGCGTGACGCTTCGGTCAGTCTGAGCTCTGCCTCGTCATCCGCGCGGAACGCGTCGACGTCTGGCCACGGTGCTACGAGGCAGCCGGGGCTGACCCATTCCTGCAGGCCGGCATCATCCCCTTCCAGGAACCGGACGTGGATCCAGCCAGACCTGCCACGACCGCCCACCCGGACGATCTCCACCTGCCTGACAGGGCTGCCCAGCTCCTTCGGCCTCGCGCGGTATGCCCAGTGCTCGCCAATCTCCATGTACCTATTGAGCCAGGTCCGTTGGCCCCGCTACTGGGCAATCGTCGTAACTGCTGGAGTGAGACGGCCGCGCGGAGTTGACGCGGCCTCGCGGAGGCATCACGGACATGGCTGTGCCCTCCGGGAGTGGTCACCGGAGGGCACAGCACTTTTATTGCTACAACTTGACGGGCACCCGTGACACCTCGCGTGCCCGCAGGAGATCACTCAGCACACGCACTGGTGACGTGGCACTCATGGCCAAACGTGCGTCGAGCGCTGCCTCCCACTGCTCGGTCAGCCCCAGCATGAGGCGCTTGCGCATACCTGGGGTGACGTGGGCGTAGCGCGCCGAGACCGAGCCGTCGATGTGGCCCATGCGTTCGTCCATGAGCACCTTCTCGGTTCCCAGGTCCTCCATCATCGTCCGGTGGGTGTGGCGGAGGCCGTGGGGCGTGAGTCCCTTGGCTATCGGGAGCCAGCAGGCGTCGGCTCGTTCGCTGGCACCTCGCCCTCGGGCCGGGACGCCGGGCCACGGCTCGCCGAGTAGGGGCACCGGCCGTGGCTCCTGTGGTGCCTTCTTCGGGTACCAGCCGGAGACCGCCGGCGTGAACAGCCAGGTTGCGAAACCGTTCCTGCGCCAGTGGGCGGCATGCTCCGGTACGACGCCGCCCCGGACGAACCGGAGGTCCGCAATGGCCTGCTCGACCTTCTCTCGCGTGGCCTCGGTGACGCGTTCGGGGTGGTTGAGCACGTTGGACACCGTGCCGGTCGAGACGCCGGCACGGCGGGCGACGTCGACGAGCTTCGCGCCTTGGTGGCCGCCTGTGCGGGCCGCGCCCTGTCCTCGGAAGACGTAGGTCTTGCCGTGGCAGGGGCACGGCTTGGGCTTCGTGCGGGCGATGTGGTTGGCGACCAGCGCCGACAGCCAGTCCATCGAGTCGATGGTGCGGTAGCTGTCGTCCTTCGGCGGGCAGCGCACCAGCTCCCCCGTGTCGAGCTCGTACAGCTGCCACTCGACCCGGACGGCTCCAGGGCGGACGAACGCGGTCTCCAGACCGACGATCTCGCCCCATCGCATGCCGGTGTACCCCTTGAGAACCACGGCGACGAACTCGTCGTCACGGCCGGAGAGCAGGGCGGCGCGCTCGGCGGTCAGCAGGATGCCGAGCGCATCGGTGACCACCTTCTCCGGACCACGGTCTCGGGAGCGGCCGGCGCGCTTACCCCGTCCGCGCCGCCGAGCGGCCGGGTTGGACGTGATCAGGCCCTCGTCGATCGCGTCCTCGAAGATCAGGTGGAGCGTCGAGCGCCAGGTCTTTACGCTGGAGGCCGCGTAGAGGGCCTTCTCCTTCTTCTCCCACAGGTCGACGTCCGTGCGCAGGATGCCGGCGAGCGCCTTGTCCTCGAACTCGGGGAGCAGGTGCCCCTCGATGTGGCGCTTGTAGTTCTGCATGGTCGAGGCCGCCAGGTCCTGGGCCTCGTACCAGCGGTTCGCGTACTCGCCGAAGGTCTCCTGGCCGAGCGCCGGGTCGCGCCAGTCGCCGCGACGGTACTTGTTCTCGGCCTCGGCCGCTGCCCGTTGGGCCTCGCCCTTGGTGGCGAACCTGATCGCCTTGCCGTTCTCGTCGACGACCGTGTTGTGCTTGCCGGGCGCGACCTTGTACCTGCCGCGCCAGTAGTTTCCGCGCTTCTCCGCGAAACCCAAGTTCCGCTGTCCCCCTCTTGGTTGTCCTCGGCTACGGCAGGTTCGATCGGGTCACGCGACAGTGCTGTACTGCTGCTGTCGACGCGGCGGGCGGGCCCGCAGGCGAGTCGCCGGCGCCACGGCAGGGCGGCGACGTGGCGCGGAGCCGGTCTGCGTACCGGGCCCAGAGAGCGGCTCGGTCGCCCGTGCGGGTGTCTGCGCGGGCTGGGCCGGCCGCTCCTCGTAGAGACGGATGATCTCGGCGAGGTGCTCGGCGGTGAAGCGGTAGGCGCGGCCGACCCGGGTGTGCGGGATCAGACGCCGTCGCGCGCGGTCCTTGACCCACCAGGCCGAGCAGCCGAGGGTGTCGGCGATCTCCTCGGGACGGTAGAGGCGGGGTGGAGGGGCGTCGGACGGCCTGTGGGGGATGGGCGTGGGTCGGTGCAAGGGGGCGGCTCCTGGTCGCGAGGGCGAGGACGGATGCGTGAGCGGCTCAGGTGGCGCCCGGGCCCTGGAGGAGGGCGAGGGGCGATACCTGCAGGGCTTCGGCGATGGCGACGAGGTCGTCAATATCGCATCGCCGCTTGGCGAGTTCGATGCGGGACAGCATCGTGTTGGACATAGGACGGCCCAATGCGGAACATCACGCGGCGAGTTGGCGCTGCCCAAGGCCGCGCTCCGTGCGGAGGATTTCGATGATGCGAGCCGCCAGCATTCCTGCGGGCCCTATTTCCAGAGATCGTGCTGCCATGGCTCCAGTTGTAGCGTGCATTCGCCGGTTTGGTTAACCGGCGATCGTCGGCTATGTTGCGCCGCGCTCAATCGGTGAGCGAGGCGGTCGGGGTGCTGCGCAAGGCCGGATCCCCGAACGGGCCCCGACACCAGAGAGCCTCTCTGACGTGGGGTGTTGTGCTGTAGCTTCGTCGCTCGCAGGACGTCAACGGCTTGCCGATGTGATCCTTCTGGCTCGGGATGCGGGGCAACTATTTGGTCAACCGCCGATCGTGCCCTACCGTTTTCGCACCGCCCTCTCCGTCTCGATTTCCAGCGGCATTTCTGCCGTGAGAGATTGCGCCGGATAGGGCTGGACTTGCGCGCCGTGGGTGTGGCTATGTTGACGACACCCCGGAAAGCGCGAGCGGCCATCAACGCTCCCGCGTCAACGGCCGGACATCCCCGCCCTTCACACCCGTCTCCGCCCCGACCGACGGTGAACCGTGGGCGCCCAGCCCACCGGCCACCGAGTGAGGACCGCCCCTCTTGGCACGAATCCGCACCATCAAGCCGGAAGCCTTCGTCTCCGAGTCACTGGCCGCCGTCTCCCTGACCGCCGAGCGCACCTTCTTCGGCCTGCTCACCCAGGCTGACGACCAGGGGCGCCACCGCGACCACGCCGCGATCATCGCCGGGCAGCTGTGGGTTCTGCGCCCGGAACACACGCCTGGCGCTGTCGAGCAGGACCTCGCCCAGCTCGCCGACGCTGGGCTGATATGCCGCTACAAGGGTCCGGGCGACAAGCGCTACCTGCACATCGTCACCTGGCGGCAGCATCAGAAGATCAATCGCCCCAGCGCGAGCCGTCTTCCCGCCTGCCCGCACCACGACACGCAGACTCGCACCGCGCCCGGCGTCGGCGCGCCAGCTGCGGGAGTCGGCATCACGGAGCCCGCACCGCAGCCTCACGGAGCCCTCCGTGAGGACTCCGGGCGAATGCGCGAGTCTGCGGTGAATCCGGTCGCCGATGATGAAACAGCAGGTCAGAACGATCTCCGTGAGCCCTCCGTGAGGCAGCGGGGAGGGCTCCGTGAGGGAGCGGTGACACTTCAGCGTCCGGATCTAGGACCTAGGATCATGGATCTAGGAAATACCCCTTCGGGGGGCGCAAGCGCCCCCGCACCGCACGCCGTCTCGGCCAACGAGCTCATCGCCGAGTACGCCGCCGCTTGCACACACCGTCCGCCCAAGGACGTCCTGGGCCATCTCGCTCGCGAGGTGCGCAAGCTGCTCGGCGAGGGCATCGCCCCCGCCCACATCCGGGCCGGCCTGGAACGGCACCGCGCCAAGGGCCTGCACCCCAGCACTCTGCCGAGCCTCGTGCACGAGGTCATGAACGCGGCCCCCGCCGCGCCGGTTGTCCACAGGGCGTGGACAAACCCCGCCGATGCCGAAGCCGCCTACGGAGGTGACCTCTGACCGCCACCCTCACCCGCGAGCCCCACCGGGTCGGCCCGCTCGCCGACCGGCTCAACGGCATCCTTGCCAGTCGCGGCATCGACCTCGCCACCGCCGCCGTCGAGGAAGGGCACGCCGAGCCCGTCACCGCGCTGGAACTCGCCGACGCCAGGATCCCAGCCCGCTACCGCCGAGCCCTGGCCGACCACCCGAAGGTCACCGCCTGGGCCGACGAGATCGCCCGCGCCGGACGCCCCGGCCCCGGCGGGCCGGGCATCGCCGAAGGCCCGTCGCTGCTGATCGCCGGCCCCACGGGCACCGGCAAGACGTACCAGGCGTACGGCGCCATCCGCACCCTGCTCGCCCGAGGGGTCCGTCTGCGCTGGGAAGCGACCACCACCGCCGACTTCCACGCGCGCCTGCGCCCCCGCGCCGGCCACGACGCCGAACGTGAGCTGCAGACCCTGGCGCGCTGCCCGCTGCTGTTCCTGGACGACCTCGGCGCGGCCAAGACCAGCGAATGGACCGAGGAGTTGACCTACCGGCTCATCAATCACCGGTACGAGCACATGCTCCCGACCCTCATCACGACCAACCTTCCGATGGAGCAGCTGCGCGTCACCCTCGGTGACCGCGTCGCCTCCCGCCTCGCCGAGATGACGGAGCGCGTCATCCTCGACGGCCCCGATCGACGACGCCGCACAGCGCCCGCCGCCTGACTGGCCGCCTCAGCGCCCTCTCCTGGCCGACCCCGCCGCATCACCCGCGCTCACACCAGCCCCGCCCGCGCCAGCCACTGGCGCAGGCGGTTGCTCAGCGCTCCGTCGATTCGCCCTCGCCCTCAATCCTCGACGCCTTGGAGCCCCCTCCTGCCTCCTCACAGCCCCGTCCACCTCGCCATACGGATCAGCGGCACGCCGCTCCTCGCTGACTGGGCCACCTCCCCGGTGATGACCGTGGCGCTCCTCATCCCGCCCGTGCTGCTCGTCCTGCTCGCCGTGTGGCTGATCCGCCAGCAGCGCCGCCGGCGGCATCAGACCAACCGCTGGCGCGGGACTGTCGCGGTGCCGGTCGCGGCCGTGGCCGCGCTCGGCTGCACCGCGTACAGCGCGGACACCAGCTGGCGGTTCGCCGCCGACTACCTCGGCATGGGCGGCACCGCCGAGCGCGTCGCGATGTTCGCCGCCGCCGAGCTGGCCCTGTTCGCCACCGCCCTGATGGCCCGGCAGAACCTCAACGGCCCGAAGCAGGCCCCCGGCCTGCCCGGCACCCTCACCTGGGTCATCACCGCAGTCCAGGTTCTGCCCGCCTACGCCGAGTCCGGGCTCGTCGGTGGCACCGTGCGGGCCTTCGTCGGCCCGGTCATGGCTGCGATGCTGTGGCACCTGGCCATGGGCATCGAGCTGCGCCACCGTGCCCCCGACGCCGCCTCACGCGGCCTGGCCGCCGTTCTCGTCCGCCAGGCACGCGAACGCCTACTGGCCCGGCTCGGCATCGCCGACCAGGACGCCGATGCCGCCCGCCTCATCCGCGACCGCGCGTTGAGCGAAGCCGTCGCCCTGATCCTGCGCGCCGAGTCGATGACCGACCACCAGCGTGGCAAGCGGCGGCAACGACGCCTGGCAGAACGCCTGCACGAGGCCCTGGAACGGGCCGGCGTCGACAGCGACCCGCTCCAGGACAAGCTGCTGCTGCGCAAGCTCGCCACCCGCAAGCAGGCCCTCGGCCTCGCCTCCATCACGCTGCCGCCGCGCTGGCAGATTCCGGCCTCGTCCCCCACCCGCGAATCCGGGCACAGCCGCCCGCGCCCCGGCCGCCCGGAAGCACTGCCGCGGGCAGAGGACGCTGCCCGCCCACACCCATCAGACCTGGGCGACGACGAAGTGCCTCCGTCTGCCCGCCCACAGCCTGCCCGCCCGGAGCCCGGGCCGCCCGCACGGGCAGGAACTGAAGACAGCCGGGCGCTCACGGGCAAGACCTCGGGCAGCCCTTCGGGCAGGCGCGAGCGGAAACCGGCTGCCCGGAAGAAACGCGACGCTGGCAAAGCCCGTGCCTCCGACGAGGTCATCCTCAAGCACGCTCGCCGCATCTACGAGGAGACCGGCAGCGTCGGACGCGACCGGGTCGAGGACGCCCTGCGCGCCGCCGGCTACACCGTCTCCAGCGACGGCGTCGGACGAGTCGTCCGCGAGTTCAAGGCCCAGCTCAAAGCCGCAGCCGACCATCCACCCCGCTGATCCCCGCAGCACCAGCGCCCCCGACCACACCCCGACCCGAAAGGCCCCATGCAGACCCCGCACCACGAAGACCCCATGGCTCCCGAGGAATCCCTGCCGTCTAATCCTGCCCCAGGCGGAGCAAGTTGGTGCAGGAGCATTGCTCCCGTCGGTAGCAATGCTCCTGCCTCTCCCACGTCGGCAGCGGCGGGAGCGGATCGGCACCGGGAGGCGCCGACCCATCAGGATGCGACCGAGGGCGGATCGCATCCTGAGAGGGAAGAACCGCGTCCCTGCAACAGCACCGACTGCGCTCACGCTGCCCCGTCGAAGCCCCGTGTGCAGCAACGTGAACGTCTGCGTGATGAGAAGAAGCGTGTGCACCAGCCCAGCTGCCGCATGAACGACGACGAGTACCAACTCCTCCTCCGGGCAGCCGCCGTGTGCCACATGAGCGTGGCCGGGTTCCTTGCCCGCTCGGCGCTCAACGCTGCCCGCGACCTGGAGCGCACCGCTGCGGACATCGCGGGCGAGAAAGAGATGCTGCAGGAGCTGTTCGCGCTGCGGCGACACCTCGGGCAGATCGGCAACAACCTCAACCAGGTGGCCAAAGCGCTGAACTCCGGAGCCGACGCCCCGCAGGCCGAGGCGGTCCTCGCCGCTGTCCAGCGCGCCGCCAAGCGTGTCGACGCCTTCACCCAGCAGTACCTGGACCACAGGACGGCTGCGTGATCCCGCGCGTCCACGCCAGGGGCACGCGCACCATCGGCCTGCTCCACTACCTGTACGGGCCCGGCACGCATGAGGAGCACGTCGACCCGCACCTGGTGGCCGCCTGGGACGGTCTTGCCCCCGATCCCGGCCGAGACCCCGGCGCCACGTACGGCGATCTCCAGCGGCTGCTCGACCAGCCGGTGATGGCCCTGCCCGAGAGCCGGCGGCCCGCCGAGCACGTGTGGCACCTGTCGGTACGCGCCGCCCCCGAAGACCCGATCCTGTCGGACGAGCAGTGGGGCGAGATAGCCCGCAGGATGGTCGCCGCAACCGGTATCGCCCCCGACGGCGACGAAGCCGCCTGCCGCTGGGCGGCCGTCCGGCACGCCGACGACCACATCCACATCATCGCCACCATCGTCCGTGAGGACGGCCGCCAGGCCCGCCTTCGCCAGGACGGCAAACGCTCCCAGGCCGAAGCCCGCAAGATCGAGATCGACTACGGGCTGCGCCGCCTAAGCACCGGCGACGGCACTGCCGCCCAGCGGCCTACCAGCGCCGAACGCCACAAGGCAGAGCGGGAAGGCCGGGAGCGTACCGCGCGGGAGGAGCTGCGGGAGACCGTGCGCCGCGCCGTTGCTGGCACGGCCTCCACGGAGGAGTTCTTCGACCGCCTGGCCGCCGCCGGCCTGCTCATACGCAAGCGCGTCGCGCCCTCCGGTGACCTGTTCGGCTACAAGGTCGCGCTGCCCGACGACCGCAACGGCGAGCAGGAGCCGGTGTTCTACGCGGGCTCCACGCTCGCACCCGATCTGTCCCTGCCCCGCATCCGCGAACGCTGGACGCTTCCCGCGGAGCCCGCTTCGGCGGACGGCTCACGGCTGGAGCAACCCGCCCTGCCGGACGTGACAGGTCCCGCGTTCGCGCGGCGCCGGGCCACCGCCGCTACCTGGCAGGCCCTGCTGATCATCGATGCCGGTGACGACGGCTCGGCAGCGGCCCAGATCGCCGCGGCGGGTGAGGTGCTGGACGCGCTGGCCAAGACCTCCGCCGCCCACACCCGCGCTGAGCTGCGCGAGGCGGCGTTCGTGTTCGAGCGGGCCAGCCGCTCCCACGTGAAGGCCGTACGCGGGCACGACCGCTCCCTGCGCCAGGCCGCCCGCGATCTCGTCCGCAGCGGGCCCGCCCTGGGCCGAGGGGAAGACGGCGCCACCACCGCCATGCTCATCGACATGGCCTTCTTCCTCGTCATCGCTGCGGCGAACTGGCATGCAAAGAGGGAGCACGCGCAGCAGGCTGCCGCAGCCCAGCAGGCAGCCGAACACCTTCGGGCAGCCTACGAAACCGCCGCAGCCCAGCCCATGGCCACCCTCCGACAGCGAGGCCAGCGTCTGACTCCCCGTGTTCGGCAGCGGCAAGCCGAGCTTCTCCAGCAAGTCCTGCCAGATCTGGCCGAACGCATCCGTGCCGAGGCCGGCTGGGCCGCCTTGGCCGCCACCCTCGACGACGTCCGCAAGGCCGGCCATGACCCGGCGGTTCTACTGACCGACGCCGCCCGACGACGCGAACTCGATACCGCTGACTCCATCAGCGACGTCCTCGTATGGCGACTACGCCGCGGCGCCCACCTGCTGGCCCTACCCGCAAGCCCCGACGGAACGGCCACCCCAGGCACTCGGCTCACCGCACCCCCGGCGCCCACCACGCGACCGGCCAACAGCGCCGTAACCGACCCCAGCCGTCGGCGCTGACCAGCCAAGAACTGGCGGAACATAGCCGACGATCGCCGGTTGGGCAAACCGCCGATTCTCCGGATCATTGATGCCCCCACCCACCCCACTCCTGTGAGGAGCACCCGCATGCCCACAACCCAAGCCCGACCCGAAATCGTCGTCCTGCTGTGCGACGCGGACATCAAGCGCAAGCGTGAAACCAACACGTGGAACCACCTCGACGGGCGCCCGTTCAGCAATGAGGAACGGGCCCTCGTCCTCAGTGCCACCCGCTTCGAGTTCGAAGAGATACAGGAGCAGTTCAAGCGATACCGGGAGTACCGGCGCACGATGGACGAAGCTCCGGATGCTCTGGAGCGCTTCCTGGCCCCGTTCATGGAGCGTCTCGCCGAGAAGAAGCTTGGCAACGCCGTCGAGCTCATGAACGAGGAGGAGCGAGCCGAACTCGATCACCTCCTCGGGCTCATCGTCGAACCAGTCCGTCCCTTCGCCCCGTACGCCTTCTGAGCCTGGGCCCGCATGTCCAACGTGGCGGTGCTCCGCTCCCAAGGCGGAGCCAGCCTCTGACACACCGAGCCGTGGGAGTTCAGGCGGTAGCCGGTCCAACGCGCCGCCGCGAATGAAGCACAGGGCGGTGGTAGTCGGTCCAACGCGCTGCCTCGAATGAAGCACGGGGCGCAGTGACGAACCGCTCCCTGTAACCGCGGACCGTAACGCCACGCAGACGCCGGCCAAGGCACAGCAGCACGAAGGCGGGCCTCCCCGAAGCGAGGCCCGCCTTCGATGCCTTGGATGGCCCTCAGCCGGCCGGAGCGCGCAGGAGCCGGTCGCGTGTGCTCTCCGGCAGCACCCGGCGCAGGACCGGTGCGCTGGAGCTGAGGGAGTCGGCGAAGGCGGCGACGAGGTCGTGCGGCACGCTGGGGCCGAAGGACGCCGCCCACAGGTAGCCCGCGCCGAGCACCGGTTCGGCCCACGCCTGCCACCCGGACAGGGCCGCCTCGTCAGCCTCAGCCACCAGCGCGAGTGGGTGGCCATCCTGGATGAGGGGCGGCACCTCACCGAGGCGGATGTGGGAGGCGAACGTTGGATCCACCGCGCCTGTGCCGGGCTGGTCGATGTCGCGCAGCCACCCGTGCGCCGTTACCGCGTCGAGGACCAGCTCGGGGCCACCGCACGGCAGGGCGGGCTGATCTTGGGCGTCGAGCGCGGCAAGGAAGCCGGCGAGGATCTCCCCGGGGACATCGGAGGTGAAGTAGGCCGACCAGTGGGCGAGCGGGCTGCTCGGGTCCGTACGAGCGGACACTTGCCAGGCGATCGGCAGGTTCCCCAGGTGGAACGGCTCGTCCGGCAGGACCCACTGCGCCCACCGCAGGGAGTCGGGGCTGAAGTGCAGGACGGTGCTGCGCAGGACCTGACGGTCCTCCGGCGCCTCGTCCGGCTCCTGGCGCCCGCGGACGATCGTCAGGCTCGTCCACCCCAGGCCAGCGAGGGTGTCAGCGACGGCGTCGTAGAGGCATCCGTCGTCACCGGCCAGATGCCGGGGCCCGACCCAATACGCGGACGGAACACCGGCCGGAGCGGGTGGATCGATCGGGAAATCCGAATGCAGGTACGCCTCCAAGGGGCTGGGGGCTGGGGGGCTTGATGCCGCCAGCGGTGCGTAAAGCTGGAGGGGGGTGCCGGGCCGGCTTCGCGGCGGCCTTGGGTGGCCGATGACCGGGCTACCCCGTCTCGCCCTCACCAGGCGGAGACAGGTTCCCCCAGGGCGCCGACTCGAGCATCTGGCTGTCACACGCGCTGGGAGGTCTCCAGCACGCGCGCAACTGCGGCAGCGACGACATCGGCCGGTGTCTCGGTGTCGAAGGACATCTGGTAGCCGCGCACCTTGGCCGTACCGGTGACGGCGATCTTCCACCCCTCGCCGTCGGTACCAGGACGGCCGGACGGAAACCATCCGAGATAGAAGCGACCATCCTTCGAGTTGACGTGTACGTCCGCGCGGTCGTCGACGACCAGGTGAAAGTCGTCGGCGGAGAACTGATCCATCACGAGCGTGGCCTGACCCGGGCCGAGCAGCCACGCACGCAGCCGCAGGGCCTCGACGCTGGTGGAGCATCCGGGGCCCTGGGGTGCCGCAGTCACGGGCAATCACCTCTTTGACCTGGTGCTTTGCAAGAAGGTCGTCCAGGTTCACATGCCGCTCCGGCGTTGGCCAGTCATCCGCGGATCTTTGCTGTCTGCCCCCAGCGAACTGCGATGCAGATCGCGGCATGTGGGATCTCACGTTCTGTGGCCATCAGTACCGTGGTCACCCGCTGGCCAATCGGCCACAAACGCGCCCGCCCGAAACCGGCCCACCCAGGAAGACCAACCCCTAGACTGCGCGCTATGTCCGATGCCGCAGACGCCGCGCCCCAAGTCCGTGGGTCGTACGCGCGCGCGACATCTATCAAGCCTCTCGCTGATTTCAATTTGCTAGTTCAGTTGGGGCCAATCCCGGGGACGAGCCCTCGGGCCACGATGAACGACTTGCAGTTCGCCGCAATTCAGCTGCGCGGCAAGCTCATTCGCCACGGGGTCGTGCAGTTCACAGCTGGGTCAGGAAAGTCACATTCGCTGGGGGTGCTGCTGCGCAGCGCCTTGGTCCTCAGGGACGCGAAGGCAATCCTTGACGAGGCGCAAGATCAGCGGGCAACTGCTGATCTTGCGCGGCGTCTCCTCTCTTCCGCCGAGAAGGACACCCGGCTTCCCTCGATCACAACGCCAGTGAGTCGGCCGACCACGATCTGGGGCACTGGCCCCGCCCTAGCTCCCGACGAGCTGGCGGCGGCCAGCAAGGTCGTCGCGCTGTTTTGGCTCGCCACAGTAGACCTGCTGTCCGGGCGTCTTGAACCCGGCCGCTACGAGTTGGGATCTCAGGCACCACCGCACGAGTCCTCACCGTGTGGGGTGATCGGCCTTTCTGCGCCTCGGGTACCGCGGGCACCGGGAGGACTGGCTGCTCTGCCGGCCCCTTCCCACATGTGCGCGCTTGCTGCCTGAGCTGTTCAGCTACGGGCGGCTGACGCCCGTAGTTTCGAGAGGTACACCAGTGAACGGCCTCACTCTGTCGGTGCTGGCGGTGGTTGGGTTCATCAGCCTCGTGGTCGTGATGGGCGAAAAACTAGCCAGCGATGTCGAGCAGTTCTTCACGACGTGGATCGGCGTCTTCCAGCGACTTCGTGATCTTCTTCGGAGGCAGCCCCCTCCGGGTGGCCGCGACGACGAGGACGGTGATCGCTGAGCGAGCGCACAGGGGATCACGCCCCTCCCCTCCGACGGCGACAGCCGTCGGAGGGGTCCACCCCGATCCACGGCGTCACACCACAGACGGTGCTTCCCTCAACGTCCTCCGAAGAAGTCGTAGATCATTTGGCCGAAAGCAGGTTCCGAGCTTCCTCGGCGCACCCCCACGACAGCGTGACGCCGGCGCCTCCGTGCCCGTAGTTGTGCACGACCACGGTGCCGGCCTCCCCCACCTCTTCCTCCACACGGACCGTGGCGCGGGTCGGTCGAGCGCCGACCCGGTGCTCCAGGACACGGGCCTCGGCGAGGCGGGGCTCGACCTCGGCACAGCGGGCAAGGATGCCGGCAGCCGCCTTGTCATCGGGGGCCAGATCGCCTTCGCCGTCGATCGCTGTGCCGCCCAGGACCACGGTGTCGCCGTGGGGGTAGAAGCACATGAGGTCCGGGGAGAGGCCGGTGTCCTCGGAGAAGAACTCGGTCAGCCCGGGGTTGGTGACGACGACGTGCTGACCGCGGATGGGCTGGAGGTCAGGGTCCGGAACCAGGTCGCGTGCCCCGAGGCCCGCGCAGTTGACGATCGCCGAAGCCAGACCGGCCTCCGAGAGCGAGGTCAGCCGTCGCTGCTCGACCACACCCCCGGCATCGCGGAGCCGGCGCAGGAGGTAGTCGAGGTAGGTGGGCATGTCGATCAGTGGCACGGTGAACCGGTAGCCCGCCGTGAACCCGGCCGGGAGTTCGGCCCGCTCGCACGGTCGGAAGCCAGGCAAAGTGGTGGCCCAGTCCGGCGCGGCTTCGGCCGTGCGGGATGCTTCGATGCCACTGGTGAGCCGGACGCCCGTCGTCGGGTCATGGGCCAGCTCCCGGAAGATCTCCAGGGACCGTTGTCCCCACCGGTCGACCTTGTCCTTCGGTTCGACCAGGTAAGGCCCCCACATCGCCCCGGCCGCCAGCGACGTGACCCCCGGCACCTGCTCGGCGATCACGTGCACCGAAGCCCCGGCCTCGGCGAGAACGACGGCCGTGGTGAGCCCAGCCACCCCAGCCCCGACAACGACAACGCGCTCCCCTGCGGTCATGAACCTGACCCTAACGGCCGGGTTGCGTCGATGGGGCGTGTTGGGCGAGGGCGTTCTCCAGGGCTGGCAGGAAGCCGCGCACGTGAGGGTTGCGCTGTCGGCGACGGAGGTCGGCGGCAAGTTGGTGGAGCAGCGCCGCGCTGCGAGGCGAGCGGACGACATCGAGGCGGTCGGCGGCGATCTGGCCGATCTCGCAGGCTGCCTCCAGGTCTCCGTGCGCGCTGTGTCCCAGGGCCAGCCAGGCTCCCTCGAACATGGCTCGGCGCTGGCTTGGGTCGCCGCGCGGCACGTCGTACGCCCCGGACCTGAGCATCTCGGTCCCCTGGGCGAGGAAGCGACGGCTCTTCTTTCCGCTCTCCGCCTTCTGCTGTGCACGACCCATCTGGATGAGGCCGTAACCAGCCTGGCAGTCCAGGTGGTTGTCGGTGAGGAAGTACATCCAGCGGGGCTCTTCTTGGCGGCCGTCCCGGCTTGCGATCAGTTCGCGGGCAGCGCCACGAGTGTGGGCGAAGTCGTTGTCACGGCCGGCGGCGGCGTACGCGTAGGCGAGCCGGGACAGGACGGACGCCCGGACGGCCAGCGGGGCGGCGTCGCTCGCACGGCGGGCGGCCTCACCGAGGGCGATGGCGTCCGCGGGGTGTCCGCGACTCGCCGCCTGGAACGACAGGTCGCCCAGGATGTGGGCACACAGGGGAAGATCATTGACCTGATGGGCGGCCCGAAGCGCCGTGACGAAGTAGCGCTGCGCCAGTCCGTGGTCGGCCGCGTCGAAGGCCATCCAGCCGGCCAGCTGACCGATCTCCGCGAGCGCGCGGATCAGACGGCTCGCGACAGCCGGAGGGTGGCCGCCTTCGCGAATCAGCAGTCCGACAGCCCGGAACTGCGCTCCAACGTAGGGCAGATGACGTGCCCCTCCGTGCTCGTCATCGAGCAACTGGAGCATGGGGAGATGCTGCTCCACTTGGTCCACGAGCGGATCGGTGCCGAGCGACGACGTCATTCGAGGCGTGTACTGACCGCGTCCCGCGGTGCCGTCGAGGTACTGGGCGACGATCGCGAGGAGTCCCGCGCCCGAGATCGCGAGGAACCGGCGACGGTCGACAAGCCCTCCCATCACCCAGTCCTCCACGATCGCCTCCATGCCCTGCGCGGTCCAAGGCCGCGCGAGATCTGTGTCCGCGGGGACCAGCGCTGACGAGTCGCCCACACGGCCCTGCCACAGTTCGGCCACCGAGACATTCCTACCCAGCTCCTGGGAGAGCACGTAGGCGGCCATCATCGGCAACGGCGAGCGCGGCAGGGAGCCGGCGTCCCGCCAGTGGTACGGCGCCGACTCGGCCACCGTCCCCGCGCCGAAGACCCGGTTGAGCTTGCGAGCGAGCGCCTTCGGGCTCCACCCGAGTTCGTCGAGGCACTCCGCCAGTACGGCGTTGGGCTCGCCTGTCTGCGGTGCCACGTGCGACCACCCTTCGCTCCAGTGGTTCGTCCCATCACTTCACGAGCCCCATGGTGATGCCCCTGGACGGACGATTCACCACCGTCGCATGGAAGTTGACCGAGTTGACCCACTGATCGGGTCCTGCCTGACCGTCCCCCTCCTGTGTTCTTGGATCTCGGCGGAGGCGCCCGTCTTCCGAGCCGACGGAGAAAGAGGTGGGCCTTGAGACAGCACACGAGCACCTCCCCAGGCCGACCGGGCGATGTGCTGGACCGTGACGCCGAACGACCAACCTCCGCCCCCGGACGCGGGCTCGTCGCTGACGACGGCACGACCACCCTGATCACGGATCTGCCGTACGGACCGGAAGCGGCCGAGGTCGCCCGGGGCGCCGTGACGCTGGCGCTGCGTGGTACTGAGACGGACGTACTCGCTGACGCCCGCCTGATCGGGTCGGAGCTCGCGACGAACGCCTTCGTCTCGGGCAGTCCTCCGTTGGTTCTGTGCGTCGACCGCAGGAGTCTGGCCAGCGGCGGCCTGGAGATCGAGATCACCGTCACCGACGGCGGCTGTTCCCGCCCGGCACCCGCGTCTCCTACCGCGCCCGACGAGCAGGCCGAATCAGGGCGGGGACTGGCCATCGTCGATGCCTTGGCCGATGCCTGGTCGCTGACGACTGGCACCAGCGGCTCCCGTGCCTGGTGCCGACTCACCCACAGGCCGTGCTCCTCGTCCGCCGGCGCCTGATGTCCACGCCTGCCCAAACCCGTCCTCCAAGGAGGCACCACACAGTGCGCATCGACCACGCGACTTCCCCACCCTCACGCACGGCTGTGCCGGAGGCCGCTCGTCAGCCCAGGGTCGTCGTCGCTCTCCACGAGGGCTTCTACGGCGCGGAGTCGGGCACCGGCTTCAGCAACCGCGCCTTCCTCACGGCACTGGCCCGGCTCCTGCCGACAGGCCGCCTCTCGGTGATCACCCCGCACGTGCCCGAGACCGCGGGAGCGCACAATCAGCGGTGGGTCGGCGAGGTGCGGCAGATGCTGCGGCAGGCCGCGGCCGAGGTCATCACGATCCCGAAGGTCAACGCGCCGCCGGACTCGGTCCGCGGTTCGGTTCAGCTGTGCGACCTGGCGGGCGAGGCGGCCATGCGCATCTCCGCGCTGGCGAGCCGGTGCCTCATCGTCGGCCTCGACATCCCGTTCCTCGGGCTCGCGCCCTACACGTCGCCGACCACGGACCTGCTGCTCGTGCCGCGCTCCACGACCGCGCTGACGCGGCCCAAGGATGTCTCCCGCGTCCGCTGGGAGCGGGACGCCCTGCGAGCGGCGACGCTCCGAGGTGCGCGTGTCGGGGCTATCTCCTCCCACATGCGAGGCCACCTCGTCGTCAACTACGCCGTCCCTCGGTCGAGCATCGTGAGCATCCCGAACGGGCTGATCCGTGAGGAGATGGTCAGGCCGGCCACGGCTCTGCCGCTGCCTTTCAAGGCCCGTGCCGGATTCCTTCTCGCCATGGGCCGCGCAGTCCCGACGAAAGGTTTCGAAGACCTCCTGGAGGCGTTGCGTCTGCTGAAGGAACGCGGTGTCCCCGTTCCTCACCTGCTGCTGGCTGCCGTGACCTCGGAGGAACACAAGCACCCCTCCTCGTACCAGCAGGACCTGGCGGCAGACATCCGCGCGCACGATCTGGACGCGACTCTGATCACTCGCTTCACCCCCGCGATCCGTGCCTGGCTGCACAGCCCGGCCCTGCGCGCGGTCATCGTTCCCTCTCGCGAGGAACCCTTCGGCCGGATACCCCTGGAGGCGTTCGCAGCCGGTGCGGGCCCGGTGGTCGCGACCACGGCCGGCGGCCTGGCTCAGACCGTCATCGAGGGCGAGACCGGCTTCACGGCCGCACCGCAGGACCCCAGGTCGCTGGCCTCAGCCCTGCACCGGGCCCTGACCGTCCTGCCCCGCGAACGCGATCGACTCCGGAGCGCCGGGGCGGCCCTGGTGCGCTCCCGCCATGACTACGAGGCCAGCGTCGGTTCCGTCATGGACCGCATCGCCCCTTGGGCGCTGGCCCAGTCAGCCACCGCGGAGGGCCGCGCGCTATGAACCAGCCGGTTGTGCTGATCAGCCTGGAGTCCCCGCACTCCTTCTGGCGGCTGTCCTCCGAGCACGAGCGTGCGCTGTCCGCCTCATTCCCCGGCATCGAGTTCCGCAGGGCGACCGAGGAGGCCGTGCCGCACCAGCTGGCCGACGCACACGTCTACTTCGGGTGGCGATTCGTGCCCTCGTGGCTGTTCGCCGCGCCACATCTGAAGTGGATCGCTTCCCCGGCCGCCGGCACGGACCATCTGCCCGTCGCCGAGGCGCACTCCGTCGGCGTGGCCCTGACCCGCTCGTACGGCTTCCACGGCAGGCCCATGGCCGAGCACGCAATGGGCCTGGTCCTGGGCTTCTCTCGCGGGCTGTTCACCAGCCAGCGCGTCCAGCGGAACCGTGCCTGGTGGAAGGACGACCTGGCCGAGGAGTTCTTCGACCTGGCGGGGGCGACGATGACCATCGTCGGCTGCGGCAGCGTCGGACGCCACCTCGCCCAGGCCGCTCGGGCCTTCGGCATGACCGTCATCGGAGTGCGCCGGACACCACCTGCGGCTTCCGAGGGCGGGATCACGTGGGTGCACACGACGGCGGTGCACCAGGCGGTGTCCGTCGCCGACGTCGTGGTGAATCTGCTGCCCGCGACCCCTGCCACGCACCGCTACTTCGACCACGACCTCTTCTCGGCGTGCAAGCCCCGCGCTCTCTTCCTCAACCTCGGCCGCGCGGCAACCGTCGACCAGTCGGCCCTCCTGGCCTCCCTCGACACCGGCCACCTGCGCGGTGCGGCCCTGGACGTGTTCGACCCGAAACCGCTGCCTGCACGCCATCCGCTACGGCTTCACCCCCGGGTCGTACTCACCCCGAAAAGCTCGGTGTTCTGCCGCGCGTACATGGACGGGGCGGTGGCGTTCTTCGCCGACAACCTGCACCGCTACCTCTCGGGCCAGCCCCTCAACGGCCTGGCCGAGGCGCCCGCCACCCGCTCTCCGCTCGTAGGAGGCTGACCAATGCCCACCGCAGACCACGACGACCTGGCCGCCGCCTTCGCCGCCGCAGGCCGCAACCACCCCTACCTGGCCTTCACCCTGAACTCGCTGTGCAACCTGGACTGCGTGTTCTGCAAGCCCCGGTGCATGCCGGACTACGGGCACAAGGACCGGCCCCTGACTGCCTCCGACTACGCGGCCATCGCCACCGAGGCCGGGACCTGGAAGATCAGGAAGGCACACTGCTCCGGCGGCGAACCGACCCTCCGAGCCGACATCCTCGACGTCATCGCGGGCCTCGCCGACGGCCTCGGGCCCGACGCCGCGCTCGGCATGACCAGCCACGGCAACCTGCGCCGTGGGCTGAGCGTCGAACAGCTCCACCACGCCGGCCTGACCTACCTCAACCTCAGCCTCCACAGCCTCGACCCGGCGCGGTCCGCCGCGATCATGGGCGGCGGCGACCCGCGCACCACCCGGAGCACCCTCGACGCCGCCCTCTCCCTCGGCCTGCGAGTGAAGATCAACTGCGTTCTTCAGCGCACCTACCTCGACGACGCCTTCGCCGTGGCCGAACTCGCCCGCGACCTGCCCGTCGCCGTCCGCCTGATCGAACTCCAGAACATCGGTCCCGCCCAGGCGCTGTTCGACACCGAGTTCATCACCGAGGCAGAGGTCCGCGACCGCCTCCACGAGTGGTTCGCCAACGCCGGGGAAGTCCCCCGGGACCAGCTGGGCGTCCGCAGCCCCGGGCAGTACCTCCGTCCCGACGGCTGGGCAGGGTCGATCGGCTTCATCTCCAACTCCAGCTGCGCCACCTGCTCCGACGCCAACCGAATCAAGATCACACCTACCGGAGTGGCGCGACCCTGCATCCTGCACAACCGCGACATCCCCCTGAAGCCCCACCTCGCCGACGGCACACTCGGCGACGCCTTCGCCCACCTCTTCCAGGCCATGCTCGACCGCAACACCAACGACGCCTGGCAGGGCTTCCACTACGTCGACTACGACCTGCGCTGGGACAGAATGGAGCGCCCCGAAGGCACTCCGGTCCTGCCCCTGCTCCCCGTCCTCCCAACGGAAGCGGCCGGCCCCTCCTGCGCCCGCGCCACCACCGGGGAGCGGTGATGGTCGTGGTCGACGCGCCGCCTCTGTACCAAGAGCTCGGCGCTCTGTACGAACGCGAGCTGGACGCCAACGGCATCGGGGCCGTGATGCTCACCCACAAGTGGCAACCGGCCGACCTCCTGGCACCGCACTCCGACATCGACGTACGCGTCCTCCTGCGCCAGGCCCCCGCCGACTGGGAAGAGTGGAACCACCGGCTGGCCGCTGCACACGCCGCCGCAGTCGACCGGGAAGTCTTCCATCGACGTCTCCTGGAGCACCCGCCCGGCTTCGCGTTCACCGTGACTGAAGCGGACGGGCGACTCGTCTCTGCGCCCGAACTCGCGACCTGGTCACTGATCAGCGGCAGCGCGCGGGACTTCCAGCGCTGGAAGTCCCGGGCCCAGATGGCGCCCTGGTGCGAGGTCGATGAGCGGTTCTACCGGGGAATCCTCCAGGCCCGGATGGGCGGTCGATACCAGCTGGCTGCGGACAGCACGGACAACGTGGTCGAGGACGTCGCCGCGTACCGGCGCCACTGCGTGGCGTGGCACTACCTCGCCCCGTGCTGGTTCGCTGCCGCCGCACTCGCGACACGGACGCGCTGCCCCGGAAAGACGGCGGCCCTCACCCAGTGGCGGCCGGAGGGACTGGACGGATACGCCGAGCTGTTCCTCCGGCACTCAGAGAACCGCTCCGATGCCCGACCACGGAGTCCGCGCCACCTGCTCCGCGCGGCCCATGTAGCCCTGGAGGCGGCCATGCGCCGCGTTCCTGACGGGGACCGCCCAGACGGCCAGGGACATGAGCACGCTCGTACTGACTGGGTGATGACGGTCGGCATGCTCCGTGTACGCGTCGCCCGCTGGCTGTACTACCTCGATCCGCCGCCCGGTGTGGCGACCGAGTACTTGATCCGGCGGGAGGCGAAGGAACTCCGCTCCGCCACGCAAACGCTGACCGTGCTCGCGGCAAACGAGGCGACTGCCGCCCAGCGGCTGGCCGCCCGTATGGCGGCGTTGATCCCGACCGGACCGACCACCGCCGACACGCTGCGCGTGACCCTCGCGCGCTGGCACCAGCAGAAGACCACCGTCCAGGACTTCCTCAGCTTCACACCCGACGACGTCCACCTCTGACCCAAGGAGTCTCGCCAATGACCGCGCGTGCGCCGGTGCCCCGCACCCTCAAAACGGCGAAGGTCAAGATCACCACGAAGTGCAACCGGCACTGCGACTTCTGTATCTTCGCCGACGGCGCCCAGGGCGAGAACATGTCCCTGGAGCTGTTCTCCACCGTCCTGACCCGGCTGGAGACCATCCCCTTCCAGCAATTGCACATCAACGGCGGCGAACCCACCGTGCACCGGGACTTCCCGGCGCTCAGCGACGCCGCCCGCACGCGGCTGCCGGACAAGGTCATGGTCCTGGGCACGAACGCCATCACCCTGGCCCGCAACCAGCCGATCATGGACGCGACGCTCCGCTCCTACGACCAGATACTCATCGGTTGCGACGACGAACACGGGAACTACGACGAGGTGCATGCCGTCGTGCCCCGCCTCCGCGAAGCCGGCAAGACCGTGGTCGTCAACAGCGTCCTGGAAGGCATCAGTTCCACGCGGCTCACGCAGCTCGGGACGCTGTGCGAGAAGTACGGCGCCATCCATGTCACCAACCACGTGCACCACGTCGACGTCGGCCAGCCCGCGAACGTGCTGCGCGGCCTCTGCGACCGCTACCTCGACCAGCACCTGATGATCGAGATGGACGGGTCCTGCTACCGCTGCTTCAACGCCATGGCGAAGGACGACAGCGAGTTCAGCATCTGGGACGAGGACTTCGCGGCCAAGGTGTTCGCGCCCCGGAGGCACCACTTCCGGTTCTGCCTGCGCTGCCACGAGTACACCGACTCCGGCGCCGCACTCGTCCCCGCCCTCACCGTCTGATCGGGAGGTACACCACCATGCCCGCAGTCCTCGGACTGAACTTCCACCACGACACGGCCGCCGCGTTAGTCGTCGACGGCCGCATCTACGCGGCTGAAGAGGAGCGCTGGAGCGGCGTCAAGCACAACCACCCCACCCGCAAGGGCACACTCACCACCCCTACCCGCGCACTCCAGTGGTGCCTGGAGGCCGCCGGCATCGAACCGAAGGACGTGGACGCCGTCTGGGCGGCCTCCATGCGTCCCAACCCCGCGGCCGGCTGGTGGCTGGCCGAGGAGCGGGAGGAACTCGCCGCCCTCCTGCCCGCCCCGCTCGGCGAAAACCTCCGCCTCCTCTCCCACCACACGGCCCACGTGCTCTCCGGCTACCTGCTCTCCGGGCACGAGCACGCCGCGGGCCTCGTCATCGACGCCGGCGGCTCCTCCCTGGGATCCGACTTCGGCCCTGGCCGGGAGCGCATCACGGGGTACGACCTGTGGCCTGATCGCATCGACCGCCTCCACCAGGGCATGCCGGCCGTCGTGCCGGGCCCGGTCGGGCCTCGGCGCGTCCACTCCTCCCTCGGGCACTTCTACCGGAACCTCGCCCTGAGGGTGATCCCACCCGGCGACGAGCCCGAGGGCAGCATGATGGCGCTCGCCGCTTTCGGCGATCCCCAGCGCTACGGCGCACACGTCCGCGAACTGGTCCGGCTCGGAGACGAGGGCGAGGTCCGCATCGATCATCCGTGGGGTGCGGCGGACAGCAGCACACCGCTGCTGCTCGATGGCCGGGCCTGGACCGCCGACAACGTCGCGGAACAGCCGGAACACAAGCGTGCCGACCTGGCCGCCGCCGTCCAGGAGGTCTTCGCCGAATCGGTCGTCCACATCGCCCGCCACCTGCAACGACTCACTCGGGCCTCAACGTTGGTGTTCTCCGGCGGATGCGCCCTGAACTCCCACCTCAACGGCCAGCTGGCCGCCGACAGCGGCTTCGACACCCTCTTCGTCGCACCGGCCCCGCACGACGCCGGCACAGCCGTTGGGGCCGCGCTCTACGGCTGGCACTACCAGCTCGGGCAGGTGCGCCTGCCGGTGCCGACCGACGCGGCCTGGGGCCCGAACCCGGACGCGCTGCCAACGACAACGGTGCCGCCCGGCTATCACGCCTTGCCCCACCTCGGGCTCGGACTGCCGGCCACAGTGGCGGCACTGCTCGCCGAGCACCGCATCGTCGGCTGGGTGCAGGGGCAGCTTGAATTCGGGCCGCGTGCCCTCGGCCATCGCTCGATCCTCGCCCACCCCGGTCACGCCGCCACGAGGGACCGACTCAACGCGATCAAGAAGCGAGCCGCGTACCGCCCGTTCGCGCCGGCCGTCCTCGCCGAGCACGCCACGGAATGGTTCATGTCGGCGGGCGACCCGTTCATGAACCGTGTCGCCACCGTCCGACGGTGCCGAGCCGACCGAGTCGCGGCGGTCACCCACCACGACGGCACCGCCCGCGTCCAGTCCGTCGCCGCCGACCACCAGGGCCTGCGCGATCTCCTTGAGCAGTTCCGCGACCTCACCGGACTGCCGCTGCTGCTGAACACATCCTTCAACCGCAAAGGCGCCCCGATCCTGCGGACCGCTGAGCAAGCCGTGGCGGCGACGGTGGAGCTGCGCCTCGACGCCCTCGCCGTCGGGGACACCCTGCTGCTCGCCGACCACGTCCCCGATCCCCGTGCCGCGTCCGCTGGTACGAGGTGAGGCGGATGGACCCCATCGATCTCGGCCATGTCCTGACCGTGCTCGGTGCCGCCGCGTGGAGCCCGGACGAGCAGTCTCGCGCCCGCGTGGCCGCCGGCCTCGCTCTCACGGTCTACGACGGCTACACCCGAGACCAGGGCACCCCATACCTGGAGCACCCGCTGGCCGTCGTCAGGCTCTTGCGAACGGAGATCGGCGTCCGGCGCCCCGAGCCCCTCCTCCTCGCCCTCCTGCACGACGCCTTGGAGGTAGCGCCCGAGTCGGAAGCACTGCTCGTCCACCACCTCGGCGGCCCGTTCACCGCCCGCCTGCGTGACATGACGGCCGACCACCGCCTCGAACAGCGCCGCAAGTCCGTCGGCGACGAGACCCGCTGGCGCGCCAAGCAAGCCGCGCTCCCGCCCGAGGACCTCCTCGTCCGGCTCGCCGACCGCCTGCACAACCTGCGCGACCTCGCCGCGTCCCCGAACCTCGACCGACGCCGACGGTTCCTCCAGACCCTGGGCGATTTCCACCTCCCCCTCGCCGACGCCGCCCGTGACCTCGGCCCCCATCTGGAGACCATGCACGCGCGCCTGCACGCCGAGTACGTCCACCACATACAGGAGGTACGTCCGTGAAACGGGTCGTCTACTCGATGGAGCCGGTCGGCCGGACCGGCGGCCGGGTCTACCTGCGGATGCTCCATGAGGTGACGGCCGACGACGTGGAATGGCGCACCGTCCCGGACCACAAGCGGACCTACCGGGTCCGCCGCTGGCGCAAGCTCCGCCACCTCGCCCGCCTGGCACCCTCCATACGGGCACTGCACGGCACCACCGGCACCTTCGTGTGGGACGACCTGAGCCTGCTGCTGTTCACGCCCGAGATGCGCGCCCGCACGGTGTTCCTCCTGCACCACTACGAGCCGCTCCAACATGACTCCGCCCCCATCGAGGCCATGCTCTGGGAGCGGCTGTTCCGCGTTCTGCCGCAGTGCGCCGCCGTCGTGTGCGTCGCCCCGTACTGGGCCGACCAGCTTCGCGCCCGAGGCGTCCGCAATGTACGGGTGATCTACAACGCCTTCGACATGGCCGAAGTAGAGCAGGCACGCGGTTACGACCGGGCCGAGTGCCGCGCCGAGTTCGGCCTACAACCCGACGTGATCGGCGTCTACGCGGGCAAGGCCGTGCACTGGAAGGGGACCGAGGAGGTCTCCGCAGCACTGGCCGGCGTTCCCGGACTGCGGGTGATCACCAGCGGCAGCAACACCATCGGCCTCGACAGCGCGCACTACGACGTCGAACGCGAGCGGTACCTGCGTCTGCTGCGCGCCTGTGACGTCGGTGTCTTCCTCCCGCGCATGCGGGAGGGCTGGAGCCGTTGCGCCGCCGAGGCTTTACTCCTCGGCCTGCCCTGCCTCATCCGTCCGGTGGCCGGCCTGGGCGACCTCGCCGCACTGGCTGGCCAGCCGGCCCCGGACCTCCGCCGTCTCCCGGCACAGGTCCGGGAGCGTGCGGCGGCACGCCACACCGAGGCCAAGGCGGGGCACGAGGCCCTGGCCCGGTTCGACCTGAACTACTTCGGCGACGCCTGGGGCAACCTCCTGACGCAGGTCGCCTGACCAGCGGCTAAGCCTGCGCGACCAGCTTCTTGCTGGCAGCTTCCAGACGGGCCAGCACGCGGTCCCGGCCGAGCAGCTCCATGGACTCGAACAGCGGGAGTCCGATCGTCCGGCCGGTGACCGCGACCCGGATGGGCGCCTGGGCCTTGCCCAGCTTCAGCCCGTGCTTCTCCCCGACGGCGAGCAGGACGGCCTTCAGGTCGTCCGCCTTCCAGTCCGCGACGTCGGCCAACTCGGCGCGGGCGTCCGACAGGATGTCGCCGGCGCCCGCCTTCATCGCCTTGTTCCACGACGCCTCGTCCTCGACCGGCTCGTCGAGGAACAGGAAGTCCACATAGCTGGTGATCTCGGAAAGCAGCGCCAGCCGGGTCTGGGCCAGGGAAGCCGCCGCCTCGAAGACGTCCTTGTCGAACGCCTCCGGCCGCCACGGCGCGTACGGGGCGACGAGCCACGGCGCGCAGGCGGCGGCGAACTGCTCCGGTGAAAGGGCGCGGATGTACTCGCCGTTGAACGCCGTCAGCTTCTTCACGTCGAAGAAGGCCGGCGCGGTGTTGACGTCCTCGATCC
>NZ_LIYH01000005.1:0-700391 GCF_001905885.1 Streptomyces sp. CB03234 | reverse complement strand
CCGGAAGAGCTGCTCCAGCTCCTCGTACGGCCTGATCTCCCGGTCGTCACCCGGGCCCCAGCCGAGCAGCATGAGGTAGTTCACCATCGCCTCGGGCAGGAACCCCTCGGCGAGGTAGTCCTCCAGCGCCACCTTGTCCCGGCGCTTTGACAGCTTCTGCCGCTTCTCGTTCACGATCACCGGCAGATGCGCCCACACAGGCGGCTTGGCACCGAGCGCCTCCCACAGCAGCTGCTGCTTCGGCGTGTTCGACAGGTGCTCCTCGCCTCGGATGACCTGCGTGATTCCCTCGTCCAGGTCGTCCACGACGTTGGCGATCAGAAAGACCGGGGACCCGTCACCACGGGCGATCACGAAGTCCTCGATCGCGCTGTTCGGGAACGCCGGCTCCCCGCGGACCAGGTCGACCACGACGGTCTCCCCCTCGTCCGGCGTCCGGAACCGCAGCGCCCGCCCCTCCTCGAAGGCCAGCCCCCGGTCCCGGCAGAACCCGTCGTACCCGAGGTGCTCCGACCCCGTGCGCTCCTTCAGCTGCTCCCGGGTGCAGTCGCAGTAGTACGCCCGGCCGGCCGCGAAGAGCTGCTGAGCCGCTTCCCGGTGCCGCTCGGCGTTGTGCGACTGGAAGTACGGCCCTTCGAAAGCCGCATCCTCGCCATGGATGCCGATCGCCGCGAGCGCGCTGATGATGCCCTCGGTCCACTCCGGCTTGTTCCGGGCCGCGTCGGTGTCCTCGATCCGCAGCACGAACCTGCCGCCGGACTGTCGCGCCACCGCCCAGTTGTAGAGAGCGGACCGTGCGCCACCGACATGGAACATGCCGGTCGGGGACGGGGCGAAACGAACGCGAACCGGGGCAGTAGACATGCGCTCCAGGGTACCGACGCCGGACCTACGCCCCGGACCACTCGCCCTACCTCCGCACCGACGTTTTTCGGCCGACCCCGTACTTCCCTCGCCCGTCCCCTTCCCCCGCAGGTGCGTACCCCTACGTCGGCTGACCGCTCGCCACGGCTCCAGCCGACCTCGACCGCAGCCACTCCACGCTCCACGCTCGCATAGATGTGCGACGTCGCACCGGATACAAAGCCCCGCGACGCTGCCCTCGCATTCTCGATTGCGGACGCGATCGTGGCGTTCGTATTCTTCCGGGCAACGCGTTGACGGAGACGAGTAGCCAGGAACCACGCGAGCAGAGAGAGCCGCCGGCAGCTGGGAAGGCGGTCTCGCGCCCCGAGGCGAAGACCCTCCCGAGCGCGGGGAGGAACGGCCTCTCTTATGGCCCAATGCCCCGCCGGCCGGCCCCCGTCACCGGGCCAGAACGAGGCCGCCACCTGGTGGCGGTGAAAGTGCGGTGGTACCGCGAGTTGCCCTTCTCGCCCGCACTCCCAAGGGATCATGACGATGTCCTTCGGAGGACCGCAATGATCCAAAGCCGCGTACACGTCTCCGACCTGCGAGAACACGTCGGCCGTACCGTCACCGTCTTCGGCTGGGTGAACACCCTGCGCCTGCAGAGCAAGATGCAATTCGTCGTCGTACGCGACGGAACCGGCATGGTGCAGGTGACCCACAAGCGTGACGACGGGCCGCTGGAGGCCCGGCTCCAAGCCCTCACTCCCGAATCCGCCGTCAAGATCACCGGACGGGTCACGGACGCCGCCCAGGTCAAGCTAGGCGGCCTGGAGATCGTTCCGGAGGCCGTCGAGGTCCTGAACCCGGCCGCCACCCCGCTGCCGATCGACGAGCAGACGGGCATCGAGCACCGGCTGGACTGGCGCTTCCTGGACGTGCGCCGCCGTCCCGCCGCCCAGCTGATGTTCGCCGTGCAGACCACCCTGGAACAGGGGCTGCGCGAGTACGCCTACGCGCAGGGCGCCACGGAGATGCACACCCCCAAGCTCATGGGCACCGCCTCGGAATCCGGAGCGGAGGTCTTCGAGCTCGGCTACTTCGGCCGCAGCGCCTACCTGGCCCAGTCGCCGCAGTTCTACAAGCAGATGGCGATCTCGGCCGGCATCGAGAAGGTCTTCGAGATCGGCCCCGTCTTTCGTGCCGAGCCGTCGTTCACCTCCCGGCACGCCACCGAGTTCACCGGCGTCGACGTCGAGCTCGCCTGGATCGACGGCGTCGATGACGTCATGGCGTTCGAGGAGCGGATGCTCACCCACGCCATCGCCAAAGTCGCCGACACCCACGGCGAGGCCGTCCGCGAGCGGTTCTGTGTGGAGATCACGGTCCCCACGACGCCCTTCCCCCGCATCACCATGGCCGAGGCGCACGAGATCCTGCGCAAGGGCGGCTGGCACCCGAAGGGGATCAAGGAGGACCTGGACCCGGAGGGTGAGCGGAGTATCAGCGCCCACATCCGGCAGGCCACCGGCCACGAGTTCGTGTTCGTCACGCACTATCCGGTGGGTATCCGGCCCTTCTACCACATGCGGCCGGCCGACGACCCCAGCGTGACCCTGAGCTTCGACCTGCTCTGGAAGGGGCTGGAGATCACCACCGGCGCCCAGCGCGAGCACCGCTACGACGTGTTGCTGAAGCAGGCTGCCGAGAAGGGCATGAGCCCGGAGCCGATGCAGGACTACCTGAACGCGTTCCGGTACGGGTGCCCGCCGCACGGCGGTCTGGGCATTGGCCTCGGACGCGTACTGATGGTCATGCTCGGCCTGGAGTCGATCCGCGAGGCCACCTTCCTCTTCCGCGGACCGAACCGGCTCACCCCATAGCCGACCACTGCATTCTGCCTACCTGTGATGTCCCCCTCTACCAGAGCCTCGTTCGCTGAAAGCATGGACGGATGAGTGTTCACGAACTGGGGCCTTGGGTGCCGACGCGCCCGGAGGACCTGGCCGCGATGTTCGCCGAAGCCGACTTCCCGTGGTGGATCGCCGGCGGGTACGCGATCGAACTCGCCGTCGGTCGCGAGCTACGCCCGCACGGCGATCTCGACGTCCTGGTCCTCCGCCGCGACCAAGCGCTTGCGCGAGAGATGCTGAGCGACTGGGACATGCACGTGGCGGACCCGCCTGGCGCGGGGCGCCTTCGTCCCTGGCGTCCGGGCGAGATGCTTGAAGTGCCCCTCCACGACATCTGGTGCAGACGCACACGTAAGGCGGCCTGGTCAGTGCAACTCATGCTGGACGAGGCCGAGGGCGCCCAGTGGGTCTCGCGGCGCAACCCAGGGGTCCGACTTCCGCTCGCGCGATTGGGGCGGAGGAGTCCGACCGGCATCCCTTACCTTGCGCCCGAGGTGCAGCTCTTCTACAAGACGAAGGCCACACGGGACAAGGACGAGACTGACTTCGAAGCGGTATTGCCGCTCCTGGACGAGTCGCAACGCGTCTGGCTAGCGGATTCGATCGCGGTGACCGCCCCGGACCATCCCTGGCGGAAACGTCTCTTGTCCGCAGACCGAACCTGAGAGGCCAGCCGTCTTCGCCGTGTCGCACGCCGATACCTCGACTGCCTGAGCCGGGCTCGCTCCGCTGCTACGGTCGCCGATATGGCGCTCTCAAGTCCCGCTACGCAGCCAGTTGATCTACGGGTGGAGCCGGTCGACGAGGTTCTTGATCGGGTTGAGCGATGTCTCCAGGTGTCCCTACTCCCGGATCCGGTGATCCGCAAGCGTCGGACCGTCGGGGCCCGGACAGACCGTGATACGTGGATCCGGGTGGAGCGGCGCGCACACGCCCAGATCCCAGAACAGGGGTGGAACGGCACAGAGTGTGCCGCACGTCTCGAAGGCGTCGCCCAGCCCGAATGGCACGGATGTATGGTCTGGCGAGCGGGAGACGGCTCGGCGATGTGGCGGGCAGACGAGACCGAGCTCCTGCCGAGCCCTCCTGTCGGCACCGCTGTGCTGAGCCAGGCTCCGAAGCTTCCGAACGAGTGGTGGAATGCGTTGAACGCCACATTGGACGCGCTGGCGTCGCAGCCCACGAGGCGGATCGCCACGCCGGACACCGCCGCCATCACCCAGGAGCTCGTCACTGCGTCCATCCGCAGTGTTTTCCCCGAGGACTTCGACACGACCGTCGAGCGGTGGGTGCCAGCCCACGCCGACCTGAACTGGGCCAATATCACCGCACCGGTGTTCAGCCTCTTCGACTGGGAGGACTGGGGCAGCGCGCCGCTGGGGCTGGACAGCGCGACATTGTGGGCGAGTTCCCTTGTGATCCCAGCCTTGGCTGATCGCGTGTGGCGGGAGCGCCGGCGCGACTTCGAGACTCGGGACGGCAAGCTGATGACGCTGTTCGTTTGCTCAAGGCTTCTTGGTCCGTACGCGCACCCTGAGGATCCCCGGCTGCGGCCAGCAGGACGCATGGCCGAGGAGGTCATCAAGCAGCTCCAGGCCGGGTGATCGCGAGAGGTAGCTCTGCACGCCGAAGCCGGGGCATGTTCGACGGATGCTGCTCAAGATCGAAAACCGCCGATCCGGCAACAGCTACCTACCTGCGAGGGGACTGCCGCTCCACCTGCCCCAGTATGCGGCTGGCCAAGTCCATGAAGTTCGTGATCGACGGCGCTTCCACGATCAACAACCGTCCGTGGCTACTGCCGTCGTCGAAACCGCATCCTGTGTCGCGGACCAACGGTGTCAGCCAGTGGACGGTCGGGCGCTCCGCTGCGAAGTAGACAACCGGCCGCGGAGACCATGAGTGATCGGACAGGTGGCTCCGGCAGCTTGCTGCAGTGAAGCAGCCAATGGATGTAAGGGCATACGAGAGGCCCGCCACGCCGAGTTCAAGGGAGCCGAGAAGTGGTTCGGCGGTATAGCCGTCCCCGACGAGTTCGACGATCTCACTCTCGGGATGCTCGGCGACAAAGCCTGCTGGCAGGCTGTCCGGGTCGTTTGACTCCAACGCGTTGGCGATTGCCTCGAAGTCAACGTGGGTCAGCGCGGCACGGTCGACCAGGTTGGAGAGGTGTCGCTCCTCCTTGACCATGGCGACGGCTTCCTCGTGGCTCACATCGCCGATGTCCCACACTCCCCGAAAGAACCCGTATCCCTCTTCATCGATCTCGTCCTCAGGTGGCAGACCTAACGCCACATTGGCAGGAAAGCTGGGGTCAACCTCTATGTCCACGACCGGAATCACGGGCGGCTCCAAGTTGTTGTCAGCGACCTTCTACCCCACCGTAACCCTGCCCTTGGCCCATTCACATCAGTCGCTTGCACGCCTGGTTGCGCTGACGATTGCCATCGCCGCTCTCGTCTCGTTCCGGTCTGGCCCCATGGCACAGGTATCCGGCGGGCCGCCGAGGCGCGGGTCTAGAACACAGCCCGAACGCGCTCTGTACTTCCGAGCGATGGCCGGGTCGCGGGAGTAGCTGAAGCGGACGCGCAGCCAGCCTCGGGGCGCCTGCGCCATGTCGCTCCGAAGCTGCAGCACAACGACTGCTCCTGGCTGCGGACATACGGAGGTCCTGTTCCTCCGTGCCAGTACCATTAGCGGCGGGTGGGGGGAGCCCTGCGTGACCGGCCTGGCAGGCGTGTTCCAGTCGCGGTCTCTGTCCGCCTGGTGCCTCTGGCTCTCCGGGACAGCTGTGCACCGACCGAGGGTCCCGGGGAGAAGTGGGACTGGGACCACACATGACGTACGACATCGCAGCTCCCGAGCCCGCCGGGATGGTCGCCTCGCTGAGCTCGCTGGGCTACTCGTTGCCGGCAGCGATTGCCGATCTCGTCGACAACAGCATCTCCGCGAAGGCACAGAACATCGACGTCGAGTTCGCCTGGGCCGGAAGCGACTCCTGGATCGCGGTCGTGGACGATGGCGACGGCATGAGCCAGGAGGAACTCGTCACGGCCATGACCGTGGCGGCGCGAGGACCGGCAACGCCTCGCTCGCCCACTGATCTGGGGCGGTTCGGGGTCGGTCTGAAGTCCGCGTCGTTCTCGCAGGCGAGACAGCTCACCGTGGCGACAGCCTGCGACGGCCAGTGGCACACGCGCACGTGGGACCTCGACGTGGTCGAGAAGTACGGCGAGTGGCGGTTGCTCCACGGGGCCGACGACGACACCGCCGCCATTCTCCAGAGAGTCCGGCCTTGCGGCGGCCATGGCACGGTGGTGCTGTGGCGTCGGCTCAACGGCTATCACACCGTCGCTGTCACCGAGGACGACGAGCGTACCCAGAAGCAGTTCTACGCCGAGGCGACACGCACCGAGGCGCATCTCGGCATGGTCTTCGCACGGTTCCTCGTGGGAACCCGGCGACGCGCTCTAAGGGTTTCAGGAACCGCCGTACAGCCCTGGGACCCCTTCATGACTGCTCATCCCTCGGTCCAGCGGCTGCCTGCCGAGGAACTTCCCCTGGGTAACGGATCGGTGAGGGTCGAAGCGTTCGTCCTCCCGAGCGCCCACCGCCTGACTCCTGATGAGTTCAGCCATGCGGCAGGACCGCAGGGATGGCTTGATCAGCAGGGCTTCTACGTGTACCGGCGCAACCGTCTGATTCTTGCGGGGGACTGGTTGGGGCAGCGCGGGATGCGTCGCGAGGAGAAGTACAACCTCGCTCGCATATCTGTCGACATCCCGGCTGAGTCAGACGCCGAGTGGGGAGTAGACGTGCGAAAGTCCAGCGTCGTCCCGCCTGTCAGCCTACGACCCCACCTTCATCGCATCGCACGTCAGGCCCGCACGAGGGCCGCAGAGGTGCTGCGACACCGCGGCCAGGTCGCCGCACGTACACACGGCGATCCCCTGGTGTACGTCTGGAACGTACGTCGTGCGGACGGCCGGCTCACCTGCCGGATCAACCGCAGTCATCCGCTGGTCCAGGCCACGCTGAGGCAGGGAGGCGCGAACCCGGCTGACGTCCGTGCTCTGATCCGTCTCCTGGAGGAGACGGTACCCGTCGCCACACTCCGTGTGATGCACGAGACCGACACCAGCGACGATCCCGATCCCTTCGGCGGGGCGGGTCCCGCTGACGAGACTGCGACCGAGGTCGCACAGCGCATCTACGAGTCCCTTGTCTCAGGTGGCCGTTCGCCTGCTGCAGCGCGCGAACGGCTGCGCACCATGTCTCCCTTCGACCAGCTACAGGGGTTCTGGAGTACCTGAGCCTGTTGTCGGTGGCCCCCCATACTCTGCTCCATACCGTCTCAGACCAGTTGGAGGTTCCCCGTGAGCTCCACCCCCGACGAACCCCTCGCAAAGGCGAAGCGGTTGGTACGCAGCTTCCTGCCACAGGACCGGCAGCCCAGCCCGGACGAGGTGCAGATCGCGGTCAACGCGATCTTCGGCATGCTGGCCGCACAGGGGGAAACTCTGGACCGGGACCAGCTGGCCAAGGAGATCGAGGCCATGATCACGGTGTTCCAGGAGCGTTCCCTGGGACTCGTTGACCCCAAGGGGCACGAGCCCTGGCTCCCTGAGGCGAAGAACAACCGTTCCTGGGATTTCTGGGAGCGGTACCGCTGGTTCCTCGAGGATGTCGAGGACCTGCCGCTTTCGGTCGTGCGACGGCTGGACCAGACCTCGGACGAGGTCTTGAGTCAACTGGAGGATCCGCGGCGGCCTGGCCCCTGGCGCCGCAAGGGGCTCGTGATCGGCCAGGTGCAGTCAGGCAAGACCGGACAGTACATCGGACTCGCTTCCAAGGCGGTTGACGCGGGCTACAAGCTCGTCGTTGTTCTCGCCGGCATCCACAACGACCTCCGGAGCCAGACGCAACTGCGCATAGACGAGGGCCTGCTGGGCTTCGACACCCAGCACCAGATGCGCTCCAACGAGAACGGGGACTCCCGCACCATCGGTGCTGGACTCATGCCGCTGCAGGGCAAGAAGCTCGACATCGCGTCTCCGACGAACAGCTCCGAGAAGGGAGACTTCGGACGCCAGGCCGCAGCCACGATCAACTTCCCGCTCGGCAGCTTTCCTGTAGTGCTCGTCGTCAAGAAGCACTGGAAGATTCTCGAGTACCTGCGCAGGTGGGTGACCGACGTGCAGGGCACCGAGGGCGAGAACGGCCGCAAGATCGTGCGCGACGTTCCGCTCCTGGTCATCGACGACGAGGCCGACAACGCGTCGATCAACACGGTCCGCGATCCTGACGACGACCCCACCAGGACAAACAGGGCGATCCGAGACCTTATCAACAGTTTCGACAGGGCGGCGTACGTCGGGTACACGGCCACTCCGTTCGCCAACATCTACATCGACCCCGACGCAGACCACGACGAGGTGGGCGGGGATCTCTTCCCGGAGAGCTTCATCCGCAGCCTCCCCTCGCCCTCGAACTATCTCGGCCCGGAGCGCGTGTTTGGACTCCAGGTGGATGACGAGGATGAGGAGGACGTGGATCCGTTGCCGCTGGTGCGTCACGTGAACGACTCCGACATCTGGTTGCCGAGCCGGCACAAGGCCGGCGACAGGCCCCGTGGGGATCTCCCTCGGTCTCTACGTGAGGCCGTTGCGTCGTTCGTGCTCTCGTGCGCGGCTCGCCGGGCCAGGGGCCAGGTAAGGGTGCACAACTCCATGTTGGTGCACGTGACCCGGTTCACGGCTGTGCAGAGCCTTGTCCGCGAACAGGTGGAGGACCACCTGCACTTCCTTGTGGACTCGCTCCGTGACCGGTACGGGAAAGGGCCGAAGCTTCTTGCGGAGTTCCAGGAACTCTGGGAGCGCGACTTCGTTCCCACCACCGCGCACTTCCCGGCTGACGAGGCTGAACCGCTGACCTGGGAGCAGGTGTCGACGGAGCTTCTGGACGCGATCAGGAAGATCCAGGTCAAGGCGGTGAACGGCACTTCCCGGGACGCTCTCGACTACTACGACAACCGCAAGGACGGCCTCTCTGTCATCGCCATCGGCGGCCAGAAGCTGTCCCGGGGCCTCACGCTTTCAGGGCTCACGGTCAGTTACTACCTGCGCTGGGCCAACACGTACGACACGCTGCTCCAGATGGGCAGGTGGTTCGGGTACCGACCCGGGTACGAGGACCTGTGCAGGCTGTACACCACGCCTGCCGTCGAGGACGCCTACGTGGAGGTCACGGCTGCGACCGACGAACTACGCCGCGAGGTCGAGGAGATGGCCACGCTCGGTCTTACACCCCGGCAGTTCGGTCTGAAGGTCCGCTCGTCGTCGCTGGGGCTCATGGTCACTGCGGCGAACAAGATGAGGCAGAGTGAGAGGATCCTGCTCAGTTACTCCGGCGAGGGGCCGGAGACGGTGATCTTCAACCTTGCCGACCGAGCTGTGAAGCGTAACTTCAAGTCGCTCGAGGACCTGGTGCGGCACCTCGACGGCATCACGGAACCCGAAACGGCGGTCAGCGGCGGCACGGTGATGTGGCGGGGGGTACCGCCGGAAGTGGTCTCCGAGTTCGTGGCCTCCTACGAGACCGACCGCATGGCCCAGAGGGTCCGTCCCCGACTCATCGCAAAGTACATCGAACAGTGTGCCAAGGTGGGTGAGCTGGGCAACTGGACCGTCTGCCTGGTAGGCAAGTCGGCGGCCACGCACGTGGACGTCGCCGGGCATTCGGTCGGACCAGTTACGCGTGCCCCGCTCAACCCGGAGTTCAGAGCAGAGGGGCGGTACACGATCCGTCGTGTCCTCAGCCCGCGCGACGAGGGCCTCGACCTCGACGAAGCACAGCTTGAAGCGGCACGGGCGGCCGCTGGGAAGGCAGCGAAGCAGAAGGAGAAGACCTCGGTCCCGAAGCACCCGTCGGGTCCGTACCTCCGTCGTCAGCGACGTCCCGACCAAGCCCTGCTACTCATCTATCCCATTGAAGTACCGGGATCCGAGGACGACTCCCCGGAGCTGCCGCTGGTGGGCTTCCAGGTGAGCTTTCCCTACTCCCGTAACCAGTCGAAGACCGAGTACGTGGCGAACAGCATCTACCTGCAGGAGGACATCTACGCCCTCGACGAGGAGGACGAGGCGTGACGATCACCGAGGAGGACTGGCACGAGCTTGAGCGCCCTCACGACTCGCCAGGACGCTCCAGCCGTCGGTTGCATCCGGACTCCCCGCTGGACGTGTTCCTCTCCGTCGCCCATCCGGGGGGACAGCGCATGCTGGTACTCAGGGCCGACGCCCGCTCGGCAGACCACATCGTGCGTTCGGTTGGGCGACTGCCCCAGGCGGCCGGCATCGAGATGCAGCTGAGTGCGGTGTCCCGTCTCGAGTACGAGCTCCAGTTGGTCCTTACGGCGAACGACCTCCGGGAAGTGTTCAACCCACTCGTGACCGACGTTGCCGACACCGCGCGTTCAGCGCCGGCCGCTGCCGACGCTCTGACAGCCGCCGTGAGCAGGTTCGAGCGCTGGCAGGATCTCCTGCGCACGGTTGGCACGGACGGGCTGGGAGCGGAGGCGCGGAGGGGGCTCTACGGGGAACTTCTGGTGCTTGGTGACCACCTCCTGAGCACCCTGTCCGAGACCGAGGCTGTGGAGTCCTGGACGGGACCGACAGGCGCCAACCAGGACTTCCAGCTCCCTGGAGTCGCGATCGAGGTCAAGGCCAGTGCCGCGAAGCACCCCCGCAGCGTCCGCATAGCGAGTGAGCGACAGCTGGACGACACCGGTGTCCCGCACCTGCTGCTGTGCATGATGGTGCTCGACGAACGACGGGGTGGGTCCGGCGAGAGCCTGAACCGTCGTGTGGAGCGCGTCCGGGGGCACCTTGCCAGCGCTGCTGCCAGGGCCCGATTCGACGGCCTGCTGATCCAGGCAGGTTACCTGCCCGCACATCACGATCTCTATGACGAACCTCGATACACCGTTCGTGACCTACGCTTCTGGCACGTTCGGGATGGCTTTCCCAGGCTTGTCGAGTCGGACCTTCCCGAGGGCGTCAGCGACTGCACCTACCACGTGACCGTCTCGGGGTTGGACAGCTATCTGGCGTCAGTCGACGATGTGAGCATGTTGATCGGGGGAGCCCATGAGTGAGCAGGACCTGGCCGAGTACTCCCGGAGCCTCGTCGCTGACGTTCAGGCGACCGCGGACGCCGAGGGAACGACAACTCCGGAGGCGTTCACACACAGGGTCCTGTTCGACCTGGAGAAGGCCGGCGTCGTCTCCAACACCTTCAGCGCGTACCACAAGGCCCACGGTCACGAGGTCCATGCGTACGGCATCGGAGAGGCGGGTGAGTCCTTGGACCTCTTCCTCACCGATTTCCACCTGGCCCCGCTGGAGACGAAACTCACCAAGGCCCAGACCGAAACCTCGTTCAAACGGCTGTTGGCCTTCGCACGTCGTTGCCAGGAGGGCCTGCAGCAACATATTGACGAGTCCTTCGACGTGTACGACATGTGCGAGGCGGTCGAGAAGGCCCTGACCGAGGTGCAGAGGATCAGGCTCTTCCTCCTCAGCAACCGCGTCGCCACGACCGTGGAGGTCCCACCCACCCACTTCGACGGCCTCCCGGTCGTCCACGAGGTGTGGGACCTGGCGCGGCTGCACCGTCACGAGACGTCGGGATCGCTCAGCGAGCCCATCGTGGTTCCCTTCACGCCTCCGCTGCCCTGCGTTTCCGCTCCGAGTTCGGAGCGGGACCATTCCGTCGTGCTCGCTGTGATACCCGGAGAGTTGCTGGCGGAGCTGTACGCGGAGCACGGGACACGGCTTCTCGAACTCAATGTGCGTTCGTTCCTGCAGGCCCGTGGTTCCGTGAACCGAGGCATCCGGGAGACCCTGTTGCACGCGCCCGGCCGCTTCCTGGCCTACAACAACGGGATCACGGCAACTGCCTCCCAGGTCGACTTCGTGACAGGCCCGGACGGAGAGCCGACCCACATCTCCCGCGTACACGGCCTCCAGATCGTCAACGGCGGGCAGACCACGGCGTCACTCCACTATGCCCGGTCACGGGACAAGGCCGACTTGTCCCAGGTCCGGGTCCAGATGAAGTTGACGGAGGTCTCGCCTGAGCGTCTCACCGAGATTGTTCCCAAGATCTCGGAGTACTCGAACACGCAGAACCGGGTGACCCAGGTCGACTTCAGCTCGAACCACGAGTATCACGTGGCGATCCAGCGGATCACCCGTTCCCTCTGGGCTCCCGCTGCCGACGGCAGTGGTCAGGAGACCCACTGGTTCTACGAGCGGGCACGCGGCCAGTACACGGACGAGCTCGCCAAAGCCCGTACGCCTGCCCGACAACGCCAGTTCAAGAGGATCAATCCGACGAAGAAGAGGTTCACCAAGGCCGATCTGGCGAAGTTCGTCCACTCGTGGATCCAGCTGCCCCACCTGGTGAGTCGGGGTGCACAGAAGAACTTTGTCGAGTTCATGCTGCGTATTGACGAGGCGCCACCACGTGTCGACATCCAGTACTGCCAGCGGGTGATCGCAATGGCGATCCTGTTCAAGGCCGTGGACCAGGTTGCCACCGGCCATGGAGCGGGCAGTCACAAGAGCCTTGTGACGACGTACACGATGGCGAGGCTGTCCCTGGCCACCGAGCAGCGGATCGACCTTGACCGGATCTGGCGTGAGCAGGGGATCTCCGCCGCCCTGGAAGCCGCGGTGGACGATCTGTGCCCCCGCGTCATGGAGGCGGTGACGAACCCGCTGGAGGGCAACCACGTGGGCGAGTGGGCCAAGAAGGTGGGGTGTTGGGACGCCGTTTCACGAGTGCGCTGGGCGGTCCCCGATGCCCTGGCGGCCGAACTCCTGGACCTGCCCCTGGACGAAGCAGCACTGGCCGGCGGCAGCCCGGACGCCGAGGGGGCGGTCGAGGAACTCCTGGTTGTGCCAACCGGCGAGTGGTACGCGCTGGAGCGGTGGGCCAAGGAGACGCACAACCTCGAACCCTGGCAGAGGCAGCTGGCCCAGTCCGTCGGGAGACGGATGGAGAACGGCCAAGAGGTGCCCGAGACACAAGCACTCCAGGCCCTTCACGCGCGTAGCGAGGCTCTGCGCCTGGGGTTCACTCCTGCTCAGTGATGGGATCACGCAGGTCCTGAGTCCTCGGTCAGAGCATGCCCTCCTCGAGCAGGTCCCTGACAGCGTCCTCGGCCCGCCTCAGGACAATCCGTCCGTCACCGTCACTGAAGGCGACGAGATCGGAGCCCGGTGCGATGCCGGCCTCAGCCAGCAGGCCGAGCGGCAGCTCGACCCGACCCTGATCATCGACATGGAGTTCGGCTGGTTCCCGGAGCATGGGAAGAGTGTGGCACCCTCCGAGTCGAGGACGTCTACAGACTGGGAATGTGGTCATGAGTGGAGGAGGGCTGACGCCGGACCGTGGGTGGGTCGCCACTCCGGAGGGTGAGCACCTTCGCGGCCGGCGCGTGAGGGACACCAGGCCGGAGGTGGCCCTCAGGAAGGCGGTGCACCGGCTGGGCCTCAGGTTCCGCCTTCACCAGAGGGTGGCTCCCAGGTGCACGGCCGACTTCGTGCTTCCCAGATACCACGTGGCCGTCTTTGTTGACGGCTGCTTCTGGCACGGCTGCCCGAAGCACGGCCCCAAGGTGTTCCGCGGACCGAACGCCGAGCGTTGGACGGACAAGATCGAGACCAACAGGGCCCGAGACAGACGCAACACGGAAGCAGCGGAGGCCGCCGGATGGACCGTGCTCCGGGTCTGGGAGTGCGAGGTCAAGGCCAGTCCAGCGGCGGCAGCACTCATGGTTGCCGAGCGGTGTCCGGCTCCTACTCGCGTGACTGGGCAGGAACAGGCTGCCGACCGTGCGTCCCACTCAGAGCATCCGTGACCAGGTCACCCGCAGCACTTTCCCTGCCCGCGCAGTAGCTACTGAGAGGACACTGGTCACAGAGAGGATTCTTCGCGTTGCACAGGGTGCTTCCGATGAGTCGTAGCGCAGCCATGCGCAGGGGGGCCTTTTCTCCTGCACCGACGAGCTTCACCAAGTGCACCCGGCCGTCACTGAGCCGGTTGGTGCGGTCAGAGTCGCTGTCGTGCAGCCGGGCAGCGACGCGCAGCGCACTCTGTCCCACCCACAGAAGGTCGTCATCGATCAGCAGCCGGTAGAGCGCGCCCTCGGCTGGTTTCATCCCCAGGCGCTTGGGCAGCTCCTTCTGCTTCTCCTCGTCCTCGGACCAGACACTTGACTTGCCGGCCACGGCGGTCAGCCTGTCGAGGCGCGCCCGAACGGCTGCCGTGGGGGCTGATTCAAGGAGAGTGCGCAGAGCGGACTTGGTCAGAGTCGCGTGCTCCCGGATCGTCTCGAGCATCTCGTGCATCTGACCGGGCTGCACCCGGGTTCCCGCCAGCACCGCCACGACCGCCGCGTGCACTGACGACAGCTTGGGCAACTGGTACCAGTTCTCCCCGTTGCGCTGCCGTTCCGCCCAGGCAGTCAGGTCCTCGCGGGCCGTGCGCCAGCGGGGCTGGAGTCCGCCTTCCCCGGCCTGGCACCCCTCGACAGGCAACAGCACTTCCGCGGCGGCCTTGCCCAGGAGGGGTGGCACCGCGTTGCCGATCTGCCGGAAGGCGTCACTACGCGTCCCAGCGAACCTGAACCGGTCCGGGAAGGTCTGTACCCGTGCCGCCTCCCGAACGGTCAGGGTGCGGTTCTGGTCCGGATGGATGTACCAGTAGCCGTCCTTGGCGATGTGGGCGGTGATCGACCTGCTCAGGTCGTCCCAGTCAAGCTTCTTGTACTTGTCGGTGAAGTGCTCGGCGCTGTACCGCTGGAGCTCCGGGTCGATGTCCGAGTACAGGGTGTCGGAGTCCATGCTGTCGAAGATCACCCAGTCGTCCGGCCTGACCCTCCGGGTCATGTGGTCGAAGACGACCTCACGCTTCGCGCGCTTGCGCATCTCCCTGGCAAAGTCGGACAGGTCTTCGGAGGGGGTGCCGTAGGCCATCTCACGCTCGCCGACACGCTCCGTGGGCACCACGGTGAGGGGAGGGAGGTCACCAATGGCGTGGCGCAGGGTGGTGCGTTCGTCCTCGGCGACCTCCTGCTGCCACTCGAACCTCTCGATGTCGTTCCTGGCCAGAAGGATGAGCCGCTTCCGGTGCTGGGGTACTCCGTAGCGCCATGCGTCGACAAGGCGTACCTGGGTTGCGTAGCCGAGCTCCTCGAGCTGCTGCTCGATCACGCGGACCACGAAGAAGTCGTCGCCGAGGCCCATGTCCGGGACGTTCTCCATGAGGACGGCGCGCGGCCTGATCCTCTTTATGACGTCCAGGTACGCGCTCCACAGCTCTTTACGGAGGTCGTGAGGGTCGCGGCCATGGTGCTCTACGAGGTGGCGGATCTTGCTCCGCCCAGCCCTGCTGAACGGCTGGCACGGCGGGCCCCCCGCCACCAGATCGATCTTCCCCTTCGCCGGCTCCAGCAGCTCCTCGAGCCTGTCACGCTCGGCTGGGTTCCCCAGGTCCATGTGCAGACTCATGCCGGGGAAGTTGGCCGCATGGGTCTCAAGGGCACGCTCGTCGAAGTCGACAGCGGCTGCAGTGGTCCAGCCAGCTCGCTGAAGCCCAAGACTCAGACCGCCTGCTCCGGAGAAGAGGTCCACGGCGAGGCGACGCCCCTTGCCGTACCCTTCGAGCCACTTTGCGAACCGCTCGGGCCTGCAGCTGTGCCGGTGCCGCGGGAGCTTGAGATAGTCGCTCCGTTCCAGGGGTACGCCATAGTGCGACTCCTGCACAGCACGCACCTCCACACCAGCGAGAACAACGAGCACCAGGAGATCACAGACGCGCTGGTGGAGGCAAGGATTCCACCACGCTGACCTCCGGAAATCCCGTGAGACCGATGCTGCGCTCTGCCGGGTACCGGCGCGAGTCCGCGCGGCCCCCCAGTCCTCGGCTTCGAACCGACGTTCTGGTGCGTTACCAGAGGCAATCGTAGAGGACAGCAGTGACAGCGTCGCTCCCGGGGCCCGGATTGGCCGGACAAGCTGGTCAACGATCCGGCGGGGCTGAAGACACGTTCGAGTCGGCCTGAACCTGTGCACGGTTTCGGCCACTTACGAGAGCCGCCCACCTAGCTCGCTGATGGGTAGTTAGTAGAATCTTGCCCGCCACACACTGCAGAACATGGCTGACAGTTGACGAGCGGGGGCATGGGTGGACTCCGAGAACGCGAAGGCGTATCTCCGACCGCGGGCCAGGCTCATGAGCACGCTCGGCGAAGAACTGATCAGCAACGAACGCGTCGCCCTCACCGAGCTGGTGAAGAACGCCTACGACGCGGACGCCAGCCTCGTCCTGATCCGCTTCAACCCTCCCCTCGAAGAGGGTGAGGGCTCGATCGAGGTCTGGGACAACGGGCACGGCATGTCGCCGGCCACAGTGCGCGGCACGTGGATGGAGATCGCCACCCCGCACAGGCACCGGAACCCACGCAGTGAGTCAGGTGGGCGTCGCGTGCTGGGCGCCAAGGGCATCGGCCGGTTCGCCTCGGCTCGACTTGGCCATACCGCCACAATCACGACTCGGCGGGTCGATGAGCAGGAGGTCACCCTTCGCATCGACTGGGGGGACTTCACGGATGGTGACGCGTACCTGGATGAGGTTCCGGTCTCCCTGTCCACGACCACTCCGAGCGTCTTCGTAGACGGAGGCATAGCAGCGCAGACCTTTTCCGAGGTCCTCCGGGAATTTCAGTCAGCGCCTGCTACAGCCGTCGGCACGGCGCATGGCACCGTGGTCCGACTCGAGAGGCTTCGCACGGCTTGGGGCACGAACGAGATCGAGGCCCTCAAGCGTTCCCTGTCCAGGCTCCTCCCCCCGCCGCCTCCCGCCGAGCTCTCTGTGCCGGACCAGCCTGAGTTCTCGATCTACATCGACACTCCGGAGGGGCCGCTCCGCCACCACAGCGGGTTCGTTTCTGCGAGTGAGACACTGGCCCATCCCCGCTATCGCCTCGTCGGCGCCGTGGATGCCGACGGGGACGCGAGCCTGGCCATTTACGCCGGCGACGAAGAACCGGTGGAGGTCGTCCAGGACAACCTCCGGAAGGACTCGAAGAGGCCCTCATGTGGCCCTCTGAAACTGGACTTCCGAGTCTGGGACCTTGAGTCGTCGGCCATCAAGCCGCTCCTGGCACTCGACACCAGCGCGAGGAACACCAACGACGTACGGGAACTCATCCGGAACAACAGCGGTGTGGCCCTGTACCGGGACGGGTTCCGTGTGCAGCCGTTCGGGGAACCCGGGTTCGACTGGCTTGGTTTCGACCAGCGACGCATCAACAACCCGACGCTGCGTCTCTCCAACCGGCAAGTGGCGGGATTCGTCTACATCTCGGCCGATGACAACCCCGGCCTCCTGGACCGCTCGCACCGCGAAGGACTGATCGACACCCCTGAGTACGAGGAACTGAAGGCAGTCATACTCCAGGCGATTGCCAGGTTGGAGACGCAACGCTACCGGCTGCGTCGGGAACCCACTGCTCCGACGGAAGCCCCGCTCCTTGCCGGGCCGTCCGAAGGCAGGGGCCACGGGCTCTTCCAGAACTTCAACCTGGACCCGCTGCGACAGGTGGCTGCCGAGCGGCACCCAGAGGACATCATCCTCAGTCGCGCCATCGAGGATGCCACGGAGACGATCAACGAAGGCGTACGCAAGGTACAGGAGGTCATCGCCCAGTTCTCCCGCCTCGCGACGCTGGGCACCCTGGTCGACGTCGTCCTCCACGACGGACGTACCGCCCTTTCCCGCATCGGCGTGGGCCTTCGTCGTCTCGGCAAGATCACCACAAAGGTCGAGACCCACGATGTGGAGCTGTCAGCTGCGCTGGACAAGCTGCGGACGGACTTCACCGCACAAGAAAGGGCTCTCGACCGGCTCTTCACTCGCATCGAGCCCCTCAGCGGACGGAAGCGTGGACGGCCCCGCCGGCTCTCTCTACACCAGAGCATTTCTGAAGCCGTTGACGTGCTGGAGTCGGAGATCACCAAGCACGGTGTAGATGTACAGATCAGCGGGGAGGACGTGATCGTCACCGCCGAGCCGGGTGACATCAGGACTCTTGTGGTCAACCTCGTGAGCAACGCCGTGTACTGGCTCTCCACAATGCCCAAGGGCACTCCCCGCGAGATCCTGATCGAGACGGAGCGCAATCACGAGGGCGAACTGGACGTGGTCGACATCACGGTCAGCGACAACGGCCCTGGGGTGCGCGAGAAGATCAAGGACCTGATCTTCGATACCTACTTCAGTGAAAAGCCGGATGGCGTCGGCCTCGGTCTCAGCATCGCAGGCAGCGTCGTGAAGGACTTCTACGACGGCGAATTGGGGCTGGTGAGCCCCGGCACCCTCTCGGGTGCGAGTTTCCGGGCACGACTGCGAAGGAGAGTTGGGTGACGTCGACCGACGTTGCGTATCGGGTGCTCATAGTCGATGACGACGCCCAGATGATCGCGGACCTTCGCGAAGTGCTGGCCGAGGAGCTCACAGACCTCGGGGAGATCCACTTCGAGTCCGAGCAGGACTTCTCCGCAGCCGAGCAGCGGTTGATTGACGAGGACTTCGACCTGGTCATCCTCGACGTCCGCGACGCCGCCGATGGCATACCCTCCGCTGCCGTCGAAGGACGCGGACACGAACTGTACGACGCCATCGCCGGCGCTCGGTGGCTGCCCGTGGTCTTCTTCACAGCTGTCCCCCAGCAGGTGCGTGACCTGGAGAAGCCTCCCCTCATCCGTGTGGTGACCAAGAACGCCTGGGACGAGGTCGCTCCCGCAGTCCGGGACGGGTTGCTCTCGGGAGTGTCGGAGTTGAGACGCCGTATCTCCGATCTCGTCGAACGCAAGGTCCGCGTTTTCCTCCGTGACGTCGTGGCCCCGCACTGGCACGAGATGGCGGGCGCTGATCCCCACGAGATCACCCCGATCATCGTCAACCGCCTCGCGGCCGAGCTCCGGGAGAACGGCCCCAGCGAACTGGGATACGCCGGGGACGGCGAGGCGGTCGCTACTGCTGGTCAACCCTCCGCTGCTCGGGTCTACTTGAAGCCGTTCGTGACCCATCACCTCACCGCCACGGACCTCGTGGTCAGCCCCGAGGGCGATTGGTGGATCGTCCTCACCCCTGCTTGCGACCTGTATGAGGACCACCCGGACGCCAACGTGGCGAGACCTCGTAAGGCCAAGGCACAGTACGTTCGCCTGGCCAAGGCTGACCGCATCTTCACCGAGGACGGCGAGGAGTCGGAGTCGCCAGCGATCGCCACATGGCTGGCCAGCTCGAAGAGCAACAGCCACAAGGACCAGGCCAAACAGGTCTTCGGGGACAAGCAGAACCGGTACCGCGCTCTTCCTGGCTACCTCGACATCCCCGACCTCTTGGTCGACTTCGAGAACGTGGTATCGGTCCCGCTCGCCGAGGCACGAACCTGGCGACGTGTCGCAACCCTCGACAGCCCGTTCTCGGAGGCGATGCTCATCGCCTACAGCCGCTCGGTGGGGCGTATCGGAACCCCGGACCTCAGCTTCGAGGACGTGAAAGTGCGGTTGGAACTCGAGAAGCCGAAGGCCAGGCACGTGCCGACGCAGGCTTCAACGTCATCAGCGAACGGCGAGATTGTGAAGGACTGAGCTTCCAGGCATTCGGACAGCGTGCGCGATCATCAGCGGAGGGTACGCCGGGCTCGGAAGCCTTGGCCCTCGTTGTGGTCGACACAGGGATGCCTTGGCATAGACGTACACGCAGCCGGTGGGCACCACGCCCGGGGAGCCATCTGGGAGCCGACCCGCTCCCCGAACCCCTTCCAGGCCCCGCGACACCAACCGAGCCCACCCATCTGACCTGCGGAAACGCCATCGAGGCTGGCAGGATCACCAACCGAACCTCATTCGGGACGAAGAGGTCGTGGGTTCAAATCCCGCCACCCCGACAGCTGAAACACCAGATCAGGGGCCTGATCCGCGAGAGCGGGTCGGGCCCCTGAGTGGTTTCCGGAGCCTTGCCTCGGCGTCGTCCAGCGCGGTCCGTCGGCCAGCGCGGTCCACCGTGGTCCGTGCCCCTGGTGGCCGGCTGGACCCTTCGCGGGCCTTCGCCGTGATCGCGCCTGCGCCGGACGCCTCGTACCGGCCCGCGCGCCCTCCATCCGCCGCGTCGTTCGGCACCGGTCCCTCCCCTCGTGGGGACCGGTGCCGAACGATACGGGCGGCGTCGATCCGTGCCGTAGCGGCGGATCGCGTAAGGGCCTGACCCGTGGTCTGGTACGGGCTGTCCGGGCGATGCCCGGGTAGGTGCGCTACTGGTCGAGATCCTGCCAGCCGTGGCCCCCACCGAGGAGGCTCCGGCATCGAGTCGGCGACTTAACCGCAGGTCAGCCATATAGGGTGTGTTTTCCGGTCCGGATGTCCAGGTGCGGGGGAAGTAAGGAGTGGAGACCTTGAGTTCCGACTCAGGGGCACGCACAGCCTTCGCGGAACGTCTTGCGCTGCTGTACAAGGAGGCCGGTAACCCTCCCCTCAAGCGCGTGGCCGAGGCCGTCGTCCGGCTTCAGCGGGTCGACGAACGTGGCCGGCCTGTGCGGGTGTCCGCCCAGCGGATCAGCGACTGGCGGCGGGCCAGGAACGTGCCCGCCCAGTTCGCCGCCCTCGCAGTAGTGCTGCACATCCTGATACCCGAAGCGCGGCGCTCGCGGCCCCAGCCCGTCTCCCCCGGCCTGTACGACCTGGCCCAGTGGCAGCGCCTGTGGGAGCGGGCGGTTGCCGACCCGGTCGGCGAACGCCCCGAGGCACCCGCGGAACAGGAGGAACGGCCCCCGGGCGAAGCCCCGGCCGTCCCCGGTGGTGTGTGCCCTTACCGGGGGCTGGCTCCGTACCGTCAGCAGGACGCCCGGTGGTTCTTCGGCCGGGAGCGGAGCACGGACGCCCTCGTCGCTCAGCTCCGCGCGGCGGAGAGGACCGGTGGCCTGGTCATGCTCGTGGGCGCCTCGGGGGCGGGGAAGTCCTCCCTGCTGAATGCCGGTTTGGTGCCCACCTTGCGCAACGGCGCGAGGGAGGTGCTCCAGCTCGTACCGGGAAGCCATCCTGTCGCAGAGCTGACCCACCGGATCCCTGAGCTCGCACCCGTCGTCGCCGCGGAGGAGCCCGGTACGCCGCGATTCGAGCACGCCGCGAGGGAGGCCTTCACCGCATGGGCGCGACGCCGGACGTCCGCCCCCGCACGTCCCGTCGTCATCGTGGACCAGTTCGAGGAGGCGTTCACCCTCTGCTCCGACGGGGCGGACAGGCGCACGTTCATCCAGCTCCTCCACGCCGCGTGCACGCCCGCCGACTCGGATGAGCCGGCCCCCGTGCTCGTAGTCCTCGGCATACGCGCCGACTTCTACGAGCAATGCCTCTCGTACCCCGAACTGGCCGACGCGCTGCAGCACCGGCACATGGTGCTCGGGCCGCTGACCACCACGGAGCTGCGCGAAGCGGTGACCGGCCCGGCCAAAGCCGTGGGTATGGAACTCGAACCGGGGCTGGCGGAGCTGATCGTCCGGGAAGTGAGCGCCGACGGCCCCCGCGGGGGGCACGGCGCGGGCGCGCTGCCGCTCCTCTCCCACGCCCTGCTCGCCACCTGGCAGCGGCGGAAGGCGGGAAGGCTGACACTGGCCGGCTACCGCGCGGCGGGCGGAATCCAGGGAGCGGTGGCGGCGACCGCCGAGCGGGCCTGGTCGAGCCTCGACCCGGCGGCACGCACGGCCGCGAGGCTGCTCCTGCTCAGGCTCGTCCGGCTGGGCGAGGACACCCAGGCCACCCGTAGGCGGGGGACGCGGCGCCAACTGGCGGAGGAGTCGACGGACCCCGGCAAGACGGAGGAATCGCTCGAAGCGCTGGTGCACGCCCGATTGGTGACGCTCGACGCCGAGACCGTGGAGATCACCCATGAAGCGCTGCTCCACGCCTGGCCACGCCTGCGGGACTGGATCGACGAGGACAGGAACGGGAACCTGCTCCGCCAGCGGCTGGAGGAGGACGGCAGGGCCTGGGAGGGCGCGAACCGCGACACGTCGCTGCTCTACCGGGGTTCTCGTCTGGAGCAGGCCCGCACATGGGCGAAATGCGCCGGTGACGCCTCGCTGACCCGGAGCGCGGTGGAATTCCTGGCTGCTTCGGTCAGGCTGCGCAGGCGCACGGTCTGGCTCAGCCGTGGTGCGGTGGCGGCTCTGGTCGTCCTGGCGATGCTGGCTGTCGGTTCGGCGGTGGTCGCGTGGCAGCAGCGGGACGATGCCGTCTTCGAGCAGGTGGTCGCCGAGGCCGATCGCGTCCAGTACACGGACCCCTCGTTGTCCGCCCAACTGGACCTGGTGGCCCACCGCTTGCGGCCGGACGACGAAGGCACGAGCAATCGGCTGATCTCGATTGTGAACTCGCCGCTGGCCACGCCGCTCCTCGGCCACACCGGCGCCGTCTACCTCACCTCGTTCAGCCCGAACGGGCGGGTCCTGGCCACCGCCGGCTACGACCGGACCGTCCGGCTGTGGGACGTGGCGGATCCGTCCCGCCCGGCACCACTGGGCAAGCCGCTGACGGGCCACACGAGTTGGGTGAGCAGCGCGGTGTTCAGCCCGGACGGCCGCACCCTCGCCAGCGCTTCGGACGACGGCACGGTCCGGCTGTGGGACGTACGGGATCCCAGCCGGCCCAAGCCGCTCGGTACGCCCTTGACCGGCCACGACGGCACGATCTACCTGCTCGCCTTCAGCCCGGACGGGCACACCCTGGCCTCCGCCAGTGAGGACCGCACCGTCGGGCTGTGGAACGTGGCCGACCCGCGCCGTCCCACGGCGCTCGGCGCCTTGACCGGCCACGCCGAAGCCGTGCGCTCCCTGGCGTTCAGCCCCGACGGGCGGACGCTGGCAGCCGGTGGCGACGACGACACGATCAGGCTGTGGAGCATGGCCGCTCCGCGCCGTCCGGCACCCGTCGACACGGTGCTGACCGGCCACGCGGGCACGGTGCACTCCGTCGCCTTCAGCCCCGACGGCCGCACTCTCGCCAGCGGCAGCGCGGACGACACCATCCGGCTGTGGAACGTGGCCGACCCACGTCACGCGGTACCGCTCGGCGCGCCGCTCACCGGCCACACCGGTCGCGTATGGTCCGTGGCCTTCAGCCCCGACGGATCCATGCTCGCCGCCGGCAGTGCGGACAGCACGGCGACCTTGTGGAACGTCAGCGACCCGGCATACCCGTCGCAGGTCGGCGAGCCGCTGGCAGGAGGCAGCGGCGAGATGTACGCGGTGGGCTTCAGCCCGGACGGCCGGACCCTCGCCACCGGCAACGGCGACAACAAGGTCCGCCTGTGGTCGATACCGACGTCGGACATGATCGGCCGTATCGGAGCGTTCCGCCCTGACGGGCGGGTGCTCGCCACGGCCGCGCGTGACGGAAGGGTCCGGCTGTGGAACGTGGAGAGCCCCAAGCGGCCCGTCGCGCTGGGCAAACCGTTCATGCCCGGGGAGGGCGACGTCCGTTCGCTGGCGGTCTCCCCCGACGGCCGCACACTCGCGGTGCTGACGGGAAGCCGCGCAGTGCAACTGTGGGACGTCACCGACCCGGCCCGGCCTGCCCCTCATGGGCCGCCCGTCGCGCTGCGGACGCGGTTCGCCGGCCCCGGCGCGCTGGCGTTCAGCCCGGACGGCCGCACGCTGGCGACCGCCCATGACGACCGCACCATACAGCTGTGGAACGTCAGCGATCCGTCCCGCCTCCGTCCCCTCCACGCGCCGCTCACCGGCCACAAGGGCTACGTCAACGCCCTCGTCTTCAGCCCGGACAGCCGCACTCTGGCCAGCGGCAGCGCGGACGACACCGTCCGGCTGTGGAACGTGGCCGACCCGCGTCACGCCTCCCGGCTCGGCGCGCCGCTCACGGGGCACCTCGGCCCCATCAACGCGCTCGCCTACAGTCCGGACGGCCGTACATTGGCCAGCGGCAGCGACGACAACACGGTCCGGCTCTGGAACGTCACCGACTCCCGTGAGGCGACCCGGCTGCGCTCTCCCCTCACCGGCCACACCGAAGCGGTCGTGTCGCTGACGTTCAGCCCGGACGGCAGCACCCTGGCGAGCGGTGGCAACGACAACACGGTCCGGCTCTGGAACGTCACCGTCCCGTCCAAGGCCGCTCCGATCGGCCAATCGATGAGCCCCAACGCCAAGACAGGCAACTTCCTGTCGTTCAGCCCCCGGAGCCACATGCTCGGAGTGTCGAGCGGGACCGATACCGTCCGGCTGTGGAATCTGGATGTCGACGAGGCCATCAGCCGCATCTGCTCGACCACCCGGGGCGTTCTGACGCCGGAAAAGTGGCACGAGTACCTGCCCCGCCTCTCGTACGAGCCTCCGTGCGATCAGTGACGGAGCCCGCGTGATCCCGGTCACAGGCGGTTACAGCTGAGCATTCGGCTCCCGCCGCACAAGCAGCCTTGTTAGTCTTGCCCACAGCCCGACCGCTGGTGCATCCCCCGTCGCCAGCGGTCGGGCACTTTTCTGTCCTGTGGGCAGGCCCACCTCCGGTCGTCAAGACCTCTTGAGGAGTCATATGCTGGCAATGGCCCTCGATCGGAACGGTGAGCACCATGGCAAAGGCGTACGAGAAGATCGCCGATGAGCTGCGAGATGCCATCCGCGCCGGCCGCCTGCACCCGGGCGACCGGCTTCCGGCCGAGTCCGCGCTTGCCGAGCGGCACAGGAAGAGCGTCCCGACGGTGCGCGAAGCGCTCCGCCTCCTGCAGGACGAAGGGCTGATCGAAAAGCAACACGGCCGCGGCAACTTCGTCCGCCGGCCCCGGACCCGCGTACTGCGCACCAACACGCGCCACCAGTGGGAGAAGCGCCGCGCCCGCGAGCCCGAGCAGGAGCGGCTGCAGACCGGCGCCACCGAGCACGACACCGGCCTCCAGGTGAACGACCTCGTCTTCCACGCCTCCTACGGCGAGGCCAAGGCGGACACGTCCCTGGCCGAGGCCTTCGGTGTTCCCGAGGGCACGGCCCTGGTCGAGCGGATCTACCGGACGCGGTACGCGGCGGAGACCGCGCCCTTCGCACTCGTGAGCTCCTACCTCGTGCGCGACATGGTCGCCGTCAACCCGGACCTGCTGGACGAGACCAAGGAGCCCTGGCCCGGCGGCACGCAGAATCAGCTGCTGACGCTCGGTATCGAGCTCGACCGCATCGAGGAGCGGATCACCGCCCGCCCGCCGACGCCCGAAGAGGCCGAGGAACTGGAGCTCCCACCGGGGACGTCAGTCATCGTCCTCCGCAAGACCTCCTACGACACCGACGACCGTGCCGTGGAGATCTCCGACGTGACGCTGCCCGGCGACCGCACGGAACTGCTCTTCACCACTCCTCTGGAAAGGTGGTGAGTGCCGTGACCCGGCGCATCGTCATCGTCACCGCCGTCCACGCCCCGTCGGCCCGGTTCCTGCCGGACGCGTACAAGTCGATCTGCGAGCAGGAGCTCCCGGACGGCTGGGAGTGGCACTGGGTGATCCAGGAGGACGGCAAGACCGACCGGGTCGCCCCGCACGTCCCCGACGATGAGCGGGTGACCTTCCGGCAGGGCCGGCCGGGCGGCCCCGGCGTCGCGCGCATGATGGCGCTGGCCCACGCGGACGGTGACCACATCAAGGTCCTGGACGCCGACGACCAGCTGGCCCCCGGGGTGCTCGGCCGCGATCTGGCCGCGCTCGAAGCGGACGCGTCCATCGGCTGGGCGACCTCCCGCGTGCTCGACCTGCTGCCGGACGGCTCGACCGCCGGCTTCCCCGGCGACCCGGAGCCCGGCGCGATCGAGCGCGGCGAGGTCCTGGCGTACTGGAAGGCGAACAACTTCCGTGCCCAGGTCCACCCGGCCACGCTCCTCGTCCGCCGGGACCTGCTCCTCGCCGTCGGCGGCTGGATGGCTCTCCCCGCCTCGGAGGACACCGGACTGCTCCTGGCCCTCAACGCGACGAGCCGCGGCTGGTTCTCGCCGGAGGTGGGCCTGCTCTACCGCAAGTGGCCCGGACAGGCGACGAGTCAGCCGTCCCACACGGAGGCCGCGGAGCGGGATGCCCGGATGGCTGTCGTGGAGGCGCGGGCACGCTCCCTCGCGGACCTTCAGTGGCGCTACCCGGCCGAGGGCCGACGGCTGACCTGAACCTCGTACGCCCTCGCGCACAGCGCCCTCGGCCGCCTCGCCTCAGGGGAGCGTGTCGGCGTCCACCCTGGAGAAGACCAGATCGCTCTCGCCCGTGAGGGGCCCGTCGAGTCGTTCCGGAACGCGGGCGGCCCCGCGAAGCGCCGCCACGTAGCTCTCCGGCGTGTAGTCGTTGACGAGCCGGTACGGATGGAAGCCGTACGCCCCCATCGCCTCCAGGAGTTCGTCGGCGGAGTCTCCGAGCCGCGCCATCCGCTCCGGGGTGACCTCCACGGTGATCTCCGCGTCCGGCCGGAGCCGGGAGAGCAGCGGAGCCATCCCGCGCACGACGCTTCCCTCGGCGCCCTCCACATCGATCTTGATCACGCGGGCCCCGGCGATCTCCTCCGCCGTGAGGAGATCCGGCAGCGGTCGCGCCTCGGTCTCGAAGGCCGACTCGGCCGGCCCCTCATACGGAACGATGCTGTTCGCGCCCATGTTGGCGGAGCTGGCCAACACGAACGTCAGGGTCTCCCGGGTGTCCGAGACGGCGCCGTTGACCGCGCGGATGTTGCCGTAGTCGTTGAGTGCGACGTTCCGGAGGAGGTGCTGGTGGAACACCGGCGACGCCTCGATGGCGACGACCCGGCCCTCGTCCCCGACCAGCCGCGCGGCGAGGAGGCTGTAGTAGCCGATGTTGGCGCCGACGTCGATGTACGTGTCCCCGGGGCGTAGTCGCCTCCGGAGCCAGCCGGTCATGTACGGCTCCCAGACCCCGAACAGGTAGAGGTACCGCTGGATGAGGTCCTGGGTGTCGACGGCGACCAGGGCGCCGAACCCGGTCTCGGTGACGCGCCGGCGGGGGTGTTCCCGCAGGTGGGGGTTGAGGACCCGGCGGGCGAGCAGGGTCTTGCCCGCGGAGACCGGAGCATCACGTACGTACCGGCGTCCGAGGGTCACCAGGGCCTCTGACACGGGGGTGATCATCCGCTTGCCTCTCTGTGGGCGTCACCCGGAACCGTAGCGCTCGGCGCCGCTCCCGCGCCTCGTTGCCTCGGTCAATTGGTTCCGGCATCGCTCTGGCCTCCTCGAAGGGTGCGTGTCACCCTGCCGCCGACGAGCGCACCGCTAGACGAGGAGACGGCCATGACCGCACCCCACGGCACCGCCCAGTCCGAGGCAGCCCTTCGCGCCCGCCACGGTGCCCGCGCACGGAGTGCCGTGGACCGGGCGGTGGCGGCGTGCCGCCACGCCCGAGTCGACGACAGCCAGGCGAAGCTCGTGCCCAACAGCCCGGAGTCGAAGGCCGCCCACGCGGTGCGCCTGGCCGGCCAGGCCGTGGACGCCCTGGCAGGGAGCGTTCCCGACGCCGCGGCCGACGCGCGGTGTGCCCGGAACGCCGCCGCCACCGCCACCGTCGCCGCCCAGGTGGCGCTGGCGCACGACGGCGGTGGCGAGCTTGCCGAGGCCGCCTGTCGGAGCGCGCTCCGGGCATCCCTGGCCGCCGCGGAGGCGGCGGGCGGCCGGGCCCTGGGGCGGGACGAAGAGCTGAACATCAGGGCCGAGGACGCGGAGGCGGCGGCCGTTGCCGCGGCCAGGGCGGCGGGCTGGATCTAGCACCGTACGGCGCTTCCGTACGGCGCTTCCGTACGGCCATTACGTCCGGCCATTACGTCCGGCGGTCGGCGTGCGAGCCGGCCGCCGGACCGCGTCCTGCCGCTCAGCGGCTGCCCGGGACGGCGGACAGGTCCCGGTCGAAGGGCAGATCGAGCATCCGGATCGCGTTGCCCCGCAGGAGCTTGTACACGACATCGTCGGGAAGACCCGCGACGTGATCCGCCGCCACCTGCTTCGTGTGCGGCCACGTCGAGTCCACGTGGGGGTAGTCGGTCTCGAAGGTGGCGTTGTTGACGCCGACCGTCTCGATCGCCTCGATGCCGTGCTTGTCGCGGAAGAAGCAGCAGAAGATCTGCCGGTAGTAGTACGTGGACGGGGGCTCGGGGATCAGGTCGCGGACCCCGCCCCACGCCCGGTGCTCCTCCCACACGTCGTCGGCGCGCTCCAGGGCGTACGGGATCCAGCCCATCTGGCCCTCGCTGTAGGCGAGTTTCAGCCGGGGGAACTTCACCAGGACCCCGCTGAACAGAAAGTCCATCATCGATGCCATCGCGTTGTTGAAGCTCAGCGCGGCCTGGACGGCCGGCGGGGCGTCCGGGGACGCCGCGGGCATCTGCGACGACGAACCGATGTGCATGTTGACCACCGTCCCGGTCTCCTCGCATGCCGCGAAGAAGGGGTCCCAGTAGCCGGAGTGGATGGACGGCAGCCCCAGGTACGTCGGGATCTCGGAGAAGGTCACCGCGCGCACGCCCCGGGCGGCGTTGCGCCGGATCTCCGCCACCGCCAGGTCGATGTCCCACAGCGGGATCAGGCAGAGCGGGATCAGCCGGCCGCCGCTGTCACCGCACCACTCCTCCACCATCCAGTCGTTGTACGCCCGGACGCAGGCGAGGCCCACCTCCTTGTCCTTCGCCTCGGCGAAGGTCTGCCCGCAGAAGCGCGGGAAGGTGGGGAAGCAGAGCGAGGCCTCCACGTGGTTCATGTCCATGTCGGCGAGCCGGGCCTTCGGGTCCCAGCAGCCACGGCGCATCTGTTCCCGGGTGATGCCGTCGAGAGTCATCTCGTCGCGGGAGAAGCCAACGGCGGCGATGATCCGCTTGTACGGGAAGATCTCGCCCTCGTACCGCCACCAGTCCGTGAGCTGGCCGTCCGGGTCGGTCGTGAACCGGTACTTCCCGCCGATGTACTCCAGCTCCCCGATGCCGGCGGTGAAGGGCTTCGGCCCCCGGTCGCGGTACTTGCCCGGCAACCAGGTCTCGAAGAGGTGGGCGGGCTCGATCACGTGATCGTCCACGCTGATCACCCTCGGGAGATCCATGGTGCCGCTGTCGTCGGTAGCCACGCCGCTTACCCCCTGCCCCTCGCCGGTCTCCCGACAAGGATCTGACGATCCATCAGATCCAGGTTATGGGCAGGCCCCGTAAGCGGCAAGGCCGGGCGGGGCGGCGGTACCCCTTGTCAGCCGAGCGCCGTTCCGCTGAACTGACGATCCGTCAGAACAATTCTGGGAGGGCCCTCGATGCAGACGATCTGGCTCGACGGAGCCGAGTGGACAGCGGTTCTTCGGATAGGCCTCGGCCTGTGGTGGCTGGAAAGCTGGCGCCACAAGGACAAGAAGGACTGGTTCGCCGGCGGCGGGATCCGCTGGGCGGCGGGGGTGGCGGCCGAGCACCGCTGGGGTTTCGTCCGCCAGGGCTTCGACCGCGTCGTGAAGCCCCGCCCGCGCCTGATGGCCCACCTCGTCGCGCATGCGGAGCTGGCCCTCGGCCTCGGGCTCGTCCTCGGCTTCCTGACCCCGATCGCGCTGATCGCCGGGCTGATCCTCAACCTGATCTACCTGATCCTGATGATTCACGACTGGGGCGAGCAGGGACAGAACCTGATGATGGCGCTGATCTCGGCCGTCGCGTTCTTCGGCATGGGATGGCAGACGTGGTCACTGGACAGCGGCCTGGGAATTTTCGGCTAGTACGGGCCGCACCTCGGACAGCAACTCCTAATATCCTCTGGACACCTGAATCAGCATCATGTCCGGGGGACGGGGACGCATGGGGAGCGCCGAGCAGTGGGTCACGATCGCCGCGGTGTTGCTGGGCGCGCTGACCACCCACCTCACGACGTACGCCATGGAGCGCCAGCGCAAGAAGCACGAACTGGTGACTCGCTGGGACGGCAGGAAACTCGAAGCGTACGAGCACTACATCGACAGCGTCCGCGCCTGCGTCTTCCTGGCGGTCCACCTCTATGAGTGCCGCGAGGGCCTCCGGGAGCGGGACAAGTCCGACCAGGAGCTGCTGGCCGAGATGTCGGAGGCCGGCCGGACCCGGGGCCGGGCCTTCGAGCGGATCATGCTCCTCGCCGGTGACAACGTGGTGGAGGCCGCGCACGAGCTGAACGCCGTCGCCCTCCAGGTCGACTGGCAGGCCAACGGCAAGGTCGACGGGACGCTGGAGGAGTGGCGCGAGCGGAACCGTGCTGCGTTCCGGGCGATCAACGAGTTTCACGAGCAGGCACGCAGGGACCTCGGCGTGGACGGCAGCGTCTCCGGCGAGAAGCACCCCGAGCGCGACCTCCTGCTCCCCTCAGCTCGTCGCCAGGGCGACACCCCCAACAGCTCCTGAGTGCTCGGGCACGCGCGGGGCACCGGGGGTGCTCGGGGGTGGCTCCGGGGGTGTCGGGGGACGCTCGGGGGGTGTCGGGGGACGCCCCGAGGGTGTCGGGGGTCGCTCCGGGGGTGTCGGGGCGCCTCGCCGACGTGAACCGGCCGGCGTGGGCGCCCCGCACCAGAGACGCGGTCAGGCGTCCGGGGCACCGCCGAAGCGCGCCCGGTAGGACTCCAGGTCCTCCTCCGTGATCTTCGCGAAGAGCACCGGCGGCACGGTGAACGCGGTGCCGGCCGGGACCGCGTCCAGGGACTTGGCCTGCTCAGCGGTCACCCAGGTCGCGGTGTCGTTCTCCAGCGCGAAGGCCCCGCGCATAGCGGCCGCCGAGGCCGGGATGAAGGGCTCGGAGACGACCGCGTACAGGTGGATCAGGTTCATCGCGGTACGCAGGGTCAGCGCCGCGCCGTCCGGATCCGTCTTGATCTCCAGCCAGGGAGCCTTCTCCTCCAGGTAGGAGTTGCCCGCCGACCACAGGGCACGCAGCGCGGCGGCGGCCTTGCGGAACTGGAGCGCCTCCATGTGCTCCTCGTACTCGGCCAGCAGACGCGCGATCTCCTCGCCCAGCTTCGCCTCCGCCTCGCCGGCGGTGCGGCCCGCCGGGACGTCGTCGCCGAACCGCTTGCGGGAGAAGGACAGCACGCGGTTGACGAAATTGCCGAGGGTGTCGGCCAGGTCCTTGTTGACCGTGGCGGTGAAGTGCTCCCAGGTGAACGACGAGTCGTCCGACTCCGGGGCGTTGGCGATCAGGAAGTAGCGCCAGTAGTCGGCGGGGAGGACCTCCAGGGCCGCGTCCGTGAAGACGCCGCGCTTCTGGGAGGTGGAGAACTTGCCGCCGTAGTACGTCAGCCAGTTGAAGCCCTTGACGAAGTCGACCTTCTTCCACGGCTCACGGACACCCAGCTCGGTGGCCGGGAACATCACCGTGTGGAAGGGGACGTTGTCCTTGGCCATGAACTCGGTGTAGGTGACGTCGTCGGCCTCGTACCACCAGGACTTCCAGTCGCGCCTCTCACCGTCCGGGGCCGCGTCCGCCCATTCCTTCGTCGCGCCGATGTACGCGATCGGGGCGTCGAACCAGACGTAGAAGACCTTGCCCTCGGCGGCCAGCTCCGGCCAGGTGTCGGCGGGGACGGGCACGCCCCAGTCCAGGTCACGGGTGATCGCACGGTCGTGCAGGCCCTCGGTCAGCCACTTGCGGGCGATGGAGGAGGACAGGTGCGGCCACTTCTCGCTCACCGCGTCGATCCACGCCTCGACCTCGTGCTGGAGCTTGGACTGCAGCAGGAACAGGTGCTTGGTCTCACGGACCTCCAGCTCCGTGGAACCGCTGATCGCGGAGCGCGGCTCGATCAGGTCGGTCGGGTCCAGGACGCGCGTGCAGTTCTCGCACTGGTCACCGCGGGCCTTGTCGTAGCCGCAGTGCGGGCAGGTGCCCTCGACGTACCGGTCCGGCAGGAAGCGGCCGTCGACCGGCGAGTACACCTGGCGGATCGCGCGCTCCTCGATGAAGCCGTTCTCCTTGAGCTTGCGCGCGAAGTGCTGGGTGATCTCGCGGGTCTGCTGGGAGGAGCTCCGGCCGAAGTAGTCGAAGGCCAGCTCGAAGCCGTCGTACACGGCCTTCTGCGCGTCGTGGGCCTGCGCGCAGAACTCGGCGACGGAGAGCCCCGCCTCCTTGGCGGCCAGCTCGGCCGGCGTGCCGTGCTCGTCGGTGGCGCAGATGTAGAGGACGTCGTGACCGCGCTGGCGGAGGTACCGGGAGTACACATCCGCCGGAAGCATCGACCCGACCATATTGCCCAGGTGCTTGATCCCGTTGATATAGGGAAGCGCGCTGGTGATCAGGTGTCGAGCCATCCTGGGATGCTCCATTTCGTGCGTACGGCGCCGGTGACAGTGCCACGGCGGACCCAAGTCGGGAGGCTGCAGCCGGTGCGATCACACGCACCGGGACGTCGACGTCACACATGGTGACGGAACGGGTCTACAGGCCATCGCCATCGTATCGAAGCGGGGGTTTCTCCATCCCCAGGGTTTTCCGGCCGGCCCCGGCGGAGCGCGAAAGGGAACTCGGCCGTCCGGGACGGGTGGCGGCCAGGCGAGTCCCGTCACCCGGATGGGCTTGGTGGGGTCGCGGGGTGGGTGGGGGCGCGGGACGCTCGGGGAATGAGCAACCCGTCCGAGGGGCCGAGTGGCCCGGTTCATCACGCGTATGCCCATCACACCGCTCACCAGGAAGCCGGGGGCGGCGGTGGGGGTGGGTGGGCTTCCGGTGGAACCATGTTCGCCGGCGTACTGCTGATGGTGGGGGGCGTGCTGGGCATGCTCCAGGGGATCGCGGGCATCGCCGAGGACGACGTCTATGGGCGCGTGGGGGAGTACGTCTTCGAGTTCAGCGTCAGTGCGTGGGGCTGGATCCACCTGGCGCTCGGGCTGCTGGTCGCCGCCATCGGTGCGGGGATCCTCAGCGGGGCGGAGTGGGCGAAGGCGATCGGGGTGGCACTGGCCGCGCTGGCGGTGATCGCGAACTTCATCTGGCTGCCGTACCAGCCGGTCTGGGCCATCGTCTCGATCGCGATCGCCGTCTTCGTCATCTGGGCGCTGTGCGCCGAGGACACGACTCCCGTGGCGCCCATGAAGCATTGAGGGGCCGCCGGCGCAGCAGTCGCGGACGAGCCGTGAGCCGGCCTCGTCGTCCAGCCCAGGACGTCGGTGAGCGGGGCGCTCAACCGGCTGCCTGACGTGGACCGCCGGCCGGGACCGCCGCGTCGCTCGTCGCGCCCGGCGGGTTCCTCCAGGTGCCCGCGCGGACGATGTCGTACGCGGTGTCCGGCACCGCCTCGGCCGCGTCGTACACGTCGGCGGTCACGAACGCGGCCCGCTCGGGCGTGAACCCGATGCCGGCGGCGAGGGACCGCGGGCTGCCGGCCTCACCGATGGTCGGGGAGTACACGCGCCGGAGGTTATCCACAGGCTGGGGGCGCGGCGAGCGCATTGTCGTGGCGACCGGGTTGACTGGGGAAGCAGGCGGCGGACGGTACGCGCCAGGTCACCGACGTGTGCGCCCAACTACCGCTGGGGGCCCGCTCTTGTCACCCAGCCTGCGAAGACCACTTGCGATCGCAACTGATAGAAAGACAGCTCTGGAGCACTGGGCATGTCACGTGGGTCAAAGGGGGCTCACGGCACAGGCGAACGCGAATCGGGAGGTACGGGGTGACGTTCGCGGACGAATGGACTCATGTCAAACAGGACGCCGCAGCACGGATGAACCTCGCCGGCGCGGACGGCGACGGCTGGGGCGGGGGCGAGGGAAGCGACGGGCTCAAGACCAGTAAGGCCGCCTGGACGAAGGCGGGAAGCGGCGTCGGGTCGCTGAGAGGCACCATCAAGGAGGGCCTGACCAAGCTGGAGGACGCCCAGCAGGGCCTCGGTGCGGGATCCACCGGCAGCGGCGCTCTGCAGAGCGCGGCCGCCCAGCGGGAGCTGCACACCTCGTGGAAGCGGTACATGGAGAACGTCAGCGGCAGGTGCGGGGCCATTCAGAGCCTGCTGGAGAAGGTCGGCAGCGACCAGCTCAAGACCGACCAGGCGATTGAGTCCGAGTTCGCGAAGCTGGGCAAGTCGTACGAGGACACTCCCGCCGTCGGCGGCCAGAGCCGAGGCCGGTGATCGGCGGCCATGGACTACGCGACGCTCAAGGCCCTGAAGATCTCCGAGTTCGAGGAGGCCGCGGACGGGTACCGCGCGGCCTGCGACATGGCCGGCAAGGCCAAGGACCGGATCGAGAACGAGATCACCGCCGGCATGCGCAAGCAGCTTGAAGGCAAGGCCCTGGACGCCGCCGCCGCAGAGCTGCGGGACCTGGCCACCAACTTCCACTACACGCAGGTCGAGTGCGGTCTCATCAGCACGGCGCTCAACGCGCTCGCGGCGGACCTGACCGGCCCAAAGAAGGCACTTGACGCCGCCGTCGCGGACGCGGAGGCCGCCAACTTCGCCGTCCTGCCGGACGGTTCGGTCCGCTATCCCGCCGGTGGGGAGAAGGTCGACGGCAAGGTCCCGGAGGGCGGCACGGTCACCGGAAGTGCCAAGGGAGCCGGATCCTCCGCCCCGATCGACCCAGCCGGGGACGCGAACGACCTGGCTAGCGCCCTGGAGCGGCAGGCGGCCAACATCCACCCCAACCCGAACTTCGGCCGGGCGGTCGAGTTCGCCAACCGCATAGCCCAGGCGATCTCCGACGCCACGGAGGCGGACGCGCGGTGGGCACCGAAGCTGCGCGCGCTGAAGGCCGACGACGACCTGACCGTCTCGAAGGAAGACTGGGCGGACGTTCACGCCGACACGGGTGGGGTCCGCGCGGGCGCCAAGGACTACCTGAAGAGCATCGAGGCACCGCCCAAGGACGGCAGTCCGGCGCAGAACGCGGCATGGTGGCAGGGCCTGTCCCAGGAGGAGCAGGAGAGCTACCTCTCGCTGAATGCGGCCACGATCGGTGCGATGGACGGTCTCCCGGCCACGGTCCGCGACGAGGCCAACCGCGTGGTGCTCCGCGACGAGCAGAGCAGTACGGCCATCGCACTCCAGAAGCACCTGTCGGGCGAGCCGAAGCGCTACGAGATGAAGTACACCCTTCGCGGTGACCCGATCGGGGAACGGGAGACCGACGAGTGGAAGAAGTGGAACGAGGAGAGGGAACGGCTGCAGGGCCGTCTGGACGGGATGAGCGCCATCCAGAGCCGCTTCGACGCGACGGGCAAGGACGGCCTCCCCGAAGCGTACCTCCTGGGCTTCGACCCCGAGGGCATGGGCAAGGGGAAGGTCATCCTGGCCAACGGCAACCCGGACACGGCGGACCACACGGGTATCTATGTGCCGGGCACGGGTACGAAGCTGTCCGACATCGGCGGCGATCTGAAGCGGGGCGACGTCTTGTGGAGGGCCAGTGACAGCCTCTCGGCAGGACAGAAGGTGTCGACGATCACCTGGTTCGACTATGACGCCCCGCTCTCGGCGAAGCCGTACACCGATGGGGGCGGGCTGTTCCCCGAAGCGATGTACGACGACCAGGCGAAAGAAGGAGGCCCTCTCCTGCGCTCGTTCCTCGACGGGAACCGTGAGGCCCACTTGACCGCGACCGGAGAAAAGGGTCACACGACCCTTATCGGGCACAGTTATGGCACCACTCTTATCGGCGACGCCGTGAAGTCCTACTCGCCGGGCTTTTTCGACGGTCCGCTGAAGGCGGACGACATCATCGCGGTGGGAAGTCCCGGCATGCAGGTGGACCACTCCGCCGACCTGGGCGTGGAGAAGGGCCACATGTGGGCCATGGCCGCCGAGCCCTCGAAGGACCAGGTGCCTTCGATCGGTCGCGTGGTGGGCCTGGGCGACCATGGGGTCGTTCCGACGGACCCTGAGTTCGGGGCGAACCTCATGCGGACCGACTCGGACGACCACAGCGGCTATTGGCACATGGACGAGGAGGGTCACGCGTCCCTCAGCCTGCGGAACCAGGCCCTTGTCATCATCGGAGACCACGAAAGGGTGGCCCTTGAGTAAGGGAATGCCGGTAAGGGTGCCCAACATCTACCGAATGGCGGTGCATTGCTGCGTCGCATTGGGTCTTCTACTGATGGCTGGATGTGGAAACATGGACGAGAAGAACGCGGAGGAAGTACTCGGCTACCAGCCCGAGGTGCGAGAGATCGCCCCGGCCAAGCGCGAGGTGAATGACATCTCGAGCCGGGTCCTGGACTGGATGGGGGTCGAGGGGACCACGTCGCAGTCGGGGGCGACGGCCACCCACTGCGATGCGGTGGATCCGGACCTGAAGACGCACTACAGGATCTACCACCCGTGGGGAATCCACGACCTGCGCAAGGGCACCTTCGAGCAGGCGATGCAGAACCTGCGCGTGCAACTCCCCAAGAACGGATGGAAGATCACCAAGGACGGTCCGGCGAAGACCAAGGCGAAGGACCCGCAGATCATCGCCGTGAACACGGCGAGCCATCACACCATCGCGATCGAGTGGCTCAGCAACAGAGCCGGCACGCTCAAGGACATGATCAGTGTCGATGTCACCTCGCGCTGCTACCGCGCGCCCGAGGGCACGGACATCTACCAGGAGAAGTGACCCGCACGAGCCGCTGCGACCATCGGGTTACATGGACGCATGACTGAACCGACAGATACGCAGGCACAGGCCATGCCCGATTGGGAGAAGCGGTTCCGGGCGCCGCGGGTGTCGTTGCCGGAGTGGGCGTGGGACGCGCCGGGCAGGGCGTTGTTCGTGTCGAACGCGACCGGGACGTACGAGCTTTACGCCTGGGACCGGGGCACCGGTGAGCAGCGGCAGGTGACGGACCGGACCAACGGGACGACGGACGGCGTGTTGTCGCCGGACGGGGAGTGGATCTGGTGGTTCTCGGACACGGACGGCGACGAGTTCGGCGTGTGGATGCGCCAGCCGTTCGGGGGCGGGGAGGACGAGCCGGCCACGCCGGGGCTGGAGCCGTCGTATCCGGCGGGGCTGGCGATCGGGCGGGACGGCACGGCGGTGGTCGGGCGGTCGACGGACGAGGACGGTTCGACGATCCACGTCGTACGGCCCGGGCGGTCGCCGCTGGAGATCTACCGGCACCGGGAGTCGGCCGGGGTCGGTGACCTGTCGCACGACGGGACGCTGATCGCGGTCGAGCACACCGAGCACGGTGACGCGATGCACGCGGCGCTGCGGGTGGTCCGGCCGGACGGGGCCGTGGTGGCCGAGCTGGACGACACCAAGGGCGGGACGGAGGAGCTGGGGCTCACCGTGCTCGGCTTCGCTCCGGTGGACGGGGACACCCGGCTGCTGGTCGGGCACCAGCGGCGCGGGCGCTGGGAGCCGATGCTGTGGGACGTGGCGTCCGGTGCGGAGACGGAGCTGCGGCTGGACCTGCCCGGTGACGTGTCGGCGGAGTGGTACCCGGACGGGTCCGGGCTGCTCGTCGTCCACAGCTTCGAGGCGCGCAGCGAGCTGTGGCGGTACGAGATCGCGACGGGCCGCCTGGCGCGGGTGGACACCCCCGCCGGGTCGGTGTCGAGCGCGACGGCACGGCCGGACGGCACGGTGGAGTATCTGTGGTCGTCCGCCGCGCACCCCCCGGTGGTGCGGTCCACGGCGGGCGGCGTCGTCCTGGAACCGCCCGGCATGAAGGCGCCCTCCTCGGTGCCGGTCGAGGACGTGTGGGTCGACGGGCCCGGCGGGCGCATCCACGCGCTCGTGCAGCGGCCGGCGGGCGTCGCGGACGGGCCGCTGCCGACGGTGTTCGAGATCCACGGCGGGCCCACCTGGCACGACAGCGACGCGTTCGCCGCGGCACCCGCCGCCTGGGTCGACCACGGCTACGCGGTGGTCCGGGTCAACTACCGGGGCTCCACCGGGTACGGGCGGGAATGGACGGACGCGCTCAAGCACCGGGTCGGGCTGATCGAGCTGGAGGACATCGCGGCGGTACGGGAGTGGGCGGTGACCTCCGGCCTCGCCGACCCCGGCCGGCTGGTCCTCACCGGCGGCTCGTGGGGCGGTTACCTGACCCTGCTCGGGCTCGGCACGCAGCCGGACGCCTGGGCACTGGGCCTGGCCGCCGTACCGGTCGCCGACTACGTCACGGCGTACCACGACGAGATGGAGGCCCTGAAGGCCCTCGACCGCACCCTCTTCGGCGGGTCGCCGGAAGAGGTGCCCGAGCGGTTCGAGGCGTCGTCGCCGATCACCTACGTGGACCGGGTGCGGGTGCCGGTGTACATCTCGGCGGGCGTCAACGACCCGCGCTGCCCGATCCGGCAGATCGACAACTACGTGGACCGGCTCGCCGCCCGGGACGCGGTGCACGAGGTGTACCGGTACGACGCCGGGCACGGCTCGCTCGTGGTGGAGGAACGGATCAAGCAGGTACGGCTGGAACTGGACTTCGCGGCCAGGTATCTCGGGACCCGGGCGTAGGGGAAGTGGGAGTGTTCCGTACCGTGGGGGTGTGTACCGGTTCCTGACGACGCCCCGCTGGTGGGGGATCAACATCTTCGTCGTGCTGGCGATCCCCTTCTGCGTCTTCATGGGGACCTGGCAGCTCGGCAGGTTCGAGGACCGCGTCGACTCCCACCAGGAGGCGGAGCGGCGGCCGGATCCGGGTTCGGTGAAGGCCGCGCCGCTCGACGAGCTGCTGCCCGTCGACAAGGAGACCTCCGGCCGCCACGCCACGGCGACCGGGCGGTACGGGGATCAGTTCCTGGTCCCGGGACGCGAACTGGACGGCAAGGACGGCTCGTACGTCCTGACCCTGCTGCGCACCGAGGGCGGTAAGTCGCTGCCGGTCGTACGCGGCTGGCTGCCCGACGGCGGCAAGGCCCCGGCCCCGCCGGCCGGCCCGGTCACGGTGACCGGCGCCCTCCAGGCGTCCGAGCACACCGGCAGCGCGGGTGTGCACGCGACGGGCGCCCTTCCGCGTGGCCAGGTCGGCATGATCAGCGCGGCGTCCCTGGTGAATGTCGTCCAGGACGACGTCTACGACGCCTGGATCACCCTCTCGCACTCCCCGGCGGGCCTCACCCCGGTCCCGGCTGCCGCCGCGGAGGGCAGCGGGCTGGACCTGAAGGCGTTCCAGAACCTCGGGTACACGGGTGAGTGGTTCGCCTTCTCGGGCTTCGTGCTCTTCATGTGGTTCCGCCTGTTCCGCCGGGAGGCCGAGCAGGCGCGCGACGAGGCCCTCGGCCTTGGCACGCCCCTGCGGCCCGGGGCGGAGGCAGGGGCGGCTCCTGAGCCCCGGCCGGGAGCGGAGCCTGCCGCACGCTGAGGCCACGGCGCCGGGGCCTCCCCAGGGCCGGCGCCCGGAACCGAGCCGGCGCGCGGTGGCGCTGAGGGCTTGGCACTGAGGGCTCGGCGCTGAGGGCTTGGCGCTGAGGGCTCGGCTTGGGGCGCCTCAAATCGGGTCCCTGCGGCCGGGCGTGAAACGCCGGTGGTCGCGCCGGGCACACCGGAGCGACGGAGACCTTCCGCACGCCCCAGCGGGCCACCCCGCAGGGGCCACCGCCCTCGAACGCCCGCCCCGCGCCCGCCCACCGGGCACACTGCGCGCTCCCCCGCCCCGGACCAGGGCGGCCTCGGCGCCCTCCCGGCGGGCCGCCCGCCGCCCCGGCACGTCCGGGAGCCCTCGCGCTGGGGCCGAACCGCCGCGTTACTGAACCGGCAGCAGGCCCGTCCGGTAGATGGTGCCCGCACAGGCGTTGGGGATGGCGGCTTCGGCCGACGGGGCGCCCGGCTCCGCGGTGTGGGTGACCGTGACGCTGCCTTCCGCGCGGGTGCCGGTGCCGTCGTCCTCCTTGCCGAGCTGCGGTTCCGTGGCGGCCGGGCCCGTACCGTCCGAGCCTGCGCCCGCCGACGACGTACCGTCCGTGGGCGTGGTCGGGTCGGGCGAGGCTTCGCCGCCGCCCGCGCCGCCGCTGCCGTCACCGCCGCCGTCCACCGGGCACGTCTCGCTCGGCACCCAGGCGAACTTCACCTCGTACGCGCCCGACGGCTTGAGGAGCATCGGCGCCGGTGCCTCCTGGGACGGGTCGGGCAGGCCCGTCGCGGGGTCACCCGCCGCGTGGGCGACCACCGTGATCTTCGCCTGGTCGGCCGCGCCCATCGCCTGGAAGGCGACGCTTCCGGCGCCGGCGATCGAGCAGTCGGTGCCCGATACGTTCGCGATGCGGAAGGTGCCGTACACCTTGCCCTCCGCGTCCGGCTGGCCGGCCGCCGCGGAGGCCACACCCAGCTGGGCCGCCTCGCACAGCGGCACGCTCTCCGGGACCGAACTGGTCGGTGCCGCCGTGCCACCCACGGTGCCGTCCGAGGTGCCGACCGCGGGCTCACCCGGCTTCTCCACGGGGTCCTCGCCGTCCTTGCCGCCACCGCCGGTCCCCTGACCTGCCGCGGTGCTGGGCGCGCCCTGTCCGGCCTCGCCGCCGGTCTCCTCACCCGTGCCGCCCTGCACCTGCTCGCCGTGCCCGGCGTTCACGGGGCGGTCGTCGGAGGTGCCGCCGGAGCTCGCGACGTGGACGAACGCCGGGACCGCCGTGCCGAACAGCAGCGCGGCGGCGGCCGCCCCCACCAGGGCCTGCCGCTTGCGCGCCCGCCGCGCGGGCACCGCCCGGCGCAGGTGGTCGAGGGAGCCGTCGGCGGGCCGCAGGTCCTGCACCGCGCCATGGAGCATCCGGCGCAGCGCCAGCTCGTCGGCACCCAGCTCACCGGCGTCCGGGAGGCCCGGGACGTCGGGGGCGTCGGGGGCGTCGGGGGCGTCAGGGGCATCCGGATGATCCGAGAGATCCGACAGCTTCTTTTCCGGCCTGTTGTGCCCGTTGTGGCCGTTGTTCACAGTTCCGTTCCCAGTCCGGTCGTTCTCGTTCAACGGCCCGTCCGGCCCATACCGCTCAAAAGAACTCATGCCGTGGCCTCCATGGCGACGCGCAGCGCCGCTATGCCACGTGACCCGTACGCCTTGACCGAGCCGAGCGATATGCCCAGCGTCTCGGCGACCTGCGCCTCGGTCATGTCCGCGAAGTACCGCAGCACCAGCACTTCCCGCTGGCGGCGCTGCAGCCCGCGCATGGCCTTGATCAGCGCGTCGCGCTCCAGCTGGTCGTACGCGCCCTCCTCCGCGCTCGCCATGTCGGGCATCGGCTTGGAGAGCAGCTTCAGGCCCAGGATGCGGCGGCGCAGCGCGGACCGGGACAGGTTGACCACGGTCTGGCGCAGATACGCCAAGGTCTTCTCGGGGTCACGGACGCGGCTCCGCGCGGAGTGGACGCGAATGAACGCCTCCTGAACGACGTCCTCGCACGAGGCGGTGTCGTCCAGCAGCAGCGCGGCGAGACCCAGCAGCGACCGGTAGTGGGCGCGGTAGGTCTCGGTGAGGTGGTCGACGGTCGTACCCGCGGTCGGCGTCGCCTCGGCGCTCTCGGCGGTCTCGGCGCCACGCTGGGACGGGATACGGGTCGTACGCCTAGCGGCGGGCATGGGCGCGATCACCGGCATGCCGCCGGGCCGACGAGGCCGCCGGAGCGGGCGCACCGCGCCCATGCCCACGCCGACCCCGCCGCCGGTCCCTGCTCCGCGAGTGCGGAGCGGAACCACCGCTGTGATGTCGAGTACCTCTGCCACGCCTGTTGGACACGCTTCCCCCCGTCAGGGTTGTACGCGCACGCAGCCGCTTTTGACGGTGCGTCGTTTGCCCTCATGCGTACCCGCTCTTCCCCAATGCCCCGAAATGGCGGGCGCCACGAAGGGGCGACCGCATAGACGCTTCCCGCCCGACCACCGGTTGCGGCAAGGGGGTACAGCATCGTCGAACATGCCATCGCCCCAGTTCAAGTGGCACAGACCGAAGACTTGCTCACAGGGCGTTCACAGATCCTACAAAGATCCGACGATCCGATCATCGCGGATTACGCCGAGATCAGGCGGAGATCAGGCCGAGATCAGGCCGAGAACTCGGCGGCGACGGCCTCCGCGATCTGAGCGGCGTTCAAAGCGGCGCCTTTGCGTAGATTGTCGCCGCAGACGAACAGCTCCAGCGCCCGGTCGTCGTCCAGCGACCGCCGCACCCGCCCCACCCACGTCGGGTCGGTGCCCACGACGTCGGCCGGCGTCGGGAAGTCCCCGGCCGCCGGATCGTCGTACAGCACCACACCGGGCGAGGTCGCCAGGATCTCGTGCGCCCGCGCGACCGTCACCTCGTGCTCGAAACGAGCGTGTACGGAGACGGAGTGGGCGTTCAGGACCGGTACACGTACGCAGGTCGCCGCCACGCGCAGCTCCGGCAGGTCCAGGATCTTGCGGGCCTCGGCCCGGATGCGCAGCTCGTCCGAGGACCAGCCCTCCTCCAGGAGCGCCCCCGACCAGGGCACCACGTTCAGCGCCAGGGGGGCGGCGAACGGCCCGGTGTCGTCGCCGACGGCCCGGCGCACATCCCCGGGGCAGGCGCCCAGCTCCGTACCGGCGACCAGCGACAGCTGCTCGCGCAGCGCGGTGACGCCGGCCTGCCCGGCGCCGCTGGCTGCCTGGTACGCGGAGACGACCAGTTCGCTCAGACCGAACTCGGCGTGCAGGGCGCCCACCGCGACGATCAGCGCCAGCGTGGTGTCACCGGGGCACGCGACGATCCCGCGCGGGCGTACGCGTACGCAGTGCGGGTTGAGCTCGGGAACGACCAGCGGGACGTCCGGGTCCATCCGGAACGCCGGCGAGGCGTCCACCACCACCGCGCCCTTGGCGGCCGCGATCGGCGCCCACTGGGCGGCGACGGCCTCGGGCACCAGGAACAGCGCCACGTCGGCGCCCTCCAGCGCCTCCTCGCCGAGTGCGAGGACCTCGACCTCCTCCCCGCGCACGGCCAGCTTGCGGCCGGCCGAGCGCGGGGAGGCGATCAGGCGTATGTCGCCCCAGACGTCGGCGTGCTGCGACAGGATCTGGAGCATCACCGCACCGACGGCCCCGGTCGCTCCCACGACCGCGAGCGCCGGCTTGCGGCTCGTCACCGGCTCGTCACCGCCCGGTGCCTCCGTACACCACTGCCTCGTCGGAGTCGGAGTCCAGGCCGAAGGCGGTGTGGACGGCGCGGACGGCCTCCTGGACGTCGTCGGCACGGGTGACGACCGAGATGCGGATCTCGGAGGTCGAGATCAGCTCGATGTTCACGCCCGCGTCGGACAGCGCCTCGAAGAAACCGGCCGTGACACCCGGGTTCGTCTTCATGCCCGCGCCGACCAGGGAGATCTTGGCGATCTGGTCGTCGTAGCGCAGCGACTCGAAGCCAATGAGGGCCTTCTGCTTCTCCAGGGCGTCGATGGCCTTGCGGCCCTCCGCCTTGGGCAGCGTGAAGGAGATGTCGGTCAGCCCGGTCGACGCGGCGGAGACGTTCTGCACCACCATGTCGATGTTGACCTCGTTGTCCGCGATGGTACGGAAGATCGCGGCGGCCTCGCCCGGCTTGTCCGGCACTCCGACGACAGTGATCTTCGCCTCGGACGTGTCGTGGGCGACACCGGAGATGATGGCCTGCTCCACCTTGCGGTCCCCTCGCGGTTCGTTGCTGACCCACGTGCCCTGGAGGCCCGAGAAGGACGACCGGACGTGGATCGGGATGTTGTAACGGCGTGCGTACTCGACGCACCGGTGCAGCAGCACCTTGGAGCCGGAGCTGGCGAGCTCCAGCATGTCCTCGAAGGAGATCCAGTCGATCTTCCGGGCCTTCTTCACGACCCGGGGGTCGGCGGTGAAGACACCGTCGACGTCGGTGTAGATCTCGCACACCTCGGCGTCGAGCGCCGCGGCGAGCGCGACGGCGGTCGTGTCCGACCCGCCGCGTCCGAGGGTGGTGATGTCCTTCTTGTCCTGGGAGACGCCCTGGAAGCCCGCGACGATGGCGATGTTGCCCTCGTCGAGCGCCGTACGGATCCGGCCCGGCGTGACATCGATGATGCGCGCTTTGTTGTGGACCGAGTCGGTGATGACGCCTGCCTGGCTGCCCGTGAACGACTGGGCCTCGTGGCCCAGGTTTTTGATCGCCATGGCCAGCAGGGCCATGGAGATCCGCTCTCCGGCGGTCAGCAGCATGTCGAACTCACGCCCGGCAGGGATCGGGGATACCTGCTCGGCGAGATCGATCAACTCGTCCGTCGTGTCGCCCATCGCCGAAACCACGACGACCACCTGGTGGCCGTTCTTCTTGGCATCGACGATTCGCTTGGCGACGCGCTTGATGCCCTCGGCATCGGCAACGGAGGAGCCTCCGTACTTCTGCACGACAAGGCCCACGTGCGCTCCTCGCTCAGTCCGTTTGCGGTCAGCTCAGTCTAACGAGCGGCCGGGAAACGCCCCCGCCATATCAGATCGTGAGATGTCCCGCTCACGACGTGATCATCGCGGGGGCGCCTCCACGGCCGCTCGGCTTGTGCCTGCCCCTCCCCACGGGGCGTACGCGGAATGTGTGGCGGGTCACGTGCCGGGGCAGGTCGCGGGCCCCGCGTGCCGGAGCAGGGCGCGGGTCCCGCGCCGCGGTACGTGGCAGGTCACGTACCGGAGTACGGCGACAGGCCACGCGCCGGCCACGCGCGCCGGACCGTGCCCGGAAGCCCGACGCCGGGTCTACTTGACCGTACGCATCCCCAGCGGGCCGAGGATCTCCTGGGCCATCACCCGGCCCGCCTCCTCCGCGAGCGCCTCCTCCGTCAGGTCCTCGTCCGTGTCCAGTCCGTCCAGTTCCTCCAGCGGCTGGTCCAGGCGGACGTGGGACACCAAGGACTGCAGGGCCCGGAGGGTCGCCGAGGCGGTCGGGCCCCAGTTGGAGAAGTACGAGAACTGCCACCACCACAGGGCCTCCGTGGTGCGGCCCGCCCGGTAGTGGGCCAGCCCGTGGCGCAGGTCCATGACGATGTCGGCCAGGTTGTCGGAGATCCGGCACGGCACGGGCGCCTTGCGCGGCTCGTACGGGTCGAAGACCTCCGAGAAGACGTCCACCGGGTCGAGCATGGCCGCGAACCGCATCCGCAGGTCGTCGACGTCCTGGTCCGGTCCCGTGTCCGGTTCGTACCGCTCCTCCGGGATGATGTCCTCGTGCGCCCCCAGCCGGCCGCCGGTGAGCAGCAACTGGGAAACCTCCAGAAGCAGGAACGGGACCGCGCTGTCGGGCTCGTCGCCCTTGGCCACTTCCGTGGTGGCGACGATGAAGGACTCGATCGAGTCGGCGATCTGGACCGCGAAGCTGTCGGGGTCCAGGGAGTGCGCGTGCAGTGTGGCGTCAGACATCGAGGAGTCGTCTCCCTTCGAACGCACGCCCGAGCGTGACCTCGTCGGCGTATTCCAGGTCTCCGCCAACGGGAAGTCCGCTGGCGAGGCGCGTGACCTTCAGGCCCATGGGCTTGACCATGCGCGCCAGGTACGTCGCGGTGGCCTCCCCTTCCAGGTTGGGGTCGGTCGCCAGAATCAGCTCGGTGACCGTCCCGTCCGCCAGACGGGCCAGCAGCTCGCGGATCCGCAGGTCGTCCGGGCCGACGCCCTCGATCGGGCTGATCGCGCCACCGAGGACGTGGTACCGCCCACGGAACTCGCGCGTCCGCTCGATCGCGACGACGTCCTTCGGCTCCTCGACCACGCAGATGACCGCCTCGTCACGGCGCGGATCCCGGCAGATGCCGCACCGTTCCTCCTGCGCGACGTTGCCGCACACGGCGCAGAACCGCACCTTGTCCTTGACCTCCAGGAGGGCATGGGCGAGGCGGCGTACGTCGGTGGGCTCGGCCTGCAGGATGTGGAAGGCGATCCGCTGGGCGCTCTTGGGACCGACGCCTGGCAGCCTGCCCAGCTCGTCGATGAGGTCCTGAACCACGCCTTCGTACAACGGAACGCCTCTCGTGGAGTGCTGTGATGCTTACGGTAGTTGCTGTGCGTACGGGTTAGAAGGGCGGGCGCCGGCGCCCGTACCGGAAGGGCTAGAAGCCCAGGCCCGGGATGCCGCCGCCGCCCAGGCCCTGGGCCAGCGGGCCGAGCTTCGCCTGCTGCAACGCCTGCGCGTTCTCGTTCGCGGCCTGGACGGCGGCGACGACGAGGTCGGCGAGGGTCTCGGTGTCCTCCGGGTCGACCGCCTTGGGGTCGATGACCAGGGAGCGCAGCTCTCCGGCGCCGGTCACGGTGGCCTTCACCAGGCCGCCGCCCGCCTGCCCGTCGACCTCGGTCCGCGCCAGCTCCTCCTGGGCGCGCGCGAGGTCCTGCTGCATCTTCTGGGCCTGCTGGAGGATCTGCTGCATGTTGGGCTGGCCACCACCGGGAATCACGGTCACTCCTGGCATTTCGACGACGAGTATTCGGTAGGCCGAGCCTACGTGGTCGCCGGACGGTGTGCCCCATCCACACGGCCTCACTCTTTCGAGTGAGAAACGGGCGCGCCCCCTTCGTGCCCCCTAGCTGATCAAGACGCTCTTGCGGGCGGAAATACCGGGATTCCGCACTTCTGGCCCACCATTCGGCGGTAGGAAAGGGCATGCGCACCAGTACGCACACGCGCACCGCACCGCCCGCACGATACGGATTGTCACGCAGAGCGCAGAGGAGTGCCCCGGTGAGCCAGCCGGAGATGCAGCCCGGGGGCCCCGCCCGGGGGGAGGGCGACAGCCACGACCGGTACGGCGGCCACGGCGGTGATCTGACCGGGCGGCCGTTTCCGCTCGGCGACTGGGGCGAACCGGCGGAACGGCTGGACGAGCTCTACCGGTGGGTCGAGAGCCAGGCGCTGCGGACGGCCGAGTGGTACCTGGAGGACCGCCTCTGGAAGCGGCGCGGCGCCCGGGCCCTGCGGATCGGTACGGCGCTGGGCGCGATCGCCGGCGCCGGGCTGCCGCTGCTGGACCTGACGGGCGCCCTGGACGGGGCGTCGGGGTGGGGGTACGTGTCGCTGCTGCTGGGCGCCGCGTGCCTGGCCTGCGACCGGTACTTCGGGTTCACGTCCGGGTGGATGCGGGACGTGGCGACGGCGCAGGCGGTGCAGCGGCGGCTCCAGGCGTTCCAGTTCGACTGGGCGGCGGAGAGCATCCGGGAGGTGCTGGGCCCGACGGAGGGCACGGCGAGCGAGGCGGCGGAGCGGTGCCTGGGGGTGCTGCGGCGGTTCTCCGAGGACGTGACGGAGCTGATGCGGGCGGAGACCGCGGACTGGATGGTGGAGTTCCGGTCCGGCCCGGCGCCGCTGGTGATGCAGTCGACGCTGTCGTGCGCCCCGCCCCGGGCGGAGGGCGGCCACCCTACGGGCCGCTTTCCGCTCCCTCCCGGCACCCGCCCCAACATGCCGCGCCAGCGCCCGCCGGAGCCCCGCTGAGGCCGTGGGCCGGGCCGCGATCAGCTGAAGATGATCATCGAGCCCTGACCCAGGCTGCGCGTCGCCGCGGCGTGCAGCCCCAGCCACACATGGCGCTCGCGGGCGAAGGGACTCTCGTCGTACGGGATCGGCCCCGCGGGCTCCTCCAGGGCCGTGGGCCGCTCCGGCGGGTGCGGCGCGGCCGGGGGGTTCGCGGGGTCGATGCCGATCGACGGGGCGACGTACTCAAGCTCCCGCAGCAGGCCCTGGGCGGAGCCCAGCGGGCCGCCGCCCGCGAGCAGCTCCTCGTTGGACAGCGGCGCGGGGAAGTCGACGGGCACGTACGCGCCCGCGTGGTCGTAGTGCCACACCAGGTGCGACTGCTGGGCCGTCGACTCGAACATCTCCAGCAGCTGCTCGTAGTCGCCGCCCAGCTCGTCGACCGGCGTGACGGCGAGGCCGCAGATCTGCAGCAGGTAGGCGCGGCGCAGGAAGTGCAGGGCGTCGTAGTCGAAGCCGGCGACCGGCGCGACGTCGCCGGACAGGCCCGGCATGTAGGCGAAGACGGGCACGGTCGGCAGGCCGGACTCGGTGAGGGCCTTGTCGTACGCGGCGATCTCTTCGGCGAAGGGGTTGTCGGGGCTGTGGCACAGCACGTCGACGAGGGGGACCAACCACAGGTCACAGGCCAAGGGAGACTCGCTCTCCTTCAGTTCGCGTTCACGGCAGGCGGTCGGGACGGGCGGTCGGGACGGGCAGTCGGGACAGGTTAATGCGCGGCTCGAGTGCACATCCCATACCCATACGGCACGGGCGGTAAGAGCGGCACGAGCCGTCAGCGCAGCCCGTCCAGATGGTCGGCCCACCGCATCGAGTGCTCGTTGTACGCGTCGACGACCGCCATCACCGCCTCGGGGTCGGCGCGCGTGACCGCGTCGACAAGCTCCTCGTGGCCCTTCCACAGCCACGCGCCGGGCTCCCGGGCGGCGCGCAGGTGCGGCACCGCGAACACCCAGGCCTGGACGCGCAGCCGGTGCAGGAAGTCGGCGATGTAGCGGTTGGCGACGAAGCCGCTGAGCTCGCGCCAGAACCGCAGGTCGTACCCGATCAGGACGTCCAGGTCCCCGGCGCGCGCCGCCCGCGCCGCCTCCTCCGCCCGCCGCCGTACCGAAACCAGCGGCGCCCCGTGGACGGCGTTCATATGGGCGCACAGGCGGCGGAAGATGCCGTCCACGATGAGCGCGCGGGCCTCGACCATGCCCCGGTAGTCCTCGACGGAGAACTGGTGGACGCGGAAGCCCTTGTGCTGGTCGGAATCGAGCAGGCCCTGTGCCGTGAGGTCGACCAGCGCTTCCCGTACGGGCGTCGCCGACACCCCGTACTGCTCGGCGATGTGCTTGACCGTGAACTCCTGCCCCGGCTGGAGACGGCCCGCGAGCACTTCGTCACGCAGCGCGTCCGCGATCTGCTGCCGCAGGGTGTTGCGGGTGACAGCTCCGCTCGCGGGCATGGCTTCTGGCCCCCTCCGTCCGGTTCCGGACACCTTAAGCCAGCCGGAGGGGGCGTACGGAGACGGTTACGCGGTGTGCTCGTCGGCGACCGAGAGGGCGGCGTCGAGGGCGGCGAGGCCCTCCTTGGCCTCCGCCTCGGTGATGTTGCAGGCGGGGACGGCGTGGGTGCGGTTCATGTTGATGAAGGGCCACAGGCCGTTCTTCCTGCAGGCCGCGCCGAAGGCCGCCATGGGGGCGTTCGCCTCGCCGGTCGCGTTGTACGGGACGAGCGGCTCGCGCGTCTCCTTGTTCCGGACGAGGTCCAGCGCCCAGAAGGCGCCCAGGCCGCGCACCTCGCCGACGGACGGGTGGCGCTCGGCGAGCTCGCGGAGGCCGGGGCCGAGGACGTTCTCGCCGAGGTGGGCGGCCTGCTCGACGACCTTCTCGTCCTCCATGACCTGGATGGTGGCGACGGCGGCGGCGCAGGCGAGCGGGTGGCCCGAGTAGGTGAGGCCGCCGGGGTAGGGGCGCTTGTCGAAGGTCGCGGCGATCTCGGCGGAGATGGCGACGCCGCCGAGGGGCACGTACCCGGAGTTGACGCCCTTGGCGAAGGTCAGCAGGTCGGGCACGACGCCGAAGTGGTCGGCCGCGAACCACGCGCCGGTGCGGCCGAAGCCGGCCATGACCTCGTCGAGGATGAGGACGATCCCGTACCGGTCGCAGATCTCACGTACGCCGGCGAGGTAGCCGGGCGGCGGGGTCATGATGCCGGCAGTGCCGGGGACGGTCTCCAGGATGACCGCGGCGATGCTGCCCGGCCCTTCGAAGGCGATGGTGTCCTCCAGGTGCTGGAGGGCCCGCTCACACTCCTGCGCCTCGGTCTCGGCGTAGAACGGCGAGCGGTAGAGGAACGGCGCCCAGAAGCGCACGACGCCGGCGGAGGCGGTGTCGGAGGCCCAGCGGCGCGGGTCGCCGGTGAGGTTGATCGCGGTGGAGGTGGCGCCGTGGTACGAGCGGTAGGCGCTCATGATCTTGGGGCGGCCCGTGTGCAGCCGGGCCATCCGGGCGGCGTTCTCGACGGCCTCGGCGCCGCCGTTGGTGAAGAAGATCTTGTCGAGGTCGCCCGGGGTGCGCTCGGCGATGAGGCGTGCGGCCTCGGAGCGTACGTCGATGGCGAAGGCGGGCGCGAAGGTCGTCATCTTCGCGGCCTGCTCCTGGATCGCGGCGACGACCTTGGGGTGCTGGTAGCCGATGTTGGTGTAGACGAGGCCGCTGGTGAAGTCGAGGTAGCGGTTCCCGTCGTAGTCCCAGAAGTACGCCCCTTCGGCGCCGGCGACGGCGAGCGGGTCGATCAGGCCCTGGGCGGACCAGGAGTGGAACACGTGCGCGCGGTCGGCGGCCTTGACGGCGGCACCGGCCTCGGGATCGGCGAGAGCGGGATGAGGGGTCATGCCGCCCAGGGTAAGGACGCGCTGGTGGGCGCCGGTATGGCCATCTTGTATGCCGGAAGGCGCGGGGGTCGGCAGGGTGTCGGGCGTGGGCGCGCGAGAAAGGATGTTGACAGCATTCTGTCGATGTGACAGCATTCTGTCATCGTCAACGAACGGCTGAACGACTGAACGGCTGAACGACCGAACGCACGGGCTCAGGAGGCCACCATGTCCGGCACCACCCCCGCCCCGGGAAAGACCGTCCATCTCGCCGTCTACGACACGCTGGCCGACTGGGAGACCGGACACGCCACGGCCTGGCTCGCGCGCAGCGGGTACGACATCCGCACGGTCGGCCCCACGACCGACCCGGTGACCAGCATCGGCGGACTGCGCATCACGCCCGACCTGGCCCTGACCGACCTGCGACCCGAGGACAGCGCGCTGCTGATCCTCCCGGGCGGCGACCTGTGGGACGCGGGCGACGACCTGGCGCCGTTCGCCGCGAAGGCGCGGACGTTCCTCGACGCGGGAGTGCCGGTGGCCGCGATATGCGGCGCGACCGCCGGCCTGGCGCGCGAGGGGCTGCTGGACGACCGCGACCACACCAGCGCCGTCTCCTTCTACCTCGCGGCCACCGGCTACAAGGGCGGCGATCGGTACGTGGAGGCCGACGCCGTCACGGACGGCGACCTGATCACCGCCGGGCCGACGGAGCCAGTCGCCTTCGCCCGCGAAGTCCTCGGCAAGATGGGCGCTTTCGAGGGTACGAAGCTGGACGCCTGGTACCGGCTGTTCCACGACTCCGACCCGGCCGCCTTCGAGGAACTGAACTCGTGACCCGTCTCGAAAAGGACCTCCAGGAGCTGCTCAGCCGCACGGCGCTCGGCGTCTTCCGGCTGAACGGCCAGTTCCTCGCCGTATCGGAGAAACTGGCCAGGCCGGCCGGGCTCACCGCCGCGTGGTGGCAGGTCCTCGGGGCCGTGCTGTCCGAACCGCTGCCGGTCTCCGGGATCGCCCGCACGATGGGCATCACCCGGCAGAGCGTGCAGCGGATCGCGGACCTGCTGGTCCACGAGGGCCTGGCCGAGTACCTGCCCAACCCGGCCCACCGCCGCGCCAAGCTCCTCGCACCGACGCACCTGGGCCGGGTGACGGTCGCCCGCATAGAGCCCGCCCACGCCGAACTGGCGGCCCGCCTGGCCACCGAGCTGGGCGAGGAGGGGTTTGCCGAGACGGCACGAGTACTGGAGCGGCTGTCGGAGGTGATGGACACCGTCACGGCGTCACCGATCCCTGCGGCCGGGCCGGTTGACCCGACGGGAAGCGGCTGACACGGCCGGTACGGGAAGGGCGGTCGGGTAGTGTTGTCGTCTTCAGCAGGAGACCCACCGAGGAGGTGAGACCCATCAACGCCAGGTCAGGCCGGGCTCTCCCCTCCCACGGCTCGTAGGACACGGACACAGGTCACCGAGTCACGCGGGAGCGCCCACAGGCGTCCCGAAAGGCTTCCGCTTCCCATGTCCGCGACACCGGTTCCTCTCTCCTTCTCCACCACCGTCACCAGGCTGCGCGCCGCTGGCTGCGTATTCGCCGAGGACGAGGCGGAGTTGCTCCTGTCCACCGCCCGCACCGACGACGAACTCGACGCGATGGTCGCGCGTCGCGCCGCCGGGCACCCGCTCGAACACGTCCTGGGCTGGGCCGAGTTCCGTGGCCTGCGCATCACCGTCGACGAGGGCGTCTTCGTGCCACGCCGCCGCACCGAGTTCCTCGTCGCCCAGGCCGAGTCCCTCGCCCCGCCCGGAGCGGTGGTCGTCGACCTGTGCTGCGGCACGGGCGCGCTGGGCGCCGCCCTCGTCTCCGCCCTGGACGGTGCCGACTTGTACGCGGCCGACATCGACCCGGCGGCCGTACGGTGCGCCCGGCGGAACGTCACGGCAGCAGGGGGGCGGGTATTCGAGGGCGACCTGTACCAGCCGCTCCCGGACGAGCTGCGGGGCCGCGTCGACGTCCTGCTCGCCAACGTTCCCTACGTACCGACCGAGGAGGTGGAGCTGCTCCCCGCCGAGGCCCGCGTCCACGAGGCCCGCGTCGCGCTGGACGGCGGCGCGGACGGGCTGGACGTGCTGCGCCGGGTGACCGCCGAGGCGGCGGCATGGCTCAGGCCGGGCGGCAGCCTGCTCTTCGAGACCAGCGAGCGCCAGGCATCCACCGCCACGGCCGTCGTCGCCGCCGACGGCCTCACCCCGCGCGTGGTGACCTGCGAGGACCTGTACGCCACGGTCGTCATAGGCACCCGGGAGTAGCCAAGCCGCCGGACCGCCGGCCGGCGATCAGCGTGCTGTGGAGCAGCACGGGGCGCACGAACCGATCGGCGGCGGTCGGCGGCGGTCGGCGCCGGGCAAGGACCAGGTACGTTCGCCGAGCGCGGGCACCAGCACGTAACTCACGGTGCCGAGACACGCGTTGAACGGCACCCACCCCACGCCCCCCGGGGGGTGGGCCGTCCGGTACTGGTCACCGTTCCGGGCCGCCCTCCCTCCCGAGAGTCGCGGGCTCCGGCACCCCCAACCCACGCCCCAGGGGCGGGCCATCCGGTACTCGTCACCGTTCCGGGCCGCCCTCCCACCCGAGAGTCGCGGGCTCCGGCACCCTGTCAAGGGCGCTTCGCGTCGGCTTCGCCGATGGGCTTCGCCCACCCTTGACAGGCCGCCTCCGCCCGCGCGTTTTCTCTCGGAGGGCGGCCCCGGGAGCAGGCATCCCGGGGGGCCAGCCCCTTCCCGGGCGCTCGTTGCCGAGGCGGCCCGGCCGGGGCAGGCGCGGCAGAGGAATGGGGCGGTGACGGCTCGGCTAAGCGGCTGCGGCCCGTCTTCCGGTTGCGGCACAAGACCTCGCTCCGGTGAGTGGTGGGTGCGCCTCAGTGCAATGGGGCTTCTGGGCTGGGTTCGGCGACTGCGGGCGGGTGAGGGGCCGGGGTTCAGGCAGGTGGCTGAGGTGGGTGCGGGGCTGGGCCCGGGTGTTGCCCTGTCCGGCCGGGGGCACGGCGGGGACGTCGGGCCCCGGGACGGTGAAGCTCCCGGCGTGGTCCGGTCTCCGGCTCGGGCGCGGGCCGGGGCCGGTCCGGCCGCCCCGCTGCTCCCCCACCCGGGACAGCCCGGGAAGGGGTGGCCCCTCCAGTCACAGCCGTGACAGCCCCCCGGGGTTGTGTGCGGGATCGGACACCCCTGCCCGGATGCGCCTGGCCGGGAGGTGTCCCACGCCGCCCACAACACCCCAGCCCCGATACCGGTGTGACGGTGGGGACCAGTGAGGCGTCCTGGTGGGGCAGGCGGGGTCCCTGGGACTCTCGAGCCCGGCACGCCACGCCCGCGAGGCGCCAAGCGACGGCCGTCATGCCCCGTCAGGGACCAGGGCGAGGCCCAGCCGACTTCCTGTCCGGCACCCTCCTGGGGCGCGCCCTTCCCCTGGCAGCCCCCAGGGCCCCGGACACGTCATCGGACCCACCGGGCGGGCCCCTCCGCCCCCTCCAGTCACACCCGTCTCGCCTCACCGGAGTTGTGGGCGGGATCGGACACCCACAGCCCCCGACACCACGGCGGGGAGGTGTCCCACACCGCCCACAACTCCCCGACCCCGGCACCACTGTGACCAAGGGGACGGGTGGGGCTTCCCCTGTGGGGCAGGCGGGGCCGGTGAGGTGCCCGGGAGCAACCACGGGCGGCACAGGCCCCCGACCGGGCCCGCGAGCCGACCGGCCGGGCAGCCGGGCAGCCAGCCGCCCACCCACACCCACGCCTCCACCCCCGCCGCCAGGCGGGGCAACACCCAGGCCCAGCCCCGCACCCACCCCAGCCACCCGCCTGAACCCCGACCCCTCACCCACCCGCAGACGCCGAGCCGACCCCAGAAACCCCATGCCACTGCCGCGCACCCACCACCCACCGAAGCGAGGTCCTGTACCGCAACCCACAGACGGCCGCCAGCCGCCTAGCCAAGCCGCGCCGCCCCATTCCACTGCCGCGCCTGCCCCGGCCGGGTCGCCTCGGCCACGAACCCCGCACCGCAGGGCGCCCCCCCCGTGGGCCCGTTCCCCCGGGCCGCCCTCCGAGTGGGAAAAGGCGGGCGGAGGCGGCCGGTCAAGGGTGGGCGAAGCCCATCGGCGAAGCCGACGCGACCGAAGGGAGCGCCCTTGAGGGGCCGCCGGAGCCCGCCACACTCGGAGAGAGGGCGGCCCACACGCCCACCATGACCAGCACGCCCACCCCCGGGACACGGCGAGCCCACACGCCCACCATGAACAGCACGCCTACCCGCCGGGCGCGGCCGAGTAGGGTTGATCGTAGGAATCACCCGAAAGGGGGCGACATGTCCGCGATCAGGCAGAGCGTCGAGATCTCGCGTCGTCCCGAGGACGTCTTCTCCTACATGACCGACCCCTCCCACCTGCCCGAATGGCAGGAGAGCGCCGTATCGGCCACCCCGGTAGGGGACGCCCCCGTGGGCGTGGGCTCGCGGGTCAGGGTGACTCGGCAGATCGGTCGTCGGCAGATGCCGATGACCATGGAGATGCGCGAGTACGACCCTCCGCGAAGCTTCCGGATGGACGGTATCGACGGCCCCGTCCGGGGTCATGTGCACGGGACGGTCGAGCCGATCGGCGACGGCGAGCGGTCGCGCGTGACGCTGGACCTGGACTTCGAGACGCACGGGATCGGAAAGGTGATCGTGCCGCTGGTCGTCCGCCCGCAGGTCAAGAAGGAGCTGCCGAGGAACGAGCAGCACCTCAAGGACCTGCTCGAACGGCGCGCCTAGGCGAGAAGCGGGGCCCGGAATCCGGGTCCCGCATCCTGTTACTGGTCGGAGTACTACTGGTCGGGTCCCGCCCAGTCGAAGGTGATGTGCTTGCTGGACTGGCCCTCGCGGCTCCACTGGAATCCGTACGCGTCCGCCCGGTCCGCCGTTGCGCGGCCCCAGGTCGCCACCTGTCCCGGCCCCGTTTCGGAGCCCGGCAGGTTTGTGGTCTGGACGCGTGCGCCCTCCGGGGTCGTCGGACCGGTGAGCGCCTCGGCGCGGGCCTCGACGCGCCCGGGGATGCCGGCGCGCCAGGAGCCCAGGTCGTCCTCGATCGCGAACTCGATGGGGGCGAATTCCATGCCCCGCATCTCCATGTCGGCGACCTTGACGAATTCGGCGGGCCAGCTGCCCGCCTGACCGCTGAAGATCGTCTGTATGGCGTCGCGCTGGGCGTCGTCCGCGCGCTCGTCGATGAAGATCGCGGCGTACGAGTCGGTGTGCTCACCCCAGACGTTGCCGACGAAGGAGCCGAGCATCAGGACGTTGAGGCCGTCGAGGGTGACATCCCCGTAGCGGCCCTCGCGTATGTGCCAGGCCAGGATCCCGTCGCATTCGCCGAAGGTCGGCGGCTGCGCGAAGGAGCAGGGGCACGGGACGTTGCATTTGCAGGTGTCGAACCAGTCTCCCTTGACGTGCCATCGGGGAATGGTCTTCGGTGTCTGAGTCGTATCGGTCATCTTCGGACCTCCTCCACCTCACCTTCCATGCTGCACCCTCCACCGATCGCCGGACCAGGGTCGGCGTGCTGTCCTGGAAGGGGAGGAGGAGTGCTGTGACGACCGCGTATCACCGCCGGATGACCACCGAGCCGCCGCTGCGGCCGGGCAACCTGCTTCCGCCCCGGGTGCTCGTGACCGCCTGGTCCCTGCTCGTGCTGATCGCCCTCCTCGCGTGGGTGCTGACCGTCGGACAGGCCCGGCACATGGGCATCGAGCCGGGGACCATGGGGATGGGCGTCCCGCTGTTCCTGCTGCTGTGGCTGGCGATGATGGCCGCGATGATGCTGCCGTCGGTCGCTCCGGTGGCGATCACCTGGGCGCGGAGCATCGGCCGGGAGTCGGCGGGCGTGGCGCGGGCCGCCCGGACGGCCGGTTTCGTCGGGGGCTACCTGCTGGTCTGGACGGCCTTCGGGCTTCTCGCGTACGCGGCCCTGGCCGCGACCGGAGACCTCGTCCGCACGCACCCCGACGCGGGGCGGTGGATCGGCTTCACGGCGTTCCTGCTGGCCGGGCTCCAGCAGCTCGGGCCGCTGAAGAACGTCTGCCTCCGGCACTGCCGCAGTCCGATGAGCCAGCTGATGCGTTACGCGCAGTTCCGGCCGTGGGCCCGGGATTTCCGGGTGGGGGCACACCACGGGCTGTACTGCGTCGGCTGCTGCTGGGGGCTGATGGTCGTCCTCATCCCACTCGGGGTCATGAACATCGCCGCGATGGCCGGGGTGGCGGCGGTGATCTTCACCGAGAAGCTGTGGCGGCTGGGGCCGGTGTTCTCGACGGCGGTCGGGCTCGCCTTCCTGGTGCTGGCCGGTCTCGCGCCGTCCCAGGACTGGCTGCTGCCGGGGCTCCAGCCGTCCGACGCGCCGATGCCGCCGATGCCCTGACGGGTGGTGCGGAGCCGGGCGCGCTCCGGTCCCGCACTCCACGACGTGGTGGCCCCGGTAGCGCCCGGGATCGGCGCTGAGGACCGGGCGGCCCCGATGTTGGCGCATCGCGGGGGCATTTCGTTTGGGTGCCGTGAATCCAGCGCCAGGCGAAGCGAACACCGCAATCAACAACGGTCGGCCATACGGTCATTCCAAAGCCGGAGGCCTGAACCCCGGTCTCCGGTGCGACCTGCGGACCAGCAGGCGTCGCGGCATGGGCGGGCCTTTCCGTGGGGGGATCGGCCCTGCGGAAGCGCGAATGGTCTGCACCTGTCAAAGCCGGGACCAGAGCCCGCGACGGTTGAACATTGGGCGAACTCCTGCTCGTACGCCGCCAGTTCGAGCGGCGCGTGCCTACCGTGAAGCGTGTGGAGTGGCTGAATCCCGAGAATGTCATCGCCGTCGCCACGGCCCTGCTCGGCGTCCTCGTCTCGGCCGCCATGCTCTGGTACGAGCGCCGCGTCCCGCCCCGCCGCAAGCGGATCGGTTACCGCGTCCAGCTCGACACCCCCATCGGCAGCGACCCCCGCAACGGCGGCCGGGCCAACGTACGGCTCGGGCTGTTCAACGAGACGCCCGACATGTCCGACGCCACGCTCGTGCTGCTCCGCGTCGAGAACGACGGCGCCCAGTCCATCGCCGGGGACGACTACACCGCGCGCGGCTCCCACGGCCTCACCGTGGAGTTCACCGACCGGACCGTACGGGCCATCGCGGTCACCCAGTCCCCCGGCGCCGACCACCTCATGGAGCACTTCACGGCCGCCGCCGGGCTCCAGCACCGCGACGGCACGATCCACCTGCCCCGCGTCCCCCTCAACCGGGGCGAGCACTTCAAGCTCCTCGTGCTGCTGACCGGCGCCGGGGTCGGCAGCCCGGTCACCGTCACCGGCGGCATCCGGGACGGCAAGGTACGGCCCAACCGCGCCGCCACCCCCGACGAGAAGCCCCCGCTCTTCAGCCGGGCCGCCCGCACCGTCACCGTGCTCCTCACCGCCTGCGTCATCACGCTCGCCGCGATCATCGTGCGCGAGGAGCCCCCGCCGCCCATGGGCTGCGCCAAAGGCACCCTGACCGTCACCGGCTCCACGGCCTTCGCACCCGTCGTACGGGAGCTGGCGGCGAAGTACGAGAAGGACTGCCCCGGCGCGACCGTGCAGGTCGACGCGCACGGCAGCACCGCGGGGATACGTGAGCTCGCGGACCGGGGCGCGAAGAGCAAGGACGGATCCCCGGCCGTCATCGCCCTGTCCGACGGCCCCAAGCCCGGCGGCTACCCGCAGCTTCGCGAGAGCCGCGTCGCCGTCTCCCTCTTCACCCTCGTCGTCAACGACAGCGTGACCGTCGGCAACCTCGCCCTCAAGGACATCAGGCGGCTCTACAGCGGCGGCGTCACCAACTGGACCCAGCTCGACGGCCCCGACCTGCCCGTCCTCCTCGTCAGCCGGGACGCCAACTCCGGTACGCGGGAGGTCTTCCAGCGCCGCGTCCTCGGCCGCAACGAGCCCGGCCCGTCGTCCCGCGACTGCGCGACGAAGGACGACCGCGAGGCTCCGGTGCTGCGGTGCGAGCTGGACAGCACGGAACAGGTCCTGGCGACCGTGGCCCGGCTGCCCGGGGCGATCGGGTACAGCGAGGTCCGCTCGGGCAGCGACCTCGGCGGGCTGCACCGGCTCGCCATCGACGGGCGCAGTCCGGATGTCGACCAGATCCGCCAGAGCGGCTACCCGTACCGGGAGATCGAGTACGCGTACACCTACGGTCAGCCGCCCGCCGACTCGCTCACCTCCTCCTTCCTCACCTACCTCAGCCGGGGCAGCGGCCAGGACGTCATCCGTACGCACGGACACCTGCCCTGCGCGACGCCGGAGGGGCTGCGGGTCTGCGGTGAGGGGTGACCCGCCTCGGGACTCTGGCATGCTCTGTTCGCGTGGAGCCTCTGAGTGGTGAAGACCCCGTCCAGATCGGCCCGTTCCGCCTCCTCGGCAGGCTCGGGTCCGGCGGCATGGGCCGCGTCTACCTGGCCCGGTCGGCCGGTGGCCGGACCGTCGCGGTCAAGGTCGTGCACGCCGAACTCGCCGCCCAGGACGAGTTCCGGCGCCGCTTCGCCCGGGAGGTGGCCGCGCTGGAGAAGGTCGGCGGCGCCGGCACCACGCCCGTGCTGGGCGCGGACACCGCCGCCGAGGCGCCCTGGGTGGCCATCGGGTACGTCGCCGGACCGTCCCTGCGCACCGTGGTCGGGGACGAGTACGGGCCGCTGCCGGCGGCGTCCGTGCGGTCGCTGGCCGTCGGGCTGGCCCGCGCCCTGGAGCACATCCACGCCGCCGGGCTGGTCCACCGGGACCTGAAGCCCGGGAACATCCTGCTCACCGTCGACGGGCCCCGCATCATCGACTTCGGCATCGCCCGCGCCGTCGACACGGTCACCGACGGCGGGCTGACCAGCACCGGCGCGGTCGTCGGGTCACCCGGCTTCATGTCGCCCGAGCAGGTGCGGGGCGAGCGGCTCAGCCCCGCGTCGGACATCTTCTGCCTCGGCTCGGTCCTGGCGTACGCGGCGACCGGCCGCCCGCCGTTCGGCACCGCCGACAGCGGCGTCCACGCCATGATGTTCCGCATCGCCCACGACGAGCCGGACCTCACCGGGCTGCCCGCCGAGCTGGACGGCCTCGTCCGTTCCTGCCTCGCCAAGGACCCGGCGGCCCGCCCCACCGCCGCCCACCTGGCCGCGCACGTCGAGCCCGCCGACCCGTGGCTGCCCGCCGGGCTGCTCGCCCAGCTCGGCCGACTGGCCGCCCGGCTCCTGGACGAGGACGGCGAGCCCACCCCCGTACCGGTCCGTAAGAAGAGCCGGCGCCCGCTCCTCATCGGCGCCGCCACCGTCACCGCCCTCGCCGTCGCGGGCGGCCTCGCCTTCACCTTCTGGCCCCGCACGCACAACGCCCCCATGGGCGGGTCCAGGGTGGAGAACCTCATACCCGTCGCCTTCCACGGCGCCTGGGAAGGCGTCGTCAAGGGCACCCGGGAAGCCCCGTACGAGACCGCCCGCATCGAGATCGTCCCCGGCGTGCCCGGCGAGAAGACGGGCACGTACGTCCAGGTCACCGGCGAGCGGCTGTGCATGGGCCGCTCGAAGCTCGTCTCGGCGGACGAGAACAAGGTGGTGTTCGGCGAGAGCGACGTGACGACGAGCGTGCCCGCCAGGGAGTGCACCCCGGCCGCGCACCAGACGCTCACCCTCACCTCCCCCGACGTACTCCAGTGGAGGTCGGGCGCGGTGACGGCCACGTTCCGGAAGGTGCAGGCGGCGCCGGAGATCATGCCGCCGAAGATGGTCGGCACCTGGGAGCAGGTCCCGCACGCGGAGGTCCCGGAGGCGGAGCGCGACCTCTTCACCTCCGAGATCACCATCAGCCAGGGCCCCATCGGCGCCCAGCTCGTCCACTTCCAGGACAGCCACCCGAAGACGGACGAGGAGACCGGCGAGCTGACCGGCGGCTCGCTGAACTGCGCGAGCACCTCGGTCGTCGGCGGCGCGGGCGGCCTGGTGGTCATCGGCCCGCCGACCCTGGACCCCGGCGCCGACCCGGAGTGCCGGGACTACCTGCTGGGCTCGTCGCAGAACCTGCGGATCCAGCGCGCCGAGGGCAAGGACGTGCTGCTGGTGTACGGCATGAGCGCGGACGGGGAGCCCGGCGAGTACGTCAAGACGTACTGACCGGGCCCCCCGTCGTCCGCGCCCTTACAGGAACGAGTTGATCTCGATCGTCTCGGTGCGGCCGGGGCCGACGCCGATCGCCGAGATCGGCGCGCCCGACATCTCCTCCAGCGCCTTCACGTACGCCTGCGCGTTCTTCGGCAGGTCGGAGAAGGTCTTGGCCTTGGAGATGTCCTCGGACCAGCCCGGCAGGTACTCGTACACCGGCTTCGCGTGGTGGAAGTCGGTCTGCGAGTACGGCAGCTCCTCGACGCGCTTGCCGTCGATCTCGTACGCGACACAGACCGGGATCTGCTCCCAGCCGGTGAGCACGTCCAGCTTGGTGAGGAAGAAGTCGGTCAGGCCGTTGACGCGGGTGGCGTACCGGGCGATGACCGCGTCGAACCAGCCGCAGCGGCGGTCGCGGCCGGTGGTGACGCCACGCTCGCCGCCGATGCGGCGCAGCGCCTCGCCGTCCTCGTCGAACAGCTCGGTCGGGAACGGGCCGGCGCCCACGCGGGTGGTGTACGCCTTGAGGATGCCGATGACCCGGCTGATCTTCGTGGGGCCCACGCCCGCGCCGGTGCAGGCACCGCCGGAGGTCGGGTTGGAGGAGGTCACGAAGGGGTACGTGCCGTGATCGACGTCCAGGAGGGTGCCCTGGCCGCCCTCGAAGAGGACGACCTTGCCCTCGTCGATGGCGTTGTTGAGGATCAGGGTCGTGTCGGCGACGAACGGCTTGATCTGCTCCGCGTACTGGAGCATCTCCTCGACGATCCGGCCCGGCTCGATGGCGCGGCGGTTGAAGACCTTGGCGAGGAGCTGGTTCTTCTGCTCCAGCGCCGCCTCGACCTTCTGCGTCAGGATCGACTCGTCGTAGAGGTCCTGGACGCGGATGCCCACGCGGTTGATCTTGTCGGCGTACGTCGGGCCGATGCCGCGCCCGGTCGTACCGATCTTGCGCTTGCCGAGGAAGCGTTCCGTCACCTTGTCGAGGGTGACGTTGTACGGAGTGATCAGGTGAGCGTTACCGCTGATCAGGAGCTTCGACGTGTCGACGCCACGCTCGTTCAGCCCGCTCAGCTCGGAGAGCAGGACCGCCGGGTCGACGACGACACCGTTTCCGATCACCGGGGTGCACCCCGGCGAGAGGATTCCGGAAGGGAGAAGGTGCAGCGCGTACTTCTGGTCGCCTACGACAACCGTGTGGCCGGCGTTGTTGCCGCCCTGGTAGCGCACCACATAATCAACGGATCCACCGAGGAGGTCGGTGGCCTTTCCCTTGCCCTCGTCACCCCACTGAGCACCGAGCAGCACAAGTGCGGGCACAGGCGTACACCCCTTCCGGGCGGGGCATGTCCAAGGCGCGGGGAGTACATACGTCGTACGACGGTGTACGACACAACCTGAGCCGTCGGACCGGGTGCCCCGGAATAGACGAAGCCCCTGGCGCAATAGCGCAAGGGGCTCTTGCACAAAGATGCTACCCGAGGAAGGACCGAGGTGTCGGCTCCCGACCAGCTGCTGGTCGTCATCGACGCGGTCGCGCGCCGGAACGACGGTGAATCCGTACGGATCGCGAAGGACGTCCTGTGCGCCGGGGCGAGCGCGAAGATCTGCCTGCCGGACACTCCGGCGGAGTTCGCCCGGGCGCTTTCCCGGCGTGGTGCGCGCCGGCCGGTGGTGATCGGGGACGACCGGGCGCTGCTGCGGGCGGTGGGGCTGCTGCACCGGGAGCGGGAGCTGGCGGACGGGGCGCTGTCGCTGGTTCCGGTGGGGCCGCGCGGGGCGGTGGAGCTGGCCGGGGCGCTGGGCGTGCCGCTGGGCGCGGTGGCCGCCGCGCGGGCGGTGCTGGACGGGGCGGCGCGGCGGCTGGACCTGCTGGTCGACGACAGCGACGGCGTGGTGGTGCGGGGGCTGCGGATCCCGGAGGGGCCTTCGGGGCTGTCGGTGGTCGAGCCCGGCTCGGTGTGGGACACCTGCCGGTCCCTCGTCCGGACGCTGGTCCGCCCGGCGCCCTCGGTCCCGGCGATACGTACGGCACGGCCGCACCGGCTGCGCGTGGAGGCCGACGGGCGGCTCCTGTGCGACCTGAACGACCCGGTGGAGGGCGTGACGGTGCTCTCCCGGGGCGGGATCGCCGAGGTCGTCGTACGCCCCAGGGCGGCGGAACCGGTACGTGCGGAGGCGACCGCCGTCACCATCTCGGGCGCCTCGTTCCGCTACCGGGCGGACGCGCTGGTGACGGGGCCGGTGTGGACGCGTACGTGGACGGTGCGCCCGGCGGCCTGGTCGCTGACGCTGCCGGCGGGGTAGGGCGGCGCCTACAGGGCGTCGAGCGGGCCGGTCATGGGCGGGGTCGACGTGTCGTCCTCGTCGTCGTCCGGGCTCCCGGGGAACAGCAGCCACGCGCCGGCACTGATCATGCCCAGCGAGGACAGGCCCAGGGCGGACTTCAGCAGCCGCATGCCACCCACCCGGTCGTGGGGCGCTCCGAACACGACCCAGAAGCCGGGGGCGGCCCCGGCGATCAGGACGGCGACAGCGGCGGTGCGACGCAGGACGACAGACATTCGTCCATGATCTCATTCGGGCCGCGTCGCACTCCGGTGCTCCCGCCAGCGGTCCAGCAGTTCGCGCATCTCCTTCTGCAGGAAGGCGAAGAACTCCGCCGTCTCCGCCACCCGTGCCCCCGCCGCCGAGTCGGGGCCCAGCGTCTCGGCACCGTCGCGCAGGACCGTCTCCCAGCGGGAGAGGATCTGGTCGCGACGGGTGAAGGTCTCGTACCAGAGCTCGTTGTGCAGGACGTACCGGTCGCGCCGCGAACCCGGCTCGCGCTCGCGGCTGACCATGCCGACCTGGTTGAGGTAGCGGATGGCGCCGGACACGGCGGCCGGACTGATCCGCAGCCGCTCGGAGAGCTCCGCGGAGGTCAGCGAGCCGCTCTCGGAGGCGAGCAGCGCGGCGAACACCCGGGAGGCCATGCGCTGCATGCCCGCCTCGGCCAGCTCGGCGGCGAAGCGCTCCACGAAGCGGCCGGCCGGCTGTTCTCCGTCGGAGCGGCTGACCGGCTCCGGCGATTCCTCGTTCCCCATGGACATGCCCCTGACTTTATACGGTTCCTTAACTTCACAAATTTGTGAAACCACCCTACGTTCAGAAGCATGACGAACGCCATCACCGTCTCCGGACTCCACAAGTCGTTCGGACGGACGCACGCACTGGACGGGCTCGACCTGACCGTCGCGACCGGCGAGGTCCACGGCTTCCTCGGCCCCAACGGCGCCGGCAAGTCCACCACCATCCGCGTCCTGCTGGGTCTGCTGCGCGCCGACTCCGGCGCCGCCCAGCTCCTCGGCCGCGACCCCTGGCACGACGCCGTCGAGCTGCACCGGCGCGTGGCGTACGTCCCCGGCGACGTCACCCTGTGGCGCAACCTCTCCGGCGGCGAGGTCATCGACCTGTACGGGCGGCTGCGCGGAGGGCTCGACACCGCCCGCCGCGCCCGGCTCATCGAGCGGTTCGAACTCGACCCGACCAAGAAGGGGCGTACGTACTCCAAGGGCAACCGCCAGAAGGTCGCCCTCGTCGCCGCCTTCGCGTCGGACGTGGACGTGCTGATCCTCGACGAGCCGACGAGCGGCCTCGACCCGCTCATGGAGGAGGTCTTCCAGCGGTGCGTCACCGAAGAGCGCGAGCGCGGCCGGACGATCCTGCTCTCGTCCCACATCCTCAGCGAGGTGGAGAGCCTCTGCGACCGCGTCAGCATCATCCGCAAGGGGCGCACCGTCGAGACCGGCTCCCTCGCCGAGCTGCGCCACCTCACCCGTACGAGCGTCACCGCCGAGCTGGCCGGGCCGCCCAACGGCCTCGCGCACCTGCCGGGCGTCCACGACCTCGACGTACGGGGCAACCGCGTCAGCCTCCAGGTGGAGAGCGACCGGCTGGACGCGGTGCTCAGGTCCCTGACGGAGACCGGCGTCCGCTCCCTGACCAGCACCCCGCCCACCCTGGAGGAGCTGTTCCTCCGCCACTACGAGGAGGCCGGGCGATGAGCGCCCTCACCGGGACCGGTACCCTCACACGGCTCGCGCTGCGCCGCGACCGGCTGATGCTGCCGCTGTGGACCGTGGTGGTCGGCGGCATGGTCGCGAGCGGCTCCGGCTCGCTGAAGGCCCTGTACGACACGCCCGCGAAGCGTGCCGACGTCGCCGCGTCGATGACCGCCAACAGCTCGATGCGCTCGCTGTACGGGCCGGTGTTCGGCGACTCGACCGGCGCGCTGGTCGCCTGGCGGTTCGCCACGTTCGCGGCGGTGCTGGCGGCCGTGATGAGCCTGATCATCGTCGTACGGCACACCCGGGAGGAAGAGGAGACGGGCCGTCAGGAGATGCTGTCGGCCGCCCGGGTGGGCCGCCGGGCGCCGCTGACGGCCGCGCTGCTCACCGCCCTCGTCGCCAACGCCGCCGTCGCGCTGATCATCACCGCCGGGCTGTCCGGCGAGGGCGTGGCAGGGGCGCTCGCGCTCGGCCTCGCGGTCGGCGGCACCGGCATGGTCTTCGCCACCATGGCCGCGATCGTCGCCCAGCTCACCGAGAGCGCCCGGCTCGCCAAGGGCCTGACGGCGGCGGTCCTCGGTCTCGCCTTCGTCCTGCGGGCGGCCGGTGACGCGGGGGACTCGCGCGCACTGACCTGGCTCTCCCCCGTCGGCTGGGCGGAGAACGTCCGCGCCTTCGCCGGCGAGCGCTGGTGGGTGCTCCCGCTGATGGCGGGGGCGGTCGCCGTCCAGGGCACGGTGGCGTACGCGCTGGCAGGGCGCCGCGATGTCGGCATGGGCTTCCTGCCCGCCCGCCCCGGCCCGGCCTCCGGCCGCATCGCCACGGCGGGCGGCCTGGCCTGGCGGCTGCAGCGCGGCAGCCTGCTGGGCTGGACGCTCGGCTTCCTGGTCGCAGGCGTGGTCTTCGGCGGCATGGTCGAGGGCGCGAGCGACCTGGTCGGCGACAACGAGCAGGCCAGGCAGATCTTCGAGCGGATGGGCGGGCAGTCGGGCCTGGAGAACGCCTTCCTCGCCGCCATGGTCGGCCTCTTCGGAATGGTCGCGGCGCTGTACGTCGTCGGATCGGTGCTCAGGCTGTACGGCGAGGAGACCTCGCAGCGGGCCGAGCCGGTCCTCGGATGCGCGGTCGGCCGGCTGCGCTGGGCGGCGGGCCATCTGGTCATCGCCTTCGGCGGCGCGGCACTGCTGATGGTCGCGGCGGGCGCCGGGCTGACGCTCTCGTACGGCAGGGACGGCGGCCCCGTGCTGGGCGCCGCGCTCGCCCAGCTCCCGGCGATCTGGGTGCTCGGGGGCCTGGCGGTGCTGCTGCACGGGGCGTTCCCGAAGGCGGCGGTCGCGGCATGGGGCGTGGCGGGGCTGTGCCTGGTCCTGGGCTGGATCGGCCCGGCGCTGGACCTGCCGCAGGCCGCCCTGGACCTGTCACCGTACGGGCACCTGCCGAAGCTGCCGGGCGCGGAGATGTCCTGGACTCCCGTCCTGCTCCTCGCCGCCCTGGCGGCCGCCCTGGTGGCGGGCGGCCTGGCGGGGCTGCGGCGGCGGGACGTGCTGACCTGAGGACCTGGAGGCCCATGAGGCCGGACCCGGAAGCACGGACCCTGACAGGCAGGCTCAGACCTCCACCACCAGCCCCTCCAGCCCCCGGATCACGAAGTTCGGCTTGCGCTCCGGCTCCTTCACGAGCCGGAGCGCGGGCGCCCGTTCCAGCAGCGCCTCCATCGACGCGGCCAGCTCGATACGGGCCAGCGGGGCGCCGATGCAGTAGTGGACGCCCGCGCCGAAGGAGATGTGCGGGTTGTCCCGGCGGGACAGGTCCAGCGTGTCGGGGCGGTCGAAGGCGTCCGCGTCGCGGTTGGCCGAGCCGAAGAGCAGGGCGATCTCCGAGCCGCGCGGGACGGTGGTGCCGTCGATCTCGATGTCGTCCAGCACCCAGCGCTCGAACATCTGCAGCGGGGTGTCGTGGCGGAGCAGCTCCTCCACAGCTGTGGACACCTCGACGCGACCGGCGCGCAGGGCGGCGAGCTGCTCCGGGTGCCGGAACAGGGTCCACCAGCCGCCCACCGTGGCGTTCACCGTCGCCTCGTGGCCGGCGTTCAGCAGCAGGACGCAGGTGGAGATCATCTCCTGCTCGCTGAGCCGGTCGCCCTCCTCGTACGCGCCGATCAGCGCGCTGATCAGGTCCTCCCCGGGGGATGCGCGCCGCTCGGCGATCAGCTCCCGCAGGTACGCGGAGAACTCCAGCGACGCCCTGACCGCGCGGGCGGCCGTCTCCTCGTCCGGGTTCAGCTCGTACATCCCGCAGATGTCCGCCGACCACGGCCGCAGCGGCGCCCGGTCGGACTGCGGGATGCCGAGCATCTCCGCGATGACGGCGACCGGCAGCGGTTCGGCCACGGCCGTCAGCAGATCGCCCCCGCCGTCCGCGACCAGGGTGTCGACCAGCTCGCCCGCCAGCCGGTGGACGTACGGTTTCAGCCGCTCGACCGTACGCGGGGTGAACGCCTTCGACACCAGGCGCCGGATGCGGGTGTGGTCCGGCGGCTCCAGGTCCAGCATCCCGTGGTCGTTCAGGACGTGGAACGGCTCGTGCGCGGCCGGGGGCGGCGTACGGCCGAACTCCTCGTGCGTGAACCGGTGCCGGTACGTCCGCCCCAGCCGCCGGTCACGCAGCAGCGCGGACACGTCGGCGTGGCGCGGGACGAGGAACTGCCGGGCCGGCTCGAACCAGTGCACCCGGCCCCGCGCACGCAGCTCGGCGTACGCGGGGTACGGATCGGCGACGAACGCGGGCGACCACGGGTCGAAGTCCATGCGCCCGACCTTATGCGGGGCTCAGCCGGGAGTCACCAGCCTCGCCTCGTACGCGAACACCGCCGCCTGCGTACGGTCGCGGAGGCCGAGCTTCACCAGGATGCGGCTCACATGCGTCTTGATCGTGGACTCGGCGACCACCAGGTGGGACGCGATCTCGCCGTTCGACAGGCCCTGGGCGATCAGCACCAGCACCTCCGTCTCCCGTTCCGTCAGGTCGCCCACCTGGGCCAGGGCCGGCGGGCGGGACGCTTCGGCGGTCTTGGCGAACTCGGTGATCAGGCGCTTGGTGACCGTCGGCGCCAGCAGCGCCTCGCCGCCCGCCACCACTCGTACCCCGTCCGCGAGCTGCCGCGCGGAGGCGTCCTTCAGCAGAAAGCCGGACGCCCCGGCGCGCAGCGCCTGGTAGACGTACTCGTCCAGGTCGAACGTCGTCAGGACCAGCACCTTCGCGTCGCCGTCCGCGGCGACGATCTCGCGGGTGGCGTCGATGCCGTTCATCTCCGGCATGCGGATGTCCATCAGGACCACGTCCGGGCGCAGCGCCTCGACCTGCCGGACCGCCTCCCGGCCGTTGACGGCCTCGCCGACGACCTCGATGTCGGGCATCGCGTTCAGGAGGACCGAGAAGCCCTCCCGGACCATCATCTGGTCGTCGACGATCAGTACGCGGATGGTCATGCCGACTCCTGCCGCTGCGCGGGGATGAAGGCCGCGACCTCGTAGCCGCCGTCCCCGGTGGCCTCGGCCGTCATCTCGCCGTTCAGCATCGCCACCCGCTCCCGCATGCCCGTGATGCCGTGCCCGGCACCGGGGGACGGCTTCACCAAGCCGCGCGCCGGGCCGTTCACCACCCGCAGGCCCAGGCCGCCGAGCACGTACGACACCTCCACCTTCGCCGCCGCGCCCGGCGCGTGCCGCAGCACGTTGCTGAGCGCCTCCTGCACGATCCGGTACGCGGACAGCTCCACGCCCTGCGGCAGCTCGCGCGCCGCGCCGGTGACCGTGGCGTCCACGCTCAGGCCCGCGTCACGGACGTTGGCGATCAGGGCGTCCAGGTCGGCGAGCGTCGGCTGGGGCGCGTCGGGCGCCTCGTAGTCCTCGGCCCGTACGACGCCGAGGATGCGGCGCAGCTCGGTCAGCGCGGCGACCGCGTTCTCGCGGATGGTGGCGAAGGCCTGCTCCAGCTCGGGCGGCGGGTTCTCCACGCGGTAGGGGGCGGCCTCCGCCTGGATGGCGACGACCGACATGTGGTGGGCCACCACGTCGTGCAGCTCGCGGGCGATGGTGGTGCGCTCCTCCAGCAGCGTGCGCCTGGACCGCTCCCGCGCGGTGACCGTCTGCTGGGCGGTGACCTCCTCCTTCGCCTCGCGGCGGGTGTGGAGGACGGTGACGACGAGCAGGGCCATGGCCGAGACGACCAGCATGGGCCCGACGGTCGAGCTGTACCCCCGGCCGAGGACGGCTTCGGCGAAGGCCCCGTACAGCGCGGTGAGGGCCCACATCCAGACGGCGGTGCGCGGCCGGGTCCGGGCCGCCACCACGGTCAGCACCACCAGGTGCGCCACCATGTAGTCGGGCGACCAGGGCCAGTCGCCCCAGCCGCCGCCGCTCACCAGCACGACGAACGGTGCCGACAGCAGCGACAGCCAGAACGCGGCGACCGGCCGGACGAGCGTGAGCAGGACCGCGGCGGCCGGGACGACGCCGAACACGAAGTGGCGCACGTCGTGCGCGACGGCCAGCACCAGCAGGGCCGCGCCGGCCACCAGGGCGTGCGGCGTCCAGGCCGCGTACCGGCGTATCCGGCCCGGGAGCCGCCTGGTCACCGGGCCGTCGGTGCGCATGGGCGGCAGCAGCCGGTAGGCGAGGACGTCATGGAACAGCTCGCGGCGCAGCCCTTGGAGCAGGCCCTGCGCCAGCCGGTACTCCGGGCTGCGGGTCTTGGTGTCGGTCACGTCAGCAACGGTAAGCAAGGGCGGGGACGCGGTCGTCACCTTGAATGCGGATCCTTCCGCGTCCCCCTGGAGTACTACACCGCTGATCCAGCGGCTGATCAGGGGCATGATCAGGCGCCTGATCAGGCGCGGAACGTGTCCGCGTGCTCCCTGGCCCACTGGGCGAACGTCCGGGCCGGGCGCCCTGTGACCTTCTCCACGGTGTCGAGGACCGTACGCCCCTCCACCGGGGTGTCCCGGTACACCGCCACCAGGAAGTCGATCACGTCCCACGGCCGGCCCTCCGCCCGCCACCGCTCGACCGCCTCCGCCTCGGACATCTCCACCAGCCGTATCTCCCGGCCCCGGGCCGCCGCGATCGCGTCGACCTTGTCCTGGAGCGTGAGCACCTCGGGACCCGTGATCAGGTACTCCTGCCCGGCGTGCCCGTCCTCGGTGAGCGCCACCGCCGCGACGGCGCCGATGTCGCCCTCGTGGACCATGGCGCTGAGCCGGCCGGTGAAGGGCTCGCACACCTCGTCCTTCGTACGGATGCCCTCCGCCCACTCCAGGGCGTTGCCCATGAACTCCACCGGCATGAGCACCGTCCATGGCAAGCCGCTCCCGCGCACCGCGTCCTCCAGCGGGGTGGGGCCGCCGCCGTTGAGGACGGTGACGCGCCGTACGCCGGCCTCGCGGGCCAGCTCCATGATGCGCGGGCCGGTCTCCAGCGGGGCGAAGTACGCGCCGCCGAAGGTGATCAGGTGCAGGCCGGTGGCCCCGTCCAGGGCGGCGGTGAGGGTGCCGGGGTCGGTGAGGTCGCCGCGTACGACCTCGACGCCGTCCGGGAAGTCCGCCGTGGCGGGGTCACGGGTCAGGGCGCGGACGGGCTGCCCGAGGCGCAGCAGTTCGGCGACCACCTGGCGGCCGACGGTTCCGGTTGCTCCGGTCACGAGGTTCGTGTGGTTCGTGTGGTTCGTCATGCCGCTGACGCTACGCACCCTCGCGGTCAGCTCCTGTCCTCAACGGCGGGGCTCACCAGGCCAGTTGGGCGATCTCCTCCGCGACCACCGCGCACGCGTCCGCCGCCGGGTCGATCAGCGGGAAGTGCCCGACACCGTCCAGCAGCGTCAGCCCGACCATCTCGCCCGCCTTCGCCGCCGCGTCCACATACGCCTCGGCGACGGCCTGCGGTACGACGGTGTCCTCGCGGCCCTGGACCACCGCCGTGGCGATCCCGGTCGGCAGCAGCGCGGCCGGGTCGGCGTACCCGGCGCGCAGCTCGGCGCCGGCGCCCTCGCCGAGCAGCTGCGTCACCGCGCCCCCGCACACGTCCAGCTCCACCGCCCGCTCGAAGTGCGCGATGGGCGACAGGGCGACGACCCCGCGCAGTGGAGGCGGGGCGTCCAGCCACCAGCGGGCGTCGACGGGCAGGACGTGCCGGGCGGCGGCCCACAGCGCCAGGTGCCCGCCCGCCGAGTGGCCGGTGACGACCGTACGGCGCGGGTCGGCCTGCGGCAGATGGGCGCGTACGAGACCGGGCAGCGCGTCCAGTGCGGCGGCCACGTCGTCGAACGTCTCCGGCCACCGCCCGGCGACCGGTCCGGCGGCGCCCTGCGCGGGGATGTCCCTGCCCCGCCGGTACTCGACGTTGGCCACGGCGAAACCGCGCCGGGCCAGATAATCCACGAAAGGAGTGATGTGCCGCCGGTCGTACGGCGCCCGCCACGCCCCGCCGTGCAGCACGACGACGAGCGGTGCGCGGTCGCCCCCGCGCGCCTCGCGAGGGGCGTAGAAGTCCACGACCTGGTCCGGGTGCGCACCGTACGAAGCGGTGGAGTCCGGGTCGACGGCCGGATGCGACAGGGCCGATGCTTCCTCGGCGGCGTCGCGCGCGGCGGGGTCGGGCATGGTGCTCAACCTTTCGGTGACGGGGCCGAATTGACCTGACCTGCGGGGACGGTACCAGGACTGGCGCCCCCGCAGATCAGGCCGAACATCAGCCCAGCACCTGCGCGAGAACGCGCGCCGCGCGCTCCGCGTCCGCGAACGAGACGTACAGCGGTGTGAAGCCGAACCGCAGCACGTCGGGGCGGCGCAGGTCGCCCACGACGCCCCGGGCGATGAGCTCCTTCATCACGGTGGGGGCGTCCGGGCAGCTCAGTGCGACCTGGCTGCCGCGCTCGTCGTGCGCCTCGGGCGTGACGGACGTGACCCGGCCGTCCGGGACGTACGCCCGTACGCACTCCAGGAAGAAGTCCATCAGGGCCAGCGCCTTCTCCCGTACCGCCTCGATGGGCACCCCGTCCCACACGTCCAGCGCCGCCTCCAGCGCCAGCATGGACAGGATGTCGGGCGTGCCGACGCGGCCGCGCACCACGCCCTCCGCCGCCGTGTAACCGGGCGTCATCGCGAAGGGGTCGGCGTGCGAGTTCCAGCCGGGCAGCGGGGAGTCGAAGCGCGGCTGGTGCCGTTCCGCGACGTACAGGTAGGCGGGCGCACCGGGGCCGCCGTTGAGGTACTTGTACGTGCAGCCGACGGCCAGGTCCACGCCGTGCGCGTCCAGCCCCACGGGCAGGGCGCCCGCGCTGTGGCACAGGTCCCACACGGCGAGTGCGCCCGCCGCGTGGACGGCCGCCGTGATGCCGGGCAGGTCGTGCAGCCGGCCCGTGCGGAAGTCGACGTGGTTGACGAGCGCGACGGCCGTACGCGGGCCGACCGCGTCCGCCACGTCCCCGGGCGCCACGGCCACCAGGCGCCTGCCGGTCAGGCGGGCGGCCGACTCGGCGATGTACCCGTCCGTGGGAAACGTCGTGGCGTCCACGACGATCTCGTCCCGCGTCTCGTCGGTCAGCCGTACGGCGCCCACCAGCGCCTTGAAGACGTTGACGCTCGTCGAGTCACCGACCACCACCTGGCCGGGCGCCGCGCCGACGAGCGGCGCGATCCGGTCGCCGATCCGCTCCGGCGCGGTCCACCAGCCGCTCTCCTCCCAGGACCGGATGCGCAACTCGCCCCATTCGCGACCGATGACGTCGGCCATGCGGTCCGGTACGTGGCGGGGAAGCGCGCCGAGCGAATTGCCGTCGAGGTACACGACACCGTCGTCGAGCGCGAACAGCTCGCGGTGCTTGGCGAGTTGGTCGTGGGCGTCGAGCGCCGCCGCCTTCGCTGTCAGATCAGACATGGCTGCGCGCCGTCCACACCTCGGGGAACACGTTCTTGCGGGCCCGCTTCTCCAGCCAGGCCACCCCGGCCGAGCCGGCCGTGCCCGTCTTGGAGCCCATCGCGCGCCGCGTGGCCACCAGGTGGTCGTTGCGCCAGCGCCACACCAGCTCGCCGACGTCCGTCAACGCCTCGCCGAGCCGGATCAGCTCACTGTGCTGGTCCGGGTCGGCGTAGATCCGGGCCCAGATGTCCTCGACCGCCTGCGACGGCTCGTACTTCTGCGACAGGTCGCGCTTGAGGACACTGTCCGGCACCGGCAGCCCGCGCCGTGCGAGGAGCCGCAGCACCTCGTCGTACAGGCTCGGCTCGTGCAGCGCCTTCTCCAGCTCCGCGTGGACGCGCGGCGCGCCCCGGTGCGGCACCAGCATCGACGCGGACTTCTCGCCCAGCAGGAACTCCAGCCGCCGGTACATCGCCGACTGGAAGCCGGAGCCCTCGCCCAGGGCGCCACGGTAGGAGTTGAACTGGGCGGGTGTGAGCCGGGCGAGCGGCTTCCAGGAGGCGTTCAGCGCCTCCAGCTCGCGTACGGAGCGCTCCAGCGCGTCCATCGCCACCGGGATCCGGTCTTCGCGCAGGGCGCGGCTCGCGGTCTCCCACTCGTGGACGATCACGGTGAACCACAGCTCCATGACCTGGGTCGTGACCAGGAAGACCATTTCTCCCGGATCGTCCGAGAGCGGGTGCTGGAGGTGGGTGAGGACATCCGCCTGGACATAGTCCTCGTACGGCGTCGTGCCTGTGTACTCCAGGTTCGGGGTGTCCGAACCGGGCGCGGAGGCATCGGGGGAAGTAGACATCGCTGTCTCCATCAATGCGTGCTACCGGGTAGCGGTCTGCTCCTCCCTTTTCGGGCGCTCGGTTCGCCTCCGGGGCGCCTGCTGCGTGCGTCGACGGTCGATCGTGCTCGGGTCACTCGTACCTCGCGACCCTCCGCGCGTTCTCCCTTTCGACGCCCGCGCGCCCCTTTGGCTCACTCGCGATGCGACCCGGCAGGTGGAGCCCCGGTCCCCTCGGGACCGCGGCTCTGTTCCGGGTCCCAGTCGCATCATGACATGAGCGGCCCTTCGATGTACCGGCCGCCGGGGTCGTACGGCACGGCGTGGGACACGCACCCGTGCAAGCCCTTGATCTGCTGTGTCATCGCGGGCGCGGGCCGCGAGCGAACCGTTCAGCAAGATCCAAAACTGAGGCCCGCCTCACCGCGACCGGAAGTAACCGGTCCGGGCGGGCGGGCCTCAGCAGGGTGAGAACCCCCAGGTCAGCCGAGGGTGTCCGCGGCCAGGGGCGACGATTCACGGAGGAACGTCGAGCATCGCTCGTACTCCTCCTGCTCACCGATCGCCTGCGCGGCGCGCGCCAGGGCGTTCAGCGCCCGGAGGAAACCGCGGTTCGGCTCGTGCTCCCACGGCACCGGGCCGTGGCCCTTCCAGCCGCTGCGGCGCAGGGCGTCCAGGCCCCGGTGGTAGCCGGTCCTGGCGTACGCGTAGGACTCGACGGCCCGGCCGGCCTCGAACGCGTCGTCGGCGAGCTGGGCCCAGGCGAGGGAGGAGGCGGGGTACTTCGCGGCGACGTCCGCCGGCGCGGCGCCGCTCGCGAGCAGCTCGCGCGGCTCCGGGTCGTCGGGCAGGTGAGTGGGGGGAGGTCCCCCCAGCAGGTTTTCGTGGATACCCATGCCACCAGTGTCACAGGCCCGGCACCGCGGAGGCGATGCCGGGCCTGTGCGTGGCGCTCGGAAGCGTTACTTCAGCTTCGTACCGGTCGAGCGCAGCGCCGCGCACGCCTCGGTGACGCGCTTGGCCATGCTCGCCTCGGCCAGCTTGCCCCAGGTGCGCGGGTCGTAGGTCTTCTTGGAGCCGACCTCGCCGTCGACCTTCAGCACACCGTCGTAGTTCTTGAACATGTGGTCCGCGACGGGGCGGGTGAAGGCGTACTGGGTGTCCGTGTCGAGGTTCATCTTCACGACGCCGTTCTCCAGCGCGGTGGCGATCTCCTCGGCCGTGGAGCCGGAGCCGCCGTGGAAGACGAAGTCGAACGGGTCGGCCTTGCCGAAGCGCTCGGCGACGCCCTGCTGGAGGTCCTTGAGCAGCTCGGGGCGGAGCACGACGTTGCCGGGCTTGTAGACGCCGTGGACGTTGCCGAAGGAGGCGGCCAGCAGGTAGCGGCCCTTCTCGCCCAGGCCGAGCGCCTCGGCGGTGCGGATGGCGTCGTCGACGGTGGTGTACAGCTCGTCGTTGATCTCGTGGCTGACGCCGTCCTCCTCGCCACCGGTCGGGGTGATCTCGACCTCGAGGATGATCTTTGCGGCGGCGGCCTTCGCGAGCAGCTCCTGGCCGATGGCCAGGTTGTCGGCGAGGGTCTCGGCCGAGCCGTCCCACATGTGCGACTGGAACAGCGGGTTCTCACCCTTGGCGACACGCTCGGCGGAGATGTCGAGCAGCGGACGTACGTAGCCGTCCAGCTTGTCCTTCGGGCAGTGGTCGGTGTGCAGGGCGATGGTGACGTCGTACTTCGCGGCGACGATGTGGGCGAACTCGGCCAGGGCGACCGCGCCGGTCACCATGTCCTTGCTGTACTGGCCGCCCAGGAACTCCGCACCACCGGTCGAGATCTGGATGATGCCGTCGCTCTCTGCCTCCGCGAAACCACGCAGGGCGGCGTGCAGAGTCTGCGACGAGGTGACATTGATGGCCGGGTAGGCGAACTTGCCTGCCTTCGCCCGGTCGAGCATCTCGTTGTAGATCTCGGGGGTTGCGATGGGCATCTGTCCGCTCCTTGTGATCTGCGGTTGCGTTGCGTTGCTGATCCCTGACCTGGGGGCGACGTCATCGTCGCACCTATCTTTCCAGACTCCGCCGTGGGCTCCACCCCGCGTGCCGCGAGGGGCGGACCGTTTCACGTGAAACAGTCCGCCCCTCGGAAAATCCGCAGGTCAGGCCCTATGCGGCTCAGGCCAGGCCCAGCTCGTCCAGCGCGTACGCGTACAGGTACGGCACCCCGGCCGTCTGGCTGATCTTCTCCGCGGCGCCGGTCGCCCGGTCCACGATCGTCGCCACGGCCACGACCTCGGCGCCGGCCTCGCGGACCGCCTCCACAGCGGTCAGCGGCGAGCCACCGGTGGTGGAGGTGTCCTCCACCACCAGGACACGGCGGCCCTTGATGTCCGGGCCCTCGACGCGGCGCTGCATGCCGTGCGCCTTGGCCGCCTTGCGGACGACGAAGGCGTCCAGCGTCCGGCCACGCCCGGCGGCGGCGTGCAGCATCGCCGTCGCGACCGGGTCGGCGCCCAGGGTGAGGCCGCCGACGGCGTCGAAGTCCAGGTCGGCGGTCAGATCGAGCATGACCTGCCCGACGAGCGGCGAGGCCACGCCGTCCAGGGTGATCCGGCGCAGGTCGACGTAGTAGTCGGCCTCCAGACCCGAGGAGAGGGTCACCTTGCCGTGCACCACGGCCTTGTCCTTGATCTGCTGGAGCAGATCGGCTCGTACGTCAGTCATGCCCCTGAGCTTAAGCGCCGCCGCTCAGGCCGGCCGCAGCCGCCGCCAGGTCCAGGTGGTGGCGATCTCCAGCGGCTCGATCGGTGTGACCAGCTCGGGAGCGGTGGTGAGGCCGTTCGGCGGGCCCGACTGGGGCTCCACGCAGACGGCGGCCTCCTGCTGGTCGTACACGACGACCCAGGGGGCGCGGCTGGTCACCTTGAGCTTTAGCTGCCCGGGCCAGGTGAGGGTGACGTCCACCCCGTCCGGCATGCCGAAGCAGTCGTCCCAGGGGCCGGGCGTGGGCGCGATCCGGCGGCCGGTGGGCAGATGGTCCTCGCCCCGCTCCTCCTGCCACTCGGGCGTGAAGTCGATGCGTACGGCGCTGTCACCGAGGGTGCGGTTGAACCACGGGTGCCAGCCGGCCTGGGCCGGGAAGGAGTCGCCGTACGTCTCGACACCGAGCTGGAGCGTGAGCGCGTCCTCGGTCAGCCGGACGGTCTGGGTGACCCGGCCGGGATACGGCCAGGGCTCGGCGAGGTCGTAGGTGAACACCGCCTCCGCCTTGTCGGCGAGGGCGACGCGCCACGCGGTGTCACGGCCGGTGCCGTGGATGGCGTGCGGCGGCGAGTTGAGCGGCAGCTGATGCCATGTCGCCCCGCTGAGGAACCGGCCGTTGGCGATCCGCCCGCACCAGGGCACCATCGGGAAGCAGCCGTACCTCTCCCCTTGCCGCAGCAGTTCCGACCCGCCGATCCGCAGGCTCTCGATGCGGCATCCGTTGTCCGGACGCACCGTCAACTCGACGTCTCCGGCCGCGAGCCGGACGCTCTGTTCGCTACTGGTCACGTCACCGACACTACTTGCGGCGCCGCAGCGCGCGCCCGACCACCACCGCCGAGGCGAGGGCAAGCGCGGCGGCGGGGGCCAGCCACCGCAGCGTGGCGGTCGTCGACGCGGCCTCCGGCCCGGGCGTGGGCGCGTACCGGCCGCGCGGCGGGGCGTGGTCGACCTCCTCGGCGCTGCGCCCGATCATGGTGCGCCGGGCGTGCGCCGCCTCGACGCCCGGGTCGGGCAGCGCGCCGTCGGGCATGTCGGGCACCTCGAACTCGGCCTCGGCGAGCGGGTCCAGCGACGGCGGCGGTACGGGGGCGTCGAACACGGACCCCGCGCTCTCGGCGCCCTGGTCCACCCCGTCGTCGTCGACGTCCTGGTCGTCGGTGACGTCGTCGGTGACGTCCTGGTCGTCGGTGGCGTCGTCGGTGACGTCATCGGGAGCCTCGGCCGTTGCGGAGGCGGCCGACGCGGCCGAGGTCGCGGTCGTCGCCGCGAGCGACTCGGCGAAACGGTCCAGCAGGCGGTGGGCCGCCGAGACCGCCGCGTCGTCCGACAGCTCCGCCAGCCGGCCCTCCGCGCTCGTCGTCCCCGAGAAGCGCAGCGTCGTGCCGCCGTCCACCGGGGACAGCCGTACGGTGAGGGCCAGCTTCGCCGAGCCGGTGCCGCGCACCTCCGCGCCCTCACCCTCCACGGCGTAGGCGCCGTCCTCCTGGGCGACGATGTGCAGGGCGCCCCGGTAGGTGATCGAGTGCCCGCCTGCGCGCACCTTCAGGCGGCCCGAGAGGGGGCCGGCCGACGCGTCCGCGTCCTGCTGGAGCCCCGGTACGCACGGGGCGACCCGCGCGGGGTCCGCCAGCACAGCGCGGAGGGTCTCGACGTCAACCGGAACGAACACCTCATGCTCCATGGAGCCCGAGCCTACCCACGCCCGGCGCTCACGTCTGCCATGTGCGCAAGGCCAAAGGGGTCACTCCCCGTACCTGGGGTGCACCAGCGTCGACGGCGGCAGGCCCATGGGCCGCGCCCCCGCCGGGCGGCGCACCCCCACCACCTCGCCCGGGTCCGGCGGCGCCCGGTGCCGCGCGGCGAGGAAGAAGCCCCAGTCGTACGGCGCCGCCGTGCCGTCCGTGGACCGGTCGGGGCCCGCGGCGAAGCCGGACAGCCGCCCGGTCGCACGGTAGGGCCGGGTGGTGAAGCCCGCCGACCGCAGCGTGGCGTCCACCGTCCAGTACGTGTGCGGCCTCGACGCCATCGGCCCCGCGTGGACCGCGAGCCGTCCGCCGTCGGTGAGGACCCGCGCGGCCAGACCGTAGAACTCCGCCGAGTACAGCTTCGTGCTGGCCGTGATGCCCGGGTCCGGGAGGTCCGAGATCACCACGTCGTACGCCGCGCCCGTCGCCGCCGCCTCCCGCAGCCGCACGAACGCGTCCCCGTACACCACCCGCACCCTCGGGTCCCCGTACGCCTGCCCGTTCAGCCGGGCGAGCGCCCGGTCCTTCCGGGCGAGCCGCACGACGCCCGGGTCCAGCTCGACGACCGTCACCGACTCCACGCCGCCGTGCCGCAGCACCTCCCGCGCCGCCAGCCCGTCGCCCCCGCCCAGGATCAGCACGCGCGCGTGCGGCCCACGCATCACGGGGTGCACCAGCGCCCGGTGGTACCGGTGCTCGTCCCGGCCGCTCACCCGTAACCGCCCGTCCAGGAACAGCTCGGGCGGCTCCCCCGGCCCGCCCGTCAACACCACCTCCTGGACGTCCGTCTGGACGGCGATCCGCACCCGCTCCCCGTACACCGCCCGCCGCGCCGCCCGCTCGAAGTCGTCCACCAGCACCGTCGCGGTCGCCAGCACGCCGAGCACCGCCACATTGCCCACCACCACCAGCCACCGCCCCCGCGCGGTCAGGTCCCGCCCGAACAGCCACAGCACCAGCGCCCCGCCCGCCACCGCGTTGACCGCCCCGGTGAGCAGCGCGCTTGTCAACTGCCCCAGCCACGGCAACAGCAGGAACGGGAACGCCAGGCCGCCGACGAGCGCCCCCACGTAGTCGGCGGCGAACAGGTCCGCGACCGTCCCGCCGGCGTCCTGCTCGGCCCGCCGCGAGATGCGCTGGATCAGCGTCATCAGCAGCGGTATCTCCGCCCCGATGAGCACGCCGATGGCCAGCGAGAACGCCACCAGCGCGTACCGCGACTCGCCGATCCACGCGAACGTGGCGTACAGGACGAGGGCCGAGCAGCCACCGACCAGCGCGAGCGCGGCCTCCAGCAGCCCGAAGCCGACGGCCGCCCGGCAGCGCAGCCGTTTCGCGAGGAGCGAGCCCACGCCCATCGCGAAGACCATCACCGACAGGACGACCGACGCCTGCTTGACGGAGTCCCCGATCAAATACGAAGCGAGCGCGACCAGTTCCAGCTCGTACACCAATCCGCACGCCGCGCAGATGAAGACCGTGGCCAGCACCAGGAAGCGCCCCGCCCGCTGCCGCACGGACGGCGATGCCGGACCGCCGCCCGGTGCGGGCGGCACGGCGACGGAGACGTGCGGCGCTTCGATCACGCACTTAACGCTACGTCACGACCCCATGGCTAATTGTCACCCACACGGGTGTTACTAGAGCGGTGTGTGCATACGGACGCCCACGCTGGTCCTGGTGACCACCAGCTGTCCCTCTTGCGGATAGGCGTGCCACGTGCGCCACCGCACCTGGCCCTCGTCCCGCTGCGCGAGCATGGCCGTGAAGGCGTGCGGCGAGCCGGGGAACGTACCGGCGAGACCGTTCGGGTGGTCCGCCACGAGCGCCAGCAGCTCCTGCGCGCGCCCCGCGAACGACCCCTTGGACAGCGTCTCGACGCGCGCGGCGAACTCGTACTCCCACGCCCCGATCCGCTTCGCCACACCCAGCGGCAGCGGGGTGCTGCTCCCCGGCATGCAGGCGACGGTCTCCGAACAGCGGCCCCGCTCCTCCTCCAGCAGCACCTGGTGCGAGGCGCCGAGGAGTCTGAGCTGGAGCGTGGCACCGGACAGTTCGAGGTCGAGCACGGCGAGGGCGGGCAGCGCCTCGCGACCCAGCGCCCAGGCCAGGTCGGCGGCGCGCGTGTCGGTGTAGGAAGTTTTGAGCGTCGTGAGCATGGTCGGCTCCGCAAACAGGGTTTGACGGGTGGACCGGGGGCGTCCCGGAAGACGTTCAGGGGGACGAGGGGATCTCCGTCTCGAAATCCACACACGAGGTCCGCGGGCTGGATGTTTTCGACAGCGAGGGAATCATGAACTGCGACTGACTCACAGCGTTTTTACCCAACTTGACGTGGTTTCCATCCCCTGGGGGGCCTGCCGGTTCAACTGTTCAACAGGAACCGACCGAGTGGTTCCACAAAGTGCCAACACGAAGGCGCCCGGCGGTAGTTCACTGCCGAGCGCCTTCCCGTGGTCGCGGACCGGCTGCCCCGTGTCAGCTGCCTCCGCCACCACATCCACCGCCGCCGCCCCCACACGACGACGACCCTCCCCCGCAGGACGATCCGCCCCCGTCCCCGGACCACCAACCGCCGCCGGCGGCGGAACCGCCGGCGCCGGAGCGCGAACGGCGCCGGCTCTTGCCACCGCCCGCCGCGCCGACCGCGATGAGGAACCCCACCAGAACGATCAGTCCGGCGACGACCAGGCCCATCTCCATTCGGATCACCATCCCCCGTGTCGTACGTGAGAGGGGGATGCCCCCGCTCCCACCCCTCCCAATCCGAATTGAGGAAGTCCAGAGGTTCAGCTGCAGGACGATCCGCCTCCGCCTCCGCACGAGGAGCTGGAGCCGCCGCACGAGGACCAGCCGGAGGACGACGATGACGAGGAGGACGAGGCCGAGGAGTCCCCGGACCACCAGCTGTCACGCCGCTTCGGGGGCTCGCCTCCCAGCGCGGACCGTACGATCCCTATGACGGCGAGGACCCCCACGAAGATGAACCACGCCTCGAAGAACCCTGCTTCCACCATGGCCCCCACCTGCCTTCGCTCCGGATGTTCCGTATGTGTGGCAGGGAGATCCCCCCGGTGATCACGCCTCAAAGCCCACTTGAGCAACTCCAGAGCTTCGCCCCAGGATGGCCGCCATGAAACGACCGCCGCTCAACCGCCGCCTCGCCGAGTTCGGAACGACGATCTTCGCGGAGATGTCCGCCCTCGCCGCCTCCACCGGCTCGGTCAACCTCGGCCAGGGCTTCCCCGACACCGACGGCCCCGAAGCCGTCGCCGAGGCGGCCGTCCGGGCCATCCGGGACGGCCGGGGCAACCAGTACCCGCCCGGCCCCGGCATCCCCGAGCTGCGTACCGCCGTCGCCGACCACCAGCGCGAGCGGTACGGCCTGGCGTACGACCCCGACACGGAGGTCCTCGTCACGGCCGGCGCCACCGAGGCGATCGCCGCCGCCCTGCTCGGGCTGGTGGAGCCGGGCGACGAGGTCATCGCGCTGGAGCCGTACTACGACTCGTACGCCGCCTGCGTCGCCATGGCGGGCGGCACCCGCGTCCCGGTCACCCTGCGCCCGCGCGACGGCCGGTTCGTCCTCGACCTGGACGAGCTGCGGGCCGCCGTCACCGACCGCACCCGCCTCATCCTGCTCAACACCCCGCACAACCCCACCGGCACCGTCCTCACCCGTGAGGAGCTGGCCGCCATCGCCGCGCTCGCCGTCGAGCGCGATCTGCTCGTCGTCACCGACGAGGTGTACGAGCACCTCGTCTTCGGCGGCGCCGAGCACCTCCCCATCGCCGCCTTCCCCGGCATGCGGGAGCGCACGGTGACCATCTCCAGTGCGGGGAAGACCTTCTCGTTCACGGGGTGGAAGGTCGGCTGGGTCACCGCCGCGCCCGAGCTGATCACGGCGGTGCGCTCGGCGAAGCAGTACCTGACGTACGTCTCCGCCGGGCCCTTCCAGTACGCGATCGCCGAGGCGCTGCGCCTGCCGGACACGTACTTCAGCGAGCTGCGCGAGGACTTGCGGGCCAAGCGGGACCTGCTCGCGGACGGGCTGGCGCAGGCGGGATTCGAGGTGTTCCGGCCGCAGGGCACCTACTTCATCACCACCGACATCCGCCCGCTGGGCGAGCACGACGGCATCGCGTTCTGCCGCGCCCTGCCCGGGCGCTGCGGTGTCGTCGCCATCCCCCACGCGGTCTTCTACGACCACCGCGACCAGGGGGCGCCGTTCGTGCGGTTCGCGTTCTGCAAGCGGACGGAGGTGCTCCAGGACGCGGTGAAGCGGCTGGCGGGCCTCTAGCGGTTCCGGGGCGCCCTGTCACGGCGACACGCGCGCGTGCGGCGGTCCGGCGGCCGGGACCACCCGGGCGGGCTGCCAGCACTCGCGCCGGGCGCGGGCCGCGCCCAAGGTCGGGGTGACCGTTCACGCGCGCACGGAGGTGCCCCCTGTCCGCCGAGACCTTCGACCATGCGACAGCCTCCCGTGCCCGCCCGGTGCCGCGCCCGCTGGCGGCGTTGCACCGCGCGGCACCGGCGCTGGGCCTGTTCGCCGCCGCCCGGCTCACCGGGATGCTGGTGATGGCGCTGTGGGCGTGGCACACCGGCCGCTCGCCACGCGCCCTGCTGGCCCTGTCCTGGGACTCCGACTGGTACCTGGGGATCGCCGCGTACGGCTACGGCACGACCCTGTACTGGCCGGACGGCACCGTCCAGTCCGACCTGGCGTTCTTCCCGCTCTACCCGGCGCTCGTCCGGGCGGTGACGACCGTGCTGCCGGTGGCGGGCGGGACGGCTGGGCTGCTGGTGTCCTGGGCGGCGGCGGGGACGGCCGCGTGGGGGATCTTCCTGCTCGGCGAGCGGCTGTACGGGCGGGGCGTGGCGACCACGCTGGTGCTGCTGTGGGGCCTGCTGCCGCACTCGATCGTGCTGTCCATGGCGTACACGGAACCGCTGCTGACGGCGTTCGCGGCCTGGTCGCTGTACGCGGTCCTCACCCGCCGCTGGCTGTGGGCGGGCGCGCTGGCGGCGCTGGCGGGGGTGGCCCGGCCGAACGGCATCGCGGTGGCGGCGGCGGTGCTGGTGGCGGCCGCCTGCGCCCTGGCGCGCGACCGGGCCGACCGGCGGGCGTGGGCGGGTGCGGCGGTGGCGCCGGCCGGCTGGGTGGGCTACCTGCTGTGGGTGGGGGTGCGCAAGGGCGATCCGCTGGGCGGGTACTTCGCCGTGCAGGCGGGCTGGACGTCGCGGTTCGACTTCGGGGTGGGCACCTTCGGCTTCGTACGCACGGTGGTGACCAGGCCGATGGACCTCGGCTTCACGATGGCGCTGGCGCTCACGGCCGTCGGGGTCGTGCTGTTCGCGCTGCTCGTGCTGGAGCGGCCGCCGCTGCCGCTGCTGGTGTACACGGCGGTGCTGGTGGTGATCGCGGTGGGCGGGTCGGGGTTCTTCGAGTCGAAGCCGCGCTTCCTGCTTCCGGCGTTCCCGCTGCTGGTGCCCCTCGCGTGCGCGGTGCGCAGAGCCCGGCCGAGGGCGGCGGCCGTGGTGGTCGCCGCCCTGGCCGGGCTGTCGTTCGGCTACGGGACGTATCTGCTGACGCTCGCCCCGATGGCGCTGTGAGGGCTCAGGCCTCTTCTTCGCCCTCGGACGACTCCAGGCCGAACTGCTCCACGAGCCACTTGTCGAACTCGATCGACGCGCGTACCCAGCTGACCGTCGACTGCACGAAGTGCTCCAGGCTCACGCCCGTGCCGATCAGCATCTGCGCCTCGCCGATGAGCCGCACGGTCGCGCCGCCCTGCTCGTCCTCGTGGAGGTGCGTGTAGACCTTGGGCCACAGGGTGCGGCGGTTCCAGTCGTCGATCGTCTCCAGGATCTGCGCGCGGTTCTCGACCGGGTGCGGGCGGTCGTAGAAGGTCCGCACCGAGAAGACCTGCTGCTCGTCCTCGCCGCGGAACATGAAGTACGTGCGGAACTCCTCCCACGGCGCCGCGAGGTCACCCTCGTCGTCGACGACGTACTTGAGCTCCATCTGCTCCAGGAGCTGCTTGACGAGGTCCTGGTCCGGGACGACGGGGCCCGCCGGTCCTGCGGCCTGCTGGGGCTCGGGCTGCCCACCGAAGTTCGGAATGGAGGCCGGGTCGATGCTCACCGTGAATTTCCCTTCGTACGATTCCTGCCATCCTCTCCCATGGCGGGCCGTGGCTGGCAACCCCGGACACGGGCGATCCGCTGCGAGCTGACAGGATCCCGGCCGTACGAGGGCGGGGGCACCTCCCTCGTACGCCTCCTCGCGTGCACCACCTGACCTACCGCGCCGCCCCCACGACGAGCCCGTCCCCGTCCCGCTCCACGCGCACGGTGTCGCCGTCCGTGACCTCGCCCGCGAGGATCTCCTTGGCGAGGCGGTCGCCGATGGCCGTCTGGACCAGGCGGCGCAGCGGGCGCGCGCCGTACGCCGGGTCGAAGCCCTCGACGGCGAGCCACTGAAGGGCCTCCGGGGTGACCTCCAGGGTGAGCCGGCGCTCGGCGAGGCGGGCGGCCAGGCGGTCGATCTGGAGCCGGGCGATGTGGGCGAGCTGGTCCCGGTCGAGGGCCGAGAAGACGACGATGTCGTCGAGGCGGTTGAGGAACTCCGGCTTGAAGGAGGCCCGTACCGCCTCCAGCACCTGCTCCTTCTTCTGCTCCTCCGGCGTCACCGGGTCCATCAGGAAGTGGCTGCCCAGGTTGGAGGTCAGGATGAGGATGGTGTTGCGGAAGTCGACCGTGCGGCCCTGCCCGTCGGTCAGGCGGCCGTCGTCCAGCACCTGGAGCAGGATGTCGAAGACCTCGGGGTGGGCCTTCTCCACCTCGTCCAGCAGCACCACGCTGTACGGGCGGCGGCGCACCGCCTCCGTCAGCTGGCCGCCCTCCTCGTACCCGACGTAGCCGGGGGGCGCGCCGACGAGCCGGGCGACGCTGTGCTTCTCGCCGTACTCGCTCATGTCGATGCGGACCATCGCCCGCTCGTCGTCGAAGAGGAAGTCCGCCAGCGCCTTGGCCAGCTCGGTCTTGCCGACGCCGGTCGGGCCGAGGAAGAGGAACGAGCCGGTGGGCCGGTCCGGGTCGGAGATCCCGGCGCGGGTGCGGCGCACGGCGTCCGACACCGCCCGTACGGCCTCGGTCTGGCCGATCAGACGGCGGCCGATCTCGTCCTCCATGCGCAGCAGCTTCTGCGTCTCGCCCTCCAGCAGCCGCCCGGCCGGGATGCCGGTCCAGGAGCCGACGACGTCGGCGATGTCGTCGGGCCCGACCTCGTCCTTGACCATCGTGTCCCTGGCGGCTTCCTGCTCGGCCTCGCTGGCCGCCTCCAGCTCCCGCTCCACGGCCGGGATCTCGCCGTACAGCAGCTTGGAGGCGGTGTCGAAGTCGCCGTCGCGCTGGGCGCGCTCGGCCTGGCCGCGCAGGTCGTCGAGCTGCTCCTTGAGCTCACCGACGCGGTTGAGGCCCTGCTTCTCCTTCTCCCAGCGGGCGGTCAGGCCGCGCAGCTCCTCCTCCTTGTCGGCGAGGTCGCGGCGCAGCTTCTCCAGGCGCTGTACGGAGGCGGGGTCGGACTCGTTCTTCAGCGCCAGCTCCTCCATACGGAGGCGGTCGACGGCGCGCTGGAGTTCGTCGATCTCGACCGGCGAGGAGTCGATCTCCATGCGGAGCCGGGACGCGGCCTCGTCGACGAGGTCGATGGCCTTGTCGGGCAGGAAGCGGGAGGTGATGTACCGGTCCGAGAGCGTGGCGGCGGCCACGAGCGCGGAGTCGGCGATCTGGACCTTGTGGTGGGCCTCGTACCGGCCCTTGAGGCCGCGGAGGATCGCGATGGTGTCCTCGACGCTCGGCTCGGCCACCAGGACCTGCTGGAAGCGGCGCTCCAGGGCGGGGTCCTTCTCGATGCGCTCGCGGTACTCGTCGAGGGTGGTGGCGCCGACCATGCGCAGCTCGCCGCGGGCGAGCATCGGCTTGAGCATGTTGCCGGCGTCCATGGCGGAGTCGCCGCCGGCGCCCGCGCCGACGACCGTGTGCAGCTCGTCGATGAACGTGATGATCTGGCCGTCGCTGGCCTTGATCTCGGACAGGACGGTCTTCAGCCGCTCCTCGAACTCGCCCCGGTACTTGGCGCCCGCGACCATCGCGCCGAGGTCGAGCGCGACCAGGCGCTTGTTCTTCAGGCTCTCCGGGACGTCGCCCTTGACGATGCGCTGGGCGAGGCCCTCGACGACGGCGGTCTTGCCGACGCCGGGCTCGCCGATGAGCACGGGGTTGTTCTTGGTGCGGCGGGACAGCACCTGCACGACGCGGCGGATCTCCTGGTCCCGGCCGATGACCGGGTCCAGCTTGCCGTCGCGGGCGGCGGCCGTGAAGTCGGTGCCGAACTTCTCCAGGGCCTTGTACTGGCCCTCCGGGTCCGGTGTGGTCACGCGGCGCCCTCCCCTCGCCTTCTCGAACGCTTCCAGCAGCTTCTTCGCACTCGCGCCCTGCCGCTCCAGCACCTCGCCGGCCCGGCCGCCCTTGGCGGCGATGCCGATGAGCAGGTGCTCGGTCGACAGGTACTCGTCGCCCAGCTCCTTGGCGCGCTGCGAGGCGTCGGCGATCACGGCGAGCATCTCGCGGTTGGGCTGCGGCGGGGCGACGGTGGAACCGGTGACGCTGGGCTGCGCGGCGAGCACCTGCTCGGCCCCGGACCGTACGGCGGCCTGGTCGGCGTCGACGGCGGCGAGCAGGTCGGTGATGTTCTCGTTGTCCTGGCCCGCGAGCAGCGCGAGCAGCAGGTGCGCGGGGGTCAGGTCCGGGTGTCCTTCGGACACGGCGCGGCTGGTCGCGGCGTTCAGCGCATCCCGGCTCTTGTTGGTCAGCTCGGCGTCCACGGGCGGTCTCTCCTCCTCGTTGCTGCGGGTCCCACTACTATGACTCGTCCAACGTCTGCAAAGTTGAGTCTATTCCACTCAAGGTGGTTCGCGACACCCGTCGCCGGTAGGTTCGCGGCATGGCCATCGACCCCCGTGACCCCGGCGACTCGTATCTAGGCTTCTGGCGCGAGTACCACATGTGCACCCTGACCACGCCCCGCCCGGACGGCACCCCGCACGTGGTGGCGGTGGGCGTGACGTACGACCCCGAGGGCGGCGAGAAGGGCATCGCCCGGGTGATCACCAACAAGCACAGCCACAAGGTCGCCAACGTCCTGGCGGCGGGCCCCGAGGGCGCGCGGGTGGCGGTGTGCCAGGTCGACAAGGGGCGCTGGGCGACGCTGGAGGGCGTCGCGACGATCCGTACGGAGCCGGAGGCCGTCGCGGACGCGGTGGAGCGTTACGCGGCCCGCTACGGCCGCACGCCGACGCCGAACCCGGACCGGGTCGTCATCGAGATCGCCCTGACGCGGGCGATGGGGCGGGCGTAGCGCCCGGACCCGTACGCGCGCAGCACAGCGGCGCCATCGTGTTCAGGTCCACGATGGCGCCGCTGTGTGGGGGAAGCACCTGGGCGATTTACAACGACGGGGGAATCGCTCAGGCGCTGCGGGGGGTGGCGGTGGTGGTCTCCGGCTCGACCAGCTGGTGGTCACGCTGGTCGAGGTTGACGAAAATCATGCCGTACCGGATGGCACATCGGACGGGCTGCGGAGCTCCGCGGGGCCGCCGAAGGCATCGGTAGGCTCGGATGTCCTCGTCGTCTCCGCGCGTGATGACGATCGGCTCCCCGAAGAGGGTGACCATCAACGAATCGCCACTGTGCGGCACAGCCGTGACGAGGTCGATGAAATGCCACCCGGACCGGTAAGCGGATGCCATCTCGCGCCGGAAGCGCGAGTCGTCGGGAACGTTCATGCGCCGACGCGAGTCCAGCTGGGGTCGTTCTCCGCCAGGCCCGACCCGGCGGGCACGGCGGTCCAACTTGGGTCCTGTGCGACGGCCGTACCCGACCTGACGGGTTCGGCGGTCCAGGAGGGGTCGTTCACGATCAGGCCCGACTTGGCGGGCGCGGCGGTCCAGCTGGGGTCCTGCGTCGTGGTTCCGGTGCCGGGAGCCGCCTGCGAGTCCTGACCCTCGGCCGCCCCCAGAACCCCTACCGCGCCGGCAGCGATGAACGCACTGGCAACCACTGCGCGTATGAGTCTCTTCGTCATCACCGAGCAACCTCACTTGAAGGCAACGTCTCTTTCCAACCCCCGCGGCTACGACGATTGCTCACTCTCCACGCTTCCACCACCTACGACAGGCATCATGTTCCTGAGATGCAGGAGCCTGGGGGTGTACAGATGAGCGCAAAATCGGACAAGCCTGGCCACCCCCATTCCCACGCGGAGTTGTGCGAGGCGGGTTCGGAGCTCTATGCCAACGCCTTGCGCAGCGGGCGAATACCCCGGTCAGAGGCGGATGAGGTGCCGTGCCTGCTCGACCTGGCGCTCCTGCACCCCGACCCGGACGACGCCCAGTGGCTGCGTCCCCTCCCGCCCTCCTCGGCCCTGGCGCAGCTGCTCCAGCCCATCGAGCGCGAGATCCTGGAGCGTAGACGTCTCACCGTCGAGCTGTCCGACGCGTTCGAGCCATTCATGGCGATCAGCGCCCAGAACGCGCCCACCACGCACGCCATCACCGTGCTGGAGGGCCTGAGCCGGATCAACGCGACGCTGGACCGCGTCGTCGCCGGCTGCGAGAAGGAGCTGCTGACCGTCCAGCCCGGCGGCGGGCGCCCCGCCCACGGGCTGAGCGAGGCGCTGCGCCGCGTACGGCCGCTGCTCGGCCGGGGCATCCGGATGCGCACGCTGTACCAGCACACGGCCCGGCACACCGAGTTGACGCTGACGTACCTGGAACACGTGGGGCCCGAGGTGCAGGTGCGCACCCTGGAGCAGATCATCGACCGGCTGATCATCGTCGACCGCGAAGTCGCCTTCGTACCGGCGCGCAGCGACCGCCAAGTGGCCCTGGAGCTGCGCCACCCCGGCCTGGTCGCCTACCTCGCGGGGGTCTTCGACCAGTTCTGGCAGCTGGCCGTGCCGATCAACGAGGAGATCCCGTACGACCTGAAGTCCGACGGCATCAGCGGCGTCCAGCGCTCCATCGCCAAGCTCCTCGTCGAGGGCCATGTCGACGAGGCGATCGCCCGCCGCCTCGGCATGAACGTACGGACCTGCCGCGCCCACATCGCCAAGCTGGCGTCCGTCCTCGGCAGCGGCAGCCGCGCGCAACTGGGGTACCTGATCGCGCAGTCCGGCATCCTGGAGCGGGACCACTGACCATGCGCGACCACGTCCCCGCCACGCCCACCGTCATGCTGCGGTCCGGCGCCGGCACGCTCGACGTCAGGGGCCCCGGCCTCCCGTACGTACGCCTCGTCCGCGCGCCCGGCACGGAGCCCGGCCCGCACATCCCGATCGGCACCCGCGACCCCGCCCTGCTGACGCTCACCGTCGACGGGCGGCCGGCCCGCGTCTCGCCCGCCAAGGGCCGGCTGTCGCGCCGCTCCTACCGCGTCGACGCCCGCGTCGGTGACGCCCGCTACCGGCTGGTGCCCTGCGGCGACGAGGAGAGCCGGCTGCTGCGCGACGGCCGCCGGCTCGGCGAGCTGGAGTCCTCCGGCGACGGCCGCGTCACCGCCGACTGGGACGAGGACGCCAGGCCGACGGCCCAGGACGTCGCCGTGGGCACGGCCCTGGCGGCGGCCTTCGGGACGGGCGCCCAGCCGCTGTGGGAGACCACCCTGGACGCCGTGACCGAGCTGATCCCCTAGGCCCGGTCGCAGGGCGCCCAGGGCGTGACCTCGACCACGCCCGTACGAACGAAAGGCCCCCTCCGCCGCAGCGGAAGGGGCCTCACCAGGCGTGTCACTCGCCGCGCTTGGGCGGACGCCACACCACCAGCGCGCTCGCCTGCTGCACGTCCTGGTACGGCACCAGGTCGCGCCGGTACGAGGCGTGTACCTGGGCCTCGCGCTGCCGCATCGCCGCCGCCGCGCCCTCGACCGCCGCCGTCAGCTCGGCGACCCGGGCCTGGAGGGCGGCGACCTGGTTCTCCAGCTCGATGATCCGCTTGATGCCCGCCAGGTTGATGCCCTCGTCCTGCGACAACTGCTGCACCTGCCGCAGCAGTTCGATGTCACGGGCCGAGTAGCGCCGGCCCCGCCCGGCCGTACGGTCCGGCGAGACCAGGCCCAGCCGGTCGTACTGGCGCAGGGTCTGCGGGTGCAGCCCGCTGAGCTGGGCCGCCACCGAGATGACGTACACCGGTGTCTCGTCGGTCAGCTCGTACGGATTGCGACGGCGTCCGTCCATCTCAAGCCCCCTTCGCGGCCTGGAACAGCTCGGCCCGCGGGTCCACACCCGCTGTGGCCTCCCGGTACGTTTCGAGCGCCTCGCGCGCCTTGTCGCTCAGGTCCTTGGGCACGGCCACCTCGACCGTGACGAGCAGGTCCCCGCGCGTGCCGTCCTTGCGGACCGCGCCCTTGCCACGGGCGCGCATGGTGCGGCCGTTGGGCGTGCCGGCCGGGATCTTCAGCGTGACCGGGGGCCCGCCGAGGGTCGGCACCCTGATCTCGCCGCCGAGCGCCGCCTCGTCGAACGTGACGGGCACCGTGACGGTCAGGTTGTCCCCCTTGCGGCCGAAGACCGGGTGGGCGTCGACGTGCACCACCACGTACAGGTCACCGGCCGGGCCGCCCCGCTCGCCGGGCGCGCCCTTGCCGCGCAGCCGGATGCGCTGCCCGTCGAAGACGCCCGCGGGGATGCGGACCTGCATGGTGCGGGACGACTTGGCGCGGCCGCTGCCGTGGCAGACGTCGCACGGGTCCTGGGCGATGAGCCCGCGGCCCTTGCAGTCCACGCACGGGTCGGTCAGCGAGAAGGAGCCGCTGCCGCCGCGCGAGACCTGTCCGGTACCGACACAGGTGGGGCACACGCGCGGCGTGCCGTTCTTGTCGCCGGTGCCCGAACAGGCCTTGCAGGGCTGCTGGCTGGACATCCGCAGCGGGACCGTGGCCCCGTCCACCGCCTCGGTGAAGCTGAGCGTCACCTCGGACTCGATGTCCTGGCCCCGGCGCGGCTGCGTGCGGGTGCCCGTGGTGCCGCCCCGGTTGAACAGGCCGCCGAACACGTCCCCGAGGCCGCCGCCGAAGCCGCCGGCACCACCGGCTCCGCCCTGGGCGCCGCCGAAGAGGTCGCCCAGGTCGAAGTTGAACGTGCCCCCGGCCCCGCCGCCGGGACCGGCGCGGAAGCCACCGTTGCCGAACAGGGCGCGGGCGTCGTCGTACTCCTTGCGCTTCTTGGGGTCACCGAGGATGTCGTTCGCCTCGGAGATCTCCTTGAAGCGCGCCTCCGCGCTCGCGTCACCCTTGTTGGCGTCCGGGTGGAACTCACGGGCGAGCTTCCGGTACGCCTTCTTGATCTCAGCCTCGGTGGCGTCCTTGGGGACGCCGAGAACCTTGTAGTAGTCCTTCTCCACGAAGTCCTTCGTGCTCATCGACGTCCCTCCTTCCGATGACCGGTCAATGCGTCAGCCCTCCTCGGGGCCACCGCTCTCCTCGTCGGCCGACTTCTGCTGTTCTTCCTTGGGCGCCTCGGCGGCCTGGCCCTGGGTCTGGGCCGCCGGGGCCGCCGGGGCCGCTCCGGGCTGGGGCTCGGCCACCGCCACGCGCGCGGGCCTGATGGTCCGCTCGCCGATGCGGTACCCCGGCTGCAGGATCGCCACGCAGGTCGTCTCCGTGACGTCCGGTGCGTACGAGTGCATCAGCGCCTCGTGGATCGTCGGGTCGAAGGGCTCGCCCTCCTTGCCGAACTGCTGCAGGCCCATCTTGGCGGCGACCGTCTCCAGCGATTCGGCCACCGACTTGAAGCCGCCCACCAGCTCGCCGTGCTCACGGGCGCGGCCGATGTCGTCGAGCACCGGCAGGAGCTCGGTCAGGAGGTTCGCCACGGCGATCTCCTTGACCGTGACCCGGTCGCGCTCGACCCGGCGGCGGTAATTCTGGTACTCGGCCTGGAGCCGCTGCAGGTCCGCGGTGCGCTCGCCGAGCGCGGTGCGGGCCTGGTCCAGCTGGGCCGTCAGGCCGGCGACAGTTGCGGTCGCGTCCCCTGCCGGGGCCGCCGGGCCCTCCTCCGCGGGGTTCGCGGAGGGAGTGGCAGCGGCGGCTTCGGCGGCGTCATCAGGCGTGGCGCCGGAGGGGACGTCGGGCTTCTCCTCGAAGCCCGGGGTCTCCTCCGTCATGCGGCCCCCTTCGGCTTCTCGTCGTCGACGATCTCGGCGTCGACGACATCGTCGTCGGCAGCGGCACCCTGGGCGGCACCCGGAGCCTCACCGGCACCGGCGGCCCCGCCCGCGGCCTGGGCGTCCGCGTACATGGCCTGGCCGAGCTTCTGCGAGACGGCCGCGACCTTCTCCGTGGCGGTGCGGATCTCGGCGGTGTCCTCGCCCTTCAGCTTCTCCTTGAGCTCGTTCACCGCCGTCTCGACCTCGGTCTTGACGTCGCCCGGAACCTTGTCCTCGTTGTCCTTGAGGAACTTCTCCGTCTGGTAGACGAGCTGCTCGCCCTGGTTGCGGGTCTCGGCGGCCTCGCGGCGCTTGTGGTCCTCCTCCGCGTACCGCTCGGCCTCCTCACGCATCCGGTCGACCTCGTCCTTCGGCAGCGAGGAGCCGCCGGTGACGGTCATCTTCTGCTCCTTGCCCGTGCCGAGGTCCTTCGCGGTCACGTGCATGATGCCGTTGGCGTCGATGTCGAAGGCGACCTCGATCTGCGGGACGCCGCGCGGGGCCGGCGGCAGGCCCGTCAGCTCGAACATGCCGAGCTTCTTGTTGTACGCCGCGATCTCGCGCTCGCCCTGGTAGACCTGGATCTGCACCGACGGCTGGTTGTCCTCCGCCGTCGTGAAGATCTCCGAGCGCTTCGTCGGGATCGTGGTGTTGCGCTCGATCAGCTTGGTCATGATGCCGCCCTTGGTCTCGATGCCGAGGGACAGCGGGGTGACGTCGAGGAGCAGGACGTCCTTGACCTCGCCCTTGAGGACACCGGCCTGGAGGGCGGCGCCGATGGCGACGACCTCGTCCGGGTTCACGCCCTTGTTGGCCTCGCGACCGCCGGTCAGCTCCTTGACGAGCTCGGCGACGGCGGGCATACGGGTGGAGCCACCGACGAGAACGACGTGGTCGATCTCGGAGAGGGCGATGCCCGCGTCCTTGATGACGTTGTGGAACGGGGTCTTGCAGCGCTCCAGCAGGTCGGCGGTCAGCTGCTGGAACTGGGCGCGGGTGAGCTTCTCGTCCAGGTGCAGCGGGCCCTCGGCGGACGCCGTGATGTAGGGCAGGTTGATCGAGGTCTCGGTGGACGAGGACAGCTCGATCTTGGCCTTCTCGGCGGCCTCACGGAGGCGCTGGAGGGCCATCTTGTCCTTGGACAGGTCCACGCCGTGCCCGGACTGGAACTGCTTGACCAGGTACTCGACGACGCGCTGGTCCCAGTCGTCACCACCGAGGTGGTTGTCGCCGTTGGTGGCCTTCACCTCGACGACGCCGTCGCCGATCTCCAGCAGCGAGACGTCGAAGGTGCCGCCACCGAGGTCGAAGACCAGGATGGTCTGGTCGTCCTTGTCCAGGCCGTACGCCAGGGCGGCGGCCGTCGGCTCGTTGACGATGCGCAGGACGTTGAGGCCCGCGATCTCACCGGCCTCCTTGGTGGCCTGGCGCTCGGAGTCGTTGAAGTACGCCGGGACGGTGATCACCGCGTCGGTGACCTTCTCGCCCAGGTACGCCTCGGCGTCGCGCTTCAGCTTCTGCAGGATGAAGGCGCTGATCTGCTGCGGGTTGAAGTTCTTCCCGTCGAGCTCGATCTTCCAGTCGGTGCCCATGTGACGCTTGACGGACCGGATGGTCCGGTCGACGTTCGTGACCGCCTGACGCTTGGCCACCTCGCCGACCAGCACCTCGCCGTTCTTGGCGAAGGCGACGACGGACGGCGTGGTCCTGGCGCCCTCGGCGTTGGTGATGACGGTGGGCTCGCCGCCTTCCAGAACGCTGACGACGGAATTAGTCGTGCCCAGGTCGATGCCGACCGCACGTGCCATTTTCGATTCCTCCAGCTGACTTGAGTGGAACAGGCTCAAGGATGCACGACAGCCAGACCGGAGTCAACAGAGTTGAGCCACTTACGCTCAACTTATACGCGGGGCGGAAGCGCGGGCGGCGGCGCGGGCCGGACGCACGGGCCTGCGCACGCGTCGGACGCACGGGCCGGACGTACGGGACGGAAGCACGACCCGCCGCGTACCCGCGAACCACCGTCCCCTCACACACCACCGTGCGATCGTTTGACCAACGAAGCAAAAGCCGCATGAGCGGCCATTAGCCGCAAAGTCGTCAGGTGTGTACCCATGCGCCCCTCCCCCCACCCCAAGCGCATCCTCGATCTGGTCCTCGGCTCGGCCCTGCTCGCCCTGGCGGCGCCGCTGCTCCTCGCGGCCACCGTCACCACCGCCCTGAGACGCCCGCCCGGCGGTGTCTTCGTGACGGAGACCAGAACCGGCCTCGACGGCCGGCCGTTCACCCTGCGCCACCTGCCCGTCCGCCGCTTCCGGCTCGACGCGCTCTCCCGCCTGCCCCATGTCGTACGCGGCGAGATGTCGCTCGTCGGCCCGGCACCCCTGCCGCCCGGCGCCCCCGCCGCCGACGCACCCTGGCGCCGCAGCGTCAAGCCGGGCCTGACCGGCCTGGCCCAGATCCGGCGCTCCTCCACCCTGCCGTGGGACGAGCCGCTGCTGCTCGACCAGCACTACGTGGAGCACCACTGGATCGGCCTGGACCTCGCCCTTCTGCTGCGTACGTTGCGGAGGGTGGCGGGTCAGGCTCGCCTGAGCGACGCAGATCACCGCCTGCGCGGCTACAGTGCGGCCGATTAAGTGGGTACGCTCAGCACGAACTGAATAAGTTACCGCTTAGTAGTACTCAGGCAGTACGCCGAGCGGTGACACTGGTTGTGCCGAATCTCCCACCTCGCAGGCCCGAGGAGCCCCCATGCAACTCGCCGCGATCATTGTGTCGCTGACCCTGACCGTGGTCGGCGTTGCTCTCATCGCCCGAGCCGTCGCGCAGATCTACCGGTTCGTGAAGCTCGGTCAGCCCGTGCCGGCCGGCAGCCGCACGGACGACCCGAAGGCGCGGACGATCACCCTGGTCAAGGAGTTCCTCGGCCACACCCGGATGAACCGGTGGGGGATCGTCGGCTTCGCCCACTGGTTCGTCGCGATCGGCTTCCTGACCCTGCCGCCCACGCTGGCGCAGGCGTACGGGCAGCTGTTCCAGGCCGACTGGGTGCTCCCGGTCGTCGGCGGCTTCCTGCCGTTCGAGATGTACATCGAATTCATCGGCCTGATGACGGTGGTCGGCATCGCCGTCCTGATCGCGATCCGGCTGCTCAACCTGCCCTCCCGGGCCGGCCGCAAGTCGCGCTTCGCGGGCTCCAAGGCGTGGCAGGCGTACTTCGTCGAGTACGTCATCCTCACCATCGGCCTCGCCATCCTGGTCCTGCGCGGCCTCGAGGGCGCGATCCACGGCGTCGAGCACTACGAGGCCGCGTACTTCGCCTCGTACCCCCTGGTCCTGGCCTTCGAGGGGCTGGACGTCGGCACGCTCCAGACGCTCATCTACTTCACCGCGATGATCAAGATCGGCGTCTCGCTGATCTGGATGATCACGGTCTCGCTCAACACCAACATGGGCATCGCCTGGCACCGCTTCCTCGGCTTCCCGAACATCTGGTTCAAGCGGAACGCCGACGGCTCGACCGCCCTGGGCGCGCTGCAGCCGATGACGTCCGGCGGCAAGGAGATCGACTTCGAGGACCCGGGCGAGGACGACGTCTACGGCGTCTCCCAGGTCGAGCACTTCTCCTGGAAGGGCATCCTCGACTTCTCCACCTGCACCGAGTGCGGCCGCTGCCAGTCGCAGTGCCCCGCCTGGAACACCGGCAAGCCGCTCTCCCCCAAGCTCCTGATCATGTCGCTGCGCGACCACGCGCACGCCAAGGCGCCGTACCTGCTCGCCGGCGGCGGCAAGACCATGGAGGGCGAGGAGAAGGCCTCCGAGGAGGCCCTGAAGGACGTCCCCGCCTCCGCCCTCGCCGAGGCCGAGCGCCCCCTCATCGGCACGCTCGAAGAGAACGGCGTCATCGACCCGGACGTCCTGTGGTCCTGCACCACCTGTGGTGCGTGCGTGGAGCAGTGCCCGGTCGACATCGAGCACGTCGACCACATCGTCGACATGCGCCGCTACCAGGTCATGATCGAGTCCGCCTTCCCCAGCGAGGCCGGCACGATGCTGAAGAACCTGGAGAAGAAGGGCAACCCCTGGGGCCTGGCCAAGAAGCAGCGCGTGGAGTGGACCAAGGAGGTCGACTTCGAGGTCCCGATCGTCGGCAAGGACGTCGAGGACCTCTCCGAGGTCGACTACCTGTACTGGGTCGGCTGCGCGGGCGCCCTGGAGGACCGGGCCAAGAAGACCACCAAGGCCTTCGCGGAGCTCCTGCACATGGCGGGCGTCAAGTTCGCGATCATGGGCGGCGACGAGAAGTGCACGGGTGACTCGGCCCGCCGCCTGGGCAACGAGCCGCTGTTCCAGCAGCTCGGCCAGGAGAACGTGGCGATGCTGAACATGGCGTTCGGCGAGGACGAGGACGACGAGTCGACTCGTAAGCCCAAGTCCGCGAAGAAGATCGTCGCCACCTGCCCCCACTGCTTCAACACGATCGCGAACGAGTACCCGCAGCTGGGCGGCGAGTTCGAGGTCATCCACCACACGCAGCTGCTCCAGCACCTCATCGACGAGGGCAAGCTGATTCCGGTGACGGCGGTCGACGGCCTGATCACTTACCACGACCCGTGCTACCTGGGCCGCCACAACAAGGTCTACACGCCGCCGCGCGAGATCATGTCGGCCGTCCCGGGCCTGCGCCAGCAGGAGATGCACCGCCACAAGGAGCGGGGCTTCTGCTGCGGCGCCGGCGGCGCGCGGATGTGGATGGAGGAGCGGATCGGCAAGCGCATCAACACCGAGCGTGTCGACGAGGCGCTGTCCCTCAACCCGGACATCGTCTCCACCGCCTGCCCCTTCTGCCTCGTCATGCTCACGGACTCCGTGAACGGCAAGAAGAACGACGGCAAGGCGAAGGAGTCCCTCCAGGTCGTGGACGTGGCCCAGCTGCTGCTGGAGTCCGTCAAGAAGCCGGTGGACCGGACCCCGGCGGAGGGCGACGGCGACGGCCAGGACCAGGGCGCGGACGCCGAGCCCGAGCCGGTGAAGTAGCCCGTCGTACGGAAGCGGCCGGACCTGCCCCCAGGGGGCGGGTCCGGCCGCTTCGTCTCCCCTAGGGGATGTCACAGCTCCGCAGCAAAGGCGCCCTTCGTCCCGGCCCCGGACTCCGCCCACAGCGGGAGCCGGTAGTTTCAAGGGGTGGCTGGATTCAGGATCGGACGCGGCCGGGACAACCGCACACGGCAACAACACCCGCAGGCACCGCAGCAGGCGCCGTACGGCAGCGCGCCGCCGCCCCCGTACGCGGGGCCGCAGCAGCAGTGGCCGCAGGGCCGGCAACCGTACGGTGAGCCGGAGTACTTCGGCGACCCCTACGCGCAGCAGCCCCCGGCCGCACCGCACGACCCGTACGCGGCGAACAACCCGGGCCACACGCGCGCCTTCAGCATCCACGACGACGCGTACGGCGAGGGCGCCGCGTACCAGGACGGCGCCACCTACCAGGCGGGCGCAGCCCCGTCCCCGGCCGGCCCGCGCCTGCACTGGAAGCAGCTGCTCAGCGGCATCGTGCTGCGCCCGGGCCCGACGTTCTGGCAGATGCGCGACCACGCCGTGTGGGGCCCCGCGCTGGTGGTGACGTTCCTCTACGGCCTCCTGGCCCTCTTCGGGTTCGACCAGGCCCGCGAGGAGGCGATCAACGCGACGCTGTCGACGGCGATCCCGTACGTCCTGGTCACCGGCGTGATGTTCGTCATCGGCGGCCTCATCATGGGCGCGGTCACGCACACCCTGGCGCGCCAGCTCGGCGGTGACGGCGCATGGCAGCCGACGGTCGGCCTCTCCATGCTGATCATGTCGATGACGGACGCGCCGCGCCTGGTCTTCGCCCTCTTCCTGGGCGGCGAGAACACCCTCGTACAGGTCGTGGGGTGGCTGTCCTGGGTGGCGGCGGGAGCGCTGTTCACGTCGATGGTCAGCAAGTCGCACGACCTGCCGTGGCCGAAGGCGCTGGGCGCGTCGGCGATCCAGCTGGTGGCGCTGCTGTCGCTGATCAAGCTGGGCACGATCTGACACACGAAGGCCCCCGGGTGAGGCGAATTCCAGGGGTCGATGCAACACCGCGGTGAGTTGATCAAGCCGTGAGCAGTTCGGACAGACGCTCGGCTGGGGTTTCCCAGCCGAGCGTCTTGCGTGGACGGCGCTTGGGGGGTGTGCCGGGACAGGTCGGTGCCCTTCGGGAAGTACTGCCGCAGCAGGCCGTTCGTGTTCTCGTTGGAGCCGCGCTGCCAGGGGCTGGCGGGATCGCAGAAGTGGACCGGGATGTCGGTGGCGACAGTGGACGAGCGGTGAGCGGCCATCTCGCAGCCCTGGTCCCAGGTCAGGGAGCGCTTCAGATGAGGCGGCAGCGTCTGGACGGTGTCTGCGAGCGCGGTGCGGACCTGGGCGGCTCCGTGCCCGGGCGGGAGGTGGACCAGCGTCAGGTAGCGGGTGCTGCGTTCGACCAGGGTGGCGATGGCGGACCGGGACATGCTGCCAACGATCAGATCGCCCTCCCAGGGGCCGGGACGGCCCGGTCGTCGGCTTCCGCGGGCCGCTCGCTGATCATGACCATCTCCCGCGGGAACCGCTGCCTGCGGCGTGCCGAGCTGCGGTGCGGCACCTTCTCCCTCAGCCGGTCGGCGATATGGATACGGTCGGCCTCGCCCAGGTACCGGGACGGGCCGCCGGTCGGTTCAGGATCGCCATCGCTTGCCCGTGCGGCGGTTGACGCCGACGATCCGGCAGGCTTCCGTGTTCCCTATTCCAAGATCCACAAGCCGAAGGTATTCCTCCCGCTCACGGACCAATTTCCTGGGCCCCTGGGGCCGCCGGTCCTCCCGGATCTCGAAGTCCATCGCACCCCTTGAGCTGGGGTGTTGCAACGACCACTAGAACGGAAGCAAGGCGGGGGCCTTTCACGTATCCGGCCGGACTCAGGCGTCCAGCACCTGCCCCGACCTCTGCACCACGGGCTTCTCCACGCTCCAAGGGAAGTTGACCCAGTCGTCGGTGCGCTTCCAGACGTACTCGCACTTCACGAGGGAGTGCGACTTCTCGTAGATGACCGCGCTGCGCACCTCGGCGACCGTGCCGAGGCAGAAGTCGTGCACCAGCTTCAGGGTCTTCCCGGTGTCGGCGACGTCGTCGGCGATCAGCACCTTCTTGTCGCTGAAATCGATCGCGTTCGGCACGGGAGCGAGCATGACCGGCATTTCCAGGGTGGTCCCCACCCCGGTGTAGAACTCCACATTGACCAGGTGGATGTTCTTGCAGTCCAGCGCGTAGGCGAGCCCACCGGCCACGAACACCCCGCCGCGGGCGATGCTCAGCACGATGTCCGGCTCGTACCCGTCGTCGGCGATGGTCTGCGCGAGCTGGCGGATCGCGGTCCCGAACTTCTCGTAGGTCAGGTTCTCCCGTACGTCACTCATGCTCACACCTGCGTCCGATGGAAGTTCTGGAAGGACCGCGAGGCGGTCGGCCCCCGCTGCCCCTGGTACCGCGACCCGTACTTCTCGGAGCCGTACGGGAACTCGGCCGGCGAGCTGAGCCGGAACATGCACAGCTGCCCGATCTTCATCCCCGGCCAGAGCTTGATCGGCAGCGTGGCGAGGTTCGACAGCTCGAGCGTCACGTGCCCGGAGAAGCCGGGGTCGATGAACCCGGCGGTGGAGTGCGTCACCAGCCCGAGCCGCCCGAGGGAACTCTTGCCCTCCAGCCTGCTCGCGAGGTCGTCCGGCAGGCTGATCACCTCGTAGGTGGACGCGAGCACGAACTCCCCCGGGTGCAGGATGAACGCCTCGTCACCCTCGGGTTCGACCAGCCGCGTCAGATCCGCCTGCTCGACGGCCGGATCGATGTGCGGGTAGCGGTGGTTCTCGAACACCCGGAAGTAGCGGTCCAGCCGCACGTCGATGCTCGAGGGCTGCACCATGGAGTCGTCGTACGGGTCGATGCGTACCCGCCCGGCGTCGATCTCGGCCCGGATGTCCTTGTCTGAGAGAAGCACTCCCCGAGGATACGCAGAGCGCGCGGGCCCGCCCCAATCGGACAGCCTCCGCGCGCTCGCCACCCCTCTCCGCTACCGCCGCTGGAGCCCCACGGGCACGGCCTGCCGCAACCGCGCACACCGCGGACACCGCAGCAACCGCCCGGGCCCGATCCGGCCGGCACCGAGCTGCTGCATCGGGAACGAAGCGGTACTGAAAACGTGCCCTTCGGCACAGCGGACGACGGTGCGCTCCATGGAGTCCATCGAGTCCCTTCCCCAACCAATGCGTGGACGAGAAAGCCACATTAGGGGATCAACAGGACACCATTCCAGGCGGCACTCCGCACCCACACGGTACGCCTCAACTCCCGCCCACCGCACCCGGATCCATCCCCCACACAGCACAAAGACCCCGCGGCGCGATACACCGGGGGCCTGCCAATGAGGTACAGTGAGCGACGGTACGGCACCGGTCCTCCGGTGCGTATTACGCGGGTGTAGTTTAATGGTAGAACATGAGCTTCCCAAGCTCAGAGCGCGGGTTCGATTCCCGTCACCCGCTCCATGACGAAGGCCCTGGTCAGAGACCAGGGCCTTGCTTGTTGTCTAGACCATTTTGGGGCGGCGTGCCATTCGCCTGCCATAAAACCGCCTCTGACCAGCGCCAACCGCGCCGAGGAAGCCCCGGGCACGCCACCTGACCCGGCGTCGTCTCATATTGCGAGATCGACTTTCGGTGACCTGCGTCACGGTCGTGCGTCGAAGGCGTCGTACGCGAACGCGAAGACGTCCTCCCCTCAGCGCCTGGCAGCGCCGCGTCCGGCTCCGGGCGAGCGCGGCACGAGAGGGTGGACGGTCGCGCCACCGCCGCCACTCTGCACCGCCTTGATCTGCTGGCGGCGCACGTCCAGATCGATGTCGGCTGCCAGCTTGCGCTGATGCTCCTTGGTGGAGTGCTGATAGATCAGCTGCGCCTTCTCGGACGACTGGCCGGCGCGGACCATGAGGTCCTTCAGCTTGGCGCCGGTGTCGGCGGCGAGCGTGTTGCCGGTGTGCCGCAGGTCGTAGAAGCGGAACTCCTTCGGCAAGCCCACCGTGTCCCGGGCCTTGCGCCACTTGCGGCCGAAGGTGGTCCCGCGCAGTGCGGCGCCCTTCTCCCCCACGAACACCAGCCCGTCCAGGCCCGGCTGAGCGAACCACTCAAGATGGCGGCGAACGTCCTCGTGCAGGAAGGAGGGCAGCACGATCTCTCGCCTGCCCGCCCGGGACTTGGGGCCGCCGATGACCCGGCGGCCGGTGTTCAGCTCAGGCGCGGCGCGGCGCACCCACACCGAGCCGACGTCCAGATCGACGTCGCTACGACGGAGCTCGGCCAGCTCCTCTGGACGCATCGAGGCGAATGCGCCGAGCAGGACCATCAGCCGCCACCGCAGACCAATCACGTCGGCGACCGCGAAGACCTGCTCGACCGTGGCGACGGGACGCTCGTCGGCGTCCTCGCGACCGGCACCGCGGATCCGGCAGGGGTTCTTGCGGATCATGTCGTCCTCGACGGCCGTCTCCATGATGGCCTTCAGCAGCCGATACGACTTGGCGACCGTGGTCGCGCCCGTGGCCCTGAGCCGCTCCGCCCGCCAGGCCCGGACCCGTGCCGGGCTGATCCTGTTCACGTAGAGGTCCCCGAACGTCGGCTCCAAGTGCAGCCGCAGGAGCCTGCGGTACAGCTCGTCCGTCGTCGGCGCGACACCTCGCTCGTCGATCCAGCGCGTCGCGTACTCGGCGAACAACACCTCACCGGCGGATGGGTCGATCCAGTCGCCCCGGGTCTGGTCGGCCTGGATCTGTGCGAGGAAGACCTCGGCGTCGCGCTTGGTCTCGTAGGTCTCCGGAGCTGCGCGGAGCACGCCGTCGGTGCCGGGGTAGCGGGCCTGGTAACGCCCGGAGGGCAGCTTGCGTATCGCCCCGAAGCTACGGCGCGGGGCGCGCGTGCGGCTGCGGGGCATCAGGCCGCCTTCCCGTAGCGGGAACGCCTGCTGGGCACAGGCTCGACGGTGCGCTCCTCTATATAGGCGGCCAGGGCACTCTCGGCAATGCGGACGTGCTTGCCGACCTTGACGTACCGGATGCGGCGCTCGGCGACGAGGCGCCGGATAAAGCGCACACCGGTGCCGAGCCGCTCGGCGGCGTCGGCCACGGACAGGAGCCGATCAGGTTGGCGGGTCACCTCCTTCGCGGCAGGGGTGGCGTGGAGGCCGACGGAAGGCATGGCGGATCGGGGCAAGGATGTTCCTCTTCTGGCGCGCGAGGGTCAGGCTCCCTGGGCAGCGCCGTGGGCGTAGTTGACGGAAGGCGAAGCGGCTCGGGCAGTGCCGGCTTACGAAGAAGTGCGCCCCTGGAGAAGGGCGAGTGGCGAGACGTGCAGGGCGTGGGCGATGGCGACGAGATCGTCCATGTCGCAGCGGCGCTGGACACGTTCGATGCGGGACACCGTGGTGTTGGACATGGGGTGGCCGAGCGCGGTGCAGCGGGCAGCGAGTTGACGCTGGGAAAGGCCGCTCTCGGTGCGAAGGATTTCGAGGTTGCGGGCGGCCTGTATCCCTGCGGGGCCGATTTCTAGCGATCGAGCTGGCATATCTCCGTTGTAGCTTCCATTCGCCGGTTTGGTGAACCGGCGATCGTCGTCTATGTTCCGTCGGCGCGCGCCGCAAGAGGAGGGTCGCTTCGCGAGTTCTGCGGCCTCGGCGTGCACCGGACAGCCACGTCACAAGCGTGCTGTGACCTGGGGTGTTGTGTTGTAGCTTCCCCATCGGCCAGAGGTCAACGGTTTGCCGATGTGATCTTCCTGGCTCGCCCCGGCGGGCAACTATTTGGTCAACCGCCGATCGCCATTTACTGTTTTGGCACCGCGACACCGACCCATTTCCCTAACTGGCTTCTGCCGTGAGAGATAGGGCTGGACTTGTGCGGTCCGGGTGTGGCTATGTTGACGACACCCCGGGAATTGCACGACATACCGTCAGCGCCCGAAGCGCGCGGGGCAGTAGAAGCCACCGCACCCACCCACATCCCCACGCCGCCTTGCCGCGACGAACGACGGTGAGCCCTGGGCACCTCCGGCCCGGCCACCAGGAGAGGACCGCCTCACTTGGCACGCATCCGCACCATCAAGCCCGAAGCCTTCGCCTCCGAGTCCCTCGCCTCGGTCAGCCTCAGCGCCGAGCGGACCTTCTTCGGCCTGCTGACCCAGGCCGACGACCACGGACGCTTCCGCGACCAGGCCGCCGTCATCGCCGGCCTGCTGTGGTCGCTACGCCCGGATCACGGCCCGCTCGGCGTCGAGGACGACCTGACCCAGCTCGCCTCGGCCAACCTGATCTGCCGGTACGAGGGCAGCGATGGCAAGCGGTACCTCCACATCGTCACCTTCGACAAGCACCAGAAGATCAACCGGCCCAGCGGCGTCCGCTACCCCGACTGCCCCCACCACCACGGCGGCCAGCCCGCCGCCTCGGCGCTGGCACCCTCGGCGCACGGAACCCTCACGTACGCCTCCGTGCGCCCTCACGGAGGCGTACGTGAGGACGCACCGCGAACACGCGAGCCCGCAGTGAATGGCGAAACCGCAGGTCAGGAGCACTTCAGTGAGCCCTCACCGCAGCCTCACGGCGAAGTACGTGAACTCGTGGTGAGAGCTCAGGGTCCGGATCTAGGACCTAGGACCCTGGATCAGGGATCTACCCCGTTGGGGGGCGCGAGCGCCCCCGCGCCCGAGGCCGTCTCGGCGAAGCACCTCGTCACCGAGTACGTCGCCGCGTGCGCCCACCGCCCGCCCAGCAGTGTGCTCGCTCGCCTCGGCCAGGAGATCGCCAAGCTCCTCGCCGACGGCATCGCCCCCAGCCACATCCGCGCCGGACTAGAACGACTCCGAGCCAAGGGCCTGCACACCAGCGTCCTGCCCAGCCTCGTCAACGAGGCCATGAACGCCACGCCTTCCGTCGCAGCAAGCCCTTCGAGGCACCGGCCCTACACCAACCCCACGGACGCCGAGGCCGCCTACGGGGGCGCCCTGTGACCGCACCCACCCGGCAGGCGCAGCGGGCCGAGCGGCTGACCCGCCGACTCGACGGGATCCTCGCGTCGCTGACGATCGATGTCGGCACCGTCCCCGAGGAGCCGCAGCAGGCCCCGGTCACCGCGTTGGAGCTCGCCGACCGCCGGATTCCGGCCCGCTACCACCGCGCCGTCGCCGATCACCCGGACGTCCTGGCCTGGGCCAGTGAGATCACCCGCCGGGGGCGCCCCGGCCCTGGCGGAACGACCGGCATCGCCAACGGCCCATCACTGCTGATCGCCGGCCCCACCGGCACAGGCAAGACGCACCAGGCGTACGGCGCCGTCCGCACCCTCCTTGCAGCCGGGGTACGCCTGCGCTGGGCGGCCACTAACACCGCCGACCTCCACGCCCAGCTCCGTCCCCGCCAGGGCCACGACCCCGAGCGCGTCTTCCAGGACCTGGCCCACAGCCCCCTGCTCATCCTCGATGACCTCGGCGCCGCCAAGCAGACCGAGTGGACCGAGGAACTGACGTACCGGCTGATCGACCGACGCTACACGTGGATGCTCCCCACACTCATCACCACCAACGTCCCCATCCCTCAGCTCCGCGAAGCCCTCGGCGACCGCGTTGCCTCCCGCCTCGCCGAGATGACCACCCGCGTCATCCTCCAAGGCCCCGACCGCCGCCGCACACCCGTGCCAGCCACAGTGGCAACCCCTCCGCCGGTTTCGGTTCCAGGACGCACCCGCTGAGCAGCAGTCCGCCCGAGGAGCGTCTGCGCGCCAGCCTCCACTGAACGCTGCGGCCAGACTCGCGGAACCCACCGAACGGGACCGTCGACCTTGGCGCCGGAGTACCTCGGGACGGGGACCGCGGACCAATCGAAACCGCACGGCCCCCTCCATGACCGGGCACCGGAGCAAGTTCGGGACCGGGGACCACACTCGGGACACGCTCCCCTCGGGGACCGGGGATCGAGCCTCGTTCGAACTGGGGACCACGCTGGGGACCGGGGACCACGGTGACGGGACCGCGCGCAGCGGGACCGGGAGCGAGGCCCGCGCGCAGGGGACCGGACCATAGGCCCGCCGTACCAGCATCACCGCAGGTCACCCGCCGATATGCCGGTCCGCCACACCGGTCCCGCAGCAAGACCCGGGGACCGAGCCACGGTCCCGTGGGGACCGTGGCTGCCTGCGCACCCCTAGACGGTCCCCGTGATCCGCAGCAGACCCCGTTCGGGGACCGTCCCCATGTCTGGGAACGAGAACCACCCGGGACCCGGGACCGCGCGCTGGGGACCGCGCACGATCGGGGACCACGGTCCGCAGGGGACCGAGACACACAAGGGGTGGGGACCAGACACGGTCCCCATCAAGCCGCTGGTCCCGGGTGAAGGCCATGGGCCAAGAACATCCCCGAGACGGCAGAGGCAGATCACGCGCCCACCATTCCCCGGGCCGCTCCCCTCGGCGCATTCGGCATCCCACCAAACACAACCACCACGGAGACACCGCGCATGCACCGCCCACACACCAACCACACGCCCGCGCAGCAGGAGGCGACCACCCCAGCCACGAGCGCAGCAAGGTATGGCGTTGGACCGTCCAAGGGCCGGTCCAACGCAGGGTCCTCCGCCCCGGGGGTGGCGGAAGACCTCGGGCACCAGGGGGTGCCCGAGCAGGAGAAGCCCACCGACGCCGCCGTGCCGCTGCCGCGTGCCGCTGACGCCGCCGCGCTGCGTCGTGCCGCCCGTCGCCGCAAGCGCAAAGACGAGCAGCGAAAGGAGCGTGTCGACGTGCGCTACAGCGTCGACGAGAAAACCGACATCCTCGCCAAGGCCCGATCTCTGAACGTCGCCGGCGCCCACTACGTCGGCGCCGTCGTCATGGCCCACGTCCACGGCGACCTCACCCTTCCCGGCCAGCGCACCCAGCTCGACGACTACATCGACGAGCTGACCGCCCTGCGCCAGCAGGTCTCCAAGATCGGCCACCTCGTCAACCAGGTCACCAAGAAGCTGAACTCCGGCGGCCATCCACACCCTGGGGACACCGCCGTCCTGGCCCAGGCCGAACGCACCCTGGGCGCGGTCGGCACGGCCGTCAACCACATCAGGGAAGCCGCCAACCAGGCCGTCTCCACCAAGGCAGCCGGGTGATCGCCAAAATCAGCAGCGGCAAGGACACCGCCGGCCTCATCCGCTACCTCTACGGCCCCGGCCGGGCCAACGAGCACACCGACCCCCACCTGGTCGCCTCCTTCGACGGCTACGCCCCCGACCCCGGCCGCGCCGACGACCCCGCCGCCACAAAGAAGCTCCTCGTGGCGGACCTCGACCTGCACGTGAAGCAGGCCCGGCGCCACGGCCGTGCGCCCGAGCGGCACGTGTGGCACTGCTCCATCCGCGCCGCCGAGACCGACCGCCACCTCAGCGACTCCGAGTGGGCCGACATCGCCCGCCGCGTTGTGGCGGCCACAGGCATCGCCCCCGACGGGGACCCGGACGCGTGCCGCTGGGTCGCGGTGCGGCACGCCGACGACCACATCCACATCGCCGCCACCAAGGTCCGAGGCGATCTCCGGCCAGCGCGCCACTGGAACGACTACCTCACTGCTGACAAGGAACTGGTCGCCATCGAGAAGGAGTACGGCCTCCAGCAGGTCGTACGCGGCGACCGGACCGCCGCCAAACGGCCAACCCGCGCCGAGAAGGAGAAAGCCCAGCGGGCCGGCCACGCGATGACCGCCCGCGAGCGCCTGCGCTTCACCGTCCGCACCGCGGTCTCGGTGGCCACCAGCCCCGAGGAGTTCCTCGGCATCCTCGCCGCCACCGACAGCGTGCTCGTCGAGATCCAGCGCTTCCCCTCCGGCGACATCCGTGGATACAAGATCGCCATCGAAGGCGACACCAACGCCGTCGGCGAACCCGTCTGGTACTCCGGCTCCAGACTCGCCCCCGACCTGTCCTTCCCCCAGATCCGCGACCGCCTCACCGCCGCCGACCAGCTCACCCAGACGCAGCAGCACCGGCCCGACCCGTGGCACCAGGCGACCGCTGCCGCCGAGCACATCCCCCACCACCTCGACCAAAGCGACGATGCAGCCGCCCAGGCCCACATCGCCGCCTTCGGCCAAGCCCTCGACGCCCTGCCCCTCCTCACCCTCAAGGAAATCCGCCCCCAACTTCGCCAGGCCGCTGCCGCCTTCGAACGCGCCACCCGCTCCCGCATCCGCGCCGAACATGAACACGCCCGCGCACTGCGCGGCGCCATACGAGCCCTGCGTACGCAGCCGGCACCGCGCGACGGAGCCATGCTGGCGATGTTCCTCGACGTGGCCATCCTCGCGGTCATCGCTGCCGGACGCTGGCACCAGCTCCGCCAACACGACCAGCAAGTCATCGCCGCCCGCCAAGCGCTCGTCCACCTGCAGGCTGCTTACGACCAAGCCGCCGCAGTCCCGCTGGCCACCCTCGACCACCGCAAACCGTCAGCGCCCACGGTCGAGCGGCTCGCCGCCCTGGTCTACGAAGCCGTACCCACACACGCCCAGCGAGTCCTCGACGACCACGCCTGGGCAGCACTCGCCACCGCCCTCTCCGACGCCGAAGCAGCCGGGCACGAACCCACCACGCTGTTGAAGCAGGCAGTCGACCAGCGGCCACTGGACGACACCCGATCACCGGCACGCGCACTCATCTGGCGCGTCAGCCGCCTCGTCCAGCTGCCTACCTCCAGCTCCCGAGCCGCCCAGGCCCGCACGGTCACGGATACGCGAACCGTCCGCCCAATCCAGACGGAGTCGCTGCCCCCGCACCAGCCGAGCGCGCCAGGGATGCAGGGACGAGGTCGCTGACGGCTGAAGATCAGGCAACAGCAGCCAAGCAGGTCCGACGAGCCATCACGACATACGCGGCGGGCTCTGACCTCCGGTAGGAGAGGTCAGAGCCCGCATCGAGAGGAGGCCCCGCCCTTTCGCGAGACCCGTCGACCACCGTAGACCTGCGGTTCCGTCGGCGGCATCACTCGATAGAAGGTGTTTCGAGCCCGGCTATCACGTTGGGTACCCAGACGTATGAAGCCGCGGGCTGTCCAGCCAAGGACAGCCCTGTCGGCTTACGTTCAAGGCACCGAGAGCGTCAACACCTGCCTCCAGCGGTCCGCTCACCGGTTTCTCCGGTAACCGTGGGGCGTACCGCTGTTGGTCGGCCGGCCCCGTCGCTGCGCACCACCGTTCATCACGGTAGGCACTGATGTCATCACTCCCAAGTGCACTAGGTTCCGTTTTGGGGAAGCGGTACCCGTCCTCGATCCCGCAGAGTCCTCGGGGGACGGGACGGACATTCCACGGCCTCCTCCGGAGGCTCGCCTCGGCCTGCTTCACTCCTATGCGATCAGGGCAATTGGTCGCTGTATCCACAGACCCAAGCGAGGGCGTCATGTGCTCCGCGGGTGTAGTCACGGTTGCCGACTGGGGTGGTGGGATCCTCAAGTTGGATGACCGCCGCGTCCACTTCGGCGGTCAGGAGCCCTAGGTCGGGGATGCCGTGCACCTCTGCGCCGGTGACTGGTGAGCGGACAGTCTGGCCCATGGCCCACTCATACGCGGCAGCCGCGCCTGCGGAGAACCGGGGTGCTGATTTCCGGCGAACTACCAGACCGTTGAGCGCGACGTCAACCTCCGCGTAGCTGCGAACACCGACACGCCGCTCATCCGAATGCATGTTCGCGGCCACGTTGGTCACCTTCCCTTCGTCAGCCGGGGCTGAGTCCGTCCTCCACTGCCTCTGCTGCCGAGTCCCGGCAGCACTGCGGCCGGCCTCGGCAGTGGCGCAAGGACAGCCCGGACCGGATCGTCAAGTTCCCGCCATCTTGAAGGCTCACCAGGGCAGGAACGCGTGAACCTCCTTCCCTCCCTCGTGAGGCACGATGCTGACCTGGCGAGAGAGCGCCTGGATGAGATGCCAACCGAGGCCGCCGGCACCGCGCGCCGGGTCACAGGGCCGGGGTGCGGGTGGGCTGGGGTTGTGGTCCCCCACTGCCACATGCACCCCGTCGAAGGCGCGTCGTATCCGCAGAGTGAAGGGGCCGGGGGCGTACTGGATGGCGTTGGCCGCCAGTTCGGTCACCACGAGCAGGATGTCGCCCCAGCTCTCCGAGTCGGTCGGCGGGTCCTGGTGCGCCAGGCTGCCGAGAAATAGCCCTGCCGCCCGACGCATGTCGGTAAGGTCGCCGATCTCGCCTTAGAAGCGGACCGCGAAAGCATCGACGGCCTCGGGTCGCACGCTGCTTGCGTCGTCGCTGAGGGGCCCGGCAACCATCGCGCCCTCCTACCTTCCGTCGTAAAGTGTCCGTTTCATGATGGATTGCGTCTTCCCGTTCTCCGGCCAACTACTCGCACAATCCAGAGAGGCAGCGGGTTGCTGTCCGAGTTCATCGGTCGGACGCCTATCTGCCTGCCATTTCTTTCGTTGTGCAGCGCAAGCAAGAACCGCACCTATCACAGTTTCTTCCGTAAAGAAGCAGAATCACCTGAATGGGGCAGGCTGCGACGACCGACACCGGGCAGGTAAAGATCATGACTGACCTTGCCCAGCTGCTGCAAAGTGCGATGCGACGCACGCACCTGAACGCGCAGGCCCTCGCCGACCGTACAGGGATTCGCACCCCGCGGATCCGTGTCTTCGCTGAAGATGGCGCCAGTGGCCCCGTACAGCCCACTCAACTGGAACTGGCCGAACTCGCGGAGGCTCTGGCATTGCCCCAGTCCGATGTCCGGCAAGCCGCTCGTACGGAGGCTGTATTGTCCGGCTGACCGCGACACCGGGAAGTCATCCCTGCTGTCAGACGACCTATCGCTCGAGTGGGCGGCGGCATGCGGGGCGACCGTGCCGTTGATGAACCAGCGGAACTGGGTCACCTTCTCCTGACCACCGCCCATTCGTATGTCCAGCGCGGCCCGATCGGCGTCGACCTGGTAGCCGTCCATACTGGTCCAGATCAACGGCGGCCAGCCCTTGAACGCCGCCTCGTCCTTCAGGGCCGGGCCCCGGATCCGGTCTGGCTGGGCGACAGGCCGCTGGCGCGGACCAACTGAGGGAACTCAAGCCAGGCGGGGCTGACCTCGAGCGACACTAAGCGGACGGTGACCGCATACCGCCCGGCGGCATCTATCCGCCGCCGCGAGGCGCGGGGCACCTCTACTCGCCCTTCAGCAGACTGGCCAGCTCGTCGTCCATGTCGAACCACTGCGCCACATTCTGCACGTCGAGCAGACCTCCCGGCGCCGACGCCCCTGCCGCCGCTGGGCCAACACCGCCAGTGGGGGATTCGGTCGCGGCCCAAGACCCCCTTCGCCTTCGGTTCCGCAAGTCCTTCCCGGGCAGGAGGGTGCCAGACCCAGTTCGTGACAGGCGCATGGCGAGCGCCTTTTGGGGTAGCGGCTTGTCGCAACTGGCTTGATCACTAGGCTGGGTTCCGTGATGGCGATGGTGGAACGTCTGGTGCCGGACGGGTTATGGGAGTTGTTCCAGCGGGTGGTGCCGGCTGCTCCGGTGCGGCCGCAGGGCGGTGGTCGGCAGAGGTATGGCGACCGGCAGGTACTGGCGGCGATCTTGTTCGTGGCCACGTCGGGTTGCACGTGGCGGCAGGTGCCGCCGGGCTTCGGCCCGTCCGGGCCGACCGCGCACCGCCGCTTCACGGAGTGGAGTCGGGCCCGCGTATGGGGCAAACTCCACCGCCTGGTCCTGGATGAGCTCGGCGCCCGAGGCGAGCTGGACTGGTCGCGGTGCGCCATCGACTCGGTGAACATGCGCGCGATGAAAGGGGGGACCTGACGGGTCCGAATCCCGTAGATCGCGGCAAGAAAGGATCAAAGATCCACTTGATCACTGAGCGGACTGGTCTGCCCCTCTCGATCGGCATCTCCGCTGCGAACACCCATGACAGCCAGGGTCTGGAGCCACTGGTGCGGGGTATCCCGCCGATCCGCTCCCGGCGCGGGCCCCGCCGGAGGCGGCCCGCCAAACTCCATGGCGACAAGGGCTACGACTACGACCATCTGCGGAAATGGCTCCGAACCCGGCACATCGTGCCTCGCATCGCCCGCAGAGGCGTCGAGTCCTCCGCCCGACTCGGTCGGCACCGCTGGACCGTCGAGCGCACGGTGAGCTGGCTGGGCGGCTGTCGGCGCCTGCATCGCCGCTACGAGCGCAAGGCCGAGCACTTTCTCGCCTTCACCGGCATCGCTGCGGCTCTGATCTGCTATCGCCGACTCCCCACCTGACGGCGTCAGAGCCAGGTCCCGTCAAGGATGATGGTCCCTGTGAATGGAGAGATTGAGCGCGAAGCCCTCGTAGCCCGTCTGTGGCAGGAACACTTGGACGCGCCGTTCCCCGCCAGGCTGCGCGGCGCGGAACTGGAGGGCATCGACATGGTGATGCTTGACGCGGACATCGCCGGATGCGTATCGACCTGGCGCGACAACGGCGGCTCCCTCGACGCATGGCGCTACCAGGTCCTGCGCGACTGCATTTCCGAACTCGACAAGATCCTGCCCCACCTCATGGAAGCGGAAGATCTCCGGTACTACGAGCGCCTACACCAACTGGCGACACTCACTTCGCAGACTGCCCCACGCCTCAACAAATGACACGACGTCTAAGGAGAGGGCCGGTGAATCAGGGAGGGGTCTTGGCAGTGCTGACGACGGCGACGAAGACGAGTTCGGATCGCAGCCAAGTGGACACGCCACTGGTGGAGGACCCAGGAGGGCTCGCCCCGCAGGACGCTCGTACGCTGTCGAAGCACTTCTTCGATCAGCTCGCCTCGCTGGAGAGGGGACACCGGAGCATCAGTACGCGCGCAACACGCTGATCGAGATGAACATGTCCCTGGTCCGCTACGCGGCCAGACGGTTCCGTCATCGCGGCGACGACATGGAGGACGTCGTCCAGGTCGGCATGATCGGACTGATCAAGGCCATCGACCGGTTCGAGCTGTCCCGCGAAACCCAGTTTGTCACCTTCGCCGTCCCCTACATCGTCGGTGAGATCAAGCGGTTCTTCCGCGACACCTCGTGGGCCGTACACGTGCCGCGCCGTCTGCAGGAGGCACGCCTCGAACTCGCCAAGGCCACCGACGAACTGAGCACCCGACTCGGCCGTGCACCCACGACCAGCGAGCTGGCCGCCTTGATGAACCTCACCGAGGACGAGGTCATCGAAGCCCGTCTGGCCGCGAACGGATACAACTCCACCTCCCTCGACGCCGCCAGCAACGGCGACCACGAAGACAGTGAAGCCGCGCTGGCCAACTTCATCGGAGCCGAGGACCCGGCCATGGAGCTCGTGGAAGATTTCCACAGCCTCGCCCCGCTCGTCGCCCGACTCGGCCACCGCGACAAGAGGATCCTGCACCTGCGCTTCGTCGAGGAACTCACTCAGTCGCAGATCGGCGAGCGCCTGGGCATCTCAGATGCATGTCTCACGCCTGCTTTCCCAGACCCTGGCTCGACTGCGCAAGGGCATGCTCACTCACGCCTGACCGCGCCATGCTTCGCGTCAGGCGCCTGCTCACCATCGCGTCGCAGGAGCGCGTCTTGGGTACGACCGCCTCTCCGCCGGAGCGATCCCGCTCCGGATGCGGAACCGAGCATTTGTAGCGCCTTCGGCTGAACGAAGGTCGACAACGACCGGGCCGACGAAGGTGTAGCCGTGTTCGGCGGCGTGACGGCGTACCTGGTTCGCGAGGAGTGACTCCACCGGCACGGCGTGGGACGAGAGCTGCCGATGGATGTCCGGACGCAGTTCAATGACGAACTTGTTCGGGGCCACGACTCGCTGCCGGCCAAGGATCAGGCTGTTGTCGTCGCATTGCCGCAGGAGTATGGCGAGCACCTCGCCCTGCTGCTGTCTGGCGGGAAGCAGGAAGCCCCACAGGGCTGTTGTCCATCGCTCCACCACGTGTTCGGCGGTTCTGAGAAATCCCATCGTGTGCGCCTGCCCGACAGCCTGGCCGACAGGCTCGCCCACGAGGGTGCACTTGGCGCCGGTGCGGAGGTGGTGTTCTCGATGGCGGTCGAGTCCGTTTGGCCCTAGAGGGGCGCTAGCATCAGTGCGCCGCTGATGTCCGATCGAGAAGGCGATGCCTGCGATGGCCGATGACGCTCACCTCTTCTTGCTTCCTGACCGGCATCCGCTGCTGGGGGCCGCCTTGGCCGCTGTCGGTCCGCTGGAGTGCGCGGAGACACCAGCCGTACGCGGGTGGCTGCAAGCCCACGCCGTCTCGGCCGCTTCCGAGCAGGTCCGGATCCTTCCCGCCGGGTCGGAGGTACTCATCCCCGAGGACGCCGAGCACCTGCCCGTGCCACTGAGCGAGGACGAAGCACTGCGGGTCCAGCAGGAGTGCGCACCCCAGTCCGTCACGGACGTGGAGGCCGAGCTCCTTGATTTCCGCGAGACGACCCAGGACTGGGAAGCCCTCGTCCACCGCGCGCTGACCGCAGGCATCCCGGCACCCCGGATCGCCCAGCTGACCGGTTTGCCCCCGCAAGAGATCGGGCGCCTGACGCAAGCATGACTTCATCGGTGCCGCCTGGCGCCACGATGCCTGTTCGTGCCCTCCGCTCCACAGACGCACATGAATTCGGGCGGTTCACGCCGGATCCGTACGGCCGAACAGTCCGGCATGCCCCGGCGGAAGCTGCGTCAGAATACGGCGCAACAGGACGTCGTCCGCCACCTCCGCGAGGGTGGCAAGCACCGCGGTGACAGCGCGGCGAGCCGCCGCCGCGTCCATCTCGTCGCGTGCCGCCACAGCGTCGATGAAGCCCGAAGGCGTCAGTGGTTCGCTGGCCGGCGCTCCGTCGGTGAGCAACGGAGCGCACTGACGCGGCAGCAGACGTGCGAGATCCGTACGGTCATCTCCCACAAGGTGCGCTCCCAGGACATCGAGCACGCTTTGCACCGCGCGGACCGCCTCTTGCCGGCCGGCGTAACCGCCGCGTACCTGGACCTGGTCAAGCAGTGCTTCGACGGTTCTGTCCACGACTGGCTCCCATCGTTCCCCTGGTCAGGGAGTTCGCCCTGGCGCACACCCTGACCGAACGTGAGAGGTCGCCTACCCCCAGTCATGCCATTAATTCGGCCCATTGGGCGGGGTGCCGGGACACCCCGTTGAGAGCCCCGCGCCGGGCGTACTCACGGAGCGGATGAGTGCTGCGACGCGCCCACCCGCAAGAGTGACACGCTACGCGTTCGAGTGATTGCGCTGGGTAATCAAGTAGGTGGTCAGCCCGGCACCCGCACCCCCGTGGCGGCCGGGCGAAACGAGAGGATGAAGCAGTGGCAGAGATCACCAAAGTCAACGTCCAGTTGATCACCGCGACCGAGAGCGAAGCCAACGTCGGCGGATGGGTGTACGTCAGCATCGCCGGCCGGGAATTCAGCCTGGACGCGGACCACAACGACTTCGAACCCGGTGACAACTTCACCTACACGTTCGGGGAGGGCTCCAACGTCCTGTACGCCGACCGCAACGACCCGCGCTTCCCAGCCCTGGACACCGACGATCTGGATCGCTACCCCGTCTACCTGCGGTACGAGCCGCCTGGCAGCGAGCCGAACGAGAGCTGGTGCCTGGAGCGGGTCATCGTCACGGTCAACCCGGGAGGCGAGTTCACCGCGCGGTACGACAACCTGCGCCTGGCCGGCAGCGCCGCCAACCAGAAGATCTGGCTCGGCCAGCGCTACGGCAAGGCCGTGAACCTCCGCCGGGTCTAAAGCCTTCCAGAAGCGGCCCCGGACGCGGACGACGCACGTCCCGTTCGGGGCCTGCGCTCTTCGCTCTCGATACATCTGGTCGCTCTCGATACACCTGGCTGAGCACACCGCTGGTCAAAGTCCATGGACGTCAGGGATTGGATCCACGTTGTCGACCCAGAGGCCGTTTTCGTCCAGGCAGAGATCGAACTCGACCCGTTGCCCCTCCCTCAGCCCCCATGCGCAATCGACGGCATTGCGCTCCACAGTCACTGGGGAGCCGCCACTATCAGGCTGGATGACGCCGACGCCTTTTCGTGGATCGAATGACCGTACGAAGCCATGGGGCATGTGTCACCTGCGCTGAGGCGCAGGACGAACAGTGAGAGAAGTGCGGATATGAACCATGGTCATCCTCCCGGCCTCACACGGGCCCGAAGAAGCGGGACGGGTCCGTAACATGCGCGACGACCGCCTACCCATCATCAAGGTGGACGGGTGGCGAAGCGTGGCGATACTACGGCTACCAGGCACTATGAAGATACGGTGAACGTTCATTCTGTGGACACGACTTCGCTCATGAGGGCACCTCCACAACGCCAGTGGCCACGGGCCGGCTCATACGCTGCCCCGGTCGCTGCATCACCGCTCGACCGACGCAAGAGAGCTGCCGAACCAGGGTGGGCAGCATCCCGGCCATTCAGCAGGAAAGCGAGAGAGAGGAAGCGTGAGCGGAAGGTCGGAGTGCGCCCCGGCGGCTCCGTCCAGCTGCCGCCGTCCCCCGTTCCATGACCGAACCACCGGGTAGCCGCCGATGCGCAGGTCGGAACGGCGTCCTTGCGCGACATCTGTTTCACGTTGCGCAGTTCCTGGTTGAATCCGAAAGTAGCGACCCCGCCACCCGACCATATTTGAACTTTGCATATTGTCCTATTTTTCTCTCCAGCTCTTGTCATGCCATCCGGTTATGCACATAGCTATGTGCTGCGCCCGCTTCCGCTCCGGGTTCCCGATGAGCCCTGGGCAAGGCCGGCAGTGCATCGGAGCCCCCGTGCGCCGCCGGCCAGGAAAGCGGTCGTGAAACCTGCACCTGAGGAGAGGTCATGAAGAAGGCTTACGAGGCGCCGACGCTGGTCCGGCTGGGGACGTTCCGCAAGAAGACCGGGCTCCTGCAGAGCTCCGGCAACGACCGGCTCATCCTCAGCAAGAACTGACGACCGACGGTTCCTGACCTGACGTCATGACTGAACTGCACGCAAGTGCGGGGACGGGCCCCGGCGACGCGCACTTCGCGGTCTTCACCGACCGCGAGGACGCGGCCGCCGTGGCCCGCTCCTTCGCCCTCCCCGGAACGCGAACCCTTCGACACGCCTCCGGCCGGCCGTGGCTGGTGGGGCACTGGGACGACCAGGAGCTCGTCACCGCGCACACCGGTCGCGCGGCCCTCGCCATTATCGGCTGCTGCCCGATCGATGCCGCCGGACTGAAGCGCCACGCAGAACGCCTGCGCGATCTGGCGGAACTGGACGCGCTGGCCCGGTCCCTGCCCGGGAGCTTCCACCTCGTCGCCACCCTCGACGGCCGGCTCAGGGTGCAGGGCACAGCGTCCGGGCTGCGGCTGGTCTTCCACGCCGCCGTGGACGGCGTACAGGTGGCCGCCACCCGCGCCGACGTACTCGCCGACGCGCTCGGCACCGCTCCCGACGAGCAGCAGCTGGCGGTACGGCTGCTGTGGCCGGTGCCCTATCCGCTGTTCGAGGCGCCGCTGTGGCGCGAGGTCACCGCCGTGCCCCCGCATGACGCGCTGGTCATCGGGGCGGACGGGCACAGCGCACGTCACTCGCGGTGGTGGACACCGCCGGAGCCGGTCCGCACGCTCGCCGACGGCGCCCCGCTGGTCCGTGAGGCCCTCACCGAGGCCGTCGGCGCCCGCACCCGCCAGGGCGGTGTGGTCAGCTGTGACCTGTCCGGAGGGCTGGACTCCACCTCCATCTGCTTCCTGGCCGACCGCTCGCCCGCCCGGGTGGTGGCCAGTACCTGGCCGGGGCGCGATCCGGCCGACACCGATCTGTACTGGGCCGGGCAAGCGGCGAAGCACCTGCCGCACGTCGAGCATGTGGTGTGGGACGCCGATGCCTCGCCGCTGGTCTACGACGATCTGCTCTCCATCGACGACCTGCTGGACGAACCCACCATCGGCGTCATGGACCGTTCGCGGGTGCTGCACCACCTGCCGGGCATGGCGGAGCGGGGCAGCCGGCTGCACCTGACGGGCATCGGGGGCGACCATGTGGCGTGGTGCTCCGAGGCGTACTACCACAGGCTGCTGCGTACGCGTCCGCTGTTCGCGATGCGGCAGTTGCGCGGCTTCCGGGCACTGTGGCAGTGGCCGCTGGGCAGCACCGTCCGTGCGCTGGCCGACTCACGGCCGTACGGGAAGTGGCTCGCCGATCGCAGCGGCCGGCTGCGCGATCCCGTCCCCGCCACGGTCACCACCAGCCTCGGCTGGGGCATGCCTCCCCGCCTCTTCGACTGGGTGACGCCCGACGCGGAACGGCTGGCACAGCGGGCGCTGCGGGAGGCGGCCGCGACCGTCACGCCGCTGCACCCGGACCGTGGCCTGCACACCGACCTGGAGCAGATCCGCTCCTGCACCCGCATCATCCGCCAGTGGGACCGGATGGCGGCCCGTGCCGGCGTACCGATGGCCTCGCCGTTCCTCGACGACCGCGTCATCGAGGCGTCCCTCGCCGTCCGGCCGAGCGAGCGCGTGTCGCCCTGGCAGTACAAGCCCCTTCTCACCGCCGCCATGCGCGGCATCGTGCCCGACGGCTGCCTGCGGCGCACCACCAAGGCCGCCGCTTCCATGGACGCCGCCGACGGACTGCGTCGCCACCGTGGCGACCTGCTGACGCTGTGGGAGGACTCGCGGCTGGAGCAGCTCGGGCTGGTCGACGGGAACGCGCTGCGCCGCCTCGCCCAGCGGCCCTCCACCCCGGCCCTGCGCGACGCCATCCTCTACTCGACCATCGCCGCCGAAGTCTGGCTGCGCGGCTTGTCTGCCGCCCGTACACGCTAGGCCCTTCACCGGAGAAAGGCAGTCACCCACCATGGCATTGCGGTTCGGCCCCGATGTCTCCGCCGCGGAGACCGACTACGGCACCGTCCTGCTGGATCAGCGCAGCGGAAACTACTGGGAGCTCAACCCCACCGGCACCCTGGTGGTGAAGACCCTCCTGGAAGGCGGCGACGAAGCGGCGGCCGTCGACGCGCTCGTCACAGAGTTCGACATCGACCGGGCCCGGGCGGAGCCGGACGTCACGGCTCTCGTGCAGGAACTGCGGACGTCGGGGCTGGCCTCATGACGACCCCGAGCGCGCTGGAGCGGCCCACCGGCGTTCCCCTCACCCGGCGTCTGGCCGCCCGCCTCGTACTGCTTCCTGCCGTCGTCCTGTCGCTGTTGCCCCCGCGCCGGATCCGCGCCGTCCTCGGCGCCGTACGCCGCGGAGCCGCGCCCGCCACCGCCGCGCAGGCGCAGAGCGCCCGGGACGCGATGTGCGCGGTCAGTCTCCTCTGCGCCGGGCCGAAGGGCTGTCTGCCCCGTTCGCTGGGCGCGGCCTTGCTGTGCCGGCTGACGGGCAGCTGGCCCACGTGGTGCACAGGGGCGAGCGTGGTGCCCCCCTTCAACGCGCACGCCTGGATCGAGGCGGAGGGCCGGCCCATCGGCGAAGGCGTGCCCGACGACTACTTCAGGCGTTTGCTCGCGGTGGGGCCCGTGACCGCGAACCGGCCGAGCCGCCCATGACGGCCGCCCCGGCACAGGTGCCGGACCGCTCGACACGGGCCGCGGTGGCCACCATGTACCGGTTGACCACCGGGCACCGGGCCTCCGTCGTCGTGGCGACCGTGCTCACCCTCGTGGGCTCCGCGCTGGGGTTGGCGCAGCCGCTCGTCGCCAAGCAGATCGTGGACGTGAGCGGCGACGGACGGGTGTTCTGGCCCCTGCTGCTCCTCCTGGCCGTTCTGTTCGTGACCGAAGCGGCCACGGGGGCCGTCGGCCGCTTCGTCCTGGAACGCATGGGTGAAGGGGTCGTACGGCAACTCCGCCACGGGCTGGTGGGACGGCTGCTCAGGCTGGAGATGAGGGAGTACGACCGGCACCGCAGCGGCGATCTGATCTCCCGCGTGACCGCCGACACCACCCTGCTGAGGGAGGTGGTGTCCCAGGCCCTCGTCGACCTGGTGACCGGGGCGCTGGTCGCGGCCGGTGCGGTCGCCCTGATGCTGTGGATCGACCCGCTGCTGCTTCTCCTGGTCGCCCTGACCGTGGCGGCCGCGGCCGCGGTGGTGGCGTCGCTGCTGAAAGGCATCCGGGCCGCCTCCGAGCAGATGCAGAACTCCGTCGGCGCGATCGCCGCCGACCTCGAACGCGCGCTGGGCGCACTGCCGATGGTGCGAGTACACCGCGCCGAGGACCGTGAGGCGCGGCGCATCGGCGAGCGCATCGAGTCGGCACACGATGCTGGCGTACGGACCGCGAAACTCGCGTCGGTGATGAGCCCGGCGGTCGAACTCGCCGTCCAGGGTTCCTTCCTGCTCGTCCTGGTCATCGGCGGCCTGCGTGTCACCGGCCACGCCACTTCCCTCGGCGACCTCGTGGCCTTCCTCCTCTATGCCTCCTACCTCGTTCTGCCCCTGTCGTCGGTCTTCCGCGCGGTCGGCCTGATCCAGCGCGGCATGGGCGCATACCAGCGCATCGAGCACGCCCTCGCCCTCCCCGTAGAGCCCTCGCAGGCCCAGATGCCGGCGGTACGGGCGCGTACCCGTGAACCGGCTCGGCAGGCCGCCGCGTACGAGGAGCCCGCCCTCGCCCTGCGGGACCTCACCTTCGGCTACGACCCGGACCGGCCGGTCCTGCGCGGCGTCACCCTCACCGTCCCGCACCGGCGCCAGACGGCCCTGGTGGGCCGGTCGGGAGCCGGCAAGAGCACGATCTTCGCCCTGGTCGCCAGGTTCTACGAACCGGACTCCGGAGCCCTCCTCTTCGACGGACGGCCCGCCGGCGAACTGACCCGTGCCGAGTGCCGCGAACGCATCGCCATCGTCGACCAGAACACCCATGTCGTCCACGGCACCCTGCGCGACAACATCACCTACGCCGTACCGGACGCCCCGGAGGCCGAAGTACGGCGCGTCGTCGAACTCGCCCAGCTCGACGATGTCGTACGCCGACTGCCCGGCGGCCTGTCCGGTCTGCTCGGCGAGCGCGGCAGCACCCTCTCGGGAGGTGAGCGCCAGCGCATCGCCCTGGCCCGCGCCCTGCTGGGCCGCCCCGAACTCCTGCTGCTCGACGAGCCCACGTCCCACCTCGACGCCATCAACGAAACCGCGCTCACCAAGGTGATGAAGGACATCGCGGGGGAATGCGCCCTGCTGGTGATCGCGCACCGCCTCTCCACCGTCCAGCACGCCGACCAGATCGTCGTACTGGAAAACGGCCGAACCACCGCCTGCGGCCGCCACGAGGAACTGCTCACCTGCAGCCCCACCTACCGCGAACTGGCGGCCGGGCAGATGCTCCGCCCGGCCACCCCACACCCCTCCCCTATGACGACCGCTCGGTCACACCCGCACAACCAGCTATAAGCCGGAGCGGACACAACGGTGATCGCGGACGGACTGCGAAGGCACCCCATACGAGGTGTCGCCGCCGAGTCCGATGCCGCCGGGCCGCGCTCCGCCGAGGGCATTACCCGGAAGCGGCACATGAGCGGCCTCGACCTGACCACCCTCGTGAACCGGGGACCTTGACCGCTCTCGTCCGGCAGCCAACCCGCACAGCGACTCGTGGGCGCCGGCTGAATTGTGGCTCTGGCTCCCATTCCAGGTCTGCGGAGCGTGAACGCGGATCCCAGGCTCGTACACCGATGTGACCGGCCCCACGATCGTGGTCAGCAAAGAGGTCACAGCCCGCTGGGGACCGCCTTACAGTGCCAGTAGGCATGGACAGTTGGCCCATGCCCTGATCGCAGCCGGGCGGTGAAGGGCCGGAGGACATATGCGTCTGACGTTGGCAGTCCACGAGGGCAGCAACAGGCAGGAGGCAGACGCGCTGCGCGTCTGGCTCACGCAGGAGCAGATGCTGCGTGGCCAGGTGCGGATACCCGTAGACAGCGTTCCCCTGCCTGGGGCCATGGGCCAGCCGCTCGAACTGGTCAGCGTCCTCCTGTCGAACACCATAGCCCTGGGCAATCTGCTGGTGGCGGTAGCAGCCTGGCGGCAGTCGCGACCCCGGCAGCCTTCCGTACGCATCGAGGTCAATGGCCGCTCGTTCATACTCGATACGAGCAATCCCGGCGAATTGGAAGCACTTGCCCGCGCGCTGCGCGAGGCCGACGGGTCCGCTACGGACGGCTGAAGGTGAGCCAGGAATCCGCCGGTAGCGTCTCGTACCCGAAAAGGTCACGAGCAGTGCTCTTCGGATGCCATGCCTACCGCCACCTGGACGGCATCCCCGCTGTGCAGAACAACCTGGCGGCCTTGCATGAAATGCTGCTCGACCCCAAGTGGGGCAAGCCCGGCATGGACGTCACTTCATTGAGCCCGTGGGCCGGCGCCGACGAAATCCTTGAAACGGTGGCAACCGCAGGCGAGCAGGCGCAAGACACGCTCATCGTCTACTTCGCAGGCCATGGCCTGATCCATCCGAAAAACGGGGAGCTCTATCTTGCACTGCACAATTCGCGCCTGCAGCGCTGGGGCGTAGCCGCTGGCCTCCCGATCAGCGACCTCAGACACGCCATCCTCGACCACGAGAACACTGCCGACAACAAAGTACTGCTCCTCGATTGCTGCTTCAGCGGGCGCGCTATGGCAGGTGGCATGGGCCCCGCTGGTCCGGAGAACAAGGCCGACCTCGCGGCGATCGAGGGAACCTGCGTCACCACGTCCTCGTCCAGCACGTCCCTCTCCTTCGCCGTGCCAGGAGACCGGTACACCGGGTTTTCCGGCGCGTTGATCGAGGTGCTGGAGTCCGGCGCGCCGGGTGAAGGCCCGATGCTTACCATGGAGGCCGTCTACCGGCAGGTCGATGCCCGATTACGGGCCAGAGGACTGCCTCGCCCCCAGCAGCGCAACAGCAATCTGGCCGGCCACATCCCGATCGCCCGCAACCGCGCTTGGATCCCGTCCGCCGGAGAACAAGCGCCTCCACCCGGGCCGGCGCCGCGGACCGTCCCGGCCCGGCGCAGCCGCGTCCAGAGCTTGCGCATCCACTGGCGTCGGTACCGGAACAGATACGCCGCAGCCCTTTTCGCCATCGTCATCATGACCATAGCCGTAGCGTCTTCCGTTCTTCCTGCTGGTACTCCTGATCGCGGCACACCTGCGCCTTTCCCGCCCAAGCGACAAGACGCTGGATTACTCCAAAGCGCTTCCAACAAGGGAAAGGACTGCGTCCGACATATCGGTGACCCGCCGCTAGGGAGCGCGCCCATCGGGGCATGCGACGCGGCACAGGTGGACTGGTCGATGTGGACCTTCCCCAACGACCATGTGCGGTTTATCAGCCAGCGCATACCCGGGGTGTGTCTAGGGGCAGACATTCACGCGCCCGCCAAGCCCGTCGGCACCTGGGGCTGCGACGACCCCGCCTCCGCCTGGGTACTGCAGCCACAGACAGACGGGTCCTTCCATCTGGTGAACGAGCAAGCTCTCGACAATGGCTTGAAGAAGAGGTGCGCTGCTCGCCATGACACTGCCATTTATCTCGACGAATGCAGAGATGACACCAACCATGCATGGCTCGTCCCACAAAGTCACTGATCGAATGCCGGGTCCTGCGGACGATGCGGATGGCGCCCTTCACCTCCGGGCCGGTCGTGGCCACAACAACGCGGCCCGGATCGCAACTCGTGATCGCGGGAGTGGTCCCCCTCCGTGGGTCTGGCGCGGAATGTGAGCCAGAGCCCGTATTCGACCGGCCGAGACGACTCGCTGCCTACATTCCGGGCATACGTCTGACCCAGGAACTGTCAGACAGCGCCCGGAGGAAGCGATGGTGCAGCCACCCGAGGCACAACACCCCGACCCCTCCGGCAGGAGGCATATCCGCACAGCCGGACAGGCACGAGATGTCACGCGAGGCTTCCTGTCCTCCGTGGGCCCTTCCGACAACGCCGAAGCGGAAGCCGTGGTTTTGGCTGTGTCCGAGCTGGTGACCAACGCGGAACGGCATGCAGGCGGCGTCACAGGATTCCGGCTGGACGCCGCACCCGGCAGCGTCACCGTGACCGTCTCCGATGCCAGCACAACCCCGCCACGCTTCCGGCGCACCGACGCCTTCGAACCCGGCGGGTTCGGCTGGCCCCTCGTCCAGGAGCTGGCTACAAAGGTGAGCGTCACCATCCACCCACACGGCAAATCAGTCCGAGCCGTGCTTCCGCTGGCGCACTGACCACAGGAGGCGGGACCAGTGTGGACATCACAGCCCGCTGTTTTGGCCGCGTCGGCTTGCCATTGCTCCGCAACCCCGCACCTGCACGCCTCCGCGTGTCCTGTCATGGGCTGCGCTGGAAGCCTGTCTCGGGTCCGCCACGACCGGTGAGCCGTCACACAGCAGCGGTGCAGAAGCGGTAGCGTCCGCCCGGCTGGGGTCGGTGATCAACCTTGTCGGGTGCCGGCCCCAGTGCGTTGCAGACGCTGGTGGTTCAGCATCTCGCGTCTGCCGCACAAGGGCCGCCACGTGGGCGGGTGACGGATGGGCTCGGGGCGCTGGTGGTCATCTCGAGGGCGGCTTTTGGGACCCCGTGTTAGTCAGTCTGGTGGAGGCTGATGGCCTCGCGCCACGGGGGCACGCAGGTTCTCATGCCCCACCAGGCACGGACAGACCCCAAGCGGCGTAGTAGGCGTGCAAGGCGGCTTCGCTGCCCGAAGCCCATGGCCGTCATGATCCGCTGGAAGCGGGCGGAGCGAAGGTCGCCGGCGACGATGACCCGGGGTGCTGTTCCGACGGGAGGCAGTAGCCGGTCGCATTGCGGATGACGCCGCCGGCAGGGGCGGCAGAAGCGTTGTCGATGCTGAGGAAGACGCCGTCCGGCCGTGATGGTCTGCCGTTCGCCGCCCCGGCCCAGCACTTCGGCCGTCGTCGCCGTGCCTTCCGCCGCATGCAGGGTCAGGTGCTCCATCGAGAGGAGGGTGACGCGGGGGTCGTTGTAGATCTCCTCGACCTTGTAGTCGTCGCTTTCCGGGTACACCACGAGCAGACGGGTGTCGGTGGCCTCGTGGGCGCGTAGGAAGGTGCCGATCGGGCGGTCGCCGCCGAGGATGAGGAGGGTGCGGCCTTCGGCGTCGTCCTGTTCTGCCTGCCACAACGGGGGGAGAGTAAGACCGGAGGGGGCAGTGATCCAGGGAACGTCCCCTGGCTGTAGAGCCCCGACACCCGTGGCGACGATCACGTACTGAGCGGTCAGGTGGGTGCCGGCGTCGAGCGTGACGGTGACGTGGTCATCGTAGGCGCGGAGTTCCGTAGCGCGGCGGCCGAGTTCGAGGCGTCTCCCGCGCCGGCGCCGCCAGGCTGCCGTACAAGATCGCCTGGAAACTGCACCTCCCCCTCGACGGCGCGGTCCGCTTCAGCGAACCCCGCGCCATGCGCGCCGACGTCTTCGCCTACGGCATCGTCCCCGGACAGCGGATCGTCCTGGTGGACGACGAGATCACCACCGGCAGGACACTGGCCGACCTCACCCGTCGGCTCCGAGAGGCCGGCACCGTCCCGCTAGCGGCTGCCTGCCTCGTGGAGGACACCACGCGCGGTGGCCGCGCGCTGCTCGCCGACCTCGGAGTCCCGCTGGTCTCCCTCACCACCATCGAGGGACAGACATGAGCACACTCGCCTCGGCGGGGAACCGTTTCCATCCCGGCACGCAGATCCACCCCGCCGGAGCCATACACACCACACCACTTGGTTATGACCGCATCGACCTTCCCGTCGGCACACCGCTCCCCATACCCGCCTCCACAGAACTCGTCGACCCTCTGAACACCTGCGGCGAGATGGAGGTGGCCTTCGCGGGGAAGCTCGGAGACACCCTGCTCGCCCTGTCAGCCGTCCGTGGGGCTTCACCGCACGGGTCAGCTGCACATGAGGCTGCGGGCCTTGGGCGACGGTCGCGCTGGTTCACATGCCGGGGGCCGGCCAGGAGTCCGCATCGGCCGCTGCCGGTCGATCGGTGCACAGCTCACGCCGGCATTGCAGGGAGTGGGGGCGTGCGCGCCCCAGGCAGGCGGAGTGCGGCGGTGTCCCGCGGCGTCAGCAGGTCGCGCCCGGCTTCACCGGCTTGAGGTCGATGAGGTAACTGTCCACGGCGGTATCCACGCAGCTACCGCCGCGCCCGTACGCAGTGTGTCCGAGTCCCTCGAACGTCAACAGCATGCCCTGGGGTAGCTGCCGGGCCAGGCTCTCGGCCTCGTGATAGGGCGTGGAGGGGTCGCCGGTGGTGCCTACCACGAGGACCGGCGGAAGACCATCGGCACTGACCCGGTGCGGGCCGGGCCCGCGATGCGGCCAGCCCTTGCAGCCGAGCGCGGCGACCACGCTCTCGGACCCGTAGTCGCCCTCGGCGCGGTGTGCCTGGTCGAGGGCTTGCCAATACTTCTGGGAGTCCCTCGGGTGGGGAATGTCGACGCAGTCGACCGCTGTGATGGCCACGTCGGAGTTGTCCGGGTGGCTTTTCTCCCCCTGTTCCTCCTCGTCATCGCTGCCGGTGTCCTCGTCCTCTGAGGCGTCTTCCTCTCCCGCGGCGATGCCGGCGAGCCGCGTTCCGTCACCGCCGGCCGCGTCGCTCAGGCCGTGGGACAGCGGCTTCCACTGCTCTTCGGGGGTGTACATCGACGTGACGATGGCGCTGTGCAGGGTCGCCGCGTCCAGGCCCCCGTCGCTGTCGTCGACCGGCAGCGGCTCCTTGGCGGTCTGCTCGTAGAGACCGTCAAGGAGCTCGCGGATGCCTTCAGGGGTGTCGGCGGGGCAGGCGTCTCCTACCACGTCGGCGCAGTGCTCGGCGTAGTCGTCGACCGCCTTGCGGAATCCGGCGGCCTGGCTGAGGGCCCGCTCGGACCAGTCCAGCGAGGGGTCGACTGCCCCGTCCAGCACCATCGCGCGTACCCTCCAGGGGAACAGCTCGCCATAGGTGGTGCCCAGAGACGTGCCGTAGGACCAGCCGAGATAGCTCAGCTTGTCCTCGCCGAGCGCGGCGCGCAGCACGTCCATGTCGCGTGCGGCGTCAGCTGTTCCGACGTGCGGCAGGATCGAGCCGCTGTACCTCTTGCAGGCCGCGACCGCGCTCTCGGCGTCGGCCAGGGCGGCCCGGCGCTGCTCAGCCGTCGCGGGGTGGAGCGGCTGCGGTGAGACGTCACCGGCCTGCGTATCAGCCCCTCCCTCTTCGTCAGGGCCGCAGTCGACGGCGGGCTTGCTGCCGGCCACGCCGCGCGGGTCGAACCCGACGATGTCGAAGCGGGCCCGTATTTGCTCACTGAACGACTCTGCTCCGCCGTCCTTGAGCAGGGCGACCCCGGATTCTCCGGGGCCGCCTGGGTTGAAGACCAGCGATCCGATGCGGCGGGCCGTGTCAGTCGCGGTGGCCCTTACCAGGGGGAGGGTGAAGGTCTTGCCGTTGCCGGCCGCCGAGTAGTCCATGGGGACCTTCAGCGTGGCGCACTCCTCCTCGCCGCAGGGCTTCCACTGCGGCTTCTGGTGGTAGAAGACGCGCAGATCAGCGCGGGCAGCCGGATCGGCGGCGGCATCGGGGGCGCCCTGAGTACAGCCGCTCAGCGAACCGGCGGCGAGGGTCGCCGCCACGGCCAGGACGACGGCACGGCGGTGCCGCTTGCCATGAGTGAACAAGGGAGGTGCTCCGAGGTCAGAGTGAGCATCGCTGCGGCGTGTCAGCGTCGAGGACACGGTACGAGCAGAATCCCAGACCCACATCGTTCTCAGGTAGAGGCCGCCTTTCCCCTTTTCGTCCGGAGGCATGACAACCAATGCGCCGCCGAAAAGCTCACCCGGCCTTTCGCCACTGAGCCGATCCGCCCCGCCCTCGCCGCCCACTGGCCTGCGGCCGAACCTGTGGTGCCAAGCCCCGATGACCGGGACCGGAGGGCAGTGGATGACAGGCCGGGGGCAGCCCCAAGAAAGCCAGCGTGGTGCGAGGGCCATCATCCCTCGACCGCGCGTCTTGTACCGCGCACACCACGAGCGGCGGATGCAGGCCGCCCAGGACCGGTTCGCCATCCGTGTGAATCACGGGGCCGTCGCCGCCCGGAGCGCGTGGTGGCTCGCCGAGGCCCCGCCGAGCCGATAGGTCTTCGCCATGGCCTTTTGACCAATGTTTTCGACCGGCCAGGCCGGTATGCGTATGAGGTGACCCGGGGGCTTGTCGAGGCATTCGGCGCGGAGCTGTCCCACTGGCCCCAGGGCTTGGAGGACACGGCGGAGTTGCTGTTCGGCCTGTCTCGGAACCTCCCCCACCAGTCCTTCCGGCGTGTCTTGGAGTCCGTCGGTCCCATGGGCAGTGCGGCCTGTCTGACGAGCCAGGAGGAGCAGTTCGCGCACTCGGTTCTCGCGAAGGCAGCGTCCGGTCTGGAGCAGGATCTCTGGATGAAGCTGTACGGCTGTGCCCTGGTTGTCGACGAGCGGCGTAACGAAGTGGCGTCATCGCACCTTGGGTTCGAGCAGTTCGAGGGCCTGCTCCCATCGGAACTTGTCACGCCCGCCGCCCGCCTTGGGCTGGTGGGGTTCGTACTCCCCGATCAGGACGCCCATCTCGCGTAGCCGGTCCAGGCTCTGCCGGTACGCGGGGTGGGCGGCCTGGGCTGCGTTCAGGTAGGGCAGGACGGCGGTCGGGATGCCGAAGCCGTACGCCTCGCACAGAATGCCCAGCGCGAGGGTGTCGGAGATCCCGGCGGCCCACTTGTTGATGGTGTTGAAGGTGGCCGGGGCCACGGCGATCGCGTTGGCAGGCGGCAGTGGCCGAGGGTCGTCGGGTGAGCGCCACGCCGAGCGGATCGGGTACCCGGTCTGGGCCTGGACGGCGGCCACGTCGATGAAGCCGAGGCCCTGGGGGGTGGCGACCACGCCGACATCCCAGTGCCGCTCCTGCGCTGCGGTGATCAGCTTCGCCACGTCATCGGCGATACCGGCCGCGCAGACGACGACGTACAGGAAGGGCTTCTTCGGCTGATCACTCACGCGGGGACCCCCAGTTGGCGACTGAAGTGGTGCAGCTCTGGAAGCGTACGACGGCGGTCGCGGGCGGCCATGTCGGCGACCAATTCGCGGACGGCCGGGCGACGGATGTCCTGGGCAGCGCAGCTCTCGGCGATGCGCAGCGCCTGGTAACCGTCGGCGAGCCGGCCCTGCTGGCTGTAGGCGCGCGCGGTCTCCACCCACAGTGCCGCGCGCCGCTCGGGCACTGGGATGTGCCGGCGCATGAGAGGGCGGGCGGCCTGGAGGGCGATTCCCGCGTCTCCGAAGGCGACGGCGGCGCTCACCTCGTGGAGCGCCACGTTGGTGAGGCTGAAGTTCGCCCAGGCGTCCGGACGGTCCAGGGCCACGAAGCGCGCGACCTCCTTCGCCTCCGCCAGGAACTCCTGGCTCGCCGTCCTGTTGCCCCCGCTGCTGGCAGCGGTGACGCCACGCAGCAACAGAAGCCCGAGCGCCGCGAGGTATCGCGGTGATCGTTGGTCGTAGGCCCCGGTGAGCTGGTCGGCGGTGTGCCGGACGAGCGTGATTGCCTGGCCGGTGTGCTTCTCGCGGGCCAGAACGTGCGCGTGGACTCGGACGCTGGAGGCGAGGACGACCGGGTCGCCGGAGCGTTCGGCCTCGGCCATGGCTCGGCCCACGGCGAGCCAGGCGTTGCCATGGTCGCCCTGCTTGAGCAGCAGGCTCACCGAGGTCTGGTACGCGGTGGCCAAGAGCCCCGACAGGTCGGCCGATCCAGGAGAAGCGCCGACGGCCTCCCGTAGATCGCCGATGAGACCGGGCAATGTGCGCACAAGCTCCGCGTAGTCGCAGGTGCAGAAAAGCCGACGCACCGTGGTGACACGACCACGCAGTCCGGCCGGGTCCATGCTCTGGCCGGTGGGATCAGGGGTGGGGCCAGGGAGAAGTGCCTGGACGAGCGCGTGCTGGGCGGTGGCAGGTGTCGCCGGGGTCGCCATTGCGGCTATACCCGCAGCGAGGAAGGTACGGCGGTGCATGTCCTCAGTCTCGGGATCGGTCGGGCGGGCCTCCGAGCCAGCTGCGAGGCCCAGGGTCTGCAGCGGAATGTCGAGGACCCTTGCGATCTCTCGGAGTACACGGACGTCCCCAGTCCCTCGGCCGGCCTCCAGGCGGCTGACCTTCGACTGGTGGTAGCCAAGCGCATCGGCAACCTGCGCCTGGGAGCGCCTCTGTAAGACACGCGCCTGGCGGATCACCTCACCGATCCGTCTCGCTTCGCTCTGCGCGTCGGCCATCTGTGCCACGGCTCCTCCCGCCGTCGCCGATCCTGCCTGCTCAACCGAGCGTAATGGCATCGCACTTGGCCGTGATGCGGGACGTGCATAAGCGATGCAGGCGCAGCACATAGCGTCGCAGACGGTCTTCCGGAACCGGTTCCTTGGAGTGGCCGCTCCCGACCAGGAGGCCGCTCATGGAAGCGCACCAACTGAGCCTTTCCGTATCCGGAACCCCTTTGGCTGCCGCTGAAGCACGACGGCAGATCGCAGGTGAGATACGGAGCTGGGACACGGACATCGACTCCGATGCGCTGCACAGCGCGGAGTTGGTGACCGGAGAACTGATCGCCAACGCGGTGCAGCACGCGGGCCACGGCCCCGTCTCAGTGACTGCCCAGCTCAACGGCACGGCTCTGCGGATCGAGGTGTGCGACTCCAGCGGTGAGCTGCCCTCTCCAGGACTACCGGGCATGCACGACGAGTGCGGACGAGGACTGTTCATCGTCGCTGCTCTGGCCGACCGCTTCGGTGTCGAACCGACCCCGTCAGGCAAATGCAGCTGGGCCGAAATCTCGGCCGCCGGCAGACCTGCTCATCTTCCCCTGACGCCTCAAAGGAGTTGATCGTGACCATCATCCAGGCCCGCGCTCGTGCCGATGCCGCCGAGGTGATCGCGGTCCGACCTGGGCGCCCGCTCTCCGGCGCGGTGAAGGTCGACGGATCGAAGAACGCGGCGCTGCCCCTTCTCGCCGCCGCTGCCGCGCTGCACCGCACCGTGCACCTGAGCAACGTCCCGGCGAGTACGGACGTCCAGACCATGCTGGCACTGCTGCACCAGGCGGGTTGGCATGTGGCCAGCCCCGTCGACGTGCCGGACTCCGTCGTGGTCCTGCCGGCCGGTAGCGCCGGCCGGACTATCCCTGACCTCCCTGATGCCGCCCGCATCCGGGCGTCGTACTACCTCGTGCCCGCATTGCTGGGCGCGTACGGCCTGGCTCGCCTTCCCTGGCCGGGCGGATGCCAAATCGGTAATCGCGGAATGGACCAGCACTTCCGGGTCTACGGGGCCTTCGGCGACCGCGTGACGGTCGATGACGGCGGATACCTGGTCGAGAAGGTCAAGCCGCGACCCGGCACGGTGTCACACGTGCTGCCGTTCCGCTCCCGCGGGGCGACGATCGCCGCCGTGTTGCGGGCCGTCGTCGCCGGACAGCCGTTACGCCTCGGGCAGCCGAATCTCTCACCCGAGGTCATCAGCGTCCTGGAGGCGCTTCGATCCGCGGGTTGGGAGAGCCGGGCGAGCGACCGGGTCCTCACCATGGAACCGCCTGCCACTGCAGCGGACGAAGCAGTGGTGTGGGGGGTGCCGGGCGACAAGATCGAGGCTGGGACGCTGGCGTGCGCTATGGCCACGACCGGCGGCACCGGCCGTATCGAAGGCGTACGTGGCAAGGACGTCGCTCCTCTGGTCTCCGCCCTTCGGTGGCTGGGCATCCCCGTGCGTACCGAAACCGACGCTCTCACTGTCCACGCCCAGGAAGCACGGCCGACCGGCCACCCCCTACGCGCCGTCGCCTCGCTCTCGCCCGGTGGCTTGGACGCTGACTTCGAGCCGCCGCTCATGGCCTTGGCCCTCGGCCTGCCCGGCACCCATCTCTTCGCCGACGCGATCAACACGGGTCGGCACGGCAACCTGCTCCCGCATCTCGCCCGGCTCGGAGCGGTCATCGAGGAAATCTCCCTCACACAATGCCGCCTGACCGGCCCGCAGCGGCTCACAGGAGCCGGCGTGGAAGCGACCGATATCCGGACCGGATCCGCCCTGCTGATCGCCGGCCTCACCGCGCGCGGCGTCACCACCCTCGGCGGCCTGAAGCAGCTCCGCCGTGGCCACGCCGACCTCCCGGGAAAGCTGCGAGCGCTGGGCGCGGACATCTGTGAGGTAACGACATGACCTCCCGTGTCCTGAACAGGATCGTCGCCACCACCGACGTCCACTCCTCCTTTGCCGCTGCGGACCCGATGCTGTCCCACCTGCACGCCGCTCGGCGGGACTCCCTCATCGTCGACTGCGGCGACTTCTTCGAAGGGACTGGGTACTACCGACTCGGTCGGGGCGAGATCGAGCGGGCAATCCTCACCGGCCTGTACGACGCGATCGCACCGGGCAACCACGGCTGGTCCCACCACTTCGAACCCGCGTTGCACCGTCTGACCGTGTGCGCCAACGCCGTCGACGCATCCTCCGGTCGCCGGCTCTTCCGCTCGCTGCACATCGCCGTCATCGGCGGCCAGCGGATTGGCGTGACCGCCGTGATCGGCCAACAGGCTTTCAGCGCTATCCCCATCGGGCAACGCGCCTCACACCGAACCACCGACCCGGTTGCTGCCCTGCGGGAAGTGATGCTGGCCCATCACGACGAGGTCGACACCTGGGTCCTGCTCAGCCACTCCGGCTTCAGCGAAGACCTCACCCTGGCCGCTGCCTGCCCGTTCCTGGACGTGATCTTCTCCGGCCACTGCCACAGCCCTCAGTACGGGCCTGTCCACGTCGGCGACACCACGGTCCTCAAGGGGCCGGAACTCGGTGCGGGCTACGCACTTGCGCGACGCGAAGGAAGCGCGTGGTCCTGCCACAGCGCGTCCTTCCCTCTCACAGCCCTCAGCGACTTCCCCGCCACTCTCACTCCCGCACGAGACAAGATCACAGAAGCTCATCGGAGGCTGTCCTCCCGTCTCGGCACCGTCGCCGCGCCCTATCGCAACCGGCTCGCCGATCGACGCGAACTCCTGACGGACCTTGCCGTTCGCCTGCGCGGCGGTCTAGGCGCGGACGCCATCGTCTTGAACGAAACCGCCCTCCGCCCTGCTCCACTCGGCGAGCACCTCTCTCTCGGAGATCTCGTCGCCATCGAGCCGTTCGGCAACCAGCTCGTTCACGCACACGTGCCGGCCGCCCACCAAGATGCTCCTGAATCGCTCCTCGCGTACCTCGCCGAGCGGGCCGGCCCCCTGGTCGCCGCACCGGGTCCGCTGCCCCGTCACCTCACCACCGTGCTGACCACCGACTACCTGGCCAACAGCTACCTGGGCGGCCGCACCCACCAAGCGGGCCTCCGCCTCGGTCAAGCCCTCCAGCACCTCCTCACCGAAGGAGACGAGCGATGATCCTCACCGGCCCCGAGATCAGCGCGGCCGCACACGACGGCCGCCTGCGCATCACTCCGTTCGACCGCGCGCAGGTGAACCCCAACAGCTACAACGTCCGCCTCGGCCACACCCTGCTGACGTACAGCACACCCGTGATCGACGCTCACCGCCCCAACCCCACCCGCGAAACCACGATCGACGACACCGGCTTCGTACTCCAGCCTGGCGAGCTCTACCTCGGCCACACCCTCGAAGAGGTCGGCTCCGACACCTTCGTCCCCCTCCTCTTCGGCCGCTCCTCCGTCGGCCGACTCGGCCTCTTCGTCGAGATCACCGCCCCGATCGGCGACATCGGCTTCCACGGCCAGTGGACCCTCATGCTCTCCCCGATCCGACCGCTGCGCGTGTACGCGGGAATGAAGATCGGCCAGATCATGTTCTTCGTCGCTATCGGCCCCGTCGACCTGTACGCGGGCAAGTACCAGGCCGCCGCCGGCCCCCAACCCTCCGCGTTCTGGCGTGACACCACCCCGCTGCGGTCGGTGGCATCGTGATCCTCACCGGCCACGCCATCGCAGCTGCCCATGCTGCGGGCGAGATCACCATCGACCCCTACGACCCCGCCTGCGTGTCTCCGAACGCCTACGACTGGCGGCTCGGCGACACCCTCCGCGTATGTGACGGCGACCTCGACGCCGCGGCCCCCACCGCCTTCACCGAACTCCGTCTCCCCTGCAGCGGTCTGGTCCTGGAGCCGGGGGTGCTCTATCTCGGGGTCACGTACGAGAAGACCGGCTCGGAGACGTACGCACAGTTCCTCAACGGCGACCGCACGATCGGGGCTCTCGGCATCTGGGTCCATGTCTCCGCCCCGCTCGGCCACCAGGGCCACGCCATCCGTTGGACGCTGGAGATCCGCGCCGCCCGTCCCGTACGCGTCTATCCGCGCATGACCTTGGGGAAGCTGGTGTTCCTCCAGCCCTTCGGTGCCGCCGCCAGCTACCAGCAGCACGGCCTCAAGTACATGGCCAGCCAGGGCATCGAGACCTCCCGCCTGTACGAGGAGATCGTCGGAGGCTGTGCGTGAACCCCGTGGTGGCAACCGTCCTCGACCTGCCGTTCGGCAGCCCCGGCGGAAGCGTCGAGCTCTTCCAAGACCTCTACGTCGGCCCAGAGCCCCTCATCCCGTCCCGCGCCTTCATGCTGAAGCCGACAGGACCACACCACCGACCACCCATCGGGCTGGAGCTGCTGCCCGGCGCCGGTAAGTGCCTCGACGGGCCGGGGTTCCGTCGCTATGTCGCCATGCTGCGCGACGCCTTGACCAGTGCCTTGCGTCCCTCCGAGATCGACCTTCTCCACCTCCAGCACCTGGCCTTCGGTGGCACGCCGGCCCTCCTCCGGGCTCTTCCCCGACACCCCCGCATCGCCCTGGTGCACGGCACCGACCTGCTCTTCGCCGAGACGCACCGAGACCAGCACCAGGTTCTCGGCGAGGCCGCGCGAGCAGCCGACGCCATCGTCGTCCCCACAGGTGCCATGGCCGACCGTCTGCTCCGCCTCGCGCCCAAGACCGATCACCGCAAGATCGAGCAGATCCCATGGGGTATCCCCGACCACCTGCTGACCGATCCGCCGCCACGGCGGGCCTACAGGCCGACCGGCCACCTGCGGCTGCTCTACGCAGGACGCCTCACCGCCGAGAAGGGAGTCGAATCCCTGCTCCAGGCCCTGCCGCTCATACAAGCCGCCGAGCTCAGCATCGCCGCACCCCGCGCCCAGGTCCACGCCCTTGCTCCACTGCTCCGCCGCCAAGGCATACACGTCCGCTACCTCGGCTGGCTCGGCCGTCCACATCTGTGGAAAGCCTTTGCCGGCCATGATGTCCTCGTCATGCCGTCCACCACGATCGAGGCCATGGGCCTGGTCGCGCTCGAAGCCCAGGCGTGCGGCCTACCGGTTCTGTACCAGCCCGTGCCCGGCCTGACCGAGGCCCTCGCCGCCTCCGGCGTAGCTACCGACTTCACCGACCCAGCCACCCTCGCCCGCGACCTCGACCGGCTCCGCACCACTCCTGGCCTGTTCGCCGCCCTCCAAGCAGCCGGCAGGAGCAACGCAGCCCGGTACCCGCTCACCGCTACCGCGTCGGCTCTGACCGACCTCGGCAAACAGCTCATCTGACGTCCCCGTGGCGCAACCCGGCCAGCCGCGGTCGCGTCACTACGCTGCCGACGGGACGTCGCACGCCACAAAGATCGGGAGACCATGAGGCTCAACACCGACCGCATCGAGAAGCTCCTCCAGGACGGCGTGCGCGACACGGTCTACCCCGGCGCGGTCTGGGCCGTCGGCGATGCCGACGGCACCTATGCCAGCGGAGCGGTGGGCCTTCTCGACCCCACACGGCCGGACGAACCCATGCGACCCGACACCGTCTTCGACGTCGCCAGCCTCACCAAGATCCTCGCCGTCTGGTCCTCCATCGGCACCCTCGTGGAGGACGGCAAGCTCCCGCTCGACGCCCCACTCGGCAGCTTCTGGAGGGAGGTCGAGGGCTACCCCCTCGCTGACGTCACCGCACACCACCTGCTCACCCACACGGCCGGCGTCCCCTTGCGCGCCAGCCTGAAGGCTCTCTACGGCACCGACTCCCAGGACATCCGCGACGGCGTCCTCCACGAAGCCCTCCACCGCCCGCCCGGCGAAGCCGTCGAGTACACCGATCGCGCCGCGCTCATCCTCGGCTACCTCGTCGAGCACCTCTTCGACCAGCCCCTCGACAAGGTCGCCGCCAGCCGCGTCTGGGAACCGCTCGGCATGACCGAAACCCGCTTCGGCCCCCTGCCACCCAGGGTGAAGGCACGGTGTGCACCGACCGAACTCGACGAGGTGACCGGTGAGCATCTCAAGGGCATCCCTCATGATTTCTCCGCCCGCCTCCTGGGAGGGGTGTGTGGCATTGCCGGGGCCTTCTCGGTGCTGGACGACGTGGTCCGGTTCCTGCGCTATCTGCTCGCCCCTGCCACTGCGGCAGAGAAACCGGGATTTGGTACGGGCTGGGTCGAGGAATCCCTGCAGATCCACACGGGTGGGCTTGCTCCGCCGCGCGGTTTGTTCTGGCACCCGGCTCCCGGCTGCTCACCGATGGACGACGTCTGGGTGCACTACGGCTTCACCGGCACAGGCATGTGGGTGTCCCCCAAGCAGAGCCGTTGGGCTGTCCTCCTGGCCAACAAGCTGTACTACACCCGCGAGCGCGAACCTCTCACCGCGCTCCGGAACAGCTATCGCACATTGGCCTTCTTGCCCGGCTAGGCCGAAGTCCATGTCTCCGGTCCCCCACCCCTCCACTCGCACACCTCACGGTCGTCCAAGCAGACGTCGTCAGGCTCTGCGCCGGCCGCTTGGAGGAGCTTCGCGATGTCGCTGAGCCGGAACGCCCAGCCGAGGACGCGGCCGCCGTAGGTCACCATCCGTACACCCGCGATGGCGGGTGGATAAATGATCAGGCGCGGAGCAGCCATACCTCAATTGTGGGACGGTCCGGGCTAAGAGTGCCCAGGCAGTCCCACAGACGGCGGCCCTGTCAAAACTTGATCTTCGACGGGGTACAGGGCTGGCGCTCGACCTCCACCTACGCCGGGACGAGGTCACCCAGTACGCCGAGCAGGGCCGATCCGGCAGCCGACCCTGCTCGGGCCATCTGCCGGAGATCGTCGCTGTTCAGGTAACGGTAGCTCTGCGGGGGATGGAAGGCACCCATGGCCCGAAGGGCATTCAGCGGCACCGGCTCGTCGAAGGCCACAGGATCTTCGAGCGTGACGCCGCTGGCCTGGGTGGCGCCGCTCATGTATTCGTCGTACTCGCGTCGGCTGATCCCGGTGTGCACGCGGTGTGCCGTCCATACCTGCCTGGGGGAGCCGACGTGGACCGCGGCGATGCGTGCCTTGCCCACCAGGGCCATGGTGGGTGCTGTCGCATACAGCAGGACTGTCGTCCCTGGCGGTGCGGCGACGCGCTGGCGCCTCACCTCCACCGTCTTGCTTCCCGCGAGGATCGCTGTCGCGAAACGGGGATGGACAGACAGCAGCATCGCGCGGTCCAGATCGTTCACGTCCTTCGGTGCCCCTCTTCGTAGACCGCCTGGAACAGCTCGTTGCTGATCTTCGACAGCGACATCAGGGACAACCGTAGTCCCAGGCTTCCGGCCAGTGCGTTCAAACGCCGCAGCGTCACCGGCTTCGGGAAGATCTCGGTGTCCGAGAACCTCAGGGCCATGGCTCGGCCGGATGAGTCGGCGGCTGCGCGAACCTCATCCCGACCATATACGCCCAGGTGTTCGAATTGCGAGAAGAGCACATCGGGTATGTCGATCAGCACGTCGTCCAACCGGGAGCAGGCGACGACCTGTTGGCCCTCTTGGTTGCCTGTTCCTTTGCTGACGTACCAGAGCAGCCGGGCGGGAACGCTCTCGTTGCGGTGCCCGGACGAACGGTAGTAGACGTGCTCCCTGCTGATCCCGAGCACGTCGCTGCGCGGCAGCAGCATGGCAGGCACGTTGAACAGCTCCGTGGACCAACGGGGCTCGATCGGCACCAGGAAGGAAGGCATCAGGGAATCGATGACCTTCGCCGGCCACCAGGCGCGCTCCACCACGCTCGCCACCTCTGCCGGCAGTTCGGCGTGCAGTTCGGCGACTTCCACGCCCAGCTGAGGAGCCAATCCCCCGGCGGCCGCCGCGACTTCGTCTGCGGTTCCGCAGACGTCCACGAGCAGTGCTACGAGTCCACCGTCCCCCTCGAAGAAGCCATCGTCTCCCGAGGCCGCCTTCGCCACCGGAGAGGGAGCAGTGTCGGTGATACGGATGATCTGCGCTCCGCACTCCCTGCCGAGCCGCTTCAAGGAGAACAGCAACTGCCGTGCCAGCGTCTCCTCAAGCGGGTGGGCAGCGGTACGCAGCACGGGCACCGTCAGCGTCCGGCCATCGAGGGCCCATACGTAGAGAGCGATGGGACGCCCTTGCCCATCACGCAGTAGCTCGCGATGCCAGACAACCGCATCTGTGCCCAAGGACTTGAGTCTCTCGGCGAACTCGGAGCCGCTGTCGCTTCCCGACTGGTCGAAGAACGCGACCAGCTCCTCTTCCGCCCCTGGTGCTACTTCTCCCGCCCTGAACTCCGTGCCCAGAAGGTCCGCCGGGCGATACACCTGCGCCTGCCGCAACTCGTCCACATGCAGGGTCACAACGCTCGGCGAGACGACTCGGACACGGGCGACTTCCCACGCCACGTTCGCCAAGCGGGTCAGCAGCGGATCCCGAGTGGCCAGGACCTGAAGGCCGGCACACGAGGTCTCCGCCACGTACTGCAGGCCCCGTCGCAGCGCCTCATCGTCGGGCAGTTGCGGCAGCGCCTTGCGCACAGCGTGCAGCAGTTCGCCGTGGCGCGCCGCCACCGCGTCTGCGTCCGGCGTGATCTGGCGCAGCCCGTGCAGAGCAGCACGTTGGTGCTGGCGCTCGCCCGTGTCAGGGATATCCCGTACATCCCGGTGCAGTTGGGGTGTGAAGGCCAGCTCGACGAGATCAGCCAGCCATCCCGCCTCAAGGGCCTGGGACTCGCGCACATCCCTGGTGTGCTCGGTTCCCCGCAGATCCATGAACACGCCGTGGTCGACGGTCACCACCAGCAGGGCGTCGCTCTCCACCCCGGTGAACAGGTCCGGATGCCCCAGATCAAGCCACCAGCCGTCCAGCATCTCGCCGTCACGACCCCGTCCGCGCACTTCGCCGCGGGGTACGAAGCCGAGGCTCGTCCACATGCCGCTCAGGCCGTAGTCGCGTCGGCACTTGGCCTTGATCCCCAGCCGCTGCGGGTACCGCTTCTTGATCGCATCCACCAGCATGCGGGCGACACCCTTGCCGCGATGCTCTTCCGCCACGCACAGATGCGCCAGACCGATATGCGGGCTCCGCTTCGGCAGACGAAACAGCGCGTAACCGATCAACTCGTCGCCCTCAAGAGCTACGAGAAGCCCTCCGTCCCCTGCCATCTTGCGGTACGCGGGCGGCGTCATCAGGCCCAGCGTCTTGGTGTAGCGGTCCCCTAACGCCACCGCCGCGTCGATCAACTCATCCTGCGCCTCAGTTACGGGCAGCACCTTGATCCCCATCGACTCCCCTCCCCGGAATACCGGCCACCGGCCGGCCGAGCCTCTGGTGTCAGTACATACAGGCAAACGTGACCCAAACCAAGACCGCGATCAGTACCCGCGGCGGGCCAGCCGGACTCCGTGCCGACGGTTGCTCGGGCGTCTCTTGCCGCCAGGGCTGGTACTGGCACGGCCAAGACTGTTCCGGCGGGCAGGGGCCTGCCCGCCGGACCGGGTGACTTTCATGCCGCGATTCGCTTGCAGGCTTCCGCCCAGGCTGCTCGGTCGCCGCTGATGTGCAGGGAGGTGTCGCCTTCCCACAGTTTCCTTCGATGCCGGTCTGTCGCGCCGGCCAGCAAGTTCCTGACCGTCTGCTCCCGCAGCTCCTCTGACAGTCCCGTGGGAACGCAGACCCACAGCTTGCCGCCGGGACTGCTGTCTCCCACCGCGTACCCCAAGGAGCGGGGGTCGAGCCGCGGGTCTTCGACCACGTTCGCCCCCATATGAGCTGTCACCGTTTCGAGCAGTGGCAGGGCGTCCGGGGTGGCGCACTCTTCCGCTACCGCGATGAGCTCACCGAGGTCGGCTCGGAGCTGCCTGGCCTCTGTCAGCGACAGGTACCCGAAACCGCCGCCGTGACCCTCGATGGCGAGAGCAAGGGCGGGAAGGCGCCCGTACGCCAACTGTTCCAGGTGCACTTCCACACGTTCAGGCAGGATCGCCCCGTCGCGGCCCTTCTCCGGATGTTGCAGGGTCAGCTCTACGGAGCGTTCCGCCCCGCAGTGGTAGCGGTCCTGCAGACAGTCCGCGCCGTGCCCTTCCGTTCGATACTTGCACCAGGCAGGGCAGGGGGCGGTGATCTCCACCGGATGGCTGGGTGCCGGGTCACCGATGGGGGTGCTCGTCAAGTCGGTGCCGGCGAGTACGGCCGCATAGCGGTGCCGCAGAGCATGCAGGGCGACGGTGTACTCCTCCAACTCTCGGATGACCGACCCCAGCTGTGCCAGATCGAGCTCGCACCAGCTTCCCGAAGTCCCGAACCAGATTTCCGGTTCATGCCCATCGGCCTCGTCGTCGCACAGAAGCGCGATGGACGCGGAGAGCGCCGCTGCACCGCTGGGACCACTGGGCCCAGTCCACTGCACCTCGGTGCTTTCATGGGCGCCGTGGTCGCTTCCCTTGGTGCTACCGGCGCACCAAGGCGGACAGATGAGGGGGACCGGTTCGGTAGCTTCATCCCTCGTGACCTGCATGGCAGTGTCTGTCATGACTCCTCCTGTCAGCGTTTGCCCTTTAATGCAGCATGGCTTGACAGAGGGGAAGAAACTCCAGAAAGATACTTTTTGGCACTATTAGCCGCTTCAGCCCACTAAACTTCGCATCGCCATCCCGGAGGCATGGTTTGTCCGCCGAGCCTGTGCGGAGTGGCGCCCGCACCATGGACCTCAACCGCGCCGGTCTCTACGGCACTCCGCCAGCCGACTGCTGTACGGGCACGGCGTCGTTTCCGAGCGACATGAAGTCTGCGGCCGCTCCTGCCTCAGGAGCGGCCGCAGACCGTAGGGGTCGCGGGCGCGCCGAACCCTTGAAGGACCTATGCGGCCTGCAAGCCCATCAACCGGGCAATCAGGTCGTCCAGGCTGATCAGGCCGGTGAGACGGCCCTTCCGGTCACGGACCAGGGCCAGTGAGGCACGGTTCCGGCGGAGTTGCTCGACCGCGTGGGAGACGCTGTCGTCTTCGTTCAGCTCCGGTACCGGGCGAGCCAGCTGGCGTGCGGTGACCTTGCGGCCGCGGGTGCGGGCGACAAGGGCGTCGCGGGCGTGGACCGATCCCAGGATGGTGTCGCCGTCGTGGACGAGGAGGCGGGAGCGGTCGGCCTCCGTGGCCTTGGCCAGGATCGCGTCCAGGTCGGCGTCGGCGGGGACGGTGATGATGTCGCCCGCCGGGGTCTGGAGGCCGGAGACCGGCGTCTGGGGTTCGGTAAGGGAGCGGGTGATCAGTTCGGAGTCGGTTCGGTTGATCAGGCCGAGGCGTTCGGACTCGGCGACCAGGTGGGTGAGCTGCTCGCGGTTGTGGACGGCCGTCAGCTCGTCGCGCGGGTGGACGCGGCACAGCCGTACCAGTGCGTTGCTGACCTTGTTGAGCAGCCAGATCAGCGGCCGGACCGTCTTCACCAGGGCGCGGAAGGGCGGTGTGAGGAGCATCGCGGATCGCTCGGGGTGGGCGATGGCCCACGACTTGGGTGCCATCTCGCCGAGCACCATGTGGAGGAAGACGACGACGATCATGGCGAAGGCGAAGGCGATGCCGTAACTGAGCCCGCTGGGCAGGCCGAGCTTCACCAGGAGCGGGTCGACCTGGTGGGAGATGGCGGGCTTGGAGATCGAGCCGAGGCCCAGGGTGCAGATGGTGATGCCGAGCTGGGCTCCGGCGAGCATCAGGGACAGCTCCCGCATGCCGGCGAGCGCGGCCTTGGCGCCGCGCTGCCCGTCGGCGGCCGCCTTCTCCATGCGGTGCCGCTTGGCGGCGACCAGCGCGAACTCGGCCGCGACGAAGAAGCCGCTGCCGATCAGAAGCAGCACGGTAACGAAGAGGGCCATCGGGAAACTCATGCCTGTGCCTCCTCGGCCGGCTGCTCCATGCGCTGCATACGTACGCGTTCGGGGACGTGCCGGTCCAGGCTCAGGACCTGGATCTCGACCCCGTCCACGGTCAGACGGTCCCCGATCGCCGGGAAGCGGCCGAGCCGGTCGATGATCAGGCCGGCCACGGTGTCGTAGTCCTCTTCCTCGGGCAGCGCGATGCCGGTCGTCTGCTCGACCTCGTCCAGGCGGCGCCCGGCGTCTACCAGCCAGCCGTCCCCGTCGGCGACGGCGAGCTCGACGACGGTGTCGGTCTCGTCCGCGATGTCGCCGACCAGCTCCTCGGCGATGTCCTCGTACGTGACGATCCCGGCGACGCCGCCGTGTTCGTCCAGGACGACCGCGAACTCGTCGTCCCGCTCACGCATCTGCGTCACCGCGTCAGGCAGCGGCAGCGTGTCGGGCAGGAGCAGCGGTCGGCGAGCCGCTTCCCCGGCGGTCGTGCGCTCGAAATCGGCGGCGGGCAGCCGCATCAGGTCCCGTACGCCGAGGACGCCGGCGACGTCGTCGGGGTGGTCGCCGAGGACCGGGTAGTTGGAGTGGCCGTGCTTGGCGATCAGCTCGACGGCCTCGGCGACGGTGGCGTCCTTGCGAACGAATAGGGCGTCCACGCGCGGCACCATCACCTCGTCCAGGGTGCGCTCGGAGAACTCCATCGCGTGGTCGAGGAGTTCGGCGGTGTCGGCGGGCAGGTGACCCTGCTCGTGGGACTCGCCGATCAGATGGCTCAGCTCTTCGAGGGTGGCGCCGTGGTGGAGCTCCTCGACCGGTTCGATGCCGACCTTGCGCAGCAGCCTGTTGGCGGCGCCGTCGAAGACGTGCACGACAGGTCCCACGATCTTCAGGTAGACGAGGGTCGAGCCGGCCAGGGACTTCGCCAGCCGCTCGGGAACGGCCAGCGCGAGGTTCTTCGGCGCCAGCTCACCCAGCACCATCTGCACGACCGTTGCCAGAACGAAGGCGAGTAGGACGGAGACCACCGAGACGGCACCGTCGGGCAAGCCAAGGCCACCCAGCACGGGCTTGAGCAGCGCGGAGACGGACGGCTCGGCGAGGAAGCCCACCACCAGGCCGGTGACGGTGATGCCCAGCTGAGCGCCCGACAGCATGAAGGAGAGCCGCTCCAGCACCTTCAGTGCGCGGGCGGCCCGCTTGTCACCCGCTTCCGCCTCGCGAGCGAGTGCGAGGCGGTCGGCGGCGACGTACGCGAACTCCTGGGCGACGAAGTAGCCGGTGCCGGCGGTCAGGACGAGGACGGCCAGCAGGCCGAGTACGGCGGCAGTCATCGCGGTGCCGCCGGGGGGTCCGTCGGTCTGGCGGACAAGTGGTGCTCCTTCTGGATGGCCTTCTGGATGGGTGGATCAAGGCAGCGCTGGTGTCGGCCGGTTACACGGGGGCTGCCGGGCCGACGAGCTCTTCGAGCACGTCCTCCATGGTCACGAAGCCGATGACCGCGCCCGCTTCACCGGTGACGGCGGCCAGGTGGCTGCCGGCGGCACGCAGCGCGGTGAGGGTGTCGTCCAGCGGCGTGTCGATGCGGACCCGGGTGACCGGGTGCAGCGCGGTGCGCGGGAAGGGCTTGTCCCGGTCGGCCACGCCCAGAGTGTCCTTGATGTGCAGGTAGCCCAGGACGGCCCCGGTGGGACCGGTGACCGGGAACCGGGAGAACTTGGCGGCCGCCGCAGTCCGCTCCAGGCCCGCCGGGGTGATCGTGTGGGGGACGGTGTGCATCTTCTGGGCGGGTACGACGATCTCGCCGACCGGCCGCGTACCCAGCTCCAGGGCGTCCCGCAGCCGCTCGCTGTCGGCGGGCGAGAGCAGCCCGGCCTCGCTGGAGTCCTCGACCATGCGGGCGAGCTCGTCATCGGTGAAGACCGACTCGACCTCGTCCTTCGGATCCACCTTCATCAGCCGCAGCAGGGCGTTGGCGAAGGCGTTGATGGAGAACACCAGCGGGCGCAGGGCGCGGGTGAGGGCGACCAGCGGCGGGCCGAGCAGCAGCGCCGTCTTGGCCGGAGCGGCCAGAGCGATGTTCTTGGGGACCATCTCGCCGATCAGCATGTGCGCGTACGTGGCGAGGGACAGCGCGATGACGAAGGCGACCGGGTGGACCAGGACGTGCGGCAGGTGGACGGCTTCGAAGCCCGGCTCCAGGAGGTGGGCGATGGCGGGCTCGGCGACCGCTCCGAGGACCAGCGAGGACGCGGTGATGCCGAGCTGGGCCGTGGCCATCATCTGGGAGAGGTGCTCCAGACCCCACAGGGTGATCCGGGCCCGCGTGTTGCCCTGCCTGGCGGCCGGTTCGACCTGGCTGCGGCGTACGGAGATCAGGGCGAATTCGGCCGCGACGAAGAACGCGTTGGTCAGCAGGGTGAGCGCCCCGATGAAGAGCTGCACAGTGGTCATCGGGCCTCCTCCAGCTGCCGCTCCCGGGCCGGCTGCTGCTGTGTCTCGCGGGCGGGCTCGGTGATGTGGACGCGGTCGGCGCGGTGGTGCTCGACGTCCAGGACGTCCAGTCGCCACCCGTCGACGTCCACCGTGTCTCCCTGGGCGGGGATGCGCGCGAGGCGGGTGGCGATCAGGCCGGCCACGGTCTCGTACGGCCCTTCGGGCGCGATGAGCCCTATGGCGGCGAGCTGGTCGATCCGTACGCTGCCGTCGGCTTCCCAGGTGGCGCGGCCGTCCTCGGTCGCGGGCGCGGGCAGCAGGTCGGGGATCTCCAGCGGGTCGTGCTCGTCGCGTACCTCTCCGACGACCTCCTCGACGATGTCCTCCACGGTCGCGACGCCCGCCGTGCCGCCGTACTCGTCGATGACGACGGCCATGGTGCGCTGGGCGCGCATCCGCTCAAGGAGCCGGTCGGCCGGGAGGGTGTCCGGCACGAGCAGCGGCGGGGTGGCGAGGGCGGTGACCGGGGTGGTCGCCCGCTCCTGCGGGGGCAGGGCGAGGACGTCACGGATGTGGATCGTGCCGATGACCTCGTCCAGGCTGTCGCGGTAGACCGGGAAGCGGGACAGGCCGGTGGCCAGGGAGAGGTTGGCGGCGTCGGCGACGGTGGCGTGCGCTTCGAGCGCGACGACGTCCACACGCGGGGTCATCACGTTCTCGGCGGTCAGCTCGCTCAGGTGCAGGGTGCGTACGAAAAGCTCGGCGGAGTCCTGCTCGATCACGCCGCGCCGTGCGGAGTGCTCGGCGAGTGCCACGAGCTCCTCCGGGGTACGGGCCGAGGCCAGCTCCTCGGCCGGCTCCAGGCCGAAGCGGCGTACGAACCGGTTGGCGGTGTGGTTCAGGTGCCGGATGAACGGTCCGAAGGCGGCCGTGAAGCCGCGCTGCGGCCCCGCCACCACCTTGGCGACCGCCAGCGGATGCGAGATCGCCCAGTTCTTCGGGACCAGCTCACCGATCACCATCAGCACGACCGTGGACACGGCGACGCCCAGCACGGTGGCGACGGACGAGGCAGCGCCGCTCAGGCCGATGGCCCTGAGCGGGCCACGCAGCAGGGCCGCGAGTGACGGCTCGGCGAGCATGCCGATCACCAGCGAGGTGACGGTGATGCCCAGCTGGGCGCCGGAGAGCTGGAAGGTGAGCTTCCGTACCGCCTTCAGTGCGCCTTCGGCGCCGCGCTCACCGGCATCGGCGGCGCGCTCAAGCTCGCCGCGCTCGACAGTGGTGAGGGAGAACTCGGCCGCGACGAACAGCGCACAGGCCAGCGTCAGAGCCAGAGCAAGGAGCAGCAACAGGACTTCGATCACCGTGCCACCCCCGATCGCTCGCTCCTGTGGTGCGGGCAGGCGGCGGCACGGCTGGTACTGGGAGGTTCACCCATCGCGGGTCCGTAGCTCCTTCTCATACGCGGAAGACAGTGAGTCAGAAGCGGCATGCTTCTACACCCACTGTAAAGGAAAGGCAAACGAAGACGGCAGGCGTGCCGTGGGGCGCTGCCGCGCCGGTGCAGGCCAGGCTGTCGGCGAAGCCGTCCGGGGCCATATCAAGACTCGCCATCCGAAGTCTCGGAGTTTCCTGCCACACGAGGACAGCCCGCCCCTATGCTTCTACATGCGTGTAGATGAAGCACGCGCTGTTCTCGAAGCAGCGAAGTAATCACCGGCCCGCCGCCCGGCCGGGGCGGCGGGCCATGACGAGAGAACCACACGCATCACAAAGGAGTGAACGCCACGATGGTGTTCAAACGGCTGCTCGGCTCGATCGGTGTCGGCGGTCCCGCCGTGGACACGGTCCTCACGCCAGGAGCGGTACTTCCCGGCGGAAGCCTCACCGGTGAGGTCCAGCTCAAGGGCGGCAACGCGGACTTCGACATCGAGCACATCAGCCTGGAGCTGGTCGCCCGCGCCGAGGCCGAGACGGACGACGGTGAGCACGAGGGCACCGTCGCCTTCGAGCGGTACACGGTGGCCGGCGGCTTCCGGCTGGCCGAGGGCGAGCAGCGCAGCATTCCGTTCTCGGTGACGCTGCCGTGGGAGACCCCGATCACCGAGCTGCACGGACAACCGCTGGGCGTCGTACTGGGCGTACGCACGGAGCTCGGCGTGGCCGGCGCCAAGGACAAGGGCGACCTGGACCCGCTGACGGTGGGCCCGCTGCCGGTCCAGGAAGCGATCCTGGAGGCGTTCGGGCAGCTCGGCTTCGGCTTCAAGTCGGCCGACCTGGAGTACGGCCACATCGGCGGTACCGGCCAGCATCTGCCGTTCTACCAGGAGATCGAGATCACCCCGTCGCCGCAGTACGCGCACGCGGTCAACGAGATCGAGGTGACCTTCCTCGCCGGCCCCGGCGGGATGGAGGTGATCCTGGAAGCCGACAAGCGCGGCGGCCTCTTCTCCGGCGGCCACGACGCGCTCACCCGCTTCACCGTCACCCACGACAGCGTCGCCCACACCGACTGGAACACCGAGGTCGACGGCTGGGTACGCCAGCTGATCGAGCACCGCTCCTCGCACGGCACCCACGCGTCGTACGGACACGGTGACCACCACCACGGCGACGGACATGGACACCGCTCCGGCCCCGGCATGGGGACCGTCGTCGCGGCCGGTGCGGCCGGACTCGCCGTCGGCGTGGTCGGCGGCATGGTCGCAGCCGAAGTCGTCGACGAGGTCGGGGACTTCTTCGAAGGCGAGGAGGACGAGGGCGAAGAAGGCTGAGGCACTCTTGCGCCCCTGATAGCTTCTACAGCAATGTAGAAGACGCGGTGGTCCGGGTCGGCTGGAGCCCCCGTCCGGTCCGGACCACCCCGACGATTACGGAGTTCTCATGGCCCTGTGGGACCGCCTCAAGGAGTCCGCATCGACGATGCAGACCCAGCTCATGACGAAGAAGAACGACCTCAAGAGCGGTGCCTTCCGTGACGCGTCCATGGCGATGTGCGCCTTGGTCGCCGCCGCCGACGGCACCATCGACCCCTCCGAGCGACGCCGCGTCGCCGAACTGATCGCCACCAACGAGGTGCTGCAGAACTTCCCCGCCGACGACCTCCAGCGCCGCTTCGACGACAACCTCAACAGGCTCACCGCCGACTTCGACTTCGGCAAGGTCAGCGTGCTCCAGGAGGTCGCCAAGGCAAAGAAGAAGCCCGCCGAAGCCCGCGCCGTCGTCCAGATCGGCATCATCATCGGCGGTGCCGACGGGGACTTCGACAAGACCGAGCAGGCCGTCGTACGCGAAGCCTGCTACGTGCTCGAACTTCCGCCGCACGAGTTCGACCTCTGATGCGGTAGCCGCTGCCCGCCGCCCCGATTCCCTATGGGGCGGCGCCAGTGAGGAGCACCTGCACAGCGGACAGCCTGGGAGGGGACTGCCATGGGGAATTCGTGCATCGTGGCCGCGATCCTGATCGCCGCCTTCTGGGCCTACTCGGCCGACTGGTCCCGTAGAGACACCGACGTGCCGGCGCCTTGTGGCCGGCCGTCACCAGAATGGGCGTCACCGCCGCCCGGGTGTCACGAAGCACGAGGGCATCGCATGGTCCGTTCGCAATCTCCCGTGCCCGGCAGGCGTGGCGTCACTCGGACGCGGCGAAGCCCCCTCCGACCGCCTTCCCGCCCTTCTGCCCGTTGAAGGGCGGGAAGGCCCGCAACGAAATCCCGGCCCCGCCGGCCAAGCGTCTAGAGCGGGGTCGCCGCCTTCAGGATGAAGAAGAGGGTGACGGCCGAGTTCGCCGACGACAGCGCCGACACCGTGGTACCGGCTGCCGCCCCCCAAGCTGCGAGCCCCACCGTCGTGGAGACGGGCGGCCAGACCCGTTCGGCAGGCGCGGGTTCCAGCAGGGCGGCCACCCGGCGCGGAACCGGGCCGGTGGTCGCGAACCCCGCGAGCGTCGCGATGGGTGCCCCGCGCGAGACCAGAGCCGCCTTGCCGATCGCCCGCGCCACCACACGCCGGCTGCCGACCGTCGCGGCCGCCTCCTCGTCCGCCCACCGCTCCGCGGTGTAGGTCACGGCGGTACGCAAGGGACGCAGGAACGGATTGGCGCGGGCCGCGAGCTGCACCACCAGCAGGAAGCGATGGTGCCGGCCCACCAAGTGCGCCCGTTCATGCGCGAACAGCGCCCGACGCTCGGGCGCGCTCAGCCCGTCCAGCATCCCGGTCGTGACCACGACCCGGCCGCGCCGCTTGCCGGGAAGGGCGTACGCGTACGGCGTCTCGTCGGGCAGCACGGCCACCGAGCGGGAAGGCACCGATGACAGAACATGCGCGGCGCTTCTGCGTACGCGCACGTGCCGCCACACCGTCCTCGCACAGGAAGCGATCACCACGATCAGGGCCGGGATGGACACCTTGCCCGCGATCTCGTCGTACGGCACCGCCTCCCGCACTTCGGGATCCGACCAGCCGTCGGGCAGCGGATTGCCGGGCAGTTGCGCGGTCCCCACCACCACGAGCAGCGCCAGGCACAGGGTGCTGCACACGGCCAGCACGCCGGCGACCCCGGACAGGAGCCAGGTGGCCGCGCGCGGATGCAGATGCTGCTCGGCGAGCCGGGCGATCGGCCATGCGCTTAAGGGCAGCACCAGCGGCAGGAAGACGAAGACCCCCATGACGGTCAGTCTTCCCCTTCGTCGGCCGCCTGGGCCAGCAGGTCGCGCAGCAGTTGCTCGTCCCCCGGCGACAGCGCGGTCACGAAGCTCGCCAGGACGGCCTCCCGGTCCGACTCCGCGTCCAGCACCTTGCGCATCCGCAGGGCGGCCAGCCCGGCCTCGTCGGCGGTCGGCGTCCACTCGAAGGAGCGGCCGGCCCGCTCCCGCGTGACCGCGCCCTTCGCATGCAGGCGGGTCAGGATGGTCACCACGGTGGTGTACGCGAGTCCGCCCCCGAGCCGCTCCTGCACCCACCCCGCGTTCACGGGACCGGGTGCTTCGCGCAGCGCGGCCAGCACCTGCGCCTCGAGCTCACCCTGGCCGCGCCGACGGGGTTGGTGAGGGGCACCGCCCTGGTTCTGGTCCGTCATGCCGTCTCCCTCCCGTCCCCTCCGGCCCGCATCCGTTCGCTGGAGCGGTTCATCGTACTGAGTCGTGGCGCGGTCGTCGGCCGTTGTTCGGCTGGTGTTGGCGAGGCTGCGGCACGGCACGCGAGCCATGACGCGCCACAGGCGCCGAGCATCCAGATGTGCTACCCCTCACCACTCATCTTCTACGTCGTTGTAGATTCGTGCATCCGTCGACACGGATCGGGGACCGGACGGACACGTAACAGACAGCAGGGCCTGTGGGGCCGGGGTGCGGGAGGGCAGCAACATGAGCGGGCAGCGGGGCCGCCGCAGGCGAGCGGAGCGCGCGACGAAACTTCGGTTGACCCGGCGCGGCCGGTACATGGCCTGGACGGGCGGCGTCCTGGTCGCGCTGCTTCTCGGTGCGGGCGGGGCGGGAGCGTGGCTCTACCAGCAGCTGGACGGCAACATCCGCGCCGGTGACATCGACAACAGGATCGGGCAGGACCGCCCGGTCAATCTCAGCCCGGGCGCGAAGAACATCCTCGTCGTCGGGTCCGACAGCCGGGCCGGCGCGAACGCCAAGTACGGCAAAGACCTGGACACCATGCAGTCGGACACGCTGATGGTCCTCCACATAGCCGCCAACCGGGAATGGGCCGCGGTCGTCTCCCTGCCCCGGGACTCCTGGGTCGAGATACCCGCCTGCGACCGCGGCGACGGGACCACGTCCGCCCCGCACCGCTCCAAGATCAATGAGGCGTTCGCCATCGGCGGCACCAAGGGTGACGTCGGTGGAGCCGCCGCCTGCACCATCAAGACGATCGAGCAGAACACCGGGCTGCGCATCGACAACTTCCTGTCCGTCGACTTCCAGGGCTTCAAGGGCATGGTCAACGCCCTGGACGGCATCGAGGTCTGCCCCGAGCAAGCCATACGCGACAAAAAGGCGCACCTCGACCTTGAAGCCGGCTGCCAGACCATCAAGGACGAGCAGGCCCTCGGCTACGTCCGCACCCGCTACAGCGTCGGAGACGGCTCCGACATCGGACGCATCGGACGCCAGCAGGAGTTCATGGAGGCTCTCGCCGCAAAGTCGCGGGAGAAGCTGACCAGCCCAGGCGACCTGTACGACGTACTGGACTCGGCGACCAAGTCCGTGACCACCGATCCGTCCCTCGCCGGGATAAAGCCCCTGACCGACCTCGCCACCACCCTCCAGGGCATACCGAAGGACCGCCTCACCTTCCTGACCGTCCCCAACTACCCGCGAGAGCTGGACGTCCCGACCGACAAGGCCAACATCTCCTGGCAATATCCGCACGCCCAGGAACTGTTCACCGCCCTGGCGAAGGACCAGGAGGTCGACAAGTCCCGGATGACCACCCCCGCCCCGGCACCGGCCCGCAGCGTCAGGGTCCAAACACTCAACGGAACGGGGACCACGGGCGCGGCGGCCGCAGCCGCGGAGCATCTGCGTACGGCCGGCTACACCGTCACCGCGACCGGCAACGCCCCCGAACCCACCGCGACCACGACCGTGACGTATCCCCCCGGTCTCGAACAGCAGGCGCTCGCCGTGGCGGCGCGGTTGAGGACCACGGTCGTACCGCGGGACGACGCGAACGCCGCAGCCGACGTCGTCACCCTGACCATCGGCCGGGACTACTCCGGCCTACGAGGCTGAAATACGGGCATGCCGACCAAGCGAGCCCCCGTCACCTTCTACAGTGCTGTAGATTTTTGACGGACTTCAGCCGGACCGACGGCCCGGCACCGCGTACGACGGGAAGGGATGCGACATGGGTGTGAGCCTGGCCAAGGGCGGCAACGTCTCACTGAGCAAGGAGGCCCCCGGGCTGACCGCCGTACTGGTCGGCCTGGGCTGGGACGTCCGTACGACCACCGGCACCGACTACGACCTCGACGCGAGCGCGCTGCTGCTCAACGAGACCGGGAAGGTCGCCTCCGACCGGCACTTCGTCTTCTACAACAACCTCACCAGCCCCGACGGCTCGGTCGAGCACACCGGCGACAACCTCACCGGTGAGGGCGAGGGCGACGACGAGGTCATCAAGGTCGACCTCGCCGCCGTCCCCGCCGACGTCACGAAGATCGTCTTTCCGGTCTCCATCCACGACGCCGAAGCCCGCGGGCACAGCTTCGGCCAGGTACGCAACGCCTTCATCCGCGTGGTCAACCAGGCCGGCGGCACGGAGCTCGCCCGCTACGACCTGTCCGAGGACGCCGCGACCGAGACCGCCATGGTCTTCGGCGAGCTGTACCGGCACGGCGCGGAGTGGAAGTTCCGGGCGGTCGGCCAGGGTTACGCCAGCGGGCTCTCCGGCATCGCCGCCGACTTCGGCGTCAACGTCTGACCCGTCGCCTCCATCCCACGGCCACTTCGAGAAAGCGGGAACCGATGTTCGGACTCAGCGAGCTCGCGATACTCCTGATCATCATCCTCATCGTGTTCGGCGCGAAGAAGCTCCCGGAACTGGCCCGCAACGCGGGAAAGGCGGGACGCATCCTGAAGAGCGAAGCCAAGGCGATGAAGGAGCAGGACTCCTCCCCCGAACAGCAGTCGGCTCCCCGCGTGATCCAGGTCCAGCCCACCAACGGCCCCGCCTCCCAACCGGGCGGCGAAGGGCCGGGCAACGGCCCCGTACGCACCTGACCCGTGCAGCCGGCTCCAGTCCACACACCCGTACGAACGAAGAGGCACACCGCATGTCCGTGAACCTGACCAAGGGCCAGCAGATCAGCCTGAGCAAGTCCGACGGCGGCGCACTGAGCGTCGTACGCATGGGCCTGGGCTGGAAGTCCGCACCCCGTAAGGGCTTCCTGGCCCGGATGACCGCACGGGAGATCGACCTGGACGCCTCGGCGGTGCTCTTCGCCGACAAGCAGCCGGTGGACGTCGTCTTCTTCCAGCACCTCGTCAGCGACGACGGCTCCGTACGCCACACCGGCGACAACCGCGTCGGCGGCGCGGGCCAGGGCGGCGACGACGAGTCGATCCTCGTGGACCTCCAGCGCGTCCCCGTACACATCGACCAGATCGTCTTCACGGTGAACTCCTTCACCGGGCAGACCTTCGAGGAGGTCGACAACGCCTTCTGCCGCCTCCTGGACGAGACCACCGGCCAGGAACTGGCCCGCTACACCCTCACCGGCGGCGGCCGCCACACCGCCCAGATCATGGCCAAGGTCCAGCGGGGCGGCACCGGCTGGCAGATGGCCGCCATCGGCAGCCCTGCCGACGGACGCACCTTCCAGGACCTCATGCCGGCCATCGCCGCGCACCTGTGACCACCACCTGATCCAGTGATCACCAGCGCACCGGGCGCGCCACGGCTGCCGGTGTGCTGTTCGAACGGGCCGGCTCATCACCGCGGCGCCCATCGGGGTGGGCGTCCGTGATGGGCCGGCCTTCGCACAGGCCAAGACCAGTCGGCCCGATGCATGATGCAGCGGCTCGATGGCGCGGACTGAGCCGACGGGCTTGATCCCCCGAGATGAGGGCCGGAGAGGCTTGTGTCGCCTCCGCCCTCCGAACTCGCGTCGAGGGTGCGGCATGCCCTGAGCCAGGCGGGTTTCCACCTGGCCGGCGATACGGACGACGGCAGGCCGGGGCTTCGGGTGACAGCACGAAGGCCATCGTGCAGGCGGCGGTCACGGGCTTGCTGGTGCAGATCGGACACAGGTCGCAGACCCGGGCCCTTCTTGTTGTCCGGATCCCGGAGGGGCGCCGCGCCTGTCATCGACCCAAGGCTTCGTCGTTGCCCAGGAAGCGAGATTCATTCCGCGACCGGCCGTCGCCCGCATCACCCGCGAAGACGACCCCGGCGGCCATGCCGGCGCGCGTCACCGGCTCCTTGGACATGGCCTGGGGCAGCGGAGGTCGCACATGTCGATCACCGGTCGCCGCCGCGGCGCTTCCCTCAAGGCGCACGCCGAACGGTTACCTCGGCACCTTCGGTCCCGTCATGATCATGACGGAGTTCGCGCGAGGAAGGTAACGACATGACCGGTTCCGGTCCGCACGAAGCATTGGCGGGAGCCTTCGAACAGCAGCGTGAGCGTCTGGTGGCGGTCGCCCACCGGATGCTCGGGTCGCGGGTGGACGCCGAGGACGCGGTGCAGGAGGCGTGGATCCGGCTGGCGCGACAGGACGCGGCCGCGATCGACAACCTGGCCGGCTGGTTGACCACCGTGGTCGGCCGGGTCTGCATCGACGTGCTGCGCTCGCGCAAGACCCGGCCCGAGTTGTCGTACGACAACCAACTGCCCGAGCTGGTGGTGACCGTGGACGGCGGGGCGGCACCCGAGGACGACGCGATGCTCGCCGAATCGGTCGGGCTGGCACTGCTGGTGGTGCTCGAAACCCTCACGCCGACCGAACGGTTGGCGTTCGTACTGCACGACATGTTCGCGGTGCCGTTCGCCGAGATCGGCGAGATCACCGGGCGGTCCACCGACGCGACCAAGATGCTCGCCAGCCGGGCCCGCCGGAAGGTGCAGAGCACATCGGTGCCGGACGAGGAGCCGCGGCGGCAGCGCGCAGTGGTCGACGCGTTTCTTGCCGCGGCGCGGAACGGGGACTTCGAAGGGCTCGTACGGCTGCTCGATCCGAAGGTGACCTGGCGCACGTACCACCCGCAGGGCGTGATGACCAGGGCAGGGGCGGCCGAGGTCGCCGAACCGGTCCTGCGCGGCGCCCGGTCGATGACCTCGGTGCTCCCGGTCCTGGTCAACGGCGTGCCGGGGTTCGTGGCCTGGGGTGCGAGGGGCAAGGTGCTCGGCGTGGTGGCGTGCACCGTGGTCGACGGCCGGATCGTCGAGCTCCTGACCGTCAGCGACCGCAAGCGCCTCGACGCCATGGGTCTGCCCGCGCGACCCGAGTAGCGCACGTCGAGACGTCGAGCGCATGGGGTTGTTACCTCTTGGATGAGTCCTTCGTCGTAGTGGTGCAGGCATCCGAAGGCGAAGGAGACCGAGATGGAATGCCGGATCAGGCGGAGCGGGCGGCACGGGAACTCACCGAGCAGGGCACGCGCCTCGCCGACTCCAGCGGCGTCACCGATGAGGCGTGGGCGAAGGCGGCGAAGCACTACGACGAGGACCAGCTCATGGCCCTGGTGGCCCTGATCTGCGTGATCAACGCCTTCAACCGGCTGAACGTGATCACCCGGACGCCCGGCGGTGAGTACCAGCCCGGTCAGTTCGGCTGACGCGGACCTTTCCCCTCAGGCTCCCAGGCGGACCCGGGACGACCCCGGGCGTCCCCTCGCCCCCCCCGACATCGTGCCAAGGGCAGGACTCATGAACATCGCACTGTGGATCATCACCGGCCTGCTGACCGCCGTCTTCCTGTTCTCCGGCTTCGGGAAGCTGTTCGTCCCGCGAGAGAAGATGGCTGGGATGGCCGAGGCCGCGCGCTGGGTCCTCGACTTCAAGCCCGGCACCCTCAAGGCCATCGGAGCACTCGAGATCCTCGGTGCCGTGGGCCTGGTCCTGCCGGCCTTGCTCGGGATCGCGCCGATACTGGTACCGCTGGCGGCCGGCGGCCTGGCGCTGATCATGACCGGCGCCATGATCCTGCGGATCCGCCGTGGTGAGCCCAAAGCCGCGCTGGGAGACGGGGGCTACCTTGCCCTGACCGCCTTCGTGGCGATCGGCCGCTTCGCTCTGGAACCCTTCACCGGCTGACCGGCCCGTCACGCGCGCGCGGGAACGCCGTTGGTCGATTCGAGTCCCGCTCCCCGGCTGATCCCCTGGACCACGGCAGGGGACATGATCGACTGGAACCGCGCCGGAACCGCAGCCTCCGCCATCCCGGCAACGAGCGCGGGCCCATCTTGCCGGTCGATGGCATGGTGTTCCTTCGGGTGGTCAGGGAGCATGGGGAGCCTTGCAGGGGACACCGGTGCGGAGGCGAGACGCCGATGGGTCATGGAAAGCAGGACAACCCTCTGACCCGTCCCAGGCCCTACATCGCGCCATACCGACCGCGGGAGGGATCGTGCCGTACAGCAGGAAGCGGAGGGCGGAGCCGGATCCGGACCTCGCGGCCGAGGTGACGGCCTTCGGTGAACTGCTGACCGCGCATTCCTTCCAGCCGGGAACTCCCGGAACTCCGCCGGAAGCGGTGGAAGACTGGGCGCGCGCCCTCGACGCGTACGAGGCGGCCGGTCGGGCCCTGCGCCGCGACGGCCGCGAGGACGTCCTTCGGCACCTGGACGACGGCCGGAACGCCATGGCCTGTCTGGAGTCACGCCTGACGGGTGGGCCGTTGCCCGCACGGCTCCCGCTCTGCTTCTTCGACCCTCGGCACGGACCATCGACTGCTGAAGTGCCGTGGACGCCCCCGAGTGGCACGCGGCGCCCGGTCCCGGTGTGCGCGGCGGACGAGGTACGCCTGCGCGAGGGCTCGTTCCCGATCGCCAGCGGCCACCCCGCACGGCGCCCGCCGGCCCCGTTGCCGTCGCTGCGCGACCGTATCGACTGGGGCGATCTGGTGGTGCCGGGAGTGGCGACCGCGCTCATCGGCTACGCGGCACTCCTGTATGCCGCCGGCGACGTGGTGGGAGCCGTCCTCTATCTTGCCGGAGGCTTTGTCCCGGCGGCCTTCGCCTTCATATCGGGCTTCTATCTCTTCTCATCGGTATCCGGCCTGTGGGCGCTGATCCGCCGGGGCCACCGGACCCGCGCGGACTTCGACCGCTCGGAAGTGACCTCGTCGGGCCACCAGGACGTCCACGCCGTCACCGACGTCGCCGGTCGGCGGTACGAGCACGTACGGAAGGTGAGCCGTCCCGCCGTGAGACCCCTGCCGTATCAGCGCGTCTGGTACGTGCGCGGACGTGCGAGTGCGGGCGAGAACGAGGGCGGGGGCGAAGTCCTCGGTTTGTGGGCCGTCCTGCGACTGCCTCTCGTCGTCCTGGTCTCGCTGCCGGTCTTCGCCGCGAGCGCGGCCGCCACCCTCTACCTGATCCCGGGGCGGTTGTTCCTCGCCCTCCTCTCGTGACAGCCACAACCGCACAGGCCGACACCGGCCTCGGCGCTTTCGCAGCGGGGCCGCTGCTCCGGTCACCGGCTGACGTTGCGCGAGGGGCGTGCCACAACGTGCCAGTAGAGGCGGTCAACAGCGGTCGCCACGGCTCCGCCCGAAGCTGCCAGGAGGAGCCATAGCTGCGTGTTTACGCTGGTCAGACGATATGCACCCACTCAACTCTTCAGGGCCCCGCGTCCTCCGCGTGCCCCAAGCCGACGGAAACGCCTTGCCGGAGGGCCATCGGCGCACGGCGGGCGATCACGCACGGGTTGCGACGAACGACCTGCATCGTCGCGCCTATCGCCGGGTTGATGACGGGGTAATCACCGCGTATTTCACCGAGCCCCAGACCAACCACGCTGTTCCGCACTGACGCCCCCTTGGTCGAAGCCGGATCCGTGCGCCTGACATGCGCGGCAGGGCATGACATACCCGCGCCGCCAGTGCCCCGAACGGGGTCACCGCGGCGAGTTCCAGCGCCCGTGGCCCCAAGCGGTTGCTGAGCGACTCCAGGAACTGGAAGGCCCACAGGACAACTGATCGCCTCCGTCATTGCTCCACAGTTCCTCGGCAGGCTCAGCGCACCGAACGTCACGCCCTCCACGTAGCCCGAGAGGTCTGGATGCAAGCCCTCCTGGGGGCACGGAAGCACATCGGCACAGTCGCCGGCAGCCGACTTGCTCACGCCCGGAGAATTCATTGAACGGATGTCCGAACGCCGCCCTCGCGCGGTCGGTTCGATGCAGGACCAGTTCGTGGGTCGTCGATGTCGACTGTGATCTCGAACCCCGAGGTCGAGCTGAAGGCAGCGACGTTCTGCGACAGTTGAAGCCGATCAAATGGGTTGGATTCCGCTGCGAAGGACACGTGGGAGCGGTCAAGGTTCTTGCCTGCCGGGTCCCACGCCCGCCGGTAGTTCCCCGCGTCGACCGGCCGGGGTCAGGCCGTGGCCAGCGACATCTCGGTCGACTTGATCAGGGCGACGACGGAGGAGCCGGCCGCGAGTTCCAGGTCGTCGGCTGCTTCCTTCGTGATGGCGGCTGTCAGCTCGGCGCCCTGGACATCGATCTTGACGCCCGCCATGGCACCGCCGGTGGCGATGTCCGTAACGGTCCCGGGGAGCTGGTTGCGGATGCTCAGGCCCCGCACCGGGCCGGTGGCGAGCGACACCTCGGTGGACTTGACGAGTACGCGCACCGCCGAACCCTCGCCGATGCCCAGGTCCTCGACCGCGTCGACCGTGATGGCGGCGGTGACCTGCTGCCCGCCGTCGAGCCGCACCTTCACGGTGGCCATGACCTCGCCCCGCGTCACGGATACGACGGTGCCTGGGATCTGGTTCCGAATGCTCAAGGTCATGATGAATGCTCCACAGGGGGCGAATTGCCAGGGTTTGCCTGTCGGGTCGTGATCACTGTAGCCACGCTCGCGGCAGCCCGCCGGGCCCGCCTCTCAGGGGCCGGTCCACGCGCCTTGGCGCTTTCTCCATTCGTATCGCATCTGCCATGGAGAAAGGCTCAAAGGGTTGGATATAAGAGCCGCACCCTCCTATCGTGTCGCATATGCAGTCCTACACAATTGGTCAGGCCGCGCGGCTCCTGGGCGTCAGCCCCGACACCGCGCGCCGCTGGGCGGACGCCGGCCGGGTCGCGACCCACCGTGACGAAGCAGGCCGCCGCCTCATCGACGGCCGGGACCTGGCCGCGTTCTCGATCGAGGTCGCCCAGGGCGGCCAAGGAGAGGACGACAGCTCGTACACCACGGCCCGCAACGCCTTCCCCGGCATCGTCACCGCCGTCAAGCTCGGCGATGTCGCGGCCCAGGTCGATATCCAGGCCGGGCCGCACCGCCTCGTCTCCCTGCTCACCCGCGAGGCCGTCGAGGAACTGGGGCTGGAAGTCGGCATGCAGGCCACCGCCCGCGTGAAGTCCACCAGCGTGCACATCGACCGGACCTGATCAGCGGCGTCGCCGTCCCGGCGCGGCTTGCCCACCCCGTCCAGCGCCCCGGGCGGTGCCCGCCCGTACGCACGTCACACCAGGAGTCGACCCTCATGTCCCAGCGCCCCACCCGTCACCGCGCGGCGGCGGCCGTGATGACCGCCGCCCTGCTCGTGCCGCTCGCGGCCTGCGGCAACGACGACGACGGCAAGGAGGACCCCGCGGCGTCGCCCAAGGGGAGCGCCGGCTCCGTGCCGAAGGCGAACCTGACCGTGCTGGCCGCCGCGTCGCTGACGAACGTGTTCAAGACGGCGGGGGCCGCGTACGAGAAGGCCCACCCCGGCACGAAGATCACCTTCTCCTTCGCGGGCTCCCAGGAACTCGTGGCCCAGGTGAAGCAGGGCGCCCCCGCCGACGCGCTGATCACCGCCGACGCCAAGAGCATGCACGGCGTGGAGGGCGAGACCGGCACACCGGCCGTCATCGCGAAGAACCGGCTGGTCATCGCCACCGTCGAGGGCAACCCCAAGAAGGTCGACGGGCTGAAGGACCTGGGCGACCCACGGCTGAAGGTCGTCCTCGCGGCGCCCGAGGTGCCGGCCGGCAAGTACAGCCAGAAGATCCTGGACGCGCAGAAGATCACCGTGAAGCCGGTGTCCCAGGAGCCGAACGTCCGCGCCGTCCTCAGCAAGGTCGAGCTCGGCGAGGCCGACGCGGGCCTCGTCTACAAGACCGACGCCGACAGCGCGCCGGGCAAGGTCGACGCCGTCGCCATCCCCGACGCCCAGAACGCCATCGCCGAATACCCCGCCGCCGCCCTGAAGGGCTCCAAGAACGCCGAGGCCGCGGCCGCCTTCGTGGCGTGGCTGTCCTCCCCCGAGGGCCAGAAGATCCTCCAGGACGCCGGCTTCCAGAAGCCGTAGTCCCCGATGCCGTACGAGGGTTGCCCGCTCGGGGGACCGGGCAGCCCTCGTGCCCGTACCAGCAGGAACCGCCGATGAAACGCTTCATCCCGCGCACGCCCGTCGCCCTGGTGCTGCCCGCGCTGCTGGCGGTGGCGCTCCTGCTGCTGCCCCTGGTCGGCATCCTGGCCCGTACGTCCTGGGGCGAGCTGGGCACGCACCTGAGCAGTGAGCAGTCCGTGGAGGCCCTGCGGCTGTCGCTCGTCGTGTCGTTCTGGGCGCTCGCCCTGTCCCTGCTGCTCGGCGTGCCGCTGGCCTGGCTGCTCGCCCGGGTGTCCTTCCCCGGCAAGGCGCTGGTCCGCTCGCTGGTGCTGCTGCCGATGGTGCTGCCGCCGACCGTGGGCGGGGTGGCCCTGCTGCTCGCGTTCGGGCGGCGCGGGGTGCTCGGGCCGTGGCTGGAGGACTGGTTCGGCATCACCCTGCCGTTCCACACCTCCGGCGCGGTCGTCGCCGCGACGTTCGTCGCCATGCCGTTCCTCGTCATCAGCCTGGAAGGCGCGCTCGCCGGGCTGAACAAGCGGTACGAGGAGACGGCGGCCTCCCTCGGCGCGTCGCCGTTCCGGGTCTTCCGCACCGTGACCCTGCCGATGGTGGCCCCCGGGCTCGTCGCAGGCGCCGCGCTGACATGGGCGCGGGCGCTCGGCGAGTTCGGGGCCACGATCACCTTCGCGGGCAACCTGCCCGGCAGCACCCAGACCCTTCCCCTCCAGGTCTACCTCCTCCTCCAGGACGAGCCCGAGGCGGCAACGTCCGTGTCCCTGCTGCTGCTCGTCATCGCCATGGCCGTCCTCGTCGCCCTGCGCGGCCGCTGGACCAGCACGGCCGGCGGCACCGCGCGAACAGTGCGGAGCCAGGCCCCCGATCAGGCTCCGGATCCCGCCCCGGATCAGGCCGCGGATCACGCCCCGGACGAGGACGACGCCGCCCCACCGCTCACCAGTCCCTCACCCACCGACTCACCGGCATCTCGAGGATGGGCCCTGCACGCCGAGGTCACCGGCTTCAACGACCTCGTCCTCGACGCCGCGCCGGGCACCACGATCGCCGTCGTCGGACCCAACGGCGCCGGCAAGACCACCCTCCTGCGCGCCCTGCTCGCCCTCACCGACCGCGCCCACGCCCGCCTCCGGCTCGGCGACACCGACGTCACCGGCCTCCCGCCCCACCGGCGCGGTGTCGCCTGGGTCCCGCAGGACGGCGCCCTGTTCCCGCACCTGACCGCCCTCGCCAACACCGCGTACGGGCTGCGCACCCGAGGCGTACCGCGCGGCGAGGCCCGCCGCACCGCCCAGCAGTGGCTCGACCGCCTCGGCGTCGGCCACCTCGCCCACCGCCGCCCCGGCCAGCTCTCGGGCGGCCAGGCCCAGCGGGTCGCTCTCGCCCGCGCACTCGCCGCCCGCCCCCGGCTGCTGCTCCTCGACGAACCGCTCGCCGCGCTCGACCAGACCACCCGCGCCCACGTCCGCCACACCCTGCGCCGCCACCTCGACGGCTTCGGCGGCGTCTGCCTCATCGTCACCCACGACCCGGTCGAAGCCGTCTCCCTCGCCGACCGCGTCCTCGTCCTGGAGGACGGCCGGGCGCTCCAGGACACCTCGCCGGCCGAGGTCACCCGCCACCCCCGGTCCCCCTGGGTCGCCCGCATGCTCGGCCGCAACGCCTGGCCGGGCACCGCGACCGCCGACGGTCTCGCCCTCCCCGGCGGCACCGCCGTCATCGCCGCCGACCCCGTCCCGCCCGGCACCGAGGCACTCGCGGTCATCGCCCCCGAGGCCGTCTCCCTGCACCGCGACAAACCCACCGGCAGCCCCCGCAACACCTGGCCCGGCACCGTACGCGAACTCACCGCCGTCGGCAGCCGACTGCGTGTCCTCGTCACCTCCGACCACGCCCCCGACCTCGTCGCCGAGATCACCCCGGCCGCCGCGGCGGACCTGGGCCTGACCGACGGCACAGCGGTGTTCGCCAGCGTCAAGGCCACCGAAGTCACGCTGGTGGCCCGGTAGGGCCGTGGATCCCGGCAGGGCAGTGGACCCGGGTAGAGCCGTGGAGCCCGGGTAGTGCCGTGGAGCCCGGCAGGGCCGTGGATTGCGCACCATCGCCACGGGCCCCCGCTCCACGACAAGCGAGGCCCTGGTCACAGGGACCAGGGCCTCGCTTGTCGTCGTTGTCCGACGTCCTAGAAGAGCCGGAGCTTCGACTGCCAGCCCGTGCCGATCTTTACGGTGGAGCCGAAGGAGCCCTTGCCGTTGCCGTTGTTGCGGAGCAGGTCGCCGGCGGTGTTGCGGGTGATCAGGTCCGGGCGGCCGTCGCCGGTCACGTCGCCCGCGCCGACGAAGGCGTTGCGTCCGGTGGCCCAGTTGGTGCCGAAGACCAGGGCCCGCGGCTTGAGGGTGCCGGTGGCGGTGGAGTCGTAGCGCCACAGGCTGTTGGCGCCGTCGACGGCGAGGAGGTCGCCGAGGCCGTCGCCGTTGAGGTCGCCGGCGCCGAAGATCGCCCGGTAGCCCTTCCAGCCGGTGCCGATGCGGCCCCGGGGCTTCAGGCCGCCCGCGCCGTTGTCCGCGTACAGGTAGACGTCACCGGTCGTGGCCTGGCGGGCCACCAGGTCCGGGCGGCCGTCGCCGGTCAGGTCGCCCGGCGAGGTGAGCACGTTGAACTGGCCCCACACCGTGCCGAGGGAGGTGTACGGGTGCTTCGGGTTCAGGTAGCCGTGGCAGGAGCCGTGGTAGCGGCGCAGCTCGTTGCCGAGGCGGACGAGGACGTCGCTGCAGCGGTTGCCGTCCATGTCGCCCATCGGCACCACGAGGGCGTTGGTCGGCCAGCCGGTCACCGACGTCGTACGGGAGTAGCCGCCCGTTCCGTTGGCGGCGTGGACGGCTATGTCGCCGCCGGAGCCGAGCGACAGCAGGTCGGGCCGGCCGTCGACGGTCAGCGAGGTTTCCGGCGTCGTTCCGGTCGAGCTGTGGTCACGCCAGACCGCGGCGCCGGTGTCGAGCATCAGCGGCCCGGACGTGGACAGGGCTGGGCCCTGGCCGTTGGCGGGCTGGGCGGTCAGCTCCCAGGTGTAGGCGCCGTTCGGCGCGTACCCGTCGGCGGTCCTGCCGTCCCAGGTGAGCTTGACGAGGCCGTTGTGGTCGGTGCCGGTGACGGTGTGGAACACCCGGCCGGTGGCGGTGTGCCGGAACTGGAGCCGCCAGCTGCTCGTCGGCCGCGACAGCTGCAGGCGGAGCCGGAGCTCGTAGCGGTACGGGTCGAACAGGTACGTGTCCACCAGGGCCAGCGGGTCGGTGGGGACACCGCTGGGCGCGAGGTGGATCTTCCCGTCCGCCGCCACGTAGGCGACGGGTCCGCCGAACCGGTCGACCGTCCAGGTCACCCCGCGCTGCGGGGCCGTCGTGGCGGGCAGGTCGCCGACGGTCTGCGTGGTGTCGGCGACGCCGTCACGGAACTCCGTCAGCAGCAGCTTCCCGGCCGCCTTGTCGTGCCGTACGAGATAGCCGTCGCCGATCAGGGCCTCACCGGACGGGACGGGGATGCTCTTCCTGGCCGTACGGTCGTACACGCCGGCCGGGCCGGAGGCGCCGCAGGACCAGTAGAGCCAGCGGCCTACGGCCTGGAGTTCGGTGGCGCGGCAGGGTGCGCCGGTGGAGAAGGTGGAGTGGGCGCCCGTGACGAGGTTGTCGACCTTCAGCTGCCCTGCCGTCGTGGTCTGGCTCCAGACAAGCCGACCCCACACGGTCGTGGCGGTGATGGCCTGGGTGCGCAGGGTGTTGCGGCCGTACACGGTCGGGCTCAGGTCTCCGATGTACTGCTTGCCCGTGTCGGTGCCGTTGACGACCGCGTAGCGGCCGGTGATCTCGACGAGACGGGCCTTGGTCGCCGGGGCCTGGTAGCCCGCCGTGAACTCCCCGGGTTCGAGGAAGGCGTTCACGCCCCAGGAGGTCCCGTCCGCCGCCTCTGCGGTGAGGACCGCTCGGCCCTCGCCGGTGGCGTGGGGGCCCTCGACGCCCGTACGGAAGCTGTCCGAGCGGAACACGTTACGGCCCGGGACGAGCCGCGCCCCGTCGGTGGTGACGGACCGGGTGTAGTAGGTCGGGTAGTTCCGGTCCGCCGATGTCTCCTTGGTGGCGAGGAGCCCGTTGGCCATCGACAGCCGGGAGATGCTGGACGGCATCGGCGGGACGTCGGCGAGGGCGCCGACCGTGGGGGCGCCGCCGTTCTCCCCGGCGGTCACCCGGTGCACCGCCCAGTGCGACGAGTCGGTACCGCCCACCGCAAGCAGGCCGCCGCCCGGTACCTGTCGCAGTGCGGGCACGGCGTGCTCCAGCAGCGGCACGGCCTGTCCGCCGTCGAGCGGCAGGGCCGTCAGGGACCCTCCTCGGTAGCCGTCGTCGGTCCTCACACGTCCTGCCACCACGACCCAGTCGCCGAGCATGCCGAGGGACAGGTCGTCGGTGCTCGGCGCGGGCAACGTGACCGGTGCCGACAGGGGCGCCGAGCGCGGTACGACCTTGATGGTCGCGCTGAGGTCGTCCCTCCAGGCCAGCCGGTCGTGGCCCAGGGAGACGACGTGGCCGTGCGTGTACGAGGTCACCTTCGGACCCGTCGTCAGGCGGCCGGTGCCGACATCCAGCAGGCCGAGCCGGTCACTGCCGGCGGAGTCCTTGACGTTCAGCACCACGGTACGGGCGTCCGAGGCGTACCTGTGCGCGGACAGGACGATGCCCGCGTCCGCCTCCACCTGCCGCGTGACGGTGCCGCCGTCGTCACCCAGCCGGTGCAGGTACAGGTCGGTCGCGGACGACGTACGAGTGAGGACCGTGTCACCGTAGGTGCCGAGGTAGGTGTGGTCCGCCGGCAGGGTGAGCGTGCGGGACGTGCCGTCGGCCAGGTTGCGGAGCTCGACGGACGAGCCGTTGCCGATGCCGATGACGTCGGAGCCGGAGCTCCCGCCGATGTACGTGTCCAGACCGGGGACGGGGGTGCTGCGCCCGTCGGCCAAGCTGGTCCACAGGTAGCCGCTGGTGCCCTCCTGGGAGCGCAGGACCCCGTGAGGACCGACGGAGTAGAGCCCGGTGCTGCGCGGCGTGTAGCGGTCGTTGTCGATGACGGTGTGCGCCGGCAGCGGTGCCGGCTCGGCGGCCACGGCAGCGCCGCCGAGCGGCGCGACCGTACCGATGACGAGGCCTGCGACCAGGGTGGCGCGGACGATGGCATGACGTGACAAGAGATCCCCTCCCCTGAACCGCCTGAGTGTGGGGAGGTGTTGGCGTACGCCGCCGTCCACCCCTCGCATGGCCCCCCGGCCGAAGATCCCCACCTCGCGGTGGCTGGATCGTAACAGGGGGGACTGACACACATGTGCGAGGTCAGGTGGCCGGCAGGACGGGTTGGCGCGCCGGCGCTCGTGGGCACGCCCGGGACCGCCACGGGATCGCCCCGGTGCGGGCCGGGATACCGGCGGCGGGGTGTTGCCGTCGGGCCACCGGCCCTCATCATCGCCCCGCTGGGCGGCTTCGCCGTCGCCTGCTCGGCCGAGAACGCCGACGGGCGGCGTGCGCCGACGGGTGTCGGGGTACGCCGCCCTCCGGCGGGATGGCCGCGGGACGCGGCCCGCATGGTCGCGGTCACTTCGGGTCGCGATTGAACACCGCCTTCGACCACAGGTAGCCGAGAACGGTCAGCGCCAGGCACCAGGCGATCGCGAGCCATCCGTTGTGGCCGATCTCGGTGCCGAGCAGCAGGCCGCGCAGGGCCTCGATGGCCGGCGTGAACGGCTGGTACTCGGCGATCGGCTGGAACCAGCCCGGCATCGCGTCGACCGGCACGAAGGTGCTGGAGATGAGCGGCAGGAAGATGAGCGGCATCGCGTTGTTGCTGGCGGCTTCGGCGTTCGGGCTGACCAGGCCCATCCCGACCGCGATCCAGGTGAGCGCCAGGGCGAACAGCGTGAGCAGCCCGAACGCCGCCAGCCACTCCAGGGCGGTGGCGTCGGTGGAACGGAAGCCGATGGCCGCGCCGACGGCTCCGACGAGGACGACGCTCATGATCGACTGGAGCACGCTGCCGACGACGTGCCCGACGAGCACCGAGGGGCGGTGGATCGCCATCGTGCGGAAGCGGGCGATGATGCCCTCGCTCATGTCGTTGGCGACGGACACCGCGGTCCCGATCACGGTGCTGCCGATGGTCATCAGCAGCAGGCCCGGCACGAGGTAGGCGATGTAGTCGGAGCGGTCCCCGCCGCCGATTCCCGCGCTCATCGTGCCGCCGAAGATGTAGACGAACAGCAGCAACAGCATGACCGGGGTGAGCAGCAGGTTCAGCGTGAGCGAGGGGTAGCGCCGGGCGTGCAGCAGGTTGCGGCGCAGCATCGTGGACGAGTCGCGCACGGCCAGGGACAGGGAGCTCATCGGACCGCCTCCTTGGGCTGGTTGGGGACGCCCGCGCCGGCGCCGGTCAGGGCGAAGAACACGTCGTCGAGGTCGGGGGTGTGCACGGTCAGCTCGTCGGCCTCGATGGCGGCCGAGTCGAGCCAGTCGAGGATGGCGCGCAGCTCGCGCTGGCTGCCGTCGCTCGGGAGCTGCAGCGCGAGCGCCTCGTCGTCCCGGGAGGCCTCGCGCAGGGCGGAGGCCGCGCTCCGGTACGCGGCCGGGTCGGCGAAACGCAGTCGTACGTGCCCGCCGGGGACGAGCCGCTTCAGCTCGCCGGCGGTGCCCTCGGCGGCGATCCTGCCGTCGTTGAGCACGGCGATACGGTCGGCGAGTTCGTCGGCCTCCTCCAGGTACTGGGTGGTGAGGAAGACGGTGACGCCGCCCGTGACCAACTCGCGGATGATGCCCCACATGTTGTGCCGGGAGCGGGGATCGAGGCCGGTGGTCGGCTCGTCGAGGAAGATGATGCGCGGGCTGCCGACCAGCGTCATGGCGATGTCGAGGCGCCGCTTCATGCCGCCGGAGTAGGTGGAGGCGGGCTTCTTCGCGGCCTCGGTGAGGTCGAAGCGCTCCAGCAGGCCGGCGGTGACCTGCCGTCCCTCGCGCCTGGAGAGATGGTGGAGGTCCGCCATGAGGAGCATGTTCTCCTCGCCGGTGATCAGGCCGTCGACGGCGGAGAACTGCCCGGTGACGCCGATCGCGGCACGCACGGCCTGCGGATCGGCGGCCGGGTCGTGTCCACCGACGCGGATCGCACCGTCATCGGCGCCGATCAGGGTGGAGAGGATCTTGACGGCGGTGGTCTTGCCGGCGCCGTTCTGACCGAGCAGGGAGAAGATGGTTCCTTCCGGGACGGCCAGGTCGACGCCGTCGAGCACGACCTTGTCGCCGTAGGACTTGCGCAGCCCGTTCGCCGCGATGGCCAGGTTCGTCATGAGGGGTGATCCTTTTCGAGGTCAGAGGCTGCGGGCGGTGATGTCGCCGTGGGAGGTGGTGGCGCGGATGTCGAGGCCGGCGGCGCCTCCGGTGTTCCTGAGCGCGTTGTGGATCCGGCCGTAGCCGGTGCCGGCGTCCAGCGAGGCGGACACTCCGTGGGCGGCACCGATGGAGACGTCGCCCATCAGGGTGGTCAGTACGACCGCGCCACCGGCGGCCTCGGCGATCTTGATGTCGCCCTGCTGCGTGCTGATCTCCGCGGGGCCGCCCAGGCGGCCGACCACGACGTCCCCGGCGAGGGCGGTGAGGCGGACACTCGCGGCCTCGTCGATCTTGATCGCGCCGTTCGCGCCGTCGAAGGCGACGTCGCCGAGCCGTCCGACGCCCCGGAATTCGGCGCAGGACGACTTCCCCTCGACGCGCGAGCCGGCCGGCACCTGGACGGTGACCTCGATCGAGCCGGAGGGGCCGAAGTACTGGCTCTTCGCCGCCGGGGCCTCGATCCGCAGGATGCCGTCGCGGTAGTCGACGGTGGCCTGCTCGGCGGCCTTGACGTCGCGGCTCTTGGCGGGGTCGGCGGGGCGGACCTCGACGGTGGCGTCGGTCCGGTCGGCGGCGATGACCTGGACGCGGCCGGCGGGGATGTCGACGACAGCGGCGACCGGGGCGGGGGTCTCGAACTTCTGCATCGTGCTCTCCTGTGCTCGTTGACGTTTCCGGCATCGCAAAAGCTACGTTGCGTTCGAGAATGTGGCAACGCTGTCGTTGCACACTAATCGCGTCAGCGCAGGTGGACGCCGTAAATTCGTTGCAACGGCCATGGATTCAACGCAACGTCCGTGAGTCCGTTCGTTGCATTGGATAAGGAGTGAAAGCTACAGTGGCGGCAAGAAGGAAGCGTGGAGGGAGATCACGGTGCCGGGAGGCAGACTCACCCAGCAGGAACGTCAGCAGATCGCGCTGGGGCTGGCCGACGGGCTCGCCTACGCGGAGATCGCCAGACGTCTCGACCGCCCGACCTCGACCATCACGCGCGAGGTCATGCGCAACGGTGGTCCCGTCGCCTACCGTGCCGACCTGGCCCACCGCGCCACCGAACGCCGCGCCCACCGGCGCAGGCAGGCCGCCCCCCGAGGGCAGCAGCCCCCGGCACCGGCCCAGGGACGCGACGCCGAGGCCGTGCGCGAGTACGAGGAGACGTTCACCACCCTCTTCATGCAACAGGGCCTGCCCAAGATGACGGCTCGGGTGCTGACCTGCCTCTTCACCACCGACGCGGGCAGCCTCACCGCGTCCGAACTCGTCCAGCGCCTCCAGGTCAGCCCGGCGTCCGTCTCCAAAGCGATCGGGTTCCTCGAAAGCCAGGGACTCGTCCGCCGTGAACGCGACGAACGCCGCCGCGACCGCTACATCGTCGACAACGACGTCTGGTACCAGTCGACGATGGCCGCCGCCCGGTCCAGCGCCCAGCTCGCCGAGATCGCGCGGCAGGGGGTCGGCATCCTGGGCCCCGACACCCCCGCCGCCGTCCGCCTCGAAAACATCGCCCGCTTCAGCGACTTCATCAGCGAGAGCATCATCCGCGCCGCGGAGCAGTCCCGCGAGGTCCTCTACACCAGAGCCGGAACGACCTCGGGCGGCACCGCCGAGCCACGTCCGGATCACTGACGCACAGCCGTCCCGGTGACCACCGCGCCGCACGGGAGGCCCCTATGGGCCGAGGCCGCCCGCCACGGAGGCCCGCGGCCTGCTCGACGCCTCGCGCACGGGTGCTCCCGCGCGGGTCAGGGCGAGCGAACGTGTCGGGGGCCGACTCGGCACACCTACGCCGACTCGGCACACCTACGGGGTGAAAGGATGGCGCTGCCCGAGCGCCTCGGTCCGGCCGGGAGTCAGGTGCGGGGCTCCCAGCGGAATTTGCGGGCCGCGATCCAGGCGAACAGAGCTGTCCACGCGATCGCCAGCACGCTTCGGACCAAGCCACCCCCCGCTGTCAGCTCACCGGTCCACCCGGAGCGCACCAGGTCCACCGTCGGGGACAGCGGCGCGAACAGCAGTGCGTCGCCGAGCGCCTCGGGCAACACCTCGCGGGGGACGTAGATCCCGGAGATCATCGGCAGGACGAAGACGGCCGGGAGCGTGGCGACCAGCACGGACTCGACGGTCCGGCACAGTGCGGCCGTCGCGGCCGCCATCGCCGTCATCAGTACGACTCCGGTGAGCAACCCGGCGGCTGCCGCCAGCGGTTGCCGGGGCGCCACACCGAACATCACCGACAGCACGGCCGTGACCGCCAGGATCTGCACCACGGCGATCGTGATGTACATGGACGCGCCGCCGGCGAGGATCACCGGGTCGGAGACCTCTCCCGTACGCAGCCGCTTGAGCACCAGTTCCTCCCGGCGCGCCACGTACAGTCCGGTGACGGACGAGTACAGGGAGAAGATCAACAGAATCCCGGCGGCGGTCGACACCATCACCGGGCCCGGGTTGAGGCCGTGTTCGGTGAGCTCCATCTGGTCCTGCACGAACCTCATCGACACCAGGAGCATCAACGGCACGAACAACACGAAGATGTAGTTCGCCTTGATCCGGTTGAACAGCTTCCACTCGATACGGAACAGGGCCTTCATGTGCCGCATGGCCGGACCGTTCACTCCGCCGCCCCTTCCTGGCTCGCGATGCTGATGAACGCCTCTTCGAGGGAGGCCGGACGCGCGGTGAACCGGTCCAGCGTCACGCCGTGGTCCTCGGCCCAGGCCAGGAGCCGGGTGGCGTCCTGCTGCAGCTGCCCGGTCGTGACGGTCACCCGCCCACCCCGCTGCTCCGCCCTGCCGCTGACGGGCAGGTCGTGAACGCCCCACGTGTCCGGCAGGCCGAACGACAGCGTCGACGAGTGGCCGGCGACGATCTCCGAGACGGTGCCGGAAGCGGCGATCCGTCCCCGGTGCATGATCGCCAACTCGTCGGCGAGGGACTCGGCTTCTTCCAGGTAGTGCGTGGTCAGCAGGATCGTCGTGCCCTGCTCCTGCAGGCTCCGTACGAGCTGCCAGGTGGCGTGGCGCCCCTCGGCGTCCATGCCGGCGGTCGGCTCGTCGAGGAACAGCACGTCGGGATGGGACAGCGTGGCGACGGCCAGATCGAGCCGGCGCCTCTCGCCGCCCGAGAGGTTCTGCACCATCACGTCGGCGCGGTGGGGCAGCCCGGCGAGTTCGATGGCCTCGGCGACGGGGCGGGACCGGGAGGTGAGCTGGGTCCACATCTCCACGCTCTCCGCCACGGTCAGATGGGATATGAAGCCGCCCTCCTGCAGCATCGCCCCGGTACGGGGCCGGATCCGGGCCCGGTCGGCGACCGGGTCGAGGTCGCCGAACAGACGGATGCGACCGCGATGCGGGACGGCGAGGCCCTCGAGGAGTTCGACGGTGGAGGTCTTGCCGGCGCCGTTGGTTCCGAGGAGAGCGAACAGCTGCCCGGGCCGGACGGTGAAGCTGACACCCCGTACGGCGTCGAACGCGCCCTTCCCCCGCCCGTATCGGCGCCATACGTCCTCGGCATGAATATGACTACGTACCTCTTGCCCCATGGACCCTTCCTCAAATGAATGCGTGAGGGATCGATCCTTTCACGCGGGAACAGTGAGAGGCGAGGCTCGGAATTGCAGATTCCGTGAAAGCGGACAGACGCAACCGGAACCTCAAATTCCACGAAAATAATCACGCTGTGACGCCGGTCACGCAGGTAATTACTTGATCAAGTGGAGCTGGTCGCTCATATACTGACGGCACGTTCACCGACGGCGGGGACTGACCATCCTCCGCCCGGTGCCGCGGACCGCCCGATGCTTTCTCGCTTCCTCGCCCCGCCCTCCAGGTGTGGCCGTCCCGGGCCGTCCGCGTAGTTCACGTGATCTCAGTCAAGGGGGAATCTCATGCTTCTGGACAAGGTGAATCAGGACGTCTCGCTCGCGGGTTTCGTCGCTGAGCACGGCCCCGGGGCGCGTATCGCGCCCGTCATGGCCACTCCTGCCATCTTCACGCCGGCCGCCGTCAAGGTGGGCGCCTGCGTCGGCGCCGCCGTTGCCACGTACGTGGCAACCAAGGCGGTCAAGTAGTCCTCGCGGCGCCCGTCACGGCCGCCGCCACCACACCCGCGTACGCACGCCCGGTTCTCCGTGGCCCGCGTATGCCCCGGTGCAGCACTTCGGTAAAGCCGGCGCAATAAGCCATTCATCGAGGGTTTTCTCCACACGGCGGCCATCGCTGCGGCTTTCCATATCCGGGCCTACCGTTTATTCGGGCGAGTGCATCGGCTTTCTCGACTCTCTGAGTGACATCGCCCTTTCCATCCGACTTCCCGCCGCGGGCATTCTGCGCGGTGGCGGGATATTCCCTGCCCCGACACACAACGGAGAGGAGGAAAACACATGCTGACGCAGAAGGTGAACGCCGACGCGTCCCTCAAGGGGGCGCTCGATGCGGGCGCGCCCGCTCGCGGCACGGCTCCCGTCATGGCCACTCCGGCCATCTTCGCGACCCCCGTGATCGCCAAGGCCGCTGGTGCCGTGGTCGGTGCCGGTGCGGTTACCGGCGCTGCCTACGCGGCGTACAAGGTGGCCACCGGCTGAGCCCGGTGAGCCCCCGGTTCCGGGGGACTCCGGTTCTGGCAGACAGTCCACGTGTCTGCCAGAACCGGAGCGCTTCCCATGTATCAGATTATTGGAGGATGCACCATGTCCGTGCTCGTTGAGAAGGTCAACGCAGGCGCCGGCCAGGCGGCCGACGGCTCGGTCGCTCCGGTGATGGCGACCCCCGCCGCGTTCGTGGCGGGCGTTGTGGCCGGCGGCAAGGTGTCCGCCGTCATCACTGCCGCCGCCGGCGTCGGCGCCGCTGTGAAGGCCGCCCAGAAGTAACGGGTGTTGGCGGGAAGCCTCCAGCGGTTCGGGGTTTCCCGCCTCTCCCTTTCACCGCCCGCGCGTCCTCGCCGCCCCGCGCGTCCTCGCCGCCCCACGCCACCTCACGCCCCGCGCGCCCTCGCCGCCCCGCGCCACCTCAACTGACATGCGACCAGGAACAGATCATGCTGTCACGTCTCCGCAGAGCCGCTGAGTCGGCGTGCGCCAAGCCGCTCACGACCGCCGAGCGGCTGTCCGCCGCCACACACCTGCTGTCCAGCCTCGAGTACCTGGTGCGCAGGACCGACCGGGAACCCGGTGGCCTGAACGACTGGACCCACACCAGGTCCCAGGTCCCCGCCAAGACGAAGGCGATGCAGGCCGTCAAGGACTTCATCGCCCGCGAACCGGTCACGCAGGCCCTCCACGGCTCCCGTGCCCTGGCAGCGGCGGTACTCATCTCGCCGGTGAAGAGCAACAAGGTGCGCATGGCCGCCAACGCCTACCTGGCGGGAAGCCAACTCCTCATCTATCCTCGCCACTTGTTCGGCACCGACGGATCCGATCAGGTGTCGTTCCTGGTGCAGACCGCCGCCGCACTCGGCCGGGCCGGCGGCACCGACGCCACCCGTACCGCCGCCGTCCAGTTCATCGGCGCCCAGACCGTCCTGTCGTACGGGGCGTCCGGGTGGGCCAAACTCCCCGGCGACGCCTGGCGGTCCGGCGACGCCCTCGCGAAGATCATGCGTACCCAGACGTACGGCGACGAGTGGTTCTACAACCAGCTGGAGAAGTACCCGGCCGTCTCCCGGGCGGTGTGCCACACCGTTCTGGCCCTGGAGTGCGGATTTCCGCTGCTGCTGCTCAAGAAGGGCAAGTACATCGACGCCGGGCTGCTCGTCATGGGCGCCTTCCACATCGCCAACGCCCGCTTCATGGGCCTGTCCCGCTTCGCCTGGGCGTTCGCGTCCACGTATCCGTCCGTCAGGGCACTCGCCAAGAGGACGGGGGAGGCGGCATGAGCAGGCTGACGTTCCCGAAGCTGACCACGGCCGGTCTGGCCGCGTGCCTGGCCGCCGGTCTCGCCCACCAGGGCTACGCCACACTCGCCTCCCGGTCCGGCCACGCCGGTTTCGAGCGGCGCCGTCTGCGCTGCGACAGCGGCAACCTCATCACGTACCACGTACGGCGTGGTGAGGCGGGCGGTCCGACGCTGGTGTGCGACGCCGGCCTGATGAACTCGTCCGCGGCGTGGCTGCTCGTCGCCGACCACCTCGACCCGGCGATCTCGCTGGTGCTGTACGACCGGGCCGGATACCGGTCGTCACTGCGGCGCTGCCCGGAGGACTACGCGCTCGGCGAGTCCGTCAACGACCTGACCGACGTCATCGCCGACGCCGTCGCCACCGACGGCCCCTGCGTGCTGGCCGGGCACTCCCTGGGAGGCTACCTCGCCCACCGTACGGCCGCCGCCTCCCCCGACCGGGTCCACGCACTGGTCCTGGTCGACCCCACCCATCCACGTGAACTGCTGCACTCCCGCAGGCAGCGCGAAGGCTCCCGCGGGGTGAACCTGACGATGAAGCTCGGCCCGTGGTCGTCGGTGTTCGGCGCCGGCCTGCTCATCGACAAGAAGGGCCTGTTCTCCTTCGCGGAGAACAGCCCCCACCTGCGGACGCTGCGTCTGGAAGGCTCCGCCCCCGCCACCTGGCGCGCCGGGCGGCGCGAGTGGGACTACTCGTACGCCTTCATGCTCGACGGCGGGCGGCCCCTGGACCGGCTGCGGATCCCCGTCTCGGTGGTGGCGGCCGAGTCGACCATGCGGGACACCCCCGAGCACCAGGACCTGTACGACGAGTACGTCACGTCGGGCAGCGGCGGCCGGATCGTGACCATCCCCGGCTCCACCCATCTGTCCATCACGGGCGGGGTCGCGCACGCCCCGCTCACCACCAGGGCCATCGAGGACGCGGTGGCCGCGGCCGCGGCGCGGTACGCCGGAGAAGACCGGCACGAGCAGGGGGATACGGCGTGAGCAGGACGTCCACGGTGATGGAACGGGCGGTACCGGCGATCCTCGCCGGCTGGTTCGTGGCCTCGGTACTGGGCCAGCACCCCGACCGCAGCTACGACAAGGTGCGCAGCGGTGACAAGACGGGCACGGGGATCCTCATCCCCAACTGGCGGTTCTTCGCCCCCAACCCGGCCGTCGAGGACCAGCACTTCCTCTACCGGCTCGCCAATGAGGACAAGACGGAGCACACCGAGTGGCGGGAGGTGTACTCCATCGCGCCCCGCAAGCTGCTCCACGCCTTCTGGTTCCCCGGCCGCCGCGCCGAGAAGGCCATCTTCGACGTGGCGTCCACCCTGTTGAACAACCCGGGTGCGATGACCCCGCTGCACAAGGAGGCCAAGGAGTCCGCGTACCGGCTGGTCAACGAGTTCGTCCGTCAGCGCCTCACTCCGGAGCCGGGGTTCCCGCTGTTCCAGGTGCTGCTGGTGCGCTACTCCGGCTACGACCACAGCGAGGACCCCACGTACGACATGGTCTTCGACTACGAAGAGGTGAACCCGTGACTCAGCACGCGCTGGACGCGATACACGCGCTGGACGCGCCGGACGCGCCGGTCACGCGGGACGTGCAGTACGGGACCGCGGTCGCGTCCGTGTACGACTCGCTGATCGCACCCGCCCTGCCCGCCGAGGCCACCGTCGTCCGGCTCCGCCCACACGTGACCGGGGCCCGCGTCCTGGAGATCGGCGTCGGGACGGGCCGTGTCGCCCTGCCCGTCGCCGCCATCGCCGCCCAGGTGGTCGGCCTGGACAACTCCCGCCCCATGCTGGAGGCGCTGCGCGCCAAGACCGTCCCCGGGAACGTGTCGCTGGTGCGGGCCGACTTCCGGGAACCGCTGCCGGTCACCGGCCCGTTCGACGCCGCGTACTCCACCATGGGCTCGCTGGCGTGCGTGGCCGACCGCGACGAGCTGACGGCCGCCCTCGCCCACGTACGCGCCGTACTGGCACCGGGCGCGACCCTGTCGCTGGAGTACTACGCCACCGGCACCTACCGGCCGCTCGTGGCACAGCACACGGTGACGCTGCCCACCCCGCACCATGGCGGCACGACCACCTTCACCATCACCCTCGACGACGCGGACGTCCTCACCATGGGCACCCGCATCGACGCGGACGGCGAGCCGCCGGTGGAATTCAGCGAGCGTGTCCTCCTCATCGAGCGCGACGAGGTCGAAACCTGCCTGCGCCGGGCCGGATTCACCGTCGAGCACGTGTACGCGGCACAGAGCCCGCAGCCGTACGACTGGTACACCGCGCGCGCCGCCAGGTAGACGCCGCCCAGTAGACGCCGTCACGTAGACGCCGTCACGTAGACGCCGCCGAACAGACAGGGAAGGGAGGGGTCCGGCAGTGCTGACAGCAAGCCGTCTGACGTGGTTCGTCATCGCCTTCGCCTTCGCCCTACCGAGCACGCTGGTGATGTTCCGCGACAACGGCGTGGTCACTCGGGACGCGTGGGTCAAGAGCTTCGTCTTCGCCGCGGCCGTCGCCGCGGTCATCGCGGTCGTCTTCGGTAAGGGCAGCCAGTGAACATATCCTTGATCGTCCGCCGTCACCGGCTGCTGCTGGGCGCCGGCACCCTCCTCGGCCTCATGGGCACCGCCGCCACCCTCGTACAGCCGCTTCTCATCGGCGACCTGATCGAGGCCGTCGCGACGGACCGGCCGGTGCTGTGGCCGATCGTGTTCATCGCCGCCCTGTTCGCCGCCGACGCGGCTCTGGCGGCGACGCACTTCTATCTGATCGGACGTGCCGGGGAGAACATCGTCCTCGACATGCGCACCACGCTCACCGGCCGTCTCCTGCACGCCCAGGTACGGGCGTTCACCAAGCTGGAGCACGGCGATGTGTTCACCCGGACCGTCGCGGACACCTCGATCGCCAGGATCGCCCTGTCCTCGTCCGTGGCACAGATGATCACCTCCGGGTTCACGGCCGCCGGCTGCATCGCCGTCATGGCGTGGATCGACTGGCGGATGCTGCTGGCCACGGCCGGCTGCCTCGGTGCCGCCTCGGTGGTCTCCCTCGGGCTGGCCCGCGCGGTCCGCCAGGCGGCGGTGGACAACCGGGAGGACACCAGCGACTACGGCTCCGGGCTCCTGCGGGTGCTGGGAGCCCTGACCACGGTGAAGGCGTCGAGGGCCGAGCAGCGCGAGGAGGAGCGCCTCCACGCTCTCGCCGACGCCGCACGCGGCAGCGGGCTGCGCGTCACCCGGCTGTCGGCGATGCTGATGCCCGCCATGAACGTCGGTACGCAGGTGTCCCTGGCCGTGGTGATCGCCTGGGGCATGGCGCGCACCGCCACCGGAGCCCTGCCCGTCCAGGACCTGACGGCGTTCATCATGTACCTGTTCTATCTGGTGGCTCCGCTGGTGATGCTGTTCATGTCGCTCGGGGAGTTCCAGCAGGGCCGGGCCGCCATCGACAGGGTGCGGGACCTGGCCGCCATCGAGCAGGAGGAGACCGGCGACGCGACCGGCTCCAACGCCGTCGAGGGGGCGCCGGCGGTCGAGTTCGAGGCCGTCACCTTCAGCTACGGCGACACCGCCGCCCCCGCGGTGAACGACGTGTCGTTCACCCTGCCCGCCACCGGAGTGACCGCGATCGTCGGCCCGTCCGGCGCCGGCAAGACCACGCTGTTCCAGCTCCTCGAGCGTTTCCTCACACCCGACCGGGGCACGATCCGCATCGCCGGAGCCGACACCTCGGCCATGCCGCTCGGCGAACTGCGGGCCCGGATCGGTCTGGTGGAGCAGGACTCCCCGCTGATGCGCGGCACGGTGCGGGAGAACCTCACGTACGCCCGCCCGGACGCCACCCCCGCGGACATCGCGGAGGCGGTGGAGGCCGCCCACCTGACCGAGGTCGTCGACGCCCTGCCGGACGGCCTGGACACCGAGCTCGGTGAGGGCGGCACCGGGCTGTCCGGCGGCCAGCGGCAGCGCCTCGCCATCGCCCGGGCCCTGCTGGCCAGGCCCGAGGTGCTGCTCCTCGACGAGGCCACCTCGAACCTCGACTCCGACTCCGAGACGGCCCTGCGCGACGCCCTCACGACCATCGGTGCCCGCTGTCAGGTCCTCACGATCGCGCACCGCCTGTCCACCACCATCGGCGCCGACCGCATCCTCGTCGTCGAGGACGGCCGCCTGCGCGCCATCGGCACGCACGCCGAACTGATGGACGGCGACAGCACCTACCGGCGGCTCGCCGGCCGGCAGCTCGCCCCTCCCGGGACCGCCACCACCGGGACGGCAACCGCCGGGACCGCCACCGCCGGGACGGCAACCGCCGGGGCCGCCCGTTCGGGGGTCGCCTCATGAGCCGTACGACGGACGCCGCGATCGTGGGCACCGGGCCCAACGGGCTCGCCGCCGCCGTGACCCTCGCCCGGGCCGGCCTGAGCGTGTCCCTGTTCGAGGCGGCCGACACCATCGGCGGCGGCCTGCGTACCGAGCCGCTCTTCGACCAGGACGTGGTGCACGACATCTGCTCGGCCGTCCACCCGATGGCCGCCGCCTCCGCGTTCTTCCGCCAGTTCGACCTGCCCGCGCGCGGAGTGCGGCTGCTGCAGCCCGACATGCCGTACGCCCATCCCCTGCCCGGCGGGCGGGCGGCGGCCGCGTGGCGCAGCGTCACCCGCACCGCCGGCCACCTGGGCGCCGACGGCCCGCGCTGGGCGCGGCTCATGGGCCCCCTGGCCGCCCGGTCCCGGGCCGTGGTCGACCTGCTCCTGTCCAGCCAGCGCACCCTGCCACCGGATCTTCCGACCCCCCTGCTCCTCGCGCCCCGCGTGCTCGCCCACGCCACCGAGCGCACCCCCTTCACCACCGAGCCCGCGAGGGCGCTGCTGGCGGGTGTGGCCGCGCACGCCGTCGGCAAGCTGCCGTCGGTCGCGTCGGCGGCGGTCGCGATGCTCCTGGCGCACACCGCCCACAGCAGCGGCTGGCCCCTGCCGCAGGGGGGCAGCGCCCGCATCGCCGACGCCATGGCCGCGGACATCACCGCGCACGGTGGCGTCTTCCACACCGGGCACCGCGTCAGGGACCTGTCCGAACTGGGCGACGTCCCGCTCGTCCTGCTGGACGTCGGCCCCAAGGAACTCCTGGCCATCGCCGGCGACCGGCTGCCCTCCGGCTACCGGCGCGCCCTGCGCCGCTTCCGCTACGGCCCCGGCGCGGCGAAGGCCGACTTCCTCGTCTCCGGCCCCATCCCGTGGGCCAACCCGCTCGTGGGGCAGGCCGGCACGGTGCACCTCGGCGGCACCCGGGCCGACATCTTCCGCCAGGAGACCGCCACCGCCGCGGGCCGGGCGGTCCCCGACCCGTTCGTCCTGGTCGTCGACCCGGCCGTCACCGACCCGTCCCGGGACGCCGGGGGCAGACGCCCTGTCTGGGCCTACGCCCACGTCCCCCACGGCGACACCCGCGACCCGGTCGAGCTGATCCGCCGGCGCATCGAGGGGTACGCACCGGGCTTCACCGACACGGTCATCGCTTCCCGTGGCGTCTCGGCCGCCCAGTACGCGACGTACAACCCCAACTACGTGGGTGGCGACATCGCCGCCGGAGCCATGACCCTGCGCCAGTCGCTGGCCCGCCCGACGGCGCGCTGGGACCCGTACACCACGCCACTGCCCGGGGTGTACCTGTGCTCGGCGTCCACCCCTCCCGGGCCTTCCGTGCACGGCATGTGCGGCCATCTCGCCGCCTTGTCCGCGCTCCGCCGCCACCACGGCATACGGACCCCGCCCGACCTGTCCCCATCGAAGAAGGAGTTGATGTGATGCGCGCCGGCCTCCCGGTCGCCGCGGCGGCCACCGCCGCGGCCACCGTCTGCGGCCTGCTCGCCGCCACCGCCCCGGCCACCGCCGCGTCCACCACCGCGGACGGCAGCACACCCGCCCGTACCGTCGCGTGGTCCGCCGGACACGGGAGCGCCACCGCCGCCGGCGACCGGTGGATCGAGCAGCCCGGGAACCTGGTGCTCCGCGGAACGCTCTCCCACACCGGTGAGGGCTGCTACTCGCTGTGGACCCGGTTCGTCAACGACTTCGCCCCTGGCCCGCTCACGAAGCAGGCCGAAGTGTGCGGCCCCGGCACTGTCGCCCTCACGGCACGACACGCCTACCGGCTCATCACCACCGGCCGGCTCGCGGTCTGCAAGGGCACCGAAGACGTCCAGGACTGCGGTCCCTGGCACACCATCACGTCGTGGCCGGTCAACCGGGACCGACCACGCCCACCGAAGGGAGAAACAGCATGAACGGCATCGACAAGAAGGACCTGGACGAGGTCATCGCCAAGACCTTCAACGAGGTCAAGACCGCCGTGAACTCGCACAGCGAGAAGAGCATCCAGATGTACAGCACCGCCCTGCGGGCACTGGTGGAGCTGCGGCAGCAGATCCTCTCCGAGGAGCGCGCCGGCAACTAGCCTCCGCGAAGCGCCGGTCCTCAGCCCCTGATCGCGGTCCTGAGGACCGGCGCTGTCGTCTACGAGGCCGCTGTCCGGCGGCCGCGCCGGGACGACCCCGCCCGTCGCAGGCCAGACGGATCTATGCTGCCGTGGGCATGCCAGCTGATCGCGCGCTCCGGCGCAACGGGGATGGCGGGGACATGAAGAAGCACGTCACGTACACAACGATCGCCACGGTCCTGATGTTGTCGCTCGGACTCGTCACAGGCTGCGACGCATCCGGCGACACGCCATCCAACGGGGGCAAGGAGGGCAGTTCCGGAGCTCCGGACAACGGCGAGAAGCCCAAGGGCCCGGTCTACGACGGCCCGGCGATACCCGGCCTCGGCGAGCAGCCCGCATGGAGCATGCCGCGGGCCGACGCCATCGACCTCGGTGACACCTTCCTCTTCGTCTCGTACGCCGACGGCCGGTACTCCACAGACGACAAGCCCTCCTACGTGCCGCCCGGCGCTGAGACCAGCACGCTTCACGCCAGCGACGAGCCGGAGCCCGTCACCCTGGAATTCCGGGATGTGAAGACCGGTGCCGTACGCAAGACCCTGAAGGTGAAGGCCACCTACGTCACCGCGACCACCTGGCACAACGGGGTCTCGGCGCTCGAAGTGCGCACTAGCAGCACCTCGGCGGCAGACGGACTGACCGCGGAGAAGACCGTCCACACCGTCACCGTCTACGGAGGCGACGGTTCCCAGCTGGGGAAGGCGGAGCGCCCCCAGGGCGACTTCGACGTCCACGAAGGCCACATCATCGAGTCGGTCGACGCCGCGACCCTGCAGTTGACCCCCATCGACGGCGGGAAGCCCCGCAAGGTCACCTGCACCGGACGCCTGGCGAAGTGCCGCTTCGACGGCGGCAAGGACGTCTACGGCCAAGGGGCGCGCGGCCCCCTGGTCACCGGCGGCTACGTCTTCCACGTGGCGTTCGCGCCCACGTACAAGAAGGAGCAGGCGCAGCTCGTCATGTCCGACCTCGCCACCGGCGAGAAGGTGTGGAGCACGGCGGACGTCACACCGCCCGCGGGCGTCGAGCTGAACGAGAACAAGCAGCCGGCCAGCGGCGAGATCCGCGTACTCGACGTACGCGACGGCAAAATCCTCACCGCGTGGGGCGCGGACACCTTCGCGTCGGACACATGGGTCACGGCGACGTACGACGTGACGACCGGCAGGCAGATCGGCGGCGCGGTCAAGTACGCCTACGTCGATGCCGCCGCCGACGCGGTCAACAGCGACGGCTCCTTCATCCGCTCCCCCGACCACCAGCTGGCCGCGTCCGCGACGGAGAACGGCACCGCCGTCTGGCAGATCGCCGAGGGCAAGGAGCTCTGGGCCCAGCAGGCCGGTGAGAACCCCATGACACCGCGGCGCTTCTCCCCGAACGGCGTGCTGTACGGCACCGTCGGCACGGACGACATGACGGCGCTCGCCCTCGAGTCCCGCACCAAGAAGGTCCTCGCCAAGAACCTTCCGACGGCGAACATCCCGCTGTTCAACGAGCCGTCCGGATACGGCTACTTCAGCACGGGCAGCGGCTTCTTCGTCTTCCCGTCGCGCGCGGCGTGGTAGGAGCCGGCGCGGGGCAGCGCGGCCGGTCGTGGACCGGGCGGAGCCGCCGCGCCCGACGGGGGGACCGGCGCGGATGTCACCGGGCGGTGGGCTGTCGCTCGCGCCACCAGGCGACCGTGGCCTTGACCTGCTCGTCGACCGGTGTGGCCCGTACGGCGAACTCGGCCTCGTAGGCGCGGGAGTCGACGACGAAGGGGCGGTCGAACTGGTAGCGGATCTTCTTCAGTTCACGGATCAGCGGGGAGAACAGCGACGCCACGCCCAGTACGGCCGGTGGCAGCCTGCGGACCGTGATCGGTGCCGTTCCCGCGTGGGTGGCGAGGCGGGTGACCATGTCGCGGGTGGACAGTGGGGGCTCGGTCGGGATGTGCCAGGCGCGACCCCAGGCGCGTTCGTCGACCGCGGCCTCGGCCATGGCCCTGGCCACGTCGGGGAGGTAGCTCCAGCTGTGCGGGGCGTCGAGGTTGCCGAGGGTGGAGACCGGTTTGCCGCGCAGCAGGCGTGGCATGACCCGCGCGGCCAGGTGCCCGCCGTCGGTCACGCCGGGGCCGAAGAAGTCCGAGGCGCGCAGCTCGACCGCCTTGATACGCCCCTGCTCGTGCAGTTTCCGCGCCCGCTCCCAGACGGCGGCGCGTACGCGGCCCTTGGTGCCGGTGGCCGCGAGGGGAAGGTCCTCGGTCATGGGGCCGTCCACCGGGCCGTAGCCGTAGAGGTTGCCCAGCATGACCAGGACCGCGCCGGTCGCCTCGGCCGCCGCGCAGAGGGACGCGGCCAGCGGTGGCCATTCGCTCGCCCAGCGATGGTAGGGCGGTGCCGCACAGCTGTGGATCGCGGCCGCGCCCCGCGCCGTTTCGATCAGCCGCGCGCTGTCCGTGGCGTCCAGCGCGACATGCTCGATACCCGGCTCGGGGCTACCGCCCGACCTGGTGACGACCCGTACCTCATGGCCCTGTTCGGCCAGTAGCCGAGCAGTGGCCGCTCCGGCGGGCCCGAATCCACATACGACATGAAGGCTCACGCCCGCACACTAGCGCGAGCGGTCGGAACAGTAGGCGGCGATGGGCAGTTGGAGGCGCTGATCACGTGACAGCAGCTCCCCGGGGCGGCGGTCCACCGCCACGCGGGCGTGAGCCCCTCGACGACGCACCAGGTGGGTGCCTCCGTCGACCCGCCGAGGGCCGGCACGGGCGGACCGTCAGCGACTACCAGGCCGTCACGGCCGGCCGGCCGGTTCCAGGCCCGGGTGGGTGGCGTCCGGCTCCTCCTCGCTCGGCCCGGCGGCCGGCCGCCGGCGCTGCTGGGCCGCGCCCGGGCCCGGGTCGGCCGCCGTACGGCCCCATGCCGTACCGGCCAGGATCAGCACCACGCCCACGAGGCCCGGCCATCCCGGCCGGTCACCGGCCAGGGCGATACCGGCCACGGCAGCCCACACCGGTTCCGTACCGAGCAGCAGGCTGACCCGGGAGGGGGAGGTACGCCGGACCGCCCACATCTGGACGAAGAAGGCGAACAGGGTGCAGAACACCGACAGGTACAGCAGCCACGCCCAGTCGGCGGGCCCGAAGTCCGCCGCTGCCGCCCACGGGGTGGCACCCATGCCCGGGGCCGCGCACAGCAGGGCGAACACCAGGACCGAGCCGCCCAGTTGGACGGTCGTCAGCGACATGGCGTCCGCGCCCTGGACCGAGCGCATCCGCGACATCGCCAGCACGTGCACCGTACGGGCGACGGCGGCGCCCAGCATCAGCAGGTCGCCCAGCGACGGCTCGCTGAAGCCCGCCCCCTGGGTCAGCAGCAGCACACCGGCGACCGAGAGCCCCGCCGCCGCGACGAACGAGCGCGGCAGGCGTGTGCCGCGCAGCCGGCTCTCCGCGAGGGGCGTGAAGATCATGGTGAGGCTGATGATGAGCCCGGCGTTGGTCGCGGAGGTGTGGACGACGCCGTACGTCTCCAGCAGGAAGATCACGGCCAGGATCAGCCCGAGCACGCCCGCCCCGCGTATCTGCGCGCCGTTCAGCGCGCGCAGTTTCCGCCACCCTGCGGCCACCAGCACGGGCAGGACGACGGCGAACCGCAGTACCAGGACGGCCAGTACGGTGCCGCTCGTGGTGACGCCCTTCGCGGCCAGGTAGCTGGAGCCCCAGACGACGGCGACCAGCAGTACGGGCAGGTCGGTAAGCCAGGCACGGCGGGCCGCGGTGACGGTCATGGGTCTCCTCGGACGGAAGGGCTGCGGCGCCCCAGCAGCAGCTCCGCCCGGGCCGGCACAGCGTAGTGGCGGACCGGCGTCCGGCTCCGTCCGTTTTTCGTCCCCGTCCGCCCGCACCCGGTGGCGGGACCCACCCTCCCTCCGCTAAGTTAGGCAAGCCTTACCTAATACGCACGCCCGCGAAGGACGAGGAGCACGTGATGAGCAGCGACACCGGCGCCCGCCCGCCCGAACCGACCCCCGCCGAACGGGTCCGCTCGGTGCTGGCCGCCGCGCGGTCGCTGACGGTGGTCACCCACGGGTACCGCTGCGACCTGACCGGCGCCCACCGCCTCGACGACCGGGCCCGGCTGACGTTGCGCCTGCCGGCCGACGGGCACCTCGCCGCGGCCGTGGGCGGCGCGCCCCACGGCGACCTCGCCGCCATGCTCCAGTTCACCGATGTGGCGCCGACCGCCGTACGGGACCGGGTACGCGCCCGCGTGACGCTCTCCGGGTGGCTGACCCAGGCCGGTGCGGCCACCGCGGCGGGCGGCGTCGACCTGCGCCTGGACCCCGTGCGCGTCACCTTCGGCACGGCGGACGACGTCGTCTTCGTAGGCCTGGACGAACTCGTCCTCGCCGAGGCGGATCCGCTCGCGGAGCACGAGGCCGGGCTGCTCCTCCACCTGGCCGACGACCACCCCGACGCGGTGGAGCGGCTGGCGCGCCTCGTCCCGCCGCACCACCTGCACGGCGTACGCCGCGTGGCGCCCCTGGCCGTGGACCGGTACGGCGTGACGCTCCGGCTCGAACACGCCCGCGCCCACCACGACGTCCGGCTGCCGTTCGCCGTACCCCTGCGCGACGCCGCCGAGTTCGGCGACCGCGTCCAGGCCCTGCTCACCGCCGCCCACGGCTGCCCCCGCCGGCGCCGCGGCCTGCGCACCCGGCCGTGACACGGCAGCCCGCCCGGCGCGATCACGTCGCGGCGATCATCCGCGCCGCCCCCCTCGCCGCCGCGCTCTACACGCCGCCGGCCCGCGAACCGTCAGCCGAGGCGTACGGGCAGCGAGGTGTGCCCGTTGGAGATGAACGAGTCCACCGGCCGCAGCTCCTCCGGCGGCACCGCCAGGACCATGTCCGGGAACCGCTCGAAGAGCGCCGGTAGCGCGATACGCGCCTCCATGCGGCCCAGCGGGGCGCCCAGGCAGTGGTGGACGCCGTAGCCGAAGGCCAGGTGCTCCTTGTCGGCCCGGGTGACGTCGAAACGGTCGGCGTCCTTCCCGTACCGCTCCGGATCGCGGCCGGCGGCGGCGTACGCGGCGAGGATCGCCTCGCCCTTGCGGATGACGCCCCCGCCGCCCGGGCAGTCCAGCGCGATGTCCTCGACCGCGTACCGCAGGGGCAGGCTGGCGACCGGCGCATCCGAGCGCAGCGTCTCCTCGATCACGTCGTCCCACGAGGCGCGGCCCGACCGCACGTGCGCGAGCTGGTCGGGGTGGGTGAGCAGGGCGTGGATGGCGTTGTCGATGAGGTTGACCGTGGTCTCATGACCGGCCCCGATCATCAGCACCAGGGTGTCGAGCAGCTCCGCCTCGGTCAGCCGGGTGTCGCCCTCGTCGTCACGCGCGGCGATGAGGCCGCTGGTCATGTCGTCACCGGGGGCCTGCCGCTTGGCGGCGACGAGGTCACCCATGACGGCGTAGAGCCGGGCGTAGGTGGTGGTGACCTCGTCCGGGTCGGCGGAGGTGTGGAAGATGCTGTCGACGATGGACCGCAGCTCCTCCTGCCGCTCCTCCGGCAGCCCGAACAGTTCGCTGATGACCTGGATGGGGAGCGGGTACGCGTACGACTCGCGCAGGTCCACCACGGCGTTGTGCCGCCCCGCCTCGGCGATACGGTCCAGCAGGTCCGTGGTGATCTCCTCGACGCGCGGCCGCAGCGCGGCGGTCCGGCGGGCGGTGAACGCCTTGGCGACCAGCGTGCGCAGGCGCCTGTGCTCGCCCCCGTACGCGGTGAACATGTTCTGCACCGCGACCCAGGTGAACAGGGGCCACTGCGGGGAGATCTCCCCGTTGATCCAGGCCGGCCAGTGGCGGCGCGGATCCTTGGACACCCGGGGATCGGTGAGCAGCCGCTTCAGCAGCTCGGGGCTGCTGACGGCCACCGCCTCCACCCCGCCGGGGAGTTCGACGCGCGCGAAGGGTCCTCGCGCACGTAAGCGGGAGGCTTCTCCATGTATGTCGCGGCCGGTCGGGTCGATCACCAAGCGGGCCTGTTCGCGCATCAGCGGCTCCCTGCCACTCGCATTCCAGTAGGGCGCATCACGCTACGCGCGGTACGGCTCCGGAACGAGACGGCACCGGGTCGATCGTGAATGGGCGAAACCAGCCAGTAACCACATCGCCATATGGTGTGCTTTTCCCCGCCGTGGAATCCACGGTTCACCTTGGGGAGGACTTTTGAAGGCTCGTTTCGCCGTCTCGGCCGCCGTGGTGGCCACCGCCGTCGCGGGCGGCCTGCTGACCACCGCTCCGGCCGCCCAGGCCGCCGGGGGCGTCAGCATCTACCGCGTGTACTACAACTCACCCGGCAGCGACGACCGTTCCAACACGTCGCTGAACGCCGAGTGGGTGCAGCTGTACAACTCCAGCTCCTCCGCCATCTCCATCAGCAACTGGAAGCTGAAGGACCGGGCCGGCTGGACGTACACCTTCAGCGGCACGATCGGCGCCAAGCGGTACGTGACGGTCCACACCGGCAAGGGCAGCAACACCGCCGGGCACCGGTACTGGGGCCGGGCGGCGTACGTGTGGAACAACGACGGGGACACCGCGTACCTCCGTAAGTCGTCGGGCACGCTCGTCGACTCCTGCTCGTGGGGCTCCAGCGGGTCGTCGAAGTACTGCTGACGGTCCAGGCCCCCGCCCCGCCCCGCCCCGGCGACGCGGAGCGGGCGGGGGCCTGCGGCGTACCCCGCCGCCCTGCCCGTACGTACGGCGGGCCGACGGCCCCGTACGCCTGGGCCACCTAGCCGGTGCGGCCGATGGAGCCGGTGCGGCCGATGGAGCCGAGCGCCGCACCGACCGTCGCCCTCAGCGCCGCCGCCTCGACTCCGCGCGCGGGCGCGGAGGTTCAGCCCGTAGGCGACCAGGGCCAGCAGCTCGGCGGTGGCGTCGAGGCCGGCGCCGCCGTCGACGCCGACGAGCTGCCCCCGCGCCTCGGCCGAGCCGAGCGCGGCGCGCATCGCGTCACGCAGGAGCCGGTGGTGCTCATCGAGGAGTACGCGGACGTCCGGGTCGCCGTTCTCGGCGCCGGCGTGGGCGTTGCAGACCATGCAGCCCCAGCGGGCGAACTCGCCCGTACAGCCCGCCTCGATGAGCACGGAGAAGAAGTCCACGATGGCGGGCATACCGCGCCCGTCCTCCGCGAGCCCGCGGAACAGGGGACGGGCCCGCTGGTCCATGTAGCGGCGCAGGGCGGCGAGGTAGAGGTGCTGCTTGCCGCCGAAAGTGGCGTACAGGCTCGACCGGTTGACGCCGGTCGTGGTGACGTCGGCGCCCAGGCCCCGCGCTTCACCCTGCCCGCCGCGAACGGACGCACCGTCAGCCTGGATGCCCTGCTCGCCGAAGGCCCGGTCGTCCTCACCTTCTACCGCGGCGCCTGGTGCCCGTACTGCGACATCGCCCTCCGCGCCCTCCAGCAGCACCACCACGACATCACGGCGCGCGGCGCGCGGCTGGTCGCCGTCTCGCCGCAGGTCCCCGACGAGTCCCTGACGACGGCCGAGAAGCACGGGCTGGTCTTCGACGTCCTCAGCGACGTCGGCTCCGACACGGCCAAGCAGTACGGCCTCGCCTTCGACCTGCCCGACGACCTGCCCGACGACCTGGCCGCCCTGGACGCCCTGGACGCCCTCGCCGCCAACGGCTGATCCAGCGCCGGAACGAAGAGCGTGCGTGCGCAGTGGGACGGCCCTGGAGCCGGCGTGGGCGCCGGAAGTGTCCCACCGCGCCCACTCCTCAGGGGGTCGCCGCGGCGTGCAGTCGGCGCATGACGTGCCGGCTGGGGACCACGAAGAGGGCGCCGTCCTCCGGGAGGCCGCGCCCGGTCACGGCGTGCAGCAGCGCGCCGCTTTCGGTGCGCATGGTCTCGTGCTCGACGGGCTCCTCGATCAGGTTCGCGCGACCGGCCGCCCGCAGCGCCTCCAGCCCCCGCGCTGGTCATCTGCTTGCGGATGATCGAGTTCTCGTCGTACCCGCCCGTCATGGCTCGGTGGGTGTCTCCGAGGTGAAGCAGTGGCCGAGTTCGGGGGCGAGGCCCTGATAGTGACGGAAGTTGAAGATGAGCGGGCTCCAGAGCGTGGGGTTGATGTGCTGGGTGCCGGGCACGACGATGCGCCGGTCGGCGTGGACACGTGCGACCGCGCACTCCACGATCAGGAAGTGGCCCTCCACGTCCGGTGACCTTCGCCGGACCTGGGCCTCGAGCTGGAGCGGGCACTCGGCGACGCGCGGAGCGCGTACCGTCTCGGACGGTACGGGCGTGAGCCCAGCCGCGGCGAACTTGTCGGGCTCGTAGCGGTAGCCCCGTGCCCGCTTGGCGGCGGGCACGGGGGATGCTCCCGTGAGCGGGGCGAGCCGCTCCACCGCGCCCCAGAGGCCGGGCGACGGAAGGTTGATCACGAGTTCCGGCCGGGTGGCCAGGTTGGCTGCGGTCTGGCTGTCGGCGCCGAGGCCGAGCACCACGGTCTGCCCGAGCGCCCAGGCAGAGGAGACCGGGGCCAGGTTGGCCGAGCCGTCCTCGTTCTCGGTGGTCAGCAGGGCGACGGGGGTACCGAAATAGAGAATGCTCGGGGTTATCGCGATGTGCGAGGGCGCGTATGTCGCTGTCGTCATGGACTGGAACCCTAAGGTCCGGACCCTTCGTCGGTGGCCGAACTGTCGCCGGGCGAGACTGTAGGGGTGACCAGCTTCGACCGAACTCATGCAGACGGCCCCGACCTCGCTGACTTCGCGGGGCTATTGGCGGACCGTACTCGCGCGGCGTTCTGTCTGGCGTTGCTTGACGGCCGTGTCTGGACCGCGTCGGAGCTGGCACGCACCGCGGGTGTCGCACAGTCCACCGCCAGCGCGCACCTCGACCGGCTGGTGCGGGGCGGCATCCTGGCCGAGGAGCGGCAGGGGCGGCATCGGCTGCTGCGGCTGGCGACCGCGGACACCGCCGAAATGATCGAGAACCTGGCCGCCCGGGCCCCGTCCCGGCCGGCCCCGGTGCGCTCGCTGTCTGATTTCAACCGCCGCCGCGCCTTGGCGCACGCCCGTATCTGTTACGACCATCTCGCAGGCGCGCTGGCCGTGGCGATCAACGATGCGATGACGGAACTCGGGCTGTTGGCCTGGGACTACGGGCCGGCCCTCACCGCGGCGGGCCGGGACTGGCTGCGCGACCTCGGTATCGCTGACGACCGCCCGAACGCCTCATGGCGACCTCATGTCCGTACGTGCCTGGACTGGACGGAACAGCGCCCGCACCTGGCCGGCGCAGTGGGCGCGGCGCTCTTCCGACACGCGCTGGACTCATCCTGGCTGGTGCACCGGAGCACGACCCGGATGGTCACCGTGACCGATGCGGGCCATGCCGCCCTGCGCACACGGCTCGGCCTCACCGACGATGTGCTCGCCTGTTCAGCGGCGCAGGCCGGGGGGTCGGACAGCGGGGCTGCCGCTGGGCAGCTGTAGAGGGGCAGGCCGACAGGCTCGGTGCCCGTGACAGCTTTCCCACGGCACTGCCGTCATTTCTCCTCGATATCCATGGGCTGGTTGATCGCCAACTGCCTCCCAACCTCGCCGACAAACGCTGTTGCCAGAGATGCACGAAGCCACTGCCCGCCAACGTGAATGCACAGCGCGACAAGTCCAGTGCTCATTGGACAGATGCATGCTCAGTCACACGAGTGCGACCAGCCCACGCCACTGGTGGTGCGCGCCGTTGCCAATCTCCTCACATCGCTGTTCGGCGTCAGTCGTCAGCGCGGCCACGACGCCGGGTTCAGCGTCGCTCACGTCCGGTCCCCTCGGGTCGCCTGGACCTCGGCCACAGCCGCGCTGACGGCCTGGTCAAAAAGCGGGTCCTGGCGTGCGGCGACGCGGCCCCGGAACTCTTCGATCACGGCGACGACGGCGGAGAAGTCGGCGGGGTCGGCGTGGTTGATTTCCCTCGCGAGGGCTGCCTCGAACTCGTCGGCGTTCCCCGGGAAGCCATACCCAAGCGTCAAAGCGGCGCGGATCTCGCCCACTGTGCGTAGCGGTGGGAGATCGCCCGCGCCGCGGTCAGGCTGTGCTGTCATCTCCTGCACCCCTTCCTGCTTCCTTGACCTTCCCGGTGCTGAGGTTACGCGCCGACGGAGCTTTCCAGTGATGCTCGCCGCCACTGCGACCGGCCGAGGACCGACTCAGAACCCGTGGCGAGACCGCGCTCATCGCTCGTCCGCCGCCCGGTCGTGCCGGCCGGACGCCAGAAGGTCGAGCGCGTCGGGCAGCTTCGGGAACAACGGCGCGCAGTCGCAGCAGGCGTAGACGTTGAAGCCGGGACCCGATCCGGAATGCACCTCGGAGACGAGGACCGGAGCGGTGGTGAACCGGTCGCAGCGTACGCACATCCGCACCGGCTTCCGTGCGTCCACCCGCCGCGCACGGGCCTCCGCGCCGGTGGTGGCCGTGCCCGGCGGGCCACCTACCGCCGTGCCGGCCGGGCAGCCCGCGGCGCACACGACCGCCTTGGCGCCGTACGGGTCCGGACGCCACGGGCCGCGCCGGTTCCCGCACCGGGCGCACTCGGGCACCTGCGGCTCCAGGCGCTCCCCCGTCGCGCTCACCAGGCCACCTGCCCAGCACCTGCCAGATGCGGGTCCAGGTCGATCCCGAAGTCCGCCGCGAGCACCAGCGCCAGCCGCCGCTGACGCTGCTCGTCCGCCACGAGATAAGGGCGGACCATGGCGCTCCCACGCCCGTCCAACGGCACGTCCAGCCCATACGGCGACCGCGCCGCGGGCAGCGGTACCGGCCGGGGCGGCACGGGAACGGCGGCGCGATCAGCCGCGCGGGCGGCTGGACGAGCACGATGCCGGCCCCCGGCACGCGGCCGGAACACCAGCCTCGCCCACAGGGCGAAGGCGCGGATAAGGTCATGCATGTCGACGCTCCGATTCTTCAGCGTTGGCCACGCCCCGGGAGGTCTGGCCACCTCGCCGGGGTCCTCAAGGAACGCACCTACTTATACCTGTATATAGCTGTGGGCACCTACAGATGTCTATGTCCGGCCGTGCGCTGCTGCGTACAGTCCTCAACGTGATCGAATTTGACCCCACACGGCCCAAGTGGGTGCAGATCGCCGACGTCATCCGGGAACGGATCGCGACCGGCGAGTACCCGCCGCGTCATCTGATCTCCGAGGTGCGGCTGGAGCAGGAGTACGGAGTCGCGCGAATCACCGTCCGGAAGGCCACCGCGGCCCTTCGAGAAGAGGGCCTGATCACGACGACCCCGGGCATGGGATCGTTCGTCGCCGAGCGGCCGCCCTCCAAGCAGTCCGAAGACGGCACCCCCGCCGACTGACCCGACCGCCCACGCTTTCGGTCATAGCGGTGCTCCGCCGCCGTCGCGGCGCCATGTGGTCAGCGGTACGCCGTCCTCATCCCACGTGTCCTCGTCGCGGAGTGAGGCGGGGGTGCTGTCGAAGAACTGCCGGGACCGCAAGACCCCGTTGGGATACCACTCCTTCCATTCGCCCACCGACTGCCCGTGCCGGGCCACGCCTTCGGACCGCGGGGACCCGTCCTGGTACCACTCACGGGACAGTCCGTTCGGGACCCCATCGGTGTACTCGTCCAGGCTGATCAGGTGTCCGCTCTGGTACTCGGCCACTTCGCCGGTGAAAAGCCGGCCACGGTAGAGCAGGCGCTGGGCACCATCCATGTCGACATCTGGATCGTCGATGTCGATTCGCGGTACAGAAGCCATCAGAGATCAGGTGGGGTACTCCCCGAGCCAGGCCCGGTTGAGCAGCTCGCTGGGGAGGTAGTCCGACTCGACCTCGATCGGGAAACCGGCGTCGTGGGCGAGGCACGCGATGGCGAGCGGGCCCAGCGCCAGGTACCCGGCGACGCTGCGTTCCCGCTTCTCGGATGCCGTCCAGTACAGCTTGTGCATCTCCAGGGCTTCGACGAGGGCCTGGTTGAAGGCAGCGTGGTCCTTGCGCAGGAAGCACTGGAAGAGGTTGACCGGCTGGTAGAGGATCCGCTCCACCAGCTCCATGTCCGCCACCGCGATGGCGTTGGGGTGCGAGGCCTCGATCGCGGCCAGCAGCTTCTCGCCGAGCCCCGGGCGCTCCAGCCAGTACGTCTGGAGGGCGTCGATCCAGAGGTAGACGAACTCGTCGTACTCAGTGCCCGAAGCGCGCAGCACGTCGAGCGGCACCTCGCACAGCGCGGTCATCCGCGCCTGATCACGGCAGACGATGGCCAGCCAGAACGCGGTAACCCAGTTGCCGGGGTTGGCGTGCAAGCCCGCGCCCAGCGCGCGCAGGGTCCGCGTCTCGTCGGCGATGCGGCACTCGACGGTGCCCTCGGACCGAGTGGCGACGGCGAACATCGCCGAGCCGACCTGCATCGCGGCGACGACGGCTTCCCACGTACGGAGGTCGGACGCGTCGGGATTGACCGCCAACCGCGCCTGCACGTGGAGCATCGCCGTATCCAGAGCTCCGTCCAGCCTTCCGGGCGATTCCTCCAGGGACGCGACCGTCCGCAGCAGGTCCCTGCCCAGGGACTCCGCGTACCTCTGATCGTCAGGGCCGGGCCCGCCGTGCCGGACCACCGTCACCGTCATTGCAGCCCTCAGGTCGGGTACTCCCCCAGCCAGCCGTGCTGGAGGAGTTGCTTGGGCAGGTACTCCGACTCCACGTCGATCGGGAGCTTCCCGTCGTACGCCAGACAGGCGATCGCCAGCGGGCCCAGCGCGATGCTCCCGTCGATGTCGGTCGCTCGGTCCTCGGTCAGCGTCCAGTACGCCTTGTGCAGCTTGAGCGCTTCCACCAGGGCGGGGCTGAAGCCCTCCTCGTCACGGCGGACGAAGTGGTAGAAGAGGTTGATCGGCGGATAGAGCAGGCCCTGCAACATGTCCCTCGGGGCGATTCGCGCCACCGACGGGTCGGAGGCCTGAAGCGTGGCGGTGAGTTTCTCCACCAGTCCGGGACGACGCAACCAGTACGTCTGGAGCGTGTCGACCCAGTGGTAGACGTACTCGTCGTAACGCCCGTCGGGCGACCGGAGACGGTCCAGCGGGATCTCGCACAACTGCGTCATCCGCTGCTGCTCACGGCAGACGACGGCAAGCCAGAACGCGGTCAGCCAGGCACCGGCGTCGGCGGTCATCAGCGGTCCGACAGCCGGGAGAGTCCGGTTTTTCCGGTTGATACGGCACTCGACGGTTGCCTCGCTCGTGCCCGTCACGGCGAACAACGCCGAACCCACCTGCATCGCGGTGACCACGGCGTCCCAGGTCTCCACGAGCGCTGCTCGTGGGTCGACAACACAACGGGCATGGAGGACCAGAAGGGCCGTGTTGAACGTCGAGTCGATCAGAGCGGTGGAGGACTCAAGGTCCTCCACCCGCTCGGCGAGGTGATCACTCAGCCGCTCCGCGAGCCCTTCGGCGTCCGGTCCCGCCGGTATGCCGTGACGGCCTACGGTTCCGATCACGGTGTCCGTCACAGCAGGTCGGTGAGGTCGGGCCCGAGTCCGTCGATGATGTCGGGCGCCTTGAGCCCATGCCCCTCGGCGACACCGAAGTACGTGGGCTCACCGGGCTCGGCCGCCACTCCCAGCAGGGCGTCCAGACCGCTCAGTGCCGCTGCGAGGCGGGGGGCGTTGCGCGTGTACACCTGGGGGTGCGGTTTTCCCCTGAAGTCGCAATGGCCCCAGACATCGTGGTGAACGGAGACCTCCGCCCAGACGCTGACCGGATCCGGAGACACAGTGAGCTCCACCAGGCGGGGTTCGTGATGGCCCTTGCCATCGGCGTCGAACCATGTCCCCGAACCCACCACGGTGAACGATGACATCTCGGCCGCCGGATGGCCCACCGGCTGGCATGCCCTCATCTCAGCGGCGACCGCGGCGTCGTCGAGGGCACGGCCCGTGAGGTCCAGGCGGCTGTGAATTCCCAGGCCACCCTGGCCCACTTCGAACCAGTTCCACTCCAAGGAGCCCGGCTCCAGCAACTCGTGTTCCCGCAGGACGGCCGACATCCGTGCGGCCGTCTCAAGCGCTGCGTCCAGACCCGGCGCCATCACATCGTCGAGGTCCCAGAACCACGAGCCGCATTCTCTCGGCGCGCGCATCAGCATCGACATGTACGTTCCTTACGGCTTGGTCGCATTGGTCGGGAAAACGGTGATGGAACCGTCTTTGAAGCGTAGCTCAAACGACGCGTTAGTCCGGTCCGCCGCCCTCTGAACGGCCTTCAGGGCTCGCTCGTCCATGGCGCTCTTCACGTCATTGATGTCGAGAATCCCCACCTTGACCTTGACTCCAGAACCCGCGAGCTGCTTTTCCGCAATCTTAGTCACTGCCGACTTGATACCGTTGGCGCTTTTCACGTCCTTCAACTGAGCGCCGTATTCAATGCCGTTTTCGGACCTGACCAGAACGTCCAGGTCGAGATTCTGCTCAGGCAGCTTCAGCTCGAACCCGATGTTGTCCACTCCCTTCGCCTGCAATTCGGCGGCATGCTCCATTGCCTGGTGGACCGCAGGCATCATGTCCTTCTGCTTCACCTGGGAAATCAGATCCTTGTAGCCCGGCATGTCGGCGAACCGTCCGCTCGCGATGTACTCCGCGACAGCCGCGCCATACTCCGACTTCCGGAGCTGGGTCAGCATGCGTCCCTGGTCCACCGGAGCGACCTTCGACTGCACCAGCGCCTCGGTGACGGCCTCTTCCAGCTGGGAAGATTCCATCTTGCCGGTGCCCTGCTGCGCCACGCGATCGCCTTCGAGCACGACCGGAGGCTCACCGGAGTTACCTCCCCCGGTGCCGTCGCCGCCGGAACCGCCACCGCCGGTACCGCCACCGCCCTCGGCGCCGGACCCGCCCTGTCCGTCATGGCCGCCCGGCGTACCGCTGTCGGTCGTCGAACCGCCCGGTACGCCGTTGTCGGCCGTGGAGCCACTCGGGACGGCGTTGTCGGCCGTCGAGGCGCCGGGCGGGACGTCGCGGGAGCCGCCGGTGGTGGGGGTGTCCGCATGGCCGCCACCAGGCACGTCGCGGTTGCCGCCCGTGCTCGGCGTGTTGTCCAGGTTGTTGGTGGGCAGGTGGTCGCCCGCGCCGCCGCCGGGGAGGTTGTTGCCGGCCTGGCCCGTGGGCATGTTGTCGGCGAGGCCGCCCGGGGTGTCCGGGACGCGTACGGGGGCGTCGTCGCCGACGCGGCCCACGTCGCCCAGGTTGGTGTCCAGGCTGTTGCCGAGGCTGATGGCGGTGTTGTCGCCCGCGTGGACCGCCGCGCCCGCCATGGCCGGGACCTTGGCCGGGGTGTCCACGCGGGGGTTGTCCGCGCCCGTGGTGGGCGTGGCGTCGGGGTCGGTGCCCCGGTCCACCACGTCCTTGGGCGCGTTCTTGACGTCGCCGACGACCTTGCCGTTCTCGTCGAGGATGTTGCCCTTGCCGTCCAGGTACTGCGGCGGGTCGCCCTCCTTGACGGGGAGGGGCGTCGCGTCCGCGGGCACCGTCGGGGTGTCCTTGGGGACGGCGACCGTGCCCTCCTGCAGTGGCGTCGAGCCCGCCGGGGCCGGGGTGTCGTCCGGGAGCCTGACCATGCCGTCGCCGAGGTCGACCGCGCCGGGCGGGACCGCCGTGCCCTCGGGGAGGCGGACCGTGTTCGGGGGCACCTCGACGGCGCCGGGAGGCACCGGCGTGCCGTCCGGGAGGTGGATCGTGCCGTCGGGGCGCATCAGGGAGCCCTCGGGGAGGACGACCGTGCCCTCGGGGATGGGCGGCAGGTCGATGTTGCCCATGCCCTTGAGGCCGGTCATCACGTCGCCGATCTTCGTGATGCCCGCGCCGGCGCCCTTGAAGAGGTACGTCGTCGGGTCGATCGCCCGGCCGGCCTTGCCCGCGAAGGAGATCGCCCGGGCCGCCGCGCCCGCCTTGCCCGCGCCCGACACCGCGCCGCCCGCGCCGCCGGTGAAGACCGTGGTGAGGACGTTGAAGGTGACCGCGCCGGCCGCGCGGGCCGGGTTGGAGCCCCACTGGTCCCAGGCGACCAGCGCCTTGCCGGTCTCCTTCATGGCCGTACGGGAGTCCCGTATCCAGCCGGGGAGGTGCTTGTCGTCGGCCGTCCAGTACACCGCGGCCAGCGGGGTGGCGCTGATGACCAGGCCCGTGGCCAGCAGGCCCAGGCCCTTCCACGCCTGCCCGGCCGCCTCCCAGCCCTGGAAGCCGACCAGGGTGCCCAGGCCCTTGATCGTGCCCCACACGCCGTCGACGATGACGCCCTTGCCGAAGTCGTAGGCGTGCTCCCACACCTGCCACCACGGCGTCGACTCCTCCACCGCGTCGCCCCACGGCAGGCTCTTGGCCTGCTTGAGGGCCTCGGCGTCGTAGCCGTACATGCCTTCGCCGTTGGAGCCGTCGTTGACCTTCAGCGCCTTGCCGCCGACCAGGGCGACGATCTTGGCGTGGGCGGCGCGCTCGGCGGCCTGGAACTGGGTCCAGACCTCGGCGATCTCGTTGCGGCGGTCGTTGTTCTCCTCGACCAGGTCGCCGTCCTCACGCCACTTGTCGTCCTCGGCGATCTTCTGCCGGAAGGCGACGGCGTCCTGGCGCAGTTCGTCCAGCCGCTGCTTCAGGGGGCGGATGTCACTGGCGTACGTGCCCAGTGCGCCGGCGATGGTGCACATGTCGCCACTGATGTCGAGCGCCTTGTCCTTCACCGGCTGGGTGGTGGCGAACAGCTGGTCCGCCTCGGGGGCCTTGTAGAAGGCGCTCAGGCCGCCGAAGGAGCTGTGGACGTCGCCGGCGGCGGTGGCGATCTTGCCGCCGGCGCCGGACAGCGCCTTCACCTTCTCGTCGAGCAGTTCGAGATCGCCGGTGAAGACCGGCACTTCGGCCGGGTTGACCGGCTGGTTCTCGCTCACTTCTTCCCCCCGAGCTCCTTCAGCAGGTCCAGGCGCACCTGTCGGGCCGCGTCCTGGGCCTCCTTGGCCTGGGTCAGGTCGCCCTCGACGTACTCATTGGTCGCCGTGGCCGCGCCGATGACCGCCGCCTGGATCCGCTTCGCCATGGGCTCGAAGTGCGTCTTCTGCCGGCCGGCCATGTACTCGGCCAGCGCCGCGCCCACCGGGCCCGTCGCCTTCTGCGTCAGCGGCGCGCCCGAGGCCGTCGGCCCCTGCAACGGGATGTTCGCGGCCGAACCGGGCACCGCCGTACCCGCCGCCTGCGCGGCCTGCTGCATGTCCGTGACCAGGGCGTTCAGGGCCTTCTCCAGGTCCCCGGCATGCGTGCCGACGACCTTCAGCTGACCTTGCACCCCCTGGGGCTGGATGTCCCACGCCGTCATGAGAAACGCTCCCCCGGTACCCCGCGTCAGCCGATGTTGTCGACCGCGGCCTTCGCGCGCTGCAGTGTCGCCTGCGCGGTCGCGTCGTTCTTCTCCAGCGTCGTCTTCAGCAGCTGGATGATGTTGCGGACCTCCTGCGAGGCCGCGTTCCAGCGCAGTTCCTTGCCGTGGTACTCGTCCGCCACGCCGTCGGCGGCGAAGTCCGTCATCGCGGCCTTCACCTGCGCGTCCCGCGCCGTGATCACCTGCTCCAGCCGCGCGATCACCGCCTGGATGTTCATCTGTGCCTCGGACGAGGCACCCGTGTCGTACGAACGACGGTCGCTACCCGCAGCAGCCATCAGCAATCAACTCCCCGTGTACGGATCGGTGTACGGATCGATGTACGGATCGGTCTAGCGGCCCGAGAAACGCGCCGCGTCGAAGTTCGCCGACGACATCTGCGTCCGCGCGTTGTCGCCCTGCTCCTGGTCACCGGTGCCGAACGCCGACTCCATGCCCGACTGGCCGCCCAGGATGGCCGCCAGCGAACCGTTCAGCGCCGCCGTGATCTCGTCCGAACGCGACTTGAACGAGTCGAACGCCACCTTGCCCGCGCCGTTGAACTTGCCCTCCAACGGTGCCGCCGCCTGGACCAGCTGACGGATCAGCAGGCCGAGGTCGTTGCTCGAACCCTGCGACTGGGACATCAGGGTGGAAAGGACCTGCGCCCCCATATCGAACTTCATCGGGCTACCCCCGCTGCGATGGACGATCGTATGGATGGATCGAATGTACGACTACATGCCTATCAACTCACGCGTCGCTCCTGCAATCAGCAATCGCGCACAGGCGGTCGTCTGTGACGAACACATGACATCACTCGCCCTTCAGGTGCCGCACCAGCCGCTCGAAGTCCTGCCACCCCGACAGGTCGGACGGGTCGCCGGGCAGCGGGTAGTACAGCGCCGGCCGGGATTTCGGGCCGAGTTGGACCGGCGCCGCTCCCAGCGGCGTGTTCCGGGCCCGGTCGGCGGGCATCGCGCGGACCTCCTCCGCGCCGAGCACGAAGGCCAGCGGCACGCCCGGCCCCTCGAAGCGCGGCGGAACCGCCAGGTCACGGCGGGCTTTGCGGAGTTGTACGAGCATCGACCGCAGGCGGTGCCGGGTGGCCAGCACCTCGGCCGCCCTCGGCACGGCGTCCACCGGCGGCTCCTCGTCCGGCCCGTAGCCGAACGCCAGCGTGACCTCCTCCTCCACGCCCGCCTTCGTACGGCTGACGCGTACGGTGGCGAGTCCCGGCCGCTCCGGGCTGCCGACCACGACCACCCAGGTCGGCTCGGGCGCCCGCTCGTGCGCCACGTCCGTCAGCCGGCGCAGCGACCACGGCAGGTTGGCGGGCTCCGCCGTGCCCCACCCGGCCGGCGCCCCACCGGTCAGCTCACGCCACACCGCCTCCAGCGCGCCGCCCAGCACCAGCCGGTCGTCCGCCGGGTGCACCGTGCGGAACGTCACCGCCAACTGCCGCTCACCGGTGTCCTCGACACCCTCCTGGTACGAGGCGGCCACCCGCGCCCGCACCTCCTCCTCCGTCGACTCGGGCCCGGCGACCGGGAAGAACATCCCCTCCTGCCACGCCAGCACCGCCCCGGACAGCCCGTCGTAGTAGCCGTCCCGCTCGTCCTGCACGACCCACCGCGACGGCCAGCCGGACAGCGCGCCCCGTACCGCCGGGGAGAGCGTGGAGCCTGCCGGGCTGACGATCTGGAGGCCCAGCCCGCCCTCGGCGGCCGCCCGGAACGCGTCCGCCAGCCATGCCGTCATGGCCACCACCGGGCGGTCCTGGATGACGACGGCCACCTTGTCGGTGAGGACGTCCACGGCGGGCCGTTCGGCGGCCTGCGGCGGCGCGACGCCCACCCCGTCCGACGCCACCACGGCCAGCGACCGGGCGGCCTCCGGCGGCCACGCCGAGCCGCCCGTCAGCGACACCAGCCGGGCCGCGAACGTGCCCGCCAGCCGCTCCGCCTCCGCCACCCCGGTCGTGGCCCGCGCCTCCGTCCACCAGAACGGCACCGGCGGAGGCGTCGCCCCCAGCAGCCGCTCGGCCTCGCCCGCGACCTGCACCAGCAGCGGCGCCTCGACGGAGACGAGCGGCCGGCCCTCCTCGTCGCAGAGCTGTACGACGGCGTCCTCACCGGCCGTGTTCACCAGCTTGTCGGGGCCGCCGGAGAGCAGGCCGGCGAGCACCGCCCACGGGTCGGGCATGCGCTCGGTGAGGGCTATGACGTCCTTGGTCATGGGTACGTCCGGTCCTTCTTCGTCATGAGGTTCAGGGTTCGGGTGTGAACACCGTCTGGATCAGGCGGTTCGACTGGCCCCTGCGGATGAGCACGCCCCGCCCCGGCGGCTGCTGTGAGGCGTACACGCCCGGGAACAGCTGTCCCTCGCTGCGGTCGCCCGCCATGAGGATCGCCGACGCGCCCGACTCGCGCAGGCCCTGCACCAGCGGCTCGTACATACCGCGTGAGGCGCCCGCGACGCGGCGCGTCAGGACGAAGTGGAGGCCGATGTCGACGGCGGAGGGGATGTACGGCAGGAACGGCGCGAGCGGCGCCTGCCCGGCCGTCGTCAGCACGTCGTAGTCGTCGACGAGGACGACGATCCGCGGGCCGCTGCCCCAGATGCCCGGCTCCAGGTCCTCCAGGGCGGCGCTCTCGTCGGGAAGCCGCTTCTCCAGCTCGGTGGCGATACCGGCGGCGAGTCCCCCGCACAGCTTGGCGTTGTACGCGTACCCGCCGAGGAACTCCTCGGGCACGACGCCCCGCAGGCCCCGCCTCGGGTCCATGACGGCGAGGACCAGCTCGTCCTCCCCGTACCGCTCGATCAGCCCGGCCGCGATCGTCTTCAGCAGGTTCGTCTTGCCGCACTCGCTGTCGCCCATCACCAGCAGGTGCTGGTCATGGGCGAACAGGTCCAGCAGCACGGGCGCGAGCGCCGTCTGGTCCAGGCCGATCGGCACCCGCTTGGGCTCGGCGACCGGCCCGGGCAGCAGGTGCGGCTCCAGGACGTGCGGCAGGACCCGCACCGGCTGGGCGACCTCGCCGCTCCAGGCGGCGCGGACCTGCCGGGCGGTGCGCTCCAGGACGGCGCCCAGCTCGGTGGCGTCGGCGAGGGAGTCCGTACGGGGCAGGGCGGCCTGCGCGAACAGCTTCCCGTCGGTGAGGACGCGACCCGGCTCGTCGGGCGCGAGGGTCTCGGCGAGCTTGCGGTCGATGCTGGTCTCGGTGGCGTCGTTGAGGCGCAGCTCGACGCGGGTGCCGAAGTACGACTGGGTCGCGATGCGGACGTCGTTCCAGCGGAGCATGCCGGCGACGACGTGGATGCCGTACCCGCCGCCCCGCTTGAGGATGTCGACGACGGCGTCGTCCAGCTCGTCGAAGTCGTCGCGCAGCGCGCCGAAGCCGTCGATGACGAGCACGATCTCGGCGGAGGCCAGCTCCGGCAGTCGGCCGGCCGCGTGGAGGGTGCGCAGCTGCTCGACGGAGTCGATGGTGTGCTCGCGGAACAGGTCCTCGCGCAGGGCGAGCATGTTCCGTACCTCTTCGACGGTACGGGCGGCCCGCTCCCGGTCGGCGCGGCTCGCGATGCCGCCGACGTGCGGCAGGCCGGCCAGCGCCTGGAGGCCGCCGCCGACCAGGTCGAGGCCGTAGACGCCGACCTCCTGCGGGGTGTGCGTCAGGGCGAGCGAGAGGACGAGCGTACGGAGGAGGGTGGTCTTGCCGGACTGCGGGCCGCCGATGACGGCGGCGTGGCCGCCCGCCACCGTCAGGTCCAGGAACCACTGCCCCTGCCACTGCTTCGTCGGGTCGTCGAGCAGGCCGAGCGGCACCTGGAGGGGACCCCGGCGGGCGGCGAGCTGCATGCCGCGCGGGCCGGCCTGGAGCGGGCCGGCGACCTGGTCGAGGGCGATGGCGGCGGGCAGCGGCGGCAGCCAGATGCGGCGTACCGGATCGGTGGGGGCGTTCTCCAACTGCTCGACCATGACGCCCAGTTCGGTCGGCCCTGTCTCGCGGCGCCGTACCGTGCTCTCCTTGGGGCCGGTCTCCTCCGAGGCGCCGAGGGTGTTGTACGCCTCGTACTCCAGGGCGAGCGGCCCGGTGTCCTCGTCCTCGGCGCGCCGCACCGGGCCCCGGTAGGCGCCGGAGACGTAACTCGCCTTGAACCGCTCGTAGTGGCTGGTGTCGACCTTCAGGTAGCCGAAGCCGGGCAGCGGCGGCAGGTGGAAGGCGTCGGTGGTGTCCAGGACCGTCCGGGACTCGTCGGCGGAGAAGGTGCGCAGGCCGAGCCGGTACGACAGGTAGGTGTCCAGGCCCTTCAGCTTGCCGCCCTCGATGCGCTGGCTGGACAGCAGCAGGTGCACGCCGATGGACCGGCCGATACGGCCGATGGACAGAAACAGGTCGATGAAGTCCGGCTTGGCAGTGAGGAGTTCGCCGAACTCGTCGATGACGATGAACAGGTGCGGCAGCGGCTCCAGGTCGGGCCGCTTCTCGGCACGCAGCGCCGCGTAGTCGCCGATGTCGGCGACGTTGCCCGCGTCCTTGAGGACCTGCTGGCGGCGCTTGACCTCACCGGCGAGGGAGGCGTGGACGCGCTCGACGAGACCGGCCTGGTTCTCCAGGTTGGTGATGACCCCGGCGACGTGCGGCAGGTCCGCGAACGGGGCGAAGGTCGCGCCGCCCTTGTAGTCGACGAGGACCAGGGCGAGGTCCTCCGGCGGGTGGGTGGCCACCAGCGCCAGGACCAGGGTGCGCAGCAGCTCCGACTTTCCGGAGCCGGTTGCGCCGACGCACAGCCCGTGCGGGCCCATGCCCAGCTCGGAGGACTCCTTCAGGTCCAGCAGCACTGGCTCGCGCGCGTCGCTGATGCCGATCGGTACGCGGAGGAAGGCGCGCTCACCGCGCGGCGCCCACAGGGTGGCGAGGTCGAGGCGTGCCACGTCGTCGATGCCGAGCAGGTCGGCGAAGTCGACCGGCCCGGACAGCGGCGCGTCGACCAGCGACTCGGCGGACAGCCGCAGCGGGGCCAGCATCCGGGCGAGGCCCTCGGCGAACGGGACGGACACCTCGTCGACCGTGCCGTGCGCGCTGATCGGCTCGTCCTGGCGGAGGTCCTCGATGACGACCTGGTCGCCGTCGACGGTGATCCGTACGCCGACGTGGCCGGGCTCCTGGACACGCCGCTCCAGCAGGTGCAGGACGGTCACGCCCATCTCGCGCAGGCCCACCGCGTCGTCGGGGCGCGGCAGCTCCACGGCGTCCTCACCGTGCCCGTCGGTGACCACCAGCAGCCGGGACGACATGGACAGGGCGTCCTTGCCGGACAGGCCGCGGCGCACCTCGGCGGCGTAGGAGGCGCGGCGGCGCAGCTCGGGGCCGAGCTGCCGGGCGAGCTGGGGCGCGGACGGGGCGATGCGGCGGGCGGCGACGGGCCCGTCGAACTGCTCGGTGTCGAGCAGGTGCGGCATCCACTTGGCCCACTCCCAGTCGGCCAGCCGCTCGCCGGGCACCGCGAGCGCGATGGCCACGTCGTCGGGGGCGTGCAGGGCGGCGGCCTGTACGAGCAGGGCGCGCGCGACGCGCAGGCAGTCCTCGCGCGGCCCGACGACGCTGATGTTGCCGACGCGGTCGAGCGGGACGGTCAGCGGGAGTTCGGTGCCGGTGCGGAAGCGGTCCATCAGCGCCGACGCCTCGTTGAGCATGAACCGGTCGGGCGGGGTGAGGACGGACGAGCCGCCCTGGTCGCCGATCCTCAGGTCGCGTACGGGCATCTCGCCGGTGCCGACGCGTACGCGCAGGAAGTCGGCGTCCAGCCGGCGCCGCTCCCACAGGCGCGCCGGGTCGCGGACGATGTCGTACAGCGCGTGCGGCGGCGGGTTGAGCACGTCGGCGCGCTCGCGCCGCTCCCGCTCCTCGCCGGACAGCTCCTCGCGCAGGTCCTCCAGGTACGCGAGGTAGGCCTCGCGCTGGGTACGGCGGGTGCGCTGCGCCTTGCCGCGCTGCGAGAACACCAGCACGAGCGAGCCGATGATGGTGACGACGAGGATCAGCGCGCCCAGCGCGGCGAACTGGCTGTTGCGTACGACCGTCATCATCACGACGGACGACATGACACCGGCGACGGGAAGCAGCGACATCGCGATGTTGCCGGCCTTCCCCTCCGGGAGGTTGGGCGGGGCCTCGATGGTGCGCGCCTCGGAGGCGGCGGGGGGCCGGGTGGTGCGGGCGGGGCGGTGTATCAGCCGGGTGCTCATCGGTCTCCTCCCCCTCAGTGGCGCTTCTGGGAGAGCTGGAAGACGTCGGCGGCGAGGCGGGTGGCGGCCTGCCGGGTGGGGTGGGCGAGCAGCTCGGTACGGATCGGGCCGCCGGCCGCCAGGTGCCGGTCGTACGGCAGCACGTGGACGGTGGCCCCGGTGGAGCCGAGCTTCCGCGCGGCCTGGTCGAGGTCGAGCCCGGCGTGCGGAACGAGTTGGGTGAGGACGACGACGGTGCCGGCGATGACGTGGCGGGGCAGGCCCTGCATCCACTGGAGCACCGCATGGGTGCTGACGACGCCCTCCATCGTGGCGGGCGTCGTCAGGACGCGTGCCTGGGCGGCGGACAGCGCCACGCGGGCCACCTCGGCGGGCAGGGTCTCGCAGTCGACGACGGTCACGCCGAAGTAGCGGCGCAGCGCCACCATGACGCGCTCGTACGCCTTGGTGTCCAGCATCGCGCCGATCTGGCCCTGACTGCCGGGCAGGAGCCAGGCGTTGTCGGGGAGCTGGACGAGGTAGCCGGTGATGTCGAGGAGCGACATCTGCGGCTCGACGATCCCGGCGACGTCCCCGGTGGTCCACCGCAGCGTCTCGGCGCCGAGCCGCAGCGGCAGCGACCCGAGCGCCGGGTCGGCCTCGACGAGGAGGACGGGGTCCTGCCGGTAGTGCGCGTACGTCAGCCCCAGCAGCGCGGCGACGGTCGACTTGCCGGCGCCGCCCCGGATGGACGTGACGGCGATCTGCCGCCCGGTCGTCACCGGCTGCTGCAGCGTCTCGGCGGTACGGGTGGTCTCGGCGACCTCCCGCGCGGCGGAGGAGGAGACGGTACGGCGGACGGCCCGCACGGCCCGGGTGGCGAACCCCTCCCCGTGCCGCGGCTTCCGCCCGGCGGCGGCGAGCCCCTTGTCGACGACGGGACGCGAATCGGGGGTGGCGGGGTGTTGCGCGTACCCGGCCGGGGCGGGCGGAGTCCCGCCGTGCTGGGCACGGGCCTGCCGCTCCTGGGCGGCCTGCGTCAGCCGCGCCTGGGCGTGCGGGTCGTGGGCCTCCTGGGGCGGGACGTACGCGGCGGGCGTGGGCACCTGGGGTGCCTGCGCTTGAGCCTGAGGCCGCGGCGCCTGCCCGGGATGGGCGTGGGCGTGCGCCGCCGGGACGGCCCCGGCCCGGCGGGACGCGCCGGGGGCGCCCTGACCCGGCGCGCCGTGTCCGGGCACGCCCTGTCCGGCGGCGACCGGGGCGCCGGGGGGCTGGGTGTGGGCCACGGGGGCCTGGGGGTACCCCGCCGGGGCGGGCGCGCCCTGCGGGCCGGGGCCGTGCGGCGTCTGCGCCCCGCCCGGAGCAGCGGCCTGCGAGGCCTGGGGCCGCGTACCGGGCCCGGGCGCGCCGGTGGCGATCCCCGTACCGGAGGCACCCCCGGGCCCGGGGGCACTCCCCGCGCCCGGCGTCGCGGTGGGGGCCTGTGGGGCCCGCGCCCCGCCCGGCGTGGACGTGCCCGGGGTGTCCGGGCCCGTGCCCGGCGCCGCGGTGGGGGCCTGCGGGGCCGACGCCCCGCCCGGCGTGGACGTGCCCGGGGTGTCCGGGCCCGTACCCGGCGTCGCGGTGGGGGCCTGTGGGGCCCGCGCCCCGCCCGGCGTGGACGTGCCCGGGGTCTCCGGGTCCGCGGCCGGGGTCTGGGCGCCCTCCTCCGGTGTGGCCTGCCGGGGTGTGCCGGCGCGCAGGTCGCGCAGGACGTCGCCCTGCCAGTTGTCTCCGTTCGGCATGTCTGCCCTTCTCCCGCCCTGCCGCAGAACTCAGAACTTGTCGAGCAGCTGTCCGTACACGCCGAACACACCGACCGCCAGCGGGAACAGCCCCACCATGCCGATGGACTCGACCAGGTCGGCCATGCGCCGCAGCCGCACCCGCACGTGCTCCGGCGGCTGGACCGCCAGGGCGGCCAGCGGCAGCACCGCGGCCGCGCACAGCACGGTGAGCGGCCCGGCGCCGCCCGCGTGGTCCATCCACAGCGTCACGAGCCGTACGACCAGGACGGCCGCCGCCACGAACAGCGCCACCACCTCCGCGACCAGCGGGAAGGCCCGCGCCCTGGACAGCAGCACCACGGCGATGACCGACGGCAGGACGACCGTCCAGACGGTCGGCCGGTCCGCCAGGGTGAGCAGCCAGCCGCCCGCGGCCGCCGACAGCGCGGTGACGATCGTCGCGAGGGCGAGGCCCCGGTGCGTGGCCGCGAGGGCGTTGGCCACCTGGTGGCGGCTGACGGAGGCACCGCCCGAGCGGCGGTCGTCGAGCGCGGTGAGGCCGGACGCCATCAGGGCGAGCCGGGGCAGCAGGCCGAGCAGGACCACGGAGAAGACGGCCATGACGGCGCCGAGCCGGGCCGGTTCGGCCTGGACGGCGGCGACGGCCTCCCAGACGAGGGTGATCCCGGCGGTGGCCGCGGCCCCGACGAGCCCGCCCCGGCCGAGCGGTGAGAAGTACCCGAGCGCCGCCAGCGTCACGACCAGCGCGCCCGCCACGGCCGCGAGCCGCACGGCGCCGGACCAGTCGTACGCGTCGGCGGCGTTCCAGGCCGAGAGGACGCCGAGGCTGCCGGAGGCGAGCAACAGCGCGGTCGCGAGGCCCCGGTTGCCCTGCCCGATCCGGGCGACGAGCGCACCGGCGGCCAGGAGGACCAGCGTGACGGCGGCGAGCGCACCGGCCAGGGCGCCCGGCGCGAACTCCCGGCGGGCCAGCAGGGCGGCGATCACGGCGAAGGCGACCGTCGCCACGCCCGCCCCGGCCCGGCGGGCGGCGGGGCGCCACCGCCAGGCCTGGAGGTCGAGGTCGTCGGCCACCTGGTCGGTGACGTCGTGCACCACGGGCGCGGGCGGCGCGGAGTGCGCCCTGACGAGCCGGAGGACGGCGCCGTCGGCGACCTGGGCCGACGCCAGCGTGGCGTCGTGCGGCAGCGCGGAACCGTCGGAGGTGATCAACTGCCGTGTCATCGGCCGGGACGCGGCCCGGTCGTCCAGCAACTGCAGGATGTCCGGGAGCAGCTGACCGATCGGGGTGTCGGAGGGCAGGACGATGTCGGCCCGGCGTCGCTCACCGACCAGGGTCACCCGGCTCAGTTGCGCCCGGGAAGTCGTTGCTGTGGTCACCACTTACGGGAACCTATCAGGCCGGTTCCACCGGTTTCGATCGTCTGCATTGCCAGCGTTCCCCCATTCCCTTTACGGGAGTTACTGCGAACTCTTCCCGGATTCCGCGGACTTCTCCTGCTTCTCCTGCTTCGCCGGTTGCTCGTACCGCTGTTCCTGCTTCCGCTGCTCGGCCTTCTGCTTGGCCAGCGTGTGCTGGAGGAAGGACCACCCGACGCACCCCGCGCACAACACGGCCGCGATGGCGATGCCCGCGAAGACCTTCCCGAGCCGCTCGTCCGCCGTGCGCCGCGCCCGCTGGGCGCCGAACAGCAACGCGTCCCGCATTCTGCGCCGGCGTACCGCCACCGACTCCAGGAGCTGACTGTCGTAGTCCCGTGCCATGTGTCGTCCGTCCCCCTTGCTTTGCCTCCGCAACATAAGGCATCGGCGAACGGGCAGTACACCCCAGGGCTGCCGGGCCCGGCGGCCCGACCGGCGGCCCGGTCAGTGGCCCGGTCAGTGGTCGGCGTGTTCGCCGTGGTCGGAGGTCTGTGCGGCGCCCCACCGGTGCAGGGCGTCCACCAGGGCGGGGTCGGTGGTGCGGAACCGTACGACGGCGCCGTCGGGGAGGTCGGCGTACGAGATCCGGATGCCGGCCGCGCCCGCGGCCAGTTCCTTGAGCCCGGGCATGTCGGTGCCGTGGATGCGGGCGGGGTCGGCGTAGTCGCCCTGGCGGAACCGCCGCGCCTCGTCCGCCAGGTGCTCCCGGATCAGCCTGATCTGCCCGGCGTCCCCGGGCTCGTCGGCGACGACCTGCTGCACCAGCCCGTCGGCGTCCGGTGTGAACCGATGGGTGGTGCGTTCGAGGTCGAACGGCATGACGGAGGCGCCGTTGCGGGCCACTTGTTCCTGCCGGGACGGTGCCCCCTCCGGGGACGCGCCGCATCCGATGCTCAGCAGCGCCACGAACGGCACGAGCAGACGTACGCCTCTACAGGTCACGGCTTGCTTCCTCCAGCAGGCGCAGTGCTCGGATCACGGCCGGGCGCTGCGCCTTGGGCACCCTGTCGAGGAGTGTGGAGAGCCGGTCGGCGCGGCGGCGTGCCACGTCGGCCGCCACCCGCCGGCCGTGTTCGGTCAGTCCGACCAGTTGGACGCGGCCGTCCGTGGGGTCGGCGGACCGGTCGGCCCAGCCACGCGTCATCAGCTGGTCGACGAGCCGGCTCGTGGTGGATTTGGTGAGGTTCAGCCGTTCGCCCAGCGCCCGCTGCGACATACGTCCGGGGCGCAGCACGGTGACGGCGTGGGCCTCCGCCGTGGACAGCGGGGCGCCGCAGGGGGTGCGATCGGCGTCGAGCAGGCCGAAGGTGCGTACGAAGCGTACGAAGGCATCGGAGAACGCTTCCGCCGAAGCGTCGTCGGGGCGACCGGACATGGTTGCAGACTAGAACTATCTAGTCCCGTTCTGCAACTACTTTCGGGCGCGGCCGGGTCCGGCTCACGGTGCTGCCGGGCCCGTGCCCGTGCCGGTGCCGGTGCCCGTGCCGGTGTCGATGAGGATGTGGGTGGCGTCGGTGACGTTGTCGGCCCGGACCGCTCGGGCCATCGCGCTGCGCGCCGCGTCCGCAGTCGCGTGCGGGGGGACGACCAGGAGGGTGAAGTAGTCGCGTTCGCCCCGGGTGATGAGGACGGTGTCGTCGCCGACGGGGAACGCGTCGATGTGGACGACGCGATCGTCGATGACCAGACGTACCGGGAGCCCTTCCCATGCGTCGGCGTCCAGGCCGACGCGCGTGACCGGGCCGAGGTGCTCGGTCAGCGCGCTGATCAGGTTGGGCAGCTCGGTGCCGATGTCGCGCGAGCGCGGCCACCACGCGCCGTCGAGGATTCCCTCACGGGATCGGGTGGTCTGGAGCCTCAGCAGCGCCGTACCCGGCTTCACCTCGTGGTGAATGGCGTCCGGGAGGAGCTTGCGCGGGGGCGGGGGCGGGGAGGAGGAGTCCGAGTGCGTCATGGTGGTGCCGCCCGTCTACGGATCCGGCGCTTCGGCCGGTCGGTGATTTCACCGTACTCCGCCCGCCCTCCCCGCAGTGACGTTACGGACGCCGCGAGCCGGGAAGACGCAGGGGGTGACCGACGGCGGAGCAGCGGCGGCACGCTCGGCCCGACGCACCCGACGCACGGCCCCCTCCCCCCGCGTGAGGAACGACCTGACCATGAGCACCGCGGAACCCATGCCGGCGGCCGGACACGCCGAGGTCCGGATCGTCGCCGCGTCTCCCGAGACGGCGCGGCGCGTCGCGGAGGTCCTCCGGCGCTGCTTCGACGCCACGGAGCAGCGCAGCTACCCCGCCGGGGGTGAGGGAGGGACCAGGCTCCACCTCACCCTCGACACCACCCGCGCGGCCGAACCCGCCCGGTCCTGGCTGGCCTCCAGCAGGTCGGCGGACGACGCCCCGCCGCGGGAGGACGAGACCTGACGTACCGGATCCGCCGGTGCGGTGGCGCCCGTCGGCGCGCGGGCGGAGGCTGGACAGCGAGAACGCGAGACCGACCGTACGGACCCGCTCAGAGGGCAGAACGCATGATCCAGTCAGCAGATATCCGCGAGTGGCGCAATCACGACGTCGTCGACCCCAAGGGCCACAAGATCGGCGTGCTGGAAGCCATCTACGTGGACACCATCACCGACGAACCGGCCATGGCGACCGTCAAGACGGGGCTGCCCACCCGGCAGCGGCTGGTGTTCGTCCCGCTCGACGGGGCGATCGTCGGACCGGGCTACCTGAAGGTGTCGCACCCCAAGGGTGAGGTCCGCAAGTCGCCGTCCATCGGCACGGACGACGTTCTGCCCGCCGAGAGCGAAGTCGCGATCTTCCAGCACTACGGCATGTCCTACGAGCCCGGCGCCAACGGCGAACGGAAGCTCGCGCGCCGCTGACCGTCCGCCCCGTCCTCCAAGAGGTGCTCATCCCATGGCGCTGTTCCTGTTCCTGATCATCGTCGCCATCATCCTCGGGCTCATCGGTGTCGTCGCCGAGGGCCTGATGTACCTGCTGATCATCGGCATCGTCGTGCTGGTCATCGACGTGATCTTCTTCGCCGTCCGCTGGTCCCGCCGCTCCCGCAACCGCCCGCTCCGGTAGGCGCGTCAGGCCGGCCCGCCCAGCAGCGGGCCGAAGACGTCGCGGCCGAGCGCCTCCGCCCGGTCGTGGCCGAGGATCTCGACGGGCACCTCCGGGTGGTCGTCCGCCCAGCGCCGGGCCGAGGCGGGACCGGCGAAGAAGTTCAGGGTGCCGCAGCAGACGTCCACCGCCGGGCCGGCGCACGACCCGGTCCGGGCGAGGACCACCGCCGAGGGCGGCTCCCACACCGCCGTACCGTCCCGGAAGGCGACCGTGACGGCCTGCCCCGTCACCGGGTCGGCCGACCGGATCTCCACGTCCCGCCCGAGCATCGGCGCGATACCGAGGGCGTCGACCGCGCACATGGCCCACACCTCGGGGCCGCCCGCGATCCGGACGCGGTGCGCGGTGGGGACGGGCGAGAAGGGGTACGCCGCCCGGATGCGGCCCCGGGCGTCGACGCTCAGGTGGTCGGCGGCCGACAGGGCGGCGAGCACCCGGTCCACCGGAACCCCGTACGGCTCGGCCGCCGCCGTCAGCTCCGCCTCCGTGGGCGCCCGGCCGTGCGTGGCGAAGGCACGCAGCACCGCCTGCTGCACCGCCCGCTGCCCGCCGTCCACCGGCGCCAGGCGCCCCCGGCCGCCCCGCGCCACCATCCCGGCGGCCCCCGCCCCCGGCCCCGCCTCCGCGAGGGCGGCACGCAGCCGCTCCACCGACGGCGCACCCGCGCCCACCCGGCACGACAGGCTCGCCGTCTCCCCGTCCCGTACGAAGGGATCGGCACCGTTCACCAGCAGGGTCGGCGAGCCGTGCATGCCGAGCCGTACCGCCTCGGCCTCGTCCCGCACCTCCCGCCACTCCACGCGTACGTCGTCCCGCCCGGCGAGGGCCTCGGCGAGCCGCTCCCGCAGCACGCCGGCCGTCGGGCACTCGGGCACCATCAGCACGGTCAGTCGCATGTCGTCCATGTCGTCCATACCGGCGACGCTAGACCTTCCAGCGCGGTGGAAGGTCAAGGCGTACGGTGGAGACATGCGTATCGGAGCCCTCGCCACCACGGCCGGGATCAGCACCAAGGCGGTCCGGTTCTACGAGCAGGCCGGGCTGCTGCCCGAGCCGCCCCGCACCCCCTCCGGCTACCGCGACTACCCGCCCCGGGCGGCCGACCGGCTGGCCTTCATCCGCAACGCCCAGGCCGCCGGGCTCACCCTCGCCGAGATCCGCGAGGTCCTCACCGTCCGCGACAGCGGCGAGGCCCCGTGCCGCCACGTCGGCACGCTGGTCGCCCGGCACCTCCAGCAGGTCGAGGAGCGGATCGCCGAGCTGACCAGGGCCCGCACCGCGCTCCTCGACCTGAAGGACAAGGCCGACGCCACCGACCCGGCCACCTGCCCGGAGGGCCCCATCTGCCGGATCCTCGGCACCGGCTGACGCGGCACCGGCACCGGCTGACGCGGCACCGGCGCCGCGTACGGCCCGCCGCCGCGTACGGCCCCGCGACGCATTCCGGCCGGTGTCGCGTACGACCCGCCGCCTACGTCCCGGTGTCCCCTACGTCCCCTTCTCCGGCCCGGCGCCGGTCGGTTACGGACCGGTGGGGCGTACGGGCGACGACACCGGCGCGGTCGGCGCCTTCGCGCGGGCCGCGCAGGAGGCGGCCCGGCGGGTGGGAGCGGCTTCCGGCGCGGGGTGATCGCGGCACGCGCGGGCGACGGCGTCGGCCTGCTGGACCATCGGGTAGACCGCGTTGATGCTCGGCACGCGTGACGACGAGGTGACGCCCACGGCCCAGATGCGCTCCGGCACCGGGCTGCCGGGGAAGCGGACGCGCACGTCCTCGCCGATGCCGGGTGCCGCTCCGGGGTGACGGCACCCGGCACCGGTCAGGTGGAGGTGGTCGCCGGACACGTGGAGCGGCGGATCGCCGTACCCGGCGGCGGTGACCACGGCGTCGTACCGCTCGGCCGCCTCTCCGCTCCACACCGCCCGCCAGCGGCGCGGGCCGGGTGCGATCTCCACCGGCACGCCCCGGCGGATCGTCAGCCGCCCGGCCTCCACGTGCCGCAGCAGGGTCCGGGCGGTACCGAGCGGGATGGCGCCGAGGTAGCGGAGCAGAGGCGCGCACCGCCGCAGCGCGGCCGCCCGCGTCGGGGCGTCCAGGGCGGGCAGCACCTGGTTGGCCGCGTCGACCGTCGCGCACAGGATGTCCTGCCAGTCGGTACGGCCCTCCTCCGCGAGCCGGATCTCCCGGCGCAGCCGCTCCACCGGGTCGTCCGGCACGGGCACGGGCACACGCACCGGCGTGGCCACCTGGTCACGGAGCCGCCGGCCACTGACGGTGGACGCCGCCCTGGCGACGAGCGCGACGAGCTGCCGCTCGAACCGGGGGCCGGAGAAGTCCAGGGCGGCGAGGTCCGGGGTGAGCGGCGGGCCCGGGCGTGAGCCGGTGCGTGTGCGTACGGCGGGCAGCTCGCCCGAGGGGGACGCCATGACGACGCGGTGGCCGGCCCCGCACAGGAGCAGGCCCGCGTCGATGGCGGACAGCCTGGTTCCCAGGACCAGGACGCGGGAGGCGGGCCCCGGCATCGCCGTGAGCAGGGCGCCCTCCGGACAGGGCCCGATGAAGAGCCGGTCGGCGCCGAGATGGGGGCGCAGTGTCCCGGGTACGACAGGGTCGCCGTAGCCCTGGCAGAGCAGGACGTCGGTGGCGTCGAGGCGGCGGCCGTCGTCCAGCACGACCTCGTACCCGCCACCGGGGACACGGCGTACGAAGCTCGCCCGCCCGCGCACGTGCCCGCCGGCCCCGCCGCCCCGCCTGTGCAGCACCCGGTACGCCAGGTAGCGGTCCCTGACGTACCGGGAGAAGTGGAAGCGGGGGACGAAGGCGTCCCGGTCGGCGGGGACCCCGCGCGCCAGCAGGTGGTCGAGGAAGTCGTCGGGGGCGCCCGCCACCAGGGACATGATGCCCACCGAGGTGTTGCACAGCAGCGCCGGCCGGGTCGTCGCGAACGCCCTGCCCGAACCCACGGGCAGCGGATCGACGATGTCGACGCGTGCCGCGACCCGATGCCGGACCAGCGCGGCGAACGCCGCGACACCAGTGGCGCCCCCGCCGACGATGACCACGCGCCGCCGCACCGGTCACCCCACCTCCCCGTGCGACGCCCCGCCGAACCGGTCCCGGTGCGCGGCGAGTTGGCGCGGGTCGTCCCGCAGGAACGGCAGGTCGGTGCGGACCATCGCCCGCATGGCCAGCAGCGGCACCGGGCTGCGCAGCGGGCGGAAGTCCCTGTTCCACAGGCCGGGAACGGCGGGCGGACCGTCGTGGAACTCCCCGACCATCAGCCCCCGTTCGACGAACTCGGTCTTCAGCGCACGCTGGGCGCCGTCGATGGCCCAGACCACGTCGTCCCGGGTCAGCGCCGGGAAGAGGACCAGCAGCGCGGCCCACCGCCGGTCGCCCACCCCAGGCACGGCGCCGCCGCTGCCCATGAACCAGTCCCGGTACGCGCGCATCACCGCGACCACCTGCCCCACCCCCGAGGGCCGGTCCGGCCACACCACCGCCCGCAGACCCCGGTGGGCGAGCGCGCCGGGGACGTACGGGCAGACGGGGCCCGGCCGCCCGAGGTCGCCGTGCGGGCGGGCCAGGTACTCCCGTACCCACTCCACGACCGTGCGGCAGGCGCCCGGGTGCGCCACATCGGGCGGTACCGCGTCGAGCGGCCACGGGGCAGGCAGCACTGCCGCCCCATGGCCGTCGTCCGCGCACCGCCGGGCTGTCCGCTCCCGCGTCGTCGCCGGTCCGGTGAGCATGTTCAGCGCGCCACCGCGAAGTCGGCGATCGGCTCCTCCGTGGTGTAGAACCGCACGGCGGTGTTCAGCACCTCGTCCACCGAGACCAGCCCGTCGCCGTCGGTGTCGAGCTGCGCCGCCTTGACCCGCGCCCGCTCCGGGGTGGCCCGCATCGCCCGGAGCATGCGCTCCCACTCCTCGACGGTCACCTCGCCGCTGTCATCGGCGTCCGCGACATCGACCACGGCGACGGCCCAGGGCCGCACCATGTCCACGAATCCGGCGGGGTTGTCGAGGAGGTGGTCGCAGGCGGCCTGCACGAACTCGTCCTCGGTGATCCGGCCGTCGCCGTCCCTGTCCGCGATGTCGGCGAAGGACTGCCAGAAGTGCTGCGCGCCCCGGAGCAGGGCGTTGCCCTTGGGCGCACTGGGGGATTCGTCGAACTCGGCCAGGATCGACCGGGCCAGCTGCTGGAAGTCCGCCTCGGTCACGACGCCGTCTCCGTCACGGTCGAATGTGTCGAAGCGCGAGGCGATCTTCTGGCGGTAGTCACTCAGGCTCACGGAGATGTCTCCTTCTGTTGCGAACCGCTTCCGCGGCCGGACCGGCCGGACCGGCCGAGACAAGCTGTAGCGACGGGCGTCCGGAGCGACCACCTGGCGCGGCGCGCGAAACGTGCCGCCGATTGCAGCAAAACGGCAGGTCACGCCACCGTGTCCGGTCACCTTGAGGAGCGGGCTGAACGGTGGAGGCTCCGCCGTGCGCGTCGCCGGCCGGGGCTCCGCCGCCAGGCGGGTGGAGGACCGGGACCGGATCGCCGCGCCCCCGAAGTGGATCAACATTCAATTGTTGAAAACGATTGTCATTGTGTTACGGTCCCGTCCGCCCCCCGCCGCTCGTCCCCGCCCGGAAGGGTTCCCGTGCGCCTGCCCACCCGTCTCCTCCACGCCGCCGCCCTGGCCTCCGTGTCCGTCCTGCTCACCGGCTGCTTCAGCGCGCCGGACAGCGCCTCGGGCGGTGACGGCAAGCGCATCCGCGTGGCGATGATGAACCCGCCGCGCTCCGGGCTGTCCCCACTCTCCGACGACGCCTTCAAACTGTCCCGCTGGTCCACCGCCGAGACCCTCGTCACCCTCGACGCCAACGGCGACCCGCGCCCCGCCCTGGCCACCGCCTGGCGGCAGACCGGCCGGACCTGGACCTTCACCGTCCGCGACGGCGTCACCTTCCACGACGGCAGCCCGCTCACCGCCCGGGCCGTCGCGCACTCCCTCACCAAGGCCGCCACCGCCTCGCCCAAGCCCCGCATCCTCGACGGCGTCGACCTCTCCGTGACGCCCTCGGGCTCCGGCAACACCGTCACCGTCACCACCGCCACCCCCGACCCGCTCCTCCCGCAGCGGCTCAGCTCGCCCCAGCTGTCGATCCTGTCGGCCAAGGCCTACCGCGGGAAGACCGTCAGCCCCGTCGGCACCGGCACCGGCGCCTTCCGGCTCACCAAGGTCAACGGCACCTCGTCCGCCGCCCTCGACCGGTACGACGGCTACTGGGGTACGAAGGCCAAGACGCCCGGCATCGACGTCACCTTCGTCCCCGACGGCACCGCCCGCGCCGCCGCGCTGCGCAGCGGGGAGGCCGACATCGTGGAGGCCGTCCCGGTCTCGCAGGCCGCGCTGCTCGACCAGGAGCTGATCACCGAGGTGCCGATGCCGCGCACCAACACCCTCTACCTCAACACCGCCAAGGGCCCCTTCAAGGACCCCGGACTCCGGGCCGCCGCCCGCGAGGCCATCGACCCGAAGGCGATCGTCGACGGCGTGTACGAGGGACGGGCCGACGTCGCCCGCGGCCTGCTCGGACCGGCCCTCCCGTGGGCGTCGTCCCTTCGCTCCGAGCCCAAGCGCGCCAAGGCCGCCAACCCGTCCGGCGCCGCCATCACCATCGGCACCTTCACCGACCGCGCCGAGCTGCCCGAAGTCGCCCAGACCCTCCAGCAGCAGCTCCAGAAGGCCGGGTTCACGGTGAAGCTGGAGGTGCGCGAGTACGCGAACATCGAATCCGACGCGCTGGCGGGCGCGTTCGACGCGTTCATCCTGTCCCGGGCGACCGTCCTCGACTCCGGCGACCCCGCCGCGTACCTCTACAGCGACTTCGCCTCCCGGGGCTCCTTCAACATCTCCCAGCTCGCCGATCCCACCGTGGACAAGGCCCTGGACAAGGCCGCCGCGACGGCAGCCGGTGACGCGCGCCGAAGGGCCGTGATGGCCGCCGAGGCCTCCGTACTCGCCACCGACGCCGCGATCCCGATGCTGCACGAGCGGGTCGTCCAGGGCGACGCGGCGGGTGTCGTGGGCGCCGAACACGACCCGCGCGAGCGGCTGCTCGTCACACCCGCCACGTACGTCAAGTGAAAACCGGCGTCACGCGCGGCGCCGGGCTGGCCGGGGCGCTCGCCGCCGTCCTCGCGGTCGTCGGGCTGCTGCCCTGGCTGTCCGGCCGCGACCCGGCGCTGACCGTGCTGCGCGCCCGATCCGCCGAGCAGGAGGCCACGCCCGAGGCGCTGGACGCCATCCGCGCCGACCTCGGGCTGGACGCCGGACCGCTGTCGCTGCTGGGCGGCTGGGCCGCCGGCCTCGTCCGGGGCGACCTGGGCACCTCGTGGGTGTCGGGCACCGACGTCCTGCCCTCCGTTACAACCGGGCTCCAGGTGTCGCTGGCCCTGATGGGCGCCGCGCTCGCCGTCGCGCTGCTGGTGGCCGTCGCCCTCGCCGCGCCGGTGCTCATCAGCGGCCGGGGCACGTCCGGGGCGTTCGCGGCGATGCTCGCGGCCGTGCCCGAATTCCTGCTGGCCACCGTGGTGTTGATCGTCGCCGGGGTGTGGCTCGGCTGGCTGCCGACGTCCGGCTGGCAGGGGCCCGCGCATCTGGTGCTGCCCGCCGTCGCGCTGGGCGTTCCGGCGGGCGGGCTGCTGGGGCGGCTGGTCGCCGACGCGCTGCCCGCCGTGTACGACGAGCGGTGGGTGGAGCTGTGGCGCGGGGCGGGCGTCTCGCGCGTACGGGTCGCCCTGGCCGCGCTCCGGCGGGTACTGCCGCCGCTGGTCCCGCAGTTCGGCATGGTGGCGGTGGGGCTCACCGGCGGGGCGGTCGCCGTCGAGACGGTGTTCGCGGTACCCGGCATCGGGCGTACGTCGCTGGGCGCGGCCAAGTCCCAGGACCTGCCGCTGCTCCAGGGCTCCGTACTGGCACTGCTCGCCCTCGGGCTGACCGTCGGCGCGCTCACCGCCCTGGTACGGCGGCGGCTGCTCGGGCCGGGCCTGCGGGACGCGGGCCTGACGCTGCCCGCCGCCCGGCCGGTACGGGTGGCCCCCGCCGTACCGGCCGGCCTCGCGGTGGTGCTGGCGGCCGTCATCGGATGGGGCCTGCTGCGCGACCCGTACACCGTCGACACGGCCGCCCGGCTCGCCCCGCCGTCCCTGGTCCACCCGCTGGGCGCGGACGGCCTCGGGCGTGACGTGCTCGCCCGGCTCGGGCACGGGGCGGCGACCACGGTCGGCACGGCGGCCGCCGTGTGCGCGCTCAGCTGGCTGCTGGCGGTCGCCCTCGGCTTCGTACCGAACGTCACGTCCGGCCTCTCCGACATCGCCAACGCCCTGCCCCCGGTCATCGTCGGCATCCTCGTCGCCGCCGTCCTCGGCCCCGGCACGGGCGGCGCCGCGCTCGCCGTGGCCCTGATCTCCTGGCCCCCGCTCGCCGCCCACGCGGCGGCCCTGGTCCAGGAGGTACGGGCGTCGGGCTTCCTGCTCGCCCAGAAGGCCATCGGGGCGACGCCCCGCTGGATCCTGTGGCGGCACGTCCTGCCGTCCGTCACCGCCCCGGTCGCCCGCCACGCCGTCCTGCGCCTGCCCGGCATGGCCCTCGCCCTGGCCTCGCTCGGCTTCCTCGGCCTGGGCGCCCAGCCGCCCGCCCCGGAGTGGGGCCTGCTGCTGGACGAGTCCCGCGCCTACGTGGAGCGTGCGCCGTGGGCCGCGCTGGCCCCCGCCATGGCGCTGGCGCTGCTCGCCGGGCTGGCGGTGTCGCTGTCCGCGTACACGACCCGCCCCGGGAAGGGGACCGCCCATGGCCGCTGAACCACTCCTCTCCGTACGGGACCTCTCGGTCTCCTTCGGGGCCGTGGACGCCGTACGCGGGCTGTCCTTCGACGTGTACGACGGTGACGTCCTCGCCCTCGTCGGCGAGTCGGGCGCCGGGAAGTCCCTGACCGCCCGCGCCCTGCTCGGCATGGCGCCACGCGGGGCGACGGTGAGCGGCAGCGTCCGGTCGCGGACGACCTCCGGCGGGGCCGACGAGCTGGTCGGCGCCCGCGCGGACGGCCTGTGGGGACGGCGCGTGGCCCTCGTACCGCAGGACGCGCTGTCGGCGCTGTCGCCCGTGCACCCGGTCGGCGACCAACTCGCCGCCGCCGTCCGCTCCGTACAGCGCCTGTCCCGCCGCGACGCCCGCGCCAGGGCCGCCCTCGCCCTGGAACGCGTCGGCGTCCCGGCGGCCAGGTCCCGCGCGTACCCGCACGAGCTGTCCGGCGGGATGCGGCAGCGTGCCGTGATCGCCATGGCGACGGTCAACGAACCCGAACTGATCGTCGCCGACGAGCCGACCACCGCCCTCGACCCCGACCTGCGCGACCAGGTCCTGCACGTCCTCACCGAGCAGCGGAAGGCGGCGGGTGCGGCGCTCGTCCTGGTCACCCACGACCTGGACGCGGTCCGCGCGCACGCCGGCCGGGTGCTGGTGATGTACGCGGGCGGGCACGTCGAATCCGGCCCGGTGGACCGGGTGTTCGCCCGCCCCCGCGCCCCGTACACCGCCGGGCTCCTCGCCTCCCTGCCCCCCGCTACGGGACGGGTCCGCCGACTGCCCGCGATGGCCGGGGCGCCGCCCGCCCCCGGCGCGCTGCCGCCCGGGTGCGCCTTCGCGCCGCGCTGCCCGCTCGCCGAGGACCGCTGCCGTACCGAACGCCCGGTGCCCCGGCCCGTGGACGGCCGCGAGGTGTCCTGCCACCGCTGGGACGCCGTGCCCGAGTCGGCCGCCGACCTGTTCCTGGAGCACGTATGACGCCCGACAGCCTCCTCGAGGTCCGTGACCTGGTAGTCCAGTACGGACCGACCGTCGCCGTCGACCGCGTCTCCTTCGACCTGCGCGCCGGGGAGACCCTCGCCCTCGTCGGCCCGTCCGGCTGCGGCAAGTCGTCCACGGCCACCGCCGTGCTGCAGCTGCGCCGCCCGGCCGCCGGCGAGGTGTGGTTCGACGGCCGCGAGCTGACCCGGCTGGGCGAGCGCGAACTGCGGCCGCTGCGCCCCGCCATGCAGCCGGTCTTCCAGGACCCGTACGGTTCCCTCAGCCCGCGCCGCACCATCCGCGACGCCGTCGCCGAACCGCTGCGCGTCCAGCGCCGCTGGGACGCCGCCACCGGCCCGGCCCGGGTCGCCGAACTGCTCGCCCTGGTCGGCCTCGACGACGCCGCCCACGGCGGCCGGCTGCCGCAGGAGCTGTCCGGCGGCCAGTGCCAGCGCGCCGGGATCGCCCGCGCCCTGGCGAGCGAGCCCAAGCTGCTCGTCCTCGACGAACCGGTCTCCGCCCTCGACCCCTCCGTCCGCGCCGGCATCCTCAACCTCCTCTCCGACCTCCAGGAACGCTTCCGGCTCGGCTACCTCTTCATCTGCCACGACATGGCCCTCGTACGGCACTTCGCCGACCGGACCGCCGAGATGCGGGCGGGCCGGATCGAACGGATCACCACCCCATGAGCCCCCTCGCCCGCCTCCTCATCGGCAGCCAGTTCGCCTTCAACACCGGCTTCTTCGCCGTCCTCCCCCACCTCGCCGACCACTTGAGCGACTCCCTCGGCCTCGGCGGCTGGCTGGTCGGCCTCGTCCTCGGCCTGCGCACCTTCAGCCAGCAGGGCCTGTTCGTCGTCGGCGGCGCCCTCACCGACCGGTTCGGTCCACGCCCCGTCGTGCTGGCCGGCTGTGCCCTCCGCGTCGCCGGGTTCCTGTGGCTGGCGGTCGCGGGGACGGTGTGGACGGTGACCGGCGCGGTCCTGCTGGTCGGTTTCGCCGCCGCGTTGTTCTCGCCCGCCGTCGAGTCGGAGATCGCACGGGAGGCGGTACGCCACGAGACGGCCACCGGCACCCCGCGCACCCGCCTGCTCGCCCGCTTCTCGGCGGGCGGCCAGGCGGGCGCCCTGATCGGCCCGGTACTGGGCGCCCTGCTGCTGTACGGGGGGTTCGGCGCGGCCTGCGTGGCGGGGGCGGCGGTCTTCACCCTCGTACTGGCGGGGCACTGGCGGCTGATGCCCCGCCGGCAGCCGACGGCAGTGGCCGGCCCGCCCGCCCCTCCGCACCCCGTACGGGAGCTCTTCCGCCACCGCCGCTTCCTCGCCCTCACCTTCGCGTACTCCTCCTATCTGCTGGCCTACAACCAGCTGTATCTGGCGCTGCCCGCCGAGCTGGAACGGGCGACGGGGTCGCAGGCCGCGCTCGGCTGGCTGTTCGCGCTGTCGTCGGTGCTCGTGGTGGCGGGGCAGCTCCCGCTGGAACGGTGGGCGGCGGCCCGGCTGTCGTGGGGCGCCGCGATCCGTACCGGGCTGCTGCTGATCGCCGCCTCGTTCGCGGCTGCCGGGGCGCTGCTGCCGGTGGGCGGGCTGTGGCCGTCGCTGGTCTTCGTGGTGCTGCTGACGGTCGGCCAGATGCTGGTGGTGCCCGCCACCCGCGCATGGCTGCCGGACCTGGTGGACGAGCGCCGGCTCGGGTTCTGCACGGGCGCGTTGTCGTCCCTGTCGGGTGCGGTGGTACTGGCGGGCGGCGCCCCGGCCGGTGCCCTGGTGGAGGCGGGCGGCGCCTGGCCGTGGGCGGCACTGGCGGCCGTGCCGCTGGTGGGCCTGACCCTGGTGCCCCGCCGGTCGGGCGGCCGGGTGGCGGTCAGTCCCCCAGCCGACCCGGCGGGGTGCCCGGACGGTGCCGCCCCAGGACGGTGACCGCCCCGTTCGGTCGGGCTGGGCCGGCGCACGCCGTCATGCACATACGTGGCAGTTCGTTGCGCCGTCACGCCTCCATTCGGCGCCATGGCGGGCCCGGACCGTGCCTTCCGGCCGGTCGGTGACGTTTACGGAGTACCGCAGACCGACCCGGAAGCCCGACCGGAAAGAAGCTCATGACCAGGACCCGCCGCGTCACCGCCCGTATCGTCGCCACCACCGCCGCCACCGCGACCCTCGCCCTCGGCGGCGCCGCCACCGCCCAGGCAGCCGCCGCCGACCCCCTGAGCGGCGTCACCGGCGGTCTGCCGGGCGGCCTGCCGGGCGGTCTGCCCGGCGGTCTGCCCGGCGGCCTCACCGAGAACCTGGGTGGCGGCCTCCTCGACAGCGCTTCCGGCCCGCTCGGCAGCGTGACCGCCCCTCTCAACAGCGCCAGCGCACTCGGCCTCTCGGGCGCCACCCAGTTCGCGCAGGGCCTGCTGAGCACGCTCACCGCCGTGCGCTGACGGCGGCACCGAGAGCAACGCCAAGAGCGCGGGGCCGTGACCGGGACGTCCGGTCACGGCCCCGCGCCGTGCGGTGCGAGCGGCGGTCAGCACCCGCCGGACGTCACCGTTCCGCCGATCTGGAGGGTGGCGGGCGTGCCGCAGCAGCCGCCGCCGCTCTGCGGGGCCTCGGACGCGTCCGGCTCGTCGAAGACGCCCGCGCCGCCGCACACCCCGGTCTCCGGGAGCGTCAGCTCGACCCGCTCGGCGGCCTCCCGGTCGCCGGCGAGGGCGGCCGCGACGGAACGGACCTGCTCGTAGCCCGTCAGGGCGAGGAACGTCGGGGCGCGCCCGTAGGACTTCATGCCGACCAGGTAGACGTCCTTCTCGGGGTGCGTGAGCTCGTTCACGCCGTGCGGGTAGACCGTGCCGCAGGAGTGGACGTTCGGGTCGATGAGCGGGGCCAGCGCGAGGGGCGCCTGCAGGCGCTCGTCCAGGCCCAGGCGCAGCTCGCCGAGGAACGACAGGTCGGGGCGCAGCCCGGTGAGGACCACGACCTCGTCCACCGGGTCCAGGCGGCGGCCGTCGTCGCCGACGAGCACCAGGCCGCCGTCGGGGCGGCGCTCCACCGCCTCCGTACGGAAACCGTTGACCGCGCTCGCGTGGCCGGCCTCGACGGCCGCCTTGGCGCGCAGGCCGAGGGCGCCGCGCGCCGGGAGCTGGTCGGCCTCGCCGCCGCCGAACGTGGAGCCGGTGATGCCGCGGCGCAGGATCCACACGGCGTGGGTGTCCGGTTCGTCCTTCGCGAGGTCGGCGAGGAGGGCGAGGGCGGTGAAGGCGGAGGCGCCGGAGCCGACGACCGCGGTGCGCTTCCCTGCGTAACGGGCCCTGACCGCCGGGTCGGCGAGGTCGGGCACGCGGTACGCGATACGGTCGGCGGCCGTCCGCTCGCCGAGTGCCGGGAGGCCGTCGCCGCCGAGCGGGTTCGGGGTGGACCAGGTGCCGGAGGCGTCGATCACGGCACGGGCGAGGATCCGCTCCTCGCGGCCGCCCCCGCTGCCGTCCGTCCACAGGATGTGGACGGTGAAGGGCCGGTCCTCGCGGCCGGCGTCGACCACGCGGTCGCGTCCGGCCCGGGACACCCCGGTCACCCGGGCACCGAAGCGGACCCGGTCGCCCAGGACGTCGGCGAGCGGCTGGAGGTAGGCGGCCACCCAGTCACCGCCGGTGGGGTACGTGTTCCCCGCGGGCGCCGTCCAGCCGGTGGGCGCGAGCAGCTTCTCGGCCGCCGGGTCGACGAGCTCCGCCCACGTGGAGAAGAGCCGCACGTGCGCCCACTCCCGTACCGCCGTACCGGCGGAGGGCCCGGCCTCCAGTACGAGCGGTTCCAGGCCGCGCTCGGCCAGGTGCGCCGCCGCCGCCAGGCCCACCGGGCCGCCGCCGATCACGACCACCGGAAGGTGCTGCTCGCTCATGGCTGGTCTCCCTCACTGATTCGACAAATGTCGATGTCCTGGCTCCGAGCTTGCCAGTTGTATCGATAGACGTCAACATAGACGTATGTCGAATACGAAGCCGGCCGGCCTGCCGCTCATCGAGCCGGGGGAAGCCGTGCCCTGCTGCCCGCCGCTGACCTCCGAGGCCCTCTCGGAGGAGGACGCGGTCAGGACGGCGGCCATGTTCAAGGCGCTGGGCGATCCGGTGAGGCTGCGCCTGTTCTCGCGGGTGGCGTCGCACCCGGGCGGCGAGGCGTGCGTGTGCGACATCTCCGACGTCGGCGTCTCGCAGCCGACCGTCTCCCACCACCTGAAGAAACTCAAGGACGTCGGACTGCTGACGTCCGAGCGGCGCGGGACCTGGGTCTACTACCGCGTCTCCCCCGGCGTCCTCGCCGCCATGGCCGCGATGCTGACGACGGGGTGACCCGTCAGCCGCCGCGCGGCGCGTACATGATGACCGCCATGCCGACGAGGCAGACGAGCGCCCCGACGACGTCGAAGCGGTCGGGCCGGTAGCCGTCGGCGACCATGCCCCAGGCGATCGACCCGGCGACGAACACCCCGCCGTAGGCCGCCAGGATGCGCCCGAAGTTCTCGTCGCTCTGGAACGTGGCGACCACCCCGTACAGACCGAGAGCGATCACTCCCGCGCCGATCCAGACCCAGCCCCTGTGCTCACGGATGCCCTGCCACACGAGCCAGGCGCCTCCGATCTCGAAGAGCGCGGCGACGGCGAACAGGGCGGCGGAACGGGCGACGAGCACGGCGGCAGGGTCCTTCCGGGCGGAGTGCGTCGGGGGGAGCGGGGCGAGCGGGCGAGGGGGCGAAGGGCGCCAGGGGGCGACTCCAGCTTGGCGCATGCACCAGCCCAGTACGCACTCGCCAAGACCCCAAGGCCACCGAGGCCACCGAGGCCACCAAGCCCACCCGCGTACCCCGCAGACCCGACCACCCCCGCACCCGCACCCGCACCAATCCCGCCATTCCCCACACCCCCGGGCAACGCAACGCCCCTCCACGCCCTCTTCCGGCTCGGCAACCGCAACCCGACCCCCCACGAAGGGACGCATGGTGGTTACGAGCAACGCGAGACGAGCGACCCTGGCACTCACCGCGATCGGCGCCGTACTGGCGCCCATCTCACCGGTGCACGCCGCCCCAGCCCCGCCCCGCGTCGACCTCCGGGCGGACGTCGACCGGGACGGACGCGTCGACGTCACCGGCGCGACCGACACCGCCGGTGAGGACACCTGGACCCCCGCCCGCGGCACGGTGTTCCTGCCCAACATCGACGACGACACCAAGCGGTGCCCGACCGCCGGGCCCGGCGGCAAGCCGCTGTCCGACGCCAAGCTAGCCGCCTGCAACGACGCGGCCGACGCCGTCGTCAACGGCACCGCCGACCTCGCCGACCTGGCCCGCGTCCGCGCCGTACCGATGGCGAACCTGCCCGCCACGGCGACCGGCGCCGTGAGCGTCCCGGCCGGCGGGAAGCACACCCGGGTGTTCGTCAAGCGAGCCACCGGCTGGGCCCACGTCACGGGCAAGACCCGCCTGAGCGCCGCCGAGTTGCGCGCCGGCGTCGAGTTCGGGGTCGAGAGCACCGACATCGTCCGCGACAGCAAGGTCTGGGACGGACGTGCGGTGATCCGCCTGACCGTGACGACGCCCAACGGACCGGCCACCACCGACGACATCACCCTCCGCGTCGCGCCGCTGCTGACCCACCACCACCTCCAGCGGGCCCAGCAGGTACTGGTCACCAAGGTGCCCGGCAAGGACGACTACGCGCGCCGTCAGCAGGCGTTCGTCAACGGCCTCGCCAAGGAGGTGAAGTCGGCGGGAATCAGCCAGCCGCTGATCACCTTCGACAAGTACCAGGACATCTGGGCACAGGACTTCGTCGAGCCCGGCTATGTGAGCATGACCGGCCCCGGCGGGCGCCGCCAGGTCATCCGCGTGATGCTGCGCTCGGCACAGCCCGACCGTGAGGCGGGCCGCGAACTGTTCGAGAAGATACGCGGCAACGGCATAGGCGTCGTCCAGGTCTCCGGGGTCCGCGACTCGGAGGAGTGGACCCTGAACTCGATGGGGAACCTGGAGACCATTCCCCCGTACACGAACGGCGGCCGGTCCTTCCCCGCCGGGCGGATCATCATGGGCGAGCGCAAGGACGACGGCTCCAAGCCCGCGCGAGTCATGCGCACGATGCTGGCGTCCCAGGGCTTCCAGGACCCGCTGCTCCTCGACACCTCCTGGCTGCACGTCGGGCATGTGGACGAGTTCGTGCAGTTCCTGCCCGCGCCGGGCACCCCGCGCGGCTGGAAGATCGGCATCGCCGACCCCGAGGCGGGGCTGAAGCTGCTGCGGGACGCGCAGAAGGCCGGGCACGGCAAGACCAAGATGTTCTCGGTGCCGGGCAGCAAGGACACGCCCGCGCCCAAGGAGACCATCGACCAGGCGCTCGCCTCCAAGTGGCTCGTCACCGACAACACCATGGCCGCCGCACGCATCAAGGCGAACCTGGCGGTCCTCCAGCGGGAGACGGGCGTCACGGACGCCGAGGTCGTACGCGTACCGGCGCTGTACACGCGCGGTACGGAGCAGGTGGGCGAGCGCGGCGACCGGATGCCCCGGCTGTCGCGGCTGGGCGCCGGTGAGGTGCCGGAGGCGGTCAGCGAGTACGGCCAGCAGAAGGCCATCGAACAGCGGGACGGCCGGGCCGCCGGCCCGGGCACGGTCATGACCAGCGCGTACGTCCCCGGCGCGGTCAACGGCATCCTGCTCGGCAACGACCGGTACCTCGCCCCGCGCCAGTGGGGGCCGGTCATCGGCGGCAAGGACATCTTCACCGCCGCCGTGACCGCCGCGTACACCGGCGCCGGGATGAAGGTCTCGTACATCGACGACTGGGACACCTACCACCTGGGCATGGGCGAGGTGCACTGCGGGACGAACACGCTGCGGGACGCCTCCGCCGCGTGGTGGAAGCGGTAGCCGGCGGGGAGCATGGGTGATGTGCCCATGCTTGTCGGAACCTCGGGGTGGCAGTACGCGGACTGGCGCGGCGGGCTCTACCCGGCCGGGCTGCCGCAACGGCTGTGGCTGGAGGAGTACGTCCGCCACTTCGCGACCGTGGAGAACAACAACGCCTTCTACCGGCTGCCGTCCACGGAGGTCTTCACCGCCTGGCGCGAACGGACCCCGGAGGGGTTCGTCATGGCGGTGAAGGCCAGCCGCTACCTGACCCACATCAAGCGGCTGCGCGACCCCGAGGAGCCGGTGCACCGGCTGATGAGCCGCACGGCGGGCCTCGGCGACCGGCTGGGGCCCGTCCTGGTGCAACTGCCGCCGAACTTCCGCGCGGACACCGGCACGCTCGACGCCTGCCTGCGCTGCTTCCCGGGCACCGTCCGGGTGGCCGTCGAGCTGCGCCACCCCTCCTGGTGGGAGGCGGAACGGGACCTGCGGGCGGTGCTGGAGCGGTACGGCGCCGCCCTGTGCTGGGCCGACCGGGACTCCCGCCCCGTGACGCCGCTGTGGCGCACGGCGCCCTGGGGGTACGTACGGTTCCACGCCGGCGCCGCCCGGCCGTGGCCGCGCTACGGGCGGCAGGCGCTGGCGTCCTGGGCGGGGCGCGTCGCCGCCGCCTGGGCGGACGAGGCCGACGTGTACGTGTACTTCAACAACGACCCGGGCGGCGCGGCCGTCCGGGACGCCGCCCTGTTCGCGCGGGCGGCGGCCGGACTGGGCCGGACGGTCACCCGAACACCGCCACCGTGACGACCCGGCGCCCTAGACTCACCGAACGGTGCTTGTTCCGGGGCGACTTGGGGGGAACATGGTCACGGTCCTGTTCGTGCACGGTACGGGGGTTCGCGAGCCGTCCTACGCCGCCGCCCTGGAGACCGTCCGCGGCGGCCTCGCGCGCGTGCGGCCCGATGTGCGGGTCGAGCCGTGCGACTGGGGCTCCACTCTCGGCTCGTACCTGCGCGCGGGCGGCGTCTCCATCCCCGGGTACGTCACCGACTCCGCCGACGAACCGCTGCCCGTGCGGGAGGACGACGAGGACCGGCTGCGGTGGGCGATGCTGTACGCCGACCCGTTCGCCGAGCTGGGCGCCTACGCGCTCGCCGACCACCCCTCGGGCGACACGCCCGCCTTCGTCCCCGGCACGGTCGCGCCCGGCGACGCGCTACTGGACCGGATCGGCCGGCTGGACGGCTCGCAGGCAGTACGCACCGCCTGGGACGCCGCCGTCCCCGCCGTACCACTCCCCGAGGCCGTCGCCGCCCTGCTCGCCGCGCCGCGACTGCGCCGCGCCGCCGCCACGGCCGCCCCCGAGGGCGACGCCCTGCCCCGGCTGACCGCCCGCGCGCTCACTGCCTGGGCGCTGGTACGCGCGGAGGGCGCGGCGGGCCAGGTGCCGGTCGCGGCGCGCGACGACCTGGTGGACACGGTCACCGCCGAACTGGGCGGTGACGTCAAGGGCCTGAGCGACGCGCTGGTCTCCGCGCTCGGCTTCTCCGCCCGGCTCTTCGAGCGGTCCCTCGGCTCCCGGCTGCTGGTGTCCCGGCGGGCCGCGCTCAGCGGCCGCTCGGTGGGCTTCTTCGGCGACATCCTCAGCTACCTCACCCGGGGCCAGGCCGTGCGCGACCACGTCGCCGCCACGATCCGCGCGCTGCCCGGCGACGCCGGCCCGGTCGTCGTCCTCGGCCACAGCCTCGGCGGGATCATCGCCGTCGACCTGCTCACCGATCCGCCCACCGGCGTGTCCGTCGACCTGCTGGTGACGGTCGGCTCCCAGGCACCGCTGCTGTACGAACTCGACGCGCTGCCCTCCCGCCCGTACGGGACCGGGCTGCCCGGCGCGTTCCCCCGCTGGCTCAACGTCTACGACCGCCGCGACCTGCTGTCCTACCTGGCCGCCGGGGCGTTCGGGAACGACCCGAGGATCACCGACGCCGAGGTGGACAACCGCCAGCCGGTCTCGGCCGCCCACAGCTCCTACTGGGCCAACGATCAGTTCTACCGGGTGTTGTCCACAGCGCTTCCCGGCTGAACGGAAAAGCCCTTAATCTTGGCCATCCGGTCGGCAGGGCAGCACACGGCACGGTGCGAGGGGGGACGCGCGTGGCCGCCACGGGAGTTTTCGACGGCGTACAGCTACGGATCCTGCGCGCGTTCGTGGAAGCGCTGGAGGATCCGGCCGTCCGGCTGATCAACGACAGCGGCAGGGACCTGTGGCGCCAGATGGTGCACCAGCACATCCCCGGCCTGACGGCCGTCAGCTTCTCCGTGCCGCGCCAGGAGTTCCTCAGCGTCGTCAACAACTGCGCGGCGATCGACGGCGGCATGGACGGGCTCGTCGACGCCACCTGCCTGGTCGCGCCCGCCCTGGAGCCGGTCCTGGCGCTGCTGCTGGCCGAGTGGAAGGCCCGCCTCGCCTTCCCCGGCCCCGACTGGACACCGTTGCGCCGCGTGCTGGAGGTCCCGGTGTCCGAGCTGGGCGCCCTGGTGGACCGGGCCACGGACGGCCTCGTACCGCTGCCGGAGCACTGCACCACGCCGTGGGAGGCGTTCGTCCACCTCGCCGACCGCAACAGCCGGCCCGGCGACCTCATGCCGGCGCTGGCGTTCCTGGAGTACACGGCAGCCCTGTGCCCGGAAGTCGCCTCCGGGATCGGCGAATTACGGGCGTGGAACGATCACTTCGCCCGGCAGTGGCACCTGACCGGCCCGCTGACCGCGCTGCGTACGAGCCTCAGCGGCGCGCCCCTGACCGAAAGCGTCACCCACGACCCGCACCCCGGCCGGCCCGCCCCGGCCGTCAGACCGCTGATCAGGATCTACGTCAAGGTCGAGCCCGACCGCACCCCCCAGGGCGGCGTCGGCCGCCGCCGCGCCGCCCGCACCCAGCGGTACTACGTCTCCGCCTGCGTGAAGTACACGGACTCCAGCGCCCTTCACCGCGACCCCCACACCGAGCCACGAGAGTCCGTGACCCGCTCCCAACTCCCCGTCGCTGTGGCAGAGTTGCTCACGCATATGACACAGCTACGCCACTCCCGCGCCGAGAACGCCGCCCTGGAGCTGTTCCTCCCGGCGGAGCTCCTCAACGAACCCGTGGAGTGGTGGGACCGCGACCCGTCCCTGGGGTTCCCCAACTCCCTGCTGAGCCGCTACCGGGAGATCCTGCTGCACAGCCTGGAGCGGGTGCAGCGCCCCGCCTTCCACAACGCCTGGCGGGCCCGCTGGGCGCACTGGCGGACCGGCGAGGGCCCCGGTCTGGTGCACGAGTGCGACCCGGAGACGCTGTCCGACACCGAGCACCTCGCCCTGCTGGACGCCAAGATCGGACGGGACGACGACGTGGTCGGCATGGTGCTCAGCAGACCGCCCCACCGGGACAGCGAGTTGGGCTTGAGGGAGATGAGTCTGGCCCTCGACCTCGGGGTACCCATAGTGGTGTATCACCGCGACGACCCGGCGTCGGAGGTGTTCCGCAGCATGATCCGAGAGACCTTGGCCAACGAAGGACTGGCAGGGCTCCCCGAGCGTGCGCAACAGTGGAAGTCCGACGTCGCCGTCCGTGCCACCACCACCGCCGCAGGCGGGGCGAGCGCCGTGACCGACAGGGACGTCGAAGCGATCCGGTCCATGAGCATGATCTGGGACGACCCCGAGCTTCTTCTCGAGGGCGGGCAGAGCGCTCCCGCCACCTTTGTAGGGGGGACCGAGTGAACGCGGCGCACCATGGCGGGCCGCTCTACCGGGGCACCGGAGAGCTGTTACCGGACACACCGTACGAAGACAGGAGCTGGCCCGAGGGCCCGCCGTGGCGCGACTTCCGCGCCCCGGCGACCATGCCCCCGCCGCCGGAGGACGACGAGGCCGACCGGCGCCTCGGCCCGCCCGGCCGGCCCCGCACGCCGCGCCCGGAGGAGGTGCGGCTGGTCAACGCCGCGCTGCTGCTGCGCCGCCCGCTGCTGGTGACGGGCCGCCCCGGGGTGGGCAAGTCGGGCCTGGCGTACCGGATCGCGCGTGAGCTGCGGCTGGGCCGGGTGCTGCACTGGCCGGTGACCAGCCGCACCACGCTCGCCTCGGGGCTGTACGAGTACGACGCCATCGGCCGCGCCCAGGCGACCCGGGAGGGCGGCGACGACGACGCCCCCGCGACCCGGCCGGGCATCGGGAACTACGTACAGCTGGGACCGCTGGGCACCGGGCTGCTGCCGTACCGGCTGCCGAGGGTCGTCCTGATCGACGAGATCGACAAGTGCGACGCGGACCTCCCGAACGACCTGCTCACCCTCTTCGAGGACGCCTGGTTCGAGGTGCCGCCACTCGTCCGGGTGAAGCAGGCGGAACCGACGGCGACCGTCCATACGGCTGATCCCGGAGGCACCGCCGTCGTCGAGAACGGGGTGGTCCGGGCGCATACGTTCCCGGTCGTCGTCATGACGTCCAACGGCGAACGGGAGTTCCCCGAGGCCTTTATGCGCCGCTGTCTGCGGCTCGACATTCCCGACCCGGACGCCGAGACATTGGGCGAACTCGTCTCGGGCCATTTCGGCGACCGCCTCGGACCGGCGCAGGAAGCACTGATCCAGGATTTCCTCCGGCGCAGCGGCCGGGTGGGCGGACTGGCCGCCGACCAGTTGCTGAATGCCGCCCATTTGGCGACCTCGGGCCTCTACCGGCAGGACGGAAGCGATGCGGGGGAGTGGCAATCGGTCCTCGCCGCCATTTGGCACCCTCTGGGTGGTGAAGGGGCGGATACGGCGTGACCGGCGAATCATCGGCGGCCCGCGGCGCTGAAGGGCGGCACCGGCGGGACGGCCCGGCAGACCTGCCGGGCGACCCCCGCCTGCCCAACCCCGGCCTGCCCAACCCCGGCCTGCCCAACCCCGGCCTGCCCGGTACCGGGCTGCCCGACACCCGCCTGCCCGTCACCGGGCTGTACGCGTGGGAGGTCGCCGACGCCGTGTGGCTGGCGGCCAACCACCCGTGGCTGGCGGGCGGGGAGGCGGCCGAGGGAGCGGAGGAGGTCAAGACCGACGCGCCCGGGCAGCCGCGGCCCCCGGCTCCCGGCCGGCCGTCACAGCAGGACGCCACCCCCGACGCCCCCACCGACGACACCCCGCCGCCGCAGGCCCCGCCCGAGGCCCCCGGCACCCCCGACACCCTCGACGCCCCCGTACCCCTGGACGACGAGCCCCCGCACCCGGCTCCCTCCCCCTCCCCCTCCGCCGTCCCCGCACCCGCCCACGCGCCCGCCGCCCTGACCCGGCCGCCCCGCCCGCCCGGGCCACGCGAGCTGGGCCGGGCACTGCGCCCGCTGCGTACGCACCGCGACTCGGCGCACACCCACGCCCTGGACGAGGCGGCCACCGCCGAGCGGATCGCGACCGCCCCGCACCTGCCGCCCGCGTTCGCCCCCGAGCCGGAACGGCAGTGGAGCGCCGTCCTCGTCGTGGACAGCGCCCCGCACATGGCCCTGTGGCGGCCCGCCGTCGACCGGTTCCGCGCCGCCCTGGACGGGTACGCCGGGCTGCGCGGCGTCGACGTCCTCGCCCTCGACACCGCCCACCCCGAGCGGGCGGTGCTGCACGCCCCGGGCACGGCCGGCCGGCCGCAGCCACCGCGCGGCCTCGTCGACCCGACCGGGCGGCGCATCGTCTTCCTGCTGACGGACGGGGCCGCACCCGCCTGGCGGTCCGGCGCCGCCCAGCGGCTGGCCGCCCTGTGGGGCAGGTACCAGCCGGTCACCGTGGTGCAGACGCTGCCGCAGCGGCTGTGGGCCGGCACCGGCCTGTTCCCGGTCCGGGTACGGCTGCACGCCCACGGGCCCGGGTCGGCGGGCGGGCAGGTGCGGTGGACGCCCGCCGAGCCGCTCGCCGCGTCGCTGCTGCCCGACGCACCCGGCCGCGTGGTGGCCGTACCGGTCCTGGAGCTGAGCCCCGACTGGCTCGGCCCCTGGGCCCGGTTCGTCTCCGGGACCGGCCCGCGCTGGGCGGACCTCCCGGCGATCCTCACCGGCACCCGCCCGCCGCGGCCCGCCCCGCCACCCCCGTCGCGGCGGCCGACGGCGGCCGAACTGGTGGCCCGCTTCCGCAACCGCGCCTCCCTGGCCGCGTTCGACCTGGCCACCCGGCTGGCCGCCGTCCAACTCGACCTGGACACCATGCGCGAGGTGCGGCGCCAGACCATGCCGCACGCCACGGACGCCCATCTGGCGGAACTCGTCATCAGCCCCCTGGTGGAACCCCTCCCCGGCTGCGACGGGCATTCGTATCTCTTCGTCGACGGCGTACGGGAGGAACTGCTCGCCGCCGGCAGCAGGACCGCCACCGAAAGCGCCCTGAGAAAAGCCGCCGAATTCCTCGCCCCGCACAACGAGGCGGCCCGCGAACTTCTCGACTACCTGGAAAGCGCCGCCCATTCACCCGCCCCCGCGTTCCGCGAGGAAAGCCTGGCGGCCGTCGAGGCGACAGCCGAGAACCTCCGTTTCCGGCAGGCCGAGCACGCCGCGCTCCAAGCTATTTCCGGTTCCCATCTGCGCCGCGCCCGAAAGCTCGGAGAACAGATCGGAACCACACCTCCGAACGGCCAGACCGGCGTTTCACCGGTCGCCGCCGATGAGAGACTCCCCGACGACAGCGACTACCCCGTTCCCCCGTTTGGAGGCCCCCACGTGAGCACGGTCCCCGCCCCGGCACAGACACCGGCCCAGCAGCCTCCGGCCGGAGGGGGTGCGCGACCGGCCATGCCCGCCGTCTGGGGGAACATGCCGCCCAGGAACGTCGTGTTCACGGGCCGGGAAGAGCTGCTGGTCGCCCTGGAGAACGGGCTGCGCCACGGCCCCACCGCCGTCCTCCCGCACGCCCTGCACGGAATGGGCGGCGTCGGCAAATCGCAACTGGCCCTGGAATACGTCTACCGGCACGCGTCCGAATACCAGGTCGTCTGGTGGATCCCCGCCGAACGGACCACGCAAATTCAGCAGGCGTTCGTCGAACTCGCCCGCCGTCTCCACCTCCCGGCCAGCACCGAGGCCATTACCGCCGTACCCGCCGTACTGGAAGCACTGCGCACCGGTAACCCGTACAACAGCTGGCTACTGGTGTTCGACAACGCCGAAAGCCCGGCAGCCGTACAGGAATACTTCCCGAGCACTCCCGAGGGCGGGCCGGTAGGCTCCGTCATCGTGACATCGCGCAACCCTCAGTGGAACACCTTGGCCCATCCGCTGGAAGTCGATGTGTTCGAACGGGAAGAGAGCATCCAGCTGCTTCGGCGGCGCAATCCCGACCTGTCCGACGAAGACGCGGACATGCTCGCGGAAATCCTCGGCGACCTGCCGCTCGCCGTGGAACAGGCATCGGCGTGGCGCGCCGAAACAGGAATGCCCCCGGCCGAATATCGGAGGGTGTTCGAGGAAAAGAGCGCCGAGCTGATGGCGGTGTCACCGCCCACCCAGTACGAGAAGACCGTCGCCACCGCGTGGAACGTGTCCCTGGACCACGTGGAGGGCAAGAACGCCGGCGCCATCCAACTCCTCAAGCTGTGCACGTACTTCGCGCCCGAACCGGTCAACCGGCAGTTCTTCTCCAACTCGGTGTCCGAACCCATCGCCCCCGAGCTGGACCGCATCTTCACCGACCCCATCCGGCTCAGCCGCGCGATCCGGGAGATCAGCCGGTACTCCCTGGCGAAGATCGACCACCGCACCAACTCGATCCAGATGCACCGGCTGGTCCAGGCGGTGCTCGAAGCGCGCATGACCGAGGAACAGCGCCGGATGTTCCGCCACGGCGCGCACCTGCTGCTCGCGGCGAACGCCCCCAGCGACCCGCTGGCACCGCAGAACTGGCAGCGGTTCGGGGAGCTGTATCCGCACGTCATCGCGTCGAAGGCGGCGCTGTCGGCGCACCGCAACGTACGCCAGCTGGTCTACAACGTCGCCCGGTACCTCTTCTACTGGGGCGACCACGCGGCGGCCCTGGAGTTCGCCCAGGAGACCTACCGCGACTGGTGCCGGCTCTTCGGCGAGGACGACCAGCAGACCCTGGCCCTCGGCAGGCACCTGCGGTTCGTCCTGTGGCGGGACGGCCGCTACAAGGAGGCCGCCGAGCTGGGTGAACGGATGCTCGCCACGCTGGAGGGCGCCGGACCCGACCTGGAGGAGGAATACCTGCGCGTCAAGGGCCAGGTCTCCGGCGACCGCAGGGCACGCGGCGACTTCCGGGGCGCCCTGGAGTTCGACGAGGAGGTCTACGAGCGGGCCGTACGGGCGTACGGCGACGAGGACCCCGAGACGCTGCTGCACGCCCACAACCTGGGCGTCACGCTGCGCGTCAACGGCCTGTACGCGCGGGCACTGGAGCTGGACCGGGCGAGCTGGCACACCAAGGTGCAGCTCTTCGGGGCCGACGCGCCCACCACCCTCAGCTCCGAGGCGTCCCTCCACCTGGACAAGCAGGAACTCGGGGAGTACGCGGCGACGGAGAAGGCGTACGAGGAAGCGATCGACATCCACCGCGACACGTTCGGCGACATGCACCCCAACACGCTGAAGGCGATCGCCCGCCTGGGTGTCGCCCAGCGCAAGGCGGGCCACCACGCGGCCGCCGAGGCCAACACCCGCAACGCGCGCAGTGCGCTGGCCGAGCGGTACGGCGAGCGCAGCCCCGACACCCTCCAGGCCTCGCTCAACCTCTCCATCGACCTGCGCCAGAACCGCTCGCTGGAGGAGGCCCTGAGGCTGAGCGAGCGGACGAGGGCCCTGTACGCGGAGATCTTCGGCCAGGAACACCCGCACACCGCCGCGGCGGACGCCAACGCCGCGATCACGCTGCGGCTGCTGGACCGGGTGGACCAGGCCCGCAAGCTGAACGAGTCGGCGCTCGCCCGCTTCCGCGACAAGCTGGGCGACAGCCACCCGCACACCCTGATCTGCGCGATCAACCTCGCCAACGACCTGTTCGCGCAGGGTGACGCCGCCGGTGCCCTGGCACTCGACCAGCGGACGCTGCCCCTGCTGGTCGAGGCCCTCGGCGATGAGCACCCCACGGTGCTCGTGCTGCGCGGCAACATGGCCGCCGACCTGCGGGCGCTGGGCCGCACAGGCGAGGCGGAGGAGCTGCACAGGGCCGCCATCGACGGCGTCCGGGCCAAGCTCGGCGAGAATCACCCGGCGTGCGCGGACATGCTCGCCTGGCGCCGGGCCAACTGCGACATCGATCCGATGCCGATCTGACTCCGGCGCCGGTCAGGATCCGGTGCTGATCCGGATCAGGTGCCGATCAGGATCAGGTGCCGATCCGGACGTCCGCAGGGGCGCCCTGGCCCAGCCACCGGGCCAGGGCCACCGGGTCCGGCGGGCGGCCCGAGCGGCCGCTGACCGCCCGGTGGACGGCCGCGACCAGCTCCGGCACCTCCGTCAGGGCCCTGACCGCCTCCGGCGCCTCCCCGGTGTCCATCAGCACCAGACGCAGACCCGTCCACGCCCCGGGCCGCCGGCTCAGGTCCCGGAGGTGAAGGCGTCGCGCGCCGGCCGCGTCCCCGCAGGCCCACAGCAGGTCGCCCCGGCTCGCCCCGGTGACGCCCGGCACGGTCTCGCCGGGGCGGTCACGCATCGTGTCGAGGGCCGCCGGGTCCATCAGGCCGATGCGTACGAGCATGGCGCGGGCGTCCAGGTACCGGGTCCCCCGGTCCCGTGGCGCCGCCTGGCGCACCGGAAGCCCTGGGCGCCTCCCCGCGCTCCAGGCGGCCGCCAGGGCCACCACGTCCTCGGGACACGGGCGTACGTGTGCCAGTCGCCACGAGGCCCGGTGGTCGGCTGCCATCCGGCGGGCGAGCCGCTCCTCGGGGCCGTCGCCGCACGCGTCGCCCAGCCGGCGCACGGCACCGAGCAGGTCCTGTAACGCGCTGCGGCCGGTGGTGGTCAGCGCCGGATCGGCGGCCAGTTCCGGCACGACCCGTCGCAGCTGTCCCAGCCACAGGGTGCTGTCGAACCGGGCGAGGCCACTGCCCGCGTCCCCGGGGTGCCGGATGGCGTACGCCTGCCAGAACCGGGCCACCGCCGCGAACGCGTACGCCCCCTGGAGCATTCCGCCGAGCGGGCGGGGATCGTCGCGCCAGGGCGCGTAGTACAGCCGCCCCGTCTCCCGCGCCTCGTACAGCGGACGCAGGTGCATCAGCGCGCTGAGCTTGCTGTGCTGGAGTTCGTGGACCAGCGTCGCCGCGCACAGGGCCACCGACTCGGGCAGCGAGGACGCCATGCCGCCGACGCCGTGCCCGCTGGTGACACTGCGGACCCGGAAGGGTTCGTGGGCGGGCATGGGCTGGAGGGAGCGCAGCAGTACGGCGGCGGCGCGGGCGGTCGGCGGGTCGACGTCGGCCAGCAGGGCGTACGCCTCGCGCAGCAGGCCGCTCCAGGTGCCGTACGCGGCCCGCGTCAGCCGCTCGGCCGCCCCGTGGGGCAACGGGGCTATCCGGTGGGTGCCCAGGTCGTCCAGGACGATCCGGCGCGGGCCGCCGGGGGTGAGGGCCGTACGGCGCACCGGCAGCCATCCGGGTGCGTGCCGCTCGGGCCGGCTCGGCGGGGACAGCCGGCCGTACCGGCCGCTGATCGTCAGCCGCCCGGCGCAGGCCCGTATCTCGGCCGTGTCCCAGGGGGCGTGGTGGCGATGCGGCGTGGCGAGCCGGGCCAGGCCCAGCGTGGGCAGCCGGACCGCGCCCCGGTGAGCGGGGACGGGCAGCGAGAAGTCGAGTCCGGCACGGGCGGCGGCGACAGCGGCCAGCGTGTGGAGGTGGCCGCTGTCCGCCCACAGCGGTGTGCCGTCCCGCCCGGGGGCGCGCAGCCGGGCCAGCAGCCGGTTGAGCCAGAGCCCCGTCTCGGGCAGCAGGAGGAGTTCCTCCACAGGAGCCGGGGCGTGCCGCTGCGCGGCGGCCAGGAGGTCCCAGGCCCGCTGGGGGGCGGGCAGGGGCCCGGTCACCCCGGTCAGCGGGGTGAGGGTGTCCATCAGCAGATCGAACAGCAACAGGCGATGGCTGAACTCGGCCCGGGCCAGCGTGGTCAGAGCGCCGGTGCCGCCCTCACCACGGGCGAGTTCGTGGAATTGGCGTGAGGTGAGGGAATGCCGCGACTCCGCTTCGTGCGTCGGGTCAGGGCGCATACCGTCCCTCTGCGTCGCCGCCGTGCCGGCGCATCAGACCGTCCAGCTGCCGTTCTCGCTGCCCGGTGATTCGTTCCCGGCCGCGCGTCCCGCGTCCGCCAGCAGCCGGGCCTTGGCCGCCGCTCTGCTCTCGTCGGGACCGGAACGCAAGTCCTCCAGGGAGGTGCCCGTGAGATCGGGCAGGTCCGACATGATGGCGGTTTCCGGCTTTTCCACTGCCGTAGACCTCCCCCGGTGTCCGAGCGGTGTTCGATCCGCCGCCCTTACATGATGTCCTAAGCACCCACCGCTGGAAACATGCGCTACCGGACAGCCTGCACCCCGCCCGGGGCGCCGTGGCCGAATCGCGGAGGCTCAACCGCCGTTCGCACCGGGGTCGGTGAACCATTCCGGGTAGTCCCGCAGAACCTCCAGGAGGGCCTCCGCCGCCGGTGTCCCCGGGTCCACCAGGGACACCGCCTCCCACAGGGGGGTCAGTCCGTCGCTGAAGGTCACGCACGTGTCGATGAGCCCCAGGATCTCCAGGCGTGTCTGCGCCTGTCTCGGGACGCTGCCCGCCATGGCGTCGGGCAGGAGGCCGATGATCTGGCCGCGCGACTCGGGGCGGCGCATCACGTCGACGGCGGCGAGCGCGTCGTGCAGGCGGCGTTTGTCGGCCAGTTCCAGTCTGCGGCCCGGTGTCGCCCGCCGGGGGGCCGGGACCGTGGGGCGGTGGCCCACGGTGCGGTGCGCTTCGCCGTCGCCCTCGAACCAGAGGGAGGTGGTGTTGCCGAACGTGCCGCGCAGCGCTTCGGCGAGCGGCCGGGGCGAGGTGCGCCAGTCGGGGTGGTCGCGCAGCAGGCGGAGGGCCTCGGTGCTGAACACACCGGAGCGCATGCCGTTGCGGGTGGTTTCGCCGGGGCCGCAGGCGAACAGGACGTACTGGTCGGCCTGTTGGCGTGGGGTGGCGCGGGGCAGGGGATCGGGGCGCAGCGCGCCGGCGGTCGCCGTCGTGTCGGCGTACGTCTGGCAGGCGTCGAGGAGCCACAGCTGGCGCGGGTGGCCGGGGGCGCCGTCGGAGCGGTAGAGGGCGAGGGCGGCTTCGACGTCGAGGCACCGCAGGTCGCGCTGGACGGCGTCGGCGAACAGCAGCCGGCGGTTGCGGTCGGCGTCGATGAGCCCGTGGCCGGACCAGGCGACGAGGAGCCAGTCGCTGCGTTCGTCGGCCAGTTCCCGGGCCAGCACCCGGTGGACGGTGTCCCGGTCGGCCGGCCGGTGGGGCAGGCCGGCGGTGTCGGCGAGCGCCCGGTTGCGGGCGAGCGGTGACAGCAGGAGCGTCATGTCCCGTTCCGCCACGCCGAGTTCGCGCAGCCAGCGTACGTAGCCGAGCGCGTCGCGCACCGGTCCGTCCAGGTCCCAGGCCGACCCCGCCTCGTAGGACTCCACCCCGGCCACGAGCGCCCGCATCCGTACCTCCCCTGCTCCAGGGTAGACCTCAACGGCCGTTGTCAGCACCGATGTTCAGCAGCTCCAGGGCCTCCTCCCAGCGGAAGCCGTCGGCCGTGGTGCGGCCGGGGTCCTGGGTGCCGATACGGACGCCCATCTCGCGCAGCGCGTCCAGGCTGCGCCGGTAGGCGGGGTGGGCGGCCTGGGCGGTGCTGAGGCACGGGAGGGCGGCGGTGGGGACGCCGGCTCCGTACGCCTCGCAGAGGATGCCCAGCGCGAGGGTGTCGGACATCCCGGCGGCCCACTTGTTGAGGGTGTTGAAGGTGGCGGGCGCGACCGCGATGGCGTCCGGGTCGGGCAGCGGGCGCGGATCACCGGGGCGGCGCCAGGCGGACCGGATCGGGTACCCGGTCTGCGCCTCGATGGCGGGGGCGTCGATGAAGCCGAGGGCGAGGGGGGTGGCGACGACACCGACGTCCCACTGCCGCTCCTGCGCGGCCGTGATGAGCTTGCCGACGTCGCCGGCGACTCCGGCCGCGCAGACGACGACGTACAGGAAGGACTTCGGCCGGCGCTGGTGGGGCACGTGCGGTCTCCGCTCGGTGAGGGTGGCGTGGCGTACGTCGATGGTGGCGCAGTGCGCACGGCGCGCGGTAGGTACCCTGAGCCCGTCGCGGACTCTCCCATCACCTCGCCCGTACGGCGCAGTTGTTCCGCCGGCGTCGGCTGGGGTGGCGGATCGATCGGAATCAGGCAGGTGCACAGGGTGCTGGTGGCGGATCGGTACCGGTTGGAGTCGCCCATCGGCCGCGGCGCGATGGGCGAGGTGTGGCGTGCCACGGACGAGGTGCTGGGCCGGCCGGTGGCCATGAAGCTGCTGCTCGGGGACGATTCGGACGCGGAGACGGCGGCGCGTTTCCGGCTGGAGGGGCAGACGGCGGCCCGGCTGAGCCACCCGCATGTGGTGGCGGTGTTCGACTTCGGGGCGTGGGAGGGCCGTTTCTACCTGGTCATGGAGCTGGTGGAGGGCCGAAGCCTGGCGCAGGAGCTGGCGGTCGACGGGTCGCTGCGGGCGCCGCGCGTGGCGGCGGTCGCCGCGCAGACGGCGGCGGGGCTGGCGTCGGCGCACCGGCAGGGCATCGTGCACCGGGACATCAAGCCCGGGAACCTGATGTCGGACGCGGACGGGACGGTCAAGCTCGGGGACTTCGGGATCGCCCGGTTCGTCGACGATCCGGCCGCCGCGCTCACCACGGCCGGGCAGATCGTCGGCACCAGCCTCTACCTGGCGCCCGAGCGGGCGCTGGGGCAGCCGGCCGGTCCGGCGTCCGACGTGTACTCGCTCGGGTGCGTGCTGTACCAACTGCTGACGGGACGCCCGCCGTTCCACGCCGACACCGCGACGGCGATCCTGTACCAGCACATCGACGCCGCGCCGGTGCCGCCGCTGCGGCTCGGGGTGGACGTGCCGCCCGCGTTCGAGAACTACCTGCTCGGGATGCTCGCCAAGCAGCCGGAGGAGCGGCCCACCGCCCAGGAGGTCGCCGACTGGTTCGCCTCCGGCGCCTGGCAGGGGCGGGCGCAGTCACTCCCGGACCCGAACCCGGCGCCGGCCGCCGGGCCCGCCCCCGCGTCGGGACCCCGGCACGCGCCGGGCGTACACGCGCAGGGCCCCGGGCACGCCGCGCCCATGGCGGCGCCGCCCGCCCGTCCCGGCGGCCCGCTGCCGACCCCGGCCCCGGCCCCGGCGCCCGCGCACGGGTCGCCGGAGAGCGGCACCGCGACCACGTACATGCTGCCCAGCACCCCCCGCCAGGGCGGCCGGGGCCGCCGCGCCCTGCCCGCGCAGACCGGCACGGGCGCCGCCCGGCAATTCGTCAGGCGGCGGCCCCGGGTGGCGAGCCTGATCGCCGGGTCCGTGGCCTTCTTCGCCGCCGTACTGGTCGGCATGGCGCTGTTCTCGCCCGACACGACCTCGCCGGACACGCCCCAGGTGGAGATCGCGGTGACGCCGAGCACCCTGGGCGCGCACGACGGGCACTGAGCGGCCCGGCGCGGCCTGGAGCGGCCCTACGGCACGTCGGTCATCGTGGGCATGTCCCCCTGGGCCGTGCTCATGTCGATGACGGAGAACGACGCGCCCTGCGGGTCCCTCAGCGTCGCGAACCGGCCGAACGGGGTGTCCATCGGCCCCCACAGCACGGCCCCGCCGCGCTCGGTGGTCTTCGCCACCGCCGCGTCGCAGTCGTCGACGCCGAAGTACACGTTGATGTACGGCGGGACCTCCGGCAGGAACTCGTCCGTCATCGCCATCCGGCCCAGTACGGGGTCGTCGCCCACGTGGAAGACCCTGAAGTCCATGTGGTCGGGGGTCTCCATCGTCTTGGCGCGGTACGGGAAGACGGCGGGGAAGAAGGCGTCGGACGCCGCCGGATCGCGGGTGAAGACCTCGGACCAGCAGTACGCGCCGGTCGCGCCACGCGCCTGGAACCCCTCATGGGTGCCCGCCTGCCACACCCCGAAGACGACACCACCCGGGTCGCGGGCCAGCACCATGGACCCGAAGTCGCCGACCCGCATGGGGCCCGTCATCACCTCGCCACCGTTGTCGCGGATCTTCCGCGCGGTGGCCTCCGCGTCCGGCGAGGCGAAGTACAGGCACCAGGCCGACTGCTCCTCCGCGCCGGGCATCGGCGGCACGACGGCCGCCACGGCCTTGCCGTCCGCGTACGCCTCCGTGTAGTCGCCGAACTCCGACGACGCCTCGCCGAACGTCCAGCCCAGTACGTCGCCGTAGAAGCTCTTCGCGCCCTCGACGTCCGTGAACATCGCGTCCGCCCAGCACGGCGCGCCTTCGGGTTGTACCGCCATGGTTCCGTCCCTTTACCGCTCACACTCGATACGTGGTCCGATTTGTCACGCTAGCGAGCGATACCCCGGTACGCTCGCCGAAACCGGGAGAGGCGCGGACGGAAACTCGACCGAAGGTCGACCCGACACCCTTGACGAGGTGTCATAATGCGAACGTAGCCCATCGTGCATCCCCCGTCGCGATGGGCTACATCCCTGTCCGGGCCCCGGCCCCGGCCCCAGTCCGGGCACATCGCATCAGGCATACGCCGGCATACACGGGCAAGGGACTCCCCTCGTGGCCCCCTGCCCGTGTTTTTTCGAGTTAACAGTGACGTAGAGTGCTTGCGCAAGTCTGCTTCTGATGCTGGAGTGGGATGCTCCACTTTGTCGCTGATGCAAAGACGCCAACGTTCTGTGTCGATTACAGTACGAGCCCGTTGACCGAACTCGAACATCGCGCGACGTGGGGACCCGGATGGACAACGGCGAACAGCGCAACGGCGAACAGCGCCCGCCCGAACTGCGGACGTTGCGGCAGAAGGTCGAGTACATGGTCGAGAAGACCTTCCCGGGCCAGAAGATCTCCGGACGGGTCTTCGCCGACCTGGTCAAACAGCGCGGCGGCTCCCTCTCCCACAGCTATTTCTCCAACATCCTGGCCGGCAAGGTCACCCACCCCTCCGAGGACATCCTCAAGGCGCTGGGCCTCGGCTTCGGCGTCGACTGGCGCTTCTTCAAGGACGAATCGGAAGTCGTCGGCGATGTCGTCGCCGGCCTGCAATTCCTCGCGAAACGGCGCACCGGGGACATCAGCGCGGTCGCCGCACGCGGCAACGACGAGGACGGGATCCCGGCGGAGCTGCTGGAGTTCGCCCTCTCCCTGCTGGAGGAGACCAAGCAGAAGGACTCCGACGAGCAGCGACCGGACGGCCGGTAAACTCGCGGATCATCACGAGGGCAAGAGGCGTTCATGTCCATGCGCGAGCTGCGGAAAGAGTGCGAAGCCGGACTCGCCGACCTTCCCATCCCGGCCCCCTTCACCATCGAAGGGCTCGTGGCCAACATGGAGGTCGCCCGGGGCCGCACCATCGTCCTGCGCGAACTGCCCGACCACCTGGCGCGCGTCAACGCCGCCTGCGGGCTGCGCCTCAGCTCCGGCACGACCAGCATCGTCCTGTACCGCAAGCGTCCGACCGCGTACCAGACGCAGCACGTCATCCTGCACGAGCTGTGCCACGAGTGGTTCGACCACGGCACCTCCCTCGACGCCGGCCAACTGCGCCGCCTCCTCCCCGTGTTCGACACCTCGCTGATCTCCCGGGTCCTGGACTCGGGCGCCACCGTCCAGGCCCGTGCGCAGTACGACACGCACGACGAGCGGGTCGCCGAGTTCGGCGCCTCGCTCATACCCCGGATGGCGCGCGACGTGACCAGCGACGACATGGTGGGACGGCTCGCCAACTCGCTGTCCCGGCCCGTCGCCCACCGGCGGCGCCGCCTCTTCCGACGTACCCCCAAGGATTCCGCGTGACCGCCCTCGACCTCGCCGGCTACCTCATAGCCGGCCTGATGACCGCCGTCGCCCTGTGGCGCATGCCGGCCGCCCTGTGGGGCGACGAAGAGGACCGGCGGCGACGGGCGCTGTGGGGCTGTTACGCGGGGTTCGCCGCCGCGCTGTGGACCAAGACCGAGGCCGTACGCACCGGGCTCAACAACAGCCCCGTCGTGGACCTCGCCGTCCTCATCAAGCACTACACGGCGACCATCGCGATCCTCGCCATCCTCAGCTACATCGTCGCCATCTACGGCCACTACCCGGAGGGCGGCGGCGTCCCCCGGCACGTGCGGTTCGCACGCGTCGTCCAGCACGTGGCGGCGAAGGCGTCCGTCGCGACACTGATCCTGCTGACCGTGCTGTTCTTCACGGTCGTCGACCGGTCCGTCCCCTCCGACCGGTTCGTCTCCGACCACGCCGGGCAGTGGGGCGCCACGCTCTACATGAGCGTGTTCTACCTGTACTTGGGCGCCGCGTCCGCCGTCTGCGCCTACCAATGGGCGCTCGCGACGGGCAACGCGCGGCTGCGGCACCTCAGGGCCGGGCTCGGCATGATGACCGCCGCCATGTTCATCGGCGTGGGCTACACCGTCAGCCGCACGCTGTTCATGTGGATCAGCGTCGTCCACCAGCCCGGCCACGGCTTCGCGCAGACCTTCGACAAGGTCACCGAGCTGGCCCAGATCCTGCTGTTCGCGCTCTTCGCGGTGGGCGCTTCCCTCCCCGCGTTCAGCAAGGGCTGGCGGCGCGTGAAGCTGTGGCGGGCGCAGGCGCGGCTGCACCCGCTGTGGCGGGAGCTGATGACCGCCTTCCCCGACCAGCCCTTCGAGCCGCCGGCCCCGCTGGTGCGGGAGCTGACCCGGTTCGACACCCCCGCCGACCTGCGCGTCGACCGGTGGGCCGCCGACATCGCCGACGCGGTCGAGAAGCTGCGGCACTACGTGCCCGACGGCCTGGTCGGCGCGGCCGCGCACGCCGCCGGCGGCCCCGGCCCGCTCGCCGACGCGTACTGGATCAAGGCCGCCCTCGCCGCCAAGGCGGGCGGCGCGCCCGCCGGGAAGGCCGCCGCCGTCGAGGCCAGGCACGCCACCGACCAGGACGACGAGGTGGCGTGGCTGGTGCGGGTCGCGGCCGCGTACCGCAGAGCCGACGACGACCGGGCGCGTGCCCTTCTCGCGCCCCTGGAGCACAGCGCATGACCAGCACGGACACCACCGCCCGTACCGACACCGCCCGTACCGTCACCGACGTCCTCCAGCCCCGCAACGTCCTGCTCGTCGGCATGCTCGCCATCGGGTGGGCGGCGGCCGGTCACTGGAGCGGCCTGCCGTGGGGCCTCCTCGGCGCGCTGTGCGCGGGGCTGATCCCCGCCGGGTACATCGAGTGGGAGCGGGGGCGCGGCACGTGGGGCGACCGGCACGTCGTCGACCGCACGAAACGCGCGCCGATCTTCTTCGTGATACTCGGCTCCATCGGTACGGGCTCGGTGGTCATGGTCCTCGGGCACGCCCCCACGGGCATCCTCGTGGCGATGCTCGCGCTGTGGGTGATGACGGTCGGGCTGCTGGTGGTCAACACCGTCTGGAAGATCTCGGTCGACTCGGCCGTCGCCTCGGCCGTCGTCGCCCTGCTCTCGGTGGTCCACTCGCCCTGGTGGCTGGCGGCGTACGCGATGACCGTCGCCGTGTGCTGGTCACGCGTGGCGCTCGGGTACCACACGGTGGCGCAGACGGTGGCGGGCGCGTCGCTGGGCGCGGCGACGGCGGCGGCGTCCTGGCTGATGTGAAGCGCGGCTGATGTGAAGCCCGGCTGATGTGAACCGGCGGCCGTGAACCGGCGGCCGTGAACCGGCGGCCGTGAACCGGCGGCCGTGAATCAGCGGCTGTGAAGCCCTGCGGCTGTGAGCCGGCGGCTGTCAAGCCCGGCGGCTGTGAACCAGCGGCTGTCAAGCCCGGCGGCTGTGAACCGGCCCCCGCCCGGTGTCACCCGGTGGCCAGCAGCTCCGCCAGGAACGCGTCCAGGTCCTCCAGCCGCTCCTGCCCCGCCGGGACCTCCTCGTAGGTCCGCGCCAGGAAGCGCCACAGCGACGGCACCCACACCGTGAACACGGCGGTGTTCAGCAGCTCGATACGCAGCTCCTCGCGGCTGCCGTTGAGCGCCGGCCACATCCGTACGTCACCCTCGCCGACCGGCTGCGCCATCCCGTCCCGCAGCATGTCGCGGTCCAGGCGCCATTCGGCGTACACGAACCCGCCGTGGGTGAAGCCGACCGTGACCGCGTACGGGTCACGGGCGTCGTAGACCAGGTGGGCCAGGACGGGAAGCTCGTGGCCGTCCGGCGAGAGAAGCCGCATGAAGACCTTGTCGCGCAGGACCGCGTTCATGTCGTTCCTCCAGAGGGATGGGGGACGAGGACCCCCTCTCAGGTGCCCCGGGAAACCCGCGATACTCCGGTCGGCCGCACATCACCCTGCGGCCGCTCCGGCCCGTCCATACCGTGGCTGAATGATCGTCAGTTCCCTCGTGGCCGCCGCCCTGCTGCTGCTCCCGTCGATGCCGGCCGCCGACCCCGCCACCGGCCCGCGCCCCGTCGAACCCGTGCCGCCACCGGCCGCCGTACCCGTCGACCCGGCGGTCCTGCACCGCCCCGGCACTCAGGTGCGCCTCCCGCCCGGCGTCAAGGCCCCGCCCCGGCTGTCCGCCCGGTCGTGGCTGGTCGCCGACGCCGCCACCGGTGAGGTCCTCGCCGCCCGCAACGCCCACCGGCGCCTGCCGCCCGCCTCCACGCTCAAGGCCCTGTTCGCACTGGCCGCGCTGCCCGGCGTATCACCCGAGCGGCAGCACACGGTCAGCAGGCACGAGCTGCGGGGCATCGGGGACGGCAGCAGCCTGGTGGGCGTACGCGAAGAGGTCACCTACCGGGTCGCCGACCTGTGGCGCGGGGTGTTCCTCAGCTCCGGCAACGACGCCGTCCGCGTCCTCGCGGGCCTCAACGGCGGCTGGGCGGAGACCGCCCGCGAGATGCAGGCCACCGCCCGGTCGCTCGGCGCCCTCGACACCCGGGTGGTGTCCCCCGACGGGTACGACGCGCCCGGCCAGGTCTCCTCCGCCTACGACCTGGCGATCTTCGGCCGAGCGGGGCTGCGCAACCCGGACTTCGCCCGCTACGCCGCCACCGCCTACGCCAAGTTCCCGGCCGGCCGCTGGTCCTACAGCATCCGCAACACCAACCGGCTGCTCACCGGCGCCGACGGCGTACGGCGCTACCCGGGGATCCTCGGCATCAAGAACGGCTACACCACCAACGCCGGCCACACCCTGATCGCCGCCGCCCGCAAGGGCCCGCGCACCCTGGTCGTCTCGGTGATGAACCCCCGCCGGGGCGGCGCCTACGCCGTGTACGAGGAGGCCCGCGACCTGCTCGACTGGGGCTTCGCGGCGGCGCCCCACGCCCGCCCGGTGGGCTCCCTCCTCCCGCCGCGCGCTTCCCTCCCGGTCAGCGCGGCGGCCCCGCCGGCCCCGGCGCCCGCGCGCTCGGTCCCGCCGACCGCCGCCGTCTCCGTCGCCACCCTGCCGGACGGGGCCCACGGAGACGGCCCGCACCTCTTCCTGCCCCTCACCTTCGTCGGGTCGGCGTGCCTGGCGGCAGCCACGCTGTGGCTGGTGCGCCGCCGTGCGCCGCGCTGATTCACAGGGGCAGGTCGTCCGGTTCCGGCAGAACCCGGAACGCCTTGTGACGGCCCAGCGGCCGCACGGCACGGAAGTCCTGGCGGTCGAGGGTGAGAACGACGTCGGTGTCGTACTCGGCGGCCAGGGCGACGTTCACCGCGTCGGCAAGGCCGAGGTCGAGCGCGCGGTGGCGGGCGCGCACCGACTGCGCCACGCCGAGAGGGTCGTCGGTGATCTCCGGAACGGCGACGCGCCCTCTGCGCGTCCAGAGCCGGATGTCGTCCACGGCGCTGACCGCGGCCTCCCGGCCCAGCTCCCGCGTGGCGACGTGGTCCGGCTCCGCGAGCAGCGACGCCGTCCTTCGTGGGCGTGCGTCCCGCGCCCTCGAAGGTGCGGGAGAACAGCGGCTCGTCCCATGTGACGCCTTGCCGCGCGTGCCCGCCCGCCCTCCGCCGTCATCCATGACACTGCCTCCATGACACCCATCCCCGTGATCCTGGACTGCGACCCCGGGCACGACGACGCCTTCGCCATCCTGCTGGCCGCCGCCCACCCCGCCATCGAGCTGCTCGCGATCACCACCGTCGCCGGCAACGCGAGCGTCGCGAGGACCGCCCTCAACGCGCGCCGCGTGTGCACGGTCGCCGGTATCGGGGGCGTACCGATCGCCGCCGGGCTGGCGCTGCCGCTGCACGGGGCCGGGATCGTGGCCGGCGACCTGCACGGGGAGTCGGGCCTCGACGGCCCCGGCTTCGGCGAGCCGACCGTCCCGCTCGACCCTCGCGACGCGATCACGCTCCTGCGCGAGACGCTGCTCGCCCACCCCGCCCCCGTGACGCTCGTCCCGACCGGACCGCTCACCAACATCGCCGCGTTCCTGCTCGCCCACCCGGCCCTGGCCGCCGACCGGGTCGACCGGATCGTGCTGATGGGCGGCTCCACCGGGCGCGGCAACCGCACCCCGGCCGCCGAGTTCAACATCGCCGCCGACCCGGAGGCCGCCGACATCGTGTTCTCCAGCGGGCTGGACGTCACCATGATCGGGCTGAACGTCAGCCACCAGGCCCCGGCCACCCCCGACGTCCTCGCCCGCCTGGAGGCGCTCGGCACGCCCCTGTCACGGCTGTGCGTCGACCTGCTGACGTACTTCGGCACCACCTACCGCGAGGTCTTCGGCTTCGCCGCCCCGCCCCTGCACGACCCGCTGACCGTCGCCCACCTCATCGACCCGGACCTGATCACCACGGTCCGCGCCCCGGTCGCCGTCGAGCTGACCGGTACGCACACGCGCGGCGCCACGGTCGTCGACCTCGACGGCGTCACCGGCCGCCCCGCCAACGCCCGCGTCGGCACCGCCGTCGACGCCCCCGCCTTCTGGGACCTGATCATCGACGCCGTACGCACGCTGTCCGGTCGCGCCGCTACTCCTCCGAGCAGTCCAGCCCCTCGCGCGAACCGCTGAGCCGTTCCAGGAGGGTGCGCAGCGAGGCGCGATCCCGCTCGGAGAGGGCGGCGAACAGCTCGCGCTCAGCCGCGTTCAGGGCGGTGTCGACCTCACGCAGCGTCGCCGCGCCCTTGTCGGTGATCTCGACGATGTGGCGGCGGCGGTCGGCGGGGTCGCGGCGGCGTTCGGCGAGGCCGGCGCCCTCCAAGTCGTTGAGGATGGCGACCAGTTGGCTCGGGTCGACCTCCATCGTGTCCGCGAGCGCCCGCTGGCTCGTGGGGCCGGCCGCGAGGTGCATGAGCGTCATGGCCTGACGCGGCGGCAGTCCGGTGACGCCGAGCGCGCGGCGGATCCGGGCACCGGCCAGCTCACCGCGCCAGGCGAGGACGAATCCGAGGCGGTCCGTGGGGGCGGGGTTGCCGTCTGCTGCTGCCATGCGCACACCGTAACAGTCACTCCATTGTGGAGCTGAAGAAATGATTGATACTCTTCAATCATTCCGAGCCATCCACTATTGGGGTGCATCAGATGTTCATCGCGTACGCCGTCGTCGCCGGGGCCCTCGCCCTCGTACTCACCGCCTCCGCCACCTTCACCTACGCCCGCAACGAGCAGATCACCGGCTCCATGACCAAGCTCGGCGTCCCGGACACATGGCTGCCCGGCCTCGCCACCGCGAAGGCGGCCGGCGCCGCGGGGCTGCTCCTCGGGCTCGTCGTGCCGTTCATCGGGTCCGCCGCCGCGATCGGCGTGGTGCTGTACTTCCTCGGTGCCGTCATCACCCACGTACGCGCCCGGGACTACGCGCTCGCCCCGGCGGCCGTCCTCACCCTGGCCGCCGGAACCGCGCTGATCCTCCGGATCGCGTCGATGTGACGGCCGGCGGTCAGCGACGCAGCGCCCACTTCTGTACGGATTCCAGCGGACCCGTCGGGAAACGGCGCAGCCACAGCTTGGAGCCCACCAGCAGCACCACCGACACCGCCGCCCACAGCCCCATCACCCACCACGGCCGCCACGGCTCACCGAGCTCGGCCGCCAGGCCCAGGCCGATGCCGTACGAGACGAGCATGCAGATCACGTTCTGCGCGACGTAACCCGACAGTGCCATCCGGCCCACGGACGTCAGGCCGTTCATCACCGGCCCCGGACGCCGCACACGGTCCACCACCGCCCCGATCAGGCCGATGTACCCGACCGCCATCAGCGGCGCCGCCCCGTACCGCCCCAGCAGGAAGAAGTCCCCACCGCCCACCGCGACCGCCACGTTCAGCGGAACACCCAGCCCCAGCCCCCACGCCAGCATCCGCGCCCGGATCCGCCGCGCCGCCTCGTCCGCCCCGAAGGCGCCCGCCCGGAAGAGCCGTACGCCGAGGAGGAAGAGGAACAGGAGCAGGAAGAACGTCAGGACCGGCTCCATGCGCAGGGCGATCGCGTTCTCCAGGCGGAAGGCGATCTGGTCCGCCCAGCTGCCGTGCGCGTACAGGTCGACGACCTCCCGCGAGACGCCGCCACCGTCCGCCGGGGAGCCCTCCGGGGCCGACGCCAGCGCCGCCGTCAGCAGCCCGATCACCGTCAGGTGCACCCCGGCCGCCCACCACATCACGCGCCGCCACGCCCGCTCCGAGCGGGTCAGCAGCCAGGCCACGAGCAGCGCGGTCACCGCGTACCCCATCAGCACGTCCCACGCGAAGACCAGCACGAAGTGCACGGCCCCCTCCCCGAACAGGAACAGCGCCCGCCACTTGTACCGCCCCGGCCACGGCTGCCCGCGCCTGGCCGCCGAACCGTACTGGATCGCCAGCCCGACCCCGAACAGGATCGTCAGCATCGACAGGAACTTCCCGTCCGCCAGCAGCCGGAACACACTCTCGGCCGCGTCCGGGAACGACCCGAACGACGTCTCCCCCAGGGAACCTTGCAGGACGCCCCACTCCGCCCCCGGCCCCGTGAACACCCACACATTCGTCATGAGCGTCCCGAGGATCGCCACCCCGCGCAGTACGTCGAGGAGGGCGAGCCGTTTCGGGGAACCGGCGGTCGTCGGTGCGGGAACGCGAAGAGTCTCGGTCATACGTCCAGCGTCCCGGCGGCCGGGGCCCGAAACGTCGTGAGCACAGACGAACTCGCGCTACATCGAAGGATGTACGTCCACGCAAAACGCGGTGGACAAGCGGACCACCCCCGCCGGATAGTGCGCCTCATGGCTTCTCTCGTGCGCCACCTCACCTTCGACTGTTCCGACGCCTACAGCCTGGCGCAGTTCTGGGCCGCCGTCCTCGACGGCAAGGTCACCGACGAGGACTCCCCCGGCGACCCCGAAGCCCTGGTCGTCGCGCCCGGCTCGGCGCTGCTGTTCGTGGCCGTGCCGGACACCAAGACCGTCAAGAACCGGGTCCACGTGGACCTCCAGCCCCAGGACCGGTCCCGGGACGAGGAGGTCGAGCGCCTCGTCGCGCTGGGCGCCACGGTCGTCGCCGACCACCGCGTGCCCGACGGGCGAGGCTGGGTGACCCTGGCCGACCCCGAGGGCAACGAGTTCTGCGTCGAGCGGGGCCTCGCCGAGCGGGACGACGCGCCCTAGAGGGAAGACCGGCTCACGCTACGGCGCCCTCCCCGCCCCGGGGCGGGCGTGCTGGTCATCGCTGGCCGTGTGGGCCGCCGCCCTTGGGGTGGGCGGTCCGGTCATGGTGACCGTGCGGGCCACCGCCCTCGGGCTGGGCGCCCAGCCCATGGTGGCCGTGTGGGCCGCCCTCTCTCCGAGTGTGGCGGGCTCCAGCGCCCCCTCAAGGGCGCTTCGCGTCGGCTTCGCCGATGGGCTTCGCCCACCCTTGACCGGCCGCCTCCGCCCGCCTTTTCCCACTCGGAGGGCGGCCCGGGGGAACGGGCCCAGGAGGGGCGCGCCTTTCCCCGTGCCGTTCGTGGCCAGGAGGCGGGCGCTGGAGGGGCGCGGCAGTGGAATGGGGTGCTCACTGTCGGCTCGGCGGCGGGCCGCCGTCTGTGGGTTGCGGTACAAGACCTCGCTCCGGTGAGTGGTGGGTGCGCCCCAGTGGCATGGGGCATCCGGGCCCGGCTCGGCGGCTGCGGGTGGGTGAGAGGTTGGGGTTCAGGCGGGTGGCTGGGGTGGGGCGGGGGCTGGGCCGGGGTGTTGCCCTGGCGGAGCGGCGCCCGAGGCTCACCGGCCCCGCCTGCCACGCAGGGCAGGTCCCACCCGTCTCCTCGGTCACAGCAGCGCCGGGATGGGGGAGTTGTGTGCGGTGTGGGACACCTCCCCGCCGTGGTGTCGGGGGCTGTGGGTGTCCGATCCTGCCCAGAACTCCGGTGAGGCGAGACGGGTGTGACTGGAGAGGGCGGAGGGGCCCGCCCGGTAGGTCCGATGACGTGTCCGGGCCCCCCGGGGACGCACCTTGCGGGGCACCGGTGACCGGACCCCGCCCGACTCCTCGAGGCGAGGGGGCTGGGTCCCGGATGCCGGGGCCGACCTGGCACCGTCACGGGGCACGACGGCTGACAGGACGCCTCACCGGTCCCCGCCACCACACCGGCACCACAGCCGGGGAGTTGTGTGCGGAGCAGGACACCTCCCGACCACGAGCATCCCGACACGCGTGTCCGATCCCGCACACAACCCCAGTGAGCCGACACGACTGTGACCGGAGAGGCCGAAGGGGCCGCCCCTTCCCGGACTTCGAGCGCCCCGGGCAGGGCAGCAGCAGGCATGCCACGGCGGCCGGTGTCGGAGGCCGGGCCGACCCGGCCGCGCCCGACCGTCCGGAGGCCCCGGCCCCGGGCCCGCCGGAGACCAGGCCGCGCCGGGAGCTTCACCGCCCCGGCACCCGGTGCCCCCGCCGGGTCCCGGCCGGACAGGGCTACACCCCGGCCCAGCCCCGAACCCACCCCAGCCACCTGCCTGAACTCCGACCCCTCACCCACCCGCAGCCGCCGAACCCAGCCCAGATGCCCCACACCACTGGGGCGCACCCCCACCCACCGGAGCGAGGTCTTGTACCGCAACCCACAGACGGCGGCCCGCCGCCGAGCCGACAGCGAGCACCCCATTCCACTGCCGCGCCCCTCCAGCGCCCGCCTCCTGGCCACGAACGGCACGGGGAAAGGCGCGCCCCTCCTGGGCCCGTTCCCCCGGGCCGCCCTCCGAGTGGGAAAAGGCGGGCGGAGGCGGCCGGTCAAGGGTGGGCGAAGCCCATCGGCGAAGCCGACGCGAAGCGCCCTTGAGGGGGCGCTGGAGCCCGCCACACTCGGAGAGAGGGCGGCCCACACGGCCACCATGGGCTGGGCGCCCAGCCCGAGGGCGGTGGCCCGCACGGTCACCATGACCGGACCGCCCACCCCAAGGGCGGCGGCCCACACCGGCCGCCATGAACAGCACGCCCACCCCCGGAGCCTGTTGACCGTTTCGTCCGCGTTTATGGGGTACCCGTATCGCATGAAGACGCAAGCAGGGCCCAGCAGCGAGTCCGTGCCCGGCATACCCGAGGTCACGGAGTCCCTTGACCGGCCGATCGCGATGAGGCGTGAGCTCCGTGGACGTATCCGCCTGTACCAGGCCGCCGTTGTCGGTACGGAGCCCGAAGCTCCCGTGCGGGACGGCAACATCGTCCGGGGCGAGGACTGACAGGAGCCGGTGACCCGTTCGGCGGGTCCGGCCGTGCGGGCGGGCCCGGGCGCACGCACCGTGGGGGAGTGACAGCGACAGGCAACGCGTACGTCTCCGGCCTCGTGGCGTTGCTCCTGGCCGCCGCCACCGGATGTGCGGCCGACGCGGCACAGCCCGAGGCACAGCCCGAGGCGCCGCCCTCGGCCAGGAGCAGCGCCGGCGCGGCCGAGTCGACCGCCCCGCCCCTGCCGGAGCTGGCGTCCCGGCTCCAGGGGTACGTGGCCGCCGTCTGGCCCCGCACGGCGCGCATCTGGCCCGGTGCGGACTTCACCCGCCATGTCCTGCTGGTCTCGGACGGGCGGGGCGCGTGGGCCGTCGACAAGGACGGGAAGCGGGAGGTGCCGCTCGCGGACCTGGCGAAGGGCGGGATCACCGTCCCGCCGAACGAGGACGGTTTCGAGGCCGTGACCTGGGGCGGGCGCCGGGGCATCATCGTCAGGCCGCCGCGCACGGCGGGTGTGGGCCCGACCGGCTTCGACACGGCCGACGTGGCGGTACACACCTTCGGCCTCGCGACGCACGAGCAGTTCCACACCTACGTACAGAAGGACAAGGGCGGCGGCTGGGCCTGGCAGTCGCTCCGTGCGCTGGAGGAGCGGGCAGAGGGCAGCGAGGACAGCCGGGCTCAGCACTATCCGACGCGGTCCGACCCCGTGCGTACCGCACGATGGTCTACAACAGCCTCCTCGCCGCCTACCAGGAGCCGGGCGAGCGTCGCCGGAAGCACCTGGCGGCAGCGGCGCACTGGCAGCGGAGCTGGGCGGCGACGTACCCGGATGAGGCGAAGACCCAGCCCATGCTGGACGCGATGGAAGGTTCGGCGCGCTACTTCGAGTCGATGGCCGTGGCCATGGCGTCGGTGGAGGGCCCCGACGACCCCGCCCAGGTGCGGGGCCGGCTGACCGGCACGCTGAAGCCGCTGAGGGCCGTGAACAAGAACTTCGAGCCGTACGCGGTGGGCGCGAACGCCCTCTTCACCGCCGACGCCATGGGGCTGAACGCGCGGCGGATCCTCGTCGAGGAGCCGGAGCCGGTGACCCCTCAGGACATCGTGCTGAAAGGCGTCGTCCCCGCCGCACAGCCCCTGCCACCGGACGTGAAGCGCGGCATCGAGGACAGCGCGGCCGCCCTGGACAGGAAGCTGGCGCCGGACATCGAACCGTTCGTCGCCGGCATGAACGACAAGAGCAAGTGGATTCTGCTGGCCCCCCTGAGCGCGGCCACCGGCACCCTGGGCGGGACGGGTTTCTACACCACGGACGAACTGCCCCTCACCATCGTCACCAAGGCCCGTCTGCACTTCAGGCTGCGCGGTGGAAACCTCGGCATCGACGGCGTCACCGTCGCCGAGGTGCCCATGCAAGGACAGCTCTACTACGGGACGCCCCTCGACCCCCGGGACAGGGACGTGTCCCTGAAGGGCGGGACGCTGACGCTCACGTCCCCTCGCCTGAAGGGGACCTTCCAGGTGACGTCCAGGACGGACGAAGGGCAGCGTTTCCTCTACGCCCGGGCTCCATGACGTCAGACCAGGTGGGCGTATGAGCGGGGGTGGGCCGTGAGGTATTCGCGGAGCGTCATCGGGGCGTGGCCGGTGAGGCGGCGGACCGTGTCGGCTACCGTGCTCATCTCGCCGGCGGCGATCGCCTCGTAGGAGGTGACCCAGCCGGTGACCTCCCAGTGCTCGGCGCCGTACCGGGCGCGGGAGGCGTAGGCCTCGGCGCGGGTCTCGGGGACGTAGGTGATGGTGCGGCCGGTGGCGCGGGAGAGTTCGGCGGCCGCTTCGGCGAGGGTGAGGGCCTCCTCGCCGGTGACGTCGTAGGTGGCGCCGTCGTGGTCCCCGTTGCCCAGCAGGACCGCCGCCGCGACGTCCGCGATGTCCTCGTGGGCGACCGCCGCGACCCGCCCGTAGCCCGCCGGGCCACGGATGACACCGTCCTCGCCGGTCATCGCGGCGAACCCGGCCAGGTACCAGCTGTCGCGCAGGAACGTGTGCGGGACGCCCTGTCCCTCGATGTACCGCTCGGTGTGCCAGTGGTCGCGCGCGAAGGTGAACGTGGCCTGCGGCGCGGCGCCCAGGAACGACACGTACACGATCCGCCCGACGCCCGCCGCGAGCGCCGCGTCGATCGCCGTGCGGTGTTCCTGGATCCGGTCGGGGCTCTCGTGCGCCGACACCAGGAACAGCGTGCCGGCGCCGTCCAGGGCGCGGCGCATCGCCTCGCCGTCCCCGTACGGCGCGGGCGCCTTCACCGCGCCCGGCAGCTCCGGCAGCCGGGCCGGGTCGCGGCCGAGCAGCCGGGTCTTCACGCCCCGGTCGGCGAGGCGGCGGGCGACGCGGCCGCCGATACGGCCGCTCGCCCCGGTCACAGCGATCACGGAGGACATACGGCCGAGTCTGTCAGCCGTGGACCTCCGTGACCTCCAGCACGCGCGCGGTGATGCGGCCGTCCGGCGTACGCTCCGGGTCGGCCAGGTAGGCGCGGTAGGCGTCCTTCGACGGGAACGTCAGCAGGTGGACCTCCGACAGGCCGTCGGCCGTGCGCAGCCGCCGCTCCAGCCGGCCGCCGTGGCGCGGGAGGAGGGCGAGCGCCTTGTCCTCGTACGCCAGGGCGTCCTCGACCGCGTCCGCCGGGTGGTCCAGCAGCACGGCCAGCCGGAAGAGGGGTGCGGCGGACGGCTCCAGGGACTTGTAGAAGTGGACGTCGACGTTCCCGCCGGGGATGCCCTCGGAGCGGCCCGTCTCGACGTACCCCAGGCGCCGGTAGAAGGGCGGCGCCTGGAACGAGAACGACGACACGATCATGCGGTCGCAGCCGCGCCGCCGCGCCTCGTCCTCCGCCGCGCGCATCAGCTTCGTACCGAGGCCGGTGCCGCGCTGGTCCTGCCGCACCCACAGCATGCTGACGCCGCCGAGGCCGCCCCACGTCCAGCCGGTGAGCCCGCCGATGATCTCGCCGGACTCGTCGTCGGTGGCCCGCACCGACAGTTCGGCCTCGTCGTGGGCGCCGGTGGCCGCGTTGTTGAAGGCGGTCAGTTCCTTGTCGAGGCGCGCGGACAGTTCCTTGTCCTCGCCGCCCACCGTGATGGTCACTTGTCCTCCAGGTCGCCCTCGGTCTCCAGGAACACCTGCCGCAGCTGCTCCAGGACGGCGGGGTCGGGCTTGGCCCACATGCCGCGCGACTCGGCCTCCAGGAGCCGTTCGGCGATGCCGTGCAGGGCCCAGGGGTTGGCCTCCTGGAGGAAGGCCTTGTTCTCCGGGTCCAGGACGTACGTCTCGGTGAGCTTGTCGTACATCCAGTCGGCGACGACGCCGGTGGTGGCGTCGTACCCGAAGAGGTAGTCGACGGTCGCGGCCAGTTCGAAGGCGCCCTTGTAGCCGTGGCGGCGCATCGCCTCGATCCAGCGCGGGTTCACGACGCGGGCGCGGAAGACGCGGGAGGTCTCCTCGACGAGCGTGCGGGTGCGGACCGTCTCGGGGCGGGTCGAGTCGCCGATGTACGCCTCGGGGGCCGTGCCCTTGAGCGCGCGGACGGTCGCCACCATGCCGCCGTGGTACTGGAAGTAGTCGTCCGAGTCGGCGATGTCGTGCTCGCGGGTGTCGGTGTTCTTGGCCGCCACCGCGATGCGCTTGTACGCGGTCTCCATCTCGGTGCGGGCGGGCTTGCCTTCGAGGCCGCGCCCGTACGCGTAACCGCCCCACACCGTGTACACCTCGGCGAGGTCGGCGTCGGTGCGCCAGTCGCGGGAGTCGATGAGCTGGAGGATGCCCGCGCCGTACGTGCCCGGCCGGGAGCCGAAGATGCGGGTGGTGGCGCGCCGTTCGTCGCCGTGTTCGGCGAGGTCGGCCTGGGCGTGGGCGCGTACGTGGTTGTCGGCGGCCGGCTCGTCGAGGGAGGCGGCGAGGCGTACGGCGTCGTCGAGGAGCCCGATGGTGTGCGGGAACGCGTCGCGGAAGAAGCCCGAGATGCGGAGGGTGACGTCGATGCGCGGGCGGCCCAGCTCGGCGAGCGGGATGGGCTCCAGGCCGGTGACGCGGCGGGAGGCGTCGTCCCAGACGGGGCGGATGCCGAGCAGGGCGAGCGCCTCGGCGACGTCGTCGCCTGCGGTGCGCATCGCGCTCGTACCCCACAGGGACAGGCCGACGGAGGTGGGCCAGTCTCCGTTGTCGGTGCGGTACCGCTCCAGGAGGGAGTCGGCGAGCGCCTGTCCGGTCTCCCAGGCGAGGCGGGAGGGGACGGCCTTGGGGTCGACGGAGTAGAAGTTGCGGCCGGTCGGCAGGACGTTGACCAGACCCCGGAGCGGGGAGCCGGACGGGCCGGCCGGGACGAAGCCGCCGCCCAGGGCGTGGACGGCGTTGTCGAGTTCGTCGGTGGTGGCGGCGAGGCGCGGGACGACCTGGCGGGCGGCGAAGTCGAGGATGGCGGCCACCTGCTCGCCGTGGCCCTCGGCGACGGAGGCGACGGCGGCCGGGTTCCAGTCGGCGGCCTCCATCGCCTCGACCAGGGCGCGGGCCTTGGCCTCCGCCTCGTCGGCGGTGGTGCGGGTCGCGGCGGACTCGTCCAGGCCGAGGGCTTCGCGGAGGCCGGGCAGGGACTGCGTACCGCCCCAGATCTGGCGGGCGCGGAGGATGGACAGGACGAGGTTGACGCGCTCGGGGCCGGTCGGGGCGCCGCCGAGGACGTGCAGGCCGTCGCGGATCTGGGCGTCCTTGACCTCGCAGAGCCAGCCGTCGACGTGGAGGAGGAAGTCGTCGAACCCGTCGTCGTCCGGGCGGTCCTCCAGGCCCAGGTCGTGGTCGAGCTTGGCGGCCTGGATGAGCGTCCAGATCTGGGCGCGGATGGCGGGCAGCTTGGCCGGGTCCATGGACGAGATCTGCGCGTACTCGTCGAGCAGCTGCTCCAGGCGCGTGATGTCGCCGTACGACTCGGCGCGGGCCATCGGCGGCACCAGGTGGTCGACGAGCGTGGCGTGGACGCGGCGCTTGGCCTGGGTGCCCTCGCCGGGGTCGTTGACGAGGAACGGGTAGATCAGCGGGATGTCGCCGAGGGCCGCGTCGGGGCCGCAGGCGGCGGACAGGCCGGCGTTCTTGCCGGGCAGCCACTCCAGGTTGCCGTGCTTGCCGAGGTGGACCATGGCGTCCGCCCCGAAGCCGCCGTCGGAGGCCGGGGTGCCGATCCAGCGGTAGGCGGCCAGGTAGTGGTGCGAGGGCGGCAGGTCGGGGTCGTGGTAGATCGCGATCGGGTTCTCGCCGAAGCCGCGCGGCGGCTGGATGAGGACGAGGAGGTTCCCGCGCCGGAGGGCGGCCAGCACGATGTCGCCCTCGGGGTTGCGCGAGCGGTCCAGGAACATCTCGCCGGGCGGCGGGCCCCAGTGCTGCTCCACGTTCTCGCGCAGCTCGGCCGGAAGGGTGGCGTACCAGCGCTTGTAGTCGGCGGCCGGGATGCGGACCGGGTTCCTGGCCAGCTGCTCCTCGGTGAGCCAGTCCTGGTCGTGGCCGCCCGCCTCGATGAGGGCGTAGATCAGCTCGTCGCCGTCGCCGGAGGCGAGGCCGGGAACCTCGTCGTCGCCGAAGTCGTAGCCCTCCTCGCGGAGTCGGCGCAGCAGTGCGACGGCGGAGGCGGGGGTGTCGAGCCCGACGGCGTTGCCGATGCGGGAGTGCTTGGTGGGGTACGCGGAGAGGACCAGCGCCAGGCGCTTGTCTGCGTTCGGGATGTGGCGCAGCCGGGCGTGGCGTACGGCGATCCCGGCGACGCGCGCGGCGCGCTCGGTGTCGGCGACGTACGCGGGCAGGCCGTCGGCGTCGATCTCCTTGAAGGAGAACGGGACGGTGATGAGGCGGCCGTCGAACTCGGGGACGGCGACCTGGCTGGCGGCGTCGAGCGGCGACAGGCCCTCGTCGTTCTCCTCCCAGGCGGAGCGCGAGCCGGTCAGGCACAGGGCCTGGAGGATGGGGACGTCGAGGGCGGCGAGCGCGCCCGCGTCCCAGGACTCGTCGTCGCCGCCCGCCTGGGCCTCGGCGGGCTTGGTGCCGCCGGCGGCGAGGACGGTGGTGATGACCGCGTCGGCCATCCGCAGGCTCTCCAGGAGCTCGGGCTCGGGGGCGCGGAGGGAGGCCACGTACAGGGGGAGGGCCTGGGCGCCGGCGTCCTCGATGGCGTCGCACAAGGTGTGGACGAAGGCGGTGTTCCCGCTCATGTGGTGGGCGCGGTAGTACAGCACGGCGACGGTGGGGCCGGTGGTGGTGCGCGCGGTCCGCTCCAGGGGGCCCCAGGTGGGGGCGGCGGCCGGGGGCTCGAAGCCGTGGCCGGTGAGCAGGACGGTGTCGGAGAGGAACCGGGCGAGGTGTTCCAGGTTGTCCGGGCCGCCGTGGGCGAGGTAGGCGTGCGCCTCGGCCGCGATGCCGATCGGGACGGTGGAGGTCTCCATCAGCTGGGCGTCGGGGGCCTGTTCGCCGGTGAGGACGACGAGGGGCTTCTCCGTCGCGCGGAGGACCTGGAGGCCGTCCTCCCAGGCGCGGATGCCGCCGAGGAGGCGTACGACGACGAGGTCGGCGCCGTCGAGGAGGCCGGGGAGGTCGTCGGCCGCGAGCCGGGCGGGGTTGGCGAACCGGTACGCGACGGGGCCGGCGGCCGCGCGGGCGCTGAGCAGGTCGGTGTCGGAGTGCGACAGCAGCAGGATCGTCGTCGCCTCGCCACTGGTGGCGGGCGTGGTCGCGTGCGTCATGGCGTGCGCAGGCCTTCCTCGGGGTGTCCGCGCCCCGGGTGGTCGTAGGACGGCGGGAGTTCCTGACTCGTCCGGTTTCCGTGGCCGGACTCACAGTGGCGGGACCGCGCCGGATTCTCACCGGGCTTCCTCCCTAGGGCCCTGGGACCCTGTGCCGTCTGCATAGTAGAGGCTGCGCGTATGCTCGCCGCCATGCCGCCCAGCTCACCAAATCCCCAGGACCGGGGTGAAGCTCACATACGGGACCGTGTCCGCGACCGTGGTGACGCCTGCCCGGGTGCGCTGCGGCTGCACCATGCCGATGACGGCGCCCTGGCCCGCCTCCGCCTGCCCACCGGCGTACTGACACCTCGTCAGGTCCGGTCGCTGGCCGACGCGGCCGACCGCCTGGGCGACGGGCACCTCTCCCTCACCTCGCGCGGCAACATCGAGCTGCGGGGCCTCGGCGAGGGCTGCGGGCTCGGGCTGGCGGACCTGCTGCGGGAGGCGGGTCTCCTCCCCTCCGAACGGCACGAGCGGGTACGGAACATGGTGGTCTCGCCGCTCGCGGGCGCGGAGGTGCAGGCATGGGCCGCGCGCCTGGACGAGCTTCTGTGCGCCGAGGACTGGACGCCCGAGCTGTCGGGGCGCTTCCTGTTCGCCGTGGACGACGGGCGGGGGGACGTGGCGGGCCTGGCCCCCGATGTGACGTTGCTCGCAGCCTCCGGGGGCGGTGCCCTGCTGCGGGTCGCCGACCGGGCGTACCGCGTGGCGGCCGCCGACGCGCCGCGCGCCGCGCTCGCGGCGGCCGGGGCGTTCCTTGCGGCCGCCCGGGAGGCGGGCACCGGCGCGTGGCGGGTGCGGGAGCTGCCGGCGGGGCAGGACGTGGACGTGACGGGACACCTGCGGCGGGCGGGCATCGCGGCGCAGCCCGTACCGGACGCCGCCCTGCCGGCCGGGGGGCCGCCCGCGCCGGGCGTCCTCGGCGACGGCACGGACTTCGGCGTCTCCGTCCTGGCCCGCCTCGGCCGGGTGACGACGGCCCAGTTCCGGGCGCTGCTGCCCGCGCGGGAGGTACGCGTCACCCCGTGGCGCGGTTTCGTCCTGCCGGGCCTCGCCGGCCGGGCGGCGGCCGAGGAGCGGCTGCGCGCCCTCGACGAGGCCGGGTTCATCACCCGTACCGACTCCCCCTGGATCGGCGTCACCGCGTGCACCGGGCGCCCCGGCTGCGGCAAGTCCCTGTCCGACGTACGGGCGGACGCGCGGCCCCGCGAGGACGGGTTGCCCGTCCACTGGTCGGGGTGTGCCCGCCGCTGCGGCCACCCGCAGGGCGTCACGTGGACCGACAGGGTGGCGACCGCCGAAGGCGCGTACGAAACGACCGTGGTGACCGTACAAGGATCGACGAAATGAGCGAGAGCGCAGTGTTCGACTACGAGAAGGACGGGGCGGAGATCTACCGCCAGTCCTTTGCCACCATCCGCGCCGAGGCGGACCTCGCGGGCCTGCCGGCCGACGTCAGCCAGGTCGCCGTGCGGATGATCCACGCCTGCGGCATGGTCGACCTCGTCCGCGACCTGGCGTACACGCCGGACGTGGTGGCCCGCGCCCGCGAGGCGCTGCGCGCCGGCGCGCCGATCCTGTGCGACGCGCAGATGGTCGCGAGCGGCGTCACCCGCAAGCGGCTGCCCGCCGGCAACGACGTGATCTGCACGCTCTCCGACCCGTCCGTCCCGGCGCTCGCCGCCGAGCTGGGCACCACGCGCAGCGCGGCCGCGCTGGAGCTGTGGCGTGACCGCCTCGAAGGGTCGGTCGTCGCGGTGGGCAACGCCCCCACCGCCCTGTTCCGGCTCCTGGAGATGATCGGGGCGGGCGCGCCGCGCCCGGCGGCGGTGATCGGCATCCCGGTCGGGTTCATCGGGGCGGCCGAGTCGAAGGACGCGCTGGCGGCGTTCCCCGGCCTGGAGCACCTGGTGGTGCGGGGCCGGCGGGGCGGCAGCGCGATGGCGGCCGCCGCGATCAACGCGATCGCGCACGAGGCGGAGATCCAGGCATGACGGGCGTGACGGGCATGACGGGCGTGAGCGGCATGAGCGGCAAGCTGTACGGCGTGGGGCTCGGCCCCGGCGACCCGGACCTGATGACGGTGGCGGCGGTCAGGGCCATCGCGGCCGCCGACGTCATCGCGTACCACTCGGCACGGCACGGCCGCTCGATAGCGCGGTCGATCGCGGCGGAGCACATCCGCGAGGACCACATCGAGGAGCGGCTGATGTACCCGCTCACCGTCGAGACGACCGACCATCCGGGCGGCTACCGGGGCGCGCTGAACGACTTCTACGAGGAGGCGTCGGCGCGGCTGGCCGCCCACCTGGACGCGGGCCGGACCGTCGCCGTCCTCGCCGAGGGCGATCCGCTCTTCTACGGCTCGTACCAGCACATGCACAAGCGGCTGGCGCACCGCTACGAGACGGAGGTGATCCCCGGGGTCACGTCCGTGAGCGCGGCGGCCGCCCGGCTCGGCGAGCCGCTGTGCGAGGCCGAGGAGGTCCTGACGATCATCCCCGGCACGCTGCCGGAGGACGAGCTGACGGCGCGGCTGGCGGCCACGGACTCGGCCGTCGTCATGAAGCTCGGGCGGACCTTCCCGGCCGTGCGCAGCGCCCTGGAGCGGGCGGGCCGGCTGGAGGACGCCCGGTACGTGGAGCGGGCGTTCATGGCGGGTGAGCGGACCGGGGCACTGGCGGACGTGGACCCGGAGTCCGTGCCGTACTTCTCGGTGGCCGTGCTGCCCTCCCGTATCGACGCCGAAGCGCCCGCGAGCCGGGAGACCGGCGGTGAGGTCGTGGTCGTGGGCACCGGACCGGCGGGCGCGCCGTGGCTGACGCCCGAGTCGCGCGGCGCGCTGGTGAACGCCGACGACCTGGTCGGCTACACCACCTACCTGGACCGGGTCCCGGTACGCCCCGGCCAGAACCGGCACGGCTCGGACAACAAGGTCGAGTCGGAGCGGGCCGAGTTCGCCCTGGACCTGGCCCGGCGCGGGCGCCGCGTGGCGGTGGTGTCGGGCGGCGACCCGGGCGTGTTCGCCATGGCCACGGCGGTCCTGGAGGTGGCCTCGGAGCCCGCGTACGCGGACGTCCCGGTCCGCGTCCTGCCGGGCGTGACCGCCGCGAACGCCGCCGCCGCGAAGGCGGGCGCCCCGCTGGGGCACGACTACGCGACGATCTCGCTGTCCGACCGGCTCAAGCCGTGGGACGTGATCGCCGAGCGGCTGCGCGCGGCGGCGGGCGCGGACCTGGTGCTGGCCCTGTACAACCCGGGCTCGAAGTCCCGTACGCACCAGGTCGCGGCGGCCCGCGAGCTGCTGCTCGAACTCCGCTCGCCCGAGACGCCGGTGGTCGTGGCGCGGGACGTCGGCGGGCCGGAGGAGTCGGTTCGCGTGGTGACCCTGAAGACCCTGGAGCCGTCGGAGGTCGACATGCGCACGCTGCTGCTGATCGGCTCGTCGCAGACGCGAGCGGTCGAGCGGGGCGACGGCCGGACGATCGCCTGGACGCCGCGCCGGTACGGCTAGCGGTCCGGACGTCCGAGCGGTCCGGACGTCCGAGCGGTCCGGACGTCCGAGCGGTCCGGACGTCCGAGCGGTCGGGTCGTCCGAGCGGTCGGGTCGTCCGTCTCGAAGAAGCGTGCGGGGGCGGGGCAACCCTGCCCCCGCCTCACGAGTCACCCCGCACCTCCGCCACGGCCGACGGCAGCGTGGCGGGCGTCTACGACTGGTACGCCGTCGTCCAGGGCCGCGTCCGATCACCTCTCGCGCATGACCCAAGCGGCCGCCTCCTCCACGGAGGCGGCCGTTTCCACGTCCTGCGGGACCGGTGGGCGGCGGACGACGACCACCGGGATGCCGGCCTCGCGGGCCGCCGTGAGCTTGGGGGCGGTGGCGGCGGCCCCGCTGTCCTTGGTGACGAGGACGTCGATCCGGTGCCGGGCCAGCAGCTCCCGCTCCCCTTCGAGGGTGAACGGGCCGCGGTCCAGGAGGACTTCGGTGCGGGCCGGCATCGGGGGCTCCGGGGCGTCCACGGACCGGACGAGGAACCACTGCGGGCAGGCGGCGAAGACGGCGAGGCCCATCCGGCCGGTGGTCAGGAACACCTTCTCGCCGAGCCCGGGCAGGGCGGCCGCGGCCTCCTCCAGGGAGCCCACGTCGTGCCAGTCGTCCCCGTCGACGGGGACCCAGCCGGGGCGGCGCAGGGCGAGCAGGGGAACATGGGCGGTGGCGGCCGCCCGGGCCGCGTGGAAGCTGATCCGCTCGGCGAAGGGATGGGTGGCGTCGATGACCCGGTCCACGCCGTGCTCGCCGATCCACCGCGCGAGCCCGTCCGCCCCGCCGAACCCGCCGATCCGCACCTCGCCCTCGGGAAGCCGCGGCGCGGCCACCCGCCCGGCCAGCGAGCTGGTCACCCGGGCGTGCGGGCGGAGGAGGCCGGCGAGGACGCGGGCCTCGGCGGTCCCGCCGAGAATGAGAACGTGCACGGGAGTCCCTTCATGAGCGCAGGCGGCGGTCGCGAGGCCCAACTCAAGCACACCGGTCTGCGGCCGGGGTGGACGACCGGGGCGTGCGCGACGGCGGCGACGACCGCCGCGTACACCGCCCTGCTGGCCGGGGACTTCCCCGACCCGGTGACGATCACCCTGCCGAAGGGCCAGACGCCGTCGTTCGCGCTGGCGGCGGAGGAGCTGACCGGCGCGTACGCGATGGCGGGCATCGTCAAGGACGCCGGCGACGACCCGGACGTCACGCACGGTGCGCTGGTGCGGGCCACCGTGCGGGTGCTGCCCGCCGGTTCCGGTGTGGTGTTCCGGGCGGGTACGGGCGTGGGGACCGTCACCCGGCCGGGCCTGCCGCTGGAGGTGGGTGAGCCCGCCATCAACCCCGTGCCCCGGCGGCTGATGCGCGAGCACGTCGCGCGGGTCGCGGCCGCGTACGGCGGCACCGGGAACGTCGAGATCACGGTGTCCGTCGACCACGGCGAGGAGATCGCCCGCTCCACCTGGAACCCGCGCCTGGGCATCCTGGGCGGGCTGTCGATCCTCGGTACGACGGGTGTCGTCGTGCCGTACTCGTGCTCGGCCTGGATCGACTCCATCCGGCGCGGTGTGGACGTCGCGAGGGCGGCGGGCCGCACACACGTGGCCGGGTGCACGGGCTCCACGTCGGAGCGGACGGTCACCTCCCTGTACGGGCTGCCCGAGGACGCCCTGCTCGACATGGGCGACTTCGCGGGCGCGGTCCTGAAGTACGTACGCAGGCACCCGGTCGACCGGCTCACCATCTGCGGCGGCTTCGCGAAGCTGTCCAAGCTCGCGGCGGGGCACCTGGACCTGCACTCGGCGCGCTCCCAGGTCGACAAGGGCTTCCTGGCGGAGCTGGCCCGCCGGGGCGGCGCCGACGAGGAGCTGGCGGCGGAGGTCGCGGCCGCCAACACGGGGCTGGCCGCGCTCCACTTGTGCGCGGCGGCCGGTGTCCCGCTGGGCGACCTGGTGGCCGGGGCCGCCCGCGACCAGGCCCTCGCGGTGCTGCGCGGCGCGCCCGTCACGGTCGACGTGGTGTGCGTCGACCGCGCGGGCACGGTGGTGGGACGCAGCGAGCCCCGGGCCCTTCAGCAGACGTGACGGTCGCGTTCCGGTGAGTACAGGTGGCTGTCGCGGAACTGCGTGGCCGCGAGGGTGCGGCCGACCAGGATGACGGCCGTACGCGTGATGCCGGCGTCCTTCGTGGCGGCCGCGATGTCGGCGAGCGTGCCGCGCAGGATGACCTCGTCGGGGCGGCTGGCCATCGCGACGACGGCCGCCGGGCAGTCGGCGCCGTAGTGCGGGGTGAGTTCGGCGACGACCCGGTCGACGTACCGGGCCGCCAGGTGCAGCACCAGCAGGGCGCCGCTGCGGCCCAGGGTGGCCAGGTCCTCGCCCTCCGGCATGGCGGTGGCCTGCTCGGCGATCCGGGTCAGGATGACCGTCTGGCCCACGGTCGGGACGGTCAGCTCCCGCTTGAGCGCGGCGGCGGCGGCCGCGAACGCCGGGACGCCCGGGACGACCTCGTACGGGATCCCCGCCGCGTCCAGCCGCCGCATCTGCTCCGCGACGGCGCTGAAGACGGACGGGTCGCCGGAGTGGAGGCGGGCCACGTCGTGGCCCTCCTCGTGGGCGCGGACCAGTTCGGCGGTGATGGCGTCCAGGTCGAGGCGGGCGGTATCGACGAGGCGGGCGTCCGGCGGGCACTCGGCGAGCAGCTCGCGCGGGACGAGGGAGCCCGCGTACAGGCACACCCGGCAGGAGGCGAGGGTGCGGGCGCCGCGCACGGTGATCAGGTCGGCGGCGCCGGGGCCCGCGCCGATGAAGTAGACGGTCATCCTTCTGTCTCCTGCTTGGTTGCGGACCATTGCGTGACCGGCATGGCCTGGCGCCAGCCGGTGAAACCGCCCACCGGGACGGCGTGCGCGACGGCGAGCCGTACCAGTTCGCCGCCGTGGCGCCGGTAGTGGTCGGCGAGCAGCGCCTCCGATTCGAGGGTCACGGTGTTGGCGACCAGCCGCCCGCCCGGTCGCAGAGCCGCCCAGCAGGCGTCCAGCAGGCCGGGCGCGGTCAGCCCGCCGCCGATGAACACCGCGTCCGGCGCCTCCAGTTCCGCCAGCCCGGCCGGGGCGGCGGCGGTGACGACCTTCAGTGCGGGTACGCCGAGGGCGGCGGCGTTGCGGGCGATACGGGCCGCCCGCTCGGGGTCGCGTTCGACGGTGATCGCGCGGCAGGCGCGGTGCGTACGCATCCACTCGATGCCGATGGAGCCGGACCCGCCGCCGATGTCCCACAGCAGTTCGCCGGGCGCGGGCGCCAGCGCGGCGAGCGTCGCGGCGCGCACGTGCCGCTTGGTGAGCTGGCCGTCGTTCTCGTACGCCGCGTCCGGCAGCCCCGGCACGGCGCCGAGCCGCAGGGCGTCGCCGGAGCGCGCACACGACACCGCGATGACGTTCAGCGGGTCGCCGGGCGGGTGGGGCCAGTCGTCGGCGGTGCCGGTCACGGCCCGTTCCCGGCCGGAGCCGAGCTGTTCCAGGACGGTGAGCCGGCTGGGCCCGAAGCCCCGGTCGCGCAGCAGGCCCGCGACCTCGCCCGGGGTCGCCGCGCCCGCGCTCAGCACCAGCAGCCGGCGCCCGTCGTGCAGCGCGGCGGCCAGGGAGGCGAGGGGCCGCCCGACGAGCGTGACGGTCTCGGTGTCCTCCAGCGGCCAGCCGAGGCGGGCGCACGCGTACGAGACGGAGGACGGGTGCGGCAGGACGTGCAGCCGCTCGGGGCCGGCCGTCTCGGCGAGGGTGCGGCCGATCCCGTAGAACATGGGGTCGCCGCTGGCGAGCACGGCGATACGCCGGCCGGTGTGCTCGGCCAGCAGGGCGGGAACGGCGGGCCGCAGCGGGGAGGGCCAGGCGACCCGCTGGGCCTCGCATTCCTCCGGTACGAGGGCGAGTTGCCGTCCGCCGCCGATGACGACGTCGGCGGCGCGCAGGGCCGCGCGGGACGTCTCGGGGAGCCCGGCCCAGCCGTCCGCGCCGATGCCGACGACGGTCACGGGCGGAGAGGTGCTGGTTACGGGGCCGGGGCTGCTCACGGGCTGGAACCCTACCCGCCGGTCGCCGGACCTCGGGGCCGGGGGCACGACCAACACCGCACCCGGCGGCCCACCACTCGCGCCGTCGGCGAGGCGGGCCCTACTTGCGGTTGTACAGCCGCATCGTCACCGCGCCGAAGACCGTCACGAACAGCGCCGACCAGCCCAGCGACCAGCCGATGTCGGCCGCCGGCCACTCGCCCGCCATCAACTCCCGTACCGCGCTCGCCAGGTGGGTCACGGGGCTGTTGTTGACGAACGCCTGGAGCCAGCCCGGCATGGTCCTCGGGTCGACGAAGATGTTGCTGAGGAAGGTCAGCGGGAAGATCACCATCATGCTGACGCCCATCACGGACTTCTCGCTGCGCATCAGCAGGCCGAACATCGTCCAGATCCACGAGAACGCGAACGAGAACAGCAGCAGCAGCGCCACCCCCGCCGCCACGCCGACCACCCCGCCGTGCGGGCGGTAGCCGATGACCAGGCCGACCGTCAGCATCACGGCCGACGCGATCAGATAGCGCAGGACGTCGCCGAGGAGGTAGCCGACCATCGGGGCGGGCCGCCAGATCGGCAGGGTACGGAAGCGGTCGAAGACGCCCTTGGTGATGTCGGTGTTGACCGAGACACCCGTGTACATGGTGATCATCACGACGCTGAGGGTGAGGATGCCCGGCAGCAGGAACTGGATGTACGCCGAGACGGACCCGGCCAGCGCGCCCCCGAAGAGGTACGTGTACATCAGCACCATCATGATCGGGAACGCGGTCACGTCGAAGAGCTGCTCCGGCACGTGCTTGATCTTCAGCATGGCGCGCCAGCCGAAGGTCAGGGAGGGCGGAGAGCGCGCTGGGGCGCGGGGGCCGGTCGCCCGCGACGAGCAGGGCCGCCAGGTCCTCGGTGCGGGGGCCGGTGAAGGTGGCGTCGTCGGTGGCGGTGCTCATGCCGTGGCCTCCCCGGCCTTGTCCGTACGGTCCGTGAGCGCCAGGAACACCTCGTCCAGGCTCGGCTGGCCCAGCGCGAAGTTGTCCACCATGACGCCCGCCCGCGCCAGCTCCGCCAGCGCCCGCGCCGCCTGTTCGGCCGCGCCCAGCTCCGTGCCGTGCCCGTCGACCGTCGCGGTCAGCGCCACCGGGTCGGGGTCGAGCTGCACGGTCGCGTTCAGCGCCGCCGTCAGCACCCGCTCCGCCTCCGGCCGCTGCCCCGCCTCCCGCAGCCGTACGTGCACGGATCCGGAACCGACCGACGCCTTCAGCTCCCCCTTCGTACCCTCGGCGATGACCCTGCCGTGGTCGATCACCGCGATCCGGGAGGCCAACTGGTCGGCCTCGTCCAGGTACTGCGTGGTCAGCAGCACGGTGGTGCCCTGGGCGACGACCGCGCGGACGATGTCCCACACCTGGTTGCGGCTGCGCGGGTCCAGCCCGGTCGTCGGCTCGTCGAGGAAGAGCAGGTCCGGGGTGTTGAGGATGGACGCGGCGATGTCGATACGGCGCCGCATGCCGCCCGAGTAGTTCTTCACCTGCCGGTCGGCGGCGTCCGCCAGCCCGAACGCCTCCAGCAGCTGCCCGCTCCGCTCCCGCGCGGCCCGCTTCCCGTGCCCGAGGAGACGGCCCAGCAGCACCAGGTTCTCGGTGCCCGTCAGGTCCTCGTCGACCGACGCGTACTGCCCGGTGAGGCTGACCCGCCCGCGCACGGCGTCCGCGTCCCGCACCACGTCCTTGCCGAAGACCCGCGCCTCCCCGCCGTCCGGCCGCAACAGCGTCGCCAGCACCTTCACGGCGGTGGTCTTGCCGGCGCCGTTCGGCCCGAGGACGCCGTAGACGGTGCCGGCGGGCACCCGCAGGTCGACGCCGTCCACGGCCCGGTTGTCGCCGAAGACCTTCACCAGGCCGTTCGTCTCGATGGCCAGGTCCGTGCTCGTCATCGTCACTGTCCTCGGGGGAAGGCGGGCGTACGGGCGGGGCGGCATCCCGCGGCACGATCCCTCCCAGTGTCCGGCCCGCGCCCGTAGCCCGCCACCGGTTTTCACGGCGGCGTGGCGACGCTACTCGTGTGTGTAGAACACGTAGAACGCCATCAGCCCCGACGACACCGCCAGGACCAGCGAGACCACCGCCACCGTCAGGACGCTGTTGCCGGACAGGCCGTACAGGAAGCCCACGCTGAGGCCGAACAGGAGCCCGAACGCGGCCGCCCGGGACTCACGCGGCAGTGCGCGGCGGACCCGGAGATAGCCGTACCAGAGGGCACCGAAGCCCACCATGCTCACCACGGCGAGCACGGCCTGCCCGCCGGTGAAGGGACCGTCACCGTGGCGGACGATCACCTCGGCGTAGAGGCCGTAGAGGACGGCGCACACCGCGAGCACCATCAGGGTGGACCGGCGTACGTGGTGGCGGGTCGCCGCCCGTTCCTCGGTGCGGCGGTGCCGTCCGGGCAGCGTGACGTGTGCGGCCATGGCGCGCTCCTTCCACTGGCCTCCCTCCAGGGCACACCCGCGACCGGCCCCCGGCAAGTGGATCAGACCGACCCGGGGGACGGGCGCCGCAGAGCCGTGAGAGGGTGACGGCTTGGCCGATTCGTACACCTCGCACCTGCTGCGCCGGGCCGCCACGTGGGCCGCCGGGCTGCTGCTCGTCGTGCCCACCGCCGTCACCGGCTGCCGCCTCTTCGGCACCGACGCCGTCACGCCCGTACCGCAGCTCCTCGCCCTCCTTCCCTGGCTCGCCGTCCCCGCCGGGCTCGCCCTGCTGCTCTCCCTGCCCGCCCGCCGGCCGCTGCTGACCGCCTGGGCGGGCGGGGCGCTCGCCGTCACCCTGTGGTTCACCCAGCCGTACGGGCCCGCCGGCACCCCCGCCCACGGGCCCGTCACCGCGCGGCTGCGGGTGCTGACCGCCAACGTCGAGTTCGGCGACGCGACCGCCGAGCTGCTCGCCACCGCCCGCCGCGAACGCCCCGACCTGCTCTTCGTCTCCGAGTGCGACCCCGACTGCGCGCGCACCCTCGGCGCCCGCTATCCCTACGGCGCCCACGTCGCCGCCGCCGGATCCGCCGGTTCCGTCATCCTCGGCGCCCGGCCGCTGACCGCCGAGCCCGCCCTGCCCGGCACCACCATGGGCATGCCCGGCGCCACCGCCCGCGTCGGGGGGAAGGACGTGACCCTCCGGCTCGCCCACCCCATGCCGCCGCTGCCCGGCCGGATCGGCCTGTGGAAGCACGAACTGGGCCTCGTCGGCGCATTCGCCGCCGCCCACAAGGGCCGCCCCGTCATCCTCGCCGGCGACTTCAACGCCACCCAGGACCACGCCGCCTTCCGCTCCGTCCTCGACGCCGGCGCCCTCCACGACGCCGCCCGCCTCGGCGGTGCCGCCCGGACCGGCTCCTGGCCGCAGGACGGGACGCTGCCGCCGTACGCGCAGATCGACCACGTCCTGGTCAGCGACGACTTCTCGGTGCGCGGCGCCCGCTTCCTCGACCTGCCCGGCAGCGACCACCGCGCGCTGCTCGTCGACCTCGACCTGCACGCCCGGCCGTGAAGCGGGAAGGTGGACACCATGGACAACGAGCAGATCCTCGACCACATCGGTGCGCTCGTCCGCGAGGAACACGCCCTGCGTGACCGGGAGGGCGGCCTCACCGACGACGAACGCGTACGGCTGCGGACCCTGGAGGTCCAGCTCGACCAGTGCTGGGACCTGCTGCGGCAGCGGCGCGCCAAGTCCGAGTTCGGCGACAACCCGGACAACGCGACGACCCGGCCGCCCGGCGAGGTGGAGGGCTACCTCAGCTGAGCCCCACGACCGTACGGCTCGCGCCGCCCGAGTGGCTCATGCGCGGACTGCGCCCGCAGCCCGCGCCGGTTCCCTGGGCCGCCGTCGCGCGCGCCGCCGTCGCCCTCGCCGCGCCGCTCGCCGTCGGCCTCGCGGCCGGCCGGCCGCTGTACGGCGCGCTGGTCTCCATGGGCGCCCTGTCCGGCGTCATCGGCGACACCGCCGACGCGTACCGGATGCGGATCCTCAACATCGCCGTACCGCAGCTGTTCGGCGCGCTCGGCGTCACCCTCGGCACGCTGGTGTACGGGGAGGGCTGGGCGGCCGTCGGCGTCCTGACGCTCGTCGCGCTCGTGTCCGGGATGATCTCCTCGATCGGCGCCGTCGCCTCCGCGTCCGGGCTGCTGCTCCTGCTCAACGCCGTCGTCGGCGCCGGCCTGCCGATGCCCAGCCCCTGGTGGAAGGCGCCGCTGCTGCTGACGCTCGGCGGCGCCGTCGTGCTCGTCCTCACCCTGCTGGGCTGGCCGCTGCGCGGCGGCGTCCCCGAACGGTCCGCCGTCGCCGCCGCCTACCGGGCGGTCGCGGATGTGCTCGCGGTGGCGGGCACGCCCGCGTACGACGAGAAACGGCAGGCCGTCACCCAGGCGCTCAACACCGCCTACGACCTCGTCCTCGCCCGCCGCACCCGCGACCGGGGCCGCACCCCCGGCCTCGTACGCCGACTCGCGCAGCTCAACGCCCTCATCCCGGTCGTCGAAGCCGCCCCGGCCGCCCACCTGAGCGGCCGCCCGCTCCCCGCCGAGATCCCGGCGGCGGTCCGGGCCCTCGCGACCGCCGTCGAGACCGCCGACGGTCCGCGCCGCCGCAAGCCCGCCGGCGGTCCCCCGGGCAGCCACCTCGGCCCGCCCGGCACCCCGGGCAGCCCCGTGGGCCCCACCGGCCCGTTCGCGCTCCGCCTGCCCCCGCCCGCCACACCCTCCGAGCGGGCCGTCGACCACGCCCTGCGGCACGCCGCCACCGTTGTCCGCCACGCCGAACCCGACCCCCACAACGTCGACGACCTCCTCGGTCGCCCCGCCTCCCTCCGCATCCGCACCCGCCGCGCCCTGCGCGACGCGCTGCTGTCGCGCGGCTCCTGGCGCTACGGGCTGCGCCTGGCGCTGTGCATCGGGCTCGCCCAGGCGCTGGTCTCGCTGATCGCCGTGCCGCGCTCGTACTGGGTGGCCCTCACCGTCACGTTCGTCCTCAAGCCCGACTTCGGGTCCGTCTTCTCGCGCGCCGTGCTGCGTGCCCTCGGCACGGCGGCCGGGCTGGTCGTCGCCGCGCTCGTCCTGGCCGAGGTGGAGCGCGGGTGGTGGGACGTGCCGGTCATGCTGGTGCTGGCGGCGCTGATCCCGGCGTCCACCGCCAAGGGGTACGCCTTCCAGACCGCCGCGATCACCCCCGTCATCCTGCTGCTGTCCGACTGGCTGAACCAGCAGGGCTTCGACCTCGTCCTGCCGCGCCTGTACGACTCGCTCCTCGGCTGCGCGATCGTGCTGGTCGCCGGGTACCTGCTGTGGCCGGAGAGCTGGCACACCCGGATCGGTGACCGGCTCGCGGACACGGTCGCGGACGCCGCCCGCTATGTGGCGTGCGCGTTCGGACCGGAGGCGGACGCGGACCCGGCAGCGCGGGGGCGGGCCAGGCGGCGGCTGTACCGGGACCTGGCGGCCGTACGCAGCGAATTCCAGCGCGCCCTGACGGAGCCGCCGCCCACCGGGACGCGCGCCGCCGCGTGGTGGCCCCTGTGCGTGGCCGTGGAACGGATCGTGGACGCCACGACGGCCGCCCGGGTGCGCGTCAGTCACGGCGCGCCGCCGCCCCCGCACGTGGAGGTCGCCGACGTCGAGCGGCAGCTGCGCGAACTCGCGGCGGGGCTGCGGACCAGCCACGTCCTGGTGGAGGTCCGGGCGGAGCTGGAGGGCGACGAGGAGGGCGTACTGGCACCCCTGCGCCAAGAGGTCCGCGCGGCCCGCGCCATCGCCTCCCCGCAGCCGAACCGCCCCTGACCATGCGCCGCAAGGGACGCCCACCAGGACGTGGCTGGTCCGCAGCCCATGGGCGCCGCCCGCGCGCACCGGCCGGGGCGCCCACCGGGCACCGCCCATGGACGCCAACCACGCGCAGCGTCCAGGGCACCCGCCCAGGGCACCCGCCAGGCACCGCTCAGGCACCGCCCGTTGGCCCCACCCACGCGCACCGACCGGGGCCCCCGCCCAGGCCCCCGCCAGGCACCGCCAAGGGCACCCGCCCAGGCCCCCGCCAGGCGCCGGCCAGCGCCCGACTGGCACCGCCCATGGGCGTCCACCACGCGCGCCCCCGCATTCCGGACGGCATCCTTCCGGGCGGCGTCACCGCACCGCTTCCGCCCGACTACGATGCGCACGACTCGCGCGTGCCGCCCCATGCCGCAGCATGCGGGGGCTGCTCCTGTTGTTCCGCCATATGCCGTGCCATACAAGGACATTCGCCATGCGCAGCGTCACTCCCAGGGGTCTCCAGCCCAATGTCCTCGGTAGGCTCGACACGATCGTGATGGCCGTCGCGGGCAGCGCGCCCGCCTACTCGCTCGCCGCCACCAGCGCCGTACTCGTCGGTGCCGTCGGCTTCGCCGCGCCCGCCGCGCTGCTGTACTGCGCGATCCCGATGCTCGGCATCGTGCTGGCGTTCAGCCGGCTCGGCCGGATCGACGTCAACGCGGGCGCCAGCTACTCGTGGGTCGGCCGAACTCTCCACCCCGCCCTGGGTTTTCTGTCCGGCTGGGCGCTGATCGTCGCCGCGACGATCTTCATGGTGGCCGGTTCGCTGCCCGCCGGGCAGCTCACCCTGGCGCTCCTCGCGCCCGGTCTGGCCGCCGACACCGCACTGGCCACCGCCGTCGGCGCCGGCTGGTTCCTGCTGATGCTGCTGGTGGTGCTGGGCGGCGCCCGGCTCACCGTACGGGCGCAACTGCTCATGACGGGCGTGGAGTTGCTCATCATGCTGCTGTTCATCGTCGGTGTGGTCATGCACCGGGGCGCGGCCACCGCCTTCGACTGGTCCTGGCTGGGCTTCGGGCACTTCGACGGGGTGTCCGGCTTCGCCTCCGGGGCGCTGGTCGCCGCCTTCTACTACTGGGGCTGGGACGTCACCAGCAACCTCAGCGAGGAGACCCGCGACAGCCGCCGCACGGCCGGCCTCGCCGCCCTCGTCGGCATCGGGGTCGTCTTCCTCCTCTTCGAGGCGTTCACCATCGCGGTCAACGTCGTCCTGTCGGCGCAGGAGGTCGGCGCGGGCGGCGCGAACGTACTGGTGCTGCTCGGCGACGCCGTCTGGCCGGGCATCGGCGGCAAGCTGCTGATCGTGGCGGTGATGCTGTCGAGCGTCGCCACCCTGGAGACCACGCTGATCCAGGTCACCCGCTCCCTGTTCGCGATGGGCCGGGACCGGACGATGCCCGCCGCCCTCGGAGCCGTACACCGCCGCTGGAACACCCCGTGGGTGGCGATCACGGTGGTCGGGGCGGTGGCGCTGGCGATGTTCGTGGCGGCGACGGCGCTCGGCTCGGTCGGCGACATCCTCAGCAGCGCGGTCCACGCGATGGGCCTCCAGATCGCCTTCTACTACGGGCTGGCGGGCATCGCCGCCGTGGTGGCCTACCGTGGGATGCTGCTGAGGTCCGTACGTGACTTCGTCCTGGGCGGCGCGTGGCCGCTGATCGGCGCGGCCTTCATGTTCTGGATCTTCTTCGAGTCGCTGGGCGGCCTGACCGGTACGGCGGTCGCGATCGGCCTGGGCGGACTGGGGGCGGGCATCGTGCCGATGGTCTGGTACTGGCGGCGGGGAAGCTCGTACTACCGTCCGGCACGCCTGGACGCGGTACGCGTGATGGCGGCGGCGGGGCCGTACGACGACGTACCGCGACAGCACCACCGCGCCGATGGGAACGAAACGCTGGCGACCGACTTCTAACACCCCGACGGGGATTGGTTTTCGCGCTTTTGACGGGGGGACAGTGAATTGGCCGTACGCCGCAGCCGCCGCTCCATACGTTTCGAGCCGGAATTCGACCCGGACTCCGGCGACCGGGCGCTGGGCCGCGCCCGGCACGACATCGTTATCGGCCGCTGGCAGGGCGTACGTGACCTGCTGCGCGACACCGGTGACGACTGGGAACTCCGTACGCACCGGCTGCGGCTGCTGTCGCACGCGGCGGCCGGCAGCACGGCCGTCGAGGCGTGGCGGGCGGCCGAGCCGGACAACCCGGACGCGGCGGTGCTGCGGGCGGCGACCGAGGTCGTACGGGTCTTCAACAAGGCCATCGCGGTGGGGCGCGGCGGGGCGGTGGACCGGGCGCGGCTCGACGTCACGGTCATGGCCTGCCTGGGTGCCGCCGACGCGCGGCCGGCCGACCCGATGCCGTGGGTGTCGCTGCTGACGGTGGCGCGGCTGTACGAGGGCGGGGTGGGGCGGGCCGAGCTGCGGCGCTGGTGGGACGAGCTGCGGCGGCGCGACCCGCACAACCTGGAGGGCCATGTGCAGCTGCTGCGGTACTGGTCGGCGCGGTGGCACGGCACGCACGGCTCGATGTACGACTTCGCGCGGGACGCGGCGGGGGCGGCGCCGCCCGGGTCGCCGCTGCCGGTGCTGGTGCAGATCGCGCGGGTGGAGGAGTACCGGTACATCGCGGACGCGGCGCGCGGCCAGGGGCCGGTGCGGGGCTTCGACCAGCACTGGAAGCACGAGCTGGCGGCGACGGAGGTACGGCGGACGTGGGAGCGGTGGCTCGGTGGGCGGCCGCCGGGCCCGGTCCTGCCGGAGGAGGTCGAGCCGCTGAACTACCTGACGCACGCCGCCTGTTACGCGGGGCTGCGCGAGGTGTACGAGGGGCTGTTCCGGCTGCTGGAGACGCGGGCGTCGTGGGTGCCGTGGTCGTACACGGGGGATCCGGCGGAGCAGTTCACGAGGTGGCGCGGGGGGACGGCCCGCGCCACCTCATGACCCCCGTGCGTCAGACGCCGATGTTCCGGCCGTCCTTGCGGTACACGACGACGACCGACGGGCGGACGATCTTCCCGGGGCCGTCGGGCCAGGTGGAGGCGGGCTTCTCGACGGACGCCCCGTCGACCTCGCCCGGGTGCTGTACGGCGACGAGGACGCGGCGCTCCTGGATGATCGGGCCGCACGTCTCGGCGCCGGTCGGCACGGTCAGGAACTGCTTGATCTCACCGCGCCGCTCGCCCTGCGTGGCCACACCGAACAGGCCGTCGTGCGAGCCGAGCTGGTTGCCGTCCGTGGACAGCCACAGGTTGCCGTACGGGTCGAAGGCCACGTTGTCGGGGCAGGAGATGGGGCTGACCTTCTCCTTGGGGTAGCCCGCGAAGTACGTGGCCGGGTCGTTCGGGTCGCCCGCGACGAGGAACAGCCGCCAGGCGAAGCCGTCGGAGGCGGGGTCGTCCCAGTGCTCGGCGAGCTCCAGGACGTGGCCGTGCTTGTTGTTGTTGCGCGGGTTGGCCTCGTCCGCGCCCGCCTTGCCCGCCGCGCCACGGTCCTTGTTGTTGGTGAGCGCGACATACACGCGGCCGGTGCGCGGGGACGGCTCGACGTCCTCGGGGCGGTCCATCTTGGTGGCGCCGACCTTGTCACCGGCGAGGCGGGTGAAGACGTACACCTCCTCGGCGGTCATGCCGGGGACGTGACTTGTGTCCCCGGTCGCGAGCGGGATCCACTGGCCGCTGCCGTCGAACTCGCCGTCGTTCGGGAGCTTGCCGGTGCCGTCGATGTCCTGCGGGCTGTCGCCGGTGAGCTTGGCGACGTACAGCGTGCCCTCGTCGAGGAGGGTGAGGTTGTGCTCCCGGGCCTTGCGGGAGTCGCCCTTCATCATCCGCTTGGACGAGACGAACTTGTAGAAGTAGTCGAACCGCTCGTCGTCGCCCATGTAGACGACCGGGCGGCCGTCGGCGGTCAGGCGCGGCTGGGCGGCCTCGTGCTTGAAGCGGCCGAGCGCGGTGCGCTTACGGGGCGTGGAGTCCGGGTCGTACGGGTCGAGCTCGACGACCCAGCCGTGGCGGTGCGACTCGTTGGGCTCCTGCTTGGCGTCGAAGCGCTTGTCGAACCGCTCCCACTTGCGCTCGGTGGCGCCGGTTCCGATGCCGTACCGCTTGTCGGTCGGGCTCGATCCGTTGGCGAAGTACTGGTTGAAGTTCTCCTCGCCGTGGAGGGTGGTGCCCCAGGGGGTGGTGCCACCGGCGCAGTTGTTGAGCGTGCCGAGGACCTTGCGGCCGGTCGGGTCGGCGCTGGTGCGGAGCAGCTTGCCGCCCGCCGCCGGGCCGGTCAGCTCGAACTCGCTGGTGGCGGTGAGGCGGCGGTTGAGCGGGTGGCGGGTGACGGGGGTCAGCCGGCCGTCACGGTGCTGTTCCTGGACGACGACCACGGACAGGCCGTGGGCGGCCCAGGCGATCTCGACCTGCTCACGGGTCGGGTTCTCCGGGTCGTACCCCTTGAACATCAGGACTTCGTCCGTGTACTCGTGGTTGGCCACGAGGACCTGGCGGCCGTGCTCGCCCTTCAGCGGCAGCAGCGACAGGAAGTCGTTGTTGTACCCGAACTGCCCGGCCTGTGCCGTGGCGGTCTGCTTGTCCGGGTCGAAGGCGGGCGCGCCACGGAGGATCGGCTCGCCCCACCGGATGACCACGCTCTGGGCGTAGCCGTCCGGGACGGTGACCTTGTCGTCCCGGTTGGGCGCGACGGGCGTGAAGCGCAGCCCCCGGGCGCCCGCGCTCTTCCCCGCCGTACGGGGCGTCGCGTCGGTGCCGGGCGTCGCGGCGACCGCCTCCTGCGCGGCTCCCTGCGCGACGACGGCACCGCCGGCGGTGGCGGCGACGGTGACGACGGCGGCGGCGCGCATCATGGAACGGCGCGACATGGCGCCGGCTATGACGTCGCCGACGTACTCGTTGTCACTGGTGTTGGGCACCTCGTGGAAACAGGCGTCACCGCACCGGTAACGGCAGGTGAGGGCGGACCGACCGCCCCCGTGCGGGTTGGTGCTCAGCAGCGGCAGCAGCTTGCGCACTACATCCTCCTCCGGCGCAGCCTGCGCCGACATGGTGTCGGGAATTGGTCCGGCGGTGACGTTAGAAGCGTAGATGTGCAGGTCGGCGGCGGTGGGGTGAACGCGGGGTGAATCCGTCGCGTCGGGGGTGGGGTTGACGCGAATGCCCCTTGCCTTTACGCGCCACTCGGGGCGGCTAACCTTACGTGTCCGCCCTGGCCAGGGATGATTCCCAGCAGTACGGACATACACGGCACCCAACATGCGAAAGGCCTCGCCCATGGGCATTCGGAGCTTGCTGCGCAAGGTGTTTGGACGCGACCGTGCGGAGCGCAACGAGACGGCAGCCGCCTCCGTCCCGCCCCAGACGGAACGCGCGGTGCCCCGGGAGGAGCCCACGGCGACGGTTCCCTCCCCGACGTCCGCGTCCGCGTCCGCGTCCCCGTCCTCGGCGGACCGCGCCGCGGAACGGGCCGCCGAGCTGGCGGCGGCGGACCTGGTGGCCGCGTCGTTCGACAAGGCGCGCCGCGCCTCGGTCCCGGCGGCCCGGGAGGCGGCCCCGGAACCCCCCACGCCCCCGAAGGCGGGCATCCCGCCCCAGGCGGAAGCGGAACCGGCCCCCAAGCCGGAACCGGCCACCGCCGCCGAGGAGGCCCCCGCCCCGGAAGCCGAGGTCCCCGAGGCGGACGAGCCCGCCACGGAGCCCCCCGCCCAGCCGGAACCGGCCGCCGCCACGGAGGAGGTTCCGCAGGCGGACGAGGCCCCGGCCGACACTCCCACGGCACCGGAACCGGCCGCCGCCGCGACCCCGGCCGCCACCGAGCCCGAGCCCGAGCCCGAGCCGGAGCAGCCCACCGAGCCGCAGGCCGAAGCCCCCGCCGAGGAGGCCCCGACCACCGCCCCCGCCCCGGACGCCGACGCCCCGCAGGCCGACGAACCGGCCGCCCAGGACGCCGAAGCCCCCGAACCGAAGGCCGACGCCCCGGAGCCGCAGGCCGACGAACCGGCCACCGCTCCCGCCACCGCCACCGCCACCGCCACCGCCGCCGGGGCGGACGCCCCGGCCCAGGACGCCCCCGGCGCCAGCAGCGACGACGCGCCGACCGGCGAACCGGCCGCCCCGCAGGGGGACGCCCCCGCCCCCGCCGCCGAGGCGGACGCACCCGCTCCGAAGCCCGCCCTCACCGCCGCGCGGGTCAAGGCGCGAGCGCCCCAGCTCAGCGACGCGTACAAGGCGGCGGGCGCGGCCCTCCGCAAGCGGGGGCTCGTGGGGGCGCGGGCGACCGTGTACCTGGTCCTCGACCGGTCGGGGTCGATGCGGCCGTACTACAAGGACGGCAGCGCCCAGCACCTCGCCGAGCAGGCCCTCGCGCTGGCCGCGCACCTCGACGAGGCCGCCACCGTGCCCGTCGTGTTCTTCTCGACCGAGATCGACGGCACCGGCGAGGTCACCCTCGACGACATCGACGGCAGGATCGAGGCCCTGCACAACAGCCTCGGCCGCATGGGCCGGACGAACTACGACCGGGCGATCGCCGAGGTGCTGACCCACCACGGGAAGTCCGGCGCGGCCGGCCGCCCCGCCCTCGTGCTGTTCCAGACGGACGGCGCCCCCGAGTCGAAGACGGCCGCCACCCAGGCCCTCACCGACGCGGCGACCAGTGCCGAGAACGTGTACTGGCAGTTCGTGGCGTTCGGCGAGGAGGACTCCAAGGCGTTCGACTACCTCCGCAAGCTGGAGGCACCCAACGCCGGCTTCTTCCACGCGGGCCCCGCACCCCGCGACGTCCCGCACGCCACCTTCTACCGCGAGGTCCTCGCGACCTGGCCCGCGCCCGGCGCCTAGCCGACGCCGACGCCCGGGGCCTGGTCGTCCGCCGCCGACACCGGCAGCCGCACCGTCACGACCAGGCCCCCGCCCGCCCCGCCGGGGACAGCCGTCACCGTCCCCCCGTGCGCGGCGGCGACCGACCGCACGACGGAGAGCCCGAGCCCCGCGTCGGGCCCCATCCGGTCCCGCCCCTCACCTCGCCATCCGGGCAAGTCGTTCGAGTTCCCGGAGCTGGTGTCGCGAGTGCGGGCCCTTCGGCGGCGCAGCGCCCGGCCGCCACCCGCGGCAGGTCGTGGTCCAGGACGCCGGCGTCGTAGTCGTACAGACCCAGGTACGCGAGGGCCGCGTCCCCGCTGTAGACGGTGTAGACGGTGTAGACGGTGTGGACGGTGTGGACGGTCTCGACGGCGAATCCGGCACGCCGCAGTCGTCTCCATCCCCCCACGTTTCGCGAACGTCTCCGCCTCCGTCTCCCTCTGTGAACGGAAATGAGGACGGCTTTTGCCGCCCGATAGGATTTCGACCATGGCGGCCACTGGATCCGAGAAGCAGGGGACGAAGGCGTACTACGTCTCGACCCCCATTTACTACGTCAACGACGCTCCTCACCTGGGCCACGCCTACACGACCGTCGCAGGCGACGTGCTCACCCGCTGGCACCGCCAGCGCGGCGAGAAGGTGTGGTTCCTCACCGGCACGGACGAGCACGGTCAGAAGATCATGCGCACGGCCGACGCGAACGGCGTCTCGCCGCAGGAGTGGTGCGACAAGCTCGTCGAGGAGGCCTGGAAGCCCCTCTGGGAGCACCTGAACATCGCGAACGACGACTTCATCCGTACCACCGAGAAGCGGCACACGGACCGCGTCCGGGAGTTCGTGCAGGACCTGTACGACAAGGGTGAGATCTACAAGGGCGGGTACGAAGGCCCGTACTGCGTGGGCTGCGAGGAGTACAAGCTCCCCGGCGACCTCATCGAGGCGGAGGACGGCACCGAGCTGTGCCCCGTCCACAAGAGGCCGGTGGAGATCCTCAAGGAGGAGAACTACTTCTTCAAGCTGAGCGAGTACGGCCCGAAGCTCCTGGAGCACTACGAGGCGAACCCGGACTTCATCCAGCCGGAGTCGGCCCGCAACGAGGTCCTGAACTTCGTGAAGCAGGGCCTTCAGGACCTGTCCATCTCGCGCTCCACCTTCGACTGGGGCGTCCCGGTCCCGTGGGACGACAAGCACGTCATCTACGTGTGGGTCGACGCGCTCCTGAACTACGCGACCGCCGTCGGCTACAACGAGAACCCGGCGAAGTTCGACGAGACCTTCCCGGCGAACGTCCAGCTGGTCGGCAAGGACATCCTGCGCTTCCACGCCGTGATCTGGCCGGCGATGCTGATGGCGCAGGGCCTGCCGGTGCCGGGGAAGATCGCGGCGAACGGCTGGCTGATGGTCGGCGGCGAGAAGATGTCCAAGTCGAACCTGACGGGCATCAAGCCGCAGGACCTGACCTCGCACTTCGGCGTGGACGCCTACCGCTGGTACTTCCTGCGGGCGATCGCGTTCGGCAGCGACGGCTCCTTCTCGTGGGAGGACTTCACCGCCCGCTACACCTCCGAGCTGGCCAACGACTACGGCAACCTCGCCTCGCGCGTCGCGGCGATGGTCGGCAAGTACTTCGACGGCGCCCTGCCGGAGGCCACGGCCGCCGGTGACGCCGAGCAGGCCATCCACGACGGCCTGGCCAAGGCGGTCGCGGAGGCGGACCGGAGGATCGGCGACGAGCTGGACTTCCAGGGCGGCATCCTGGCGATCTTCGACTTCGTGAAGCAGGTCAACGGCTACATCACGGAGCAGGAGCCCTGGAAGGTCGCCAAGGACACGTCCGACGAGGGCCGCGCCCGCCTGGCGACGATCCTCTACACCGCCGCCGAGTCGCTCCGCGCGGTCGCCGTCCTCCTGAACCCGGTCATGCCGGAGACCTCCCAGCAGCTCTGGACCTCCCTCGGCGCGGAGCCCGCCCTCGGCCCCCTCGCCGACCAGCGCGTCCAGTCCGCCGCCACCTGGGGCCAACTCCCCCCGGGGGCCACGGTGACCAAGGGCGCGGTCCTCTTCCCGCGCCTGGAGGAGCCGAAGAAGGACTGATCGCCCTTCCCCGGACGTTACCGGGACGGCAACGGGGACGCCGACGCCGTGGCGATCGCCTCGTCCAGGACGTCGCGGGAGCGGAGCAGGTCGGCGATCAGGCGGTCGATGCGGTCACGTTCGGTGGTGAGGTCGGCGACCAGGCGGGCGGTGGCGATCTCGGAGGGGCCGCCGTCCGCGTCCCGCATGCAGGGGAGGAGCTGGGCGATCTTCTTGCTGTGCAGGCCGGCCGCGTAGAGGGCCTGGATGCGGATGACCCGGTCGACGGCCCAGTCGCCGTAGGTGCGCTGGCCGCCCGGGGTGCGGTCGGCCGTGAGCAGGCCCTGCATCTCGTAGTAGCGCAGCGAGCGTTCGCTCACGCCTGTACGACGGGACAGTTCGCCGATCCGCATGGCTCACCTCGGGTGCCGGAAAAGGGACTTGAACCTGACACTGATGTCAACTCCTACCGTACCGACATGACGAACACACCCGAGAAGTCCCGCCTGTTCCAGCCCGCCCGGCTCGGCGCCCTGGCCCTGCCCAACCGCCTGGTCATGGCCCCGTTGACCCGCAACCGGGCCGGCGCCGACGGTGTCCCGCAGCCGGTCATGGCCACGTACTACGCCCAGCGCGCCTCCGCCGGGCTGATCATCGCCGAGGCGACCACGCCCAACGCGGTGGGGCAGACCTACCCCAACATCCCCGGGATCCACGACGACGCCCAGGTGGCCGGGTGGCGGCAGGTCACCGACGCGGTACGCGCGGCGGGCGGGCGGATGTTCGTGCAGTTGCAGCACGGCGGCCGGGCCGGCCACCCCGACAACAGCGGGCTGGTGCCGGTGGCGCCGTCGCCGGTTCCGCTGCCGGAGACCATCCACACCCCCGGCGGGCGCAAGGACGCCGTCGTACCGAAGGCGATGTCCCTCGACGACATCCGGTCCACCGTGGCCGATTTCGCCACCGCCGCCCGCAACGCCGTCGACGCCGGCTTCGCCGGAGTGGAGGTGCACGCGGCCAACGGGCACCTGCTGCACCAGTTCATGGCGCGGAACACCAACCACCGCACCGACGCCTACGGCGGTTCGGTCGCCGGCCGGATCCGGTTCGTGGTGGAGGTGGTGCGGGCGGTCGCCGCGGCCGTCGGACCCGAGCGGGTGGGCCTGCGCGTCTCCCCGGGAGTCACCGTCAACGGCATCGACGAGGGCGACACCGACGACATCTACCCCGCGCTCGTCGACGCCCTCGCGGACACCGGCCTGGCGTACCTCCACTACGTGTTCGCCGACCCGGACCAGCCCCTGTTCCAGGAGGTCCGCAAGGCCTGGCCGGGCAGCCTGGTCGCCAATCCGAACCTGGGCTGGGGCGGGCCGCTGCCCGCCGACGGCGGCAAGGAGGCGGGTGAGCGGCTGCTGGCCGCCGGTGCCGACCTGATCTCGCTGGGCCGCGCGTTCCTGGCCAACCCCGACCTGGTCGAACGGCTGCGGACCGGCGCGCCACTCAACCCGCTGCGGGACGAGGGCTGGATGTACGTGGGCGGCGAGACCGGATACACCGACTACCCCACGCTGGCCGTGTGAACAGCGAAGGGCCCCGGCACCGTGCACACGGTTCCGGGGCCCTCGCTCGTACGGATCTACTTGTCCGCGACCGGCTTGCGCAGCGCGATGTTCAGCTCCTTGAGGCGGGCCTCGTCCAGCTCCGTCGGCGCGCCCATCATCAGGTCCTGCGCGTTGCCGTTGAGCGGGAAGGCGATCGTCTCGCGGATGTTCGGCTCGTCGGCGAGGAGCATGACGATGCGGTCCACGCCCGGGGCGATGCCGCCGTGCGGCGGGGCGCCGTACTGGAAGGCGCGGAGCATGCCCGCGAACTCGGTCTCGACGGTCTCGCGCGAGTAGCCGGCGATCTCGAACGCCTTGAACATGATGTCCGGCTCGTGGTTCCGGATGGCGCCCGAGGACAGTTCGACGCCGTTGCAGACGATGTCGTACTGCCAGCCGAGGATGTCCAGCGGGTCCTGGGTCTCCAGGGCCTCCAGGCCGCCCTGCGGCATGGAGAACGGGTTGTGCGAGAAGTCGATCCTGCCGGTCTCCTCGTCCTTCTCGTACATCGGGAAGTCGACGATCCAGCAGAAGCGGAACACACCCTCCTCGAAGTGGCCGGCCCGCTTGGCGGCCTCGACGCGGACCGCGCCCATGATCTTGGAGACCTCGTCGAAGTCACCCGCACCGAAGAAGATCGCGTGGCCCGGCTCCAGGCCGAGGCGCTCGGTGAGGACCTTGACGTTCTCCTCGGTGAGGAACTTGGCGATCGGGCCGGTGAGGGCGTTGTTCTCGCCGACGCGCACCCAGGCCAGGCCCTTCGCGCCCTGCTCGACCGCGAAGTCGCCCAGGCCGTCGAAGAACTTGCGCGGCTGGTCGCCCGTGTCCGGCACCGGCAGGGCACGGACGTGCTTGCCCGCGAACGCCTTGAACTCGGAGTCGGCGAACACGTCCGTGATGTCGACGAGCTCCAGCTGGGCACGGAGGTCCGGCTTGTCGGAGCCGTACTTCAGCATCGCCTCGCGGAACGGGAACCGCGGGAACGGCGAGGTGACGTGGCGGCCGCCGCCGAACTCCTCGAACAGCTCCGTCATCAGCTTCTCGATCGGCTGGAAGACGTCCTCCTGCTCGACGAAGCTCATCTCGACGTCGAGCTGGTAGAACTCGCCCGGCGAGCGGTCGGCGCGGGCGTCCTCGTCGCGGAAGCAGGGCGCGATCTGGAAGTACCGGTCGAAGCCGGAGATCATCAGCAGCTGCTTGAACTGCTGCGGGGCCTGCGGCAGCGCGTAGAACTTGCCCGGGTTCAGGCGGGACGGGACGACAAAGTCACGGGCGCCCTCGGGGGAGGTCGCGGTGAGGATCGGGGTCGCCATCTCGTTGAAGCCGAGGGCCGTCATCTTCTGGCGGATGGCGGCGATGACCGCCGTACGCAGCATGATGTTGCGGTGCATGCGCTCGCGGCGCAGGTCGAGGAAGCGGTACTCCAGGCGCCGCTCCTCGTTGACGCCGTCGTCCGTGTTGATCGTGAACGGCAGCGGGGCGGACGCGCCCAGGACCTCGACGTCGGAGACCTCGACCTCGATCTCGCCGGTGGGGAGGTCGGTGTTGATGTTCTCGGCACCGCGCGAGACGACCTTGCCGTCGACGCGGACGACCGACTCCTTGGTCTGCTTGTCGAGCGCCTCGTACGCGGCGGTGCCGGGACGGGCGACGAGCTGCGTGATGCCGTAGTGGTCGCGCAGATCGATGAAGAGGATGCCGCCCAGGTCGCGCCGATTGTGCAGCCAGCCGCTCAGCCGGACGTCGGTGCCGACGTCAGAGGCGCGGAGCTCGCCGCAGGTGTGGGACCTGTACCGATGCATCGTCGTTCATCCAGTCTTGGGGGAGAGGGTTTGGCTCGACTCGTCAAGGTTACCGGGCCTGCCGGGATCGCCGGGGCGCAGCTCGGTGGCGGTTGATCCGTTCATCTTCTTAGAGTGGGGCAATGCGCACCGAGGACGTCCTGGCCGCCATCGCGACGGGCCTGTGGCGCTGGGACAACGCATCCGGGATCGTCACCCTCGACGCGGAGGCCGCCCGGCTGCTCGGGCTGCCCGCCGAGCCGGCCGAGCTGACCGAGGCCGCCGTGCGCTCCCGCTTCCACCCGGTCGACTGGAACGAGATCGACGGGATCGTGAACCTCGCCGTGGCGGAGGGCACCCTCGCCGAGGCCCGGCTGCGGATCATGGACGAGAGCGGGCGGGTGATCCGTACCGTACGCAGCCGGTCGAAGCCGCTGGTCGAGGGCACCGACTACCAGCTGGTCGGGACGTTGCAGGAGGTCGCCGAGCCGCAGCCGGGTACCGCCGCCCGTACGCCGGTCACGGGGGACTGGCGCCGTTCGCGCGAGGCGTTCCTGCTGGACGCGGGGCGGGCGCTGGCGGAGGCGCGGTCGACGGCGGAGGTGCTGCGGGTGGCGGCGTCGCTGTCGATGCCCGGGTTCTCGCCGGACGGGCTCGCGGTCTTCGGCGTCTCGGGCGACCGGCTGACGATCATCGGCCACCACGGGCACAACGCGGGCGACGACGGTCCGTTCTCGGACATGCCGCTGGACACCGACTATCCGGCGGCGGAGGTGGTACGGACCGGGCGCGCGATCTATCTGCCGTCGCCGGAGGAGTACCGGGCCCGCTTCCCGGCGACCTGGCCTCTGGCGCAACGTTTCGGCAGGGAGTCGTGGGCGTTCCTGCCGCTGATCGTCGCGGGGCGCACCATGGGCGCCTGGATGGCCGCCTTCACGTACCCGGTGCCGTTCACGCCCGACGAACGGTCCGTCCTGACGACCGTGGCCCGGATGCTGGCGCAGGCGCTGGCCCGCGCCGGGGTCGCCGAGTCGGAGCGGGAGCTGTCGCTGGGCCTGCAGCGCACGATGATGCCGGTCCTGGGCCCGGCGATCCCCGGCATGGAGGTCGCCGCGCGGTACGTCCCGACCGGCGGCGGGCTCCAGGTCGGCGGCGACTGGTACGACATGATCCAGCTCCCCGGCGGACGCATCGCGCTTGTCATCGGCGACGTCCAGGGGCATGACGTGCGGGCGGCCGGGCTGATGGGCCAGCTGCGGATCGCGCTGCGCGCGTACGCCTCGGAGGGCCACCGCCCCGACGCGGTGCTGTCCCGGGCGTCCCGCTTCCTGTACGGGATCACGGACGGGGCGGAGGGCGACCACGGGGCGGCCCGGTTCGCGACCTGCCTGTACCTGGAGGTCGACCCGGCGATCGGGACGCTCGACATCGCGCGGGCGGGCCACCCCGACCCGGCGATCCGGATGGCCGACGGGACGGTGATGCTGCGGCCGACGGCGGGCGGCCTGCCGCTGGGCATCGTCCCCGACACGGACTACCCGACGACCCGGCTCACCCTGGAGCCCGGCGAGACCCTGATGATCTGCACGGACGGGCTCCTGGAGACCGGCGGCCACGACCTGGAGACCGGCTGGACCCGCATCCGCACCCTGCTGGAGCGGCACGACACCGAGGGCGAGTCGCTGGAGGTGCTGGCCGACAACCTGGTCCAGGCCGTGCACGGGCCCGGCTCCCACCACACCACCGGTCCGCTCGCCGACCGCCGAGAGGACGACATCGCGGTCCTGCTGCTGTCCCGGACCGCCGGGCCGCTGCGGACGGCCGCGGCCCGGCGTACCGCGATGACCGTCGCGCAGGCCGAGCCGGAACGGATCGCGGCCGCCCGGGCGCACCTGCGGGAGCTGCTGCACGACTGGGCGGACGCGGAGCAGGTCGACTCGGCGGTCCTGATGGTCTCCGAGATGGTCACCAACGTGCTCGTCCACACCGACGGCGACGCGCTGCTGGTGGCCGAGGCGAGGGGCGACCACGGCAAGCGGCGGCTGCGCGTCGAGGTCGCGGACGCCAGCGACGAGCTGCCGCACCGGCGGCGCCCGGGCGAGATGGCGTCGTCGGGGCGCGGGCTGATCCTGATGGAGATGCTGGCGCACGAGTGGGGCGTGGACCCCAGGGGCGAGGGCAAGTCGATCTGGTTCGAGCTGCACGAGGACCGGGACGGGGAACCCTAGGTGTATTGCCTTGTGAGGTTGGGGACGCGGCTGGCGGGTGGTTGCCCTTTCAGGGCGGTGTGTCCGCGGTGGTGATTGTAGGAGTGCAGCCACTGTGGGAACGCTTTGCGGCGTTCGGTCTCTGACCGATAGGGCCGTGCGTAGGCCCACTCGTCCAGCAGGGTGCGGTTGAAGCGTTCGACCTTGCCGTTGGTCTGGGGCCGCCAGGGCCTGGTCCAGCGGGGGCTGATGCCCAGGTCGCGGCAGGTGTCGCGCCAGGTGTTCTTGCTGTAGGCCCAGGCGTTGTCGGTCAGGACCCGTTCGATGCGGATGCCCAGGGACGCGAAGTAGGCCGTGGCCCGAGCCAGGAAACCTGCGCAGGTCGGGGCGGTCTCGTCGGGCAGGTCCTCGGTGTAGGCGATCCGGCTGTGGTCGTCGAGGGCGGTGTGCAGGTAGGCGTATCCAGCGCCGTTAACCCGGTCCTTGTGCGGGCTGCCGGCCGCCCGGCCGAGGACTTTGTGGCCGCCGCCGTCGGGGATTCTCCCAAGCTTCTTGACGTCGATGTGGACCAGTTCGCCGGGTCGGGCGCGTTCGTAGCGGCGAACGGGTTCGCCGGTGGCCCGGTCCAGAGCCGCCAGGGGCGGCTGGCCGTTGCGGACGAGGATGCGGTGGGCGGTCGAGGCCGCGATATGGCACCGGACGGCCAGCCGTAGCGGACCGATGCGGTGTTCGCGGCGGAGCCGGACCACTTCCGTCTCGATCTCGGCCGGCGTCCGTCGGGGCTGGTGGTGGGGCCGGCTGGAGCGGTCACTCATTCCGGCGACGCCGAACTGCCGGTAGCGGCCGGCCCAGCGGGCGGCGGTGGTGTGGCTGACCTGGAAACGCTCCGCTGCCCGGCGCAGCGGCCAGCCGTCCTCGACGACACAGCGGGCCAGCCGAAGACGCCCGGTCTCGGTCAGCGGGGCATTACGGTGGGGCACGAGGGCCTCCTCGGATCGGTGCAGATGTCGCAATCCACACCGAACCCGGAGGCCCTCACCCGTTCAAGAACCCAGCACGCGTGTCACCAACGTCTCCGGACAGCACACCTAGGCCGTGGCCGCCACCGGGTGCGTGAGGCGCAGTTTGGACTGGCCGTGCGGCAGGCGCTCCCAGTCGTCCATGAAGTGGGCGGCCAGACCGTGCTTCTCCGCCAGCCGCACCAGCGTCTCCGTACGGTAGTAGAAGTCCTCGCCCAGCACCTGGTGCTCACGGCCCTCGGTGCGGTCGTACGTGAAGTCGAAGAAGCCGCCGGGGGCGAGGACCCGGCCCACGTGCGCCAGGCACTCGTCGATGACCTCCAGGGGCGAGTGGGAGAACACGCTGTGCGCGTGGACCACCGTGAACCAGGAGTCGGGCAGGAAGTCCAGCTTCAGGTTGTCGACGGGCGTCAGGTACGGCATCTTCCGCTGGAGTCCGTACCGTACGAGGGTCTTCTTCGCCTCGATGAGGATGTCGGGCGAGATGTCGATCCCGTAGTAGTGGCCGGGCTCCAGGTGCTCGATGAACCGCCACCCGGCGCGCAGGTTGCCGCAGCCGATCTCCAGCATCCGGTCCTCGGGCCGCAGCCCGTGCTCGACGAGGTAGTCGTACTGCATCTGCCCGATGGCCAGCCAGCGCGCGTGCGACGGCCGGCCGCCCACCGCGGCCTCCGGGCTGCGGGCGGTGTCGGACGCCATGACGGCCCGGTAGTACGCGATGTGGTCGCCGCCGTGCTTCAGCCGCAGTCGCGCGTTGCGGGCCGCCCGGCGCAGGTGGGGCACCACCCGCTGCGGGTGCGTCACCGCGTACCGCACCTTGTGGCCGATCCGGGACCGGTTCTTCAGCAGGCGTGGGTCGCGTGGTGTCTGGTGCTTCTGCTCCTGCATGACGGCCTCCGTACGTGCCCGGGCTGCCCCCTGTCGCGGATGCTAACCGGGTGCCGGGCCGGCGGCGGTCCGGGACACGGCCTACGTACCGCCCGCCGCGTACAGCCTGCGCAGCTCGCCGACCACCCCGAACGCGGCGGCCGTCAGCGGCACGGCGAGCAGCATGCCGAGGATCCCGGCGACGGACGCGCCCGCGGTGATGGCGAGCATGACGACGGCCGGGTGCATCTGGACCGTACGGCTCTGGATCACCGGCTGGAGGACGTGCCCTTCGATGAGCTGTACGGCGAGCACGACGCCGACCGCCCACAGCGCGATGACGACGCCCCGGTCCGCGAGCGCCACCAGGATCGCCACGGCTCCGGAGATGAACGCGCCGAGGTACGGGATGTACGCGCCGACGAAGACGAGCGCGCCGAGCCCGACCGCGCCCGGGACGCGCAGGATGAGCAGCCCGGCCGTGATGAGGAGCGCGTCGATGAGGGCGATGAACGTCGTACCGCGCATGAAGCCCTCCACGGCCCCGAAGGCGCGGCGGGCCATGGCCTCGACGTGGTCGGCGCTGCCGCGGGGCACGAGGCCGCGCAGGGCGCGCATGGCGCGGCCCGAGTCGCGGAGGAAGAAGAAGACCAGGAGCAGGGCGAGGACGGCCATGGCGATCACCTCGCCGACGACGCTGAGCCCGCTGATCACCCCGGTCGCCGCCGTGCTGCCGAACCTCCCGAGGAGGTCCCTGGCGTTGGCGGCGAGGTCGTCGAGGGAGGTGCCGGCGGCGCCGAAGTGCTGGGCGAGGTCGGTGGCGGCGCGGCGGAGCGAGGTGAGGATCTGGTCGCCGGTGTCGATGAGCGCGGCGACCACGATGTACGTGGCGCCGCCGACGACGGCGACCACGGCCGCGCAGGTCAGCCCGGCGGCCAGGGACCGCTGGACCTTCATGGCGACGAGCCGCCGGTACAGCGGCCCGAGCAGCGCGGTCCCGAGCAGGGCGAGCAGCACGGGCGTGACGGCGGTCTGGAACGTCACGCACAGCCACACGCCGACCGCCGCCACGCCGGTGACGAGCAGGATGACCACGCACCAGGCGGCGATGCGGCGGACGGGCTCGGGCAGCGTGTGCACCCCACCACGCCACCACGCCCACCCGGGCCCCGCCCGTGGACGGGCCCGGCCGGGTGACACCCAGTCAGGGCCGCGCGGTCGGGGGCGGGGGCCGCGTTACGGCCACCGGCCGGGCGGGGGCGGGGCGGCCGGGCGGGGGCTGGCCGGCCCGTCGCGGTCACCGGGGCGTCACGGCCACCGAGCCGTCACGGGCCGCCCGGCCCGTACCGGGTCCGTTCAGGCGCCCGGGGTGATTTCGTGGCCCGTGCCGTCCTGCATGCCGTGGACCGCCGGGATACGGCCGAGGCGGCCGGCCTGGAAGTCCTCGAAGGCCTGCCGCAGCTCGGCCTGGGTGTTCATGACGAACGGGCCGTAGTGCGCCATCGGCTCCCGGATCGGCTGCCCGCCCAGGAGGATGACCTCCAGGTCCGGGGTGTGGCCGTCCTGCTTTTCGTCGGCGCGGACGGTCAGCGAGCCCCCGTCGCCGAAGACGGCCGTCTGGCCCATGTGGACGGGCCGCCGCTCGCCCCCGACGGAACCGCGCCCGGCGAGGACGTACGCGAGGCCGTTGAAGTCCTGCCGCCACGGGAGGGTGACCTCCGCGCCGGGGCGCAGGGTCGCGTGGATCATGGTGATCGGGGTGTGCGTGATGCCCGGGCCCTCGTGCCCGTCCAGCTCGCCGGCGATGACGCGCAGCAGCGCGCCGCCGTCGGGGGAGGTGAGGAGCTGGACCTGGCCGCCGCGGATGTCCTGGTAGCGGGGGTCCATCCACTTGTCCTTGGCGGGCAGGTTGACCCACAGCTGGAGCCCGTGGAAGAGGCCGCCGGACATGACGAGGTTCTCCGGCGGCGCCTCGATGTGCAGCAGCCCGGACCCGGCGGTCATCCACTGGGTGTCGCCGTTGCGGATGGTGCCACCGCCCCCGTTGCTGTCCTGGTGGACGAAGGTGCCGTCGATGAGGTACGTGACGGTCTCGAAGCCGCGGTGCGGGTGCCACGGCGTTCCCTTCGCCTCCCCGACGCCGTACTCCACCTCGCCCATCTGGTCCATCATGATGAACGGGTCGAGGTAGCGGTAGTTGATCCCGGCGAACGCGCGGCGCACCGGGAAGCCCTCCCCCTCGAAGCCGCTCGGTGCGGTGGTCACGGCCAGCACCGGGCGCTGCACGGTACCCGCGGGCGTGTCGACGCGCGGCAGGGTGAGCGGGTTCTCGACGGTTACGGCAGGCATGACGGTCCTCCTCGGGGCCGCCCCTCCGGGCGGCATACCCCCAGATTAGTTGAACACTGAACTTCCTGCCACCGGAACACGGCTCCCCGGCCACCCATTCCCGCCCACACCCGCACGCGGTACCCCCGACGCGCTCGGTGATACTGCAAGCGACATCGCAGCGATCCGTAGCGATCCGTAGCGATCAGTAAGTGCGAGCGAGTGCCAGTGAGTGCAGTGAGTGCAGTGAGGAAGCCCGTGTCCGAAAGACCGCGCCGCCCGCGCCCCGGCGTCCGGCGCACCGACTGGGCGATCGCGGCGGCCGCCTCGCTGGAACTGTTCACACTGGTCGGCGCCCTCGACATCGAGTCCGCCGCCGTCTGCCCGCCGGCCCTGCTCGGGCTCGTCCTGCGCCGCCGGTTCCCCGTGCCGGTCCTGCTCGCCACCCTGCCGTCCATGGCCACCGGCCACCTGTGGCTGGCGCCCATGATCGCCATGTTCACCGTGGCGGCCGAGCTGCCCCGCCACCCGGTCCGCCGCCCCGCCGTCATCGGCTGCGCGGCGGCGGTGTTCGCGTCGTCCATGCAGTGGGGACTGGTCGCGGAACCCGCCCTGACCTGGACCGACCACCTGATCACCGTCCAGATCGCCCTGATGTTCAGCATCGGGCCCACCGGCCTGGGCCTGCTCGCCCGCACCCGCTCCGAGCTGCGCTCCCGCCTGGCCGAGCTGACCGAGAGCCAGGCACGCGGGCGCCGGCTGGAGGCCGAACAGGCCGTGGCGCGGGAGCGGGCCCGCATGGCACGGGAGATGCACGACACCGTCTCGTACCACCTGGGCATCATCACCGCCCAGGCCGGAGCCCTGTGGGCCACCGCCCCCGACGACACCGTCCGGGAGGACGCCGAGACGATCCGCCGCCACGGCGCCGACGCGATGCGGGAACTGCGCGACGTCGTCGGCGTACTGCGCGGCCCGGACGAGGAGGAGGCGGGCCACGCCCGCCTGGACAACCTGCCCGCCCTGGTCGAGGAGAGCCGGCTCGACGCCACCCTGAGCCTGACCCTGCCGGACGGGGGCCACCCCTGCGCGGCCGCCGTCGAGCGTGCCGCCTACCGCACCGTGCAGGAAGCCCTCACCAACGTACGCAAGCACGCCCCCGGCGCCCCGGTCACCGTCTCGGTGGGTCCGTCACCCGACCGCCGCGACACCCTCGTCATCGAGGTACGCAACGGTCCCGCCACCGCCCCGCCGCCACCCGGCCCCTCCGGCGGGTTCGGCCTGCGGGGCCTGAAGGAGCGCACCGCCCTGGCCGGTGGCCGCCTCGACGCCGGGCCCACGGACGACGGCGGCTTTCTCGTACGTGCCGTACTGCCGCTCTCGCCACCCGCCGTCAGTGAGACGCCGCCGCCAACGCGAGCGGCGGGCGGGACGAGGTGGTACGGGAAGAGGTGGTACCGGACGAGGTGGTACGGGAAGACGCGGGCACCCCGGCCGCGATGCTGTGCGCCAGCACCGCCGCCTGAACTCGATTGGCCAGGCCCAGCTTGGACAGGATCGCGCTGACGTGTTCCTTGGTCGTGGACGCGCTCATCAGCAGCCTGCGCCCGATGTCGGCGTTGGTGAGCCCCTCGGCCACCAGCTCCAGCACCTGGCGCTCCCGCTCGGTGAGACTGTCCAGGCGCGGGTCCCTCGGCGCCGGCCGCGTACGACCACCGCTGAGGTATCCGTCGACCACGACCCGGGCCGCCGTCGACGACAGCACGGTGCCGCCGGACGCCAACACCCGTACCGCGTCGGCCAGTTCCCGCGGAGTGGCGTCCTTGAGCAGGAAGCCCGACGCCCCGGCGCCCAGCGCGGCCGCGATGTCCTCGTCGGCTGAGAAGGTCGTCAGGACGGCGACCGCGGGACGCACGGAACGCGCCTGGAGCGCGGCCAGTACGGACAGCCCGTCGACGTCCGGCATGCGCAGGTCCAGCAGCACCACGTCGGGCCGGTGCCTCTCCACGGCCTCGACGGCGCCCCGCCCGTCACAGGCGGCGGGAACCTCGATGTCGGGCTCGCTCTCCAGGATGCGCTGCATGCACGAACGCAGCAGAACCTCGTCGTCGACCACCAATACGCGGATCATCACGCCCCCCTTGCGAGCGATCAACATATCAATCGAACCGGAGGAGTTGATTCAGACGCGTGCCGCCATGGTGTCGGTGACCAGCTTCACCAGCGCCGGGTCCCACGTCTGTACGAGCAGCTCGACCGCCCCCGCGCCCGCCGCCTCGCAGACGATGACGGTGCCGCCCCTGCCGCCACCGGTCGCGACGTTTCCCGGGGAGGTCAGCCGGAGCCTCTTCGCGCCCCCGGTACGGTCCAGCACGGCACCCGCCCGCGTCAGCGTGAGCTTCCCCCGGCACATGGCGGCGGCCGGGCCCTCGGCGCGCATCCGGTAACGGCAGCGCAGCACCGCTCCCTTGCCGCGCCGGAAGGACGCGATCCGGCGGGCGGAGACCGACGCGTCGAAGGTCCTGCCGAACAGCCGCAGAGCCAGGTCCATCAGCGAATGCAGGGCGAATTCGAACAAGAGCACCATGCGCACAAGGATCACCGACGCCCCGGAGGCGGCGGTACCCGCCGACCTTCCGTTCCCGCTCCCCCCACTTGGGGCGCCGCCCCGGCCGGTCAGCGGGCCGTCGGCGGCGCGTCAGCGGTCGAAGTGGTAGACGAACGGCACCGGGAGCGGGAACGGCAGCACCGCGTCGACCGCCTCCCAGCCCCGGCGGGCCAGCGCGATCCCCAAGCGCTGCGCTCGGTCCCCTTCACCGCCGGCTGCTCGCCCTCGGCGCCCTGGGTCAGATGCCAGGTGGACGGGAGCAGCGAGGCCTTGGCGTCCTCGCGGAACGTCCCTATGGAGGCGCCGTCCGGCCCCGTCACGTCATACGTGGCCCCCAGGTCGACGACCTGCCGCGCCTTGAAGCCGCCGAGCACCTCGGAGCGGTCCTCGCCGGTCCAGAGCGTGATCTGCTCCTTGAGCTTGAACCGCTTCTGCCCGGCGAAGGCGACGACGCCACCGCCGCCCGGTTCGGTGATTACGGTCGGCTCGGGCGGCTCAGCCGTACATCCGCCGCATGGCGAAGTCGACCATCTGCTCCACGGCCTTGGCGTCGAACACCATCCGGTGGTCGCCCTCCATGTCCAGGACGAAGCCGTACCCGGTGGGCAGCAGGTCGATCACCTCGGCGCCGGTGATCACGAAGTACTTGGACTCCTTGCCCGCGTACCGGCGCAGTTCCTTGAGCGACGTGAACATCGGGATGACCGGCTGCTGAGTGTTGTGCAGCGCGAGGAAGCCGGGGTTGTCACCGCGCGGGCAGTAGACCTTCGAGGTCGCGAAGATCTGCTGGAAGTCCTCGGCCGACAGCGACCCGGTGGTGAACGCCCGCACGGCATCCGCGAGCGAGGGCGGCGACGGCTCGGGGTACAGCGGCGGCTGCTGCGCGTACCCCTGCTGGGGCGGGGCGTAGGCGCCCTGGTTCTGCTCGTACCCGTACATGCCCGTAAGCCTACCGAGCCCCACCCCCACCCCGGAGCCCCACAGCCGCCCAGGCTCCCGGGTACGGGCCCGCTTACGCCCCGGAGGTGGCCGGTCCGCTCATGGCGACCGTGCGGGGCGCGCCCTCGGGGTGGGCGCCCCGCCCACGGTGACCGTGCGGGCCACCGCCCTCGGGCTGGACGCCTTGCCCATGGTGGGCGTGTGGGGCGCCGCTCTCGGGCTGGATGCCCTGCTCACGGTGACCGTGCGGGCCACCGCCCCCGAGGCGGACGCCCAGCCCACGATGACCGTGCGGGCCACCGCCCCCGAGGCGGACGCCCAGCCCACGATGACCGTGCGGGCCACCGCCCCCGAGGCGGACGCCCAGCCCACGATGACCGTGCGGGCCACCGCCCCCGAGGCAGACGCCCCGCCCACGATGACCGTGCGGGCCACCGCCCCCGAGGCAGACGCCCCGCCCACGATGACCGTGCGGGCCACCGCCCCCGAGGCAGACGCCCCGCCCACGATGACCGTGCGGGCCACCGCCCCCGAGGCAGACGCCCCGCCCACGATGACCGTGCGGGCCACCCTCTCTCCGAGTGTGGCGGGCTCCGGCGTCCCGTCAAGGGCGCTCCCTTCGGTCGCGTCGCTTCGCGATGGGCTTCGCCCACCCTTGACCGGCCGCCTCCGCCCGCCTTTTCCCACTCGGAGGGCGGCCCCGGGGGAACGGGCCCAGGAGGGGCCCGCCTTTGCCGGTGCCGTTCGTGGCCGGGAGGCGGGTGCCGGGGCAGGCGCGGCAGAGGAATGGGGCGGCGCGGCTCGGCTAAGCGGCGAGCGGCCGTCTTCCGGTTGCGGTACAGGACCTCGCTCCTGCCGGTGGTGGGTGCGCGGCAGTGGCATGGGGCTGCCGGGGTCGGTCCGGCGGCTGCGGGTGGGTGATGTGCCGGGGTTCAGGCAGGTGGCTGGGGTGGGTGCGGGGCTGGGCCTGGGTGTTGCTTCGCCCCAGCGGCACCCGGCCGGTCGGCTCCCGGGCACCTCACCGGCCCCGCCTGCCCCACAGGGAGGCCCCACCCGTCTCCTTGGTCACAGCAGCACCGGGATGGGGGAGTTGTGGGCGGTGTGGGACACCTCCCCGCCGTGGTGTCGGGGGCTGTGGGTGTCCCATGCCGCCCACAACTCCGGCGAGGCGACACGGCTGTGACTGGAGAGGGCAGGGGGGTCGTCCTGTGGTGTCGGCTGGGGTGTCCTGGGCCCGCGGGACCGCCAGCGGGTCCCGTAGAGCATCAGCCGGGCCGGGAAGGCCACGCCTCCAGGCGGACCCTGCGGGGCACCCGGTGTCCGGATCCGTCCCTCTGGCCCCGCCTGCCTCACCACGTCGCCCCACTCGCCCCCACCGTCACACCTGCACCACAGCCGGGGAGTTGCGGGCGGTGTAGGACACCTCCCGGCCAAGCGCATCCGGGCAGGGGTGTCCGATCCCGCCCACAACCCCAGGGGGCCGATACGGCTGTGACTGGAGGGCCGCCCCTTCCCGGGCTGTCCCGGCAGGGGAGCAGCGGGGCGTGCCCCGGCCGCACCCGAGTCGCCGGGAGGCCGTGGGCCCGGGCCCGAGCCGAAGGCCCGACCGGGCCGGGCGCTTCACCGTCCCGTGGCCCGACGCCCCCGCCGTGCCCCCGGCCGGACAGGGCAACACCCTGGCCCAGCCCCGCACCCACCTCAGCCACCTGCCTTAACCCCGGCCCCTCACCCGGCCGCAGTCGCCGAGCCGACCCCAGAAGCCCCATTGCACTGGGGCGCACCCACCACTCACCGGAGCGAGGTCTTGTGCCGCAACCCGAAGACGGCCGCCAGTCGCTTAGCCGAGCCGTCACCGCCCCATTCCACTGTCGCGCCTGCCCCGGCCCGGTCGCCTCGGCAACGAACCCCGGCACAGTGGTGCGCCCCCCGGGATGCCTGCTCCCCGGGGCCGCCCTCCGAGAGAAAACGCGCGAGTGGAGGCGGCCTGTCAAGGGTGGGCGAAGCCCATCGGCGAAGCCGACGCGAAGCGCCCTTGACAGGGCGCCGGAGCCCGCGACTCTCGGAAGGGAGGGCGGCCCGGAACGGTGACCGTGACCAGACGGCCCACCCCGGGGACGGTGATCAGCGCATCGCGTCCAGCGTCGGGAGCAGGGTGCGCGGGTCGTGGCCGGTCAGCCACAGGCCGATGAGGAACGCGGTCGTCGCCTCGAGCAGCCGGGCGCGCCCGAGGTCGCCCACGACGAGCGGTTCGCCGCCGACGTCCCGTACCAGCGTGCGTACCGTCTCCAGGGCCGCCTCGTCGTCGCCGCACAGCGGCACCGTGGGCGGGGCGGTACGCCATACCGCGTCCGCGCAGTGGTTGAACGCCTTCACCACGCGGGCGCCGGACGCCTCGGCGATCCGCTCGGCGGCGGAGGGACCGCCCCCGGTGGTGAGCGTGAAGCCCGGCCCGATGGGGTTCGTACAGTCGATGAGCACGCGCCCCGCGAGGGCGCCCCCCGTCCCCTTCAGTACGGCGAGCGCGCTGTCGTACGGCACGGCGAGCAGCGTGGCGTCGCCGAAACCCGCGACGTCCGCGACCGTACCCCCGCCCTCGGCTCCGATGCGGCCGGCCAGCTCCGCCGCCTTCCCGGGCGTGCGGCCACCGATCCGTACGCGGTGCCCGGCGCGCACCCAGTGGGTGCCGAGGGCCTCCGCCATGTTGCCGTTCCCGAGGATTCCGATGCGCATGGCCGCTCCTTCGTACGCTGACGTGGACGTGGACGTGGACGTGGACGTGGACGTCTTCGTCGACGACGCTAAGCGGCTGGTCGCGTACCGAATGGTGCCCAACGGCCGTGATAGGGAGGGCGTTTCATGAAAGATCGGATCCTCGCGGACTGCCGGGCGCGTCTCGGTTTCGACCTGCTGGCCAACACCTGGAACGCCGTGGTCATCTACGCCCTCGCCGACGGCCCGTGCCGCCCGCGCGAGCTGCGCGCCGCGATCGGTGGCATCAGCGCGAAGGTGCTCACCGAGACGCTCCGCCGCCTGGAGGGCCACGCCCTGGTCACCCGGCGCGTGCACGCCGAGTCGCCGCCGCGCGTCGAGTACGCCCTCACCGACCTGGGCGTCACCCTGCTGCCAACCCATCACGGCACTCGGCCGCTGGTCCGCCGAGCACGGCGACGCCTACGCCGCCGCGCAGGGCTGGGACGCCCCGGACTGAAACGTTCAGCCCGCGAGCCGCCCCGCCTTCACGGCCTCCACGAACGGCGCCCACGCGCGGGCACGGACGACGAGCGCGGGCCCGTGCGGGACCTTGGAGTCACGAACGGGGACGACGCCGGGGAGGTTGCCGGCGACTTCGACGCAGTGACCTCCGTCGCCGTTGCTGTAGCTGCTCTTACGCCACATCGCTTTGCTCAGGTAGCCCAGGCCACCCTCCGGGGCCTCCGCACCGCGCTCGCCGCACACGGGATCACGCTTCCCTCCCTCGGCCGCGACTTCGGCACCCCGCCTCTCGTCATCCTCGGCAACTGCGACATCGCCACTGCCCGTACCCTCACCGCCGCGCTGCGTGAGGCGGCCGGCCGGTGAGGCCCTCGGACGAGCGCCGCTCACCGTGATGCTGCTCGCCCTGCTGAAGGAGGCGCCCGCCCGCCAGGGCGCGCCCTGGCGGGGTGGAGGTGACTGGTCCGGGGCGTAACGCGTCACAGATCGGCCGAAAGGGTTGCTCTTATTACCGGCGGGTAGCATCATCGTAGCTACTTGCTGGTACGTGTACGAGGATTCCGCCTCCCCGAGCCTTACGGAGCCGTCGCCATGGGGCACTACAAGTCGAATCTCCGCGACATCGAGTTCAACCTCTTCGAGGTCCTCGGACGCGACAAGGTCTACGGCACCGGTCCGTTCGAGGAGATGGACGTCGAGACCGCGAAGAGCGTCCTCGACGAGCTGTGCCGTCTCGCCGAGAACGACTTCGCCGAGTCGTTCGCGGACGCCGACCGCAACCCGCCGGTCTTCGACCCGGAGACGAACACCGCGCCGATACCGGAGACGTTCAAGAAGTCCTACAAGGCCTTCATGGACTCCGAGTACTGGCGCCTCGGCCTGCCCGAGGAGATCGGCGGCACCACCTCGCCGCGCTCGCTGATCTGGGCGTACGCGGAGCTGATCCTGGGCTCGAACCCGGCGGTCTGGATGTACTCCTCCGGCCCGGCCTTCGCCGGCATCCTCTTCGAGGAGGGCAACGAGGCGCAGAAGAAGATCGCCGAGATCGCCGTCGAGAAGCAGTGGGGCTCGACGATGGTGCTGACCGAGCCCGACGCGGGCTCGGACGTCGGTGCCGGACGCACCAAGGCCGTGCAGCAGGAGGACGGCTCCTGGCACATCGAGGGCGTGAAGCGTTTCATCACGTCCGGTGAGCACGACATGTCGGAGAACATCCTCCACTACGTGCTGGCCCGCCCCGAGGGCCACGGCCCGGGCACCAAGGGCCTGTCGCTCTTCCTCGTGCCGAAGTTCCACTTCGACTGGGAGACCGGCGAGCTGGGCGAGCGCAACGGTGTGTACGCGACGAACGTCGAGCACAAGATGGGCCTCAAGGCGTCCAACACGTGCGAGATGACCTTCGGCGACAAGCACCCCGCCAAGGGCTGGCTGATCGGCGACAAGCACGACGGCATCCGCCAGATGTTCCGCATCATCGAGTTCGCCCGCATGATGGTCGGTACGAAGGCCATCGCCACCCTCTCCACGGGCTACCTGAACGCGCTGGAGTACGCCAAGGAGCGCGTGCAGGGCCCCGACCTGGCGAACTTCATGGACAAGACCGCGCCGAAGGTCACCATCACGCACCACCCGGACGTGCGCCGCTCGCTGATGACGCAGAAGGCGTACGCCGAGGGCATGCGCGCCCTGGTCATGTACACCGCCGCGATCCAGGACGAGATCCAGATCAAGGAAGCGGCCGGCGAGGACGCCAAGGCGCTGATCGGCCTGAACGACCTGCTCCTCCCGATCGTCAAGGGCTACGGCTCCGAGCGGTCCTACGAGCAGCTCGCCCAGTCGCTCCAGACCTTCGGCGGTTCCGGGTACCTGCAGGAGTACCCGATCGAGCAGTACATCCGTGACGCCAAGATCGACACCCTGTACGAGGGCACGACCGCGATCCAGGGCCAGGACTTCTTCTTCCGGAAGATCGTCCGCGACCAGGGCGCTGCGCTGAACGCCCTCTCCGAGGAGATCAAGAAGTTCCTGGCGGTCGGCACCGGCGGCGAGGAGCTGGCCCCGGCGCGCGACGCGCTCGCCAAGGCGGCCGTGGACCTGGAGGGCATCGTCGGCACGATGCTGACGGACCTCACGGCGACCGGCGAGGACGTCAAGAACATCTACAAGGTCGGTCTGAACACCACCCGCCTCCTCATGGCCTCCGGTGACGTGGTCGTCGGCTACCTGCTGCTGCGCGGTGCCGCTGTCGCGGCCGAGAAGCTGGAGACGGCCTCGGTGAAGGACCGGGCGTTCTACCAGGGCAAGATCGCGGCCGCGAAGTTCTTCGCCGCGAACGTCCTGCCGGGCGTCTCCACCGAGCGCGCCATCGCCGAGGGCGTGGACAACTCCCTCATGGAGCTGGACGAGGCCGCGTTCTAGTCCCAGTTCGCGACCGGTCCATGGCGGCCCGCCTCCGGAGGTTCCCGGGAGGCGGGCCGCCGCCGTTCACCCGGCCGCCACCGCGGTCACCAGGGTGGTGACCGGGCCGGTGACCGGGGCGCGGCCGGTGACCGGGGCGGTCGCCGGGGCAGTCGCCGGGGTGGTCGCCGGGGTGTCACCGGCCGCCCCGGTGACCGCCCCAGGACCCGCCGTCGCTCAGCGCCCCGCGCACACCGAGAAGTGGCTAACCCGGCAGGTGTCCGACGGCGCCGCCCCGCGCAGTTGGACCGCCGTGCCGTCGCCCGCCACGTACCACCGCTCGCCGCGCGGGACGCCCGCGGTGGGGCGCTCGCCCGGTTCGATCGCGACCCAGCGGCCGTGCACCGTGCGGTGCCACCGGGCCTCGGCGCCGCACAGGCGGCAGGTCATGAGCGAGCCGGTGCGCGGCGGGCGCGGCGCGGGTATCGAGGCGCGCAGCGTCGCGGCGGTCACGGGCAGGATGTCCCCGAGGCGCACGGGGTCGCGGTCCGGGGTGCCCGTCGCGGCGGTGGTGCAGGCCGCGCAGAGCGGCATTCCGAGCGGGGCGCTCCACCGCGCCCCGGGCGTTTCGCATGCGGCACAGACGGGCGAGGCGGGCGAGACGGGCGTGGTCATCGTGGTCACCAGTGCACCTCCGGTCGCGACCGGCGAGTCAGCGGAGTGCTGTCCCGCTACGTCCTCCGATAGTCGCAGCCGCCACTGACAATGGGCCTTTCACAACGGCTCCGCTCAACTGACCCGCCCGTAAAGTGAGGGCATGAGCAGCTCATCCCCCCGCTTCGACCGCGGCCACACCGACGACCTCATGACCTTCCTGGCGGAGTCCCCGACGCCGTACCACGCCGTGGCGAACGCCGGGGAACGGCTGGAGAAGGCCGGTTTCCAGAAGCTCGACGAGACCGCCGCGTGGGACGGTACGAGCGGCGGCAAGTTCGTCGTCCGCGGCGGCGCGATCATCGCCTGGTACGTGCCGGAGGGCGCCGCCCCCCACACCCCGTTCCGGATCGTCGGCGCCCACACCGACTCGCCGAACCTCCGGGTCAAGCCGCAGCCCGACATGGGCGCGCACGGCTGGCGGCAGGTCGCCGTCGAGACGTACGGCGGGACCCTGCTCAACACCTGGCTGGACCGCGATCTGGGCCTGTCCGGCCGGCTGACGCTGCGCGACGGCAGCCACCGGCTGGTGAACGTCGACCGGCCGCTGCTGCGCGTACCGCAGCTGGCGATCCACCTGGACCGGCAGGTCAACGAGGGCCTCAAGCTGGACCGTCAGAGGCACATGCAGCCGATCTGGGGCCTGGGCGACGACGTCCACGAGGGCGACCTGGTCCGGTTCGTGGCCGAGGAGGCGGAGGTGGCCGCCGGGGACGTGGCGGGCTGGGACCTGATGGTCCATGCCATCGAGGCGCCCGCCTACCTGGGCCGGGACCGGGACCTGCTGGCCGGGCCGCGCATGGACAACCTGCTGTCGGTGCACGCGGGCGTGGCCGCCCTGGCCGCCGTATCGGCCGCCGGGGACCTGGAGTTCATCCCCGTACTGGCCGCCTTCGACCACGAGGAGAACGGCTCCGAGTCCGACACCGGCGCCCAGGGGCCGCTCCTCGGCGGCGTGCTGGAGCGGTCCGTCTTCGCGCGCGGCGGCGGTTACGAGGACCGGGCGCGCGCCTTCGCCGGGACGGTGTGCCTGTCGTCGGACACCGGTCACGCCGTGCACCCTAACTACGCCGAGCGCCACGACCCGACGCACCACCCGCGCGCCAACGGCGGGCCCATCCTGAAGGTGAACGTCAACCAGCGGTACGCGACGGACGGCAGCGGCCGGGCCGTCTTCGCGGCGGCGTGCGAGAAGGCGGGCGTGCCGTGGCAGACGTTCGTGTCGAACAACGACATGCCGTGCGGCACGACGATCGGCCCGATCACCGCCGCCCGCCACGGCATCCGGACCGTGGACATCGGCGTGGCGATCCTGTCCATGCACAGCGCCCGTGAACTGTGCGGCGCCGACGACCCGTACCTGCTGGCCAATGCCCTCGTCGCGTTCCTGAAGTAGCCCGCCCCGCGTAGGTGTTGCGGGGCGGGGTACCCGCAACACCTACGCAGACGAGGAGGCGGGAATCATGGGCCTGGGTGGCTGCATCATTCTCATAGCGGTCGGGGCGATCCTCACCTTCGCGACCGACTGGGAGGCACAGGGCGTCAATCTGGACCTGGTGGGGCTGATCCTCATGGCGGTCGGCATCATCGGTGTCGCGACGTTCACGAGTATCGCCAGGCGCCGTAGGGCGGTTGTGCCGCCGGTGGCGCCGACGGTGGTCGACCCGACGGACGAACGGCGCTACTAGGACCGGCGGTCCGGCGGAAACATCTGCGAAGGCCGTGCCTGACACCGTGTCGGCATGGTTCTGCTGGGACAACGGACGGCTCTCGTACGTCATCGAGGGCCGAGGCGGCGGGTGTTCTGGAGCGTCGCCGGGGCGGCCGTGGCGCTGGTCGTGGCCGTGGGCGGTTACGCGATCGGCGCGTACGACGAGCGGCCCCGTGGGGCACGGACATCGCCTATGAGGCAGGTTTCCTCCAGGGGAACCGCACCCGCCACTACGACGTGACCGGCGAGCGGGTGCGGGACCTGCTGGAGGGCGGCTGCGCCCGTATGGAGGCCGAGGGGCTGGGCGGCCGGAAGGCCACCCACAACCCGGCGGTGTGGGTGGCCGGCTGCCCGGACGGGGCGGCGGGAAGGCCGCCCACCCCGGCACAGGGCCTGGCGTACTGATCCCTACGCGGTGTCCAGTCCCGCGAGGATCAGCGGGAGCCGGGTCGCGCCCGCATCGGTGACCTTGACCGGGACGCCCCAGTCCTGCTGGTGGACGTGGCAGGCGGGGTACTCGTTCGCCGGGTCGTCGTCGCAGGACGCGGCCATGGCGGAGACGTGCAGGACGCCCTCCGTGACGGCCGGGTTCAGGGCCAGCTCCCGGGACAGGTCCGTCCCGGTGCCCTCACCGGACGCGATCAGCTCGGGCGGCGTGGACGACACCAGGAGCCGGGTGGAGGGCCCGTACCTCTCGTCCAGCTTCTGGCCGGCCGGTGCACGGAAGACGACGTCCAGCTTCAGCGTGCCCGGCGCGATCTCGGTCGCCTCGCGCTGCGTACGGTGCGCCACGGCGTCCACCTGGACTGCCTCCTCGGGCAGCCGCAGCCGGGTCAGCCGGTGGCGGGCCGATTCGACGACCACGATGTCGTCGCCGACGAGCACGGCGTCGCTCGGCTCGCGCAGGTCGGTGGCGAGGGTGCTGACCTCACTGGTGACCGGGTCGTAGCGGCGCAGGGCGTGGTTGTACGTGTCCGAGACGGCGACCGACCCGTCGGGCAGGGCGGTGACGCCCAGCGGGTGCTGCAGCAGCGCCTGGCCGGCCTCGCCGTCGCGGTGGCCGAAGTCGAACAGGCCGGTGCCGACGGCGGTGTGGACGGCGCCCTCGGGGTCGACCCAGCGCAGGGCGCTGGTCTCGGAGTCGGCGACCCAGAGGCGTTCGTCGGTGGCGGCGAGCCCGGACGGCTGGGCGAACCAGGCCTCGTCGGCGGGCCCGTCGAGGAGCCCCTCGTTCGCCGTGCCCGCCGCTACGCGCACCGTCCCCTGCTCGGGGTCGTACGCCCACAGCTGGTGGACGCCCGCCATGGCGATCCACACCTCGCCGCGCCACCAGGCGACGTCCCACGGCGACGACAGGGCGACCTCGCGGGCCGGCCCGTCGGTGGCGGAGCCCCGCCACCACTGGGCGCCGGTCCCGGCGAGCGTGGAGACCTCACCGCTGCCGAGGTCCAGCACCCGCAGCGCGTGGTTGACGGTGTCGGCGACCACGATCCGGCCGTCGGGCAGCGCGCACAGTCCCTGCGGCTCGTTGAACCGCGCCTCGTCCGCCTTGCCGTCGGTGAGGCCGCGCTCGCCGGTGCCGTACCGGCGTACGACGCTCTCGCCGTCCGCCGCCAGCTCCACCACCTGGTGGCGGGTGGTGTCCGTCACCAGCAGGTTGCCGCTGTCGAGCAGGAGCGCCTTGCCGGGGAAGCGGAGGTGCGTGGCGACGGGCTCGGGCGGTACGTAGGGCCCGTCGCCGCGCCGCAGGGTGCCCTTGGCCTCGTGCTCGGCCTCCAGCTCCTCGACGAGCGTCTCGATGGCCTTGGCGTGGCCCTCGCCGGCGTGCTGGGCGACGACGTACCCCTCGGGGTCGATGACGACGAGCGTGGGCCAGGCCCGTACGGCGTACTGCTTCCAGGTGGCGAGCTCGGGGTCGTCGAGGACGGGGTGGTGGACCTCGTACCGCTCGACGGCGTCGACGACGGCCTGGTGCTCGGCCTCGTGCACGAACTTCGGCGAGTGGACGCCGATCATGACGACGGTGTCCCGGTGCTTCTCCTCCAGCTCGCGCAGCTCGTCGAGGACGTGCAGGCAGTTCACGCAGCAGAAGGTCCAGAAATCGAGAATGACGATGCGCCCTCGAAGGCCGGCGAGGGTGAGCTGCTCACCTCCCGTGTTGAGCCAGCCCCCCTTGCCGATCAGCTCGGGGGCACGGACACGGGCACGGGCGGACCGGGGCGCGGAAGCGGCATCGTTCATGGTTCAAGGGTGCCATCCGGTCGTGAGCGGCCGGTCACGCCCGTACGGCACGGGCCACCTCCCCGGGCGGGACGGGCCGCTCTCCCGCCTCCGCCCGTGGGGTGGCGTCCGGTGCGCCCCGGAATCAGAACAGGCCCTTGTACCCCTGCCAGCCGGTGCCGATCTTCGTGGTGGACCCGAACGAGCCCGTGCCGTTGCCGGAGTTGCGCAACAGGTCACCGGCGGCGTTGCGGGAGAGGAGGTCGGGCTTGCCGTCGCCGGTGATGTCACCGGCACCGGCGAACGCGTTGCGGCCGGTGGCCCAGTTGGCGGCGAACACGGCGGCGCGCGGCTTGACCGTGCCGGACGCGGTGCCGTCGTAGCGCCACAGGGTGTTCGCCGAGTCGACGGCCAGGAGGTCGCCGAGGCCGTCGCCGTTGATGTCGCCGGCCCCGAAGACCGCCCGGTACGGCTTCCAGTTGGTGCCGATCCGTCCCCGGGCCTTCAGCTTGCCGGCGCCGTCGTCGGCGTACAGGTACATGTCCCCGGTCGACGACTGGCGCGCCACCAGGTCCGCACGGCCGTCGCCGGTGAGGTCACCGGGCGAGGTCAGGACGTCGAACTGGGCCCACACCGTCCCCAGGGAGGTGTACGGAACGGTGGGGACGAGCGGCTTTCCGCAGCCCGGGCGGTAGGCGCGCAGCTCGCCGCCCAGCCGTACCAGTACGTCGTTGCAGCGGTCGCCGTCCAGGCCGCCGAAGGGCACCGCGACGGCGCTGGTCGACCAGCCCGAGCCCGTGGTGGCCCCGGAGAGCGAGCCGGTGCCGGTGCCGTGCCGGAAGGCCAGCGCGCCGGAGGTGCTCAGCGTGAGCAGGTCACCGACGCCGTCGGGTGCTCCGGCGCTGCCCGCGTGGTCCCGGCGCACCGCCGTGCCGCCCGTCAGCGTCATCGTCCCGGAGCGGACGAGGGCCGCGCCCTGCCCGTCCGCCGGTCTCACCTCGGCCGTCCAGGTGTAGGCGCCGTTGGGCACGAGCTCCCCGGCCACGTTGCGACCGTCCCAGGTGGCCGTGACGAGGCCCCGGGCCAGGCCACCGGTGAGGGTGCGCACCGTCGTGCCGGTGGCCCGGTTCTTCAGCGTGACCCGCCAGGACGCGGCCGGCTTGGACAGCCACCACCGGGCGGTCCAGCTCCGCGTGCCGGTGGCGACGTTGCCCAGGCCCGGTACGTCGGTGTCGATGACGGACAGCGCGGAGGCCGGCGCACCGGCCGGTACGACGTGGAGGGCGCCGTCCTCGCCCACCCGCGTCAGGTGGCCGCCGAACCGGTCGACGGTCCACCCGTAGCCCGCGTAGGGGATCCCGTGGGTCCGGCCGACCACCCGGCCGGACGCCGACGTACCGCGGACGTCGATCATGCTGACGGTGGTCCCGTCGACCGTCCCCAGATACCCGTCCGCGAGCCTGGCCGCCATGTCGCCGCCGGTCGAGGGCACCTTGAGGTTCCGCTTGGTGGCCGTGTCGAAGACGCCCGCGGTCTGTGTCGTGTGGCACGCCCAGTAGAGGCGGGTGCCCACGGCCTGGAGGTCGGTCAGGTCGCAGTCGCCGAGGTCCACGCTCGTGATCTGCTTGCCGGTTCGGATGTCCGTGGCCTTGACCACGCCGGACGTCATTTCCTCGACCCAGAGGGTGCTTCCCCAGAGCGCGAAGGCCTCGCCCGGGTCACCGGGGCGGTCGAGGGCGGGCTTGCCGGTGTCGAGGTTCATCACCTGGAGCCGCAGATCGTCCGGGGAGTCGTACGAGGTGCTGTAGTAGGCGGCGTACCGGCCGGACACCTCCATGGAGGAGGCGTTCCCCTCCATCGACCTGCCGAGGACGATCTCCTTGCCGGGAACGCTCTCGCCGGGGCCGACGAGGTGGATGACGCTGCGGTCGGGCGACACCGACCGGTACACCAGCCGGCCGTCGCCGGTCGGCAGCAGTTCCGCGCAACCGGTGCCGCTGCACCCGGTGAATCGCGGGCCGGTGCCGCGGTCGGTGCGGGGGCCGGCGGTCGGCGGTACGCCCGCCGACAGGTCGATGGAACGCACCTGGCCGGACGCTCCGTACGGCGCCTCGTAGGTGGCCAGCTGTCCCTGGGCCGCGGACACCACGAGGGGGACCTCGGGCACGGTCGGGATGTCCGCCACCTTCGCCGCCCGGAGGGCGCCGTCCTCGCCGCGCTCCAGGGCGTGGACGCTGCGCTCCATGCCCTCCCCCGCCCGTACGAGCAGGATCCGGCCGTCCGGGCCCGCCGGCGGGGCGGCGGTCGCCCGGTCGAGCAGGAGCTGCCGGGGGCCACCGTCCATCGGCGTGGCCCAGATCTGGTGGACGGGCTCCGGGCTGGTCTGGCCGGTGCCGCCGGTCGCGGTCAGGAAGCTGTCCCCGACCACGCCCAGGGGCCTGGCGGCCGTGTCGTACGCCAGGTCCAGGGTGGTGTGGGGCCGGGTGAAGTCGGCGACGTCCCACACGACGACCTTGCCGGCGGAGGTCCAGTAGGCGAACCGGTCCCCGCTCAGCACGGCGCGGCCCGCACCGGCCTTGTGGTCCTCCAGGTGGGTGGGGCGGGCTTCGCCCGAGTGGTCGATCCACACCACGTAGGGCTTGGTGTCGAGGGTGTACGTGACGATCGCGCCGCGCCCGTTCGAGGCGAAGGCGGTGGTGGGCAGCTTGGCGCCCGCGGGGAACCCGGTGACGACCCGGTCCGTCGTCCCTCCGTCCGCGGCCGTCAGCAGGTGCCAGGCGACGACGGTGGAGCCGTTCATCTCCCTGGTCACGACGGTTGTTCCCATGGCCGTCACGAACGACTGGCCCCGGGGGATCACCACGGTCTGTTCGGCCCGGGTGACCATGTCGCGCAGCCGTACCCTGGTGCCGGTCGTCGTGGCGTACGTCACGAAGGCCACCACGTTGGTTCCCGTGCCGTACACGGATTCCTGCCCGGACGGGACCGGGGTCACCGAACCGTCGGCGTACGAGGTCCAGACGTGACCGCCACCGGACGCACGGCGGAGGAACCCGTCCGTGCCCGCGCCGACCAACTGGGATGCCCCCGGGTCCACTCGCCGCTCCGCCGGGATGACCAGGCTCCCCGGCAGCACCGGATCGGCGGCGGCCGCCGGTGGTGCGATGCCCGCCATGAGCGTCGCCGAGAGGGCGACGCCCAGGGCCGTACGTCCGAGCGTACGACTGGACATGAAGGTACGGCAGATCACGAAAGTCCCTCCCCAGGAAACCGGGCAGGGGGTGAGCGGGCAGCGGTCGACAACAGGGTGAACGCAACCGTTGGAGCCCCCCCCTTGCCGTGCCCCCCACCGCAAGTAGGCGGATCGTAACAGCAGCCACAGCGGGCGAAGTCGGCCCGGCCGGGTACGCATCCCTCATGAAATACCTCGTACGCGACAAGATCTTCGCCATCGGCGACGACTACTGGATCGAGGACGAGAACGGCCGCCACGCCTTTCTCGTGGACGGCAAGGCGCTGCGGCTGCGCGACACGCTCGAGCTGAAGGACCCGGCGGGGCGGGTGCTGGTGACGCTGCGGGCGAAGGTGTTCAGCCTGCGCGGGGCGATGACCGTCGAGCGGGAGGGGCAGACCCTCGCCACCGTTCGCCGCAAGCGGCTGTCGCTGCTGCGCAACCACTACCGCGTGTCCTTGGCCGCGGGCCCGGAGCTGGACGTGACCGGGCGGATCCTGGACCGGGAGTTCAGCGTCGAGCGGGACGGGGAGGTGCTGGCGCGCATCTCGCGCAAGTGGCTGCGGGTCCGTGACACGTACGCCGTCGACGTCGTACGGGAGGACGCGGACGCGGGCGCGGACGCGGACGCGGACGCGGCGCTGCTGATCGCGGTGGCGGTGTGCGTTGTCCGGATGGCGGAGAAGGACTGACGGCCGTACGAGCGCGCGGGCCGGGCGGCGGCCGACCCCGGGTGGAGATGCCGGTTGCCCGGCCGGGGTGGGGCCGGGAGGGGTCAGGGGCGGGGTGGAGGGGTGGCGAGGACGCGGTCCTTTAGGGCGGGGAATTGGGTGCGGGTGGTGGTGACCTTGGCCGGGTCGAGGTCCACCGTGAGGGTCTCCTCCGCCTCGCCCGCCTCCGCGAGGACCTCGCCCCAGGGGTCGACGACGAGGCTGTGGCCGGCCTGGGGGACGCCCGCGTGGCTGCCGGCGGTGGAGCAGGCGAGGACGTAGGCCTGGTTCTCGACCGCGCGGGCGCGGGCCAGCAGGGTCCAGTGGTCGCGGCGGCGGGCGGGCCAGCCGGCCGGGATGGCGAAGGCGAGGGCGCCGGCGTCGACCAGGCCGCGGAAGAGTTCCGGGAAGCGGAGGTCGTAGCAGGTGGCGACGCCCAGGGGGAGGCCGGGCAGCGGGACGGTGACCAGCTCGTCGCCGGCCGCCATCATCGTGGCCTCGCCCTTGTCGAAGCCGAAGCGGTGGATCTTGCGGTACGAGGCGACGAGGTCGCCGGACGGGGAGAAGACCAGGGCGGTGTTGTACAGGGCGCCGTCGGGGGCGCGTTCCACGATGGAGCCGGCGTGCAGCCAGACACCCGCGTCGGCGGCGGCCTTCGCCATCGCCTGGTGCGTCGGGCCGGTCAGCGGCTCGGCCTCCGCCTCGAACGACTCGTACGCGAAGGCTCCCACCGGCCACAGCTCGGGGAGGATCACCAGGTCCGCCACCCCACGCTGTCCGGCCACCAGGGAAGTGACGCGAGCACGACGGGAATTGGGGGATTCGTCCGGGTCTACTGCGATCTGGATCAGCGAGGCGCGCACACTACCACCGTCCTGGCATTCGAGCCGTCAACACGGGCCTACGATCGTCACACGAAAGCACTGCCGGGGTGCCTGATCGCAGCGTAACTTAGCTGCCACAGCACCCAGCCCGCGTACGAACCGCCCGAGGGGTCCCGTGACCGTCCATCCCAGCCTCCAGCCCTACGCCGACGCCTGGACCCACTCCATCGAAGCGATATCCGAGCTGGTGCAGCCACTCGTCGAGGGCGAGTGGAATCGAGCCACGCCCTGCCCCGGCTGGTCGGTGCGCGACATCGTGTCGCACATCATCGGCATGGAGTGCGAGATGCTCGGCGACCCGCGCCCCATCCACTCGCTGCCGCGCGACCTCTACCACGTACGCAGTGACTTCGCGCGCTACATGGAGATGCAGGTCGATGTGCGCCGGCACCACACCGGGCCGGAGATGACCGCCGAGCTGGAGTACACGCTCATCCGCCGCGCCCGCCAGCTGCGCAACGAGAACCGCTCCCCCGACACGCTGATCCGCGCGCCGCTGGGCGCCGAGCAGTCCCTCGAACTGGCCTACCGGATGCGGGCCTTCGACGTCTGGTGCCACGAGCAGGACCTGCGCACCGCGCTGGGCATGCCGGGCAACCTCGACTCCCCCGGCGCGTACGTCGCGCGCGACAACTTCCTGACCGTCCTGCCGAAGGTGGTCGCCAAGGACGCGGGTGCCCCGCCGAACAGCGCGGTCGTCTTCGACGTCCACGGCCCGGTGGAGTTCCTGCGGACGGTACGGGTCGACGCCGCCGGCCGCGGCTCCGTCGACGGCGCGCCCTCGCTGGGCCCCGCCGTGACGATCGCGATGGACTGGGAGACGTACGTACGCCTCGCCTGCGGGCGGGTGCGGTCGGCGGCCGTCGCCGACCGGGTCAAGGTCGAGGGTGACACGGAGCTGGCGGACGCGATCCTCCGCAACTTCGCGGTGACGCCGTAGCGTCGGCGGTGACCCCGTAGCGTCACACGGGTACGTGCACGGCCTCCACCCGGCTCGCCACCAGCCGGTCCCGTTCCCGCCGGGCCGTGCGCGCCCTCAGGCGCAGGATCTGCGCGACTCCCAGGGCCTGGAGCAGGAAGACGGACGAGAAGGCGATCCGGTAGTCGTCGCCGGTGGCGTCCAGCAGCACGCCGACGGCGAGCAGGGTGGTGATGGAGGCGGTGAAGCCGCCCATGTTGACGATGCCCGACGCCGTGCCCTGCCGCTCCGGCGGGTTCGCCGGCCGGGCGAAGTCGAAGCCGATCATCGAGGCGGGCCCGCAGGCGCCGAGGACCACGCACAGGGTGGCCAGCAGCCACATCGGGGCGTGGTCGCCCGGGTGGGCGAGGGTGGCCGCCCACACGACGGCGGTGGCCGCGACCGTACCGAGCGCGAGCGGCACCCGGGCCCCGTGGTGCCGGGCGATGATCTGGCCGTAGGTCATGCCGAAGACCATGTTGGAGAGCACCGTCAGGGTCAGCATGTCGCCGGCCGCTCCCCGGGACAGGCCCTGGTCCTCGACGAGGAAGGGCAGTCCCCACAGCAGCAGGAACACCATGGCCGGGAACTGGGTGGTGAAGTGCACCCACATGCCGAGCCGGGTGCCGGGCTCGCGCCAGGACTGGGCGATCTGGCGGCGGACGTACGCCACGCCCGCGTGGGGCGCGGGTTCCGGCTCGTACCCCTCGGGGTGGTCCTTCAGGAACAGCACCAGCAGCACGAGGACGACCACGCCGGCCAGCGAGCTGCCCGCGAACGTCGCCGTCCAGCCGAGCCCGTCCAGGGTCCGCGCGATCACGATCGTCGAGACGAGGTTCCCGACGACTCCGAAGAGCCCCGCGACCTGCGCGATCAGTGGCCCGCGCCGGGCCGGGAACCAGCGGGTGCCGAGCCGCAGCACGGAGATGAACGTCATCGCGTCGCCGCAGCCGAGCAGCGCGCGGGAGGCCAGCGCCATGCCGTACGAGGGGGAGAGCGCGAAGCCGAGCTGGCCGAGCGTGAACAGCACCACACCCAGGGTGAGGACCTTCTTGGTGCCGAGCCGGTCGACCATCAGGCCGACGGGTATCTGCATGCCGGCGTAGACCAGCAGCTGGAGTATGGAGAAGGTGGACAGGGCGGAGGCGTTGACGTCGAAGCGGTCGGCGGCGTCGAGGCCGGCGACGCCCAGGGACGTACGGAAGATGACGGCGACGAGGTAGACGCAGACGCCGACGCCCCAGACGAGGGCGGCGCGGCGGCCGCCGGGGGGATCGGACGGGAGGGCGGCGTGGCTCACCTGTCCTCACCCCTGACCAGGACCTTCACGCGGCTGACGTGGCGGTGCACGCACCGGGCGGCGCCCTCGGCGTCGCCGGCGCGGAGGGCGTCGAGGATCTCGGCGTGCTCGGCGATGTTCTTGGCGACGCGGTCGGGGTGGGCCTCCATCACGGCGACGCCCATGCGCAGTTGCCGGTCCCGCATCTGGTCGTAGAGGCGGGAGAGGATCTCGTTGCCGGCGTGGCGGACGATCTCGGCGTGGAAGGACCGGTCGGTGACGGCGACGGCCGCCAGGTCGCCGTCCTCGGCGTGCCGCCGCTGCTCGTCCAGCAGCTCCTCGAGCCGTTGCAGCAGGGGCGCCGGGGCGGGGACCGCCTTGCGTACGGCGAACTCCTCGACGAGGAGCCGGGTTTCGACGACGTCGGCGATCTCCTGCGCGGAGACGGCGAGGACCAGGGCGCCCTTCTTGGGGTAGAGCTTCAGCAGCCCTTCCATCTCCAGCTTGAGCAGCGCTTCGCGTACGGGCGTACGGGACACCCCGACGGCCTCGGCGAGCTCCCCTTCGGTGAGGAGCGTCCCGCCCTGGTAACGGCGGTCGAGGACGGCTTGCTTGACATGGGTGTAGACACGGTCGGCTGCGGGAGGGGCGGAAGGCATGCACACAGCATAGATACAAGAGGGGTGCATCAGAGGCCGCCTACGGGGATGTAGGACGGAACTCACAGCCCCCGGAAGCTTCCTGTGTCCCACGTCACGTGTCCTGCGTCACACACACCGCTGATCCTCAGGAATCCCGGATTCCTGTACATCCCTTGGGCCGGTTCGGAGGTCTCCTCATGGGCACTGGTTTTCCAGCCCGCCAGGTTGAGGCGTTTTCGACGCACTTGAGACTCGAACTCGGAGCGTTTTCTTTTGATATCGATGAACACGGCCGTGCGCCGCACCGCCACGGTTGTCCTCACGGGTGGCCTCCTGCTGACCGCCTCCCCCCTCGCCGCACCGGCCGCGGCGGCCACGCCGATCCCGTCCATCAGCGCCAAGGGCGGCTTCATGGTGGACCAGGCCACCGGCAAGGCCATCTACGGCAAGGCGAACACCACGCGCCGCCAGATGGCCAGCACGACGAAGGTCACGACCGCGATCGTGGTCCTCACCACACCCGGCGTGGACCTCAACCGCAAGGTGACCATCAAGCAGGAGTACCGCGACTACGTCACCCGCAACGGTGCCAGCACCGCCGACCTGCGCACCGGTGACAAGCTGACCGTCCGCCAGCTGCTGTCCGCGATGATGCTGCCGTCCGGCAGCGACGCCGCGTACGCCCTCGCCGACACCTTCGGCACCGGCACCACCACCGCCGCCCGCACCAAGTCGTTCATCGGCAAGATGAACGCCAAGGCGAAGCAGCTCGGCCTGACGAACACGATGTACGACTCGTTCGACGGCATCTCGGCGGCCGGCAACAACTACACGACCCCGCCCGAGCTGGCGAAGATGGCCCGCCACGCCTTCAGCAGCGCCGTCTTCCGCGACATCGTCAAGGCGACGTCGTACAAGGCCGCGGCGACCACCAGCACCGGCGCGACGCGCACGTACACCTGGTACAACACCAACAAGCTGCTCGGCTCCTACAGCGGTGCCGTCGGCGTCAAGACCGGCACCGGTACGGCCGCCGGCCCGTGCCTGGTCTTCGCGGCCACCCGCGGCACCCAGACCTACGTGGGCGTCGTCCTGAACGCCCCCGACCGTTTCAACGACGCCGCCAAGCTGCTGGACTTCGGCTTCGGCTCCACGACGGCCAGGACCATGGAGCTGCGCTCCCTCCCGGCGGGCGCCCAGCGCGACTGACCGGCACGCACATGGTGAAGGGCCCGGACGCGCCGTCGCGTCCGGGCCCTTCCGTCCACTGGGCTCAGGCCCAGGTGATCAGCCGCTTGGGCTGCTCCAGGATCGCGGCGACGTCCGCGAGGACCTTGGAGCCCAGCTCCCCGTCGACCAGCCGGTGGTCGAACGACAGGGCCAGGGTGGTCACCTGTCGGGGCTTCACCTTGCCCTTGTGGACCCACGGCTGGAGCTTGATCGCCCCGACCGCCAGGATCGCGGACTCGCCGGGGTTGAGGATCGGCGTACCGGTGTCCACGCCGAAGACGCCCACGTTGGTGATGGTCACCGTGCCGCCCTGCATGGCCGCCGGGGTCGTCTTCCCCTCGCGGGCCGTGGCCACCAGCTCACCGAGGGCGGCGGCCAGTTCGGGCAGCGTCTTGTCGTGCGCGTCCTTGATGTTCGGCACGATCAGGCCGCGCGGCGTGGCGGCCGCGATGCCCAGGTTGACGTAGTGCTTGAGCACGATCTCCTGGGCGGCCTCGTCCCAGGAGGCGTTGATCTCCGGGTTGCGCCTGATCGCCACGAGCAGGGCCTTGGCGACGAGCAGGAGCGGGTTCACCCGGAGCCCGGCCATGTCCTTGTCGGACTTGAGCTCCTCGACGAGCTTCATCGTGCGCGTGACGTCGACCGTGACGAACTCGGTGACGTGCGGCGCGGTGAAGGCCGACCCGATCATCGCCTGGGCGGTGGCCTTGCGGACGCCCTTGATGGGGATACGGGTCTCGCGCACGCCGGCCGCGGGCTGCTCCTGCGGAGGCCGCGGCGCCTCGGCCGGCTTCGGCTGTACGGGTACGGCGGCGGGCGCGGCGACCGAGGCGGCGGCCAGGGACACCGCCGCGTGCACGTCCTCACGGGTGATGATCCCGTCCGGTCCGGTCGGCGTCACGGTCGCCAGGTCGACCCCGAGGTCCTTGGCCAGCTTCCGCACGGGCGGCTTGGCGAGGGGCCGGGTGCCGGGGACTCCCGCCGGGGTGGCGGCGGAGGCCGGAGCGGCGGGGGCCGGAGCGACCGGGGCGGCTGGGGCCGGGGCGGCAGCGGCAGCCTGGCCCGCGTGGCCGTTCAGTTCGCCCTGGACGGCGGCCTGGGCGGCCGCTTGGTCCGACGGCGCCGTGGCGCCCTTGCGCGGGCGGCGCTTCGTGGACGACTCGGCGACGCCGTAGCCGACCAGGACCGGCTGGCGGCCCGTCGGCTCGGCGCCCTCGGCGGCCCCACCGGCCGGCACGGCGGCCGGCTCGGCGGCCGGGGCCGCGGGGCTCTCCGGGGCGGCGGCGCCCGTCGCGACGTCGACCGTGATGATCACCTGGCCGACGTCGACCGTCGTCCCCTCCGGGAAGCGCAGCTCGTGCACGACCCCGTCGTACGGGATCGGCAGCTCCACCGCCGCCTTCGCCGTCTCCACCTCGCAGACGACCTGGCCGTCCGTGACGGTGTCACCGGGCTGGACGTACCACTTGAGGATCTCGGCCTCGGTGAGCCCCTCGCCGACGTCCGGCATCTTGAAATCGCGGATCACAGCGGCTCTCCTCAGTACGCGAGCGAGCGGTCGACGGCGTCGAGCACCCGGTCCAGGCTCGGCAGGTATTCCTCTTCCAGCCGTGCCGGCGGATACGGCGCGTGGTAGCCGCCCACCCGCAGGACCGGTGCCTCCAGGTGGTAGAAGCACCGCTCCGTGATGCGTGCGGCGATCTCGGCACCGGAGCCGTAGAAGACCGGCGCCTCGTGGACGACGACCAGCCGGCGGGTCTTCTCGACCGACGCCTGGATGGCGTCGAAGTCGATCGGGGACATCGACCGCAGGTCGACGACCTCCACGGACCGGCCCTCCTCGGCGGCGACCGCGGCCACCTCCAGGCAGAGCTTCACCATGGGGCCGTACGCCACGAGGGTCAGGTCCGAGCCCTCCCGCACGGTGCGGGCCTTGTGCAGCTCGCCCGGGATGGCCTCGGTGTCGACCTCGCCCTTGTCCCAGTAGCGCCGCTTCGGCTCGAAGAAGATCACCGGGTCGTCGCTCTGGATGGCCTGCTGGAGCATCCAGTACGCGTCCGACGAGTTCGACGGCGAGACCACCTTGAGACCCGCGACGTGCGCGAACAGCGCCTCGGGCGACTCGCTGTGGTGCTCGACGGCGCCGATGCCGCCGCCGTACGGAATGCGGATGACGACCGGCAGCTTGATCGTGCCGAGCGCGCGGGCGTGCATCTTGGCGAGCTGCGTGACGATCTGGTCGTACGCGGGGAAGACGAACCCGTCGAACTGGATCTCCACGACCGGTCGGTAGCCGCGCAGCGCCAGCCCGATCGCCGTGCCGACGATGCCCGACTCGGCGAGCGGGGTGTCGATGACCCGGTCCTCGCCGAAGTCCTTCTGCAGCCCGTCGGTCACGCGGAACACGCCGCCGAGCTTTCCGACGTCCTCGCCCATGACGAGGACCTTGGGGTCGGTCTCCAGGGCCGTGCGCAGCGACTCGTTGAGCGCCTTCGCGAGCGGGAGCTTCTGTACAGCCATGGTTACTTGACCTCCCCGTCCGCGAAGGATGCCTGATACGCCGCGAACCGCGCGCGCTCCTCGTCGACGAGCGCGTGCCCGTCGGCGTACACATGGTCGAACATGGCCATGTGGTCGGGGTCGGGCATGGCTCGAACGGCCTCACGGACGCGCTTGCCGAGCGTCTCCGACTCCGTCTCCAGCTCCTCGAAGAACGCCGCGTCCGCGAGTCCCTGCTTCTCCAGGTACGTACGCATCCGCAGGATCGGGTCCTTGGCCTCCCACGCCGCCCGCTCGTCGTCGAGCCGGTAGCGGGTGGGGTCGTCGGAGGTGGTGTGGGCGCCCATGCGGTAGGTGAAGGCCTCGACGAGCGTCGGGCCGTCGCCGCGGCGGGCGCGCTCCAGGGCGGAGCGGGTCACGGCCAGGCAGGCGAGGACGTCGTTGCCGTCGACGCGGACGCCGGGGAAGCCGAAGCCCTGCGCGCGCTGGTAGAGCGGGACGCGGGTCTGCTTCTCGGTCGGCTCGCTGATGGCCCACTGGTTGTTCTGGCAGAAGAAGACGACCGGGGCGTTGTAGACCGCGGAGAAGGTGAACGATTCGGCGACGTCGCCCTGGCTGGAGGCGCCGTCCCCGAAGTACGCGATGACCGCGCTGTCGGATCCGTCCTTGGCGATGCCCATGGCGTAGCCGGTGGCGTGCAGGGTCTGTGCGCCGATGACGATCGTGTACAGGTGGAAATTGTTGCTCGCGGGGTCCCAGCCACCGTGGTTCACGCCACGGAACATTCCGAGCAGATTGGTCGGATCGACCCCCCGGCACCAGGCGACTCCGTGTTCGCGGTAGGTCGGGAAGATGTAGTCGTCGTCGCGCAGGGCGCGGCCGGAGCCGATCTGGGCGGCCTCCTGGCCGAGCAGCGAGGCCCACAGGCCCAGCTCGCCCTGTCGCTGGAGGGAGGTCGCCTCGGCGTCGAACCGGCGGGTCAGCACCATGTCGCGGTACAGGCCGCACAGCTCCTCGGGGCTGAGGTCGATGTCGTACTCCGGGTGCTGGACGCGCTCACCCTCGGGGTTGAGCAGCTGTACGAGCTGGGGCTCGTTCGCGTGAGCGCTCGCGCTCGCGCTGGTGCGCTTACTGCTGCGTCGCGGCTTGCGCGCGGCAGTGCCTTCCACGGTCACGTGCGTGCTCCTCCGTCTGTCCGGCCCCCGGGGTCCGCCGGGTACCAGTGCGGCTCGCCTGTCTCCGTACGTGTGCACGGGGTGGGTGCCCTCGGCCGGGAACAGGCGTGACAGGTGCCCCGGCGAGCCCCCTGTCATAGGCACGTTACCCAGTGCACCGCATTACTGCGAAACCCCCTTTGACCTGCGTTTTTGCTTGGATTTCCAAGTAAATCGCAAAGGGGTGGACAAATGACTGGTCACAGCCTTGTGAGCCGCCGGAACAGGGGGCACGTTATCCCGCGCACCCCGGGCACGGGAAGAGTGAGTGTGTGAGACTGATTCCGTGCGCGAAGACGGAAAAATCACGGTATTTCTGCTGGACGACCACGAAGTCGTCCGGCGTGGCGTCCACGAAATGCTCTCCGTCGAGGACGACATCGAGGTCGTCGGAGAGGCAGGCACGGCGGCGGACGCCCTGGTCAGGATCCCTGCGACGCGTCCGGACGTCGCCGTCCTCGACGTACGCCTCCCCGATGGCAGCGGTGTCGAGGTGTGCCGGGAGGTCCGGGCCCGGGACGAATCCATCAAATGCCTGATGCTCACCTCCTTCTCGGACGACGAGGCCCTCTTCGACGCGATCATGGCCGGTGCGTCCGGGTACGTCCTGAAGGCGATCCGCGGCAACGAGCTGCTGACGGCGGTACGGGACGTGGCGGCCGGCAAGTCGCTGCTGGATCCGGTGGCCACCGCGCGGGTGCTGGAGCGGCTGCGGGACGGCAACGGCCCGAAGGGTGACGACCGGCTGGCGGCGCTGACCGAACAAGAGCGCAGGATCCTCGACCTGATCGGGGAGGGGCTGACGAACCGCGCGATCGGCGAGCGGCTGCACCTGGCCGAGAAGACGATCAAGAACTACGTGTCCAGCCTGCTGTCGAAGCTGGGCATGGAGCGGCGCTCGCAGGCGGCGGCGTACGTGGCCCGGATGCAGGCCGAGCGGCAGCACTGACGCGGTCGCCGGGCACTTCGTACGCGTACACGGGACCTAGGTCCCGGTTCGGGGGGCCGGGAGGCCCCTTTCAGGGGCGGGAGGCGTCGCCGAGAGTGGAGGGCATGCCCTCCACCGACGCCACCGACGTGCCCGATGCGATCGAGTTGCTCGGCCGGGTCCGCCACGGCCGGGTGGCGACGACCCTGCGGGCGATGCCGTTCCTGGCGCCCGCCCGGCACGCCCTGGTCGACGGCCGCGTCGTCCTGCGGCTGCACCGCGGGCTGGGCTGTCACCGGACCTGTGACGGCGGCGTCGTGACGTACGGCGCCGACAACTTCGGCTCCGGGGCGGACCTGTTGTGGTCCGTGCAGCTCACGGGCACCGCGCACGTCGTCGACCGGCCGACCGAGGGCGAGCTGGCGCTGCTGGGGCCGGGGCCGCACCGGATGGACGGCGAGCCGTTCGACCCGGCGTACCTGCGGATCGAGCCCCGGTTCGCCACCGTCCACTCACTGGACTGTTCCGCCGAGCGACATTCTCACCACGCTCCGTGATCTAACATTTGGTGAGTGCCGCGCTCATCTGCAACCGCCGCCCCACCCGTGAGTGCGCTCCTGCGCCGCTACGACAACCCGGGCGAGCCCCTGTCCTGCGTACCGGTCACCCAGGGCCTGCTCAACCGCGGTTACCGCCTGGCCACCACCCACGGCGCCTACTTCCTCAAACAGCACCTGGACGCGCCCACCGCCGACCGCGACACCATCGTCCGCCAGCACCGCGCCACCCAGCGGCTGCACGACCTCGGCGTGCCCGTCGCGCCGCCGCTGCCGGACGCGGAGGGCGACACGGTCGCGGAGATCGGCGGGCGTTGCTACGCCCTGCACCCGTGGATCGAGGGGCGCCACCGGGCCGGCGCGCAGCTGACGACGGTCGGCTCCCGCCGCCTCGGCGCGCTGCTCGGGCTCGTGCACACCTGCCTGGAGCAGGTCATGGAGCCGCACAGCGACCACCAGTACCGCAGCGCCGACCCGGAGGAGACGTTCCGGGTCATCGACCGGCTGCTGGCCCTGGCCCGCGCCCGCCGCCCCCGGGACGCGTTCGACGAGCTCGCCGAGCACCGGCTGCTGGAGCGGCGGCGGCTGCTGGCCGAGCACGCGCACCGGCGCCCGCTGGCCGCCGACGCGGGCGGCTGGGTGCACGGGGACTTCCACCCGCTGAACCTGCTCTACCGGGGCGCGGAGCCCGCCGCGATCATCGACTGGGACCGGCTGGGCGTGCAGCCACGGGCGGAGGAGGCGGTTCGGGCCGCGGCGATCTTCTTCGTACAGCCGGCCGGTGGCCTGGAGCTGGCGAAGGTACGCGCGTACGCGCGCGCGTACCGGCGGGCGGCGGGGGCCGACCCGGCCGAGCTGGCGGCGGCGGTGCACCGGGTGTGGTGGGAGCGGCTGAACGACTTCTGGATACTGCGCTGGCGCTACCAGCTGCACGACGGCAGGGCCGACCCGCAGTTTCCTGCGGCGTCGGCCCTGGCGGTGTGGTGGACGCGGGAGTACGAGGCGGTGTGCGACGCCTTCGCGGGGTGAGCGGACCCGGGGCCCTGGTGGGGCGGGCCCGGACGCCCCCTGCCCGTGCGGGCCGGACGTCCCCTGCCCGTGCAGGCCGGACGCCCCCTGCCCGTGCGCTCACACAGGCGTCAGACGCCGCTGCCGGCGGTGGCGCCACCCTGGTCGGTGCTGCCGGTGGTGGTGCCGCCGTTGGTCGTCCCGCCGTCGGTGGTGCCGCCCTGGTCGGTGCCGCCGGTGGTGGTGCCGCCGTTGGTCGTCCCGCCGTCGGTGGTGCCGCCCTGGTCGGTGCCGCCGGTGGTGGTCCCGCCCTGGTCGGTACCGCCGTCCGTCGTCCCGCCCTGGTCGGTACCGCCGTCGGTCGTCCCGCCCTGGTCGGTGCCCTCGGTGGTGCCGGGGGACGACGGCGCGCCGGTCGGGGGCGTCGGGTTGTCGGTCTGGGGATGCGACGGGGTGTCGGGTGTCCGGTCGTTCCAGTTGCCGCCGTTGCTGCCGCCGCCGCCCGTCGAACCGCCCGGGTCCTGCGTGTGCTCGTCCGTCTCCTTGTCGGAGGGCGAGGGGCTGGTGGTGTCACCGGGCTTGGACGGCGCGGTGGTGGCGGGCGGCTTCTTGTTCTTCTCGTCCGGCGTCGTCCTGGTCTGGTCGAGCGCGTACGCCACACCCGCCACGATCGCGATCAGCGCGAGCGCCGCGAACAGCCACATCTTGCCGCGGCCACCGCGCCTGCCGCCCTGCCCGCCGTCGTACGCGTACGCGCCGTCGTCCGGGTTCGACGGCGGCAGGATCGGGCCCTGCGAGGTGTCGCCGTGCATCGGGTGGCCCATCGCGGTGGTCGCCGCGACGCCGCCGGCCGGCGTGCGGCCGCCCTCGTGCATGTCGACGGGGCCGGTGTTCCAGGTGCCGGTGTGGCTGCCCTGCTGCTGGAGCATCTGGAGCCCGTACTGGACCAGCCCGCGCATCTCCTCGGCGCTCTGGAACCGGTCGTCCGGGTCCTTGGCGAGGGCGCGCATGGCCAGGCCGTCCAGCTCCGGCGGGGCGACGTCGGAGACCTCGGACGGCGGCACCGGGATGTCCTGGACGTGCTGGTAGACCACCGACAACGGTGTCTCGCCGGTGAACGGCGGCCGCAGCGCGAGCAGCTCGTACAGCAGGCAGCCCGTGGCGTACAGGTCCGAGCGGTGGTCGACGGCCTTGCCGAGGGCCTGCTCGGGGGAGAGGTACTGGGGGGTGCCCATGACCATGCCGGTCTGGGTCATCGTCGACTGCGCGCCGTGCAGGGCACGCGCGATGCCGAAGTCCATCACCTTGACGGCGCCGCTGTGCGTGATGATCACGTTCGCGGGCTTGATGTCGCGGTGCACGATGCCGTGCTGGTGTGAGTAGGCGAGGGCTTCCAGCACACCGGAGACGATGATCAGCGCCTGCTCGGGCGGCGGCGCCTCGGCGTTGATCAGCAGGTCGCGGATGGTGCGGCCCTCGACCAGTTCCATCACGATGTACGGGACGGACTGGCCGTTGACCTCGTCCTCGCCGGAGTCGTACACGGCGACGATGGCGTGGTGGTTCAGCCCGGCGACGGACTGGGCCTCGCGGGTGAAGCGGGCCTTGGAGACCGGGTCCTCGGCGAGGTCGGCACGCAGCAGCTTCACGGCGACGGTCCGGCCCAGCCGTACGTCCTCTGCCGCGAACACCTCGGCCATGCCGCCGCGGCCGAGACGATGGGTCAGCCGGTAGCGGCCGTCTCCGACGAGTCCGCCGGCGCCCCACTCGGCGGCTTCCGGCACTCCGCCGCCGCCTGCCTCGGATTCGGATGCCATCAGTCCTCGCCGTCGTTTCTGTCCGCTTGCTGTCCGCGTGCGGTGTGCCGCCGTGTCTTAAGGGGTACTACGTCACGTCACGCTACAGCCTTCGCGTGCCGCGCCGGTTCGGGATGGACCGGCCATCCAACCGGTTCCCCGTACGCCTGTGCAAATTCCATGCCCGGCGTGTAACGCTTCCGAGACGCTTGCTGTGCGTACGGTCACGGAACGGGCACCCGGCTTGACGTGTCCCGGCCCTGGGGCAGACTGGGCCCGTAAAACGGGATCACCGCATCACCGCGGCCACGGGCGCGCGCACGGGGGAGCAAGATCATGAGCCAGGACGGCGCACAGGGCCGCTATGCGGGCGGCTCGGTGGCGGGCGGCCGGTACCAGCTTCGCGACCTGCTCGGCGAAGGCGGTATGGCGTCCGTCTATCTGGCGTACGACAGTGCGCTGGACCGGCAGGTCGCCATCAAGACGCTCCACACCGAGCTGGGCCGGGAGCAGTCGTTCCGCGAGCGCTTCCGCCGCGAGGCGCAGGCCGTCGCCAAGCTCCAGCACACCAACATCGTGTCGGTCTTCGACACCGGCGAGGACGACCTCGGCGGCTCGCTGATGCCGTACATCGTCATGGAGTACGTGGAGGGCCAGCCCCTCGGCTCGGTGCTCCAGGCGGACATCCAGCAGTTCGGCGCCATGCCGGCCGACAAGGCGCTGAAGGTGACGGCCGACGTGCTGGCCGCGCTGGAGACCAGCCACGAGATGGGTCTGGTCCACCGCGACATCAAGCCGGGCAACGTGATGATGACCAAGCGCGGTGTGGTCAAGGTCATGGACTTCGGCATCGCGCGCGCCATGCAGTCGGGCGTCACGTCGATGACGCAGACCGGCATGGTCGTCGGCACGCCGCAGTACCTGTCGCCGGAGCAGGCGCTGGGGCGGGGCGTGGACGCGCGTTCCGACCTGTACTCGGTCGGCATCATGCTGTTCCAGCTGCTGACGGGGCGCATCCCGTTCGACGCGGACTCGCCGCTGGCCATCGCGTACGCCCATGTGCAGGAGGAGCCGGTCGCGCCGTCCTCCATCAACCGGTCGATCACGCCGGCGATGGACGCGCTGGTGGCGCGTGCGCTGAAGAAGAACCCGAACGAGCGCTTCCCGAGCGCGGCCGCCATGCGGGACGAGTGCCTGCGGCTGCTGTCGGCGGGGCAGGGCCAGACGGGCGCGCCGGTGATCGTGCAGGGCGCGCCGCACGCGAGCAGCGGCGCCGGGGTCGGTTCGGCGGTGTTCCCGCCGGTCGACCACACCACCCCGGCGCCGGGGCCGCACAGCGTGCAGACGCCGTACCAGCCGTACGGGACGCCTGCTCCGACGCCCGCTCCCTCGTACGGCTACCCGCAGCAGCCGCAGACCCCGGCTCCGGCGTACCAGACGCCTGCGCCGCCGCCGTACACCATCTCCCCGCAGACCGCCGCTCCGGCGCCGTCGAGCGGTGGGGGCAAGAGCAACATGCCGGTCGTCGTGGGCGCGATCGTGGTCGCCCTGCTCGCCATCGGCGGCCTCGTCGCGGCGATCTCGCTGAGCGGCGGCGACGACGAGGACCCGGCCACGGAGGCGGGCGGGGGTGGTACGAGCCAGTCGGCGGAGCCGGCCGAGGCGGGTCACAAGCCGCCGGAGCGGCACCGGACGATGGAGACGACCGAGTGCACGGACGCCTCGGAGGACAGTGACGATCCGTCGAAGGTGCAGGCGCCGAGCTTCACCTACAAGGACGTCATCTCGGTCAAGAGCTGCCTCCAGGCGGCGGGCTGGAAGTACACGGTCAAGGAAGAGGACAACCCGCAGTACGCCGAGGACCAGGTGATCTCCCAGTTCCCCACGGAGGGGACGGCCGTGGTGCCCGGCAACCAGACGTTCGAGCTGACCGTCGCGACGGGTGACCCGGGCGAGTAACCCCTGCGGGTGGCTGTCGGGCCGCCCGGGATGCCGGAGCACGTCCACCGTGTGACGCTGAGTGCGTTGTGGGGCCGTGGACAGTGACGGCTCCTGGCGGTTCGCACGGGAGGGGGTCACCCGGTGGCTCCAAGGCTCGACTCACGGTGTGCGACGGCGGTCGCGGTTCTGGTGCTGGCCGTGTCCTCAGGCTCGGTCTCTTCGGCGTACGCGGAGGAGACGGCGCCCGCCGCCGACTCGGGCGTGGGGATCGTCCGGCCGAGTGACGACGCCTCCGGCTCACCCGCCACCCCTTCTCCTTCCGCGTCCCCCTCGGCCTCGGCGTCCGGTACGGGCCCCGGGGCCGGCACCGGGCCCGGTTCCGTCCTGGGGCCGACGCGGCACGCCGCCGCCTCGCCGTCGCTGGCCGGGCGGCCGGCCGGGGAGGGGCGGCAGCGGCCCGGGCGGCCCACGTCGCCGTCGGTGAGCGCCTCCGAAGCGGCGTCGCCGGGTTCGCCATCCGGCTCGGCCGACCCCGCACGTACCAAAACGGCAACAGCGCCGGGCCTTCCCCGGGGTGAGGAACCGGAGGGCGAGGCGGTACCTGAGACGGAGTCCCCGGCGGCCGCCGACCCGCCGCACTCGCCGCCCGCCGCCGCGTACGAGCCCGCCGCGCGGGCCGCCGGCACCGTCGCTGACCGGCAGATTCCGGTGCTGACGCTGGGCGTCGGGCTCGCCATGATGGGCCTCGGTCTGGGCTTCCTCGGGCTGCGCATAAGGCGCCGCTGACCGCTGCCCGTCCGCCTTGAGACGGACGTTCCAGGTCCTTCTGAGGACCCTTGTCGGCGTGGGCATACTCGGTATACATACTGAGTATGTCGATCCGCCACGGCCTCCTCGCCCTTCTCGAACGCGGTCCGCGCTACGGCTCCCAGCTCCGTACGGAGTTCGAGTCGCGCACCGGGTCCACGTGGCCGCTCAACGTCGGCCAGGTCTACACGACGCTCAGCCGGCTGGAGCGGGACGGTTTGATCGAGCAGGGCGGTGAGGACGAGGCGGGGCACGCGCTCTACGCGATCACCGACGCGGGCCGTGAGGAGCTCAGGCTCTGGTTCGAGAACCCGGTCGACCGCACCAGCCCCGTCCGTGACGAGTTGGCCATCAAGCTCGCCATGGCGGTCGGGGCACCCGGTGTCGACATCCGGAACGTGATCCAGTCGCAGCGCCGCCACACCGTCAAGGCGATGCAGGACTACACCCGGCTCAAGGCGCAGGCCATCACCGCCGTGGAGAGCGGGGCGTCCCAGGAGCGGGACGACGTGGCCTGGCTGCTCGTCCTGGAACAGCTCATCTTCCGGACGGAGGCCGAGGCGCGGTGGCTCGACCACTGCGAGGCCCGGCTCATCCGGCTCTCCGCCGGTGCCGCCCCGCAGGCCGCCGCCCAGGCCGTACCCCCGCGCGTTCCCGAGGCGGGCCGGGCGACGTCCCGGCTGCCGGGGACGTGACCGGCCGCGTCCGCCGCCGCACCCACCATCCCGTACACATCCGCTCCGTACGCCTGTCCCTGCACGCGTACGCCCAAGGGGGGACCCCTGTCCATGTCATCACCCTCGTCGCAACAGCCCCCGCAGCCCGTGCTGCGACTGAAGAACCTGACCCGTGTCCACGGGTCAGGGGCCACCGAGGTGCACGCCCTGCGCGGGATCGACCTCGCTGTCTTCCCCGGTGAACTCGTCGCCGTCATGGGCCCGTCCGGCTCCGGCAAGTCCACGCTTCTCACCATCGCGGGCGGCCTCGACAGCCCCACCTCCGGCCAGGTGATCGTGGAGAACACCGACATCACCGCCGCCGACCGCAAGACGCTCGCCGCCCTCCGGCGCCGCAGCATCGGGTACGTCTTCCAGGACTACAACCTCATCCCGGCGCTCACCGCCGCCGAGAACGTCGCCCTGCCGCGCGAACTCGACGGCACCTCCGCCCGCAAGGCGCGACGGGAGGCGATCGCCGCGCTGGAGGAGATGGACCTCGGGCACCTCGCCGATCGGTTCCCCGACGAGATGTCCGGCGGTCAGCAGCAGCGTGTGGCGATAGCCCGGGCCCTGGTGGGCGACCGGCGGCTCGTCCTCGCCGACGAACCGACCGGCGCCCTGGACTCCGAGACCGGCGAGTCCGTGCTCGCGCTGCTGCGCGCCCGTTGCGACGCGGGCGCGGCGGGCGTCCTGGTCACCCACGAGCCCCGGTTCGCCGCCTGGGCCGACCGGGTGGTGTTCCTGCGGGACGGCGCGGTCGTCGACCAGACCCTGCGCAGCGACGCCGACTCCCTGCTCACCGGCCAGGCGGCCGAGCGGTGAACAACTGGTTCCACTCCTGGCGTGCCGCGGTGCGCATCGCCCGCCGTGACGCCTGGCGCTACAAGGGCCGGAGTTTCCTCGTCCTGGCGATGATCGCCCTGCCGATCCTCGGTGTCAGCGCGGCCGATCTGACGCTGCGCAGCTCGGAGTTGTCCACCGAGGAGAAGCTGGCCCGGTCGATCGGCGCCGCCGACGCGCGGATCTCCGACTCCGGCTACGGCGGTACGCCGGTCCTCCAGCACCCGCTGGAGGGATCCGCCATTCCGGTGGAAGCCTTCGAGAACAAGCCGTGGCCCGAGGGCAAGGCGGACGTCACCAAGGTCTTCCCGGCGAACTCCACGGTGTTGACGGACTCGGTAGGGGCCGGGAGGCTGCGTACGGCCCACGGTCTGCTCCAGACGGAGATCCGGGAGCTCAAGGCGGCCGACCCGATGGCCAGGGGCATCATGGTCCTGCGGGACGGCCGGTTCCCCGGGAAGGCCGACGAGGTCGCCGCGACCACACACTTCCTGGAGTCCAGCGGGCTGAAGGTCGGTTCGACGCTGACCGCGCGCGGCCTCGACCGCGAGTACCGGATCGTCGGCTCCTACGAGCTGCCCAACGAGCTCAAGACCGACCAGGTCAACGCGCTGCCCGGGGCCTTCCTCGACCCGCTGGGGAAGGCGCTCGAAGCGGCCGGGATGCCCGGGACGGACAAGAGCACCACGCATCTGCTGACCCTGCCCCGTCCGGCGGGCGGCACGGACGGTTTCACGTGGAACATGGTCAAGGAGGCCAACACCAAGGGCGTCGTGGTGACATCGCGCGCGGTCGCCCTCGACCCGCCGGCCGACTCCGACGTACCGCTGTTCCAGAGCGAGGGGTGGGGCGACTACGGCAACAGTACGGCCGCCCAGGCCGCCGCGCTCGCCGCCGCCGGGACCGTCGTCGGCCTCGCGATGCTGGAGATCTGCCTGCTGGCGGGTCCCGCCTTCGCCGTCGGCGCCCGCCGCTCGCGGCGACAGCTCGGGCTGGTCGGTGCCAACGGCGGCGACCGCCGCCACATCCGGGCCATCGTCCTGGCGGGTGGTCTGGTCATCGGTGTCGCCGCGGCCGTCGTCGGCACGGTGCTCGGACTGATCCTGACGTTCCTCCTCCAGCCGGTGCTGGAGGACTACATGGGCCGGCGGTTCGGCGCCTTCGACGTCCGGCCGCTGGAGCTGCTCGGTATCGGGCTGCTCGCCGTGCTGACCGGCCTGCTGGCCGCGGTCGTACCGGCCGTCACCGCGTCCCGTCAGACGGTCCTCGCCTCGCTCACCGGCCGCCGCGGGGTGCGCCGCAGCAGCAGGGTGCTGCCCGTCGTGGGCCTGATCGCCGTCCTGCTGGGCGCCGCGATCGCGCTGTACGGGTCGGTGGTCTCCGACCAGTTCGTCATCGTCGCGGGCGGCAGCGCCCTCGCCGAGCTGGGCGTCGTCGCGATGACCCCCGCCCTGGTGGGCCTGTTCGGGCGCGCCGGCCGCTGGCTGCCGCTGTCGCCGCGCCTGGCGCTGCGGGACGCGGTGCGCAACCGGGGGCGTACGGCTCCGGCGGTCGCCGCGGTGCTGGCCGCGGTCGCGGGCACGGTCGCCGTGGCGACGTACCAGGCGAGCGACGACGCCCAGCAGCGGGCGGCGTACGAGGCGCGGCTGCCGCATGGAGCGGTCTCCGTGATGGTCAGGGAGGGCGGCGGCCGGGACGTCCCGGTGGTACGTGACGCGGTGCAGAAGAACCTGCCCGTCGATGTGCGGGCCGATGTGGACCGGATCGCGGTGGGCAGGGCGGGGTGCGACATGTACGGGCAGGGTGAGGGCTGCGGCCGTCACGAGGTCGTCATCCCCGAGGCCAACCAGTGCCCTCTGTGGGCCACCTCGCCCGACGGCTCCGACCCGGCGGAGAAGTACTCCAAGGCCGAGCGCCGCAAGCTCGCCCAGGACTGGCGCTGCAAGGACTCGCCGGACATGGCGTACACCGAGAGCGGGCTCGTCGTCGCCGACGGCACGCTGCTGAAGGTGCTGGGGATCAAGGACGCGGCGGCCGAGAAGGCGCTGGCCGAGGGCAGGGTCGTGTCCTTCTCCCGTGTGCTGATCGACGCCAGGGGCAAGCTGGGCATCAAGCTGATCACCGACTCCAGGAAGGCCGAGGAGGCCATGGCGCAGGGCAAGGAGCCGCCGGGCGAGGTCGTGTCGTTCGACACGTACCAGGCCGCCCGGGGGACCGAGTCCTACGGCCTGGCGGGCATCGTGCCGCCGGCCGCGGCCAAGGCGGCGGGCCTCACGACGGTGCCGTTCGGCGCGTACTTCTCGACCGACAGGATGCCGAGCACGGAGCAGCGCCAGCGGCTCGACGACGAACTCGCCCAGACGGGTGCCGGCGTCGACCTCCATGTGGAGGAAGGCTTCGTCAGCGAGAACAGCATCGTGCTGCTGTCGCTGACCGTCTTCGCCGGGCTGATCACCATCGGCGCGGCCGGTATCGCCACCGGGCTCGCCCAGGCGGACGCGGAGGCCGATCTGAAGACGCTGGCCGCGGTCGGTGCTCCGCCGCGGGTACGGCGGACGCTGAGCGGTTTCCAGTGCGGGGTGGTCGCCGTGATGGGTGTGCTGCTCGGTTCGGCGGCAGGGGTCCTGCCGGCGGTCGGGCTGCGACTGACCGAGCGGCGCCAGATGATGAACTGGTACGAGACGGCACTGGATCAGGGCGGCCTGATGGACGTTCCGCACGTGCCGATCATCGTCCCGTGGGAGACGCTGGCCGCCCTGCTGGTCGCCGTCCCGCTGGGTGCCGCGCTCCTCGCCGCTCTGGTGACGCGCTCGCGCGGGGCGGTGGCCCGCCGCGCGGCGACGTAACAGGGGCTGCCGGGCCGGTTGTGCCCCCGTACGAGGGTGGATCACCCGCGTACGGGGGCAGACCGTCTGGTGACGCACCCGTGCGAGAGAATGGCTGGCATGGAGATGCCGAGGAATGAACGGTCGCACGAGAACCCCCAGATCCTGGTCGTAGGACAGGACGGAATGGCTCTCGGCGGCGGTGACGGTGACGACGAGTCGCGCGAGGTCCCGGTGACGGAGATGGTTGAACAGCCTGCGAAGGTCATGCGTATCGGCAGCATGATCAAGCAGCTTCTGGAAGAAGTCCGTGCGGCACCTCTCGACGAGGCCAGCCGGGTACGCCTGAAGGAGATCCACGCCAGCTCGGTGAAGGAGCTGGAGGACGGCCTGGCGCCCGAACTGGTGGAAGAACTCGAACGCCTGTCCCTTCCGTTCACGGACGAGGCCATCCCCTCCGAGGCGGAACTGCGCATCGCGCAGGCGCAGTTGGTGGGCTGGCTGGAGGGCCTGTTCCACGGCATCCAGACGGCGCTGTTCGCCCAGCAGATGGCGGCCCGCGCCCAGCTGGAGCAGATGCGCCGGGCGCTGCCCCCGGGCGCGCCGACCGATGACGACGACGAGCGCGGCCACGGCGCGATCCGCTCGGGGCCGTACCTGTAGCCGGTGCCTTTGCCGGGCCGACCTGTAACCGGTGCCTTGCCGGGCCCCGTACCTGTAGCCGGTGCCTTTGCCGGGCCGTACCTGTAACCGGTGCCTTGTCAGGCCGTACCTGTAGCCGGTGCGTCCGGGAGGCCGTCCCGGGGCCCGTCACACCGCGCGTGTGCCGGGCCCCGTCACTCCCGGCTTCCCGCCTCCCGGCCTCCCGCCCGCGTGGTCATGACCACGCGGGCGGACGTGGTCCGGCGTCGGGCTCAGGCGGTGGTCGGCGTGACCAGCAGGACCTTGCCGACGTGAGAACTCGACTCCAGCGTCCGGTGGGCTTCCCGGGCCTCCGGCATGGGGAACGTGCGGTCCACCACCGGGCGGACCGTGCCCGCGCCGATCAGCGGCCAGACGTGCTCGCGTACCGCTGCGATGATCGCCGCCTTCTCGTCCAGGGGCCGCTTGCGCAGCGACGTCGCCGTCACCGCCGCGCGCTTGTTCAGCAGGGCGCCCAGGTTCAGCTCGGCCTTCCGGCCGCCCTGGAGGCCGATCACCGCGAGCCGCCCGTTCACGGCGAGCGCCTTCACGTTCCGGTCCAAGTACTTGGCGCCCATGATGTCGAGGATGACGTCCGCGCCCGCCCCGTCCGTCGCCTTGTGCAGCTCCTCGACGAAGTCCTGCTCGCGGTAGTCGATCAGGATGTCCGCGCCCAGCTCGGCGCAGCGCGCCAGCTTCTCCGGGCCGCCCGCCGTCACCGCGACCCGGGCGCCCACCGCCTTGGCGAGCTGGATCGCCATGGTGCCGATGCCGCTGGCACCGCCGTGCACCAGCACCGTCTCGCCCGGCCGCAGGTGCGCCACCATGAACACGTTCGACCAGACCGTGGCGGTGACCTCGGGCAGCGCCGCCGCCTCCACCAGGTCCACGCCGTCCGGGACGGGCAGCAGTTGCCCGGCCGGTACGGCGACCTTCTCGGCGTATCCGCCTCCTGCCAGCAGCGCGCACACCTCGTCGCCGACGGCCCATCCGGCGACCCCGGGCCCGAGCGCCGCGATACGGCCGGAGCACTCGAGGCCGGGGTAGGGGGACGAGCCGGGCGGGGGATCGTAGAAGCCCTGCCGCTGCAGGAGATCGGCACGGTTGACGGCGCTCGCCGCCACCTCGACGAGGACCTCGCCCTCGCCGGGCACGGGATCGGGCACCTCGGCCCAGACGAGCGCCTCGGGACCACCGGGTTCGGGAATCGTGATCGCATGCATGGCCGCGAGGCTACTCCGGCGGCGTGCTCAGCGGCGCCACACTCCCTGCCCGTACGATCGTGATCAGACGGTCCGTCAACTGCAGTGGGCTGGCCGCCGGGTCGTCGTAGCCGAGCAGCCGGTGCCCGCGCAGGACGCTGATCACCAGGTCGTCCGTCTCGCGGACGCTCTTGCCCACCTCGGCCTTTATGACCGGCCGCTCGATCAGGTCGAGACCGCTGCCCTGCTGGATCAGGTCCTCCATCACCGTGCCGGCGCTGGGGCTCAGCACGGACAGGCCCAGCAGCCGGCCGGCCGCGCTCGCGCTGGTGATCACGGCGTCCGCGCCGGACTGGCGCAGCAGCGGCGCGTTCTCCTCTTCCCGTACCGCCGCGACGATCTTCGCCCCGCGGTTGAGCTGGCGGGCCGTCAGTGCGACCAGGACGGCGGTGTCGTCGCGCTGGGTCGCGATGACGATCTGCCGGGCGCGCTGCACTTCGGCGCGCAGCAGCACATCGCTGCGGGTCGCGTCACCGATCACGCCGGTGAACCCGTCGGCGTTCGCCGTCTCGATGACCTTGCTGCTCGGGTCGACGATGACGATCTGGTCCCTCTTCAGGCCGGTGGCGCACAGCGTCTGGATCGCCGAGCGGCCCTTCGTACCGAAGCCGATGATGACGGTGTGGTCGCGCAACGTGGTCCTCCAGCGCTTGAGCCGCCACTCTTCCCGGGTCCGTTGGGTGAGGACCTCAAGAGTGGTACCGACCAGAATGATCAGGAACAGCACGCGCAGCGGGGTCACCAGCAGCACATTCACCAGCCGCGCGCTGTCGCTGTGCGGAACGATGTCGCCGTAGCCCGTCGTCGACAGGGTCACGGTCGCGTAGTAGATGGCGTCGAGGAGGTCGACGCCCTCGTCGGCGTTGTCGTGGTAGCCGCCGCGGTCGATGTAGACGATGAGGACGGTCAGCGCGAGGACGAACAGGGCCATCAGCAGCCGCTTGCCCACTTGGCGCAGGGGTTTTTGGACGATCGGGTTCGGAAGCCTGATCTGGCCGCCCACGAGATATTCGTCGGCGCGGCGAGCCATCGCGTCCTGGCCGGGAAGTTTCACGTGAAACACCCTTCGGTGGTCGCCGCCCAGGGCAGGTCGAGGATCTCCAGTACGTCCCCGGCCCGGGCCCCTCCTGGCGGGACGACCGCGAGCCCGTCCGCGACGGCGATCCCACGCAGCATGGCGGGCCCGTTGTAGTGCAGCGGTACGACGTGCCCGGAGCTGACCTGCCCGGTGGCGTGTCCGGAGCCGTGCCCTGCCGCGTGTCCGGAGCCGCGCCCCGCAGCGTGGGTGACCGGCACCAGCCTGGTGTCGTGCGGGTGGCCGTGCACCTCGTCGCGTACCGCGGCCGTGTAGGGCGCCCGGGCCCGGCGCCCGGCGAGGCCACGGAGCAGCGGCTCGGCGAGGGTGAGCAGCCCGGAGACGGCCGCCAGCGGGTTGCCGGGCAGGCCGACCAGGTACGTGGCCGGGCTGAGCCGGGCGAGCAGCATCGGGTGGCCGGGGCGCACCTTCACGCCGTCGACCAGCAGCTCGGCGCCCGCCTTGCGCAGGACCGGGTGGACGTGGTCGACCGGACCGGCCGCAGTGCCTCCGGTGGTGATCACCACGTCCGCCTGGGAGTCGGTGACCGCCGCGTAGAGCGCGTCGGCGTCGTCGCCGATACGGCGGGTGGCGATGACGTCGGCGCCGAGGGCGTGCAGCCAGGGTGCCAGCATCGGGCCGAGGGCGTCCCGGATGAGCCCGTCGTGCGGGAGGCCCGCCATGAGGAGTTCGTCGCCGAGCACCAGGACCTCGACCCGCGGGCGCTCGACGGTGTGCAGCTCGTCGTACCCGGCGGCCGCGGCCAGGCCGAGAACGGCGGGCGTGACGGGTGTTCCGGCGGGCAGCAGGGCGTCGCCCGAGCGGCACTCCTGGCCGCGCGGCCGGATGTCCTGCCCGTGGGTCACCTCGCGCTGGGCGTGCAGATGGCCGGTCGTGTCCGTACGGGAGTGTTCGCTGCGGATCACGGCGGTGGCGCCGGGTGGGACGCGGGCGCCGGTGGCGATCCGTACCGCCTCGCCGTCGGGGAGCGGGGGCGTCTGCGCGTGCCCGGCCAGGACGGAGTCGCCTTCGCGGATCTGCCAGGGGCCGGGGCCCGCGACGGCCCACCCGTCCATGGCGGAGGTGTCGAAGGAGGGCAGGTCGGTGAGGGCGGCCAGCGGCTCGGCGAGCACACCGCCCAGCGCCTGTCCGAGACCCACTCGCCGCGTCCGGGCCGGGCGTGCCGCGCCCAGGCGTGCGGCGACGGCACGGGCCTCGGTCCAGGGCGTGGCCCTGTGCTGCTCCTGCTTCGGGGCCGGTGGGGACGGGGGCCCGACCAGGGCGAGGGCTTCGTCGACGCCGTCGACCTCCGGGTCGGTCATCCCGCGCCGGCCCCGTTGTCGGTCCCGCTGCCGGTTCCCTGACCGGTGCCGGTGCCGGTGCCGGTGTTGGGGCCGGTGCCGGTGCCGGTGTTGGGGCCGGTTCCATGACCGGTGCCGGTGTTGGGCCCGGGACCGGTGCCGGTGTCGGTGTCGGTCTTGGTACCCGCGCCGTCGGTGGCCTCGTTCGCCCAGCGGTCGGCGAGGGCGGCCGCCTTGCGCGCGGCATCGGCCACGGCTTGGGAGACGGCTTCGGGCCCGTTCCCGGCGGCCTGGGCCGCCGCGTAACCGACCAGGAAGGTGGTGAGCGGCGCGGCGGGCCGCGCCACGCCGTGCGCGGCGTCGCGCGCCAGGTCGAGCAGGACGCCGGTGTCGACGTCCAGTTCGATGCCGAGCTCGTCCTTGACTGCGGTGATCCATTCGTCCAGCACGTTCCCATGCTCCCTGATCGTGGTCCGGGCCGTGGCGATGTCTTCCCAGGTGTCGCAGTCGAAGGAGGCGAGGGGGTCGGCGGGGATGCGGCGGACGTCCAGCTCCTGCACGAGCAGGCGCAGCGGCAGTCCCGTCAGGTTTCCGTGCTCCGTTGCCAGGAGGGCCAGTTCGCGGCGCAGCGGCTCGGTGCGGTACGCGGCGACGAGCGGCTGGTCCCGGCCGTCGGGGTCCACGGACAGCACGGCCTCGGCGCTCCCGCCGGCCAGCGAGTCGGCCAACTTCCGTACCCCGCCGTCCCGGAGGAACGGCAGGTCGCCGCTCAGCACCACCACGGTGTCGGCCTCCACGTGCCGGACCCCGGCCGCGAGCGCGGCCAGCGGCCCGCTCCCGGGCGGCTCCTCCCGTGCCCACACCACGGGGCGCACGGTGCCCCGCCGCCCGCCCACGACAACGGTACGTCCGGCCTCGCGGCAGGCCCGCAGCACGCGATCCAGCAGGGCCCGCCCGCCGACACTCACGCCTGGCTTGTCCGCGCCGCCGAGCCGCCTGGCGGCACCCCCGGCGAGCACGACGACGTCATATGGGGTCACGCCACCAGTATCCCCAGGCGTGCGGTCCCGCCCACCCCCGGGGCGACCCGGACAGCCGGGGCAGCCGCGGCCGGGGCCCCGGGCCGGAGGTCCGGCCGGGGCCCCGGGGCCGTCAGAGCGTCCGCAGCAGCACCGCCGGGTGCTCCACGCAGTCCGCGACGTAGCGCAGGAAGCCGCCCGCCGTCCCGCCGTCGCACACCCGGTGGTCGAAGGTCAACGACAGCTGGACGACCTGCCGGACGGCCAGTTCGCCCTCGTGCACCCAGGGCTTGGGGACGATCCGGCCGACGCCCAGCATCGCCGCCTCGGGGTGGTTGATGATCGGCGTGGAGCCGTCGACCCCGAACACGCCGTAGTTGTTCAGCGTGAACGTCCCGCCCGTCAGCTCGGCGGGCGTCAGCGTCCCGGCCCTGGCGGCCTCCGTCAGCCGGGCGAACTCCGCAGACAGGGACTCCGCCGTCCGGCTGTGCGCGTCACGGACGACGGGGACGACCAGGCCCCGGTCGGTCTGCGCGGCGAAGCCCAGATGCACCTCGGGCAGGCGCACGATCTCCCGTGCGGCCGTGTCCACCCTGGAGTTCAGTTCGGGGTGGCGCGCGAGCGCGGCCGTGCAGATCCGGGCGAGGAGCGCCAGCAGGGAGATCTTGGGGCCCCCGGCCGCGTTCATCGCGGCGCGCGCGGCCATCAGCTCGGTCGCGTCCGCGTCCACCCAGCAGGTCGCGTCGGGGATCTCGTGCCGGCTGCGGGACAGCTTGTCGGCGACCGCACCGCGTACGCCGCGCAGCGGCACCCTTTCACCGACGCTGGCCGGGATCGCGGCGGTCGCGGGGGCGGTCGCGGGGCCGGGCGCGGTCGTGGGGGCGGGTGCCGAGGTGGCCGCCGCCACCGCACGGTCCACGTCAGCCCGCAGGATCAGCCCGTCGGGCCCGGAGCCGCGCAACTGCCGCAGGTCGATGCCCTTTTCCCGGGCCAGCTTCCGTACGAGCGGCGAGATCACCGGCACGGGCCCGTCGGAGCGCACGGGGGTGACCGGAGCGGTGACCGGAGCGGCGACCGGTACGGCGACCGGTGCCGGTGCCGGAGCGGACGGTGCGGCCACCGCGGTCACCGGCTCCCGCCGTACCCGCCGCCTCCGCGCCGCCGGGGCAGCCGTGCCGTACCCGACGAGCACGTTCCCGGAGCCCTCCCCGGACGAACCGGAGTAGCCGGACGAGCCCGCCGCACCGGCCGAGCCCGCCCCGCCGGAGGAAGGGGCCGACGCCGGCGCCGACGTGGCGCCCACCGCCACGGTCAACAGGGGCGCGCCGACGGGCAGTTCCGTACCCTCCTCGCCGAACCGCGCGGTCACCACGCCCCCGTAGGGGCACGGCACCTCGACCATCGCCTTGGCGGTTTCGACCTCTACGACCGGCTGGTCGACGGCGACGACGTCCCCGACGTCCACCAGCCAGCGCACGATCTCGGCCTCGGTGAGGCCCTCGCCGAGGTCCGGCAGCTTGAACTCCAGCACCTGGGCCATCAGCTCTGCGCCTCCCACTGCAACCGCGCCACGGCGTCCAGGATGCGGTCCACGCCCGGCAGATGGTGCCGCTCCAGCATCGGCGGCGGGTAGGGGATGTCGAACCCGGCCACCCGCAGCACCGGCGCCTCCAGGTGGTGGAAGCACCGCTCCGTGACCCGGGCGGCGATCTCCCCGCCCGGGCCGCCGAAGCCGGACGACTCGTGGACGACGACCGCGCGCCCGGTGCGCCGCACCGACGCGCAGACCGTCTCGTCGTCGAACGGCACCAGCGAGCGCAGGTCCACGACCTCCAGGTCCCAGCCCTCCGCCTGCGCGGCCTCGGCGGCCTCCAGGCACACGGGCAGGGACGGCCCGTACGTGAGGAGCGTGGCGCTGCGCCCGGTCCGCCGCACGACCGCGCGCCCTATCGGCTCGACGGTGTCGGGTGCGTCCGGCGACCAGGGGGACTTCGACCAGTAGAGCCGCTTGGGTTCCAGGAAGACGACCGGGTCGTCGGAGGCGATCGCCGCCCGCAGCAGTCCGTACGCGTCGGCGACCGTCGCGGGCGTGACGACATGGAGCCCCGGAGTCGCCACGTAGTACGCCTCGGACGAGTCGCTGTGGTGCTCGACGCCGCCGATCCCGCCGCCGTACGGCACGCGCACGACGATCGGCAGCGGCATCGCGCCCCGGGTCCGGTTCCGCATCCGTGCGACATGGCTGATCAGCTGCTCGAACGCCGGGTAGGCGAAGGCGTCGAACTGCATCTCGACGACCGGCCGCAGCCCGTACATCGCCATGCCGACGGCCGTGCCCAGGATGCCCGCCTCGGCGAGCGGGGTGTCCGTGCAGCGGTCCTCGCCGAACTCCTTGGCGAGCCCGTCGGTGACGCGGAAGACGCCGCCGAGCGTGCCGACGTCCTCCCCCATGACGTGGACGGACGGGTCCTCGGCCATCGCGTCGCGCATGGCGCGCTGGAGCGCCTGCGCCATGGTGGCGGGCTTGGTCGCGGGCTTGGGTGCCGCGTTTGCCACGGTCGTCATCAGGCATCACCTTCGGCGTCGAGCTCGGCGCGCAGCTGGGCGGCCTGCTCCCGCAGTTGTGCCGTCTGCTCGGCGTACACGTGCGCGAACAGGTCCATTGGGTCGAGCTCGGCGTCCGCGTTCATCCGCTCCCGCAGCCGTGCGGCCATCGTCTCGGCGTCCTCGGCCGCCTGCCGTATGCCGTCCTCGTCGAGGAGGCCGCGCTCGGTCAGCTCGTGCTCCAGCAGCCGGATCGGGTCGTGGTCGCGCCACGCCTCGACCTCGCTGTCGCCCCGGTAGCGGGTGGCGTCGTCGGCGTTGGTGTGGGCGTCGATGCGGTACGTCACGGCCTCCACGAGCGTGGGCCCGCCGCCGCGCCGGGCGCGGGCGACCGCCTCGGAGAGCACCTGGTGCACGGCCGCCACGTCGTTGCCGTCGACGAGCCGGCCCGGCATCCCGTACCCGACGGCCTTGTGGGCCAGGGACGGTGCCGCGGTCTGCTTGGCGAGCGGGACGGAGATGGCGAAGCCGTTGTTCTGTACGAGGAAGACGACGGGGGCCTGCCAGACGGCCGCGAAGTTCAGCGCCTCATGGAAGTCGCCCTCGCTGGTGCCGCCGTCGCCGACCATGGCGAGGGCCACCACGTCGTCGCCCTTGAGGCGGGCCGCGTGCGCCAGTCCCACGGCGTGCGGCAGCTGGGTGGCCAGCGGTGTGCACAGCGGTGCGACACGGTGCTCGTGCGGGTCGTACCCGGTGTGCCAGTCGCCTCGCAGCAGGGTCAGCGCCTGGACGGGGTCGAGGCCGCGCGCCACGGCGGCGAGGGTGTCGCGGTACGACGGGAAGAGCCAGTCCCGGTCCTCCAGCACCAGGGCGGCGGCGACCTCACACGCCTCCTGGCCGGTGCTCGAGGGGTAGACCGCCAGCCTGCCCTGCTTGGTGAGGGCGGTCGCCTGCGCGTTGTAGCGGCGGCCGCGCACCAGCTCGGCGTAGAGCCGGCGCAGCAGCTCGGGCGGGAAGCCGGCCGCGGCGTCCGTGCCCAGCACCCGGTACGGCTCGGGGTCCGGGAGCAGCGGTGCGGGGTCGGTGCGCGGCTTCCACGCCGGGGGCGGGGTGGGCCGGTAAGGGGCGGCACCGGGCAGCTCTTGGACCGTCATGACAGCACCTCCTCGTGGGAGCGGGCATAAGACCCGAGGGGGGACGCGACTGTGACGCGCCTCACCTACCGATTGTTCGGTCGTGGCGGCATTTTGGCTACAGGCGCCTTCAGCCTGTGGACAAACGGTTCTCCACAGCCTGGGATAGAGGCAGGTCGTCCATGGATGAGAGGCGGGGGGACATGGCAGCTGAACAAATGGCCGACGGCAGGGAGCAGGGGCAGCCGAGCGGCGAGCAGCAGGCGGCGCCGCGGCCGCTCGACGCGATCGACCGCGACATCCTCCGCATCCTCCAAATGGACGGTCGCGCCTCGATACGCTCCGTGGCCGACCGGGTCCATGTCTCACGCGCCAACGCGTACGCGCGGATCAACCGGCTCATCGAGGACGGGGTGATCCGCGGCTTCAGCGCCCGGGTCAACCACGAGCGGGCGGGGCAGGGCGCCTCCGCGTACATCACGCTCAAGATCGTCCAGAACTCCTGGCGCACGGTCCGCGAGCAGCTCCAGGCGCTGCCGGGGGCCGCGCACATCGCTCTGGTCAGCGGGGACTTCGACGTCCTGCTGCTGGTGCACACGCCGGACAACCGGACCTTGCGTGAGCTGGTCCTGACCAGGCTCCAGGCGATCCCGGAGGTGCTTTCCACGCGCACGCTGCTGGTCTTCGAGGAAACGGACCTCAACCGGCGGATCGCGCCGGACGAGATCTAGAGGGCACCTAGGGGACCGTACGCAGGCCGTCGAACGCGAGGTGGACGACGGTGTCGACGACCTGCCGGCGCTCGGCGTCGCCACCCGGCTGGGGCCGGTACCACTCCACCAGCGAGTTGATCATGCCGAAGAGCAGCCGGGTGGCCAGCCGTATGTCCACGTCGGCGCGCAGGTCGCCGTCGGCGGCGGCCGCTTTGAGCAGGTCGGCGACCCGGTGGTCGAACTCGCGGCGCCGCTCCAGCGCCCACCGCTCGGTCTTGGTGTTGCCCCGTACGCGCAGCAGGAGCGTCACGTACGGCAGTTCGTCCATCAGGACCTCGACGGTGCGCCGGGTCACGTACTCGACCCGTTCGATGGCCCGTCCGCGCGCGGCGCCGGGCTCGTCGAGGACCGCGAAGAGGCCGTCGAGCGCCCGGCTGACGGCGCGCCGCAGCAGCTCCTCCTTGCCCGTGACGTGGTGGTAGATCGAGGACTTGGAGATACCGGCCGCCTTGGAGAGGTGCTCCATGGAGGTGCCGTCGTAGCCGCGTTCGTTGAAGACGCGGACGGCGACGGAGAGCAGCGTCTCGGGGGTGTACGTATCGCGCTTGGCGGTGGTCATCGGCTGTCCTGGTCCTTCATGGCGGCCCTCTCCTCGTGGTCCTTGCGGGCGACGCCGAGGCAGGGGGCGTAACGGCCGGTCGGGTAACGCTCGTGCAGGGCGCGCAGCACGTCGGCCACGTACTCGTAGCCGAGCAGCGCGCCCCACTCCAGGGGCCCGGCCGGGTAGTTGACGCCGAGGCGCATGGCGGTGTCGATGTCCTCGGCGGAGGCGACGCCGCGCTCGACGGCGTCCACGGCGAGGTCGACCAGCATGGCGACGGTACGGGCGACGATCATGCCGGGGACGTCGCCGATCACCGTGACGTCCTTGCCGAGCGCCTGGAAGAGGCCGACGGCCTCCTGGAGGGTCTCGGCGGAGGTGGTGGGGGCGGTGGCCAGGGCGATGCGGGTGGCGGTCCTGTAGTCGTGGGCGAGGTCGAAGTAGATGATCTCCTCGCCCTCGTACTCGAAGACCGCTTCGCCGTCGGCGAGGGTCAAGTGGCCGCCACTCGGGAGGGTGAGGTAGTTGCCGCGCTTGCGGCGGCGGACCGTGATCCCGGCCTGCTCGATCATGGCGACCAGCGGCTCGGCGTGGCCGAGGTGGCCGTGGACGGTGACCGCGGCGGGCGCGGGTGCGGGCGCCTCGGTGGGCACGGCCGGCCGCTCGGCGTCCTCGCCGTACGCGTACCAGCCCTGGCCCGTCTTGCGGCCCAGGCGCCCGGACTCGACCAGGCGCCGCTGGGCGAGGGACGGGGTGAACTTGGCGTCCTGGTGGAAGGCCTCCCAGACGGACCGGGTGACGGCCTCGTTGACGTCCTGCCCGATCAGGTCGGTCAGCTCGAAGGGGCCCATCCGGAAACCGCCGCACTCGCGGAGGACGGCGTCGATGGTGGCCGGGTCGGCGGCCCGCTCCTCGTACAGGCGCAGCGCCTCGGCGTAGAAGGGGCGGGCGATGCGGTTGACGATGAAGCCGGGGGTGTCGGCGCAGCGCACCGGCGTCTTGCCCCACTCCTTGGCGGTGGCGTACGCGCGCGTGGCGGCGGTTTCGTCGGTGGCGAAGCCGCTGACGACCTCGACGAGCGGGAGGAGGGGCGCGGGGTTGAAGAAGTGCAGCCCGACGAAGCGGCCGGGCACCCGCAGCGCTCCCGCGATGGCGGTGACGGAAAGGGAGGAGGTGTTGGTGGCGAGCAGGCAGTCGTCGGCGACGGTCTTCTCCAGTTCGGCGAAGAGCTCCTGCTTGACCGCGAGCTGCTCGACGATCGCCTCGATGACGAGCGCCGCGTCGGCGAGGTCGCCGAGGGTCTCGGCCACGTGGAGCCGGCCGGCTGCCGCGTCCCGCTCCTCGGCGGTGAGGCGGCCCTTTTCCGCCAGTCGGTCGAGCCGTGCGGTGATGGCCGCGGCGGCCTGCTGTGCGCGGCCGGGCCCGGCGTCGTAGAGGCGTACGGGGTGGCCGGCGACGAGGGCGACCTGGGCGATGCCCTGGCCCATGGTCCCGGTGCCGACGACGGCGACGGTACGGCTCCGCTCGATGGCCTTGGTGTCGGTCATGACAGTGATCCTCCCCGATGAGTTGTCCACAGGTTCGGGAGGCCCCCTTGTCCCGACCGATCGTTCGGTTACTCTAGCTCTGTCCGCCTGTCCCTGCCCAGCTCGACGAGGAGTTGGTCCGTCATGGCCGCCGCTCAGCTCACCACCGACCACCTGACCGAGAGGCACCGCTCCACGCTGGAACAGGCCCTCGAAGCCATCCGCACGCGGGCCTACTGGTCCCCGCACCCCGAGCACCCGAAGGCGTACGGGGAGAACGGCTCGCTGAGCGCCGCCGACGGCCTCGAAGCCCACAAGGCCACTCTGGGCACCCGCTTCGAGCTCGACCAGCCGGGCACGGACGGCTGGACCGGCGGCGAGGTCTCGCCGTACGGCCCGCAGCTGGGCGTGGAGTATCCGCACGCCGACGTGGACGTCCTGCTGCCCGCCATGCGCGCCGGCATGGGCGCCTGGCGGGACGCCGGTCCCGAGACCCGCGCCCTGGTCTGCCTGGAGATCCTGGCCCGCATCAACGCCCGTACGCACGAGTTCGCGCACGCGGTGATGCACACCAGCGGGCAGGCGTTCATGATGGCGTTCCAGGCGGGTGGGCCGCACGCCCAGGACCGCGGCCTCGAGGCGGTGGCGTACGCGTACGCGGAGCAGGTCCGCACCCCGCTGGTCGCCGACTGGTCCAAGCCGCAGGGCAAGCGGGACCCGCTGGAGCTGCGCAAGGCGTTCACGCCGGTGGCCCGCGGCATCGCGCTGCTGATCGGCTGCAACACCTTCCCGACGTGGAACGGCTACCCGGGCCTGTTCGCCTCCCTGGCCACCGGCAACCCGGTCCTGGTCAAGCCCCACCCGCGCGCGGTGCTCCCCATGGCGCTGACGGTACGGGTGGCGCGCGAGGTGCTGGCGGAGGCGGGCTTCGACCCGAACCTGGTGGCGCTGGCCGTGGAGCGGCCGGGCGAGGGCATCGCCAAGGACCTGGCCGTCCGCCCGGAGATCCGGATCATCGACTACACCGGTTCGACGTCGTTCGGAGACTGGCTGGAGGCCAACGCCCGGCAGGCGCAGGTCTACACGGAGAAAGCGGGCGTCAACACGGTCGTCATCGACTCGACCGACGACTACAAGGGCATGCTGTCCAACCTGGCCTTCTCGCTGTCCCTCTACAGCGGCCAGATGTGCACCACCCCGCAGAACCTGCTGATCCCCCGCGACGGCATCACCACGGACGCCGGACCCAAGCCGTACGACGAGGTGGTCGCCGACCTCGCTGCCGCGGTCGGCGGGCTGCTGGACGACGACGCCCGGGCCAACGCCCTGCTGGGCGCCATCGTCAACCCGGACGTGAAGGCCCGCCTGGAGGCGGCCGCCGGGCTCGGCGAGGTCGCCCTGGCCTCGCGCGAGGTCGCCAACCCGGACTTCCCCGAAGCCGTGGTCCGTACGCCCGTCCTCGTCAAGCTGGACGGTTCCAAGCCGGACGCGGAAGCGGCGTACATGTCGGAGTGCTTCGGCCCGGTCGCCTTCGCCGTCTCGGTCGAGTCGACCGCCGACGCGCTGGAGCTGCTGCGGCGCACGGTGCGCGAGAAGGGCGCGATGACGGTCGGCGCGTACACGACCTCGCCGGACGTCGAGCGCGCGGTCGAGGAGGTCTGCCTGGAGGAGTCGGCGCAGCTCTCGCTGAACCTGACGGGCGGGGTGTACGTCAACCAGACGGCGGCGTTCTCCGACTTCCACGGCTCGGGCGGCAACCCGGCGGCGAACGCGGCGCTGTGCGACAGCGCGTTCGTGGCGAACCGCTTCCGGGTGGTCGAGGTGCGCCGCCCGGCGTGACGGCTCCGGGTCAGGCCTCCGGCCCGGAGATCTCCGCGTACCGCTGCACCCAGGCGTGCATGGCGATCGCTGCGGCCGCGCCCGCGTTGATCGACCGGGTGGAGCCGAACTGGGCGATCGAGCAGACCATCGCCGCGTGCTTGCGGGCCTCGTCCGTGAGGCCCGGACCCTCCTGCCCGAAAAGCAGCACACAGCGGCGCGGCAGCTCCGTCCGCTCCAGCGGCACCGCGCCGGGGAGGTTGTCGATCCCGATGATCGGCAGCCCCTCGGCGTCCGCCCAGGCGGTCAGCGACTCGGTGTCGGGGTGGTGGCGCACATGCTGGTACCGGTCGGTGACCATGGCGCCCCGCCGGTTCCAGCGCCGTCGGCCCACGATGTGGACCTGCTTCGCCAGGAAGGCGTTGGCGGTCCGCACGACGGAGCCGATGTTGAAGTCGTGGCCCCAGTTCTCCACGGCCACATGGAAGTCGTGGCGCCGGGTGTCCAGGTCGGCGACGATCGCCTCCCGCCTCCAGTACCGGTACCGGTCGACGACATTGCGCCGGTCGCCGCCCGCCAGCAGCTCGGGGTCGTACCGCTCGTCCTCCGGCCAGGGCCGGGGGTGCGGGCCGACACCGATCTCGGGGCCGTAACCGTCGTCGTACTGGAGGGGGGCCTCCAGGGGGGTCTCGCTGCTCACCCCACGAGAGTACGGGGAGCCTCCGCCTCGGCGGCGTGCGCCGGCCGCGGCACCTTCCTGGTGCCCGGCAGCAGCCGGTCCCGGCCGCGCCGGACGCGGGTGCCCAGCCACACAAGGAAGACGGTCGGCAGGAAGACGGCATCGGCGGCGATCATGGCGAGCGAGAAGAACGGCAGCCCGAGCAGCAGCGCGATACCGGCGTGCTCCAGCATCATCGCCACCAGCAGGACGTTCTTGACCTTGCGGTTGAACAGGGTGAAGGGGAAGGCGACCTGCACGATGACCGTGCCGTAGGTCAGCACCATGACCATCACGCCGCTGGCGGCGAGGAGGTCGGAGAGGAACGGCCAGGGGGTGAAGTAGTCCAGCTTGAGCGGGTAGTACAGCGCGGTGCCGTCCTGCCAGCGCGAGCCCTGGATCTTGTACCAGCCGGCCGTGGCGTAGATCAGGCACACCTCGGCCATGATGACGGCGAGGGTGGCGTTGTGGACGAGGTTGGCGAGCACGTCGGCCAGGACACGCGGCTCGCCGGGCGCGTACCGGCACACCAGCCACCACACGCCCTGCGCGGCCCACAGCAGCCACAGCATCACCAGGAGCCATGTCTCGCCGGTCCGGTCGATGAACAGTGTGGCCGCCACCAGCCCGAAGGCCAGAACCGCCCACATCACCGGCCCCAGCACATCGCGCCGCGGTCCGGGGCGGGCGGCTCGGCGGGCGTCCACGGACCAGACCTGGCTGCAACGGGTCAGGACGAGGTAGATCGCCATCAGGTGGACGACGTTGTCGCCGCCGTCGCCCATGAAGATGGAGCGATTCTGCAGCGACAGCACGCCCACCATGAACAGCACCGACATGGTGCGGGTGCGCCATCCGATCAGCAGCAGGACGCTGGAGAGCACGGCGAGCGCGTACACCGTCTCGAACCAGAGGGTGCTGTCGGACCACATCAGGACCGTGAACGCGTGGTTGTTCGCGATGAGCTGCTGGCCCATGTCCCAGGACCAGGGTCCGTCGGGCCCGTACAGCTCGTGGCGGTGGGGGAACTCGCGCAGCAGGAACAGCAGCCAGGCGCCGGCGAAGCCGATGCGTACGACGGCGGTCTGGTACGGGCCGAGGGCCGTGCCGGTGACGCGCTGGATGGCACGGGCGAGCCGGCGGTCGAGCGGCTCGGTGTGCGCACGGGTACGGGTAGGGGTCGTCACCGGCCCGCCTCCGTACGGCCGCCGCTGACGCCACCGGGCAGGTCGGCGGCGGTCACGGTCCACCAAGGGAGCACCCGGTAGTAGGGCCGCGTGTCGGTCTTCTCGTCGCTCCACACCGGAGCCTCGACGCCCTGCGTGGCGGAGCGGAGCTGTATCCGCTCGATCCTGCCGCCCAGGTGGTGGGCTTCGAGCCGCAGCATGGCGATGCGCCGGATGTAGCGCTCGGAGAGCTGCCCGCGCAGACCGTTGGGGCGGTTGTCGTTGGTGTGCGAGTTCACGTAGAAGTCCCAGCCCCGCCGCAGCTCGTTCTGGTTCACATGACTGGGGAGGAGGTTGCCGCGGATCGCTTCCCCGTCGTCACCGGAGAGGTCGATCCATCCGGTGGTCCTGCGCCCGCCGTCGCCGTCGACGACCTCGGCGCGGGCGTGGACGGCGATGTTCTGCTGGAGGGGATTGGGCGCGAAGAGCTTCCAGTTCTGCTCGAACTCGGGGAAGACCCAGTCGTCCACGGCCTTGCCGTGCTGTTTGGTGAGCGTGTTCGACGGCGCGACGTGCAGGAACGCCATGGCCAGGTGCACGCACGCGAGCATCCCGACGACGGCGAGCGACACGGCCGCCACGACCTGATACGGCAGTGACAACGCGGTTATCCCCGCCCCGGGCCGCCCACTGGGCGGCCCTCCCGACGCCTCCCCCGGCTCACCGGCCGCTGCCCCGGCACCCTCCTCCGGTGCGGCCCCGGCCGCGACCGCCCACGCGGGCCTTGCCGGCGGCCCATCGGCGGCCCCCGCCGCGACCAGCGGATCGTCCCCTCCGCTCCCACGGCCCGCCGTCGGCAACGTCAGGTGCTCCGAAGCACGCTCACCCCCCACGGACGAACCCCGCCCACTGCCCCCGGCGCCGCCGGCACCCGGCACGGGGCCGGTGCCCGACGCTCGGTCCGTGCCCGACGCGGGGGCGGCACCCGACGCTCGGTCCGTACCCGGCGCTCGGTCCGTATCCGACGCGGGGCCGGTGCTAGGCACGGAGCCGGTGCCCCGCACGGGGGTGGCACCCGGCACGGGGGCGGCACCCGACGCTCGGTCCGTGCCCGACGCGGGGGCGGCACCCGGCACGGGGGCGGTCCCCGGCACGGGGCCGGTGGCCGACGCGGGGGCGGTGGGGGTCGCTCGGGTGGCGTAGTCGGGGGCGGCGGATGTGCCGGCGGGTGGCGGCGCCGGCGCGGGGCCTGGTTGTGGGGCGGATTCCGGTTCGGAGCCGGCCGGGGGCGGAGGGGTCACGCGGCCGGGACCTTCCGCGTCGGTGGCGCGCCGGGCGCGGCCGCCGGCCTCCTTGTCGTACGAGTCCATCCCGCCCCGTTCCCGTTCCCATCGATCCGCCGGGTTATCCACAGGGTTGACACCATACGGGCCGCCGACTCACCATTGAAGTCATTCAACCGAACGATCGGTCGGTAGGGGGCCCGATGACGGCAGTGACTGCGGACACGCAGGAGGCGTACGAGGCGGTGTTCGACGCCGCCGTGGCCGCCGACGAGCGGATCGAGCCGCGCGACTGGATGCCGGAGGCATATCGCGCCACGCTCGTCCGGCAGATCGCCCAGCACGCCCACTCCGAGATCATCGGCATGCAGCCCGAGGCGAACTGGATCACGCGCGCCCCCTCGCTCCGGCGCAAGGCGATCCTGATGGCCAAGGTGCAGGACGAGGCCGGGCACGGGCTGTATCTCTACAGCGCGGCCGAGACCCTCGGCACCAGCCGCGACGAGCTGCTCGACAAGCTCCACACCGGCCGCCAGAAGTACTCCTCGATCTTCAACTACCCCACGCTGACCTGGGCCGACGTCGGCGCCATCGGCTGGCTCGTGGACGGCGCGGCGATCACCAACCAGGTGCCGCTGTGCCGCTGCTCCTACGGCCCGTACGCCCGCGCGATGGTCCGGATCTGCAAGGAGGAGTCGTTCCACCAGCGCCAGGGGTACGAATCGCTCCTCGCCCTCTCGCGCGGGACGCCCGAGCAGCACGCGATGGCGCAGGACGCGGTGAACCGCTGGTGGTGGCCGTCGCTGATGATGTTCGGTCCGCCGGACGACGAGTCGTCGCACTCGGCGCAGTCCATGGCCTGGAAGATCAAGCGGCACTCGAACGACGAGCTGCGCCAGCGGTTCGTGGACATCTGCGTCCCCCAGGCGGAGACGCTGGGCCTCACCCTCCCCGACCCGGACCTCCGCTGGAACGAGGAGCGGGGGCACTACGACTTCGGCCGGATCGACTGGACCGAGTTCTGGGAGGTCCTCAAGGGCAACGGGCCCTGCAACGAACAGCGCATCACCCAGCGCCGCCGCGCCCACGAAGAAGGCGCCTGGGTCAGGGAGGCCGCGGCGGCGTACGCGGCGAAGCACGGGGAGGCGAAGGCATGACGACCAGCGACTGGCCGCTGTGGGAGGTGTTCGTGCGCTCGCGTCGCGGGCTGTCCCACACCCACGCGGGAAGCCTGCACGCGCCGGACGCCCAGATGGCGCTGCGCAACGCCCGCGACCTGTACACCCGCCGCAATGAGGGCGTCTCGATCTGGGTGGTGCCGTCCACGGCGATCACCGCCTCGTCCCCCGACGAGAAGGACCCGTTCTTCGAGCCGTCCGCGGACAAGCCCTACCGGCACCCGACCTTCTACGAGGTCCCGGAGGGGGTGAAGAACCTGTGACCGCCGCAGAGCCCGTGCCCGCCGCCGTGAGCACCGCCGCCGCGCTCGCCCTCGGTGACGACGCGCTGGTGCTGTCGCACCGGCTGGGGGAGTGGGCGGGCCACGCCCCCGTCCTGGAGGAGGAGGTCGCGCTCGCCAACATCGCGCTGGACCTGCTCGGCCAGGCGCGGGTGCTGCTGTCCCTCGTCGGTGACGAGGACGAGCTGGCCTATCTGCGCGAGGAGCGGGCGTTCCGCAACGTCCAGCTGGTCGAGCAGCCGAACGGCGACTTCGCCCACACCATCGTCCGGCAGCTGTACTTCTCCACCTACCAGCGGCTGCTGTACGGCCGGCTGGCGGCGGCCGGCGAGGGCGAGTTCACCGGGCTCGCGGCGAAGGCGGTCAAGGAGGTCGCGTACCACCAGGACCACGCCGAGCAGTGGACGCTCCGGCTGGGTGACGGCACCGCCGAGAGCCATCGGCGGACACAGCGGGCCTGCACGGCGCTGTGGCGCTTCACGGGCGAGCTGTTCCAGCCGGTGGCGGGGCTGGACGTCGACTGGCAGGAGCTGGAGTCCGACTGGCTGGCGTCGGTGACGGCGGTCCTGGAGCGGGCCACGCTCACCGTGCCGGACGGCCCTCGCACAGGAGCGTGGAGCGCCGGTGCGGGCCGCCAGGGCCTGCACACGGAGAGCTTCGGCCGGATGCTGGCCGAGATGCAGCACCTGCACCGCAGCCACCCGGGGGCGTCATGGTGACCGGTACGGCGCGGATGACGGCGCTGGAGGAGGAGCTGAGCCGGCTGGCCGGCGCGGTCCCCGACCCGGAGCTGCCCATACTGACGCTGGAGGAGCTCGGTGTTCTGCGCGGGGTGCACGTTCTCGCCCCCGGCCGGGTCCGGGTCGAGCTGACCCCGACGTACACCGGCTGCCCCGCCGTCGAGGCGATGTCCTCGGACATCGAGCGCGTGCTGCACGACCACGGCATGGCCGAGGTCTCGGTCGTCACGGTCCTCTCGCCCGCCTGGTCGACGGACGACATCAGCACGGAAGGGCGCCGCAAGCTCGCCGAGTTCGGCATAGCGCCGCCCCGCCACCAGGGCACCGGCGGTGGGCCGGTGCCGGTCTCGCTGGCCATCCGCTGCCCGCACTGCGGCTCGACCGACACCGAGCTGCTCAGCCGCTTCTCCTCCACCGCCTGCAAGGCGCTGCGCCGCTGCACCGCCTGCCGTGAACCGTTCGACCACTTCAAGGAGTTGTAGATGTTCCATCCGCTCCGGGTGAGCGAGGTCGAGCGGCTCACGGACGACTCTGTCGCCGTCACCTTCACGGTGCCGCCCGAGCTGCGTGAGACCTTCCGCCACACCCCCGGCCAGCATCTCGCCCTGCGACGCCGGAGCACGGCGGGCGAGGAGATCCGGCGTACGTACTCGATCTGCTCCCCCGCCGCCCCCGAGGGTGAGGACCCGGTGCTGCGGGTCGGCATCCGGCTGGTGGACGGTGGCGAGTTCTCGACATACGCGCTCAAGGAGCTCGCGGTCGGCGACACGGTGGAGGTCATGGAGCCGATGGGCCGGTTCCTCCTGCCCCCGCGGCCCGGGCACTTCGCCGCGATCGTGGGCGGCAGCGGGATCACCCCGGTGCTCTCCATGGCCTCGACGCTGCTGGCCCGCGAACCGGAGGCCCGGTTCTGCCTGATACGCAGTGACCGTACGGCCGCCTCGACGATGTTCCTGGAGGAGGTCGCCGACCTGAAGGACCGGTTCCCCGACCGCTTCCAGCTGGTGACCGTCCTGTCGCGGGAGGAGCAGCAGTCCGGGCTGCCGTCCGGGCGGCTGGACCGGGAGCGGCTGACCGCGCTGCTGCCGCGGTTGCTGCCGGTCGACGAGGTGGACGGCTGGTTCCTGTGCGGGCCGTTCGGGCTGGTCATGGGTGCCGAACGGGCAGTGCGGGGCCTTGGCGTGGACCGTGGCCGGATCCACCAGGAGATCTTCCACGTGGATGACGGATCGGCGCCCGCCGCCGTACGGGCGGCCGCGATACCCGCGCACGCCACGCTCACCGCGACTCTGGACGGCCGGTCGGGCACCTGGCCGGTGCGGGAAGGGGAGTCGCTGCTGGAGACGGTGCTGCGCAGCCGCGCGGACGCGCCGTACGCCTGCAAGGGCGGCGTCTGCGGCACCTGCCGCGCGTTCCTGGTCACCGGTGAGGTACGGATGGACCGCAACTACGCCCTGGAGAGCGAGGAGACCGACGCGGGTTACGTACTGGCCTGCCAGTCACACCCCGTAACGCCGGAGGTGGAGCTCGACTTCGACCGCTGAAAGCCCATTCCCTTCGCCTAGAACCTGTTCTATCTTGACGGTCCGTCAGATGAGGTGGGCGCGCGGGGAGGCAAAGGGCTGTGGACTTCACCTTCAGCGAGGAGCAGCAGGCGGCCGTCGAGGCGGCGAGGGCGGTCTTCAAGGGCGTCGCGCCCGACGGCGTACCGAGCCCCGCGCTCACGCCGGGCGCGGTGGCCGAGGAGTTCGACCGGCCGCTGTGGGCGAAGCTCGCGGCGGCGGACCTGCTGAGCCTCGTGCTGGCGCCCGGGTACGGCGGCGCCGGCCTGGACCCCATCGCGCTCTGCCTGGTGCTGCGCGAGTCGGCCAAAGTGCTGGCCCGGGTGCCGCTGCTGGAGACCAGCGCGGTCGCGATGGCCCTGGAGCGGTACGGCGACGCGGAGCTGGCCGCCGAGCTGCTCCCCCGGGTCGGCCGCGGCGACCTGGTGCTCACCGTCGGCGCCAACGGCCGCAGCGGCCACGATCCGGCGGAGCTGGCGGTGACGGCCCGCCGGGACGGCGACCGCTGGGTGCTCGAGGGGATGCACACGGGCGTCCCGTGGGCACGGTGCGCGGACCGCATCGCCATACCGGCGCACACCCCCGAGGGCCGTGCGGTCCTCGCCCTGGTGCCCCGCACCCACGCGGGCCTCACCCTTGCCGACCAGGTGTCCACGAGCGGCGAACTGCTCGCCGAGGTACGGCTCGACGCCGTGCGGGTCACCGGCCGCGAGGTGATCGACGGCGAGGGCGCCTGGGAGTGGCTGCGCGGGCTGCTCGCCACCGGGACGTGTGCGCTGGCGCTCGGCGTCGGGGAGGCCGTGCTCGCGATGACGTCGGCGTACACCGGCAAGCGTGAACAGTTCGGGTTCCCCATCGCGACGTTCCAGGCCGTCGCCGTCCAGGCCGCCGACCGTTACATCGACCTGCGCGCCATGGAGGCCACGCTCTGGCAGGCGGCCTGGCGGATCGGCTCGGGCGCCGGCGGGGCGCTGCCCGCCGCCGGGGACATCGCGGTGGCGAAGATCTGGGCCTCCGAGGGCGTACGGCGGGTCGTGCAGACGGCTCAGCACCTGCACGGCGGCTTCGGCGCCGACACCGACTACCCGCTGCACCGCTACCACGCCTGGGCCAAGCAGCTGGAACTGTCACTGGGCCCGGCGGCGGCCCACGAGGAGGCGCTCGGCGACCTGCTGGCCGCGCACCCCCTGGGCTGAAACCGGGCCGGTCACGGCCTACAGAACGACGGCGGGGCTGCCGTTGTCGGTGACCATGGGGCGGCCGGCGCCTTCCCAGGCGAGCATGCCGCCGTCGATGTTCACGGCGTCGATGCCCTGCTGCACCAGGTACTGGGTGACCTGTGCCGAACGGCCGCCGACCCGGCACATCACATAGGCACGGCGCCCGTCGGCGACCGCCTCGGTCACCTCACCGAACCGCGCCACGAAGTCGCTCATCGGCACGTGCAGCGCGCCCTCGACATGCCCGGCCGCCCACTCGTCGTCCTCACGGACGTCCAGCACCAGTCCGTCGGCCGGTACGGAGGCGGCATCCACGGTGGGCAGTGGTGCGAAGTTCATGGGTCAGGCCTTCTCTCATCCGGTGGGATCGTCGCTCGTGGAGACATCCCGACGCTACTGCACAACCACTACCGCGCCAGCGCCGCCAGCTCCGCCTCGCGCTCGGCGACCTGTGCCAGCAGCTGCTCGGCGATCTCCTCCAGCAGCCGGTCGGGGTCGTCGGGCGCCATCCGCAGCATCGCGCCGATCGCGCTGTCCTCCAGGTCCCGCGCCACCACGGTCAGCAGCTCCTTGCGGCGGGCCAGCCATTCGAGCCTGGCGTACAGCTCCTCGCTCTCGCTGAGCGCGGCGGCCGCAGGCGCCGGGCCCACCGCCCACTCCTCGGACAGTTCCCGCAGCAGCGCCTCGTCCCCGCGCCCGTACGCGGCATTGACCCGGGTGATGAACTCCTCGCGCCGCTGCCGCTCCTTCTCCTCGCGCGCCAGGTCCGGGTGCGCCTTGCGGGCCAGCTCGCGGTAGAGCTTGCGCGCCTCGTCGCTCGGCCGCACCCGCCTGGGCGGCTGCACCGGCTGGTCGGTGAGCATCGCCGCGGCCTCGGGGGACAGGCCGTCGGAGTCCACCCAGTCGTTGAACAGCTCGTCGACACCCGGCATCGGCATCACCAGCGCCCGCGCCGACTGGGCCTTGCGCACATCCTCCGGATCACCGGTGCGGGCCGCCTTCGCCTCCGCGATCAGCGCGTCCAGCTCGTCCAGCCGCGCGTACATCGGGCCGAGCTTCTGGTGGTGCAGCCGGGAGAAGTTCTCCACCTCCACCCGGAACGTCTCCACCGCGATCTCGAACTCGATCAGCGCCTGTTCCGCCGCACGCACCGCCCGCTCCAGCCGCGCCTCGGGCCGCTCGGCCGTACCGGCCGTATCAGCCGTACCGGCGGCCTCGGCGGCTTCAGCGGCGGCCCCAGCGGCGGCCCCAGCGGCCTTTGCCGCGTCAGCGGTCCGAGCGGTCTCGTCGGCGGTCGGGGCACCGGTCACGTCGTCGTTCGGGGTCGTCACCCGACCAGCGTACGGGCGAGAGGCCCCGGCCCGTCACACCCCCAGCTCGGCGGCCACGCGCCCGCTCCTCACCGCCGCGAGCAGATCGGCGTGATCCGCCTCCGTCCGGTCCGCGTACGCCACGGCGAACCGGGCCACCGCCTCGTCCAGCTCCTCGTTCTTGCCGCAGTATCCGGCGATGAGCCGGGGGTCGGCGCTGTGGGCGTGCGCCCGGGCCAGCAGGGCCCCCGTCATCCGCCCGTAGTCGTCGACCTGGTCGGCCGACAGCGCCGCCGGGTCCACGCTCCCCTTGCGGTTGCGGAACTGCCGCACCTGATACGGCCTGCCCTCGACCGTCGTCCAGCCCAGCAGGTTGTCGCTGACGACCTGCATGCGCTTCTGCCCGAGGACCACGCGCCGCCCCTCGTGCTCCACCTCCCCCACGGGGAAGCCCACCCGCGGCAGGTACGGCAGCAGCGCGGAGGGCCGCGCCTCCTTGACCTGCAGCACCAGCGGCTCGCCCCGGTGATCCAGCAGCAGCACCACGTACGAACGCGTCCCCACGCTCCCGGTGCCCACCACCCGGAACGCCACGTCGTGGATCGCGTACCGCGCGAGCAGCGGCAGCCGGTCCTCCGGCAGTGTCTCCACGTACGCGCCCAGCGACGCGGCCACCGCCGCCGCCTCCGCGTCCGGCACCCGGCGCAGCACCGGCGGGGCGTCCACGAACCGCCGGCCGCCGTCCGGGCACTCCTCCGTCGCCTTGGCGGCGAACCGGGCACTGGTGTTGGCCCGTGCCTTCTCCGACACCCGCTCCAGCGTGCCCAGCAGATCCCGGGCGTCGGTGTGCGAGACCAGTTCCTCGTCGGCGATCGCGTTCCAGGCGTCCAGGACGGGCAGCTTCGCGAGCAGCCGCATGGTCCGCCGGTAGGCGCCCACCGAGTCGAACGCCGCCGCCCGGCACACGTCCTCGTCCGCGCCCGCCTCCCGCCCGGCGAGCACCAGCGACGTCGCGAGCCGCTTGACGTCCCACTCCCAGGGGCCGACCGCCGTCTCGTCGAAGTCGTTCAGGTCGATGACGAGCCCGCCGCGCGCATCGCCGTACAGCCCGAAGTTCGCCGCGTGCGCGTCCCCGCATATCTGCGCGCCGATGCCGGTGACCGGCGTACCCGCCAGGTCGTGCGCCATCAGCCCGGCGGCGCCGCGCAGGAACGCGAACGGCGTGGCGGCCATCCTGCCCACCCGTATCGGCGCCAGCCCCGGCACCCGGCCCCGGCTCGACTCCTCCACCGCCCGCACGGCATCCGGCCGGCCCTCGGGGAGCTCCAGCATCCCGTGCGACGACCGGGGCACCCGCTCCCGCAGCGCCTTGCCCCGCCCCTTCGGCGAACCCTCTCCGCGGTCCACGACGGCGAACCCCGGCACCACCGGTATGCGCCCGCCACCGCCGGCCCCGCGCTGCGCCGGTACCGCCGCCCGGATGTCGCCCGTCCGGATGTCACCCATGAGCCCCGCCCCCGTTCACCGTCGCCCTCGCCCTCGCCCAGCTGGCACTCGCCCAGTTGGCCACCTGCCCAACTGCCCAACTGCGGCCGGCTGACCAAGAAGGTACCTCCGCCACCGCCACCCCGTCCCGGCCTGTGGACAACCGCGCGAGCCGCCCTCAGACGGCGACCGCCTCCTCCATCTCCTCCTCCGCACCGGGCCCCGCCTCCACCGAGCGCCGCCGGGCCTCCGCCACCCCCGCAACGGCCACCGCGGCGACACCCGCGAGCAGCCACAGGGCCAGCACCAGCACATTGCCGCCGAGGCCGTGCCCGCCGAAGTACACATGGGCCCGTACGCCCTCGACGAAGCCGGCGCCGTTCCAGAAGGCGTGCAGCGACGCGAAGAACCCGGGCTGGAGCTCCGGCCGGAAGACCCCTCCCGAGCTGGTGAAGTTCAGCATCACGAACAGCACCATCACGCCCAGCGTCGTCCACCGCTTCAGGAACGTGTGCAGTCCGACGCCGATCAGCAGGATCCCGGCCGAGTACAGCCACGCCATCGCCCAGACACCGCCCAGGCCCTCGTCCACCAGGTGGAACAGCGGCCCGGCGAACACCGCGCCGATCACGCTCACCACCAGCGACATCCCGGCCGCCAGCAGCGCCCGCAGACGCAGCGGCAGCACGGCACCGGCCCCGCCGATCACCGCCACCGACGCGTACGAGCCGATCGACAACGCCACCAGCAGGAAGAAGATGCCCTGCCCCGTCGGATCGCCCTCCGCCACCGGCACCACATCCGTCACCTTCAGCGGCGCGCCCTGCTCCGCCGCGACCCCGGTGAAGACCTTCTCGACGACCGTGGCGCTGGTGTCCGAGGCGGCCGACGCGACCAGCAACTCAGGCTTCGCTCCCGGCACATACGCCCCGAAGGCCTCCTGCCCCTCCAGCGCCTCGACCGCCTCGTCCCGCCCGGGGACGGTCCGCACGTCCAGGGCGCCGTCGCCCTGGTCCTGCAGCGTCTGCGCCAGCACCTGGGCGCTGGGCCCGGACCCGACCACATCGACCCGCAGATCGTGCGGTTGGGGTGCGTGGAAGGCCCCGAGGTACGCGAGCCCCATGCCGACGCACATCAGCAGGGGCGTCAGCAGATGACCGAGCACATGACGGAGCGCACCCGCGGTACCCGTACCGGCGCCGGGACCGGCGTGCGCCCTCCGCGGCGGGGCCGGTGGTGAAGACGGCGAGGGCGACATGACGGACAACCTCCAGCAGTTGGCTTTTACAACCTTTCCTATCGTTGTACTATACAACTGAATTCGGAAGAAGAAGGTGACCCCCACATGTCAGCCGGACGCGACGAGTCGGTCGACACCATCCAGCGCGAGCTGACGGCGTTCGCCCGCCGCGCCCGCGCCACGGCCGCGCGGCTCCACCCCGAGCTGTCGCTCGTCTCGTACACGCTGCTGTCGCACATCGACGAGCAGCACGGCTGCCGGGCCACCGACCTCGCCGCCCACTACCTGCTCGACAAGTCGACCGTCAGCCGGCAGGTCGCCACCCTCGAAAAGCTGGGCCTCGTCGAGCGCCGCCCCGACCCCGCGGACCACCGCGTCCAGGTGCTGCACCCCACGGCTGCCGGCACCCGGGTCCTGTCCTCCACCCACGCCAGCCGCCGCGCCGCCTACCAGGAACGCCTCGCCGACTGGTCCACCGAGGACCTCGACCGCTTCGCCGCCTACCTGCTCCGCTACAACCGCAACGCCTGAGCGTCCACACCGAACGCCTACTCCAGGAACAACCAGGTGGTGAGGTCCGCGCCGAGCCCGCCTGCGAGGTGGTGCCCGGGTCTTCAACGTCTTCCGTCAGGTCGGCAGCGCGGTCGGTGTCGCGGTCGGTGTCGCGCTGTTCGGCACCCTCACCGCCTCGGCGGGCGACTTCACCTCGGGGTTCCGGCGGTCGGCGGTCATCGCGGCAGCGGCCTTCCTGGCCGGCGCCCTGTTCGTCGTCGCGGTCCGGCGCCGCGACGGCCCCTCGTACGCCGCTGAGACCTTGCTCACACGGGACGCACGGGACGCACGCCGCACGGGCCGCACGGGCCGCACAGATGTGCTCGGACACAGCAGAACGGGTGGCATCGTGATCGATGCCACCCGTTCTGTGGTGGTGCGCGAGGGGGGAGTTGAACCCCCACGCCCTTGCGGGCACTGGAACCTGAATCCAGCGCGTCTGCCTATTCCGCCACCCGCGCATTGGGTGTTGCCGCTTGGTTCCCCCACCGTTCTTCCGGTGCGATCGCCTGGCGACATCTGAAGATTAGCACGCCGCGGGAGGTGGATTCACATCCGTTTGTTTCGGGCGCCCCGGCGGCGAACAGAGAGGGGACGGGGGCCGTGAGGCAAGGCGTAAGGGGTAAGGGGAGAGGGTGCCGACGTACGAAGCGGAAGCACGAGCCACACCCGGCAGAACAGGGAACGGCTTCCCGCCGTACCCACTCCTCCAAGGTGCACCTCAGGTGCGGGACACTGTCTGGAGGGCGCCTCTACGATCCCTGTGAGAGGTGACACTCGTCCACAGGGCAGAGAAGGGGAACCAGCCGATTTCCCGACGCGTGGATACGATCAGTAAGCAGTACCAGGACGGCAACGACGGAGGAGGTGCCCCATGGGAGTCCTGAAGCGTTTCGAGCAGCGTCTCGAAGGTCTGGTCAACGGCACCTTCGCCAAGGTTTTCAAGTCCGAGGTCCAGCCCGTCGAGATCGCAGGTGCCCTCCAGCGCGAGTGCGACAACAACGCCTCGATCTGGAACCGCGACCGTACGGTCGTCCCCAACGACTTCATCGTGGAGCTGAGCGCGCCGGACTACGAGCGCCTCAGCCCCTACTCGGGCCAGCTCGGCGACGAGCTGTCCGGCCTGGTCCGCGACTACGCCAAGCAGCAGCGGTACACCTTCATGGGCCCGATCAAGGTCCACCTGGAGAAGGCGGACGACCTCGACACGGGCCTGTACCGGGTGCGCAGCCGGACGCTCGCGTCGAGTACGTCACAGTCGCAGGCACCGTCCGCTCCCGCCGGACACGCCGGTCACGCCGGCCCCGCCGCGCCGCCGGCCGGTGGCCGCCCCGGTGGCTATGGCTACCCTCCCGCCGCCGCTCCTCCGATGCCGGCGGCCCCGCCGCCCGGTATGAACCGTCCGCCCGTGGCAGGCCGCCCGCCGGGCGCCGCGGGCCCCATGCCCGGCGCCCAGGTGCGCCGCTGGATCGAGATCAATGGCACCCGCCACCAGATCTCCCGCCCGACGCTGGTGCTGGGCCGCAGCACCGAAGCCGACGTGCGGATCGACGACCCCGGCGTATCGCGCCGCCACTGCGAGATCCGGACCGGAACGCCCTCGACGATCCAGGATCTCGGGTCCACCAACGGCATCGTGGTGGACGGGCAGCACACCACCCGCGCTACGCTCCGCGACGGCTCGCGGATCGTCGTGGGCAGTACCACCATCGTTTACCGGCAAGCCGAAGGGTGAAGCGGGGGCAATGTCAGAGCTGACCCTCACGGTCATGCGGTTGGGTTTCCTCGCCGTACTGTGGCTGTTCGTCATCGTGGCCGTTCAGGTCATTCGCAGCGACCTGTTCGGGACGCGTGTCACGCAGCGCGGTTCGCGCCGCGACAGCGCGCGGCCCCAGCAGGCCGCCCGCCAGCAGGCCGCGGCACCGCCGCAGCAGCGCCAGCAGTCCGGCCGTCAGCGCCGCGGGGCCCCGACCAAACTGGTCGTCTCCGAGGGCACCCTCACGGGCACCACGGTCGCCCTCCAGGGCCAGACGATCACCCTGGGACGCGCGCACGACTCCACGATCGTCCTGGACGACGACTACGCGTCCAGCAGGCATGCCAGGATCTACCCGGACCGTGACGGCCAGTGGATCGTCGAGGATCTCGGGTCCACCAACGGCACGTATCTCGACCGGACCCGACTCACCACCCCGACACCGATTCCGCTGGGCGCGCCGATCCGCATCGGCAAGACCGTCATCGAGCTGCGGAAGTAGTACGACAATGAGCGAGCGGAGCGAGCGAGCCGCAGCGGTGCCCTCAGGTGACCGGCACAGGCTCCCGACCGGAGGGTGGGCAGTGTGGCTCGAGACCGGCTGTACCCGGAGGCGTCGGAGTCGACAGGGCAGGTGCGCATGAGTCTGTCACTGCGTTTCGCCGCCGGATCGCACAAGGGCATGATCCGCGAGGGCAACGAGGACTCCGGGTACGCCGGTCCCCGCCTGCTCGCGATCGCCGACGGCATGGGCGGCCAGGCCGCCGGTGAGGTCGCCTCGTCCGAGGTGATCTCCACGCTCGTCACGCTCGACGACGACGTACCCGGCTCCGACATCCTCACCTCGCTCGGTACGGCGGTGCAGCGCGCCAACGACCAGCTGCGGCTGATGGTCGAGGAGGACCCGCAGCTGGAGGGCATGGGGACCACCCTGACCGCCCTGCTGTGGACGGGCCAGCGCCTCGGCCTGGTCCACGTCGGCGACTCCCGGGCGTACCTCCTCCGTGACGGCGTACTGACGCAGATCACCCAGGACCACACATGGGTGCAGCGCCTGGTCGACGAGGGCCGCATCACCGAGGAGGAGGCCACCACCCACCCGCAGCGCTCGCTGCTGATGCGCGCGCTGGGCAGTGGCGACCACGTCGAGCCGGACCTCTCCATCCGTGAGGTACGGGCCGGCGACCGGTACCTGATCTGCTCCGACGGCCTGTCCGGCGTCGTCTCCCACCAGACGATGGAGGAGACGCTCGCCAGCTACCAGGGCCCCCAGGAGACCGTCCAGGACCTGATCCAGCTCGCGCTGCGCGGCGGCGGGCCGGACAACATCACCGTGATCGTCGCCGACGTCCTCGACGTCGACGGCGGCGACACCCTGGCCGGGCAGCTCAGCGACACCCCCGTCATCGTGGGCGCGGTCGCCGAGAACCAGCAGCAGCTGAACGACGGTGGCGCCATGGAGACCCCCGCGGGCCGCGCCGCCGGCCTCGGCCGCCAGGCACCGCAGCCGCCCGGTGGCGGCTTCGGCCCGCCCGGCAGCGGCGACGGCCTCGGGTACGGTGGCATGCCGCCGGAGGGCAGCTTCGGCGCGTACAGCGATGAGGACTTCGACAAGCCGCGCAGCGGCCGCAAGTGGCTGAAGAGATCGTTCTTCCTCCTGCTCGTCCTGGCCGTGGTCGGCGGCGCGACGTACGGCGGCTACCGCTGGACCCAGACGCAGTACTACGTCGGTACCAAGGACGAGCACGTCGCGCTCTACCGTGGCATCAGCCAGGACCTGGCGTGGGTCTCGCTCTCGGAGGTCGAGAAGGACCACCCGGAGATCGAACTGAAGTACCTCCCCGACTACCAGCGCAAGCAGGTCGAGGAGACCATCGCCGGCGGCAGCCTCGCCAAGGCGCAGGACAAGATCGAGGAACTCGCCGCCCAGGCGTCCGCCTGCAAGAAGCAGGAGCAGCGCCAGGCGGCGGCCGACCGGGTACCCGCCGCACCTCCCGGTGAGGGCCAGGCCGGCGGCACGACCGGCCTCCCGACCGAGCCCACGCCCAAGCCCACCACCAGCACCGCAGCCACTCCGACTCCGGGCCCCACCCTCTCGGAGGAGGAGCAGAAGCTGGCCTCGAACTGCGGCAAGAGTTAAGCACCCGTAGGGGGCCTTTCACCACCATGAGCGTTGTCACCAACACGACCACCATCGGCGCGATCGACTTGCCGAGCCGCCGCAACACCGAGCTGGCGCTGCTCGGCTTCGCCGTCGCGATCCCGGTGTTCGCCTACCTGAACGTGGGCCTCGCGCTCGACGGCAAGGTCCCGGCGGGCATGCTCGGCTACGGCATCGGGCTGGGCCTGCTGGCCGGCATCGCCCATCTGCTGGTGCGGAGGTTCGCCAAGTACGCCGACCCCATCCTGCTGCCGCTGGCGACCCTGCTCAACGGGCTCGGGCTGGTACTGATCTGGCGGCTGGACCAGTCGCCGCGCATCATCGCCCGGTACGACACCTTCACGCCGGACGCGCCCAAGCAGCTGATGTACTCGGCCATCGGCGTCGCGCTGTTCCTGCTGGTGCTGATGTTCCTGAAGGACCACCGCGTCCTCCAGCGCTACACGTACATCTCCATGGTGGCGGCGGTCATCCTGCTGCTGCTCCCGCTGGTGCCGGGCCTCGGCTCGGACGTCTTCGGTGCCAAGATCTGGATCAAGGTCGGGCCGTTCTCCATCCAGCCCGGCGAGTTCGCGAAGATCGTCATCGCGGTCTTCTTCTCCGGCTACCTGATGGTGAAGCGGGACGCGCTCGCGCTGGCCAGCCGCCGCTTCATGGGCCTCTACCTGCCCCGTGGCCGTGACCTCGGCCCGATCCTGACGATCTGGGCCGTCAGCCTGCTCATCCTGGTCTTCGAGAACGACCTCGGTACGTCGCTGCTGTTCTTCGGCATGTTCGTGATCATGCTGTACGTGGCGACCGAGCGGACCAGCTGGATCATCATGGGTCTGCTGATGGCCGTGGGCGGCGCGGTCGTCGTCGGCTCGACCGCCACCCACGTCAAGTCCCGGGTGGCCGCCTGGCTCGACCCCTTCGGGTGCGTCAAGACGGCCCCCGAGGGCTCCAACATGGCCGCCGCCTGCGACCAGATGACCCAGGTGCTGATGTCCTTCGGCTCCGGCGGCACTCTCGGCACCGGGCTCGGCCAGGGCAACTCGGACCTGATCGGCTTCGCGGCCAACTCCGACTTCATCTTCGCCACCGTCGGCGAGGAGCTGGGCCTGGCCGGTGTCATGGCGTTCCTGCTGCTGTACGGCCTGATCGTCGAGCGGGGCATCCGTACCGCGCTCGCCGCCCGTGACCCGTTCGGCAAACTGCTGGCGACCGGTCTGTCCGGTGCCTTCGCCCTCCAGATCTTCGTCGTCGCCGGCGGTGTGATGGGCCTCATCCCGCTGACCGGTATGACCATGCCGTTCCTCGCGTACGGCGGTTCGTCCGTGATCGCCAACTGGGCGCTGATCGCCATCCTGCTCCGGATCAGCGACACCGCCCGCCGTCCCGCGCCGGCACCCGCCCCGTCCCCCGACGCCGAGATGACCCAGGTGGTCCGACCGTGAACAAGCCCCTGCGCCATATCGCGATCTTCTGCGGCCTGCTGGTGCTCGCCCTGCTGATCCGGGACAACTGGATCCAGTACGTCCGCGCCGGGGAGCTCAGCTCTCACGAGAAGAACCGGCGCGTCACGATCGAGCGGTACGCCAACGTCCGCGGCAACATCATCGTCGACGGCAAGCCGATCACCGGCACCGTCGACTCGAAGGACCCGTTCTACAAGTACAAGCGCACCTACGTCGACGGCCCCATGTGGGCGCCCGTCACGGGCTACGCCTCGCAGGCGTTCGACGCCAACCAGCTCGAGAAGCTCCACGACGGCATCCTCACCGGCAACGACGACCGGCTCTTCTTCGACCGCACCCTGTCGATGTTCACCGGCGACAAGAAGAAGGGCGGTGACGTCGTCACCACCCTCAATGGCGCCGCCCAGAAGGCCGCCTTCGAGGGGCTCGGCGACAAGAAGGGCGCCGTCGCCGCCATCGAGCCGTCGACCGGCAAGATCCTCGCGCTCGCCTCGACGCCCTCGTACGACCCGTCGTCCTTCGCCGGCTACCACGACAAGGACGCCAAGGCGTGGCAGGCGCTGGAGAAGGACAAGGACAAGCCGAAGCTGAACCGCGCGCTGCGCGAGATCTACCCGCCCGGCTCCACCTTCAAGGTGCTGACGGCCGCCGCGGCGCTGGAGAACGGCAAGGTCACCGACATCGACGCGGCGACCGATACGCCCGAGCCGTACATCCTGCCCGACACCCGTATCGCGATGAAGAACCACGCCCGGGGCTGTGAGAACGCCACGCTGAGGTACGCGATGGAGGTGTCCTGCAACTCGGTCTTCGCCAAGCTCGGTCATGAGGTCGGCCGCGACAAGATGGTCGAGATGGCGGAGAAGTTCGGCTTCAACAACGCGGAGATCGACACCCCGGTCCGCGCCGCGAAGTCGATCTACGACCGGAACATGGACCGCCCGCAGAACGCGCTGTCCTCCATCGGCCAGTTCAACACCAACACCACTCCGCTCCAGATGGCCATGGTCGCCGCGGCGATCGCCAACGACGGCAAGCTGATGAAGCCGTACATGGTGGACGAGCTGCGCTCGCCGGACCTCGACGTGCTGGAGAAGCACGAGCCGGAGGAGATGAGCCGGCCGATGTCGCCGAAGACCGCCCAGCTCGTCCAGGAGATGATGGAGAGCGTTGTCGAGAGCCGGAACGGCACCGGCGGCCGGGCGAAGATCGACGGGGTGAAGGTCGGTGGCAAGACCGGTACCGCCCAGCACGGCGAGCTGAACAAGGCCCGCCCGTACGCCTGGTTCATCTCGTACGCCAAGACCGACGACGGGGCCCCGGTCGCCGTCGCCGTGGTGGTCGAGGACTCCAACGCCACCCGTGACGACATCAGCGGTGGCGGCCTCGCCGGGCCGATCGCCCGCGATGTGATGAAGGCGGTACTCGACAGCAAGAAGTGACGCGGGAAGCCGCGGCCGCGCCTGAGCACCGGTGTGTACCGGTCCCGTATCAGGTAGTGGTCGCGGTTCGATCGACTTCCCGTGGCCGGTAGCGTATGCGCGAACAGCACACCGCCGGACCACACACGGGTGCGGTCGGGACTGACGGAGAGGGCTGGAACAGTTATGGAAGAGCCGCGTCGCCTCGGCGGCCGGTACGAGCTGGGCTCGGTGCTCGGCCGTGGTGGCATGGCGGAGGTCTACCTCGCCCACGACACCCGGCTCGGCCGCACCGTCGCCGTGAAGACGCTGCGGGCCGACCTCGCCCGTGACCCGTCCTTCCAGGCCCGGTTCCGCCGTGAGGCCCAGTCGGCCGCCTCGCTCAACCACCCGGCGATCGTCGCGGTCTACGACACCGGCGAGGACTACGTCGACAACATCTCCATCCCGTACATCGTGATGGAGTACGTCGACGGCTCCACCCTGCGTGAGCTGCTGCACTCGGGGCGCAAGCTGCTGCCCGAGCGCACGCTGGAGATGACGGTCGGCATCCTCCAGGCGCTGGAGTACTCGCACCGGGCCGGCATCGTCCACCGCGACATCAAGCCGGCGAACGTCATGCTGACCCGCACCGGCCAGGTCAAGGTCATGGACTTCGGCATCGCCCGCGCCATGGGCGACGCCGGGATGACCATGACGCAGACCGCGGCCGTGATCGGCACCGCCCAGTACCTCTCCCCGGAGCAGGCCAAGGGCGAGCAGGTCGACGCCCGGTCCGACCTGTACTCCACCGGCTGCCTGCTGTACGAGCTGCTGACCGTCCGCCCGCCGTTCGTGGGCGACTCCCCAGTCGCGGTGGCGTACCAGCACGTACGCGAGGAGCCGCAGCCGCCCAGCAACTTCGACCCCGAGATCACGCCCGAGATGGACGCCATCGTCCTGAAGGCGCTGGTCAAGGACCCGGACTACCGCTACCAGTCGGCGGACGAGATGCGCGCCGACATCGAGGCGTGCCTCGACGGCCAGCCGGTCGCCGCGACGGCGGCGATGGGAGCGGCCGGGTACGGGGGCTACGGCGGCCCCGACGACCAGCCGACCACGGCGATGCGTCCGGCCGATCCGGCCGGGCAGACGTCGATGCTGCCGCCCATGAACCCGGACGACGGCGGTTACGGCTATGACGACCGGCCGGACCGCCGCCGCCAGAAGAAGTCGAACATCTCGACGATCCTGCTGATCCTGGCGGGCATCCTGGTCCTGGTCGGTGCCATCCTGATCGGCAAGTCCGTCTTCGGCGACCAGGGCGGCTCCGACTCGGTGGACGTACCGAATGTGGTCGGCAAGCCGTTCCCGGAGGCCGAGCGGACGGTGGAGGACGCCGGGCTGAAGATCGCCCGGTCCGGCTCCGACGCCTGCGACCGGCCGAAGGGCACGATCTGCAGCCAGTCGCCCGAATCCGGGACGTTGCAGGAGGGCGGGACCGTCTCGGTCGTCGTCTCCGAGGGTGCCGCGAAGATCGAGGTGCCCAATGTGATGGAGCAGTCCGAGAACACCGCGCGGCAGTCCCTGGAGGACAAGGGCTTCGAGGTCAAGGTCGAGTACAAGGAGTCCGACAAGGACCCGGGCGAGGTCATCGAGCAGGACCCGTCGGGCGGCACCCAGGCCGAGAAGGGCACCGAGGTCACCATCACGGTGTCCAAGCAGGCCGAGCGGACCGTGCCGCCGGTCACCGGTCAGCAGTTCGACGCGGCCAAGTCCCAGCTGGAGACGCTCGGCTTCACGGTCAAGCGGGAGGACGTCGACTCGGACCAGCCCGCGGGCACCGTCACCGAGCAGAGCCCCGGCGGGAACTCCAAGGCGCCCAAGGGCAGCGAGGTGACCCTGAAGGTCTCCAAGGGCCCGCAGCAGCCCCAGCAGGTCCCGGTGCCCGAGGTGCGGCTGCAGAACCTGGGCCAGGCCAAGCAGACGCTGGGGGCCAGCGGCTTCACCAACATCCAGGTCGCCCAGGGCTGCCCGGCGGACGACAACGCCATCGTGGCCGACAGCGACCCGAAGCCCGGTACGCAGGCGGACCCGGCGTCCACCACCGTCACGCTGACCACCGTGGGCTGCCAGGGCGGCGGCAACGGGAACAACGGCGGTAACGGGAACAACGGGGACACCGACGAGGACGGCGGCTTCTTCGGCGGCCCGTCGGGGATCACCTTCCGCGAGCAGGGCTGACGCCGCTCACGTACGACGAAGCCCCGGCGCCCTGAGGAGGGCGCCGGGGCTTCGTCGTGTCGCCGCCGGACAGGGCCTAGCGCAGCTCCGCCGGGCGCGTACGGGCGCTGTCGACCTTCTCGGTGCGCTCCAGCTCGCCCCACACGATGTAGCGGTACGTCGAGCTGTACATCGGCGTGCAGGTGGTGAGGGTGATGTAGCGGCCCGGCTTGGTCTTGCCCGACTCCTTGGGGACCGGCTGGAGGACGTCCACGTTGTACTTCGACGTCTCCGGCAGCGTCTTGTAGACCTTGTAGACGTACCAGGTGTCCTTGGACTCGAAGACGATCGAGTCGCCGGTCTTGAGCTTGTGGATGTTGTGGAACTTCGCGCCGTGTCCGTCGCGGTGCGCGGCCAGCGTGAAGTTGCCCTGCTTGTCGGTGGGGAGGGCGGACTTGACCGGGGCGGTGTAGTAGCCGGCGACGCCGTTGTTGAGGGTCTCCGGGTCGGTGCCCTTCTTGACCAGCACCTCGCCGTTCTTCATCGCCGGCACGTGGAGGAATCCGATGCCGTCCTTGGTGTCGAGGGCGCCCGGGCCCGACGCGGCCCAGTGGTGGCGGACCTCGTCGCCCTGCTTGTCGGCCTCGCGGTCGGCCAGGACGTTGGTCCACCACAGTGAGTAGACGACGAAGAGGCCCATGAGCACCCCAGCGGTGATCAACAGCTCGCCGAACACACTGATGACGCCGGCGATCCGGTTGCGCGCACGTGCCACTACATCTGTCCCGTCTGAAGGTCGAAAGCCAGGCCGCCCTAGCCTACGAGCGCGTCCGGTTTCCCCTTGCTGCGCGGGCGTTCGTCGACCATCTTGCCCCACACGATCATCCGGTACGTACTGGTGAACTCGGGCGTGCAGGTGGTGAGCGTGATGTACCGGCCCGGTCCGGTGAAACCGGAGCCCTCCGGGACGGGCTGGATCACCGAGACGTTCGAGGGCGGGGTCTGCGGCAGGATGCTCGCCATCTCGTAGGTGTAGTACGCGTCCTGGGTCTCCACGACGATCGGGTCGCCCGGCGTGAGCCTGTTGATGTAGCGGAACGGCTCGCCGTGGGTGTTGCGGTGGCCGGCGACCGCGAAGTTGCCCTGCTTGTCGGAGGGCATGGCCGTCTTGAGCTGGCCCTCGGCGTAATGGCCGACCATGCCCCGGTCGAGGACCTTCTCCTTGTTGATCCCCTCGGCGATGGGTACGACGACGTCCAGCTTGGGGATGTACATGATCGCGAAGCCCTGGCCGGGCTCGAAGGCGTCCGGCTTGCGGCCCTCGGCCCAGGCGTCCTCGATGCCCTTCTTCGCCTTGTCGACCTCCAGGCCGGCGCGGATGTTCGTCCACCACAGCTGGTAGGTGACGAACAGGAGCATGACGACGCCGAAGGTGATGAACACCTCACCGACGACCCGGCTGGCGACGACCCCGACGCTGTCCTTGCGGGCGCGGGCGGCGCGCCGGGCCTCCACGCGGGTGAGCGGCCTGCCGGGGGCGGCGGGAGCCGGCGGTGTGGGGGACGCGCCCTTGCGGCGGCGGCCGCGCCCCTTGGCGGCCTTGCGGCGCTCGGCGCGGCCTCCGGTCGGCCGCCGGGTGGCCGGGTCGGCCACTATTCGCCGGGTGTCCTCCGTGCGGAGGGCCATCGTCTCGTCGTCCGGTACGGGGGCGGTGGGCTCGGGTGCCCAGGCCTCGGCATAGGGCGCGGGTGCGGGCTCGGGATCGGGCACGGGTGCCGGCGTGGGTGCGGGCGCCGGATCCGGAGGCTCCGATTCCGGCAGGTTCGCCGCCCGGAACCACGGCGAACCGTGCTCGTGCTCCGGGCGCACGGGGGTCACGCGACGGCCTTGCCCACCACCGGCGCGAGCCCTGCCGACCGGCCGACCGCGCCGGTGTCGCCGCACTGCTCCAGCCAGTTGGCGAGCATCAGGTGCCCGTGCTCGGTGAGCACCGACTCGGGGTGGAACTGCACGCCCTCGACGGCGTACTCACGGTGCCGCAGCCCCATGATGATGCCGTCCTCGGTCCGCGCGGTGACCTCCAGCACGTCCGGCAGGTCGGCGGGCTCGGCGGCCAGCGAGTGGTACCGGGTCGCGGTGAACGGCGACGGCAGCCCGGCGAAGACACCTCGCCCCTCGTGCACGACCGGGGAGGTCTTGCCGTGCAGCAGCTCGGGCGCGCGGTCGACGACACCGCCGTACGCCACCGCCATCGACTGCATGCCCAGGCACACGCCGAAGACGGGGATGCCGGTGCCGGCGCAGTGGCGCACCATGTCGACGCAGACGCCGGCCTCCTCGGGCGTGCCGGGCCCGGGCGAGAGCAGCACGCCGTCGAAGCCGTCCTGTGCGTGGCTCAGCTCGACCTGGTCGTTGCGCCGGACCTCGCACTCGGCACCGAGCTGATACAGGTACTGGACCAGGTTGAAGACGAAGCTGTCGTAGTTGTCGACGACGAGAATGCGCGCGCTCACTGACCGTCCACCGTCACATCGTTGAACGGAAGCAGAGGCTCCGCCCAGGGGAACACGTACTGGAAGAGCACATAGACCACCGCGAGGAGCAGTACGAGCGAAATCAGCGCCCGCACCCACGCGTTGCCCGGCAGATGCCGCCAGATCCAGCCGTACATGAGGCCTGCTGGTCCTTCCCTCGATACTCGTCGACTGCTCGTCGAATGCCCTTCGATACCGCACCAGAGTACGGGGCGATGCCCGTGGGGTGGGTCACCTGTGGAAAGCCGGGGGCTTGCCCTGCGTCACAGGCCGGGTGGCCTCCAGCCGCGCCCAGGCGATCAGCCGGTGGCTGCTGCCCCACTCCGGGTCACAGGTGGTGAGGGTCAGGTAGCGCCCGGGGCCGCCGAACCCCGACTTCGCCGGGACCGGGTCGACGACACCGGTGTCGGCGGGGACGGTCCGGTACGGCTTCCTCGCGACGCGGTACGTGAACCAGGTCGTCCCGTCGTTGAGGATCACCGCGTCGCCGGGGCGCAGCTCGGGGAAGTCCTTGAAGGGGTCGCCGTACGTACGGCGGTGGCCGGCCACCGAGAAGTTCCCCGTCGCGCCGAGCCGGGCGGTGGCGGCGTAGTGCCCGAGGCCCTTCTTGAGGGTGGCGGCCTCGGTGCCTTCCAGGACGGGCCAGTCCCAGTCCGCCCCGAAGCGGGGGATGTACATGACGGCGAACGGTTCGCCGTCCTCGTACGGCGGAGGCGGGGGCGGGGGCGCGGGCGCCGTTTCCGGTGCCGGGGGCGGTACCGGTGCCCGGGCCCACCGCTCCTCCAGCGCGCCGATCTCGCCGACCGTGGCGCCCTCGGCCTCCACGCCGGTCCAGTGGACGACGTACACCACGAACAGCACGATGACGGTGCCGGCGGTGAGGCACAGTTCGCTGAGGCTCCTGACGATCAGCCGCACAGGCCCCTCCCGGAACCAGAGCTAGTCGGTCACAGGCTTCGCGTAGTGGAGATCCACTGTGCCCGAGTAGCCGGGGAGAGTCACCGTCTCGTGCTCGTCGACTTTCCAGCCGAGCCCGTACGCCTTCACATACAGCAGGTAGTTCTGGATGGCGGTGGAGTCGTCGAGAGCGCGCTGGAGCTTCCCGCTGTCACCGACGGCGGTGATCCGGTACGGCGGGGAGTAGACGCGGCCCTGGAGGATCAGGGTGTTGCCGACACAGCGCACCGCGCTGGTGGAGATCAGCCGCTGGTCCATCACGCGGATGCCCTTGGCGCCGCCCTTCCACAGGGCGTTGACGACGGCCTGGAGGTCCTGCTGGTGGATGACCAGGTCGTTGGCCTGCGGCTCGGGGTAGCCGGGGGCGGCCTGGGCGCCGGGCGGGGCGTCGTTGAGCGTGACGGTGAGGCCCTGGCCGCCGACCTCGGTGGTGCCCGCGGCCTTCTCCAGGGCCCCGAGCTTGGCGTCCTCGGCCTTGGTGGAGCCGTCGTCGCGGCGGGCGAGGGTGTCGACCTGGTCCCGTACCGTCGCGGTGGTCTCGTCGAGTTCGGCGTTCTTGTGGCTGCGCTCGCGGATGAGGTCGGAGAGCTTCAGCAGCGAGGCGTCCGTACGGATGTTGGTGCCCTTGGCGGTGTTGAAGCTGGTGACGAAGATCAGACCGGCGAGGGCGAAGACGGCAGCGGTGAGCAGCCGGACCGGCCGCCAGTTCCTGCGCCCGGCCTGCTCTTCGGGAGAGTCGGCGGAATTGCTCAACGTACCCTTATCTCCTTCAGCGCCGCGGAAGCACTACGCTAACGGACGCCCGGGTGAGGCAGTGGTCCCCCTCGTCTCCACCCCGGCGACCAGCCACAAGGCCAGCACAACACCCACAGTTCCCTGCGCGGTCACGCAGCGCATCGACAGGAGAGTCCCTCGTGCCGAAGTCACGTATCCGCAAGAAGGCCGACTTCACGCCCCCGCCGTCCGCGAAGCAGGCGACCAACATCAAGCTGACCAGCCGCAGCTGGGTGGCTCCGGTGATGCTGGCGCTGTTCGCCATCGGCCTCGCCTGGATCGTGGTCTTCTACGTCACCGACGGCTCCCTGCCCGTCGAGTCGCTCGGGAACCTGAACATCGTGGTCGGCTTCGGCTTCATCGCGGCCGGCTTCGGCGTCTCCACTCAGTGGAAGTAGCTGTCAAGCCTTGCCCTGAGTTATCCACAGCGTTGTGCACAGCGGGTGGAAAAGGTCAGACGATCTGTGGATAACTTGCATCGGGTTGACGCCGATGTGACTGCGGACGCTTGTTCCCACAGGTCGACGTGCCCCTCATCCGGGTTGGAAAACACCAGGTCAGAGGCGAGGGGCACAGATGTTCCCCTCATGGCGCGCACGATCGGGCACACGCTGTGGACAACGGTGGGGACAATCGGCGCTCAGCTGAGCGCGGCCGTCCTCAGAACCACGGTCACCAGGGTCAATCCGAGGACCAGCGCACAGGCCGCGCCCTGCAGCACGGCGCGTCGCTCACGCGCGCCGTTGACCATGGCGTAGGCGATGATCACACCGGCGATCAGCCCGCCGATGTGCGCCTGCCAGGCGATCCGGTCCCATGTGAAGGTGATCACCAGGTTGAACACGACCAGCGCCATAATGGGCCGCAGGTCGCGGTTGAGCCGGCGTACGAGGACGACGGTGGCGCCCAGCAGTCCGTAGACGGCGCCCGAGGCACCCAGCGAGCCCTGGTTCTGCGCCGCGATCAGATAGGTGAAGGCGCTGCCGGACAGCCCGGACAGCAGATAGAGCGCCGCGAACCTGGCCCGCCCTAGCTCCTCCTCCAAGGCACCGCCGAGCAGCCACAGCAGCAGCATGTTGCCGGCGATGTGCCAGATCTCCGCGTGCAGGAACATCGAGCTCACCAGCCGGTACCACTCGCCGTCCGCGACCCCGACCACCCGGCCGAGATCGGGGTCGAAGGCGAACCCGATGAGCACCATCTCGTCGATGAGGGCCGGATTCAGGCTGCCGAGGAGGAAGACCAGCAGGTTGACGCCGATGAGGACCTGGGTGACCAGGTGCGGCCGGCCGGCCGTGATCCTGCCGCCGGCGATGGTGCGCGGGTGGTTGGCGGTGCGCGAGTGGCCGGTGCCGGACCCGCCGCGTACACACTCCGGGCACTGGAAACCGACCGACGCGTTCACCATGCACCGGGAACAGATGGCCCGCTCGCAGCGCGTACAGCGGACCCCCGTCTCCTCGCCGGGATGGCGGTAGCAGCTCGGCAGCTTCGCCTGCTCCATGGGATCCCCTCGTAGGCCTCACGGCCCCTGCGTACGACGAACAACGCCTCGTCCATCCTTACGGATGGACGAGGCGAAAAGGTTCCCTCGGGAACAGCCCCTGCCGGACAGACCCGCGTGATCAGGCCTGGCGGGACTCGATCTGGACCGACTCGATGACCACGTCCTTGACCGGGCGGTCGGTGCGCGGGTTGGTCTGGGTGCTCGCGATCTCGTCGACGACCTTCTTGCCGGCCTCGGTGGAGACCTCGCCGAAGATCGTGTGCTTGCCGGTCAGCCACGTGGTGGGGGCCACGGTGATGAAGAACTGCGAGCCGTTGGTGCCCGGGCCGGCGTTGGCCATGGCCAGCAGGTACGGCTTGTTGAAGGAGAGCTCCGGGTGGAACTCGTCACCGAACTCGTAGCCCGGGCCGCCGGTGCCGTTGCCCAGCGGGTCGCCACCCTGGATCATGAAGCCGCTGATGACGCGGTGGAAGACCGTGCCGTCGTAGAGGCGGTCGGTGGACTTCTTCCCGGTCTCCGGGTTCGTCCACTCGCGCTCGCCCTTGGCGAGCTCGACGAAGTTCCTGACCGTCTTCGGCGCGTGGTCCGGGAAGAGCCGGATCTCGATGTCGCCGTGATTGGTCTTCAGGGTGGCGTAAAGCTGCTCGGCCACGATGTGCCTTCCGTAAGTCTGCTCTGACGTCTGCCGATCCTCGCACGGAAGGGCCATCCACGAAGAAAGGTGGACCCGGCGTCGCCGAAACGCCGCGCGACAGGGCGAACCGTGGGACCGTCGGGTTGCACCGCATTGCCCCGGATGCCCCCGTACCGCATGCCGATCATGAGGTGGGCAGGCATGATTTCAAAAAGGACGGAAAGGCGAATACCGACCCCGCCACCGAGGAGGAGGATCCCGTGACCCGCAAGGACAGCGTGCGCGCCGCGACCAGTTCGGCAAAGGACAGCGTGCGGCACGCCGCGGAAGTGGTGGCGCCCTACGCCGGAACGGCAAAGGACACAGCCGCGCACTACGCGCAGCATTACGCGCACGAGGCACGTGTCAGGGTCGCGCCGAAGGTCTCCAAGGCCGCGCAGCAGGCCCGTACGCAGGCACGAGTTCAGTACGGCACGCGGGTCGCGCCGCATGTGCCGCCGAGGGTCGACGAGGCCGCGCATCGCGCCGCGGTCCGGACCCGTAAGGCCGCACGGCAGGCGGCGGACTACACCATGCCGCGGGTGGAGCAGGCGGTCGCCGCCGCTCAGCCCGTACGGGAGCAGGCCATGGCCCGCTCTGCCGCCGCCATGGCCGCGATGCGCGGTCAGGTGACGGCGAAGGACATTCAGAAGATCGTCAGGAAGCACGAGCGTCGGGCCAGGGCGGGACGCCTCGCCAAGGGGCTCGCGGTCTTCGGCATTCTGGCCGGCGGCGCGGTCGCCGCCTGGAAGTGGTGGGACAAGCAGGCCAACCCGGACTGGCTGGTCGAGCCCCCGGCTCCCACCGAGGTCTCCGAGCGCACCCCGCTGACCTCCGTCGACGGTACGGGCCCGGCTTCACTCGACCCCGAGGTGGAGGCCAAGCAGGCGGAGGCCGAAGCAGACGCCGACGCCGAAGCGGGCAACACGGGCAACGCCGGTAACGCGGGCACTGACGACGAGCGCCGCTAGGCGGCGAGCGCGAGGTCGGAGCGGTCGAAGCGGTCGAAGCGCTCGGCCTCTTCGGCCTGGTGGGCCTGGTCGGTCACGTCCGTGGCATCGGCCAGGCCCGGCTGCGTCCGAGCGGGTACCACAACGGCGGGCAGATGGCGTACGGAAGGCGAGGTGCCGTGCGCCTCTGCCCTGATGCGCTGCTTGATGGTGGGCGGCAGGGACAGGTCGCGTGTCCAGTCACCCACCGCGGGTCCGGAGCAGCGGGGCGCGGGAGCCGGGGCGGCGGCAGTGGCCGTGGCAGTGGCCGTGGCCGGTGCCTGGTCGGCGTACACCGGAATGGCGGCGCTCGGCGTGCGCTTCAGGCCGAGGGCGGTCAGGATCGCGGACAGGAGAGAGAAGAAGGCGGTCCAGAAGTGCGTGACCTCGTGCGTGCGCTTGACGGCAGCCATGACCCCTCGCTTTCGGGTTGGGCGATCTACATACCTTTCTCATGATGTGTACGCATCTCGGGATCCCGGGGAGCGACGCCGCCGCTGCGCAGATCTTCCGATGAACACCACCCGTCCGGCTCAGGCGGCGGACGCGGACGCGGTTGTGGCCGCGGGGAAGTAGCGCGTGAACGGGTCCGGGCTGACGCCCATCACGTCCCCGAAAGGCGTCGAGAGGTAGTGGATGAGGAGCCCGAGGAAGACGGTGAGCACCACCATGCCCATCGCCATCATCAGCTGGCCCGGACTGCGCCCGATGCCGAAGAAGAACAGCATGCCGACGGACAGGAGCGCGCCCACGAAGATCCCGGCCCACAGCACCGGTGACAGCGTCTCCTGGGAGACGGCCTCGCGGCCGCGGCGGGCGTCGTCGAGCGCGCTGAGCTGCCCGAGCAGTTCCAGGGCGGTCACCTCCTGGGACGGGGTCGCGTCGGCCGGGGCGGCGGACACCGCGCGCAGTTGCCGCACCAGGCCCCAGCCGGGCTCGGCCAGTTGTCCGGCCTCCTTCATCTGCGGCCATTCGCCTTGGACCACATGTACGGCGTAGCGCTCGGCCACCGACTCGATCCGCTCCTTCTGGGCCGGGGGCAGGCCCTCGGCGAGGACCGTCATCTGGTGCAGGGCGCCCGCCTCGGTGGAGGTGTGGGACTCGGCGTCGCCCCGCAGCTCCCAGACGGAGACCAGGGCGAGGCCGAGGAGCAGCGCGTACAGCAGGGCGATCATCATCGACATGTACTCGGCGACTTCCCCGCCGCCCTCTTCCTCGTCCGCCTCGGCGGGATGGAAGTGACGCCAGGCGACGACCGCCGCGGCGGCGACCAGCGCGGCGAGCAGCCCGAAGGCCAGCGTCCCGATCACATGCTCCATGGCCGTTCCTCCTCTGTCGTCACGGGTCTCGTCATGGGTCTCGTCGTGGGTCTCGTCACGCCGGTCCTCACAGACGGCGGCTTGCCAGGGCGACCAGAGCCGCCGCGGGCAGGAAGAGCAGCAGCAGGAACACCACCGGGCTGACCGACTCGTCCCGCCGGTACGCCCCGTCCGCCCGCGCGGTCAGGCCCCGCCGGCCGGGGGTGTCGGCGGGCCGGGAGCGGTCGCTCTGGCGGCCGGGCGGTCTGGGGCCGACGCCCGGGGGGATGCCCACGCCGGCGCCAGTGCCTGGGCCGGTGCCGGTGCCGGTGCCGGTGCCTGTCCCTGCTCCTGTCCCTGTGCCGGTGCCGGTGCCAGGGGCGAGACCGGGGGGCGCGAGGCCGCCGCCGGCGGTCGCGGCCGCTCCCGCTGGGCCGGCCGCGGCTCCGGGGGCCGCGGCTCCGGCGAGGGCTCCCGCACCCGCGCCCGCGCCCCCGCCCGCAGCCGCAGCGGCAGCCGCAGCGGCAGCGGCCGTGCCGGGGGCGCCGGGCGCACCGAGGGCGCCAGGCGCGGCCAGGAGCCCTGCGGCGGCACCAGCGGCAGCGGCTCCGGGGGCGGCACCGGCAGCAGTGCCGGCAGCGGCACCCGCCCCGGCGGCACCCGCAGCACCTGCGCCCCCACCAGCACCGGCACCACCGGCGCCCCCAGCACCTCCGCCACCCGCCCCACCGGCACCACCGCCACCGACCCCACCACCGCCACCCGCCCCACCCGGCGGCACGAGCCCGCCTCCGCCCGGCGGAGGCACCGCACGCGGCGGCGGAGGGGGCGGCGCCGGGCGCGGGCGCACCACGAACGGGGCCGACGCCCGCGCCACCAGCACCGGCGGCGGAACGAGCCGCCCGCACGTCGGGCCCAGGGTGAACAGCCGGTCGCTCCCCCGCACTTCGGGCGCGCTGCGATACGTACCGGGCCGAAGGCCGCTTAATCGCGCGACGCACACCACGACGGCGCCCGGCCCGAGAGCCTGTGGCGGTCCCGGGCGCCCGCCGCAGTCGACGGGGGGCCGCCCCAGGGCCGGGTCGACGAGCCGTGCGCCGTGGACGGTGCGGTTGCCCGGGTTGGTGATGGTGTACCGGACGACCGCGCGGGGCGCCACGGTGTCGTGGACGCTGACGGCCAGCGCGAGGGCGCCCGTCACGCCCTGGTAACCGGCCCGGACGGAGGCGGTGGGGCGCATGCCGAGCGACGGGACCTCCCCCCGGGCGCGCACGGTGGCGGTGTGCCGTCCCGGTGCGGCGCTGAAGCGTGCCGTACAGGTGACGGTGCTCATCCCCCGCATCCAGAAGCCCTGGCCGCGCGGGCAGCGCAGCGCGTGCGGCGGTACGGAGGGGTCGGTGAGGGTGACGCGGTGGAGGTCGGCGCCCGAGCGGTTGGCCAGCCGGTACCGCTTGATCACGGGGTGGCCGACCCGGATGCCGACCCGTTCCGCCTGCCGCGGGGACTTCTTGTTGACGGTGACCGACAGGACGAGTGCCCCGCGCCCCACTCCGTCGGCGGCGGCCTGCGGGGGCCGCGAGGCCGGCGGCCAGCCGCTCGCATGGGCCACCAGGAGGAGTGCTCCGGCGGAGAGGAGAAGCGTTCGGGTACGGGTGGTGCGCCTGACCGCCATCCAGGGGGCCCCTTCCGGTCCTCGGGTGTGCCCGGACTGCGGCCAGCGTCCGTCAGCGGCAGGGGGCGGGAAAGCCGGGGGCCCGGCAATTGCGCTGTCCGTGCGCGAGTGCACCGTGATGGCGGACCAGGACAAAGATCTTGACGGGGATTAAGTTACCGGTAACATCAGCAGCGTTCGAACCGCGTACCACCAGTCCATCCCCTCTGTGCTCCATGAGCGAAAGGCGTGCTGTGCCGCGGGAGAGACGTGTATTCGACAGCAGGCGACCGGTGCTCAGCGTCGTGGTCCCTTGCTACAACGAGGCCGAGGTCCTGACCCACACCCACGCCCGGCTCACCAGGGTCCTCGCCGGACTCACCGGCTTCACCTGTGAACAGATCTACGTGGACGACGGAAGCACCGACGGCACGTGGGACGTGCTCAACTCCGTCGCCGAGGAACACCGTTCGGTCCGCGCCCTGCGGCTGAGCCGGAATTTCGGCCACCAGTCGGCCTGCCTCGCCGGGCTGCGCGAGTCCACGGGCGACGCCGTCGTCGTCATCGACGCGGACCTCCAGGACCCGCCGGAGCTGATACCGGACATGGCGGCACTGTGGCGGGACGGCTGGTCGGTCGTCTCCGCGCGCCGCCGCAGCCGTGCGGGCGAGACGCTGTTCAAGAAGGCCAGCGCCTATGCCTTCTACCGGCTTCTGAACGCCCTGTCCGACCACCCGCTCGCGCTCGACACCGGCGACTTCCGGCTGCTGGACCGCGAACTGGTCGCCCTCATCACCGCCGTGCCCGACAAGAACCTCTATCTGCGCGGCGCCGTCAGCTGGTTCGGCTTCCCCGAGACCAGCGTGACGTACGACAGGGAACCGCGGCACGCGGGCGAGTCCAAGTACACCGTCCGCAAGATGCTGGCGCTGTCCCGGCGCGGCCTGCTGGCCGGGTCGGTGGCGCCGCTGCGGCTGTCGACGTACCTCGGTACGGCCGTACTGGCCGGCGGGCTGGCCGCCGCGGCGGTCCGGCGCGACCCGAGGCTGCTGGCCCGCCCCGGAGCCTTCGGCGCCCACGCCCTCGCGCTCGGCGTGCTCGGCGAGTACCTCCACGCGGTGTACCGCCAGGTGCAGGGCCGGCCCGACTACGTCGTGGCCAAACGGCTCGCCGACCCCGAACCCCCCGGGCCGGGACCTCGGCCCCTTCCCGAGAAGGAGCGTGTCACCCTGTGAGCACGGACGCAGCACAGGCCGCGGGCAGCACCACCGTGCCCGTGGACGCCGTCATCGTCGGAGCCGGTTTCACCGGACTCGCGGCGGCGCTCGAACTGGCCTCGCAGGGCCGCAGCGTACGCGTCATCGAGCGCGAGGACCTCGTGGGCGGGCTCGCCGCGAGCTTCGACGTCAGCGGCCGGCGCCTCGAACGGTTCTACCACCACTGGTTCTCGTCGGACGCCGAGATGATCCGGCTGTGCGAGAGCCTCGGGATCTCCCACCTGCTCGAAGCGCACGAGACCCGGACGGGCCTCTACTACGCCAACTCCGTCTACCGCCTCTCCGCCCCCCTCGACGTCCTGCGCTTCGCGCCGCTCCCGCTGCGCGACCGGATCCGCCTGGGGCTGCTGGCACTGCGCGCCCGGCGCGTGAAGCACTGGCGCGAGCTGGAGTCCCGGACGGCCGAGGAGTGGCTCGTGGCGCTCGGCGGACGGCGGGTGTACGAGGTGGTCTGGCGGCCGCTGCTGGAGGGCAAGTTCGGCTCGTACGCGGACCAGGTGGGCGCCACGTGGATGTGGACCAAGCTGCATCTGCGGGGCGGCAGCCGCACCAGGTCCGGCAAGGAGACCCTGTACTACATCAAGGGCGGCTGCGAGGCCCTGCTCGACGCGCTGCGGAACCGCCTGGAGTCCCTGGGCGTCGACATCCGCACCGGAACGCCCGTCGAGGCCGTGCACACCGACGGCGCCGGGGTGAGCGGTGTGACGGCGGGCGGGGAGTTCCACCCGGCCCGGCAGGTGCTGATCACCACCGCTCCCCGCCTCGCGGCCGGGCTGCTGGACCACGAGGGGGCGGACCACCCGGCCGTACCGGAGCTGCTGCGGCGCTGGTCGGCCGTCGACTACCTGGGCAATGTCTGCCTGGTGCTGGAGAACAACCGCCGGCTCTCCGACACGTACTGGCTCAACGTCAACGACCCCGACTTCCCCTACGTCGGCGTCATCGAGCACACCAACCTCGACCGCCCCGAGCGCTACGCCGGCAAGCACGTCGTCTACCTCTCGAAGTACCTGCCGACGGACGCGGAGCTGTACCGGATGTCGGACGACGAGGTCTTCGCGTACAGCCTGCCGTACATCCGGCGCATGTTCCCCGGCTTCGACCACACGTGGGTGGAGCGGTACCACGTCTGGCGCGCCGAGTACGCCCAGCCCGTGATCACGCCGCACTACACGCGGGTGATGCCGCCGGTCGAGTCCGGTGTGCGGGGGCTGTACCTCTCCGGGATGGCGCAGGTGTTCCCCGAGGACCGGGGGACGAACTACGCCGTACGCGACGGCCGCCGGGCCGGACGCCTCATCGCCGACCGTCTCGCCTCCGCGTCCGGTTCCGCGTCCGCGTCCGCGTCCGGCTCCGGCTACGGCTCCGGCTCCGGCTCCGGCTCAGCGGTCGCCTCTGTCTCCTCTTCTGCCCACGGGAGCCACGATGCCTGACCTCCTGACCCTCGACCAGGCGGAGGCGCTGACCACCGAGCAGGTCCACGACCTGTACCGGCGGTTCGTCAGCCGCAGCCAGGTCTCGCTCATCGGCTCGTTCGGCTTCGGCCGCGACCAGGTCGACCATGCCCAAGGGGCGTGGATCCACCTGCGCGACGGCCGCCGCGTCCTGGACTTCACCGGCGGGGTCGGCGTGCTCAGCCACGGGCACAACCATCCGCGGATCCTCAAGGCGCGGCGCCGCTTCCAGGAGGCGCGCCGCATGGAGGTGCACAAGAACTACCTCTCGCCCTACGTGGCGGCGCTCAGCCACAACCTGGCGTCCCTGCTGCCCGGGGACCTGAACATCAGCTACTTCCCCAACTCCGGCGCGGAGGCGGTGGAAGGAGCGGTGAAGCTGGCCTACAAGTACCACCGGGGCCGCCGTGGCACCGTCCTGCACACCGACATCGCCTTTCACGGCAAGCTCCTGGGGGCCGGCAGCCTCACCGCCTCCCCGGAGATCCACTTCCCCTACCCGCGGATCCCCGGCACGGACACCTTCGCCTACGACGACCTCGGTTCCTTCCTGCTCGCCCTGGACCGGCACACCAACGGCCCGGGCGAGAGTGACGTGTACGCCGTCGTCCTCGAACCCTTCAGCGCCTCCAGCCTGCGCGAGTGCTCGCCGGAGTTCCTGCGCGAGGTCCGCCGTATCTGCACCGAGCGCGACATCGTGCTGATCTTCGACGAGGTGTACACCGGCTGGGGCAAGACCGGCGCCCTCTTCCACTTCATGCACCACCCGGGGCTCGTGCCCGACATCGTCACGACGTCCAAGTCCTTCGGCGGCGGCAAGGCGTCGATCTCCGGCTACATCACGCGGGAGCCCGTCTTCCGCGCCGCGTACGACAACCTGTCCGACGCCACGCTGCACAGCACGACGTACTACGGATTCGGCGAGGAGACCGCGACCGCGCTGGAGGCCGTGGCCGTCGCCGTCGAGGAGGACTTCCCCGGCCGCGCCCGCGACCTGGGCGAGCGCCTCACCCGGGGACTCGCCGGGGTCGCCGCCCGCCATCCCCGCCTGGTCCGGGAGGTGAAGGGGCGCGGCGCCCTGCACGGCGTGTTCCTCACGCCCGGCCCCGACGTGCCCGCCAGGCTGCGGGCCCTGCTGCCCACCTCGGTGGCCAGGGACCCGCAGGCCGTGCCGAAGCTGCTGACCGGCGCCGTGGTCGCCGCCCTCTACCGCGAGCACGGCATCCTCACCTTCTTCGGCTCCAACCGCGCCATCGCCCTGATCGTCTCGCCGCCGCTGGTGACCCGCACCGACGAGGTGGACCTGTTCGTCTCCGCCCTCGACGAGGTGCTCGACCAGGGCGCGACGCGGCTCGTGGCCGGTCTGGTACGGGAGAAGGTGGCCGGATGAGGGGCACCGAGCGCGTGCTGTACGCATCGGGCCTGCCGGCCTGCTGGGCCGCCGCGTACGACGCGCTGCGCCCCGCCGATGCCCTGACGCGGGCGGTCCGGCACACCGCCGGGAGCCTGGACCGGATGCCGACGGGCTACCGGTGGGCGACCGTCGCCGCGCTGCGCCTGTTCCCGGCGGCCTTCTACGCCCTGACCCGCCGGTGGCCCCGGTCGGCCTCCCCCGAGGAGATCCGCCGCGCCCTGGCCCGGCTCCGGGCCCTGCCCGGCTTCGGCGAGCTGCTGCGCGCGACCACGGCCCTGGCGCTCTACGGCGCCCTGGACGGCGTAACCTCCCGGGCCGTACGCCCCAAGGAGGGCGCCCTGTGAGCCCGCTGACCGCACCGCGCGCCCGCTCCGCCCGTTCCGGTCGCCCCGCCGACGTCGAGTGCGACGCCCTGGTCGTCGGCTCCGGAGCCGGCGGCGCCGTCGCCGCGCTCGAACTGGCCCGCGCCGGGCGGTCCGTCACCGTCCTGGAGGAGGGCCCCCGGGTCGGCACCCGGGAGCTGGCGGCGGCCAGTCCGGCGGAGTCGATGCGCCGCCTGTACCGCAACGGCGGGGCCACCGCCGTCTTCGGCACCCCCACCATCGCCTACGGCGAGGCCCACGCCGTGGGCGGCACGACCGTGGTCAACGGGGGCCTGCTGTGGGAGCCATCGGCGGCCGTCCTGGACTGCTGGGCGGCCTGGTCCGGGTACGGAAGCTACCGCGCGCCCGTCATAGGGCCCCGCTTCGCCGAGGTGCGGCGGCGCCTCGGCATGATCGTGCAGGAGCACGGGGACGGCAACGAGGACTCCCGGCTCCTGGCGCTGGCCGCGGAGTCCCTCGGCTGGCGCTGGCAGCACCCGCAGCGCGTGGTGCGCGGCTGCGAGCACCGCAACCAGTGCGCCACCGGCTGCCCGAGCGGCGCCAAGCAGAGCATGGCCGTGACGTACCTGCCGGAGGCCGAGGCGCTGGGCGCGCGCGTCAGCCCCGGCGTACGCGTGGAGCGGATCACCCACCGGCACGGGGTGGTGCGCGGCGTGGAGGCGACCGGTCCGGACGGCCGCCGCGTCCGCTACCGCCCGCGCACCCTGTTCGTCGCCGCGGGCCCCATCGGGACCCCCGTGCTGCTGCGCCGCAGCGGCATCCACGCGCGCACGGCCGGACGGCGGATCGCGCTGCACCTGAACCTGCGGACCGTCGCCCGCTTCCCACGGGTCGTCGACGCGGTGCGCGGCACCATGTTCACCGCCCAGGTCCAGGAGCACTCCGCGCTCGGGATGCTGGTCATGCCGTCCAACCTGACACCCGGCGGCCTGGGCGCCGCGCTCGCGGGCCGTGCCCCGGACCTCGTCGACGACCTGCTCGCGGCCCGCTCCCAGCTGGGCATGTTCACCACCCAGGTACGGATGCAGGGGTACGCCCGCATCGCCGGGACCGTGGCCGGCACCCCGCTGCTGCGGCACGGCATGACACGGGCCGACCACCACGCGCTGCGGCTGGCGTTCCGCCGGACCGCCCGGCTGCTGTTCGCGGCGGGCGCCGTGGAGCTGCTGCCGCCCACGAGCGCCGCCGGGCCGCTGCGTACGGAGGCGGACGTCGAGGCGTACTGCGCCCGGGTGCGCCCCGGCGACTGGGAGCTGGTGTCCGTGCACGCCATGGCCGGCTGCCCCATGGCGCTGCCCGGGCGCGGCGGGGTGTGCGACGAGCTGGGCCGGCCGTACGGCTTCGGCAACCTGCACCTGTGCGACGCCAGTGTGCTGCCCGGCGCCCCTGGCATCAGCCCGCAGGGAACGATCATGTCCTTCGCCCACGAGATCGTGGCCCGTCATCTGGAGTCCGCGTGACCGAGCCCCCCACCGCCCGGCCCGCCGGCCCTGCTCCGGCCACGCGGCACGCCCCCGACGCTCCGGCCACGCGGACCACCGGCGGAAAAGCAGCCGCGCCGCATGCTCCCGTCTTCAGCCCGGCCGCCGTGGTCGCGTCCTGCGTGGGCTTCGTCCTGATCGGCGCGCTCCAGGCGTTGTACGGGCCCGCCATCCCCGCCTTCCGCGAGGAGTTCGGCCTCAGTCCCTCGGCCGCCGGGCTCGGGCTGAGCGCCCACTTCATCGGCGGGGTCGCCGGTGTACTGCTCTTCGACCGCCTCTACGGGAAGACCGGCAACAGGCAGCTCCTGGGCGGCTCGTACCTGCTGATGGCGGTCGGCGCGGCGGGCTTCGCGCTGGCGCCGAACTGGCCCGTCGGGCTGGCCACCGCCCTGCTGGCCGGGCTGGGCTTCGGCGGCATCGACTACGGCCTCAACCAGCTGTTCGCCGTCGGCTTCGGCCGCCGCTCGACCGCCATGCTGAACGTCCTCAACGCGCACTTCGGCGTGGGAGCGATCCTGGGCCCGGCGGTGATCGGCGCGGTCGGCTCCGCGCACTACCCGGCCGTCTTCCTGGTCTTCGCGCTGGCCAACCTGCCGCTGCTGCTGTGCCTGCGCGGCGTACGCGACCGGGCCCCGCAGCCGGCCGGCACCGAGGGGGCGCCCGGCGGCCGGGTCCTGGGCCGCAGCCTGGGCTCGGTGCTCGCCGTGTTCGTCGCGCTGTACGTCCTGCACGTCGGCGTCGAGGCCGGCGTCGGCGGCTGGGAGCCCACCCATCTGGAGACGGTCGGCTACAGCGCGGGCGTCGCCGCCACCGCCACCTCCGTGTACTGGCTGATGATGACCGCCGGCCGCTTCCTGGTCGCGCCGATCGCGCTGCGCTTCTCGGCGCAGGCCATCATCACGGTCTCGTGCGCGGGCATGACGGTCTGCCTGCTGCTGGCCTCGGTACCGGGCCTCGCCCCGTACGCGTACGCCGGTGTCGGGCTGTTCATCGCGCCGATCTTCCCCACCGGGCTGCCCTGGCTGAACCGGGCGGCCCCGAGGGCCCGGCGGGCCGGCGCGGTGGTGATCGCCGCGTCCATGGTCGGCGGGGTCGCCGCGGGACCCGCGCTCGGCAAGGCCATCGAGTGGTCCGGGATCCGCGCGGTGCCGCTCCTGCTGTGCGGCGTCTCGGCGCTGTGCCTGGCGGCCACGCTCTGGCTGATCCGCAGCACCCGGCCCCGCTGACCCCACGGTCCCGTACCCCGAAGCGAAGGGAAGCTTCCGCATGCCCGCCCTGACGACGACGCCCGACGGTTTCCTGCTGCACGGCGAGCCGTTCCGGATCATCTCCGGCGCGATGCACTACTTCCGCGTCCATCCCGGTCAGTGGGCCGACCGGCTGCGCAAGGCGCGGCTCATGGGGCTCAACACGGTGGAGACGTACGTCCCGTGGAACGCCCACCAGCCCGACCCGGGCGGCCCCCTGGTCCTGGACGGCCTCCTCGACCTGCCCCGGTACCTGCGGCTGGCACAGGAGGAGGGCCTGCACGTCCTGCTGCGGCCCGGCCCGTACATCTGCGCCGAGTGGGACGGCGGCGGCCTGCCCTCGTGGCTCACGTCCGACCCGGACATCCGGCTGCGCAGCAGCGACCCCCGCTTCACGGGGGCGGTCGACCGCTACCTGGACCTGCTGCTGCCCCCGCTGCTGCCGCACCTGGCCGCCTCGGGCGGGCCCGTGATCGCGGTGCAGGTGGAGAACGAGTACGGGGCGTACGGCGACGACGCCGCGTACCTGAAGCACCTGGAACAGGGGCTGCGGGCACGGGGCGTGGAGGAACTGCTGTTCACCTGCGACCAGGCCGACCCCGCGCACCTCGCCGCCGGGAGCCTGCCGGGCACGCTCGCCACCGGGACGTTCGGCGGCCGGATCGAGCAGTCGCTCGCCCGGCTGCGCGCGCACCGGTCCGAAGGCCCGCTGATGTGCTCCGAGTTCTGGGTCGGCTGGTTCGACCACTGGGGCGGCCCCCACCACACCCGCGACGCGGCGGACGCCGCCGACGGCCTCGACCGGCTGCTGGCGGCGGGCGCGTCCGTCAACATCTACATGTTCCACGGCGGCACCAACTTCGGCTTCACCAACGGCGCCGTCCACGAGCACGCCTACACCCCGACCGTCACCTCGTACGACTACGACGCCCCGCTCGCCGAGTGCGGCGACCCCACCCCCAAGTACCACGCCTTCCGCGAGGTCATCGCCCGCCACGCGCCGGTCCCCGGCGAGCCCGCCCCGGCACCGGGCGCCAAGCTCCCGCCCACCCCCGTCGTCCTGGACCAGCGGGCGCCGCTGCTGCCGCTCGCCGGCGCACTGGCCGAGCCGGTGCGCACCGACGACCCGCCGACCATGGGCGACCTCGGCCTGCGGGCCGGGTTCCTGCTCCACCGCACCACCCTTCCCGGCGCCGGTGAGGGCCTGCTCACCTTCGCGGGCGGCGTCGGCGACCGCGCCCAGGTCTTCGTGGACAGCGCCCCCGTCGGCGTACTCGAACGGGAACGGCACGACGAGACCCTGCCCCTGCGCGTCCCGCGCCCCGGCGCCGTACTGGACGTCCTCGTCGAGGACTTGGGCGGCGTCAACTACGGTCCCCGCATCGGCACCCCCAAGGGCCTGCTCGGCCCCGTCGCCTTCAACGGCACCGTGCTGCGCGGCTGGGACTGCCACCCGCTGCCCCTGGACGACCCGCGCGCCGTGCCGTTCGGCCCCTCCGCCGCCGCCACGGACGCCGGACCCGCCTTCCACCGCGGCACCTTCGACGTCCGCGCCCCGGCCGACGCCTTCCTCGCCCTGCCCGGCTGGACCAAGGGCCAGGCGTGGATCAACGGCTTCGCCCTCGGGCGCTACTGGAACCGCGGCCCGCAGCGCACCCTGTACGTCCCCGCCCCCGTCCTGCGCCCCGGCACCAATGAGCTCGTCGTGCTGGAGCTGCACGCCACCACCGGCACGCGCGCCCTGCTCACCGACACGCCCGACCTCGGACCGGAGAAGTCCTGATGACACACCCGCCCCGCCCCCACCTCCTGCGCGTCCCGGCACCCGCCGCGCCTCCGACGACCGGCCACCTGCTCTTCGCCGACGCGCCGGGCGTACCCGACCCCATCGAGGTGAACAGCCGCTGGCTGACGCGCGGGGGCCGCCCCTGGTTCCCGGTCTCCGGGGAGTTCCACTACTCCCGCTACCCCGCCGGGGAGTGGGAGGAGGAGCTGCTGAAGATGAAGGCGGGCGGGGTGACCGCCGTCGCCTCGTACATCATCTGGATCCACCACGAGGAGACCGAGGGCCGCACCCGCTTCGACGGCGACCGCGACCTGCGGCGCTTCGCCCGACTGTGCGCCCGCCACGGCCTGGACTTCATCCCCCGCATCGGCCCCTGGTCCCACGCCGAGGTACGCAACGGCGGCCTCCCCGACTGGCTGCTGGCCCGCCCCTGCACGCCCCGCACCGACGACCCCGCCTACCTGGAACCCGTACGCACCTGGTTCGCGGCCGTCGCCGAGCAGCTGCGCGGCCTCGACCGGGCCCACGGGGGCCCCATCGTCGCGATCCAGGTGGAGAACGAGCTCTACGACCAGCCCGGCCACCTCCTCACCCTCAAGCGGATGGCCCAGGACGCCGGGCTGAGCGCGCCGCTGTGGACGTCGACCGCCTGGGGCGGGGTCCAGCTGCCCCCCGACGAACTGCTCCCGCTGTACGGCGGTTACCCCGAGACGTTCTGGACGGAGGCGGACGGCGGCTGGCCCGACACCTGCCGCAAGCACTTCTTCTTCACCCACCAGCGCGACGACGAGGGCATCGGCGCGGACCTGCGGCCGACGACCGTCCGGGGCGGTGACCCCGTCCCCGCCGACCGGTACCCGTGGGCCACCTGTGAGCTGGGCGGCGGCATGGCGGCGGCGTACCACCGCCGGCCGCGCGTGGAGGCGGCCGACGTCGGCGCGCTCGGCCTCACCAAGATCGGGTGCGGCTCGGTGTGGCAGGGCTTCTACATGTTCCACGGCGGTACGAACCCGGCCGGTGAACACACCACCCTCCAGGAGTCCCACGCCACCGGCTACCCCAACGACCTGCCCGTCCTGACGTACGACTTCCAGGCACCGCTCGGCGAGTACGGCCAGGTGCGCCCCTCGTACCACGAACTGAGACTCCAGCACCTGATGCTGGCCGACTTCGGGCACCTCATCGCGCCCATGCGGTCCGTGCTGCCCGAGGACCGGCCGACGGGGCAGCACGACCGGGACACCCTGCGCTGGGCCGTCCGCGCCGACGGCACCTCCGCGTTCCTCTTCCTCAACAACTATCAGCCGCACGAGCCACTGCCGGACCACCCGGACACGGCCTTCACCGTCGAACTCCCCGGCACCGGCCCGGTGACCCTGCCCAGCACCCCCGTCACCGTCCCCCGGGGCGCCTACTTCTGCTGGCCGCTGCGCCTCGACGTGGCGGGCCTGCGGCTGGAGTGGGCCACCGCGCAGCCGGTGTGCACCGTGGACGTCGAGGGGCGCACGGTGCTGGTGCTGGCCGCCACCGACGGCATCACTCCCGAGCTGGCCCTGGACGCGGGCACGGTGACGTCCGTGACCACGCCCTCCGGTGACGTCACGGACATCGGCGGCCGGGTCCTGGTCACCGGGATCCGCCCCGGCACCGGCGCCCTGGTCGAGGTGGACACGGCGGACGGCGGGCGGGCCGGCCTGCTGGTCCTGGACGCCGCGACGGCCCGTACCGTCTACCGGGGCGCCGCGTGGGGGGCCGAGCGGCTGGTGCTCTGCCCGGACGGCGTGGTCTTCGACGACGGCGAGGTACGGGTCCACAGCCCGGCCGCCCAGCCGTCGTTCGCCGTGCTGCCCGCACCGGACAAGGCCCCGGTGGTGGCCGGCGCGGCGGTGCGGGACGCGCGGGACGGGGTGTTCACCCGCTACCGGGTCGTCCCGGACGGCGCCGGTACCGCCGGTACCGCCGGGCAGGCCGTCCCGGCGGCCGTCCCGGTCCTGGTCCGCGCGGCCGGGCCTGCGCCGGAGACCGTGACGGGCGTACTGGGCCGGGCGAGCGTGCCCGAGGACAAGCACTTCGAGACCGTGGCCGCCGACTACCACGTCGACGTACCGGACGCCCTGCTGGACGAGCCGGCGGGGACCCTCCTGCGCGTCCGGTGGACCGGCGACGTGGCACGGGCGTACGTGGGGGACACGCTCGTCGCCGACCAGTTCTTCTCGGGGCGCGTCTGGGACATCGGCCTCGACCGGCTCCCGATCGACGCCCTGCGCGCCCACGGCCTGCGCCTCCGGGTGCTGCCACGGGCCGTCGGCGCCCCCGTGTACGTCCCCGCGCCGGCGGGCGAGACCGGGGCGGCGGCCTCCGTCCCGTACGCCGAATGGGTCACCGTCCGCTCCTGGACCGTGCGGGCGGGCTGACCGCTCCGCCCGGGGAACCGCCCCGGAACGCCCGGCCTATGCTGTGGGCGTGCCGGGGCGGACAGGACCGCCGAAACGACGTCGAGGACAGCCGCCATGACCCCAAGCGCCGCCGACGGCCCCGCTCCGAAGTGGCGCAGCAGACGGAACTTCGCGGGATCACGCCCCGTGATGGACGACGTGGCCCGGCTCGCAGGCGTTTCCAAGCAGACCGTGTCGCGGGTGCTCAACGACCATCCGTCCGTCCGCCCCACGACCCGCGAGGCGGTCCTGGAGGCCATGCGGTCGCTCGGCTACCGCCCGAGCCGCAGCGCGCGTTCGCTGGCCAGCGGCAAGACCCGGATGCTCGGTGTCATCTCCTTCGACGCGGCGCGCTACGGGCCCGCGTCGATCCTGACCGCGATCAACACCGCGGCCCAGGACGCCGGATACCTGGTGAGCTCCATCGCCATCGACACGGCCGACCGAGGCACGGCCGACCACGACACGGCCGACCACCACACGGTCGCACGCGCGGTCGACCGGCTGTCCGCCGAAGGCGCCGAGGGCGTGATCGCCATCGCTCCGCAGCTCTGGGTGGGCCGGGCGCTGGCGGACGCCCGCCTGGACACCCCCCTGGTCGTCCTGGAGAGCGACCTCGAGGACGGCACCCCCCTGGTCACCGCCGACTCCCGCACCGGAGCGCGGGAAGCCACCGAGCACCTGCTGCGCCTGGGCCACCACACCGTCTGGCACATCGCGGGGCCCACGGGCTGGACCTCCGCCGACCGGCGGCTGGCGAGCTGGCGCGACACCCTCGCCGCGGCCGGCGCCGAGATCCCCGACCCGCTCATCGGCGACTGGAGCGCCGACTCCGGGTACGACCTGGGCCGCCGCCTGGCGCTGCGCCCGGACGTCACCGCGGTCTTCGCCTCCAACGACCAGATGGCACTCGGCCTGCTGCATGCCCTCCACGAAGCGGGACGGTCCGTACCCGGCGACGTCAGCGTCGTGGGCTACGACGACATCCCCGAGGCCGCCCACCTGCTGCCCCCGCTGACCACCGTCCGCACCGACTTCACCGAGATCGGCACCCGCTCCCTCCGGCTCCTCCTGGGCCGCATCGACGGCCCGGCCGAGCCCCGGATCGACCCCGTCGTCCCCGTCGAGCTGATCGTCCGCGACAGCAGCGGTCCGTCACCCCGGCGCTGACCCGCACGGCAGGGCCCTCGGCGTCCCCACGGAGCCGCCGCTGATCCTGACCACCTGTTGCGCCCTGCTCCGGAAGGCGCATACACCCGCCTGTTCGGTGGACGCCCCGGTGCCCACCAGATCTGGCAGTCCGTGCTCCTGCTGCGCCACGTACGAACCGTCCTGGCCCAGGTGATCGCAGGCGAAGCGTCCCGTGTCCGCGACCTCGTCGCCCACGGCGATCTCCTGATCGCCCATCTCGTCTTCCAGAGCATCGGCTCTGACGCCCTTGAGGAACTGCGCGAGCCCGACGACGTGCACGACGCCTGGCTCACCGAGCGCACGCTGAGCATCGCCGGCCTCCTGGCCGCAGCGGTCGAACGCCTCTACGGCCGGCATCTCTTCCTTGCCAGCGTGTTCGCCGACGAGCGCAAGTGCCACGTCCTGGCCGACGATGTCGCACACTCCCCGGCCGACCCGCCGGTACCTCGCCACCTGGACCAACGACCGCCGCCGTCCCCTGCTGTGGGCCGCCGACGGGCAGGCATACGCGCCAAGCGCTCTGATTCGCCGTATCTGGAGCGAAGCCCAGTGGGACCAGGCCCCGTCCGCGGTCAACGACGCCCTCCGTTGGCTGCTTCCCGACGAAGGCACGCTCGCCGACCTCGCCGAGGCATTGTTGGCCTCGGCGGGACACGGCGGTGACGCCCAGCTCGACGGCGGCCCGAAAGACCTTTACTTGGTCTGGGAGTTGGTCGTGGGCGAGAACCTCGCTCAGATCCTGACCCAGGAAGGAGGCCGCCTGCCCCTGGCCCGGGCGTTGTCCCTAGCCGCCCAGATCACAGATGTCCTGGCCTGCATCCACGAAGACCCCGTCGTACACAGGGACCTCAAGCCCGCCAACGTAATGATCACCGAGGGCTGGAAGGCCAAACTGCTCGACTTCGGTGTTGCGGCCGTCTTCGGCGCCGACCATCCCCGCCTCACCCAGGCTGGCCAAGTTCTCGGCACCGTCGCCTACATGGCGCCCGAGCAGCTCACCGACCGAGGCCTCATCGACCCGAAGACAGATCTCTATGCGTTGGGCTGCCTCCTGTACGAAATGCTCACCGGGCAGCCCCCGTTCATCGGCGACCACGCCCAGGTGATGCACGACCACCGCTTCCGTACGCCCGCCCCGGTCCGGGAGCTGCGCCCGGACGTTACGCCCGACATCAACGATCTCGTGATGAGCATGCTGGCGAAGGACGCCGTCTTGGCGTCCCTTTCCCACGCCAAGACACTGCCCCAACAAAATGAGCGTCCGCTTCCGCGTCCGGCGGAGGCATTTCGTTCAGCCCGGTGACAGGGTCACGGGCACGCCTGCCCCTGTTGCATGCCAGCAAGCGGTCCCTCGGCCAACGTCTCGACGTCCGCATTCATGCGAAGCCCTCCGCAACGGTTCTCACACATGGCCAAGACAGCAACTGCCACCCACTTCCGGCGACGGCCTATTCGTAGGGGTTGAGCGCTTGCATGCTGGTGAAGCGGTAGGCCTCGTCGCGCAACGACAGCACGGTGACAGGCTCGCCCGCCGTCGCCATCTGCCAGGCCACCGCCGCAGCGTGAGCAACGGCGTGCTCGGCTCGGGGCCAGGACACCGCCTCCATCGCGTGAGCCGTGGTGAAGGGAACGCCCTCGGCGTACCGCAGGCCGGCTGCGTACGCCCCGCAGCCGGGTTTGAGCCGGTCGGCTGCCAGGACGCACAGCGACGGCACAAGGATGCGGCCGCGCTGGTGACTGGCCTCGATGTACAGCCCCGTGAAGAAGGCATCCCCCTCATACAGCGCGACTAGGCAGGTGTGGTCCAGGACGACGGTCTCGATGTAGTCGCTCACGCGGCGCGACCACCACGACTGGCACGGTGGGCGCGGATCTTCGCCCAGGCATCGGTCCCTTGGGCCCTCACCTCAGGCGTGTACTCCACACCGAGTTCCTGGGCGGCGTCCCGGGCGCGCTGCTCACGCTCCTCCTCGGTCAGCTCCCGGAACGCCATCTGCTCAAGAAGACCGTCCATCGTCGTGCCGTGCTCGGCCGCGAGCACCCGCAGCCGGGCGGCGACCGCTTCCTTGGTCTTGATGCTCGTCCACTTCTGATCAGCCATACCCGCGATTCTACCGCCGGTAGAAACGAGCCGTCTGCCGTTTCCGTCCACCACCCGAGCCGATCGCGAGCACTCACCAAGACCGCGGTACCGGGGGATCCACAGGGGAGACGTGGCCCCCGAAGCCCCACGAGCACGGGCCTCCGCGAGCATTCGGCAGCACCGGCATACTGACACGTCAGCACGAAAAAGAGACAAAAAGACCCCTCCAACCGTGTTTCCGCAGGTCGGAGGGGTCTTGCCGTGTGGAGCCTAGGGGAGTCGAACCCGAAATTGTTACCTTCCTGACCTGCGGAAACGCCGGAGAATCGGACATTAGACCCTGTTTCCATCCGCCTACATCCGGCTCCATCCGCCTCGATCCGGCTCCCGTGCTGACGTGTCAGCACGGGGCCCATGTGCGTTGCTACAGCGAATCTCCCTTATCGAGCATGCTTCTACCTGCCCTGCCAGATAAGCGAGTTGAGCATCCAATGCTATCCCTTGCAGAGCAAAGCACGTGCGACACCGGAGCCCCCCGGTGGAGGTCTTATGCCGTGCATGACTTCCCTGGACACAACGGGTAGGGCGGGGTTCCATGGCACTCATGATGCGTCGAGCGTTATCCACCGCCGTTGTCGCCGTCGTGTTCGCCGCTCTCCCGTCGTGTTCCTCGGATTCTTCGGACGGGTCCCCCGCTGCGGGCCGGCCCAGCGGATCGGGCTCCAGGGCGCCGGCGTCCATCCCCACGCCGACTCCCACGCGGATGGTCACGCCGGCGCCGTCGCTGACCGGGCCGTGTGGTGACGGGACGTGCGAGATCAAGGTCACCGTGGGAGACGTCGTGACAGTGCCGGAAAGGTATGGCCTCGGGCCGATCAAAGTGACTGCGATCACCGGCGACGCGGTCGAGATGGCCGCGCCACTGACGGGGTCGGGCTACAGCGTTTCAGGTTGTTCCGGTGGCGGCGGTGTGTCATCGGACGGGGGCGGCGGCGTCGGGCTGAACTGCGGTCTGGGAACAGTCGCGACCATCAACGACGCCATGAGCCTGGAGGTCATCGAGATCCGCGCCAACGCCGCCGTCCTCCGTATTGCACCTGCCGGGTGACGGCGGCGTCAGGACGCTTCGGGCACGGCGCGGGTCAGGGGTTCGAGGTCGCCGTACAGGGCGGCGTGAAGGGCAGCGGCGAGCTCGCGGGCCCGGTGCTCAGTCTCCACGTCGTACAGCACGAAGTAGACCGGGCCCGCGGAGGAGTCGGAACGGATCTCCCTCGCCTGGATCAGGCGGATGACGGCGGCGCGGATCGCGTCGTACGCGTCGTCGCCGACGGTGTGGTCCTGGCCGGCGGTGAGCGCGTCGGCCTTCACCGTCCACCGACGGCCTTGGTTCTCAACGGCGACGAACACCGCGTGCTGCCGTTTGGCCTGCCGGTAGGCGGCGTTGAAGGCGTCGACGGCGGTGGCGTCGGGCACCTGGCCAGCGGGGCAAGGGATGGGCAGCGGCTGCATGAGGGCATCGTCCCAGCAGAGGCGGACACTCGCTGTGGTGTTGACGCCGATCGTGTCCTTGTCGGCTCGGTGGCGTTGAAACGTCTGACACGTGCACTGGTCTGGACCCCCACGTCGGGCCGGTGCAGTCCGCGGCTCCGATTCCCGCGCTGGCGTCGGGGCCGCGTCTACGGCTCGGCGGTTCCCCTTCCCGGACCGTGACCGGCAGCCCTGGTCTCCCCCTCGGGACCAGGGCTTCGTTCTGCTGCGGGGGTGGTGTTCCGTACGGGCCTGGCCCTGGTGGTGGACTGGTGTGGCTGCCGGGCCGGTGGGCCCAACCACGGTGTGCCGGTCCGGCAGCCCGGGGAGCGCGGCGCCGTACGGCGCCGGCGGGCTCCTCGGGGGTGCGGTGCGGGTGGCGGTGGGGGCCGTGCCCGCACCGCGCGGTCAGCCTACGGGCCAGGGGCAGCGGCGGGCGAGGATCGTCCACTCCTCATCCGGTCGGCCGGGCACGGCCCGGCCCGAGCTTTCCCACCGCGCGGCGAGCGCGGTGAAGATCGACTCCAGCTCGGGCTCCAGAGCCAGGCCGTGCGCGGTCAGCTCGGCGGCGTCGCGGCCCAGCCGCTTCATCTCGTACGCCGTGACGATTACCCGGCACTGCGGGGCGTGCGCCTTGGTTCGGTCGCCGTCAAGCAGGCCGTCAAAGACGCGGAATGGTCTCCGTGTCATTTGTCACGGGTATCTGGGCGGGCAATGATGCGGAGCCCTGCCCCCGCCATTTGGAGTGAATCCTCGTGACAAAGATCCAGACGCTCGACGGACTCGTCGACGAACCGCTCTCCACCATCGAGGGGCTCGTTGCCGCCCTGCGCCGCAACGAGGAACAGCAACAGGGCCTGCGCAACCTGCACGCCGAGTTCACCCGCCAGATCGTCCGCAAGGCCGGCGGCGTCCAGCAGGCCGCCGAGATCCTCGGCATCGACCCCAAGACCGTCCGCGCTCACGAACGGGCCGCAGGCGTCGTGATGGTCGTCTACCGCGGCCGGAACACGGAGAAGGTCGACGCCGACGGCCGCGTCTACGGCGAGACCGGCCAGGGCGAGGAGAGCGATGGCCAGCTCGAAGCCGACCGCAAGTGGTTCAAGATCTCCCCCGGGCACCAGGGGAGGCTCCTCGCCGTCGTCTACGTCTTCGACGGGACCGTGGTCCGCGTCCGCGAGGTGGAAGACCGCCGCTGGGAGTGGGACGACAACGGCGAGAAGGCCGCCCTGCCGCTGGGCGCCCCGCTCACCGCAGAGGAACTCGCCGAGCGGTTCCCCACCCTGCCCTTCACCCTCGGCGGCGCCCATCCTATGGTCCGCGGCAAGATCCGCGAGTACGTCGCGCTGTAACCCAGAGGGCCGCGTCAGAGAGAACAGGCCGTCAACCGGGGAGCGCTATCGCTGGCCACCCTGCCGCCTTCGCGCGATCATGGCAGTCTCCGCAGCCCGCCCGGGGGCGCAGCAGCAGGCGCGGGGCGTCCGGGCCTTGCCCGGTCAACCGAGAGGCGAGACCACCACGTCCACATCACCGGTGTAGACGACTGCTTCCTCATCGTCGCCCGGGGGCTCGAAACGGGCGAAGAAATCGTCTAGCGCCTGGGGGCTGACGGTAAGCGCGTTGGCGTCCTGACGCCTGTTGCGCTGGTCCAGGCGTCGCAGCAGCTCGGCTTTGGCGACGGGCAGGTACACCAAGCGCGGGCGCCCGCCCGCGACCGACACGGTCTTCTTCCACTCTTCGCGGTCGGAGCGCAGCCACAGGCCGTGGTCCAGGACCACATTACGACCGGCGGCCAGATGCTCGATGAGTTGGCCGCGTACGGCCTCGATGACGGGACGCTCGCGCTCGAAGTACTCGTGCTCGGGGTAGTCGACGCCGTACCGGCCGTGCAAGTGGTGGACCTCCTCGTCGACGGACAGGCGGACGAAGCCGCGTTCGGCGAGGGCTTGGGCGAGCACGGTCTTGCCAGAGCCTGTGATCCCGACCAGCAGTACGGCCAGCGGACCGGTCACGTCTTCCTCGCTCCTCCGTCGACTGTCCTACAGGGCTCATTCTCGCTGATCCGGCGGCTAGCGCCGGGAATCGGCCCGGGTCGGCCGGCGCCAGTGGGAGGCGATCGTGCGCGCCTCGGCGGCCCAGCCGTCGGGCAGGCGGTTCAGGGCGACGCGGCGGAAGGCCAGGCGTGGGTCCGCGACGTCGATACGTCCGCCGTGCCGACCCACGTGTTCCAGCAGGCGGGACGCCTCATCGCGTACGGCTGGTGTGTGCTCGGCCCACTGGCCGGTGGAGAACCGTTCCACCCGGCGCCGCAGGTCCTCCAGGACGCCCGAGCGCCACTTGAAATGGTGCACGCACGCGAGCGCCCCGGGGTCGGGCTTGTGCCCGGGGGCTCGGTGGTTGCCGGAGGCCACAGCGATCCCAGATTGTACGAGGACGATCTTTCTGGGGTCGCCGTGCAGGAGGCGGTGGGTGAGGTGTCCGCCGAGCGGAAAGGCGTGGTCCAGGCCGGTGGCCGGGCTCCAGTGGGCGAGCTGTCCGTCGGCGGCGACGCGGTCGAGCATCAGGCCGCCCACCACTGGTGACCCTGCGGCCTCCGCCTGCGCGATCACCTCGGGCAGCGGGGCGGGGTAGGTCTGGAATTCGTCGGCGTCGGCGAGCAGGTGCCATCCAGTGCCGGCCTGCTCGCGCAGGGCCTCGCGGAGGTGGGTGTTGGTGTGCTCGTGCCACGGGCCGGTGCTGACGGCGGTCGGGGTGATGCCGAGCTCATGGCTGGCGGCGACGAGCTGGTGGCGCCAGGCGTCGGGGACGTGTTCGGGGAAGTGGAAGGCGAGATGGAACCGCTCGATACCGAGCGCGCGGTAGTGGGTGGTCCATGCGGCCAGCAGGGCGGGTTCGACGGGGCCGATCACGGCGATCAGCGGCGGGTGCGCGGACGGCATCGTCAGGACTCCTTGGCCAGCAGTCGGGTGTAGACGTCGGTCAGGAACGCGGCCTGCTCCGCCGCGGTGCGCAGTCCCACCGCTTGCGCGGCGTCCGGCCCGGGACGGGGTGGCGGGTCGGCGGCGAGGCCGCCCAGGACCTTCGCAAGCGCGTCGGCGTCGCCGGCGGGGAAGAGGCGGGCCCATCCCTGTCCGGCGAGGCGGGCGGTGAGGGCGGGGTCGTGGTCGGAGACGATCAGCGGGACGCCGCGGCGGACGGCGTCCATGACCAGCCCGGATTCCTTGCCCACCCCGGGGCGGCGGGCGACCAGGGCCGCGTCGGCAGCGCCGTAGACGATCCGCAGCACCTGCTCGCTGACGGGGCCGGGGACCGTGTGGAGGCGGACCTGCGGCAGTGTCCGCCACCCCTCCAGTACGGTCTCGTCGATCGGGTGACCGGTGACGACCAGGTGCAGCGGGCTGGTGAGCCGGGCGAGAGCGGCGTTAATGACGTCGATGTCCTTGTACGGCCACCACCCGCCGACCAGGCTCACCACCGGCTCGCCGGGCGGGATGGTGAAGGCGGCCCGGGCGCCGTCGCGCTCTTGGTCGGTGAGCGGGTTGCCGTCGTTGACGGCGAAGGGGCGGACCTCCCCGGCCAGGCGGGGGAAGGCCGGGGCGAACTGGTCGCGTACGGCCGCTGTCGGGTACAGCGCCCGCACCCGCGCTTCGCCGTGGCGCGTGAGGCGGCCGAGGAGCCGTACGACCATGCCCTCAGCGGTGACCGCCTCGTGGAGAAACCGCAGATGGGGCAGTCCGCCGAGGAGGGCAGCCGCGCCGTGCAGGGCCTCGCTGGCGCTGAGCACGACGACCGCGGCGGGGTCGGGGGCGAGGCGGCGGGCGGTGCGCAGGCACGCCGCCTCGGTCAGGCACCGTGCGAGCAGCGTGACCTGGTGCGGAGCGCGCCGCATCACATCCGGCCAGCGGCGCGAGGCGAACGCACGTTGCCCGGCTGCCGAGGCGGCGCCCGCCCAGCGGGCGGCGGCCAGCAGCACCGCCGAGGCCAGCCCAGCCGGACCTGCGGGCACCCGCGCACCGGCTGCCCGCAGAGGGGCGAGGTCGCCCGCGACGCCGTACGGGGTGATGACCACGCTGCCGGTCCGGGCAGTGGCGAGGGCGGTCAGGGCGTGCTGGTGGTGGCCGCCGAGCCGGTGCGCGTAAGGCTCGATCAGCACCAGCGGTCCGCCGGCGGTCATCCGGCGACCGCCTGTTCGCCGTGGGTGGCGGTGAACCGGGCCAGCAGCCACGCCGGATCGTTCAGTGCGTCGAACCGCCCCGGATCGCGCGCGGCCTCGGCGGCGAACGCCACCCCCTCGCGGGCGCCGGCGGTGGCGTAGTCGGCGAACTCGCCGGTCCCGCCGGAGGTCCATGCCGCGATCCGCGCGCGGCTGTCGGTGGTGTCCATGCCGTACTCGCTGCCGCGAGCGAGCATCGAGCACTCCCGAAAGCCCGCCTTCCACGCGTGGTACGGGCTCTGGTTGATCCTGGTCGTGCCGGCCACCGCCTGGGCGAACTCGATCCGGCCGGGCAGGGCTGCGAGCACGTCGACCGCCTCACCGAGCTCCCGTAGCGCCGAGCGCCGGATCAGCTTCAGCCCGCCGTAGCCGTAGACCAGACCGTTGAGCGGGTTGATCGCCCGCCACACCCGCATCGAGACGTCCTCGCTAAGCGGCTCGACGTCGCCGAGGGCGAACTCGGTGTCGATGACGAAGTCCCCGTCCGCCAGCAGGAACTGCTCAGCGTCGACCACCTCGGCGGCCAGCCGGTAGGCGCGGCGCATCCCGTGCACCCCATGCAGCCGCTTCACCCGCAGCCCGAGCACCCGCTGAAGACGCGCGTGGAGCTTGTCGGCCAGCGGCTCGTCGTAGGACAGCATCACCGCGTCGAAGCCGCCGGTCATGAGAGCGCCTGAAGGTAGCGGGCGGCGACCAGGGCGGGGGTGAAGTCGGCGGTGGAGGCGTGGGCGCGCTTGGCGTGCACGGTGTAGAACTCGGCGTCGGTGGCCAGCCGCTCGGCGAGGGCGACCGCCTCGGCGTCGGTGTTGAACAGCAGCTCGGCGTCGATGTGCTCCGCCAGCCAGCCCAGACGCGGGGCGATGACCGGCAGCCCCATGCCCTGACAGTCGATCACCGACATGGACCACGGGCAGCCCTCCCTGAACGGCGCGATGCCGAAGTGCGCGCCGGCCAGCAGGTTCCGGTACCGGACGCGGTCGCCGCGGTCGGAGACGACCTCCACCCCGTCCAGGGCGGCGAGCTGATCGCGGTGCCGCTCGGGGCTGGAGTCCAGGCGAGTGCGGTCGGTGCGACGGGCCCCGAACAGGTCCATGACCTTCAGCCGTACCGGCGCCTGGGCGGTGATCTGGCGGGCGAGGTCGGCGAAGCGGGCGGTGCCGTAGTGCGCGTAGAGCCGGTGGTTGTAGACCCCCACCGCCCCGTCGCCGTTCGGCGCGGCGACCTCGGCGGGGTCGCGTACCAGGCGCTCGTCGCGCGGTGCGGGCACCACGCGCAGTTTCTCGCCCAGGTCCACGGCCATCCGCAAGGCGGCGGCCGTCGTCCACGAGGCGGCGGTGGAGGAGTGCACCAGGACGCGGTCGCAGGCGGCGAGCCCGGCGGCGAAGGCCAGCAGCACGCTGCGGCCCAGCCCGGCGTCGTTCAGGGAGGGGTCCACGAGCAGCTGCTGGTCTCCGGTGAAGGAGAACGGCAGGTAGTGGCAGTACCCGGCCAGCACCGCGTCCGATCCGGCTTCCAGCAGGGCGGTGCGTACGGCGGGCGCGGCTTCGATCTGGTTGGCGACCACCGCCTCGGGGCGGACCTCGCGGATCAGGTCGGCGAGCTGGTTCAGGTCGTGGGCGAAGCGGGCCCGGTACTTCGTGCCGGGCACCGCCGTGCGCTGGAAGCCGGCCCGCCCGTCACCGGCCGGGGCCGGGGCGGCGACGGTGACCTCGGCTCCGGCGTCGGCCAGGGCCGGGGCGAGCAGGTCCGCGAAGATCCACCCGGAGTCGGCCATCAGCCGGTCGGGGTTGGAGATGTTGAGCAGGTACAGCACGCGCATCGCGCCCTCGCCTCCCTCATCTGGGGCCCGGCGGAACCGGGCCGCTCACGAGAAGGAAAGCGGTGACCTTGACGGTGACGGGATGATGAACTGAGGTCACTCACGGTTCATTCATCATCACCATGCCGGGCGGTTCGGGGGGCGTCGATGGACACAGCTGCGGACACGGGCACGACGGTGGAGCAGGCGGCGGAGGCGTTCGCCGCGGAGGTCTCCTACTGGCGCGAGGTCCGGGGCCTGGCGAAGCGGGCCCTGGCGGCGGCGATGGGCTTCGACCCGTCCTACGTCAGCCACATCGAGTCCGGCCGGGCCAAGCCCACCGAGGAGTTCGCCCGCCTCGCCGAAGAGGCGCTGAACGCGGGCAAGGCGATCTGGCGCCGGTGGACCGACTACGAGGCCGCCAGGGCCCGCGCCAAGCACCCCGCCGCCCCGCCGGCCCCGCGACAGGCCGAGCAGCCCTATGCCACCGGGTCCGCGCTGGTGGTTGAGCACGACCAGGCCCGCCTGGAGTACGACGGGCACGCCTACCGCCTGACGATGCGGCGCCGGCTGCGCAACACCGGCAGCGAGCCGGTCACCCGCTACCTGATCCGCATCTCGGTGGACCGCTACCCCGGCGAGCCGGAACGCTCCAACGCCCACTACCGCGCGCATCCGCTGACCTGGGAGGAACTGGCGCTGAGCGCCACCTGCCGGGGCGAGGCGATGCGGTGGGAGGCCAAGCACGACCGGGACGCCTTCAAAGAGGTCTGGCTGCTGTTCGACAACGAGCAGGGCCGCTTCCCGCTGTATCCGGGCGAGTCGGTGTGGATTCAGTACGCCTACAGCGTTGGCGACGACAAGTGGGGCCGCTGGTTCCAGCGCGCCGTACGCCTGCCGACCGAGCATCTCGAAGTACAGCTCGCCTTCCCCGCCCACCTGGACCCGGTGGTGTGGGGCACCGAGACGTCCATGACGGCCGAGGCGGCACCCTTGCGGACCGCGCTGGTCCGCAGCGAGGAGAACGGGATGCGCGTGTTCACCTGGACCACGACTTCCCCGGCCCTGCACGCCCGCTACCGTCTCGAATGGCGCCTGCGCGCCGCCCGACCCCAACCCGATACGACCCCGGGAGAGCCCAGGTGAGCACGGTCCAACCCAGCCAGCGGATGCGCGAGATCGGCGTCGTCCAGTACGGCGCCCCCGTACTCGCCGAACCGGCCCGGCCCTTCGACCTGCCCGCCGAGCGCGAAGCCGCCGAGCGGTGCGTCGACCACCTCTACGCCGCCATGGAGCGGATCGGGCAGGTCCACCCCTTCGCAAAGGGCATGGGGCTGGCGGCCCCGCAGATCGGCATCGGCCGCGCCGCCGCCGTCGTCCAGCCGCCCGGCCGTGACACGCCCGCGATTGTGCTGCTGAATCCCCGGGTCGCCGAGACCTCCGAGGAGGCCGACGAGCAGTACGAGGGTTGCCTGTCCTTCTTCGACGTCCGCGGCATGGTCCCCCGTCCGCTGACGATCACGGTGGAGACCACGGCGTTGGACGGCAGGACGGTCACCACCGTGTACGAGCGCGGGCTCGCGCGGCTCGTCGCCCACGAGATCGACCACCTCGACGGGCTGCTCTACACCTCACGGATGCGGCCCGGCGTCGAGCCCATTCCTGTCGAGGAATACCAGCAAACGGGCCGGGCCTGGGCATACGACTCCTGAGCCGCCCCTCAGACTTCCTGGAAGAACACCGTGATCTACGACAATCCTCACCGCATGAAGGGCGCCCCTGTCCTCGGTGTGGGCCCGGGCTTGCCCGGACCGTTCGGCCGCTGGCCCGACGACGGCGAGGACGAAGACCAGAGCGAGCCCGACAAGGACTATCCGGCCGAAAACAAGCCGTAGGCCGCCCGACCACCGGAACAAGATCCATCTCAGCACCAGCGGCCGTACGCCGCCGGCATTACCAGGGGGACTCGACCATGGGCAAGACGACCAAGAAGGCCCGGCAGACACCGCCGCTGTCCGCCGACCGCGTCCGCACCGGCTGGCAAGGCCCGGTCGGGCGCTACTACGAGCGGCGCGGCCTGCTGGCCGAGCCGGGACGAAGCATGGCGGTCACCGCCTGTGCGGCGAGGAGGCGGTGACCGCGCTGGGAGTGATCAAGGCGGCCCAGCGGCTCGGGTTCACGCTGGAGGAGGTCGCCGAGCTGCTGGAGGCCGGCCGCCACCGCCACGGCTGCCCCGCGGCGGGGCTCCAGGAACGTGCTGCGGCCAAGCTCGCCGAGGTCGACGCAAAGATCGCCGACCTGGCCACCATCCGCACCGCCCTGGTCGCCGCCGTCGGGCCTGGCCACCTTCGCGTGTGGCGCCATGACTTCAGCGGTCCACAGATCTTGACTCTTGCTCCGACCGTCCACACAGCGCACAGGCCACGGCAGTCTCCACGCAGGTCTTCCCGGCGCGGAAGTCACTGCCAGCGAACATCTCCGGAGAGCCCGGCACGCAGTCATAGAACTTGCTCATGAACGCGTGCGCCTGCTGCTCGGCGCTCTTGGCCGTGGCCTTGTCGGGCAGAGCGTCGGAGAAATGGGCCTGGATCAGCGTGTGTTGCCAGCGATTGGCTTCCCCGATGTGCCGGGTGAGGCGTTCCCATGGAGCGCTGCTGTACCCGATCTTGATGCGGGGTGTGTGTCCTGCGATCTCCAGGACGTAGAGCCGATGTTCACGGTACCCGTGCTCGCGAAGGAAGTCATTGGCGGTGGCGCGGGCGCGGTCCTGGATGCGCAGGGCAAGAACGGGCAGCGGCCCGCTGCCGGCCTCCTGCATGAGCCGTCGGGCCAGGCTGCGGGGCTTCTTGATGATGACGCTCCGCTGCGACGGTGGAGGAGGGGGGGAACGGTGCCAGCATGCAGAGATTGTCGCCCAACAACCCTACGCGGTGGGCGGGTTCGCCGGAACTGCATGCAAAAGAACCTACTCGTCACCTGTAGACGCACGCCTAGTCGTCGTTCGGCAGGTACCACCCGTGCTCGCGATGCCTGGGCTCTGGTGGGTTCGGGTTCTCGCGGGCATAGGCATCGTTTGCACGGCGAATCATCTCTGCGTCGTAGCGCTGCAGCTCGTCGTACAGTTTATCCGCTTCGTTGACATCCGCGGATACGTAACGCTCTCGCAGCGCCTCGCGTTCGTCTGCGAGTTCCGCGTCGGACAGCGGGCGGAGGCTACCGAGGCCACGCGCGATGGAGTTGAAGATGCCCATGCGTTGATGTTGTCACGCTGGGGGCTACCGCCGCGCTGTTGTCCGCCGACCGTAGCCACTGACCGACCCAGTCCACCGTTTGTCAGCACCCAGCAGAGATGACCTGATCTCCGCTCTGGTGTTCCTCAGTGTCGGACTCACCATGCTCGTTGCCACTCGCCACTCTGTTGAATCCCTGACCGAGTGGGGCGACGAGCAGCCCTGGCCGTTTTCAAGAATCCCCATCATCACCACACGAGTGCCGACCAGAGGGCCGGTGGAGTGCACGTGTCGCCCCCTTCAACGCGGACTGCCGCAGGAAGGTCACGGTGCCAGGAGGCGGCTGGCCGTAAGCACGCGTGCCGTGTCGTTTCGGGGGTATCCGGGTGCCGTTAACCGTGTTGCTCAGGACGAGGGTGGCGGTGTGGGCCCAGTGCTGCACGAAAACGAGGATCAGTCGCGGGCCCGCCGCCCGGTGTTGTCGGCTCTCGCCTTCGAGGGCAGCGAGCCGATCGCCGAGGCCCGCGAGGCGGCCCGCCAGTTCATGACCGACGTGCAAGCCGTGCACGGCATCCCCGTGTCGAACCGTGCGATGGGCGCGGTGGAGCTAGTGGTCAGCGAACTGATGACCAACGCCTACAAGTACGCACCCGGCCCCTGCCTGCTGGACCTTGAGGTCAGCGACGGCACCGTCCAGATCAGCGTGTGGGACACCAACCCGACCCTGCCGGCGGCATGCGCTGGAGACCCGGGCCGGGTCGGGCAGCACGGCCTCGAAATCGTCATCGCGCTGTGCCACAGCTTTGAGATCCGCCGCGAGCCAGTGGGTAAACGCGTCAGGGCCGCCGTCGTGCTGGCCGACGACCCTGGCGGAGCACCATCTGGCCGCCTGCTATGACCGGCCCTGGGTGCCGGGGCCTGCCTGACCTGGGCGCCTACCGGCCCTCCAGGTAGTCGGCGGCGCGTTCGGCAGCCTCATGAACAGTCAGCCGCCGGGCCGGTCGCCTATCTCGCCAACCGACGCCCTCCAGGTCGTCGGCCGCTCGCTGAGCTGCGTCCTCCAACGACCGCCGCCGCGGCCCACGCCTGCGACACGCCTCCCGCCGACGTTCAAGGAATCGGGCCAGCCAGCTACCGCGCTTACCAGAATTCTGCTCATCAATCACGGAGCAAGATCATCCCATGGCCCCCGTTGGGCTCGTCTCGGAAGTTTGCACGGATCCCCGACGAGCTCCCGCCGCATCACGCAGGCTGCGGTGATTGGGGCGCTCGCACCCAATCACCCGCGCTCCATGTAGCCGCCTTACGCCGCAGCGCTTGAGCTTGAGATCTCCCGGGGTACCGGAGCGAGGGTCTGCCCCATCGCCCGATCGACCGTGATGAGGATGACCACCCGCTCAGGGTCCGGGGCGGGCGTCCTCCTGTATCGCTCTGCGTAGCGGGCGACGGCGTCCTCGACCGTCGCGGCGTCCGTGCGGACCTCCGCCACACCCTCAAGGGTTGCCCACCGGCCGCCATCGACTTGGCACACCGCGACACGGGCCGCGTTCCCGCCTGCAAGGACGTTGGCGACTTTACGACTGGATTTGCGGGTGATAACTCGGGCCACTCCAGCGGCGGCATCGACCGTCACGCCGACGGGTACAACGTGCGGGCGGCCATCAGGCCGCAGCGTGGTCAATGTGCACAGATGGTATTCGCCCCAAAACTCCAAGTAGCTATCCGACTGGCTCAATATCGCGTTCGGCATGCCTAGAAGCGTAAAGGGGAAAGTGCCCGAACTGCCCCAGAGTGACCACGGCCACATACGCTCCGAGTTGGGCATTTGCCCTATTCGAGCCTGTTTGCGATAAGCCTTTCAGGATTGAACATCTCGGATTCATAACGGACCTGTTGGCACCACCGATCACCTTGAGGCGTCCACGCCAGGACGTGAAGTCGCAGCTCAAGGAGGTGCCTGATCGCCGAGCCTGGCCGATTTGGCACAGTTTGATCGGTCGCGTTTACCTGCGGTCTACAAGAATTGATCATGCCTTTCAAGCCATGCCTTGTCTGAACCGTCACGTACTGTCCAAAGAGGTTCCTGGGGGCTCCACCGAGACAGCTCGCTCGATGTCCCAGCTCGGATTCGCGTAAGTGACATCTAGGTGGGCGAGAGGATCTCGAAGCCGGGTGTCCGGCCTTCCCTTGCGGGGCTGTGGCGGGGCACAGGCGTATCTGCCTGCGCTCGTTTCCGGCGCCGGGAACCAGACGTCATCGACACGGGCGGAGAGTTGCCCGGCTCGGGAGCCATCACGGCCGGTTGGAGGGATTACTCGGTGTGGTCAGGTAAGGGTGGTCGAACGGCGAAGTCCGGGGTGCCTGTGCAGGGCGGACTCAGCCGTCGCCGATTCGGGCGCTGGCGCTCAGCCGCGAACCGGACGGTGGAGAGGGACCTGCATCGTCTGATTCGGCGTGAGCTGCAAGACCTCGGGGTGACTCCCCCGCTCGATGTTGACGAACTCTGCCAGGCATTCAGCCGACGGCGGGGGCGCCCCCTGTACCTGCGCGAAGCTCCGCTGCCGAAGCCGGGGCCTTCGGGTATGTGGGTTGAGTACGAGGATTACGACGTGATCCTGTACCAGCAGGAAACAACCCGCCTGCATCAAGATCACATCAAGCTTCACGAGATAGGTCACATCCTCGTAGCGGAGAACGAAGCGGCCGCAGAAAAGGCCGCGGACGAGGAGACGGAAGCAGTTTCCGCGGTCGACTCCGACGAGGAGACGGCCGTCTACGTTGAGGGCTGGGCCACCATGCTGCCGGTCTTCAGCCCCGAGGCGATCAAACGCGTCGCGCAACGCCGCTGCTCGTACGAGGACGGCGAGGAGTGCTCCGTCGAGCTAGTCGCCACCATCATCCTGGAGTGGTCATCCCTGCTGGACGGCTCAGCTCCGCTGTCGGACGACCCGTCCCTTCGTCGTGTGGAGTCGGCTCTTGCTGACCGGCGAGGGTGGCTGTAGCTCATGGCACTGCTACTCCTGGGGCTCGTGGCCGCCATCGTCTGGAAGCTCTACCAGCTGAAGCGTTCTCCTCATGACGCACCGCTGCGTTCTGTCACCCTCTGTCTGCTCTGTGCTGGGCTGTCGTATCCCGTCGCCATGCCTGGCGGCGCGTCCGGCGTCGATACGGTCGCCGGCCACGGGACAGCGAAGCTGATACAGAACGTGCTGTTGCTCCTCGCGATGTACTTCCTGATGTGCTTCTACCTCTACTCCGCCGCCGACGAAGAGGCGGGCCGTCGCCGGGCGCGCAAGGAAGCCGTCGTCGTCGGGGTCGTCGCGGTAGCCATCACGGTGGCTGCGGTGTCCGTGCCGCACGAGGTCTTCGCTGGCAGCTTCAGCACGGCCGACATGACGATTCCGCAGATCGCCTTCTTCTACGGCGGGGCCGGGCTCTACCTCATGTACGCCCTGGGCATGGCGTGCCGGTGGACTCGCCGCTACGCCCGCATGTCCCGACGCCCGCACTCAACCGGGCTCTGGATGGCGGCTGTCGGCCTGGGGGCGATGGCTGTGGCCTGTGCGATCCGTGCTGTCATCGTCGCCGTTCGCTGGGCCGGTGTCGTCGTGCCCCATCCTCTTATGGCCGCCGTTGCCTTCCTCCTGGTGGCGTCCGTCCTGCTGTTCGCGGCGGGTATCACGTACTCCGGAGCGCGAGCCCGGATTTCCTCCCTGCGGCTGTGGCTCCGCCACCGGCGTGATCATCGTCGCCTCGCTCCTCTATGGGAGCTGCTGGCGGAGGCGTACCCCGAGAACGTGCTGAGGCCGGCGTCTCCTGCCGCGCTGGACCGGTGGCGGGCTCGTGGTGTGCACCGGCGTTACCACCGCCGCATCGTGGAGTGCCGCGACGGATTGGTGGACATCAGCCCCTACCTGCTGGATGAAGATGACGACGGCAGCGCGCTCTTCGACATCGACTCCGCAGAGCTTGCGGTCCGGCTTCGCCGGGCTTCCGCCCGGATCGAGAAGGGCGTCCCCGCACCCCGCCGGGCTGTCCCCCTCGCCATGGCTCTGGGAAGCGACCGGGAGTCGGATGTGAAACAACTGATTGCAGTGTCCGACGCGCTGCGTGATGCGGCGTGACCCGCGATGATCAAGGAGGCAAGATGCTGATCACCGGTGGCCGTGTGCTTGTCGGCTCGGGGGCCTATCTGGAGGACGGTGCCGTTCTCATCGAGGGCGACTCGATCACTGCTGTCGGGCCGCGTAAGGAGATCGAGCAGCAGGCCGGCGTCAACGTACCTCGGTTCGCGTTCGACGGAACCGTCATGCCTGGGCTGATCGACGCGCACGTTCACCTCGCATTCGACGGCGGGCCTGATCCGGTGGCCACCCTCCAGAACTCGACGGATGAGGTGCTGTTCGAGGACATGCGCCGGCGGGCGGAACAGCTCCTGCACAGTGGTGTCACCACGGTCCGTGACCTCGGTGACCGGGGCGGGCTGGCGCTTCGTCTAGCAGCGGAGATCAGCGATCGTCGTACACCGGGACCGAGGATCGTGTCCGCAGGCACCCCCGCAACCACCGTGGGCGGGCACTGTCACTTCCTCGGCGGTGAGGTTTCCGGTGAAGCCGAGATCCGCAACCTCGTACGACGCAACCTCGCGGCGGGCGCCGGGGTTATCAAGGCGATGGTCACTGGTGGCGGACTGACGAAGGACGGCCCCAAGAGCCACCAGTCCCAGTTCACCGCCGGGGAACTGGCCGCCCTGGTGGACGAGGCCCACAAGGCAGGTGTTCCCGTCGCGGCCCACGCGCACGGTGCCGACGGCATCGCCGCCGCCGTGGAGGCGGGCGTGGACACCATCGAGCACTGCACGTGGATGACGAGCGATGGCCTCGACTTCCGCCCGGACGTGGTCCAGAAGATCATCACGCAGGGGATCGCTGTCTGCCCGGCGGTAAGCCCTCACTGGCAGATGTTGCCCCGCTTCTTCGGCGAGGAGCGCGCCGCTGCGATGTTCGACCTCGTGCGGCGGATGGCCGACGCTGGCGTTCGCCTGATGGCAGGAACCGACGCGGGCGTGCAGCGCGCGGGCTTCGACGGCTTGGTCCCGGCCCTGTCGTTCTACTCGTACCTGGGCCTGCCGAACGCTTCGATCATCGACATGGCGACGTCCGACGCGGCCACGGCCCTGGGGCTGGGCTCCGTCACGGGGCGGATCGCTCCGGGCTATCGAGCGGATCTCCTTCTGGTCGACGGCGACCCGCTCGCTGAGCTCGATGCGCTGAAGGACGTCCGCGCCGTGTTCGCCTCCGGCCTGCGTTACGAGCCGAACGCCGCAGCGGAGTAGAAGTGGCCGGTCAGTGCCCTGTTTCCGTGACTTCCTGAGTCCTGGGGACGGGGCACTACCCGTTGGCGTCCGGGTCGGTCTTCTTGTCCAGCTCGCTCGCGAGATCGTTCAGGATCGAGAGGACATCGGCCGGCAGACCTTCGGCACCGAGACCGCGGGCTCGGACTCGGCCCACCTTCCCCTGCTTGGCCGCGGACATCAGGCGAAGCCCCTCGTAGACCTGCCGGGCTACGGCGTCGTCCGGCTCGAAGTACATACGCGTGACGCCGAAGAAGTCGGCGAGACCTTCCAAGACGACCGGGGTGGGGGCTTCGTCAGCACCCGTTCGAAGGGCCTCGATGTTCTCGGCTGTGGTGACCTGCGACCCCGCGTGCGCGTTCACCGCCTCCGCGATCTCTTCGTCATCCGGCGCCGTCCCCGCCGGGTACGAGCGCTCCAAGAAGTGGGTGATCTTCTCGGCGAGCGTTCGGGGAGGGCCCTCGACCGCAGCGCCAGCGGCAGCCTCGCCCTTCACCTCTTCACCCCGGGCCTTAGCGAAGGAGCGCTCTTGCGCTCGCTTCAGCTCGTCCTCGGTCACGTGATAAGCCTTCGCCAAGGCAGGGAGGTACCTGTCCTTGAGGCGCCGGACGCCTTGCTCCGCGCCGGCCACTGGACCGTCGCTCTTGGTGCCAATGACCGCTGCCATCTCGTACCGGTAGAGGCCGGCGTCGCACCGCAGATCGGTGAGGTCGGGCAAGCCGTCGCGGGGGAACAGGTCGTCAAGCGGCTGCTTGAGCACCTTGGCAAGGGCGGGCAGCTTCTCCTGGTCTGGGACGCTTGCACCCGACTCCCACCCCGCCACCGTCGAATCCGCAGCACCAAGGGCAGAGGCCACGTCGGACTGCGAGACCTCGGCGGCTCGACGTACCGCGCGCACACGGGCTCTATCGAAGCGGCGAGCTGGCATCGGACCTCGTTTTTTGGACGAACCGAGGAAACCTCGGTCTGTTGACTTTTTCTGGGAACCGGGATAGCTTCAGTTTAGCGAAAAACGAGGGGGTTCGCACCCCCCTCTGTCTTCGCCCGCCTGTCGAACCCCACCTGGGGCAAGGCTCGGTGGAGAGGAGAAGCCGCGCTCGACTCGTGCGCGTTCCTTCCCCCTGAACGCCATCGGCGCCCGAGAGTTCGCACCTCCCGGACGCCAGACAGCTCGTGATCCGCAACCCCCGACAGGGGCACCGATCACTCGCACAGCCGCTCCGTGTCCTTTCGCACGGCGCTACGGAGCGGCGTACCACATAGAGGAGTGTCGCATGTCCCCTACTGCGGGCTGCAACCCCAAGCCGGACATCGTTTCGAGCCCCGCTGAACGGTTGGCCGCACAGCTGACGTCCATGTTGCCCCCCGAGGCTGCCGTCGTAGAGGTCCGCCTCAAAGGTCCCCGGACCCTGTGGCCCCACCTGGGACTCACCGCCGTAAACGAGCGCGGGCACGCCGTCCGTGTCCCCCGCGCGAAGGCGCTGACCATCGCACGGTGGATCATCCGCTCGTTCCCGCAGGCCGGATGGGCAGCCTCGGGCGGCCATGCGTTCGACCTGCGGACGGCTCAGCTCCGCGGACTGGAAGCATGATGTCGGCCGTGGCACCGGCGAACGTAGGACCTGCCGCCTTTGAGCCCACCGAATTGCAGGGTCTCGCCGCCGTAATCAACCTGCTGGCTCAGGCCGGCGGCATCGACGCACTGCTAACCAACCGGACGTCAGAACCTCGCGATAAGCGTCTCCATATCGGATACAGCGAAGCCGCCGAACGGCTGAACATCCCGGAAAAGTGGCTACGGGAACACATCTCCAAGCTGCCTCACCGGAAGTTCGGGAAGTTCGTGCAGTTCGCGGAGGAAGACCTCCGCGCTATTTCGGACATGCATCTGGTAACTCCGGGCATGGCGAGCGAGAAAGAACGCGAGTCGGCACTGATGTCGCTACAGCCTTCCAAGCGTTCGCGCCAGCGTTTCTGATCTCCTTTGCGTTCGGGTGCATGTAAGCGCTTGGCGCCGTGAACAACGCGAGACACAAATGAGCACTGACATACGCGGCCTCATCGAGGCTGCATACCAGGGGGACTGGTCTCCTCTCATAGAAGAGTCGAAGAAAGCCCCCGGGAAGCACTGGGCAGAAGAAGCCCGGTGCTCCAACCAAGACATCGACATCTTCGTCCCCCTTGGGGATGGCCCCCGCGAAGATCCTGATGCGGTAAAGAGCAAGCTGGGTACGTCCTTTAACCGGCCGCGCAACCTCTGCGCATCGTGTCCGCTGGCTGTGGCTGCCCGATGTCTAGTCGAATCGCTCAAGTACGACGACGAGTTCGGTATTCGGGCTGGTCTCCTAGCCTCTGAGCGGTCCGCACTGCGCGCCGCGTGGCACCAGCGAGTGAACGAAGAAACCATACAGAGAGCCCTTCGGGGCTGTACCGCGGTTCTCAACAAGGCGGAGCGGGACGCGGTGATTGCTCGATTCGCGGCAGACCCGTCACTCGAACCTACCGCTGTTGCTCGGGGGCTCGGCGTCACGCACGACTACCTCTTGAAACTCGCGCGACGCCACCGACAGAAGTCCCGGTCCTGGACGACCGCGCCACTGCCTGTTCACAGCGCCGACGCTGCCTGACTCAGCTCTACCGAGGAAACGATTCTCCTCGTACGGTAGCCGTTGCGATTACGGAAGTTCTCCCCATGCCACAAAACGAGCCCGGCGCTTCGCCGTGCGTGAATCTCGGTGCCGCGATCCGCGAAATAGCACCCACGGCCGTTCTAGTGCGGGTATATCCAGAACGCCAGTCTGTTACCCACCTGTTCGAATCGGACTTCTACCGCATGCTCATTGACCGCCGATCCGGAGAAATGGTGGCCCGCATGATCAGGCGCAAGTTCGGCGACGCTGCCGACTGGCGCCGCACCCATGACTTCTATCTCCCCACCGGCACGCTGTACCTCACTCCCGAGCCGCATCAAAACGGGTACGTACCCGAAGATGACCACTCCTTTGGCCTTTCCCTCGCCCGCCGCATAGCGATAGCTGACGGGAGTTTCCGATGAGCGATATAGCGACTGAATTGGTTTGGACACACTCCAAGTCGTGCAGGGGTTCCCGTCTCGTCATGCTGGCACTCGCCCGTGAGGCCGACGATAAGGGCAGGGCAACGCTGACCTTGGAAAAGATAGCAACCATCACCCGTCTCACCCCGCGTTCAATAACGAAGTGCCTCGGCGAGCTGGCGACGCTCGGTGAACTCAGCCACGAGCGCGGAGGGGGCGCCTCGAACCCAAACAGCTACTCGATACTTCTGGTCAACAAGGTCGCCGAGACAGAGACGGAAGTTCCCACTTCGCCTTCCGAAGCGCCGGGAGAGGGAACACACTTCCAGGAAGCCCCTTCCAAGAAATCTGCCTCGACGGCTGCAAGTGGGAAGTCTCTGCACCGCGATTCGGAAGTTTCGTCCTCGCGTGCGCGTGGTGGTAATACTCCCTACGGGAGTATTACCACCACTAAAAAGCAAGCTAGCTTGCCTGGGTCGAACCGCGAGAGCCGCGCCACCAATCAGGAATCGGTCAAGGTTCCCGATGGCGCCAAGGAGCTGGTAACAGCCATAACCGGTGTCGGCATGCTCGTGGGATGGCGGCTGACCGAATCGGAATGGGATCGGGTAACAGCTCTCGCAGGCCGTTGGGGACCTGACCGGCTAGTCGAGATGGTCGCTCGGCGGTGGAACGCAGATCGACCGCCGCAGTCGGCCCGCTACCTGCTCCGCATCTGGGCGGACCTCCCGTCGCACGCCCCCGCTGCGGCATCCCAGGGCAACGTCGTTCCCCTGCGGCGCCAGACCGGCGGCTGGGTGCCATTTCAGAACACAGCCGAACCCAGCGCTTACCAGAACGGATTTTGACCATGGCGGAGCCGGAACGCGCGGGCAGCGCCAGGTCAATGCGCGCCCTGGAACGAATACTCGCCACGAAAGGAATTCAGGTCGTGCCTGACAGCCCTGCCGACGACTCACCGGAAGAAAACCCGGGCGACCGCGAATGGCACCATCGCGCTCGCGCCGAGTACGCGCTGAGCCGGTGGCGGACCGCGACCCCTCCCCGGTTCGGTGACGCTGAAGCGACGGTCCCGGAGGTCATGGCCTGGGCCGATCGCGCTCTCGCAGACAATGCTGCCGCTGGCGCCCTACTCCTCACCGGCCTCACCGGGACGGGCAAGACTCACCAAGCCTATGGAGCCTTGAGGCGGATCGCGGCCGGCGGCCCCGAGCGGTTCGAGCTGATCGCCGTCAACTCGGCGGACATGTACGGCAACCTGCGCCCGTCCCATGTCATGGGGGCGGCGGAGCGGGAGCTGAGGAAGCTCAGCGAGGTGCAGTACCTGCTGCTCGATGACCTCGGTACGGCGAAGACCTCGGAGTGGACCGAGGAGGTGACGTATCGGCTCATCAACTACAGGTACAACCACTGCCTGCCAACGATCATCACCTCTAACCTGCCCGCTCGCGACGACAACGGGCCGGACCTGACCGACTTCGTCGGGGCTCGGGTGGCGAGCCGTCTGGCCGAGATGGTGACGAGCCTCGTGCCGATGATCGGTGCTGACCGGCGCCGTGGCGGGAGGGCAGCCTGATGCCCGTCCGTCTTCGCGGAGGGTCTGGAGACGCCGCAGCACTGTCCACAGCCTGTGCATACGTCGGCCCTTGCAGTCGGTACGAGAACCCGTTCAAGGCGGGTGACCGCTCTCCTTCTCCACTCGGCCCGCCGATGGACGCGGCGGAGGCAGTAGACCTCTTCGCCGCCACGCTCCGGGGCCCGGTGGGCCGCTGCTACGCGGCCCGGTTCGCGCGAGCGCTACGCGGCCTCGACCTGATGTGCACATGCCCCCTCGACATGCCGTGTCACGCGGACGTGCTCCTCCGCCTCGCCAACGAATCCGTCGAAGGCGACACGGTCCCAACCCGCTTTTTCCTGGAAGGCCCCCGATGAGTCACCCGCTTATGTTCGCTGCGGCCAAGCGCCTCACGACCGCCGAGGAGCGGCGCACAGCCGCGCGGGAGAACGCCTTCCGCACCTGGGGCCCGAGGTCCATCACAGCGGCGACGAAGTACGCACGCCGTCTTCTGGGTGACGAGGCGGTCACCCTCGACTGGGAGGTCCTGGGGCTCCTCTCCTTCGAAGAACACCTGCAAGCCTTCGCGTCGCTCGACACCGTCGGTGGACAGCACCTGGAGCTGTACTACACCGACCAAGGAGGTACGGAGCGCATCCTGCTGCGGGTCTCATGTGTGAGCTGCCCGAGTCAGCATGTGCACGAGGTGACGTCCCTGGAACAGCTCGGACAGTTGCTCTCCCAGACCCCGGCCTGGCAGTCGATTGACCCTCGTGACGGAGGCAACCTCTGATGTCTCGGCCGCACATAGTGTCGACGGCGCCGGAGCCGCAGGGCGTCTACAGCCTCCGCGGTATGACGGCCTGGGACCGCTCGGCGATCATCCTGCTCGGCGCGGCCGGCTTCGCGTTCTCCTACGACGCACTGCGGCAGATCGCCATTGCGATACATGCGCGGGAGGCACTGAGCTACCTGTTCCCCGTGTTCATCGACGGGTTCATTGCGTACGGCGTCCGGGCGATCGTGCTCCTACGCCACCAGCGCTTCGTCGCTCGTCTGTACACGTGGTTTCTCTTCCTCGCGGCCACCGGCGCGAGTCTCGGCGCGAACGCGCTGCACGCCATCACGCTGAACCACGGTCCGCAGGCCGGACGGTCCGCGCTCCACCTCGCGGACAGCGTCGTCGGTGTGTTGTCGACGCTCGCACCGCTTGCGCTGGCGGGTTCCGTGCACCTCTACATCCTGATGGCGCGGACCGCCGAATTGTCGGTCCGGGACGGCACAGACAGCGGTCCCGGACCGGTCCGCCGAGACGTCTCGCCGCTCGGCGGCATCGCGGGCCAGCCGGAGCCTCCTCGTCCGATGGGGGCGGCGGCGGACGAAACGCGAAGCCTTCCGGCTCGTTCGTCCGCGGCGGACAGCCCTGCTGGCGCCCGAGTGGACCTGCTGAAGCCCGAATTTGCTCATACCGGTGAGCCTCATGACGACGAGCCGAATAGCAACTCCTCCGCAGGTGCGGACAGCGCGGGTGCGGCGCCGGACCAGGCGGACGGACCGCCCGCCGCCCCGGCGGACCGAGGGGCGGCTACGGCGGCGCCGGCGGCAGCCGAACCCTCCGTCTCGGTGACGGTCCGCACCCAAGCGGACGGGGAAAAGACCCCCGTCCCGGACGGCACCGAGTCCCCGCAGGACCGGGAGGTCGACGATGAGTGGCTGGCGGATCTACTGCCGATCGCACGGGCGGCTTCGGAGAAGGCCGGACGGATAAGTCGTGACGCCGTGAAGCAGGCCGTCCGGGCACACCAGCCGATCAGCAACGATCGTCTTGGCCTGCTGCTGGCCCGGTTGAAGGAAGAGGAAGACGAGGCAGCGAAGACACCCGCGGCTGCCTCCAGCGCCCTCTGGTGATTTCATCTCACAGGTGCCCATGGCCTCTGCGGCTCCTCGCTGTAGAGGCCATGGACGGTCTGCTTGATCAGAAGGGAAGGACCATGTGGCGACGCCGACAGGGCTGGTCGGAGGACGCCGCCCGCCCTGATGCCGCTCACGCGGCGGCAGCGCTCGCGCTCCACCTCCAGAACGGAGGCGAACTTGCACCTGTCCAGGTGGACGACCTACCCCTCGCAGACGGGGAGATCGCCCTGGCGGATGTCGTGTGCTCGGTCGCCCGGTTCTACGGAACTGACGTCGTCCAGGCGCGGCCGGCGGGCTACTTCGAGAACCACCCGGCCTTCGGCCGGCGCTGGGTGCCCAACCACCGGTTGGACACCCAGCGGCGCCAGGAGGCAGAGGCTGCCGCTGAGCCGCAGTGGCGAGATCACACCATGGCTCGGGTGGCACTGACCTCCGCCGGAGTACGGCTCAGGCCGTTCGGGTCTTCTGCTTGGTTGCCGTTCGACCATGCCCTCCTGGCCGGGGTTACGACGGGACAGCCCGAAGTCGTGCTCTCGTACACCGTGTGCGCGCCGCTGCTCCTCACCGGCCCGCCCGCGCCGTGGCTCGGCGTGGCGATCGAGCACTTGCACCGCACGACCTTTTAGGGCCAGACCGCCCGAAACACCCTCCCGGCCGCAGAAGTCGGAACCTAATTCCTGGAATTAGGTTCCGACTTTTTTGTTGATTCGAGTTGTCCGCGAACCCCTGCGAGGATTCAGGCACGGCCAACGCCACAAGGCGCTTTCTGGCCGATGGATCTGTTCGGCGATCTCGCTAAGCGATTGAGGGGTTGATGGCCTTGATATGAGTAATGAATCTTGCGTGACTCACCCTCGTAGCGCATGACGCGGGGTTGACGATGGGCACGGGGTTCGGCGCTGACGTGAAGAACGGTTGAACCTTCCCGTGAATCAGAAGTACTCCGGATAGGGGCCCGCAGGCCCCGGTCCAGTCCTCTAATTCTTCGGCAATCGCCGGTAAAGCCCGCAAGAGGAGTTCCCCCCTCCTTCTGCGAAGGGGTGTTGCGGCCCCTCTCTCAGGGGCCGCAACACCCGATCTCTCGAAATCCCTGCATCAAGATTGTGGTTCCCGCATGCCTCGATCCAGCCGTTTTATACCTATATCTGCCACCTTGGGGATAGTCGGTTCCCTGGCAGCTCTGTCGACCGGCTGCTCCAGCTCGACAGACAGCCCGCCCCAGACCACGACCGCACCACCGCATTCAGTCTCGGCGGGCATCACCGAGACGGCCTCACCGAGCACGGGAAGCGCCGCAACACCGCCAAGTACCGCCTTGCCGAGGGACGTTGAGCACACGGCGCGGGCCTTCACCACGGCCTACGCCGAGCACGATGCACGTGACGGCAAGGACGACTCGTACGCCGATGCCGGCGCTCGGGCGGCCAGGCTCGCGACAGGTGAACTGGCGGGCGTCCTGGCCCAGAAGCGGCCGAGTCAGGACGCCGCCTGGGCAGCCTTGCGTGCCGAAAAGGCCCGTCAGACAGTCGAGATCACCTCTGCCGTGGTCCCCGACGGGGCACCGGCCGTGACGAAGTCCTCCGCCCTGGTCCGAGTGGCTTACACCCTTACGACGACCCCGCAGTCCGGGCCCGCGCGCCGCAGCAGCGAACACATCGCTCTGCGCCTGGAGCACACCCCCGCGGGCTGGCGCGTCACCGCCTTGCCCTGGGCGTGACAGGCCGCGATGAACAAAGGCACGCAAGCCGGCCTGGCAGTGTTCACGGCCGCGGTCGTCTCGGGTATCGCCCTGCTGACGACCTTCGGTGGAGCCGATAGCGCCTCGGCGCAGGAGACCGGCCCCGGCGGCGGTATCACGACGGACGCACCTGTTCCTGGCTGGGTCCGCGAACTCATCAACAAGCACGCGGGCGAGTGTCCACAGGTAACGGCCTCGCTCCTGGCGGCTCAGCTCTACACGGAGTCCAAGTTCGACTCCGGCGCGACGTCACCTGTGGGTGCTCTTGGCATTGCGCAGTTCATGCCAGCGACCTGGGCTCAGCACGGCGTGGACGGCGACGGTGACGGAATCAAGGACATCCGTAACCCGGCCGACGCCATCGCTGCACAGGCGAAGTACGACTGCGTCCTCGCCAAAGAGGTCAAGAAGGTGCCGGGGGACTCGACGGACAACATGCTCGCCGCGTACAACGCGGGCGGCGGCGCCGTGATCAAGTACGGCGGCATCCCGCCGTACCCCGAGACCCGCGACTACGTGCGGAACATCCGTGAACTCGCCGCGAAGTGGGCGGAAGCCGTCCGGCCGAACGCTCCAGCGGGCAAGGGCGCCGCCCGTGCGATCTCCGCAGCGAAGACCGCCCTGGGCACCTGGTACCGGTGGGGTGGCAGCTGCGTCATGCCGTACGAGGGCATGGGCGGCTGCGACTGCTCGTCGCTCACGAAAATGGCCTGGGCTGCGGCGGGAGTGAACCTCCCACGGACCACCTACGACCAGGTCCACGCCGGCACCCCGGTCAAGAGCGTTTCGCAACTTGCGCCTGGTGACCTGCTGTTCACCGTTCCCGGCAGCGCTGGCCCCGAACACGTCGGCATGTACATCGGCGACGGCCAGGTAATCGACGCCCCCCACACGGGCGCCCAGGTGCGGATCAAGCCGCTCAGTTACTGGAAGCCGCAGATCATCGCGATGCGGCACATCGGCTAATCGCCACATAACTCCCCCTAGTCACCTAAAGCACCAAGGACTCAACATGCACAGCCTCCTGTCTGCCGCTGCCGATCCCTCCCTGCACACCACCCTCGCCGCGGGGGCCGACGTCGTCTCCGGCGTGAAGCCGGACTGGGGCCCCTTCGGCAAGCTCGGCAACACGGCGAAGGTCATCCTCGGCGTCATCGCCGCCGTGGTCCTTGTCGTCGGCGCGGGCGCGTTCCTCGCAGGCGTCGGCAAGTCCAAGGGGTGGTTCGGTGAAGGCCACTCCACCATGGACAGCTCGCGCGGCAAGGGCATGATGGTCGGCGGCCTGGCCTGCGTCTTCCTCGTGGCCTCATTCGGCACGATCTTCGCGATCACGTACGGCATGGGTGTGTGACCCATGGCCCCTCGATCCCGACGGAGGAACGATTCCTCCGCGAAGGCGGCCGGAGCACGCAAGCCGTCCCCGAAGCTCTGGGGCATCGCCGCCGGTGGAGCAGCGGTCGTCACCGTGGCCGGGGTGATCGTCAGCCTGGCCACCGGCAACCCGACCGCCCCCGCCCCCGCCTCATCAGCACCCGCCCACACGGCACCGCAGGCGAGCGGTGGGGGCGTGCGTGAGGTGCACGGTGTCCCCGTGGGATACCCGCACACGGAGGCCGGCGCCAAGGCTGCGGCAGCCAACTACACGACGGTCAGTGGCAGTGCCGGGTTCCTCACGAACAAGGAAATCCGCCACCGCGCCGTGTCGGTCATGGCGGCCCAGGGCACTGCCGCCACGGCGACGAAGAAGGCCGACCACGCCGCCGCTGGAGCAGTCAGTGCCCTCCGGGGCGACAACTCCAAGGTCTCCGCCAAGCAGGCCATCGCCCGTACCGGTGTCCTCTCGGCTCACGTCCTGGGCTTCGACGCTCACGGGGCGATGGTCCGACTGTGGACGACGACGGTTCGCGGCAGCGCTGCCGGGCACGCGACGCCGAAGGCGGGCTTCCAGTCGGTGACGGTCACGCTCACCTGGGAGTCCAACGACTGGAAGCTGAAGGATAGTTCGAGCACGACGGGGCTCGTTGCACCGATCGACGCACGGCAGGCGTCGAACGTTACGAGCGACTTCTCCGACTACGTGCCGACCGCTGCAGAAGACCCCGTCCTGAGCGGCGCCGCCGGACGGGACGGATTCCCGGCAGTGTACGGACGAGACGAGCGCGGCGCCCGCGCCGCCGCCGTCAGCGCCACCATGCTCTACGGCGATCCCAGGTTCTTCACCGATGAGGACTGGCGGCACCGGATGCTGGCGGCTACCGCAGCGCCGAGCGTGCTGCACTCGGTCACTTCGGACACGGACTCGACGGCCCGCCTGGTAATGGAGAACCGCGGGGTCGGCGTCGATGGTAAGACCGCCGACGGAAGCGAACTGATCACGCGGACGGCAGCACTCGCCACCCGTTTGATCTCGTACTCCGGCCAAGCCGCGAGCGTGGAGCTGTGGACCGCGTCGGTGGGCGGCGTTGCCGGGAAGGACGAGACGCAGCGCCCGCAGGTTGCCTTCCTCCGGATGACCGTGGACCTCGTTTGGGATGACGGCACCTGGAAGACGACGGCCGTCACGCCGTCCGAACCGCTCGTACCGTCGCCGCCCGCCATGCAGGAGGCCGCTCCGGCCGACAGCTTCGCGGACGTGGGGGGTGCAAGCAATGCGCCTGCGACTGCGTGACGACGCCCCGGGCCTGCTGACCATCGAGCGGGGCACCCCGGGCCGCTGGAGGCACCGCCTCCAGACGGTAGCCATGGTCAACGTGATCATCGGGTTCCTCTTCATCCCGTCCGCGGTCGCCAATCCGTTCTGCTACATCCCGATGGTGTGCGAGGCGAAGGCGGCGATCGACTTCGTCAAGGACCCGTTGGGCTTCCTGCTCCAGAAGCTCACCGAGGCCAACATCTGGTTCCTGCGCAAGATGCTGGAGCTGATCCAGAACACGACGAAGGTCGACCTCACGTCGGCTGGCTTCCTGAAGCAGTACGCGATCATTTTTGCGGCCTCCAGCCTGCTCACCGTGGCCCTGTGGCTGATCGCCGTGGCCAAGCGGGCGGTCCGCGGGGTCGCCGTGACCACCGCAGTCTCCGAGGCGATCGGCTTCCTGCTCCTCCAGTTCGTGGTCAACGCGATGACACCGGGCGCGATCGCCCTGCTGATGAAGGCCATTGACGAAGTCACGGCCATCTTCGAGCCGTACGCCACCTCGAACTTCAAGCCGTTCCTGGAAAACATCCTCAAGGTGATGGCAGCGAACCCCACAGAGGGTGTGGGTCAGCTGCTGGTCGTCAACCTGATCATGATGTTCGGCGCGCTGCTGATGTGGGTCGAGCTGCTGATCCGCAGCGCGGCCATCTATGTGGCCGTCGCGCTCGGACCCATCGTGAACGCGGGGCTGGTGGACAGGGATCTGTGGGGCAAGAGCAAGAAGTGGGTCGGAGCGATCGTGGCGATCGGCCTCACCAAGCCCGTCCTCTTCGCCCTGCTCGGCCTCGGCGGCGCGATCCTCAGCGACTCGTCGGGCAGCATGTCCGACGCGGTCTCCAAGACGCTGGTCGGTGCGCTGATCCTGCTCTTGGCGGTGTTCGCCTCTGGCACGCTCTACAAGTGGGTGCCCGCCTTCGGTGACGAGATGGCCCAGCTCCACCACGACCGGAAGACCGCCCAGTCCTCCGGCCCGGCCGCTGTGATCGACGGTCCCGGCCAGCATGCGAACCGTGCGATCAACTCGCACGTGCAGGACGCCTTGGTCGGCGGCACGAAGACGGCGGGCAGCAAGGCGGCCGGGGCCACCAAGATGGGCGGCGGAACGGCCGCAGCCGGGCCGCTGGTCGCCGCAGGGGCGGCCGTGGCGAAGGCCGGCGTCGATGTGGCGAAGAACAAGGCCGCGAGTTCTCCGGGCATGCAGGGCACCGATGCCGCCAACGGCGGCGGCTCCGAACAACCTCAGAACCCGCACAGCAGCGATGACCAGGCCAGTTCATCCGGTGCGCCGGCCGCTGCTCGCCCCGAGGGAGCCACCTCCGGCCCGGTCGTCAGCGCTCCTCCGGACTGGTCCTCGGCCAGCAGCCACGCAGCGTCCGGACGTCCGCCGGGAACCAGTGGAGCCCCGAGTACGGCGCAGCCGCCCTCGCCGCCGCAGGGCCCGGCCCCGGCGGCCTCTCCGACGCCGGCGCCCACATCCCCTTCCTCTGCATCAGGAACCGCCTCGGGCTCCGGGCCCTCGGTCACGCCCCTGCCGCCTTCGCGGCCGTCGGGCGGCCAGGCTCCCGGACGGCCGACCCCCAGCAAGGACAGTGACTGACCCATGTCGACTCGTACGTATCAGTTCGGAAAGCACCGCCCCACGGGCCTGGTCGGCCGTCGCGACCTCGGTGAACAGGTCATTCTCGGTGCCGGTGCGGTCACCGGCATCCTGTTCGGCTACCTCTTCAACGGCGTGACTGCTGTCGCCGCGACCTGCCTCGTCTTGCCGATCCTGGTCGCCCTCGTCATCGTGTACGCCCCGTATCGGCCGAAGGGCACGTCCCAGCGGCGCACGCTGTACCGCTGGTGGCGGATCAACCGCTACCACCGCAAGGCGCTCCGCCGTACCGGGGGCGTGTGGGTGTCCCCGGCCTTCGAGGCCGGCGTGGGCCGCGACGGTACCCCGCCCGACGCCGCCCTGGCGGAGCCGGAGGGCATCGCGGGCATGACGTGGGTGCCGGTCACGGTCCGCGGGCAGCAGGCGGTCGTGGTCCTTCAGCCGGAGGCCCGTTGCGTCACGGCCGCCCTGGAGATTGCCTCTCCCGGCCTGGGCGGCAAGGAGGTAGGGGAACAGGTCGTTGCCCTGGAGCGCTGGGGCGAACTTCTCGACGCGTTCGGCAACGTCGAGGAACACCCGGTAAAGCGGATTCAGGTCCTCGCCCGGCAGATGAAGTCCGACCCCTACGCCCATCAGCGCTTCATCGCGCAGCGCGACGAGTCGGCGGCGACGGCTGACGCGCCGCAGTGGCTGAAGGACTCGTACGACGTACTGGCCAATGCCGTGTCCACCTCGGCGGAAGAGCACCGCTACTACATCACCATCCACGCGAAGTTCACCCGAGACCTGGCGGCCGAAGGCGCGGCCCGAGGCGTCGGTGACGAGGGGGTCGCCGCCGCTATGGCCGCGTACCTGGAGGAACTGTGGTCTCGCGCGGAGGACGCCGACCTTTCGGTGATCGCGCCCCTGGATGAAGGCCGGATGACCGCGTTCATCCGCAACTCCTACGACCCGGACCACGCCATCTGGGACACGGACCTCCCGCGGGCTCACGCGTTCCCCCGCAACGTCGACGTCCGAAACGGCGCCCACGTCGCCACCCGCGCAGCGGGCTCCACCGAGAGCTGGTTCCACGCCACGGCGGCCGTCGTCGGGTGGCCCACCACACCCGTGGGCCCTGACTTCCTGTCGCCGCTGCTGATCGGGATGCCCGACGTGATCCGCACCGTCTCGATCACGCAGCAGCTCGAACCGAACGACAAGGCCGTGGAACGGATGCTCGCGGAGGACACGAACAATCAGGCGGAGATGCACCGGGACCGTCAGCGCGGCAAGAACATCGACCCCCGCGACCAGATCGCGGCCAGCGCCACCGGCTCACGGGGCATGGCCCTGGCCTCGTCGGGCGCGGCCGGCTCCGCCGTCGTCGGCTACATCACCGTCTCCGCGCGCAGCGCCGAAGAGCTGGAGCGCACGAAGCGGACGACCGCTTCCCGTGCCCGCAACGCCCACCTCCGGATCGAATGGCTCGACCTCGAACACGCTCGCGCCTTCGCCACGACCCTCCCCCTCGCCGGAGGCATCAAGTGACTGACCTGCTCGACCTCGCCCCGCTGTCCCCGATGTACGAAACGGTGCGCCGCCCGCTCTACACGGAGACGACCACCAGCCAAGCCTTGTACCTCCCCATTGCGCCGCCCACCCTCGGTACTGCGGGCGCGATCATCGGCCGGGAGCTGTACAGCGGGAAGGCGTTCATCTACTGCCCGTTCTCGGCGTTCGGTGACGGCCTTCCCGGTGGCAACATGATCGTGATGGGCGACACCGGCCGGGGGAAGTCGGCGCTCACCAAGACCTACACCGCCCGGCAGATCCGGCTTGGTCGTCAGGTGGTCGTGCTCGACACGAAGGAACAGAAAGAGCGGGAGGAGGGGGAGTGGGCCGCGCTTGGCCGCTCGCTGACCGGCAAAGCCCCGGTGAAGTTCGCCCCGGGTGGGGGCCGCGGCGCCTCGTGCATCAACCCGATGGACCCTGCCATCGCGGGCAAGCGGCAGATCGAACTGGTGCGGACGATCGTCGAACTCGGCCTGGCCAAGCCCCTGGATGAGTTCGCCGGCTCCGCACTGCGCATCGCGATCCGCCGAGCCCACCAGCGGGCGGGCGACCTCGGCCGCACACCGGTCCTGGCGGACGTCGCCGCCGCGCTCCGGTCGCCGGAGGAGTCCGACGCCACGGCTAAGCAGCGGACGCGGGACGAACTCCTTGGTGACGGACTGGAAGCGTCGTACGTACTCGACAGGCTCTGTGGGAGCGAACAGGACGCGACCGGCGACCTCACCGGCATGCTCGACGGACCGACCAGCCTCGGCGTGGATCTCGACGCCGACATGATCGTCTTCGACCTGACCAAGGTCCCGTCCGGCGGCGTCGCCATGACGATCCTCGTCGCGGTCATCAGCGTCTTCCTCGAAGAGGTCTGGCTGCGCCCGCTGTGCGAGTGCGGGACAGATCCGGGCCAGCACGAACGCGTCGTGGTCGACGCGAACTCCGGGGCCTGGGAGCTCGGGCCGAACCCGGAATCGGGCTGCCGCCGCTACACGCAGCGGAAGCGCATCCTCGTCTGCGAGGAGGCATGGCACGTCCTCGGGACTCCACAGCTGGCCAGCCTTCTGGAGAAGTTCCTGAAGTTCGCTCGCGGCTATGGGCTGAGCTGCATTTTCATCGTCCACCACCTGTCGGACATTGACGACAGCCCGGAGACCCAAGCGGCTTTGAAGATGGCCGACACCATCGTCATCTACTCCCAGAAGAAATCCGAGGCAGAGGCCACAGTGTCACGGCTGGGGCTGCCGTCCTGGACGGCCGAGCACATCATGCGCCTGCGCCGCGGGATCGCGCTGTGGAAGGTCGGTGAGGTCATCTACCCCGGCGTCCAGCATCTCCTGGTCGAAGCCGAGCAGCACCTGTGCTTCTCCTCCGGCTCTATGACCGACCTGACCAGCACTTCCCCGGACACCGAATGAGCAGCTACCGCCACCTGTCCGCCGCCGACCCCTTCCACGCAGATTCGGAGCGCGCCCCTTCCATGACCACCACTACCGACGAGACCACGCTCCCGGCTGACGAGCGTGCGGTGCGACAGGACATCGACCAGCTGCACGCCGATGCACTCGACCTCGCCCGACGTATGAAGACGCTGGCCACCGTGCTCGACCACGGCGACTACTCCGCCGCAGGTGGCCGCGTCCGTACGGCCGTCACCCATATCTGGCGCGCGGCGGAAGACCTCCACAGCGCTTTCCACACAGCTCCACCACGCTGTGCCGGGCCCGACGCATCGCTGTCCCGGCTGTGCGGTCGGCGGATGCGCTACCTCGCGGCTCGGGTCGCCCGGAGGGCCGAGTAGTGGGTCTCATGCCGAGCGGGGTCTCCCTGGCCCTCTGCGCCGCCACCGCCGTGTGCGCGGTGACCTTGATCACCGTCTGGGTTCTGACGAACCGAGGCCGACGCAACGCCGGCTTCGCCGCTAAATCCCAGCTCAGGCGCCAGATGTCCGCCAAGGCCGTCCTGAAGGCCACCGAGATCCGCCCATCCCTCATCCGCGATGAAGACCGACCCGCCCGTACACCACCGGTGAGCTTCGCGAAGGACCGTTCCGCCGGTTCCTGACCCGCCTCTGCTCACCCACCTCGTTCCGGAGCTCGTTATGCGCCACCCCCTCGATCCTCACGATTTCGGCTACTCGCTGGGGACCTCCCAACGCCCGAAGGGCGTAGAGCTGTGGTCCCGCGCCGACAAGGCATGCCGGGTCATCGGCCCCATGGGCAGCGGAAAAACCCTGCGCTTCTTCGCACCGACCATCCGCAACTGGGCCGGTCCGGTCCTCGCCACCTCGACCAAGCCGGACCTGGTCGAACTGACCCTCGATGCTCGGCGGCGCGACGACCGACCGGTCATGGTCTTCGACCCCCAGAACCTCGCGCCTTCCCTCCCGAAGTTCCGTTGGACGCCGATCACCGGCGCGTCCGAAACGGAGGTCGCGATGATGAGGGCCAAGGCGTTCGTCGCCGGTTCCCGGACTCCCGGGTCCGCGACACGGTCCAGCGAGGGCAGCGCCTTCTACAAGGGGCAGGCGTCCAAGATCCTCGCCGCGTTCTTCCACGCCGCTGCTCTCGACGGCGCCACCTTGGACTGGGTGCTGAAGTGGGCCCGCAAGCTCACCGACCCCGCGCCCCTCGGCATCCTCAACGCCCACCCTGGCGCCGGCCCCGGCTGGGCGGACATGCTCCGGACCGCCACCACCGGCGACAGCCGCACCGTCGGCAACACGGCCTCGACCCTCGACGCGGCTCTCGAACCCCTCATGCACCAGTCGGTGCTCCGTGCTCTGCAAGGAGACGGAGAGGACCCCACGGACTTCCACGAGTTCCTTGACGCGGAAGGCACCATCTATCTGCTCGGCAAGGACTCGGAGGTGAACAGCGTCGCTCCGCTGACCACAGCGATCGCCGAGGACCTGCTAGACGTCGCGGAGGCTCACGCCGTCGCGTCCCCGGCGGGTCGACTCGACCCGCCCCTCCTCGCCGCTTTGGACGAGGCGCCGAACATCGCGCCGATCCCCAGCCTTCGTCAACGCGTAGCCGATGGCCGGGGACGAGGCGTCACGGTGATCTATGGTCTACAGGGCTGGGCGTCGGCTCGCGCCCGCTTCGGCGAGGACACCGCGAACGAGCTGGCCTCCTTCACCAACCACGTCGTGGTCTTCGGAGGAGCGAAGGACCCCGTCTTCCTGAAGGACATGTCCGACCTGTGTGGCCAGGTCGAACGGGAGCGCACCACGAAGACGACGACCGGGGGAGACCGCGGCGGCCACTCGACCGCCACGCACATGGCGCTGGAGCCGGTCCTGCGCGGGGACGAGATCAGGTCCCTGCCCGAAGGGCACGCCCTGGTCCTCGCGGACAACCTCCCCCCTGTCGTCACCCGTCTGGACGGCATGTGGAGCTGGGAGTCCTGGGCCGAGATCCAGGGCCACGTCCGTAACCTGCGAGCGGCCAACGAAGCGGAGCGTTCACGCGAGGCCGCAGCGAAGAAGACCCAGGCGAAGGCTCACGCCGCCGCGTGGGCCGGCCATGAGGAGGCGGCTGCCGCATGACGAATCAGCTTGCTCACTTCGAGCCCTTCCCCGAACCACCCGCGCTGATCTTGGAGTACATCGCGGCGCGGAGCGCGGAGGACTCGGTAGTTGACGGCCCCGCCCCGTGGGATCTCGGCGCTCTGTCACCTGAGCTGATCCAGCCGATGCCCGCATGGCTCGACTCCGTGTGCCGCTGGCTGAACCGGACGTATGCCTGGCAGCCGCAGGACGTCATACCGCCGTGCTGGACGAAGCACGAGGGCCTTGGATACGAGATCGCGGCGCTCGCCTTCGCCAGAACCGACGCCTTCGCGGACGCGGGCTCGGTCGTGATCTGGCATGAGCAGTACGACCGCTTCGTGGCCCGGATGAACAGGGTCCTCGGCAAAGCCGGCGACGAATGCCGAGTCGGACGCCACGAAGACCGTCCAGCACGGTTCCAGCTCGCAGCCTGGCCCGCACAGGCCCCTGGAGGCGACGAAGAACCCCTGCTTACGGAACGAGTCGAGGAGACGGCAGGATGATGCCGAACCCCGATATGGTCTTCTCCACGGACCCCCGTCACGGCCTGATCGCGCGAAGCGGCTGGGAGCAGGAAGAGGCTCGAACCGTGCTCCGCGATCTCGGCTGGGAGTGGGCGGAGGAACTGCACGCGCTGGTCCCGCCGGATGATGTGCAAGAGGTCGACGCCGGCGTTCAGGCCGTGGAAGAACTGCACCTGCACGGGCACCGCACCGGTTACGCGGTGGGGCCGTACGGCACGATGCGGCTGACCCTGGACCGGGCGGAGCAGGTGTTCACGAGAGTCACCGCGCGAGAGACCCGTGAGGCTCGACCTGACCGAACCGTGCACAATGATCAACCCCCTCGGCCGGTGCGACCGCGGTCATCGTATGGAGGCATCGCTCTCGCAGAGGGTCCGTTCTCTCCGCATGACCCCGAGCTCCCTACGCTCTAGACCTGAACTTCGCTGGTCGTTGATGCGTATTCTGCCGATCGGCACACCGACGGACTAACCGCCCACCAATGGGGACTAACTCCGCTTTGTCAACACTGACATCCAACAGAGCCGCTGGGAACGTATTTTTAGCGCAGGGCAGTTACATCGGTCGCTCACTTTTCTTCGAGAGAATCCAAACGTAATACCACTTGTCTTCCGTGAGAGTCTTCTTACTGTTTTGGGTCGCGACGTTGAGGTAGCTCCAAACACCGCCCCCCGCACTGGCCACGCCCAAGATCTGGATCGCTTGCTCCAGCGCAGGTCCGTACACTGCTGCGAGCAGAGTAGTCACACTGCCCACTGCCACGCCTGTGGCCGAGACAGCGCGCGTTCGTCGGACTCGATCGATGTTCGACTTAACGGCGCGAACCTGGTCGCGCATCGCGATCTCAATACGGGCCAACTCGCGCTCCGACTGCACTGCATTCAGCGAATCGTCTAGGCTGAGCAGCACATTCCTTACGTAGTCGCGGAAGGCGCAGTAGGAGGCGAATTCTTCGATCGTTATTCTGCTGAAGTCGCGCATGCTGACGCCGGTGAGGAATGGGAGTTCGAGTTCAAGAATGGGTCGCACCAGCTGACTCTTCACCGGGGTGGCGCCGGACGCGTCGACTACCCTTCCATCCCGAATCAGGTAATCGATCGCTTCCGGGTGGCGGACCTCCCGCTCCCCGGGTCGCACATGCTGATCTAGTAGTTGGTATCGCGGCAGGTACCATGCCAAACCGGCACGGAGCAGCGGCTCCGCGTCCGCGATCCAATTACCAAATGCGTCCCACTCGGGGCATATGACCTCGACAGTGGTCTCAAAGGGACGCCGCGGAAGGTTCCACCTTTCACGCCGCTCGGCCCTTGCCAGGTGCCGACCAGCCTGCCGAAGCCAGCGTCGGGGATTTTGAAACGCGAGATTCGAATCGATCACACTACGGGTGACACCGCTCCCGTCGTGGGTTAGTAAAAGCGTGTCGCTGATTAGAGCGCTGCGCTTCGTAAGTTCACTGAGACCGTAGTCCTGAACCGACAGGCCAAGATAGTAGCGCGATGTCGACAACCGCTTCGCATCTTTGAGAGATTCACTTCTCTCATTCCACAGGTAGCGGCAGTACATTTCTGCAAGTCTAACCGGCCAGATCCCGTTCGCTCGCTGCTGACGATGTCCCTCATAGAACTCACGCATCAGTTTCGCGACGTGCCTGTTTCGGCCGTCGTTTTCGCTGGAACTAGTCACCCTTCCCCGATTCCGGTCTGTAGCTCCTGTTGCTGTGCCCCGATCAGATGCGCCCTTTATGCAGGGGCCAACCCCGACAACAGGTCTCCTCGCCCTCGAACCTGTCCGGGCTGTCAGGCCGGAGCCGGGTCAAGGAGGAGAGAGTCCAGGGTGGCCGCCGTACCAGTGGGATCAGTTGTGTGGTGCACAGTGCGGATACCCAGGGCCTCAGCGGGCGGCAGATTTTCCGCGTGGTCGTCCACGAACACGCACTCCGGTCCGGTCAGCTCCAAAGCGTCGAGCGCCCGCTGATAGATGAGGGGGGACGGCTTTCGTACCCCCTCCAGCTCGGACAGGATCACGGCATCGAAGAAGTCCGTCCATATCCCCTTGTCCTCGTAGGGGTTGTAGGGCTCGATGCCGAACGAGTTGCTGAGCATGGCCACCTTGATGCCGGCCGCGCGAGCGCGCTTCGCCGCGGCGACGATCGCGGGCTCGGGGTGCAGGTTGGCCAAGGCCCGCCGCATCAGGTCCGTGGGGTCGATGCCGAGGATGCCGCCGATGACGCGGTTCCAGTCCTCCTGTGTCGCCTCCCCGACCTCCAGCGCGGCGTAGATAGCGACGCCGTCAGGATGCTCGTTCAGGGCCGCGAAGTAGGCGCCGGGCGCCAACCCCTCCGACCTCTCGAACGCCTGCCCGTTCAGTCTCATTCGGGTGGTGAGCACACCACCGAAGTCGAGGATCAGGCCACGGTATGGGGCTGGCAAAGGGGCCTCCCTGCCGATCTGCTCGTACGTGTACGCGGTCCCCCGGCCGCCAGGCGGCAGGGGGACCGTTGAGTGCCCTCCCGGAGGGAGAGGCCACCAGTATCGCCCCTGCCTGACGCGCGCGGGCATACGCTTGACACGAGTGCCCTGTCCACTACGACGAATGGTCAACCCATGGCGTATGACGGAGAGTTGTTCAGCATCGGGCAGAGGATCAAGTGGTGGCGTGAGCGCCGGGGCTTGTCCCAGAAGATGCTGGGAGACCTTATCGGCAGGTCAGAGAACTGGGTCTACAAGATCGAGAACGACCGGATGCCCCTGGACCGGCTCCCGATCCTGATCGCGCTCAGTAAGGCCCTGCGGTGCAGCCTGGAAGATCTGACCGGCGGCTATGTGTCCGGAATCGCCACCGGCGGGACCGAGCACGAGAACGTCCCGCTCATCCGACAGGCCCTGTCCCTGCCCGCGTCGCTGCTTCCGCTGCGTATCGGATCGATCAGCGCGGACGACTTCGAGTCGTCCGTCACGGACGCCTGGAAGGTCTACGAGACGCAGGCCGACGACCGGTACCGCGACGTAGGCGCCCGACTGCCCATTCTGCTGCGGCAGGGGCACGCCGCCCTGCGCGACGCCCCGGCTGAGCAGGAGAGCACCGTCCTTCGGCAGCTCATCAGCCTCTACGGCCTGCACCAGATCTGGCTGCGCCGCGTCGGCGAACCGACGCTGGCGCGCGTCGCAGCCGACCGCGGCCTCGCCCTCGCGGACAACGCAGGCGACCCGGCCCTCCTTGCAGCTGCGGCCTGGAACCTGGCATGCGTCCTCACCTCCGCTGGAGACGTGGACGACAGCTACGAGCTGGCCCAGCAGACCATCGCGCAGTGCCGGCCAAACGAGGACTCCAGCCCTGAGCACTGGTCCGCGTACGGCGCGCTGCACCTGCAAGGCGCCGTCGCCGCCGTCCGTGCGACCAAGGGTCCGAGGGCCTGGGACCTGTACCACGGGGCAGAACAAGCCGTGCAGCGCGTCGGCTCGGACCTCAACCATTGGCACACGTGCTTCGGGCCAACCAACTTCGCCATGCACGAGGTGCACCTGAAGGCGGAGGAGGGCGACACCAGCGAAGCGCTCCGCGCCGCTGACCACGTCCAGGTCAACCCCGAAGTTCCGCTCGAACGGCGAACCCGGTACCTGATCGAGGTGATGAACCTCAACCGCATCCAGCGCGACGACTACGCGACCGTCCACATCCTCGGCAAGCTGCTGAAGCAGTCACCGGAGGAGATCGTGTTCTCTCCGCTGGTCAGGGAGGCGGTGGCCGACCTGCTGAAGCGCGAAAAGCCGATGTGGCGCGACGACCTACGCGCGGTCGCCGTCCATATCGGCCTCGCTGCGTGAGCATATGCCAACCCTGAGTGTTACTCAGCCCTGATTTTTTCTCAGGGGTAAGGCGCCCAAGTCGCCCTACCTTTACGGGCTATGACGAGAAGTCACGCTCAGACGGTACCTGGCGCGGCGCCTTTACCGCCCATCAAGCGCCATCTCCGCCTTGCCAGTGAGGCTGAGGTCGCGCCGACGGAGGCCGGCCGTTTCGCGGTGCCCCTCGACCTGCACGAGGGGGCCGCGGAGCCCGCGACTGTCCCGCTGGTCCTGACGGCTGACGAAGCGGTCGCTCTGTACAGCAAGCTCGGTGCCCTCTTCCCGATCGCGGAAGGGGATGCCCGATGACCACACGGACTCCCGGAGACCGCCACCGCCGCCGCAACCTGGCCGACGCCTCGGTCACCCCTCTGCCTGCCCTGGCCGGACTGCTCCGGCGCGTCCCGGGGCAGCGGCGCCGGACGGGAGCCTTCTCCTCGATCGACGATCCGGACGCCCGGCACGACCGGACATCGCAGATCGGAACGGAGCGGTGACGGCCCCGGCGCCGCAGCGCCCGACCGTACTTCGCGACGGCTGCCTGGTGAGGGAGGACTTTCCCATCACCGAGCACGCGCCGGGCGAAGTCCCCCCACGTGAAGACGAACTCCGGGTCCGTGCCATGAGGCGCGTGACCCGGGAGCGACTTCGCTCGTACGGTCTGGACTGCGTCGCTGAGGAAGCGACCCTGGTCGTCTCGGAGCTGGTCACCAACGCCATCCTCCACAGCGGTGGCCGCCGCGTTCGCCTCACCCTCGATCTCGAAGACGACCTCCTCCGTATCCGCGTGCACGACGGCGTCTCCGGACGTCGTCCGACCGTGCAGCACCCCGGCGATCAAGACGAGCACGGTCGCGGCCTGGCCCTCGTCACAGCGATCGCACACAGCAAACGAGGGGCCTGGGGTGTCGATGACGACGGAGCCACGACATGGTGCGACCTGAGTTTGGCGGCGAGCCGATGACGAGCACCGCGGTACAGCACCAAAGCGAGCGGGCCGAGCGGATTCCGATCCGAGTCAAGGACCCCTCCGTCCCCACGCATCCTTGGACGGCACCGCTCGACAGGGCGGCCATTGAGCGGTACCTGAGCGCCGTACGCGAGTGGGAGCCGGTGGACTGGAGCGCCGTGTTCGAAGATGTGGACGCGCTCCTCAACGGCGAGGTCAGCCACCATGCCGCCGGGTCAACCGGACGCAAGCGGGCCGTGGCGCCGCCCGAGTACGACGACGCCGACGAACTCGCCCAACGGTTCCGCGGTGCCCTCATGCAGCTCGTGCACCGAGGTCTGCGCGACGAGGCGGACAAGAAGCACCCGGACATCGCGGCCCTGATCGAACAGGCCCGCGTGCTGCGTTCCGAGGAGCTGCCCGGCGACCCATGGCAGGCCCTCGGGCACCTACGCAGGCTCGGGCGGGTCACCCTGCAACTCGCCCAGCGCCTGGACGAAGTCGGCATCGTGAAGGGGCTGATCGAGTGATGAGCACCGCTATGAGGCCGGCGCGCGCCATCACCGTCTCGCTTCGCCCGGCCGAGGAGGCGTACGACTTCGAATACTTCCGTGACCGCCTCGCCGAGCCAGCAGTTCTCGATTGCGCTGTTGCCGTGCGAGTTTTCCGGGCGCCCCTGCTCGCCGTACCGGTCGGCGGCCCTCGCCGCGGCGGTTACATGTCCTTCGAGCTGCTGTCACTGGCGATCGCGACGCGCGGCCTCCTCGCGGACCGGCCCGGGTTCCCGGACCTCCGCGTCCGGTGGTCGCCGTACCGGGACACCTGTCACACGGTCGAGTGGGGCGAGCCCGCTCCCGAGTGGTGGGAGGACGACGCGGTCTTCGGCCGGTTCTACGGATACAGCGAGGCCGCCATCGCCGAGTTCGTACGGCAACACCTACCGACTCCCTCTTCGGCCATCTCCGAACCGTCCCCCACGGCCCCGTAGAGGCCGAAGAGGGCCTGACTTCCCGCTCCGCACCTGAGAGGACGAGCACCATGTGCGCGCACACCCCGCCGTGCCCCACGGCTGAGGCTCCTGACAGGGATGCCGCGCGGCCCATCGCGTACCACCCGGAACAGGGCTGGAGCCTGTTGTGCAACCAGGTGCTGCTCTTCGAGGTTATGTCGATCTCTGGCGCTGATAGTGCCGCTGAGCAGGGACTTTGCCTGGTGGACATGTCTTCGTCGGGCAGTGGCAGCGGTCGGACTGTGGGCTCAGCGGGGGCCAAGGACGGTGGCCGCGGGTGGCTGGGCCAGGGTGCGGAGACGGCGGATCTCGCCGTGGGCGTTCTCCAGTTTTCGGGTGAGGTCGGCGACCTGGTCGCGGAGTTGCCGGTTGCGTTCGAGCGCGGTCTCCAGCCTGCGTTGCAGGGAGGCATCACTGGCAGCGTGCCGAGTGTTGCGGTGGGGTGCCGGGGCTCGCTGCTGGAGCTGGTTGATCGCGGTGATGAGGTCGGTCTGCGTGTATAGCCAGGACCTGGAGACGCCGGCCGCGTTCGCGATGCCGACGACGGTGGGCCGTTCGCTGCGCCGGGCTGCCGTCTTGATGGCCTCTTCGGCGCGCTCGCGTGCCTGCCGGCTGCGTGTCTTCGAGGCTTCGACGAGGAAGCGGGCGTTGTCAGCCGGTGGCATCGAGATCGGTCACCTTCCCGCCGGCCACGATCTGCTGCGGGCCGGCCTGTTCCAGGGCGTCGATGATGGTGTCGAGCTTGCCGAGCGTGCGGGTGTTCTTCTCGACGATGCGCGACAGTCCGGCTTTTTCGGCGTCGCCGATGAGCTTGCGGGTCTCTTCGCGCTGGCGTCGGTGCTGGTCGAGGAAGTCGCCGGTGGTGATGAAGAAGCGGCAGTCCAGGCAAGGGTTCGCGTACTCGCAGTCCGTCTGGATCGGGGCTCCGCAGTAGCCGTTGGGGAGACTGACCTTGGCGCGGACCAGGGACAGCCGCATCCAGGTCGCATCGGCAAGCGGGTGGTCCGCGGGCAGGGCGACGGCTTCGCCTTCGGCGTTGATCTTGAGGGATTTCTCCCAGTGCTCGCGCAGGGTCTTCTGGTGCAGCCGGGCGTAGATGGCCGTCATCTGCGGCGACATGTGGTCGAGCAGTTGCTGGACGATGTGCTGCGGGACGTTGGCGTTGATCAGCCGGGTGCCCAGCGTGTGGCGGAACTGGTGGAAGGTCACGCGAGCTGGGCGGCCGTGCTCGTCGATGAGGCGGATGCGCTCCAGCCAGGTCTCCATCTGTTCGCGGCACCAGGTGTCCGAGACGGCCTTGCTGCCGTTGAGGTTGGCCATCCAGCCGGGGAACAGGAAGCGGCTTCCGGCAGGGAAGCGGGCTTGGACGCGCTTTTGTTGTGCGGCGATCTCGTCGGCCAGGGCCTGGCTGATGGGGAAGAACGCGATGCGGCCGTGGATCTTGTGGTTGACCCAGGTCAGGTAGGGGGCGCCGGTGTCGTCGTGGGTGACGCAGTCGAACCGCAGGCGCCGGGCGTCCTTCATCCGCAGGCCGCAGGAGATCAGCAAGGGGACCATGAGGCGGAGGTCGTCGGTGGAGATCAACGCCAGGTTCTCGGGGTTCTCCATCTGCCGCATCAGGTGTTCGGAGATCCACCGGGGCTTGGCCGGCGGCGGTGGCGGAGCGTCGTTGTAGATGATCGCGTCGCGCGGCAGGACCGGCTGCCAGTCGTGGGCGCGGGCGTCGGCGACGAAGCGGCCCAGCGAGTTAACGGTGGCCCGGCGGGTGAACACGTCCGGGTAGTCGACGGCCAGGGCGGCGAGCCACGTCTCGATCCTGGCGCGCGTCAGGTCGGCCGGCGCGGCGTGCGGTGGCAGATGCCCGGAGAGATGGGTCAGGGAGCGCAGGTTCTGCGCGACGGTGTTGACGCTGATGTTCGTACTGATGCGCCAGCGGCACCATCGTTTGACCAGCTCGCGCAGCCAGGGCTGGGGTATGGGGCCGAAGCGGAGGTAGCGCGTCTCTCCTTCGGCCAGGGCGAAGTGCCGCAGGTCCCAGACGTCGCGCGGGTACTGGTCAGCCCATGGATCATCGGCGATGAGCAGGTGCTTCAGGGCGAAGCGGGTGTCCGCGATGAAGCGGAAGGCCACCACGTTGTGGCCGTGGCGTTTCCCGCCGGGTCCGAGCGGGGCGACGTGGTCGCGCCAGGTGCTCTCGTCCCAGTCGAGGAGGCTGGTGATGGGTGCCTCGCAGGCCCAGGTGACCGCGCGGCGGACGTCGCGGGCGGGGGTGAAGCGCAGTCCTTCGTCGAGCCGGTGTTGCAGACCGAACTGGAACTCCAGGCGCAGGGCGGGGGTCAGCTGGTCCAGGCGGATCTTCGGGTCTCCGCGGTGAGCGAGGTCGTCGTACCAGGTGTCGAGGGTCGGTCGGCCGTGCTTGCGCCACCGGTTGTGGTGGGTGTGACACAGCGGAGCGTCGGTGCTGTCGGTCCAGCGCGGGCAGTCGGGGAAGTCGCAGGTCCGCTCGGCGGACCAGGGTTTGCGCGGAGGTTGATAGAGGGTCCGTCCCAGCCAGGATTCGAGGGGTGGGCGTCCGGCGTGGTTCCACCGCGAGGCGTGGCGGTGACACAGACCGTGGGCGGCTCGGGCCCGATTGCACCCGGAGACCCGGCAGGCCGAGACCTGGCGTCGTTCGCGCAGTCGCGCATCCTCCTGAGCGAACCACCCGTCCAGATCGGCTGGTCGTCCCGCCGCCGCCCAGCGGTGGTGGTGGGTGCGGCACAGCTTCAGCCGGCCCATGGTCAGCGTCGTCGGGCAGGCCGGAATGCGGCACTCGCCGGGGAAGAACACCGGGCTGTCCCGCGGCGGACAGAACACCTCGGCCCGGAACTCCGGGCGCACCGTCTCCATCAGCCTGGCCAGCAGGCCGTCGGAGCCTGCTCTCGCGCGGGGCGTGTTCACCGGGTCGGTGCCCTGTCCTTGATGATCCCGGCCGACAGGAGTACCCGGCGATGATCCTCGACATCGAGATGGCTGTAGATCTCGGCGGTGGTCTGCGGGCTGGCGTGACCAAGGAGTTCGGCCACGACCTCGATCGGCACCTCTGCCCGCAGCAGTCGTGTGGCGTAGGTGTGCCGGCAGACATGCGGCGAGAAGTGCGCGATCCCGGTCCGCTTCTGCAGCCGCTCGACCAACTCGTTGACGTTCGCCCGGGTCATCGGGGAGCCAATCGGCGCGCGGAAGAGGTTGGCGAACACGAAGTCGCAGTCCAGCGTCCCGTACTCGCTCTCCATGTAGACGGCGTAGCGGTCGAACAGCTCCGGACGCACCGGGATGATCCGGCCCTTCATGCCCTTGACCCGGGCATGGTTCGCGTTGTTCTCGCGCGGAACGACGTGCACCTCGCCCTTGCGGAGGTTCAAGTCAGCGTGCCGCAGGCCCAGTGCCTCGCTGATCCGCAGCCCCGCCTCGTCCAGGAGCGCGATCAGGAACCGGTCCCGGCGCCTGTTGCAGGCGCCCATCAGCCGCCGGACCTCGTCATCCGTCAGCGTCCGGGGCGGCTTGCGGTGGGCGTGGATGCGGATCGGGCTGTACTCGACCTCGCCCCCTCGCTGGGTGTGCGCCAGCATCGGTGTGTAGGAGCCTGTCGGCTGCCTGGCCAGCAGGTTTCCCAGCAGCGCGGGCACGCTCTCATCCCGCCTGGCGTGGAACCGGTAGAACGACGCGAGCGCGGCCCGCTTCCGCTGCAGCGTGGTGTTCTCCAGCGCCTGGCCGACACCCGGCAGCACGAAAACCTCCGGCGCTCGGGCAGGCTTCGGACGGCGCAGCCAATCGAAGAACTGGGCGACCACCTCCAGCCGCACACGCCGGAAGTCCAAGCCCACCTGACCCAGCCAGACGAAGAAGTCGCGCAGGTCGTAGGCGTAGCCCTGGACCGTGTTCGGCGATGCACCCCTCGCCGTCAGGTACGCGAGGAAGTCCTCCACGTCATCGACGGGCAAGCCGTCGTCCCCCACCACGGTGTACGAGACCGGACCGTCCTCGGACAACCGCAGCCTCTGCACTGCGAACGACACACCACACCCCAGAACGACATGGACAGGCGAACAGAACCCGTCCATGTAGCACCGAAAGGCCCCTTCATGGCAGCGAGTTGGACATCAAAGACACCCGCAAGGCTGATGGACATAGTCGAGGACACCGGCGAACTGCTGCCCAACGGCACGATCGTCGCGCCGCGCCGGTCCCTGGCGGCCCCCGTAGGAGGCGCGGCATGACCACTGCAGCCGACCTGATCGTCCCGTATATCACCGCCCGCGAGGGCGAGGAAGCGGAATCCCTCCTCAACCTGCGTGTACGCCTTGGTCCAGATCGCCGCCCACGGCTGGCGTACGTGGACGAGGAACCGCCCGACCGGGACCTGCGAGGCGTCCTGTGGGCCCGGTACTCAATGTCGCTCGGTAACGACGGAATGCCCACCGGAACCCCGAGGTGGCGGCTGGTCCATCCCCTTCGCCAGCGCTCGACAATGGCTCTGCTCCGGTGCCAGGTGTGCACGGTCCAGTTGAAGCGCAGCGACGGCATCCTCTTCCTGGAGACAGCCGATGACCTCGACTACACCGGTCCCGTGAAAACGGCACAGCCGCCGGTCTGTCTCGCGCACGCCCGGATGGCGGCGAGCCGGTGCCCCCGGCTCAGGCGCAAGGGGCACGTAGCCCTCCTCGCCAGGCGATTTCCGCTCTACGGCGTGATCGGCACGGCGTACCAGTACGGTCCCAACGGCATCCAAGCCCTCTCGGGCACAGACAGGCCCCTCCCTTACAGCCACCCCCAGATCGGTTGGTTCCTCGCCTCTCAGCTCGTACGCGAACTGCGGGACTACGAGGTCGTCAAACTGGACGATCTTGTGCCTGCCGCCTAGACGGCCGCCCGGTGGTCCTGAGTGATACGGACAGGGCCGCCGGGCGGCTCACCACCGGCGCCGAGCCCTCGCGCGCCGTCCGGCACGAAACCGCCAACCTTCGGCGGTCCGGCAAGAACGGAGGACGTTCGCCGATAACCTCCCGGCCCACCGGCACGCGGTGCCGACCTACCTCCCCCGAACACGAACGACCGAAGGAAGTCCATGACGAACACGACCGTCGATCCCGACGAGGCGACCCGCCTGCGGAACAAGGTGGTGGACGAGCTGTGCGCGGACGGCAACATCTCCTCCCCGGAGGTCGAAGCCGTGATGCGCAAGGTGCCCCGGCACGAGTTCACTCCCGACACCCCGCTGGACAAGGCGTACGACACGTACGCCGCCGTGATCACCAAGACGGACGAGCACGGTGTGCAGCTCAGCTCCGTCTCCGCGCCGCAGATCCAGGCCATGATGCTGGAGCAGGCTCAGGTGAAGCCCGGGATGCGGGTCCTGGAGATCGGCTCGGGCGGGCTGAATGCGGCCTACCTCGCCGAGCTCGTCGGTGAGGGCGGTGAAGTCGTCACCGTGGACATCGACCCCGTCGTCACCGACCGCGCGCGCCGGCTCCTGGACGAGCACGGCTACGACAGGGTGCGCGTCGTCACCGCCGATGCCGCCGAGCCGATTCCGGACCTCGGCGAGGTCGACGTCGTGATGGTGACCGCCGGGGCTTGGGACATCTCCCCGGCCTGGACCGCGCAGCTCAAGCAGGGTGGTCGGCTCGTCGTCCCGCTGCGGATGCGCGGCCTGACCCGGTCGGTCGCTTTCACCCAGGTCACGGGCGAGCACGGCACCTACCTGGAGAGCGAGTCGGCGCGTATCTGCGGCTTCGTCCCGATGCAGGGCTCGACCGCCCACCGGGAAGAACTCCTCCTCGTCAACGGCACCCCGGAGATCGGGCTGAAGTTCGATGACGGCCTGCCGGCCGACCCGCACCGACTCGACAACGCCGTCACGTTCCCGCGCCACGAACTGTGGACCGGTGTCACCGTCCGCGTCCAGGAACTCATCGACACCCTCCAGATGGCGATGGCGATCAGTCTGCCGGGCTTCTGCACGATGGCCGTCGATGAGAACTCGGACACGGGCCTGGTCGCCCCCGTGAACAAGCGGTTCGCCCTCGCGGCCGTCGAGGACGACACCTTCGCCTACCTCGTCACCCGCCGCACCGAGGACAACAAGCACCTGGAGTACGGCGTGCACGCCCTCGGCCCGCACGCGGAGCAGTTCGCCGACAAGATCGCTGACGTGCTCCGCGACTGGGAGGCCAACCGGCGCGGCGGCCCCAGCCCGGTCATCCGGGTCTATCCGGCCAGCACCCCCGATGAGCAGATCCCGGCCGACCGGGTCATCGACAAGGTGCACACCCGGATCTCGCTCTCCTGGCCCTCGGCGTAACACCGGGAGCCAGGTCATCCCGCACCACCCCAACAAGAAGAAGGGCACATCATGACGAGCGCCACTCTCGCCCCGCCCCCGGTCGCGCCCGCGCCGTCGGCGGACCTGGACGACGACTTCGCGCCCCTGGACGTGAAGGTCGTCATCGCCGAGCACTCGTACGGCCACCTCATGTGCTCCACGGGCGACGGCTGCGGCACCACCTGCGCGACCGGTGCCTCCGCCTGCGGTTCCTTCACCGAGGACCCGGCCTGATCAGGCCAACCCCTCACCTGTGGGCCGGGCGAAGCGCTTCGCCCGGCCCACAGGCCCCTCTCCCCTCCCCGCGCCGCCTCATGGAAGGGCCTCATGGCTTCCCGAGCAGCCGCCGGATACCTGTGGCAAGGCGTTGCGATGCTGCGCGCCACGACCAGCCCCGGGCCGGCAGACATCCCCCGTACCCTCAACCTGGACAACGTGGCCGTCACCCGCGGATGGCTGAACCGCATCTGGCAGCGCGAGGACTTCCGCAGCGCGCTGGAGCTGGCCACCCCCGTCCTGTCCGACGCCATCGAGGCCGTCGTCCAGGGCCGGCGGACCGAGCCCCGTCACGTCCGCCGCACCGCGCTCTCGGCCGTCTCCTACCTCCTGCGGTGGCAGCACCGGCCGACCCCGCTCGGCCTGTTCGCCGGCACCGCCCCGGTGTCCGTCGGGCCCCGGGCGAGCGCGCGGTGGCGCGACAAGCACCGCGCGATGATCCGGCCGGACGCCGAATGGGTCACCGACTTGGTGCTCCGACTCCAGGGCACCCCCGCGTTGCTGAAGCGGTTACCGCTCGTCGCCAACAACGCCGCCCGCGTCCGCGGTGACCGGCTCGTGGCGCCGGGCCCGCCCTCCGACGGCCACGCCGTCCTCCTGGCCCCGGTCGAGATATCCGTCCGCAACGCCCGGCCGGTGGCCGCCGCCATGGACGCGGCCCGCACCCCCATCCCCTACGGCAACCTCCACGGCCACCTGCGCGACCGCTTCCCGCAGGCCACACCGGAGAAGATCGACGCCCTTCTCACCAGCCTGGTCGAGCAGCAATTCCTCATCGCCAGCCTCTGGGCGCCCATGACCACCGTGGACGCCTTCCAGCACCTGTGCCGCGAACTGGACCGGCTCCAGGCAGACAGCATCCCGGAGGTGCGGGACCTGGTCCACGAGCTGTACGCCCTGCGCGACGAGCTGTCCGCCCACCAGCCGACGCTCTCCGACACCAGCGTGAGCGCCGTCGCCGCGCGGATGCGCGCCCTCACCCCCGTCACCCCGACACCGCTGCTCATCGACACCGCCCTCGACTGCGAGACCCAGCTCCCGCAGGCCGTGATCGCGGAAGTGCAAGCAGCCGTGTCCGCCCTCTACCGGACCACCCCGCAGCCCTACGGCTACCAGCACTGGCGCGACTACCACCGCCGCTTCCGGGCCCGGTACGGCGTCGGCGCCCTGGTGCCGGTGATGGACCTGGTCGCCGACAGCGGCCTGGGCCTGCCCGCCGGATACGTCGGCTCCGAACGCGGCGCCGCCCTGAAGGTGCGCACCGACCGCGACGAACTGCTGCTCGCGCTGATGCAACAGGTCCTCCTGGACGGCGGCAGTGAACTGCGGCTGACGGATGACATGGTCGACGCCTTGGAGAAGGCGGCCGGGAAGGACGAGCGGTTGTTCGTGCCCCGGGTGGAGGTCGCCTTCGAGGTCCACTCACCCAGCACCCGGGCACTGTCCAGCGGCACCTTCGACGTCCTCCTCACCGCGGTCCCCCGCCCCGGCAGCAGCATGGCCGGCCGGTTCGCCCACGTCCTCCCGCCCCAGCATCAGGACGCGCTCGCCGCCACGTATCGCGGGGCGCCGGACGGCCTCACGGCGCAGCTCGTGTTCCCTCCGCGCCGCCACCGCAACGAGAACGTCACCCGTACGCCGCGGCTGCTGCCGCACGTCATCGAGCTGTCCGGACACCAGGAGACGGACGAGGCGACGATCCCGCTCGCCGACATCGCCGTCACCGCGGACCCGCGCAGCTTCCACCTCGTGCAGCTCTCCACCGGCCAGCGCATCGACGTGCGGGTCCTGCACGCCCTGGAAGGTGGGACGCAGACCCCGCCGCTGGCCCGGTTCCTCGCCGAAGTGGCCCACGGGCGGTTCGCCGCCTACAAGCCGTTCGACTTCGGCGCCGGCTCCCGGCTCCCGTTCCTCCCCAGGGTGCGCTACCGCCGCACCATCCTCACGCAGGCCCGATGGCTGCTGATGGCCGACGACCTGCCCGGCCGCAAAGCCTCGACCGAGGAGTGGGAGAACGCCTTCGCCGTCTGGCGGGGCCGGCTGCGGGTCCCGATGCAGGTCGCCATCATCGAGTACGACCAGCGCCTCCCCCTCGACCTGTCCCACCCGGTTCACCGCCGGGCGCTGCGCGCCCACCTCGACAACGCCCGGCGCCTGGAGCTGCGCGAGGTCCCTGACGCAGACGCCCACGGCTGGATCGGGCGGGCACACGAGATCTGGCTCTCCCTTGGCCGGTCGGAGCCGGACACCGCCGATGTGCCCCGGGCGCGCCCCGCCACGGCGCTAGCCGCCGGGCGGCATCTTCCGGGCGACGGCGACGTCCTGCTCGCGCAGCTCCACGCCCACCCGCGCCGCTACGACGAGATCCTGAGCCGCCACCTGCCCAGCCTCCTCGCCGCGTTCGGCGACACCCCGCCACTCTGGTGGTTCACCCGGCACCGGGAGATGGCCCGCCCGGATGCCGACCAGCACCTCAACTTCACGCTGCACCTGCCGCCAGACGCATACGGGGCCGCCGCCCAACACGTCCGCAGGTGGGCGGACAGCCTGCACGGGACCGGTCTGGCGGCCGGGCTCGTCCTGGCTCCCTACCAGCCGCAGACCGGGCGCTTCGGCGGCGAGGCGGCCATGGACACCGCGCACCAGGTGTTCGCCGCGGACTCCGCCGCCGCCCTCGCGCAGATCCAGCTCACCGAGCGCACCGACGCACTCGCCCCGCAGGCCCTCGCCGCGGCCAGCGCCCTGCACCTCGTCACCCCCCTGGCGCCGGACACCGCGGCGGCCGAAGAGTGGTTGGTGCGCAACCTCCCCCAAGGCACGGGACGACTGAGCCGGGCCCTGCGTACCCAGGTCCTCGAACTCGCCGCGCCGAACGGCGCCTCCGTGCTCGCGGCCCTCCCCGGCGGCCCTGCGGTCGCCGAAGCATGGCGGGCTCGCGCCGCCGCCGTGGACGCCTACCGGAAGACCTTGACCGGCCAGCGTGATCCGCTCGACGTCGCCCGGTCGCTCCTGCACCAGCACCACGTCCGAGCCCTGGGCGTCGATCCGCGCGCCGAGGAGACCACGATCCGGCTCGTACGAACCGCAGCCCTCCAGCACCGGATGGCGGCCCGATGACCGCGCCGGCCGCCACCACCGCGGCAATCCTGGAGCAGTACACCGCCCACCTCGCACAACCCGCTCCTCCGCCCCCGGACGAGCCGTGGGCGGTGCAGTCCCTCGCCGACGGCGCCGCCGGAATCAGCCTGCTGCACATCGAGATGGCCAGCCGTCACGGCGGCTCCTGGCGCCCCGCCCACCGGTGGATCACCGCCGCAGCGGCCGGGCACATCAGCGCGGCCGACACCGCGGGGCTGTTCCTCGGCGCCCCGGCCCTCGGCTTCGTCCTCACCACCGTCCCTCCGTCCTTCCAGCACCTGTACGAACCGGCGTGGCGGACCCTGCACCAGCACATCATCGACCTGACCCACCGCCGCGTGGACGCCGCGCTCACCCGCATCCGCAAGGGGTACCTGCCCACGTTCTCCGAGTACGACCTCTTCTACGGCCTCACTGGCATCGGCGCGTACCTCCTGCGGACCGACCCAGAAGGGCTGCCACTGGAACGAGTCCTGAAGTACCTCGTCGCCCTGACCCGCCCCCTCGCCCCCGACGGCCGCGGCCTGCCGGGCTGGTGGGTCCCGTACGATCCGGCCCGCGGTGACTCCCCCCACTTCCCGGGCGGTCACGGCAACTTCGGCGTGGCCCACGGCATCACCGGCCCGCTCCTCCTGCTGGCCCAAGCCCTCCGCCGTGGCATCACCGTCAGCGGCCACCAAGACGCCATGTGGACCATCTGCGCACACCTCGATATGTGGTGCCAGACCGGGCCCGCCGGCCCTTGGTGGCCCGAGCACATCTCGCGGCGCGACCTTGACCGCGGACGGCCCCACCACGATGCGCCCGCACGTCCGAGCTGGTGCTACGGCACGACGGGCATCGCGCGGGCCGGGCAACTCGCCGGGCTTGCCCTCCGTTCCCCTACGCTCCAGAAGTTCTACGAGGACGCCCTGTATCGCGCCCTGACCGACCCCGAACAGCTCGCGCATGTCACCGACTCCGGTCTGTGCCACGGCTGGGCAGGCATCTACCAGACCGCCGCCCGCGCCGCCGCCGATGCTCTCGACCCTCGCCTTCAGACCCTTCCGAAGGGCCTCGGCGACACCCTCGCGGCGAACGCCCAGCCCGGCCTTTCCGGGCCCGGTCTGATCAACGGTGACGCCGGCACCGCGCTCGCCCTGACCACCCACGCCTCACAGCAGGCCCCGATCACCGGATGGGACGCATGTCTCTTGATCAACTGATCTTGACGGAGCCGAGCCCGATCGAGCGTGCGGTCGCCGCCGCCCTCACCGGCCTGCCGATCCCCGAGGTCGCAGCCCAGTACGGGATGGAGCCGACGATCCTGTCCGACGCCGTGGCGGTCTACGACCAGGCCGGTCGGGAGGCCCTGGCCCGGCACACCTCCACGGTCGACTGGTGGCAGGTGTACCTCCACTTCACCGACTGGGCGAAAGCCGACGAGACCTTCACCGCGCACGTCCTGCCCCTGCTACAGGAGGCGGAGACCGCCGGCGTCATCGGCGGCTGGTGGTACACCAGGAAGCACCCCTGCTGGCGCCTGCGTCTCCGCGTCCGGCCGGGGATCGGCGCCCAGCTCGGCGCCGCGGAGGGCCTGGACCGACTCGGCTTGCACCGCCTTGTGGCCGACGGCCACCTCGTGCGCTGGTGGCCCGGCATCTACGAGCCTGAAACCGCAGCGTTCGGGGGCGAGGCCAGCATGACGGCCGCGCACGCCCTGTTCATCGCCGACAGCCGGGAAGCGCAGCGGCTGCGGCAACACGACAGCCCGACCGTCGGGCTGCGGGAACTGTCCGTCCTCCTCTGCACGCACATGATGCGCGCGGCGAAGCTGGAGTGGTACGAGCAGGGCGACGTCTGGGACCGCGTCATCACGATCGAACACCGCTCGGCCCTCGGCGATGTCCCGGCGGCCCGACTCAACGCCCTCGCCCAGGGCATTCGGCCCCTGCTCCTCGCCAATAGCGACACCATGGTGCGCCCCGGCGGGCCGCTGGAGCCTGTCGCCGAGTGTGCCGCCGCCTTCCGCAGTGCCGGGCAGGCACTCGGCCACGCCGTCCAGGAAGGAACGCTCGACCGCGGGCTGAGGCAGGTGCTCAGCTACCACGTGATCTTCCACTGGAACCGGCTCGGCCTGTCCATGCGGGCCCAGAGCGTACTTGCCTGGGCAGCCAGGGCGGCGATCCTCCACGGGGAGAGCGGGACATAGGTCGGCCGCTAGCCGTGCAAATCGCCGGGGCCACCAGGTATAAGCCCAGGCGACGCGACCCGTAGTTGTGCGAGATAGGACTTGCCATGACCGTTCCATCGCGGCACAGCGATGGGTGAGCCTCGGATTGCTGTTCGGGGGACACACCCAGAGCTTCGAGCTCCCGCCGCCCGTCTCCGGGCCCACGCCCACCACCGAGGTGACCGCCGATGAACAGGAGGCCGAGGAGGTGATGCGTGCGGCCGGCTACGAACCGAAGGGACCTTACCCCGGTGCCCGCTCGATGCCCTGGCCGAGCGAATGCATCGACTGCGGGGCGTCCCGCAAACCCTCGCTTCAGGATGTCGAACGAGGTGTGAGGTGCAAGCACATCCGGCGTAGGTCCGCCTCTTACGGCGCGTGAGGCGGGCGCGCGTACCCGAGGGGTACGAGTTGTTCCAGTGCAAGTTGTGCCCGAGCAAGGGGAACAATCAGGAGATCCGGGGTGTCGGCACGCGGATGGCTGCGTACCGGGTGTGCAGCTCGTGTGATTTCTGGCTGACGTGCTGGGGCTACGCGATGCTCGGGGATCGAGATCCGGACGGTCGTCGCGTGCTGCGGATCGGAGGCCGCCACTACCTGACGTGGACCGAGGAGCAGGGCTTCCCGCCCGAGATCGGCTACGCGGGGGTCGAGGTGCGCCACTACGTCCTGTTGAACGATCCAACGGGCGCCGTGCACGCGACACACCGACTTTGGCTGATGGGCACCATCCCGGAGAGTTTTCGTGACCGGATGCCGGACAACGCAGTCTTCGTCACGGAGGCGTAAGCGCCCCGAGCCTCTTCTACACGGACGGTGCGTCCTGTACGGCCTCTGAAGGCGGATACTGCTGCGGGAAATCCGCGGTGGTGCGGTCGGCATACGAGGACTCGGGCTTCGGGGCGGACGGCGACGCGGACTCCTCGGCGTCGGCGTGCTGGAGCCCACGTTGAGTTCGCCGTGCCATCTCCTCTTGGAGGCCGGCCGCCCGCTGGTCGGCGCCACGAGCAGTACTGCGTGCCTTAGCTGCCTCCGCCTGGAGACGCTTCGCTGCTTGGTTGTCCTTCTCCTTGGCACGTCGCAGGAGCGCGGCCTTGTCCTGCTGCGGCATATCCGCTTCGGTCAGCACGGCTTCGTGTTCGCTGACGGGTCCAGCCTGCTCGGCAACCTCGTCGAGCCGCTTGTTCATCTGCTCCAGCTCGCGCCCGGTCTCCTCGTACGAACGAAGCAGTTCCATGCGGTCCGCCTCGACCGCAGCCCGCGCGTCCCTCCGCAGCACCGGGCGCCCGAATCGACCAGTGGCGGCCAACTGCTGGTCAAGACCATCGATGCGCTCCTGCGTGTCGCGCAGTCGAGCAGTGTGTTCGCCGATGGTGCCGCCCAGTGCTCGGAGTTCGTGGATTGCCACGGCCCGGTCGGCAATGGCCTGGTGTCGACGGTTGAACGCGAGCGCGTTCGGCCCTGTCCCGGCGGCGGCCTGCTGTGCGGCGCGGTCCGCGGTGGCCTCCGCCTTCTCTGCCGCCGTCCTCGTGGCGCGCGCGGCCGTGACGGCCTTGCGCGCCGCGTCGCGCAGGGCTGCGCTGCTGAGGTGAGCGTACGAGCGGTCAGCCCTCGGCGCCGGTCCCGGAAGTGTGGTCGGCGTCGCGGGCCGCTCAGTGGTGTCCGCGGTACGCCGGTCATCGGACTCCGGCGCGTCATGGGCGGCGTCCGCCTCGTGCGGGGTGCCGGTTCCGGAAGCGTACGGGGTCGGTAGATCGGCTACGGCCTGACGAACGTGGGCGGGGACCATGTCCTTCGGGAGTTCGGTGAGGATCATGCGCTCCTCGGTTCCGCTCTCGATCTCGCGGATGAGGCCGGCAACAGCGCGGTCAAGCTGTTCCTGCTCGGTGAGCGCGGTACCGCCGCGTGCACGGTCGGCGTCGGATTCGTAGACGGACAGCGGCAGGAAGAGGTGGGACTCCTTCTTGTCGCGGCTCATCATCGTGTACAGCGCGTTCGCCTGCGCGCCGGGACCGTAGACCAGGGCCTCGTGCACACTGAGGCCCTGGGACTTGTGGCCAGTGATCGCGTATCCGAGGCTGAGTCCGCCTTGCGCGATGTAGTCGGCGTCGACCCATTCGGCGACATCGTGGTGTCCGTCGGCGGTCTTCTCGCGCCACTCGACCAGGACACGTCGTCCCTCGTCCACGGCTCGCACGATCCCGCGGTAGCCGTTCAGCACGTCTTCGTTCTCGCCTCGGCTCCTCTTGCCCCGGTAGTCGTTGATCCGGAGGAGGACCTGGTCACCGATGGACAGCGTCAGCTCGCCGCCGCCCGGCAGGGCGTACGTGTGCTCCGGGCCGGTGAGATTGCCGCTCGCCTTGCGCAGAGCGCGCGCACCGAGATTCAGCTCCTCCACGATCTCGTTGGTGGCGGCGAGCATGAGGAGTTGCTGCACGGCGGTGTGGTCGTCGGTGTGCGCGGCGCGCTTGTCCGCCCAGACGGTGAGCATCGCGGCGAGGGTGGCGTCCTTGTCCGCGAGGGCGTGCACGCGCCCTGTTCCGGCGAAGGTTCGGAGCGCTTCCACTCGGTTGTCGTCGCGCCACAGCTCCAGTGCCCGGCGCTCGACCATGTCCTTCTGCCGGAAGTTTTGGCTGAGGGTGAGGCCGCCAACAAGGTGGTGGACGGCAGCGAAGCTGCCGCCGATGCCCGGCGAGTGCAACTGCTTCGGGTCGCCGATGCCGACAACCTTCGTTCCAGTCTTCGCCGCGTGGGTGAGGAGTTCGGCGATGTCGCGGTCATCGCACATCGCCGCCTCGTCCACGACCAGGACGTCAACGCCGTTGAGGCCGGCGCCGCCCGTACGGATGCCGGTGAGCCAGGACGCGAGGGTGCGCGAGGTGATCCCCGCTTCGGCCTTCAGATTCGCGGCGGCGACCGCGGCCGTGCTGGCGCCGGCAACGACGAGTCCGTGGGCCTCCCACGCCTGCCGGGCGGTGTCCATGATGGTGGTCTTGCCCGCCCCGGCGATGCCCACCACGGCGTCGATCCCGTGTCCGGCGGTGAGCAGCCGGTCGAGGACGGCGCGCTGTTCGTCGGAGAACTTGAAGGTGCCGCCGTGCTGGGCTTCGACGGTGGACAGGGTCATCTCGACCGTGTCGCGGCTGACGACGGCGGCCTGCGCGCCGAGACGGCTTGTCGCCTCCGAGACGATGAGCGTTTCCGCGGCAACGACGTCCGCCGTCGTGTACCGGTCCGCATGCGCGAAGTGCTGTGCACCCTTCGGGTTGAGCTTGACCGCGTACCCCGCGTGCCGGAGGACAGAGTCGGTGAGGCGTTCGGCCTCCTCGGCGTCCGCGACTCCGTACGGGAGGGCATCCAGGACGGCGGCGATGGCGGCGGCGTGGGTGAAGTCCTTGGAGTGGCTGGTCAGGCCGGTCTTCGGGTCGAAGATCGTGGCACACAGCTCGTCCAAGCCCGGGTTCTGCTTCGGGCTGTCCTGCTGCATCGCGCTGGCCGCGATGGCCTCGGGCTCATCACCGGCGGCGCGGCCTTCGGCCTGCCAGTACTCGCGCAGGACGTCGTCCGCGACTCCTGCGGCTTCTCCGTTCTTCGCGGCTTTGGACGCGGTGGAAGCCGCTGTGCGCTCGCGGGTGGTGGCGCTGTCGTAGTCGATGCCCAGCTTCGTCAGCAGGTCCCGGACCTGGTTGTCACGCTTGCTGAAGAGGCGGATCGTGGCCTCGGGGATCGCCGCGATCTCCCACGCGCCGGTTCGCTCCTCGCGGCGGAAGCTGATGCCGAACTTGTCGGTCAGCTCCCTCCGGATACGGGCGTTCATGAGGGACTGGGTGGCCCGGGCGTGCCGGTGGAGGTCGCGGCCCCCGCTGGCCATGGTGGACCACTTGCCGTCAATCCCCTTGACCATGTTGGCCAGGGTGAAGTGCAGGTGGAAATGAGGGTCGCCGTACGGCGCGCCGTCCACGGGCCGGGCGGCGCGGTGCACCATCATCCAGCCGGAGAACCCGCTCGTCCCCACGGTCTCCGCCTCGTCACCGTCACCGTGGCGACCGCGCATGCCGTACGCGGTCCACCGCTCCAGGGCACTGATGGACTCGCGGCCGGCGGAGGTGTAGATGCCCTCCACCTGGGCGGCGATCTCCTCCGGCGCGTAGGCGAGGAACGCGGACTTCGACTTTGCGAGATCCAAGGTGACGTCGGCGCCGAAGTTCCCGACCTGCACTCGCCCTTCGAGGAGAGCGGCCTTGATCTCCTCCGCGTCCCACACGTCCTCGGGCGCGAGCCCTGCCGCCTTGGCCATGGCGACGGCTTCGCGTACGGCCATGGGGAGGTCTCGAAGGCGGCGTTCGCCCTCGCCCGCCGTCTGGACGTACCGGCGCTTCATGGAAGCTGCGGTGAACAGGTCGGCGGGCTGCTGCCCGGTCTCAGTGGCGCGGGCCTCGACGGAGCGCAGGAGTGCGCGGGCGTCCAGGTGGCCGCCCGCCTCGGCGGCCACGGCCTTCCCCAGCACGTCTTCGCCGTAGAGGGCGACGGCGTCGATGCCGACGGCGTCGGCGAGCTTGAGCACGGTGGAGGCCGGCACCCGGTGCGATTCACCGAATCGCTTGAGCTGGCTCTCCATCCGACGGAAGGCGTCCTGCTTCCTCTTGGAGTCCAGCAGGGTCACGGGGTTCACGCTGCGTTCGGCAGCGGCGCGGCGGATCGCACGAGCCAGCGGAGCGGCCGGGAGCTTCGCGGCCGGCGCGATGGCGAGCTTGGGCTCCACGAGGGTCTGCCCGGTCCGAGGGTCCTCGCCATGCATAAGGCGGCGGGCCGCCTGGAAGTGCTCCGGGGCAAGGACGCTGCCAGGGGTGATGTCGAACTCGTTGAGGCCGTTGCCGATCCACACCAAGGGGCGTTCGCTGGCGTCCAGGTGGTAGTCCACCTGTCCGTCGGCGGCCGGTCGGGGAAGGACCTGTTCGCCGTACAGGTCGCGGGCGTCGAGTCCGGCTGCGGAGGCGACTTCAACGGCGTCAAACCCGGTGAACCGCGCGGCACCCTTGCTGCGGATCAGTCCGCGGGCGCGGAAGAAGGCGCGCTTGGCTTCACGGGAGCCGAGCAGGGATGCGACGGGTGCGCCCGCCGCTTCGGCCTTGGCCTCGATGGCGGCGACGAGGAGGGCCGCGTCGACCGTGGTGGACTTCCCGCAGCCGTGACCGCCGGTAAGGCGGTACTCAACCTGCTCGTCGGAGGGGCCGATCATGGTCACCCATCCCACCGGCCCGCTCACCCCCCGCTCTCACCCGATCAGATTCGGTCATCTTGGCCGATTGTATCGTCACGGAGTGACGATACCTTGGTCCTCTAGATTCAAGATCATGATCAACGAGGGAAGCCTCGGGCACTCGGATCGGCCTCGTCGCTCCTGAGGATCAGGCTCCTGGAGCCTGATCTCCTGTTGGACTGTTACCTCTGGAGACGGCACGGGCCGGGGTGCCCAGGCCATCCTGGAGACATGGCGAACCGGAACGACGATCTTGCTGACCTCACCCGCCAGGCTGTCGATACCGCAGGCGCGCTCCGCATGCTGGTCGAGCGGATGAACGATCTGGGCCTGCGCATGAGCGACCACAGCGACGCGGACCTGCTCGCCGTCGCATCCGACTACAGCGATGAGGACCTCCGCACCGTCGCCTCCGCACTACGCGGCACCGCGATGATCATGCTGATGGACAGGGCCAACGCCGAGCTGCTGAGTGAGTGGCTGCGGAAGCTGCGCAGCGAGGCGACATGACGAAGGTCCCCGCTCCGGATCGGAGCGGGGACCTTCGTCATGCTGGCCATGCGGCTTCTCGGCCGGCGGCTATGTATTCAGGGGCCACTCGCCGAACGGCACCGGCGCCTGACCTCGGGCTTCACGCACGGCTTCGTCCGTACCGCACGCGGTGCAGATGAAGACCTCGCGGTCGGTGGTCAGCCGGGAACGTGCGGGCCGTTCACCGAGCGGGCCGCCGCAGCGCGGACAGCGGGCGTCGGGCACAGGTCACTCCTCGGGGTGCTCACGGGCGGACTTGAGGATCAGGTTCCAGACCGTACGGGAGTAGGTCTTCTCCGTCTGCTCCTGGAGCTGCGGGATCAGCTCGGCGTTCTTCGCGCCAGGGTTCGCCTTGATGGCCTGCCGTGCGAGGGTCAGCCGCTCGTCTCCCTGGTAGGGGTAAGCCAGCCCGCGGCGGCCGGCGGGCCGTCCGCCGGCGTGACCGCGACCCTTGCGGTCAGCGAGGTACTGCCACAGCCTCCAGCGCTTCCACTTCGGACGCCGCCGGGTGGGAAGCTCGTCCCAGCCGTCCGGCTCGGGCCACCCTTCGGGCGGGTTCTTGACGTAGTGGGAGACCGTGGTGGAGTCGGCGAACCCGCAGACCTTCGCGGCTTCGGCGGGGCCGACCATCTCTTCGGGGTCGCCGTCGAGCTTCGGCGGGTTGGTGGTACTGGCTGCGGCACGCTGCCGCTGAAGCTCGTGGTGCCACGTCGCCCATGCATCGCCGTCCCAGTGCATGACGCCGTCGATGGTGTCCGCGACGGGCGGGTGCCCGTTGTTCTCCCGGTCGGTCCAGAGGTTCTGAAGGGTCGACTCGCTGATGCCGTGGACCCTGCGCAGGTCCGCGCGCGAGTAGAGCGTGCGGCCGGTCTTGCGGGACACGGTCGCCTCCTGTTCTTGGTCGGGGTCGTGACCGCGGGGCGCGGTTACTGGATGTCGTCCGGGTCTGGGGCTGGCGTCCACGTACGGCTGCCCGCCGGTTCGAGCCGGGTGAGGGTGGCTATGTCGGCCAGGGGGACGGCGGCGGCCCAGTCGGCGCGGTCGGGGTGGTCGACGGGCAGGTTGAGCACGAGGTGCCGGCCGGTCGGCGGGAAGTCCTCGACGATGACGAAGGTGTCGGTGGGATCGGCTCCGATGCTGTTACCCCTCGTGAGCTGGGCGATGTCGCCGGGCTGGGGACAGTCGGGGTGTCGGTCACATAGCATGGTGGGGTTCTTTCTGGTGAGAGAACGCTGACGGCCAGCGCCTTGTTGCCCTTGTGCGCTGGCCGTCGTCTGTTGTCTGGGTGCGCGGCGTCCTGTGGGACGCGGCCGGCCGGAGGTTGCCCGCTCCGCTGACGGCGGGGTAATTAAACCACCTTTGGGTTCGCAGGGCGGGGCCCTGATCTGGAGGGCGGCGGCCATCAGAAGAGGGCCCCCTGATCTGCGGGGCTGTGGACCCGGTCGCGCGGTGGCCGGGTAATGCGGAGTTCGTAGCGGGGGCGTCCCGCGTGCGGCGGAGCGTGAGCTTCGCGGCGGTACCGTCTCCAGGCCACGACGGGGGCGCCCTGGTCCACCCAGCCCGCCGGGTACTGGGCGATGAGCTGAGCCCAACGGCTCCGGCTCCGCGGAACGGCCCACCGGTCCTCGACCGTGGTGATCGGCGGCAGTGTCCGCCAGCCGGGGAAACAGTGGTCGTGGGCGTCCTCCACCGCCTCGTTGTCGCCGTCCCCGAACCCGTCGCCGGAGTACACGGGGCCTTCCCAGTCGCACGCGAGACAGCCGCCCCGGAACTCCTGCTCGTACCCTCGGCGGCCGGTCGGCCGGCTACGGGAAAGCAGGGTCGGGGTGTGGTGTGAGGGCGGCTCCAGCTCGTGGCCGAGGTCGCAGTACGCGCCGCCGGGATGGCCGGGCTGTATGTGCCACACGTGCCCCGCGCTCATGGGCGGCTGGGGCGTCCGCGCGTTGCGCACCCGCCAGTAGTACGTCTGTCGTGCCCGTGCTCCGGTCGGCTCGGTGGTGGACGCCGTCACGACTTCCCGCTTCCGGCGGCGAGCACTTCGCGGAGCGGGTCAGCGAGTACGGCCTGTTCGTCGGGGGCGTCGAGGAATCGCGGCCCGTACGCACGGCGCACTGCGCGGAGGGCCTCCTGGTGGCGGTCGAGCTCCGGGTAGTACGGCGATCGGTCGAGCACGTCGTAGCCGTGCTGAGTGAGCACGTCGGCGATGAGCGAGCGGGTCTGTACGGGATCGAGGGTGGAGAGGTCGGTTTCCACTGGGGCCGCGAGGAGTGCGCGGATCAACTCGGTTGCACTGAGCCGGGGGGCGAGGGGCACGCTGAGTCGGTGGACGCCGTCCCGGCTGGGGGTGGCGGCTCCTCGGCGGCTCGGCGTCCTGGTGGTGCTGCGGGAAGCTGTCGTCTCGTTCATCGTGCTGGCCTTCGATGACTTGGGTTGGTGGCGGGTGGCTGTCAGAACAGGGCGTGTGCGGCGCGAGCGGCGGCAGTGCGGAACGCGTGGGCGGCGTCGGCGGCGGTCCGGCCGGGCTCGGCGCTCCACCGGTCGATGACTTCCCGGTGCAGGGCCTTGGCGGAGGCGGGTTCGTCAGCCTCGATGGGGTGACCGGTGAGGGTTTCCGCGAGGAGGCCGAACGCCTGGTCGCGGGCGTGGTTGATGCGGTCCCAGTCGTACGTCCGGCCGGCGGCGCCCCGCCCGTGGCCGGCTGCGACTTCGAGCGCGCCGCGCGGCCAGCACGGCAGCGTGGCCGTACGGCCCGGACCGGCGAACAGACGGCGGCCCTGGTGGATGCCGACGTGTTCGATGTGGCGGGCGGCCCATTCCAGGATCGCGGCCGGGGTGTCTGCGATGAGGAGGCTTTCGGGGGTGTGGCGGGTCGGCACGGTGCTGTCCTTCGGAAGGGCGGGGGCGGCGGCGCACTGCCGCCGCCCCCGGTGGGGCTGCTACTGGTAGGCGGGGATCAGTCGGCGGACCTTGTCCTCTCCGATGCACCCGCCCTTGTGGCGGCGCGGGCTCGGCGGCTCTCCGTTGCGTCCGCGCAAGTGCGACCAGAACTTCGGACCTTCCCAGTCACACAATTCGCAGCTGAGGTACCAGTGGTTGTCGCTGCCCGGGAACCCGGTCAGGACTGCCCGCCAGTGGTGGGCCGCGAGCCCCGCGAACGCGGTCAGCGCGCTCTCGATGTTGCGATCGGTGACCGGCATCCGGGGGTGCAGAAGAGGTACCGGCCCGCAGAGTGGAGTGGGGGCCTCGGCAAGCACCTGGTCCAGGGGGACGGTGCCGATCCGACCGGCGGCGTACTGCTGCACGAGATGGGCGGCGGCCATGTCGGTGCCGGGGACGCCCTTGGGCGGTCGGCGGAGGTTGTGTTCGCCTTCGGTGGTGAGGACGAGCCAGTCTCGGTGCCACCTGTAGGCGCGGCCGATGACCTGGTCTTCGCCAACGATCACGGGGTACCGGCACTGGATGTCAGGGGCGCCGACGCGGTACGTCGGGACAGTGGTGGTGCCCTCGGTCGCGGGGACGATGAGCCTGCCCGCTCCGGTGTCCGGGACGGTGACGGTCGCGGGTCGTTCGAGGAGTTCAGCGGTCATGGTGGTGCCCTGTTCTGGTGAGAGAGGGGCCCGCCCCGGCGCGCTCGGCCGCGGGGGCGGGCGGGGGCCTGGTTACGCGGCCTCGGCCGCGGTCTTCGGGGCGGTGGTCCACTCGCGGCGCGGGGTGATGCCCAGGTCTTCAAGGACCGGGTCGAGGCTCCCGTTATCCGGAACCCATTCCCAGTCGGTGCCTTCAGTGCCGGGCCGCTCGGTCCAGGTGAGCATGTACGAGCGGCCGGAGGTGCGGGGGTCGCCGCACACGGCCTGTGCCTCGCGGCGGGTCATCGCCCACAGGGCGCGCTTGCGGGTGCGGCGGGAGTTTTTCGAGGCGATGAGCACCAGCGCCATGCCCTCCTGCCAGTTCGCCCCTGCGGCGGGGGCTGACGCGCACGTCTCAGACGCCGGTACCGGCTCCTCGATCGGCGGGGACTGCTCGGCCTGCTCCTGGTGTTCGGCGGCCTCGGCCTGGGGCGGCTGCTGCATCTCGTCGGCGCTCTTGCGTCCGGATACGTCGTCGTAGGGGGCGGTCCAGGTCCAATCGTCGTGCCGGTTGCCTGTGGCGCGGACGATGCGCTTGCCGGTGCCGTTGTGGATGTGCGGGATGGTGACCGACTTGGGGTTGACCCGCAGGACCTCGTACCAGGTGCCTCGGTAGAGAACGAAGTCACCGCGAGTGAAGTCGGCCTTCGACCAGACTTTGAAGCCTTCGGCCTCGGCGTCCTTGATGATCTGTTCCCAGTGCTCGATCTCTTCGGTCAGTTCCTCGTGCCGGATCGTCAGCTCCGGGTCGTTGGGGTTGCGGGAGTAGCCCTTGGCGGACTCGCCGCGCTGCCACTTCTCGACTGCGCGGAGGTCGGCCCGCAGTTTGTCGAGACGGCGGAGGGTGCGGCCGGGGTCCTTCTTGAATCGCTCGTAGTTCGCGGCGGCCTGCGCCCGGCCGGTCCAGTGGTCGGCGCGGTCACGCTCGCTGATGCTCTTGCGCATCGCGTTGTCCAGCCGCGCGTGATCACGGCGGGCGCGGCCCTCGGAGTGGTGTCCGACGAGGATGGGCTGCCCGAAGGCGAACCGCTCGGATATCTCGTGGCTCGACTTCCACGCGGCCTCGGAATTCCGGGCGGCGCTGGCGGCGTATCCGCCGAACCTCTCCGCTCGGCCTTCGGCCTTCTCCTCCCGCTCCTTCTCGGCGTCGGAGAACGAGCGGCGGTCGGCGTTGTCGATGGTCAACGTGACCTCGAAGCCCGCGTCTCGGAGTCGCTGCGCGAGGAGTTCGAGCGAGGGGGTGTAGGTGGCGTGGTCACGGCTGTGCGGGAGGTACCAGCAGTCAAGGTTCCTGCTCCAGCGGAAGGGCTGGCGCTGGGTCCGGCCGTACTCGCGAAGTCGCAGGATCTCGGCCGATCCGTCGCCCCGGCTCGTGCCCTCGATCAGGGTTCCTTCTCGACGGGTGTGGGTGATCTCGATAGTCACTGAACTGGTCTTTTCTGGTGAGAGTTTGTGGTCCGGCCGCAGGGCGGACCGTGCGTTGGCAGCGGCGCTGCACCACCGGCGCGGGCCGTGAGGGACGATCGGCTCGCGGGTCGTCGCGCCTGCGCGACGACAGGGGCTGCCGCGCCCCCGCGGGGCGCGTCCGCTGCGGTCCGGTGCCCGTCGTCGGTCGGCGGAGCCGCCTGCGGCGGAGTCGGCCGGCGGCGGTGAACGCACCGGACCTGTCCTGCCGCCCCGAAGGGGTGTCCGCTGGGTGCTGGGGGGCCTGCCGGTCCGGAGGTGTTGCCCTCCCCCGGACCGGCGGGGCCTTGGTCAGCTGCGGTGGAGGGTGTGCCGGGCGGCCGGGTCGGCGTCGGCCAGTCCGGCTCGCTCGCGCCATGCCTGGCGGACGGCGGCGCGGAGCGCGTCCCCGTCGTCGTAGGCGAACCGGCCACGGCGCAGGCTGCGGACGATGTCGCGGAACGTGTCCTGGTGCATCGTGGTCAGCGTGTCGTCAAGCGGAGTCAGCTCGTGCGGGAACATCGCCTGGACGCTGTCACCCGGCTGCGGGGCCCCGAGGGTAAAGAACCAGACCACGGACATGGTGGCCTCGTCCGCGAACTCCGGCCCGCCGAACGGGCCGACGACGACGGCGGGGCGGGTGTCGAGCTGGTGGCCCCGGAACCAGGGTCCGGCGATGACGAGCGTCGCGGTGGGGAAGTCCTGGACGGTGGGCTTCTGGTCGGTGGTGAGCATGTCGTGTCCTGTCTGGTGAGAGGTTCCGCCGGGGTCGGTCGACCCCGGCGGGGGTCTCGGTCGGGGGGTTGCCCTCCCCCTTCCGATACCATTAATTAAACCATGTTCTTAGGTCTGGGTCAACTGGTCACGGCAAGTTCGCGGCGGCGCTCGGCGGCCGTCGTGACGGCGCGGGCGATGGCGCGGCCCGTCTCGATGACGCGCACGGCTGACTCATGCACCGGGGGCTTCTTGTCCTGGGTGATGATGCCCGCGAGCGGCGGCATGACGGCGGGGCCCGGAGTGATTCCGAGGATGAGTGCGGCGACGTGGGCGGCTGAGGCGACTTCGGCGGCGTGCTGGCCGGGAAGTGGGGCGTCCGCCTCGGTGATGCGTCGCCACGCATGGCCGTACAGCAGGATGCGGACGGCGTTGTCGGGGGCTTCCTGGGTGAAGTCGAACCCTCCCGCCCGTTCCGGGTCCTCGTGGTACTGGTCGCGGTACTGGTTCACCAGGACATCGCGGATGACCTCGGCGGCGAGCGGGGCGGCGGCGGGCGGCTCGTAGGCGTCGCCGTCGGTCTGGCTGATGTCGAAAACCGGCCCGGCCTTGAAGCCGGACACCTTGCGCACCTCGTCCCCGGCGGTCTCCCCGGTAGCCTCGCGCTGCCCGCCATCGGCAGAGGCCGCGGCCTCCTGCCCCTCCTCGGGCCGCCGCTTGATCGGCGTCCAGATGCGGAGGGAGGTGGAGCCCTTGACCGGGAAGCGTCCGGCCTTTCGCCAGTCTCCGGAGCTGAGTACGTGGGTGGCGTTGGGGTGCTGGGCGGCGATGGCGATGCAGTTGGTGGGGCTGCGGTCGTCGCGGTCCGGGTGGGTCAGGTTCGCGGCCGTGCGCATGACGGTGGCCCAGAATTCTTCACTGCCGACCATCGCGCCGTACGCGCGATCCATGACGGCTTCGAGCTCACCGCGCATCTTGGCGGAGTATGCCCGGCGCTCTTCGTCGGTCATCTTCGGCTTACGGGGCATGTCGCGGTCCTCCTGGTGAGAGATCGTCCGGGGCCGGCTGGCCCACGGTGTCGGTCGGGGGGTTGCCCTCCCCCTTCCCGACATCATTAATTAAACCATGTTCTTGAGTGCTTGGCAACCCTCTAAATCCAGTACAACCCGGCTTCGTTGCTCACGGCCCGGTATGCGGCTATGACCTCGTCCTCTATTTGCGTCCAGTGTTCGAGGATATCGGGGGCGGTTTTCTTGTCGCTGGCCGCACGCCTGGCCCTGCGCCACTCAATGGCGATTTTCAGTGTGCGGAGTTGGGAGTGGGTCAGTTCCCATCGGCTGGAGTCCGGAAGTTGATCGCCGTAGGCCATTGCCACGGCGTTGTTGATGTGTTCGGTACTGGACCACACATTTTGGGTGGCCTGGAGAGCAAGGGCGCGTTTGAGGGTGCACCGGAGGTGCGGGGCCTGCACGATCCATTGCGGCTCGATAACGAATACGTCGGCGCTCATCACGGGGCCTTTCTGCCCAGGGCGGCGCGCTACGGAAGCGCGCCACCCTGAAACGTTGGGAATTAGAGGGCGTATCCGTCGACGTATTCGCCGTACTCGTCTTCGGGGGTCTGGACGCTAGGGAGAAAGCGACTCACCGCGAATACAACGGCGTCGGCGATAATCCGGGGTACGTCGTTGAGTACGAGGCTCACCGCGTCGCCGTCGAGCCCGATACGGACCTCTCCCGGTTCAAGGTTCATGTAAACGAAAGCAGATGTGCCATCAACTCGGGTCCGGGCTCCGGGGAGGCGGGCGGAAAGATCGCGTGCGGCCTCCTCGACATCCCGCCGCATCTCGGCCTGTGCGCGGTTGTGCTCGGTCACCCGCTCGTGAACGTCGCGGTGGGCGGGGATGAGGTCGGCGGCGATCCGGGCCGCGATGTCTGCCGGGTCCTCGGTCATGGCGACTCGGACGGTGTCGCGCTCGCCCCTGCGGAACGGGTAGTCGGTGGCGGGGAACGCGCCTCGGATGTGCAGGTGGCCGGGGTCGTCGAACCGCTCGGAGAGGTGAAGCTGTCGGCCGTCCAGATGAGTGAAGGTGGCGGCGTGCTCCAGCTCCTGGACGCCGTGGCGCGCGGGTTGCGGTCGCCAGTTCCCGCCGAGTTCGAGAGCAATCGGGTGGGCCAGCTCTGCGACGGTGAGAGGCGTGTTCATCGTTTGTCTCCTGGTGAGAGAGTCTGTCGGCGGCCGGTCGGCCTACCGGTGCCGGTCGGGGGTTGCCCTCCCCTTCCGACATCAGTAATTAAACCATGTTCTAGGGATTGGGTCAACCCGGATATGGCTCTGAACTGGCCTTTTCTCACCACGCCCGACCCGCGCCCGCTCTGCCGGGCCCGGCCACAACGGGCCCTGGGCGGGGTTCCCTCCTCGGTCGGACAGCTCCACCGGATCAGGGTTCCGGGCGCGGTGTCCAGGCTCGCGCAGCGACCGCGCAGCGGCTCGGCCTGGACGCCGTGACCGGGTTCCTGATACGCCCCTGGGTGTCCGACCGAGGAGGGAACCCCGCCTTCCCCCACCCGCACCACAACGACGCCGCACCCAACCAACCAGCCCCCACCCCCTCCGAGAGAGGACCCGCCGGAGGCAAGAAGTCGTTCCGGCCGGCACCAGATGTCACCACAAGGTGAACTGCTCGGCGGGCTTCCCGCTCGACCATGTCGTTGTCGGGGCCAAGGACGGCTCGGCCGGGGTGGATGGCGGGCGCGGCGCCTTCACCGCGGGGCAGGAACCGCCTTCGCCTTCCCACCGGTCGACGGCGTCACGCTCGGCGCGGGCCTGCTGTTCGGTGAGCAGAAGCGGCTTCCGGTACAGGTTCCGTGCGCTGGAGTCGAGCGGCGGGAGCAGGCGGGCGGCAGCCTTCTGGTCGTCGCGGCGCTTGTGGCGTCGCCTGACCTTGGCGAACCGCGCTTCGTAGGCGGCCTGGTCGCTGTCGTACAGCCCGGCCGGATGGAGACGGGCGAGTTCTAGGGCGACCTGGCCCATCGGGCTGGGGACCAGGGTTCGGGTGTTGTCGTCCTGGCGGACGGCGACGAGGAATCGGGCGGCGAACAGGGCCTGCGTCCGTTCGCGGCTGAGCCGCCGGCCGCCGTCCCAGACGCCGTGTCGTGCTGCCTGCCGGGCTCGTCCGCCCCGCCAGTACAGACGGCCGGACTCGGCGGCCTCCATCACACGGACGTGTCCCGCCGTCCAGCCGAGTTCGGCAACATGCCCTTGGGCGAGATACCGGTTCCTCGCCGCGCGGTCCCGGTTCTCCCGGTCCATGCCGGTGGCCGCCCGATCCTCGGCCTCCTGCTCGGCCTCCCGCTGACGGCGGGCGCTCTCCTGCTCGGCGTACTCGGCCGCCGTCAACTTCCGCTCCAGCTCGGCCCGCAGGTCGGCGGCCGTCGTCTCGACTCCGGCGGCCGACTGAGCACGCAAGGCGTGGTCCACGGCCTGGCGGGCGCAGTACAACGGCGCGCCGCTCGGCATCGCGGGGTCGTCGGCGTACTGCTCCGCGCGGTCGGCGTACTCATCGGCTTCGACGGCTTCCTTGTGGGCGGCGTGCATGACCGCCTCCAGGCGGGCGGTGGCGCCCGATCGGCTGCGGCACACGGCGGTCATGGCGTCGTCGGCTGCGGTGACCGCGAGGATCGCGGCCTGTCTGGCGACCTGGATGCACGTCTGCGGAGACGGGTCTCCTGCCGTGGCGGCCTGGGGGCTGACGGCGCACGCGTTCTCGGGCATAGGGGTGTTCCTCGGGGTCTCTCGGTGGTGCGGGCGGCGACGTGCCGTGCCTCCGTCGTGGGGGGGCCGCCCTTGGTCGCGCGGAGCGCGACGGACAGCGCCGTCGTGCCCGAAGGGCACGCCCTTCGGTCCGGCGTCCGGACGGGGCGGGAGGGCCGCCCGCGGCCCGGACGTTCCGGCCGGCTGCGAGCCGGGCCAGGCTGAGCCGTCCCGGAGGGACGCCCTTCGTACTGGGGCCGGTGAGCGGGGCTGGCCGCCGACGCGGTCGGGCCCGGACGGCAGTGGGCGGAGCGTGGGGTGGGCGGCTCGATGCCGTCCACCCCACGGCCCGGCGGCCGGGGTCCGGCCGGGCGGTGCCTCCCGCCCGGCCGGGGGCCTGCTACGCGGCGACCGGTTCCCGTGCGGCGACGCGGCACCGGGTGAGTACGGTCTGTGCGGTCTCGCCGTAGATGCTGTGGTCCTTGACCGTGCCGGTCACCTCGACCTCGTCGCCCTGGTCGGGGACGTCGGCGGCGGAGCTGAACCAGACGAACACGTTGCCGCTCGGGTCCTGGAACTTCACCAGTCGGCGGCGCTGGGTGTGGTAGCCGTACGTACGGCCTTCCAGCTCGATCACGGTGGTGACGGTGGCGTTCGTGGTGATGCGCTCGCCCACGGTGCCCTGCGGTCGGGAGTTCTGGGCGGCCCGCTCGGTGGCCTCCTTCTCCTGGTCGCGGTACCACCCCGCGATAGCGGACACGAGCGTCGGCAGGTGGCGCGGGTCGACGGTTTCGCCCTTCGCCAGCTGGCCTACCTTGTGGCGGTAGTCGGAGAGGCTGCCGTACCCCTGGACGGCCCATGCCCGGACGGCGGCGGCGGTGCTCGATGCGTCGGGGTCGGCGTCGAGCGCGGCCCGCCACTCCATCGGGGCCTTGCGGTCGAAGAAGTACGCTTCGACCCCGTCGGCGGTCGGCTGGGTGTTCTTCCACTGCTCGGACCGGCTGTAGAACCGGCCTTCGGCCTTCACGATGGCGGCGGTCACCCGCAACACTTCGGCCACCGGGATGCGGAGATCGGCCGGTATGCCGCCCTCGTCGCCGTCCCAATCGGAGTCCTTCAGCGTGCCGAACCTCCACAGCGCCTCAAGCCCCTTGATCGGCAGACCCGTGTACGGCTCGACGCACGTCGTGCCCAACTGCCGCATCTCGCCGTTCTCGTGGCGGGCGAGATAGGTGGCGGTGCGGTGGCGGGCGACGGCGCACCCGTGGCAGAAGTTCTCGATGGCGCGGTACTGGCGCGCGGCCTCGGCGTCCTGCTCGGGCAGACCGGGGAACAGGCTGGTGATCGTCTCGCCCTCCGCGTCGTGGTCCAGGCGGGCGATGACGGTCCAGCCGTGGTGACGGGGGATGTCACCGGAGATCGTCACGGTGACGGTGGGGCGCTGGCCAATCAGACGGCCGTCGATGTCGTGGTAGTCGGCGAGGAACGGCTTGGAGATATCGAGCGTGTACGCGCTGAGGTGGTGGACGGCGGCGCGGGCGTTGGTGGCCTCGACAAGCTGACGGACGCGGGACTGAGCCGTGGCGGGGATGGAAAAACGCATGGCTGCGCTGGTCATCGTGGGTGCTCCTGCTGGTGAGAGAGGAATCGCGGCCCGGCCGGGCGGGTTGCCCTCCGCGTGCGACCGGGGTCAGGCCGGCTGGCGGCCCGTGGTGTCGGAGGGGGGGTTGCCCTCCCCCTCCGACACCATTAATTAAACCAGGTTTTGGGGTGTGGGGCAAGCATCCCGACCGGGGATGTCGAGTGCGGCGCGGTCGCGCAGGAAGGCGGCGAACAGGGCGGCGGTGTAGCTGTCGGCGGTGCCGTACGTGCGGCGGCAGTCCAGCGCGCCGATGCGCTCGCCCCGGTGACGGACGGGGAACGGCTGGCCGGGGGCCGGGATGGCGAGCGCGTACAGTCCGCGCGGGGTGTCCACCCGCAGGACGACGGCGGCGGCCTGGTGGTCGTAGGCGGCTGACCAGCGGGCGGGCCCGATGCCGAACTCCGCGAGACCGGACGCGATGGCGCGGGCCTGCATGATGTCGGCGGTGGTGCCGGGGTCGGGCTCGGCGGGGGCGGGGACGCATCCGCAACCGTGGTCGTCGGCGTGGGTCTCGAACAGAGCTGTACGGGTCACTGTGGGGCTCCTGGGGCTGCCGGGGCGGGCGGTTCCCGCCCCCGACGTCGGGCGGCTGAGGTGGCTAGGCGGCGGCTTCGTCGTCGCTGGCCGGGTCGTCGGCTTCCTCGGCCTCCGGCTCGCTCGCCTCCTCGTCGGTGCCGGGCTCCTGCTCGGTCTCCGGCTCGCTGCCGGACGTGATCGCGGCGCGGGGCTTCTTCTTCGACGGGTCGTAGGGCTCCTCGTCCACGACCGACTGCTCAATGGGCGTGAGCGGGTACCCGAGGGACGCGAGCACCTGGAACCACCGGCCTGTGGGCTTCCGCGTCCACGGGGCGTGCTGGCTGTCCGTCCGCCACGCCGACCGGTTCGCGCACTTCTCCCGGACGGCGGCGATGGCGGCGAACTGGAGCTGAGGGGCCCGGCGCGGGTCCTTGGCGACGTGCCCGGCGAAGCTGCCCCGGTCCTTGGCCTGCTCGGCGTTCAGCCCCAGGAATCCAGCCAGGATCTCGGTGGTGCCCTCCTTGTTCAGGTCGTCAGAGATTCCCCAACTTCCGTTCAACAGAGCGTTATTGACGTGCCCGATCAGGGTGTTGGTGGTGTTCTTCGGGAGGTCGCGCCGCTTGACCAGATCCGTGATCCACTTCCGGCGCAGAGCCTCGGCCGCGTCCCAGTCGATGTTCCCCTTCTTGACGGCGGCGCGGGCGGCCCGCTCGGCCTCCACCTGGGCGGCGGTCTTCGCGCCACCGGTGCCACCGCTGCCCTCGGGCACCGTGTGCCCGTACAGGCCGGGGGCGGTGCAGTAGGGCTCGTACCGGTCGCCCCGCCGCTCGTCGAACACCCACACCTGCCCCTTGCACTCGGCGTGCTCCTCGGTGCTGATGCCGCGCAGTCGCCACACCGGCATGGCCCGCTCGGACAGCTCCTCTGCCTCCCGGATCTTCTGTCCGGCGGCCTCCAGCTCGGCGCGGTGGACCTCGGCCTTGATCCGCTTGTCACGCTTGGTCCGCTCGACCGCAATGGCCCAGTCGACATCTCCGGCGTCGGCGTCGTCCTCGGCGGCGGCCTCGCTGATCGCGGCGAGCGCTTCGGGATCGTCCGCGAACTCCGAGAGTGCGGCCAGGTGCTCGAAGGTCCACTCGTAGCTGCTCGCACCACTGACGGCGGCGCTCAGCTTCTCGTCGGACCGGACCTTGACCAGGGTCTTGACGTCCTTCTGCCGCACGCCTGCGGCCTTGGCGATGCGGCCTACCTGAGCGCCCGCCTCGGCGGCGCTGAACATGGCCTGGTTCATCTCGGACGCGGTGAGGCTCTTTCGGTGCTGGGCAGTGGTGATCATGTCGAGGAACTGCCCGGCCTCGTCGCGGTCCTCGTCGTCCCACTCGTACGGCAGGTGAGTAAGGCCCGCGTCCGTCGCGGCGTGGTAGCGGCGGTTTCCGTCGTTGACCTGGAGGACTCCGCCGTCGAGCCGCTGGATCTTTACGGGGATGCGGCACCCCTCGGCGCGGAGCGATTCCACGAACGGTGCGTTGATGTCGAGATCTTCGCGGGCGTTCTTCGGGTGCGGGGTGAGCGCGTCGATCCGGATTACGGGGCGGGGCGTGACCGGCACGGTCTCCAGCCCCGCGGCGACGGCGGCGGCCAGTCGCTGAAACCCGTCGATGATCTGCGGCACGTCGCCGTGGGTGCGCACGACGTACAGCGGCTCCACGACGCCGTTGTCCTTGACGTCGGCCAGCAGATCGGCCGGGGCCTCGATGTCGCGGACGTTGCCGGGGTGCGCGGCGAGTTCGGCGACCGCGAGGGTCGGCCACGGGGCAGGGGCGGTCTGGACGCCGGCCTGGGTCTTGGTGTTCGCCATCGGTCCTTCTCTTTCTGGTGAGAGTTGGCCGGGCCGTTCGGCCCGGTGAAGGTGTCGGTCGGGGGGTTGCCCTCCCCCTTCCGACACCATTAATTAAACCATGTTCTTGAGAGTGGGGCAACCGGGCATGCTGTGATCGCCGTCACTCGGGTGCAGGGCCGCGGCGGCGCGGATCATCGCGGCGGCCTCGGCGGTGGTCCTCTCGGGCTCGTCTCCCCAGCACCACAGCAGGGTGCGCCGGTAGGCATCCTCGGTGAGCCGCAGCTTGCGCCACCGGACGCCGGACACGGGTCGGCCGTGGATGTGGTTACTGAGCACCACAAGGGAGTCAAAGCGGGCCCGCTGGAAGATGTCCCACGGTTCACCGCGTACGGACCAGCGGGGTCGGACGGATCGCACGCCGCGCTCCCACGCGTGCAGCACGGTGCACGGGGCGTTGTCGCCCATCCGGCCGCGCTGCCAGAGGTGGTCACCCTGATAGAGCCCGACCCGTTCGATGTGGTCGGCGGCGGCCGTGAGGATGCGGGCGGGGGTGGCGGCACTTCGACGCTGGGGCATGGCGTCCTCCTGATGGGGCGGAACGGTCAAGAGCGGCTGACGGAAGGCTTGACCTCGCTCAGTCCGGACCACTCAATGAAGTCCTGCCGGGCAGTGTCGTAGCTCTCGCCGTGGTAGTGGCCCTGCCACCATTCGGAAGGGTCGGGGCCGAACGACTTCGGGATGACGGCGGTAACCCATTCGTCACCGTTGTGGAGCAGCACCGTACGCATGCCGTTCTTGCGGTTGGTGTGGAAGCTGAGCACTTCGTGATTGCCGATCTTCACGGCTTACCCTTCAAGGCGACTGAGGAATTCCGGGGCGCGGCTGATCCTGAACCGTGCCGGGACTAATGGCCGGGGGCGGCGGACGGCCACCCCCGGCCCTGACGGGGTTACGCGGCTATGGACCCAGCCGAGGTGCGGCCGATCCGCTTACCGCCGATGTCGGCGCGGCTTCCCGCCATCCATCCGGCCCCGTACCCGTTGCCGGTCATGGTGGTGGTGCCGCCCTTCCGTGCACGCGGGTAAGCCTGCCGGTAGCTGCGTGAGACGACGGCCTTGCGGTCCGCGAGCACGAGGGCCGCGCTGCGGCCGGTGGCGGTGGTCTCGCCCCTGGCTTCTTCGCGTGCGCCGCGCTCGGCCTCCTCGATGCGGTCACCCACCCGGTTGATGAAGCCGAGGAGCCAGGATCGACGCCAGGCGCGCGCGCCCTGCCCCGGCGGGACCGACTGAGCGGCCAGTCCGCTGTTCATCTGGAGGAGAAGGGAGGTGTAGAGCAGTTCGACGCGCTGAAGATCGCTCGCGTACCCGAAGATGTGCACTCGGCGGGCCGGTCCGCTGCCGTCTCGGCCAAGGTGAATCAGCTCGCAACCGAGTGCGAGCGCGATGCGGTTGATGAGGCGGACCCGCTCCATCGCCCACGGGTTGTCCAGAACGATCTTGCGGTCCGTCGGGGCATCGCTGGCCGGGTTGGAGTCGTTGAGCATTGCCTGCTCGACGCCGTACTTCGCCATCATCTCGAACGCCCGCTTCCGGGCCAGCTCCGCCTCCGATTCCGGCGTACGGGGGTCCTCCGCCTTGGCGAGCAGGGCGCGGATGGTTTCGAGCTTCGCGGGGGCCTTCGTGGTGCTCACGTACGTTCTCCTGGTGAGAGTGGTTGTTGGCGGCCGGTCGGCCTGCCGAGTGCCGGCCGGGGCGTTGCCCTCCCCTTCCGACATCATTAATTAAACCATGTTCTGAGGGTTGGGTCAACCCGAACAACGGCCCTGACCTGCCCTTATCGGGTCACCGACCCGCACCCGCTCTGCCGGGCCCGGCCACAACGGGCCCTGGGCGGGGTTCCCTCCTCGGTCGGACAGCTCCACCGGATCAGGGTTCCGGGCGCGGTGTCCAGGCTCGCGCAGCGACCGCGCAGCGGCTCGGCCTGGACGCCGTGACCGGGTTCCTGATACGCCCCTGGGTGTCCGACCGAGGAGGGAACCCCGCCTTCCCCCACCCGCACCACAACGACGCCGCACCCAACCAACCAGCCCCCACCCCCTCCGAGAGAGGACCCGCCGGAGGCAAGAATGCTCTGAAGCCGGCGTCGACTGGGCGTCTGTGCCGACCGCTGCGGTCCGTGCCGTGCTCGACCTGATACTGGGTGCATGACCAACCCACCGAAGCTGATGACGACGGAGGAGGTGCGCGCGTTGGTCGTTGCCGCCGTTGCGGACCCGACCATCGATCTCGCCGTACCCCTCGGCCTGTCGCTGGCCATGCGTGAGGGCCTGCGCTCCACGGTCCTCGCCACGCTCACCCGCGGGGACTATCACCCGGCGGTGGACGACGTGCCGGGGAGCCTGACCTACCGCGACGGTGATCAGGTTCGGGCCGCCTCGCTTTCCCCGGAGTCGGAACTGCTTCTGGCTGCCTACCTGAGCCGATGAACGCCGCGGGGGAGGCGTAGTACGCCCCCGCACCCCCAGATCTCCTGCTACCACCATGACCGGCACCGGGCTCTTGGTTCGAGATGTCCGCGGACCTGTGCTTACGGTGCGCGCGATGAGCAGTGATTTCGAACAGGACTGGGGGCACGGGTGAGCACGACTCCGTCAGCATCGGTGAGCGCGGCAGAGTTGCGGCGGCGGGTTCGCGCCGTCGAAGCGCTCCAGGCGAAGACGCGGGAGATGGCCGCGGCGAACGTGTTGACGACGCGTGAAGCCGCAGCGAAAGCGGCACGAGCGAAGGAGGAGGCCGACGTCGCGGCGCGGGAGGCCGCTGCTGTAGCTCTGCGGCTGTTCGACAACGACGCAGAGCTGGTGGCGGAACTGCTGGGTGTGCCGGCGGAGGAGCTGGAACGCGAGGCGAAGCCTGTTACCGCCGCTCGCGCGAAGGAGATCATCGAGGTGCTGCGGGCACGTGCTGAACGCCCGCGCTCCAGCCGACCCCGTAAGCCTCGATCGGAGGGGTCGGCACCGTCGCCCCCGGCACCGGACACCACGGCCCCGGTTTTCACACCGGACGGCAGCCGGGCTGATGCCGCCTGAGAACGAACCCGGGCCCGGACTGTTCCCGCTCGCGGCGGTGAACGGGTCCGGGCCCGCTCCCATTGATGAACAGCTTGCCCTCATCGGTGAACCAACGCCGGTACGGATACCGGCGGTTGAGTGGGCGACCTGGCTGGCCGACGAGTCCGTTCAGGCCCGCTACTGGGCAAAGGTCTACCGCACCTCGTCAACTGAGGACTGCTGGTTTTTCTTCGGCGGGATCTCCAGCACCGGTCACGCCAGCTTCAGGGCCGCGTCGCGCCCGGGCAGAACGCGGCGCGGCACGGTGCCGGGGCACTTGTACGGGTACCAGCTAGCGCACGGCGTCATCCCTCGCCTCGGCTGGGGGACTGACAGCCCGACCGTCTGCCACACCTGCGACAACCACTCCTGCCAGCAGCCGGCGCACCTCCGGCTGGGCACGGCTGCGGAGAACCGGGCTGAATGGCTGGCCCGCCGCAGAGACCCGGGCAGCCCCCTCGCCGACCTCCGTGGCCCGGCCGGACGCTCCCGCGCGATCGGCGCCGCCATCCGGGCCGGTCAAGAACGCGGGGAGTCCGAAGCGGAGATCGCGGCACGCATCCGGGCGGCGGTCGCAGCAGGCCGCCCTCTCAGCCTCTGGTGATGACAGACCAACACCAGACCAATCCACCTTGGGAGAGAGCGCGAAGACACCGGACCCCGGACCGCACCGCGCGACCAGGCCAGCGTCACCCTGCATGAAGTCGCCGCACCCTTGGGTGACTTGGAACTGCCGGTCATACCTCACAGGCGTGTTCCTGAACCTCGGGAATTGATCAATCGAAGCGAGCTATCGTGATGGGACCTCATCTCTGAGAGGGGGGCGCCTTGTCGCACACGGCGACGAGACGCAGCCCCAGAGGTGAGGTGGAGTGATGGAAAAATCGCATCCTTCCCCGGAAGGCAAGGGGAAAGTCCGCGAGATCGCTGGTCGGCTCGTGATCGCGTTAGGAGCTCGTGCTCTTTGGGCGTTGATCGAGGAGCTACTTGGCCAGCACATCGAGCGGTAAGGGCTGGAATCCCATGTGCTGGCCCTTCGAGACTCGGTGGCCTCACTCCACCCGTCCCGAGGCAGTCCCCCTCTCTGCCTCGGGGCCTCACCCTCCACCTGCGCCCGCTGGATCTGCAAACCGTGGGGTCCGCACTGGTCACCGGCTACCGGGCGACCAGCTGCATTCCTGCTGATCGTCCGGTGGCAGCCCCTCGTGCATCCGGGCTGCCTGTCTGCGTAAGCGAGCCACCACCTCCGTCATCTCCTGCGCCGCGTGCTCGCCAGCCTCCTCACCGACGGTGCCCGTCCGCGGCTCCTCCTGGCCGTCCCCATCCTGGTCGCCGTCCATAAGACGCGGGTGCCCGCGACGCCCCGGCGGCAAGCCCACCCGATCCAGTGACGCCGTGGCACCTGGCAGTTTCCTCACCCTCCCGCCCCCCGGTTGCCCGGACGGCGCTGCGGTTGAGGCACGGCGGTTTGCTCGACGCTCCGCTACGGCGTCATGCCTGCGTACTCGCGAGGTCGGCGTCCGGGTGCTTGGCGCACACCTCCAGAGCCTCCACGCGGGCCTGCTCAAAGGCCCGGGACACCGCCGACCTGTTGATTCCCCGGGCGTGCGCCTCCGTGCTGCCGCCGGGGCGGAACTCGGTCCGGAACTCGGCGGCCCGCGTGGTGAAACCGTCGGGCTCGAACTCCCACGTCCACCGGCCACTCACCGGAAGCGGATCGTACGTCAAGGTGCCGTCCGCTTCGTACGACGCCAGAGAGGAGTACACGAACTGCCGCTCTGGCATCCGTGTCCAGACGGCACCGCCGCCGGTCCATCGCTCGCGTTCTTCGGGGCCGAGGGCTCCACAGCGAGCGATCTTCTCCTCTGGCCAGCCTTCTGTCCGCATGGCCGCGATCTCGTCCTGGTGGTCGTCGTTCCACTGGTCGGCGACATCCTGCGCGTGCTGGCGGTCCGCGAACGGCACTTCCCTGCCTCCCAGGGTGACGACGAAGACTGGGTCTTCTCCGTGCTCCGTAGCGTCGAGTGGCATGTCGCCGGCGTCCTTCCAGGTCTCCTGAGCCAGGCCAGAGGACTGGCGGGGTACCCGCGGTAGACCGCCCGTCGCAGACGCGAGGCCGGATTGCTCCAGGAAACCAGGCAGCGGTGCACTGGGGTCCATGGCCCATTCGACGGCGGCCACGACCTCGTCGTCCAACGCGTCCAGCAGGTGCCCGTACGTGTCGACCGTGGTGGTGATGGACTCATGACCCATGCGCCGCTGGATGGCGGGCAGGGGCACCTTCGCCGCGATCAACCACGACGCGTGGGAGTGCCGGAGATCATGGATGCGCGGGCGCTTGATCAAGCCGTACTTCTCGGCGGCGAGCTCGATCGCCGGCACCCAGCGCAGGCGGCGGAAGGTGCCGGGGTCCCACTTGCCCCCTTCGGGGCCGGTGAAGATCATGGCATCGGGAGCCAGGCCCTTGGCGCGACGCCGAAGCATCCGGTCCAGCCGGTGGGTGATGACGACGGTGCGGCGCGACTTCCGGGTCTTCGGGGGGCCGAGCACGGACTTGCCGTCCTCGTCCTTCTTCCAGGCCCTCTGTACGCGGATGGCGGGGCGGCCGTTGCGGCGCCGGAGGTCGCGGGGCTGGAGCGCGGTCGCCTCACCCCACCGGAAGCCGGTCTCCGCGATGGTTTCGGCAAGATCCTTGGCATCGTCGCGGAGGCATTCGTAGATCCACGCCCACTCCTCGCGTTCGAGGAAGACGATCTCTTCCTCGTCCTCGGTGGAGTCGAGCCGAGGCAGGCGCGTCTTGGCGCACGGGTTGGAAGCGCGCAGTGACGTTTCTGCATCGACGGCGGACTGCATGATCGCGCTGAGCAGACCGTGCTTGTTGTGTATGGTCTTCGGCTTGTACGCGGTCCGGGGCTTCCGGTCCCGGGGATCGAGCGGAGCCAGGCGTCCGGCCTCCAGGTCGTTGACCCAGTCCTGGACCATGGATCGGACGATGCTCCCCTCGCCGTCCTCGACGGAGTACGGCCCGAACCAGGGGACCATGTTGTCCAGAATGTCTTTCCGGTACTTGGCGCGCGTATCGCCCTGGATGCCGGTGAGGCGATCCACGTAGGCGAGGGCGAAGGGCTCGAACATCGTCTCCGCGCGGCGCCGCTCGGCGACGAACCCCTGCCCGCGTATCCACCCGGGGGGCCAGTTCTGACCGTGTCCGTTGACCAGGTCCTTGAAGCGCTCGGCGTCCGGCTCCTCGTCAAAGACCTCCGACTCCTGTTTCCCTCCAGCGGTCCCGCCGGCTCGCCACATCACGGTGTAGTAGACCGATCCGTCGCGTCTGACCCTGTCTTTCACGTACGCCATGCCCAGCACCGTAAATCAGGTCGATGCTGACGCGGTGCTGACGTTATGAACACGGAGAGCCCCCCTGACCCGCGTTTCCGCAGGTCAGGGGGGCTCTCGGGGTGTGGAGCCTAGGGGAGTCGAACCCCTGACATCTGCCATGCAAAGACAGCGCTCTACCAACTGAGCTAAGGCCCCGGGACTGCCGCCGAGCGGCGGGTGTCGCAGACCAGAGTACCGGGTGCCGGGGGGTGCCTCGCAAAAGGTTTGGGACTCCCGGTCGACGACCACTCTCCGTAAGATGCTGGACGAGGTTCGCAGCAGCGAACCGAAGCGATGGGGAGACGCAATGGATGCAGCGCAGCAGGAAGCGACCGCGAGAGCCAGAGAGCTTCAGCGCAGTTGGTACGGGGAGCCGTTGGGGGCGCTCTTCCGTAGGCTCATCGACGATCTGGGCCTGAACCAGGCCCGTCTCGCCGCGGTGCTCGGGCTGTCTGCTCCGATGCTGTCCCAGCTGATGAGCGGCCAGCGGGCCAAGATCGGGAACCCGGCCGTGGTCCAGCGCGTCCAGGCCCTTCAGGAGCTGGCCGGGCAGGTCGCCGACGGCAGCGTCAGCGCGGTGGAGGCCAGCGACCGGATGGACGAGATCAAGAAATCCCAGGGCGGCTCGGTCCTCACCGGCACCAGCCAGACGACGGCCAGCTCCGGCGCGCCGACCGTCCGCCGCGTGGTGCGCGAGATCCAGTCGCTGCTGCGCTCGGTCGCGGCCGCCGGTGACATCATCGATGCGGCCGACTCCCTCGCCCCCACCCACCCCGAACTGGCAGAGTTCCTCCGGGTGTACGGCGCCGGGCGCACCGCTGACGCGGTCGCCCACTACGAGTCGCACCAGAGCTGATCGCAGCAGGACGCCGGAACGACGCCGGAACAGGGAACTGGGAGCGGGCGCAGCGCAATGGGTGAGGTCTTCGCTGGTCGGTACGAGCTGATCGACCCGATCGGACGTGGTGGTGTCGGCGCCGTGTGGCGAGCCTGGGACCACCGCCGGCGCCGCTATGTGGCGGCCAAGGTCCTGCAGCAGAGCGACGCGCACACCCTGCTGCGCTTCGTGCGCGAGCAGGCGCTGAGGATCGACCACCCGCATGTCCTCGCCCCGGCCAGCTGGGCGGCCGACGACGACAAGGTGCTGTTCACCATGGACCTGGTGGCCGGCGGGTCGCTGGCGCACGTCATCGGCGACTACGGCCCGCTGCCGCCCCGGTTCGTCTGCGCCCTGCTCGACCAGCTGCTGTCCGGACTGGCCGCGGTGCACGCTGAGGGGGTCGTGCACCGCGACATCAAGCCGGCCAACATCCTGCTGGAGGCGACCGGGACCGCACGGCCGCATCTGCGGCTGTCCGACTTCGGCATCTCCATGCGCAAGGGTGAGCCCCGGCTGACCGAGACCAACTATGTGGTGGGTACGCCCGGTTACTTCGCGCCCGAGCAAATGATGGGCGCGGAGCCGGACTTCCCGGCCGACCTGTTCGCGGTCGGCCTGGTCGCGCTCTATCTGCTGCAGGGTCAGAAGCCCGACTCCCGGGCCCTGATCGAGCACTTCGCGGCGTACGGCACGCCCAGTGCCCCGGCGGGCATTCCGGAGCCGCTGTGGCAGGTCCTCGCGGGCCTGCTCCAGCCCGATCCGCAGGCCCGGTTCCGTACGGCCACGGGCGCGCGCAAGGCGCTGACGTCGGCGGTCGAGATGCTGCCCGCCCCGGCGGCCGACGAGGAGCCGGTCGAGGTCTTCGACCAGATCGGGCCGCTCCCGGCCGGGTTCGGCCCCGAGGGCCCTGTGGCACCGTCCGCCGCGCCCGCCCGGCCCGCCGCCCAGCCCTCCGTACCCTCCGTACCCTCCGTACCGGACCCACAGCCGCAGGCCCCGTCGGAGACGGGAAGCTTCCACCTGGCCCCGCCGCCGCAGCAGCCCCCGCCCCCACCCCTGCCGCAGCCGCAGCCGCAGCCGCAGCCGACGCCACCACCGCGGCCCGCCGCGGCCGCCCCGCCCCCGGCGCCCGCACCCATGCCCACGGGCATCCCCTCGAGCCCGCCCGCGACCGCTGCTGTCCACGCGCACGCTGCCTCCCCCCATCACGCCGCCGCGGTGCCTTACGCGTCCGCCTCTACTCGTGAATACACCGGTCACGCCCCGCAGGTTCCCGTCCACGGCCGGCCGCCCGCGCAGAAGCGGCCGGGACCGCCCCCGAAGGTGGCGGTCCCGGTGCTGATCGTGGCCCTGGTCTGTTTCGCGGTGGGGATCTGGGCGCTCACCCAGGTCTGAGCCCTCCCGCTCACCCGCTCACCAGGCGGTGGGCGGCCCGTACTGTGTCGGTCCCTCGTCCACCGCCCGCGCCGCCGACCGGGCCGCACGCCGCCGCGCCAGCAGCGTCCACGCGCCCAGCCCGAGCACGAGCACGGCACCGGCCCCGATACCCGCCGCGCCGACCAGCTTCATCGTGCCGCTCTTCGCCGCCTCCGGCCCGCTCTGGCCGTTCGCCGCCGCGTCCTCGTCCGCCTCCGTGACGGCGAAGATGCCGGCCGGCCCGTCGTAGGCCGGGGCCGCCTGGGGCGTGCCCTCCACGCTGACCCGCAGCGTCAGACCGTACGGCTTCTTCCCGAACTCCTCCCCGACCTTCGGGCTCAGGCTGACCCGCAGGTAGTACCAGCCCGCGAACCTGGTGTTCACGAACGAGGAGCCGGAGTCGAAGCGGTTCTCGTACTTCACCGGCGGCATCGGGTCGAGGTCGGCGGACTTCTGCTTGCCGTCGTAGGTGACCGACTCGGAACTGCCGACCACGCCCTGCATCGGGTTGTAGAGCGTCACGGCGAGCGCGCTGCCCACGAAACCACGGCCGGAGGTGCTGCCGAGGTCGGCGCCGGCGAAGAGCTGCTGGCCCCAGTTCACCGGCACCCGGTAGAAGAGGGACTGGCCCGGCTCGATGCGGTCCGTCCACTCGCCCTCGGACAGGCCGGTCGCGTCGTGGAAGCTCGCGCCTCCGGCCCGCTCACGCGGTTCGCCGGCCACGGCCGGTGGCGAGGCGCTGGGCCAGTTCTCGGGAGCCGCCGTCGGGCCCTCCGTCCTCAGCCCGGGCTCCAGTTGGTGCCGGATCTCCAAATCCCACGCATCGGGGGTGGAGGCGGCCCTGCTGCCGCGCTCGATGACGACGTAATACCGGCCGGCCTCCTGGCAGGAGGAGCGGTCCCTGTTCAACGTCCGGTGCGCATAGGCCGCGACCGGGCGGGGAAACTCGGCCGCACCGAAACGGGTCTCGTTCGAGCTGCAGTCGTAGCCGTTCCGGTCCTGGAGTGCCACCTTCAGGCTGTCCGAACTGCCGACCTTGCTACCGGGTTCCGGTACGGCGACGGCGGAGACGTACGCGTTGGTCTTCGCGTCCAGGTCCAGGCGGTAGACGAGCTTGGCACCACCCTTGATGGCGTCCTTGTACGTCCCGCCCGCGTCGAGCCGGGGCGCCTCACTGGTGCTCGCCGCCCCGCGGATCTGCTGGATGCCGTCGGCGAAGACGTACGCACCGGACGCGCCCGCCGCCTCCGCCCGGCCGGCGGCCGGCTGAGCCGCCCCTGCCTGGCCCGGCGCCACCGCCGTCACGCACACCGCCGCGAGTACCGCCGACAGCGCCGGCACAGCCCCGCCGCCGGCCGTACCGCCCCTCCGCCTCATCACGCGCTCCCCCCTCGTCCGCTCCGTGGCCGCGCGGCTCCCGCGATCAGGACCACCGCGCCGCCCACCGCCGCGGCGACCGCGGTGCCGGTCCATCCTGCCCCGCCCGTCCCGCCACTGTCTGCGCGCCCGGCCGAATCGTCCCGCCTGTCCTCGCCGTGCCCCGCTCTTCCCACGCGAAGTCCCCCTGACCGCGATCATTCAACTTTGCCCTCGCAAGCTAATGATTTGCGTAGGTGAACTCAAGGGACTCTCTGTCACGGTACGGCAACAGCACGAAAGGGCCGCGGAAGGGCCGCGGAAGAGCTGGAAAAGCAATGGGCCCCGGCCGCTTCTCCAGCGACCAGGGCCCATACGCGGACTGCTTGCGTGCGTCTCACACACCCGAACCTGCGGGCACGGAGTCGGTCGCCTCCGTCCACAGATCCTGCTCGGCGCGATCCGCCTGGATCTGGCGGTACACGAGGAGCCCGCCGATGGCGGCCAGTGCGACCAGGAGGAGCTTCTTCACCGCGCGACCTCGTCTTTCCTTGACGTAGGAGACCTTCTGGCGCCCGACTATACACACCGACCGATACCGATCGGTGACCTACGTCCCGCCCAATGGACTCCCGCCAACGGACTCCGGGCACAAAGCGATCGGCCCGGGCGGAGAGATTCTCCGTCCGGGCCGACCGTCACTGTGGGGCTAACAGGATTTGAACCTGTGGCCTCATCCTTATCAGGGATGCGCTCTAACCAACTGAGCTATAGCCCCTCCGCGCTGCGCGCTGACCTCTGAAGATTAGCGCACGGAGCGGCGTCTTCCCAAATCCGCTATTCGTCCTCGGCGAGCGTGAGCTCCACGCCGCCCACGAAGCCGGCGGACAGGTTGTAGATGAAGGCACCCAGCGTCGCCAGCGCGGTCGCCAGGACGACGTCGATGACGGCGATCACCGAGGTGAAGACCAGCACGCGCGGCAGCGACAGGAACGACTGGAGATCGAAGCCATTGTGCTCGTTGGAGCCGGTGGCCTCGCTGATCGTGCCGCCGACGGTCGAGAAGACGCCCATCGCGTCCATGACCATCCACAGCACCGCCGCCGCCACCACCGTGCAGATGCCCAGCGCGATGGAGAGCAGGAAGCTGACCTTCATCACCGACCACGGGTCGGCCTTGGCCACCCGCAGTCGTGCCTTGCGCGTACGGGGCGTCGTCTTGGCCCCCGTACGCGGCCGGCGCACCGTGCCCGTGGTGCTGCCGCTGCCGCCGCCCTGCGTGGCGTACGCCTGCGGCGGGTGGTAGGGCTGCGCCGCCTGCTGCCCGGCTGCGGGCCGCTCGGCGGGCAGTGGGCCGTCGTCGTACGTCGTCACCGTAACCCCCTGGGAGTCCGTGGCAGGGCCACGGGCACCGTTCGTTCCGGAAGCGGCCGATCCGGCGCCCGTGGCCTTACTCACGCTCTACTCCTCGTGCTCCCCGGCCGAGGGCTCCATGCCCTCGACTGCCTCGGCCGCGGCGCCGCTCTGTGCGGCAGCCTCGGTGTCCACGACCTCCGCGGTCCCGGCGGTCCCGTCGAAGTCGTCGGGCCCGTCGATCCCATCGGCCCCTTCGACCTCTTCGGCCTCGCGACCGGCCTCGGCGTTACGAGCGATACCGACGACGGCATCGCGCTTGCCCAGATTGATCAGTTGGACGCCCATGGTGTCACGGCCCGTCTCCCTGACTTCGTTGACTCGCGTACGAATCACACCACCGGACAGCGTGATGGCGAGGATCTCGTCCGTTTCCTCGACCACCAGCGCGCCGACGAGCGAGCCGCGGTCCTCCACGATCTTGGCAGCCTTGATGCCGAGGCCGCCACGACCCTGGACGCGGTACTCGTCGACGGCGGTGCGCTTCGCGTACCCGCCGTCCGTCGCGGTGAACACGAACGTACCCGGCCGGACCACATTCATCGAGAGCAGCTCGTCTCCCTCGCGGAAGCTCATGCCCTTGACCCCGGAGGTGGCACGGCCCATCGGGCGCAGCGCTTCGTCCGTCGCGGTGAACCTGATCGACTGCGCCTTCTTGCTGATGAGCAGCAGATCGTCCTCCGCCGACACCAGCTCCGCGCCGATCAGCTCGTCGTCGCTGCCGTCCTCCTTCTCGCGGAGGTTGATGGCGATGACACCGCCCGAGCGAGGCGAGTCGTAGTCCTTGAGGGACGTCTTCTTCACCAGGCCGGCCTTGGTGGCGAGCACCAGGTAGGGCGCCGCCTCGTAGTCGCGGATCGCCAGGATCTCGGCGATCTTCTCGTCCGGCTGGAAGGCCAGCAGGTTGGCGACGTGCTGGCCGCGCGCGTCCCGGCCGGCGTCGGGGAGCTCGTACGCCTTGGCCCGGTAGACCCGGCCCTTGTTGGTGAAGAACAGCAGCCAGTGGTGTGTCGTCGACACGAAGAAGTGGTCGACGATGTCGTCTTCCTTCAGCTTCGTCCCGCGCACGCCCTTGCCGCCGCGCTTCTGCGAGCGGTAGTCGACGGTCTTCGTACGCTTCACATAGCCGCCACGGGTGATCGTGACGACGATGTCCTCCTCGGCGATCAGGTCCTCCATGGACATGTCGCCGTCGAAGGGCACCAGCTTGGAGCGGCGGTCGTCGCCGAACTTGTCGACGAGCGCGGCCAGCTCCTCGCTGACGATCTGGCGCTGACGGGACTCGGAGGCCAGGATCCCGTTGTACTCGTTGATCTTGGCCTGGAGCTCGTCGTGCTCGGCGACGATCTTCTGGCGCTCCAGGGCGGCGAGGCGGCGCAGCTGCATCTCGAGGATGGCGTTGGCCTGGATCTCGTCGATCTGGAGCAGGCCCATCAGGCCCTCCCGCGCGACCTCGACGGTGTCACTGCGCCGGATCAGCGCGATGACCTCGTCGATGGCGTCCAGCGCCTTGAGCAGACCGCGCAGGATGTGCGCCCGCTCCTCCGCCTTGCGCAGGCGGAACTTCGTACGCCGGACGATGACCTCGATCTGGTGCGTCACCCAGTGGCGGATGAACGCGTCCAGCGAGAGCGTGCGCGGCACGCCGTCGACGAGCGCCAGCATGTTGGCGCCGAAGTTCGTCTGGAGGTCGGTGTGCTTGTAGAGGTTGTTGAGGACGACCTTGGCGACCGCGTCCCGCTTGAGGACGATGACCAGCCGCTGCCCGGTGCGCGACGACGTCTCGTCACGGACGTCGGCGATGCCGCCGATCTTGCCGTCCTTGACGAGGTCGGCGATCTTCTGGGCCAGGTTGTCCGGGTTGACCTGGTACGGGAGCTCCGTGACCACCAGGCACTGGCGGTTCTGGATCTCCTCGACCTCGACGACCGCGCGCATCGTGATGGAACCACGGCCCGTGCGGTACGCCTCCTCGATGCCCTTGCGGCCCACCACCAGCGCGCCGGACGGGAAGTCCGGGCCCTTGATCCGCTCGATCAGCGCGTCCAGCAGCTCCTCGTGCGTGGCCTCGGGGTGCTCCAGCGCCCACTGGGCACCGGCCGCGACCTCGCGCAGGTTGTGCGGCGGGATGTTGGTCGCCATACCGACCGCGATACCGGCGCTGCCGTTGACCAGCAGGTTCGGGAAGCGCGCCGGCAGGACCGTCGGCTCCTGGTTGCGGCCGTCGTAGTTGTCCGTGAAGTCGACGGTCTCCTCGTCGATGTCCCGGAGCATCTCCATCGACAGCGGCGCCATCTTGCACTCGGTGTACCGCATGGCGGCGGCCGGGTCGTTGCCCGGGGAACCGAAGTTGCCGTTGGAGTCCACCAGCGGCATGCGCATCGACCACGGCTGGGCCAGGCGGACCAGGGCGTCGTAGATCGAGGTGTCGCCGTGCGGGTGGTACGTACCCATGACGTCACCGACGACGCGGGCGCACTTGTAGAAGCCCTTCTCGGGCCGGTAGCCGCCGTCGTACATCGCGTACAGCACACGGCGGTGGACGGGCTTGAGGCCGTCCCGTACGTCGGGCAGCGCACGCGACACGATGACGGACATCGCGTAGTCCAGGTACGAGCGCTGCATCTCGGTCTCGAGCCCGACGGGCTCGACCCGGAGGCCCACACCGGGGACGGCGGGCTCCTCCTCCGGCGTGACGGCGACGGGGGAGACAGGGGTGTCGGGAGTGTCAGGGGTGTCAGGGGTGTTCTCGTCGGCCATTGCTGGTCTTCAGTCCTTTCGTACGGTCAGCTGAGACCGACTCAGATGTCGAGGAAGCGGACGTCCTTGGCGTTGCGCTGGATGAACGAGCGCCGCGCCTCCACGTCCTCACCCATCAGCACGGAGAACAGGTCGTCGGCCTGGGCCGCGTCGTCCAGCGTGACCTGGCCGAGCACCCGGTGGTCCTGGTCCATGGTGGTGATGCGCAGCTCCTCGGCGTTCATCTCGCCCAGACCCTTGAAGCGCTGGATGGAGTCCTCGCGGATGCGCTTGCCGTTCTGCTTGCCGAGCTCGACGAGCGCGTCGCGCTCGCGGTCCGAGTACGCGTACTCGAAGTCGTCCCGGCCCCACTTGATCTTGTACAGCGGCGGGCGGGACAGGTAGACGTGCCCGGCCTCGACCAGCGGCCGCATGAAGCGGAAGAGGAAGGTCAGCAGCAGGGTGTTGATGTGCTGGCCGTCGACGTCGGCGTCCGCCATCAGGATGATCTTGTGATAGCGGAGCTTCTCGATGTCGAAGTCCTCGTGCACACCGGTGCCGAAGGCGGAGATCAGCGCCTGGACCTCGGTGTTCTGGAGGATCTTGTCGATCCGCGCCTTCTCGACGTTCAGGATCTTGCCCCGGATGGGCAGGATGGCCTGGAACTCGGGGTTCCGGCCGGACTTGGCGGAGCCACCGGCGGAGTCACCCTCGACGATGAAGATCTCGCACTTGGACGGGTCGTTCGACTGGCAGTCGGACAGCTTGCCCGGCAGGGACGCCGACTCCAGCAGCCCCTTGCGGCGGGTCAGGTCCCGCGCCTTACGGGCGGCCACGCGGGCCGTGGCGGCCTGGATGGACTTGCGGACGATGTCCGCGGCCTCGTTGGGGTTGCGGTCGAACCAGTCGTTGAGGTGCTCGTGCACGACCTTCTGCACGAAGGTCTTGGCCTCCGTGTTGCCCAGCTTGGTCTTGGTCTGGCCCTCGAACTGGGGCTCGCCGAGCTTGATGGAGATGATCGCCGTCAGACCCTCGCGGATGTCCTCACCCGTGAGGTTGTCGTCCTTCTCGCGCAGCAGCTTCTTGTCGCGCGCGTACCGGTTGACGAGGCCCGTCAGCGCGGCGCGGAAGCCCTCTTCGTGCGTACCGCCCTCATGGGTGTGGATCGTGTTCGCGAAGGAGTACACGCCCTCCGTGTACTGCGAGTTCCACTGCATCGCGATCTCGACCGAGAGCATCCGCTCCTTGTCCTCGGCCTCGACCGAGATGACCGTGGGGTGGATGAGCTCGCCCTTGCGCGAGTTGAGGTACTTGACGAAGTCGACGATGCCGCCTTCGTAGTGGTACGAGACGGTCCGCGCCGGCGCCTCCTCGGCCGTCTCGGCGGCGTCGGGGTCGTCGGCGTTCATGGTCGCCTTGGCCGACTCGCGCTCGTCGGTCAGCGAGATGCGCAGGCCCTTGTTGAGGAAGGCCATCTCCTGGAAGCGGCGCGAGAGCGTCTCGAAGGAGTACTCGGTCGTTTCAAAGACGTCCGGGTCCGCCCAGAACGTCACCGTCGTACCGGACGTCTCGACGGCCTCGTTCTTGGCGAGCGGGGCGGTGGGCACGCCCTGCTTGTACTCCTGGGTCCAGCGGTACCCGTCGCGATTGATCTCGACCGACAGCTTGGTGGACAGCGCGTTGACGACGGACACACCGACGCCGTGCAGACCGCCGGAGACGGAGTAACCGCCGCCGCCGAACTTGCCGCCGGCGTGCAGGACGGTGAGCACGACCTCGACGGCCGGCTTCTTCTCGACGGGGTGGAGGTCCACGGGGATGCCTCGCCCGTTGTCCACGACCTTGACGCCACCGTCCGCGAGGATGGTCACGTCGATGGTGTCCGCGTGCCCGGCCATGGCCTCGTCGACGGAGTTGTCGACGACCTCTTGCACCAGGTGGTGGAGTCCACGCTCACCGGTCGAGCCGATGTACATGCCGGGCCGCTTGCGGACCGCGTCCAGACCCTCGAGGACGGTGATCGCGCTGGCGTCGTACGACGAGGTGACCTCGCCGTTCTCGCCGGCAGCAGTGGACGGAATGTTCTCGTTGGGGTTGCCGGAATCGGCCACGAAGCGCCCTTTCTGGCACAGCACAAGCCGTCTCTCCGGGCATGCGGGAGCGGCTGCGTCGTTCGACATGTTCCGCAGTGGGCGGGATTACCTACCAGTCTACCGGTAGCACTGACATTAATGGGGGCTTGCCGGTGCCTGAGTCCGCATGTGCCGCCCTGAACCGGCGCCTGCCGACTCCCCATATCCGGGACGGGGCTACAGGAGCCTCACGCCGCCACTCAGCGCTTTGGCCTGTCAACCTCCAGCAACGGTGACGACCACCTCACTCCCGCCCCCGGCTCCGCGTCCGCACAGGGGCCCCGCGGCCATCCGCCCGGGCATGCGGCCCCCGGGAAAGCTCCGCGGTACGAGCAACGCTCCGAGCGCGTCGCGGGCCCGCCGCGGCGACGGGGCCGACCGCGCCGGGCGGGGGCGGGGGGCCGGTTCGGCCACCGTCCGTACGCGCTCCGGCGCAACGGCTCACCCAGCCCGCGGGGCACGGGCGCAGCCCCGGTTCCAGCCCTCCCTCACCACGCGGGGTCCCGCAGGGGTACGGGGGCCGGCCCCGGTTCCAGCGCCTGCCGACGCGCGCGGGCCCCGGGGTCGCCGACTGCGCAGCGGGTGGGACACGAAGCCGGGGGCGAACCCCCGCATCACCGCGCCGGGGGCGGTGGAGGTCCCCGCCAACCGGGCCCGCGCCGACCGGACCGCCAACGACGAGGGCCGGGGCGGCGCAGGACCCGTTCCGCCTGTGCGCCGAGACGTCGGCGCATCACCGCGCGGCAGCGCCGGGGCCCCGGGGCACAGCCCGGTTTCGGGAACGGCCCACGCCGACCGGACCACCGACGCGCCTACGCGCCGCGCGGCCGACGCGCACCGTCCTGCCCACCGGCCCAGGGCCCAGGCGGCAGCGCCGCGCTGCGGACAAAGCCCCGGCGGCCCCGGTGCCGCGGCCGGCAACCGTCACCGTCAGCCGTACGTGTCGCCCGGCCCCGTGCTGCCCGGCGCCCGCAGGGGGCCGCCGTAGCCGCGCCGGGGGCCGCCCGGGCCCAGCACCTTGATGACCCGGACCGTGCCCTGGCCCAGGTCCTCGTTCAGCCGGGCCACCAGCCGCGGCGCCAGCAGCCGCAGCTGCGTGGCCCACGCGGTGGAGTCGCACTGCACCGTGAGCACCCGTTCCTCCGGGTCCTCGTCGTACCGCAGCGGTACGCAGTGCTTCGCCAGGTCCTCGCCCACGATCTGCGGCCACCGCCCCATCACGCCGCCGACCGCCGCCGGGGTCTCCCACCCGCGCTCGGTGATCAGCCGGTTGATCGCGGCGCCCAGCGGCAGCGGATCGCGCCCGTCCGCGCGGGCACCGGACCGCAGCCCGCCGCCCCGCCGGGCCTGCTTCTTCTGCTGCGCCGCCGCGCCCCGCGCCTTGGCCTGCTCCTTGGCGGCGCGCAGCGCGACCCGCGCCAGATCGACACCGGACGGTTCGGGAACCGAGGGAACCGAGGGAACCGAGGGAAGCGACGGCTCCGGCAGGGGATCAGTCGTCACAGCCGCTCCACCGACCCCTCCGACACCTCGTACCGGGCCCCCGCCAGCACCGCCGGCACGTCGTCGTCGACCGCCGCCGTCACCAGCACCTGCTCGCCCGGCGCCACCAGCTCCGCCAGCCGCTCGCGGCGCCGCGCGTCCAGCTCCGCGAAGACGTCGTCGAGCACGAGCACCGGCTCGTTGCCCTCGCCCCGCAGCAGGTCGTACGAGGCCAGCCGCAGCGCCAGCGCGTACGACCAGGACTCGCCATGGCTGGCGTACCCCTTCGCGGGCAGCTCGCCCAGCTTGAGCACCAGGTCGTCCCGGTGCGGGCCCACCAGCGTGACGCCCCGCTCGATCTCCTGCTTGCGCACTTCCGCCAGCGCGCCGAGCAGCCCCTCGTACAGGGCCTCCCGCCCGTGCGCCCCGGACACGGCGCCCTTGTACTCCAGCGCCACCGGCCCGCCGCCCGGCGCCAGCTGCTCGTACGCCTTGTCCGCCAGCGGCTGGAGCGTCGCGACCAGGTCGAGGCGCTGCGCCAGCAGCTCCGCGCCGGCCCGCGCGAGGTGCTGGTCCCACACGTCCAGCGTGGACAGGTCCATGGAACGGCCGCCGTGCCGCCGCGCCATGGCCGCCGACTTCAGCAGCGTGTTGCGCTGACGCAGCACCCGCTCGTAGTCGGACCGCACGCCCGCCATGCGCGGGGAGCGCGCCGTGATCAGCTCGTCGAGGAAGCGCCGCCGCTCCCCCGGGTCGCCCTTCACCAGCGCCATGTCCTCCGGTGCGAACAGCACCGTCCGGACGATGCCGAGCACATCACGCGGCTTGACCTGGGACGACCTGTTGATACGGGCCCGGTTCGCCCGGCCCGGGTTGAGTTCCAGCTCGACCAGCTGAGACCGCTCGCCCTGCCGTACCGCCGCCCGGATGATCGCCCGCTCGGCGCCCATCCGCACCAGGGGCGCGTCGGACGACACCCGGTGGCTGCCGAGCGTCGCCAGGTACCCGACCGCCTCGACCAGGTTGGTCTTGCCCTGCCCGTTGGCGCCCACGAAGACGCTGACGCCCGGATCAAGAGGGACCTCGACCCGGGCGTACGAGCGGAAGTCGGCCAGCGACAGATGCGTGACGTGCATGGTGTGCGCCGACCTTCCCCCGGCATGCCGTGCACCGCCGGGTGCACAGCCTGTGGATCTACTTCTTGGACTCGACCGCGTGGCCGCCGAACTGGTTGCGCAGCGCGGCGATCATCTTCATCTGCGGCGAGTCGTCCTGCCGGGACGCGAACCGCGCGAACAGCGACGCGGTGATCGCCGGGAGCGGGACCGCGTTGTCGATGGCGGCCTCCACGGTCCACCGGCCCTCGCCGGAGTCCTGTGCGTAACCGCGCAGCCCGTCCAGGTGCTCGTCCTCGTCCAGCGCGTTGACCGCCAGGTCGAGCAGCCAGGAACGGATGACCGTGCCCTCCTGCCAGGAGCGGAAGACCTCGCGTACGTCGGTGACGGAGTCGACCTTCTCCAGCAGCTCCCAGCCCTCGGCGTACGCCTGCATCATGGCGTACTCGATGCCGTTGTGGACCATCTTCGCGAAGTGGCCCGCGCCGACCTTGCCCGCGTGGACGGAGCCGAACTCGCCCTCGGGCTTCAGAGCGTCGAAGATCGGCTGGACCTTCGCCACGTTCTCGGCGTCGCCGCCGTACATCAGCGCGTAGCCGTTCTCCAGGCCCCACACGCCGCCCGAGACGCCGCAGTCGACGAAGCCGATGCCCTTCCCGGCCAGCTCGGCGGCGTGCTTCTCGTCGTCGGTCCAGCGCGAGTTCCCGCCGTCGACGACGACGTCACCGGGGGAGAGCAGCTCGGCCAGCTCGTCGATCGTGGACTGGGTCGCGGCACCGGCCGGGACCATGACCCACACCACGCGCGGGCCCTTGAGCTTGCCCACAAGCTCCTCGAGGCTGTGGACATCGGCGAGGTCCGGGTTGCGGTCGTATCCGATGACGGTGTGACCCGCGCGGCGGATGCGCTCGCGCATGTTGCCGCCCATCTTGCCGAGACCGACGAGACCGAGCTCCATCAGAGATTCCTCAATCGTTGTGTGCGGAGAGTTCGTACCCGCGTCCGAGCCTACGCCCGGACGCGGGCGCACACCTGTGGGGTCAGGCGCTCATCGGGCGCGTGGTCAGCCACTCAGGCGCACCGCCCCCGGCGGCGGGGTCAGCCGCTCAGCCGCACCGGCATGATCAGGTACTTGTACGCCTCGTCCGCCTCCGCGTCCACGGCCGGCTTGCCGCTCAGCAGCGCGGGCTTGGTGGAGGTGGTGAAGGACAGCTGGGCGACCGGGGAGTCGATCGCGCTCAGGCCGTCCAGCAGGAAGGTCGGGTTGAAGGCGATCGAGATGTCGTCGCCCTCCAGGTGCGCGTCGACGCGCTCCACAGCCTGTGCGTCGTCGCTGGAACCGGCCTCCAGGATGAGCACACCCTGCTCGAAGCTCAGCCGGACCGGCGTGTTGCGCTCGGCCACCAGGGCCACACGCTTCACGGCCTCGACGAACGGCGCCGTCTCGATCACCGCGACCGAGTTGAACTCGGTGGGGAAGAGCGTGCGGTACTTCGGGAGGTCGCCCTCGAGGAGGCGGGTGGTGGTGCGCCGGCCCGCGCCCTCGAAGCCGATCAGGCCCTCGCCCTTGCCGGAGCCCGACAGCGCCAGCGTGACCGTGTCGCCGCTCGTCAGCGCCTTGGCGGTGTCCAGCAGCGTCTTGGCGGGCACCAGGGCGACGGCGGAGGCGTCCGGGGACTCCGGCTTCCACAGGAACTCACGGACCGCGAAGCGGTAGCGGTCGGTCGACGCCAGCGTGACCGTGTCGCCCTCGATCTCGATGCGTACGCCGGTGAGGACGGGCAGCGTGTCGTCCCGGCCGGCCGCGATGGCGACCTGGGCGGCGGCGGAGGCGAAGACCTCACCGGGGACGGTGCCGGTCGCGGTCGGCATCTCCGGAAGCGCGGGGTACTCCTCCACCGGCATGGTGTGGAGGGTGAAGCGGGACGAGCCGCAGACCACGGTCGCCCGTACACCGTCTGTGGAAATCTCCACCGGGCGGTTGGGGAGGGCGCGGCAGATGTCGGCGAGGAGGCGGCCGGAGACGAGGACGGTGCCGTCCTCCTCCACCTCGGCCTCGACCGAGACCCGCGCGGAAACCTCGTAGTCGAAGCTGGAGAAGCTGAGCGCGCCGTCCTCGGCCTTCAGCAGAAGGCCCGCGAGTACGGGCGCCGGCGGACGGGCCGGGAGGCTGCGGGCCACCCAGGCCACCGCCTCCGCGAGTACATCGCGCTCCACCCGGATCTTCACCGGAACCGCCTCCTGCTGTTGCTGGCTCTTGTCTCGACTGCGGGAACCAGTCTGACGCACGCCGCCGACAGTCGGTGCGGGTCGGGGTCAAGTCGCGACAAGAGGCGCCGGGCGCTCCGGGGCCGAGTTGTGCACAGGCCCCGCTTCGAAGCGGATTCCCCGGTAACTCTGAGTGGGAGTAGTAGTAGGGCCTGTGGAAACGGTGGATAACGCCATCCACCCAGGTCACGGCACGTTTTTTGTCCACCGCGCCTGTGGGCGGGACCGGTGGACAACCAGCCCTTTCTGTGGACGCCGGAAAGTTCTGCACAGCCGATGCACAGCCCGGGCCGACTTCTCCCCAGCGCCGTCCCCAGTTTTACCCAGCTTCCCCACAGGCCAACCGACCACCTTGGTGTGACGGCTTTCACTCGGCGCGGTGAGCCCGGGCGTTTCGTTGCCGAACAGTGGACAGGGGTGTGGAGAAGCTGTGGACCATGAACCGGTGCCTGTGGGCCGCCGGTGGACAACTGCGATCACGGCCTGTGGACGGCGTTCGCGTCCACAGCCTGTGGAGCGCGTTCGGCCACAAATCCACAAGCGGATGACCTGCAAGGATGTCCTCTCCACACCCGGCCCTGTGGACAGGATCTGGACAACTCACCAGTCCCCAGGCTGTGGATTGAAGATCGCCCCCACGTCTGTGGAGAACCCGGTGACCGGCTCAACTATTCGAACATCACAGGGTGTGGACAACGACGAAGGGCGCTCCGGGACCCTGTCCCGGAGCGCCCTGCCCTCGGCGCCTCGGCGTCAGCCGTTCTTGATGCGGTTCGTGAGTTCAGTGACCTGGTTGTAGATCGAGCGCCGCTCCGCCATGAGCGCGCGGATCTTGCGGTCGGCGTGCATCACCGTCGTATGGTCGCGTCCGCCGAACTGGGCGCCGATCTTCGGCAGTGACAGGTCCGTCAGCTCCCGGCACAGGTACATCGCGATCTGCCGGGCCGTCACCAGCACCCGGCTGCGCGACGAGCCGCACAGGTCCTCCACCGTCAGCCCGAAGTAGTCGGCGGTGGCCGCCATGATGGCGCCGGCCGTGATCTCCGGTGCGGCGTCCTCACCACCCGGGATCAGGTCCTTCAGCACGCCCTCGGTCAGCACCAGGTCCACCGGCTGCCGGTTGAGGCTCGCGAACGCCGTCACCCGGATCAGCGCGCCCTCCAGCTCGCGGATGTTGCGCGAGATGCGGGAGGCGATGAACTCCAGGACCTCCGGCGGGGCGTTGAGCTGCTCCTGCACCGCCTTCTTACGGAGGATCGCGATCCGCGTCTCCAGCTCCGGCGGCTGTACGTCGGTGGTCAGGCCCCACTCGAAGCGGTTGCGCAGCCGGTCCTCCAGCGTCATCAGCTGCTTGGGCGGCCGGTCCGAGGACAGCACGATCTGCTTGTTGGCGTTGTGGAGCGTGTTGAAGGTGTGGAAGAACTCCTCCTGCGTCGACTCCTTGCTCGCCAGGAACTGGATGTCGTCGACGAGCAGGATGTCCACATCGCGGTAGCGCTTGCGGAAGGTGTCGCCCTTGCCGTCGCGGATGGAGTTGATGAACTCGTTGGTGAACTCCTCCGAACTCACGTACCGCACGCGCGTGCCGGGATAGAGGCTGCGCGCGTAGTGCCCGATCGCGTGCAGCAGGTGCGTCTTGCCGAGCCCCGACTCCCCGTAGATGAAGAGCGGGTTGTACGCCTTCGCCGGCGCCTCCGCGACCGCGACGGCGGCCGCGTGCGCGAACCGGTTGGACGACCCGATCACAAAGGTGTCGAACAGGTACTTGGGGTTCAGTCGCGCGTGCGGTTCACCGGGGCGGCCGCCCGTGGCTCCGGCCCCGCCCGCCGCGCCGCCGCCGCTGCCGGGGCGCTGCTGGCCCGGGCCGTCCGGCAGGTCACGCCGGTCGCCGCGCTGCTGGTCGTACGGAGAGGGGTCGGACGCCTGCGGGCCGCGGTAGTCGTGGTGCGGCTGCTGGGGGCGGGGCGACGCGTAGGGGTCGCGGTCCTGGAAGCCGCCGAGGCGCGGCTGCTGCCAGGACAGGTCCTCCTGGGTGCGGGGCCAGGCGCCCGGCTCGGGGCGCTGCTGCTGGTACTCGGGGTAGGCGGGGCGCACGGTCGGCAGCCCGTCGTCGGGCATGGGCCGGTGCCCGTAGCCGTCGTACTTGTCGTACGGCTTGTCGTACGACTCGCCCTGTCCCTGCTGGCGCTCGTCGTAGCGGGACTGCTGGGGCTGCTGCCTGCCGGGCGCCTGCTGGGCGGGCGGCGGGTCGCCGGCGGAGTCGTCGACGGTGATCGCGATCCGGATGGGACGGCCGCACTCCCGGCTGAGCGTGTCGCTGATGAGCGGGGCCAGACGGCCCTCCAGGACGCGCTTGCCCCACTCATTGGGGACGGCGAGCAGCGCCGTGTCCGCCACCAGGGCCAGCGGCTGGCAGCGCTCGATCCACTGCTTGTCCTTCGGCTCGATGCCCTGCTGGCCCTCGCCGAGGAGCTGCTCGAGCACTCGTGGCCACACTGCGGCAAGATCAGCAGGTACGTCAGCCACAAGGCACGCTCTCTCACAGGTCCCACGAATGTGTGGTTCTCGGGACGGGATGGAAGGACAGGCAGGAAAGGAATCCGAGTTCAGCCACGGTAGTCGCGGCGGCTCACGTGGTTCAAGTTGTTGTCCACAGGCTGTGCATAGTGGACCACGGCTCAGCGCCGGTTTGACCGGATGGCGTAGCCGCGCGTACCGTAACCAGGTCGAGTTGTCGATGGCTGCTGCCGCCTGCCTCCGATGGGCAAAGATCACGGTCAGTGATCGTGAAGCGGTGCACTCGGGCGTATTGCGAGCTACTCGTGGGCGCACGGTGACAGCCAGGCGATGTCCCGCCACCACCCGAATCATTTCTGGAGCCCCCGAGTGAGCAAGCGCACCTTCCAGCCGAACAACCGTCGTCGTGCGAAGACCCACGGTTTCCGTCTGCGCATGCGTACCCGCGCCGGCCGCGCCATCCTGGCGAACCGCCGCAGCAAGGGTCGCGCCAACCTGTCCGCCTGATCGCTTTTAAACAGGTCATGACGTGCTGCCTACCGAGAATCGGCTGAGGCGGCGCGAGGACTTCGCGACCGCGGTACGCCGAGGACGCCGGGCCGGCCGCCCGCTCCTCGTCGTCCACCTAAGAAGCGGTGCAACGGACCCGCACGTGCCGGGGGAGAGCGCTCCCCCGACCCGTGCGGGTTTCGTCGTCAGCAAGGCCGTGGGGGGCGCGGTCGTGCGTAACCAGGTGAAGCGCAGGCTTCGCCACCTCATGCGCGACCGGCTGCCTTCACTGCCCCCCGGTAGCCTGGTGGTAGTACGGGCGCTGCCCGGAGCGGGCGACGCCGACCATGCACAGCTGGCCCGAGACCTGGACGCCGCCCTTCAGCGGTTGCTGGGAGGGGGCGCGCGATGAAGTACCCGCTGCTGGCTCTGATCAAGCTGTACCAGTGGACGATCAGCCCGCTGCTCGGCCCCGTCTGCCGGTACTACCCGTCGTGTTCCCACTACGGATTCACGGCCATCGACCGGCACGGCGCGGTGAAGGGCACAGCCCTGACCGCCTGGCGCATCCTGCGGTGCAACCCGTGGTCGCCCGGCGGAGTGGACCATGTTCCCCCTCGTAAGCGCCCGCGCTGGCACGAAATGCTGCGCGACGCGCTGCGCGGCGGCAAGGGCGGGAACTCCGCTGAGACGAGCCCGGCCGCAGAGACCTCGCCCAATGCTCAAGGAGCCTGATTAGTGGACACGATTGCCAGTCTGTTCAGCTTCATCACCACACCTGTCTCGTGGATCATCGTCCAGTTCCACAAGCTGTACGGGGCGGTTTTCGGACCCGACACGGGCTGGGCCTGGGGTCTGTCGATCGTGTCCCTGGTGGTGCTCATCCGGATCTGCCTGATCCCGCTCTTCGTGAAGCAGATCAAGTCGACCCGGAACATGCAGGCGCTCCAGCCGAAGATGAAGGCGATCCAGGAGCGCTACAAGAACGACAAGCAGCGTCAGTCCGAAGAGATGATGAAGCTGTACAAGGAGACGGGCACCAACCCGCTCTCCTCGTGCCTTCCCATCCTGGCGCAGTCGCCGTTCTTCTTCGCCCTGTACCACGTGCTGTCGAAGATCGCCTCGGGTGACACGATCGGTGTCCTCAACCAGGAGCTCGTGAACAGCGCCCGTGAGGCCCACATCTTCGGCGCGCCGATCGCCGCGAAGTTCATGGACGACCCGGGCAAGGTCGAGGCGCTCAACGCCTCGCTGGTGGATGTCCGCATCGTCACCGCGGTCATGATCGTCCTGATGTCGCTGTCGCAGTTCTTCACCCAGCGCCAGCTGATGCAGAAGAACGTCGACCTGACGGTGAAGACCCCGTACATGCAGCAGCAGAAGATGCTGATGTACATCTTCCCGGTCATCTTCGCCGTGATGGGCATCAACTTCCCGGTCGGTGTCCTCGTCTACTGGCTGACCACCAACGTGTGGACCATGGGCCAGCAGATGTACGTGATCAACCAGAACCCGACCCCGGGCAGCAAGGCGCAGGACCACTACCTGCAGCGACTGGTGAAGAGCGTCACCTCCCACGGCGAGGTCCGTGGCCGCCGTCGCCGCGCTGTCGTCCAGGCCATCGTGGCCAAGGGTCCGGACCGCAACGACAACGAGCGCAAGTTCGTCACCACCCTCGCCAAGGCCGGCTTCACCCCGCAGGCCGACGGCTCTGTGAAGAAGGTCGACCCCGCCACCGCCGAGGCGGAGAGCGCGGCCGCGACCCGGCGCCAGCAGCCCAAGCGCCAGCCCAAGGCGAAGCGCCAGGCCGCGAGCCAGACCGGGGGTGCTCAGCAGTCCACGGCTGCGAAGACCTCCCTGGAGAAGGCCGACGAGCCCCAGGACGCCAAGCCGAAGCAGCCGGCCAAGCCCGCCGGTGGTTCCGCACGCCAAGCCAAGTCCGGACAGCGCAAGGGCCAGGGCCAGCAGCGGCCCAAGCACCCGTCGTCCAAGAAGTAAGAAGGAGTCCATCCGTGACGGAAGGCACCACCTCCGCCGCCCAGGGTGGCGACACCCTGACCCGCCTGGAGCAGGAGGGCGAGATCGCGGCCGACTACCTCGAGGGCCTGCTCGACATCGCCGATCTCGACGGCGACATCGACATGGACGTCGAGGCCGACCGCGCCGCGGTCTCGATCATCAGCGACTCGGGCAGCCGTGACCTGCAGAAGCTGGTGGGCCGCGACGGCGAGGTGCTGGAGGCGCTTCAGGAGCTGACGCGCCTCGCCGTGCACCGGGAGACCGGTGACCGCAGCCGGCTCATGCTCGACATCGCCGGCTTCCGGGCCAGGAAGCGGACCGAGCTCGCCGAGCTGGGCGCCCAGGCCGCCGACGAGGTGAAGAGCACCGGTGAGCCGGTGAAGCTGAAGCCGATGACCCCGTTCGAGCGCAAGGTCGTGCACGACGCGGTGGCCGCCGCCGGTCTGCGCAGCGAGTCCGAGGGCGAGGAGCCGGAGCGCTTCGTCGTCGTACTCCCTGCCTGACCATCCCTCGTAGGGTCGGCCCCGTCTGTTCGCAGGCGGGGCCGATCTTTGTCAGCCTGATAGTCACTGATCACTGGTAGTCAGCACCCAGTGCGGTAATGCGGTACGGAAGGACGGTTCCCGTGACGGAGGCAGAAGAGCTTCCCCATGCGCCTCAAGAAGCGCGGACGGTTTTCGGCGAGTTCTTCCCGGAGGCAGTCCGGTACGCGGAGCTCCTCGCGGACGCGGGCGTCAAGCGCGGTCTGATCGGTCCTCGTGAGGTGCCGCGGCTGTGGGAGCGGCACCTGCTGAACTGCGCCGTGCTCTCCGAGGTCGTGCCGGAGGGGGTCACCGTCTGCGATGTCGGCTCCGGCGCCGGTCTGCCCGGCATCCCGCTGGCACTGGTGCGTCCCGACCTGAAGATCACTCTTCTCGAGCCGCTGCTGCGCCGTACCAATTTCCTCCAGGAGGTTGTGGAGCTGCTGGGGCTGGACCATGTGACCGTGGTGCGCGGACGCGCCGAGGAAGTCCTCGGCAAGCTGCCGCCCGTCCATGTCGTTACCGCACGGGCCGTCGCCCCGCTGGACCGGCTGGCGGGCTGGGGGGTACCCCTGCTGCGCCCCTATGGAGAGATGCTGGCGCTCAAGGGCGACACGGCCGAGGAGGAGCTCCAGGGCGCCCGCGCCGCACTGAGCAAGCTGGGCGTTGTGGGAACCTCGGTGCTCCATGTCGGCGAAGGCATCGTCGACCCGCTGTCGACCGTCGTGCGGGTGGAGGTCGGTGAGAGTCCCGGGGGTGTGCGGTTCGCGGCCAAGCGAGCCAAGGCTGCCCGGACCTCCCGTCGCCGCCGTTGACACCTGGTTGATCCTCATACGTACGCATTTCGGAGTGTCGTGACGCTCTGGCTCTGCGGCGAGTGCATCAATGTTTCACGTGAAACGTCGCTCACTGCTGCAGGGAATCATCAGCCGCGGTCGCGCGGCCGCCTCGCCGCGCGACCGTAAGCCACCCACGAGGGCTACGGAGTTGTCCACAGAGGTGGAGTTCTCCACAGAACCACCGGCCTCGCTGGTTCACGACCCCGAAAGCATGGCAGGCTCTGTTCATCGCGAGCCTGAAGCCGAGGAGAGTGAATCCTTGCGGTCCAACGCCAACATCGCGGGACCGATGACCGATCCGGTCCCCGGTCCCCGTACCGAATCGGCGGAGGAGGATGTTTCACGTGAAACACCGCCTCCGATGGACGACACCCCCATTGGTCGAGCTGCCCAGCTGGCGGTGGAGGCTCTGGGCCGTGCCGGCGAGGGCCTTCCCCGGCCTGAACAGACCCGCATCATGGTGGTCGCCAACCAGAAGGGCGGGGTGGGAAAGACGACCACGACGGTCAACCTTGCTGCTTCGCTCGCGCTGCACGGTGCCCGCGTTCTGGTGGTCGACCTCGACCCGCAGGGCAACGCCTCCACGGCACTCGGCATTGACCACCACGCCGAGGTTCCTTCGATCTATGACGTTCTGATCGACAGCAAGCCGCTCTCCGATGTGGTCCAGCCCGTCCCGGACGTCGAGGGTCTTTTCTGCGCCCCTGCCACCATCGATCTCGCCGGTGCGGAGATCGAGCTGGTGTCGCTGGTGGCGCGGGAGAGCCGGCTGCAGCGGGCGATCCAGGCGTACGAGCAGCCGCTGGACTACATCCTCATCGACTGCCCGCCGTCGCTCGGTCTCCTCACGGTCAATGCCCTGGTGGCCGGCGCCGAGGTGCTCATTCCCATCCAGTGCGAGTACTACGCGTTGGAGGGGCTTGGCCAGCTGCTGAAGAACGTCGACCTGGTGCGGGGTCACCTGAACCCGGCGCTGCATGTGTCGACGATCCTGCTCACCATGTACGACGGCCGGACCAGGCTCGCATCGCAGGTGGCCGAGGAGGTGCGCAGTCACTTCGGAGACGAGGTGCTGCGCACCAGCATTCCGCGGTCCGTCCGTATCTCGGAGGCACCGAGCTACGGGCAGACGGTTCTCACGTACGACCCCGGTTCCAGCGGCGCGCTGTCGTACTTCGAAGCGGCCCGCGAGATCGCCTTGCGGGGAGTCGGTATTCACTATGACGCCCAGCATGCCCATCAGGGCAACCAGAACAATCAGCACAGCATGTCGGAGGGGATCCAGTGAGTGAGCGACGTAGGGGGCTGGGGCGCGGGCTCGCTGCGCTGATTCCCCCCGCATCCCAAGAGCGGCCGGCGATGTCCATCGGGGCGGGTTCCACTTCCCCCGAAGCGATTCCGTCGCTGACGGGGGAGCGAGGGGTGGCAGCTGCGAAGGTGGCAACGCTGCCGCACAGCTCGGAGCCCGTGGACACCGGTCTTCCGGTCGCGGAGCCGGAGGTGGTCGACAAGGCGGAGACGCCGGCCGTCGCCCACTTCGCGGAGCTGCCGCTGGATGCCATTACGCCCAACCCGCGCCAGCCGCGTGAGGTGTTCGACGAGGACGCCCTGGCCGAGCTGGTGACCTCCATCAAGGAGGTCGGTCTGCTCCAGCCCGTGGTCGTGCGGCAGCTCGGTCCCGAGCGCTACGAGCTCATCATGGGCGAGCGTCGCTGGCGGGCCTGCCGTGAAGCGGGTCTGGAGCGGATTCCGGCGATCGTCCGGGAGACCGACGACGAGAAGCTCCTGCTGGACGCCCTGCTCGAGAACCTCCACCGGGCGCAGTTGAACCCGGTGGAAGAGGCCATGGCCTATGACCAGTTGCTGAGGGACTTCAACTGCACTCACGAGCAGCTGGCCGATCGCATCGGACGCTCGCGTCCGCAGGTCTCCAACACACTGCGCCTGTTGCGCCTGTCACCGACTGTCCAGCGCCGGGTTGCCGCAGGGGTGCTGTCGGCGGGGCACGCCCGGGCCCTGCTTTCGGTCGAGGATCCCGAGGCGCAGGAGAGGCTGGCGTACCGGATCGTGGCCGAGGGGCTCTCGGTCCGGGCGGTGGAGGAGATCGTGACGCTGATGGGCTCCGAGCCCACCAGCACGCCGAAGGCGAAGGGACCGCGAGCCGGCTCCCGTGTCTCACCGGCCCTCTCCGAGCTCGCTTCCCGGCTGTCCGACCGCTTTGAGACGCGGGTGAAGGTCGACCTGGGGCAGCGGAAGGGCAAGATCGTCGTCGAGTTCGCCTCCATGGAGGATCTGGAGCGCATCCTGGGCACCCTTGCCCCGGACGCGGGTCGAGTCCTGGAAAAGGGGCTGGCTCAGGAGCGCTCTCAGGACAGCGACGAGGACTGAGGCAAGGGCTGAGGCAGGGACTGAGGCAGAGCCAAGCACTGAGGCGAGGCGGCAGCGTCCTTCCGTGCTCATCGGTGCAGGGTTCTGCGGGACGGCTTTGGGGCGGATCGGGTCCGGTGTTCACCGGAACACGGTCCGCCCTTTGGCCTCTTCCCGTATGCGTGTCATCACCCGATCGATACGATGCGTTCTGGTATGCGCATCCGCCTGATCCACCGTGGAGGGAGAGCCAGGCATGCGAGAGGTGAGCCGCAGCCAACTGGTGACAGCAGGACTGGGACTCGGTGCGGTCGGCGGGTTCATCGGCAGCCTGCTCCGGGAACGGAGCGCGCTGTCCGCCGCTCGTGGAGCGGCAGGCGAAGGAAGTGAGGAACAGCCTTCATGGGGCGTCGGCTCGTACCGCTCACGTTGGACAACCTTCCGGATCTCCCCAAACGGTGCCGCGCGTGCGTCTTCTGGGAGCTTGATCCGGTCAGCGGAGAAGCCGCGGTAAAGGCGGGCACTCCGGAGCTGGAGAAGGAAGCCTGGATCTCCGCCGTGCTCCTGGACTGGGGCTCCTGCGGCCGTGTGGTCTATGTGGACGAGGTACCGGTCGGGTTCGTTCTCTACGCCCCGCCCGCCTATGTGCCGCGCTCGACCGCCTTCCCTACCAGCCCGGTGTCCCCCGATGCCGTCCAGCTGATGACGGCCTGGATCACGCCCGGCTACCAGGGGCAAGGGCTGGGGCGGGTGATGGTGCAGACCGTGGCGAAGGATCTGCTGCGCCGTGGGTTCAAGGCCATCGAGGCGTTCGGTGACGCCCGCTGGAAGGAGCCGGCCTGTGTGCTGCCGGCCGACCATCTGCTGGCGGTCGGCTTCAAGACCGTGCGCCCGCATCCCTCGTATCCGAGGCTGCGGCTGGAACTGCGGACGACGCTTTCCTGGAAAGAGGACGTCGAGCTGGCGCTCGACCGCCTGCTCGGGGCGGTACAGAAGGAGCCGGTGCTGCGGCCCCTGTGATTGCCAGTCCTGGAAAATGCCGAACGGCCCACCCCGCGTCGGGGTGGGCCGTTTCCTGTTTCACGTGAAACAGCGGCGTCAGGACTTGCTGACCGGGTCACCCAGGAAGGGCTCCAGGTCGCGCTCGATGGCGGCCTTCGGCTTGGCACCCACGATGGTCTTCACGACCTCGCCGCCCTGGTAGACGTTGAGCGTCGGGATGGACATGACGCCGTACTTGGCGGCCGTGCCGGGGTTCTCGTCGATGTTGAGCTTGACGACCGTGATGTGGTCACCATGCTCCTCGGCGATGGCCTTCAGCGACGGCGCGATCTGGCGGCACGGGCCGCACCAGGCGGCCCAGAAGTCCACCAGTACGGGCTTGTCGCTGTTGAGGACGTCCTCCTCGAAGGAGTCGTCGGTCACGTTCTTCAGGTCGCCGGCCACGGCGGCCTCCTTCACTTCGCGGGGTGTGGGTGGGGATGCTGGTCAGACCGCGGCGGTCTTCTCCGGCTCGGCGGCCTTCTCGCCATCGGCAAGAGCCGCCAGGAAGCGCTCGGCGTCGAGCGCGGCGGAGCAGCCCGTACCGGCGGCCGTGATCGCCTGGCGGTAGGTGTGGTCCACGACGTCACCAGCGCCGAAGACACCGGTCAGGTTGGTGCGCGTCGACGGCGCGTCCACCTTGAGGTAGCCCTCGTCGTCGAGCTCCAGCTGGCCCTTGAACAGCTCCGTGCGGGGGTCGTGGCCCACGGCGATGAACAGGCCGGTCACCGGCAGCTCGGAGGTCTCGCCGGTCTTGGTGTTGCGCAGCGTCAGACCGGTGAGCTTCTGCTCGCCGTGGATCGTCGCGACCTCGCTGTCCCAAGCGAACTTGATCTTCGGGTCGGCGAAGGCACGCTCCTGCATGGCCTTGGAGGCACGCAGGGTGTCCCGGCGGTGGATGATGGTGACGGACTTGGCGAACCGGGAGAGGAAGGTCGCCTCCTCCATGGCGGTGTCGCCGCCGCCCACCACGGCGATGTCCTGGTCCTTGAAGAAGAACCCGTCGCAGGTGGCGCACCAGGAGACGCCGCGGCCCGACAGCGCGTCCTCGTTCGGCAGGCCCAGCTTGCGGTGCTGGGAGCCGGTCGTCACGATCACGGCCTTGGCGCGGTGCACGGTGCCGACCGTGTCGGTCACCGTCTTGATGTCGCCCGTCAGGTCGACCGAGACGACATCATCCGGCACGAGCTCGGCGCCGAAGCGCTCCGCCTGGGCCCGCATGTTGTCCATCAGGTCCGGGCCCATGATCCCGTCACGGAAGCCGGGGAAGTTCTCGACCTCGGTCGTGTTCATGAGCGCACCACCGGCGGTGACGGCACCTTCGAAGACCAGCGGCTTCAGCGAGGCTCGCGCCGTATACAGCGCGGCCGTGTAGCCGGCGGGCCCGGAACCGATGATGATCACGTTACGGACGTCGCTCACGGGTTTCTTCCTCGTCTCTGCAGACTGCCTACTGCCTACGGGGGCCGGGTCAAGGACTCTCACCCCACCCAACGGATCCTACGGGGCGTGCATTCCCGGGGGCGCAGAGCGGCACGGAGGCATACGTCAGGACCGAGGGTAGGCGCGTGTCAGCAGGACGTCCGCCTTGCTGCTCTTCTGCGTGGTGATGCAGGACGCATCGAGGACGTACGCCTGGACCCGAGACGAGTCCGTGGCGTGCGGCAGGACCACCAGATAGGCGGGCCTGCCGTCGTACGTGCCCGGCTCCGCTGCCAGGGCCTGGTCGCTGCGGCCGGTCCCCTTCTGAATACAGGACGGGACCGTTACCCCCTCGTCGGCGGACATCGTCGACGGGTTCCCGACGGACGGGGGCTGCTGCTTCTCGCTGCGGGGAGCCTTGGGGGGCTTTTCGGCGGCCAGGAGCGCTTCCACCCGGTCCTCGACGGCTGAGCCGGAGAACGTCGTGTTGTCGGGCGCACTGACGGCGGTGTCGACCGTCTTCGACCCGGACGGGTCGTCCCCGGAAGGCTGGACGGCCTGGAAGAGGAGGACGCTGACCCCCATCGCGGCGGCGCCGAAGACCGCACCGAGCACTGCGGTGCGGCGGCGACGCCGTGCGGGACGCCCACGGCCGGGGCCGGTGGCCGCGCGCGGACGGCCGACGGGGCGACCGGCAGGGCGGTCGGCAGAGACGGGCTCGGGGGTGGCAGTGGCGGGCGATGTTTCACGTGAAACATGGTCCGTCGCCTCTGCGGGGGCGGTGGCATCCAGCAGTGCTTCGGCCGCCAGGGCGGCGTCGATGCGCTCGGCGATGTCGGCCGGCATCCGGGCGGGGCCCGGGAGGGTACCCAGGAGGCCGCGGATCTCCTCCAGGGAGGACCGAACATCGGCGCACAGCTCGCAGCTGACCAGATGCGCCCGTACGTCCGCCGTACGGGAGGGCGGGAGGAGCCCTTCGGTGAGGTCGGAGATCTCCGAGACGTCCGGGTGCTGAGTCGTGTCGGTCGTGGATGTCACGCGCGCCCACCTCCGCCCTTCACAGCAGCAGGATCATTCGGTCCTGCATCCCTTGGTCCCGACGCCGGTGGGACGGATGTCCCTGGCGTCCGGTTCCTTCCCCGGTCGGGGCTGCCGTTATCCACGGTGTCACTGCGCAGATGAGTGAGCAGGGGAAGCAGCCGGGCCCTGCCTCGCGCGCAGCGGCTCTTGACGGTCCCCGTCGGCACGTCCAGGACGCGTGCGGCCTCGGCGACGGGATAGCCCTGCATGTCCACGAGCACCAGAGCGGCACGCTGGTCGGCGGGGAGCTTTTCCAGGGCGGCCAGCAGTTCGCGGTGCAGGTCCTGCCGCTCGGCGGGGGCCTCGGCGGACTCATGCGGCTCCAGGAGCTGTTCCAGCCGTTCCGTGTCGTCGACGGGGGACGTCTTGCGTGAAGCCGCCTTGCGGGCCCGGTCGAGACAGGCGTTCACGGTGATGCGGTGCAGCCAGGTCGTGACGGCTGACTGGCCACGGAAGGTATGGGCGGCCCGGAAGGCGGACACGAGAGCGTCCTGGACGGCGTCGGCGGCCTCCTCACGGTCCCCCAACGTGCGCAGGGCGACGGCCCAGAGCCGGTCACGATGGCGGCGTACGAGCTCACCGAAGGCGTCCGGATCTCCGGCGACATGGCGCGCCAGGAGATCCTGGTCGGTTGCGCCGCCCGGTTCGGCATCGTCCAACGGTGAGCCCCCTCCCCTGGTTCGTCAGGTGGTGATCTTGATGTCGGAGATCTTGCCGCGGAAGTTCCCTTCGGCACTCGCCGGCAGCTTCGTCAGCCAGACCAGTACGTACCGCGACGTCACCGGCTTGGCGGGCTTCAGCGTGACCTTGGAACCGGAACCGGAGGCGACCACGGTGTAACTGTCGACGTCACTCGGCTGGTCGGTCCTCTCAGCGGCGGCTGTCCTCAGCTCGACCGAGGTCTCACCCTTGAAGGTGAGCTCCACCGTACCGACGGGCTGGGCCTTGCCGAGGTCCAGCACCATGCCGACGCCCGGCTTCAGGCCACCCAGATCCGCCCTGTAGTAGCCGTCCGTCTGCCAGAACGATCCCGAGTCACCGTCGTATGCGTTCTCTATGTCCCGCGGCTTCTCCGAACCGTCACCCAGCGGGTCGAAGTCGTGGGCGTCGGTGATCGAGATCGGCTTGCCGGACTCGACGGGCTTCTTGTCCTCAGTGGGACCCTTCTGCGGTGCGACAGGGGTCTCCCGCTCGGCACCGTGGCCCAGCAGCTTGTCGGCGATCTGCCAGCTGCCCAGGCCCAGGGCGGCGATGAGGAGTGCCGAGACGGCCCACTTGAGGGCCTTGCCCGTGCGGCTCTGCAGTGGAGGCGGCGGGAGCGGTGAGGCCACGGTGGCCGCCGAACCGGGGCGTGCCTGGGGGCGGCCGTAGTTCCCCTGCTGGTACGTCGTGCGCTGGTACTCGGGCGGGGTCGGGAAGTCGGGCTCCGGCGGGCGGATGCGGGGCATGGCCGCGACGGCCTTGGCGAGCTCGTCGGGCGTGGTGCAGGGCGGCTCCTGGCGGGACGCGGTCGCGCCGTCGTTGACCAGGGCCCGCATCGCGATCTCGGACAGCCCGCGGTGTACACCCGCCCGCACCTGGTCCGGCGGGATCAGCCCGACGCCCTTGGGCAGCCCCGACAGGCCGTAGGCGTCGTTCTCGTACGGCCACCGCTTGGTCAGCGCCGCGTACAGCAGAGCGCCGATCGCCTCGGTGTCGGTGCGCTGAGGGCGGTCGGCGCTGATGCCGCGGAGCGCCGCGTTCACGGCGAGTCCGCGGATCCGGTACTGGCCGGTGGAACTGCGCAGGACGGCGCTCGGGGTGAGCCGCAGGTGGGCGAGGCCCTCGCGGTGGGCGGCGGCCATGGCCTGGGAGACCTGGCTGACGAGCTGGTAGGCGTCGTGCGCCTCGAGCGGGCCGGCCGCCAGCAGCGCGGTGAGCTCGGTGGCGTCCGGCAGCCACTCGTGGACGACGTAGACGAGGTCGTTCTCCTCGACGGCGTCCAGGACCTGGACGAACCGGGGGTCGCCGAGGAGCGCCGAGGAACGTGCCGCGGCCAGGACCGATCGGGCTCTCGGGTGGTCGGCGGGGAGGATATGGACGCCGACGGCGCGGCGCAGTTTCTCGTCGACGGCACGCCAACTGCTGAAACCGTCCAGACGGGTGACGCACTCCTCGAGCCGGTAGCGTCTGGCGAGCTTGTGGCCACTGTGGAGCTCGGGCGCCGTGATGACGGACTGCTCGCTGTCCCGCCGTTCGCCGTCGCCGTCCCGGGCGGACTGCTCCGCCGTGTCCTGCGCTTCCGCCACCCCGTCGCTCGCGGCCTTGTCCGCCTTGGCGGTCAGCGGGTCGTCTCCGCTGTTGTCGGCCACGTCGACGGCAGCCGTGCTACGTTCCGCCACCGTCGTTCCTGCCTCCCCATCCGTTGCGCCACATCCAACAGCCATGCCAATTGTGCCCACAGTCCGGCGCTATGCACGACACGCGGCCGCTGACGATGGTTGTGCTCGCCCGTGCCGTCAGCGTCCCAGACGGCCGCGGACCATGCCGACCATGGCGTTGAGCTCTTCGATCCGCATCTTCCGCGCCGCGACGTAGAACACGCCCATCAGCACGATCCCACCGCCCGTCAGTGCCACGAGCGATCCCAGCGCGCCGTCGCCGAGGGCTCGGAGGATGCCGAAGCCCGCGGCGCCGCCGATGACCGCCGCCGGGACGGACGCCATGCAGAGCCGGGCGTAGGTGCGGACGACGTGCGCGCCGTCCAGGTCGCCGCCCAGCCGGTTGCGCAGCCGCCGCCAGGCGACACCGACGCCGACGGCGTACGCGAGGCCGTAGGAGGCCGCCATACCGACGACGGCCCACCGAGCGGGCAGGAGGACGTAGCAGGCCGCCGAGGCCGCCGCGTTGACGCCGGCCACGATCACCGTGTTGTAGAAGGGCGTTCGGGTGTCCTCGTAGGCGTAGAAGCCGCGCAGGACGACGTACTGCACCGAGTAGGGGATCAGGCCGAGTCCGAACGCCATCAGGATGAAGCCCATGCTGCGGGCGGCCTCGGTTCCGCTGGACGCGTACAGCAGGGTGCACATCGGGACGCCGAGGGCCAGGAACATGAAGGACACGGGGACGATCGCGACGGCGGAGTTGCGCAGGCCCTGCGAGATGTCGTCGCGGACGGCACCCGGGTCGTTGTCGTGGGCGGCGCGCGAGATGCGCGGCAGCAGCGCGGCCATGACTGAGACGGTGATGATGGCCTGCGGCATGCCCCAGATGAGCTGGGCGTTGGAGTACGCGAGGAAACCCGCGCCGTCCTGGCCGGAGGCCTTGCCGGCCGCCGTGGCGAGCTGGGTGACGACCACGACACCGGCCTGGTTGGCGAGGACGAACAGGACGGTCCACTTGGCGAGTTTGACCGTCTTGCCGAGCCCGTGGCCCTTCCAGTCGAAGCGGGGGCGGAAGCGGAAGCCGGCCTCGCGCAGGTACGGCACCATCGCCAGGGCCTGGACGACCAGGCCCAGCAGCGTGCCGATGCCGAGCAGGCGGATGCCCTCGTCCGGAATGGTCGTGACGCCCATCTGGGACTCGGCGGACGAGCCGTAGACCCAGATGAACATGGAGAAGGTGAAGATCACGACGATGTTGTTGAGGACCGGGGTCCACATCATCGCGCCGAACCGGCCCCGGGCGTTGAGGATCTGACCCATCACCACGTGCACGCCCATGAAGAAGATCGTGGGCAGGCAGAAGCGTGCGAAGGTGACGGCCACGCTGTTCGCGGCCGCGTCGCTGGCGATCGTGTCCGACATCGCGCGGATCAGCAGCGGGGCGCCGAAGACGGCGATGGTGACGATCACGCCCAGCGCGACCATCACGAGCGTCAGCAACCGGTTGGCGTATGCCTCGCCGCCGTCCTCGTCGTCCTTCATGGAGCGGACGAGCTGTGGGACGAAGACCGAGTTGAGGCCGCCGCCGACGGTCAGGATGTAGATCATCGTGGGCAGGGTGGCCGCGACGGTGTACGTGTCACCGAGCAGGGCGGCGCCCAGGGCACCGGTGATCACCAGGCTGCGTACGAAGCCGGTGAGGCGGGAGACCAGCGTGCCGGCCGCCATCACGGCGCTCGACTTCAGCACGCCGGATGCGCGGCCGCCGGACTTCTTCGGCGCGGGCGCGGGCGCCGGCGCCGGTTCGGGCTCCTGCGGGACGGGCGGCTGCCCGTGGGCCTGCTGGTCGCGGTAGAGGTGCGCGAACGCGTCCGGCTCGGGCTGCTCCTCCCCGGCGCGCGTGACGAGGTCGTCCACGCCGGTGAACTGAACGGTCCTGGCGTCGTCGCCGTAGGGAAGGTGACGGGACGGGCCGTCGGGCTCGGGCGGCGGGGTCTGGGCCCAGATCCGCGGGTCCGGGGCGTACTGCGGCGCGGCGGGCTGCTGGTAGAGCGGCGGTGGCTCCTCGTAGGTGCCGGGCGGGGGCGGCGGGTGCGCGGCTCTGTCGTAGAGCGCCTCGCCGACCGGGTCCTGGGCGGAGAGGTCCTGGCTGCCGTACGGATCCTGCTCGTAGGCGTGCTGGACGTAGGGATCCGGGGCCGGCGGCGGGGCCGGGGGCGGGACATGGCCCGCCGCGGGGGGCATGTCGCCGGAAGGCGCGCTGCCGCCGCCCGCGCCTTGACCGCGGTCACCGTCATACGGCGCGTTCATGGTTTACCCCACCTCATCGTCCCCGGCCGACCGGCCACGACATCGCTCAACGGTCCACTTTCTCACCCTGGCCCGACGGGTCGGTGCTTTGCGCTCCGGTGTCCGGTGTCGGGTCACTCGGCTGCTCGGGATCCGCGCCCCGCGCGGCCCCACCGGAGGTCTCGGGCTCCGTCCGCGCCCCGGTCCCGGACTGCGCCTCCGCGTCGGCCTCGCGTGCCGCGGTGCGCTTGCGGTGCGTGTACATCCTGATACCGGCGAGAGCGAGCAGCAGGAACCCGCCGGCGATCACCAGCATCACCGTCGGCGTGATCTCGGAGACCTTGACCGTGAAGTTCATCGGCTTGCCGTACGGCTTGCCGTCCTCCGTGTACAGCTGGGCCGTCATCGGGACCGGGCCGTTGGCGTTTGCAGAGGCCGTGAACTTCACCGACTGGCTGTGGCCACCGGCGATCTTCACCGGAAGTTCGGCCACGGCGTTGCCGCCGTTCAGCTTCAGGCGGGTCGGCTTGGTCGATGTCAGGCGCAGCACCAGGTGCTCGACGTCCTGCAGGAGCTGGTTCTGCACGGTGACGGGAATGGTGGCGCTGCGGCCCGACAGGGTCAGGTCCGACTTCTCGATCAGCTGTACCTCGGTGGTGAGGTCGAGCAGATGCTGCTGGACGCTCGCCCGGTACGCCTTGGCGGGCGCGCCACGGCCGCGCCAGGACGTCGACATGTCCCGGTTGATCGCGTTGCCGAAGGGCGTCACCACCCGGGACGCCATCGTCAGGATGACCTTGAAGTTGTCCAGGGTGTCCTGGGTGGTCTTCATGTCCTGGAAGGCCTGGACGGTCAGCTCCTGCTTGCGCAGCTGGGCCGGGTACTTCCTGGCGGCCGGCACCTTCGTCGTGGCTCGGTCGTCCGGTTTGGCCGCGGCCGCCTCGATCAGGTCGCTGGGCTGCGTCCAGCGCTGCGCGGACAGGGCGCGCACCGCGGTCGCCATCGCGTGGGCCTGCGCGGTGGTCGGCATCCGCTGCGGTGCGATGACGATGCTGCGGAGCTTGCCCGGCTGCTGCTGGGTCACGGCCAGCGTGTGGGCCAGGAACTGCTGGACGGCCAGGGTGGAGTCGCCCGCCCCGGTCATGTCGCCCTGGAAGGCCGTGGACAGTGACGCGTCGGCGACGACGGCGGTGGTTCCGCCGCCGATGGGCCGGGCGGCGGTGGGCGTGTAGGGCAGCTCGTCGCGGACGCTGTCGCTGCGGGCGATCACCTTGTCGGCGCCGGCCGAGGTGGCGACGTCGACGATCGAGGGGTCGACCGCTCCGTCGACCGGCCAGGCGAAGTCCACGGACGGCTTCACATGGAGGATGGTCTCGACGGTGGACTCGGCGACCTCCGTGGCCGACTGCAGATGGCTCAACGAGCCGGACACGTCCTTGCCCCGGTGGGCGAGGGAGGCCAGGTCGGGGTCCGCGTACGGCAGCGCGATCACCTTGCTGCCCTGCACCGCCTTGTCGAGGGCGTTCAGCCACTGCTTGGCGACGGCCTGGTTCTTGCCAGGGACCCGTTCGTTCCCATCCTTCACCTGGTAGTTCCCGGTCATCGCGTCGACGGTGGCGAGCAGGTCCGGGTCGACGACCCAGGTGACGGGCAGCTCGGCACCGAGGGAGACGAGCCGCTCCAGCCGTCCGCCCGGGGCCAGCTCGGCGGCCAGGTCGTCGTCCTCGAACACCGGCGTCTGCTGATCGTCCGAGCCGGTCTCCGCGGAGAGGTGTGTCGAGGAGATCAACGGCCAGAGATAGGTGACAGGGGTCTTCTTCTCCGTGGCCTCCGGCTGCCAGGGCAGGAAGGTCCGCTCGATGCCCAGCACCTGGGCGTACGGGGCGCTCCCGGTCCGGCCCGAGAGGGAGACGCCGAGCTGGTAGACACCGTCCTCGTCGAGCCCCAGCTTCTCGACCGGCACGGCGATGCTGAAGTCCTTGCTGAGGCCGGCCGCCAGCTTCGGGATCTTGATGCTGTACGGGCCGCCCAGCGCCGCGCCGTCATTGGCCGGTGCGAAGCCGGCGCGCTTGGCCACCGCGTCGATCTCGCCCCGGCTGGACATGCGCGACCCCACACGCAGGTCCACCTGCGCCCCGTTGACCGTCTCCTTGCCCTCATTGGTCACCGTGCCGCTGATCGTGAGGGTGTCCCCCTCGACCGGCGTGGAGGGCGTGAACGTGTCCAGGGACACATCGACGGTGCGGGATTCAGCGGCCTTCTCCGCGGCGGAGGCGGGGGGCGCCGAGGGGACGTACAGCAGGCCCGCCAGTAGCGGCACACTGACGATGGCGGAGGCCGTACGCCGTAGCCACCGCCGGGCAGGAGAGCGACTCGTGCTCTGGAAGTCTGCCGCCTCGGCCACGCGCTCGCCCGTCCTCGTCGTCTGTTGCCGTTGGTGGTTCGTCGGTTCCTGCGTCCACGCATGGTAACGAGGTGCGCGGTGGCTAAGTGCCGCGGACTGCTCCACATGATCGGAGAAGCGTGGTGGGGAAGAACCTGAGAGCTGGGTGCCGGGCCGCCGAAAACCGGGACGCTGCCCCGGGCCCGGGCACGTACCCTTTTCTGTTGTGCCGAACGCCAACGAAGACAACCCGACTGCACTGAGCCAGGTGCAACGCCGCGCGGTCAGTGAACTACTGCGCGTGTCCCCCGTAGCCGACGATCTTGCCCGCCGCTTCCAGGAGGCCGGGTTCAGCCTTGCCCTGGTCGGTGGCTCGGTACGGGACGCACTGCTTGGTCGGCTCGGCAATGACCTGGACTTCACTACCGATGCCCGCCCCGAGGACGTTCTGAAGATCGTCCGGCCATGGGCCGACGCGGTGTGGGAGGTCGGGATCGCCTTCGGCACGGTGGGCGCGCACAAGGGCGGCTACCAGATCGAAATCACGACGTACCGCTCCGAGGCGTACGACAGGACCTCACGCAAGCCGGAGGTGTCCTACGGCGACTCCATCGAGGAGGACCTGGTCCGTCGTGACTTCACGGTCAACGCGATGGCCGTCGCGCTGCCGGAGAAGGAGTTCATCGATCCGCACGGCGGCCTGGAGGACCTGGCGCAGCGTGTCCTGCGGACGCCGGGGACGCCCGAGGACTCCTTCTCCGACGATCCGCTGCGCATGATGCGCGCCGCGCGGTTCGCCGCCCAGCTCGACTTCGAGGTCGCTCCCGACGTCGTGGACGCGATGAAGGGGATGGCCGAGCGGATCGAGATCGTCTCCGCTGAGCGCGTACGGGATGAATTCAACAAGCTGGTCCTCTCCGCGCACCCGCGCAAGGGTCTGGGCCTGCTGGTCGACACCGGTCTCGCCCAGCGTGTGCTGCCCGAGCTGCCCGCACTGCGGCTGGAGAGCGACGAGCACCACCGGCACAAGGACGTCTACGAGCACTCGCTCATCGTGCTCGAGCAGGCCATCGACCTCGAAGAGGACGGCCCGGACCTGGTCCTGCGGCTGGCGGCGCTGCTGCATGACATCGGCAAGCCGCGCACCCGGCGCTTCGAGCCGGACGGCCGGGTCTCCTTCCACCATCACGAGGTGGTCGGCGCGAAGATGACCAAGAAGCGCATGACCGCGCTGAAGTACTCCAACGACATGGTCAAGGACGTCTCGCGTCTGGTGGAGCTGCACCTGCGCTTCCATGGGTACGGCACCGGCGAGTGGACCGACTCCGCCGTACGCCGCTATGTGCGCGACGCCGGTCCGCTGCTGAGCCGCCTGCACAAGCTGACCCGCTCGGACTGCACCACCCGCAACAAGCGCAAGGCGGCCGCTCTCTCCCGCGCCTACGACGGGCTGGAGGACCGCATCGCGAAGCTCCAGGAACAGGAGGAGCTGGACGCCATCCGCCCCGACCTGGACGGCAACCAGATCCAGGAGATCCTGGGGATCCGCCCCGGGCCCGCCGTCGGCAAGGCGTACAAGTTCCTGTTGGAGCTGCGCTTGGAGAACGGACCGATGGAGTACGACGATGCCGTCGCCGCGCTCAAGGAGTGGTGGGCGACTCAGAGCTGAGCGGGAACCGGGTCATGTTTCACGTGAAACATGACGGCGGGGGCGCACACGACGAAGGGCGATGTTTCACGTGAAACATCGCCCTTCGTCATGCGTGCTACTTCTTGATCTCGTCTATGCAGAGCACGAACTGCTTGCCCGAGCTGCGTCGGCCGCTGGTCCGCTCCTGATAGCCGATGTCGGACTTGCCCTTGCAGAGCTCGGTGTCCACGGTGTCGGGGATCACCTCGACGACCTTGAACGCGGCGTCGGTCCCACCGCACTCCACCACCTGGAGGTCGGGTGACACCATCGTCCCGTTGTTCTTCATGCAATCGCCGGCTTCCGCCTGGTCGGCGTCGTCCCGGCTCATGAAGTAACCGACCGCGATGACGATGACGCCGATCACGATGACGATGCCCTTGAGGATCTTCATGATGCCTATGCCGCCATGCCGGGACGGAGGCGGAGGCGGCGGCGGAGGTGCGGCCGACCACTGCTGAGGCGGTGGCGGCTGCATCTGCTGCTGCGGTGCGCCATAAGGCGCCTGCTGCTGCGGATGGCCGTGGCCGGGCTGCTGCTGTTGCGGGTATCCGTAGCCGGGCTGAGGCGGCTGCTGGCCGTAGGGCCCTGGCTGGCCGTAGGGCCCGGAGCCCGGTTGTGGCGGATACGTCATAGGTGTCCCCCGTGGCGTGTGATCGTCAGATTGACGCGTGCACGCTATAGCAAAGATCCGGTGCGCCTCCAACGCAGCAGCATGGCGGCGACGCCCGCGTAGAGGGCGGCGACCAGAACGACCAGGGGGACGGACCGGCCGTCGGACGGCAGCATCAGCGCGGAAATGCCGGCCGCGCCGACGAAGCCCACGTTGTAGAGCACGTCGTAGAGCGAGAAGACCCGTCCCCGGTACGCGTCGTCGACGGCGAGCTGCACCACTGTGTCCGTCGCGATCTTGGTGCCCTGGGTGACGAGCCCGAGCACGAAGGCGGCGATCAGTATGGGTACGGGGGCGAAGGGCAGCCCGAGCGCTGGTGCCAGCACGGCGGCTGTCCCGGCGCACACCACCATCCAGCCGCCCTGCCCCAGCCGCTCGACCGCCCACGGTGAGAGCACCGCGGCGGCGAAGAACCCGGCCCCCGAGATGCCGACGGCCAGGCCCAGCAACGCGAGCCCCTCCGACTGGGTCGACGTCCACGCGTACCGGCAGAGCATCAGCACCATCACGGTCAGCGCGCCGTAGCAGAAGCGCATCACCGTCATCGCGGCGAGCGCCCGGGCCGCCACCCGCCGCTGGGCCAGATGGCGCAGCCCGTCGACCAGCCCATGGGCCGTCGAGGCCAGTGCCGCCCCCAGCCGGGGCTGCACCACGTCCGGGTCGGGGCCGAGCAGGCCGCGGCCCATGCGCAGCGAGGCGAGGGCCGAGCACAGGTAGAGGCCGGCGCCCAGCAGCACCACCGCCGCGTCGGAATCGGCGACCACCAGCCGTACGACGAAGGCGAGCCCGCCGCCCGCGGTGGCGGCGAGCGTGCCGGCGGTGGGCGACAGCGAGTTGGCCATCACGAGCCGGTCGGCGTCCACCACCCGGGGCAGTGATGCGGAGAGCCCGGCGAGGACGAACCGATTGACGGCCGTGACGGAGAGCGCCGAGACATAGAAGAGCCAGTCCGGCACGGAGGCGAGGATCAGGAACGCCGTGCCGCCGGCGAGCAGCGCGCGCAGCAGGTTCCCGTACAGGAAGACCTGGCGGCGCTGCCAGCGGTCCAGCAGGACGCCGGCGAACGGGCCGACGAACGAGTACGGCAGCAGCAGGACCGCCATGGCGGAGGCGATCGCGGCGGGCGAGGCCTGCTTCTCGGGGGAGAAGACGACGTACGTGGCGAGGGCGACCTGATAGACCCCGTCGGCGCACTGGGAGAGCAGTCGTACGGCCAGCAGGCGGCGGAAGTTCGTCAGGCGCAGGAGTACGCGCAGATCACGTACGACAGGCATGGCAGCAAGGGTCACATACGGCGAAGGCCCCCGGGCAGATGCCACGGGGACCTTCGTCGAGTGGGGTGGAGCCTTAGCGCTCGACCTCGCCCTTGATGAACTTCTCGACGTTCTCGTAGGCCTCGTCGTCGAAGTACTGGACCGGCGGGGACTTCATGAAGTACGAGGACGCGGAGAGGATCGGGCCGCCGATGCCCCGGTCCTTGGCGATCTTCGCGGCGCGCAGGGCGTCGATGATGACACCGGCCGAGTTGGGCGAGTCCCAGACCTCGAGCTTGTACTCCAGGTTCAGCGGGACGTCACCGAAGGCTCGGCCCTCGAGGCGGACGTAGGCCCACTTGCGGTCGTCCAGCCAGGCGACGTAGTCCGACGGACCGATGTGGACGTTCTTGTCACCCATGTCGCGGTCGGGGATCTGCGAGGTGACGGCCTGCGTCTTCGAGATCTTCTTGGACTCCAGGCGGTCACGCTCGAGCATGTTCTTGAAGTCCATGTTGCCGCCGACGTTCAGCTGCATGGTGCGCTCGAGACGGACACCGCGGTCTTCGAACAGCTTCGCCATCACGCGGTGCGTGATGGTGGCGCCGACCTGCGACTTGATGTCGTCACCGACGATCGGCACGCCGGCCTCGGTGAACTTGTCCGCCCACTCCTTGGTGCCGGCGATGAAGACCGGGAGAGCGTTGACGAAGGCGACCTTGGCGTCGATGGCGCACTGGGCGTAGAACTTCGCCGCGTCCTCGGAGCCGACCGGCAGGTAGCAGACGAGGACGTCGACCTGCTTGTCCTTGAGGACCTGGACGACGTCGACCGGGGCCTCGGAGGACTCCTCGATGGTCTGGCGGTAGTACTTGCCCAGACCGTCCAGGGTGTGGCCGCGCTGGACGGTCACACCCGTCGACGGCACGTCGCAGATCTTGATCGTGTTGTTCTCACTGGCACCGATCGCGTCCGCGAGGTCCAGCCCGACCTTCTTCGCGTCGACGTCGAAGGCCGCGACGAACTCCACGTCCCCGACGTGGTAGTCGCCGAACTGGACGTGCATCAGACCCGGCACCTTGGCCGCCGGGTCGGCGTCCTTGTAGTACTCGACGCCCTGCACCAGCGAGGCGGCGCAGTTGCCCACGCCGACGATGGCTACGCGAACCGAACCCATTCCGGTTGCTCCCTGTGTTGATCTTCGAAGCCCTGCAGGTCGCAGGGCCTCACTTGGCGGTGTCGTCGGACGGATCCGGCCGGGTACTGCCCCCGTGCCGGGGCAGGCCGCCCGTCTCTCCAGATGTGTCGTCCTGCTGAGCGCCGGCGGGGCCCTCGGGGGCCTGGCCGGCCTCCGGGGTCTCGGAGCCGGATCGTCGCTGATCCCGCCCCGCCCGCTCGCTCTCGATGAGCTCGTTCAGCCAGCGCACTTCGCGCTCCACGGACTCCATGCCGTGCCGCTGCAGCTCAAGCGTGTAGTCGTCCAGGCGCTCGCGCGTCCGCGCCAGGGAGGCTCGCATCTTCTCCAGACGCTCCTCCAGGCGGCTGCGCCGGCCTTCCAGCACCCGCATACGTACCTCGCGCTCCGTCTGCCCGAAGAAGGCGAAACGGGCGGCGAAGTGCTCGTCCTCCCAGGAATCCGGACCGGTGTGGGACAGGAGCTCCTCGAAGTGCTCCTTACCTTCGGCCGTCAGCCGGTAGACGATCTTGGCCCGGCGCCCGGCGAGCGAGGCGGCGAGAGCGTCCTCGGGAGCGCTGCCCGGTTCCTCGATCAACCAGCCGTTTGCGACCAGTGTCTTGAGGCAGGGGTAGAGGGTCCCGTAGCTGAAGGCCCGGAAGATCCCCAACGAGGTGTTGAGCCGTTTGCGCAGCTCGTAACCGTGCATCGGGGCTTCGCGGAGCAGGCCGAGGACGGCGAACTCGAGGATGCCTGAGCGCCTGCTCATCCGTCGCCTCCTCCGCCTCGCCGACTCTTATGCCGTGCTGATGTATCGACTCGATACATCCTGACGATAGAACGGCCTGGAAGCCTCGACAAGCGCGGCTAGGGTGAGCGGCGTCACATAGTCAATTAGCAGTAAACGACTTGCCTGATTTGGGATGAACTTCGGTCCTCAGGGGTTTTTGAGCGTGCGTAGTCTGTGCGGCATGCACACCAGTGGGAACCAAGCGACGCCAGTCGACGTCCTCGATCTGAGTGCATGGCGGATGAGCCCGAGCCAGGGCTGGTCCGTATCGATTTCGGGGGGACCGGAACTCAGCTGCCGCTTCCAGGCGTACTCGCCTGCCCGAGGAGTAGTCGTTCGATGAGCGAGCACCGTCGCAAACCGCCGCAGCCGCAGGGTGGCGGACGTGCCGCGGCCAGACGAGCCGCCCAGCAGCCCTCAGGCCGCAGGGCGGCTCAGGCGCGAGGAACCAGTGCAGGATCTCCTTCCGAGCCCTACGGCGCCGGTGGCGAGGAGCGGGTGTACGGAAGCCGTGCCGAGGCGCGCCGGGCGGCGCAGCGAGGCGGCCGCCGCCGCGGTGCCGAGGGCGCCGGCGGGGCCGGCGGACACGGTGGCGGCCGACGGGGTGGCGGCGGCCACAACGGTGGCCCGGGCGGCCGGGGTGGCAACCCGGGCAAGAAGCGGTTGATCGACTACCCGCGCCACAACAAGTACGGGTGGCGGCGCTGGGTGCCGTCCTGGAAGCTCGTCACCGGCCTGTCCCTGGGGTTCGCGGCCTCGGTCCTGGGCGCTTCGGCGGTCGTGTACTCCATGGTGGAGGTGCCGGACCCGGTCAAGATCGCGACGGCGCAGAACAACGTCTACTACTGGTCGGACGGCTCCCAGATGGCCGCCACCGGCGGTGAGATCAACCGTCAGATCCTCGCGTACGACAAGATCCCGCAGGACATGAAGGACGCGGTGATCTCGGCCGAGAACAAGTCGTTCGAGAAGGACCTGGGCGTCGACCCGATGGGCATCGCCCGTGCAATGGTCAACATGGCCATGGGCGAGCAGACCCAGGGTGGTTCCACCATCACCCAGCAGTACGTGAAGAACGCCATGCTCAACGACCAGAGCCAGACCGTGAGCCGCAAGCTCAAGGAACTGTTCATCTCCCTGAAGGCCGGTGTGGAGGAGGACAAGAAAGAGGTCATGGCCGGCTACCTGAACACCTCGTACTACGGGCGCGGTGCGTACGGTATCCAGGCTGCGGCGCGCACGTACTACGAGAAGGACGCCGGCGCCCTGAACGCCAGCGAGTGCGCTTTCCTCGCCACGCTCCTCAAGGGCGCCACCTACTACGACCCGGCGGGCTCCCCCGACATCGACCCCAAGGCCACGGCGGCTGCCAACACGGAGGCCGCCACCCTGCGGTGGAAGTGGATCCTCGACGAGATGGTCAAGGACGGGCGCCTCGGCCAAGCGGAGCGGGCGAAGTACACCGAGTTCCCGATGCCCGTGCAGCCGAAGAAGGAAGCACGCCTCGGCGGCCAGGTCGGCTACCTGGTGGACCTCGCCAAGGCGTACTTCATCAACAACAACGACCTGGGCATCACGTCGAAGGACCTCGCCCTGGGCGGCTACGAGATCCACACGACCTTCGACAAGAACAAGGTCAAGGCGCTTGCGGAGGCGGTCCAGAAGGTCGAGGCCGAACACATCGACCCCAAGAAGCGCCCGGACACGGACACCCACGTCCAGTTCGGCGGTGCCTCGGTCGACCCGAAGAGCGGCGCGATCGTCGCCATCTACGGCGGCTCCGACGCGACCAAGCACTTCACCAACAACGCCGACCAGACCGGTGCCCAGGTCGGCTCGACGTTCAAGCCCTTCGTGCTGGCCGCGGCGATGGAGTACGGCGTACGGGACCCCAGCGGCGAGGCCGTGCAGGGGCCCGATCAGCGCCGGACGGTCGACCCCGACAAGACGTACTACAACGGCAAGAACAAGCTCCAGATCAAGAACTACAACGGCACCGTCTGGCACAACGAGGACGGCGAAGAGTGGCTCCAGGTCAACGACGGTGACAAGAGCTACGGGGACATCAACCTCCGTGAGGCGATGATCCATTCGGCGAACTCGCCCTTCGTGCAGCTGGGCATGGACGTCGGCATCGAAGAGGTCAGGCAGACCGCGATCGCGGCGGGTCTGCGCAAGGAGAGCCTGGTCGGTGCGAACGTGCCGTCCTTCTCGATCGGCATCTCCGACCCCAGTGCCATCCGCATGGCCGGTGCCTACGCCACCTTCGCGGCCAATGGCAAGCAGCGCGACCCGTTCTCGGTGACGAAGGTCGAGAAAGAGGGCGACGTCGTCTACAAGCACGAGGTGAAGACCAAGCAGGCCTTCTCGACCGCCATCGCCAGCAACATCACCGACGTGCTGCGGGACGTCGTCGAGGACCCCGAGGGCACCGGTAACAACGCGGCCATCCCGGGTCGCCAGGTCGCCGGCAAGACCGGTACCACCGACGGCAACAAGTCCGCCTGGTTCGTCGGCTACACGCCGCAGCTGGCCACCGCCATCGACATGTACCGGATGGACGACAACGCGGCGAACAAGAACCGCAAGTTCCTGAAGATGTTCGGCACCGGTGGCCAGGAGAAGATCCACGGTTCGTCGTTCCCGTCGGAGATCTGGCAGAAGTACATGTCGACCGCGCTCAAGGGCGCGGAGGTCCTCCCGTTCCCCGAGCCGGAGGCGCTGGAGGCCGACACCGTGTACGGCGGTGGCGCCAAGAGCCCGGAGCCCACGCCTTCGGACACGCCTACGCCGACGCCGTCCCAGACGCCGTCCCAGAGCCCGTCGCCGAGCCCGTCGCAGTCGCAGAGCACGGAGCCGGCGGAGCCCTCGTGCGGTCCCTTCGACTGGGACTGCAACAACGAGAACGGCGGCCAGGACGGTGGCCAGAATGGTGGCCAGGTCGGCGGGACCGATACCGGCGGGGCGGATACGGGCGGTACGGACGACGGCGGCACCACCACCGGCGGCGTCAGTCCCAGTCCGTCGGCGCCCACCGGCGGCGGTACCAACGGCAACGGGAACGGCGGCGGCACAGGGGGCTGGTTCGGCGGGACGGAGGGCTAGCGCCCGGCGTTCCCACCGCCGCCGAGAGCCGCGGTCCGAGGGCCGCCGCATCCGGTACGTACATCGCGTGCGTACGCCGGATGCGGCGGCCCTCGGCGTTGTCCACAGGGCGTTGTCCACAGGCCGCAGCGGCCCATGGCCCCGTACGGCAGGATGTCCCCATGCCGAGCCCACACAAGACGACGCGCGCCCACCAGGACCCGCCCGTCGTGCCCCCGACCAGGCGGGACGAGGTCGCAGCCGCAGGCAGCGAGCTGATCGGTGGCCCCGCCGGCCGCTGGGCACGGCTGGGTGGCAGCGCGCTCACGCCCGTCCGGGTGATCGCCCTCGTCGCGATCGGGATGTTCGCGCTCGGCATGGTGCAGAAGCTGCCCTGCTACAACTGGGCGTGGTTCCGCGGCACCAGCTCGCAGTACACCCACGCCTGCTACTCCGACATCCCGCACCTGTTCATCGGACGGGGCTTCGCCGACGGGCTGATCCCGTACTTCGACCGCCTCGGCGGCGACATGGAGTACCTCGAATACCCGGTCCTGACCGGGCTCTTCATGCAGGTCGCGTCCTGGCTGACGCTCCCCTTCGACGGCGACCTGCAGTACCGCGAGCAGATGTACTGGATGGTCAACGCGGGCATGCTGATGGTCTGCGTGGCCGTCCTCGCCGTCTGCGTCGCCCGCACGCACCGCAGCCGCCCCTGGGACGCCCTGCCGGCCGCCCTGGCGCCCGCCTTCGCGCTCACGGCCACCATCAACTGGGACCTGCTCGCGGTCGCGCTGACCGCCGCCGCCATGCTGATGTGGTCCCGGGGCCGGGCGCTGGCCTTCGGAGTCCTGCTGGGCCTGGCCACTGCCGCCAAGTTCTACCCGGCCCTGCTGCTCGGGCCGCTGCTGTTGCTGTGCTGGCGGGCCTGGCGGTGGCGGGAGTTCGGGGTCGCCGTGCTGGGCACGGCCGCCTCATGGCTCGCGGTCAACGTGCCGGTGATGCTGCTGGCACCCGAGGGCTGGAAGAAGTTCTACTCCTTCAGTGAGGAACGGGGCATCGACTTCGGGTCCTTCTGGCTGATCATCACCCAGCGCACCGGCGTGACCATCACACCTGACGCCGTCAACACGTACGCGAGCGTGCTGATGGGGCTGGCGTGCCTGGGGATCGCCGCCCTGGCGCTCACCGCGCCGCGCCGTCCGCGCTTCGCGCAGCTGGCCTTCCTGGTGATCGCCGCGTTCATCCTCACCAACAAGGTCTACTCACCGCAGTACGTGCTGTGGCTGATCCCGCTCGCCGCCCTGGCCCGCCCGCGCTGGCGGGACTTCCTGATCTGGCAGGCCTGCGAGGTCATGTACTTCCTCGGGATCTGGATGTACCTGGCGTACACGACGAGCGGCAACAAGCAGGGGCTGCCGACGGAGGGCTACCAGTTCGCGATCGCCCTGCACCTGGCCGGGACGCTCTTCCTGTGCGCCATGGTCGTGCGGGACATCCTGCTGCCCGAGCGGGACGGCGTACGGCGCGACGGGGCGGACGACCCGTCCGGTGGCGTCCTGGACCGCGCCGAGGACGTCTTCGTCCTCGGACAGACCGCACACCCGCCGCAGCACGCCGCACACGCGGTCCAGGGACCGCGTGTGGAGTGGGGCGTCGTACGGGAGTGACCGCCGTTTCTAGCGCTCGACCAGGCGGTCGAACTGGGTCGTGGTGTGCCGGAGGTGGGCGACCAGCTCGTCGCCGACCTTCGGCTCCTGGGCGTCCGACGGGACGAACAGGATCGACACCTGCATGTGCGGCGGCTCGGCGAACCAGCGCTGCTTGCCCGCCCACACGAACGGCGAAAGGTTGCGGTTGACCGTCGCCAGGCCGGCGCGGGCCACGCCCTTGGCGCGCGGCATCACGCCGTGCATCGCCTTCGGGGCCTCCAGGCCCACCCCGTGCGAGGTACCGCCGGCCACGACGACGAGCCAGCCGTCGGACGCCGCCTTCTGCTGGCGGTAGCCGAAACGGTCCCCCTTGGCGACGCGCGTGACGTCCAGGACCGCGCCCCGGTACTCCGTCGCCTCATGGTCGCCCAGCCACAGCCGCGTACCGATGCGGGCCCGGAACCGGGTCTGCGGGAACTGCTGCTGGAGCCGCGCCTGCTCCTGGGCCTTCAGGTGGCTGACGAACATGGTGTGCAGCGGCAGCCGGGCCGCGCGCAGCCGGTCCATCCAGCCGATGACCTCCTCGACGGCGTCGGTGCCGTCCGTGCGGTCCAGCGGCAGGTGCAGCGCGAAGCCCTCCAGGCGGACGTCCTCGATGGCCGCGTGCAGCAGGCCCAGCTCGTGCTCGCCGATGCCGTGCCGCTTCATCGAGCTCATGCACTCGATGACGACCCGGGCGCCGACGAGGGCGTGGACGCCGTCCACGGACGACACCGAGCGGATCACCCGGTCCGGCAGCGGAACCGGCTCCTCGCCCCGCCGGAACGGCGTCAGGACCAGCAGGTCACCGCTGAACCAGTCCTTGATGCGGGCCGCCTCGTACGTCGTACCGACCGCCAGCATGTCGGCCCCGAAGCGGGACGCCTCGTCGGAGAGCCGCTCGTGACCGAAGCCGTATCCGTTGCCCTTGCACACCGGGACCAGGCCCGGGAACTGGTCGATCACGGACTTCTGGTGCGCCCGCCAGCGAGCGGTGTCGACGTAGAGGGAGAGCGCCATGGCCGGCCCGGAACCTTTCTGATGGCTGCGGTGTATCAAAGGTGTGTACGAGACTACGGAAGCGTCAGCGGCGCGACATGTAGATGTCCAGCGCCTTGTGCAGCAGCTTGTTGAGCGGGAAGTCCCACTCGCCGATGTACTCGACGGCCTCGCCGCCCGTGCCGACCTTGAACTGGATCAGGCCGAAGAGGTGGTCCGTCTCGTCCAGCGAGTCGGAGATGCCACGGAGGTCGTAGACGGTCGCGCCCATGGCGTAGGCGTCGCGCAGCATCCGCCACTGCATCGCGTTCGAGGGCCGGACCTCACGGCCGATGTTGTCCGAGGCGCCGTAGGAGTACCAGACGTGGCCGCCGACCACGAGCATGGTGGCCGCCGACAGGTTCACGCCGTTGTGGCGCGCGAAGTACAGCCGCATGCGGTTGGGGTCCTCGTTGTTGAGGACGGTCCACATGCGCTGGAAGTACGACAGGGGGCGGGGCCGGAACCGGTCGCGCACGGCCGTGATCTCGTACAGCCGCTGCCACTCGGCGAGGTCCTCGTAGCCGCCCTGGACGACCTCGACGCCTGCCTTCTCGGCCTTCTTGATGTTGCGCCGCCACAGCTGGTTGAAGCCCTTGAGGACATCGTCGAGCGAACGGTTCGCCAGCGGTACCTGGAAGACATAGCGGGGCTGTACGTCACCGAAGCCGGCGCCGCCGTCCTCGCCCTGCTGCCAGCCCATCTTGCGCAGCCGGTCGGACACCTCGAAGGCGCGCGGCTCGATGTGCGAGGCCTCGACGTCACGCAGGCGCTTGACGTCCGGGTCCTGGATGCCGGACTTGATCGCGGCCGCGTCCCAGCGGCGGATGACGACCGGCGGGCCCATCTTCACGGAGAAGGCACCCTGGTGCTTCAGGTGCGCCAGCATCGGCTCCAGCCAGTCGTCCAGGTTCGGCGCGTACCAGTTGATCACCGGGCCCTCGGGGAGATACGCGAGGTACCGCTTGATCTTCGGGAGCTGGCGGTAGAGCACCAGGCCGGCGCCGACCAACTGGCCGTCCTTGTCGAACCAGCCCAGGTTCTCCGAGCGCCACTCGGTCTTCACATCAGCCCATGCGGGGACCTGGCAGTGACTCGCCGCAGGCAGGCTCTGGATGTACGCCAGATGCTGCTCTCGGCTGATGGTCCTCAGGGTCAGGCTCATGCGGGGCGCTCCTCGGCAGGTGTGTCCCCATGGGTACAGGGGCTCCGGCTCTCGCGCCGAAGCCTACTGGCACCGGGGAGCGCCCCGATGGGCCGTACGCCAGGAGGGCCTAGCCGAGGACACCGCCGAAGAGGCCGCCGTGTGCCATACCGAGGCCGAAACCGATCGCCGAGGCACCCATACCGATGATCAGCAGGGTGCGCTCCCGTGTCGTCTCGGAGATGTACTGGCCGTAGGCGCCGGTGACGATGCCCACCAGGCCCGCCCACGAGCTGATCAGGTGGAGGTGGTGGAACTGGGCCGTGATGAAGGCGAGCGCTCCGAGTACCAGGGTCACCGCCATCAGCGTGTCCTGGAGCGGATGGGGCTTGCCGTCCGTGGCGAAGAGCGACGAGGTGGGGTGACGGTGGAATGCCTGGGCCATGAGGTACCTCCTGGCTGTGCCGGAAGGCGGCGCATCGTAGCGCCGCACGCACCCGATGTGTACAGATTGCGTCCCCTGGCCACGGGATTTCAACCGGAAGCCGGTGTGCGGGTAGTCTGGACGGTCTGCACCGGTGTCTGTCCATGTCCTGATCAGGGTCCCTCACTCGCTGAGGACGATTGTCAGTGGCGGCCGATACCGTTGCGTACGCATCACGACCCTCCTGCCACGGAACGACCGTGGCCGCTGAGTCCAAAGGAGGTGGGTTCCACATGCGTCACTACGAGGTGATGGTCATCCTCGACCCCGATCTCGAGGAGCGCGCTGTCTCCCCGCTGATCGAGAACTTCCTCTCCGTCGTCCGTGAGGGCAACGGAAAGGTCGAGAAGGTCGACACCTGGGGCCGTCGTCGTCTCGCTTACGAGATCAAGAAGAAGCCCGAGGGCATCTACTCGGTCATCGACCTGCAGGCCGAGCCTGCGGTCGTCAAGGAGCTCGACCGCCAGATGAACCTGAACGAGTCGGTCCTCCGGACCAAGGTCCTCCGTCCCGAGACCCACTGAGCAGCTAGCTCAGAGGTCATCGGGTTTCGAGTAGCAGCAGCAAGCAGCCAGAAGCAATCCCGCCGAGAGGTTCCCCATGGCAGGCGAGACCGTCATCACGGTCGTCGGCAATCTTGTCGACGACCCCGAGCTGCGCTTCACCCCGTCCGGTGCGGCGGTCGCGAAGTTCCGCGTCGCGTCCACTCCCCGCACCTTCGACCGTCAGACCAATGAGTGGAAGGACGGCGAGAGCCTGTTCCTCACCTGCTCGGTCTGGCGCCAGGCGGCGGAGAACGTCGCCGAGTCGCTCCAGCGAGGCATGCGCGTCGTCGTGCAGGGCCGGCTGAAGCAGCGGTCGTACGAGGACCGCGAGGGCGTCAAGCGCACGGTCTACGAGCTGGACGTCGAGGAAGTCGGCCCCAGCCTCAAGAACGCCACGGCCAAGGTCACCAAGACCACCGGCCGCGGTGGCCAGGGCGGCTACGGCGGCGGTCAGCAGGGCGGCGGCAACTGGGGCGGTGCCCCGGGTGGTGGCCAGCAGGGTGGCGGCGGTGCTCCCGCCGACGACCCGTGGGCGACCAGCGCGCCGGCCGGCGGCAGCCAGCCGCAGGGCGGCGGAGGCGGCTGGGGCGGAAGCTCCGGTGGTGCCGGCGGCGGCTACTCGGACGAGCCCCCCTTCTAGGCCCCTCAGGGCTTCGAGGGCTCAGGCTCGTACCCCACTTCTTGATCACACAGGAGATACACCATGGCGAAGCCGCCTGTGCGCAAGCCGAAGAAGAAGGTCTGCGCATTCTGCAAGGACAAGACCGCGTACGTGGACTACAAGGACACGAACATGCTGCGGAAGTTCATTTCCGACCGCGGCAAGATCCGTGCCCGCCGCGTCACCGGCAACTGCACGCAGCACCAGCGTGACGTCGCCACGGCCGTCAAGAACAGCCGTGAGATGGCGCTGCTGCCCTACACGTCCACCGCGCGATAAGGGAGGGTGACGAAACATGAAGATCATCCTCAAGCACGAGGTCTCCGGCCTCGGCACCGCCGGTGACGTCGTCGACGTCAAGGACGGTTACGCTCGCAACTACCTGGTCCCGCGTGGTTTCGCGATCCGCTGGACCAAGGGTGGCGAGAAGGACGTGGCGCAGATCCGCCGCGCCCGCAAGATCCACGAGATCGCGACCATCGAGCAGGCCAACGAGATCAAGGCCCAGCTCGAGGGCACGAAGGTGCGCCTGGCCGTTCGCTCCGGCGACGCCGGCCGTCTCTTCGGCTCCGTGACCCCGGCGGACATCGCTTCGGCGATCAAGTCCGCGGGTGGCCCCGAGGTCGACAAGCGCCGTGTCGAGCTCGGTTCGCCGATCAAGACCCTGGGCTCGCACCAGGTCTCCGTGCGTCTGCACGCCGAGGTCGTCGCGAAGCTCGGCGTCGAGATCGTCGCCGCCTGAGCACTGCGCTCAGCGATCGCCTAGCGATCGTCCCGCGTGACAGAAGGGCCGCACCTCCGGGTGCGGTCCTTCTGCTGCGCTTGTGGTGCCCTTTGGTGATGTTTCACGTGAAACATGCCCCTTGGGTCAGCGTGTGGCGCCCGTGACCACCCAGCGGCCGGACCGCATGCGCAGCCAGAGCGTCAGCATCCGGACCGTCATCATCAGCCCCATCGCCCACCACAGGGCCGTGAGTCCGCCGCCGAGTGCGGGCACCAGCAGGGCGACCGGTGCGAAGACGGCGAGCGTCACGACCATCGCGCCCGCCAGATAGGGGCCGTCTCCGGCGCCCATCAGCACACCGTCCAGGACGAAGACCACTCCGGCGATCGGCTGCGAGAGCGCCACGACGAGCAGCGCGGGCAGGAGCGTGTCCTTCACGGTGGGGTCGCTGGTGAACAGCGGGATGAAAAGTGGCCGGGCCAGGACGATCAGCGCGCCGAGCACCAGGCCGGAGGCGATGCCCCACTCGACCATACGTCGGCAGGCTCGCCGTGCCCCATCGGCGTCGCCCGCGCCCAGGTAGCGGCCGATGATGGCCTGCCCTGCTATGGCGATGGCGTCCAGGGCGAAGGCCATCAGGCTCCACAGGGACAGGATGATCTGGTGGGCGGCGACATCGACGTCCCCCAGCCGGGCGGCGACGGCGGTGGCGATCATCAAGATCGCGCGCAGTGAGAGCGTACGGATGAGGAGGGGGACGCCTGCTTGGGCGCTCGCCCGTATGCCGGCGGCGTCCGGCCGCAGCGATGCGCCGTGGCGCCGTGCTCCCCGTACGACCACGAAGAGGTAGGCAGCGGCCATGCCGCACTGGGCTATCACCGTGCCCCAGGCGGATCCGGCGATGCCGAGCCCGGCACCGTAGACGAGCGCCACGTTGAGCACCGCATTGGCGGTGAAGCCGGCGATGGCGACGTACAGGGGGGTCCTGGTGTCCTGCAGGCCGCGGAGGACGCCGGTGGCGGCGAGCACGATCAGCATCGCCGGTATGCCGAGGCTGGAGATGCGCAGGTAGGTGGTGGCGTAGGGGGAGGCTGTGCCTGAGGCGCCGAAGACCTCGACCAGCCAGGGTGCCGTGGGCAGGGTGAAGGCGATGACGGCCAGACCCAGGAGCAGTGCCAGCCAGATGCCGTCCATGCCCTGGCGGATGGCCGAGGGCAGGTCACCGGCGCCTACCCTGCGGGCGACGGCCGCGGTGGTGGCGTAGGCGAGGAAGACGAAGACGCTCACGGCGGTGGAGAGCAGGGCGGCTGCGATGCCGAGCCCGGCGAGCTGCGGGGTGCCGAGGTGGCCGACGATGGCGCTGTCGACCAACACGAAAAGCGGCTCGGCGACGAGCGCTCCGAAGGCCGGGACGGCGAGCGCGATGATCTCGCGGTCGTGTCGGCGTCGTTCGCTCTTCGGTCGCGCGGGGGCCTGGGTCATGGGAGCAATCTAATCTTCCACAGGTAAGAGATGCAAGGGCTAACTGGTCCTTACCGATCGCCCTGGTGGCGGCTGGGGTGTGCGCCGTTTGTTCTGATCTTGGCCCAGCCGGGAAAGTTTTTCTCCCCCACAGCCAGTGGATGGAAAAAGACCAGGTCAGTTGGGGTCTCTCGGTCGGGCTATGAGTTTGTCCACACGGCTGTCCCCCGCTCCGTGCACAGGTTCTGCGGGGTTCTCCACAGCATCTGGGTCTTCACCCACAGGCCCTGTGGATAACCAGATTGGCTGACGGTGCCCGCGGGCCTACCGTGGTCCGGCGCTCGACGCGCCAGAAGCGGGGTTGAGCCTCTCGCTTTGTCAGTGTCGTGCCGTAGAAAGAGTGGCACGGCGAGGGTCCGCGGAGCGGACGGGAGGAGGTGGGCCGGTGAGCATTCCCGAGCCCTTGGACGACCCCTGGGCCGACACCGGTCCCAGTGACCGTCTGCCCGTCACCCGTCCGCGCGGCGGTGACAATCGCGGGCGCGGTATGGGCCGCGACGAGCAGCACGAGCGGGGCAGCGAGAGCGGACCCTGGGACAGTGGCGCGGGCGGGTTCGAGCGGGTGCCGCCGCAGGACCTCGACGCCGAGCAGTCCGTGCTCGGCGGCATGCTGCTCTCCAAGGACGCCATCGCGGACGTCGTGGAGATCATCAAGGGCCACGACTTCTACAAGCCGGCCCACGAGACCATCTACACCGCCATCCTGGACCTCTACGCCAAGGGGGAGCCGGCCGACCCCATCACGGTGGGCGCCGAGCTGACCAAGCGCGGGGAGATCAACCGGGTCGGCGGCGCGTCGTACCTGCACACCCTGGTCCAGTCGGTACCGACCGCGGCGAACGCCTCGTACTACGCGGAGATCGTCCACGAGCGTGCGGTGCTGCGCCGTCTCGTCCAGGCCGGCACCAAGATCACGCAGATGGGATACGCCGCCGACGGCGATGTCGACGAGATCGTCAACTCGGCCCAGGCGGAGATCTACGCGGTCACCGAGCAGCGCACGAGCGAGGACTACCTGCCGCTCGGCGACATCATGGAGGGCGCTCTCGACGAGATCGAGGCGATCGGTTCGCGCAGCGGCGAGATGACCGGCGTACCGACGGGCTTCACGGATTTCGACTCGCTGACGAACGGCCTGCACCCCGGCCAGATGATCGTCATCGCGGCCCGTCCCGCCATGGGAAAGTCGACGCTGGCGCTGGACTTCGCCCGCGCGGCGTCGATCAAGAACAACCTGCCGAGCGTCATTTTCTCCCTTGAAATGGGCCGCAACGAGATCGCGATGCGCCTGCTGTCGGCGGAGGCTCGCGTGGCGCTGCACCATATGCGTTCCGGCACGATGACGGACGAGGACTGGACGAGGCTGGCGCGGCGGATGCCGGATGTGTCGCAGGCCCCGCTCTACATCGACGACTCCCCGAACCTGTCGATGATGGAGATCCGCGCCAAGTGCCGTCGGCTCAAGCAGCGGAACAACCTGAAGCTGGTCGTCATCGACTACCTCCAGCTGATGCAGTCCGGTGGCTCCAAGCGCGCCGAGAGCCGGCAGCAGGAGGTCTCCGACATGTCGCGAAACCTGAAGCTGCTGGCCAAGGAGCTGGAGCTTCCGGTGATCGCGCTCTCACAGCTGAACCGTGGCCCCGAGCAGCGTACGGACAAGAAGCCGATGGTCTCGGACCTCCGTGAGTCCGGCTCCATCGAGCAGGACGCGGACATGGTCATCCTGCTGCACCGCGAGGACGCGTACGAGAAGGAGTCGCCCCGCGCGGGCGAGGCGGACCTGATCGTGGCCAAGCACCGTAACGGCCCGACGGCGACGATCACCGTGGCCTTCCAGGGCCACTACTCGCGGTTCGTGGACATGGCACAGACCTGATCGCCCGGCCTGGCGGTTCTGGCTCCGTGTCATTCACTGCGTTACGGGCAGGCACTCGGCGAGCAGGTCGACGATGTCTCGCCAGGCCCGCTGCGCGTGCTGACGGTGGTGGCCGACGCCGGGGAGCACGGTCTGGTCGACCGGCGGGTGGTGGAAAGCGTGCAGGGCTCCGCCGAAGACCACGAGGCGCCAGTCGACGCCCGCGGCCTGCATCTCGGCGGTGAACGCGTCCCGTTGCTCAGCGGGCATGATCGGGCCCTCCGATCCGACCCCGGCCCACACGGGGCAACGGATGCGTGCCGCCTCGCCCGGTCGGCCCGTGGTCAGTGCGTTGACCGCCCGATCGCCCGCAGATTGACGCCCTCGCGCCCGAGTTCCAGCACGATCGCGCCCCCGGTGCCGTAGCCGATGGCGGCGATCCGGTCGGGGTCGGTCCGCGGTTCGGCACGCAGCACATCCAGTGCCGCATGGCCGATACCCCGCATCCTGTCGGGGTCGGCGAGCAGCGGGGTCACGCGCGCCAGCATCTCCTGTGGGTCGGTGAACCAGTGCCCGCCGTGGAGGTCGAAGGCCAGCGTGACGTACCCCAGTTCGGCGAGGGCGTCGGCCCGGCGGCGCTGGAAGTCGTCCAGGCCCGGGCCCTCGGGCCCGATCAGGAATGTGGGCGGCGGTCGGTACCGGCGGAGAGCGCGAGGTGCCCGCTCATCGTCAGGCCGTCGGCCGGCCAGGTCGGTCTTCGCCGCCAGCAGAGCGGGTGCCTGCAGGTCCGGGGCGTTTGACCTTCACGCTGCTTGAAGGCCGACAATCGCGGCCATGGACGAGGAGATCGACGGGATCGCCGGGACCGGAGCGCGGTTGAGCATCGGGGCCTTCGCCCGGCGGGTGGGGCTGGCGCCGAGTGCCCTGCGGTTCTACGACGACTGCGGTGTGCTGCGCCCCGCACACGTCGACGGCGTGACGGGCTACCGCTACTACGAGCCGGGCCAGGAGGCGCGTGCCGGTGTGGTGCGGCGGTTGCGGGAGGCGGGGCTGCCGCTGGTGGACGCCTTGGTGGTGCTCGACGGCGGTCGGGAGGCGGCCCGCGCGGTGCTGGAGGACCATGCGCGAAGGAGCCGCGACATGGCGGCGGCGGCCCAGGCGGCCGTCGAGGACATCCTGTGCGACCTGCCCGGTGCATCGGGAACGAGGCCGGGGACGGGAACGCGGGCCAGGGTCGGCGGAGCGGAGTTCGCCAGCGCCGTACGGCAGGTGGCGCCGGCGGCGGCCGGGGCGGGCGTAGGGGAGGAGTTGCGCGAGCTGGGCTGTGTGCTGCTGGAACTCGACGGCCAGGAGGTGCGGTTGGTGGCGACCGACCGCTTCCGTCTGGCGGTCCGGGTGCTGCGGGCAGAGGCCGGCGGGGGCGGGCCGCGTCAGGTGCTGGTGGACGCCGCTGAGATGAGGGACATCGCCGCCTGGGCGCTGTGGCTGCCGGAGGTCACCATGGAGATCGACGGGCCGGGCGCCTGGGTCCGCAGTGGGGACCGGGTGCGCGCTGTGCCGGTCGTCGACGGTGCCTTCCCGGACTACCGGATGGTTCTGGACGGCCTGCCACCGGCCCGGCACCGGATCATCGCCGGGCGGGGCGAGCTCCGCGAGGTGCTGACCGGCCGTTGCGGGAGCCCGGCGGTCGCCCTGCACACCGAGGAGCGCAGGCTGGTGGCCACCGCTCCCGGAACGGAACGCACCACGCTGCGCGCCATCTGCACCGGACCGGCGCTGCGTATCGCCTTCGACCCGGATGTGCTCCTGGCAGCGCTCGACGCGGGGGTGGGTCCGGACGTCCTGCTGGAGATCTCTTCGCCGACGCAGCCGGTGGTGGTCCGTTCCGCGGACCAGGGCAGCTTCACCACCCTGGTCATGCCGGTCCGGGAGACAACACGGTCGTACAGCGCCGTATAGCGCGTCGTACGGCCAAGCGGGGGCACAAAGCGGTCGACGGGATCGGGCACGGGCGGATACACCTGGGGCATGACGTCAACTTTCGGCACACTTCTCCCCAGCACCGAGCGCGCCCTCCTGCACCGGGTGGCCACCGCGCAGGCCGAGGGCCGTACGCCTTCTTTCGTCGGCGCGGTCGCCAGGGACGGCCGGCTGCTGTGGGAGGGCGGGCGCAGCTGCGTCGACGGGCACGTGCCGGATGCCGATACGCAGTACCGGATCGGTTCCATCACCAAGCCGTTCACGGCGGTTCTGGTGATGCGGCTGCGGGACGAGGGGCTGCTCGACCTGGGGGATCCCCTGGAGAAGCACCTGCCCGGGACGGGTGTGGGGGATGTGACGATCGCTCAGTTGCTCGGGCACAGCGCCGGGCTTGCGGCCGAGTCGCCGTCACCATGGTGGGAGCGGACGCCAGGGATGTTGCGCCCGGAACTCGCCGATGTGCTCGGGGAGCGGCCGCTGCTGCACCCGGCTGGGCGGCGACACCACTACTCCAACACCGGGTACACGCTGCTGGGTTCGCTGATCGAGGCAGTGCGCGGGGTGACGTGGGAGGAGGCGCTGACAGCCGAGATCCTGGAACCCCTGGGGCTGGGGCGTACCAGCACCCGGCCTGTCGCTCCGTATGCCGGTGGCTGGGCGGTGCATCCGTGGGCCGATGTGATGATGCCCGAACCGGCCGAGGACCTCGGGCTGATGGCGTCGGCGGGCCAGTTGTGGTCGACCGCCTCGGATCTGTGCCGGTTCGCCTCCTTCCTGGCGGAGGGCGACGAGCGGGTGCTGAGCGCCGAGACGCTGCGGGAGATGCGTACCCCTGCCGTACCGCCGGAGGCCGGGGACTGGAACGGTTGCTATGGGCTCGGGCTCCAATTGGTACGCGCGGGCGAGCGCACCCTGGTGGGGCACGGCGGTTCCCTGCCGGGGTTCCTCGCGGGCCTGTGGGTGAGCGTGGAGGACGGTGTCGCGGCGGTCGCCCTGGCCAACGCCACGTCCGGGCCGATGCCCGGAGTGGTCGCCGCCGAGCTCGTACGTATCGTGGCCGACGCCGAGCCGCGCATTCCGGAGCCCTGGCGGCCGCTGCCCGAGGTCGATCCGGCGCTGCTGGAGCTGACCGGGCCGTGGTACTGGGGTACGCACTCCTACGGCTTGCGCGTGGTCGCGGATGGCGGTGTGGAGCTGTGCCCCCTGCGGGGTCAGGGACGTGCCTCGCACTTCCGGGCAGAGGGGGACGGCACCTGGACAGGTCTGGACGGCTACTACGCGGGAGAGACGCTGCGGGCCGTGCGGCGCGAGGACGGTTCCGTCAGTCACTTGGACCTCGGCTCGTTCGTGTTCACACGCGAGCCGTACGAGCCGAGGGATGCGGTGCCGGGCGGTGTGGACCCGGAGGGCTGGCGCGGGCTGTGATGTTTCACGTGAAACGGTGCGCCCCGGGGCGGGAGGACGTCACAACGTCATTTTGAAGCCCACATGCGAGGCTTCGAAGCCGAGCCGCTCGTAGAAGCGGTGTGCGTCGGTGCGGCTGGCGTCGGACGTCAGTTGCACCAACTGGCACTGCTCGCGCCGGGACTCGGCGATGGCCCATTCGATGAGCTGAGTGCCCAGACCGCCGCCGCGCTCATCGGCGTGTATGCGAACGGCTTCGATGATCGACCGGTTGGCGCCACGCCGTGACAGTCCCGGAATGATCGTGAGGTGGAGCGTCCCGACGACCCGCTCATCGCGGACGGCGACGACCAGACGCTGATGTGGGTCGCCCGACAGCCGCTCGAAGGCGGCGGAGTACGGAGTGAGGTCGTCGGGCGACTCACGCTGCGCCCCCAGGGGGTCGTCGGCGAGCATGGCCACGATCGCGGGGATGTCGGCGGGGGCTGCAGGCCTGATCTCAAGATCGCTCATGGGGCGCAGGCTACTTCCGCGTGTTACCCGGCGGCTGGTCAGGCCACTGGTACGTGCAGCTCTTCGACCGCCCTGACCAGTGGGGCCAGCTCCGGGTTCTTCGCGGCCTCGTCGAGCGCTTCCCGCAGAGCGGCGTCATTGGTGGGCCGGGCCTCGGCGAGCAGCGCCAGGCCGGCCTCGGTGACGTCGGTGTAGATACCGCGTCGATCGGTGTCGCAGAGATAGCGCGTGAGCAGTCCGCGGTCCTCGAGGCGGGTGACCAGGCGGGTGGTGGCGCTCTGGCTGAGGACGACGGCGTCGGCGACCTGCTTCATCTGGAGGTGGCCGCCGGGGCCGTTGTGCTGTCGGCTGAGGACATCGAGCAGGGAGAACTCACGCACGCTCAGGCCGTGCTTGGCCTCCAGCTCACGCTCGATACGGGCCTCGATCCTGCCGTGGAGCAGAGAGAGGGCGCACCAGCCCTGCGCGAGGGCGGTGAGCGCCGGACCTGTGGCTGTCATGGGAGATCTCTCCTCTGTCCCGGAGCGGCTTGTCCCCAGGATAGACGACGTCCGCAATAGCCCGCGCTTGCAATTAACCAGCGTCTGCAATTATTGTCGACGCCCGTAAGGCGCAGATGCAACCTCTGGGGAAAGGGTTCACCCATGCCACTCGCGCTCCTCGCCCTCGCCATCGGGGCCTTCGGGATCGGAACCACCGAGTTCGTGATCATGGGGCTGCTTCCCCAGGTCGCGGCCGACTATCAGGTGTCGATCCCGACCGCCGGCTACCTCGTCACGGGCTATGCACTCGGCGTCGTCCTCGGCGCTCCACTGATGACAGTCCTGGGGACCCGGGTCTCCCGCAAGCGCATGCTGATGCTTCTCATGGGGCTGTTCATCGCGGGCAACGTTCTGTCCGCCGTCGCCCCTGCCTTCGGCCTCATGCTGGTCGGACGGGTCGTCGCCTCGCTCGCCCACGGCGCGTTCTTCGGCATCGGCTCCGTGGTCGCCGCCGATCTGGTCGCGCCGCAGAAGAAGGCCGGCGCGATCGCGATGATGTTCACCGGCCTGACCGTCGCCAATGTGGTCGGCGTGCCGGCCGGTACCTTCATCGGCCAGACGGCCGGCTGGCGCGCGACCTTCTTCATCGTCGCCGCCCTCGGTGTCCTCGGCCTGCTCGGAGTCGCGAAGCTGGTGCCGGAGCAGCCCAAGCCCGAAGGCGTACGACTGCGCCACGAGCTCGCCGCCTTCCGCAATGTCCAGGTCCTGCTGGCCATGGCGATGACCGTCCTGGGCTTCGGCGGCGTGTTCGCCGCCATCACCTACATCACCCCGATGATGACCGAGGCCGCCGGATTCGCCGAGTCCTCGGTGACCTGGCTGCTGGTCCTGTTCGGCCTCGGCATGGTCGGCGGCAATCTGATCGGCGGCAGGTTCGCCGACCGCAAGCTGATGCCACTGCTGTACGTATCGCTGGGCGCCCTCGCCGTCGTCCTGGCACTGTTCACTGTCACGGCGCACAACCGGATCACGGCCGCGATCACGGTCACGCTCATTGGCGCGCTGGGCTTCGCGACCGTACCGCCACTGCAGAAGCGGGTCCTGGACCAGGCTTCCGGTGCTCCCACCCTCGCCTCCGCGGTGAACATCGGCGCCTTCAACCTCGGCAACGCGCTGTCCGCCTGGCTCGGCGGTGTCGTCATCGCCGCGGGCCTCGGCATCACCGCCCCCAACTGGGTCGGAGCCGTCCTTGCCGCGTCCGCCCTGGCACTGGCCGTCCTCTCCAGCGCCCTCGAACGCCGCGATGCCCGGCGCGACAGCCGGATCGTCGCCGGGGCCGCCCCCGGGCCGGCCGCCGTCCCCGCGGCTCACCACTGAGACATCCGCGCCGCCCTCGACCGCCCGCTCCTCTTCCTCGCGGGTGGCGTACGGTCCGCCGTGACGGCCGCCTGATCGGCGCGATCGGCGTGGGCGGCGGCCCGAGCAGAACCACGGTTTGGCCATGGCGGCCGTAGGCCTGTTTCACGTGAAACAACGTCCCGCGGAGGACCCGTACTAACCTCGGCGTACATGGCGAGCCCACCCAGACTCCATCTGTTCGACCTCGACGGCACACTGATCCGCGGATCCGCGGCAGCCGTGGAGATCTCCCGCCAGCTCGGGCTGAGCGCCGAGATCGCCGAGCTGGAGCGCGCACTCCTGGCCCGGGCCCTGACTCCTGACGAGTTCGCGGTGCGGGCCAGGGAGCTGTGGTCCGAGCTGACCCTGGAGCACGTCGCCGCAGCGTTCGACGAAGCGCCGTGGCTGGCAGGCATCCGCGAGGTCTGGGCGGATATCCGGGCGGGCGGCGGTTACTGTGCGGTCGTTTCCCTGTCACCCGACTTCTTCGTCGAGCGGCTGCTCGACTGGGGGGCGCACGCCGCCCACGGTTCACGTTGGCCTGCCGTGCCATTCACCCAGCCGGTCAATCGCGACGGCATTCTCAATGCGTCGGCGAAAGTGAAGATCGCGAACCAACTCTGTGCAGAGTTGGGGGTGGAGCTGGACGAGTGTGTTGCATACGGTGATTCCATGTCCGACGCGGAGATCTTCGCGACGGTTCCGGTAGCGGTGGCGATCAACGCGGACCATCATCTGTCCGGGCTTGCCACACACACGTATACGGGAGGCGATCTCCGCGAAGCCTACGAACTGGTACGAGTCCGCCGTTAGTCGAAACACACGGTGGTAACGCAGCCTAACGAAAACTGGGGACGAAATCCGGGCTTTCCACTCTCGCTCTGACGAGCCGGCAACTCCTGCCATGCTGCGACCACAGCAACTGCGGTCAATGTCACAGCCAGTCGCACTCGTCCCGATTCGTGGTGCGGCTGAGGGTTACTGTGGGCGGCGGGCAGCGAATACGAGGCGAAAAGCGGCGAATTGAGGCAGCTTCCGGGCCGGCGGAAGTGCTATAGACCGACCGAAAGATGTTCGAGGCGAGGCACTCTATGGACGCTCCGACCACCACGTCGGCCGACAACGGCACGTCCGGCGACAACGGCGGGGGCAGTGGCTGGTTCACACCGCGCAAGCCGGTCACCGACCGGCCCGCCGGACCCGAGGCCGCCCATGCCGACGGGCACCCGGGGCGTGAGGCGGGTGCAGGCCAGGCTCCGGAGGGACATCAGGAACGAATAGCCGGTGCGCGTCGGCCGCTCACGTCCATACGCATGGTCGGCACCGGTGCGGCGCGTATGGCGGAGCCGGAGGCCGGCGCGGCCCCGGCCTCCCGGGCGCCGGAGGCGGAGACGCGCGTGCCGTCGACCGTGCCGTGGCCCGACGGCTCCCAGCGCCCGGTGCGCGAACGCCAGGCCGAAAGGCCCATGGCTCCGGAGCCCCCGCACGCCCCCGCCGGCCCGGTGCACGCGCCGGATCCCCAGGACGCCCCGTACGACGCGCCCGCCGGCCAGGTGGACGACGCACGGCACCCGGACAGCGCCGGACACCCCCCGCGCGCGGAGCACGCCGACGAGGCCCACCACGCCGACCACGCCGACCACGCCGACCACCTCGACAGCGCCCGGCACCACGACCGCGCGGCTCACCCGGACGGCCCGCACGCCCACCCGGACGGCCCCGACGCCCAGCCGGGCAGCCCCGAGGAGCATCCCACCCCCGAGACGGTGGCCGGCGCCGTGGCCGCGGAGTCCGGGTCGCCCGATGCGATACGTGTCCGGCGGACGCTCGCCGAGGTGGGGCCCGTCTCCGACAAGGTGACCTCGTACTTCTACGCCCTGCTCTTCACCCGCAACCCCGAGCTCCGCGGCCTCTTCCCGGCGGCCATGGAGGCCCAGCGGGACCGGCTCCTCAAGGCTCTGCTGACCGCCGCCGAGCACATGGACGACGCCGCGGTGCTCACCGAGTACCTCCAGCACCTGGGCCGCGGCCACCGCAAGTACGGTACCGATGCCTCGCACTACCCGGCCGTCGGTGAGGCGCTCATCGGGGCGCTGAGCCGGTACGCGACGACGACGTGGGACGAGGAGACCGAGGCCGCCTGGGTCCGGACGTACACCACGATCTCCCAGATCATGATCGACGCGGCCGCCGAGAACGAGCGGCACGCGCCGGCCTGGTGGCACGCCGAGGTGGTCTCGCACGACCTGAGAACGCCCGACATCGCGGTCATCACGGTCCGCCCCGACCAGCCGTACCCCTTCCTGGCGGGCCAGTACACGAGCCTTGAGACCCCTTGGTGGCCGCGGATCTGGCGGCACTACTCCTTCGCCTCCGCGCCCCGCTCGGACGGACTGCTGTCCTTCCACGTCAAGGCCGTCCCGGCCGGCTGGGTGTCCAACGCCCTGGTCCACCACGCCCGCCCCGGCGACGTGCTGCGCCTGGGTCCGCCCGCCGGTTCGATGACCGTCGACCACACCACCGACAACGGCCTGCTCTGCCTGGGCGGCGGCACCGGAATCGCGCCCATCAAGGCGCTGGTCGAGGACGTCGCCGAACACGGCGCCCGGCGCCCCGTCGAGGTCTTCTACGGCGCCCGTACCGATCACGATCTGTACGACATCGACACCATGCTGCGGCTCCAGCAGTCCCACCCGTGGCTGGAGGTGCGCGCGATCATCGACGGCAAGACGCAGCTGCCCGATGTGGTGCGCGAGTACGGACCGTGGAACGAGTACGACGCGTACCTCTCGGGGCCGGCCGGCATGATCCGCAGCGGCGTCGACGCGCTCCGGGGTGTCGGCATGCCCTACGAGCGGATCCGCCACGACTCGCTCGAAGAGCTCGTGGCGGCCGGCGACTGAGCGGTTCCTGACTGAGCGGTGCCGAGCTGAGGGGCACCGACTGAGCGGTGCGGGCAATCGGCGCGGGTCAGCCCAGGTCGGGGGCGTGCATCGCCCGTACGCCCTCGATGTTGCCGTCCAGGTAGTGCCGCAGCGACAGCGGTACGAGATTGACGGCGGCGATACCGACCCGGCTGAAGGGCACCCTGACGATCTCGTACTCGCCGAGCGGCTCGTCCACCTCCGGCCCGTGCCGCTGGGCGGGGTCCATGGACTCCAGCCGGCAGACGAAGAAGTGCTGCACCTTCACGCCCGAGACGCCGCCGTCCACGATGTGCTCGACCGTGTCGACGAAGCACGGCACCACATCGGTGATCTTGGCGCCCAGTTCCTCGTGGACCTCCCGGTGGAGCGCGTCGACGACCGTGGCGTCGCTCGGCTCGACGCCGCCGCCCGGGGTGAGCCAGTAGGGATCCATGCCGGGCTTGGTGCGCTTGATCAGGACGAGATCGTCACCGTCGAGCAGAATGGCGCGTGCGGTGCGCTTGACCACTGGACGTTCGGTCATGGCTTGAAAATGGCCCGTGGCGCCCCTCCTGAAACCCGCCCGGTACGCCACCCACCTGCCGTCACCAGTCCGTCGCAGCGCGCAGCAGCGACTCGTGCGCCCGCGCGATGTGCGGCAGGGACAGCGTGCCGGTGCGCACCACCACGAAGTACGTACGCAGTGGCGGCACCGGCGGGTCCAGCAGCGCCACCAGCCGGCCGGCGGCCAGGGCGTCCTCGCACAGGTAGCGGGGCAGGACGGCGAGACCGGCGCCCGAGGCGGCCGACTCCAGGACGGCGCGCAGGTCGGGTGCGACGACGGTGGCCGCGGCGGCCGGTTTCGACTCGAAGACCGCCGCCCAGTAGCGCGCCACGAACGGCAGCGACTCGTGCACCTCGACCACCGGTAACTGCTCCAGCACCACGGCGCCCTTGCGCAGCAGGACGCCGGGCGCCAGCCGGGCGGCCCAGCGCGGCGAGGCGACCAGGACGTGCTCCTCGTCGCAGAGCGGGGTCGCGGTGAGCAGTCCGCCGCGGGGGCGGGCGGTGGCGATGGCCAGGTCGTGGTGGCCGGCGGCCAGCCCGTCGAGGACCTCCTCGGCGGCGGAGACCAGCGACGTGCGTACCGCGAGTCCCTGGGAGACCAGCGAGGTGAGGGCGGGCAGGACGCGCACCGATGTGAACTCGGGCGGCCCGGCGAAGTGGAGCGTGCGTACGCCGGACTCGTCGTCGAGACCGGCCTCGGCGATCTCGACGAGCGCGTCGAGGTGCGGCGCCGCGCGGTGGGCGAGCTCGTCGCCGATCGTGGTGGGCGTGACGCCACGGGCCTGGCGCAGGAACAGCGGGCGGCCCAGCTGGCGCTCCAGCGAGCGGATCTGGCTGGTGACGGCCGGCTGCGAGAGGCCCAGAAGTGCGGCGGCGCGGGTGAAGGAGCCGGCCCGGTGCACGGTGACGAACGTACGCAGCAACGCCAGATCCATGCGCCTCCCCCTCCCGCCCTCCGGCGACCGCTGCGGCCACGCGCGGCTGACGTCGCCTCAGGGACGACTGTCCAACTATAAATAAGTCGATAGGTCTCTGTCGCTACAGTGATTGGACACTGACACAGAGTCAACTAGCCTTGTGCACGCGGTCAGCCGCAGGAAAACACGGACGGTCCGAGCCATGAGGGGGGAGGCTCGGACCGTCCGTTCGTCGTAGTGGGTCCGCTCAGCCCGCCTCGTCCAGCGCGCGCAGCACATCCGCCACCAGGTCCTCGGTGTCCTCGGCCCCGACCGAGAAGCGGACGAAGCCCTCGGGCACCGCGTCCCCGCCCCACCGCCCGCGCCGCTCCGCCGTGGACCGGACCCCGCCGAAGCTGGTCGCGTCGTCCACCAGCCGCAGCGCGCCCAGGAAGCGTTCCGCCCGCTCCCGGTCGGGCAGGACGAAGGAGACGACCGACCCGAAGCGCCGCATCTGCCCGGCCGCCACCTTGTGCGACGGGTCCCCCGGCAGTCCGGGATACCGCACTCCCGTCACCCCCTCGCGCGCCGACAGCGCCTCGGCGAGCGCCAGCGCGGTCGCGCACTGCCGGTCGACGCGCAGCTGGAGCGTCGCCAGCGACCGGTGCGCGAGCCAGGCCTCCATCGGGCCGGCGATCGCCCCGGCGATCTTGCGCCAGCGCCGTACGGAAGCGGCCAGGGCGGCGTCGCGGCACGCCACGTACCCGAGCAGGATGTCGCCGTGTCCGGTCAGGCCCTTGGTGCCGCTGGCCACGGAGACGTCCGCGCCCAGCTCCAGCGGGCGCTGGCCGAGCGGGGTGGCGAGCGTGTTGTCGATCGCGACGAGCACGCCCCCGGCGTGCGCGGCGGCCACCAGCCGCCGGATGTCGCACACGTCCAGCCCCGGGTTCGACGGCGTCTCGATCCAGAGCAGCCGCGCCCCCTCCAGCACCGACAGCTGCGCGTCGCCGCCGGTCGGCGCGGTGCGCACCTCGATCCCGTACGCCTGGAGCTGCTCGCGCACCAGCGCCAGCGCCTGGTAGCCGTCGGCCGGCAGGACGACCGCGTCCCCGGCCCTCAGCTGCGAGAACAGTACGGAGGAGATGGCGGCCATCCCGGAGGCGAAGACGACCGTCTCGACATCTGGAGCACCCGGCGCCTCCAGCTCACCGATCGCCCGTTCCAGATGCGTCCACGTCGGGTTCTCGTCCCGCCCGTACGTGTAGGGGCCGGTCGGCTCCCCGGGCAGGTGGTAGTGGGCGGCGAACACCGGTCCCGGGAGGGTCGGTTCGTACGCCCTCGGCTCGGGCAGCCCGGCCCGTACCGCCCTGGTTCCGTCGCCCCATGTCATGCGGCACGCTCCTTCAGACGTTCGGGTACGGCGTCGCAGACGAAACAGACGCGGTACGTGGTACTCACGGGACTCACCCTGCCTCAGTCCCTGCCGTCGGGGAGAACCACGTTCATGGCCCACGACACGACAGAGATGATCAGGCCGCCGAGGACGGCGGTCCAGAAGCCCTCGACGTGGAAGTTCAGGTCCAGCTTGTCGGCCAGCCACGAGGTCAGCAGCAGCATCAGCGCGTTGACGACCAGCGTGAACAGGCCCAGCGTGAGGATGAACAGCGGCAGCGTGAGCAGCTTCACGACCGGCTTGACGAGGAAGTTCACGATGCCGAAGACCAGGGCCACCAGGACCAGGGTCAGGGCCTTCTTGCCGGTGCTGTCACCGGTCAGCGTGATGTCGGCGAGCAGCCAGATCGCCACGGCCAGAGCGGCCGCGTTCGCGAGCGTCTTGACTAGGAAATTCATCATGTGTCTGATCGTGGCAGACACGATCGGATCAAGTGCAGGGGCGGACGGGCGATGAAGGCATTCCGACTGGATGAGCTGGAGGCGGAACGGGCCGCCAATGACGGCGCGTATCTGCAGTTCCTTCGGGAGCGGAACATGTCGGTGGGCCTGTACGCGCTCGACGCCGGGGAGCTCGACCCGCAGCGGCCGCACAAGGAGGACGAGGTGTACTTCGTCGTCAGCGGGCGCGCGTCGATCACGGTGGGGATGGAGACGACGCAGGTGGGGCGGGGCAGTGTGGTGTACGTGCCGGCCGGCGTGCCGCACAAGTTCCACCACATCACCGAGGACCTGCGGGTGATGGTGGTCTTCTCTCCTCCGGAGAGCTGATCTCCTCCGGAGAGCTGAGCGCCGGCGCCCGGCGGGACCGGGGTTCCCTAGGGGGAGGATCAGGGGAGAGCGAGGGCTGCGGAGCCCCCGTGACGAGCCGGCGGCACCTAGCATCGAAGGTGCCCAACGGTAGGACATGTCACCAGAGATGAGGTCGGGACAATGGCGGCGGTACGGGAAATACTCGCGGGAATGCCCTGGTGGGTGAAGTGGATCGCCATACCCGTCATTGCCCTGGTGGTCTTCGGGAGCCTGATCGGGACCGTGATCAGTGTGCTGATCGGGCTGCTGTTCAAGGTGCTCGTGTTCGCGCTGCTCGTCGGTGGACTCATTTACGTCGTACGGAAGTTCATGTCCTCCTCGTCATCCCGCGGCGACTGGTGACCTCCATGGAGCAACTGTCCGGGCATTCGCCCGCCTGTTAGCCCGGGCGGGGGAACGGCCCTGGCGAAACCTCACCCCGAACGGAGGCTGCCATTAGAGTGGCAAGCCTCCGCTGCCCTTGGAACCAAGGGGTTTACGAACGCCCTACCAGCGGTTTGTACGACTGAATGGGCGAAACGCCTGGGGGTGACCTTTGGCCACGGCACCGCATTCCCCTACCCGTACCCCTACCGCTACTCCTGCCCCTCCTCCGACTCTGATCGGCTCCGTGCAGCGGGCGCTGAGGCTGCTGGAGGCCGTGGGGTCCCACGCCGACGGGGCCCCCGCCAAGCAGTTGGCGCGTGAGACGGGCCTGCCGCTGCCCACCGCGTACCACCTGCTGCGCACGCTGACGCATGAGGGCTATCTGCGCCGGGAGAACGGTGTGTTCCTCTTCGGCGAGGCGGCAGGGCGGCTGGCGGGTGGCGGAGTTCTGCAGAATCGTCGCAGCAAGATCGAGAACTCGCTGGCGCACTGGCGGGACGCGATCGGCGTTCCCGTGTATTTCGCGGCCTACCGCGACGGAGAGATCGAACTGATCGCCGTCTCGGACACCCCCGCGGCGCCCGCCGTCGACGAATGGGCCGACTTCCGGGCGACGGGCCATGCCCATGCGATCGGGCAATGCCTGCTCAGCCAGCTCGACGAGCGGTCCCGCCGGGACCATCTGGACCGCCATCCCGTGCAGCCGATCACCCCCTACACCGTGCGTGACCGGCGGACGCTGCTGGAGCGGCTCAGGGCCACGGAACGGACGCAACCGGTCGTGGAGCGCCAGGAGTACGCGCTTGGTACGGTCTGCGCGGCCATCCCCATCACGGCGGGTTCCGCTGCCGCCACGATGGCCATTTCCGTACCGTCCCACCAGGAACACCGGTTGCTGCCCGCGGTCGACCGCCTGCGCGGGGAGGTGGGGAAACTCTTCAGCTCGTTGGCGTTCTCTATCAGTATCTGAAAACTCACTCCTTGTGATCCTGTAGCGCTTACAGGACGATTGCGTCAAGAGGGCCAGTACGGACCATTCCTGGCCGTTTTTCCAGCCGCTTTTCTTCACCGATCTTCATCAGCTGTTGTTCGCCACTGCTTCATTCACTGCGGGGTACATGATGCGCGAGTCGGTTCAGGCCGAAGTCCTGATGAGCTTCGTCGTCTCCGAGGAGCTCTCGTTCAGGATTCCGGTCGAGCTGGGGTACGAGACCAGGGACCCGTTCGCGGTCCGGATGACGTTCCACCTGCCCGGCGATGCGCCTGTCACCTGGGCATTCGGCAGAGAACTGCTCCTGGACGGGATCAACGGGCCCAGCGGTGACGGCGATGTGCACATCACGCCCACCGGACCCGAGGACCTGTCGGACGTGAGCATCCGGCTGCAGGTCGGTGCCGACCGTGCGCTGTTCCGGTCCAGCGCGCCGCCCCTGGTGGCCTTCCTCGACCGCACCGACAAGCTGGTGCCACTGGGGCAGGAGCGCACGCTCGGTGACTTCGAGGGCCACCTGGAGGAAGCCCTCGGCCGGATCCTCGCCGAGGAGAACGCCGGCTGAGGCCCTTCCGGCTGAGGCCCTACCGGCTGAAGACCGCGGGGCGGGCCGGGGGGAGAGGCGCGGCTACTTCTTGCGTCGCCGGCCCCGTCCCCCACCGCGTACCGCCACCGGTGCCTCGGCACCCGGCCGGTCGGCCGAGACGACCAGGGCGGCCAGCGCGGTGGTCACCGGCACCGAGGCCACCAGACCGATCGAGCCCACCAGGGTCCGCACGATTTCCTCCGCGACCAGTTCGCTGTTGGCGACCGTCCCCACGCTGCTCTGCGCGATCGAGAACAGCAGCAGCAGGGGAAGGGCCGCACCCGCGTAGGCGAGCACCAGCGTGTTCACCACCGAGGCGATGTGGTCGCGGCCGATCCGGATACCGGCCCGGTACAGGGCGCGTGGCCCCATCTTCGGGTCCGCCTGGTGCAGCTCCCACACCGCCGACGTCTGGGTCACCGTGACGTCGTCGAGCACACCGAGCGAACCGATGATGACACCGGCCAGCAGCAGACCGGACATGTCGATGTTCGGGTACAGGCCATGGATGAGGCCCGTATTGTCGTCGGTGTTGCCGGTCAGCGAGGCCCAGCCGATGAAGAGTGAGCCGAGCAGGCCGATCAGCAACAGGGAGATCAGCGTGCCCAGCACGGCCACCGAGGTGCGCGCGGTCAGGCCGTGGCAGCTGTAGAGCGCGATCAGCATGATGGCGCTCGACCCGACCACCGCCACGACCAGCGGATTCGAGCCCTGCAGAATGGCGGGCAGGATGAACAGGGTCAGCACCGCGAAGCTCACCGCCAGGGCGACCAGGGCCATCACTCCGCGCAGCCGGCCGACGGCCACCACCGCCAGGGCGAAGATCGCGGCGAGCAGCGCCATCGGCACCTTGCGGTTCACATCGGTGACCGAGTACTGAAGGTCACGCGGGGCGTCGGGGGCGTACGCCACCACGACTCCCTGGCCTTCCTCCAGTTGGCGGGGGGCGTCCGGCTGGACGATCTCGACGAACTTGCGGCCCTTGTCCTTGCCGGTCGTGACCTCGACCGTCGCCTTGGCGCACTGCCCCTGCTGGGCATTGACCGCCTCGCGGCCTTCGGGCGTGGTCGTGTCGCCGGTCGGCGGGACCTGCGCGGCGTTCACGTCCCGGCAGTCCACCTTCTCGACCTGGACCACGGTGCCCTGCTCGGTCTGCCGGTCGAAGCCGACACCCGTGCGCTCGTGCTCCGGGGCGCCGCCCGGCCACAGCACGGCGAGGCCGACGAGCACCGCCGTCGCGAAGGGGATCAGTACCGCGGCGATGACCTTGCGCAGGTGCTTGGAGACGGGCGCGGCGGGGCCATGGCTGTGGGCATGGCTGTGCGTATGACCATGTGCCTGTCCGGTCGGTTCGGGGGACTGCTGCGAGGAAGTCACCGACCGATCATCGCAAGAACGACGGGGGCCCTCTGTTCAGCGTGGCCGGGATAGCGCTAGCGTGGTGGCACCTTTGCACACGCGGGAGCTCGGAGCACCGGGCTGAGAGGGCGCTGACATCCGTACGACGGGTACGGAAACCGCTGCGTCGACCGCCGAACCTGTTACCGGGTAATGCCGGCGTAGGGAGTAGGTCACGATGACCGTTCAGGACGCACGCACGCCTGCCTCGAACCAGAACGACGAGGCCGGGAAGTCCATCGGATGGCACAAGGGGTACATCGAGGGCTCGCGCCCCGACCTCCGGGTGCCGGTCCGCAAGGTGCACCTCACCAACGGCAAGGACGTGACGCTGTACGACACGTCAGGGCCGTACACCGATCCGAATGTCGAGACCGATGTACGACGCGGCCTGCCGCCGCTGCGAGAGAACTGGATCATCGGCCGCGGCGACACCGAGGAGTACGCGGGCCGCCCGGTCCGCCCCGAGGACGACGGGATCAAGCACACCTCGCCGCGCGGCGGGCTGCGCAACCTCGACGCCGTCTTCCCCGGCCGCCCGCGCCAGCCCCGCCGGGGCCGCGACGGGCAGGCGGTGACGCAGCTCGCGTACGCGCGCCGGGGCGAGATCACGCCGGAGATGGAGTACGTCGCGATCCGCGAGAACGTCTCCCCCGAGGTCGTGCGCGAGGAGATCGCGGCCGGCCGCGCGGTCCTGCCGGCCAACGTCAACCACCCGGAGATCGAGCCGATGATCATCGGCAAGCGGTTCCTGGTGAAGGTCAACGCCAACATCGGCAACTCGGCGGTCACCTCCTCCATCGAGGAGGAGGTGGAGAAGATGACCTGGGCCACCCGCTGGGGCGCCGACACGGTCATGGACCTCTCCACCGGCCGCAACATCCACACCACCCGCGAATGGGTGCTGCGCAACTCGCCCGTGCCCATCGGCACCGTGCCGCTCTACCAGGCCCTGGAGAAGGTCGACGGCAAGGCCGAGGAGCTGACCTGGGAGATCTACAAGGACACCGTCATCGAGCAGGCCGAGCAGGGCGTCGACTACATGACGGTCCACGCGGGCGTGCTGCTGCGGTACGTGCCGCTGACGGCCCGCCGCAAGACCGGCATCGTCTCGCGCGGCGGCTCGATCATGGCCGCGTGGTGTCTGGCACACCACAAGGAGTCGTTCCTGTACGAGAACTTCGAGGAGCTCTGCGAGATCCTCGCCGCGTACGACGTGACGTACTCGCTCGGCGACGGCCTGCGGCCCGGCTCGATCGCGGACGCCAACGACGAGGCGCAGTTCGCGGAGCTGCGTACGCTCGGCGAGCTGAACCAGATCGCCAAGCGGCACAACGTACAGACGATGATCGAGGGCCCGGGCCATGTCCCGATGCACAAGATCAAGGAGAACATCGACCTCCAGCAGGAGATCTGCGAGGAGGCGCCGTTCTACACGCTCGGCCCGCTGACCACCGATGTGGCCCCGGCCTACGACCACATCACCTCCGGTATCGGCGCGGCGATGATCGCCTGGTGGGGCACCGCGATGCTCTGCTACGTCACGCCCAAGGAGCACCTGGGCCTGCCCAACCGGGACGATGTGAAGACCGGCGTCATCACCTACAAGATCGCCGCGCATGCCGCGGACCTCGCCAAGGGGCACCCGGGAGCCCAGGAGTGGGACGACGCCCTGTCGGACGCCCGGTTCGAGTTCCGGTGGGAGGACCAGTTCAACCTGGCCCTCGACCCGGACACGGCGCGCGAGTTCCACGACGAGACGCTGCCTGCCGAGCCGGCCAAGACCGCGCACTTCTGCTCCATGTGCGGGCCGAAGTTCTGCTCCATGAAGATCTCGCAGGACATCCGGCGTGAGCACGGCGGTGATCTGAAGGAGACGGAGATCGAGGCCGGAATGGCGGAGAAGTCCAAGGAGTTCGCCGCCGCCGGTAATCGGGTCTATCTGCCGCTGGCGGACTGACATCCGTCGTCTAGGAGAGCCTGTTTCACGTGAAACGTCTGTTCGTTTCACGTGAAACAGGGCACCCGGGCGGTCGGTCAGTCCGGTTGGTGCTCCGGCCCGCCGAAGTCGGGACTGGTGAAGTCCGGGCTGGTGAACGTCGGGCGGGAGCCCGCACCGCCATCGCTTGGGCTGGAGAAGTCCGGCCCGCTGTAGCCCACCTTAGGGATCCGGCCGACATGGCGCGGAGGCACCCCCGAGAGGGGGTCCGCGCTGGGGTCGGCCAGGGCATCCCGCAGGAACGGCAGGATCCCCCGCTCCAGCAGGGCGTGGCGCCATGCCTCCCTGGCGCGGGCGACCTCCTCGGGCAGGTCGCCTCCCGGTTCCTGGGCCGACACCTGCGTGGAGCTGTTGCGCAGTGCCGTGATCAGCAGACCGATCGCGGCGGCCAGGAGGCCGGCCGCCGTCGCGGCCCCGAAGAACCAGCCTGCCGCGAGCAGGGAATCGGCGAAGGCGGGAGCCGGGTCGAGCGCCTTCAGGACATAGCCCACCAGCAGGAAGATGACCGCCGCTGTGCCGGCCAGCACCGGTGCCAGCACGGTGACGATGACGCCGACCCCGGCGCCGGGGCCCGCGTCGGTCTCGTCACCGGCCGGGGCCAGGACGGACTGGATGGCGGACACTCCTTTGGGGGTGCGCGACTCCTCACGCACCTTGACGAAGTGGTCGTACTCCGCGGCGGCGGCCGCGGAGATCAGCGCCGTGGCGTTCAGGGCCATGGTGCGCAGCTGCTCGGTGTTGAGCCGCTGCCCGATCCCGGCGAGATCCGGACGGTCGTGCGCGGTGCGCAGCGCGTCGTCGAGGATGCGCTCGTACTCGGCGCGGTCCTCGGTCAGCAGGTGCGGAGCGCTGGTCATGTGCATCCCCCGATGCTCCGTAGGGCCTGTTTGCCCGCGTAGAACGGGCAGTCGGGCAGAAACGGAGGAGAGCCTGCTACGGAAATACCGATGGTAGAGCGGTTACGGCAAGGGGTGACAGAGGATTTCCGGAAATCGCCTGGCCCGACTGCGCTGCGTCATGGCTCAGTTGGGCAGGGGGAGCTGGACGACCAGCAGTTTTCCGGCCATGGTCACCCCGCCGTCCATGGCGATCGCGAGCCCGTCCGCGTACACATGCGGTCCTTCCACCACCGGGCCCGTACCGTCCTCGCCGTCCTCCGAGCCCACTTCGCCCAGGAGATACGGAATGGGGCTGTGGCCGTGGACGATGCGCCGGCCGCCGTAGGCCGCCAGCAGTTCCTGTACGGCGGTGGCGCCGCCCTCGTCCCGGAACGCGAAGCGCTTGGTGAGCTTGCGGAACAGGTCCCAGCACTCGTCGGCGTCGCTGCGGGTCAGGATCTCGTGGACGGTGTCGTTGACGTCCTCGATCGTGGAGCCGTACTCCAGGTAGGCGGTGGTGTCGGAGTGCACCAGCAGGTGCCCGTCCTCCTCCACCACGGCGTCGAGCCGGGACATCCACTGGAGGTGGACGTCCTGGAGGCGGTCCATGTCGCTCTTCTGGCCGCCGTTGAGCAGCCAGGCCGCCTGGAAGGTGGCGGTGCCCGCACCGGAGTTGACGGGCGTGTCCGCGAAGCGCTTGGCGCCGATCAGCAACAGCTCATGATTGCCCATCAGGGCCTTGCAGTAGCCGCCGGCGGCGGCGGCCTCGGCGGAGAGCCGCATGACGAGGTCGATGACGCCGATGCCGTCGGGACCGCGGTCGGTGAAGTCGCCGAGGAACCACAGCCGGGCGTTGCCCGCCGCCCAGTGTCCCTCGGCGTCGATGAGGCCCTGGTGGCGCAGGGCGGCGAGGAGCTCGTCGAGGTAGCCGTGGACGTCGCCCACCACGTACAGCGGACCGGGGCCGTTCTCGGCGGCGGGCGCCGGCACCGTGGCCGGGGCCGTTTCGGGGGCGACGGTCACCTGGACGGTGTCGCCACGGTTGATCACCGGGAGGTCGCGCTCGGTCGGCGTGTACCCCTCCGGTAGCTCACCCTCGGGGAACGCGTTGCCCGGGTGAGCGGCATGACCCTGCACGGGCACCTGGGCGTACGGCGGTACGCGGAAGTCGCGCAACGTCGCCGTCCGCACCACGGGTCCCTGACCGGCCCCCTGAGTCATCGACCCCTCCACCACCGTCGCGACGCCCTACACCTGGCGGACCGGCCTGGTCGGGGCGGTCCGCGGTGTCGTCCGCCCATCATAGGAATGAGCCTTGTGCTCTGTGACGCACCAGGGGTGGTGAATCCGGGTGCACCCCGGGTTCACCGGCCGATTCGCACCAATTGAGGAGGTCTGGACGCGGTCCGGACCGATGGGCGAGCCGGGTCACCCCGGGAGCATCCGCCGGTCATTCCTGCGAGGGGGACCGGGGAGGGCTGACGGTCGTCCGCGGCGAGCGTCGCTGGGACGACGTCCGGACGATCAGCTCGGTCGGTATCACCTGCTCGACGGGACGGTCGGTTTCGATGCCCTCGATGGCGTCGATGAGCAGATGGACGACCGCGGTGCCGATCCGGCGGGGCTTGAGCGAGAGCGTGGTGATGGGCGGTTCGGTGGCGGCGTAGACGGTGGACTCACTGCAGCAGACCAGCAGCAGATCGTCCGGTACGCGCAGCCCGTAGCGGCGCGCCGCTGCCAGCAGGTCCGTGCCGTTGGGGTCGAACAGCCCGTACACGGCGTCGGGCCGGTCGGGCCGGGCCAGCAGCCGGTCGGCGGCGACGGCGCCGGCGCAGGGGTCGTGGGCCGGGTAGGCCTCGTAGACCGGGTCCTGCCCGACGCGTTCGCACCAATTGAGGTACGCGGTGGTGGACAGACGGGTGTACGTGTCGGTGGTGGTGCCGGTGAGCAGGCCGATCCGGCGGGCGCCGGCGGCGGCGAGATGGTCGAGCAGATCGAGGACGGCGGCTTCGTGGTCGTTGTCGACCCAGGCGGTGACCGGGAGGGTGCCGGCCGGGCGGCCGTCGGAGACGACCGGCAGGCCCTGGCGGACGAGCTCGGTGACGACCGGGTCGTGGTCGGAGGGGTCGATGACGACGGTGCCGTCGAGGGCGACGTTCGACCAGACGTCATGGCGTGAGGTGGCGGGCAGAATGACCAGGGCGTAGCCGCGGGCGAGCGCGGCGGAGGTGGCGGCCCTGGCCATCTCGGCGAAGTAGGCGAATTCGGTGAAGGTGAAAGGTTCATCCCCGTAGGTCGTCACGGTCAGGCCGATGAGGCCGGACTTGCCGGTACGGAGCGTGCGGGCCGCGGCGGACGGGCGATAGCCCAGCCGGTCGGCGACCTCGCGGACGTGGCGGCGGGTGGCGTCCGGGAGCCGGCCCTTGCCGTTGAGCGCGTCGGAGACAGTCGTGATGGAGACCCCGGCTGCGGCGGCCACGTCCCGGATGCCCGCTCGCCCTTGCCGGCTTCCCCGGGTCTGTGCCCGGCTCACCTGGTGCTTCCCTGCTGCTGTCATGGCGAGCCGATAGTAGGGCGAGGTCGGGCGGTTGGGCCGTTCGCATATTCACTTGTTGACAGGCACGTTTCTGCACGGTCGCCACCCCCTAATGGCCTTGTAATTCAAGGCAGTTGGAGGGTTTTGGTTGGCGCCGCGAGTTGTCGGCGCACATGAGCCTGCCAAATGGACGATGTTTCGATGAGGTCTCAACTCACCTCTACGGGGGATGCGCGCCACGGCGCGAGCCACCGGCGCGCGGTGCAGGAGGGAGCGCTCCCCCCTGTGATCACGCCGGTGGCGTGGTCGGGCGTGGCGGGGCGCCGCGGTGGCGTGGTGGGTGCCGCGGGGCGTGGGGTGGGTTCCGCGATGGAAATTGGCCATTCGCAGCGCGGCGGAATCCTCATATGGTGAGCAGTATTGGTGGTACGTACGGTCGAGGAGGACCAGAGTGAGCGAGACGAGCCCGAAGCTGCGCGCCGTGCTGGACGGCATCCCCACCTACAAGCCGGGCAAGCCCGCCGCGGCCGAGGGGCCGGTCGCGTACAAGCTGTCCTCCAACGAGAACCCGTACCCGCCGCTGCCCGGCGTCATGGAGAGCGCGCTGGCCGCGGCGGCCGCGTTCAACCGCTACCCGGACATGGCCTGCACCGGCCTGATGAACGAGCTCGCCGAGCGCTTCGGCGTGCCCGTGACGCACCTGGCCACCGGTACGGGCTCGGTGGGCGTGGCCCAGCAGCTGGTCCAGTCCACCGCCGGCCCCGGCGACGAGGTCATCTACGCGTGGCGGTCCTTCGAGGCGTACCCGATCATCACGCAGGTCAGCGGTGCGACGCCGGTGCAGGTGCCGCTCACCCCCGGTGACGTCCACGACCTGGACGCGATGGCCGACGCGATCACCGACCGGACGCGGCTCATCTTCGTCTGCAACCCCAACAACCCGACCGGCACGGTGGTGCGCCGGGCGGAACTGGAGCGGTTCCTGGACCGGGTGCCGTCCGATGTGCTGGTCGTGCTCGACGAGGCGTACCGGGAGTTCATCCGGGACGTCGAGGTACCGGACGGCGTGAAGATCTACCGCGAACGCCCCAATGTGGCCGTGCTGCGCACGTTCTCCAAGGCGTACGGACTGGCCGGGCTGCGGGTCGGCTTCGCGGTCGCCCATGAACCGGTGGCCGCGGCCCTGCGCAAGACCGCGGTGCCGTTCGGTGTCAGCCAGCTCGCGCAGGACGCGGCGGTGGCCTCGCTGCGTGCCGAGGACGAGCTGCTGGGGCGGGTGGGGTCTCTGGTGTGCGAGCGGCAGCGGGTGTACGAGGGGCTCGTCGGTCAGGGGTGGACGGTGCCGGAGACGCAGGCCAACTTCGTCTGGCTTCGGCTGGGGGAGCTCACCGTGGACTTCGCGGCGGCGTGCGAGCAGGCGGGCGTGGTCGTGCGGGGGTTCCCGGGGGAGGGCGTGCGGGTCACGATCGGCGAGACGGAGGCGAACGACATCTTCCTGCGGGCGGCCGAGGCGTTCCGCAAGGAGCGGTACTAGCGGGTTGACGCTGGGGCGCCGGCCGCGGCGCCCGGTGGGCGGTGAGCGGTGGTGGGCGCGGGGTGGGTGCGTGGTGCCGCGCCTGGCCCCGCGCCCGACGGTGATGCCGGGAGCAAGGGCGCGGGGTTGCGCGCGGGGCGCGGGTGCCGGGGGTGCGGCCGGGGCGGTGGGGTGGGGGCGTGGCCCCTCCGGGCTCGTCTCTCCCCCAGAGGGGGCACCCCCACGAGGCCGGCGGCCTTGGGTCACTTGGTCATGGGAGCCCAACGGTCGCCGCCAACCTCTGCGGGGACGACCCTGCACGGCCCCGCCCCGGCCGTCTGCCGTCTGCGGGCCTTGGGTGGGGGTGGTTCGGCCCCCGGGCGGTTGTGGGCACGGCCCCGCCCCGGCCGTCTGGCGTCTGCGGGCCGTGGGTGGGGTTCGGTCAGGCGAGTTCGACGCGGATCGGGTCGCCCGAGCGCACCGTGGCGAGGGCGCGGGGGTCGCCGTCGATGCGGCCGAGGACGTTGCACGGGCTCGCCAGCCGGCATTCGTCGCCGCGCGAGATGGGCGTGGGTCCGTACGGCAGGGCCAAGGCGTCGCCCTCGGTCCAGAAGGCGACCGTGCCCGGCTCGACCACCTGCTGGGCGTTCGGCTCCAGGGCGGGGGAGGCGGGGGTGTCGAAGTAGACCTCTTCGCCCCAGGTGTGGGCGGTGGAGGTGATCGGGAGGGCCCCTACGAGCGCCTTGCTCGTGGGGGTTTCGTCGAGGGTGGCGGTCACGTGGCCGGCGGGCCAGGAGATACGTATCTGCATGCGCGAAATTCAACAAGATGTTGAAGTTTCGCGAAAGGGGACCCCCGGTCTGGGCTACGGATTTCGTTTGAGTCATAATAGCTTGTGATTGTGAACGCATTCACAAGCGCGCCTGGTTCCTCCCAAGATCCACCGGAATCGGCGAGGCGACGCAAGGACGTCCGGACCGTAGGACGTAGGCCGTAAGGAGAAGCTGACGTGGACCTGGCTCTGGCGCCAGAGACGCTGGCGAGGTGGCAGTTCGGTATCACCACCGTCTACCACTTCCTCTTCGTTCCTCTGACGATCTCCCTCGCCGCACTCACCGCCGGTCTCCAGACGGCATGGGTGCGGACCGAGAAGGAGAAGTACCTCAGGGCGACAAAGTTCTGGGGAAAGCTGTTCCTCATCAACATCGCGATGGGTGTGGTCACCGGCATCGTGCAGGAGTTCCAGTTCGGCATGAACTGGTCCGACTACTCGCGCTTCGTCGGTGACGTCTTCGGCGCGCCGCTCGCCTTCGAGGCGCTGATCGCGTTCTTCTTCGAGTCCACCTTCATCGGCCTGTGGATCTTCGGCTGGGACAAGCTGCCGAAGAAGATCCACCTGGCCTGCATATGGATGGTGTCGATCGGCACGATCCTGTCGGCGTACTTCATCCTGGCGGCCAACTCCTGGATGCAGCACCCGGTCGGATACAAGATCAATGAGAAGACGGGCCGCGCCGAGCTCACCGATTTCTGGCTCGTGCTCACCCAGAACACCACGCTGACGCAGGTCTTCCACACCATGTCCGCCGCCTTCCTGACGGGTGGCGCGTTCATGGTCGGTATCGCCGCCTTCCACCTGGCGCGCCGGAAGCACATCCCGGTGATGAAGACCTCGCTGCGGCTGGGCCTGGTCACCGTGGTGATCGGCGGGATGTTCACCGCGATCAGCGGTGACTTCCTCGGCAAGGTCATGTACGAGCAGCAGCCGATGAAGATGGCCGCGGCCGAGGCGCTGTGGGAGGGCGAGAAGCCGGCGCCGTTCTCGATCTTCGCCGTGGGTGACGTGGACAAGGGGCACAACAAGGTAGCGGTGGAGATTCCTGGGCTGCTGTCGTTTCTGGCGCACAGTGACTTCGAGTCGTACGTCCCTGGCATCAACGACACCAACAAGGCCCTGCAGGAGAAGTACGGCCCCGGTGACTACCGGCCCAACATCCCCGTCGCGTACTGGGGATTCCGGTGGATGATCGGCTTCGGCATGGCGTCCTTCTCGCTCGGGCTGGTCGGGCTGTGGCTGACCCGGAAGCGGTTCCTGCTTCCCGCGCGGCTGCGGGTGGGCGAGGACGAGGTTCCCAACCTGGTCCTGTTCAAGGGAGCCCTGAGCCCGAAGCTGACCAGGCTGTACTGGCTCGTCGCGCTGTGGACGCTGGCCTTCCCGCTGATCGCGAACTCCTGGGGCTGGATCTTCACCGAGATGGGCCGCCAGCCCTGGGTGGTGTACGGCGTGCTGCGCACCCGTGACGCGGTCTCGCCCGGCGTCTCCCCGGCCGAGGTGATCACCTCGATGGTCGTCTTCACGGCGCTCTACGCGGTCCTCGCCGTGATCGAGGTCAAGCTGCTCGTGAAGTACGTGAAGGCCGGGCCGCCCGAACTGACGGAGGCCGACCTCAACCCGCCCACCAAGATCGGTGGCCATGACCGGGATCCGGAGGATCCGAAGCGTGAAGTCGACCGGCCGATGGCCTTTTCGTACTGAGGACTGGAGCTGAGGCATGGAACTTCACGACATCTGGTTCGTCGTCATCGCCGTCCTGTGGACCGGCTACTTCTTCCTGGAGGGCTTCGACTTCGGCGTAGGCGTCCTGACCAAGCTGCTCGCCCGCAACCGGGTCGAGAAGCGGGTGCTGATCAACACCATCGGGCCCGTCTGGGACGGCAACGAGGTGTGGCTGCTCACGGCCGGCGGCGCCACGTTCGCGGCCTTCCCCGACTGGTACGCCACGCTCTTCTCCGGCTTCTACCTGCCGCTGCTGGTCATCCTGGTCTGCCTGATCGTGCGTGGTGTCGCATTCGAGTACCGGGCCAAGCGCCCGGAGGAGAAGTGGCAGCACAACTGGGAGCAGGCCATCTTCTGGACGTCGCTGATCCCCGCGTTCCTGTGGGGTGTGGCGTTCGGGAACATCGTGCGGGGCGTGAAGATCGACGCGACCAAGGAGTACGTGGGCACGCTGTTCGACCTGTTCAACCCCTTCGCGCTGCTGGGCGGGCTGGTGACGCTGACGCTGTTCACCTTCCACGGGACGGTGTTCACCGCGCTGAAGACGGTGGGGGACATCCGGGTACGGGCGCGGAAGCTGGCGCTGACGCTGGGGCTGGTCACCATGGTGCTGTCCGTCGGGTTCCTGGGGTGGACCCAGGTATCGCGGGGTGACGGCACGAGCCTGGTCGCGATGGCCGTTGCTGCCGTGGCGCTGGTCGGGGCGGTCGGTGCGATCAAGGCGGGGCGCGAGGGGTGGTCGTTCGCGCTGTCGGGTGTCACGATCGCGGCCGCGGTCGCGATGCTTTTCCTGACGCTCTTCCCGAACGTCATGCCGTCCTCGCTGAACCCGGAGTGGAGCCTGACCGTCACCAACTCGGCGTCCAGCGCGTACACCCTGAAGATCATGACGTGGTGTGCGGCCATCGCGGCGCCGCTGGTGATGCTGTACCAGGGCTGGACGTACTGGGTGTTCCGCAAGCGGATCGGTACGCAGCACATCGCCGACGCCGCGCACTAGTAGGGGATGTTTCACGTGAAACCGATCGACCCGCGTCTGCTCCGATACGCCCGGGCCACCCGTCTGTTCCTGGCGGCGGTGGTGGCACTGGGCGTCGTCGGGGCGGCGCTGGTCGTCGCCCAGGCGATGCTCATCGCCGAGGTCGTGGTGGGCGCCTTCCAGCGGGGGCTGGACGGCGGCGATCTCCGCGAGCCGTTGGTGCTGCTCGTCGTCGTCGCGGTGGGGCGGGGGGTCGTGTCGTGGCTGACCGAGCTGGCCGCCCACCGGGCGAGCGCCGCGGTCAAGTCGGAGCTGCGCGGCCGGTTGCTGGAACGGGCGGCCGCGCTCGGGCCTGGGTGGCTGAGCGGGCAGCGGGTCGGCTCACTGGTGGCGCTGGCCACCCGGGGCGTGGACGCGCTCGACGACTACTTCTCGCGCTATCTGCCGCAGCTCGGACTCGCCGTGGTGGTGCCCGTGGCGGTGCTGGCACGGATCGTCACCGAGGACTGGGTGTCGGCGGCGATCATCGTCGGGACCCTGCCGCTGATCCCCGTCTTCATGGTTCTCATCGGCTGGGCCACGCAGGCCCGGATGGACCGGCAGTGGAAGCTGCTGTCCCGGCTGTCGGGGCACTTCCTGGACGTGGTGGCGGGTCTGCCCACGCTGAAGGTGTTCGGCCGGGCCAAGGCACAGGCGGAGTCCATCCGTGCGATCACGTCGGAGTACCGGCAGGCGACGCTGCGGACGCTGCGGATCGCGTTCCTGTCGTCGTTCGCGCTGGAGCTGCTGTCCACCCTGTCGGTCGCCCTGGTCGCGGTCGGCGTCGGCATGCGGCTGGTGCACGGGGACCTGGATCTGTACACGGGCCTGGTGATCCTGATCCTGGCGCCCGAGGCGTATCTGCCGCTGCGCCAGGTCGGTACGCAGTACCACGCGGCGGCGGAAGGGCTGTCGGCCGCGGAGGAGATCTTCGCCGTCCTGGAGGCGCCGGTCCGCAAGGGCGGTGACAGGGCTGTTCCGGCGGATGTGCGGCTGGAGTTGGAGAACGTGACCGTACGGCACGCGGGGCGTGCCGAGCCGTCGCTGGACCGCGCGTCGCTGGTCGTGGAGCCGGGCGAGACGGTCGCCCTGGTCGGGCCGAGCGGGGTCGGCAAGTCGACGCTGCTGGATGTGGTGCTCGGGTTCGCGGAGCCTTCGGGCGACGGGGGTGCGGTACGCGTCGGGGGTGTGGACCTCGGGGCGCTGGACCTGGAGCGGTGGCGGGAGCGGATCGCGTGGGTGCCCCAGCGGCCGTACCTGTTCGCGGGGACCATCGCGGAGAACGTACGCCTCGCCCGGCCGGACGCGGACGACGCGGCGGTCGCGCGGGCGCTGCGGGACGCGGGCGCGGCCGAGTTCGTGGACGCCTTGCCGGAGGGTGCCGGGACGGTGCTGGGCGAGGACGGCGCCGGACTGTCGGCGGGGCAGCGCCAACGGCTGGCCCTGGCCCGGGCGTTCCTGGCCGACCGGCCGCTGCTCCTGCTGGACGAGCCGACGGCGGCGCTCGACGGCGCGACGGAGGCGGCCGTGGTGGATGCGGTTCGTCGTCTCGCCGAGGGACGCACGGTGCTCCTGGTCGTCCACCGCCCGGCGCTCCTGGCGGTGGCGGACCGGGTGGTCACGTTGCGGGAGGCTCCATCCGGCGGTACGGCCACCGTCGAGGCGGGCGCGCCGGGCGGTCTGGACGCGCTCGACGCGGCGTTCGGGCTGGTGGGCGGGGGCGGGGCGCAGACGCCCGTGACGGGGGAGGGCGTTGCCGAGGGGGCGGACGCCACTGCCGTACTCGCACGGGTGCGGGGCATGGCCGGGGAGTTGCGCGGGCGGCTCGCCCTGGCGCTGCTGCTGGGCAGCCTGGCCCTCGGGTCGGCCGTGGGGCTCATGGCCGTGTCCGGGTGGCTGATCTCGCGGGCCTCCGAGCAGCCGCCCGTGCTGTATCTGATGGTGGCCGTGACCGCGACCCGGGCGTTCGGCATCGGGCGGGCCGTGTTCCGCTACGCCGAGCGGCTGGTGTCGCACGACGCCGTGCTGCGGATGCTCGCCGAGGTACGGGTCGGCGTGTACCGCAGGCTGGAGCGGATCGCCCCGGCCGGGCTGCGTACGGTGCGCCGCGGCGACCTGCTGTCACGGCTCGTGTCCGACGTGGACGCCCTCCAGGACTACTGGCTGCGGTGGCTGCTGCCCGCCGGGACCGCCGCCGTGGTCGGCGCCGGGGCCGTCGGGTTCACCGCGTGGCTGCTGCCGGAGGCGGGAGCGGTTCTCGCGGCCGGGCTCCTGGTCGCGGGCGTCGCCGTGCCGCTGGTCAGCGGCGCCGTCGCCCGCCGCGCCGAGCAGCGGCTCGCCCCGGCGCGCGGCGCGCTGGCCATGCGGGCCGTCGACCTGCTGCGCGGCTGCGCCGAGCTGACGGTGGCGGGCGCCCTCGACCGGCGTATCGACCGGGCCCGCGAGGCGGACGGCGCGCTCACCCGGATCGCCACCCGCCAGGCCACCGCCACCGCCCTGGGCGGCGGGCTCGCCGCGCTCGTCACGGGACTGACCGTGGCGGCGGCCGCGCTGGTGGGCGTGCAGGCGGTACGCGACGGGCGGCTCGACGGCGTGACGCTGGCCGTCGTCGTCCTCACCCCACTGGCCGCGTTCGAGGCGGTCACCGGCCTCCCCCTGGCCGTGCAGTACCGCCAGCGCGTCAAGCGGAGCGCGGAGCGGGTGTACGAGGTGCTCGACGCCCCCGTCCCCGTACACGAGCCGCGCGAGCCGCGGCCCGCGCCGGACAGCCCCTTCCCGTTGGAGCTGCGCGGCCTCAGCGCCCGGTACGCGGGCCAGGACCGGGACGCCCTCGCGGCGTTCGACCTGCGCCTGGAGGCCGGCCGGCGGGTCGCCGTCGTCGGGGCGTCGGGCTCCGGCAAGACGACCCTCGCGCAGGTGCTGCTGCGGTTCCTGGACGCCCATGACGGCACGTACCGGATCGGCGGGGTGGACGCGGCCGGGCTCGACGGCGACGACGTACGTCGCCTGGTCGGGCTGTGCGCCCAGGACGCGCACACCTTCGACAGCTCCATCCGGGAGAACCTGCGGCTGGCCAGGCCCGGCGCGAGCGACGACGAGCTGCGCGCGGCACTGGACCGGGCCCGGCTGCTGGACTGGGTGGACGCCCTGCCCGACGGCCTCGACACGCTCGTCGGCGAGCACGGCGCCCAGCTCTCCGGCGGCCAGCGCCAGCGCCTGGCCCTCGCCCGCGCGCTCCTCGCCGACTTCCCCGTCCTCGTGCTCGACGAGCCCGCCGAGCACCTGGACCTCGCCACGGCGGACGCGCTCACCGACGACCTGCTGCGGGCCACCGAGGGCCGCACGACCGTACTGATCACGCACCGGCTGCACGGCCTGGACGCGGTCGACGACGTCGTCGTCCTGGACGGCGGGCGTACGGTGCAGCGCGGCTCGTACGCCGAACTGGCGGCCGCCGACGGACCGCTGCGCCGCATGCTGGAGCGCGAGCGGGCGGCCGATCTGCTCCTGGCGGCGGCGCCGGCAGGCTCCTGATGTCCTCGGCGAGTTCCTGGCGGCGCCGGCAGGCTCCTGGCGTCCCCCGGCAGGCTCCTGATGTCCCCAACGAGCTCCTGGCGTCCCCCGGCAGCGGAGCCGACTTTTCCCGCGAAACAGGACTAACTAGGCTCAGGGGCATGACCGCCCCGGAGCCCAAGGACCACCAGGACGGCGTGACGCGGGCGACCCGTGGCCTCCAGGGGCTGTCGACCGAGCTGACCGCCCGCGTCCCGCAACTGCTGGAGGCCATGCGGTCCGTCGGTACCGGGCTCGAACTGCACTCCACCCTCGACCGGATCTGCGAGACCGCCGCCGAGCTCGCCGACGCCCGCTACGCCGCCATCGGCGTCGTCGACGAGGAGGGCAAGGGACTGTCGGACTTCGTGACGTACGGGGTCTCCGACGCCGTCGCGCGTGAGATCGGCCGCCGGCCCGACGGCCACCCGGGCCTGCTCGGCGCGCTCATCCACCACCCCGAGGCCATGCGGCTCACCGATCTGACCGCGGACCCGCGCGCCGCGGGGTTCCCGGCCGGCCACCCCCCGATGCGGACCTTCCTCGGCGTACCCATCCGCGTCCAGGGCGAGATCTTCGGCAACCTCTACCTGACGGAGAAGCGGGGCGGGGCCGAGTTCAACGACGACGACCTGCACATGGTGCGGGTGCTGGCGACCGAGGCGGGGATCGCCATCGGCAACGCCCGCCTCTACGAGGCCGCACGCCAGCGCGAACGGTGGATCGACGGCTCGGTGGCCGTCACCACGGCCCTGCTGTCCGGCGGCGACGCCGACGAGGCCCTCTCGGTCGTCGCCGAACAGGCCCGCAGGCTCGCCGGCGCGTGCGCGGGGATCGTGCTGCTGCCGGCCGCCGACGGCTCCGGCGGTCTGGAGATCGTCGCCGTCTCCGCCGACGACCCGGCGACCGCGCTCGGCGTGGTCATCCCGCCGGAGAGCCCGGTCGTCGAGCGGCTCCTGGCCGGCGAGGCGGTGTTCATGGCGGACGCGGCGACCGACCCGCGCATGATCACCCGGCTGGCGCGGCACTACGGGCCCAGCATGATGCTTCCGCTCCAGAGCGGCGGCCGCGTCCTCGGCGCGCTCGCCACGCCCCGCGCCCCCGGAGCCCGCCAGTTCACCGCGATGGAACGCACCCTGGCCACCCAGTTCGCCTCCCAGGCCGCACTGGCGCTGATGATGGCGGAGGCGCAGCGCGACCGCGAGCGCCTCGCGGTGTACGAGGACCGGGACCGTATCGCCCGTGACCTGCACGACCTGGTCATCCAGCGGCTGTTCGCCACCGGGATGATGCTGGAGAGCGCCCAGCGCAGAGCGCTCGCGCCGGCCGTCCAGGAGGGGGTGGAGAAGGCCGTCGACGAACTGGACGTGACCATCCAGGAGATCCGTACCGCCATCTTCGCGCTCCAGCAGGGCCCGGCCGAGGCGCCGTCGGGCTTGCGCACACGCGTCCTGCGCGAGATCAACATGGCGGCCGTACCGCTGGGGTTCACCCCCTCCCACCGCTTCGCCGGCCCCGTCGACACGGCGGTCGGCGAACTCACCGGCAAGAACCTGGTGGCCGCGCTGCGCGAGGCGCTGTCCAACGCGTTCCGGCACGCGCGGGCCCATCGGATCGAGGTCGTCGTGGACGCCACCGCGACACTCCCCGACGGCAGGGCGGGGGTGCGGCTGACGGTCGCGGACGACGGGGTGGGCCTGCCGGAGGGCGGGCGGCGCAGCGGCCTCAGGAACCTCGCGCGGCGGGCGGAGTCGCTCGGCGGATCGAGCCGGTGCGGGCCGGGGATCGGCGAGGACGGCGGCGGTACGACGGTGGTGTGGGAGGCGCCGCTGTAGGCGGGGTCAGGTTTCCACGCCGGTGTACCCGGTCGGAGGAACAGGGATGGGCCGGTCGGCGGTACGACACCGCTGGGGTGCCGGACATCGGGCGCGCCCGGGGCCACCATCCCAGGATGGTGCTCGTGGTGCTGGCCGTACTGGTCGCCCTGCTCCCCCATCCCGCGGCCGCCGCCGCCGACGGGCCGGGCGGCGCGGCCGGGGAGGTGGCGCGGCTGTTCGACGAGGCCGCGCGGGCCACGGAGTCGTACGAGCAGGGCCGGCGCGCGGCCGCCACGCAGCGCGCCCTGGCCGGCCGGCTCCAGCGGGAGCTGGCCGTGAAGCGGCGCGAACTGGCCGTGCTGAACGACCGGATGGGCGAGGTCGCCCGGGCTCAGTACCGGGCCGGTGGGTCCCTGGGCCTGACCGCGCGGCTGCTGCTGGCCGACGACGCCGACGATGCCGACGAGGTGATCCGGGCGGCGCGGCTCGCCCGGCAGGCGGACCGGGTCGTCAACCGCCTGATGGAGCGCACCAGGGCGGCGGAGCGGCGCCTCGCGCGGGCGGAGAGGCAGGCCCGTACGGCGTGGCGCGACCTGGACGTGCGCCGCGAGCGGCTGGCCGCGATCCGGCGGGGCATCGAGGCGCGGCTGGAGCGGGCCCAGTGGCGGTTGCAGGCGGAGGCGGACCGACGGGTGGCGGCGGGGCGGTGCGGGGGTGCGGCGGGGATGGGTGGTGGTGCAGGCGGTGCCGGTGGCGCTAGCGGTACCAACGGTGCTCGCGGTGCTGGTGTGAGCGGTTTGAGTGGTGTGAGCGGTGTGAGCGGTCTGCGTGCCGGGGTCGCAGGTGGTGCCGGAGTCGCAGGTGGTGCAGGTGGTGCAGGTGCCCTTGCCCGTGCGGGTGGTGTCGGTCGCGTCGGCGGGGCGCGCGGGTGGGTCGCGCCGGTGGAGGGGTACGCCCTGTCCGCCGGGTTCCACCGGGCGGGCGCGCACTGGGCGCGCCGCCACACGGGGCAGGACTTCGCCGTGGCCGTCGGCACTCCGGTGCGGTCGATCGGGGCTGGCCGGGTGCGGTCGGTCACCTGCGGCGGGGCGTTCGGAATCGAGGTGGTGGTGCGCCACGCGGGCGGCTGGCACTCGCAGTACGCGCACCTGGCCGCGCCCGCCGTGTCCCCGGGGCAGCCGGTCGTGGCCGGGCAGGTGATCGGGCGGTCGGGCAACACCGGCAACTCGACGGGCCCGCACCTCCACTTCGAGGTGCGGCTCACGCCCCACATGGGCTCGGCCGTGGACCCGGTGCGCTGGCTGGGCGAGCACGGGGTCCGGCTGGGCCCCTCACCTCACTGACTGCCGAGGATGTCCTCGATGACGCGCGCGACACCGTCCTCGTTGTTCGCCACCGTCCGGCCGGAGGCGGCGGCGACCACGTCCGGGTGCGCGTTGCCCATCGCGTAGGAGCGGCCGGCCCAGGACAGCATCTCGATGTCGTTCGGCATGTCCCCGAACGCCACCACCTCGTCGGCCGAGATGCCGCGCTCGGCGCAGCACAGGGCGAGCGTGCTGGCCTTGGAGACGCCCAGGCCGCTGATCTCCAGCAGCGCGCTGGGGCTGGAGCGGGTGATGCTCGCCCGGTCACCGGCGGCCGTACGGGCCAGGGCGAGGAAGCCGTCGGGCGTCAGGTCGGCGTGGTGGGCGAGCAGCTTGAGCACGGGCGCGCCGGTGCCGGGCTCGTCCTCGTGCAGGAGCTTCTCGGCGGGGGCGATGGTGGCGGACGGGTCGAGCCAGAAGGGCGGGTAGTCGGGCTCGTAGTGGAAGCCGGTGGCGAGCTCGACCGCGAAGGCGGTGCCGGGTGCCTCACGGCGGAGCGTCTGTACGACGTGGAGGGCGGTCTCCCGCTCCAGCGGCCGGACCTCCAGCAGCTTGCCGCCGGAGTGGAGGTCGACGACGGCCGCGCCGTTGGCACAGATCGCCAGGCCGTGCCCGTGGACGTGGTCGCTGACGACGCCCATCCAGCGGGCGGGGCGGCCGGTGACGAAGAAGACCTCGATGCCGGCCTCCTCGGCGGCGGCGAGTGCCGAGATCGTCCGGTCGGAGACCGATTTGTCGTCGCGCAGGAGCGTTCCGTCCAGGTCCGTGGCGATCAGCCGGGGACGTCGGTGTGCCGTGGGCCGGGGCCGGGGAGAGGTCGCTGAGGTCACGCCGTCCATTGTCCCGTACGGGCTGCACGGGCGTGCGGATAGCTGCACATCTGAGCCAGGCCGGGGTTGTCAGTGGGGCACCGTAGGCTCGTTCCATGCGTCTGAGCACCGTGATCCTCCCCTCCCGCCGCTGGCACGACGGCGGCCGCGACGCGTGGCTGCGGGCCGAGCGGCTCGGCTTCCACACGGCGTACACCTACGACCACCTGTCGTGGCGGGTGCCGTTCCGGGACGGCCCGTGGTTCGGCGCGATTCCGACGCTGACGGCGGCGGCCGGGGCCACGGAGCGGATCCGGCTGGGCACGCTGGTGACCTCGCCGAACTTCCGGCATCCGGTCACGCTCGCCAAGGAGTTGATCTCGCTGGACGACATCTCCGGTGGCCGGGTCACGCTGGGCATAGGCGCGGGAGGCAGCGGGTTCGACGCGACGGCGCTGGGGCAGGAGGCGTGGACGCCGCGCCAGCGGGCGGACCGGTTCGCGGAGTTCGTGCCGCTGCTGGACCGGCTGCTGACCGAGGAGACGGTGACGCACGAGGGGGCGTTCTACTCGGCGGGTGAGGCGCAGAACATCCCCGGGTGCGTGCAGCGGCCGCGGCTGCCGTTCGCGGTGGCCGCCACGGGGCCGCGCGGGCTGAAGCTGGCGGCGCGGCACGGGCAGGCGTGGGTGACGACCGGCGACCCGAAGCTGTTCGGGACGGGTACGCCGGAGGAGTCGCGGCAGGCCCTGCTGGGGCAGCTGGACAAGCTCGGCAAGGCGTGCGCGGACGCCGGGCGGGACGCGGCGGAGCTGGACAGGATCCTGCTGAGCGGGTTCACCCCGGACCGGCCGCTGGAGTCCTTCGACGCCTTCGTCGACTTCGCGGGCCGTCACTTCGAGCTGGGCTTCACGGAGATCGTCGTCCATGCGCCGATCGCGGACACGATGTTCGCCGCCGACGAGGAGCTGTACGAGCGGATCGCGACGGAGGCCCTCGCCCAGCTGCGCTGACGCAGGCCGGGCAGGCGGTCAGCCGGAAAACCGGAGGTAGGCGGGCGGTACGGCGTCGGTGAGCCAGACCCCGTTGGCGCTGACGCGGAAGACATGGCCGTCCCGGTGCATGGCACCGGCGTCCACGGACAGCACGACGGGCCGGCCGCGGCGCGCGCCGACCCGGGCCGCCGTCTCGCGGTCGGGCGACAGATGGACATGGTGGCGGGCCATGGGGCGCAGCCCCTCGGCGCGGATCGCGGGCAGGTTGCGGGCGACGGTGCCGTGGTACAGGTACGCGGGCGGGACGGCCGGCGGCAGGTCCAGGTCGACGTCGACGGTGTGGCCCTGGTTGGCGCGGATCCGGTCGCCGTCGATCGTGAAGCGCCGCTTGTCGTTGACGGCGACGACGTGTTCCAGCTCGGCGCGGCTGATCCGTACGCCGTGCTCGGCGGCCGCCCGCAACAGGTCCTCGATCGCGACCCAGCCGTTCGGGTCGAGGACCAGTCCGATCCGCTCGGGCTGGTGGCGCAGGTGTTTCGCGAGGTACTTCGACACCTTTACGGTGCGTCTTTCATCCATGCGTCGAGCGTGTCAGGCATCACGCTCCCGTCGCCACGGAAATTCAGGCTCGTAGGTTTGATCCACAAGTAACCCGCGTTATCCACAGGCGAATTGGCGTTTCTGTGGACAACAGCCGTGTCCTTTCATATGTCTTGGTCGACTCCAGCTGTTTCACCACAAGTTGAGGCCAATGCGTCCAATGTCCTTGCCTGTACCTCTCGTTCAGTCGCCGCCGTGATGAACGCCGACGCGTTCTGAGGTCCAACAAGACTGTGTACGGCACGAATCGTCGAGGCGGGCAGGGCCACCTGTGTGGTCTCATCGCCCTTCACCGATGGCCCGTCGGGCGACAGGTGCTGCTGGAGGTGGCGGGTGGCGAACGTACGCATGGCGCGGGCCAGTTCGGCGTCCACCGTCTGCTGGGCGAGCGGCCGCAGCCGCCGCACCATGCTCGCCGCCTCCGCCGCGTCCGCGTCCGTGGGCGGCCGGTGGCCGAGGTAGCGCGCGAAGACGTGCTCCATGGTGAACTCCAGGAAGCGGTTGGCGATGTGCTCCACCTGGCCGCGAAGTTCCCTGAGGTGGCCGGAGATCGCCGACAGCGGCACCCCGGCGGCGTACAACTCGGCCGCCACCGCGAGTTCCTGGGGGCTCGGCACCAGGAACTCGTCGTCGCGCCCCGGAATGCGCTCCAGTACGCCGAGTTCTATGGCCTCCTCCACCGCCTTCTCGTCCGGCGTTCCGCCGAAGGTGGCGACCAGCTCCGCGCGCGTGATCCGGTCCGCCTCCTCGTCCGTCCACGGGCCGTGCACCTCGGCGACCAGCCCCAGGACGCCGCCCAGGCCCCGGCCCGCGTCCCAGGCCTCCAGCAGTTCCTTGATGGACGCCAGGGTGTAGCCGCGGTCGAGCAGGTCGGCGATCTGCCGCAGCCGGGCCAGATGGGCGTCGCCGTACACATTGGACCTGCCGCGCCGCTCGGGCCTGGGCAGCAGCCCCCGGTCCTGGTAGGCGCGGATGGTCCGGACCGTGGCGCCGCTGTGGTGCGCCAGGTCCTCGATACGGTATTCGGCCACCGGTATCCGTGCCGCCTGCTCGTCCACACCCGCTCCCTGCTACCCCGAACCGCCCTGCGAGGGATGGTACGGCCGCCACCGGGACCCGAACCCGGACCCGGACCCGAACCCGAACCCGGACCCGGACCCGGACCCGGACCGGAACCGGGACGCGGCCGTGGTCCGCCCCGTCACAGCCGTGCCTCCAGCCGGGCGATCGCCCGCAGCGCGCCCGGCGCCAGCCGGGACAGCAGCCGGGCGCCATGTGCCTCCGGTGTCACCGGCACCACCGCCTCGTTCCGCACGACGGCCCGCAGGATCGCGTCGGCCACCTTCTCCGGCGGGTAGTTGCGCAGCCCGTACAGCCGGGCTGTCTTCTTCTGCCGCCGCTTCTCCTCGTCGTCAGCCACTCCGGCGAAGCGCGCGGTGGCGGTGATGTTGGTGTTCACGATCCCCGGGCAGATCGCCGTGACCCCGATGCCCCGGCCGGCCAGCTCGGCGCGCAGGCACTCGCTGAGCATCAGCACCGCCGCCTTGGAGGTGCTGTACGCGGGCAGCATCCGGGACGGCTGGAAGGCGGCGGCGGACGCCGTGTTCACGATGTGGCCGCCCTGTCCCCGCTCGGCCATCTGCCGGCCGAAGATCCGGCAGCCGTGGATGACGCCCCACAGATTGACGTCGAGGACCTTCTTCCAGTCGTCGCTCGTCGTGTCGAGGAAGGGGCCCGACAGGCCTATCCCCGCGTTGTTCACCAGCACGTCCACCGTGCCGTACTCGGTGGCGACCTTCTCGGCGAGCTTCTCCATGGCCTGCTCGTCGCTGACGTCCACCACCTCGCCCCAGGCGTCCGGCGCGCCGATCAGCCGGGCCATCTCGGCCGTCCGGGCCGCGCCCTCCGCGTCCCGGTCCACCGCCACCACGCGCGCGCCCGCCTCGGCGAACGCGAACGCCGTGGCCCGCCCGATGCCGCTCGCCGCGCCCGTGACCAGCACCAGCTGCCCACCGAACCGGTCCGCGTACCGCCGCCCCGCCGCCACCGGCGCCGGCATACCGCCGCCCTGGTCCTCGTGCGCCGTCACGAACTCGGTGATCCACGCGGCCAGCTGGTCCGGCCGGGTGCGCGGCACCCAGTGCTTGGCCGGCAGCGTACGGCGCACCAACTGCGGGGCCCACGTCGCCAGCTCGTCGTAGAGCCGCTCCGACAGGAAGATGTCACCGGTCGGGGTGATCAGCTGCACGGGCGCGTAGGCGTACGCGTCGGTGCGCGGGCGCAGCAGCCGCGCCCGGACGTTGTCCCGGTAGAGCCAGGCGCCGTGCGCCGCGTCGGCCGGCAGCGACGGGGTCGGGTAGCCGTCGTCGGGGACCTTCTCGACGCGCCGCATCAGCTGCGGCCACCGCTTGCCGAGCGGCCCGCGCCAGGCCAGCTCGGGCAGTACGGGCGTGTGCAGCAGGTACACGTACCAGGACTTGGCGCCCTGGCCGAGCAACTGGCCGACCCTGCGCGGGGTGGGGCGGGTCATGCGCTGCTTGATCCAGTGCCCGAAGTGGTCCAGGGACGGACCGGACATCGAGGTGAAGGAGGCGATCCGCCCCTCGGTGCGCCGGACCGTGACGAACTCCCATGACTGCACCGACCCCCAGTCGTGCCCGACCAGGTGCACCGGCCTGTCGGGGCTGACCGCGTCGATGACGGCCAGGAAGTCGTCCGTCAGCTTCTCCAGCGTGAACCCGCCGCGCAGTGGCTTGGGTGCCGTCGAACGGCCGTGGCCACGCACGTCGTACAGCACCACATGGAAGTGCTCGGCCAGCCGGGTCGCGACCTCGGACCACACCTCCTTGGAGTCCGGGTATCCGTGCACGAGCACGACGGTCGGACGCGACGCGTCCCCCAGCTCGGCGACGCACAGCTCGATCCCACCCGTACGGACGCGGCGCTCCCGGGCGCCCTCCAGCAGACCCGCCATCACAGTCCCTCCGCCCAGCGCCGCACGTGCGGCAGATCGTCGTCCAGCCAGAACGCGCTCTGCTCGGGATCCCTGGAGTCGGTGACCACCAGGAGCTCCTCGAACTTCGCGCCCGTACCCCGGAAGCCGAGGTGCGGCTCGACCGCCCACAGCCCGGGCCGCGGGGGGTGGTCGGAGAAGGTGTACGGGGACCACAGCGGCGACCAGCCGTCACGATGGCCATGGAGGGCGTCGCTCGCCAGCCCCTTCAGCGACTGCGTACCGAACCCGAAGAGCGTCGGCGACCAGCGGCGCTCCTTGACCCGGTCGACCTTGTGGGCGATGACGCCGAAGGGATACGCGCGGTGCCGGTTGGCGTACCCCTGCCGCACCATCAGCCGGTCCACGTCCTCGTAGATCTCCCGCAGCGGGCGGCGCTCGCGCACCTCGCGCAGGATCAGCTCGCGGTGCTCGCGCAGGTCGGCGAGCAGCCTGTCGTGGACGGGGTTGAGGCCGAGGCAGCCCGAGTACCCGATGTCGGCGGTGAAGCCCTTGTACACCGGGGCCATGTCGAGGATGAACGGCATCCCCGCCTCCAGCCGCTTGTTCGTGGGGAAGAACTGCAGCGGTATCCGGAAGTTCACGAACGCCGTGCGGTCGCCGAACCAGGCGAACGGCAGGTGGAACCAGTCCCGTACGCCACGCCCGCGCAGCCACTCGCGCTGCATCCGCGCCGCCTCGCGCTCCGTCACGCCCGGCTTGAGCTGCGCGGCGACCGCCTCGGCGCATTCGTACGCCAGGCGCTGCACCTCCCTGAACCCGCGCAGCTCTTCCGTGGTGCGTTCAGCTGTCCCAACAGAGCCCATGCCACCAGTCCGTCCCGTGCGGTAGGCGCGCTACGCGTCCGTAACTTGACACTGATGAATGTGACAATGCTCGGCGGCTGCGTCAAGAGCCGTGCACGCCCTGTGGAAAACCCGGCCCGCACCTCCACCGTGGGTGCGTCCCCCTACGGGCCCGTACGCCTGGAGTCGGACGCGGAACCAGCCGCCAGGGCTGACGCCCGCTGTGGTGTGCGCCACTACCGTCGAAGGCGTGACTGTGATCGCGACCGAAAGCCTCAGCAAGCGGTTCCCCAGGGTGACCGCTCTCGACCGGCTCTCCCTGGACATCGGGCCCGGTGTGACCGGACTGGTGGGTGCCAACGGAGCCGGCAAGTCCACCATGATCAAGATCCTGCTGGGTCTGTCCCCCGCCACCGAAGGCCGGGCGGAAGTCCTCGGCCTCGACGTCGCCACCAGCGGCGCCGCCATCCGCGAGCGGGTCGGCTACATGCCCGAGCACGACTGCCTGCCGCCCGACGTCTCGGCCACCGAGTTCGTCGTCCACATGGCGCGCATGTCCGGCCTGCCGGCCGCCGCCGCCCGCGAGCGCACCGCCGACACGCTGCGCCACGTCGGCCTGTACGAGGAGCGCTACCGCCCCATCGGCGGCTACTCGACCGGCATGAAGCAGCGCGTAAAACTCGCCCAGGCCCTGGTCCACGACCCGCAGCTGGTCCTCCTCGACGAGCCGACCAACGGCCTCGACCCGGTCGGCCGCGACGAGATGCTGGGCCTCATCCGCCGCGTGTACACGGACTTCGGCATCTCGGTCCTCGTCACCTCCCACCTCCTCGGCGAACTCGAACGCACCTGTGACCACGTCGTCGTCATCGACGGCGGGACGCTGCTGCGCTCCAGCTCCACCAGCGACTTCACCCAGCTCACCACCACCCTCGCCGTCGAGGTCACCGACACCGACACGCACCCCGACGGCACGGCCGCCCTCCGCAAGGCCCTCACCGCGGCCGGAATCACCCTCCACGCGCGCGTGGAGGACGGCCTGCCGGGCGCCGGCCACATCCTGCTGCTCGAAGCCACCGGCGAGGAGACGTACGACACCGTGCGCGACACCGTCGCCGACCTCGGACTCGGCCTCGTACGGATGGAACAGCGCCGCCACCACATCGCCGAGGTCTTCCGCCCGGAGCCGGAAGCGGCCACCGCCCAGTCGCAGGAAGCCCAGGAGGTGCAGGCCCGATGAGCACCGAGACCCGGATCCACAACATCGGCTACCGCGACTACGACGGACCGCGCCTCGGCCGCGCGTACGCGCGCCGCTCGCTGTTCTCGCAGTCGCTGCGCGGGGCGTACGGACTGGGCCGCAGCGCCAAGTCCAAAGTGCTGCCGATGGTGCTCTTCGCGGTGATGTGCATCCCCGCGCTGGTCATCGTCGCCATCGCGGTGGCCGGCAAGACGCAGGACCTGCCGCTGGACTACACGCGGTACGCGATCTTCACGCAGACCGTGATCGGGCTGTACCTGGCCGCGCAGGCCCCCCAGTCGGTCTCGCGCGACCTGCGCTTCAAGACCGTGCCGCTGTACTTCTCCCGCCCCATCGAGCGCGTCGACTACGTCCTCGCCAAGTACGGCGCGATGGCGTCGGCCCTGTTCATCCTCACCGCCTCGCCGCTGCTCATCCTCTACATCGGGTCGCTGCTGGCGAAGATGGACTTCGCCGACCAGACCCAGGGCTTCGCACAGGGACTGGTCTCCGTGGCTCTGCTCTCGCTCCTGTTCGGCGGAATCGGCCTGGTCATGGCCGCGCTGACGCCGCGCCGCGGCTTCGGTGTCGCGGCCGTCATCGCCGCCCTCACCATCTCGTTCGGCGCCGTCTCCACCCTCCAGGCGATCGCCTGGAGCACCGGCTCGCCGGGCGCGGTGGAGTGGCTGGGCCTGTTCTCACCGATCACCCTCATCGACGGGGTACAGACCGCCTTCCTGGGCGCCACGTCGTCCTTCCCCGCAGGGGCCGGACCGGACGCCGGGGTGGGCGTGGTCTACCTGCTGGTCGTCCTCGCGCTGATCGCGGGCTCCTACGCCGTCCTGATGCGCCGCTACCGAAAGGTCGGGCTGTGACCACCATCAACATCGACCACGTCTCACGGTGGTTCGGCAACGTCGTGGCCGTCAACGACGTCACCATGACCATCGGCCCCGGAGTGACCGGACTCCTCGGCCCCAACGGCGCCGGAAAATCCACCCTGATCAACATGATGGGCGGCTTCCTCGCCCCCTCCGCCGGGTCCGTGACCCTCGACGGGCAGCAGATCTGGCGCAGTGAGTCCGTCTACCGGCAGATCGGTGTCGTGCCCGAGCGCGAGGCCATGTACGACTTCCTCACCGGCCGCGAATTCGTCGTCGCCAACGCCGAGCTGCACGGGCTGGGCGCGGCGGAGGCGCAAAAAGCCCTGGCCACGGTGGAGATGGAGTACGCGCAGGACCGCAAGATCGCCACGTACAGCAAGGGCATGCGGCAGCGCGTGAAGATGGCCTCGGCCCTCGTCCACGAACCGTCCGTGCTGCTGCTGGACGAGCCGTTCAACGGCATGGACCCGCGTCAGCGCATGCAGTTGATGGACCTGCTGCGGCGGATGGGCGCGGAGGGCCGTACGGTCCTGTTCTCGTCGCACATCCTGGAGGAGGTCGAGCAGCTCGCCTCCCACATCGAGGTGATCGTCGCCGGACGGCACGCGGCCAGCGGTGACTTCCGCCGCATCCGGCGCCTGATGACCGACCGGCCGCACCGCTATCTCGTACGGTCCAGCGACGACCGCGCCCTGGCGGCCGCGCTGATCGCCGACCCGTCGACGGCCGGCATCGAGGTGGACATGACCGAGGGCGCCCTGCGCATCCAGGCCGTGGACTTCGGACGCTTCACCGAGCTGCTGCCCCGGGTCGCCCGCGCGCACTCCATCCGGCTGCTGACGGTCTCGCCCTCGGACGAGTCCCTGGAGTCCGTCTTCTCCTACCTCGTCGCGGCCTGAGCGTCGGCCTGAAGGGATCCCTCCACCATGTACAACCCCACAGTCGCCCGGCTCACCTACCGGGCCCTGCTCGGCCGCCGCCGGGCCGCGATCCTCTTCGTCCTGCCCGGCCTGCTGCTGCTCATCGCGGCCGCCGTACGGGGCTTCAACGGCGCCGACGACCAGATCGCCGCCGACGTCCTCGGCGGGTTCGCGCTCGCCACGATGGTGCCGCTGATCGGTGTCATCGCCGGAACGGGCGCGATCGGGCCCGAGATCGACGACGGCTCGATCGTCTATCTGCTCGCCAAGCCGGTGAAACGGCCGACGATCATCTTCACCAAACTCATCGTCGCCATCGCCGTGACCATGGTCTTCTCGGCGGTCCCCACCTTCCTCGCCGGCATGATCCTCAACGGCAACGGCCAGCAGGTGGCGGTCGCCCACACCGTCGCGGCGCTCGTCGCCTCCATCGCGTACAGCGCGCTGTTCCTGCTGCTCGGCACGGTCAGCCGCCACGCGGTCGTCATCGGCCTTGTGTACGCGCTGGTGTGGGAGGCCCTGTTCGGCAGCCTCATCGAGGGTGCCAAGACCCTCAGCGTCCAGCAGTGGGCGCTGGCCGTCGCCGAGAAGGTGACGGGGGACGGGCTGGTCGCCTCGGACGTGGGCCTGCCGGTCGCGGTGGCCCTGCTGGCCGGTGTGACGGTGGCGGCGACCTGGTACGCCGGGCAGAAGCTGCGGACGCTGACGCTCGCGGGCGACGAGTAGACGTACGAGTAGACGTACGAGTAGACGTACGAGTAGACGTACGAGTAGACGTAGTCGTACGTACGTAGGGGCCCTCCACGCGCGCGTGGAGGGCCCTTCGGCCTTCCTCACACCGTTCTGACAATCCGGTGGGCACACTTGGCGTACGGAGGAGGCAACCATGGCCGCTGACCGCGACGCCGACGGCTCCCGGGACGACCCGTGGGACGCCGTCGAACTGGACAACGACTTCATACGCTCCGCCGAGACCACCGAGCCGTCCGCCCGGGCCCGGATGCTCGCCGCCCGCTGGCGCGGCCGGCCCCCCGAGCCGCAGCCGTGGCGCTCCGACGAGCCGCCGGCGGGCTGGTTCTTCAGCCGCGCGCGCCGCGAGCACCGGCGCGGATGGCGCCGTAGGAAGGACCGGGACTAGACCTTGCGGTCGCGCGCCGCCAGCAGGCCCACCGCGAGGGCCGCCGCGCACACGCACAGCACCAGGGCGATCGGTACGGTCCAGCCGCCCGTCGCCTCGTGGACCGCGCCCGCCGCGAGCGGACCGGCGGCCGCCAGCAGGTATCCGACCGTCTGCGCCATCCCCGACAGCCGCGAGGCGGTCACCGCGTCCCCGCTGCGCAGCACGATCAGCGTCAGCGCCAGCCCCACGGCACCGCCCTGGCCGACGCCGAGCACCGCCGCCCACAGCCAGGCGCCGGACACCGGGGCGACCATCAGGCCCGCGTACCCCGCCGCGACCAGCGAGGTGACCAGCGCGACGAGCGGGCGCTGACCGCGCATCCGGCCGGCCAGCAGCGGCACCAGGAACGCGCCGGCCACCTGGACGAGGTTGTTGAAGGCGAAGACGACGCCCGCCGTCGAGCGGCTCATGCCCTGGTCGGTGAAGATCGTCGGCAGCCAGGCGATCAGGACGTACGACCACAGCGACTGCAGGCCCATGAAGAGGGTGACCTGCCAGGCCAGCGCCGACCGCCAGACGCTCCGGCCGGTACGGGCAGCCCCCGGGACCACCCGCACCTCGTGCCCCGTCCGCCGCTGCCGGGCGATCAGCACCTGCGGCAGCCACGCCACCGCCGCCACCGCCGCGAGCAGCGACCAGAACGCCAGCGACGCCTCCCAACTGCCCCCGAACGCCCTCTCCAACGGCACGGACGCGGCCGCCACCACCGTCGCGCCCGCGATCATCGCGCCCGTGTAGACGGACGTCATGGACGCGGCCCGGTCCGGGAAGTCCCGCTTGATCAGCCCGGGCATCAGGACGTTGAGCAGCGCGATCGCCGTCCCGACGAGGACACCGCCCCCGTACAGCGCGTACACGGAGGGCAGGACGCGTACGAGGATGCCGGCGGCCAGCAGCAACAGAGCACCCACCAGCACCTGTTCGGGGCCCAGCCGCCGCGCGAGCCAGGGTGTGACCAGCGCGCCCACGCCGAGGAACAGCACCGGTACGGAGGTGACCAGCGAGCTCGCCGTCGACGACAGACCGAAGCTCGCGCTGATCTCGCCGATCAGCGGCGACACGCTCGCCAGCGCCGCCCGCATGTTCAGCGAGGCCAGCACGATCCCGACGAGCAGCAGCACCGGATGAGCGGGCAACGCCCGTCGCGCGGCAGCGCCTTGGGGCGAGGTCCGGCGATCGGCCTCCGCGTCCAGGAGCAGGAGCCGATCCGAATCCGGGCGTGACAAAACATGCACCTTTCTCAACAACGTACGTACAAAAGGGGGCTTCAGCGGGCGCCGACGATCGACCTGACCGTCTCCATGGGCACGCGCAGCAGCTCGCGCACCGCCGCCCCCGCCGCGTCCGGGTCGCCCCCCTCGATCGCCACGACCAGCGCCTCGTGCGCGTCCAGGTCGATCGCGGGCATCTCGTGGTCCCCGAGCGACTCGACGAGGCTCTCGTGGACCTGCACGGAGAAGAACCGGTACACCTCGGTGAACGCGGCGTTGTGCGTGGCCTCGACCACCGCCCGGTGGAACGCCAGGTCGGCGTCCGCGTCCCGGTCGCCCTCCTCGCGCAGCGTCGCCAGCGCGGCGCGCAGCCGCAGCAGGTCGTGCGTGTCGCGCCGGACGGCCGCGAGCCGCGCCGCCTCCGTCTCCAGGGCGATCCGCAGCTCCAGTACGTCCAGGGCGCCGGCGGCCCGCACGGTGCGCAGCACGGCGGCGGGGTCGGCGGTGGAGCGTACGAACGTGCCGTTGCCCTGCCGGGACTCCAGCAGACCGGCGTGGACCAGGACGCGGACCGCCTCACGGACGGTGTTGCGGCCGACGCCGAGCTGCTCGGCGAGCTCGTGCTCGGTGGGGATGCGGTCGCCGACGGCCCATTCCCCGTCGGTGAGCTGGGCGCGGAGCTGCTCGACGACCGCGTCGACGAGGGAGGTCCGTCCCGCGGCCTTCAACACCATGTGGCACTGCTCCATTTCGCCCATTCGCCCGGTTGCCCAGTCATCCTACAACTTGCCTCCAGGATTACTGTGGGCACATCCGCACTCACTCACACCCTGGGGAGCAAGCCATGTCAGACCGCTTCGACGTCGTCGTACTCGGAGCAGGCCCCGGCGGATACGTCGCCGCCATCCGCGCCGCCCAGCTGGGCAAGCGGGTCGCGGTGGTCGAGGAGAAGTACTGGGGCGGTGTCTGCCTGAACGTCGGCTGCATCCCCACCAAGGCCCTGCTGCGCAACGCCGAGCTGGCGCACCTCTTCACGCACGAGGCGAAGACGTACGGCATCAAGGTCGACGGCCAGGTCTCCTTCGACTACGGCGAGGCGTTCCGGCGCAGCCGGACGGTCGCGGACGGCCGGGTCAAGGGCGTTCACTTCCTGATGAAGAAGAACAAGATCACCGAGTTCACCGGCCGGGGCACCTTCCTGGACGCGAACACCATGCGGGTCGCGCTGAGCGACGGCACGGAGACCACGATCTCGTTCGACAACTGCATCATCGCGACCGGCGCCACGCCGCGGCTGCTGCCCGGCACGCGGCGCAGCGAGCGCGTCGTCACGTACGAGGAGCAGATCCTCGCCGACGACCTCCCGCGCTCGATCGTGATCGCGGGCGCGGGCGCGATCGGCATCGAGTTCGCGTACGTGCTGCACAACTACGGCGTGAAGGTCACCATCGTCGAGTTCCTCGACCGGGTGGCGCCGCTGGAGGACAAGGACGTCTCGGCGGAGCTGGCGAAGCAGTACCGCAAGCTCGGCATCGACGTCCTGACGTCGACGCGGGTCGAGGCGATCGACGAGTCCGGGCCGCAGGTGCGGGTGACCGTGACCGGTAAGGACGGCAAGCAGCAGGTCCTGGAGGCCGACAAGGTGCTCCAGGCGATCGGCTTCGCGCCGAACGTCGAGGGGTACGGCCTGGAGAACACGGGCGTGAAGCTCACCGAGCGCGGCGCGATCGACGTCGACGGGCGCTCGCGCACCTCGGTGCCGCACATCTACGCGATCGGTGACGTGACGGCGAAGCTGATGCTCGCGCACACGGCCGAGGCGATGGGTGTCGTCGCCGCCGAGACCATCGCGGGCGCGGAGACGATGGAGCTGGAGTACGTGATGATCCCGCGCGCCACGTACTGCCAGCCGCAGATCGCCAGCTTCGGCTGGACGGAGGAGCAGGCGCGGGAGCAGGGCTTCGACGTCAAGGTCGCGAAGTTCCCGTTCATGGCGAACGGCAAGGCGCACGGGCTGGGTGACACGACCGGGTTCGTGAAGCTGATCAGCGACGCGAAGTACGGCGAGATCATCGGCGCGCACCTGATCGGGCCGGACGTCACGGAGCTGCTGCCCGAGCTGACGCTGGCGCAGCAGTGGGACCTCACGGTGCACGAGGTGGCGCGGAACGTGCACGCGCACCCGACGCTGGGTGAGGCCGTGAAGGAGGCCGTGCACGGGCTGGCGGGCCACATGATCAACTTCTGACGGCGGTACGGGTTCGGCGGCGCGGTGCCGTAACCGGGCACCGCGGCCGCTGGGCACCGGGCCGTCGGGCACCCGCGCGGTCGGGCGCCGGGTCAAGGGCACCGCACCGGGCCGGTCACCGGGTCACGGGCGCCCGCCCGGGGGGAACCGGGTCACGGGCGCCCGCCCGGGTGTGCCGCTGTGCCCACCCTCCCCCAAACTCTCGGCTTCGCTCGAGCAGGGGGACCCCCCAGCGGCACGGCTGCCCACAGCGGGGCGGGGAGTGGGGGAGCGGCACGACTGCCCACAGTGGGGGCGCGGCGCAGACGGGCTCAGGCGCGCAGGAGCTGTTCCAGCACGACCGCGATGCCGTCCGACTCGTTCGAGGACGTGATCTCGTGGGCGACGGCCTTGAGGTCGTCGTGGGCGTTGGCCATGGCCACGCCGTGCTGCGCCCAGGCGAACATGGGGATGTCGTTGGGCATGTCCCCGAACGCGATCGTGTCCGCCGCCTTCACGCCCAGCCGGCGGGCCGCCAACGACAGGCCCGTGGCCTTGCTGAGGCCCAGGGGGAGGATCTCGACGACCCCCGCGCCCGCCATCACCACGTCCACGAGGCCGCCGACCGTCCGCCGGGCGGCCTGGGCGAGGGCGTCGTCGTCCAGCTCCGGGTGCTGGATGTAGACCTTGTTGAGCGGGGCGGACCACAGGTCGGCCGGGTCCTCGTAGGGGAGGTACGGCAGCGGGCCCTCCTGGACCCGGTAGCCGGGGCCGACGAGGACCTCGCCGTCCAGGCCGTCGCGGCTCGCGGCCAGGGCCAGCGGGCCCACCTCGGCCTCCAGCTTGGACAGGGCGAGCCCCGCGAGCTGGCGGTCCAGGGTGACGGACGTCAGCAGCCGGTGCTCGCCCGCGTGGTAGACCTGGGCGCCCTGGCCGCAGACGGCGAGGCCGTCGTACCCGAGGTCGTCCAGGATGTGGCGGGTCCAGGGAACGGCACGGCCGGTGACGACGATGTGCGCGGCGCCCGCCGCCGTCGCGGCGGCGAGCGCGTCACGCGTGCGCTGCGAGACCGTCTCGTCGGAGCGCAGCAGCGTCCCGTCGAGGTCGGTCGCGATCAGCTGGTAGGGGAACGGGGTCACGGGGAGACGGGCTCCAGGACTTCCCGGCCACCGAGGTAGGGGCGGAGGACCGGCGGGACCCGCACGGAGCCGTCGGCCTGCTGGTGGTTCTCCAGCAGCGCGACGATCGAGCGCGGTACGGCGCACAGCGTGCCGTTCAGGGTCGCCAGCGGCTGCACCTTCTTGCCGTCGCGCATGCGCACCGACAGCCGCCGCGCCTGGAAGCTGTCGCAGTTCGACGCGGACGTCAGCTCGCGGTACTTGCCCTGCGTCGGGATCCAGGCCTCGCAGTCGAACTTGCGCGAGGCGGAGGCGCCCAGGTCACCGGTGGCGACGTCGATCACCTGGAACGGCAGCTCCAGGGACGTCAGCCACTGCTTCTCCCACTCCAGCAGCCGCTTGTGCTCGGCCTCGGCGTCCTCGGGAGCGACGTACGAGAACATCTCGACCTTGTCGAACTGGTGGACCCGGAAGATGCCCCGGGTGTCCTTGCCGTACGTGCCGGCCTCGCGCCGGTAGCACGGCGAGAAGCCGGCGTACCGCAGCGGCAGCTTGTCCGCGTCGAGGATCTCGTCCATGTGGTACGCGGCCAGCGGCACCTCGGACGTACCGACCAGGTAGTAGTCGTCCTTCTCCAGGTGGTACACGTTCTCGGCGGCCTGGCCGAGGAAGCCGGTGCCCTCCATGGCGCGCGGGCGGACCAGCGTGGGCGTCAGCATCGGGATGAACCCGGCCTCCGTCGCCTGCGCGATCGCCGCGTTGACGAGGGCGAGCTCCAGCAGCGCGCCGACACCCGTCAGGTAGTAGAAGCGGGAGCCGGACACCTTCGCGGCGCGCTCGACGTCGATGGCGCCCAGCGCCTCGCCCAGCTCCAGGTGGTCCTTGGGCTCGAAGCCCTCGGCGCCGAAGTCACGGATGGTGCCGTGGGTCTCCAGGACGACGAAGTCCTCCTCGCCGCCGACCGGCACGTCCTCGTGGACGAGGTTGCCGAGCTGGAGCAGCAGCCGCTTGGTCTCCTCGTCCGCCTCGTTCTGGGCGGCGTCGGCGGCCTTGACCTCCGTCTTCAGCTGCTCGGCCTTCTGCAGCAGCTCCGCGCGCTCCTCCGGGGACGCCTTGGGGATCAGCTTGCCGAGCGCCTTCTGCTCGGAGCGGAGTTCGTCGAAGCGGACGCCGGACGACCTGCGCCGCTCATCGGCGGAGAGCAGGGCGTCGACGAGGCCGACGTCCTCTCCACGGGCGCGCTGGGAGGCGCGAACACGGTCGGGGTCCTCACGGAGCAGGCGAAGGTCAATCACCCCACCAGGCTACCGGTGCGGGCTCGTGTCACCCCAGCCGATATGCCGTGCGGGCATTCCGTGTCGCTTTGCCCTAATTGCCGGAATTCATCCCCCGGGGCGGCGAGCTGAATACGGAGGGAATTCCCCGCGGGAGCCTCCCCCGGACGATCAATAAACCCGCACCGGCGCCGCGCCGGCTCACGTCGAGCGAACGATGTTTTCCACAGATGTCGCCGGTTCCCGCAAGTTATCCACAGGCTGTGCGGATCCTCTGTGGACTTCTCTGAGCCTGGGAATTGATCATTCCGAATGATGCGTCGACACCCTGGATTCCCTGATCAAACCCCGCCCACACACTCATTCGGGTGGGAAATTCTCGCTCTAAAGAGTTGATCGACGGAATTGAGGTGACACAGTCGACCTGCCGCACTCTGCTGCCACCTGAGGTGTCCTGGGATACCTAGGGTGATTTGTCGACCTCGCCCGGTTGCGTTGTCGACTTGTCCCCAGGTCGAGAAGCAGCCCTGTGGATAACTTCTGTGGGCAAGAGGTACGAAGATCAGGCCCGGCCGTCCTGGCACCGCGCCAGCCAGTCCGACGCCGCCGTGAAGTCCTCGTCGGACGTCCCCGGCCGCAGCGGGGTCACGTCCTCGGCCGTCGCACCCGCCCTCGGGTACGACCCCAGGAACCGCACGTTCGCGCAGATCCGCTTCAGCCCCATCAGCGCCTCGGCGACCCGCCGGTCCGCGATGTGGCCCTCGGCGTCGATGGCGAAGCAGTAGTTGCCGATCCCCGCGCCCGTCGGCCGGGACTGCAGCAGCATCAGGTTGACCCCGCGCGCCGCGAACTCCTGGAGCAGCTCCAGCAGCGCACCCGGGTGGTCCTCGCGCTGCCAGATGACGACCGACGTCTTGTCCGTCCCCGTCGGCGCGGCCGGCCGGGCCGGCCGGCCCACCAGGACGAACCGGGTCTCCGCGTTCTCGGCGTCGTGGATCTGGGTGACCAGCGCCTGAAGCCCGTACGTCGCCGCCGCGAACTCACCCGCGAACGCCGCGTCGAACCGCCCCTCCTGCACCAGCCGCGCACCGTCCGCGTTCGAGGCGGCCGACTCCCACACCGCCTCGGGCAGGTGCGCCCGCAGCCAGTTGCGCACCTGCGGCTGGGCGACCGGGTGCCCGGTGACCGTCTTGACGTCGGACAGCTTGGTGCCCGGCCGCACCAGCAGCGCGAACGCGATCGGCAGCAGCACCTCGCGGTAGATCATCAGCGGCTCGCCCGACGCCAGCTCGTCGAGGGTCGCGGTCACCCCGCCCTCCACCGAGTTCTCGATCGGTACGAGGGCGGCGGCGGCCTCCCCGTTGCGCACGGCGTCCAGCGCCGCGGGCACGGACACCATCGGCACGAGCTCCCGCGTGGCGGCTTCCGGGAGCGTACGCAGGGCGGCTTCGGTGAAGGTGCCCTCGGGACCGAGATACGTATAGCGAGTGGCCGACATACCGGTCACCCTAATGCTCCGGCCGGGTTTACGACTCCAGCAGCCGCTGCCCCACGTACTCGCCCTCCCCCGGCCCGCCCGGCACGGCGAACAGACCGCTCGCCTCGTGCCGGACGAACGGCGACAGCGCGTCCCCCCGGTCCAGCTTCCGCTGCACCGGTACGAAGCCCTTCAGCGGATCGGCCTGCCAGGCGATGAACAGCAGCCCCGCGTCCGGCGTCCCGTCCGCCCCTATCCCGTCGTGGAAGGAGAACGGCCGCCGCAGCATCGCCGCACCGCCGTTCTGCTCCGGCGCAGAGATGCGCGCGTGCGCGTTGTCCGGGATGACCGGCTTCCCGTCCGGACCGGTCTTCTCCAGGTCGGGCTCCGTCGTCTCGGTCCCGCCCGTCAGCGGCGCCCCGTCCGACTTGCGGCGGCCGATCACCCGCTCCTGCTGCTTCAGCGGGAGCTTCTCCCAGTCGTCGAGCAGCATCCGGATCCGGCGGACGACGGCGTACGAACCGCCCGTCATCCACGGCTGCTCCCCTCCCGCCGCGACGAAGATCCGCTCCTGGAAGTCGGGTTCGGACGGCTTGGGGTTGCCCGTGCCGTCGACCTGGCCCATCAGGTTGCGGGCGGTCATCGGGTGCGCGGTGGCGCCCGGCGAGCGGTTGAAGCCGTTCATCTGCCAGCGCACCTTCGCGGCCGCGCCCGCCTCCTTCTGGAGGGCGCGCAGCGCGTGGAAGGCGACGAGCGCGTCGTCGGCGCCGATCTGGACCCACAGGTCGCCGTTCGACCGCCGAGGGTCCAGCCGGTCGGACGAGAAGGCGGGCAGCGGGTCCAGCTGCGACGGGCGCCGCGCCACCAGCCCCGTACGGTCGAAGAAGGAGGCGCCGAAGCCGAACGTGACCGTCAGCGACGAGGGACCCGCGTCCAGGGCCACGCCCGTGTCCCCGTCACCGCCGACCGGCTTGCCGGCCATCAGCAGCTCGGCCGCCGCCGACCAGCGGCGCATCAGCGCGACGGCCTCCTTGCGCCCCGCGCCCGGCGCCAGGTCGAAGGCGACGAGGTGCCCGCGCGCCTGCAAGGGCTGGAGGATGCCCGCCTGGTGCGTGCCGCGGAACGGCACGGCGGTCGAGCCGACGGTCGCCAGCGCCGCGCCGGGCTCCGAACCGGACGCGGCGGCGTACGTGCCGGCGCCACCGGCCGCGCCCAGCACCAGCCCGGTCGCGCCGGCCGCGCCGACGGTCCCGAGCAGCTTGCGCCTGGAGATGTCCACGTGGTCGTTCACGGTGCTCACGTCAGGTCAGCCGATCTTCACGTTCTTGTCGATGGTGGTCTGGTCGATGTCGGAGGTCCGGACGGTCACCTGGAGCTTCCACTCGCCCGGCATCGGGATCTGCACGCCTGCCGAGGTCCAGTGCCCGGCCGAGACCCGGTCCGGTACGACGGGCAGCGGGCCGATCTGCTGGGACTCCAGGGTGAAGGACACCTTCAGCTCGGGTACGTCCAGGGGCCGCCCGTTCGTCCCGTTCACCCACACATGCATGGCGTTCGCGCCCGAGCGGCCGGGGGCGAGGGTGAGCCGTACCGTCCCCTTGCCGTTGACGGCGCCGCCGGTGTCGAACGGCAGCGTCAGGTCGAGCGGCCGGTCCGGAACGGCGGGCGAGGACGACGACGCCTGCGTACGGCCCGCTTCCTCCTCCGTACGGCCCGGCTCGGTCGTCGTCAGTACGGTCGTCACGGCGAGCAGCACCACCGCGACGGCCGCCTCGGCGAGGACCGAACGCCGCAGCCCGGCGCGCTTGGGGTCGGCGTCGCGGGCGCGCTTCTCGCGGGCGGTGGCGAGGGCGGCCCGCTGTCGGGCGAGCTGGGCGGCGCGCTCCTCGGACAGCTCCTCCGGTACGTCGTCGGGCGCGGCGACCGGCTCGCCGGAGTCCTCTTCCTCCTCCCCTTCGGGCAGGAGGGGGGCCGACTCCGCCAGCCGCCGCGTCCACCGCCGCGAGACCCACGCCACCCCCACCAGGACTGCGACCAGCCCCACCTTCAGCAGCAGCAGCCGCCCGTACGCCGTGCCGGTCAGCGCCGACCAGGAGCCGACCTGCCGCCACGACTGGTAGATCCCGGTCGCGGCCAGCACCACCACGGAGCCGAACGCGACCCGCGAGAACCGCCGTACCGCCGTCCGCTCGATCGACGGTTCCCGGTACAGGGCGACCAGCAGCGCGGCCAGGCCGCCCAGCCAGGTGGCCATCGCCAGCAGGTGCAGGATGTCGACGGGCATCGCGACGCCCGGCTGGAGCCCGGCCGAGGCGTGCTCGGACAGCGCCCACGTACCGGCGATCCCGGCCGCGACCACCGTCCCGCCGATGGTGAGCCCGAAGGTCAGGTCCTTCTTCTCGGCCTCCTCCTCACGCCTGGTGTACGCGCCGAAGAGCACCGCCACGAACAGCGCCGCCGCGCCGAGCAGCAGCAGCCGCGAGACGAGCGCCGCACCCGTCTTGGTGTCCAGGACCGGGCCGAGGGCGGCCAGGTCGAAGACGTCCCCGAGCGCACCCGACGAGGTGTACGGCGCGCGCAGCAGCAACAGCGCCAGCGTGGCCGCCGTCAGCGCCACCCACCCGCGCACCACGAGCCGTTGCAGCGGCCGTACGGTCGCGCCGCGCGGCCAGCACGCCAGGACGAACGCGGCGCCGCCCACCAGCAGGATGAAACCGCCGTACGAGACGTACCGCGCGATCCCGTACAGCACCCCGACGACTCCGCCGCCCACCTCCTCCTCCGGCAGCGCGACGGTCGTCTGCGACGGGGCGCCAATAGAGAAGGTGAACGCGCCGGAGATGGGATGGCTGTCGGCGGAGATGGCGCGCCACGCGACGGTGTACGTGCCGTCCGGCAGCCCGGCGTGCAGGAACACGCCGTACTTGACGACCGCCCCGGCGCACAGGTTCCGCAGCTCGCCCGTGTCGGCGCGCTTGCCGCTCGGTTCCAGGACGCGGATGGAGTCGTCCCCCATGGCGACCTGTTCGGAGAAGGTGAGCGTGACGCCCTTGGGCGCGGTGGCGACCACCGCCCCGTCCTTCGGGTCGCTGCCGGTCAGCGCGGCGTGCGCGCTCGCCGTGCCGGAGAGCACGGTCCCGAGCAGCGCGGCGGTGATGACCAGCAGCTGAAGCACATACGTGGTCCCGAAGCGCGGGGCGGTGGCCGTCATGGTGTGTCAGTCCCCCAAGTGCCTAGTGCTTCGACGGGTTGTGGGTGGCGGCTTCCACCGGCAGGTCGACCGTGATCGGCCCGGACTTCTCGAAGTGCAGCTCTATCCGCACCTTCTCGCCCTGCTTCGGCTGCTTCTTGATGGCCATGAACATGATGTGGCTGCCGCCGCGTTCGAGTCTCAGCTCACCGTTGGCAGGGATGTCGAAGGACTGCACCTGCCGCATCTTCTGGTCCTTGGTCTCGTGGATCTGGACGTCGTCGGAGAGCGGGCTGGTGACCGACGTGAGCTTGTCCGCCGCGTCGCCCGAGTTGGTGACGGTCAGGAAGCCGCCCGCCATGTCGCCCACGGGCTGCGGCATGAACGCCCCGCCGACCTTCAGCTCGGGCCCGCTCGTGGTGGACGAGCACCCGCCCAGCGCCATGGCCCCGGCGAGGGCCACGGCGGTGGACAGGGCGGTCAGGGTGGTGCGGCGGGTCACGGGTTCTCCCCCTTGACGATCTTCGGCAGGTCCTTCGCGTACTCCTCGGCGCTGGTGTCCTCGCCGTACACGACATAGCCCTGGTCCGTCCTGGGCGAGAACGCGATCACCTGGGCGCCGTGCATGGAGACGACCGAGCCGTCCTTCTCCTTCTTCGGCGGGTCGATGCCGATGCCGATCTGGCGCGCGCCCGCCTGGATGGTCGGGAAGTCGCCGGTGAGGCCGATGAAGGACGGGTCACCGGCGCCGGGCAGCCACTTGGCGAGCTCGGCGGAGGTGTCCCGCTCGGGATCGGTGGTGACGAAGACGACCTGGAGCCTGTCCTGGTCCGCCTTGGGCAGCTTCTTGCGGGCCAGGGCGATGTTGCTCATGGTCAGGGGGCAGACGTCGGGGCAGTGCGTGTAGCCGAAGTAGATCAGCGTCGGCTTGCCCTTGGTCCGCTCCCGGAGGTCGTACGGCCGGCCCTTGGTGTCCGTCAGGACGAGGTTGGGCTTCTCGAAGGGCCGGTCCAGTACGGTCCCGGCCTTCTCCGGCGTCGCCTCGACGGACACGCCGGGGGTGGAGGTGGCCTCGCCGCCGCACGCGGACAGGGTGAGTGCCGTCACGGCGACGAGCGCCGCCGCGAGCAGCGGGGTGCGGCGGCGCGGCCGGGCCCCCTCGTGAGTCTTCTGGAGGTGCATGGGATGTCTTTCTCGGAGTTTCAGGGAGGCGGCCGTCAGGCCGAGCGGCGGCGCCCGGCCAGGACGCCGAAGGCGACACCGGCGGCGCCGACCAGGATGCCGACGACACCGAGGACGCGGGCGGTGGTGTCAGAGGAGTCGGCGGCCGCGGCGCGGTCCTTCGTACCGTGGGCCTTGTCGTCCGCCTCGGCAGCGGTGCCGCCGCCGTGGTGGTCGTCCTTGGCAGCGGACAGCGTCAGGACGGGCGCGGGGGTCTGGGGCTCGGGAGCGCCGTCCTTGGGCTCCTCGATCCAGCGCACGACCTCCTTGTTGTCGTACGTCTGGAGGGCCTTGAAGACGAGCTGGTCGGCGTTCTCGGGGAGCTGCCCGAGCGAGACCGGGAACTGCTGGAACTGCCCGGGGCCGATCTTCGAACCGGCCGCCGTCCAGGTGATCTTGGAGGGGGCCTCGGTGATCTTCTCGCCGTGCACCTCGAGCGGCTTGGCGAGCTTGGCCTTCTCGACCGAGACCGTCCACCCCGGGACGGGCTGCGGCATGACGGAGGCCATCGGGGTGTCGGCGGGCAGGGTGACTTCGAGCTTCACGGTCGAGGCGTTGTCGCGCTCGTTGGGGACCTTGAAGTTCACCGTGGCGTACCCGCCCTTGGCGGCCTCGCCCTGCGGCTGCACGCTGACGTGCGCGAAGGCGGTACCGGAGAGCAGGACGACGGAGGAGACGGCGACGCCGCCGGCCAGGGCGATACGGGAAGAAACGTTCATGACGGAACACACTCCACAAAGCGCAGGAAAGTGAACGAACGTATGCGCAGGGGCGCATCACGGCGCCACTCCTGTCGAGCGGGCCGTGTCAGGCTGCGAGCACGCAGAGGGATACGGCCGGCGGGCCCCGCCTGATCACCGTGTGCTGGAGTGCGTCCACCGTGGTGGGCGACGGAGGGTCGTCATCGGTACGCGCCGGCCCGGGCCCGCCCGAGGGCAGCGCGGGCAGCCCGGCCAGCAGGGCGCGTACGAGGAGGAGGGCGGCGCGCAGCGAGCGTACGAGCGCTCCTTCGGCGAGCTCGGTGGCGCCCTGCGCCGACCGCCGGCCCAGCTCGGCCAGCCCGCTCAGCGCGAGATCGCCGCGCCGCAGCAGCCAGCCGGTCGCGAGGGCGGCCAGCAGGTGCCCGAGGACCATGGGGAGGCTGGGCCACAGCCCGGCGGCGGGCTCGGCGAGATGCCCGGCGTGGCCCGCGTGTCCGGCGCTCGCGGCGGCCGGGTCCAGTCCGGCACGGGTGACGATCCGGTGCGCGTCGACCGGGCTCAGCGACGCAGCGCCCGCGCCGCACACCAGTTTGGCAGCCATCCGGATCAGCGCGTCGTCCGCCTGGTCGCCGATGCTCACGGTGAGGTGCTGCCGCTGCCCGAGCCCGAACAGAACGTGCAGCGCGAGCTGGCCGCCGGCCAGCGCCGTGGCGATCACCGGAAGCGACCGTTCGCGCCCGGCGAACGGCACGGTCACCGCGAAGACACCGAGGAACCCGAGGGCCAGCGTCCACCACGGGACGGTCTCGCAGGCCGCGAGGACATGTCCCAGTCCGGACAGCACGAGGCAGACCGCGGTGAACACCGCGGCCCTCAGCAGCCGCGGACCAGCGGAAGGGGCAGACATGGCCGGGCCATCATCGCACTGCGCCGATCCCGTCCACACGGCAGGTCCGGAAGGTCACTGTTTCGCCACCGGAGTCCGCAAGGCCCCGACAGGGTCCGACACACGCCGACATACACCGGCGTCCGGGCTACGCATATCCGCCGAACGGGGGCTGCGGCGTCAACCCGGCGCTTACGACTCACAAGTGGGGGCAATACGTAACGGTATGTCGAGCCGCAGCCAGGAGGCTGGAGCATGAGCATCTGGTGGTCTCTCCATTTGCGGCGCGAGGCTGCGAGCGTTCCGCTCGCCCGTCGCCTCCTCCTCGGCACCATGGAGACCGCGGGCGTCGACCCCGAGATCTCCTACGACCTGTCGCTCGCCCTCACCGAAGCCTGCGCCAACGCGGTGGAGCACGGCGGACGGACAGAGACCGGGGACGTGTCCGCGGAGTACCGGGTGACCGCGTATCTGGACGGCGAGAAGTGCCGCATCGAAGTGGCGGACTCGGGCCCGGGTTTCCCCGCGGGCCCCGTGACGACCGTCCGCAGACCCGCCCCGGAGGCCGAGAACGGACGGGGCCTGCGCCTCATCGAGGAGCTGGCCGACCACGTCCACTTCGGGAACAGATCGGGGCGGGGCGGCGCGGTGGTGAGCTTCGACAAGATCGTCAAGTGGCGTACGGACGCTCCGCTCGTGGCGTCGTGACGCAAGGGGAAGGCCCCCCGCCGGCGTACCGGCGAGGGGCCTTGGCGTCCGTATCGGCAGGCGTCAGCCCTTCAGGCCGGCCATCCACGCCTCGACCTCGTCCGACCGGCGCGGCAGCGCGGCCGACAGGTTCCGGTTGCCGTCCTCCGTGACCAGGATGTCGTCCTCGATCCGGACGCCGATGCCGCGGTACTCCTCCGGCACGGTCAGGTCGTCCGCCTGGAAGTACAGGCCCGGCTCGACGGTCAGGCACATGCCCGGCTCCAGGACGCCGTCCACGTACGTCTCGGTCCGCGCGGCCGCGCAGTCGTGGACGTCCATGCCCAGCATGTGACCGGTGCCGTGCAGGGTCCAGCGGCGCTGGAGGCCCAGCTCCAGGACCTTCTCCACGTCCATGTCCCCGAGCAGGCCCCATGAGACCAGCCGCTCGGTCAGCACCCGCTGCGCGGCGTCGTGGAAGTCGCGGTACCTGGCACCCGGCTTCACCGCCGCGATACCCGCCTCCTGCGCGTCGTACACGGCGTCGTAGATCTTGCGCTGGAGGTCGGTGAAGCGGCCGTTGATGGGCAGGGTCCGCGTCACGTCCGCCGTGTACAGCGTCGTCGTCTCCACGCCCGCGTCCAGCAGCAGCAGCTCGCCCGCGCGCACCGGGCCGTCGTTGCGCACCCAGTGCAGGGTCGTGGCGTGCGGGCCGGCCGCGCAGATGGAGCCGTAGCCGATGTCGTTGCCCTCGACGCGGGCCCGCAGGAAGAAGGTGCCCTCGATGTACCGCTCGCTGGTCGCCTCGGCCCTGTCGAGGACGCGTACGACGTCCTCGAAGCCGCGCGCCGTCGAGTCGCACGCCCGCTGCAGCTCGCCGATCTCGAAGTCGTCCTTCACCAGGCGCGCCTCGGAGAGGTACACCCGCAGTTCCTCGTCGCGCTCGGCGGTGACCTTGTCGGTCAGGGCCGCCTCGATCCCCGCGTCGTGCCCGCGCACGTTGCGCACCGGGCCGGTCGCCTCGCTGAGGTGCTTCGCCAGCTCCCGCACGTCCTTGGCCGGGATGCCGAGCAGCTGCTCCGCCTCGGCGAGGGAGTGCCGGCGGCCCACCCACAGCTCGCCCTGGCCGTCCAGCCAGAACTCGCCGTTCTCCCGGTTGGAGCGCGGCAGCAGGTAGACCGTCGCCTCGTGGCCGCCGTCCTTCTTCGGCTCCAGCACCAGGACGCTGTCGTGGGTGTGGTCACCGGTGAGGTACGCGTACTCGGTCGACGGCCGGAAGGCGTACTCCGTGTCGTTGGACCGGGTCTTCAGGTTGCCCGAGGGGATGACGAGCCGCTCGCCGGGGAAGCGCGCGGACAGCGCGGCGCGGCGGGCGGCGGTGTGGGCGGCCTGGGGGATGGGCTCCAGGCCGTGCAGCTCGGTGTCGGCCCAGCCGGACTTCATGTTCTCCGCGAGCTCGTCGGACACACCCGGGTACAGGCCGTTCTTGCGCTGCTTGATGGGCTCTTCAGACTCTTCCGGGGTCGCCGGCGTGAGCTCTTCGGCCACGGGTCCGCCTCCTGGTTAGTACGACACTCGACCTTGCCCCATCGTACGGTCGAGCGGACGCCGCCCCCAGGGCCTTACGTCACTCGAAGCGCGCGGCCAGCATCACCACGTCCTCGTCCCCCGACCCGTCCGCCGGCAGCACCGTCCGCAGGACGTGATCGGCGATCGCGCCCGGATCCGACCGGTCCGCCTTGGAGACGGTCGCCGCGGCCGCGTGCAGCCGTGCGAAGGCCCGGTCCATGGAGTCCCCGGTACGCCGCAGCAGCCCGTCCGTGTAGAGGAGCACCGTTTCTCCGGGCTCGGGGGCGAGCTCCACGCTCGGCGCCTCCCAGCAGGCGAGCATCCCCAGCGGCGCCGACAGCGACGTCTCGACGTACTCGGTGCGCCGCTCGCCCACGATCAGCGGCGGCGTGTGCCCGGCCCCGGCCAGGACGACCTTCCTCTGGGCGGGCTCGGCGTACGCGAAGAGCGCGGTGGCCGAGCGGGCCGGTTCGGTGAGCCGCAGCAGCAGCTCCAGGTCGGAGAGTACGGCGACGGGGTCCTCGCCCTCCATCACGGCGTACGCCCGCAGGGAGGCCCGCAGCCGCCCCATCGCGGCCAGCGCGCTCGGCCCCGACCCGGACACCGACCCGACCGCCATGCCGAGCGCGCCTTCCGGCAGCGGCAGCGCGTCGTACCAGTCGCCGCCGCCCCGCGGCCCGGTGCGGTGCCGGGCGGCGAGCTGGACGCCCGGGACGCGCGGCAGCCGGCTCGGCAGCAGCTCCTCGGTGAGGGTGGCCAGCCGGGCGCGGCCCCGCTCCAGCTCCAGGAGCCGGGCCAGGTGCTCGGAGGCGTACTGCCCGTAGAGGCCGACGAGGTGGCGCCGCCCCTCGGTCGGTTCGGCGGGCTCGTCGTACAGCCAGACGGCGGCGCCGAGCCGGCCGGCCGCCCGGGTGGCGAGGGGCACGGCGTAACTGGCGGCGTAGCCGAGCCGGGCGGCGACCTCCCGGTGGCGCGGGTCGAGGCCCTCGTCGGCGAACAGGTCGGGCACGGCGACGGGGCCGGGCGGCGGAAGGACGCCGTCCTTGAGGTCCCCCTCGGGGGCGTCCTCCAGGATGCGGCCGTAGGAGGTGGCGCTGCGCGGCACGGTCTCGATGGTGCCGAGGTCGGCGTGCGCGAGGCCCAGCCCGAGGGTGGTGGTGGGGCCGAGGCCGTCGGCCGGTTCGAGGACCACCATGCCGCGGCGGGCGCCGACGAGCGCGGCGCCGGCGCGCAGCAGCTCCTGGAGGGCGTCGTCGAGGGTGCCCGTACGGGTGAGGCGTTCGGTGAGTTCGTGCAGCGTGGTCAGATCAGAAACCCAGCCCGCGAGCTTGTCCTGGATCATCGCGCCGGGCGCGACCGGAGGCGTCGGGAGGCCCGGAAGGGGCGCCGCAGTGTGCGCGGGCGCCGGAACGGTTGGATCGATTCCAGCCACTTTCGGCAGGTGAGGGGCGTTCATGGCAGCCGGCTCTTCGACGGGTGCGTTTCGCTGGATAGCATCGCAAACCCCCATGTCAATCTGCGCCGCTGTCACTGCATCCACATGTACACGCACAAGTAAGGGGATGTCCAGCATTGTCACGGGAGGGCGCGCGGTATTTACGTGAGCCGTAACTTGGCTCAAAAATGCCCCCCATGGACAGGATTTGCGGTCGACTGAGCCCCGTTCGAAAAGGGGCACCCCCCAAAGGCGGCGTCGGCAGGCGCGGTCCGAGGGGGCGTCGTTCCGAGCGGGCAGGGTACGTAAACGGTGTCGGCCGGGGGCAGTTGGGGCGAACCCGGAACCCGGCGGGGAACCCTTGCGTCCTTGACTCCGAAGGCCGCGCCCCATCCCCGAGTGGCGGGGAAAGAGAACAGCGCAACAAGCGGGACAGCCAGAGCGCGCCATGGGCGCGCCACCCCTCGCCACGCGTTTAATGGACGGACAGTCGGCCCGGGCCCCGGCCCGGCCCACGATCGGCGGCCCCCGCGGTGTTGCTTGCCGCAGGCGAAGAGGGGCCGGCCCGTACGCACAGTGAAGTGACGCACACCTGTTGTGATGTGGATGACCTCGGCGTTCAACGGAAAGGAACGAGCGCTCATGCGCGAGATCCTCGGAAGGCGACGCAGGCTCCGGTTCCGGCGCAAGAGGAGGCCTGCCCACCTGGATGCGGCGCTCCTGTGCGCCACCGAGTGGCACTGGCCCGTACTCCCCGGCGTGGGACTCAAGCCGGCCGGGGGCCGCGGTGACCGGGAACGCGGCTGTGCCTGTCCCGACCCCGAGTGCGTCGTACCCGGCGCACACCCCTTCGACCCCGGCCTGCTCGCGGCCTCCACCGACGAGCGCATGGTGCGCTGGTGGTGGACCAACCGCCCGGACGCCCCGGTCGTGCTCGCCACCGGAGGCCGCGCACCGTGCGCGGTCAGCCTGCCCTGCGTCGCGGCGGCGCGGGCGCTGACCGTGCTGGACCGGATGGAGATGCGGCTCGGCCCGGTGGTGGCGACGCCCACCCGGTGGTCCCTGCTGGTGGCCCCGTACACCCTCGAACAGCTCGGCGAGCTGCTGTACGTCAAGGACTGCGTGCCCAGCTCCCTGCGGTTCCACGGGGAGGGCGGCTATCTGGTGCTGCCGCCGTCGGACACCGGAACGGGGCAGGTGCGCTGGGAACGCGCGCCGCTCGCCGGGTCGGCGACGCCGTGGCTGCCGGACGTGGAGGCGGTCGTGGACGCGCTGGTCGAGGCGAGCACGAGCGCGCCGGACGGCGGCAGCCGGCTGCGCTACTGACGCCCTCCATCGGCTTCCGGCCCCGCTGTCACCCGTATGTCACTCGTACGGGTGTGAGCGGGGCTGAGTTGTACGGGAATTGGGCGCGCGGCTCCGAGAGCCTTCGCTTTCCGTCGATATCGTCGCCCCACCGTCAAGAATTCCCAGGCAGTTGGCAGGTGGGGTCCCCATGAATCTCCGCATGATCGGGCTCGGGGCCGTGGTGGTGCTCGCCGCGCTGCTGTCACCGGCCGCCTCCGCCGGACCGGCCGGGAGACCCGGTGCCCCGGCCGGTCCGGCGGAGGCGCCGGAACTTCTGGCTGGAATCGATGCCCCGTCCCTTGCGCGGTCCGTTGCGCGGTCCGGTGGTCCGTCCGATGTTCCGTCCGCTGTGCAGCCCGTGGTTCCGTCCGATGTTCGGGACGGGATCTCCCCCTCCCCGATGCCCTCCGGCGCGAGCAGCCTGGCGCGCTGCGGGCCGGAGGTGGCCTCGCCGGGCGGGGTCGAGGCGCAGACGTGCGTACTGACCGAGGGGCGGGACACCTGGGCGCGGACGTACTACCGCAACGCCACGGGCACGGCGCTCGGAGCCGTACTCACCTTGATGGGCCCCGGCGGGCGCACCGTACAAGCGCATTGCGCCGTGCGGGCGGAGGATGAGCCGGGCGTGTGCGAGACACCCAGAGAGCCGTCGCGCGGGACTTCCGCCGAATACACGGCGGTGGCGGAGTTCGCGGAGAGCGGGGAAAGTGCGCTGCTGCTGCGCTCGGGGAGCAACTCGCCCGATCCGGCGGCCGGTTGAGGGCAGAGCCGGAGGATCTTCTTCCGAGAGAATTGAAGGGCCCGGTCGCTGGCGACGGGGGATGCACCAGCGACCGGGCTTCAAGCACCGTAACAAGAGATCTGCTGTTCGCAAATTCGATCTCAGTTATTCGGACAGGAATTTACCCTCGGGTACGGACCATTGTGGCGGAAGTCACCGACCGGTCGGGATGTGGGCCGGCACCGCCCCCTGATAGTGGGGTCAGCTGAGGGTGACCTGGCGGTTGGTGAGCCCGCCGCGGGCCCGGCGCTCCTCCGCCGTCAGCGGCGCGTCGACGGCCAGCGCGCCCGCGAGCCGCTCGGCGAACTCGGCGGCCGGCTGCTCGCACTCCTTCGCGCCCATCCCGGTCGGCAGGTCCCACACCGGCACCATCAGGCCGTGCGCGCGGAACGAGCCGACCAGCCGGGTGCCCTCGCCGAGCGACGACGTACCGGTGGCGTGCAGCCGGGCCAGCGCGTCGAGCAGCTGCTCCTCGGGGTGCGGCATGACCCAGCGCAGGTGGTTCTTCTCGGGCGTCTCGCACCAGTACGCGGCGTCCACGCCGGACAGCTTGACGGTCGGGATGGCGGCGGCGTTGGCGCGCTCCAGGGAGGCGGCCACGTCGGGCGACGCGCTCTGCTCGGAGTCCGGCACCCAGAACTCGAAGCCCGAGTGGACGACCGGCTCGAAACCGGCGTCCAGGTCCAGCAGGTCCTGAAGGCGCGGCCCGTCCGCCGGCACCCTCTGGGCGCCCACGGGCGTGCCCGGCTTCGCGGTCAGCGCGCGCTGGAGGGTGTCGGCCAGGTCCCGGCTGAGGTCGCCGGAGGACGTGTCGTTCTGGAGCGCGAGCAGGACGGAGCCGTCGTCGCGGCGCAGCGCGGGCCACGCCATGGGCAGGACGGTCGCGAGCGTCACGGACGGTACGCCCTCGGGCAGGCCGCCCTTGAGGTGGAGCGGCGCGGTCGCGGCGGGGACCAGCTCGCGCAGGGCGACCCAGTCGCACTCACCGGGCAGACCCTCGAACGGCCGCTGGACCAGCTCGGTCACCGCGTGCGCGGCCGCCCGGCCGTGGCACGCCTTGTAGCGGCGGCCCGAGCCGCAGGGGCAGGGCTCGCGGGCCCCGACGACCGGGATCTCGCCCTCGTTCAGCTGCGCCTGCGGCTTCCCGGCCTTGGTCTGGGGACGCTTCTTGCCCATGGTCTGACTTCTCCCGTAACGGCTGTGCGGCAGTGCTGTGTCGGCCGCGAGCCTAGCCCCCCGCAGCCCCCGCCCGGGCCACCCACGTCCGGCCGCCGCCGCGCACGGTGGGGCCGAGCCGCGGCGCGCGTCCCCGGGCTCGCCGCGCCGGAGGTCCGGGACGTCGCGGCCGACACCCGGGGCGCCGGCCGACGTCCTGGGCGGCCCGCATCCTCCGCGGGATCCCGCCCGCGACGTCAGCGGGCGGCGGGCTCTCCATGTCCAGCGCGGCGACGCCTCGCCGCCGGGCCGCCCGCCGACCCGGTTCCGGGGTGACCGGGCGGGCTCAGTCGACGTCCTCGTACGCGTCGTACGCCTCGTACGTATTGAGGAAGTCGAAGCCCGGACCCGTGACGCGCGTAGCGAAGTCGTCGCGCCGGTGGCCTGCCGTGAGGATCACCCAGACCGTCACCTCGCCGGACGCGCTGTCGCGTACGCCCCAGTCCTGGGCGAGCGCGCTGATGATGTTCAGCCCCCGGCCGCCACGCGCGGTCACCGAGGGCGTGGCCGGAACCGGGCGGGTCGGACCACCCCCGTCCGTCACCTCGACGGTCAGGGCGCCGTGCTTGTCGACGCGCCAGGCGGCGCGGACGTCACCGTCACCGACCTCCACCCCCCGGCCCAGTGGCCTGCCGTGCCGGCAGGAATTGCTGAGCAGTTCGGAAAGGACCAGTACGGCATCGTCGACGACCGATTCGGCCATACCGCTGCGGCGGAGCTGCTCCCGCATCCGGTGTCTCGCCTGTCCCACGCCCGCAGGGCCATGGGGAACGGCCATGCTCGACGACGTGGGCACCTCCTGTGCCACCACCAACGCCACCCCCGAGACCTCCTTTGCCCCACGCCACGGTGTGGATGCCCCAATGGACTGGACCGGAAACCGGCCAATCCGTGTGTGGTGACGCACTCGACACGGCCGCGTACGGGGCGAACGCGCCGGAGCACTCCCTGTAACGGGTGTTAAAGGCGGCCCAATTGGGACAGGACCTGTTTGGGGCGATTGGTGATGATCGCCTCCACTCCGAGCCGCGCGCACAGCTCGACGTCCTCCGGCTCGTTCACCGTCCAGACGTGGACACGGTGTCCGGCCCGGTGGAGGCGGGCGATGTAGCCCGGGTGGTTGCGGACGATCCGGATGGAGGGCCCGGCGATCCGGGACCCGGCGGGCAGCCGCCCGTCGCGCACGCGCGGGGTGATGAACTGCATCAGGTACACGGTCGGCACGGCGGGCGCCGCGGCGGCGACACGGTGCAGCGAGCGGGCGGAGAAGCTCATGATCCGTACGGGGGTGGTCGTCCCGGTCCGCGGCCGGGTCAGCCCGAACCGCTCCAGCAGCTCCACCAGCCGCGCCTCGACCTGACCGGCCCAGCGGGTGGGGTGCTTGGTCTCGATGGCGAGTTCGATGCGCCGCCCGGCGTCGGCCACGAGCCCGAGCAGCCGTTCGAGGGTGAGTACGGAGGTGTACTCGGGGTCGCCCCAGTCCGGGCTCTCGTTCGCGTCCTTCCAGCCGCCGAAGTCCAACTGGGCGAGGTCGGCCAGCTCCAGGGTGGAGACGGCGCCGCGGCCGTTGGAGGTGCGGTTGACGCGACGGTCGTGGACGCAGACGAGGTGGCCGTCGGCGGTGAGCCGTACGTCGCATTCGAGCGCGTCGGCGCCGTCCTCGATCGCCTTCATGTACGCGGCGAGGGTGTGCTCGGGCGCGTCCTCGGAGGCGCCTCGGTGGGCGACGACCTGGATCGTGTGCTGCCGTGCGTGGGTCACCGCGACATGGTGCCACCGCTGTTCGGCCCTCTTCGACAGGCGTCTGATTTGCCGGAAATAAAGGATGGCCCGAAGACGCACAGCTCCGGCTTACAGTGGCCTGACGGGCTGTGGGAAAAGCTGACCACAGACACCCCCTGCTACGTAGACGACGTGGAACCCCGAGGAGAACGAGCCGTGAGCACTGAGAACGAGGGCAACGCGGTCCCGTCCGCCCCCTCCGCCCCGTCCACACCTCCCGCGCCGCCCTCTTCGTCCGTGCCGGCGGAGGACGCCCACGACGCGGCGCCCCGGGAGCCGAAGCCGCCCCACGTACCTCCGCTTCCCGGCCACACGCCCGCGCCCGCAGCCCCGGACCCGGCGCCTACCGAGCACCCGGCCCCGGCACCGTACCCGGCCCAGGCCCCGCACCCCGCCCCGCACCCCGCCCCGCCCGCCGGTGCCGGCTGGCCGACCCCGCCGCCACCCCCACCCACCTGGGGCGCACCGCTCCCGCCGGCCGGCGATCCGCCGCGCAAACGTTCCGGCGGCGGGCTGGTCTCCGCCGTCCTGGCGGCCGCACTGCTCGCGGGCGGCATCGGCGGCGGTATCGGGTACTGGGCGGCCGAGCGCAACGACGGGTCGACCAGCTCGACGACCGTCGCCGCGGGCGAGGCGCCGGCGGACTTCGAGCGGGAGCCCGGCACGATCGCCGCCGTGGCGAACAAGGCCCTGCCGAGCGTCGTCACCATCGAGGCCAAGTCGGGCGCCTCGGAGCGCGAGGGTGGGGGCGAGGGCGGCACGGGCACCGGCTTCGTGTACGACAAGGAAGGCCACATCCTCACCAACAACCACGTGGTGGCCTCGGCGGCGGAGGGCGGCACCCTGTCCGCGACGTTCTCCAACGGCAAGACGTACGACGCCGAGGTCGTGGGCCGGGCCCAGGGCTACGACGTCGCCGTACTGAAGCTCAAGAACGCCCCGTCGGGCCTCGCCCCACTCCCCCTGGGCAACTCCGACAAGGTGGTGGTCGGCGACTCGACGATCGCGATCGGCGCGCCGTTCGGCCTGTCCAACACCGTCACCACCGGCATCATCAGCGCCAAGAACCGCCCGGTCGCCTCCGGCGACGGCAGCGGCGCCGGCCGCAACTCGTACATGAGCGCCCTGCAGACCGACGCCTCGATCAACCCGGGCAACTCCGGCGGCCCGCTCCTCGACGCCCGCGGCGCGGTGATCGGCATCAACTCCGCCATCCAGTCGGCCGGCAGCGGCGGCCTCGGCCAGTCGCAGGCGGGCTCCATCGGCCTCGGCTTCGCCATCCCGATCAACCAGGCGAAGAGCGTCGCCGACCAGCTGATCAAGACGGGCAAGCCGGTCTACCCGGTGATCGGCGCCACGGTGAACATGACCGAGGAGGGCGAAGGCGCCCGCATCGCCGACCAGGGCGAGGGCGGCACCCCTGCCGTCCTCCCGAACGGCCCCGCCGCGAAGGCCGGCCTCAAGCCGGGCGACGTGATCACCAAGTTCGGCGACCGGACGATCGACAGCGGCCCGACCCTGATCAGCGAGATCTGGACCCACAAGCCGGGCGACAAGGTCACCCTCACCTACGAACGGGGCGGCAAGGCGTCGACGGTGGACGTCACCCTGGGCGAGCGCAAGGGCGACTAGCGGACGGACGAGTCACCCGTACCCGTCTCCCGGCGTGCCCGGAGCCGGGTACGGGCCCACAGTGGGTCCATGACCGCCAACCGCCCGCCCGTGACCGTCTCCCCGCCGAACCCCTCCGGCGGCCGCAGCGTCCACGTCGACGGCAAGCCCCTCGGCCTCGCCCACAGCGTCGCCGACCTGGTCGACCTCCTGAGCGGCGTGGGCCTGGAACTGAGCCCGGACGACGTGGCCACCACCCACCTCATCCACTGGCAGGGCGGCGGCCCCGCGGTCTGGGCCGAGTCACCCCCCTGACCCGCCCGCCGCCCATCCCTCAACCGGTAGGCTGTAGCCGCTCCGCAGCAGCAGTCGACGGGGCGAGGGTGGGTTGCCCGAGCGGCCTAAGGGAACGGTCTTGAAAACCGTCGTGGCGCGAGTCACCGTGGGTTCAAATCCCACACCCACCGCTTGCAGGTCGGAGAAGGCGCTGACCAGAAGGGGTGCCCCGGTCCGGGGCACCCCTTCGTCGTGGGCGGACGGTGTCAGTCCGCGGCCGGGGTACCGAGTTCGGTGACCTCGACCCAGTTCACGCTCTCGTCCTCCCCGCGGAGCTGGTTGCCCCAGTCGTCCACGGCGATCACGGCATACATCACGGTCTCGCCGTCCGCCGCACTGCCGTGGAGGAACGAGGTGGTCTCCTCGCCGAGGTACTCGACGCGGTGCGCGAGCCAGTAGACGCCGCCCTCGCCGTCGTCGTACTTCTCGGCCTTGAAGACCTCGTACCGCTTGAGGTCGGGCTCCGTGTTCGGCGCCCACTCCAGAAACACGCCGTCCTGGCGCGCCGTTGCCTTCAGACCGGTGACGGCCGCCGGGGCGACGAGGTCGCCGTCGGTGGTGGCGGAGGCCGACCCGGATACGGGGGACTGGTTGTCCGCCTTGTCCACGGCGACCACCGTGTAGGTGTACGTGGAGCCGTACCTGACCGTCATGTCTGTGTAGGTGCTGGTGTGGACCAGGTCCCGGTACAGACGACCGTCGCGGTACAGGTGGTACCGGACGACGTCGTCGCTCGTGGAGGGGGTCCAGCTGACGACGATGCCGTTGCGCGGCTCGTACACCGCCGTCACGTTCGTGGCCGGTGCGGGCGCGTGGTCGCCGCGGGTGGCGGACACCGAGGTCCGCGTCGCCGAGGTGTTGCCGGCCGCGTCGGTGGCGGAGACGTCGTACGTGTAGCCCGTGCGCTCGGCGGCAGCCGTGTCGGTCCAGGAGGGCGAGGTCACCGTGGCGACCTGGGTCACTGGGGCTGCCGGGTCTCCGGTTGCGGTCTGCTGCTGCCGGAAGACGGTGTACGTCGTCGCACCGGCGACCGGCTGCCACGCGAGCTGGAGGCCGCCCTTCCCGTCGGTCGCCGTCAGCCCGCCCGGCGCCGCCGGTGCGGTGCGGTCGACGGTCGTCGCCGTCACGTCGGTGCTTCCGGTGGATTCGCGGCCTGCCTTGTCGACGGCGCGGATCTCGTAGAGGTAGGTCTGGCCGGTGGCGGGCGGTGCGTCGACGTAGGACCGGGAGGTCAGCAGTGTGGTGCCGCTGATCTTCGCCCAGGTTGTGGTGGTGTTCAGGCGGCGGTAGACGCGGTAGCCGGCGAGGTCCATTTCCTTGTTGGCGGCCCAGCGCAGGGTGGTCTTCGCGGTCGCCCGGTCGTAGGTGGCGGTCAGGCCGGTGGGGGCGAGGGGTTTGACGGTGTCGACGGTGGCGGAGGTGCGGGGTGCGTAGGTGAAGGCGACGTTGGCGTTGCCGGTCCAGGCGACGTAGTCGACGCGGAGGGTGTGCTTGCCGGCGGGGATGGTGAGGTCGAGGGTTTTGCGCGCCGTGGTGGTGACGTTGCGCCAGAGGTCGATTTTGCGTACGCCGTCGACGTAGACGCGGATGCCGTCCTGTGAGGCGGCGTTGAAGGTGAAGGGGCCGCCGGAGCCGAAGTCGCGGGTGAGGGACCAGCGAATGGAGAAGTTGTCGCTGGGCAGGGTCACGCCGGCCGGGTCGCCGAGGCCGTAGTTCTCGGAGATCGCCGCGTCGCAGGCGGTCAGCTTGGGCGTGCCGCTGAAGGAGGTGTTGGCGTAGTACCGCGCCGTCCACACCGGGGAAGTACAGGTGACAGCGGCGGACGCAGGACTGGCGGCGGTCAGCACACCGCCGATCGTGGCGAGAGCGGCCGTCAAGGCCAGCGATCCCACGCGGGTACGAGTCATCACAGAAGGTGGGGCCCTTTCCGGACCGAGTGAAGCAGGTGCAACAAGAGACTCCTGTGTGACCCCCGAAGCGCCGACAGGGTTGCCCCCGCCCCAGGCACTTTCCCGGGCACCGGGTTCCTGATGCCCCACAGGCCGGGGCAACGGCTACCGCGGCCCCCCCCGGCGAACCCTGGTGCCGCGCGAAGGCCCGGTACCAGGGCGGCTGACCGTGCTCCATGGGTCCGATCGCGCCCACGATGCGGTCCTCGAGGGCGGCGGCGAGGACCCGCGCCCCGCGTGCTCACGGGAACCTCTTCGCTTGCCCGACCGTCCTTCATGGTGAGGCTCGTTGCCCATGGTGCGCGTGCCGTATCCACGAGAGGGAGTTGCCATGCGGGCGAACGACCCGGCGGAGCTTGAGACCACCCTGAGCGATGGGCGACGTGTGACGCTGTCGCTGCCGCCGACGGACGCGCTGTGGGCCGCCGACGGGGTCAAGGCTCTGCGTGTCGTCCCGGCCACGCACACGGGGCGTGGCCAGGAGCCGCCCGCTCTTCCGGCACGGCCGGCCCTCCCCCTTGAGGTGGCCCTGCTCGGCATAGGGATATAGGGCGCGTTCCGGAAGCGTGTGCGGCGACGGACGTGCCGTCGTCCGTCCCGGCAGCGCAGATCAGCGTGATGACCAGCGACAGGACCGCGCCGGTCACCCCCGACATGAGCGTCGAGGTGGACGACGTGGACGCGGCTCCTGCGGTCATGCGGGAGAGCGGTGCGGAGATCGTTCACCCCTTGCAGGACGAGGAGTGGGGCGTGCGGCGGTTCTTCGTCCGCGACCCCGGCGGTCGGGTGGTCAACGTGCTGGGCCATCGCTGACGGCCTTCTCCCGCACCCCTGGTGAGGGCGTGGCCCCGGCGGACGGCCGCCGCGGGCGCCGGGGCCTGTCCGTCCGCCCGCGCTAGGTTCCGACGATGGCGCGGAGGGCGGCGAGGTGGGCGTGGTAGGCGTCGCGGCCGGGGCGGGTCAGGCGGAGCCAGACGCGTTGGCGGGTGTCGCGTACGGCCCTGCGCTGCTCGACGTAGCCGGCGTCCACGAGCACGGTGACGTGTTTGCTCAGTACGGAGGCGGAGACGCCGAGCTGACGCTGGACCGTGGCGAATTCGGCCTCGCCGGCGGTGTCCAGCACGGCGCAGATGCGCAGCCGGTTGGGGGCGTGGATGGTGGTGTCGAAGCCGTCCATGGGGTCGGCGGCGGAGTCGTTCATGAGGCCTTCCGGTGCAGGCGGACGAAGACCAGGTGGAAGGCGATCGATACCGCCATGCCGATGGCGGAGGCGGCGAACAGCCACAACGGCTCGCCGGTGGCGCGGAAGACGAAGGCCGAGCCGAGCAGCAGGGTGGGCAGTCCGGTCGCGAGGGGCACGGTGACGCGCTTGGGCAGGAGGTCGAGGCGGAGTGCCACGCCGGTCTTCTTGCGCCAGTTGGCGGCGGCGACGGCGAACAGCACCAGGTACGCCGCCGTCAGCGCCAGCAGGATGGCACTCCAGGCCATGTGCGGCAGCAGCCACTGGGGACGGGCGAGGGTGCCGCCGTAGACGGGCGGTATGGCGGCTATGAACAGGGTGAGCGCGGCGGTGAACCAGCGTGGCCATGGAGTGGCGGACACGGCGTTGATGGAGGCGCGGACCTGTTCGGTGTCGGCCAGGGCGGCGAGGGCCTGCTGTGCGGTCGGCCGGATGACATCCCCGTTGGTTTCCATGGTGGAAACAGTAGGGGTGGGTTTCCATCCCGGCAAGTGGAAACTTGCCGGGATGGAAAGTGTCGTCGTCGCGCACTAGGCTTGCGGCATGGGGGATTTCGCCAGTCAGGGCCGGACCGTGCTGTGCAGGTCATGTCACCGGCCGCTCCGTCAGAACCGCCGTTGGTTTCCGCAGCAGTACTGCAACCGCTGGCACAAGGTGAGGCACCGGGTGGCGAGCTTCGTCGGCAGCGTCCTGGACAGCGCGTAGGGAAAATGCGTTGCCCGGGTGGTTGGGGCGGCGGAAGTATCCGGGCATGGCTTCCCCTGTCCATGCCGTCCTGCCGCTGACGTCACGTCAGAGGCCGGCCGTGGCGCGCCCATGACCGGCGCGCTGGTCGCGGGGCTGCTCGCCGGGTACGGGATCGCCATGCCGGTGGGGGCCGTGGGGGCGTATCTCGTGGCGCTCACCGCGCGGACGTCGTTGCGGGTCGGGGCGTGTGCCGCGCTCGGGGTGGCGACGGCCGACGGGCTGTACGCGCTGGTCGCCGCCGTCGGGGGCGCCGCGCTGATGCCCTTCCTGCAGCCCGTCATGGTGCCGCTGCGGTGGGGGTCGGTCGTGGTGCTGGTGGGGCTGGCGGTTCGCAGCGGGGCCATGGCGATCAGGCAGTACCGCGAGCGGCAGGCTGCGGCACGGGACGATCGGGCGCCGGTCGGGCCCCTGCGGGCGTACCTGGGGCTGCTGGGGATCACGGTGCTGAACCCCATGACCGTGATCTACTTCGCCGCGCTCGTGATCGGGAGCAGCCATGCCGCCGAGGCTCCGGGCGCGCTCGAGCAGGGCGTGTTCGTTGCCGCCGCCTTCCTCGCGTCCGCCAGCTGGCAGTTGCTGCTGGCCGGGGGCGGCGCGCTGCTCGGCAGGGTGCTGACCGGCAGGCGCGGGCGGCTCGTCACCGCTCTGGCCTCCAGTGGCCTGATCATCGCGCTCGCCGCCCACCTGCTGCTCTCGGCGCCGTGAGGCGGGCGGCGGAGGCGATGGTGGCGCGGGCCTCGCGGGCGGTGAGGCCGGTGCGTACGGCGGCGTCGGTGAGGGTGTCCGCGAGGGCGTCGCCGATGCCGTTCTCGTACGCCCGGCAGGCCGCCCAGAACAGGCGGGCGTTGCGCTGGCCCTGCCGGGCGGCCAGGACGAAGTGGACCAGGGCCCGGCCGCCGCGTGGCGTGCGCGTCGGCCTGGGGGTACGAGGCGGTGCCGGGGGCGTCAGGAGCCGGAGCAGGGCCGGCGGGCACGGGGCCGGTGCCAGGGCCGCGGTGCCGGGGGCCGGGCGGTAGGCGCCCCGGGCGGTGACCGAGCCCGGGCCGACCAGGTAGCCGCCGGCGCCGCGGATGTCGATGCCGGGGGCGAGGCGGCCGGCGGAGTTGGGGACGACGACGTCGGGCGGGCCGGTCAGCCACAGGTGGCGTCCGCCGCTGGGCGTGAGGACGGTGAACGTGTCCGGGATCGTGAACCCCCGTTCTGCGGCGAGCCGTTGGAGGACCGCCGGGGAGGTGTCGAGGTCGACGCCGATCAGACGGTGCGGCGGGCGTCCGCAGGCGACGCCGTAACCGGTCGCCCAGGGCGCGAGGGCGAACAGGGCGCGTACGGCGGCGGGGTCGGCGGTCGCGTCATGGACGCCGTGTCCGGGCAGGCCGCACTCACCGCGGCAGGGGACCGGAGGCCCGGGCGCGTTCCGGTGCGGGGAGGGCAGGGCGGGGAGCTTGGTCGGTGACAGGGGGATGACGGGCAGCCCGCGCTCGGCGGCGGACAGTGCGTGGGCCAGGGCCAGGGTCGCGGTTCGCCGGTCTGTAGCGGCCATGGATCCATGTTCGTACGGAAGTTCGAATAAAGGAAGAGGGGGAGATTGGCTGAAAATGTGCCGGAACGGTTTTTCTCTTGAGTGGGGCGGCCCCCGGCCCCGCTCCGATGGCCGATTACTCCCTGAGCTGCGGTTTTGACGGCGCGAAGGGGGTTTATCGACTTGTCCTCACGCGTGCGGGGGAAATGGGTACTCCGGGCTGGTTCGCCGGGGATTCGGTGGGCAACTCTTGAACCACGACGTCGAGAACTCGCCCGGAGCGGTCGGCCAACTGCCTGGGAACAAGCCGTACTTCCGTACGCACTTCCGTAGTGGTTTCTGGAGGACTCACATGGCAAGCATCCGTACCGCCCGCGTCATCGCCGCCGTCGCCGCACTGCCCCTGGCCGCAGGCCTCTTCGCGGGGGTGGCGCACGCCGACAACGGCGGTTTCGCGGACAACGGATCGATCGCGTCCGTGGCCTCGATCGCCGGCGGCGGTGTCGGCGGCGTCGACGCTGGCAACTCGACCACCGGCCAGCAGGTGGCCAACGGCGGCGGCGCCTCCAACCAGAACAACACCGCGAGCGTGAACGGCACCGGATTCACGGCCATCGGCCAGAGCACCCCCTCGGTGACCTTCTTTCCTCTCTGGTAGGGCCGGCCACCGGCCCGGCCCGCGGGGGGTCATGGGGACGAGGTGAACGGCGGCCTGTGCGGCGGTACTCCGGTACCGGCGTACAGGCCGTCCGTCGTCCCCGGCCTTGACAGCCGCTCCAGAACTGACGGACAGTCAGAAACTGTGACGGACGAGCTGTACGAGCGGCTGAAGACGTACGAAGGCCGGGCGGCCACCACCGGCGGCGTCGGCAAGGACCCGGTCAACGCGCCCATGATCAGGCACTGGTGCGAGGCGATGGGCGACACCCACCCCGCGTACGCCGAAGGACCCGACGCCATCGCCCCGCCCACCATGCTCCAGGTGTGGACCATGGGCGGCCTGTCCGGGCACCGGCACACCGGCCGATCCGGCGCGTACGACGAGCTGCTGACGCTCCTCGACGACGCCGGCTGCACCTCCGTGGTCGCCACCGACTGCGAGCAGGAATACGTACGGGACCTGCGCCCCGGGGACACCGTCACCTTCGACGCGGTGATCGAGTCCGTGTCCGCGCGCAAGACCACCAAGCTGGGGACGGGGTACTTCGTCACCACGCGGACGGACGTCCGGACGGGCGGAGACCTGGTGGGTACGCACCGCTTCCGGATCCTGAAGTACGCGCCGGCCAGGAAGCCCAGCGGCAGACGCCCCCGGCCCGTCGTCAACCGCGACAACGCCGGCTTCTGGGAGGGCGTCGCCGCGCACCGGCTCCTCATCCAGCGCTGCGGCGGCTGCGGCACACTCCGCTTCCCCTGGCTGCCCGGTTGCAACGCGTGCGGCTCGGCCGAGTGGGACACGGTCGCGGCGAGCGGCGAGGGCACCGTCTACTCGTACGTCGTAATGCACCACCCGTCCTTCCCGGCCTTCGACCCCCCGTACGCGGTCGGGCTCATCGAGCTGGCGGAGGGCGTGCGCATGATCAGCAACATCACCGGCGTCCCGTACGACAAGGTCCGCATCGGCATGCCCGTACGGCTGGAGTTCCTCCGCGTCGACGAGGAGCTGGAGCTTCCGGTCTTCCGAGGGGGCGCATCCGCGTGAAGCCCGGGGACGAACTGCCGCCGCTGCGCATCCCGATCACACGCACCCTCATCGTCGCGGGCGCCATCGCCTCCCGCGACTACCAGGACGTCCACCACGACCCGGAGCTCGCCAAGGAGAAGGGCTCCCCCGACATCTTCATGAACATCCTGACCACGAACGGCCTCGTCGGCCGGTACGTCACCGACCACGCCGGCCCCCGCGCCCGCCTCCGCAAGGTTGCCATCCGGCTCGGCGCGCCCAACCACCCCGGCGACACGATGACGCTGACCGGGACGGTGACCGACGTGGACGGGGACACGGCCACCGTACGGATCGTCGGGGCGAACGGGCTCGGCAACCACGTCACGGGCACGGTGACGGTGACCGTCCCCCGGGAGGTCCAGGAATGAGCGTACGCAGGGCCGACACGCTCGGCGGCCGGGCCGCCATCGCCGGGATCGGCGCGACCGAGTTCTCCAAGGACTCCGGCCGCAGCGAGCTGAAGCTCGCCGTCGAGGCGGTGCGCGCCGCCCTCGACGACGCCGGGCTCACCCCCGCCGACGTCGACGGCCTGGTCACCTTCACCATGGACACCAGCCCCGAGATCACCGTCGCCCAGGCGACCGGCATCGGCGAGCTGTCGTTCTTCTCCCGCATCCACTACGGCGGCGGCGCCGCCTGCGCCACCGTCCAGCAGGCCGCCCTCGCCGTCGCCACGGGCGTCGCGGACGTCGTCGTCTGCTACCGCGCCTTCAACGAACGCTCCGGCCGCCGGTTCGGCGCCGGCGTCCAGCACCGCGAGCCGACCGCCGAAGGAGCCGCGCTCGGCTGGCAGCTGCCGTTCGGGCTGCTCACCCCGGCCTCCTGGGTCGCCATGGCCGCCCAGCGCTACCTCCACACCTACGGCCTCACCCCCGACGCCTTCGGCCACGTCGCCGTCACCGCCCGCCGCCACGCCGCCCGCAACCCGGCCGCGTACTTCCACGGCAAGCCCATCACCCTCGCCGACCACGCCGCCTCCCGCTGGATCGCCGAGCCGCTGCGGCTCCTCGACTGCTGCCAGGAGACCGACGGCGGCCAGGCGCTCGTCGTCACCACCCCCGAGCGCGCCTGCGACCTGCGCCACCCGCCCGCCGTGATCCTCGCCGCCGCGCAGGGCGCGGGCCGTCGGCAGGAGGCGATGACCAGCTTCTACCGCGACGACCTCACCGGCCTGCCCGAGACGGGCGTCGTCGCCCGCCAGCTGTGGCGGACGTCCGGCCTCCGTCCCGCCGACATCGACGTCGGCATCCTCTACGACCACTTCACGCCCTTCGTGCTCATGCAGCTGGAGGAGTTCGGCTTCTGCGCCCCCGGGGAGGGCGCGGACTTCGTCGCCGCCGACGCCCTGCCCCTCAACACCCACGGCGGCCAGCTCGGCGAGGCGTACCTGCACGGCATGAACGGCATCGCCGAAGCCGTCCGCCAGCTGCGCGGTACGTCGGTGAACCAGGTGCCCGGCGCGGCCACGGCCCTGGTCACGGCCGGCACCGGCGTACCCACCTCCGGCCTGGTCCTGGGCGTCCAGGACGCCCGGCCCTGAGCGTCCGCCCCCGGCTCTCCACCTCCAGGAGGTGCGGCGGGCCACCCCCCTACAACCTGAGGCGGACCCCGGTTCGGCACCTGTGGCCGATCCGCCGGTGTCATGCCCGCTCATAGCGTGGACCTATGACCGCGACCGCCGGCACCGTCTGCACCGGGGCCTCCACAGCCGCCACCGGGCCCGCCCCCTACCCGTCGTTCTCGTCGTACGTACGGGCCCGGGGGCCCGTGCTGCTGCGCACCGCCCGGTCGCTGACCGCCAACCCGTGCGACGCCGAGGACCTGCTGCAGACCGCCCTCGCCAAGACGTACGTCGCCTGGGGGCGCATCGAGGACCACCGCGCGCTCGACGGGTACGTACGCCGTGCCCTGCTGAACACCCGTACCTCGCAGTGGCGCAAGCGCAAGGTCGACGAGTTCGCGTGCGAGGAGCTGCCCGAGCCGCTCGGGCTGCCCGAGCCCGACCCGGCCGAGCAGCAGGCGCTGCGCGACGCGATGTGGCGCGCGGTGACGAAGCTGCCGGACCGCCAGCGGGCCATGGTGGTGCTCCGGTACTACGAGGACCTCAGCGAGGCGCAGACGGCGGAGGTGCTCGGGGTCTCCGTCGGCACGGTCAAGAGCGCCGTCTCGCGAGCGCTCGGCAAGCTCCGCGAGGACCCGGAGCTGTCCCCCGTACGGTGAGCCGCGCGCTGACCGTGCGGTGATCCGTACGGTGACCGCGCGCTGACCGTGCGGTGATCGGCTCAGCTCGATCTACTCCCGGGTAGTGACATACCGCGCGGTATGTGCGCAGAATCTGCACACCTATCTGTCACGTAGCGCCCAACGGGAGGACGCCGTGCTGAGCACCATGCAGGACGTACCACTGACTGTGACCCGCATCCTCCGCCACGGGATGACGATCCACGGGAAGTCGCAGATCACCACCTGGACCGGCGACGCCGACGGCCCGGAACGCCGCAGCTTCGCGGAGACCGGCGTACGCGCGACCCAGCTGGCCGGAGCCCTGCGCGACGAGCTCGGCGTCACCGGCGACGAACGGATCGCGACCCTCATGTGGAACAACGCCGTCCACGTCGAGGCGTACCTGGCGATCCCCTCCATGGGCGCCGTCCTGCACACCCTCAACCTGCGCCTGCCCGCCGAGCAGCTGATCTGGATCGTCAACCACGCCGCCGACCGGGTCGTCATCGTCAACGGCAGCCTCCTCCCCCTCCTCGCCCCGCTCCTCCCGCAGCTGCCGACCATCGAGCACGTCGTCGTCTCCGGCCCCGGCGACCGCTCGCTCCTCGACGGCGCCGCGCCGCGCGTGCACGAGTACGAGGAGCTCATCGCCGGCCGCCCGACCACCTACGACTGGCCCGAGCTGGACGAACGCTCCGCCGCCGCCATGTGCTACACCTCCGGCACCACCGGCGACCCCAAGGGCGTGGTCTACTCCCACCGCTCCATCTATCTGCACTCCATGCAGGTGAACATGACGGAGTCGATGGGCCTGACGGACAAGGTCACCACCCTCGTCGTGGTGCCGCAGTTCCACGTGAACGCCTGGGGCCTGCCCCACGCGACGTTCATGACCGGCGTCAACATGCTGATGCCGGACCGCTTCCTCCAGCCCGCCCCGCTCGCCGAGATGATCGAGCGCGAGCGGCCCACGCACGCGGCGGCCGTCCCCACCATCTGGCAGGGCCTCCTCGCCGAGGTCACCGCCCACGGCCGCGACATCTCGTCGATGGCCAGCGTCACCATCGGCGGCGCGGCCTGCCCGCCGTCCCTCATGGAGGCGTACGACAAGCTCGGTGTGCGCCTGTGCCACGCCTGGGGCATGACGGAGACGTCACCGCTGGGCACCATGTCCAACCCGCCGGCCGGCCTCTCGGCGGAGGAGGAGTGGCCGTACCGCATCACCCAGGGCCGCTTCCCGGCCGGCGTCGAGGCCCGCCTCGTCGGCCTCGGCGGCGACATCCTGCCCTGGGACGGCGAGTCGGCGGGCGAACTGGAGGTACGGGGCCCCTGGATCACGGGCGCCTACTACGGCGGCGCGGCCGGTGAACCCCTGCGGCCCGAGGACAAGTTCACGGCGGACGGCTGGCTGAAGACCGGCGACGTCGGCGTCATCAGCCCGAACGGCTTCCTGACCCTGACCGACCGGGCGAAGGACGTCATCAAGTCGGGCGGCGAGTGGATCTCCTCGGTGGAGCTGGAGAACGCCCTGATGGCCCACCCGGAGGTCGCGGAGGCGGCGGTCGTCGCGGTCCCGGACGAGAAGTGGGGCGAGCGCCCCCTGGCGACGGTGGTCCTCAAGGATGGCGCCACGGTGGACTACGAGGGCCTGCGCGCCTTCCTCGCCGAGTCGGTCGCGAAGTGGCAGCTCCCGGAGCGCTGGGCGATCGTCCCGGCGGTGCCGAAGACGAGCGTGGGGAAGTTCGACAAGAAGGTCATCCGCAAGCAGTACGCGAACGGGGAGCTGGACGTCACGCAGCTCTGACACGCCTAAGGGGGCGCTGCCCGGCAGGGCGCATGGGTGGCGAGCGCGCTCCTTGGCGGGGGTGCCTTTCGGCGGGGGTGCCTTTCGGCGGGTGCGTATCCCGACGGGGGTGCTCCTCGGCGGGGGTGCCTTTCGGCGGGGGCGCATCCCGGGGGCCATCCTCGGCAGGGGCGCCTCTCGGCGGAGGCCCTCCTCGGCGGGGGCGCATCCCGGGGGGCCATCCTCGGCAGGGGCGCCTCTCGGCTGGGCGCTCCTCGGTGGGGTGCTCCTCCGTGGGGTTGCCTTTCGGCGGGGTTGCCTTTGGGCAGGGGCGCCTCTCGGCGTGGGCGCATCCCTGGCGGGGGCGCTGCTCGGCGGGGGGCGCCTCTCGGCGGCGGCGCTCCTCGGCAAGGGCGCATCCCTGGCGGGCGCGCATCCCCGCGGGGCCATTCTCGGCGGGGCGCCTCTCGGCGGAGGCCCTCCTCGGCAAGGGCGCATCCCTGGCGGGCGCGCATCCCCGCGGGGCCATTCTCGGCGGGGACGCCTCTCGGCGGAGGCCCTCCTCGGCGGGCGCGTATCCCGGCGGGGGCGCTCCTCGGCAGCGGGGCCATCCCCGGCGGGGCCCTCCTCGGCGGGGGCGCCCCGGCGCGTCAGTTCGTACCGATCTTCGCCAGCAGGTCCACGATCCGCGACTGCACCTCGGCGCTCGTCGACCGCTCCGCGAGGAACAGCACCGTCTCGCCCGACGTCAGCTTCGGCAGCTCGGCCTGCTGGAGGCTCGCCGAGGTGTAGACGACGAGCGGCGTACGGTTCAGCTGCCCGTTCGCCCGCAGCCAGTCGATGATCCCGGCGCGCCGGCGGCGTACCTGCATCAGGTCCATCACCACCAGGTTCGGCCGCATCTGGGCGGCCAGCGTGACCGCCTCGCTGTCCGTGGCCGCCCGCGCGACCTGCATCCCGCGCCGCTCCAGCGTCGCCGTCAGCGCGAGCGCGATCTCCTCCTGCTCCTCGATGAGCAGGACCCGCGACGGGTGCTGCTCGCTGTCCCGGGGGGCCAGGGCCTTGAGCAGTACGGCCGGATCGGCGCCGTACGCCGCCTCCCGCGTCGCCTGGCCGAGGCCCGCCGCCAGCAGCACCGGCACCTCGGCCGCCACTGCCGCCTGGCGCAGCGACTGGAGGGCGGTACGCGTGATCGGCCCGGTCAGCGGGTCGACGAACAGCGCCGCCGGGAACGCGGCGATCTGCGCGTCCACCTCCTCGCGGGAGTGGACGATGACGGGCCGGTAGCCGCGCTCGCTGAGCGCCTCCTGGGTGGATACGTCCGGCGCGGGCCACACCAGCAGGCGGCGCGGGTTGTCCAGCGGCTCGGGGGGCAGCTCGTCGTCGACGGGCAGCGGGGCCGGCTCGTTGGCCACCTCGATGGCTCCGCCCGGCCCGTCCAACGGCTCCGGGCCCTCGGCCGCGTCCTCGTCCGGTGCCCCTATCTCGTACGCCCGCCCCTCCGAAGCCGGCGCGGACAGCCGCGGCGGTGGGGGCGTCGGCGTCGCGGGCTGGGGGTGGGGCCGGGCGGCCGGTTCCGGGGCGGCGGCGGCCGGCCGCTCGCCCTCAGCCGGGGGCGTGGCCAGCTTGCGGCGCCGCCCGGAGCCCGAGGACTGCTGCTGGGCGATCTGCTGGGCGAACGGCACGCCCTGGCCCAGGGTGCGCACGCTGAACGCCCGCCCCTGGCCGCCGGTGCCGCCCTGGGTGTCGTCACCGGACGGCACCTCCGGCGGAAGCGGTACGGAGCCGGTTCCCGTCCCCGTCCCCGTCCCCGTCCCGGTGGTCGTCTCCTGGGCCGCGCGCCGCCGCCCCGTGGGCGCGGGAGCCGGAGCGGGAGCCGGCGCCGGCGCGGGCTGCACCGGGTGCGGCTGCGGCGGCGTGTGGTCGGCCGCCGGGTCCGTACGTACCGCCTCGTGGCGGCCGTCGTCCGGGCGCCGGTCCGCCGCGGCGGGCGGGAGCGCGAACGCGGTGCGGGCACCGCCCTCGGGGGCCGGTGCGGTGCGGTCCTGTGCCGCCCCGAGTGCCCGGCGGGCCCGCCGTCCCCCGGCCGGCTCGGGAGCCACCGTCGGCTCAGGAGCCGTATGCGTCGGCGCAGCTGTAAGCGCCGGCATCGCGCCCTCGCCGCCCCGCCGCGCCCGCCGCCCGTCGGCCGGAACCGGCACCGCGTCCGCGGGTACGCCCTGCGGCGGCACCGTCTGCCCGAGGGCGGCACGGCCCTGCGCGCTCTCGGCGGCCGTCACGACCGACCCCTCGGCCGGAGCCGCCGCAGCCTCGACCGCCGCAGCCTCGACCGCCGCAGCCCCGACCGCCGGAGCCCCGACCGCCGGAACCCCAGCCTCCGCCGGGCTCGGCCGCCCACGCCGCCGCCCGGTCGGCCTGGCCGCCACCGGGTCCTCGGCCTGCACGGGGCTGTCCAGGAAGGCCTCCGTCGAAGCGCGCCGCGCCCGCCGCCGCCCGCCCCCGGAGGTCCCGCCCCCGGAGGGGTCACCCGACTGCTGAGCAGGCAGAACCGCAACAGGAGCCTCCGCAGCCACGGACTCGGCGCCCGGCTTCACGGTCCCCGCGCCCTCGCCCAGCGGTACCTCCAGTACGTACGCGCTGCCGGGCATCCCCGGCACCTCGTGCGTCTGGAGCACGCCGGCGTGCGCCCGTACGATCCCGCGCACGATCGGCTCGTGCACCGGGTCGCCACCTGCGTACGGCCCGCGCACCTCGATCCGTACGACATCACCGCGCTGCGCCGCCGCCACGACGATCGTCGAGTCGACGTAACCGCCGCCCGGCACCAGCCGGGCCTTGCCGGTCGAGTCGACCCCGGCGACGTCCGCGATCAGGTGGGCGAGCGCGGTGGAGATCCGTACCCCGTCCACCTCGGCCTCTATCGGCGGGGCGTGCACCGCGAACTGCACCCGCCCGGGGCCGATCAGCTCCACCGCGCCCTCGACACCGGCCGCCACGACCGCGTCGAGCAGCACCTTCGTCTTCCGCAGCTCCTCGTCACCGACGTCCAGCCGCTGGTACCCCAGCACGTTGTCGACGAGCGTCGTCATCCGGGCGTACCCGGCGGCCAGATGGTGCAGCACCTGGTTGGCCTCGGGCCACAGCTGACCGGCCGGGTCGGCGGCCAGCGTGCCCAGCTCGCGGCGCAGCTCCTCCAGCGGGCCGCGCAGCGACTCGCCGAGCACGGCGGTCAGCTGGGCGTGCCGCGCCGCCAGCGCCGCGTACCTCTCCTCGTACCGCTCGATCTCGACGGAGAGCCGCTCGCTGAGGTCGGCCATCTCGGTGGCGTGCCGCTCGGTCAGCTCGGCGACCTCGGCCGTGTGCCGCTCCGTGAGTTCCGCGACCTCGGCCGTGTGCCGGGTCTCCTGCTCCTCGTACGGGCGCCGGTCGGTGAACGTCATCACCGCGCCGACCAGCTGGTCCCCGTCCCGTACCGGCGCGGTCGTCAGGTCGACCGGCACCGGCGAGCCGTCCTTGGCCCACACCACCTGCCCGCGCACCCGGTGCTTGCGCCCGGAGCGCAGCGTGTCGGCCAGCGGCGACTCCTCGAACGGGAAGGCTTCCCCGTCCGGCCGGGAGTGCAGCATCAGCGGGTGCAGTTCCTTGCCGCCCAGGTCGCTGGCCCGCCAGCCCAGTATCTGGGCGGCGGCCGGGTTGACCAGCACGATCCGCCCGTCGGTGTCCGTGCCGACGACGCCCTCGGAGGCGGCGCGCAGGATCATCTCGGTCTGCCGCTGGGAGCGGGCCAGCTCCGCCTCGGTGTCGATCGTCCCGGAGAGGTCGCGGACCACGAGCATCAGCAGCTCGTCGCCGGTATAGGCACTGCCGTACGAGTCGTACGCCTCGCGCCCGTCCTCCAGGCTCGCGCTGGTCACCTCGACCGGGAACTCGCCGCCGTCCGTACGCCGCGCGATCATCCGGGCCGGCTTGGTCCGGCCGCGCGCGTCGGCGACCTCGGGCCGGCGCATCGAGCCGGGGATCAGCCGGGAGTCGAACGCGGGCAGCAGGTCGAGCAGCCCGCGCCCGACCAGTGCCGTACCGGGCGTCTCGAACATCTCGAGGGCGATGGTGTTGGCGTTGACGACCGTGCCGTTGCAATTGACGAGTACGAGCCCGTCCGGCAGCGCGTCGAGTATGGCTGCGAGGCGAGCAGCGCCTCGGGATGGCCTGCTGCTCACGACGACGCTTCCTCCCACTCGGCCTGTCACTGGAGGGAGTCTAAAGGCACGTGATGTGGGCTCGACGGCGGTTGTGTGCGGGTTCCTCTACGACCGGGCCATCGGCAGCACCGGCTTCAGGGCGTCCCACCTGGCGATCTCGCAGCCGTTGGTCCGCTTGAAGTGGGCGTCGATGTCCTGCCCCTGCCAGGTCCCGGTGATGTGCGCGGTGGCGCGGCCGCCGTCCTGCTGGGTGCACATCTGGTCCTTGGCCACGGGGGCGAACGGGTCCCTGCCCTCCTCGGCCAGCTCGTCGAGCCGGTCGCACGCGCCCTGCACCTTCGGGTGGTTCCCCTCGGCGGTCCGGAGGCCGCACTTCAGCTCGAAGGTGCCGTCCGCCATCGGGTTCCCCGAATCGCGCACGGTCACGGTCAACGAGTCGGTCCCCCCCGCCAGCAGCGGCAGCGGCAGCGGCCCGCCCCCGGCCATGGCGGCGGGGGCGGCGGCACCGAGCGCGGCGAGGGACGCGGCGGAGGTGAGGACGAGGCGGCGCAGCATACGAACTCCTGGGGGTACGGAACCGTCGGGATGCCCGGCATCCCTCACCCCACTAACGCTCCACCCCCCGGCACGTTGCGCAAACCGACCCCCTTGGCGCCCCCGGAACGCCTTTGCCCTGCGCCCCGCCCGCCTAGTACCGTGGGGAGCGATTGGTGACACCCCCTTGGACTGTGTCATCATCTCCACGCACCACTCGCGCCTGCGCGGGTGTGGCAACTGGAGGCGTCGCCTAGTCCGGTCTATGGCGCCGCACTGCTAATGCGGTTTGGGTCTTAAAGCCCATCGAGGGTTCAAATCCCTCCGCCTCCGCCAGCACCACCCGAAGCCCCGGCCCCACGGCCGGGGCTTCGCCCGTTCTCGGCCTCCCCTCACCCGCACGGGCTACCCCCGGCGAAGGCCCCTGATCGGCATTTGCCCAGGTCAGAGGGGGTGCGGCTAATGGATTTCGCGTCACGGCGCAGGTCATGTAATGTTGTTCCCGCAACGCCGACCGGGCAGAAAAGCCCGGGAAGCACAAGCACTCGTAGCTTAACGGATAGAGCATCTGACTACGGATCAGAAGGTTGCAGGTTCGAATCCTGCCGAGTGCACAGCAGACCAGAGGCCCTGTGGAGTGATCCACAGGGCCTCTGGCTTTTGTCTTGACGGCAGTGTTTGACGGCAACCGCCTTCGGGAGCCGATCAGACGGCTACGAGGACACCGGCCGGACCATCGTCACCGTCCGGCCCGTTGCCGTCACCCTTCAGCGCGTCCCCGACGCGGTCGAAGGCGGAGCGCTGGGAGTCCAGCCGCAGGAAGGTACAGATGTCCATGGTCACGCGGATCGAGCTGTGGCCCAGGACCTCCATGATCATGCGGGCGTCGGCACCCTGTTCGTGAAGCAGGGACGAGCACGTGTGACGCAGATCGTGGAAGCGGACCTTACGGACGCCGGCGCGGGGCGGACAGGGCCTCGAAGGACCGGTTCAGGTTGCGCGGCTCGATGGGAGTCCCGTTCTTCGTCGTGAAGACGAGGCCCCTCCCCGTCCCCCTACGCGGCCCAGAGCCGGTTGTCGCGGGCCGCCGTCAGGAGCCGACGCCCTTCCGCAGCGGTGAGCGGTTCGATCTCGCGCTTGGTACCCATGCTCAGCTCCACGTTCCGGGCCACGTTGCGAGGCAGCTCGTCCTCCCGTACGGCGTGCTGGAGAGCGGCACGCAGGATCACCAGCAGGAAGCGGATGGTCCGGTCCGAGGGGAGCTTCTTGCAGCACTTGCCGAGCGTGCAGCAGCGCCGCTTGTGCTCCGGCCGCTTCTTGTCCTTCCCCTGCGCGCAGCACTGGCAGGTCGCCGCCGTCTTCATGAGGAAGGCCCGGATGTCACGGGCGGCGAGCCGGACCAGCTTCTTCTTGCCGAACTCCGGGGTTACGTAGTTCCGCGAAGCGTGGCTGGGGCCGGCGGGTGGTTGCTGGAGACACACGTGGCGGGTGCTCGTTCGGCGCACCCGCCGTCGTGGCTGACTTTCTGTGGCTGAGGTCGCCAACGGCACGGGTCAGCTGACCAGAGAAGGCGGTGCGATCGTTCGTGCGCGGTCGTAGAGGTCCCGCGCAGTGGTGTTCTTCAGGTGCGGCCGGAGGAGGCCGAACATGGTTCTGACCCGGTCGTCGGCTCGGCCGGACTGCACCATGGGGTAGTCGTCGAGCGCCTGGTGCCAGGTGTCGCAGGCCGCTTCCAGGTGGCCGATCTCCAGTTGCCGTTCGGCCAGCATGGCGCGGTGTCGGACGCGGGCGCGGCGGTAGACGCTGTAGCGCACCTTGTCGGACTGCTGCATGGCTTCGATGGCGCCGGAGACGTCGCCGAGTTCGTAACGAACCTGGCTGATGTGGTAATTGAGCGACGCCGGGTCGTACGAGCCGAACGCCTTGCCGCGCGACTCGGCACGGTCCATGGCGGTCTCGGCCTCCCGGATGTACCGCAGCGCCCGATTCCGGTCGCCGGTCTGCGCGGCGGCGTGTGCTTGCTGGCCAGCGAGGAATGCCAGCATGCGAGGCCCGGCCTTCGGGGAGGCGGCTGCTGCGGCGTCTGCCAGCTCCACGGCCTTTCCCCCTGGCGAAGGTCGATCGCCTGGACGCTCATGCCGCGCAGAGTGGTGCAGTAGGTCAGGTGGTCCTCGGCGGCGCCCGCCAGTTCCAGCGCCTTGACGTAGTACCGCTGCGCGAGGCCGTGCAGCCCCTCGTCCACGGCCATGTAGCCCGTCAGGTACAGCAGGTCCGAGGCCGCGGACAGCATCGCCTTCCGTACGTCATCCGGGGCATCGGCCCGGAGGTAGGACGCCACGGTGTTCACCATGAACGAGGCGGCCATGGGGCGTGCGTGGCGACCGCCGAACTGGTCGTCCAGTTCCGAGACGCGCTCGGTCATGGCGATGACCATGTCCACTTCGTTCATGCCGATCCGGCGGGCGCGGCCGGACTGGACCGCTTCGGCACGGCCGATGACATCCGGCCACCCGGGAATCGTGAGGGCGACGGAGAACAGGCCGGCCCCCAGGACACTGCGGCGCGATGGGTCCATGTCCCGCCTCCCGAGGTCGATCAGCCCCTCCACGGTATCCGCGGCTGTCATGGAGGGGCGATCGCGGGGAACGGGCAGACCTGCCTCAGCGTGCGTTACGGGCCGCCCCAGACGCCGAGAGTCGCCTTCTCCGTAAGGGCCGGCAGCCGGACGGGCTCAACTCCGCAGCATCAGCCGCGGGGTCCGTTTCAACCGTAAGAGGAGAACGCGATGAACGTGGACGAGCTGTTCACCGGCGACCTGATCACCGGCGTCCCGGCCGTCGAGGCCACGCTGCTCGACAAGATGCCCGGCAGTGGCGACAACAACGGCGGCAGGTAGGTGTCCTTCAACCACCGATACAGCTCATCCGAAGCCAAGAGCAACAGCCGCCGATACGCTTTCGTCGCGGGCCCGGACCCGGCGGTTCAGCTCCTCCTGCTTGTCTTCCCAGCCTGTCTCCTGGATAGGTGAGCCAGTCCATCCACAGGCTCGTCGCCAGCATGAAGCCCTCAATGCCGGCCAGACGCCGCTCCTGAGCCTTCTCCAGCAGACTGGCCCGCAGCCGTAGCCGCTCCACGGACCGTGTGGCGAACGCGGTCAGAAGGCCCCCGACCACCGCTGCAACAGCCGCGATCACGGCCGACATACTTGCGCTCTCCATAGTTGCCCTCCCCCATGAGCATCCAGAGGCGTCGGCCCGCCTCGTCGGAGCCGCCTCAGGTTCCTTATCATTCAGCTACGTTCACGGTCGTTCAGGCGAGACCCAGAACGGATCCGACATAGATGGCCAGCCGCCCATGAACGCAGATGAACGGCCCAAGACCCCACTGACACACCTGGAAAGCGTGTTGGAAGTGCCGGGCTCGGCAGGCGTCTGGTCGTGGGGATGTCAGAGCTTGGTCGGGGTCCGTCGAACGCCGGTACATGCCACCAGCGCGCTGCCGTCCTGATCCAGAAACAGCATGAAGGTCCAGGACCCATCGGCAGCCCTGATCTGGCCCACTCGAACCGGTCGGCCGTGTCGGTCGAGGTGTTGCACTGCTCGCTCCAGGCCGGTCGTCTCGATGCCCTTCTGGAGGGTGTACCTGAGCCGGCGCCCGTAGACTCTGGCGAGCGACCCGGCGGAGACCGTGCCGTCCCAGACAACGAGAGAAGCGCCAGCGCGGAGCGCAGCCCGAGCAGCCAACGACGCCTCGTCGTCACCGCCCAGCAGCCGTTCGAGTAGTTCCCGCTCCACGCTCTCACCCCCAGCCAGAATCGTGCTGTACAGCAACGAAGTACAGCAACCGCCAGCGCCCAACACCGGTCCGCACGATCCTCCCCACAGCCTGTATAGCCTCTAATGACCGGTCTCTCCAGAGCTACGGATCAGAAGGTTGCAGGTTCGGATCCTGCCGAGTGCACAGCAGGCCAGAGGCCTCGGATGAAAAGTCCGGGGCCTCTGGCGTTGGGCCGTATACCGGTACGTGCTCCATGGTCGGCGGGACTGATCCCATTCCCGTGCTGTCCTCGTACGCCCGGAAACCCGGCTCGGCCACGGATGCGAAGTTCTGCCCCGCCAGGTCAGTGGAGCGCCTGGTTCATGAGTACGTGGTGCAGCGCGCGAAGGAATCGCTGCTGAGGGGCTCGCGGCGATCGATCAGGCCCTGCGGCCGCACCGGGGGCGGGTGCTCCTGCGTGATGGTTCCTGCGCGGTGGGCCGCTCTCGTGGTCGAGGGTGGTGGTTGCGGGTGGGATGTCTTGTGGAGATCCGTAGGGCGGATGGAGTGCGGACTGGGACGTGCTTGGTGGCCGCGGCCTTGTGTTCTTGGCGTCGAGGCCAACTGCGTCGCTCGCACCGCTACTTAGCCTGGATCATGTGCAGCCGCGAAGGCGCTATAGGGTGATCGATCACTGCTCCTCCAGAGCAGAACGTATGACCAAAACGAGGGGACCCAATGAAACTGAATCTGCGTCGAACATCGCCCGCACAGCCGTCGTCCGCGAGCCGGAAGGTCATGTCGGCCGCGCTGGTCGGGGCTGCCGTCGTCGGCGCGTCGGTGCTGGGGTCGGCCCCGGCGTCCGCGCTGAACTGGAAGTGCACGAGCAGCTCCAGCACCATCGACGACGCGGGGTACTCCGGTCCCTGGGGCGACAACTGGGACTTCACCGTCAAGAACTGCGTGGCGCGGTCCGGTGGTTACGTGTACGCCAAGGCGACGGTGAGCTGGGACGCTCCCCCGTGGTACTCCGGGACCGACCTGTCGGAGACCTTCGACAGCGCCCACTTCCGGCTGTACCTCAACCACTCCGACGCGGGCCCGGACACCGTCCTGCTCCGCAAGGACTTCAACATCCAGCCCGCGCTGGCGGCCATGAACGGCAGCGGCAGCGGCAACGGTTCGTGGACCTCGTCCACCATCAAGAAGAGCGTGGGCAGCAAGAGCGCGTACGCCGACGGCGCGCTGCGGCTCAACTGGGACGAGGACGGCAAGGGCGTCCGCCAGTACGACTTCAAGGGCACCGGCTCGGTCTGAGCAGGGTTGAGAGGCCCCGGAGGGATCCGGGGCCTCTCGGCTTCCCGGAGGGCGGCGTCACAGGGTGCTGAGGTGTGCCCTCTCCATGAGGTCGATCACGTGGTGGACCAGTCGGGGTACGGTGCCGCCGTGGTGGCGTGGCGATGTGTGGGGCTGAGGTGGGCGGGCGGTGCGCCCGTGCTCGTGTGGGAGGGCGGGCGGAGGAGCGCGTTGGGGTATGGGCGGGTGATCGGGTTCCGGGCGGTGGGGGCGCGGGGGTGTGTCGGGGCGCGGGGGAATGCGTGTCCGGTGGGGGCCGTCGTGGGTGGGCGCAGTACTGGGGGGCGGTGTGCCGAGTGTGCGCGGTGGGACCGGGTGGGGTCCGTGGCGGCGGACGGGGTGGCGGACGATCCCAGGGTGTACCGGGTGTACCTCGCGTGGTTCGGGGCCGGCATGGTCAAGGTCGGGATCACGGCGGAGGAGCGCGGGGACGCGCGGCTGCTGGAGCAGGGGGCCGTGGCGTACAGCTGGCTCGGGCGCGGGGCGCTGATGGCCGCGCGGCGTACCGAGGAGGTGCTCGGTACGGCGCTGGGGGTGCCCGACCGGATCCCGTACGCCGCGAAGCGTGTCGCGCGCGTCGGGCTGCCGGGGGAGCGGGAGCGGGCGGCGGAGGTGGTGGCGCTGTACCGGCGGGCCGTGGAGGTGCCCGGGTGGGCGGAGACGCTGGAGCGGCTGGAACCACGGGTCGTGGACCAGGCGGAGGCCTTCGGGCTGGGGCGGGTCGACCGGATCGACGGGGTGGTCAGCGAGCTGGTGGACGGCGGGTGTGTGGAGGGCGTGCTCATGGCCGCGGCCGGGCCGGATCTTCACCTCCAGGCCCCCGACGGGCGGGCGCTCGTGCTCGATACGCGGCTGATCACCGGGTGGGAACTCGTCGCCGCCGGCGGGAGTGGGGAGGGGACGACCGTGCCCGTCACCGTTCTGCCGCCGGGGGTGCAGGGCGGGCTTTTCTAAGAGGAGGGCATGCCGCATGAGCGATCGACTCGTCAGGGCGTTCTGGGGGCGGCTCGGGCTGCCGGGGCTCGTGGACGTGCACACGCACTTCATGCCGGAGCGGGTGCTGCGGAAGGTGTGGGCGTACTTCGACGCGGTCGGGCCGCTGACCGGGATGCCGTGGCCCATCACGCACCGCGAGGAGGAGGACCGGCGGGTCGAGCTGCTGCGGGAGTTCGGGGTCGTGGGCTTCACGTCGATGGTCTATCCGCACAAGGCCGGGATGGCGGAGTGGCTCAACGGGTGGGCGGCGGAGTTCGCCGGCCGGGTGGAGGGGTGCCTTCGGACGGCGACGCTCTTTCCGGAGGCGGGGGTGGAGGGTTATGTGAGGGAGGCGGTCGAGGGCGGTGCGCGGGTGTTCAAGGCACATCTGCACGTCGGCGCGTACGACCCGAACGACCCGCTGCTGGACGGTGCCTGGGGGCTGCTCGCCGACGCCGGCGTACCGATCGTGATCCACTGCGGCTCGGGGCCCGCGCCCGGCAAGCACACCGGGCCCGAGCCCATCGCCCGGCTGCTCGCCCGGCATCCGCGGCTGCGGCTGATCGTCGCGCACATGGGGATGCCCGAGTACGCCGACTTCCTCGGCCTCGCCGAGCGGTACGAGGAGGTCCGGCTGGACACGACGATGGCGTTCACCGACTTCAGCGAGCGCTTGGCGCCGTTCCCGGTGCGGGAGCGGGGGCGGTTGCTGGACCTGGGGGACCGGATCCTGCTGGGGAGCGACTTCCCGAACATCCCGTACGGGTACCTCCACCAACTGGAGGCGCTGGAACGGCTCGGGCTGGGGGAGGACTGGTTGCGGGCGGTGTGTTACTGGAACGGGGTCCGGCTGTTCCCGGTGCGCTCTTAGGGGATTCACAGGGAGCGGCAAGGCTCCTCTCAGCGGTACGCGGCAGGGTCCGAGCATGACCGTCTTCGGAAGTGCCGTCCGTGTCCTCGTCGTGGACGACGAGGACTCGCTCGCCGAGCTGTTGTCCATGGCCCTGCGGTACGAGGGGTGGGAGGTGCGCAGTGCCGGGGACGGCCCGGGGGCGGTGCGTTCGGCGCGGGAGTTCCGGCCGGACGCCGTCGTGCTGGACCTGATGCTGCCCGACATGGCCGGGGACGGGCCGGCGGTGCTCAGCGGGCTGCGGCGCGAACTGGCCGACGTGCCGGTGCTGTTCCTCACGGCGAGGGACGCGGTCGAGGACCGGGTCGCGGGGCTGACAGCGGGCGGGGACGACTACGTCACCAAGCCGTTCGGCCTGGAGGAGGTCGTGGCGCGGCTGCGCCGGCTGATCCGGCGGTCCCCGGCCGCGGCGGGGCGGGGTGACTCCGTGCTGGTCGTCGGAGACCTGATCCTCGACGAGGACAGCCACGAGGTGTCACGGGGCGGGCAGGGGATCCATCTGACCGCCACCGAGTTCGAGCTGCTGCGGTTCCTCATGCGCAACCCCCGGCGGGTGCTCAGCAAGGCGCAGATCCTGGACCGGGTGTGGAGCTACGACTTCGGCGGGCGGGCCAACGTGGTCGAGCTGTACATCTCGTACCTGCGGAAGAAGATCGACGCCGGGCGGGCGCCGATGATCCACACCCGGCGGGGCGCGGGCTATCTGATCAAGCCGGCGGCGTAGGCCCGAAAAGCGTTATACGGCGTATGGCGCTCACTTGTACGGTGTACAGGATCAGCCCTTTACACCGTACAAGGAGCCCCTCGCATGACGGCGACCACGGCCGCGAGCGACCGGAAACCCACCACCGGCGGCCACCCGCAGCGCTGGCTGATCCTCGGCGTGATCTGCCTCGCCCAGCTCACCGTGCTGCTCGACAACACCGTCCTCAGCGTCGCGATCCCGTCCCTCACCAAGGAGCTCGACGCCTCCACCGCCGACATCCAGTGGATGATCAACGCGTACTCGCTCGTCCAGTCCGGACTGCTCCTCACCGCCGGCAACGCCGCCGACCGCTACGGCCGCAAGAAGATGCTGCTCACCGGCCTCGCGCTGTTCGGCATCGGCTCGCTGGCCGCCGGACTCGCCCAGTCGTCCGCCCAGTTGATCGCCGCCCGCGCGGGCATGGGCGTCGGCGGGGCGCTGCTGATGACCACGACCCTCGCGGTCGTCGTCCAGGTCTTCGACGACACCGAGCGCGTCAGGGCCATCGCCCTGTGGTCCACGGTCAGCTCGCTGGGCTTCGCGGCCGGGCCGCTGCTGGGCGGGTTCGTGCTCGACCACTTCTGGTGGGGCGCGATCTTCCTGATCAACATCCCGGTCGCGGTCCTCGGCCTGTTCGCGGTCGCCGCCCTCGTACCGGAGTCCAGGCACAAGCAGGGCGACCGGCCCGACCTCCTCGGTGCCGTGCTGTCCACCATCGGCATGACGGCGATCGTGTACGCGATCATCTCCGGCCCCGACCACGGCTGGACGTCCGGCCAGGTGCTCCTCTCCGCCGCGATCGGCGTGGTCGTGCTCGCCGGCTTCGCCGTGTGGGAGCTGCGCACCCCGTACCCCATGCTCGACATGCACTTCTTCCGCAACCAGCGGTTCGTCGGCGCCGTCGCGGGCGCCATCCTGGTCGCCTTCGGCATGACCGGCTCGCTGTTCCTGCTCACCCAGCACCTGCAGTTCGTGCTCGGGTACGGTCCGCTCGACGCGGGTCTGCGTACGGCGCCGCTCGCCCTCACCGTCGTCGTGCTGAACCTCACCGGCGTCGGCGCGCGGCTGCTGCCCAAGCTCGGTACGCCCTGGACCATCGCCATCGGCATGGCCCTGGTCGCCGCCGGCCTCGCCGCGATCGCCGTCCTGGGCGGGACGCACGGGTACGGCGGCATGCTGCTCGGGCTCGTCGTCATGGGCGCGGGCGTCGCCCTGTCCATGCCCGCCATGGCCAACGCCATCATGAGCGCGATCCCGCCGGAGAAGGCGGGCGTGGGCGCCGGCATCAACGGCACGCTCGCCGAGTTCGGCAACGGGCTGGGCGTCGCCGTCCTCGGCGCGGTCCTCAACTCCCGTTTCGCCGCGCTCGTCTCCGTATCGGCCGCTTCCCTGCCCGCCGCGCTCGCGGCGGCCGACGGGCCGGCCGAGAAGGCCCGGATCGCCGACGCGTTCGCCACCGGGCTGGAGACCAGCCAGCTGGTCGGCGCCGTGGCGGTGCTGGCCGGCGGCCTGTTGGCGGCGGTGCTCCTGCGGCGCGCGGAGGGGCGGCGGGCGTAGCACCGGCGGGCACAGCAGTGACGGGCTGGCGGCGGTGGGCCCGGGAGCCGCGGGTCTGCCGGCCGCGTGCCTGCCGCCGCGGGTCTGCCGGCCGCGGGCATAGCATCGGGGGCCAGGAACGAGGAGGAACGCCCATGGTGTCGGCAGCCGACCGCGCGAAGCACCCGGCCCGCGCGAGCGTGTGGCTGGAGGGCGGCAAGGCCGCGCGGTCGGCGGGCCGCAAGGCGGAGCAGCCTTCCGGCCTCGACCGGGACCGCATCACCGCGGCGGCGGTCCGGTTGCTGGACGCCGAGGGGCTGGCCAAGTTCTCCATGCGGCGGCTCGCGGCGGAGCTGAACGTCACGGCGATGTCGGTCTACTGGTACGTCGACACCAAGGACGACCTGCTGGAGCTCGCGATCGACGCGGTGTTCGGGGGACTGGACCTGCCCGAGCCGGCCGCCGACGGCGACGACTGGCGCGGCCGGCTCCGCGCGCTGGCCGTCGGCTACCGCTCCCTGCTGGTCCGCCACCCGTGGGTGTCCCCGCTGATCGGCCGGTTTCTCAACATCGGCCCGCACTCGATGGCGTTCGCGCTCTGCGTCCAGCAGGTCATCGGCAACACGGGCCTGCCCGCGCACGCCCAGACGGGCGCGACGCAGGCGGTCTTCCAGTTCGTGTACGGCTTCGGCACCGTCGAGGGCCAGTTCATGCAGCGGTGCGCGAGCGCGGGCATGAGCCAGGACGAGTACTTCCGTGAGGCGATGGCCACGATCTACGAACAGCCGGGGTACGAGCAGGACTTCCGGCGCGCCACGGAACTGATGGAGGCCCGCGGCGGCGACACCGTGGAGGAGATGCGCGAGCGCGACTTCGACTTCGGGCTGAAGCTCCTGATCGCCGGCATCGAGGCGATGACCCGGGCCTGTCCCTAGGTCTGCGGAAGCTCCCCCTGCACCGCCTGGATGTCGAGCTCCACCCGCAGTGTCGTGCCGATCGCCGAGATGCCCGCCTGGACGACCTGGTTGTAGTTCATGGCGAAGTCCTCCCGGCGCAGCTCCGCCGTCGCCCGGAACGCCGCGCGCACCCCGCCCCACGGGTCGGGCCCCGTGCCGAGGTACGTGAGGTCGAGGTCGACGTCCCGCACGACGCCGTGGAGGGACAGGGCGCCGTGCACGGTCCAGCGGTCGGGGCCCGCGGGGCTGAGGCCGTGGCTGCGGTAGGTGATCTCCGGGTACGTGTCGACGTCCAGGAAGTCGGGCGACTTCAGGTGCTTGTCGCGCAGCGCGTTGCCCGTGTCGATGGACGCCGCCGAGATCACCGCGTCCACGCGCGAGGCGCCGAGGTCCGGGGAGATCTCGATCCGGCCGCCGAAGTCGGTGAACCGGCCGTGCACGCTGGAGATGCCCAGGTGCTGCGCGACCGCGCCCACGGACGAGTGCGCCGGGTCCAGCGACCAGGCGCCCGGCGGCGGGAGTTCCACGCCGCCCGCCCGCGCCAGGACGACCGTGCCGACCTCGGCGCGCCCGCCGGCGCCCACGAGTGCCGTACGCGCGGCCGGGGCGTATCCGACCGCCGTCACGATCACCGTGTACGGTCCGGGCGCGAGGGGCGTGTCCGCGACGACGGCTCCCTCGGAGTCGGCGCCGGCCCGCAGCACCTGCGCGCCGGTCATGTCGGTCACGGTCACCACGGCGTGCTGGACGGCCCAGCCGTCGCGGGTGCGTACCTGTGCGTGCAGTGCCATTCCCGTATCTCTCCTCGTACGAAAGCGGGGCGGCAGGCCGTCCCCTGCCTGCCGCCCCTTTCATCGGGTGCCTCCGCTCGAAGCACCCGAGCTGTGGGTCACTCGCCGGGGTGGGCCAGCTCGATGTCGTGGCCGTCGACTCCGTGCCCGGCCACCGTCAGGGAACCGGCCACCGGCGGGTAGCCGGTCGCGATGACCGTGTACTCGCCCGTGTCGAGGTCGGCGAACCCGTACGCGCCGTCCTCGCCGGTCGTCGCCGTCGCGACCACGTTCCCGGCCGCGTCGACGAGTGTCACCCGCGCGTCCGCCAGCGGGCGGTGGTCCGCCCCGGCGCGTACCGTGCCCTGGAGCCGCGCCCCGGACTGCAGCAGCGCCTCCACCCGGGTCACGCCCTGGCCGCCGATCTCGACCGGCAGGGCGAGCGGCCGGTAGCCGTCGGCGTTCACCGCGACGGTCACGGCGCCCGGCACCAGCTCGGCGAAGGCGAACGTGCCGTCCTGCGTGGACTTGCCGGTGGCGAGCACATCGCCGCGCACATCCGTGACGATCACCATCGCGCCCTCGACGGGCTCCCCGCCCTCGGCGGCCTTCACGGCGCCGACGAGCCCGCTCGTACCGGAGAGGAGGATGTCGTACGCCAGTGCCTCCTCCGCCACCACGACCGTGGACGCCTGCGGCTGGAAGCCGTCGGCCGAGGCGATCAGGACGTACGAGCCCGGGCCCGGCGCGTCCAGCGTGTACGCGCCGTCGGCCTGGGCGACCGCGCGGCCCAGCTGCCGCCCGGCGAGGGAGATCAGCGTGACCGCCGACCGGGCGACGGGCGTGCCCTCCGCGGTGCGGACGGTGCCGTGGACGGGGGTGCCGGCGGCAGCCGTCACGACGACGGGTGTCTCCGGTGCCGCTTCCGGCGTCACGTCGGGCTCCGGCTTCACGTTGCTCTTCAGCGCGACCTCCTTGATGAACAGCGTCACGAGGAAGGCGAGCAGGGCGAAGGGGGCGGAGTAGAGGAAGACGTCGGCCACACCGTGTCCGTACGCCGTCTCCATGACCGTACGGAACGGGGCCGGCAGCGCGTCCAGGTCGGGGATGCCCCCGCCGGCCGTACCGCCGTGGCCCATGGCCGCGCCCCCCGGGCCCAGGTCGGCGAGGCCGTCCTGGACGTAGTGGGTGACCCGGTTGGCCATGACCGCGCCCAGCGCCGAGACGCCGATGGCACCGCCGAGGGACCGGAAGAAGGTGACGACGGACGACGCCGCGCCGAGGTCGGAGGGCTCGACCTGGTTCTGGGTGCACAGCACGAGGTTCTGCATCATCATGCCGATGCCCAGGCCCATGACGGCCATGAAGACCGCGATGTGCCAGTACTCCGTGTCGTACCGGATGGTGCCCAGCAGCCCGAGGCCCGCCGTCACCAGCACACCACCGCTGACCAGCCACGCCTTCCAGCGGCCCGTCTTGGTGATGACGAAGCCCGAGACGGTGGAGGACAGGAACAGGCCGCCGATCATCGGGATGGTCATGACGCCCGACATCGTCGGCGACTTGTCGCGCGCCAGCTGGAAGTACTGGCTGAAGAAGACCGTGCCGGCGAACATCGCCACACCGACGAAGAGCGAGGCGACCGAGGCGAGCGTGATGGTCCGGTTGCGGAACAGCCGCAGCGGGATGATCGGTTCGCTCGCCCTGGACTCGACGAGCAGGAACAGCGCACCGAGCACGACCGAGCCGCCGACCATGGTGTACGTCTGCCACGACGCCCAGTCGTACTTGTCACCGGCGAAGGTGACCCACACCAGCAGCAGCGAGACCGCCGCGCTGATGAAGAACGCGCCCGACCAGTCGACCTTGACCTGCCGCTTGACGACCGGCAGCTTGAGGGTCTTCTGGAGCACGATCAGCGCGATGACGGCGAAGGGCACGCCGACGTAGAAGCACCAGCGCCAGCCGAGCCAGTCGGTGTCGGTGATGACGCCGCCGAGCAGCGGGCCGCCGACGGTGGCGACGGCGAACGTGGCGCCGAGGTAGCCGCTGTAGCGGCCGCGCTCGCGCGGGGAGATCATCGCGGCCATCACGATCTGCGCGAGGGCGGACAGACCGCCGACGCCGATGCCCTGGACGACGCGGCAGGCGATGAGCATGCCGGCGCTCTGGGAGAGGCCGGCGACGACCGAGCCCAGCACGTAGATGACCAGGGCTATCTGGACGAGCAGCTTCTTGGAGAACAGGTCCGCGAGCTTGCCCCACAGCGGGGTGGTCGCGGTCATCGCGAGCAGCGCGGCCGTCACGACCCAGGTGTAGGCGCTCTGGCCGCCGTCGAGGTCGGTGATGATCTCGGGCAGGGCGTTGGAGACGATCGTCGAGGACAGGATGGCGACGAACATGCCGAGCAGCAGCCCGGAGAGCGCCTCCATGATCTGCCGGTGCGTCATCGGCGCGCCGCCACCGTCACGGGTCTTGGCGTGGCCGCCCCGCACACCGGCTGGTGTGGTCGTAGCCATGTACTTCCTTTACTTGCGTACGGGCGTGGGCTTACGTACGGGCGTGGGCCCGGCAGTCTCCGAAGGAGTCCCGGAGGCGGGCGAGCAGTGCGGTCAGCTGTCCGACGTCGTCGTCGGACCAGTCCTTGAGGGTGCGGGCGAACATGTCCGCGCTCCGGCGGCCGAGGTCATGGAGCATGGCCTGGCCCGCCGGGGTCAGCCGCAGGAGGCGGGAGCGCTTGTCGTCCGGGTCGGGCAGCCGCTCGATCCAGCCGCGCTCCACGACGTGCGCGACATGACGGCTGGTGACCGACATGTCGACGGCGAGCAGCTCGGCGAGCCGGCTCATCCGCATGTCGCCGTGGTGGGCGAGGAGGGACAGCACGGCCGCCGATCCGCCCGGGCACTCGGCGGGCAGGGCCCGGGAGAGTCCGCGCTTGACGGCGCCGATGGCGCTCAGCTGCCGGGCCAGCTCTTCGTACTGACTCCGCTCGGCCATGGGCACCCCCACACATCTTGTTGCTTAGGGCAACCATAGACAAGGTTGGTTGCTACAGGCAAACTAAAAAGGGGCGAAGGTGCCTAAAGGTCTGGCAAAGCGAGGCGAGGGTTGGGCGGCGGGGCCAGGTTCGCTAGGGTCCTGCCCCATGGCACACAACCCCCAGGGCCCGGACGGCAACTACGACCCGGCGGGCAGCACGCAGATGTTCCGCGCCTTCGTCGACGAGGGCACGCCGCAGCGGCAGCCGCAGGTGGCGGCCCAGTCGGGGCCGCGGGTCGGTCTGATCGCCGGCGTGGTCGCGGTCGTCGTGATCGTCGCCGCGGTGGCCTGGCTCGCGCTCGGCTGACTTCTTCGCTCAGGTCCAGGACGCGGTGACGTCCTGGGTCTCGACACGCATGCCCAGCGGTACCCGCCAGGCGTCCACGCACACCGTGTACGCCTGTCTCCGCGCCGCGCCCGCCGCGATCGGTGCGGGCAGCGGCTGAGCCGACTCGACGGTCGCCCAGTCGACGCCGAGCGCCCCGATGATGTGCGTCGCGAAGGTGACGGTGCCCGAACGCACCGGTGAGCCGCCGGAGTTGCGGAACTCCACCGTCACCTTCTCGCACCAGCGCCGGTCCGTGGGTGCGCGGAGCGGTGCGCCGACGGTCAGGGCGGCGGGGCCGGCCGGCGGGGTGGTCCCAGGGGCCGGCTGCGGCGGTGCCGGTGTGGGCGCCGGTGTGGGCGTCGTGGGCGTGGGCGGGCCGGTCCCGGGCCCGGCCGGCTGGACGGGTGCCGACGAGGACGCCCCCGAGTGCGCCCCCGAGGGCGCCGCCGGTGACCGGGTGGGTCCGGCCGGCGACGGCCGTGACGGAGACGGAGACGGACGCGTCGCGCTCGACGGCGTCGGCGGTACGCCCGACGGCGGTACGGGCGGCCCGGACGGCGCCCTCGTCCCCGTACCGGACGATCCACCGCCGTCCAGCGGTACGAGCACGACCTCGCCCGACGGCGGGACCGGTCCCGAGCCGCCGGGGCGGCCGACCGCCCCGGTCGCCACGCGGCCTTCCCCGGCGCCGTTCCCGCACGCGGTCAGCGCCCCGCCCAAGCAGAGCGCCACCGCCACCAGCCCAAGTCGACGCGTCATCGCGCCAGTGTGGCTGACGAACCGTCAGTTATGAAGCCTCATGCGGCCTGCGGTCTCAGTCGGAGATGAGCCCCTCGCGCAGCTGCGCGAGCGTCCTCGTCAGCAGCCGCGAGACGTGCATCTGGGAGATGCCGACCTCCTCGCCGATCTGCGACTGCGTCATGTTGGCGAAGAACCGCAGCATGATGATCTGCCGCTCGCGGGGCGGGAGTTTGGCGAGGAGCGGCTTGAGCGACTCGCGGTACTCCACGCCCTCCAGGGCGCTGTCCTCGTACCCGAGCCGGTCCGCCAGCGAGCCCTCGCCGCCGTCGTCCTCGGGGGAGGGGGAGTCCAGCGACGACGCCGTGTAGGCGTTGCCGACCGCGAGGCCGTCGACCACGTCGTCCTCCGACACGCCCAGCACGGCGGCGAGTTCGGGAACGGTCGGCGACCGGTCGAGCTTCTGCGCCAGCTCGTCGCTCGCCTTGGTGAGGGCCAGGCGCAGCTCCTGGAGCCGGCGCGGCACGCGCACCGACCAGGAGGTGTCGCGGAAGAACCGCTTGATCTCACCGACGACCGTCGGCATCGCGAACGTCGGGAACTCCACGCCCCGTTCGCAGTCGAACCGGTCGATCGCCTTGATCAGGCCGATGGTGCCGACCTGGACGATGTCCTCCATCGGCTCGTTGCGCGAGCGGAAGCGGGCGGCCGCGTACCGCACGAGGGGCAGGTTCAGCTCGATGAGCGTGTCGCGGACGTAGGTGCGCTCCGGGCCGTCCACGCCTTCGGCGTCCAGGGCGGCGAGCCGCAGGAACAGGGAGCGGGACAGAGTGCGGGTGTCGATGGCCTCCGACGTGGTGTCGGGAGCCGTTGCGGGACCGCTCTGCGCGGGTACGGGCACGGGCGCCGGTACGGACTCCGGCAGGGAATCCGGCAGGGAATCCGGCACGGACACGGGCACGGACGCCGGCACGGGCGTGAGCGTGAGCACCTTCGAGCTGCCCTGTTCTGCGGACATGCCACCCCCTTGAGGTCGCGGACGGTCGCGTGGGCCGCGACCATCGGAGGAACGCAGCCTCCACCTGAATACCGGAGCCGAGACTGCGGCAAACGCGGTTCCAGCAGAATGTCACATGTCGGCAACACGCTGTAGTGACTTGTCGACAAGAATGCCGCAAAAATGCGCAGGAAACAGGGGTGTGGGGCTTTTGGACCGCTCGATCCAGGGCTGAACGGGTCTACCCGATCAGGTTACGCATCGATTCGATTTGCGGATCTCAGACGGGCGAAGCTCCGTGCCAGGAGCCTTGACACATGCATCTGGGAGACGCCCAGTTCCTGGCTGATCTGCGACTGGGTCAGGTTGCTGTAGTAGCGCAGCATCAGGATCCGCTGCTCCCTCTCGGGCAGCTGCACCAGCAGGTGCCGTACGAGATCCCGGTGTTCCACCCCGGCCAGCGCGGGGTCCTCGTAGCCGAGCCGGTCCAGCAGTCCCGGCATCCCGTCGCCCTCCTGGGCGGCCTCCAGGGAGGTGGCGTGGTACGAGCGGCCCGCCTCGATGCAGGAGAGCACCTCGTCCTCGGAGATCTTCAGCCGCTCGGCGATCTCGGCGGTCGTCGGCGACCTGCCGTGAGCCGTCGTCAGGTCCTCCGTGGCGCCGTTGACCTGCACCCACAGCTCGTGCAGCCGGCGCGGTACGTGGACGGTGCGGACGTTGTCGCGGAAGTACCGCTTGATCTCGCCGACGACGGTCGGCATCGCGAAGGTGGGGAACTGCACCCCCCGGTCCGGGTCGAACCGGTCGATCGCGTTGATCAGCCCGATCGTGCCGACCTGGACGACGTCCTCCATGGGCTCGTTGCGGGACCGGAAGCGGGCGGCGGCGTACCGCACCAGCGGCAGGTTCGCCTCGATGAGCGCCCCGCGCACCCGGGTGTGTTCCGGAGTGCCCGGCTCCAGCGTCTTGAGCTGGCCGAACAGGACCTGGGTGAGCGCTCGGGTGTCGGCCGCCCGCCCCTGTGCCTTGGTGCGGGCCTCCGACTCGTTCTGGGGCGGCACCTGTTGAGGCGTCGTACTGGCCGGCACGTTCACGCCACCCCTTCGCGGTCGATCTCGCGGTCAATTACGGTCAACTCATCCGTCAAAAGCGGTCATAGCATCACAAGACATGTCCACTGTGTGCAAGCACCTGATAACGTCGTGTTGTCGACGTAGGCACAGCGAAAAGCCCCGCACCACTGGGGTGCGGGGCTTCGCCGTGGTGTACGGGATCAGAACTCGTAGTCGGCGATCACCCATGTGGCGAACTCGCGCCACTGGCCGGCGGCGGCCTGGTGGGCCGGGTGCTCGATGTACCGCTTCAGCGCGTCCTTGTCCGCGACCGCCGAGTTGATGGCGAAGTCGTACGCGATGTCCCGGTCGGTGATGTTCCAGGCGCACTCCCAGAACTCCAGCTCCGGGATGACGTCGCCGAGCGCCTCGAACGCCTTCACGGCCTCGACGACACGCGGCTCGTCGCGCCGCACTCCGTCGTTGAGCTTGAAGAGGACCAGGTGGCGGATCACAGCGGACTCCTAATTGACGAGCTCGGTCATGAAGTCGCCGACGCCCTGCGCGGCGCTCGAAATGCCCTCGAACCCTACTCCCACGAGGTCGGCGGCACGCTGGGGGGAGTTGATGATCGTGTACAGCACGAAGACGACGAGGACGTACAGCGTGATCTTCTTGGCCTGCACCATCGACCCTGTCTCCCCGTCTCTCCCCTGCGATTCCCTGCGATCCCCTGGGCGGTCGGGTGAGTCTAACCGAGCCTCCAAGGACCAAGGCCCCTCCCATCCGGGCCTTTTGCCGGTCCCGCCCGGGCGGGAGGCGCGGGAGCATGGAGGGTGAGCCCGGCGGACCTGGCAGGAATCCGCGGGGCGAGTGAACCGGCCCCCACTGCGGAGCCCGTGCCGCGCGCTTCCCCCCGAGAGCGGCTCGGGCTTGCGGGACCGGTCCTCACCGGGGGAGCGGCTTGTCCCCCCGATGCCGCTCCCCGTACGCGAAGGGCCCCGACGCGATGCGTCGGGGCCCTTCACACAAGAGCGGTAGCGGAGGGATTTGAACCCTCGGTGACTTGCGCCACACTCGCTTTCGAGGCGAGCTCCTTCGGCCGCTCGGACACGCTACCGAGAGAGAGCTTAGCCCAAAGGTGCCGCTACGAAGAAATCCGTAACCAGCGGCGGTGCGCGGCTACGGCGACGGACCCGTCAGCACATGTCAGCGGTCGCGGAAGAACCGCGTGAGGAGCGCCGCGCACTCCTCCGCCAGCACTCCCTGGACCACCTCGGGCCGGTGGTTGAGCCGTCTGTCCCGTACGAGATCCCACAGCGAGCCCACCGCGCCCGCCTTCTCGTCCAGTGCCCCGAACACCAGCCGGTCCACCCGGGACTGCACGAGCGCGCCCGCGCACATCACGCACGGTTCCAGCGTGACGACCAGCGTGCAGCCCGTCAGCCGCCACTCCCCGACCGCCGCGGCCGCCCGGCGCAGCGCCAGCACTTCGGCGTGCGCCGTCGGATCGCCGGTCACCTCGCGTTCGTTGTGACCGGCGCCGAGCACGCGGCCGTCCGGGGACAGGACGACCGCGCCGACCGGCACGTCGCCGGCCCGCGCGGCTCGCTCGGCCTCCTCCATGGCGCGGCGCATCGCCGCCCGCCATGGCTCCCGGACGGGGTCGGGAGTGGTGGGTGCGGGTGTCGGTGCGGGGTGCACTAGCGGACGGCCTCCAGCACCTCCGCGGCGCCGAGCGCGTCCGCGATCTCGGACAGCGCGTCGGTGTCGAGCGCCAGCAGTTCCTTCTCCGACAGGCCCAGGTCGGCCAGGACCAGCCGGTCGCCGACCGGCTCCGCGGGCACGGCCTCGGCCGTCACCGCCGATTCCTCCTCGTCGTCGTCCTCGACCGGCTCCCCGTCCTCGGTGCCGTCGAGGTCCAGCGCGTCCAGGTCGGGGCCGTCGTCCTCCTGGTCGTCGCCCAGCAGTTCCTTGGTGAGGATCTCCCCGTAGGAGGAGCGGGCGGCGGCCGCTCCGTCGGAGACGTAGATGCGAGGGTCGTCCTCACCCTCCACGCGGACGATGCCGAACCATGCGTCCTCCTGCTCGATGAAGACGATCACTGTGTCGTCGTCCACCGAGGCATCACGGGCCAGCTCGGTCAGATCCGACAAGGTCTCCACATCGTCGAGCTCTGTGTCGCTCGCTTCCCACCCGTCTTCGGTGCGCGCGAGCAGTGCGGCGAAGTACACCGTGACTCTCCCACTGATCAGAGGTGTGACGATCGGGCGGCACGCTCCTGAATGCCCCGCCCACTCGGCATCGTGGCAGATGCGAGGCCCTCAGGAGAGGTGTTCCGCTCTTGCGTCGTGCACCAGTCTGAGTCCGATCCCTGGTCCGTGTCACCAGCGGATCGCCGCGGGATCGCTCCGGAATCGCGCGTGCGCCGCCGCCGGATCGCCTCGCGCCACTCGCGCGGCAGGCCGCCCGGCCCTCCGGGGGTCACCAGCGGAACGTACGCATACGCATCTGCTGGCGCATCCTCGCGGCTCTCGCGCGACGCGGCTGGACGCGGTCGCGCAGCGCTTTGGCCTCGTTCAGTTCGCGCAGGAACTGGGCGCGGCGGCGCCTGCGCTCGGCGTCGCTCTCCTGGCGGTCCGGCGCCCGGCCGTCCTGCTCCCGCTCCGGATCTTCCGCTTCCGGCATCGCGACCACCCCCAGGCTGGGTCCGTCCACCCCACCTTCCCTCCGCGGCGGGGGTTGATGCCAGTGCGGGCTACTGTTGAGGACATGCGGATCCACGTCGTCGACCACCCGCTGGTGGCGCACAAACTCACCACGCTGCGCGACAGGCGCACCGACTCCCCGACCTTCCGGCGGCTCGCCGACGAGCTGGTCACCCTGCTCGCGTACGAGGCCACCCGGGACGTGCGCACCGAGCAGGTCGACCTCGACACCCCGGTCACCCGGACGACCGGCGTCAAGCTGTCGAGCCCGAAGCCGCTGGTGGTGCCGATCCTGCGGGCGGGCCTCGGCATGCTCGACGGCATGGTGCGGCTGCTGCCGACCGCCGAGGTGGGCTTCCTGGGCATGATCCGCAATGAGGAGACGCTGGAGGCGTCGACGTACGCCACCCGGATGCCGGAGGACCTCTCCGGGCGCCAGGTGTACGTCCTGGACCCGATGCTGGCCACGGGCGGCACGCTGGTCGCCGCCATCCAGGAGCTGATCAAGCGCGGCGCGGACGACGTGACGGCGGTCGTGCTGCTGGCGGCGCCCGAGGGCGTCGAGGTCATGGAGCGGGAACTGGCGGGCACGCCGGTCACGGTCGTCACGGCCTCGGTCGACGAGCGCCTCAACGAGCACGGCTACATCGTCCCGGGCCTGGGCGACGCGGGCGACCGGATGTACGGGACCGCTGACTAGCGGCAGGCAGGGCTCAGCACTTTCCGGAGGGCGCGGGCGCGGGCTTGGCCAGGGCGGCCAGGGCCGCGGTCGCGTCCTTCGGCGGTGTGAGGCTCTTGAAGGCCGTACCGATGATCAGGTCCACGTCCGCCGTCGCGCGGGCGTCCATCTTGAGCGTGGCGCCCTTCAGCTGCGTACGGAGGACGGGGAAGGCACTCTCGCCCGCTCCGGTGGCGCCGAGCAATATCCCGGGGCCCGGGACCTTCTTGTCGTACGCGGCCGGGGCGTTGCCCACCTTGCCGATGGCGAAGCCGCGCTTCTTCAGCTCGTCGGCGGTCGACTTGGCGAGGCCCGCGCGCGGGGTCGCGTTGTAGACGTTCACCGTGATCTGGCCGGGCTTGAGGGGCACGTGGACCGGCGTCACGGGGTTCTTGCGGGGCTTGCAGCCCGGGCCGGCCGCGGTCTTCGCCCGGCTGTCGGCCGCGCCGCCGCCCCCGCCGAACACGTCGATGAGCTGCCGTGTTCCCCAGCCGACCAGGCCGAGGGCGACCACTGCGACGAGGGTCGCGACCACGATCCGGCGACGGCGTCGGGGGCGGCGCATGCGCGGGTAGGTGTCACCCGTGATGCGGTACTTTCCGCCCATACCGGGGGGAGTGAGCATGCTCATGGGCGCAGCGTAATGCGGCCCGGTGACTATGCCTACTAAACGATCAGCCGATGGGGGCCGGACGGGTGGGAAAGGGCCCGAAAGGCTGACATCCCCGTCCCCTGCCGCTCAGTGCCCAGTGCCCAGTGATCGGTGCTCGGCCTCAGTCGAGTTCGAGTACGCGGGCGTGCAGCACCTGCCGCTGCTGCAGGGCCGCGCGCACGGCGCGGTGCAGCCCGTCCTCGAGGTAGAGGTCGCCCTGCCACTTCACGACGTGCGCGAAGAGGTCGCCGTAGAACGTCGAGTCCTCGGCGAGGAGCGTCTCCAGGTCCAGCTGACCCTTGGTGGTCACGAGCTGATCGAGGCGGACCGGGCGCGGCGCGACATCCGCCCACTGCCGGGTGCTTTCCCGGCCGTGGTCGGGATACGGCCGCCCGTTACCGATGCGCTTGAAGATCACACGGAAAGCCTACCGGGCGAGCGGCTCCTGGCGCAGCCACGCGGCGCCGGACGAATGCCGGCGAAACCTGTTGAAACCGGGACGGTCCGGAGACAGGGACGGCGCGCCGCGGGGATGATCCCGCGGCGCGCCCCCTGGGTCTGCCCTGAGCCTGCCCTGGGTCTGCCCTGAGCCTGCCCTGGTCCTACTCGGTCACGTCGTGGTCGTGGCCGTCGTGCAGGCCGCCGCCACTGCCCGCGTCGCCGTCCGTGGGGACGGTGACGACCGGCTTGCGCAGCGAGCTGAGGTCGTGGGCGTAGACGCCCACGGCGTTGGCGATGACGTCGATGTTGGCGTCGAACGCCGTCATGTCGATGTTCTTGATGTCGTCGCACTTGGCGTGGTAGCAGGCGTCGTACGCGACCCCCGCCGTGCCGCCGAACTTCTCCGCCTGCTTGGCGGTCTTCAGGCCCTCCGCGCCGGTGAACGTGCCGCCGGACGGGATGCCGACCGCGATGAACGGGCCGTAGTCGGAGCGGCCGGTGAAGTCCGTGCCCTCGTGCGGAAGGCCCCGCTTGTCCATGAACTCGTTGATGTCGCGCTCGATCTGGGCGGAGCCGGCCGGGCCGGCGGGCGCGCCGACGCCGTCGGAGTCGTCACCGTCGTACACGAACAGGCCGTAGTTCGGCGAGGCGATCATGTCGAAGTTCAGGTAGAGCTTGATCTCCTTGCGGTCGAGCTCGCTGAGGTTGTCGACGTAGTGCTCGGAGCCGAGCAGGCCGACCTCCTCCGCCGACCACCAGGCGAAGCGCACCTTGTTCGTGGGCTTCTGCTTGGACTTGGCGAGGTCCAGGGCGACTTCGAGCAGACCGGCGGAGCCGGAGCCGTTGTCGTTGATGCCGGGGCCGGCGGTCACCGAGTCGAGGTGCGAGCCGAGCATCACGGTGTTGGCGGCGTTGCCGCGCGCGGTCTCCGCGATGACGTTGTTGGTGGACCGCTTCTCCTGGAGCTGGCGGATCTCCAGGTTCACCTCGACCGGGCCCTTGGCCAGGTCGGCGACGAGCTGCTGGCCGTCGGCCTGGGATATGCCACCGGTGGGTATCTTGCCGGCCGCCGGGTCGCCGAGGGTGCCGCCGAGCGAGCCGGGGACGTTGTTGTAGACGATCGCGCCGATCGCGCCCGCGGCGGCGGCCTCGGCCTGCTTGGCGGCGAAGGTGCAGCCACCGCGCTTGATCAGGGCGATCTTGCCGGTGAAGGTGCCGGACGCGTAGTCGGCGGCCTCGCAGCCGGGCGTCGCGTCGTCCGCGGGGGCCGGGACGGCGGCGAGGGCGGCCTTCACCCCGCCGACGGGCGTCGACTTGGTGTACGTCATCGCCCCGATGGTGATGTCACGCGGCGTCGGTGAGACGACCGAGAGCTTCTCCGCCTGGGTCTGGGTGTACATGAAGTCGAACTGCTGGTACGAGACCTGGTAACCGGCCTTCTTCAGCTGCTGGTACACGTACGCGGCCGAGGCGTCGTGTCCGAGCGAGCCGGCCGCCCGGTGGCCGTCGGCCGAGTCGGCTATCTGCTGGAATTTCTCCAGGTGCTTGTAGGCGTCCTGGGCGGACGCCTCCCGGACCAGCTTCTTGGAGAGTTTCGCGGCGTCCTTGGCCGCCTGCTCGCCGGGGTCACCGGCGGAAGCGGGGGATGCGGAAGCCAGGAGGAGCGGGGTCGCGAGTGCGGCTGCGGCCAGGGTGGCCACGGCTCTGCGAGGGGATGAGGTCACAGAGGTCCTTCCCGGTGTGAACGAGGTTGAAGGGAAGCTAGCGATCTCCCACGCTCCTGGGAACAGATGTGCCACAACTCACGGCATATTCCGTACGTTTGGCAACGGAACGTGTCACTCCGCCGCCGAAGGTCCTGTCTGCCTGGCCGATTTGGCGGTCTTGGCGGCGCGCTTGGCCTCCTGCTTGTACGCACGCACCTTCGCGAGCGACTCCGGCCCGGTGATGTCGGCGGCCGAACGGTACGAGCCCTCCTCGCCGTACGCGCCCGCCGCCTCCCGCCAGCCCTCGGGCCGTACGCCGTACTGCTTGCCCAGCAGCGCCAGGAAGATCTGCGCCTTCTGCTTGCCGAACCCGGGCAGCGCGAGGAGCCGGTCGAGCAGCTCCTTGCCGGTGGCGGCGTCCGACCAGACGGCGCTCGCGTCACCGCCGTACTCGTCCACCAGGTACTGGCACAGCTGCTGCACCCGCTTGGCCATCGAGCCGGGGTAGCGGTGCACGGCCGGCTTGGCGGACAGCAGGGCGACGAAGGCCTCCGGGTCGTACGCGGCGATCTCGTGCGCGTCGAGATCGTCGGCGCCCATGCGCGTGGTGATCGTGTACGGGCCCGAGAACGCCCACTCCATGGGGACCTGCTGGTCGAGGAGCATTCCGACGAGCGCGGCGAGCGGACTGCGGCCCAGCAGCTCGTCGGCCTCGGGTTGCTGGGCGAGATGGATCGTGGTGGTCATGTTTCGATGATCGCTCCGGAGGTGGCCCGTCGCACGGTGGGGGTGGGTGTCCCCTTACCCGGCGCCCTCCCCGGCGAACCGGTCCAGCGCCGCCACCAGGTGCTTCCGGGTGGCGTCCGTCCCCAGGTGCCCCGCCTCGTCGACCACGATCAGCTCCGCGTCCGGCCAGGCCCTGCTCAGCTCCCACGCCGTGCGCAGCGGCCCGCCCAGGTCGAGCCGCCCGTGGACGAGCACGCCCGGGATGCCCGCCAGCCGGTGGGCGCCACGCAGCAGGGCGCCCTCCTCCAGCCAGGCGCCGTGCGTGAAGTAGTGCGTACAGATCCGTACGAGGGCGAGGCGCGCGGCATCGGGGCGGCCGCCGTACGGGGCGCCGCCGCCCTCCAGGGACACCACCGCGTCCTCCCACGCGCACCAGTCGGCCGTCGCCCGCTCCCGTACGGCGGCGTCGGGGTGAGCGGCGAGCCGCGCGTACGCCCCAACCAGACCGGCCGCGGTCTCCCCCGCGCCCGGCCCCGCCCCGTCCCGGAACCGCGCCCATGCCTCGGGGAAGAACCGGCCCACCCCCTCGTACAGCCAGGCGATCTCGGAGCGGCGGGTGGTCGTGACCGCCGAGATCAGGATCCGGGCCACACGCTCCGGATGGGCTTGCGCGTACGCCAGGATCAGCGTCGAACCCCATGAACCGCCGAAGAGCAGCCAGGTGTCGACGCCGAGGTGCTCCCGCAGCCGCTCCATGTCGGCGATCAGGTGGCCGGTGGTGTTGACGCCCATGTCCGTGGCCGGGTCGCTCGCATGCGGAGTACTGCGGCCGCACCCGCGCTGGTCGAACAGCACGACCCGGTAGCGGGCCGGGTCGAACAGCCGTACAGCCCCCGGATTGCACCCCGAGCCGGGGCCGCCGTGCACGACGAGGGCCGGGGTGCCGGCCGGGTTGCCGTGGGCCTGCCAGTGGACGAGGTTGCCGTCACCGACGTCGAGCATCCCCTGCTCGTACGGCTCGCTCTGCGGATACATCGGGCGACCTCCCGGGACGGACAGCGGCGGGCTGTTCACGGCGACGGCTCCGCGCCCCGGCCCCGCAGGCGGGCCGCCCGCATCCGCAGGTAGCGGGCCTCGGGGTCGCTGAGGGTGCGCGCGGCGGCCGTCCGGTACGCGGCCAGGGCGCCCTCGGTGTCGCCCGAGCGTTCCAGCAGGTGCGCGCGGACGGCGGCCGGACGGTGGTGGCCCGCGAGCCGGTCCGCGAGCCGCGCCTCCAGCGAGGCGAGTTCGGCGAGCCCGGCCTCGGGCCCGTACACCATGGCGAGAGCCACCACGCGGCTCAGCTCGGCCATGGGGTCGGGTTCCGGGGCGCGGCGCAGGAGCAGGTCATACAGCGCCAGGATCTGGGGCCAGTCGGTGTCCTCCGTCCGCGCCGCCTCGTCGTGCAGCGCCGCGATGGCCGCCTGGAGCTGGTACGCCCCGGCCGGGCCCTGCGCCAGGGCCTCCTCCACCAGGGCGGTGCCCTCCCGGATGGCGTCCCGGTCCCACAGGGCGCGGTCCTGCTCGTCGAGCGGGATCAGCTCACCGTGCGGGCCGGTGCGGGCCGCGCTGCGGGCCTCGGTGAGCAGCATGAGCGCCAGCAGCCCGGTCACGGCGCCCTCCCGGGGCAGCAGGCGGCGCACCGCGCGGGTGAGGCGGATGGCCTCGCGGGCGAGGTCGGCGCGGTGCAGTTCGCGACCGGAGGTCGCCGTATAGCCCTCGTTGAAGATCAGGTACAGCACCTGCAGGACGGCCGCGAGCCGCTGGTCGCGGTCCTCGGGGCGGGGCGGGCGGAAGGGCACGCCCCTGAGCTTCTGCTTGGCGCGGCTGATGCGTTGCGCCATCGTCGCCTCGGGGACGAGGTGCGCCCGGGCGATCTCGGCCGTGGTCAGGCCGCCCACCGCGCGCAGCGTCAGCGCGATCTGCGCGGCCGCCGTCAACTCCGGGTGGCAGCACAGGAACAGGAGCGTGAGCGTGTCGTCCTCCGACGGCGCCCGCCCTTCCCCGGGCGGCGGCGCGGTGAACGCGTCCGGGGGCGCCAGCGCCGCCTCCGCCTCCTCGCGCCTGCGCCGCGCCTCGTCGGCCCGCAGCTGGTCCATGAGCCGGCGCGACGCCACCCGGATCAGCCACCCGCGCGGATTGTCCGGGACCCCGGAGCCGGGCCACTGCTGGGCGGCCGCGAGGAGGGCCTCCTGTACGGCGTCCTCGGCGGCGTCGAAGTGCCCGTACCGGCGTACGAGCGCGCCGAGGACCTGCGGCGCGTGGTGCCGCAGCAGGTCCTCGACGTCGGTGTTCATGCCGCTCAGCAGCCGGGGCCGTCCTCCATGACGGGCCGGATGACGACCGGGTACTCGGGCGCGCCCTGGGGCTGCGGGCAGCGGGCGACGCGCGCCGCGATCTCGGTGACGCGGTCGAGGCTCGCACAGTCGAGCACCCAGTACCCGGCCAGCAGCTCCTTGGTCTCCCCGTACGGCCCGTCCGTGATGACCGGCCGGCCGTCCTCGCCCAGGCTGACGAGCCGGGTCCGGCGCGGCTCTGCGAGCCCCTGGCCGTCGACGAGCTCACCGGACTCGGCGAGGTCGTCGTTGATCTCCTGCATGAAGGCGAACATCGCCTGCAGGTCCTTCTCGCTCCAGGCCGGGCTGTGCGCGGAGGCCTTGCCGTTCATCGCGTCGTAGTCGGCCTGCGAGCCCTGCACCATCACCAGGTACTTCATGATGCCGTTCCTCTCGTGAACCTCTCGGGAACCTCCTGGGCTCCGTTCACCTGGGACGTCGGAGCCGACGACGCGTTCTCGACACCGCGGCGGCCGCTCTCGATGACAAGCCTCACAGAAACGCCGGGGGCGAGGGGAGCAACTGCCCCTCTTGTTCGTGTTTGTCGCTCGGGTGGAAGGCGGGCGGACGGCGGGGCGCGCCCAATTGAGGAAAATTCCCCTTCTCCGCCCCCTGCGCCGGTCATACGATCATCGCCGGTCGCGGTGTGCGAGGTTGTCGTCCCCCAGTGGCCGCTTCTCGTTTTTCCAGACCTGTTTCCAGACCTCTCCCTTTCCAGCACCTTTCCGACCAAAGGGTTCCTGTGAAGATCCGCCGTATCCTCGCGACGGCCGTCGTCGCCGCTGTCACCACGCCCGCCGCACTGCTCTGCGTCACGCCCGCCTTCGCCGCGACCGCTCCGGAACCGCCGCTCGGCCGGTCGTTCGCGGGCAGCGCCGCCAAGCCCTCCCTCGCGGAGCTGGAAAAGGCGGCCGCGGAGGCGCAGAAGGCGTACGACGCCGCCGTCGCCGAGGAGGCCGCGGCCCTCCAGGCGCTCATCGACGAACAGTCCGACGAGGCACCCCTCGCCGTGGCGGCCGCCGCGGCGGCCAAGGAGGCGAAGGCCGCGGCCACCGCCAAGGAGGCCGCCGACAAGGCGCTCGCCGACGCCCAGGCCGCCCTGGAGGAGCTGCCCGAGACCGCCACGGAGGCGGAGCGGGCGCAGGCGGAGAAGGACGTCGCCGACGCCCAGGCCGCCGCCGAGGCCGCCGCCGAGGCCAAGGACGCCGCCGACGCCAAGGCGGAGGCGGCCGCCACGGCGCGGGACGACGCGCTGGTCGCCGCGTCCCGGCGCATTCACCTGGCGCGCCAGGAGAAGGCGAAGGCCCTCGCCGCCAAGGAGGCCGCCGACAAGGCGCTCGCCGACGCCCGGGAGGAGGCCGAGGCGGGTGCCTGCGTCGCCGAGGACCGGCTCACGGTGACCGCCACGGGGCTGCCCGCGAAGGTCACCGCCGGTACGACGGTCGACTTCACGGTCCGCGTCACCAACGGCACCGACCGGACCCTGGACGAGGTCTGGCCGTACGTGAAGGTCGAGGCCGCCGACGAGCTGCTGGACGTCCAGTGGTCCACGGCCGCCTCGCCGGCCTGGCAGGACGTGGACGCCGACCACTACGCGGGCACCGTCGAGAAGCTGAAGGCCGGCGCCCATGCGGACGTCAAGCTGCGCCTGAAGGTCGCCGCCTCCACCCCGGCCGGCGACGGTGTCGCCTCCATAGCCGCCGACTACGGCAACGACGACAAGTCGTGCGGCGGGACGCCGGAGTTCTACGAGTACGCCTTCGACGTCGTCGCCGCGACCGCAGCGCCCGGCCCGTCGGCCACCCCGTCCGCCACGCCCGCCCCGCAGGCCCAGGGCACGACGTCCACCCAGCCGGTCGCCACCCCCACCGGCACCGCCGGGAGCCTGGCCGCCACCGGTTCCTCCTCCGCCGCCCCCCAGGTCGCCCTCGCGGCCGGCGCGGCCGTGGCCCTGGGCGCCGGCGCGCTCGTCGCCGTACGCCGCCGGAAGCCGGTCACGGACAACTGACGCCCAAGGGGCCGGATCGCCGGTCCGGCCCCTCCTGGTCACCGCCCCGCCGGAACCAGGCGCTCCGACGATGCGCGCATGAGCGCACCGGGAGACGACCGCCTCGGCGAAACCCGTCGCCACCTGCTGGACCTGACCGCCCGCTTCCGGACGACGCCGACGTGGCGCACCGCACGGCCTGCGTCCACGACCGCCTGGGCCTGGAGGCGGAGGCGGTCCCTTTCCACGAGCGCTGCCTGACCGGAACCGGCCTCTCCGCCCAGGACCGCCGCGGCGCTCTCCTCGGCCTCGGCAGCACCCACCGGGTGCTCGGCCGGTACGCGTACGCCGTCGGGACCCTCCGCCGCGGCGTGGCGGAGTACCCCGACGACGGCGGGCTGCGAACGTTCCGGTCGCCCCAGGCCCGTCCGTTCCGCCAATCATGGGACGCACCGCGCTGATGCGGCGTCACGTCCCTTCGCCCGCAACGCCGTTGTATGAACAGAGTGTTCGTGTTCCACTAACCTCCTTCTGGCACATCGGTCACCGGTCACCCGCTCCCCTGGGCGGGAGAGCACTCCATGGGGGGGTCCGTGTGTGAAGACCTGGGGTTCGAGAAACTGCTCAGCGAGGAGGGCTTCTTCGCGCGCCTCTTCGGGAGGTCGCCGTCGGGTGTCGGCCGGGAGCCGCTGTACGGCCCCGACCTTCCCGTGGTGCTGCTCACCGGCGGCCCGGGCATGGGCAAGGGACGGCTGCTGCGAGCGGTGCGGGACCGTTTCGCCGGCAAGGTGCCGGTGATCCATCTGGACTGCGGCTCGCCGGTGTACGCGGACCGGGCGGAGCCGGAGCCGGGCGCCCGCTCGGACGCGACCGAGGCCCTGGTCGAGGTCGCCCGGCGGCTGTGCACCTGGCAGGGCACGGGTGGCTCGTTCGCCTGCCCCCGGCTCTTCACGGGCCTCGCGATGATCGCGACCGGTGTCACGGAGGGCACGCCCGAGGCCGTCGCGACGGAGGTCGAACGGTACGAGGAGCTGCCCCAGAGGCAGCGCCTCCGGGGCCTGGGGGCAGGCGACTTCTGGCGGGGCGTGCTCCGCGGGACCGTCCGGAACCTGCTCACGGCCCTGTCCGCGCAAGCGCTCGACCCGTACTCGGCGGCGGTGAGCAACGCGCTGCTGGACGCCCTCTTCGAGCGCCTGGCCCCCCGGGGCCGGGCGGAGCTGGAGCGGATCTACGGCGCGTATCCCGGCGCGGCCGGCCAGCCCAAGCACGGGCTGCGCAACCTCGCCGCCGACTTCCAGGCCGGCGGCGAGGCGCGGGAGCTGGCGGAGAGCTTCCTGTTCCGGGCGCTGCGCGAGGACCTCGAGGCGGCGTACGCCTCGGCGTCCGGCTGGCTGCGCCGCGTCGGCCGCCCGGGGCTGCTGCTGGACCACGCCGAGTGGCCGCTCGGGGAGCGGCTGCTGCGCGCCGTACTCGCCGACCGCCGGAGCGGGCAGCGCGACCGCCTGGTGATCGTGGGCACGGCACGCCGGGCGGACGGCGGCGCGTTCCTGCACGGCGGCCTGCCGTCACATGAGGTGGTGCCCCCGGCAGAGTTCCGGCCCGCCGACGGCGCCCCGCCCGCGTGGACCCGGCGCACGGACGGGGCAGCGGACGGGGCACCGCTGTCCGACGGGGTGCTCCTGCTGCGTATGCCCCTTCTCACCGGCGACCAGCTCCGCCGGGAGACCGAGCGCAGGCAGCAGCGCGCCGAGCCGGAGGGCGGCACGAACCGCCGCCGCATCGACGCCGCGGTGGCACGGCTGAGCGGCGGACGACCGCACACGGTGATCCGGCTGGCCACTGCCGCCGCCGCCTTCCGGATGCCCGCGGATGCCAATGACCGGGACATACTGGACGCCCCGCTACGACTCCCCGGCGACGGCGCCCCCGAGCGACCGGTGGCGGACGTGCTGCTGCGGGAACTGGTCCTGGACCAGCTGCCGGTGCGGCTGCCGGCCGAGCACCACGACCAGTGGCTCGATCTGCTCACCCATCTGTCCGTGGCACACGACGAGGAGTGCGCGGACGTCCTGCTCCGCCACCACCAGTCCGGCCGCGTCCACCACCTGACGGCCCATCATGTGGCGCGGTTGCTCACCGACACGGGGTGGCCCAGCTGCGAACGGCACTTCATAGGGGACTTCGGGCTGCGCCAGCTTTTGGTGCACCGGCTGTACGGGCTGCGCCCCGGCGGCGCCGCCTGGTACGCCGACCACCACCTGCTGCGGGACCACTACGCGGGACGCGCCGCGGCGGAGGAGGCGCAGGAGGCGGCCGGCGGGGCGTTCCGTTCCGTCACGGCGCACCGGCTGAACCACCACCTGGTGTCCGGGGGCGCCGACGACGTGGTCGGCCACCTGGCCGCCACGCTGCCCGGCCGCCCCCGGGAGTGGTGCGCGGAGCTGCTGGAGATCGCCCAGGCGCCGTACCCGGGCGGAGCGGACGCTCGGCGGGAACGCGCCCAGGGCCTGGTCGCGCCCGACGGACCGGCGCTGCGCCGCACCGTCGACCAGTTGCTGCACGCGGTGTGGCTGTGCGAGGAGCGGACCAGGCCGACCGGAAAGGAGACGGCCCGCACGCTGGCCAAGCTGCTGGACCTCCTTTCGATCATGGAGTTCGACGGCGCGGGACAGCTCAGCAAGACGGCTACGGAGTGGACCGGCCTGGCCGAGAACGAGCAGCCGTTGCTGCGCTGCACCTGTACCGAACAGCTCGGGCGACGGAGGTAGCGGGGATGCCCAACTGGAAGAAGATCCTCTTGGCGCTGCTCGCTGTCGGGGCGCTCACGACGGTCGCCTGGTTCACCTGGTCCATCTACCAGAAACCGGACACCTGCATCGACGGAATCGAGCGGATCGAAGGGGAGTGCGTCGGCGTCGACGGCGACGGCTACGACTTCGGCACCCCGGAGATCCGCGACGTGGCCGGGGCGATCGCTCAGGAGAACAAGAGGATCGCCGGCCAGCCCCACGTCACGGTGGCGATGATGCTGCCGCTCCAGTCGGACAGGGCGGCACTGCGCCGGCAGATGCGCAGTGACCTCCAGGGCGCGTACCTGGGGCAGCGGCAGGCCAATGACGGTGAGGGGGAACTGCCGAAGATCCGGCTGGTGCTGGCCAACCCCGGGCGGAACTACGGGCACCAGGCGAAGGTCGTGGACACCCTGCTGCGGATGGCCGACTCCCCCGAGGACCGGCTGCGCGCCGTCACCGGCTTCAACCTGAGCCTGAAGCCCACGGAGGACGCCATCAAGCGGCTGACGGACCACAAGGTCCCGGTCCTCGCCTCCCGGATCAGTGGGGACTGGATCGCCAACGAGGACCGGCCCGACGGGACGGCGAAGCTGCGCTTCCCCGGCCTGGCCCGGATCATCCCCACCAACGGGGACGCGGCCCAGGCGCTGGCCAACTTCAACGGCGAACGGCGCCGGGAGAACCTCAAGACGGTGCTGGTCTACGACAAGCGCCGGGACGGCTACAACGAGTCGCTGGCCAAGGCGTTCAGCGGGATCGTGGAGAAGGGCCCGCCCGGTCCCGCCGCGATGTCCTTCGAGTCCCCGGCGATAGACGAGGCGGGCTCGACCGGCAACCAGTTCACCCAGACGGCCAACAACATCTGCGACTCCACGGCCGACACCGTCTACTTCGCGGGGCGCACCATGCACCTGCGGATCTTCGCGCTCAAGCTCGCCCAGGTGGGCTGCCAGGACCGGCACTACACCATCGTCAGCGGTTCCGACGCCGCCTCGCTGCAGCAGGACATGACGGAGAAGGACTGGGAACAGCTCCGCGGCGAGGGCGGCAGGGCGAAGGTCACGGTCCAGTACGCCGCCCCCGCGCACCCGGACGCCTGGAGCACCGAGCTGGCCGCCTGGCACAAGAAGTGGGCCGCCTCCCACCACCGCAAGCCCACCAGGGCGGAGCTCCCCCAGTACCTCACCGAACCCATGGCCGCCCTGAAAACCCTGAACAAGCGGATCGAGACCACGCGCGGCGAGGGGATACGGCTCGGCTCCACCCCGAACCTGGAGGACTCCCGGACGATGCTCGTGTACGACGGCCTCGTCACCATCGGCAAGGCCCTGCACCAGGCGCAGAAGGACGGCGCCGAGGCGGTACCCGGCCGTGAGGACGTCGGCAGGCAGTGGTCGCTCCTCCAGTCCCGGCACCGGGTGCAGGGCACGAGCGGCCTGATATGCCTGACCAGCGGCGGCAACGCGTATGACAAGCCGGTCGCGGTCGTCGAACTGGACCCGGGCCGCGAGGGCCACGGCAGGCTGAAGTTCGTCGGCCTGGGCTGGCCCGCCGGCCGCGAACAGCCGAAGAACTGCGTGATCCCCAGCCGCACGTTCTGAGCGGTCGGGGCCTTCGTCGCGGCTGGTGCATCGGCTTGACCGGTCCGCTCCCCCGCCACACATTCCCGTCCTTGTCCTCACGGTCAACAGAATCGCGGAACCACTCGCTTCGGTGACGGTCGCCCTGATCACCGGCACATCCGGTCCCCGGGTCACGCATGTCCCTGTCGGGCCTGACGCGGGCCTGACGAAATACGACGAGTCGTGGCGCTCGACCTGACCCTGGACCGGCATGCCGCCGTGGGTGCGGGAGGACGTGAAGTCGCGTTCGGAGTCCCGCAGACGACACCAGGCTTCGGTCCACGGCGGCGCTGGCGGACGTCGGTCTCCATCACCTGCTTTCGGCCGGCGCGGATCGGGTCACACCTTCTTGACGACGACCGTGCCCGGGACCAGCTTCTCCAGGTCGTCCACACCCGAGGTGAAAACAGTGACCTGTCCCTTCTGCTGTCGCGCGATGACGGCGAGCACGGCGTCGATCGCGTACTTGTGGCCGTGCAGCTTGGCATCGGCCAGCAGCCGACGGGCCTGCCGGGCCTCGTCCTTTCCGATGTCGGTGACCCTGAGCCGCGAGAGCACCCAGTCCCAGCGCTGCTCGGTGGTTCTACCGTCGTACGCCTCCACAAGCGCCATGGGAGACGTCACCACCTCGGCTTCTCCCCGGGCCGCGAGGTCGAGCCAGGCGATCATGGCGCGATCGCCACGCACGGCCTGGGACAATGCCTCACAGTCGAGTACGAAGACGCGCAGGGGCCGCCGACTGTGCTCGCCGGCACGCTTCCTCACGCGGCTGCTCCGGCGTTGTCTCCTCCGGCTGTGCGGCGCCGCTCGTGCTCCGCGTCGAGATCTTCCAGTTCCGCGAGTGCTGCCGTGCGCTCGTCCTCGGTGACCGGGCCGTGTTCCTCCTGCAGCCAGTCGACCAGCTCCAGCAGCCGGTCCCGGTCGCGCTTGAGTCGCAGTGCTTCGGCCACATACGCCGAAAGGCCCCGCTCGGCCGCCTCGGCGCGGATCTCGTCCAGGAGATCCTCGGGGATCGTCACCGTCACTTTCTTGGTCGCCATATAAGGGACCATACTCCTGGTGCAAACGCCCCTACCAGGGGATGGCTGTGATCAGTCAGCCGTCCGGCAGGCCAATGGTCAAATCCGTGACCCTTCCCCCACGCAACCGCCTCGTCATGCTGCTTCCCTCCGTCCGCTCATGCCGTTCGCTCTTCTCGGCGCATGCACCGGCGGATGCGGAAGCGAAGGAAGCGGCGGCACGCGATGCCGCCGATGTCGCTCTGCGGGATGCCTTGTGGCGGTGCGTGGGGCGAGACGCCCGCAGCGACGTTGTCCGAGGACGAGCCCTACGAACTCGACGGACCACCGAGGGAGGCCGAGTGAGCCTGACCGCAAGACGACTGTCGCCATGGCTGACCGAGCCGATGCCCCTACGCCTGTTCAGGCGGCTGCGGAGGATACGAGATTCGAACTCGTGAGGGGTTGCCCCCCACACGCTTTCCAAATGTTCGTACGGGGGTCCGGGTGGGGCCGGGGGGGTGTCCGGGCGCCGGACCCTACGAAGGAGCAGCTACCTGCGCCCTCTGCTTGCCTACGGCCTTGTCGCGAAGGCTTCTGCGCTGGTGTTGAGGTGTCTGCCCTGCTGGGTGAGCGCCTTTCTGCTGCGCTCGGCTCGTGGGGTCGCCATGAAAATGGCGAGGCACCACGGCCTGAAAGGGCGTCTATGCCTGGCCGTAGAGGGTTGCCAGGTCGATCAATCGGATGTCCGGGGCGGCCGCTGCTGCGGCGTGCGCCTTGTCGTTGAAGCCTGCTCCGCTGAAGCACATGAGCTGCGTGTTGGTGGTGTCGTAGCGGCCTGCCAGGGTGACGAGGTCGCGGAGGTGCCGGAGACGTTCGATGTGGGCAGCGCCCATGGTGTCGTTCCACTTGGCCTCTCCGATGGCCAGCAGTGGTGGCTTGGCGCCATCTGCGATTCCGATGACCGCCACGTCGACCTCGTGGCCGGTACGGGCCTTGGGGTCGTGAACGACACCATGCCCGACGCGGGCCGGTAGACCGCCGAGCAGTTCGGGGTCGGCGTGATGCAGGGCCCAGTCTCGGCAGACCTGCTCGAAGTGGGGCCGGAGGACGTTGCTGACGAAGCGGCGACGGCTGGCTTGCCAGACCCGTGCCGCGCTGCCGGGGCGTTCGAGCTGGTCCCAGACCGGTCGCATGATCGCGTGGTAGAAGCCGATCAGCGGTTCGGCGATGCGGTAGGTGGGCCGGTTGTCACGGAAGGCATCTGCGTCCCGGTGCAACAGGCCCGCGTCTTCGAGGACGTTGATGGGGTGGGCGATGTCGGTGGCCTTGCGTTCCAGGTAGCCGGCCATGCCTCCGCGGGTGGCATTGCCGTCGGCGACTGCGGCCAGGACGGACAGGTACAGCGCGGTGTCACGAAGGTCGGGTTCTTCGGCCAACAGATAGCGGGCCTCACGGAAGAGGGGGGTTTCGGGGTTGAGGACGGTGCGGACGACCCAGTCGTCGAAGTCATCCGGCCCTTTGGCGTGTCGCCGCGTGCGAATTCGCGCCGATAGGCGGGGGTGCCGCCCACGATCGCGTTCACCTTCATGGCTAGGCGGGGGTCGGTGATGCCCCAGAACTCGGCGGCGAGGCGGTGGTCGAGGGGGCGGACGACCAGCTCAAGCCCCGCCCGTCCGCGCAATGGGGCGTTGCCCGACAGCAGGCGGCCCATGAAGGACAGCGCCGAGCCGCACAGCAGCAGCCGGGTACGGGAGCCGGTGCGCTGGTCACGCTGAGGACGCAACACCTCTTGGATGATCGAGGGCAACTCGGGGTTGGCCTTGGCGAGGTACGGAAACTCGTCGATCACCACGGAGACGGGCCGCTCGGCGCTGAGCGCGAGCAGTGCGTCGACGGCCTCTGCCCAGTCGGCGAAGTGGAACGGGCTGGCAGGGCGGACGTGGGCGGTGAGCGCCGAGCTGATGCGCCGTAGCGACTCGGCATCGGCGGCCTCGGTCGCACCGAAATAGAACCCTCCGGCGGCACGGCAGGCGGCATCCAGCAAAAACGTCTTGCCCTGGCGGCGACGCCCGGAGACCACGCCCAGAGCCGCGCCGGGCTGCGGATCGGTGATGAACCGGCTCAGCGCCGACCACTCGTAATCCCGGTCGAACATCTCGGCAGGCTTGTCCACGAGTGCTCCAGATGTAGAAGTACGCCTACATAAAATGGACTCCTAGTTCTGTGGCTCGCAGTGTGCACCCTCCGGCCCCGACGCTCGCCGCTCCCCAAAAGGCGTCCTGGGTGTATAGCGAGAAGTGTCGCGAATGTCGCAAGTAAATGAGACCGAAACTGAGACCAGGGCACGCCGAAGACCCCGGCCGCTGGAGCGGTCCGGGGTCTTCGTTTCGCCTGTTCAGGCGGCTGCGGAGGATACGAGATTCGAACTCGTGAGGGGTTGCCCCCAACACGCTTTCCAAGCGTGCGCCCTAGGCCTCTAGGCGAATCCTCCGCCGCAAACAATACAAGACGTTGAGGAGTGCTCGCGAACCCGTTCCCCTGGGGACCGTCCGGGGGTGCCGGGGGTGCCCAGGCCGCCTCCGCCATCAGGTAGGCTGGGCGCAGCCCCTCACGTGGCGCTATCTGACTGAACTCCCCCAGGGCCGGAAGGCAGCAAGGGTAGGTCGGCTCTGGCGGGTGCGTGAGGGGCGCTTGCGTTGGCGGGGGTGGGGGTCGGTGGGCCGGGTCGATTGTCGGTGGGGCCCGATATCGTCGTAAGGGTGTCGTCCCTTGCGCTGTACCGCCGCTATCGTCCCGAGTCCTTCGCCGAGGTCATCGGGCAGGAGCATGTCACCGACCCGTTGCAGCAGGCCCTGCGGAACAACCGGGTCAATCACGCGTACCTGTTCAGTGGGCCGCGTGGGTGTGGGAAGACGACCAGCGCCCGGATCCTGGCCCGCTGCCTGAACTGTGAGCAGGGTCCGACGCCCACGCCCTGCGGGGAGTGCCAGTCGTGCCGGGACCTGGCCAGGAACGGGCCGGGGTCGATCGACGTCATCGAGATCGACGCCGCATCGCACGGTGGCGTGGACGACGCCCGTGAGCTGCGGGAAAAGGCCTTCTTCGGGCCGGCGAGCAGCCGCTACAAGATCTACATCATCGACGAGGCGCACATGGTCACCTCGGCGGGCTTCAACGCCCTGCTGAAGGTGGTCGAGGAGCCGCCGGAGCACCTGAAGTTCATCTTCGCGACGACCGAGCCCGAGAAGGTCATCGGGACCATCCGGTCGCGTACGCACCACTACCCCTTCCGGCTCGTGCCGCCCGGGACGTTGCGGGAGTACCTGGCAGAGGTGTGCGGCAAGGAGCAGATCCCGGTCGAGGAGGGCGTGCTGCCGCTCGTCGTGCGGGCCGGGGCCGGGTCCGTGCGTGACTCGATGTCCGTCATGGACCAGCTGCTGGCCGGTGCCGCCGAGGACGGTGTGACATATGCCATGGCCACCGCGCTCCTCGGTTATACGGACGGCTCGCTGCTCGACTCGGTGGTGGACGCCTTCGCCGCCGGGGACGGCGCCGCCGCGTTCGAGGTCGTCGACCGGGTCATCGAGGGCGGCAACGACCCGCGGCGGTTCGTGGCCGACCTGCTGGAGCGGCTGCGGGACCTGGTGATCCTGGCCGCCGTGCCGGACGCCGCCGAGAAGGGGCTGATCGACGCCCCCGCCGACGTGGTCGAGCGGATGCAGGCCCAGGCGTCCGTGCTCGGGGCCGCCGAGCTCAGCCGGGCCGCCGACATCGTGAACACCGGGCTCACCGAGATGCGCGGTGCCACCTCGCCGCGCCTCCAGCTGGAGCTGATCTGCGCGCGCGTGCTGCTGCCCGCCGCGTACACCGACGAGCGGTCGCTGCTGGCCCGGCTCGACCGGCTGGAGCGCGGCTCGGTGGTCCAGGGCGCCGCCTTCCAGGCGACGGGGCCGGGGCCCGCCATGGGGTACGTACCGGGGCCCGAGGCCCATGCCCAGGTGCCGCCGGCCGTACCGGGCGGCGGGCCCGCCGCTGCCCGCGCGGCGGTACGGGGACCGGGGGAGGGGCCTGCTCCGGCGCCCGCTCCGGCTGCCGCGCCGCCCGCACCGGCTCCGGCGCCCGAACCGGCCCCGGCGCCCGCCCCCGCGTCGCCGCCCGCTCCTGCCGCTCCTGCCGCGCCTGCCGCGTCCCGGCCCGGGGCGTGGCCCTCCGCCGCCGCGCCCGGGTCCCAGGAGTCCGGCAACCGACCGGGCGCCTGGCCCTCCGCGTCCGCGCCCGCTCCCGCCCGGCACCCGGAGCCCTCGGCGCCCGCACCGGCGCCCGCGTCCGCACCGGCACCCGCGTCCGCCGGTCCCGGTATGGCACAGGGCGCCGCCCAGGTGCGGAACATGTGGCCGGAGATCCTGGAGGCGGTCAAGAACCGTCGCCGCTTCACCTGGATCCTGCTCAGCCAGAACGCCCAGGTGGCCGGCTTCGACGGCACCACCCTCCAGCTCGGCTTCCTCAACGCCGGCGCCCGTGACAACTTCGCGAGCAGCGGCAGCGAGGACGTACTGAAGCAGGCGCTCGCCGAGCAGTTCAACGTCCAGTGGAAGATCGAGGCGATCGTCGACCCGTCGGGCGGCTCCGCGCCCCCGCCGTCGTCCGGAGGCGGCAGTGGTGGCTACGGCGGCGGCGGTGGCTACGGCGGTGGCCGCCCGCCCCAGCAGGCGCCCGCGCCCGCGCCGCCGGCGGCTCCCCGGCCCGTACAGCAGGCGCCGCAGGCGCCCGCGCCCCAGCCGGCTCCCGCATCGGCTCCCAGCGCCCCCGCGCCGGAGCCTCCGCGCGCCCCGGCCGCCCGGCAGCCGGTCAGGCCCGAGGACGACATGCCGGAGGACGACGACCCCGACCTCGTCGACTCGGCGCTCTCCGGCCACGAGCTGATCGTGCGCGAGCTCGGGGCGACGGTGGTGGAGGAATATACGAACGAGTAGCGGGGGTGTCCTCGGTGGCCCGCACAAAGATCGCCCCGCCCCGCGGGCTACCCTGGCTGGCGTGAAGGTCCTCGTCATCGGCGGCGGCGCCCGCGAACACGCCCTGTGCCGCTCTCTCTCCCTCGATCCCGACGTCACCGCTCTGCACTGCGCGCCCGGCAACGCCGGAATCGCGGAGGTCGCCGAGCTGCACCCGGTCGACGCCCTCGACGGCGCGGCCGTGGCCCGCCTGGCCACCGGCCTGGAGGCCGACCTGGTCGTCGTCGGCCCGGAGGCACCGCTCGTCGCCGGTGTCGCCGACGCCGTACGAGCGGCCGGCATCCCCTGCTTCGGCCCCTCCAAGGAGGCCGCCCAGCTGGAGGGCTCCAAGGCGTTCGCGAAGGACGTGATGGCCGCCGCCGGCGTCCCCACGGCCCGCTCGTACGTCTGCACGACCCACGACGAGATCGACGAGGCGCTCGACGCCTTCGGCGCCCCGTACGTCGTCAAGGACGACGGCCTCGCGGCCGGCAAGGGCGTCGTCGTCACCGGCGACCTCGAGCAGGCCCGCGCCCACGCGCGCTCCTGCGACCGCGTGGTCATCGAGGAGTACCTGGACGGCCCCGAGGTCTCCCTCTTCGCGATCACCGACGGCACCACCGTGCTGCCGCTCACCCCCGCCCAGGACTTCAAGCGCGCCCTCGACGGCGACGAGGGCCCCAACACCGGCGGCATGGGCGCCTACTCGCCGCTGCCGTGGGCCGACCCCAAGCTGGTCGACGAGGTCATGGCGAGCGTGCTCCAGCCCACCGTCGACGAGCTCCGCCGCCGCGGCACGCCCTTCCAGGGGCTGCTGTACGCGGGGCTCGCGATCACCTCGCGCGGTGTACGGGTCATCGAGTTCAACGCCCGCTTCGGCGACCCGGAGACCCAGGTGGTCCTCGCCCGCCTCCGCACCCCGCTCGCCCGGGTCCTGCTGCACGCCGCGAACGGCACCCTCGACAGCGAGCCGCCCCTGAACTGGCGCGACGACGCCGCCGTCACCGTGGTCGTCGCCTCGCACAACTACCCCGGCACGCCCCGCACCGGTGACCCGATCGAGGGCCTGGACGAGGTCGCGGCGAAGGACGCGCCCCACGCGTACGTCCTGCACGCCGGGACCAAGCGGGACGGCGACGCGATCGTGAGCGCGGGCGGGCGCGTACTGTCCGTCACCGCGACCGGCAAGGACCTCGCGGAGGCGCGGGAGCGGGCGTACGCGGCGGTCGGACGCATCCGGCTTGACGGGTCCCAGCACCGTACGGACATCGCGCGCAAGGCGGCCGGGCAGTGAACCCGCTCGCGCCCTGAACCGTCTTCACCTTTGCCCAAAGCCATTCCATCGAGTGACGGCTGAGCCATCCGGATGACGCCTGCCGGTGCCCCAACTAGGGTGCCGCGCAAGCGTTCCGGCACTTGGCCCACCGGCATTGCGATGTCAGTGGTGGGTGCCACAGTGGGGGAGTGACCTACACCGCCGCGAGGCAGTCCGCCGCAGGGCAGAAGGGGGTGACGTACGGCCGTGTCCGATTCCGGTACTCGTTTCGGGATGGGTGAGGAGCTGGGTGCGCGGGCCGCGCGCGCCCGGGCCCTGGCCGTGCTGCGGGTCCGCGGCAGGGCGCTGGCCCTGGCGTTGCTGCCCACGGCGTTCGCCGTCGTGCTGCTGGCCGGTGGCGCCACGGGCCGGCTGCCCGGCGCCGGCTGGGACGTCGCGCGCTGGGTGGTGTCGGTGGTCGCGGTGGTCGTCCTGGCGGCCGCGGCGGCGGTCGCGGTGGTGATCGCGCGGGCCCGGCCGGCGCTCACCCCGACGGTCGAGATCCCCCAGGAGTCGGCCCCCGACCTGTACCGCTTGGTGCAGGACCTGGCCGGGCGGCTGGACGTGCCGGCGCCCTCCGGGATAGCGCTCACCCCGGACTGCGACAGCTGGCTGGAGGACCGTACGCACCCGGCGCACGGCATTCCCGGCATACCGGGCGTGCACCGTTCCGACACCCCGCCCGTCCTGGTCATAGGGTCGCCGTTCCTGTGGTGGATGCGGGTCGCCGAGCTGCGGGCGGTGCTGGCGCCGGTCGTCGCCGGTACGGGACCGTCCGCGCACCCCGACATAGCGGCGGCCCGCCGTTTCGTCCGGGGCCTGGACGCGGCGGTCGCGGCGGCGGACCGGCCGGGGCTCGATCCGGTACGGCGCGTGGCCGCGCGTTTCGTGGCGGCGGTCGCCCGGCTGCTGGTGCGGGGCTGCCAGGGGCACGTCGCGGAGATGGAGCGGGGCGTGGCGGCGGCCGCGTCGGAGCGTGCACAGGCTGTGGACTACGGCCTGCGGATCGTCGCCCAGGAGCAGGTCGGGCTGGCGTACGCGGGCTGGGACCGGCTGCTGACCCGGGTGGCCCTCCCCGCCTGGCGCATGGGCCGCTGGCCCTCCCGGCTGGACGCGGGCGTCGTCTCGGCGCTCACCGAACTGTCGCGGCGCGACCGGCTGGCGGAGGGCTTCGCCTCCCGGCTGGGCGAGCGCCCGGCGTGCGACCTGCTCGAAGAGCCGGGCCTCGTCGACGAGGCCACCTCCCTGCTGGCCGCCCGCCTCTTCCACGGCGGGCCGGCGGAGGCGGGCCCCGACTGGGCGCCGGTGGACTGGCAGCAGTACCCGGACGAGGTCGTCGACCGCAAGTGGCGTACGGAGGCCGCCCGCCTCCACCGGGTCCTCGACCGTCTCGGCGTCGACCGCGACGCGGAGGCGACGCTGGCGCGCGTGATGGACCACCTGGCCACTGCCCGAACCGGCGAAACCCTCGCCGCCGCCATCACCGCCGAACTCTCCCGCGAGGCCACCACCGGCCCTGGGACGCCCCCCACGACTGCTGCGGCCCCGGTCTCCGAGGCCGCCGCGGAGACGGGCACCGCGCTGGCCGGGTCGGCACCCGTGACGCACGGCTCGGCGGCCGTTCCGGTCGGAGAGCCGGCCCGGGGGGAGGCCGCCGCCCAGGGGCCGGGGCCCCACGATGCCCGCCCCGCCCCGAACGGCCCGGACGCCCGCCCCGGCGGAGGCGCAAACACGCCACCCGACGCCCCGACAGACCCCGCCCTCGCCCCCGACGCCCCGACAGGCCCCAGCCCCAGCCCCAGCCCCGGGCCCGACGCCCCGACAGGCGCCGGACGGCCCACCCCGACCGGCACCCCACCCGGCACCCAACCTGCCACCCCACCCCCCATGTCCGTCCCCGGCGACCTGGACCATGCCGCGTGGGGCCCCGGGGGCGACGCGCTGCCGTTGTTCCCGTTGCAGCCGCCCCGCAGCGAGCGGGAGTTGCTGGCCGACCATGTGACCGCCATGGTGTGCTGCGCCGCCGTCGACACCGCCGGCGCCGCCCCCGGGCTGGACTGGCTCGACGGGCCGACCCTCCTCGTGGGCGGCAAGCGGCACCCGGACCTCGCCGCCCGCGTCCTGACGCTCATAGAGGACGCCGACCCCGAGCCGCTCCGCTCCTGGCTGGCGACCGTCGGCGTACGTCCCGAGAAGCCCGTCCGTCTCGTCTGACCGACGCGCGCGACACGGGGCCGACGCGCGACCGGCGCGCCAGGAGCGGAATGCCACGTTCCGTTCTCGCCAATTAACGACGAACGGTGACGGAGTGCGTGCGTTATGTGATGTGCTGTGGATCGGCACTGACAGTCGCGGGGGAGTCGAGGGAGGGGCGCACATGGGGGCGGAACAGATTCGGCGGTGGGAATCGGGAGCCCTCGCCCATGCCGTGACGGACCCGTTCGGCCAGGGGCCGCTGCCCTGGCTGCGCGGCAGCGAGCAGTACTTCGGCGACACCGGCCAGGTCGTCCCCTGGTACGCCGACCCCGCCCTCGCGCGCGGCGGCCACGGCGGGCCGCGCTCCGCCGACGACGTACGCCGCCAGATCAAGGGCTTCTCCTCCACCGGCGCGGTCGCCCCCGGCGAGGCGATCGACTTCCACATCACCGTGGACCCACCCCAGCAGTTCTCGGTCGACATCTATCGGATCGGTCACTACGCGGGCGACGGCGCCGCCAAGATCACCACCAGCCCGCGCCTGGCCGGCATCGTCCAGCCGCCCCCGCTCACCGCCGACCGGACCGTCTCCTGCCACCACTGGTGGCTCTCCTGGCGGCTCCAGATCCCCTCCTACTGGTCGATCGGCGCGTACGTGGCCGTCCTCACCACCGCCGACGGCTACCGCTCCCACATCCCCTTCACCGTCCGCGACAGCCACCCCGCCGACCTGCTCCTGCTGCTCCCGGACGTCACCTGGCAGGCCTACAACCTCTACCCGGAGGACGGCCGCACCGGCGCCAGCCTCTACCACGCCTGGGACGAGAACGGCCGCCTGCTCGGTGAGGAGGACGCGGCGACGACCGTCTCCTTCGACCGCCCGTACGCCGGCGCCGGGCTCCCGCTCCACGTCGGCCACGCCTACGACTTCATCCGCTGGGCCGAGCGGTACGGCTACGACCTCGCGTACGCCGACGCCCGCGACCTGCACGCCGGCCGCGTCGACCCGGCCCGCTACCGGGGCCTGGTCTTCCCCGGCCACGACGAGTACTGGTCCGTCCCCATGCGCCGTACCGTCGAGCAGGCCCGCGACCAGGGCACCTCGCTGGTGTTCCTCTCCGCCAACACCATGTACTGGCAGGTCGAGCTGGCGCCCTCCCCCTCCGGCGTCCCCGACCGCCTCCTCACCTGCCGAAAACGCCGGGGCCCGGGCAAACCGGCCCTGTGGCGCGAGATCGACCGCCCCGAGCAGCAGCTGCTCGGCATCCAGTACGCGGGCCGGGTCCCCGAACCGCACCCGATGGTCGTCCGCAACGCCGAGCACTGGCTCTGGGACGCCACCGGCGCCGGCGAGGGCGACGAACTGCCCGGCCTGGTCGCCGGCGAGGCCGACCGGTACTTCCCGCGCACCGCCCTCCCCGAGCACCGGCGCCGCATCCTGCTCGCCCACTCCCCCTACCGGGACGGCGAGAACAACGTGCGCCACCAGGAGACCTCCCTCTACCGCGCCCCCTCCGGCGCCCTGGTGTTCGCCTCCGGCACCTTCGCCTGGTCACCCGCCCTGGACCGGCCGGGTCATGTCGACCTCCGTATCCAGCGCGCCACAGCCAACCTCCTGGACCGCATCTGCAAACGGGACTAGAACGCACCTGAGAGTCTCGCTCCGGCACCGACGCCGGCACCGACGCCGACACCCACGCCGACAGCCACGCGAGCCTCGTCCCGAAGATCCTTCCCGACCATCCCGTGCGATCCGCGAGACCCCTGGCCAAAGCCCGGCCCCGCATGCGGGAGAATCGGAGCTGATTGGACAGAACCACGGGGAGGAACCGTGTCCGGATTCGTCGAAAAGCCCGAGCCGCTCCAGGTCCCGGGCCTGGTGCATCTGCACACCGGCAAGGTGCGCGACCTGTACCAGAACGAGGCGGGCGACCTCGTCATGGTCGCCAGTGACCGTATCTCCGCCTACGACTGGGTGCTGCCCACCGAGATCCCGGACAAGGGCCGTGTCCTCACGCAGCTCTCCCTCTGGTGGTTCGACCGGCTCGCCGATCTCATCCCCAACCACGTCATCTCCACCGACCTGCCCGCCGGCGCCCCCGCCGACTGGGCGGGCCGCACCCTGATCTGCCGGTCGCTGCGCATGGTCCCGGTCGAGTGCGTGGCGCGCGGCTACCTCACCGGCTCCGGCCTCGCCGAGTACAAGGAGTCCCGTACGGTCTGCGGCCTCGCCCTCCCCGAAGGCCTCACCGACGGCTCCGAGCTCCCCGCGCCGATCTTCACCCCCGCCACCAAGGCGGCCGTCGGCGACCACGACGAGAACGTGTCGTACGAGGAGGTCGCCCGCCAGGTCGGCGCGGAGACCGCCGCCCAGCTGCGCCAGTCGACCCTCGCGATCTACTCCCGCGCCCGCGACATCGCCCGGGACCGGGGGATCATCCTCGCGGACACCAAGTTCGAGTTCGGGCACGACGGCGACGGCCTGGTCCTCGCCGACGAGGTGCTGACCCCGGACTCCTCCCGGTTCTGGCCGGCCGACACCTGGGAGCCGGGCCACGCCCAGCCCTCCTACGACAAGCAGTACGTACGCGACTGGCTGACCTCGCCGGCCTCCGGCTGGGACCGCACGAGCGAGCAGCCCCCGCCGCCCCTCCCGGAGCGGGTGGTGGAGGCGACCCGCGCCAAGTACCTGGAGGCGTACGAGCTGCTGACCGGCCACGCCTGGGCCTGAGCAACGAAGAAGCCCCCCGGCCGACCGGCTGGGGGGCTTCCATCTGAGCGGACGACGAGGCTCGAACTCGCGACCTCAACCTTGGCAAGGTTGCGCTCTACCAACTGAGCTACGTCCGCATGCGCCGTAGCGCGAAACCACTATACCCAACCTCGCTCGCGGGCGAGACGCGCCGCCGCATGACGGTTCTCGGCACCCAGCTTCGAGGCGGCCGACGACAAGTAGTTCCGTACGGTCCCGGGCGACAGGGCCGCCCGCCGCGCGATCTCCGCGATCGGCGCCCCGTCCCCCGCCAGCTCCAGCACCTCCGCCTCCCGCGCGGTCAGCGGCGAGTCGCCGGCGGAGATCGCGTCGGCGGCCAACTCCGGGTCGACGTAACGGTTTCCGGCATGGACGGTACGGATGATCTCGGCGAGCCGCTGGGCGCTGACCGTCTTCGGTACGAAGCCCCGCACCCCCGCCGCGAGGGCCCGCTTCAGGTGCCCGGGACGGCCGTGACCGGTCACGATCATGGTGCGGCACCCGGGCAGCTCGGCCCGCAGCGATGTGGCGACCTTCACACCGTCGGCGCCCGGCATCTGCAGGTCCAGCACCGCGACGTCCGGCCGGTGCGCCCGCGCCATGGCGAGCGCCTCATGCCCGGACGCCGCCTCGGCGACCACCACGAGATCGTCCTCCAGCCCGAGCAGGGCGGCCAGCGCACCTCGTATCAGGTGCTCGTCATCGGCCAGCAGTACGCGTACGGGAGTGATCACCGCGCCACCTCCACAACAGCCGCCCCGGCCGCCCCCGTCCCGGACGCGCCGAGCGGCACCCGCGCCGTCACCCGGAACCGCCCGCCGCTCACCCACCCGGCCTCCAGCGTCCCGTCCAGCGCCGCCAGCCGCTCCCGCAGCCCGGCCAGCCCCGACCCGGCCCCAACTCCCGCCCCAACACCCGCCCCCGCCCCAACATCCGCCCCGCCGTCCACCCCGTCGTTCTCGACCACCAGCACCGCACACCCCTCCTCCGCACCCGCCGACCCGGACCCGGACCCGGATCCCAACCCGGACCCCGACCCCGACCTTGACCCGGACCCCGACCCCAACCCGGACCCCAACCCCAACCCCGACCCGGACACGGACACCGTCACCGAGCACCGCCGCGCGTCCCCGTGCCGCAGGACGTTCGTCGTGCCCTCCCGTACCACCCAGGCGAGCGCCGACTGGACCCGCACCGGCAGGTCCACATCCCCCGCCACCACCGTGCACGCGATGCCGGCGGCCGCCAACACCCCCCGCGCGCCCTCCAGTTCCGTGTGCAGGTCGGCCTCCCGGTAGCCGCGCACCACGTCGCGCACCTCCCGCTGGGACTCCCGCGCGATCCGCTGGACCTCGGCCATCTGCTCCACCGCCGCCTCCTCCTTGCCGCGCCGGGCGAGCTGTACCGCCAGCTCGCTCTTCAGCGCGATCACCGAGAGGTTGCGGCCCATCACATCGTGCAGGTCCCGCCCGAACCGCAGCCGCTCCTCCGCGACCGCGAGCCGCGCCTGGAGCTCCCGCGCCGCGTCCAGTTCCCACACCGCCCGCAGCAGCCAGCCCGAGAACCCGCTGGTGAACGCCAGCAGCAACCCGCCGACGAGGAATCCCACCGAGAAGCCGACAGCCTCCTGCCCGGGCAGCCCGAGCGCCAGGCAGACCAGTGCGACGCCCGCCCCCGTAGCCAGGACCAGGTAGAGCATGTGGCGGGCCTTCACCATGCAGAGCACCACGGACCCGATACCGAAGCCGAGTGCCCCGACCACCACCGCCCCGGCGGTCCCGGTGTCGTCCAGCGCACCGACCCTGCGCAGCACCAGCGCCCCGGCGGCCAGCACGACCGACAGCGCGCCGTGCGCGGCGATCAGCCGGTACGGGCGCTCCCGCCGCCCCACGGTCCAGTCCAGGGCCCGCGCCGACAGCAGCCCGCCCAGCACGGCGTGCGCGCACGCCAGCAGCAGGAGCCAGCCACCCAGCGGCTGCGGCACCCCGGACAGCGCCCGCAGCCCGACCCCACCGATCTCGATCAGCGCGAACGTGTGGAACGACCAACGGGTGTAGAGCTCGACCTTCTCCGGGTTGCTCCGCCGGCTCCACCAGCCCGTCAGCTTCATGTCCCGCTCCCCCGAAAGCCTCAGCGCCGTGGTTCCCAGCGGAACCACCGCTGCACAGCAAACACCGAGATCACCGTCCAGGCCAGCGCTGTGAGCGCCGCGCCCAGCAGCTCTCCGGCGTCGCCCCCGCCGCCCAGCCAGCCGGCCCGTACGAGCGTCATCACACCCGTCAGCGGCAGCAGTTCGCACACCGAGGCGACCCTCTCCGGAAGGATCTCCAGCGGCATGAACAGCCCCGAACCGATCGCCGAGATCATGAACAGCGGCATGGTGGTGATCTGCGCGCTCTCCACGGTGCGGGTGACCGCCGCCGTCGCCCCGGCGAGCGCGATCAGCATCACCACCCCGACCAGCACACCGCCCACCAGCAGTTCGGGCCGCTGCGGCGCGCCCACCCCGAGGACCGCCACGCCCGCCACCACGATCAGCGCGCTCTGCGCCACCGCGAGCACGACCGCCGGCAGTGCGGTCCCGGCGAGGATCTCCCGGTCGGAGGCCTCGCCCGTACGCAGCCGCTTGAGCACCAGCTCCTCGCGCCGGGCCACGTACGCGGAGACGAGGTTGAGGTAGACGACGAGGATCAGCATCATCACGACGCCGCCGCTCAGCGCCGCCTCGACGGCGCTCATCCCGGCCCGGTCGAGGTCGACGCGGTCGAGCGAGCCGCGCAGCACGCCCACCATCAGCACGGGCATCAGCAGCGCCGTGAACAGCGCGTACCGGTTCCGTACGAGGAGCGTCAGTTCGGCCCGCCCCAGCGCGCCCATCCGTTCCGCCACGGACGTCATGTCACACACCTTCGTTCCGCGCGATGTCGAGGAAGGCCTCTTCGAGCGAGGCGGACCGGGCGTCGAGCCCTTGGAGCCGTACGCCGCTCTCGTGGGCCCACAGCAGCAGCTCGCCGAGCGCGTCCTGGAGCGTGTGCGTACGGATCTCGACCCTCCGGCCCGTCGCGGCGGCCTTCAGCGACAGCGGCAACCGCCCGGCCGGCACCCCTTCCGGGAGGGTGAAGCGGATGCGGGCGGGCCGCTCGGCCGTCACCTGGCCGGGCGTGCCGGCCGCCACGATCCGGCCCTGACGCATGATCGCCAACCGGTCGGCGAGCGCCTCGGCCTCCTCCAGGTAGTGCGTCGTGAGCAGCACGGTCGTACCGCCGTCCCGCAGCGCCCGCACCAGTTCCCAGGTGTCGCGCCGCCCCTCCGCGTCCAGCCCGGTCGACGGCTCGTCCAGGAACAGCACCTCGGGGCGGCCGAGCAGGGCGAGCGCGAGGTCGAGCCGCCGCTTCTCGCCGCCGGACAGCTGCTTGACGCGTACGCGGGACCGGGCGGCGAGTCCGACCATCTCCAGCGCCTCGCCGGCCGGCCGCGCACCGGTGGTGCAGCCGGCCCACATCCGTACGGTCTCGGTGACCGTGAGGTCGGAGGGGAAGCCGCCCTCCTGGAGCATCACCCCGATCCGGGGCCGGACGGCGGCGCGTTGGGCGTACGGGTCGTGGCCGAGGACCCGTACGGTGCCGCCGCTCGGGCGCGCGAGGCCCTCCAGCAGTTCCACGGTGGAGGTCTTGCCGGCGCCGTTGGTGCCGAGCAGGGCGAAGATCTCGCCGGGCGCCACGGAGAAGGTGATTCCGGTCACGGCCTCGAAGCCCCCGGCGTAGCCGCGCCGGACGTCCTCGGCCTCAATCACGTACGTCATGCCTGTCATGTCTCAAGGCTTCCGCCGCCGGCCGCGCGCGGGCAGGCCGCGCTGTCACCGGTTGCCGATGACAAATGTCATCGGGTCGGAGGCGCGGGAAAACGCCGAAGGCCCCGGTCGTGATGACCGGGGCCTTCGTACTCTGAGCGGACGACGAGATTCGAACTCGCGACCCTCACCTTGGCAAGGTGATGCTCTACCAACTGAGCCACGTCCGCAGTGCTCCCGACCAGCTTTCACTGGGCGGTGCGAACACCACTGTACCTGATGCACCGGAGTGCTCGGTACGTGATGTGGAGCGGGTGACAGGGATCGCACACTGCGCCTTCCCCCTGGAAGGGGGATGTTCTACTACTGAACTACACCCGCACGCTCCGTGAGGTTCGGGCCTTTCGGCCTTGCCCCTCGGCGTGATCCAGACTCTAGCGGATCACCTGGGGTGTCGCGCAACTCGGTGTTCCGGGGCAGTCGGCGACGGTCGCTCAGCTCGCCTCGCGGAACGCCTCGTAGACCCGCTTCGGGATCCGGCCGCGGGCCGGGACGTCCATCTTGTTGGACTGGGCCCAGGCGCGGACCGCCGCCGGGTCGGGTTCGAGCGCGGTGCGCTTGTACGAGGCGCGCGGCGCCCCGGCGCCGCCCCCGCCGCCCGTACCGCCGCCGACGGACTGCTTGCGGCCGGCCGCCACGTACGGCGCGAGGGTCTCGCGCAGTTTCTTTGCATTGGCGGGATTGAGGTCGATCTCGTACGTCTTACCGTCGAGGCCGAACATGACCGTTTCCGCCGCTTCCCCTCCGTCGATGTCGTCGAAGAGTGTGACCACTACGCGCTGCGCCACGGATATCGGTCCTTTCCCGCGGTGCCGCCCAGACGCGCCTGCCCACGTGCTCGACATGCGTGACATGCGGCGATACCGGATTTACGGCTGTTGAGAGGCAATGGTTCTTTCCTCTGTATTCCTTTGTACAGCGGATCGCGTGGCATTGTGAACCCAGCCAATTGCATCAGCGTGTCCGGCGGCAATGCCCGGGGTCATTCTTTTCCGGGATTTTTCCCGCTGGTTCTCGGCCCGTTCTTGCCGGTTTTTGTAGGGACCTCCAGATGTCTACCCGCGTAGAATTTGGAGACAGGTACGCTGAGGGAACCGCCCACGCAACACACCACCGGGAGTGCCAGTGGCACGCGTCGTAGTCGACGTCATGCTCAAGCCGGAGATCCTCGACCCGCAGGGACAGGCGGTGCAGCGCGCACTGCCCCGTCTCGGCTTCGAGGGAATCGCCGACGTCCGTCAGGGGAAGCGTTTCGAGCTCGATGTGGAAGGGCCGGTCGACGACGCCGCCCTCGCCCGCATCCACGAGATGGCCGAAACCTTCCTCGCCAACACCGTCATCGAGGACTTCGTCGTGAAGGTGGAGTCGTGACCGCTCGGATCGGGGTCGTCACCTTCCCCGGGACGCTCGACGACCGGGACGCGCTGCGCGCGGTCCGGGTCGCGGGCGCGGAGCCCGTGTCGCTCTGGCACCGTGACAAGGACCTCAAGCAGGTCGACGCGGTCGTCCTGCCGGGCGGGTTCTCCTACGGCGACTACCTGCGCGCCGGTGCCATCTCCCGGTTCTCGCCGGTGATGGAAACGATCATCGAGCAGGCGAAGGCCGGTATGCCGGTCCTGGGCATCTGCAACGGCTTCCAGGTGCTGACCGAGTCGCACCTGCTGCCCGGCGCGATGCTGCGCAACAACCACCTGCACTTCATCTGCCGCGACCAGAAGCTGCGGGTGGAGAACGCGGAAACCGCCTGGACCAGCGATTACGAGCAGGGCCAGGAGATCCACATCCCGCTCAAGAACATCGACGGCCGGTACGTCGCCGACGAGCGCACGCTCGACGAGCTGGAGGCCGAGGGGCGGGTCGTCTTCCGGTACCGCGACTTCAACCCCAACGGCTCGCTGCGCGACATCGCCGGCATCACCAACGCCGCAGGCAACGTCGTCGGCCTGATGCCGCACCCCGAGCACGCCGTGGAGCCGCTGGTCGGCACGGGCCGTACCGATGGGCTCGGTTTCTTCACCTCGATCCTCAAGAAGCTGGTCAACGTCCGATGAGCCTCGACACCGTCAAGCACGCCACCGAGACGCCCGACGTCGAGCAGCCGTGGGCCGAGCTCGGCCTGAAGAAGGACGAGTACGAGCGCATCCGGGAGATCCTGGGCCGGCGCCCGACCGGTGCCGAGCTGGCCATGTACTCCGTCATGTGGTCCGAGCACTGCTCGTACAAGAGCAGCAAGGTCCACCTGAAGCAGTTCGGCGAGAAGGTGCCGGAGAACGACGCCATGCTCGTCGGCATCGGCGAGAACGCGGGCGTCGTCGACGTCGGCCAGGGGTACGCGGTGACCTTCAAGGTCGAGTCGCACAACCACCCCTCGTACATCGAGCCCTACCAGGGCGCGGCCACCGGCGTGGGCGGCATCGTCCGCGACATCCTCGCCATGGGTGCCCGCCCGGTCGCGGTCGTCGACCCGCTGCGGTTCGGCGCGGCCGACCACCCCGACACCAAGCGCGTCCTGCCGGGCGTCGTGGCGGGCATCGGCGGCTACGGCAACTGCCTGGGGCTGGCGAACATCGGCGGCGAGGTCGTCTTCGACTCCTGCTACCAGGGCAATCCGCTGGTCAACGCGGGCTGCATCGGTGTGATGAAGCACGAGGACATCCACCTCGCGAAGGCGTCCGGCCCCGGCAACAAGGTGATCCTGTACGGCGCCCGGACGGGCGGCGACGGCATCGGCGGCGTGTCCGTACTGGCCTCGGAGACCTTCGACGACACGAAGCCCACCAAGCGGCCCGCCGTCCAGGTCGGCGACCCGTTCCAGGAGAAGCTCCTGATCGAGTGCACCCTTGAGATCTTCAGGGAGAAGCTCGTCGCGGGCATCCAGGACCTCGGTGGCGCGGGCCTGTCCTGCGCGACCAGCGAACTCGCCTCCGCCGGTACCGGCGGTATGCGCGTCGAGCTGGACACCGTGCCGCTGCGCGACGCCTCGCTCTCGCCTGAGGAGATCCTCATGAGCGAGTCGCAGGAGCGCATGTGCGCGATCGTCGAGCCGCAGCACGTCGACCGCTTCATGGAGATCTGCGAGAAGTGGGACGTCATCGCCACCGTCATCGGTGAGGTGACCGACGGCGACCGCCTGGAGATCTTCTGGCACGGCTCGCGAATCGTCGACGTCCCCCCCGGCACCGTCGCCCACGAGGGCCCGACCTACCACCGCCCGTACGAGCGGCCCGCGTGGCAGGACGCGCTCCAGGCCGACGACGCGAACAAGCTGCCCCGGCCGCAGACGGCGGAGGAGCTGCGCGAACAGGTCCTCGCCCTGGTCTCGTCGCCGAACCAGGCCTCCAAGGCGTGGATCACCGACCAGTACGACCGTTACGTGCAGGGCAACACCGTCCTCGCCCAGCCCGAGGACTCCGGCATGATCCGGATCGACGAGGAGACCAACCTCGGCGTGGCGATCGCCACGGACGGCAACGGCCGGTACGCCAAGCTCGACCCGTACGCGGGCGCGCAGCTCGCGCTGGCGGAGTCGTACCGCAATGTCGCCGCCTCCGGCGCCAAGCCGCTCGCCATCTCCAACTGCCTGAACTTCGGCTCGCCGGAGGACCCGGCGGTCATGTGGCAGTTCGCCGAGGCCACGCGCGGTCTGGCGGACGGCTGCCAGAAGCTCGGTACGCCGGTGACGGGCGGCAACGTCTCGCTCTACAACCAGACCGGTGACGTGGCGATCCACCCCACCCCCGTGGTGGCCGTCCTCGGCGTGATCGACGACGTCAACCGCCGTACGCCTATCGCCTTCGCCGAAGAGGGCCAGCTCCTCTACCTGCTGGGCGACACGCGTGAGGAGTTCGGCGGCTCGGCGTGGTCCGAGGTCGTCCACCACCACCTCGGCGGCCTGCCGCCCAAGGTCGACCTGGACCGGGAGAAGCTGCTCGGCGAGATCCTGATCGCCGGCTCCCGCGACGGCATGATCGACGCCGCGCACGACCTGTCGGACGGCGGTCTGGTCCAGGCGGTCGTCGAGTCCTGCCTGCGCGGCGGGAAGGGCGCGCGCCTGATCGTCCCGGACGGTCTGGACGCGTTCACGTTCCTGTTCAGCGAGTCGGCCGGCCGCGCGGTCGTGTCCGTCCCGCGCAGCGAGGAACTCCGCTTCACCGACATGTGCGGCGCCCGTGGCCTGCCCGCGACCCGCATCGGTGTCGTGGACGGCGACGAGATCGACGTGCAGGGCGAGTTCAGCATCGCGCTGAGCGAGCTGCGGACGGCGTACGAGGCGACCATCCCGGGTCTGCTCGCCTGACGATCCGCCTGGGAGAGCCCCTGTCCGGACCCCGCGGTCCGGGCGGGGGCTCTTTCGGTGGAGTCCGGAGCCCGGAGTCCACCAGGAGTCAGTCGGCCGTGCCCCAGAAGGCGTCCGCTTCGTCGATGTCCTCGACACACTCGTCGACGTCCGAGAACTTGCCGCCCACGATCGTGATGAAGAGACCACCCTTCATCTCGATGCCACGGTCCCCGCGCTCGGCGAACCACTTGTGGGTCGCCATGGCATGCCCGCGCCCGTCCACGAAGACGTCCTTGAGCTCGACGCGCAGGGAACCACCGGACAGCTCGGAGAGCTTGCCGAAGTAGCCCAGGACGTTGTCACGGCCCTTGTGGTGCCCGGAGACCTGACTGGACCCCGGCGAGTGGTGGACGCAGTCCGCCGTCATCAGGGAGCCGACGGTTTCCATGTCGCCCTTGCCGAACGCGGCGTAGCTCCGGCGGACCAGGGCGGAGTCCGGGTGTTCGCTCATGGTCGCTTCCTGCCTTTCGTGCCCTTACCAAGCCGTCATTGCCGTCCTTCTCCATCGTCCGCCCGGACTCCGCCCCGTGCCATGCGGCGGCGGGCTAACCTCGCCCCATGCCACCGGCCAGGAAGCGCACCCAGCGCACCCGCAGTTACGACCCCGCCAAGACCCGGGCGGCTCTGCTCGCGCAGTTCGACCACGTACGCCAAGGGATTCTCACCCTCACGCCCGAGCAGCTCCGGCAGCCGACGCGGCTGGGGGAGTGGACGGTCCTCGAACTGGCCGCGCACATCACCATGGCGGTGCGTTCGGTCGTCCGGGGCGTGGCCGCGCCCCCGCCCGCCACGCGCGACCTCACCCTGCTGGAATGGCCGCTCGCCACCCGGAAGTTCGCCGGGGACGTCGACCACGACACCCGGGAGATCGCCGAGGCGGCGGCGGACACCCAGGGCGCGCTCGCCGCGCTGTACGAGGAGACCGGGCAGCAGTTCGCCGACGTGCTGGTCGCGGCCCCGGACGAGCGGCTGATCACCACCCGCTTCGGGGGCGTACGCCTCGACGACCTCCTGGTGACCCGTACCGTCGAGCTGATCGTCCACACCGACGACCTGAACGACGCGACCGGGCTCGCCGTCCCGTACGACCGTCAGGCGCTGGCCGCCTGCACCCGGCTGCTCGCCGACGCGCTCGCGGTGAAGGCCCCCGGCGGATCGGTGGAGGTGCGGGTGCCGCCGTACGCGGTGGTGCAGTGCGTCGAGGGGCCCAGGCACACGCGCGGTACGCCGCCGAACGTCGTCGAGACCGACCCGCTGACGTGGGTGCGGCTGGCCACGGGACGTACGACGTGGGCGGAGGCCGTGTCCGCGGCCCAGGTCCGGGCGAGCGGCGAACGGGCGGACCTGTCGGCCCACCTCCCGGTCCTCGGCTGACTCCCCCGTACGGCCCTGACGCGGAACCAGGCCCCCGCCCGGCCCGTCCCATCACCATGCCGACCATGCCGAAGAAGCCGCAGCAAAGGCCGCCGCACCTCACCGGGGCCGCCGCCGCGCTCGTCCCGCTCCTCGCCCTCGCCCTCACCGCCTGCGGCACCCAATCCGGAACCGGTTCGGGCGCGGGCGACGGGAGCACCTCCGTACGCCCCGATGTGCCCGTCACCGGAGTCCACTGGACCGTCGAGAGCGTCACCGTCGACGGCAGGAAGACCGCTGCCCCGGCCGGCGCCCATGTCCGGATCGACACCAAGGGCCGGGCCAAGGGCAACTTCGGCTGCAACCACTTCAGCGCCAGGGCGACCGTGCAGGGCGACACGGTCACCCTCAGCGACACGGGCATGACCGAGATCGGCTGCCCCGAGCCCCTCCAGGGCTTCGAGGACGCGCTGAAGTCCGCCCTCACCGGCACGCTCAAGGCGAAGCTGACCGACGGGGAGCTGACGCTGACCACCGGCGACGGCGACACGATCCGGCTCAGCGAGCAGCCTCCGGCGCCCCTCGTCGGAACCAAGTGGACGGTGAACTCGCTGGTCTCCGGCCAGGCCGCCACCTCCCTGCCGGCCGGCACCGAGGGCAAGGCGTCCTTCGTGTTCGGCAAGGACGGCTCCGTACGCGGAACGCTGGGCTGCAACCAGTTCAACGCCTCCGTCACCACCGAGGGCTCGACGATGACGTTCGGCCGTGTCACCACGACCCGCAAGCTCTGCCGGGGCCCCGAGATGGAGCTGGAGCGCGCCCTGCTGAAGACGATGAAGGGCAAGGTCGCGTACACGATCGACCACCGCAGCCTGACCGTCACCGCCCCGGACAAGACGGGCTTCGCCGCGGCGGCGGCGGAGGCGGGCGCGACTCCGGGCGCGGAAAACAAGGCGACACGCGCTCCCGCCGGCCAGTAGCATCCGGCCCCGCTGCGAGGTCCGTCACACCCGGCGCGCCTCGCAGCAGGCGGGCGGCCCCGGGCGGGGCCGCCCCCGGGTCTCCGGACGCCACGCGACGGGCCTTGGCGGATCGCACAGAAGCCCAGCTCAGACCCGGCTGAGGCCCTGGTCAGCGCTTGATCGGCGCCCGCCGCGCGTCCGCTTCCCGCCCGACCGGCACCAGGGCCCGCGGACCGATCGCCGGCGAGGCCACCGGAATCGATTCTTCCGCGGCCTGCTCCCCGGCCCGTCCCCAATTCGGACCAGTGGTCGATCTCGCCTACACTCGGTGGCGTGCCACGTGGTGACGGTCGACTCAATCACGATCTGCTTCCCGGCGAAAAAGGCCCCCAGGACGCTTGTGGCGTCTTCGGTGTCTGGGCTCCGGGTGAAGAGGTCGCAAAGCTCACGTACTTCGGGCTCTACGCCCTCCAGCATCGGGGCCAGGAATCCGCGGGAATCGCGGTCAGCAACGGCTCCCAGATCCTCGTCTTCAAGGACATGGGCCTGGTCTCCCAGGTCTTCGACGAGACCTCTCTCGGTTCCCTCCAGGGTCACATCGCGGTCGGTCACGCCCGCTACTCGACCACCGGTGCCTCCGTGTGGGAGAACGCGCAGCCGACCTTCCGGGCCACCGCCCACGGCTCCATCGCGCTCGGCCACAACGGCAACCTGGTGAACACCGCCCAGCTCGCCGAGATGGTCGCCGACCTCCCCAAGCAGGACGGCCGCGCCACGCAGGTGGCCGCCACCAACGACACCGACCTCGTCACCGCGCTGCTCGCGGGCCAGGTCGACGACGACGGCAAGCCGCTGACCATCGAGGGGGCGGCCGCCAAGGTCCTCCCCGAGGTGCTGGGCGCCTTCTCCCTCGTCTTCATGGACGAGCACACCCTCTACGCCGCCCGTGACCCGCAGGGCATCCGCCCGCTGGTCCTCGGCCGCCTGGAGCGCGGCTGGGTCGTCGCCTCCGAGTCCGCCGCCCTCGACATCTGCGGCGCCGCCTACGTCCGCGAGGTCGAGCCCGGCGAGTTGATCGCGATCGACGAGAACGGCATCCGCACTTCGCGATTCGCGGAAGCGAAGCCCAAGGGCTGTGTCTTCGAGTACGTCTACCTGGCGCGTCCCGACACCGACATCGCCGGCCGGAACGTGTACCTCTCCCGGGTGGAGATGGGCCGCAAGCTGGCCAAAGAAGCCCCCGTCGAGGCCGACCTGGTCATAGCCACCCCCGAGTCCGGCACGCCCGCCGCGATCGGGTACGCGGAGGCCAGCGGCATCCCCTTCGGCGCGGGCCTGGTGAAGAACGCGTATGTCGGCCGGACCTTCATCCAGCCGTCCCAGACCATCCGCCAGCTGGGCATCCGCCTGAAGCTGAACCCGCTGAAGGAAGTCATCAAGGGCAAGCGCCTGGTGGTCGTGGACGACTCGATCGTCCGCGGCAACACCCAGCGCGCGCTCGTCCGGATGCTCCGCGAGGCCGGGGCCGCCGAGGTCCACATCCGGATCTCCTCCCCGCCCGTGAAGTGGCCGTGCTTCTTCGGCATCGACTTCGCCACCCGCGCCGAGCTGATCGCCAACGGCATGACGGTCGACGAGATCGGCAAGTCGCTGGGCGCCGACTCCCTCTCGTACATCTCCCTCGACGGGATGATCGAGGCCACCACCATCGACAAGCAGAAGCTGTGCCGCGCCTGCTTCGACGGTGAGTACCCGATGGAGCTGCCGGACCCCGAGCTGCTCGGCAAGCAGCTCCTGGAGACCGAGCTGGCCGCCGGACCGGCCGCCACGGCCGCGGCCGACGCCCTCCGTCGCCCGTAGGACCACCCGCAATCCCTGCAGTACGACACGAAAGTTCTCACAGTCATGTCTGAGACTGAGACCACCGGTGCCAGCTACGCAGCCGCGGGCGTCGACATCGAAGCGGGCGACCGCGCCGTCGAGCTGATGAAGGAGTGGGTGAAGAAGACCCAGCGCCCCGAGGTACTCGGCGGCCTGGGCGGCTTCGCCGGTCTCTTCGACGCCTCCGCCCTCAAGCGCTACGAGCGCCCGCTGCTGGCCTCCGCCACCGACGGTGTCGGTACGAAGGTCGACATCGCCCGCCAGATGGGCGTGTACGACACCATCGGCCACGACCTGGTCGCGATGGTCATGGACGACATCGTCGTCTGCGGCGCCGAGCCGCTGTTCATGACGGACTACATCTGCGTCGGCAAGGTCCACCCCGAGCGGGTCGCCGCCATCGTCAAGGGCATCGCCGAAGGCTGCGTCCTGGCCGGCTGCGCCCTGGTCGGCGGCGAGACCGCCGAGCACCCCGGCCTGCTGGGCCCGGACGACTTCGACGTCGCCGGCGCCGGGACGGGCGTGGTGGAGGCCGACCGGCTGCTGGGCGCCGATCGCATCCGTACGGGTGACGCGGTGATCGCCATGGCGTCCTCCGGCCTTCACTCCAACGGGTACTCGCTCGTACGCCATGTGCTGTTCGACCGGGCCGGGATGCGCCTGGACCAGCAGGTCGAGGAGTTCGGCCGGACGCTCGGCGAGGAGCTGCTGGAGCCCACCAGGATCTACTCGCTGGACTGCCTGGCGCTCACCCGGACGACCGATGTGCACGCCTTCAGCCACATCACCGGTGGCGGTCTGGCCGCGAACCTCGCCCGGGTGATCCCGGACGGGCTGCACGCCACGGTCGACCGGTCGACCTGGACCCCCGGCGCCGTGTTCGACCTGGTCGGCACGGCCGGTCAGGTGGAGCGGCTGGAGCTGGAGAAGACCCTGAACATGGGCGTCGGCATGATGGCCGTCGTCCCCGCCGACTCGGTCGACGCGGCCCTGACCACCCTGGCGGACCGGGGCGTCGAGGCCTGGGTCGCCGGTGAGATCACCGAGCGTGGCGCGCACGCCACGGGAGCGACCCTGACCGGTGAGTACGCCGCCTGAGCAGCACAGAACCCGGTCCGGGGCGGGGCCCCGGACCGGGCTTGAGTGAATTCAGGCGTCAAGCACCGCGACGCTGCGCCGACGGACCGGACTCCTCGTCCTCGTCATCGTCGTCGTTGTACAACTCCGCGTAGCGGGCGTACGGGTCGTCTTCCTCGTCATCGTCCTCGAAAGGCTCGCCGTTCGGCGGCTGCGAGAGCGGTTGCGGAGTAGAAGCGCCCAGCTCGCTGGCCAGACGCGACAGGTCAGTCCCGCCGCTGTTGTACTTCAGCTGGCGGGCGACCTTCGTCTGCTTGGCCTTGGCCCGGCCGCGCCCCATGGCTCGACCCCCTCGGTGACGGGGCTCGACGGCCCCAGAGTCTTGACACGCGTTCATGATTCGGAACGGACTCTCCGTGGAGAGACCGGCCCGTAGGGCTTCAACGGTACCTGCTTCCGCGGCCATACGGTACGCCGCCCGCATGACGCGCCTCGGAGCAGGACCGACGAGGAGCCCTGTCCTCGCTGGTCAGCTGCGATTTTAACCTCTTCTTGGCGGGCGACCCGCCGACCGGCGTGAGCCATGTCTCCCTGCGGGCGATCCCGGGGGACACACTCGACGCGGCCGGCGGGCCGACGCTGTCAACCACGGCTCCCACGGGGTTACCCGCGGCGCGCCTCCGCCATGCGCTGCTCGGCGATCCGGTCGGCCGCGGCGGCCGGCGGAATCCCGTCTTCCTTCGCACGTGCGAATATTGCCAGCGTGGTGTCGAAGATCTTCGCGGCCTTCGCCTTGCACCGGTCGAAGTCGAACCCGTGCAGCTCGTCGGCCACCTGGATCACGCCGCCGGCGTTGACGACGTAGTCGGGCGCGTAGAGGATCCCGCGGTCCGCGATGTCCTTCTCGACGCCCGGGTGCGCGAGCTGGTTGTTGGCCGCGCCGCACACCACCTTCGCCGTCAGAACGGGCACGGTGTCGTCGTTCAGCGCCCCGCCGAGCGCACAGGGGGCGTACACGTCCAGGCCCTCGGTGCGGATCAGCGCGTCGGTGTCGGCGACCACGGTGACCTGCGGGAACTTGTCGGTGATCCGGCGCACCGACTCCTGGCGTACGTCCGTGATGACGACCTCGGCGCCGTCCTCCAGCAGGTGCTCCACCAGGTAGTGGCCGACCTTGCCGACGCCCGCGACGCCGACCTTGCGGCCGCGCAGCGTCGGGTCGCCCCAGGCGTGCTGGGCGGAGGCGCGCATGCCCTGGAAGACGCCGTAGGCGGTGAGGACGGAGGAGTCGCCGGCGCCGCCGCTCTCCGGGGAGCGGCCGGTGGTCCAGCGGTTCTCCCGGGCGATGATGTCCATGTCAGCCACATAGGTGCCGACGTCGCAGGCCGTGACGTACCGGCCGCCGAGGGAGGCGACGAACCGGCCGTAGGCCAGCAGCAGCTCCTCGGTCTTGATCAGCTCCGGGTCACCGATGATCACGGCCTTGCCGCCGCCGTGCTCCAGACCGGCCATGGCGTTCTTGTACGACATGCCCCGGGACAGGTTCAGCGCGTCGGCGACGGCGTCTTCCTCGGAGGCGTACGGGTAGAAGCGGGTACCGCCGAGGGCGGGGCCCAGGGCGGTCGAGTGGATGGCGATGACGGCCTTCAGGCCTGAGGCACGGTCCTGGCAGAGCACGACTTGTTCGTGGCCCCCCTGCTCCGATCGGAACAGGGTGTGCAGGACGCCGTCGGTCACATCGGTCACGGTGGTGACTCCCAAGTACGAAGCGGCGGATGAGGCCCTCCTGCGGGTGGGGGAGGACCTTGACGGCAAGAGAGTAAGTCCTACCTGCGCGTAGATGAGAGCCAGTGCCGCGGATCACCCCCTCGCGGAGTACGGGCGTGGAAGGATTCGTGCCATGCCAGCCGTCTCCTCGGTCCTCGTGCCGTACGCGTCCTACCTGCGGGTGTACGAGCCGCTGGCGGCCTTCCCGGAGCCGGAGCGGGGCCACTGGGCCCGGTACGCGCGCCGGGGCACCGCCCCGACCGCCCAGGACGAGCTGCGCCGCTCGCTCGTGGGCCTGCTGGCCACGCCGCCGGTCGCGGTGCCCGTGCAGGAGAGCGCCGACGCCTTCGTGGTGGAGGTGGACGGCGTGGTCTGCGTGTGCCCGTGGCGCACCCGGCTGCGCGGGTGGCTGGCCCTGGAGGAGCTGCCGGGCACGCTGCCGCCGGCGGTCCTGGACGCGGCGGTGCCGCCGGTGGTGCGCGGCCAGGCGGAGGCGGACTACGAGCGGTGGCGGGAGCGGAACCCGGACGCGCGGCCGTGGATCAGGACGTCGGTGTGGCAGGTGCCGGTGCGGTGGTTCGCGCTGTTCTCGGACGAGGAACGGGAGTACGTCGCGGCCGGTTCCGGACCGGGGCCCGGCAAGGCGCCGGTGCTGCGCTACCGGACGCCGATGGTGCAGGCCCGGCGGCGGGTGGCGCGGGCGCTGAAGACGCTGCGCGAGTCGCTGGACGAGGGGCCGCTGACCGAGGGCCTGGTGGACGTGGGGCGGTGGCTGGAGGAGTTCCACCCACGCTCGCTGGTCGAGCTGGACTACGGGGGCCTGGTGCACGCCCTGCCGGAGGAGTTCCTGGCCGAGGACCGGTCGGCGGCGGACGTGGCGGCGGGCATCGCCGCGCTGCGGGCCGGTGACGGCGCGGCGGCGGGTGAGGCGTACGAGCGGCTGACGGAACGGTGGCGCGCGGTACGCGACCGGCAGCGCGCCAACTGAGACCCGCCCCCCGCTCCGGGTGTGGACCTCGGCGGGCGGCTTGACGGATGATCTCCCTCCCGGGGCTCCCCGGGCGTTCCCATGGGCCCTTGGTCCCGATCCGGGCGTTTGTGTCAAGGGTGACGGATAGCACTAACTGGGCTCTTGCGCCCATCGCCCAACCTCATGCCAAAATAGGACAAGGAGTCCGGGGAGGGCTTCTTCCGTCCACGTATGGGCGGAAGGCTCAGCATTGCACGCTATGGGGGGTCTGTTGACTCCTGATCGCTCTGTGACTGATCGTCACTGTGACGTGACTGTCCGCTATGGCATGGTCCATCGGCTTCCGCCGCTGATGAACACCTGAGAGGGCAATTCCATCGGTTTGGCCGAACGTGGCTGGACAGATGGTGTAGTTGTAGTGCCGAGGACAAGCCGTTCGTCCTATAACCGACTCGGCTCGCGTCTGCCATTTCGGGCAACGCGGGTCAAGGTGCAGAATTTAGAGGAAAGAACCGAGAAGGTTCGGTTCTCCCGAGGAGGCCGCTCATGACCGCTCGCACCCCTGATGCCGAGCCGCTGCTGACCCCCGCTGAGGTTGCCACGATGTTCCGCGTGGACCCGAAGACGGTGACCCGCTGGGCAAAGGCGGGCAAGCTCACGTCCATCCGCACCCTGGGTGGACACCGCCGGTACCGCGAGGCAGAGGTCCGCGCACTGCTCGCGGGTATTCCGCAGCAGCGCAGCGAGGCCTGAACACCCCGATGAACCGGGTATTTCCGGGTCCCCCAACCCGGTCCGCCCACCCCTAGCTCCACCGACGGGAGCCCGCCCCAACGGGTCTTCGTCATCGATCGCGCTGGACTCCGCCGGGTCCAGCGCGATCTTTTTGTGTGCCGGCGACCGGTCGTTCCGATGTCTGCCGGAGGCCCGCCGGAGGCCCTCCCGGGTGGTGCAATTGCACATATTAAATTGGTTGGTTGTAGGGAGGGTGTAAGTTGAGCGGTTTTCAAAAGAGGTTTCGTGACTCGCGTCACACCGATCAGGCGCCGTCTTCCGGCTCCGCCCGCTCCTCCTCGGCCGCGCGCTCGGCGCTCTCCAACTCCTCCTGGGCGGTGTCCTGGGACTCCATGGCAGCCAGCCGCAGAAGGCGGTGACAGACGGGACAGTGGCGCGTGATGTGGCGATAGCCGGACGCGGCCGCCAGATGGGCGCGGAGCAGTGCGCGAGTCTCGTGCCTGGCTGTGGATGCCGCCGCCATGCGCGTCACCTCCGGTGAAGGGCCCCCGATTCCCTGTTGCCTGGGTACCGGGGGCAGATGCCCGCGTCAAGGCGCAGAGCAAGAAGGGCCCGTATCCCTGGGGGATACGGGCCCTTCTTGCTGATTCGCTGCGATCCTGACGGGACTTGAACCCGCGACCTCCACCTTGACAGGGTGGCGAGCTAACCAACTGCTCCACAGGACCTTGATTCGCGGCCGACCGCGCGGCTGCGAATCACACTGTACAGCAGGTCAGAGGCTCCGGTCGACCTCACTCCTGGCGACGGCCCCGACACGGCTCTCAGGGCTCCTGCGCCTCTTACGGCTTTCAGGGCGCCGCCGCGTCGATCGCCTTCACGATGCGCTTGTCGGAGACCGGGTACGCCGTGCCCAGGGCGTGGGCGAAGTAGCTGACCCGCAGCTCCTCGATCATCCACCGGATGTCCAGGACCTCCTGCGGTACGGGGCGGCCCTTGGGCAGCTGCTCCAGCAGCCACGCGTACTCGTCCTGCATCTCGTGGACCTTCTCCATGCGCGTGGTGTCGCGCTGGACGGACGTCGGCATCTGCTGGAGCCTGCGGTCCACCGCCACCAGATAGCGCATCAGGTCCGGCAGGCGCCGCAGCCCCGTCCGCGTCACGAAGCCGGCCGGCATGAGGGCCGCCAGCTGCTCGCGCACGTCCTGGACGTTGTTCACCAGGGTCAGGCTGTTCGTGGCCTTCAGACGGCGCTCACAGGCCTGCCAGGCGGCCAGGATCTGCTGCACCTGGTCCACCGTGCGGATCGTGAGCTCGACGAGGTCGGCGCGGACCTTGTCGTACAGCTTGCGGAACGACTCCTCGTCCCACGCCGGGCCGCCGTGCTCGGCGATCAGCCGGTCGGCGGCGGCCGTCGCGCAGTCGTCGAACAGCGCCTGGACCGAGCCGTGCGGATTGCGGGAGAGGGCGAGCTTCTGCTGGTTCGTCAGCCTCTCCGAGGCGAACTTGGCCGGATTCACCGGGATGTTCAGCATGATCAGCTTGCGGGTGCCGCGCCACATCGCCTGCGCCTGCTCGGCCTCCGTGTCGAAGAGCCGTACGGAGACGGTGTCGCCGGCGTCCACGAGGGCCGGGTACGCCTTCACGGGCTGGCCGGCCCGGCGGGTCTCGAAGACCTTGGTGAGCGTGCCGATCGTCCAGTCCGTCAGCCCCGTGCGCTCCAGGGACTGCCCGGAGCCCGAGGGGCCCGCCGTGGCGGCCTTGGCCGCCTTGGAGAGCGCCTGGCGCGCCTTCGGGCGCAGCTGGAGCTTGAGCGCCTCCAGGTCCTTGTCCTCGGCGAGCTTGCGGCGCCGCTCGTCGACGATCCGGAAGGTGATCTTCAGGTGGTCGGGGACGCGGGACAGGTCGAAGTCGTCGGCGTCGACGGGTACGCCGACCATCCGCTGGAGTTCACGGGCGAGCGTGACCGTCAGCGGCTCCTGCAGCGGTACCGCGCGCTCCAGGAACTTCTTCGCGTAGTTCGGCGCCGGGACGTAGTGGCGGCGGACCGGCTTCGGAAGGGACCGGATCAGCTCGGTGACGACCTCTTCGCGCAGGCCGGGAATCTGCCAGTCGAAGCCCTCGTCCGTGACCTGGTTCAGCACGTGGAGCGGGATGTGGACGGTGACGCCGTCCGCGTCCGCGCCCGGCTCGAACTGGTACGTCACACGGAACTTCAGTGCGCCCTGCCGCCACGAGTCCGGGTAGTCGGCCTTGGTGACCGCGCCCGCCTTCTCGTTGATGAGCATCTCGCGCTCGAAGTCCAGCAGTTCGGGCGCCTCGTGCCGCTTGTGCTTCCACCACGAGTCGAAGTGCGCGCCCGACACGACGTGTTCGGGCACCCGCTGGTCGTAGAAGTCGAACAGCGTCTCGTCGTCCACGAGGATGCCGCGGCGCCGGGCCCGGTGCTCCAGCTCCTCGACCTCGGTCAGCAGCTTGCGGTTGTCCGCGAAGAACTTGTGGTGCGTGCGCCAGTCGCCCTCCACCAGCGCGTGCCGGATGAACAGCTCGCGGCTGGCCTCCGGATCGATGCGCCCGTAGTTCACCTTGCGCTGGGCGACGATCGGTACGCCGTACAGCGTGACCTTCTCGTACGCCATCACCGCCGCCTGGTCCTTCTCCCAGTGCGGCTCGGAGTACGTGCGCTTGAGCAGGTGCCCGGCCAGCGGCTCGATCCACTCCGGCTCGATCTTCGCGTTGACCCGCGCCCACAGGCGGGAGGTCTCCACCAGCTCGGCGGACATCACGAAACGCGGCGGCTTCTTGAAGAGCGCCGAACCGGGGAAGATCGCGAACTTGGCGCTGCGGGCGCCCAAATACTCGTTCTTCGCGCCGTCCTTGATGTCCTTCATCCCGATGTGGGAGAGCAGGCCGGCGAGCAGCGAGATGTGCACCTGCTGCTCCGGGGCGTCCTCCTCGTTGAGGTGGATGCCCATCTGCTTGGCGACCGTACGCAACTGCGTATAGATGTCCTGCCATTCGCGAATGCGCAGGTAGTTGAGGTACTCGGACTTGCACATCCGGCGGAAGGCCGAGGAGGACAGCGCCTTCTGCTGCTCGCGGATGTAGCGCCACAGGTTGAGGAAGGCGAGGAAGTCGGACGTCTCGTCCTTGAAGCGGGCGTGCTGCTGGTCCGCCTGCGCCTGCTTCTCGGCCGGCCGCTCGCGCGGGTCCTGGATGGACAGGGCCGCCGCGATGACCATGACCTCGCGTACGCAGCCGTTCTTGTCCGCCTCCAGGACCATCCGGGCCAGGCGCGGGTCCACCGGCAGCTGGGCCAGCTTGCGGCCAGCTTGCGTCAGCCGCTTCTTCGGGTCCTTCTGCGTGGGGTCGATCGCGCCCAGCTCCTGGAGGAGCTGCACGCCGTCGCGGATGTTGCGGTGGTCCGGCGGGTCGATGAAGGGGAACTTCTCGATGTCGCCCAGCCCGGCCGCCGTCATCTGGAGGATGACCGACGCCAGGTTCGTACGGAGGATCTCGGCGTCCGTGAACTCGGGGCGGGCGAGGAAGTCGTCCTCGTCGTACAGCCGGATGCAGATGCCGTCCGACGTACGGCCGCAACGGCCCTTGCGCTGGTTGGCGCTGGCCTGGCTGACCGGCTCGATCGGCAGGCGCTGCACCTTGGTGCGGTGGCTGTAGCGGGAGATGCGAGCGGTGCCGGGATCGATGACGTACTTGATGCCGGGGACGGTGAGGGACGTCTCGGCGACGTTCGTCGCCAGGACGATGCGGCGGCCGGAGTGCTGCTGGAAGACGCGGTGCTGCTCGGCGTGCGAGAGGCGGGCGTAGAGCGGCAGCACCTCGGTGTTGCGCAGCTTCTTCTTGATCAGCGCGTCCGCCGTGTCGCGGATCTCGCGCTCGCCGGAGAGGAAGACCAGGATGTCGCCGGGGCCCTCGGCCTGGAGCTCGTCGACGGCGTCGCAGATGGCGGTGATCTGGTCGCGGTCGGAGTCCTCGGAGTCCTCCTCCAGGAGGGGCCGGTAGCGCACCTCGACCGGATACGTACGGCCGGAGACCTCGACGATCGGCGCGTCGCCGAAGTGGCGGGAGAAACGCTCGGGGTCGATGGTCGCGGAGGTGATCACGACCTTGAGGTCGGGGCGCTTGGGGAGGAGCTGGGCGAGGTAGCCGAGCAGGAAGTCGATGTTGAGGCTGCGCTCGTGGGCCTCGTCGATGATGATCGTGTCGTAGGCGCGCAGCTCGCGGTCCGTCTGGATCTCGGCGAGCAGGATGCCGTCGGTCATCAGCTTGACGAAGGTCGCGTCCGGGTTCACCTGGTCGGTGAACCGCACCTTCCAGCCGACCGCCTCGCCCAGCGGCGTCTTCAGCTCGTCGGCGACGCGCTCGGCGACCGTGCGGGCGGCGATCCTCCTCGGCTGCGTATGGCCGATCATGCCCCGGACACCGCGACCCAGCTCCAGGCAGATCTTGGGGATCTGGGTCGTCTTGCCGGACCCCGTCTCACCGGCGACGATCACGACCTGGTGGTCGCGTATCGCCTCCAGGATGTCGTCCTTCTTCTGGCTGACCGGCAGCTGCTCGGGATACGTGATCTCCGGCACCCGGGCAGCGCGCTCGGCCGTGCGGGCAGCGGCCTTCCCGGCCTCGGCGGCGATCTCGTCCAGCACGGCCTGCCGGGCTTCGGGCTTACGGATGCGGCGGGCGCCTTCGAGACGGCGGCCGAGCCGGTGCGCGTCGCGCAGCGAGACCTCGGCCAGCAGGGTCTGGAGGTCGGCGAAGGAAGTAGACATACCTGACCCAGGATCTCACTCGCGGCGACGGAGTGGCGAACCGATTTCCCCGTACCATTTCCGGCGAGTCGACGAGCCCCGGATGACCTTGGAAGGCGGTGCCCCATGCCCTGTCCCGGCAGCCGGTGGCGCCGCGCGACGGCCGCCCTGCTCGCGCTGCTGGCCGCTCTGCTGGTGTGCGGTTCGCCCACGGTCGCCGCCGCGGCGGCGGGGGCCGCTGCCGGGGCCACCCCGGTGAGCCCGGGGGCTCCGGTCGCCGGCCGGGTGGGCGCCGGTGACGGAGCCGGTCATGCGCCGGTCGTCGTCCGGGCGGACGCGGGGCACGGTGCCGAGGAGGCGCCCGGGTGCGGTGCCCCGGACGACGGGGGCCGGTCGGCGCCCGCCGTGCCGCCGCGCTCGGGCTCCCTGGGCGAGCTGCTGCCCGCCGTGCACGCGGGGCGGGTGGCGACCGGTGCGTGGGGCGTGGACGAGACGGTCCTGGACGTCCGGCCCGAGCGGGGGCCGCCGCCGCTCGTACCGCCCTCTCCCATGGACCTGTCGATCCTGCGCGTATAGCCGGCGCGCCGCACTTCCCGCCGGTCACTTCCCCATGCGTACAGGAGTCCCACCATGCCCACGTCCAAGAAGCCGTTCGTCATCGGCGCCGGTGTCGTCGCCGCTGCCGCGCTGCTCGGCGTCGTCTCGTACACCGCCACCAAGCCGGCTTCCCCCTCCCCCACGGTCGTCGCCGAAAGCTCCGCCGAGCCGCGCACCGGCGTCTACCCCGAGCTGGAGGAGTACGCCCGGCGCGACGCCAAGGACCCGCTCGCCGTCGGGCGCGCCGACGCCCCCGTCGTACTGATCGAATACGCCGACTTCAAGTGCGGCTACTGCGGCAAGTTCGCCCGCGAGACCGAGCCCGAGCTGATCGAGAAGTACGTCGACGAGGGCACCCTGCGCATCGAATGGCGCAACTTCCCGATCTTCGGCGAGGAGTCCGAGCGCGCGGCACGCGCCGCGTGGGCGGCGGGGCAGCAGGGCCGGTTCTGGCAGTTCCACAAGGCGGCGTACGCGGAGGGCGCCAAGGAGCAGGGCTTCGGCAAGGACCGGGTGACCGCGCTCGCGCGGGAGGCGGGCGTCGCCGACCTCGACCGCTTCGGCCGCGACCTCGACAGCGAGGCGGCCCGGCAGGCGGTGGCGAAGGACCAGGAGCAGGCGTACGCGCTGGGCGCCACGTCCACGCCGTCGTTCCTGGTGAACGGCCGGCCGATCGCGGGCGCACAGCCCATGGAGACGTTCACGGACGCAATCGAGGCGGCGAAGCGGGAGGCCGCGAAGTGACGGACATCGGCTACCTGGCCGCGTTCCTGGGCGGGCTGCTCGCCCTGCTCAGTCCGTGCAGCGCCCTGCTGCTCCCCGCCTTCTTCGCGTACTCCATCGACACCCGGGCCCGCCTCCTCGCCCGTACCGGGATCTTCTACGCCGGACTCGCCACCACGCTCGTCCCGCTGGGCGCGGCCGGGTCCTTCGCCGGACGCCTCTTCTACGGCCACCGTGACCTGCTGGTCGCCGTCGGCGGCTGGACGATCGTCGCGCTGGGCGTGGCGCAGATCCTGGGCCTGGGCTTCGCCTCGCGCCGGATCGCCGAGGTGAGCGGCCGCATCCGCCCGGTCTCGGCGCTCTCCGTGTACGCCCTGGGCCTGGTCTACGGCCTGGCCGGGTTCTGCGCGGGGCCGATCCTGGGCAGCGTCCTGACGGTGGCGGCGCTCAGCGGCAGCCCGGCGTACGGGGGCCTGCTGCTGGCCGTGTACGCGCTCGGCATGGCCGTTCCGCTGTTCGTGCTGGCCCTGCTGTGGGAGCGCTACGACCTGGGGCGGCGCGGCTGGCTGCGGGGGCGGGCGCTGCGGGCGGGCCGCTTGGAGCTGCACAGCACGTCGCTGCTGTCGGGCCTGTTCTTCATCGCCCTGGGCGCGCTGTTCCTGGCCTTCGACGGCACGACCGCCCTGCCGGGCCTGCTCTCGGTGGACGACTCGTACGCGGTGGAGAAGTGGGCCTCGGGCCTCGGCCGCGCGGTTCCGGACTGGGCGCTGCTCCTGGTGGTCGTCGCGGTCGTCTCGGTCGTCCTCGGCGTCCGCGGCTGGCGCGGCCGCGAGCGGGCCTGACGGGACCAGCTGGGCCTCACGGGGCCGGGTGGGCCTCACGGGGCCGGGTGGGGGCTTCGGCCCCCGCCCCGCTCGGGCGGCAGGCACGGCGAAGGCCCCGTCCGGGGGACGGGGCCTTCGTGGTTGTGGCTGGGGCCGGGGTCGAACCGGCGACCTTCCGCTTTTCAGGCGGACGCTCGTACCAACTGAGCTACCCAGCCACGCGGCTCTTTCGAGCCGCAGCGGTCCTGACGGGATTTGAACCCGCGGCCTCCACCTTGACAGGGTGGCGAGCACTCCAAACTGCTCCACAGGACCAAGCAATGTGCGAAAACCAGTCTCGCACACGGTGATGCGTGCCCCCAACGGGATTCGAACCCGTGCTACCGCCTTGAAAGGGCGGCGTCCTGGGCCACTAGACGATGAGGGCTAATTGGCCCGCCTGGGCGCTTCGTCAGCGCGTCGGGGACGTGAGAAGCATATGGGATGCGGGGACCGTTCGCCAAAACGGTTAGGGGGACCGGGTGGGGGAGCGGGGTGAGGAGGGGGTTCCCGGGGGTGAGGTGGACGGGGCGGCCGGGGGGTTCTCCTCCGGGACGTGGCGGCTGACCTCGGCCGTCGTCAGGCCCAGGCCGCCCAGGGTGATCTCGTCCCAGGCCTGGAGGCGGCGGGTGTCCCGGTCCAGGTAGAGGACCGAGGCGTGGACCTTCTCCGGCTCGTCCTGCTCCAGGGCGCGCAGGCCGCCGCCGCCCGTGGAGCCCTCGATCTTGAGGCGCGTGCCGTTCGGCAGGAGCTTGTTCACCCGGCGGTGGACGTGGCCCGCCAGGACCATGGGGACCTTGCCGTCGGTCTCCTGGGCGGCGACCGGGTTGTGGGCCACCGCGATGTCCACCGGCCTGCCCGCCCGCCGCTGGGCGTCCAGCGCCGCCGCCAGCCGGGCGCCCGCCGCCCGCTCGGCGTCGTCGCCGGCCGGCACCACCGAGCGGTCCGGCGTGAACTGCGGGTCGCCGGTGCCGGCCACCCGGAGGCCGGCGACGGTGACGGCGCGGCCCTCGTCGAGGACGTGGACGTTCCGGAGGCCGGCCAGGTAGCGCTGGGTGACCTGGGAGTCGTGGTTGCCGCGCACCCACACGTACGGCGCGCCGAGGTCGGGGATCGGGTCGAGGAAACCGTTCTCGGCGGCGGTGCCGTGGTCCATGGTGTCGCCCGAGTCGATGATCACGTCGATCCGGTACTGCTCGACGAGCGAACGGATGATCTCCCACGCGGCCGGGTTCAGGTGGATGTCGGAGACGTGCAGCACGCGCATCGTGCCCGGGTCGGGCTGGTACGTCGGGAGCGTCGAGGCGGCCTCGTACAGCTTCGTCACATTGGTGACGAGACGGGCGAGTTCCTTCTGGTAGACATCGAACTCGGTCACGATCGAGCGGGCGTTGCCGACCACGGACGGGGCCGACGACAGCAGGCCGGAGAACTTCGGCTCCAGCACCGACTTGGGGTTCCACGTGGCGTACGCGGAGACACCGGCGGCGCCCAGCAGCGCGAGCGCCAGGCCGCCGGCCGCGAGGGCGCGGCGCGGGCGGCGGTAGACGGCGAGGCCGAGGGCGGTGGCGCCGGACACGACGGCGACGCAGGAGCGCAGGGCCAGCTCACGGGTGCCGTCGGCGACGTCCTGGGTGATCTCGTCCTGAAGGCCGGTGATCCGCTCCGGGTGCTGCACCAGGGCCTGTGCGCGGACCGGGTCGAGCTGGTCGACGTCCACGTCGAGCCGGATGGGCGCGGTGTGCGAGTCGAGTTCCAGCGCGCCCAGCGGCGAGACGTTGATCTTCGTTCCGCCGCTCAGGGAGGGGCGCAGGGTCATGCTCGTGTCCATCGGCCCCACGGGCGTACGGACGCTGCCGACGATCAGCAGGCCGAGCCACGCGCCGAGCAGGACCACGGCCACCATGCCGAAGGCGCGGGCGTACGGGTGGGGGGTGTGGACCAGGGTGGACGTGGGGCCGGTGCGGCGGGATCGGTAGTGGTTCAGCAGGCGGGCGTAGGCGGTGCGGAGGGCAGCTGGGGCGGCCATGGGCGCCGTATGCCCATGAGGACGGGCCACTATGCCCGGCCATCCGTGACAATGGCCGCGTGCTGGAGATGACACGCGAGGAGTTCGAGGAACTGGTCGCCGAGGCGCTGGACAGGATCCCGCCGGAGCTGACGCGGCTGATGGACAACGTCGCGGTGTTCGTGGAGGACGAGCCGTCGGCGGACGATCCGGATCTGCTGGGTCTGTACGAGGGGACTCCGCTGACCGACCGGGGCGAGTGGTACGCGGGCGTGCTGCCGGACCGGATCACCATCTACCGGGGGCCGACGCTGCGGATGTGCGACTCCCGGGAGGACGTGGTCGCCGAGACGGAGGTGACGGTGGTGCACGAGATCGCCCACCACTTCGGGATCGACGACGAGCGGCTGCACGAGCTCGGGTACGGCTGACGGTACGGCCGACGGTCGCATGACACCGGTGCCGGGCCGGGCGTGTCCTTGTGGGGCCTGGGGAGTTGGGCAGGGAAACCCCCGTCCCGCACCTCTGGAGGTGCCCTCGTGCGCCATTTGTCCGCCCCCGTCCGATGGGCCGTCACCGCGCTGGCGGTAGCGGCGTCCGCAGGCTCCGTCAGCGGCTGCATGAGCGTCACCGACGCGGGCGCGAAGCCCGGGCCCACCCGGTCCGCCGGCCCGTCGGAGGCAGCGGCGGCCGAGCCGGACGGCGGCGTGGACGCGCCGGGCGGGCGGCACGACGTACGTACCGGGCACGGCGCGGAGGGCCAGGCGGGCGCGCCGGGCGAGGAGGACGGGTCGTCGCCCGAGCCGAGCGACGGGGCGTCCGGGCCGGCGGAGCCGTCCGCGGTGCCGTCCGGCAAGCCGCCCGCGGGCGGCAAGCCGGGCGCCCGGCCCGCGCGGCCCCCCGCCCCCTCACCCACCGGTGACGGTGGCGCGCCGGGCGGCGGTGGCGGGGCCTCGCCGAGCGGCGGGCCGACGCCGCCGGAGCCCACCCCGCCCCCGGAGCCGACGCCCACGCCGACGCAGCCCACCGAGCCGAGCCCGGACCCGTCGGACCCGCCGTCCGCCTCGCCGGCCGCCGACACCCGTACGCAGTCGATGGGGGCGCCGGCGGAACCGGTGGCATCGCCGCAGGTCGCACCGGCGTGAGAGTGACGTCACAGACAGGCGAGGTGGGCCGGTTTGCGCTGAGTGGGGGAGAGTGCGTATGGTGGTAGATCGTTTGATCCCATGTTCCCCTTTGCCCGGCGCCACTACCGAGAGCGCCGCGTGTGGCGCGTACTCTCCCTTGCCGTGGCTGACCGCATCGAGGCGGTCGAATTGCGAAACACGGAGTTGACGGGCGCGTGCCGAGACTCCGGAAGGTTTCGCATTTCGCATGTCCATTTTCAGTCCTGACCACGCCGTCATGCCCGAGAACGCCGAGCTCGACGAGAACGTCGCTCCTGAGGCCACGGACGCTCCTGAGGCCCCCGAGGCCACGGACGCCCCCGCCACGGACGTTCCCGAGGCCACGGACGCTCCCGAGCACGAGGCGGCGGACGAGTCCCAGGTCACCTTCGGCGACCTGGGCCTGCCCGAGGGCGTCGTCCGCAAGCTCGCCCAGAACGGCGTGACCACCCCCTTCCCGATCCAGGCCGCGACCATCCCGGACGCCCTGGCCGGCAAGGACATCCTCGGCCGGGGCCGCACCGGCTCCGGCAAGACCCTCTCCTTCGGTCTGCCGCTGCTCGCCACCCTGGCCGGCGGCCACACCGACAAGAAGAAGCCCCGCGGCGTCATCCTCACCCCGACCCGTGAGCTCGCGATGCAGGTCGCGGACGCCCTCCAGCCGTACGGCGACGTCCTCGGCCTCAAGATGAAGGTCGTCTGCGGCGGTACGTCGATGGGCAACCAGATCTACGCCCTGGAGCGCGGCGTCGACATCCTCGTCGCCACCCCGGGCCGGCTGCGCGACATCATCAACCGCGGCGCCTGCTCGCTGGAGTCCGTCCAGGTCGCGGTCCTCGACGAGGCCGACCAGATGGCCGACCTGGGCTTCCTGCCCGAGGTCACCGAGCTGCTCGACCAGGTCCCGGCCGGCGGCCAGCGCCTGCTGTTCTCCGCGACGATGGAGAACGAGATCGCGACGCTGGTCAAGCGCTACCTGACCGACCCGGTCGTCCACGAGGTCGACAGCGCCCAGGGCAACGTCACCACGATGACCCACCACGTCCTGGTCGTGAAGCCCAAGGACAAGGCGCCGGTCACCGCCGCGATCGCCGCCCGCAAGGGCCGCACCATCATCTTCGTCCGCACCCAGCTGGGCGCGGACCGTATCGCCGAGCAGCTGCAGGACACCGGCGTCAAGGCCGACGCGCTGCACGGCGGCATGACGCAGGGCGCCCGTACGCGCGTCCTCGAAGACTTCAAGAAGGGCTACGTCAACGCCCTCGTCGCCACCGACGTCGCCGCGCGCGGCATCCACGTCGACGGCATCGACCTGGTCCTGAACGTGGACCCGGCCGGTGACCACAAGGACTACCTGCACCGTTCGGGCCGTACGGCCCGTGCGGGCAAGTCCGGCGTGGTCGTCTCGTTGGCCCTGCCGCACCAGCGCCGCCAGATCTTCCGCCTCATGGAGGACGCGGGCGTCGACGCCACGCGCCACATCGTGGGCGGCGCCGGGGCGTTCGACCCGGAGGTCGCCGAGATCACCGGCGCCCGGTCGCTGACCGAGGTGCAGGCCGACTCCGCGAACAACGCCGCCAAGCAGGCCGAGCGCGAGGTCGCCGACCTCACCAAGCAGCTGGAGCGGCTGCAGCGCCGGGCCGTGGAGCTGCGCGAGGAGGCCGACCGCCTGGTCGCCCGTGCCGCCCGCGAACGGGGCGAGGACCCGGAGGCCGCCGTCGCCGAGGTGGCGGAGGCCGCGGAGGCCGAGGTCCAGGCAGCGATCGCGTCCGTACCGGAGCAGCCGGCGCGCGAGTCGCGTGACTCCCGCGACGAGCGTGGCAACTACGAGCGCCGTGACCGCCGCGACGACCGGGGCGGCTTCGAGCGCCGTGACCGTGACGACCGTGGTGGCCGCTCCTTCGAGCGTCGTGACAACGACCGTGGCGGTTTCCGCCGGGACGAGCGCCGCGACAACGACCGTCCGTCCGGTGGCTTCCGCCGCGACGACCGGGGTGACAGCTTCGAGCGCCGTGACCGTGACGACCGTGGTGGCCGCTCCTTCGAGCGCCGTGACAATGACCGTGGCGGTTTCCGTCGGGACAATGACCGTCCGGCTTCCGGTGGTTTCCGTCGGGACAATGACCGTCCGGCCTCGGGTGGTTTCCGTCGGGACAATGACCGTCCGGCCTCGGGTGGTTTCCGTCGGGACAATGACCGTCCGGCCTCGGGTGGTTTCCGTCGGGACAATGACCGTCCGGCCTCGGGTGGTTTCCGTCGGGACAACGACCGTCCGGCCTCGGGTGGTTTCCGTCGGGACAACGACCGCCCGTCCACCGGCGGTGGCTTCCGCCGCGACGAGCGCCGCGACGACCGCCCCACCGGCGGCCACCGTGGCAGTGACCGTCCGTTCAACCGTGACCGCCGCGACGACCGTCCCTCGGGCGGTGGCTTCCGCACCGGTGGCCACGAGCGCCCCTACGGCCGCCGTGACGACCACCGCGGTGGCTCGAACTCCGGCTCCTCCTTCGGGCGCCGCGACGACAAGCCGCGCTGGAAGCGCAACGGCTGACGCGTAGTCCATTGAGCAGGGCCCGTACCTCCGCAAGGGGGGACGGGCCCTGCCGCGTTGTCACCGGCCGCTGTTACGATCCGTCCACCTCGCAGTGGGGGGCACTGGAGGCGGGGCCGGGGGGCTCTCGTTCATCTCGACGCGCACGCGGCATGCCGGCAGCCGCGCCTCGGTGGGCGCCACCCCGCAGGTCCGATCGATACGATCGAGAAGCGGAGTTCCGTGTACGGCAAGAGACCCTTGCGTGTCATCGCCGCCGCCGTGGTACTGGCGGCGGCGACAGCCACCGGTCCGGCGGTGTCCACAGCCCAGGCGGCACCCACGACGGAAGTGGTGATCCCCGCCACCACGAGCGCCCTGCCCGTGCGCAGCGAGCTGCTCAACACCGGGCCTCACGGCTACCTGCGCCATGAAGCCCGGCGCGGCACCTTCTGGCGGGCCTACGGGGCGGCCGCCACCGACGTCCAGCTCGACAGCGTCCAGGACTACGACGGCGGCAACTTCCAGCGTGGAACGGGCTCGGACGTCGTCGCCCGGTACCTGGAGTCGCCGCAGCGCGTCGAACTGCGGGACATGGTCGCGGGAGAGACCCTCACCGTGCCGGTGCCGGCCGGCCACTCCTATGTGGGGGCGTTCGGCCGGAACGTGCTCACCTACGACCTGATCGACGGGGGCATGCGCTTCCACGTGCTCGACATGGAGACGGGGCAGTCGCGTGACCGGCTCGTCGAGGGCGTGCCCACGGGGGTGCATTCCTACGCCGTCCTGCCGGGGGTGGGGGACGCCGACGGACTGGTGATGGCCCTGCCCGGCGCCGGGAACGTGTGGATGGACGTGACGCAGGGGCGCGTCGTACCGATCCGGAGCGACGAGCAGCTGGCGACGAAGCGTTTCGCCCTGACCCGGGACCGGCTGCTGATCTGGTCGGACGGCCAGGTGTCGGTCTTCTCGCGCGGCAACCTCGCCACGCCGGAGAGCGTGCGGCCGCTCCCCGAGAGCGATGCGCGGCTGCTGGGCATGGTGGGCGGGGAGCTCGTCGTGGCGCGGCACGATCCGGCGCTCGGAGCCGTCGACGAGGACCTGCCGGTGTGGCGGGTCGAGGCCCATCCGCTGGACGGGAGTGCCGTCCGCACCCTGCTGGCCAGGTCGAGCGGCCGGGCGTCGCACACCCCCGACGGCGGCCTGCTGGTGCACGGCGGGCCGAGCACGACCGAGTGGGGCGTCCAGTCCCTTCGGGCCGACGCGGCGGGGCGGGCCACGGTCTCCCTCGAGACGCCGGTCCAGGTGAAGGCCGTACCGAACACGATCCACCAGATGTCGTTCCGGCACGGGCGGCTGACGAGCGTGGAGGCCGACGCGGCGGCGGGACTGGCCGGTGTCCACACGCGTACCACCGAGCAGTCCGGCGGTGTGCCCGCCTACGGCGCGCGGAAGGACCGCGGCTGGATGTCCATCCAGCCCGAGGCCTGCTTCCAGAGCTACTGCCCGAGGGTCGTGGAGACCGGGGACGGGCGCGTCGCGTACGGCGGCACCACGCGCATCTGGGGCGAACCCGTCGTACCGCCGCACCGGCTGGCCGAAGGGGCCCGGCTTCCGGGAACCAAGGTCGACCCGGGGGCCGGCTACGCGGGCTTCCTCGGCAGCTGGGGCCGATGGGCCGCGGTGTGGGCGAGCGCGACGGACGGCTCGGGCGGCACGCGGATCATCGACCTCGACACCGGCAAGGTGGTGAGGACGCTACCGGTGCACGGGGTGTCCCTGTCGGGCACCACCCTGTGGACCGACGACGGCGACTGGGCGGTCGGGTACGACATCAGGACCGGCGCCCGGACGCAGTCGGCGTACATCCCCCGGTGCGGGCTCCAGGGGGCCGAGGCGATCGGCCACTGGCTGCTCTGGAGCTGCGCGGGATCGCGCGACGACCAGGGGCTGTTCGACTTCCGGACGAACGAGATCACCCCGCTGGGTATCGGGTACCGGGCGGGCGCGCAGCTGGGTGACGGGTTCGTCGTCTACCCGGTCGGCACCTCCCTGAAGCTGAAGGACCTGAGCGACGGTGGCACGGTGCACACCCTCACCGACGATCGCGTGTCCTACCAGCCGTGGGCGGTCGACCCGGCCACCGGCACCGTCGCCTGGGCGGACACCAAGAACGCCGTCCACCTCGTCGGCAGCGGGGTGGCGCCGTCGGCGCTCACGGCCGTCGACTCCGACGTGCCCCCGACGCAGGCGGTGAAGGGCGGCGCCGTGCCCTGGCGGCCGCGCTGGTGGCTGTCCACCGGGAGCACGTCGTGGAAGCTGACCCTCAAGAGCACGGCGACCGGCACCGTGGTGCGCACGCTGAGTGACGGGCAGACGCGGGGCCTGGTCGCCCCCGTCTGGGACGCCAGGGACGCGTCCGGCCGGCTGGTGACCAGTGGCTCGTACGCGTGGACGCTGACCGCCGAGCCGGTGAGCGGCCAGGGCGGCAGCCTGGCGGTGTCCGGCACGGTGACCCTGACCGGCGCCGCCACCGTACGCCGCGACCACGCGGGCCCCTCCGGCCCCGACACGGTCGGCGACCTGGTGTCGCTGAGCGGCTCCGGCTCCCTCGCCTTCCGGCACGGCAGCGGGACGGGCACTCTGGCGGGTGCGACGACCGGCAGCGGCTGGTCGACGTCCGCGGTCGCGGTGCCCTTCGGGGACCTGAGCGGCGACGGCTGCAACGACGTGCTGGTCCGGCTGGGGGGCGCGTTGCGCGCGTACCGGCCGGCTTGCGGCAAGGCGCTGACGCCGACGACTCCGTACACCTCGCTGGGCACGACGTGGGCGCAGTTCAATGTCCTCACCTCGCCCGGGGACATGACGGGCGACGGCCGTGCGGACCTGGTGGCCCGTCAGGCGACCACGGGTGACCTCTACCTGTACGCGGACGACGGCGCCGGCAAGCTGAAGTCGCGGGGCCGGATCGCCACGAACTGGAAGGCGTACCGGGCCGTCCTCGGCGCCGGTGACCTCAATGGTGACGGCCTCGGCGACCTGCTCGCCGTCGACGGTGCCAACTCGCTGTGGCGGTTCGACGGTACGGCGGCCGGCACGCCGAAGGCGCGGGCGCTGGTGTTCGGCAACAACTGGGCCACCGGCCGCAACGCGTTCGTCGGTGCCGGCGACCTGAACAGGGACGGCAAGGCGGACCTGATCTCCCGCAACGCCGCCGGTGACCTGCTGCGCAACAGCGGTAACGGGGCCGGGTCGTTCGGCTCCACGGTCAAGATCGGGACGGGCTGGCAGGGCTACAAGGGCCTCTTCTGAGTCCTGTCCGCCGCTCGTCCATGGGCCCGTCCATGGGGCCTGTCCATGGGGCCTGTCCATGGGGCCCGTCCATAGGGCCCGTACGGCGCACGTTCCCGCGTGTGCCGTACGGGCCCGTTGCGACCCTGCGCGTCGCCGGCCGTGCGACAGGCCTGGCAGCCGATACCCGATCGGCAGTCGGCGCTCTTCGGGCTATGCTCGGGGGTGCCTCCACCGAGGGCCGTTAGCTCAATTGGCAGAGCAGCGGACTTTTAATCCGTTGGTTGTGGGTTCGAGTCCCACACGGCCTACCATTCAGCCCCAGGTCAGAGGCGTTCCCCGACCTGGGGCTGACGTGATTCCCGGGGCTGACGAAGCCCCGGCCGACCGGGGCGGTACGCGATTCCCCGGGCGGGAACGCTCAAGCACACGCGCCGCACCGGCTGGTGGATGGCGGGCGGTCGTGACACGACTCCCAGGAGACCCGCACCGGGGACGTCGACTCCCTCGGCAAGAAGTAGCGCCGCCCGGGGGTTTTGGGACCCCTCAGGGCAGCTGCCAGGGATATTGGTTAGGGAACGTGCGCCGGATGGCGTAAGGTGGTGTTCACAACGACGCGGGGTGGAGCAGCTCGGTAGCTCGCTGGGCTCATAACCCAGAGGTCGCAGGTTCAAATCCTGTCCCCGCTACTGAAGACGAAGGCCCGGTGCATTGCGCACCGGGCCTTCGTCATGCCCGGGCCACGGGCTGTGTCGCTCGGTCGGCGGATGGCGAGTCGCCTCGCGGCGCGGCTCCGGTCAGCCTGGGTGGGGCGCGGTACCGTCCGCAGCCGTGGGCGGAGCGGGCAGGAGACCAGTGGTGGGGCAGCGAGCGCGGGACGGCGGCGACGGGCCGGAAGGGGTCCGGCGGTTCGTCCGCGCGTTGCCCGCGCTGCTGATCGCGGGGGGTGTGGTGTACGACGTGTCGACCCCGCCGCACTTCACCGCCGTGCCGCTGTTCGCCGCCGCCCCGCTCGTCGCGGCGCCGCTGTTCGCCGCCCGTACGACGCTGCTGTCCGGTCTGTCCGCCGTGCTGGCCATGCTGTTGCTGCACCTGGGCAGCGGCACCCTGGACGAGGTGCACGCCCTCACCGAGATCCTCACCGTGGCGGTGGTCGCGGGGCTCGCGCTGCTGATCAACCGGGTGGTGCGGCGCAGTGGTGAGCGGCTCGCCTCGGCGCGGGTGATCGCCGAGACCGCGCAGCGGGCGGTGCTGCCGACGCCCGCCGAGCGGATCGGGGGGCTGCAGGTGGCGGCGCGGTACGAGGCGGCGCAGGCGGACGCGTTCATCGGGGGTGACCTCTTCGCGGTGCAGGACACGCCGTACGGGGTGCGGCTGGTGGTCGGGGACGTGCGGGGGAAGGGCATGGGGGCGGTCGAGGCGGTGGCGGTGGTCATCGGGGCGTTCCGGGAGGCGGCCGAGCAGGAGAGCTCGCTGGAGGGTGTGGCGCAGCGGCTGGAGCGGGCGCTGGCGCGGGAGGGGACGCGGCGGGACGGGCTGGACGCCTTCGAGGGGTTCACCACCGCCGTACTGGCGGAGATCCCGCGCGGGGAGGCCGTGGTGCGGGTGGTGGACCGGGGGCACCCGGAGCCGCTGATGCTGTACGCGGACGGGCGCGTCGAGCTGCTGGAGCAGGCCGAGCCCGCGCTGCCGCTGGGCATGGCGGACCTGGGGACGTGGCCGGACCGGGCGTACGAGGTGCCGTATCCGGCGGGTGCGACGCTGCTCTTCTACACGGACGGGCTCTCCGAGGCGCGGGACGCGGACGGTGTCTTCTACGATCCGGTCGCGCGGCTGGCGGGGCGGCTCTTCCCGGGGCCCGACGCGGTGCTGGATGCGCTGGTGACCGACGTATGGCGGCACACGGGCGGCGGGGCGACGGACGACCTGGCGCTGCTGGCGGTGAGTCGGCCGGCGGAGGGGCAGCCGGAGCGGCGGCGGACGATGCCGGTGGTGCCGTAGCACTCCGTAGCGGCATGTGTCGCTGCACATAACAAGTGACGCACCGTCAGAATTACTGTGCTCGGTGAATGTTTCTGATACGTGGTCAACTCGCCCCGTTGTGCCCGGATGTGGCCTGGTAAATCCCGGGCCCTTGTAGTTAATGATCAGTAGGAACGGCTTGGAATCCGGAGCCCGCGTCTATTAACGTTCGATAACGCAGCGCGGTCGTCCCAGCCGTCGCAAGAGACGGCACCGCGCGCGTGCGCCGAATTCCGCAAGGGAACCGGGGAACCACCACCTTGGGGTGAATCGGGCCGAAGTGGGCCCGTAGGAGACCTTCCTGCTCCGAACCCGTCAGCTAACCCGGTAGGCGAGAAGGAAGGAAAGGAGTGCGCCTCCGTGGCGTCCAACCGCCCTGCCCCAGCCCCCGAAGCTCCGTACGGCTCCATCGGCTCGTTCAACTCTTCGGGTGTCCCGGACGCCGCACCCGTAAACGGGCAGTGGGAGGAATGGAACCCCACCGAGGAGACCGTCCGCCCCGTCCGCGGCCGGCACCGCGTCGCCAAGCAGCGCGGCGGCCTCGCCCGTAGCTCCACCGTCCTCGGCGTCGGCGTCATCGCGGCGGTCGGCGCGGGCGGCATGGCCACCGCGCAGGACAAGCCCGCGGTCTCCATATCCCTGCCCGACGTGGTCACGGACAACCTGCCCGACGCCGAGTCCCTGCCCGGCATCGGCGCCCTGATGTCCGACGACTCGGACGACTCGGACGGACCTGGCCAGGACGGCTCCGCCCAGCACACCAACGCCACCCTCACCGGCCTCACCGGCGCCTCCGGTGCCGACGCCGGGCAGCAGAGCAGCGGCGCGGACGCCGGCGAGGCACTGCGCGCCCGGATCCTCCAGCAGGCCGAGCAGCAGCAGGCCTCCGCCGACGCCGAGGCCAAGGCGGCCGCCGAGCAGGCCGCCGCCGAGCAGGCCGCGGCCGAGGCGAAGGCGCAGGCGACCGCCGCCGAGAAGCAGGCCGCCGAGGAGAAGGCCAAGGCCGAGGCGGAGGCCGAGGCCAAGGCGGCGGCGGCCGAGAAGGCCGCGGAGGCCGCGGAGGCGGAGCGGCTGGCCGCGCTCGCCTCCAGCTGGTCCCTGCCGACCTCCTCGTACACCATCACCTCCACCTACGGCCAGGCCGGCAACATGTGGTCCTCCGGCTACCACACCGGCCTCGACCTCGCCGCGCCCACCGGCACGCCCGCCAAGGCCGTGCACGGCGGCACCATCAAGTCGGCAGGCTGGTCGGGCTCGTACGGCTACCGCATCGTCCTGGAGCTGGAGGACGGCACCGAGGTCTGGTACTGCCACCTGTCGTCCATGACGGTCGGCGCCGGGCAGACCGTCGGCACCGGCGAGACCATCGGCCGGGTCGGCGCCACCGGCAATGTGACCGGGCCGCACCTGCACCTGGAGGTGCACACCGCGGGCGGCGACGGGATCGACCCGCTGGCCTGGCTGCGCGGTAAGGGCCTCACCGTCTGAGAATCCCGTCCGGCGCTTTCGCACTCCGGCAGCTCTGGCGGCACACCCCCCGACGCCAGGGCTGCCGGTTTGTGGTCAGTACCGGTACGGGTTGTAGCCGCCGTGGTTGAGATGGGGCGGCGGTGTCCACACCCGGCCGGTGGCCTGCGCCGCGTACGTCAGCGCCGGCCCGGCTATCTCCTTGCGCTGCCACAGGTGGTGCAGCAGCTCCTGCTCACGCGCCATGAAGTCCGGGCCCACCACGCCCCGGCGGGCCCGGAAGCGCAGGAACGCCAGGGACGTCGCGAACGCCTCGTACTCGCCGACCGCGCGGGCCGCCGCCGGGCCGAAGCAGCGCGCCGCGTACCCACGGGCCAGACCGCGCGCCCGCATCGAGGACAGCGCGAGCGGCTCCGCGGGGGTGAGCCAGCCCGCCGCGGCGTACGCCGGGAGCTCGCCGGATATGGTGCGCAGCTCGCGCTGCCGCGACCAGACCGCCAGCCAGGTCAGCAGCCCGAACGCGGGCACCATGAACGCCCCGTACACGGCGTAGAACGCCCACGGCCCGAAGGCCGCCGACCCGTTCCACAGCGCGTGCATGCCCATCGCCAGGACCAGCCCGAGCAGCGGCAGCGCGACGCGGCGGATCCTCTTGCGGCGCGCGGTGATCGCGGCGATGCCGAAACCGATACCGGTGAGCACGGTGAACAGCGGGTGCGCGAACGGCGACATCACGATCCGTACGAAGAAGGTCGCGGCCGTGACGGACGCGAACCCCGACGTGCCGATCTGCTGGTCCTCGCCGAAGGCGTTGCCGAGATACAGGATGTTCTCGGTGAAGGCGAAGCCGGTCGCGGTGAACCCGGCGATGACGACACCGTCGACGATCCCGGTGAAGTCCCGTCTGCGGAAGACGAAGACCAGCAGCACGGCGGCCGCCTTCGCGCTCTCCTCCACGATCGGCGCTATGACGGTCGCGCCGAGCGTGTCCGCGGACGCCGGATCGGCGGTGGCGGTGGCTATCCAGCGGGTCGCGAAGGTGTTGGCGACGATCGCGACCAGCGCGGCGGCGCACGCGCCCCACGCGAACGAGAACAGCAGGTTCCCCCACGGACCCGGCTCGACCCGGTCCAGCCAGCGGAACGCGGCCATGAGGAGCGGCACGGGCAGCAGGGCGAGGCCCAGCCCGACCAGGAAGCCCTCCGTACCGGTCTGCTCCCGCACCAGCGCGAGGATCACCAGCCCGCACAGGGCGAGCACGATGACGACCGCGGAGGCCCGCACCACCTTGCTGCGCCAGAAGGCGCGGCGGGGCTTGTAGCGCCAGCGGGCACGCTCCGGCACGGCGTCGAACAACGGCTGCGGTTCGTACGCCGGGACGGCCGGATACGGCGACGGGTGCTGGTGCGCGGACTGCCGCGCGGACGACTGGGACACAGGAACGACCCTAACGACCGCCACTGACAGTCCGCGACGGGATTGCTACGCGGGCTGGCCGGGCTACGCGGGCTGCCCGGGATACGCGGACTGCGCGGACTGCGCGGGCTGTGCGGACTGCGCGGGCTACGCGGACTGCACGCGCAACACGACCTACACGCGCCGGAACAGCAGGTCGCGCACGACATGCCCCTTGTCCAGGCCCTGGCCCTCGAACCGGGTCAGCGGCCGGAAGGCGGGACGGGGTGCGAAACCGCCGTCGGGCCGCGTGTTCTCGAAGTCGGGGTGCGCGGTCAGCACCTCCAGCATCTGCTCGGCGTACGGCTCCCAGTCCGTGGCGCAGTGCAGGACCGCCCCCGGCTTCATCCGGGTGGCCACCAGGCTCAGGAACTCGGGCTGGATCAGCCGGCGCTTGTGGTGCCGCTTCTTGGGCCAGGGGTCCGGGAAGTACACGCGTACGCCGTCGAGGGCGCCGGGCGTGAGCATCTCGCGCAGCAGGATGATCGCGTCGCCGTTGGCCACGCGTACGTTGGTCAGCCCGGCCTTCTCGGCGAGGGCGAGGAGGTTGCCCTGGCCGGGGGTGTGGACGTCGACCGCGAGGATGCCCGTCGACGGGTCGTCGGCGGCCATCTGCGCGGTGGCCTCGCCCATCCCGAACCCGATCTCCAGCACGACCGGAAGCCCGCCGAACATCTCGCCCAGGTCGAGCGTGCGCTGCCCGTCGATGTCCAGCCCCCACACGCCCCACAACCGCCGCAGCGCGTCACCCTGCCCGGGCGTGACGCGGCTGCGCCGGGGCTGGAAGCTGCGGATCCGCCGCTCGAAGTGCGACCCGGCGGGGTCGGGCGCGGGCCCCTCGGGGAATCGGGGCTCACCCTTGGGCCGACGGTGCACGGCGGTTTCATGGGACTCAGACACAATGACCGAATTCTACGGCGCTGCTCCGGGCGGCGGGTCACCCCAGGTGCGCGAGGGCCCGCCGGGCGACTTCCCGGCCGATCGGCAGGGACGCCGTCGCCGCCGGGGACGGGGCGTTCAGGACGTGGACCGTCCGCGGGGCCTCACGGATCAGGAAGTCGTCGACCAGGGTGCCGTCCCGCAGCACCGCCTGGGCGCGGACACCCGCCGGGGCGCGCCGCAGGTCGTCGGGGGCCACCGCCGGGAGCAGCCGCCGTACCGCCTCCGTGAACGCCCGCTTCGACACCGACCGGTGCAGTTCACCGGCCCCGTACCGCCAGTGGCGGCGGGCGATCCGCCAGGAGCCCGGCCACGCCAGCGTCCCGGCCAGCTCACCCGGCCGGACGACGGACCAGCCGTACCCCTCGCGGCTCAGCGCGGGCACCGCGTTCGGCCCCACGTGGACGCCCCCGTCGATGCCCCGCGTCAGGTGTACGCCCAGGAACGGGAACGCCGGGTCCGGCACCGGATACACCAGGCCCCGCACCAGCTCCGGCCGGGCCAGCTCGTAGTACTCGCCCCGGAACGGCACGATCCGCATACCCGGCTCGTCGCCCGCCAGCCGCGCCACCCGGTCGCAGTGCAGCCCCGCGCAGTTCACCAGCACCCGGCCGCGGAGCACCTGCCCGGACGCCGTACGGACCGCGACGCCCCAGGGGCGCCGGTCCACGGCGGCGACCTCCGCCCCGTACCGGATCTCCGCGCCGGACGACTCCGCCAGCTGCGCCGCCACCGCCCCGTAGTCGCACACCCCGGTCGTCCCGACATGGATCGCCGCCAGGCCCCGCACCCGGGGCTCGTACTCGCTGATCTGCGCCGGGCCCAGCTCCCGCACCGGAATGCCGTTCTCCCGGCCCCGCTGGACCAGCGCGTGCAGCCGGGGCAGCTCATCCCGCTCGGTCGCGACGATCAGCTTGCCCGTCACCTCGTACGGAAGCCCGTACTCCGCGCAGAACTTCACCATCTCCGCCGCGCCCCGCACCGCGTACCGCGCCTTCAGCGAACCCGGCCGGTAGTAGATCCCGCTGTGGATCACCCCGCTGTTGCGTCCGGTCTGGTGCCGCGCCGGCCCCTGCTCCTTCTCCAGCACCACCACCCGCGTCCCCGGAGCGGCGCGCGTGATCGCGTACGCCGTCGACAGACCGACGATCCCGCCGCCGATCACGAGCACGTCGCAGTCATACCTGCCATCGCCGTACGCGGACACCTGTGCCACCTCCCACCCCAGATAGTGCACTGGCCCACTGACAATGGCGCTAAACCAGGTGGGACGCGGTGGGACACGGCTCACGCCGGAGTCATCAGCAGCGGACGCGCCCGTTCCCGCAGCTCCGCCACCCGGGGCTCGTCCCCGTACGGCTCCAGCCGGTGCAGCAGATCCCGTACGTACTCGGTCGTACGCGCCGACGAGATCCGCCCCGCCACCTCCACCGCGCGCGTGCCGGCCGCGCAGGCCGCGTCCAGGTTGCCCGACTCCAGCTCGGCCACGGCGCTCACGACCAGCCGCAACCCGTGCGAGCGGACGTACTCCTCCGTCGGCCGCGACAGGGCCTGCTCCGTGAAGCGGCGCACCTGACGCGGCGCCTTCAGGTCCCGGTAGCACTCCGCCGCGTCCGCGCAGAACCGGTCGTAGGAGTAGAAGCCCAGCCAGGACGGATCCGCGTCGCCCTCCCGCGACCGCTCCAGCCACCCCTCCGCGGCCCGCAGCGCCGCGCCCGCCGCCGCCCCGTCACCGGCCTTGGCGTGCGCCCGCGCCTCCACCAGCCGGAAGAAGGACAGGGTCCGCGCGGTGGCCAGCCCCCGGTTGCGCTCCAGCGCGGCCTGCGCCAGGTCGACCCCCTCGTCGGCGAAGCCCCGGTAGGTGGCCTGGAGCGACATCGACGCCAGCACGTACCCGCCCAGCGGCACATCGGCGGCCGCCCGCGCGAGCCGCAGCGCCTGGATGTAGTAGCGCTGGGCCGCCTCCTGCTGACCGGTGTCGAAGGCCATCCAGCCCGCCAGCCGGGTCAGCTCGGCGGTCGCCCCGAACAGCGCCCGGCCCACCTCGTCCGAGTACGAGCCGAGCAGCAGCGGCGCCGCGTCCACCCGCAGGCACTCCGGCACCATCGACGACCGCCAGTCCCCGCCCCCGTACTTGGAGTCCCAGCGCCGCGCGTCCTCCGCCGCCTCCCGCAGCTTCGCCACGTCGCTGTGCCCCACCCGTACCGCGCCGCCCTCGTCCGCGGCGCCGTCCGGTACCGCCGTCACCGACCGTTCCACCGACGAGTCGGCGGGGGTTATCAGCCACCTGGAGGCGGGCGTCGCGTACGCGCTGACGGCGAACGAACCGGCCAGCGACTGCCAGATCCCGCCACCGCCGGCCCGCCGACCGGCCAGATCCAGCCGGTACAGCTCGGTCGCCGACCTCACCGCCTCGCCCACGTCGCGCGGAAAGGCCAGCCCCACCTCGGGCGCCGGGTCCGCGTCGGCGAGGCCGATCTCGTGCAGGGGGACCGGACGGCCCAGCTTCTGCCCGATCGCGGCCGCGATCAGGTGCGGTGCGGCGCCCTGCGGCACCATGCCCTTCGACACCCACCTGGCCACCGACGTCTTGTCGTACCGAAGGGTCAGACCGCGCTGCGCCCCGAGGTCGTTGACTCGCCGGGCCAGGCCGGCGTTGCTGATTCCCGCGAGGGCGAGAACGGTGCCGAGCTTCTCGTTCGGCCCGCGTTGCTCCCTGGACATGCGCCACCCCTCGACCACAGACGGCCGCCGCGACGCCAGGCATAGGCGCGCGGCATTCGTAAACCCAGCGTAGTTCGCCGCATCCCCACCGTTAAGGGGCGGTGTTCCGTATGGCGAGATTGTTGTGCGTACGGGTGGACCCCCGGACGACTGCCGCACGGCCGGTGCGCGGCCGGTGCGCGGCCGGTGCGGCGCCGGGCCGTGCGACCGTCCGGCGGCCCGCGTACGGACGGCGCACGCCCCCGTACAGGTCCGTCGCGTCCCGGCCGTGCTCCGGGTGTGTGGCCGTGCGCCTGTCCGTGCGCTCTGGCCCCTCCGGTGGGGGGAGCGCTTCCATGGGTGCTGCGTGGGTCGGCCCGCCGTACTGGAAGCGGTGGGCTGGGGGACACCGCCGCCTCAATCCCCGCGGGTGGCGGACCGGTCCGGGAGGCGGTCAGCGCCTCCCGGGCTGAGCTTATGGGTGGTTCTGTAGACAAACGTACGGTTGGGGCGTGCGCGGAGATTGGCTGAATGATGCCCATCGTTCGGCCGGTCGAACCACTCCTCGCACCAGCCCGTGAATCACCGTCACATGGCCAATGCCAGGGGCGCGTTCCCATTTCACGGGGCGCGGCCCGTACTCCCTCCTGTGCGCCGTTGTCGTGGCAGCATGTCTCCATCAGGAGAGCTGAGTTGTCCACAGGCTGTGGAGGCGGCGATGCGGTGGCTGGTGGGGTGGAGCAGTATCGCCGCGAGCTTCGGTACGGCCGGGGCCGTCGGGAACGATGACGAGAACCGCACCCTGCACCCGGTCGGCGCCCAACTCCTGTGGGGCGACCCGGACCCGCTGTGGGCGGTCGGCGACTGGCGCCCCGACGAGATCCGCGTCGTCACCGTCGACCCTTTCACCCGCCTCGCCGTCCTCGGCTGTTGCGCCGCGAGCGACGACCAGCTGAGGGTCGGCCTGTTCGCTGCGCGCGGCGGCGCCATGCGCCACCTCACCGCCTGGCCGGGCAGCTACACCGCCGTCGTCCAGGTCGGCCGCCGCATCATCGTCGCCAGCGACCTGGCCGGCGCCCGGCCCGTGTTCCACACCCCGTGGGCGAACGGAACGGCGTACGCCACCGCCGCCCTCCCCCTCGCCGACCTCATCGAGGCCCAGCTCGACATCAACCACCTGGCCGCCCTGCTCGCCTGCCCCGAAACCCCCGAAGCGCTGCGCGACTCCACTCCGTACGCCGGCGTCAAGCGCGTCCCGCCCGGCCACGCGCTCGTGCTGCGCGAGGGCTCACGCGAGATCACCGGGTACGAACCCGTCGCCTCGCTCGCCGTCGCCGCACCCCAGATCGACCCGGACCGGGCGGTGGACGGCGTACGGGACGCGCTCGTCGAAGCCGTACGGGCACGCCTCACCGCCCCCCGGCACGCCCCCGAGACCCTGCCGCCCGACCCCGGGCCCGTCCCCGGCATGGGCCCCGCCGAACGGCGCGCCGCCCGCGGGGCGCCCGCCCCCGGCATCGGCGCCGACCTGTCCGGCGGCAGCGCCTCCGGAACGCTCGCCCTGCTCGCCGCCGGCCTGCCCGGCGTACCCGGCACCATCCTCGGACACGGCACCGGCGCGGGCGAACGGCTGCTCGCCGTCACCTTCAACGACCTCGCCACCGGCGGGCGGGACGCCGAACCGGAACGGGCCCGCGCCCGCGCCATCGCCGAGAACCCGCGCCTGCACCACGTCGTCGTGGCCGCCGCCGAGGAGGCCCTGCCGTACGCCGAGCTGGAAGGCCCCCTCACCGACGAACCGGGGCCCTCCCTGGTGACCGCCGAACGGCACCGGCGGCGCCTCGCGGCGGGCAGCGCCGACCACTTCACCGGGCACGGCGCACGCCAGGTGCTCGACGCCCACCCCGCGCGCCTGGCCGACCTGCTGATGGACCGCCGGCGCCGCCACCTGCTGCGGCCCGTCACCGCCCTGGCCAAGGCCACCGGCCCCTCCGCCGGCTCCCTGCTCGTCCCGCTCACCGTCTACCGGGCCGCCCGCAGACTCGCCCGTACGCCCTACCGCGCCGGTCTGGAATCGGCCGCCGACGGGCTGCTGAAGGCCAACCGGTCGGCTCCTGCCGTGAACGGCCCGCTGTCCGCCTCCCTCGCCGCCCTCGCCTGGGCCCGCCCCGGGCCCGCCGCGCGCTGGCTGACCGGCGAGGCCCTCGCTGAAGTATCGGTTCGCCTCACCCAGGCGGCCACCAGGCCCACGTCCGTCCAGCGCCCCGGCGAGGCACGCGCGCGTGCGGCCCTCGCCCGGTACGCCGCGGACCACCGCGTCCTGGAGCAGGCCGCCGAGATCCGCAGCCAGCGGCTCCACTCGCCCTTTCTCGACAACCAGGTCGTACGCGCCTGCCGCGACCTGCCCGAATCGCTGCGCGTCCAGCCCGGCGCCCGCGCCGCGATCCTGCGCACCGTCCTCGCGGGCGCCGGCATCCACGACCTGCCGCCCGGCTGGGGAGCCACCTCCCACGCCTCGACGGCCGCCGCCAACCGCGCGGGCCTGCGCACCGCTCTGCCCCAGCTGATGACCCTCTTCGACGCGCCGCTCCTCGCCGACGCGGGCCTCATCGAAGCCCGCGTCGTACGCAAGGCCCTGCGCGCCGCCACCGAGGGCGAACCCGTCCCCCTGGACGGGCTCGCCGACCTCATCTCCACGGAGCTGTGGCTGCGCCGCCTCCTGGCCCGCCGGGGCACCTGCTGGACGGGCACGGCGGCACCCAGGCAGCGCGCCGTGGCGGGCGGTGTGCCGCGGCGCCCCACGCTCACCTCGTGACGACCCGGGGGCTCACCCGCAGCTGATCCGCGACTCCGCCCAGTCGGCGGGCGCCGCGGAACTCAGCGGCGTGGCCGTGTCCGGTTCGACGACCAGACGGACGGTGCTCCGGCCGGAGATCCCCACGCGCAGCGGTACCGCCGCGTCACCGCCCCGCAGCACCGGGGAGCGCCACAGCCGCGTCCCGTCCCCGTACACGGAGAACCGGACCGCGCCCAGCCCCAGCGCCATGTCGTCCACGCCGGCGAACGCCTCGTAGACCGAGCAGCGGCGGTTGAGGTCGATGGTGAGCGACGACCGGGCGTGGACGGTCACGCCGTGCGCGTACCGCTTCCCGCCGATCGACATCCCCCAGCGCTGCCACATCCAGCCGGACGCCCCGAGCCTGACCTCCGGCCCGGTGTGGTCGCCGTAGAGGTCGTAGTCGAGCTGGTTGACCTGGTAGACGGTGGGCGGAGGCGGCGGGGGAGGGGGTGTCGGCTCCGGCGCGGGCTCCGTGGGGGCGGGCGGCGGCGGAGGGGTGGGCGTGGGCGCAGGTTCCGGCCGTGCGGGCGTCGGCGCGCGCGGCGCGGCGGCCGTCGGCGTGACGGAGGGTGCCGGTTCCGCCGGGCTCGGGCTCGCGCTCGGGGAGACCGGCTGCGATACCGGCTCCGGCGCGGGCGTGGGCGGCGTGGTCCGGCTCGGGACGGCCACGGGCTGCTGCGGTACGACGGGTTCGGCGGCGGGCGGCCGGGCCTCCGGCTCGGCCGCGGGCTTCGGGCTCCCGGACAGGGCCCACACCACGCCGGCGACGGCCGTGACGGCCACCGTCACCGCGATACCGGCCTTCGCCGGAGCCCCGAGCCCTTCCGCAGCGGCCCCACCGGAGGCCCCGGAAGCCCCACCGGCCGCCGCGCCCCCGGAACCGCCCGCCGCGGCCGCCGCCCCTGCCCCGGCGCCCGCCGCGCCCGCGGCACCACCGGCCACGAGCCCGGCGCCCTTGAGCGAGAACCCGGCCGCGAACCATCCGATGACGGCGACCGGCAGCAGCGCGGGGATCCCCGCGTTGACCTGCTCCAGCTCACCCACCGCCAGCCGGCACCGGGCGCACTCCTCCAGGTGCTTGCGCAGGCCCCGCTCGGCCCGCGTCCGCAGCCCTCCCCGGGCGTACGCGCCCAGCCGGTCCGCGTAGCGCGCGCAGTCGCCCCCGGCGGTGAGCGACCGGCTCACATGCGCCTGGAGGTACGCCTGCTTCAGCCCCTCCCGCGCCCGGCTGGCCAGCACCGCCGTGGCGTTGGCGGTCAGCCCGAACAGCGGCGCCACCTCGCTCGGCGACTCCTCCTCGACCGTGGTGTGCCACAGCACCGCCTGCCACCGCTCGGGCAGCGAGCGGAAGGCCCGCATGGCGAGCGACTGCTCGGCCTGCTGCATCGCCCGCACGTCGGCGCCCAGTTCCAGGGTGTCGGCGTCCGACACCTCCGAGGCGCGTACCGCCTGTGCGGCGAACACCGCGAAGTCCTCGACCAGCTGCTCACGCCTGGACGTCTTCGTCCAGGCTGCCGCCACGCGCCGCACGGTCGTCAGCAGATACGCGCGCACCGCCTGCTCCGGGCCGGCGCCCCCGCGCACTGCCTGCAGCGTCCGCGCGAACACCTCCGCCGTCAGGTCGTCCGCGGTGTGCGCGTCACGGCAGCACGTGCGGGCGTAGCGCCGCACCGCCGCCGCGTGCCGGCGGAAAAGCTCCTCGTACGCACTGTCGTCGCCGTCCCGCAGACGCTGGACCAGCTCGGCGTCCGACGGCGGCAGCTCGATGGGCGGCGGCAGTACGGAGTCGCCGGCGCCACCCTCACGCTGCGCGGGCACGGCGGCGTCGGCGCCACCACCACCGGACGGTGCCGGCGCACCCCCGGGACCGCCCTGGCTCGGCACCTTCGGCGAGGACGGCTCGTCGGCCGTGGCCCCGCCCCCGAGCGGCTCTTCGCGACCGTCACCGCTCATCGCGGAAGCCCCCGTACCCCTGCTCAGACCCGGACATCGGGAAAGAGTGCCACAGGGCACGCCTCCCGCCCGGGGCAAGAGCCGGTCAACCACTCATCCGGGGAGGTGCCCCGAACGCGGGAACCAGCCATGCCCCGTTCGGGCGACCCTTCAGGAACCGTGCGACGGGCGGGACCGGAGCCCCTCCAGCAGGATGTCCAGGAGCCGTGCCGACGCGGCGCTCTGCTGGGCCGCGTCCGGCAGCGAGGGCGCCGCCGTGGCGATGACCAGCAGCACGTCCGCCACCGTCACGTCCCCGCGCAGCTCACCCGCCTCCCGGGCCCGGTCGACCAGCTGCCCGACGACCTCCAGCAGCTCCGACGCGCCCGAGTCGTCCAGCTCGGCCGCCGGCACCGCGCGCGGCACCACCCGCAGCTCGGGCTGGACCGCAAGGGCCGAGGCCGCCGAAGCCCCGCGCTGCTGCGGCACCCGCGCCTCGTCGGCCTGCCCGGCCACCGCACCGTCCGCGCCCGGCTCGTCCACGCCCACGCGCAGCACGTGCGGCGGCAGCAGCCGCCCCGCGCCCGAGGCCACCGACGTCCGCAGGAACCGGGAGAGCGCCGACCACGGCTCGTCCTCCTGCCCCAGAGCCGTACGCGCCTGCTCGGTGAGCCGGGAGGTCTCCTCCTCGGCTATGCGGCGCACCAGCACGTCCTTGCTCGGGAACCGCCGGTACACCGTGCCGACCCCGACCCGCGCCCGGCGCGCCACGTCCTCCATCGGCGCCCCGTACCCGAGCTCGCCGAACACCTCCCGAGCCGCCCGCAGCACATGCTCGAGGTTCCGCTGCGCGTCCACCCGCAGCGGCGCCGTACGACCGGACGCCCCGCCGGCTCCGAGACGGCCGTTCACCCCACCGCCGAGCCCCTCCGCGGCCGAGGCGGCCGACGACGAAGAGGACGAAGCGGCCGACGAGGCGACAGCAGTCGACCAGCGCGAATCCTGAATATGCATAAATGTTCCCCCGGTAATGATGTGTCTCCCCCCGGAGACTCCCCCACCCTGACAACCGGGGCCCGGGCCACGCGCTCAGGTCATGCGCAGCGTCCCGACACCCCGACGACATACGAACATAGTTGAGTCGAGGTCAATTCAGAAGGGGCAGTTCCGACCGGTGCGCCCCCCGATCGGAGCAAGGACCGGAACACTCCCGATTCTGCCCCCTCCTGCCACCCCCCTCTCGCCCCCTGACCTGCGCACCTTCCCCCACACGCACCTCCCGCGCCACCCCGGACACCACCCGGCCTCCAGTCACACAATTTGCCGGGCCTGTGGACAAACCCCGGAGCCCGTTGCGTCATGGGAAGGTGACCGAACCTGTGCGCGTTCTCGTTGTCGGCGGTGGCTACGTCGGGATGTACACCGCCCTGCACCTCCAACGGCACCTCAAGGCCGAGCTGAGAAACGGCACGGCCGAGATCACCGTGGTCACACCCGACCCGTACATGACGTACCAGCCCTTCCTCCCCGAGGCCGCCGCCGGCAACATCTCGCCCCGCCACGTCGTCGTGCCGCTGCGCCGGGTCCTCGACAAGTGCAGGATCCTCATCGGCGAGGCCACATCCGTCGACCACGCCAAGCGCACGGCGACCGTCACCACCCTCGCCACCGAGGAGGAAGGCACCGGTCCCGTCCAGCTCTCCTACGACGAACTGGTCATCGCGCCCGGCTCCATCTCCCGCACCCTCCCCGTCCCCGGGCTGGCCGACTACGGCATCGGCTTCAAGACCGTCGAAGAGGCCATCGGGCTGCGCAACCACGTCATCGAGCAGATGGACATCGCCTCCTCCACCCGCGACCCCGCCATCCGCGACGCCGCCCTCACCTTCGTCTTCGTCGGCGGCGGCTTCGCCGGCGTCGAGGCCCTCGGCGAGCTGGAGGACATGGCCCGCTACACCGCGCGGTACTACCACAACATCAAGCCACAGGACCTGAAATGGGTCCTCGTCGAGGCGAGCGACCGCATCCTGCCCGAAGTCGGCGAGGACATGGGCAAGTACGCCGTGCGCGAGCTGCGCGCCCGCAACATCGACGTACGCCTCGAAACGCGCCTGGAGTCCTGCGAGGACCGGGTCGCCGTCCTCAGCGACGGCAGTCGCTTCCCCACCCGTACGGTGGTGTGGACCGCCGGCGTGAAACCCGCCCCCGTCCTCGCCTCCACCGACCTCCCCCTCAACGAACGCGGCCGCCTCAAGTGCACCGCGCGCCTCTCCGTCGAAGGCGTCGACCACGCCTGGTCCGCCGGAGACGCCGCCGCCGTCCCGGACATCACCGCCGACACCCCCGGCAAGGAATGCGCCCCCAACGCCCAGCACGCCGTGCGCCAGACCAAGGTCCTCGCCGAGAACCTCGTCGCCTCCCTCCAGGGCCGGCCGCTCAAGGACTACGCCCACAAGTACGCCGGCTCCGTCGCCTCACTCGGCCTGCACAAGGGCGTCGCCCACGTCTACGGCCGCAAACTCAAGGGCTACCCGGCCTGGTTCATGCACCGCGCGTACCACCTCAGCCGCGTCCCCACCTTCAACCGCAAGGCGCGCGTCCTCGCCGAATGGACCCTCGCGGGCCTGTTCAAACGGGAGATCGTCTCCCTCGGATCCCTGGAGCATCCCCGCGCCGAATTCGAACTCGCCGCGGGGCCCCCACCGCCCGAACCCACGGACGAGGCGTCGAAAGGCGGAACCGCGGACGGCGGAGCGAAGTCCGACTGACGACGGGTCCCACTGACGGGGCGCAGTTCCGTCAGACACCCCTTGTCAGTGCGGTCGGTCACACTGGACGTGTGACCATAGGTGGGCTCACACCTGCACAGAGTGACTCAGCACGGCAACGCACGGCACCGACACCATGAGGCATACAGATCCGTGAACTTCACGCGTTGGAGCGCCCGGCTCCCCGGTACGCAGCGCCGCGCCGCCGCGCGCGGCACCGACCGCGGGGCATCGCCGGCGCAGCGGGGGGACTCCGTACCCGCGGCGCGAGGCGACTCCGACCAGCAGCTGGAGCCCCTGCCCGACGACGTCCCTGGGCTGGAGGACTTCTCCGTACGGGAGATCCTCGGCCGCCTCCCCGGCCTCGTCGCCCTCACCTACGGCCCCGACCACCGCGTCGCGTACGTCAACGACGCCTACGCGGGCGCCTTCGGCCCCCGCCCGCCCGGCGCGACCGTCGCCACCGCCTGCCCCGAGCTCGCCGAGCTGGGCCTGCTGCCGCTCATGGACCAGGTGCTGCGCAGCGGAAAGCCCCGCACGGTCAAATCCCGCCGCACGCACGCGGGAGGCTCGTACACCGTCACCTGCCTGCCCGTCGACACGCGCGGAACCGCCGAATCCGGGGTCCTCGTCCACGCCGCCGACGTCACCGACCACGCGGAGGCCGCCGAGCGGCTGCGGGCCAGCGAGCGCCGCCACCGCGAAACCGCCGTCACCCTCCAAAGATCCCTCCTCCCCCAGGAGTTGGAACAGCCCGACGACCTCCGCGTCGCCGCCACGTACCAGCCGGGCGGTACGGACGCCGCGGTCGGCGGGGACTGGTACGACGTGATCACGCTCGGTGCCGGCCGCACCGCCCTCGTCATCGGCGACGTCATGGGCCGCGGCGTCCGCGCGGCGGCCGTCATGGGCCAACTCCGCACCGCCGTACGCGCCTACGCCCGCCTCGACCTGCCGCCCCACGAGGTGCTCCAGCTCCTCGACGGCCTCGCCGCCGAGATCGACGCCAGCCAGATCGCCACCTGCGTCTACGCCGTCCACGACCCCAACGAGGGCCGCCTCGTCTACGCCTCCGCCGGACACCTCCCGATCCTCGTCAGGGACGAGGACGGCACCGTCCGCCGCGCCGCCGAGCCGACCGGCCCACCCCTCGGCACCGGCGGCTGGCTGCACACCTCCGGAACCATCGCCCTCCCGCCCGGCTCCACCGCCGTCCTCTATACGGACGGCCTGGTCGAACGGCGCCGCGAGGACATCGACGAAGGCGTCGCCGCCCTGGAGCGCGCCCTGGCCGGCGCCACCGGCACCCCGCAGGTCGTCTGCGACCGGCTGCTGCGCTCCCTGGGCGTCACCGCCGAACACGACGACGACGTCGCCGTCCTCGTCCTCCAGCACCCCTCCCGCACCGGACCGGACGCCGAGCTGTTCCACAACGCCGCACTCGACCTGCTCGGCGGCGTCGAAGCCGCTCCACGCGCGCGTGCCTTCGCCTCCGGCGTCCTCTCCAGCTGGCGCTTCCCGGTGGAGCTGCGCGACCTGGGCGTGCTCGCCACCAGCGAACTGGTGGCCAACTCCCTCCAGCACGGCACCCCACCCATGCGCCTCAGACTCCGCCGCACCGACCGGCGCCTGATCATCGAGGTGACGGACGGCGACGACCACCTGCCGCGCCGCCGCCGCGCCGAAACGGAGGACGAGGCGGGCCGCGGCATCTCGATCATCGCCACGATCGCCTCGTCCTGGGGCAGCCGCCGCACACCCGGCGGCGGCAAAGCGGTCTGGTGCGAGTTCGCCCTGCCGGGCTAGGCGGCCACCCGCCGGCCCGGCCTGTGCTGAGCGACGACCCGGGTCTTCGCCACCAGGTACGGGTGGTCCTGCGCCGGCGTGAGCTTCCCGCCCAGCCGTAGGGCCAGCAGGGTGATGCCCAGCGAGAAGAGGACGAAGGTCACGATGTACGGCCCGTGCAGCGCGGCCCCCATGGGCCCGCCCACGGCCGGCCCGACCGCCAGCGCGAGCTGCTTGACCAGCGCGAACGCCGAGTTGTACTGCCCGACCATCGACTCCGGCGCCAGGTCGGCCACCAGCGGCGCCACGGTCGGCGACAGCATCGCCTCACCCAGCCCGAACAGGCCGTACGTCACGATGAACGCCGCCGTCGCCATCGCCTGGCTGCCGTGCCCGAGCCCCGCGTACCCCGCGACGAGCCACGCCACCGCCCAGATCAGCCCGACCGCCGCGACCACCCGCGTCCGCCTGCGCCGCTCCACGAACCGCAGCACCAGGAACTGCGCGGCCACGATGACCGCCGTGTTCGCGGCCAGGGCCATCCCGAGCGCCGACGGCTCGATCCCGGCGGCCTCGGTGCCGTACGCCGCGAGACCCGACTCGAACTGCCCGTAGCAGGCGAAGAACAACACGAAGCCCAGCACACACAGCTGCACCATCGCCCGGTGCCCGAGCAGCGCCCGCACACCGCCCCTGCCGGCCGGCCGGGGATCGGCGATGGACGGCGTCCGCGGCATCCTCACGCTCGCGGCGATCCCCGCCAGCACCAGGAACATCGCCGCCTCGATCGAGAACAGGAGAAGGAAGCTGTCCGGCCGGCTCTCATCGACGAGCTGCCCACCGATCAGACCGCCGACGCCCAGCCCGAGGTTCTGCAGGAAGAACTGCAGGGCGAACGCGCGGGTCCGCGTCGACGTGGACGAGCACCAGACGATCATCGTGGCGAGCGCCGGCTGCATCACCGCCGTACCGGCACCGAGCAGCGCCGCCGCCAGGACAACGGCCGGGACATTTTCCGCGAGCCCCATGCCCAGGGCGCCGACAGCGGCCAGCAGCGCGGCCCCCACCAGCACCGGCAGAGGCCCCCGACGGTCGATGGCCCGCCCCGTGAAGGGGAGGACCACCAGGGCGGCCATGGCGAAGACCGCCAGCACGGCCCCCGCCGTACCGGCTCCCAGGTCCCGCACCTGAGCCACATACACATAGAGATACGGAACGGTGAACCCGAGCCCGAACGCGCTCAGCACGTTCCCTGCCTGGATCCGGCGCATCGCAGCGCCCATCGCCTTGGTCACACTCACCTACTTCGACTCTGTAGGACTCAGTCCTGAAGACTTCAATACTAAAGTTCGATCCTTAACTGTACACATCGAAGGACTTCAACGCCAACGAGTGCCGTGGGATACTCCCCGCATGTCCGACACGCAGGAACCGAGCCTCGACGAGCAGATCGCCGCCTATCAGCGCGAATTCCGCGACCTCGACCCCCAGGTCGAGAAGGTGGTCTCCGCCCTGGGCCGGCTGAACCGCCGCATGAACGTCGCGTACGGCCGCCAGGTCGCCGAGCTCGGCATCAGCAACGCCGAATGGGAGGTCCTCAAGCACCTCGTCCTCTCCGGCGCGCCCTACCGCCTGGGCCCCGGCGAACTCGCCAAGCGCCTCGGCCTCACCCCCGCGGCCATGACCCACCGCATCGACCGCATGGCCGCCGACGGCCTGGTCACCCGTGACCGGGACGAGAACAACCGGGTACGCGTCATCGTCGAACTGACCGACGAAGGCCGCACCAAGTGGCTGGAGGCGATGCGGATGGCGACCGCCTTCGAGGAGGACCTCCTCCAGGACCTGTCCCCGGAGGAGCGAGGCGCCCTGGGCGAGATGCTGATCCGCCTCCTCCGCCGCGTGGAACACGCCCAGCCGGACGCGGGCGGCCGGCTCACGGGCCTGGAGTAGACGCTACGGCGGCCGGGTTGACACGCCTCCCTCCGATCCGTAAAGTTCTTCGGGTTGCCACGGAGCCGTAACGGTTCTGCGGCAGCCGATCCCGCCGCGAACGCGGCAACCAAACTCAGCACGGACTCCCGACCGGGACGTATTTCGGCATGCCGAAATACATTTCGAAGGCTCGATTATGAGCCGCCCGGGAAATCCGCTAGAGTTTGGAACGTCGGAACGGCCCAACAGCCGGAAAGACAACCCCCCTCTGACTGGGAATCAGGCCCGAAAGGATCTGATAGAGTCGGAACCGCCGGAAAGGGAAACGCGAAAGCGAAGAACAGCCCGGCAGCCCGCTCCAGCGGGTGGCAGAAACGGAAAACGGATCTGCTAAGCTGGAAACACGAAATACCGAAGGGAAGCGCCCGGAGGAAAGCCCGAGAGGGTGAGTACGAAGGAAGCGTCCGTTCCTTGAGAACTCAACAGCGTGCCAAAAATCAACGCCAGATTAGT
>NZ_LIYH01000004.1:800114-931391 GCF_001905885.1 Streptomyces sp. CB03234 | reverse complement strand
TGTCGACGCACCACAAACAGAGCAACGAGCCACCGACTTTCCAGACACCCCCCTAGGTTCTGTCGTCAAATGTCACGCCCACATCAGGAGTGAGGCGAGGGTGACGGCCGCCTCGTAGGACTGGGCTGTTTTGTCGTAGCGGGTGGCAATGCCGCGCCACTGCTTCAGGCGGTTGAAGCACCTTTCCACGACGTTGCGGTGCTTGTAGACCTCGCGGTCGAAGGCCGACGGGCGGCCGCCGCGGCTGCCTCGCCGGGCCCGATGGCCGACCTGGTCGGCCCGCTCGGGAATCGTGTGCGGGATGCCCCGGCGGCGGAGCCAGGCGCGAATCGCCTTCGAGCTGTAGCCCTTGTCTCCCAGGACGTGATCGGGCCGGGTGCGGGGTCGTCCCGGTCCGATGCGGGGCACTCGGATCGCTTCCATCACGGTGGTGAACCGGGTGCAGTCGTTGGTGTTGCCGCCCGTGACGACGAAAGCGAGCCGGCGGCCCCTGCCGTCGCAGGCCAGGTGGATCTTGCTGGTCAGGCCGCCTCTGGACCGGCCGAGGGCCGGGTCGCGCAGCCCCCTTCTCGGGCCCCGGCCGCATGCTGGTGGGCCCGCACGACCGTGGAGTCAACGGACACCAGCCACTCGATGTCGCCCGCCGCGTCCGCCTTCGCCTGCGCGGCCCGCAGCATCCGGTCGAACGTCCCGTCCGCCGCCCACCTGCGAAAGCGCGTATGGAGCGTGGCCCACGGCCCGTAACGCTCGGGCACATCCCGCCAGGCCGACCCGGTCCGGAACTTCCACACGATCCCGTTCAGGACCCGCCGGTCGTCCAGCCGCTTCCGCCCCCGCAACGACCCGGGCAGCAACGGCCGGACGAACTCCCACTCGGCATCGGACAGTTCATGGCGACGTATCACAACCCCATAATCCACTACTCAAGATCATTTGAAGACACCACCTAGTGGTGCTATAACAACTCTTCACACCGCCACCGAAGCGGTGTCCGTCTCCAGCGCCCCGGCCAGCTGCGCCACTCCCCAGCCCGGGTTCTCCAGCATCAGCCGGTAGACAGACCCGCTCTCACGATCGAGCCCCAACACTCCCCACACCAAAAAAACCGCCCCCTCGTTGTCCCGTCCATCTCGATCGCCTTGCCGGCACATTCACGTCACGGCACGGAAACGCCACACCTTCCGGCACGCACCCGCCACCCGGCGAGGGCGATAGTCGAAACCTGCACCTGATCGAGTTCGTCCTCACAAAGCCCCCGCCGCAGGGAGACGTCATGCCCGAGCGGATCCTGCTGCGCGCCCTGTGGACCGCAACAAAGCCCGGGAACGGCATCGAACACATCCGCGTCCACCCCAGCCGGGCCGGCGCACGCGGCGCCATGTTCTGCCTCGCCGAAGACAATGAACATGCCGTTGCGCAAACGCGTTCGCTGTGCGACCGCGCCCTTGCGGAAACCCCCGCACTGCACAGCTGGCAACTCAGCTCCCCGGCCCGGCCCACCCCTGAAGAACAGCCCCACCCGTATCACTCGCGCCCATCACCCCACCCCGGACGAAACACCAGTCACAGCAAAGCAACAACACCACCAAACCAAGAACAGACGAAGAAGACCGGCGCGGAGCGCTTCATCTGGCGAGTCTCGCCAGATGAAGCGCTCACGCGGAACCGGAGCCCCTGGGGTCAGTCCTGCTCTTGGGCGTACTGAGCTGCGTACCAGCTGGAGTCGATGGCGGGGTTGCGCAGGGTTCCCCAGAATTGTTCGTCAGGTATCGGTGGCAGTGACGGTCTGCCCAGGTCTGCATGTAGATCCGCACGCCAGTCGACAGTAAGGCGGCTCCGGATCCCCGCGCTCTCGTACACCGACCTGTAAGGCGAGCCCCAGATCCCGTGTGCCATTTTCTCCGCGGCCCACCTGCGCGTGTCGTCTCGGTGGGCGTTCGCCTGCACGAGCACCGCGCGTAGTCGCAGGACCAGCGGGTCGGTCTGGTCCGGCCGTGATGGGACTTCACCCCGCTCCAACGCGTCCAGGGCTGACTTGACCTCTGGGTACTTGTTGAGGCCCGTTTCAACCGCCAGTCTGCGCAGCTGCTTCCGAGCGGCCTCAGCCACCCGCTCCCGCGGCAGGACCGCGAGCAGTGCACCGAGTTCCTCCAGTCCGTCCAGGTAGCTCGCGTGGAGGAGGTCGGTGGGACTGCAGGAGAGGTCCAGCTCCGGGAGCTGCTCATCCGGTGTGGGAAGAGGATCGTCGGCGCTGCCCCACTCCGGGTGGGCAGGTATGGCCCACTCCCAGAGCAGCCGGCCGTTGAACGTAACGACACCGGCATCCCGGCCGCTCTCGAGCCGGCCAGCCAGCTCTGCCAGGTACCTGCCCAATGAGTCGGCCTGCCCGAAACTGGTGCCGGTCTCGTCGAAGAACCGTCCGATCGCGCCGAAGGAGCCCCGCCCGGTGCGGCAATCGATCATGAGACCGTCTGACGTTGCCCCATAGGAACCGAACTTCGCGTAGCCGTGATGCCAGTAGTCCTCGGCCTCCTGCTCGTCAAGGCCGTCGGCGACGTTACGCATGAACTTGGTGTCCTCGACGATCTCACTCACTCCGAGTAGCCGGTCCTGCGTGCTGAACCGGAAAGTCTCTGGTCCGTCCAGTGCCCCGTTGTGTTGGAGCAGTGAAGCGACCAGGTCCGGAGGAAAGGTGATACCCAGTTCCTCCTGTGCTGCCGCGATCTCCTCATCTCCTGCGGGCGGTCGGAGCGTGGCGAAAGTGCGAGGCGCCTGCTCGCGCAGCCACGCGTCGATGCGGCTCCATGAATCCTGGACCAGGTCTGCTGTCATAGGGCTGACCCTAGAGTCAGCCACTGACAGCTTGATCGTCGCTCACTGGCCTTGACTGCCATGTTTGCGTTCGGTCCGGCCAATTCGAGTGTGCTCTCGTCCCGGCTCACCAAACCGTCGGCAGCCCACGCTCCAGTCGCCAACTCAGGCACTCACTCGCCAAGTGAAGCGCTCAGTCACATCGAGGCTCGCTGACTGATCGGGGCGGGGCTGCTACAGGTCGAACTCGAGGTGCTCGATGTCGGTGAACCGGACCTCCTCCAGGGAGCCGGCGCGGCGGCCGCCGTCCTGGAAGTACACCTCCTTGAGTCCCTCAGCGGCGATCTCCTGGAGCCGCTGGTCGCTGGCGCCGGCCTCCTGGGCTTCGAAGAGGCGGGCCGCGTACTGCGGGGGCAGGGCGACGGTCAGGTGCCGGATGCGGTCCTCATCGGTCGCCCCGACCGGCGCGACGTAGCCCATGCGGGCGCGGGTGTCGATGACGATGCCGCCGGTCGTCGCCGCCTTCTGCCGGGCCCTGGCCCGGATCCGCGGCTGCCAGCGCTTGCTCACCTCGCGCTCCAGGCGCGCGGCGAGGTCCGCGCGGGGCTTTTTGATCTGGTCCTTCACATACCGCTCGACGGTGCGCTGGGACACCCGCAGCATCCGGGCGACCGCCTTGGTGCTCTTGAGCTGCTTGACCAGGTAGCGCATCTGCGCGCCGGCCGACTTCGGCGCCGGGCGGGTGAACGCCTTCTGCACCGCGGCTTCCAGGCCGTCCCCGAACAAACTCATCGCCGCCTCCTCCTACTCACCGCTGTCGACGTCGGTGACGGTGCCGTCCTTGATGTACCGGGCGAGGTTGAGCTCCGGGGCGTTGAACCGCTCGCGGACCTCCTCGCCCCACAGGACGGTCTGGGTGCCCTCGTGCTTGACCAGACCGGGGTTGACGCCCAGCTTGAACCCGCCGGGCAGCGGCTTGCCCGCGCGGTACGGCAGGAAGTCCAGCGGGCTGGTGCCGTTGGCCACGTACACGACGCAGTCGGAGAGGATCGCGACCGGGTACTGCCCGGTGAACGCCGCGTGCTTGACAATCTTCCGGTGCAGGTTGGTCCGGGTGCGGGAGATGACCGCCGCGCGGATGTCCGGCCGCCACGTCGGCCGCTCCAGGGCCCGCCACCGCTCGCCCGGCCGCCAGCCCTCGCCGCGCGGGCGCTCGCGCAGCTTGCCCAGGCCGCCCTTCACGGTCGCCTTGATCGCCGAGACGACGACCACCAGTTCCGGATCGCGGTCGCGGTAGCCGTCCATCGCGGCGAGGAAGTCTTCCGGAGGCAGGTCGGCGCCGACACCGAGGTCGGCCATCGTGGCGAGATAGGCGTCACGCAGCCGGTTGTACCAGCCGTCCAGGTAACGGCCGTTGTCGTACCGGACGTACGCCTCCAGCGGGCGCACCTCGTAGCCCAGCTCCACCGCGTACGCGACGGTCGGCGTCGCGTACCAGGCCGGCCCGGCCGGGCGGTCGCCCTTCGGGGTGAACGGACTGGGCAACAACGAACCGTCCAGCTCCACCCACTCCTTGCCGACCTTCACCCTCGACAGGTCGACGTGGGAGAGGTCGACCAGCCAGCTGCCGGGCAGCTTCGGGTCGAACGCCGGGTTCTTGACGTGGGTGGGCGCTCCAAGACCCACGACCAGGCCGTTGGCGCCGGCGGCGAAAGCCATGTTGACGTCGATGCCGACCAGGTACCGCAGGGTGCACTCGGCATCCGTCATCGGCCGCGCCCAGTCGTACGCCTCCTCGAACAGCTTCTCCGCCGGGCCGCGCACGTGGAAGCGCGGCAGGTCCGCCAGGAGCGGGTGTCCGTCGGGGGCCTCGCACGGTGCGCAGTCGACCGGGTCCTTGCCCAGCGAGCCGGGGTTGCGCTCGGAGTGCCGCTTCCCCGTCGCGTCCGGCTCGGAGGCGCGGGTCGGCGGGTGCAGGGCGGTCATCAGCTCCAGGCCGGTGACCGCAGTCGAGCCGCGCGGCGTCATCACGCGGGAGGCGTACACGCCCAGGACGCGGGCGAGTTCCGCCGGAGGAAGCTGCCCGGCCACGCCCCAGTGCCGGGTGTCCAGCGCGTTCCACGACGGGATGCACAACTGGACGCAGGCCCGCTGAAAGCCGGTGGCGGGGCGGTAGATCCGCGCCCACGGTCCCAAGCCGCGCTTCGTGAGCTTCCACTCCGCGCGGGCCAGCTGCTTGATGACCTTGTGGTCCTCGGGGATCCGTCCGGCGAGCTTCTCCTCGTCGGTGAGGGTGAGGGGGAGGCCGTAGCGCTTCAGCGCGGCCTCGGTGAGGACGAGCAGCGGGTCGGCGTCCTTGCCCGGCCCGGACAGCTTCGGCTGACCGAGCCGCCCCTCGCGCAGCGCCCACTCCACCAGCGCAGAAAGCGACTTCGCCGGTACGTCCAGGACCAGGCCGCCGACGCAGAACGCCAGCACCTGACCGTCTTCGACATCGATGACCGCCAGCGGACCGTTCTCGAACCTCGCATCGGCGCCACCCGCCGGAGTGCCGACGGTGGCCGCCTTCCTCACGGACGGCGGGCGCCGCGACGCCGGCTTGGTCGTGGCCGCCGGGCGCGGCACAGCCGCAGAGGCGGCGGGGGCGGCGGGGTGGAGTGCGCGGTTCGCGGACTTTGCAGTCGGGCCTGCGGGGCCGGTACGGGCTTGGGCCGATTCGGCTGCCGGGGGCGCAGCAGCGGCCGGAACGGCAGGCATCTCGGAGGCCGCCGTGTCCCCGGGGGGCACCTGGGCGTCGGCGGGGTAGAGCCGGGCGAGCTGCTTGAGCATACGGGCGTATGCGTCGCGCTCCGGCGGCCGCGGCTCGGTCTTGCCGGCCTCCCAGCCGCTGACCGTTGCCCGCCGCACCTTCAGCGCGGCGGCCACCTCGTCCAGCGTCAGGCCGTGCGCCTGGCGCAGCCGCCTGCGCTCCGCCGGGGCCGGCAACGGGGAACGGGACGCAATGAGCGCGTCGACCGCGTCAAACAGCTCGGACATACAGCACCTCCTTCCCCAACCCTAGCGTGAAGCGCACGTTTCGCGTACCAAACGCGTACGGACGCCGTAAGCGGCGGTTGATGGGAAGGGCGCCCCCGCGCCTCGGTTGCTGCAGACTCCTCAGCCGTCTTCAGCCGAAGGTTTGCGGTGGTGTCCTGGCTTTGCCCGAACTCGCCGGTGGAGGCGGCATCGTTTGAGAGATCTGGGGAGCAGACGGTTGCCATGACCAGCCGGCGCGGTGGCAGAACGCTCAGGGGCGGGGCACGAGTCAGATCGTCACAGGGCTCGGCGAGCGAGCGCTGCTGACGGTACGGAAGCGCTTGTGCCGTAGTAGTCGCGGCGGGCGGCCTGGACGTGGGTGGTGAGGGTGGGGTCGGCCGTCTGCCGAGCTTGGTGCAGGCCGGCGGGCGGATCGGGGCGCTGGCAGACCAAGGTCAGGTGGATGCCGGTCAGGGCCCGCGGTCTTCAGGAGGCGCATCGTTCACCGGGCGGTGAGGCGGTGGGCGCGCAGGACGGTCAGCCCGGTTCACGGGCAGGACGGTGAGCCATGCGGTGACGGCTTCCCACGCGGACTGACGCCCGCCGGGCAAACGGCCCGGGAGCACAGACGGTTTACCCAGCACGGCCAGCAGGTCGTGGGCGAGGCCGGTTTCGCTGGTGGTGCCCGGGCCGGGGCGCAGGGCGATCCGGCCGGACGGCGGATGGGGGGCCGCCAGGGCGGTGTGCTGTGGACCGCGTCGTCGCCCGGGCCGAGGACCACAGCGACGGACGGTGGCACGCGAGCGGCATGGCGGCGTGGTCGTCAGGCAAGGCGCCTGAAGGCCCAGCGCAGCAGCTCCTGGCCCACGCAAGCACCGCCGGTGCGGGCCAGGCCGGTGCAGGCCAGGGCGGTCGCTGGGCCCAGGCACGGACGTTGCCGTGCGCGGCATGGCTGTCGGGCGAAGGTGACGTCCTCGAGATCGGCGTCGGCCCAGACCCGATCCGCACCTTCTCGGGCAGACCACCAAACGGACCGTAGGATTCGTCGTGCAGGAACGCGGAGCGCAGCGCGGCCAGCACCGACTCCCGGCCCCACCGCCAGCAGCGACCAGCCGGCGTCTCAGCTCAGTGCTTCCCGTCCTCGCCCAGCAGCGCCCACACCACGTCAGACACCCCATACCTCTGCCGGACCGAAGCCTCCACCTGCCCAGTCGCCTTGGCTGCTCCAGCCAGCGCCACACCGTACGCTCCGAAACACCCACCATCTCAGCAACCGCATACACACGCCGCGTCGACAACGTCCCCCGCCCACTGCCACTCCAGCAGACAACGCACCACCAACAGCCTCGGCAACACGACCCCTCGGTCGGCTCCTGCACCCTGGTTCACCCCACCATCACACCGGCCTCTCGCCACCGCATTTACAGTGGCTCGGCCGTCTTGCGGGGGTCATCGGCCGTGATCAGACCGATGAGCCGCCGGGCCTGTTCCTCGGCCGGTTCGTGCCGGGTGACGGGCAGGTCGAAGGCGAAGTCCGAGCCGTACGCCTGTGTGGCCCGACGGTGGCTGAAGTACACCTCCACCGCTTCGGGCTCCTCGCGCCGGAGTTCCACCTGGTTCACGGCGCAGTCCCACCGCTCGAACCACCTGCTGTCCGCGAGTCCCTGAGTCAGCAGCCGCGCTACGGTGTCCACGGGCTGCTCCCAGCTGGTGTCCGCGACGGCACGCGCGAGTTCGGCGTCGTACTGAGCCGCATCGAAGTGGACGTCGTCGGGGACGGGGACTCGGATGTCGTTCGTGTTCTGCCAGGACGACCACACCACTCGGTCACCCTGACGGTGAATGGTGACGAAGACGCCTCCACAGCAGCCGGTGCAGCAGTCGTTGTTCGACAGCTCGACCTGGCGTGGTTCCTCCATGGCCGCCAACGGCCACCGCTCGGCCGGACCGAACCATTCTCTGCGCGAACAACTGGCCACCCCCTCCGGGTGGATCTCTCCGAGCACGTCCTGGCCATCGATCAGTGGGCGCATCTCCGCCCACTGCTCTATCGCGAGAGCGTCCGGTATGACATGTCTCAGGGCGAGCGTACTGATCTGCCGGGAGCGGTTCATGCCGTCGATGGTCGGCCACGACGGCGTCCACGCACAAACGCTTAAGCGTCCCGACGCTCGCGGGCGGGCACCGTTGCGGCGGCGGGCGGCCGGCTTGTACCGGCCTTCATCAGCCCGACGGCGGTTGCTCTCAGCCTTGCCCGGACGTTGCAGCCCGAGGCCGCCGCGCGAGCCTCTTCCCCTCTGGCCGTCCCAAAGCCCTTACGTGCCGGGGGCACCGCCACCGGCACAGCGCCCGCCTATGCGCTCACCACGTACCACTGTCGTCGTACCGCCGAGGCAACAGTGCGTGGGGACGCAATGCCACCTGCTTCAGCAGATCACCTCACGGGCGAAGGAACATAGCCTGCCCATTCCTCCAGTAGTCCACCGAGTAGAAGGGTTCCGCGTCGGACCCGGACTGCTCGTCGCCCTGGGCGTCGGCGCGACCTCACGTGAGCTTGACCGTTGGTGAGCAACACATAACCACGAGCATCTGGGGTCGTCCGGGGGAAACGTGGGATGCCTGGCCGGATGTACCCCAACGAGCTCGGCCCCAGTCTGACGTCAGACATCCAATTTCCCCGTTGCCCGCGAGGCGACTCGACCGATGCCCCGGTATCCGGTCGAGCACTGTTTCCCGCATGGGATCGCGAGTTCCTGGCCGAGAAGACGGGCGGCCGGCCCGGATGCGATCCGCAAAGCGGCCGTCCACGTGGGCGCTCCTGTGGAGGTGTCCCCACGCGTATGCGTCGGCATGACTACCGCAACAAACAAGGGGGTGCTCCCCGTGGCACACAAGAAGATTCAGATCCGCGGCAACAGGCGAGCGATGGTGGTCGCCGTCGCGCCGGGCACTGCGGCAGGGCTCGGCACCGTCGCGCCGGTGCAGGCGGCGCCCCAGCAGGCGACTGTGTCCGTGTGGACCAGCGACGGCTGGGGTGGCGGCACCGTCATCAGCCAGCCGGCCGGGATCAACTGCCACCAGCCTGCGTGACAGCCGTACAGCGAGGAACCGCAGCAGCCACCTACCGGCACATGCTCCGCGAGCTTCCCGGTCGGCACGACGGTGACCTTCACCGGTACGCCCGTCCCGGGTTCCTACTTCAACTATGCCGACCCGAACCCTAAGACCGTGTATCCCGGCTACAACCCTGTGTACGTCGTGTGCTGCCCGGAGAACGACTACTGCATGGCCCCCTCTGACCGTACAAGGCCGCGAGTAGGCGTTCCGGGGCCCCGGCACGCTCGTCGAGAAACCGCCGAGGGCCGGCGCGGCTCCTGCCGCCGCTGCGTTCCCCCGGACCTCGCGCCGCAGTCCGTAGCGACGCGTTTTCCGCTACTCCCAATCGACCAGATACCCCGGGTGCCGTACGCATCCGCCGTCGGCCACCAGCGTCGGCTCCCCTGAATACCAGTCGGGTCGCAGCGACAACTCGATGCCGTGGTCGTCCGTCGTCCGGAGCCCCGGGAGGCCGGCCCCCGGCTCGCCCTTTGCGGGGGCCGGAACGTCCTTTACCGTCAGGCCCTGCTCGGACCATTCCTCGCGGAGCGTGTCAACCACCGTCTCATACGCGGCGCGGGTCGCGAACTGGGGTGCCCAGGTGACGCTCGGCTGGTCACGGGTGACGCCCTCGGCGTCGACGCCAAGGTCGTCCTTACAGGAGGCGTTGGCCATCTTCCGATGGTCCACTATGGACGAGGGATCCATCCCCAGCCGCCGCACCGCGTCCTCACCCGCCTCCTGCGTGAGACGCAGGTGCTCGGTGAACTCCGTCTCCGACATCACCCGGCCGCCCGCACAGCCCTGAGTGAGTACGGCGACGAGCAGCACCACGCCACCAGTAGTCAGTGCTCTGGTACGGCGCCCGCGCAGTGGCGCGAGGTCCGGACAGTGCGAGGCGGAAGAGGGTGCCCCCGACCGCCGGTCCCGCGACCAGGACGCTGTACGTCGTGGCGGCTGAGCAGCGGGAAAACCTACCGGAGCTGGTCCGGGCGCGCCGCTGTCCCGGTACCGTGTGGTCGCCGTCATATCTCGTGGTGTCACATCTGGAGACCCTGTGTTGTCCCTTCTACGGAAACGAGAGAAGGGATCGTCCAAGATGAAGGCCGTCATCGTGTGCGTCTCCGTGTCACACGGCAGTACGCGTCATGTCGCCGACACCATGGCCCAGGTACTGGGCGCGAAGGTCGTTCGCCCCGAGGAGGCCGACCTGGTGGAGCTGGCCGGCGCCGACCTCGTGGGATTCGGCTCGGGCGTCTTCTACGGCAGGCTCCACCCCCGCCTGACGGACTTCGTCAGGGCACTTCCAGCGAGGCCGGGCCGGGCATTCGTGTTCGCCACCAGCGGGCTCCCCGAGATGCCGCTGGCGCCTTTCACCCGTCCCCTGGTCCAGCTCCTCCGAGGCAAGGGCTTCGAGGTGGACGGGCGTTTCTCATGCCGGGCGTTCGACACCTGGACCCCCTTCAAAGTGGTCGGCGGCATCAACAAGCAGCGGCCGAACGACGGGGACCTGGCCGCGGCGCAGGCGTTCGCGGAGCATCTGCGGAACAGGGAAAGGCCGGTCGCGTGACCGTGCCGCTCAGACGGTGCGCCATGGGCCGGGCCATGAGGTCAGGTCAGCGCCCGGATCACCGGGTGAAGGGTAGTGGGGGCGTCCGGCCGTGCTGTGGTGGGCAGTGGTGGAGCGGGCGCGGGACCGCAAGAGGCGACCCGCCGTCGTAGATCCGCGTCAAGATGTCAAGGCCGCGCGTCGGACGGCGGCGGCGAGGGTCGTGCCGATGGCCTCGGCGCCCTTGGCGTTGGGGTGCAGGGGCATGGTGGCGCGGGTGCGTACCCATCCTTCGATGAAGCGGTTGGCGGGTGCGGCGCACGCGTCGTGCCCGACACCGAGGGGGTAGGTGTCGACGAAGACCGCGTCGTGCTCCTGGGCGGCCTGCTTCAGCCGGCTGTCGAGGTGGTCGATTGTGCCTTGGAGGTAGTCGGCGTCCATGTCCCAGATGGGTTGGGTGGGAAAGCAGCCACCGGGGCGGATGACGTTGCCGTAGCCGATGACGAACACCTTCGCATGGGGCGCGCGGCGGTGGATCTCGTCCAGGGCTGCCGCGAACATGGGAGCCCACGCGTCGATGGCGGCCTTGGCCTTGTCGGAGCCACCTGCGGTGTTCCGGGCGGCGCAGCTGGCCCCTTGGGGTTTGGGGTGCACGTTCAGACAATCGAGGGCGAGCGTGACCAGACCGGTGTCCACGCCGCCAATGGTGATGCTGACGATGTCGGTGTCGGAAGAGAGCGCGTCGAACTGGGCGTCGGTGCCCGGATACTGGGAGGTGGTCAGGTCTTCGACGGTGGCGGCGGAGCAGCTGACGTCGGCCAGCTTGGCATCCAGGGCCTTGGCGGCGACGTGCGGGTAATTGACGAGTGAGCGCAGGCACAGCAGGTTGGACACGTCGGGCGGCGGCACTTGGGGTGAGGCGGCGAAAGAGTCGCCGAGGGCAACGTACTGGAGAGGCTCGTCCAGCGCTGCTGAGGCAACCGGTGCCGCAGCCAGGCAGGCAAGCGTTCCAGCGGCGGTGAACGCGGTCAGGAGGCTACGTGGCATCACTTTCACCAGACGATCCCCTTTCCTTCCGTTTCGCTCATTTCTTGTCGAATTCACATCTTCCTACCACATTGCCCGTCTTGTCCGGTGTTGCGTTGGGCGAGTTGGGCGCCGATGCAGTAGTGCGGCCGCCGCCGAAGGGGAGGTCTGGTCCAGGGGCGCGGGCTGGTCGGTGTTGATGCCCTGGATGCCGATGAGCACGGGTGCTCCGGCCGGAAGCCGCGTCCCGGCAACTTCGATCTCGGTGGTGGTGAACCGCCGGAGTGTGAACGCTACGTCGCTCGCATGGGGACGGCTGCTCCGCTTGCCTGGTCTGCGGGCGTGGTGGTGGAAGTGTGCTGCAGGTCCTCGCGGCTAGCGACCGTCTCAGGCTGTGGCCTGGGGCTTTGCCGGGCTGAGGAAGCAGACGGCGGTCTGATCAGCGTGTGGGAGGAGCAGGCCCTGTAGCTCGTGCGCAGCGGTCTTGAGGAAGTGGCCGTCGCGGGTGGCGTGGAGGGTTTCGAGGAGGAAGGCGACGCGGGTCGAGTCCTCGGTGACGCGGGTGCGGTGGGCGTCGCGGTGGTTCCAGTGGCGGGTGAGGACGCTTGCGGTGTCGGCGTAGATGATCTCGCCGGGCTTGGGGTTCTCGATGGTGTCGGGTTCGCCGAGCGGGGTGAACTCCTCGGTGCCGTCCGCGTAGCGGATGTCGACGTCGCCGGTGACGTGGTCGAGGTCGAGGTCGAAGGCGCCGGCGGGCAGGCCGTTGCGGACGGAGACGGCGTTGTAGGAGTCGACGGCCGGGTTGACGCGCGGCAGCGCGCCCTTCTTGGCGAGGCGGCGGCCGAGCGCGTCGACGCTGGGGCGGACGCGACGGGGGTTGGTGCCGAAGGAGCGGTAGGCGGTGTGCCACGCGTCGATGCGGGGGTCGGTCTCGTCGGCGGGCTGCCAGGTGCCGTCGGCGAGTTGCTGTTCCAGTTCCGCCACTGCCGCGACGGTGTGGGGCCAGGGTTCACGGCCGCGCAGGCCGGTGGCGGTGATCAGGGCGATGAGCGTGTCGGGGAAGGCGTCCGTGACGGCGGGGGCGATGCGGAAGACAGTCATGAGGCAGGGCTTTTCCGTGCGTACGGGCGGGTGGTCAGAGCTTCCAGGGACCGATGCGGTCCAGGCGGCGGCGCTGCTGTTCGGCTGCGGGGAGGTCGAGTCCGTGGCCGCGTGCGGTGAGGTGGTCGGCGACGGCGGTGCGGTGTTCGACGGACTTGTGGTCGTCGTACTTGAACTTGGCCCGTACGTCGGTGACTTCCAGGCGCAGGCCGCGGATGCCGGGCAGCATCCGGCCGTACGGGGGCTGGTCGACGGTGACGGGGGCGTGGTCGCCGTCGGGCTGGAAGTGGACGAGCTGGCGGCGCAGCAGCTCGGCTTTGGCTTCGGGGGCGTCGACGATGTGGGCGTGGCAGGAGAACTGGACGGCGGTGTAGTAGCTGGTGGGGACGCCGTCGGTGGGCGGCGTGTCGGACTTGGCGCGCCAGGGGCCGGGGATGAAGGCGTAGTCGCCGAAGACCGTGAAGAGAACGTTCGGGCCGCTCTCGATCGCCTTCCAGACGGGGTTGGGGCGGGCGAGGTGGATCAGGAGGTGGCCGGGGTCGCTGGTGAAGTGGGTGGGGACGGCGACGGGCGCCTGGCCGGGCAGGCCGTTGACGCTCAGGAGGCCGAAGTCGTGGCCTTCGGCGATCCAGGTCTGCCATTCGGCTTCGTCCAGGCCGGCGTCCCAGGGCTGGATGAACATGCTGGTCTCCTTGCGGGGTTCGGCGGTGCGGTGGTGCGGTGGTGAGGGGCGGTTCAGGTGAGGGCGAGGAGGCTGACGGCGACGGCAGCGGTGCCCAGGCCGACGAGCTGGCCGCGGTGGATGCGTTCGGCGAGCACGCCGCGGGCGAGCAGGACGGTGCCGGCCGGGTAGAGGGCGGTGATGACGGCGACGACGGCGAGGTCGCCGCTGCGGGCGGCGAGCAGGAAGAGCAGGTTCGCCACCGAGTCCAGCACTCCTGCGGCTGCGGACATCGCGTACGCGGGCTTCTCGGGGCCGAGCTTGCGGTACATCGCCCCTGCGGCGGCCAGGGTGACGGCCGAGGAGACCGCCCGGCCCACGATCAGCGGGGCCACCCCGCTGTCGGACGGCGCCTGGTGCAGGAAGACCAGCTGAAGGGCGATGGCGGCGCCTGCCCCGAAGGCCAGCAGCAGCGCGGTACGGGACGGGCGGGCCGACCCCGCTCCATGCCCCGCGCTGACCAGGACGACCGCGGCCAGGGCGAGTGGCAGCCCTATCAGTCCGGCCGTGCCCAGGTGCTCGCCCTGGAGCAGGCCCACGCCGACGGGGAGCATGGCGGACACCAGGGCGGTGACGGGCGAGAGGACGTTCATCGGACCGATCGCCAGGGTTCGGTAGAGCAGGGCGAACGCGGCGGCCGAGGCCACACCGGAGGCGGCGCCCCAGGCGAGGGTGGCGCCGCTGAAGGAGGCGCCGAGGAACGGCCACAGCACCAGCTCGACCGCGAGCGAGGCCGGGGCCGCGATCATCACGGTGCGCAGTACATGGGCCTTGCGGGCACCGAGGCCGCCGAGGAAGTCGGCGCACCCGTAGGCGAGGGAGCTGCCCAGGGCCAGCAGCAGAGCGATCACGGTACGTACATCCCTTAGTATGACAATGGAACGACTAAACCGTACAGTGGACCGACCGACCCGTGTCAACCAAACGACCGGACGGTGCATTGAAGTGGTCCACTCGCGAGGAGGCGATCGGATGGCCGAGACAGAGGAAGCTCTGCGGACGCTCGCGCACAACGTCAGGACGGCCCGCCAGCGCGCCGGCCTGTCCCTGGACGAGCTCGGCCGGCGCGCCAAGGTCAGCAAGGGGGCCTTGGTCGGACTCGAGAAGGCTCAGGGCAACCCGAACTTCGCCACCCTGGTCCGGCTGGCCGACACCCTCGGCGTCTCCGTCTCCGCCCTGATGGAAGGCCCGGCCGAAGGCCGCGTCCGCGTCGTGGACGCCGACGCCGTGATGCCGCTGTGGGCCGGCGAGCGGGGCAGCGAGGCCCGCCTCATGCTGACGACCTCGGGCCCGGCCCCCGTCGAGGTCTGGCGCTGGAAACTCGAACCGGGTGAGGAGTACCCCAGCCACCCCCACCAGGCCGGAGTCGTCGAAACCGTCTCCGTCACCTCCGGCCGCATGACCCTGATCGTCGACGGCGCCGAGCACCCCGTCGAAGCCGGACAGACCGCCACCTTCGACGGCGACGCCCCCCACACCTACCGCGGCGGCGGCACCGAAACCTGTCACTTGATCATGACCGTCCACCTGCCGCCCGGCCCCGCCTCCACGGCCTGACCCGTCCATCGCATGCGAAGCGGGCCCCTGTACGTCCGGCCCGGCGCCGGCCACGAAGCGATTGGGCCCCGTGCGGGAGAGAGGCCTCCCAAGGATGGTCCCGCTCACTGTGACGGGTCACGGCGCCCTTCGACGGGCTCCACAGGGGGCCTGCTTGCCGCCCACCAGTGCCACTCCGTCCAGGAGCCGGTGCGCCCGCGACGAGGCGACCGAGGTGGTCAGCCCGCGTACGCGGACCATGTTCCTTCATCCGGCAGGCGACCCCGTTCCAGACGTTTCTCAGACAGCTTGCGCCTCGATGACGGACGCCGATGCCTCCGTGGGGACGATTCCGGTCATCCGGAATGCCGATCGGGCCAGGAGGGCCGCGAATTCCTCGCGTGTACGTTCCTTTCCGCGCAGCTTCATCAGCATGATGACGTCCACCACTTTGCCGGTGCCCGGCTCGTTTCCCGGCGGCAGGACGGTTTCCACCACCAGCAGCCGTCCGCCCGGTGCCATCGCGGCGCGGATCGAGCGCAGGATTCGTAGGCAGTGTTCGTCGTCCCAGTCGTGCAGAACGTGTTTGAGCAGGTAGACGTCGCCGCCCGGTGGCACGGCCGTGAAGAAGTCCCCGGTCTCCACGCGCCAGCGGCCGGCCAGTTCCTTGTGGTCCAGTACGTGGTCGGCGACGGTGCGTTCCCTGTCGTAGAGCACTCCGGACAGTTCGGGGAGTCGGCTGAGCACGGCGCGCAGCAGACCGCCCCGGCCGCCGCCCACATCCACGACCGTGCCGCTCTCGGGACACGCGCAGTGTGCGGCGATGTGTTCGTTGTCCCGCACCGAGAGGTCCGCCATACCGGCGTCGAAAATCTGTTGTGCGGCTGGGGCGGAGTCCAGGTAGGCGAAGAACGGCATGCCGTAGGCCGTTTCGAAGGCCGGTTCGCCGGTACGTACCGTCTCCGTGAGTCCTTCGGCGGACCGCCACATGAACGGGTCCGTGAGCATGAGGATCGCGGCACGCTGTGATCCGGGTACATCGCGGCGGAGCAGTTGCGAGAGAGGGGTGAGGCGGAAGGCGTTGTCGTCGTCCTCACGGAAGACTCCTCCCATCGCGAGCAGGCGCAGGACGCGGCGCAGGGAGGGGCCATGGGTGTGGGAGCGGCGGGCGAGTTCGCCGGGTGTCATGGGGCCGTCGGCGAGGTGGTCGGCGATGCCGTGGACCGCCGCGGCGCGGAGTGCGGCGGTGAACAGGTAACCGGATGCGAGGGCGTGGAGCTCGGCCGATGCGGCTGATCGGTCGTCAGGGCCACTGGATGGGGTAGGCAATCTCTTCAGGTCCTCACGGGTTGTTCCTCATGGGTCGGCACTCCACCGCACGCCCGTATCGGCCCATGGCGAGGGGGCACTCGGAGGAACCGGACGAGCAGTGACCAGCCGCGAAACCTCGGTTCGGAGCGGCGCCATCGGGGGCCGGTTGAGGCTGTGGCGTTCAGGACAGTGGTCGGTGGTCGCGCTGTTCGGTCTCGGCAGTGGTCGTGCCTTCCCCGGGGGCGTCCTGTCGCGCCCGGTGTTCCTCTTCGATGATCTTCTTGATCCTCGCCATGTTGGCTTTGGTCGTCAGGTTCAGGTGGGCGGTCATCTGCTCGTTGTCGAAGGGGGCGCCGGCCTTCATGTCGAATTCCTGCACCCAGCGCATTTCGGTGCCCTCGTCGGTCCCGCGGTACGTCCAGTGCAGCTTCATGTAGGCGAAGGGGCCGGTTTCGATCCGGTACGCCTCGACGGTGAGGGATTCCCTGTCGGGTGTGCGGTGCGACACCCATTCCCAGACCCTTCCGTTCGCGTCCGGGCGCGTCCTGAGCCGGAAGTCGATCCCGTCGTCGCCGCTCCGGAGGATTTCCGTCTCGGCATATTCGGAGAACAGTTCGGGCCACGACTCGACGTCGTTGGTCATGTCCCATACGAGGGAGACGGGGGCCTCGATCATCACTGCGTTGTCGGTGCGTGCTCCCATGTCAGACAGCCACCTCTGAGATCTTCTCGTTGATCAGCCGGAGTGTGCCCCTGGGGGTCTCCATTGCGTCCTCGGGGATCGACACACCGAGGTGCTGCTGGAGCCGTGCGGACACTTCCAGCAGAGCGAGCGAGTCGTAACCGAGGTCCTGGAATGTCACATCCAGGATGTCGCCGTCCAGATCGGCCGCGTCGGTGTCTCCCGCACATTCCTTGATGATCGATACGAGGTACGCGAGGGTGATTTCGGGCATGGTGGGACCTCCTGAGCCGGCAGGCAGTGGAGTGCGGTGGGTCGGGGGGTGGATGGGGCCGGGTGTCGCGTGGCCGCGGCCGCCGTCAGCCGTATCGCTGGAGGACCAGCGCCGCGTTGAAGCCGCCGGTTCCCCGGGCGATCACGAGTGCGTTGCGCACCGGGGTTTCGCGGGGCGCGTCGAGCACCAGGTCGATGCCGAGGCCGGGCGCGAGGGCACTCGTACCGACGGTCGGCGGGATGACCGAATCCCGTATGGACAACAGGGCGGTCGCCGCGTCCAGGGCCGCGCCGCCCGCGTACAGGCGGCCGGTCAGTGTTTTGGGCGCGGTGACGGGTACGGCCGACGGTCCGAAGACCTGCGCCAGGGCATCCGCCTCCGCCCGGTCCAGGGCCGGCACGCCGAGGGCGTCGGCGAAGACCACGTCGACATCGGCCGCGTCGATCCGTGCCTCCCGCAGCGCCTCCCTGATCGCGCGCGCCAGTCCGGGCGGCCTGCCGGAGCCGGGGCGGGGGTCGAAGGTCGAGGCGTGCCCGGCGATCCGCCCGTAGATCCTCGCGGCGCCCCGGCGCAGGGCCGTGTCCTCCCGTTCGGCCGCCATGAGGGCCCCGCCCTCGCCGGGTACGTATCCCGCCGCAGCGGCGTCGAAAGGCAGGTAGGCCACGCCGGGGTCGGGGACCGTGCTCAGGAATCCGCTGGGGAGCTGGGCGACCAGGCCCCACGGGCAGATCGACGCCTCGAACCCGCCCGTCAGCGCGGCGCTGAGCTCGCCCTTCCTCAGCAGGCGCGCCGTGTGGGCCGCCGCGTCGAGGGCACCCGCCTGTTCGGAAACGAACACGGAGCTGTGCCCCCGCATGCCGTGGCGAATGGAGATCTGCCCGCTGTTCACCGCGTAGAACCAGGCGAACGACTGGTAGGCGCTGACGCGCTCGGGGCCGGTCCCCCACAGCTTCTGCATCTCCCGCTGGCCGAACTCGAAGCCACCGCACCCGCCGGCCGTGAGGACGCCCAAGCCGTACTCGTCGAGGTCCGCCGGCACCAGACCGGCGTCCGTCAACGCCCAGTCGGCGGCCGCCAGGGCGTACTGCGTCATGCGGTCGGTCTGCGGCATCAGGCGCTTGGGCAGGTGTGCGTCGGCGTCGAATGCGAGTACCTCGCCGCCGACGCGCACCGGGTAGGCAGACGCGTCGAACCGCTGGATGACACCGATGCCGCTCTTCCCCGCGAGCGTCGCCGCCCAGTACTCCTCGGTGCCGATGCCGTTGGGGGCGATGACCCCGAGACCGGTCACTACGGTGCCGGTGGCTACGGTGCCGGTCGCCACCGCTGCTGCCGCTGCTGCCGCTGCCTTCACCGCGCCGCCGCCTTTGTCGGCCTGCCGAGCACGGCGGCACTCTGGAATCCGCCGAACCCGCTGCCGACACTGAGTACGGTGTCCACCCGCTGCTCCCGCGCCACGTTGGGCACGTAGTCCAGGTCGCACTCCGGGTCGGGCTCGTCGTAGTTCGCAGTGGGCGGGATCACTCCGTACTCGATGGCCAGCGCGCAGGCGGCCAGCTCCAGTGAGCCGATCGCGCCGAGCGAGTGGCCGATCATCGATTTGATGGAGCTGACGGGCACCTCGTAGGCGCGCTCCCCCAGGCTCCGTTTGAAGGCGGCCGTCTCATGCCGGTCGTTCTGCCGGGTGCCGGAGCCATGGGCATTGATGTAGTCCAGGTCCTCACCGGTGCAGCGCGCCTGCCGCATGGCGGCCGCGATGGCCTCGGCCATCTCCCGGCCGTCGGGCTTCAGGCCGGTCATGTGGTACGCGTTCGACCTCGTCGCGAAGCCGCGGATCTCGGCGTACACGCGGGCCTGACGGCGGTACGCCGACGACAGCTCCTCCAGGACGAACACGGCCGCTCCCTCGCCCAGGACGAAACCGTCGCGGTTGCGGTCGAAGGGACGGGACGCGTGCGCCGGATCGTCGTTGTTGGCGGAGGTCGCCTTGATGGCGTCGAAGCAAGCCACCGTGATCGGCGAGATGGGAGCGTCGGTCGCACCGCAGAGGACCACGTCCGCCCGCCCGGAGCGGATGAGATCGGCGCCGTACCCCACGGCGTCGAGCCCAGAGGTGCAGCCGGTGGACACCACGGTGACCGGGCCCTCGGCCCCTGCCTCCCAGGCGACGTCACGGCCGATGGAGGCCGGTATGAAGTAGTCGAACAGCCGCTCCACGGCAACGGTGTGGTCGACCAGCCAGTGGGAACCGCCGGCGCTGACCCGCTCGTACTCCCGGTCGAGGCTGGTGGTGCAGCCGACGGCGGTGCCGATGCTGACGCCGGTCCGTGCGGGGTCCAGCCGGGCCGGGGCGAGTCCGCTGCTCGCCAGCGCCTCGCGGGTGGCGGCGATCGCCAGCTGGGTCGCTCTGTCGTACGTCGTCGCCTGCGCGGGTGACAGTCCTTCGGCCGGCGGGTCGAAGTCGACCTCCGCGGCGATGCGCGACCGGAAGGGGGCGGGGTCGATCAGCGTCATCGTCCTCGTCGCGGTGCGCCCGGCGGTCAGCAGCTGCCAGAACGCGTCCGTTCCCACTCCTTGAGGGGCTCGCACCCCGATGCCTGTGATCACCACCCGCTTCTGAGCCTGATCGTCCATGTCAGCCACCGACGCGTGGGGGCGCGGAGGCCGGGTGGGGCACGGGTTCGGTGTCGACGTGGCCCAGCTCGGGCCTGGGGGCGAGCGGGGCGATGTGGAAGACGGCCCTCGTGGTGACGGTCCCACGGTTCTCGATACGGTTGCGTTGCCCGCGAGTGATGAGCAGTGCCTCGTCCCGTTCCAGAGGCACCTCCTCGCCGTTGACGCGGACGACGGCCGAACCCTCGATGACGTACAGGTACTTGTCCGAGAAGGGGTGGTAGTGCTCCGCGACGGCTTCCCCGGGGGCCAGTTCGATGTGCCCCATGAAACCGGAGGTCGCGCCGACCGACGCGGGCGTCAACAACGCCCGGGTGCTGCCTCCTTGCCGGCGGCTCGGCGCCACACTCGACACGGCGACCCTGGCGGCCGCTGCCTCAGCCATGACTCGTCCTTTCTCTGGTGGTCGGATCCGACCTCGTGGCCACGGTCACGGCCGGTCGGCCTCCCAGGTGTAGAAGACGTCGGCCCGGGAGTCCTTCAGCTCCTTCCAGTCGGCGCAGTACGGTGTGAGGTACTGGCCCACGCGCTCGTTGACCTGCTGGAACAGCGGACTGCTGCGCGCCTGGTAGAGGCGCTCCATGATGTCGTCGTCGGCTTCGATCAGGTGCATGTAGAGGTCGTGGAACCGGAACAGGACGCGCCGTCTGACACCGATCTCGCCCGGCAGCGCGGTCTTGTCGTGCTCGGCGAAGGCCGCTGCCACGCGCGGGGCGTCCTCCGGGTTCATCCTCAGGACCATCAGGGCCCGGTATGCCATGGTCACGCTCCGTCGGGTGGGGGGCCGGAGTGGCAGGAGTGGACGACGTCGCAGGACAGCTGCTTGGGCCGGGAGACGGACCGGCAGTACGCGAAGTGCTCCTTCAGCCGCGGGTCCGCGTGCATGGCCCGGAAGTCAGCTTCCGTACGCCACTGCGCGTAGTTGACGACATGCTCGCCGTCGTGGCTCAGATGGAAGGAGGCCGAGATGAACCCGGGCAGGTGCCGGATCAGCTCTTCGGTCACCTGGGCCAGGTGGTCGCAGAGCTGTTTCTGATCACGGGGGTCGACGGCGAAGACGTTGACGAGGGTGAACAGCCCAGCGGACGGAGAGATGGTCGCCATGGGGCCTTGGCTTTCATGTCGGCGGGGAGGAACTCCCCGAGGGGAGAGGGACGACGGCGACGGCGACGGCGACGGCGACGGCGTGGATCGTGAGGAGCTCCGGGCACTGAGACCCAGACCGGCGGTACCGACTGTTGAACGGATCTTCCGCTTCCCTCTTGGTCTGTCCGCAGCGTCCGGACCGGAAACGAAGACACGGTGTGGGCCACTCAAGTGGGTGTACTTTTCGCAGAGTTGATCGATGGACGGGCCAGGGAGCGGGTCACCGGCATCGCGAGCACAGCCGGCCGAACAGGCCGCGGGCGGCGCGGTGTGGTGGCGATGCCGCCGACGTTCGCTTACACCGGGCTCGGCCGTTCACCGGCCGCGCGCTCAGCGGTGGACGCGGGCTTCTCGCCCAGAGGGCCGTGCCAGTCGAGGCACACCACCAGTGCGTCGTCGTCCAGGGGCATCTCGCCGTGGTACGTGGCGAGTTCGCGGAGTACGGCGCCTGGGACCTGAGGCGCGGGCAGCAGTCGTGTGGCGGTGAGCGAACGGGCCAGGGCGCGTTGTCCATACCGCTCCCCCGTGGAGGAAGGCACGTCATACACCCCGTCGCTGGCGAACAGCAGCCGGTCACCGGCTCGTACGGTGAAGTGCTCCGGTACGTAGACGGTGTCTTCGCACATGCCCAGGGGCAACTGCGCGTCGAAGCGGAGCGGCTGTACCGCACCCGACCGCATATGCCATCCCCGAGGTGAACCCGCGTCGACCACCTCGACCTGTCCGGTGGCAAGAGCGAACCGGAGGAGCAGCACCGACACATGGGTGCGGCCCTGGTACTGCGCGTAAACGGCTTGGTCGGCAAGGGCGGCCTGTCCGGCGAGATCGAGGCCGGCGCGTCGTGCGTTGCGAAGTGCGTTGACGGCCAGGTTGGTCAGGAGTGCGGCGTCCATTCCCTGCCCCATGCCGTTGGTGATGGTCAGGGTCAGATGGTCGGCGGAGACGGACCAGTCGTAGTTGTCTCCGAGGATGGCGTAGGCGGGCTCCAGGTGGGCGCCGAGGGAGAACTCGGTACGGGAGCAGGCGCGACCGGGCAGAAGCTGCCATTGCATCTCGGCGGCCAGGGTGAGACGGGCGGCGCGCCTGGCGAGGACGTAGAGGTCGGTGTCGCGCTCGGCAACCAGGATCTCGTGGCCGAGTGCCTCACAGATGTGCTGCATCTCGGGCAGCACGGCCTCCACGGCGCAGTCCTCCGGCAGGCTTACCGAGAGCACGCCCATCCGGTCGCCCCGGATGGTGACGGGCAGGTGGACGTCGACCTTGCCCGGCGAGCCCTCATGCACGATATATGGCTCCTGTGATCCGAAGGCGCGGCCCTGCGGACTGTCGTGAACCGGCACTGGTTCGGTAGCCCACGGCACACACTCGACGGCTTGGAGTGACCGCATACCGTAGTCAGCCAGTCGCAGCTCCACCCGCTCGGCTCCGTACAGCTCCGTCAGAGCGACTGTCACGATTTCGAGCAGGGTGTGGGGCGCGCCGGCCCGCAGGGCGAGGTCCACGGCAGCGATTCTGTCCATGGCCAACCGCTCTTCTTCAAGCTCCGGAGCGCCGTCCGGCCGCCCGGCACGCTTCACCTGGACTGGCTCTCCTTCGGTCTCAGCACCAGTTTACGAGGACGTCGTCGGACCGCCGCGGCAGCCATGGGTGCGGTGGCGACGCCATCGCACCCGCCGAGTCAGCGTCCACGAACCCGGCCGCCCCAGCCGCTGCCGATGCCGGCCACGTGCAAAGCCAGCAGCCCTAGCCCGATGAGCATGAGGTTGGTGGGTGAGAAGACATCATTGGTCACGATGTCCCCAGCGTTGATCACGAACGCAACGAAGAACAGTACTGCCGCTGCTATGGCGAGCATGGGTGTCCCTTCTGCAGTAGTGACACCCATGTGCCCCGTACCGCCGAACAGACACCCAGCGAGCTCGGCGTGTGCCGCCTCCAAGCACCGGTTGGGGGCGCGATCGTGGCAGGGGCGGGGCGTTGACCGCCGAAGTACCCGGGCGAGCGCCACCACGGTGCGGCCTGGCCCTCATGCGTTCCGGGACGTGCCAGGCCCAGAAGCACGGCGGGACCGCAGCAGTCCCCCGGAACCGCTGCCACCTTGTGTGTGGTCGGCGAGTTGGGCGGCTCGCGCTCTCGCCCAGCGCTCCCTGTGGTCACTCAGCAGGCACAGGGAGGCGATGAGGACGGCGAGGACGAGGAAGGCTGCGGCGAGAGCCAGGGTGGGCACGAAACGGGCGATGTCCATGGGGCCTCCGGGGTGGACGCACTCCTGCTGGGCTGAGTTCGCGGATACCCGGGATGCCTTCGTCGACACGGACCGGCGCCGCTGTCCGGCCTGAAGCCGGGGGTTGCGACCACGGTCCGCCCGACCGTCTCCGTGGGTTCCTGCTTCACCGCGCCGACCGGGGTCGACAGGCTCCGCACTCCGGAGCAGGCAGACGGACAGCGGTGACTCCACGTTGCGGCACATGAGTATGACTCGAAGATGCCCATATGATCGTCGGGCCGGTCACTTGCCGTCGAAGGGGGAGCAGTGTTTCGGGCCAAGACGACAGTCCAGGGTTTATGCCTGATGGGAGCGGCGGTGGCCCTGTTCGGGTGCGCATCCAAAAGCGGCGCCGGTGAGCCCGGCGACGCGACACGGGACGGCACGCCTTCACCTCGATCCGCCGGAATCCTGGGCAAGGAACAAGTGGAAGCGGTGGTCCCCGACGTGGGCGACGTGCCTCCGGGCTGGGAGAAATCGGGCACGTTGCGTCTCCTGGGGGCTGCCCCCGAGGAGGGTCTGCTGGCCCTGGGGACACAGGGTTACGCCGCGACCGACCTCGAAGGCATCGTCGGATTCGGTGTCCAGTCCTTCCAGACCCGAGCGGACGCCATCGAGAGGTACACGATGGTGAAGTCCAATATGGCGAGTGCCCGGATCGGACCCGCGCAGATCCCGGACGTCGATGCGGCGTTCACGGCCTCCACTGCTCGAGCGAGAACGACTGCAGCACCTCGATCAACGTGCGTCTGGACTCCGTTTTCGCTCGCGTGAACATCAACACGGATGGTCCGGCCGCCGCCGATGCCAAGATCCTCAACTCGGTCACCCGCATGCTCGTCCAGCCCGTCCGGCAGGCACAGAGCGGGCAGACGCCATCGGCAAAAGCGGGGTGAAGCCTGCAAGCATCTGATTCGCGCCCTTCCGGAACACCGACTGGGGGACACGGTATGGAGTGGGGAACGCTGGTCGCCACACTGGGCGGCGGTCTGATCGCGATAGCGGGCACGGTGCTGGCCGACCGCCTGCGCACACGCCAGGAACACCGCCGCGGCCTACAGGCGCGCCGCCGGGACGTCTACACGGAGTTCATCGCGGCGGCGGGCGCGGCCCACACCGAACTGCGCCGCCTCGCGCAGAACGGCGCGGAGGCGACCGACCTGGAGGAAGCAAGCCGCCTGGCGCTGACGGACGCCCGCATTTACGAGGTGCGCGAGCGCCTCTTCCTCGACGCCAGCGCCCGGATCGCGGGCACGGGCCAGATCATGTTCGAACGCCTCCGCGCCCTGCGAAAGGCGGTCGCCGCGGGCGCCGGCATCTCGACCCCTGCGTTCCACGACGTCTACCACCCCTACCTGGACGCGGTCTGGGCCTACCGCGAGGCCGTCCGCGAGGAGTTGGAGGGCCAGGCCCTCACCCCGACCGACTTCGGCTGGTCCGCGTGGGACGGCCGTGAGCGCTGCCCGCACTGCGCGGAGCGCGGGGCGGACACCGCGTCGGGGCAGCGCTGACCCCGCCCCGCCCCGAGCGGTGGTCGGCCTCCGAGGGGCTGTTTCGGTGCAGCGGTGCGCGTTCGCCGCGGAAGGCTGTCGAGGCACGCCATCAGCCCAGTGCCCGATACGCGTAGGTCCACCACAACAGGGAAGAAGAAGACGTCTGTCGGACATGCGCATCATCCGCGAGAGACGGGAGAGTGACATGACCACCGGGCCGCTCAGGGACGGCTGGAGCGCGGTTCATCCGGAAGTCGCCGAAGGTCTCACCGCACGTTTCGACGGAGACATCGGCAATGTCACCGACGCACGACTGGCGGCAGGCCTGTTCCTGGACACCCTCGCGTACGCGGATCCGCCCATGACCCCGGAAAGCCATGACGACGTCCTGCTGGTCGTCACGGAACTGGCGGCCAACACCGTCCAGTACGCTCCCGGCCCCTTCACGCTGCGGGTGCGACGCACTTTCGACGGAGTGCACGTGGCCGTTCGGGACAGCAACCCTGTCCCGCCGGCACCCCAGCCCTGCAGGCCCGGGCAGGGGGCCGGCGGGCTCGGTTGGCACATCGTTCACGCTCTCGCCCGGGAAGTCAGCGTCCTGCCGGAGCGAGGCGGGAAGGAGATCCATGCATTTCTGCCGTGGTAGATCCGGCGGACACACACTGCCTGCTGTCGCCCGCGGGTAGAGGCGGAAGACGCGTGCGGGCAGCGTGCGGGCACCCAGGCCACATGGGCCCTGGGTGACCGCCTGGTGGTGCGGGGCGCCCTGCTCCCGCGGTCAGCCGGAGATGGACCGACGCCGCTCTTCCAAGGCCTCGGTGGCAGTGGTGAGGTCGAGTCGGATGCCGAACTCTTCCCAAGCGATCCGGATGACGTCCTCGGCGCCGGCCGGCAGACCGCCGAGCGTGCCGCCATATCGGGAATGGGCGAGCTCGGCGGCGCCCCAGGCGAGGATCTTCTCGCGGCCCTCCGCCTCAGGGTCGCCGTATGCGGCCACCACCAGTTGCCACAGCATCATCGGCCCGCTTCCTGCCCGCTCTGCGAGGGCCTCTCCGAGTTTCATCCGCGGTTGGTGAACAGTGACGGTTACTGACGGCCATGCCAGTCGAGGCAGACGACCATGGCGTCGTCCTCGGCATCGATGGGACCCCGGTGTCCGGCAAGCTCTTGGAGCACCGCGCGGGGCACCTGCGAGGGAGGAAGCAGGCGGGTCGAGGTCATGGCACGGATGAGGGCCCTCTCGCTGTAGCGTTCGCCGGCCGGTGAGGCGACGTCGTAGACGCCGTCACTGACGAAGAAGAGACGGTCGCCGGGCAGAACGGTGAACGGCTGAGCCGTGTAGATGGTGTCTTCGAACATGCCGAGCGGAAGTTGCGCGTCCAGTTCGATCGGTTCGACCTTGCCCTGCCGCAGGCGCCACATCTTCGGCGATCCGGCATCCACGATCTCCACCTCTCCTGTCTCCAAATCGAAGCTCAGGAGGAGGACGGAGAGGTGGGCGGCTCCGTGGTAGTGGCCGTAGATGGCTTGGTCGGCGAGGAAGGCCTGGTCGGTGAGTGAAAGTCCGGCTCGGCGGGCGTTGCGCAGTGCGTTGACGGCGAGGTTGGTGAGGAGAGCGGCCTCGATGCCCTCGCCCATGCCATTGGTCACGGTCAGGGTGAGGTGGTCGGCGGAGGCGGACCAGTCGAAGTTGTCGCCGTAGATCGCGTAGGCGGGCTCGAGCTGTGCCCCGATCTCGTACTCGGGCCGTGCGCAGGAGCGGCCGGGCAGCAGCTGCCACTGCATTTCGGCGGCGAGAGTGAGCCGACTGGCTCGGCGGGCCTGGAGGTAGAGGTCCGTGTCGCGTTCCGCCACGACGATCTCGTGGCCGAGGATCTCCGCGATGTTCTGCAGTTCCCGCTCGGTCTGCGGCGTGTAGTGATCCTCGGGGAGGCAGACGGTGAGGACGCCGATGCGGTCCCCTCGCACGCTGACGGGGAAGTGAGCGATCACTTCGGTGGCGCGTGCGGGTCTCTCCACGTGGGGGTGCTGGGACCCGAAGGCGCGTCCCGGAGCGCTGGCATGTACGGGTACGGGCTCAGCCGTGTAAGGGAGGGCGTTGACGGGTTGCAGTATGGTCATCGCGTAATCGGCCATGAGCAGGTCGACGGAGGCGGCCGTGTAGTGGGTGGTGAGCGCGTCCCGCACCGCTTCGAAGAGGGCGTGGGGAGGGGCTCCGCGTAGCGCGCGTTCCACAGCCGAGAATCTGTCCACCGTTCGATTACCACCTGTTCAAGAAGAATGAGCGAAAGGAGCGGCTGGCCTCTTATGTCCCAGAGACTGACAAGGCCGTTGCGAAGTGTCACAGTTGAGGGCATGCATTCCGAGACTTCTCCAAGCGCCGACCGGGATGCTGCCGCATATGCCGCCCGGGAGGTCATCGAGCTGCTCGAGGTGCTCTGGAGCAAGGGCCGAGACATGACGTCGCCCGCCCCGGTGTCGTCCTCGCAGCTGCGCGTGCTGTACATCCTGGACCGCGACCAGCCGATCAATCTGCGCACTCTTGGCGAGGTGCTCGGGTCGGCACCGTCCTCGGTGAGCCGGATGTGTGACCGCCTGGCTGCGCTGGGCTTCGTCGAGCGATCTCCCAGCTCGGCCAGCAGGCGGGAGCTAGAGCTGCGCCTGTCGAGTCGCGGGGAAAGCTACCTGAGGGACCTGCGGGGCCGCCGTGAAGCCGCGCTGCTCGACGTCATCTCCGCCATGCCACCCGCAGAGCGCGCAGCGCTCGCGGCCGGCCTGAGCAGCTTCCGTCTCGCTGTCGAAGACGCCGCCTCCAAAGCCACTGGTGACGCAGCGGAGTCGGCCTGACCGTCGGGCACGGTCGGCATGTCGTCCGCTTCACGGGTTCACCTGCCTTTGTTCTCGAGCGTGCGACCGCGGGTCGGGCACGCAGACGGGCCGCACTACGTAAGGGTCTTTCCTCCGACGTACAGTTGTCAAACGACAATAGTTTCCCTGCGGTAACCGAATTGGGCGACTGGCGGGAACCGGCGCACGGACAGGTCCCGCCCGCCCACCGGCTCTAGGGGTCTGCGCGCCCGGTCACCGCCCCGCGCAGCCGCTCCCGCGCGATGTCACACGCCTCCTTGACCGCTTGTATCTGGCCTGCGGACTGCGGCAGGGCTGCGGCGATGGCGCCCGCGAAACGCGCCCGCATCTCCTCCACCGCTTCCGCGCCCGCCGGGGTCAGCGCCAGCAGCGCCCGGCGCCGGTCACCGGCGTGGGAGCGCCGGGCCAGCAGCCCCGCGCCCTCCAGGCGCCCGCACAGGCGGCTGGCTGACGCCGGCGTGATGTCCAATGCCCTCCCCAGCTCGGTGAGCCCCAGCGTCGCCGATCTCTCCACTGCCGCCAGGGCCCGCAGCGTGAGGTAGGGGACGGGGCCGGGAGCGTGCAGGTCCGCATACTCCCACAGCGCGACCAGCGCGGCTGCCGCCTTCACCGCGTCCGCGTCGGGCCGGGGTGCCGCTCCGGTCCCCTGCGCCCCTGTCCCGGGTGCCTGTGCGTCGCTGTCTCTCATTTACCGCTCGGGTGGGTTCCTGCCTGTTTGTTTCCCTGCTGGTGCCCGGCATCGACTGCGGCATACGTGCTCTCCGCGGGTTTCGGCGGCCATCGGGCTCGATGTACATTTGCCGCGCGACAACTATTGCGAAGGTGGATGGAAATGAACGCCAGTGAGCCAGAGGCTCGCATCCATGTCCTCGCAGCCTTGCGGGAACAGTCCGAGAAGGTGGCCGATCGCTGGGTGCAGCTGCAGTTGGAGCAGGCGGTCCTCGGAAACGGGATGACCGAGGCCGAGCTGCGGGAGGAGGCCGACGTACTGGTCGATGCGCTGCGTTCCGGCCTGGAGAGCGAACAGCCGGCAGAACGTGTGGTGGCCACCCAGCCGGTGTTGCACCAGGCGATCGTCGAGCTGTCCCTGCGGCGCGCACGGGGCGGGGCCACGCCTACGGCGACGTCCCTGGCCGTGCTGGCGCTGAAGGAGGCGCTGCTCGAGGCGGTGCAGTACCTCACCCGCGAGGCCGGCACTCTCTACGCGGCGGCACTGCTGGTCAACCGGCTTCTGGACGCTGCCGGCGCCCTGTGCTTCGAGACGTACGTGGAGGGGCGCGAGGAGATCATCCGGCGGCAGAGCAGGCAACTGCTCGAGGTGTCCACCCCCGTGGTGCGCCTGTGGGACAAGGTCCTGGCGGTGCCCCTCATCGGCACGCTCGACACCACCCGCACCCAGGTCGTCATGGAGAACCTCCTGGAGGCGATCCAGCGGGACGAGGCCCAGGTGGCCATCATCGACATCACCGGTGTACCGACCGTGGACACCGCGGTGGCCCACCATCTGATGCAGACGGTCAACGCGGTACGCCTCATGGGGGCGGACTGCTTGATCAGCGGCATCCGTCCGCCGATCGCCCAGATCATCGCCCAGCTGGGCATCGACCTGTCCCCCATCCTGACCCGCGCGACACTCGCCGACGCGCTGGCCGCCGCGATGACCCTGACCGAGCAGCCCGCCCAGCGGGCCGGCTCCACGGCGATCCGGTGACCGCCCCCGCCGGCGCCGGCGTACCCATCCTGCGCCTGGGCGATGTCCTGGTGACGGGCCTGCTCAACGAACTCGACGACAAGTCCGCCATAGCCTTCACCGATGAACTGACCCAGCGCATCGTCGCCGACCGCGCACGCGGCGTTCTGATCGACATCTCGCGGCTGGAACTCATCGACTCCTTCGTCGCGCGCACCCTCATGGAACTGACGACCACCGCCCGCCTCCTGGGGGCACGGGTGGTGGTGGCGGGCATGCGTCCCGCCGTGTCCATCACGCTGGTGGAACTCGGCCTGAGCCTTACCGGGGTCGAGACCGCCCTCAACGCCGAGCAAGGCATGACCGCGCTCGGCTGGTACCGAGCTCGCAGGCCTCAGGAAGGGGCTGCCGATGCTCCCCCATGGTGACCTCGACAAAACGCCGCACACCCTGCCCTCCACCTCCCCTGCCACCGGGCCGGAGCCCGGCGACACCGTCACTGCCCAGCCCCTGGCTTCCGAGGAAGACCTGCTGGCCCTACGTCACGCCGTGCGGGCCGCCACGCTGCGCGCCGGCTTCGGCCTGGTGGACCAGACACGGATCGTCACCGCCGCCAGTGAACTCGCGCGCAACGCCTACATCCACGGGCACGGGGGGGGACCTTCGAGTTCGAGACCATTCGGCGAGCCGGCCGGATCGGGCTGCAGCTGTCGGTATCCGATCGTGGGCCCGGAATCCCCGACCTCGACACGGCCTTCGTCGACGGATTCACCACCGGATCCGGTCTCGGCCACGGACTGGGCGGCGCTCGCCGTCTCATGGACGAATTCCACGTCCGGACCGCTCCGGGACAGGGAACCACCATCGTCGCGGTGCGCTGGAACTCGCGCCCATGACCCCTGCCCCGGGGATGCCGACTCTCCACATCCCCATCGACCACCACAGCGCCGTCCACGTCGCCGCGGCCCAGGCCCGGGACGTCGCACGGGCCTGCAGCCTGCCCGGCGCGCTGCCGGACCGGGCAGCGGTACTCGCCAGCGAACTCGCCAGCAACATCGACAAGCATGCGCGCAACGGAGCCATCTACCTCCAACCGGCCGCCGCCGGCAGCGGCATGGACATCATCGGCGTGGACCACGGGCCGGGCATCGCCGACATCGGCCTGAGCTTCACCGACGGATACAGCACCACCAACACCCTGGGCGCCGGCCTGGGAGCGGTACGCCGCATCGCCACCGACTTCACCATTCGCTCCGAAGCCGAGTACGGCACCCTGGCACACGCCTGGATCGCCGACCCCCGACTGACTCGGCAACCGCCCGCGGCGGTAGGCGCGTTGTGCCTGCCCGCATCCGGGCAGCGGCAGTGCGGCGACAGCTACGCCGTGGTCGGCCACGGAAGGGCATGGACCGGACTCGTCCTCGACGGGCTGGGACACGGCCCCGAAGCCGCCATGGCTGTCCAGCGGGCGGTACGGACCTTCCGCCCCCTCGCCGACCACGGCCTCGCGGAGATCCTGACCGCCATCGACAGGGCGCTGCGGCACACCCGTGGCGCCGCGGCAGCGGCTGTCCGCGTGCACGGCGATCGCGCTGAGTACTGCGGCATCGGCAACATCCGCGCCCTGGCACTCTCGCCCCAGGGTGTCCAGCAACAACTCACCGGCCAGCCGGGGACAGTCGGATACAACATGCCGACGCCACGCACCCGGACTCTGCAATGGCACGGCCGCGACTCCGTCGCACTCGTGCACACCGATGGTGTCGACCACAAGTGGACATGGGACGCGTCCCCCGCATACCTGCGTCTTCCACCATCACTGATGGTCGCCTCACTGCTCCACAGCCACCGCCGACGCCGCGATGACGCCACCGCCCTCGCATTCGGCTCCTCACAAGGGGTGACATGTCTCGCGACACCTTCCGTACCCTGACCGCTCTTCGGCGCACGGCACGGACCATCGCCCTCTCGCATCACCTCACCGCCGACAACGTGCCCGCCTCGTCCTCACCCTCAGCGAAGTGGCCGCAGCTCCACTGGGCCGCGGGCGGCTCGTCACCCTCACCACCGACTGCCGGCCGGGCGACACCGGCGCCGAGCACCTGATCATCACCCTCCGCTTCCCCCATCTGGGTATGAGAACCACGCTGGACCCGCGGCGACTGCCACTGCCCGGCCACACTGCTCCCGACGGCTCCATGGTGTGGCATCTGCCCATCCACCCGACCACCGACCGGCCTGCGCGGATCGTGCTGCCATCACCCGGCACTCCGCTGACGAGGAACGCCGCAGGCTATCCCGCCACGGCACCCTCCGCAGCAAGTGACGTCGACCACGCCCTCGTGGAAGAAGAGCTGCGCGCGGCACTTGCCCGCGGCGACGCCCTCGCCGAGGAACGCCGTCGGCTCGAACACGAACTCGCGGAGACCAACAGCGGGGTGCTGGCCCTCTACGTACAGCTCGAAGAACGCGACGAACAGCTACGCACGGCACACCGGCGGACTCTGCGCGCCCTGGAGGACGCGCTGCGGCCCCGGCCTCTCACCGTGGATGGCGTCGAGCTCGCCGTTCACTACGCCCCCGCCAGTGACGACGATCCACCGGAGCGGACCTGTACGACTGGTTCACCCTGCCCGATGGAACGGTCCACATCACCATCGTGGACGCGCTGGGGCACGGCGTCACCAGTACGGGCACCGCCCTGACCGTGACGCATGCCGTGCGGACCCTGGCGCTCGAAGGCCACCCGCTCGAAACGATATTGCGGCGTACGGACCAGGTCCTGGCGCCCTTCGACACCAGCGTGAGTGGCCACCGTCCTGCTGGCAAGGCTCGACCCCGCGAACGGCGAGCTGAGACTGGCCAACGGCAGCCACCCGCCTGCCCTCCTCATCCGCCCTGACGGAACGGGCACCTACCTCGAAGTCCGCGGCCGCGGCATCGGTTACCCCAAGCCGGGCAGCGAGCGCGTCCTCAGCACGACCCTGCAGCATGAGGACTTGCTGATCCTCTACACCGATGGCCTCACCGAGAACCGCCGTGACCCTCCTGAAGGAGATCGGCTCCTCCTTCAGTCCGCCCAGCGACACCGCCACAAGCCCACCGATCGCATCCCCGCGGACATCGCCGCGGACATACTCACCCACGTCCTGCACCCCGACGACACGCTCGCCCTGGCTGTCCGCCGCACCCGCGCGCCCAGCTCCTGAGCACCGGACCCGCAGGTGAACGGGCGCAGGTGTGGAGCCGCGGCCGGACGGGCATACGAGCGCCAGGACCCCGCCGTGCCTCCCCCGTCACGGCGGGGTCCGTCAGTGTTACGGACACTCATGCTCCCTGCTCCGGGTGACAGCTCGAATCCGTGTCCAGGTGCCGGGTCGATACGGCTGTACCAGAGGTCTCGGCGCACGGGAATGGCTGCCCCTTCCAGGGATGTCGGGATTCGGCCAGCACGCGCGCATCGTGCTCCGAGGCTCGATTGCCCATGTGATGCCGCGTGGGTTAGCCTTCAGCGTATTTGTCATACGGCAACGGTTAAGTGTCGAAAGAATTGCAGGGGGCCGCCCACTCCGGGTGTGCGTCTGCTCGGTCTTTTCGTCGTGGCATCTGAGTGGAACGAGGTCGGTCATGGCTGAGACGGCGGTCGAGGCTTCGCGTTCGGTGCCGCGGTCGCGGCCCGGCCGTGGCGCCGGGGGCGGCAAGGTGGGCGAGTCGGAGCTGCGGCAGTTGCTCGCCGGTCTCACGGCGGTACGCGACGGTGACTTCGGGACCCGGCTCCCCGACGAGGAAGACGGGCTGATCGGTGAGATCGCCACCGTCTTCAACGGCATGGTGGACCAGTTGTCGTTGTTCACCTCCGAGGTGACCCGGGTGGCACGCGAGGTCGGCACCGAGGGCACATTGGGCGGGCAGGCCGTGGTCCCCGGCGTCTCCGGCACGTGGGCGGACCTCACCGACTCGGTGAACGCCATGGCGGGCAACCTCACGACCCAGGTCCGGGACATCGCCCAGGTCGCCACGGCCGTGGCCAAGGGGGACCTGTCCCAGAAGATCGACGTGGACGCGCGCGGCGAGATCCTGGAGCTGAAGGAGACCGTCAACACGATGGTCGACCAGCTCTCCGCCTTCGCCGACGAAGTCACCCGTGTCGCCCGTGAGGTCGGCAGCGAAGGCCGGCTGGGCGGTCAGGCCCAGGTACCCGGTGTCGGCGGCGTCTGGCGGGATCTGACCGACTCGGTGAACTTCATGGCCGGCAACCTCACCGACCAGGTCCGCAACATCGCGCAAGTGACGACGGCCGTGGCCAAGGGAGACCTGTCCCAGAAGATCACCGTCAACGCGCGCGGCGAGATCCTGGAGCTGAAGAACACCATCAACACCATGGTCGGCCAGCTCTCCTCGTTCGCCGACGAAGTCACCCGTATGGCGCGCGAAGTGGGCACCGAGGGAATCCTCGGCGGCCAGGCCGACGTCAAGGGCGTCTCCGGCACCTGGCGGGATCTGACCGACTCGGTGAACTTCATGGCCGGCAACCTCACCGCCCAGGTCCGCTCCATCGCGCAGGTGGCCACAGCCGTGGCCAAGGGAGACCTGTCCCAGAAGATCACGGTCACGGCCAGGGGCGAGATTCTGGAGCTGAAGGAGACCATCAACACGATGGTCGACCAGCTCTCCGCCTTCGCCGACGAAGTCACCCGCGTCGCCCGAGAGGTCGGCACCGAGGGCCGGCTCGGCGGGCAGGCCGACGTCAAGGGTGTCTCGGGTACGTGGAAGGACCTCACCGAGTCGGTCAATGTGATGGCCGACAACCTGACGGCCCAGGTGCGTTCGATCGCCGAAGTCACCACCGCGGTCGCCCAGGGCGATCTGTCGCAGAAGATCCGGGTCGACGCCCGGGGCGAGATCCTGGAGCTGAAGGAGACCATCAACACGATGGTCGACCAGCTCTCCGGCTTCGCCGACGAGGTCACCCGCGTCGCCCGAGAGGTGGGCACCGAGGGCAATCTCGGTGGGCAAGCCACGGTCCGTGGGGTGTCGGGCACCTGGAAGGACTTGACGGACAACGTCAATGTGATGGCGTCCAACCTGACGGGTCAGGTCCGTTCGATCGCGCAGGTGGCCACGGCGGTGGCGAGGGGCGACCTGTCCCAGAAGATCACGGTTGAGGCGAAGGGTGAGGTCGCGGCGCTCGCGGGCGTGATCAACACCATGGTCGACACGCTTTCGGCGTTCGCCGACGAGGTCACGCGCGTGGCGCGCGAGGTGGGCACGGAGGGCATCCTCGGTGGCCAGGCCCGGGTCCCCAACGTGGCCGGCACCTGGAAGGACCTGACCGACAACGTCAACTCGATGGCGAACAACCTGACCGGTCAGGTACGCAACATCGCCCTCGTCACCACCGCCGTCGCCAACGGTGACCTGTCGAAGAAGATCGACGTGGACGCCCGGGGCGAGATCCTGGAGCTGAAGACCACGATCAACACGATGGTCGACCAGCTCTCCGCCTTCGCCGCCGAGGTCACCCGCGTCGCCCGCGAAGTGGGCAGCGAGGGCCGGCTGGGCGGCCAGGCCGAGGTCGAAGGCGTCTCCGGGACATGGAAGCGCCTGACGGAGAACGTCAACGAGCTCGCCGGGAACCTGACCCAGCAGGTACGTGCCATCGCCGAGGTCGCGAGCGCGGTGGCCGAGGGCGATCTGACCCGCTCCATCACGGTCGACGCCTCGGGTGAGGTCGCCGAACTCAAGGACAACATCAACTCCATGGTGGAGTCGCTGCGTGAGACGACCCGGGCCAACCAGGAGCAGGACTGGCTGAAGTCCAACCTGGCACGGATCTCCGGCCTGATGCAGGGGCACCGTGACCTCGCTGTGGTCGCGGAGTTGGTGATGGACGAACTGACTCCGCTGGTGTCGGCCCAGTACGGGGCCTTCTACCTGGCCGAAGAGGCACCCGACGGCACCGAACTCACCTTGGTCGGCTCCTACGGCCGTCCGGCGGACTTCACCGGGCACGCCCGCTTCAAGCTGGGTGAGTCCTTGGTGGGCCAGGCCGCGCGCAGCCGTCGGGCCATCAGCGCGGAGGGCGTGCCCGCGGGTTACGTCAGTATCTCGTCCGGGCTCGGCCAGTCCGCACCGGGCAGCCTGATCGTGCTGCCGATCGTGGTCGAGGACCAGGTCCTGGGCGTGATCGAGCTGGCGTCGTTCACGCCCTTCACCCCGGTGCACCGGGACTTCCTCGAGCAGTTGATGGAAACGCTGGGCGTCAACGTCAACACGATCGTCGCCAGTGCCCGCACCGACGAGCTGCTGGACGAGTCGCAGCGGCTGACGGCGGAGCTCCAGGTCCGGTCGGAGGAGCTGCAGGTGCAACAGGACGAGCTGCAGCGTTCCAACGCCGAGCTGGAGGAGAAGGCCGCGCTGCTGGCCGCGCAGAACCAGGACATCGAGACCAAGAACCTGGAGATCGAGCAGGCTCGGCAGGAGCTGGAAGCCAGGGCTCAGCAGCTGGCGCTGGCGTCCAAGTACAAGTCGGAGTTCCTGGCCAACATGAGCCATGAGCTGCGTACGCCGCTGAACAGTCTGCTCATCCTGGCGCAGTTGCTGGCACAGAACCCCACGCGCAACCTGACCCCGAAGCAGGTGGAGTACGCGGGCATCATCCATTCGGCCGGGTCGGATCTGATGCAGCTGATCAATGACATCCTGGACCTGTCCAAGGTCGAGGCCGGGAAGATGGATCTCAACCCCGAGCGGGTTCCGCTGCGCCAGCTGCTCGAGTACGTCGAGGCCACGTTCCGGCCGATGACGACACAGAAGAGCCTGGAGTTCACGATCAGCGCCGCCCCCGGCGTCCCGGCCGACCTGCTGACCGACGATTCCCGGCTGCGGCAGGTGCTGCGCAACCTGCTGTCCAACGCGGTCAAGTTCACCGAGCGCGGCAGCGTGGAGCTGCGCATCGAGGTGGCCGCGGAGCATGAGCTTCCGCCAGCCGTGAACCGGGGTGGGGCGGTGCTGGCGTTCCGCGTCAAGGACACGGGTATCGGTATCGCCGAGCAGCAGCTGGAAGCGATCTTCGGTGCCTTCCAGCAGGCGGACGGCACCACCAGCCGCAAGTACGGGGGCACCGGTCTGGGGCTGTCCATCAGCCGGGAGATCGCCCATCTGCTGGGCGGTGCGGTGACCGCCCAGAGCAGTCACGGGCAGGGCAGTACGTTCACTCTCTATCTGCCGGTCGAGCGGGCCGACTGGGAGGGGCATGCCGCCGGAGCAGCCGCACAGGCAGCCACGCGCGAAGGAGCCGCTACCGAGGGAGGCAGCCAGGCGGCGCCCCGCCAGGCGCCGGCGCCCCGGCAGAAGCGTCGACTGCTGGTCGTCGAGGAACGCACTCGCGGTCTGCTGTCCCTGGTGGCCGAGAGCGCGGTCGCCGACCTGTCCGGGAACCAGAACCTTCCCAAGCACATGGCGGACATCGAGGTCATCACCGCCGTGGGCGCCCAAGAGGCAGCCGAAAGTCTCGCCGCCGGTCCGTTCCACTGCGTCGTCCTGGAACTCGACATGCCCAAGGACGAGGCGCTGCGGTTCCTCGATGCCATGGACGGTGACGCGGCGGTGACGACCGTGCCCGTCCTCGCGCACAACAGTCGCCGCCTGGAGCCGACTCAGGAAGAGCAGCTGCAGACGCGTTCGGACAGCCGGCCGCTGGAGCTGATCTCCAGCCTTGACGAGCTGCGCGAGCGGATCGCCCTGCACCTGTCCGCCGAGGAGCCGGGGGACGTACTCCCCCTGGTGCGCCCCGAGGAGACCCGCCGGCAGCCCTCCCAGCCCCTCGACGGGACTCTGGCCGGCCACACGGTGCTGGTGGTGGACGACGACGCCCGTAACCTGTACGCCATCAGCGGCATCCTGGAGATGCACGGCACCAAGGTCCTGCATGCCGAGAACGGCCGCCGGGGCATCGAGACACTGCGGGAGCACCCCGAGATCGACCTGGTCCTGATGGACGTGATGATGCCCGAAATGGACGGCTACGCCGCCACGGCCGCGATCAGAGAGGACCCCGCCCACGCCACGCTGCCCATCATCGCGGTGACGGCCAAGGCCATGCCGGGAGACCGGGAGAAGAGCCTTGCCTCGGGAGCGAGCGACTACGTCACCAAGCCCGTGGACGCCAACGACCTCATCGCCTGCATCAGGCGCTGGCTGGCCGTCTAGGGAGTGATGCGGGCCAGTCGGCCCAGCAGCCCTCCTGCTTTCCCTCCCCTCCCCTCCGCCGAACGAGGAGTCAGCAGCACTGTGAGCACTCCTGAGCATGTTGGAGAGCCCGTCGCCGACGACGGGCTGCTGACGCCCGCTCGCTCAAGCCCGGCCCCCGCCCCCTCCCGCCAGGCTGCCGGAGAGGGCACCGGCCTGGGCAGGCTGGCAGCGACGGTGGAGCGGCTGCGCAACGAGATCCGCGCCGCGCAGGCTGCGGCTGACGGCCGCGCTCTGATCGAACTCGCGAAGGGCGTGTTGATCGAACGGCTCCAGTGCGGGCCCGCCGTGGCTGCCCAGCAGTTGGCAGCGCTGGCCGACGAGTCGGGTGTTTCACAGCTGGAGCTGGCAGCGGACATCGTCAATCAGGCAGCACATGACCACGTCACCGACGTGGCCAATCATTTCGTCCAGCGGACGAACGGTGAGGCGAGCGCTGCGGAAGACAGCGCATCCATCGGCGTGCGTCTGCGTACGGCGGAAAGCGGTGCCCTGGCGGCGGGAGACACCCAGGCGGTCGCCGAGTCGCTCCTGGAACACGCTCTGACGCCACTGGGTGCCAACGCCGTCGCCGTGTGGACGGCGGGTTCGGACGCCTCGTTGACCCTTGCGGGGCACGCCGGGTTCCCCACCGACGAGGCCGGCCGCTGGCGCTACGTGCCGCCCGGTGTGTCGACGCTGGCCCGCCAGGCGCTGGCCGAGCGGCAGGCGGTACGCGTCGCCTCCTGGTCCGCAGCAGGCCTGCCGTCCATCGGCTGGACACAGAACCCGAGCGGCGGCCGTGTAGCGCTTCCCGCTGGAACCGGCGGTCGCGTCCACGGGATTCTGGAGATCTGCTGGCCGGGCCCCCTGGAGCCTCAGTCACCGCAGATCGTGCGCCAGATCGAGGCACTGGCCGAGCTGTGCGCTCACACCCTTGAGGGCCGGCCGGGCGCGGCGGTCTCCCCCCGCGGGCAGTCCTGGACGACCAGGCCGGACCTCAGCGAGCTGGTCGAACTCGCCGAGGGGCTGTACGACCCCGCGCTGGTCCTGGTTCCGTTCCTCGAACCCGAAGGCCGGCTCGCCGACTTCCGGATTCATCACGCGAACAGTCACTTCGTCGATCCCGCGGGTCGCTCACGCAGTGCTGTGAACGGAGCACTGCTGCTCGAGGCCTACCCCATGGCCGTTGGCGGCAGCGAACTCTTCGAGAAGATAGAGCGTGTCTACGCGACCGGTGAGCCGTTCCGTGCCCAGCGGATGACTCTCACCGCTCTGGTCGACCAGGTCCCTCTTGCCTCCGTCGCCGACATCAGCGTCAGTCGCCATGGCAGCAGCGTGCTTCTCATCTGGCGCGTCGAGGACGAGACGGCCCGTCTGGCCAACCTCCTCCAGCACGCCCAACGTCTCGGCAGGATCGGCGGCTTCGAGGAGAACGTCGCCACCGGTGAGATCACCTGGAACGACCAGCTGTTCGATCTCTACGGCCGTGCCCCCAACACCAGCCCCGTGCCGCTGGAAGAGCTCACCGCCCACGCCCACCCGGACGACGCCGTCACCATCGGCCGCTTCCTGCGCGCCGTCCTGCACCACAGGCGGCCGGCGTCCGCGGCCTTTCGCCTGCAGCGCCCGGACGGAGTCACCCGGCACATCCGCGTGATCGCCGAGCCGGTCCTCGACGCCGACCACCGCATGCTGGCGGTGCGGGGCGCCTACCAGGACATCTCCGCGCAGCACTGGACCGAAGTGGCCCTGGCGGCGACCCGCGACCAGCTGGCGCACACCGAGCAGCAGGCTGCCGAACGCAACCGTATGACCCTGCAGTTGCAGCATGCCATCATGCCGCCGGCCCAGGCCCCGCTGGACAGTCCCGGTCTGCAGATCGCCGTGCGCTACCGTCCGGCCGAGTCCGAGTCCATGGTGGGCGGTGACTGGTACGACGCCGTTGTACTGCCCTCCAAGAAGATCATGCTGTGCGTGGGGGACGTGGCCGGACATGGCATTGAGGCCGCGACCAGCATGGTGGTGCTGCGAAACGCCATGCGGGGTCTGGCTGTCACCGGCGCGGGGCCGGGTCAGCTGCTGTCCTGGCTGAACACCGTGGCTCACTACCTGACCGAGCACGTGACGGCCACGGCGGTCTGTGGCCTGTACGACCCCGAGCAGCACACCCTGCGCTGGGCCCGGGCAGGGCACCTCCCTCCGGTTCTCATCCGGGGCCAGAAGGCAACCACGCTGCGAACGGTCAGCGGCATACTCCTCGGTGCTCTTTCGGAGACCACGTACGAGGAGGAGGAACTGCAGATGGAGCCCGGTGACACTCTGCTGATGTACACCGATGGGCTGGTCGAGCGCAGGGACCAGTCGGTCCAGGACTCCCTGGCCCAGTTGCTCACCAACGCCCGGATACCGACCACCACACTGGAGCAGCGGCTCGATGGGCTGCTCACGCACAGCAAGTCCGACACCGATGACGACACATGCCTCATCGGTATTCAAGTTCTGTGAAGCATGTGGCGGGTTCCGCCGCAGTACCGGGGCGCCGGCATCAGTGTCCCGTTCAGCACCGACCGAAGAGATGATCTGGCGCTATGGCCGATGACGCTTACCTGTTCCTGCTCCCCGACCGTCAGCCACGGCTGGGCGCGGCGCTTGCCGCCGTCGGCGCCCTGGAGTGTGCGGAGACGCCGGCCGTACGCGCCTGGCTGCAGGCCCACGAGGTCTCCGCTTCGTCCGACCACCTCCGGATTGTGCCTGCCGAGCTGGAGGCGTTCATCCCTGAGGAGGCCGAGCGCCTGCCCGTTCCCTTGAGCGAGGAGGAGGCGGTACGCGTACATCAGGAGTGCGCGCCCCAGTCGGTCACCGAAGTGGAGAGCGAACTCCTGGAGTTCCGGGACACCACCCATGACTGGGAAGCTCTGGTGCACCGGGCTTTGACCGCCGGCATTCCCGCGCCGCGCATCGCCCAGCTCACTGGTCTGGACCCGCAGGACATCGGCCGCCTGATCCAGCCATGACCTCATGGGCGGTGCCGTATGGGCGTCGCGCGCGTGCCGGACGAGGGGGACACCTGATGGGCAACGTATCAACGGGTCGGGTGCGCGTCGCGCTCAGCCGCGTGGACCGGTCGGTCTTCGAGAAGGTGGCCGCCCGTTCCTGGCCGGGAGCGGAGCCGGTGCTGCCCCGGCTGAGCAGAAGCGCCAACCATGGGCTGCTCTGGTTCGGTGTCGCCGCGGGCATGTGGGCCGTGGGCGGGGTGCGCGGCAGGCGTGCGGCGGTGCGCGGGGCGGTGTCCCTCGCGCTGGCCTCGGCCACCGTCAACACCCTTGGGAAAGGGGCGGTCCGGCGGGAGCGTCCCGTGCTGGACGCGGTACCCGTGATACGGCACCTGGCACGCCAGCCTGTCACGAGTTCGTTCCCCTCCGGGCATGCCGCGTCCGCGGCCGCGTTCACCGCGGGTGTGGCGCTGGAGTCACGCCGCTGGGGGGCCGCGCTCCTGCCGGTCGCGGCTTCTGTCGCGTTTTCTCGTGTCTACACCGGTGTGCACTATCCCAGTGATGTGGTGGTGGGCGCCGGCCTCGGAGTGGGCGCGGCCTACGCGGTACGGGGGCTGGCGCCGTCACGTGCCCAGTTGCCCGCCCCGGCCCGGCCGCGCGCTGATGCGCCGGCGCTGCCCGAGGGAGAGGGACTGATCCTGGTCGTCAACCCCTCATCCGGCGCTCAGCCGCAATTTCTGGACCCCGTCAGGCAGTTGCAGGACGCGCTGCCCCGCGCGAAGGTCGTCTTCCACGAGGAGGGCGCGGGTTCTCTCGCTGAAGTGATGGACCGGGCAGCGGGTGAGGCGGCCGCGCGTGGTGGGGTACTGGGCGTGTGCGGAGGGGACGGCACCGTGAACGCCGCGGTGGCGCCGGCGCTGAAGGCCGGCGTACCGCTGATGGTGGTTCCCGGTGGGACGTTCAACCACTTCGCGGCGGACCTGGGCGTGGAGACGGTGGCGGATGCCTGTGCCGCGTTGTCCGCCGGTCACGCGGTCCGCGCCGACGTCGGCCGGATCAGGCCACGTGGCCGAGCGGGCGGGGATCGCGAGACGGGCGAGGAGGTGGCGTACTTCCTCAACACCTTCAGCCTGGGCGTGTATGCCGAGCTGGTCCGGGTGAGGGAGCGTTGGTCGCCGCGTATGGGCGGTCCGGCCGCCACGCTTGCGGGCGTCGTACACGTTCTGCGTACGGCACGTCCTTTGCCGGCCGTGGTCAACGGCAAGCAGCAATCCCTGTGGCTGCTGTTCGCCGGCAATGGGGCCTACCGCAGCGTCGGGCTGGCACCGGTGCGGCGTCACGATCTGGCGGACGGGCTGCTGGACGTACGGGTCGCGCGCGGCGGGTTCTTCGCCCGGACGCGCCTCCTGGTGACGGCGATCGCGGGTGGCCTGGCCAAGACCCGTCTGTACGCGGCGGCGCGTCCCTCACGGCTGTTGGTCTCCGGGCTGCCACGGGTGGCGCACATGGCCTACGACGGCGAGGTGGTCCCCGCTCCTTCCTCCTTGTTGCTGGACAAGCTGCCAGAGGCGCTGACGGTCTACCGTCCGGTGGCTGAATGAGCGGTGACCGGCCGTGGGCATAGGCTGGGCTGGATGCTCATGTGCAATCGCCCCGGAGGAACGTCCCGAGCGCGTCACAGCTGTGAGGTTCTTGCCCAGCAGTACAAGGAGGAGTCCCTGTGTCCCAGCGACTGACAAGGCCTTTGCGAAGTGTCACAGTTGAGAGCATGCATTCCGAGACTTCTGCAAGCGCCGACCGGGATGCTGCCGCACAGGCCGCCCGGGAAGTCATCGAACTGCTCGAAGTCCTCTGGAACAAGGGCCGCGACACCACATCGGCGGCTCCGGTCTCGACCTCGCAGCTGCGGGTTCTGTACATCCTGGAGCGCGACCAGCCGATCAACCTGCGCACCCTCGGTGAGGTGCTCGGGTCCGCACCGTCCTCGGTGAGCCGGATGTGCGACCGTCTCGACGCGCTGGGTTTTGTCGAGCGTTCCCCCAGCTCGGCCAGTCGGCGGGAGCTGGAGCTGCGCCTGTCGAGCCGCGGGGAAAGCTATCTGAAGGACCTGCGCGCCCGCCGCGAGGCCGCGCTGCTCGACGTCATCTCCGCCATGCCCCCAGCGGAGCGCGCGGCGCTCGCAGCCGGCTTGAGCAGCTTCCGCCTCGCCGTCGAAGACACCGGTACGCGGGGAGGCGAAGCGGACGGCGGTACGACGTCGTCTGCCGAATCCGCCTGAGCGGCCTGAGCCGCCGCGTGGTGTCCTGCGCACGCGCGCACCGCCGCTCCCCCGCCCGGCGAGCCCGTGTCACGGCCCCGGACCGGGGTCCGGGTGAATCGGTTCGGTGATGCCCGCGCGGGCGGCTTCGAGCTGAGCGGCGAAGGCGACGCCCAGGAAGAGAGCGATGCCGGTCACGTTCGCCCACAACAGGAGGGCGACGAACGCGGTCAGCGGACCGTACACCGCTCCGAACGACGCGCTGTTGTTGACGTAGAACGCGAGAAGCCATGTCGCGGCCACCCACAGGAGCAGATGGATGCCCGAGCCGAAAATGAGCCAGGTGTAGCCCGGCTGGTCACGGCGAGGAGCCCATCGGAAGATCACAGCCGAGGCGACGGCCGCGAGGAGCACCCCGACGGGCAGGTGCACATGATGCCACCAGCTGAGCAGAGACGGTGGCCAGTGCAGCGCCTGGATCACTGCCTGCCCGATGCCCCGTCCGGCGACCATGGCAAGGAACCCTCCTCCGAGCGGAAGGCCGGCACACAGGGCGAGAAGTACGCCTCTGCCGTACTTTGCGGCGAAGGGACGGTCACGCTCGATGCCGTAGATGCGGTTGCAGCCGCGTTCGATCTGTCCCACCGCTGCCGCGAGGTTGATCACGGCGAAGCCGAGGCCCAGCCACATGGCCACGGCGCCGGCGGTGTCCGCGCCCGCGCTGCGCCGGGTGTCGGAGAGCGCCTGCCGCACAAGCTCTGTGCCGGTTCCGGGAATGACCTGGGCCAGGGCGAGTTCAATGGCCTGCCCCACGCTTTCCGTGTGCATGGTCGTGGCGATCCCCACCAGGGCGATGGTGAACGGCACGACGCCGAGGACGACTTGGTATCCCAGGGAGCGGGCGAAGCTGAACCCGTCGGCGTAGCGGAAGCGTGTGAACGCGTCGATGAACAGCGTGCGTCCACCGTAGTGCCGCAGTGCGGAGAAGGCTTCGTCTCCGGAGAGTTCCTCGCCGTCCATGTCCCGCGTCTGCGGTACGCGCACCACCGTTCCCATCGGTCCTCCCCAGGGCCACCACAGGGCCGGCGAGCCGCGGTGTCCGGCGCCGCATGAGAGCACGGACAGTCGGCTCCGTCCCGGTTGCCGGGGGCGGAGCCGCGTGTCCGAGCCGGCTGCTGCGCGGCCAGGCCTGGTCCGCGCGCCTCAGTGGGTGGTCAGCATTCCCGCACGCAGCCGCGCGAGGATGCGGGTGAGCAGGCGTGACACATGCATCTGTGACACACCGAGGCGTTCGCCGATCTGCGCCTGGGTGAGCTCTTCGACGAAGCGGAGGTGGAGGATACGGCGGTCGCGGTCCTCGAGCTCGTTGAGCAGCGGGGCCAGCGTCTGGAAGTTCTCCACGAGTTCCATGCCCGGGTCCTCGGCGCCGATGAAGTCGGCCAAGGCGGCGTCGTCGTCCTCACCACCGTGGAGCGCCGCGTCGAGGGAGGTGGAGTTGTAGCCGTTGGAGGCCATCCGGGCCTCGATGACCTCATCCTCGGAAAGGCTCATCAGGTCCGCGAGTTCGCGGACCGTGGGGGAACGGCCGAGGCGGGTGCTGAGCTCCTCGGTCGCCTTGGCGAGTTCGACGCGAGCCTCCTGCAGGCGCCGCGGCACGTGCACAGCCCACGAGGTGTCGCGGAAGAACCGCTTGATCTCGCCGACGATGTACGGCACGGCGAACGTGGGGAACTCGACTTCCCGGGAGAGCTCGAACCGGTCGATCGCCTTGATCAGCCCGATCATGCCGACTTGGACGATGTCTTCCATCTGGTCCCCGCGGCTGCGGAACCGTCCGGCGGCGTAGCGGACGAGCGACATGTTCATCTCGATGAGGGTGTTCCGGGCGTACTGGTACTCCGGTGTGCCCTCTTCCAGAACGGTCAGCCGGTCGAAGAACATCCTCGACAGGGCGCGGGCGTCCTTCGGCGCGAGCTTCTCCGGGTCCACAACCACCGGCAGCTCTGCGACACCCGCTTCTGTCACCGCTGTCATAGCCACCGAAGTCGTCATCGTCCTGTCCCCTCCCACGTCACACGGCCTCGTCGATCCCGGCGAGCCAGTGAGCCGCGCCTACCCGGTCTCAGGCGTCTCATGCCGATCTCTTCGACGCCTCCGTGCCGCCTGCCCGCAGGTGAGGCTAGGAGGATGCTGCGAGGTCCTCGGCCATCCGCTGGAACTGGCCCAGGTCGTAGTTGGCCAGGGTCTTGTCGAGATTGGTGAGGGCGCCAAGGTGTTCGACGAGCCCATCGGGCTCGTACTCGAGCTGGATGGTGAGACGGCTGGTGGTGTCACTCAGCCGGTGGAAGGTCACCACACCTGCGTGCTGAGTGCCGGCGATCACCTTCCAGGCGATCCGTTCCTCGGGGATGACCTCGGTCAGTTCAGCGGTGAAGTACTTGTCCGCGCCGGGCAGTGTCAGCCACCACGTGAACCGGCGCTCGTCGATCCGGTCGACACGTTTGACATGGGTGAGGAACTGCGGCCACCTCGTCACATCGCTCCACAACTTCCAGATCAGTGAAACGGGGGCCTTCATGTCCACTGTTTCGACCAGCGAAGACGACATGGGAAGACTTCCTTCCTGATGGAGTGACGACGCCGTGCGGCAGCGTCCGCCGAGAGTGTTCCCCGTCTACCCCCAAGGGCCCCGGCCAATGCCCGCGAGGCGGCGCCGGCCGGGCCGCCGGTACCCGGGGCGTCCGGGCCGGGCAGGCCCTTGCCGGACCCGGTTCACAGGAAGCGCCGGATGGGGCCGACCGCTGATTCCAGGGCACGCCGGAAACGAGGACGGCGCTTCCACCGGGAGAGCGTGATGGGCCGGCTGTGGATCAGGTCTTCGTCGAAGTGGCGGTCGAGTGTGGCGGTGAACGCCTCGTCCAGTACGGCGAGCATCAGTTCTTCGTCGTGGTCCATGGAGCGGCGGTTGAAGTTGGTGGACCCGATCAGGGACGCGACCTCGTCGACGGTGATGATCTTGGCGTGCATCATGGTGGGCTGGTACTGGCGGATGTCGACGCCTGCTGCGAGGAGGTCGCCGTAATGGCGTTGGCCCGCCAGTTGACTCGCTCGTTGGTCGGTGTACCTGCCGGGCAGCAGTATTTCCACGGTGACACCGCGGCGGGCGGTGGCGCAGAGGAGGTCGATGAAGTACGTGTCGGGAGCGAAGTAGGCGGTGGCCAGGCGGAAGCGTCGCTGTGCGGAGGTGAGCATGATGCGGATCAGTGTCTGCATGTCCTGCCAGCCGACGCCGGCGGAGCCTCGCACCACCTGGACGATGGCGTCGCCGTGCTGGGTGTACTCGGTGAACCGGTCACGGTCGTCGAAGAGTTCGGCGTGGCATTCCGCCCAGTTCTGTGCGAACGCCGCAGCGATTCCGTCGACGGCTGGGCCACGGACCCGGACATGGGTGTCGCGCCACTCGCCCGGGTTACGGGCGTCACCGCACCATTCCTGGGCTATCCCGACTCCGCCGGTGAACGCGGTGTGCTCGTCGATGATCAGGGCCTTGCGATGGCAGCGGTGGTTCTGTTTGAAGGGTGAGAGCCACAGGGGCTTGCGGAACCAGGCGATCTGCACGCCTGCCGAGTCCATGTCGTCGAGCAGGTTCCTCTCTATCTGCCGGGCGCCGAAGCCGTCGAGCAGCAGCCGCACCCTCACCCCGCCCCGCGCACGGGCGGCGAGGGCGGTGGCGAACTCTCGGGCGATCTCTCCACGCCAGTAGACGAAGGTCATCATGTCGATGGTGTGCTCGGCGTCGCGGATGGATTCCAGCATCGCGGGGAAGATCTCGTCGCCGTTGCGCAGAAGACGGAGCTCGTTGCCTTCGGTGGCGGCGACTCCGATCAGGCGCTCCAGCCGGCGCCGGAGTCGCTGCTTGCGTTCCTGATCGGGCGGGATCGCCATCGCGGTACGCTCCACGCCATCAGGTCTGAGGGGATCGATGACGCTCATGCTGACTCTCCGGAGTGGCTTGCGGTCCCGGGCTGCTGCGCAGCACGGCCTTGGACACGCGTTCGGGTGCTGACGAAACCCACGTTCCCCGGCCGACGGGGTTCCACGCCGCCGAGGACGCCCCGAGTGCCGAAAGGCGCCAGAGCCCTCTACGCCTGCCGGGCCGTCATGCTTCCAGGCCGGTGTCCGGACCGGGCTCGCAGGACCTGGCCATCACTGTGCCGGAGGCGTCCCACCGCGGAGCCTAAGCCTCGAGGGCATCACTGACGCTGTTGTACAGCGGGATGGCCTGGTCGAGACCGACGAGTTCGATGACCTTGAGCACCGGCGGCTGGGGGCCGGCGATCCGCATCCATCCGCCTGTGACGTGTGCGTCGCGGCGGGCTTTGAGCAAGGCGTTGACTCCGGAGGAGTCCATGAACGTCAGGCCGGACAGGTCAAGCAGCAGGCAGTGGCTGCCCAGAGCCCTGACGGATCTGACCGCGTCTTCGAGGGCTGCCACCCCGTCGTAATCCAGCTCGCCGCTGACTCGTACCACTCCGATGCCCGCCGACTGCACTTCGCCCTGCACCTGAAACCGCCCGCGTTCCATACCTGCTGTCTCCTCGGAAAACTCTTCGGCGCCCTGACGCACCGGTATTGACGGACTGCGTGCTGACCGCTCCCGCAACTCGGTGGCCCACGAAAGGGCACTGTCTCCCTGGTCGGCTGCCGTCGGCGCGGCGCCTCACCGCAGGGCGAGACGTGCCCGGACACGCTTGCCCAACGGCAGCGGCTCGATCTCGACGCCCTCACACAGAGCCAGCACGATCTCCAGCCCGTGCTGCCCGACCCGCCGGGGGTCAGGTGCGTGGGCGACGGGGGCCACTTGGTGAGTGTCGGACACGGCGATACACAGCGCTTCGCCCGCCAGTTTCAGGTCGACCTGGCAGGGACCTGAGGCGTGCCTGACGACGTTGGTGACGAGCTCACTGATCACCAGCCGGGCATCCCCGACCGTGGAGGGCCCGATCGCCACCCCGTCGGCCGCCTTTGCCAGCAGAAACGCCCCGACGAAGTCCCTCGCCGAAGCGATCGCACCATCAAGATCGGTGTAGGTTGTGGAGGCGGTCCCGCCGGCCGTCGGCCCGGTCGGCACGGGAGCCCCGTGCCCTGGCTTCTGCTCGACAGGCCGGAACGGTTTGGTGGCCTCAATGGGGGCCACGCTGTCACCACGCATCAGAGCTACCCCCATCGCACTCCCCTTCCTTTCGCCACGGCTCCCTTATACCCCTATCCCCGATCCGGCCGACGACACCGCCTTTCTTGCCGATGCCCCATCAGGCCGTGATCACGGTCGGCTCGCACCCCGCTGCAGAAATGCCGTCGGCGGGCCAGGGAGCAGGCCGGGAGGCACTTTACCGCCGGTGGCCGTCCGCGGCTTCGGGTACGGCGCCCTTGGAAAGCGGCCCGCGCGCGTCGGCCGGGCAGAGGATGAGCCGGTCGAGGACTGCGGGTGCAGGCGGGGGCTGCTGGCCGAGCTCCCGTACTCCGGCACCAAAGCGTATGCAGCGCGGGCGGTAGTTGTTCGAACTCTTCGGAATGCTCGCCGACGAGCCGGAAGAACGGGGGACTCCACGGGGCCAACGCGACCGGGTCGACCAGAGCGAGCGAGCGGTAGCGAGCTCCGTGCAGCAGATGCACCCGCAAGGAGACGGCACCGCCGAAGTCGTGGGCGGCCACCAACGGTTCTTCAAGGTCCCAGTGCGCCAGGAGCTCGGTGAAGACACTGCCCTGGGCGGCGAGGGAGACATCCGGCCCCGGCGGACTTCTGCCTGGGCAGCGGCGCGAGCATGGCCGCCGTTCTGGGGGTTTGTTCGGTGGTGGCACTGCCCCGAACGGGTGGCATGGAGTGCGGTGACTGGTGAGCCTGTTCACTGGCTCGTGGACGGGGCAGGCCATATATGTGCAATGCGTGTCGCAGGTCTGTCAGCCCCTTGTTGAGGTGAGGAGAGTACGTGACTACCTATGTCATCACGATTCCGGGCACGTTCCTGCGTGAGCTGACCGATGACGCGCGGTCTGTTCTCGTGCGACACCTGCGCCCCGCCGATCCACGGCAGACGTCGCTGGGGCGGGCGGAGGACTTGGACGTCCTCACGGTCAATGACAACGGCACGTTCAGCGTTCGTCTGGAGGTGGAGGCCGATAACAGCCGCAGCGCGGAGGAGGTCGCCAGGCGGACGGCAACTGCCGCTTTGCGGGAGGCCGGTTACACCGAAAATGAGGCGCCCACAGGGCCTGCGGCGGTGACCGGTATTGACGCGCAGGCGTGATGGCCACGGTTGTCTGCGTACGGTGTGCGGCATTGTTCGGGTTCGCGTTCGTGTGCGTCGGGCGCTTGCCAGGGCCGTTGATCGGCCATTGATGACGACAGAATGGGTGCAACAAATCAGGGCGCGGCAAAGTTGATACGGGTCACTCAACGTCGGAAAAGCTCCCTCCGGCTGTACCACGTAGGGCGAGGAAAGGTGAGACGATGAGCCACCTGGACACGATCACCACCACCACTGCCGCTTCCCTGGTGACCTCTCTGGATGGGACCTCGGAGTGTGTGCCAAGGGCACGGCAGACCGCCCGTGAGTTCCTGCGCACCGTAGCGCCGCGCGTCACAGACGAGACCGCTGATGCGGTGAACATCATCGTCTCCGAACTGGTGACCAACGCCGTACGTCACGCGGGTGGGTCGTCCACACTGCGTCTCACCCCCTGCGGGGACAGTATCGAGGTGGCCGTGACGGACAGCAGTACGGCCCTCCCGCGGATGCGTCGGGCCGACTACAAACACGGCAATGGCGGCTTTGGCCTGCCGCTGGTGAAGCAGTTGTCGCGTTCGCTGACGGTGAGGCCGCACCCGCATGGCGGCAAGACCGTCACCGCCGTTGTCGACTGTCCGGCCACGACTGAACAGTCGGCGGGGCACCGCGAGAACCGGCGTATGGGCCTGGCATGGGGCTGACCGGCATGACGTCGGGTGCCGCGGGCGGCATGTGTGCGCTTGGCGGCCTGTTGCTCGCTGCGGATGACGACACCCGGCTGCGCCCGCCTCGGACCCGATCGGTCCTGATCAGAGCGGTTCCGGAAGATCCCCACCCTTCGCCGCCGGCCACTGCGCGAGCGTGAAGGCCGCGCGGCGGCCGCCGATGTGGCGGCACCAGAAGGGCAGCCGTTGATCACAGGAGCGGACTTCGCCGGGATCAAGGCACTTCTTGTCCGGGGACAAGAGGAAGCGTGGTGGCACTACGAAATCGGCTGTGGCACCGACGCATGGTGGAACGCCTGATCTCCGGTTCGGCGGGAGCGGATTGGCCCCGTACACCCCCTTTGAGTAATCATTCGGTTTCGGACAGCTATCCCGGGTAGCAGGTCGTTCACCGGCTGCGTACGCAGACAAAGACCGGCGCGGCCCTCGACAAGCTCATACCCAGGGAGCGGCTCATGGACAGGTCTTTGGACGCGGTGCTTGATCGGGTCCAGGAACACGGAGGTTACGCCGTCCGGCAGGAGGCAGGTGGGGCTCTGCAGCGAGTGCTTGAGGTGCTGGGAGCACATCTCGTCGGCAACGACCGGACCGACCTCGCTCGTCTGCTGCCGCCGGAGTGCGCTCCGCTACTCATCGGTGTGCCGCCGGCCAGTGAACCGCTGACACCGGATGGCTTCGTCGCAGTGGTGGACGAGTGTGATCAGGGCGGATCGCTGTACGCCCGCCGGGCCGTCACCGCCGTACTGGCCACCATCGCGGAAGCGGCTGACGATGCCCTACTGCGCCGCATTCTTACGCAGTTGCCGCCGGGGCACGCCGGCCTGTTCGGGCGGACGGAACCTGTATGAGGAGGGTCCGCAGTGTGCCGGTCTCTGGAGGTAACGGGACACTCTCTCTTTCGCGCCGTGGCCGCGTAGTCGCCATGCTTGTGGCCTTCGCGGGAATGGTGGCTTTCGCGGTGCTGCTGGCCCGGCTGACGTTGGAACCCTCGACGGCCTCTGAGCCGTTGACGCACAGCAATCTACGCCCGGGAGACTCCATCCGTGCCTACCTGGCGCAACCCGCGTTCCGTGACACGGTCAAGCAGCTTGGTGGCAACGTCCTTCTGGGCGTTCCGTTTGGGCTGCTGCTGCCGGTACTGGCACCGCGTTCCCGGGGACTGTTGCGTGTGACAGAGTCACGGCGGCGGTGATGATACTTGTCGAATTGGTGCAGGGCGCGCTCGTGACGGGACGAGCCTTCGACGTCGACGATGTGATCCTCAACAGTGCTGGAGCGTTCCTGGGCTATCTGCTCCTGGGCCGCAAGTTGGGCCGTGCCGTCCATCCCAGGCGGCGTCACTGGTGGCATCGCTACACCGAGCGGCCCGGAGCCGGCTGACCGGACCTGCCCGAGGGGACCAGCAGCTCTCAGCCAGCTCTCAGCAGGTCGACAACGGGCGTACTCAGGCTGCGCTTTCCGTGCTGTCCGTATCCACGACCACCACCAGGAAGGCATCCATCCGCAGGTCCATGACGACCTGAACGGGCTCGCCTTCCTCGCGGCGGCGTGCCGCGAATTCCTCGGCGGGCCAGCTTCCGCGCGGCCCCCCGGCTGGGAACCGCTCAAGAACCTTTGCACCTGTCACGGGAGGCACCTCCTGTCTCACCGACTCCACGCACGGGAGCGGTATGCAACGGGGTACCGTTCAGATGCCCCCGACTGCCGGGAACATACCTCCGCCGTCCAGGGCCGGAGTCACGGCCACGCCAGGCGGCACGGTGCAGTGGAAGGGCCGGTCACCGCGCGTCCACCAGTCGGCGCAGATGTTCCGGGTTGCCGCAGTCGGCGGCCAGTTGCTTGGCCCGGGCAGCCTCGAACGCCATGCCGAGCTCGGCGCGGCGCTCGAGGGTGATGCTCTCCCGTGCGTCGTTGAGCAGTGTCCGTTCTTCCTCGTCGGTGTGGTGGTTGACCGCTGTGACCAGCTCTTCGAGCTTCTCGTCCCACTCCTTTGAGGTGGTGTCCCGCACTTCGAGCAGGGCGAGGAGAGCCTCGTGGCCCTCGGTGTGTTCGTGCACGCTGTGCTCGACGTCCTCGTTGTCCACGTTCCTGTCACGCCTCATCGCGGGGTAGACCTCGCTCTCTTCCGCCGTGGCATGGGCCACGAGGAGAGCTGCGAATTCCTGTAGTGCGCCCGCCCGGTCGGCCTGGACATTGCGCAGCGCCCGGAACAGCTCCTCCATCCTCCGGTGATCCCGCAGGATGAGCTCGACGACATCCGTGGCCTCGGCTGCGGTGTGCATGGTGACTCCTTCGAACATCGCGGGTGACTTTCCGATCCGCCGGATACCCCCGTTCCCGCCGGTCAGACCTGAAGGCGACGGTGGTGTGTGCTCCGTATGAGGCGGCATGGGCAGGCCGGGATCGCCCTGCGGGCTGCGGGGCCTGGCTGGACCCAGCGGGAGTGTTCACGTGCAGCCCGGGCATCAGTGGCATGTGGAGACCCTTGACGAAACTCCCCGGCGCTCCCCCATCCCCCGCCGTCCGCCGGGGTGGTTGATCGCTGTCACGGCGGTACTGCTCTCGCTCCTGCTCCTGTTCGTTCTGGCCGGTCGGTTCAGCTTGATATCGGGCCTCGACGATCTCTTCGGTCAAGAGACGAAGGACCGCTCGGGGCCCGCCCTGCTGAAGTCGATCCAGGACATGAGCCGTTACGAGGGTGCGGTAGGCACCTTCCAGATCGTCGTCGACCTGGAGAAGGATGCGAAGTACCTGCCGGACGCCCTTCGGGGCACCCGAACGCTGTACGTCGGCGCCGGGACCGTAGGTGCCTATGTCGACCTGGGCCGAGCCGGCCCTCAGAGCGTCACCGTGAACGAGGAGCGTACCGCCGTCACACTGCGCCTGCCCCACGCCAGGCTCGGCGCTCCGGCTCTGGACCCCGAGCGTTCGTACGCCGTGTCGAAACAGCGTGGGCTTCTGGACCGCCTCGGCGACCTGTTCTCCGACAACCCGGCCGACGAACGCGCCGTGAACCGCCTCGCCTCCCAGCGGATCGCCGAGGCAGCCAAGGAGAGCGGCCTGATCACGCGGGCGGAGAAGAACACGACCTCCATGCTCGAGGGCCTGCTGCGCTCGCTGGGCTTCCGGACGGTGAGGGTGGTCTACCTCTGATCTCGCGTCGGACTACGCGCGTTGGGGCGGCCCCGCCACCCCCCGGGGGGAGAGGGGGCGGCGGGGCCGCAAAGCGCTCGGCGTGGGGCTGGGGGATGGCCCACCGAGCGGGTCAAGAGTCTGCTGCCCCGCATCCGGCACGACATGCCCTCAACCGGCAAACTCGTGACGCCCGCTCCTCGCCCCGGACACATCGGCCCCTCGCCGGACCGTCGTCGGCGCAACAGCGCGACCCAGGGACCGTCCCCGGAGGAACCCGACCGTGCGTGATGGGCAAACCGACCTCGCCCTTCCACGTGCCTGCCATCTTTCACACGAGGCTGCTGGAGGCCCGGTCAAGGACGCGTCGCCGCCTCCAAGGTGGCCCGGACGTCGAGAACGGTGTCCACCGCCGTGAGCTGGAACAGCCGCATGAGCTGGTGCGTAGGGGCCGCGATCCGCAAACACGTCGCCTCATGGACGCGCAGGAGCAGGTTGAGGAACGTCGAGTCGGCGAAGGTCACGCTGGAGGCGTCCAGGACCACGGTCGGGTGAGAGGCGGCCGCCCGGTTCAGGGCGTCGGCGAGCGGAGCGATCGTGGTCATGTCCACTTCTCCGCGGACGACAACGACCCACGCATCACCAGCCGCGTACTGCACGCAGGCTCGGCTGTCGGCGTCCTGTCCGGGGCCGGGAGAGTACTGAGGCTGGTTTTCACTACTCACGTCCATAGCCAGAGTCTGCCCGATGGATCGGGCGGCAGGGGAGGCCGTTGCCCAGCGGGATTCCTCCGGTGCACGAGGCGCCTGCGCGCGGATGCCGTCTCACCAGCGTCCTCCGCTGCCGATCCCGTCACGGATTGCCCCCGTACAACAGGCGCATTCAGGGCTGCAGTGTGTTGCACATGCGGCGTGGCAGTCGTGGTGGTCAGGGGAGCACCTGGCCATCGCCTTCCAGCTGCTCAGCAGTCGAGTGCACGCCTTGCTGCAGCGTTCGCACACTTTTGGCCACGGGGACGTCTCGGCTGAACAGGTCCTTGAGTTTCTGATCCAGCTCTCGTACGCAGCCGGGATCCGGGCGGTCACCGATCGGCAGGAGATCCAGGTCGAGCGGATAGACGTCCTTCACGTCCGGGGGCGATGACACAATTACCGTGCCCACGCTTTGGTATTCGGATCCATTGTGCAGAAACACTTCGAGTTCGTAGACGCCTTCCGCCTCCATGCGCGACCCGAGCGTGATCTCCATACCCTCCGCCGCTCGGGAAGGCAGTTGGTAGAGGATGGGTTCAACGGTGTGCTCGCCCGGGCCGGGGAGGGAAACGTCGTATCCGTCGGTGATCCGGACCGGCCCACCGGTGCCCCGGATGCACTCGGTGACCTCGATGTAGAGCTTGGTCACGACCTTGATCTTCTGGAAGACCTTGAGGTCGTCCGTGTTGTTGCTCAAGTACAGGTGCAGGACCGTGGCTTGTTCCTTCGAGGTGTGGCGCCTGCCCGAAGTCTCGTCGCGTTTCTGTAGCTCGATCGAGCGCGAGTGCTCTGCCGACAGTCGTAGCACGCTGAACTCGTCCTTGTCGCCCGCGTCGCTGTTCGCCTGCAGGAGGCTCCACACGCCGAAGACCAGTCCGGACAGCAGGCCGGCGACGGCCACCCAGGCTTGTACGCGTTTGCTGCTGGGCCCGTCCTGGCGGAGCCGCGTCCTCCAGGGGCGGGTTCGGGCCCACCAGTTCCCGAGGCGGCGGAGGATCCGCTGCGGGAGGGTGCGCTCCACAGGACCGGCCTCTGGCTCGTTTTCAGGGTGACTCATTGAGCTCTCCCTCGCGCTTTTTCATCACCTCGATACAGGCGGGTGCGTAGGGCAACTCTGGGATGAGTTGCTTCCACTCCTCTCGGGTGAGGATCAACGGCGTTGCCGAGCACAGCTGGAGGAGCGCGTCCTTGGCTGCTTTCGTCCCTGGGGACAGCGGCGGGCTATTCGACAGGTCCCACAGGGTGACGGATCCGTCGGACAGCGCGAGGGCTGCCGGCAGCGGTGCGGGTGGTGCACCGACACCTGACAGGGTGCTGTTCGGCTGGCGCGGGACAACCAGCGCGGTAACTCGATGGCCTGGAGAGCCGACCGACGCCGAGTACAGATGATTGATTTTCGTGTCGCCCGCCTGATGGATCCCGGTGACGCTCCACAGCTCTGCCCTTGTGCGTGCCGGGTCGGGAGCGACGATCGTGCCGTACACGATCGAGGCAGGGGAGGTACTTCGCGCCACAAGCCTGGGCTCCTGGCCCATTCCCCCTTCGTGAATCAGTGACCGCAACCACATCGCCCACGTGTCGTGCCCGGTGGAGACCACAGAGGGATCATCCGGTCCGGACCTCAGGTGATATGGACCGGTGGTGTGTGCCCGGTGTCCGGGGACGCGGGTGGTGGCGAGGCGTCGTCCGTCAGCGGGGTCCCAGACATCGATGATGCCTCGGGGGGAGACAGTGGCGAACACCGAAGACTCCTGGCCGAAGAACGAGGTGATGGCTGCACTGCCTCCGGCCGGACGCACAGTCGACCGGCGACTCCACGGCTCCACACCCCAGACCTGGACTGTGCCGTCGGGTCCGCCGAACGCCAGAGCCTTCACGTCATTGATGAAGATGAGCCCGACAGCTCGTCCCGGGGCGTCGGCAAAGGTCCGCACGATCCGCCCCCGCCGCAGATCCCAGACCTGAACTCCACCCTGGCTGCTGCGGGCCGCCGCATACTTGCCGCCATAGCTCAACGCGACCTCGGTGACCGCGCCCCCGGCCCGTGCCGAAAGCCTCTCACCGCCGGTGTAGGTGTCCCAGACCCGCACCCGCCCCTCGGTATCACCGCCGATGAGGAAGCGCCCGTCGTCGCTGTAGTCCAGGGCGCTCACCTCGGCGGGTCCGAGCGCGAGACGTGTGAAGGGGTGCGGACTACGCAGTCTGTTCAGGGCGACGGTGACCTTGGGACCCTGCGCCAGTCCAGCGGCCTCCAACGCCAGAGCTACGGACCGGCGCGGGTCTCTGTCACCCAGCCGCAGTGATTCCCCGGCAAGCCGCTCGCCGAGTATGCGCCGATCGGCAGGTGCCTTAGAGGAGTTCGTATCTGGCGCATCGGTGTCGCCGCCTGTACAGGACGCGATCCCCGCCATGAGAGCGAGGGACAGACCCACGGACAACAGGGGCCGCTGGAGCATCGTATGGCGCGATAAGACACTCATGCGTCGCATGGTAGCGCCTGCTGCATGTACACGGAGTGAGTTGGTTTCGCGCACCGGCCTGGGCGCCCGAGATCGCCGAGGACAGCAGCCCGTACGCGTCCCGGAGGTGCGTGTGGATCTGCCGCGCGTCGGTGAAGGGAACGAACACGTCCGCCGCGCAGCTCCCGCCAGCCGACTCCCTCCCAGTCGAGTGGCCGGTGCCGCCAGGACGACCGCTCCAGGCCCGCGTGCAGCAGGTCGAGAAATGCTCGCGCCGAGTACCTGCCGACGGTGAGCTGGTTCATGAAACCGCGTGTCTCCTGCCCGGAGATGCCGGAGAAGAAGGCGAAGCGCACCCGGTGCGCCGTCTTCACGCTGAGTTCCACCCCGTAGCGCAGCAGGAATTCCCTGGTCACCTCGCCGCTGTCAGCAAGAAGAAGGATGGTCCAACCGAAGCCGTCACCCAGGGAGCGGTCCCGGTCGTCCAGCCGGAAGGCGTAGCGGTACATCTCTTCCGCCGAGCGCGCCGAAAGCCCATGGTTGCACTCTAAGTTGCGGCTTGACGACGGCCCAGCTTTCGCCCTTTCCTCCACTCTGGCGCCGCCACCACGGTACGGGAGCTGGCGAGCGCGTACGTCGGTGAAGGCCGGCCGCGTCGGTGTCGCGCGGGAGGCTGTCAACTGCGGTGCGCTTCGCCGTTCCGTCCATGCGGGTGGCGTGATCTTCAGGCCCTCGGCACGGCACTCTCGGCCGGCCGAAGGGCCGGAACTGCCGGCCGGGCCGCGCCCCTGGCAGGTCCGGCCCCGAGGTTCAGCAGGCGTCGACCCTGGCAACCGGTGTCCAGTCGCCGTTGCGGTCTTCCGAGTAGGCGCCCGGCGTCGTGTAGATCAGTCGGCCGGAGCCGTTGTACATGCGCGCCCTGGTACCACTGGACTGATTGTTGCTCCAGGAACCCGGACCGTTCCAGACGATCGAGATGGGCTCGCTGCACAGTCGCTGCCGCTTGACCGTTCCGGTGAAGTTGGTGCCGGAGTACGCGCAGAAGGTGTACGAGCCGCAGGAGGAAGGAGCCCGCTGGTCCCGCACCCGCGCAGGAGCGTCGAGGTCGCGTGCGTGAGCCTCGCCCGGCAGTGGCAGGAGCAGCTCACTGCCATCCGGCAGGCGGATCTCGTTTGCTGCCGTCTGGGTGCCGCCGAAGCGATCCAGCTCGGCGTCCACCCGTGCCTGTAACACTTCCGCCTGGGCACTGCTGAGCCCGGCCTTACGGACTTGCGCGTCAAAACCGGGCTGGTCGAGTGCGGTTGCCGTGTGGGCACCGAACGTCGTGCCGGCGAGCAGGACGGTACTGCTCGCCATGGCCACGGCGAGGCGCATCGATCGACGGTCCTTCCTCGTGCGCATGTCGCTCCTCCATTTCTCGGTCGGCCCCCTGGCACGGGGAAAGGCCAGTCTTATCCGGGCTGATCGGAAGGATCCACCGGCCGCGTCCAGCTATGGCGCATTCGTGCAAGCCATGACCGTGGAAGGAAATCGGCTTCCGCACATGTGCCGTCGTCTTGACCCCCGCGATGGGCATGGCCATGGAGCTGTCAAAGCCAACCCGTACTTTGGCGGGTAGGGGTACATATACGCTTGACCGTCACTTCACGCTGACGCCCGCTTCCTGCCCTCCCGAAGGCTGCGAGTACCAAAGGTGGGCGAGAGCACATCCCGGGGCCCGCGTTACTGGCCCACCCTTCCGTCGATGCACTCGCGCAACAGGTCGGCGTGCCCGCAGTGACGGGCGTACTCGTCGATCCTGTGCACCATCAGCTCCCGAACCGCGATCTTGTCCTTCCCCACGCGCTCGCCCAGATCCGGGTACTCGGCCAGCGCGGCGTCGGTCGCGGCCTGCTCGCGCTCCAGATCGGAGAACGCGACGTCGACCACGGGCTGCTCGGCGACAGCCCCGTGGAAGTCCGCGTCCTTCTCGCCGTAAAGCTTCGGCAGCGGGTCACCGTCGGTGATCCAGTTGCGCCAGTCCCGTTCCACCTCGGCCAGGTGCCGAACCAGGCCGAGCAGCGACATCGTCGACGGCGGAACCGACCGACGGGCCAGTTGCTCCGCGTCCAGGCCCGCACACTTCATCCGCAAGGTCAGACGGTAGTCCCTAAGACAGTCCTGCAGCGTCGCACGCTCACCCTCCGGACTGGGCCCGTCATTGTTGTTGCGCGGGTCATCGTCCGGATCGGCCCACATATCGGGATAGACGGTTGCCAGGCTCCATCGTGCGTGTTGGTCACTCATGCGTCGCATGCTCGCCTGTGACGGCCCGGCGTCGCTACCGAGTTTTCACGTTTGGGGAACAGCGTGGTCGCATGAGAGCAGTAGCGGGACGTAGCCGTCAGGTTGGTCGCGATACCTGAGCCTCGCCGGTTCGGGGCCGGAGGCACCTGGAGCCGACACGCCCCTGGAAGACCACTGGCGGTCACGAAGCCGGCGCCGTCTCCTCCCCGTCGGCAATTCCGTCATGGAGCACCGTAGGCATCCCCTCCACCAGCACCACCACCCCGGCCACATCCCCGTCCGCGGAGCGCCCCACCCACACGGGGTAGGTGCCGTCGCCGGTCGTCGCGAAGGCGACCAGCTCGCCGCCGGATGCCTCGTCCCGAGTACGCAGGAAGTACATGGAATCGGGTATGTCCTGCCCGACACCCGACTCCCCCCGGACAAGGTGCCGCTCGAAGAGCCGGTGGAGCGAATCCCAAGCCCCGGCATCGGCGAAGCATCCGGTCGCACCGTCGGTGTCGAAGCCGAAGATCTCGTTCTCCCCGAGCAGCCTGGGGTCGTCATCCGGCCCAAGGGACATTTCCCACGTCAAGGCGGGGGTCTCGCTGATGCGCAACCGGACCGCCGTGGTGTCCGTACGGGTCACCCAGCCCTGGCTCCACTCACAGTGGTAGCCGAAGCGGACCTGTGCTTCTTCCAGTACGTACTCCCCCGGCGGGACAGGGACCGTGATGGCGGGCCCTTGGCCGGAGAGGTTGCCCGGCCCGGAGACGGCAAGCAGTCCGCTCGGCACGTGCAGAGTCCCGGTCTGGCGCGGCTCCACGACGGTCATCTCGGGGTGGTACCCGTCGGTCACACGCGTCCCGGGCCGGAACAGCGCGTCGAGTGGCCCGGGCTGCGCGGGGCGGGGTGGTCGCCAGCAGGTGGCGGGCGCCTCGGACACGTCGCCGGACGTCTCCGGCACGCCTGAGTCGAGCGCCGCCGCCTGGAGCACCACCGGCCCCGGCAGCCCCCGCCGGCGGGCGGCGGCCACCGGCCAGTCTTCGAACCCGGGGCGGACCTCCCAACGCCGTATATCAGGGCCGGGCACCGTGACGAGTTTTCGCCCGCGCTCGCCTTGGGGCTCCTGCGTGATCGATCCCCTGCCGTCCGGGAACAGCTCCAGCGCGGAGCGGGGGCACTCGTCGTCGAACTCCGCCATCTCCGGCCCGGTGTACTGCCACATGCGGGTACGTCGCCTGAGCAGCCGACTCCGATCGTCCAGCAGCCGCAGGTCCAGCTCGTCGGTGCGGCGGCCCTGGTCGTCGTAGGCCCACAGGCCGACGTAATGGTCCCGCCAGGAAACGAGCCGGACCTCCAGCGGAAACTCCCGCCCCGGGATCCGGTACATCACGACGTACGGCAGCCCCGCGACATCCCGCTCCCGCGCCGCCTCGGCGGTCAGGGGCCGCCACAGCGCGCGGGCCTCCAGATCCCACGCCAGCGCGTACGCCACCTCGACGACCGTCCCCGGTCCCTGATCCCCACCCATACGGCCACCACCGCCCGCTCTGCCTGAAACCTGATGAACACAGTAGACACCGCCACTGACAAGGGCCGCTGGGGGCTTGCTCCCGGCCATCAGCCACCGTCCGCCGCGGTCGTCGTGGAGGCTCTGAGCCACCACCGGGTCACCACGGCCGAGCCGGCCTCCGAGGCCCGAGGCCCGAGCAGGCCCGGTGCCCATATGGCTGTGCGAGCGACAGTCGCGGGCGAGTGCGTGTCACTTCCGCCAGAACAGGTGGTGTGTCACGCCGCTCGGGCTGGGCACGACCTCGAGGTGGAACCGGTCGCGCAGCTCGTCGGGTGACTCCCAGAGTCGTACCCCGGAACCGAGCCGTACCGGCGAGACCGCCACGTGCATGGTGTCGACGAGATCGGCGTCGAGGAACTGCCGGATGGTGGTGACCCCTCCGCCGAGCCGGACGTCCATGCCCCGCGCCGCCTCGCGCGCCTGATCGAGGACCGAGGCGGGGTCGCCGTCGACGAAGTGGAACGTGGTGTCGGAGAGCGTGAACGAAGGACGCTGGTGGTGAGTCATGACGAACACCGGCGTGCGGAACGGGGGCTCGTCTCCCCACCAGCCGCGCCAGTCATGGTCGTGCCAGGGCCCGCGCTGGGGCCCGAACTTGTTGCGGCCCATGATCTCGGCCCCGATGTTGCGCGCGAAATCCCGTGTGAAGTAGTCGTCGAGGCCTCGGCTCCCCCCGAGGTCGGTACGCATGGGCCAGCTCGCCGTGGCGCCGGCCCAGGCGAAAAGCCCTCCGGGATCAACGTGGCCGAATGGGCGCTCAAGGCTCTGGTCCTCACCGGCGCCGATGCCGTCACTCGAGACGCTGAAGTTTTGGACTCTCAGAAGCTGAGACATGTGTTCCTCCTGTGTGGTCGACAACGGTGGTAAGACTCTCCGGGCCGCGGAAACTCATCGCTGCGTCCGTGACCGGGCGGGCTCCGGCGCTGGACGGTCTGGCGGACGGAGCCGGGGAAGCGTCCGGGCGGCGACGGCGCCCGGAAGGCGGGGCCGTGACGGACGGTGCGCCCAGAGCGCCGGGCACGGATGTAGCGCTGGTGGTGTTTCAGGAGAGGCGTGTGCTACGTGAGAGGCTGTGCCCCGCGAGGGTCGAGCAGGAGCGATCGCCACATGGACGCCTGTTCCGCGCGCCGCGCTCGACGTGGGAGTGCAGTCCGGCGACCGGGCGTTGAACCCTCGAAGGGCGCGTTCCGCGTACGCGCACCGTACAGCCCATGCGACGAGGAGGACCCCATGGACGCCGCCGAAGACGGACGGCAGCAGCTGGACGAGGTCAGCGTCATCAACGCGAAGAGGACGCTGCTGCAACTCCTCGCCCGGGCGGGGGTCTTCTCCGGTGACGCGGAAGAGTTGATCGGGCTGGTCGAGGCCGGCGCCCTCGCCCTCGCGCACAAGGAGGTCAGCACGGTGGGGCGGAGCGCGCCCGGGGTGAAGGGCGAACTCTACGAGTCCGGCTGGCTCGACGGGACGCAGGCCGTCACGGACCGGCTCGGGGACCTCGCCGAACGAGCGCTGCAGGACGCCGTGGCCGCGGATCCGTCGGCCCCCGCGCCGGAGGCCCGCCCTTCCGTCAGGAGGATGCAGGTGGAGCGGGCGAAGGTGGCGGTCATGCCTCTGTACCTCTCGTTCACCACCGTTTCCGACCTGGATCCCGAGGTGTCCGAGCAGGTGCTCACCGCCGTCCTGGGCACCATGAGTTCCCGGCAGAGGGCCGGGTACGCGGGGCGGCTGGCGCAGTTCGTCTCAGCCAACCGGGCACGCCTGGAGCGGCTGTACGCGGAGTACGGGCCCGGCAGCACGATCGCGATCCACGGCCGCTACTCCCTCATCCACTCCCCCACCAGCCTCGCCGTACTGGAACGGCTCGTCACGGCGCCATCGGAGCTGCGGGAGGAGTGGGACGCCGCCGAACTGCCGCCCGCGTGGCTGGAGGGGCTCACCACGGCCTGGGGTTCGCCCGTCTGACCGCGAACCGCCCGCGCAGGCCGGGCAAGCGCGGGCGGTAAGCGGTTCGGTCGGCGACGCGGGACCGGTTCAGGCCTGCCCCCGACGACGTGTCGTCACGGGCGGAGCAGGCTCCGCAGCGGACGCTCCGGGTCCTGCGCGGCTTCGTGCAGGAGCTCGGTGAAGGCCTTGCCCCATGCCTCGACGGTCGGATGGGTGAAGAGGTCCGTGGAGTACTCGAAGGTGACGGTGATGGTGTCCTGTCCGGGCACCAGGACGGCGTACAGCTCGTTGCGTGCCACCCCCGAGGTGGGCAGCGCCCGTACGGAGGCCGACACCGACCGCATGTCCAAGGTGGGCGGCGGTGTGGTGACCACGGTGAACAGTACGGTGGGGAACAGTGACTCCGCGGTCCCGGGCGAGACCAGCTCGACCACCTCGGTCAGCGGCAGCTCCTGGTGGTCGAGCACGGTGAAGAGTGTCGACCCGAGCCGCGTCACGAGGTCGGCGAAGGTCGCGGCCTCACCGAGCCGGGCCCGTAGCAGGACCGCGTCGCCCAGCAGTCCTACCACCTCCGACCGCTCACGCCGCGTGCGGTTCGCGCTGGAGGCGGCCAGCACCACGTCGGCGGGGCCGCCGCACAGTCCGCCCAGCCAGGTGGCGAACGCCGCGGCCAGCACGGTGTACGGCGTCGTGCCCAGGCGGGTGGCGGTGTCGGCGACCACCCGGGGGGTTGCTCCGTCGATGACCCAGGTGTGCAGGGCGCCCTGGCCGGACAGCTCCTCGGGTCGCGGCCGGTCGTACGGCAGTGCCGGACGCAGGGGTACGCCGTCGAGCTCGGCGCGCCAGAACCGCTCGAGCTTCGCCCTGCGTTCACCGCCCAGCTCGTGTTCCGCACGCGCGCAGTCGGTGAACTGCACGGCGGGCGGGGCCGGCGGGCTCGCGGAGCCGTGGCGCCGGGCGTTGTAGAGTTCCTGCAGTTCGCGCCAGATCACCCCCATGGACCAGCCGTCGCAGACGGCGTGGTGGAACACGGTCAGCAGGACCCAGCGGTCCGCTGCGAGCCGTGCCAGCCGGAAGCGGAACAGCGGCGCGCGGTCCATGGCCAGCGCGCGGGAGGCGTGGTCCAGGCACCACCGATCGACGGCCTCCGCGTCCTCGGCGTGCCCGGTGAGGACATCGACCGGCAGTTCCACGGGCACGTCGGCCAGTACCTCGACGAGATACCGCCCCTCGCGCCGTACGGCCCTGCTGCGCAGCGCGTGATGGCGCCCCACCAGGTCCTCCAGGGCGCCCGCCAGACTCCGGGGGTCGAGGTCGCCGCGCAGGTCGATGCGGTGCGCGACGTTGTAGACCCCGGCGTCGGCGCGTTCGTGGTGCCGGTGCCACAGCCTGCGAAGGGTGGACGTCATCGGCACGGTCTCCACCACCCGGGCGGCGGGCTCGGGATGTTCGCCGCGTCCGGCGATGCCCCGGATGGTGGGGTCGAGGAAGAACTCGGCCATGGACAGCTCGATGTCCAGCTGGTCCGCCATGCGGTTCAGCAGCCGTATCGCGCTCAGGGAGTGGCCGCCGAGTTCGAAGAAGGACCGGTTCACCGGCACCTGGGGCGCCCCCAGTTCGTCGCACCACAGCTCGTGCAGGGACTTCTCCAGCCGGGTGGCGGGCTGCGCGTCCGCGGTCCGGGACTCCTCGTCGAGGCCGGGAGTGAGCTCGGACTCGGGCCCGGTCCCCGGCTCGGGCAGCCGGTCCCGGTCCACTTTGCCCGAGGTGTTCAGCGGGAGCCGTTCCAGGCGTACCCAACGGCGCGGCACCAGGTGGTCGGGAAGTCGCGCGGCGAGCGCGGCACGCAGCTCGCGAAGGCCGCGAAGATCGCGAAGGTCGTCCGTGGGCGGGTCGGGAACCACGTAGGCGACGAGTTCCCTGTCTCCGTGCCGGTCGCGACGGGAGACGACCGCCGCGTCACGTACTCCCGGGAGGGCACTGAGCGCCGCATGGACCTCGGCGGGCTCGACCCGGTGGCCCCGGATCTTGACCTGGTCGTCCACACGGCCGCAGTACTGGAGCGAGCCGTCCGTACGCCAGCGCCCGAGGTCTCCGGTCCGGTACAGCAGGGAGTCCGCGTCGCCGAGGAACGCCCCGGCCGTCTCCGCGGGCCGCGCGTGGTAGCCGTACGCGACCGGCACACCGCCCACGTGGATCTCGCCGACCGCTCCCGGGGGCACGTGTCGTCCGGCGTCGTCCAGCAGCAGGATGCGGGCTCCCGGTATCGGCGTGCCGATCGGGGGGAGCTCCTCGCCGTCGGGGTCGACACGGTGCGAGGTGACGATGACGGAGGTCTCCGTGGGCCCGTACTGGTTGTACAGCGCGCACCCCGGGTGCGCGGCGAGGAAGCGGCGGAAGGCATCGGTCAGCCGCAGCGCCTCTCCGGCCGAGAACAGCTCGCGCAGGTCGGGCAGTCGGGGGCCGGTCTCGACCAGGTACCTCAAGGGGGTGCTGGGCATGAACATCCGCTGCACTCCATGGCGGCGCGCTGCTTCCGTGACGGCCGTCGGGTCGTGCCGGACCTCGTCGTCGATCAGGACGAGCGCCGCTCCGGAGCCCAGCGTGGTGAAGATCTCCTGCACGCTGACGTCGAAAGCGGGCGAGGTCCACTGCAGGGTGCGCAGCGGGGGGTGCCGGTCCATATGGGCGCGAACGAGGTTGACCGGCCCCCGGTGCGGCACGACGACGCCCTTGGGACGGCCGGTGGAGCCGGAGGTGTAGATGCAGTACGCGGGGTCCTCGGGCCCTGCCCCGTCGGCCGGGGGAGCTTCCGCGACGGTGGCGTCGACGTCGTCCACGAGCTGCAGGGGCAGCCCTGCCGCGAGCTGCGGATGCCGCGCGAGAGCGGCCTTCGAGGTCAGCAGCAGCACGGGCGCGCCGTCGTCGAGGAGCGCGGCGAGCCGCGGCGTGGGCGCGGAGGGGTCGAGGGGCAGATACGCGGCGCCGCTCTTGAGCACGCCCAGCAGGGCGGTGATCAGCTCCGGGCCGCGCGGCAGCAGCAGTGCCACTCGCTCACCGCGCGCGGCGCCCCGCTCCCGCAGCCGCCGGGCGAGCGCGTTCGCGCGCACATCCAGCTCCCGGTACGCCACGCTCTCCCCGTCGCCGACAAGGGCAACGGCGTCCGGCGTACGCCGCGCCTGCTGCTCGAACAGCCCGTGCAGGGTGTCCGCGACGGCGGGTGACGGCTCGTCCAGGCGCCCCAGCCCGGCCAGGGCCGCCCGGTCGGGGTCGGTCACGGCGGTCAGTTCGCGCAGCGGCGCGCCGGGGGCGTCGAGCGCGCGGTGCAGCACCTGCTCCATGTAGTGGACGAAGCGGCGTACGAATGGCTCGTCGAAGAGGGCCGTGTCGTACTCGACCATGCATCGCACTCCGTCGCGGTGGTGCGTCAGGTAGATGCTGAGGTCGAAGGGGGCGCGTGCGCTCGGCACGTCGAGCAGCGTGGCCGTCAGCCGGGGCGGGTCGAACGTCACCTCGCTCTCGTTCTCGTACTCGACCATCACCTGGAAGAGCGGGTTCCGCCCCGGGTCCCGACGCGGGTTGAGCGCCCCGACCAGCTCGTCGAAGGGGACGTCACGGTGTTCGTACGCCGCTGTGCTGCCGGCCCGCATCCGGTGCAGCAGCGTCGGGAAGTCCGGGTCGCCCGTGAGGTCCAGGCGCAGCGGCACGGTGTCGAGGAACAGGCCGATGTGGTGTTCGGCGCCGGTGGGCCGGGCGGCGACCGCGGTGCCGACGACCACGTCGTGCTGTCCGCTGAACCGGCTGAGCACCGCTGCGACGGCGCTGGTCAGCGCCATGAAGGGAGTGGCCCGGTGGGTAGCGGCGAACGCTTTCACCCTGCGTACGAGTTCGGCGTCGAGTTCGTGTGTGAGGGCGGCTCCCGTTCCGGATCTGACCGCCGGGCGGGGCCGGTCGGTGGGCAGGGAGAGGTCCGGGGCCCCGGCGAGCGTACGCCGCCAGAAGTCGAGGGACCCGGCGGGGTCCGGCATACGGGTGGGAAGCACCTCGGGCTCGGCGGCCAGGGGCGGCAACGCGGGGTCGCCGTCCGGGAAGGAGCGGTAGAAGGCCGCGAGGTCGCGGACCAGCACCGCCGTGGAGGAGGAGTCGAAGACGATGTGGTGGGCCAGCAGGAACAGCAGGTGCCGCTCCTCCGACAGGCGCAGCAGCCGGGCCGTGACCAGCGGACCGTCGCGGAGGTCGAGGTTCCGGTTCCCCTCCGTCTCAAGGGCGGCGCGCAGCGCTTCTTCCTCCGTGGCCCCGGTGTGGTCGTCGACCGGGCACTCGATCCGTATCCGGTCGAGCGTCTGCCGGTAGGGGGTCCCGTCGGTGTCGCGGAACACGGTGCGCAGCGCCGGATGCCGGTCGGCGGCCCGCTGCAGTGCCCAGCGCAGCGCCGGAACGTCCAGCGGGCCGTCCAGGCGGATCGCCTTGGGCTCGTGGTACATGGCGGTCCCCGGATGAAGCTGCTCCAGGAACCAGATGCGGCGCTGCGCGGGCGACAACGGCAACCGCCTCGGTACGAGCGTCGGCTGTTCCGGTGGTGCTGTGGAGTGCTCCGGCGCCGTGGGGGACGGCTCCGGTGCTGTGGACCGGTTCCGTGCCGCGGACTGCTCCGGTGCTCCTGACGGGTCCATGCGGCGGAGCCGGTCGAGGACCGGGAGCCCGGCGAGAACCTGCTCCATCGGTACGCCGAAGTCCACGAAGCAGGCGATCTCGTTCGCTCCGGCGTCCACCAGTCGGCGCACCGTCTCGGCCGCCGTGTGCTCGTCGCCGATCAGGGCGCGGGAGGCGCAGTAACGCTCGTAAGCGCGTCCGAGCAGGAACTCCACGTCCTCCTCGGGCGTGTTGTCGAGGTCGGCTTCGAAACCGAGGCTGTTGGTGACCTGGTCGAAGAGGGACAGCGAGGAACGCAGGTACGACACGAAGGGCCGGTACGCCTCGGCCCGGGCGCGCTCCGCGTCCTCACCGAGGTACGTGTGCACCAGCACCACCACCCGGCCCGCGGCGGGGTCCAGTCCGTGCTCGGCGCGGGTGCGCCGGTACAGTGCGATGTTCTCCGCCAGTTGCTCGACGGTTTGCGTCATCAGGTTGGTGACCACCCCCAGGCCCTCGGCGGCGGCCCGGCGGTAACTGTCCGGGTTGCCGACCACGGCCACGTACAGGGGGAGTTGCCGCTGCACCGGGCGTGGGTGCAGCCGTATCTCCACGGGCTCACCGTCGCCCGCGGTCGCCGTCAAAGGCCGGCCCGACCACAGCTGCCGCACGGTCGCCAGCTGCTCGTACATCACCTCGCGGTGCCGGCCGAAGTGCTGCGGGGCGAGCGCGAAGTCGGTGGCGTGCCAGCCGCTGGCGACGCACAGGCCTGCCCGGCCCCCGGAGATGTTGTCGACGACCGACCATTCCTCGGCGACCCGGACCGGGTTGTGCAGTGGCAGGACGACGGAGCCCGCGTGGAGCCGGATGCGGCTGGTACTGGCCGCGAGCGCGGCGGCGAGCACCGAGGGGTTGGGGAAGAGCGCCCCGAAGGAGTTGAAGTGGCGTTCCGGGAGCCACAGGGCGTGGAAGCCGTGCTGGTCCGCGAACTTCGCGGCCTCCATGATCAGCGCGTACTTGTCGCGGTCGGTGTCCTCGGGGTAGTCGCCGAAGAAATACAGGCTGAAGTCACACCGAGTGGCGCACTCCGGCTCCGGCACCGGCTCCGGCTCCGGCTCCGGCACGAACGGTGGCCGCGTCGCCTCCGGCGTACGGGCCGGTGTGGGGGCCGGGGCCGGGGTCGGCGTGGGCACGGGGAGCAGCGCCGGGGCGGTCGCGGACGACGCGAGCACGTCGAGTTGGCGGGAGATCACACCGGTCACCTGGTCGATGAGACGCTCCGCCAGTTTCAGCTGCTGACCGAACACCTCGTGGAGCCCCGGGGACGCTTCGGGTACGGGTGCCGGTGCTGCCGGTACCGGTGTTGCGGATGCGGGTGTTGCGGATGCGGGTGTTGCGGGTCCGGGTGCGGGTGCTGCCGGTGCCGGTGCTGCCGGTGCCGGGCGCGGCCGCTGCTGGTCCCCTCGCAGCTGCGCCAGGCGTTCGGCCAGCCGGCGTGGGGTGTCGGCGGACGAGAACAGCTCCCGGACGGGGACGCGTACGCCGTACTGCTGCTCCAGATCCGCCGTCAGTCCCATCAGGGACAGCGAGTCCGCACCCAGCTCGAAGAAAGAGCTGTCCGGCGCGACGTCCGCCGCCTCGCTGCCGAGCTTGTGCGCCGTCAGCTGCCGCACGTCGGCGAGCAGTTCCTCCGGTGCGACGGACAGCTCCTCCGGGGCGGCCGCCCCGCGCGCGGGACGCTCCGGGGCGTGCGCCGGCGCCGCGCCCCGGTACGCCACCCGGCGCCGCCGCAGCGGATGCCCCGGCAGTGGCACCCTGCCCCCGCCGCCGTTGACCGCCCGCCATTCCAGCTCGGCCCCCCTGCGGTACAGCGAGCCCAGCGCCGTCAGGAGCCCACCCACCTGGTCCACTGCGCTGCCGCCTGTACCCTGGGCGCTCAGCCAGCGGCTCCCCGGTACGCAATGCCGGCCGATGCCCGTGAGGGTGTGTCCGGCGCCGATCTCCAGGAAGTCCTCGCACCCCTCCCCCGCCGCGGTGAGCATGGCCAGGTCGAAGCGGACCGGCTGCCGCGCCTGGCGGCAGAGGTGGTCGGCGTCGAGCGTCCAGCCCGCCGGGCGGAGCCGGCCGTCGGCCGCGGTGACCAGGGGTGTGTGCAGCGGGCCGTACGTCACCCGCTCGGCGTGGGAGCGGAAGTCGCGCAGCGCCGGTTCGACCGAGGCCGAGTGGAACGCCCTGTCGACGGACAACGCCCGCCACCGCAGGCCTTCCTGGTCGAGCAGGCGCACCGCCTCCTCGAGGGCCTGCGGCGTACCGGAGATCACCTGGGCGCGCGGGCCGTTGACCGCGGCCAGTTCGGCGCCGGCGGCCTGCGCGACGCGCAGCGCGTGAGCCTGGTCGGCGACGACCGCGAGCATCCCGCCCGGCGGGCATGCGCTGTGCATCAGCCGGCCGCGCCACGCCGTGAGCCGCAACCCGTCGTCGAGTGCGAAGGCGCCGCCCGCGTACAGGGCCGCGTACTCGCCCACGCTGTGGCCGAGCAGCAGCGCGGGGCGGACGCCCGTGGCGCGCCACACCTCGACGAGCGCCGACTGGTGGGCGAACAGGGCGGCCTGGGCCGTCTCGGTCGGCCAGACGTCGTCCTCGGCACCGGACTCGTCCAGCAGGAGGGGGAGCAGAGTGCCGCCGAACTCGTCGGCGTAGATCTCCTCGCACCGGTCGAGTGTCCGGCGGGCCGCCGGATAGGCGGCGTAGATGCCGCTCGCCATGCCCCGGCGCGCGCTTCCCTGTCCGGAGAAGGCGAAGGCGAGCGGGCCGAGGCCGAGGTCGAGGTCCGGTGTCTGCTGCTGCCCGTTCAGCGCGTCGGCGAGTTCCCCGGCCGTCCGGCCGACGGCCGTGGTGCGTGCCGCGCGGTGCGGTCTGCCGAGTGCCATGGTGGCCGCCACGTCCGCGGCCGCTGGTTCCGGTTGCTGCCGCAGCCGGTCGCGGAGCCTGTCGGTGAGTTCACCCAGGGCCTGGGAGTCGCGGGCCGACACCGGCACCAGGACGGGAAGCCCGGTCGCGGCCGCCGGGATCGCGGCCGGTACGGGGGCCTCCTCCAGCACCACGTGGGCGTTGGTGCCGCCGACGCCGAGCGCGCTGACTCCCGCCCGGCGCGGCACACCGTCCTGAGCCGGCCACGGCCGCAGCTCGGTACCCAGCACCAACGGGCCGCCGTCGAGGCGGAGTTCCGGGTTCGGACGGGTCAGGTGCAGCGTCGGGACCAGCGTGCGGTTCCGCAGCATGAGGACCGTCTTGATCAGGCCGGCCATTCCGGCGCAGCTGTCGAGGTGTCCGATGTTCGGCTTCACCGATCCCACCGTGCAGAACGCCGTGCGCCGCGTGCCCTCCCCGAGAGCCCTGCCGAGCGCCTCCAGTTCCACCGGATCGCCGAGTCGGGTGCCCGTCCCGTGCGCCTCCACGTAGGTGATCGTGTCCGGGGGGACGTCCGCCCTGCGGAGCGCCTGGCGTACGACCTCGACCTGGCCCGCGACACCCGGCGCGCTGAATCCGACCTTGCCCGCGCCGTCGTTGTTGACCGCGGAGCCCAGGATCACCGCGTGCACGGTGTCGCCGTCGGCCAGGGCGCGGTCGAGCCTCTTGAGCAGGACGACGGCGACACCGTTGCCGCCCACGGTGCCGTCGGCCTCCGCGTCGAAGGCCCGGCAGCGTCCGGTGGGCGACAGGATGGAACCGGTGTGGCTGCGGTAGCCGCTCTCCTGGGGGAGGTGCACGGCCGCGGCTCCCGCCAGCGCCAGGTCCGCATCGCCGCTCAGCAGCGCCTGGACGGCGAGGTGTACGGCGACCAGCGAGGTGGAGCAGGCCGTCTGGACGCCGATGGCGGGGCCGGTGAGCCCGAGCCGGTAGGCGACTCGGGAGGCGAGGAAGTCCGGCTGCTGTCCGACCGTGGCCTGCATTCCGGTGGCCGGGTCGGTGTCGTCGCCCGGCGCGCCGGTCGCAGGCCGGTGCTGATGGTCGTAGAGGTTCATGCCCGCACCTGCGAACACGCCCACTCTTGTACCCGGTTCGGTCGCCCCGTAGCCGCCCTGCTCGAGCGCCTCGTGGCAGCACTCCAGGAACAGCCGGTGTGCGGGATGCGTGAGCTGGACCTCCTTGGGGCTCATGGTGAAGAAGTCCGCATCGAACGCGTCGACATCGTCGAGAACGCCGGCGACAGGCACCAGGTCGGGGGCGCGCCGCTGCCGCGGAGACAGGCCCGCTGCCGCGAGCTGTGTCTCGTCGAAGACGCGGATGCTGTCCACGCCGTCACGCAGGTTGGCCCAGAAACGGTCCGCCGAGTCCGCTCCCGGGAAGCGCAGCGACAGTCCGACGACCGCGATGCGCTGGTCGGCGGTGCCGGCGGGGGCGACGGGGGCGACGGGGGCGACGGGGGCGACGGTACCTGCCGGGGCGGTGCCTGCCGGGGCGGTGCCCGCCTGGTCCGTGCGCGCCTGGTCCGTGCGCGCCTGGTCCGTGTCGGTGTCCCCCGGTTCGGCCTTCTCCCGGGGCGCGGCAGCCAGATGCGCGGCGAGCGCGGCGGCCGTGGGGTGTTCGAAGAACGCCGTCTGCGCGACCGCCCTGGCAAGCCGCTGCTCCAGGCGGGACCGGAGGCGTATGAGGAGCAGGGAGGTCAGGCCGAGTTCGTAGAACGGCATGTGCGCGTCCACCGGGCGCCCCAGGACGGCGGCGATCTCCTCCTGGACCACCCGTGCCGTCTCGGCACTGCCCACATCGTCGCCGGGGGCCGGGACGGTCCGGAAACGTCCGCCGATCAGACGGTCGCGCAGCTCGGCGCGGCGCACCTTCCCGGCGGGGGTCCTCGGAAACTCGCCGCGCGGGACGGGAAGGACATGGGCAGCGGTGAGGCGCAGCCGCGCGAACAGCGCTTCCTTCACCTCCCGTGCGATACGTACGTCCTCGTCGGCGCCGTGGCTCACGAAGAACACCGCCAGCTCTTCCGTGCCGCTGTCCGCGTGGGGGATGCCGCAGGCCGCCACCTCCCCCTGCCGTACGCCGGCGACGGCGGTGACGGTTTCCTCCACCTCGTGGCAGTAGACGTTGTGCCCGTTGAGGATGATCATGTCCTTGCGCCGGCCGGTGATCACGACCTGCCCGCCGTCGAGGAAGGCCAGGTCGCCGGTGTCCAGCCACTCCCGTCCGGCGGGGAAGGCCGCGGCGTCCGCCTCCGGGTTGTTGACGTAGCCGGGGGTGAGACGGGCCGGCGCGTGCACCTGGAGCCGGCCGACCCGGCCCGGGGACGCGGGCTCGCCACGGTCGTCCACGACACGCAGGGTGACTCCGTGCGCGGGCGAGCCGGCCGCGACGAAGGTGACACAGTCGTCCTCCGCTGTCCGCTCGTCGGCCCGGACCAGGTCGCCGCCCAGGCTGTTCTTGAGCAGGCGGTGTACGGTGCCGGGCCGGTCGAGCCGCCCGAAGGTGACGGCGGTGACCGTCTCCGCCATCCCCCACGCCGGCACGATGTGCCGGTCCCGGATCCCGGACGCGGCGGTGGCGTCGAGGAAGCGTCGCAGCACCGGCAGCACGATCTGTTCGCCCCCGCACAACAGCGACTTGAGGCCACTGAGGTCGCGGCGGCTCTCGGGACGCTCGGCGAGCGCGTCCGCGACGAGTCCGTAGGCGAATGTCGGCGCCCAGCTGTGCTGCGCCCCGTGCTGCTCCAGGAGGTCCAGCCAGCGCAGTGGCTCGGCCAGGACCATGTCGGTGGGTGCGTGGACGTTGGTGCAGCCGACGAAGACCGCGAGCATGTGGTACAGCAGGAACGCGCCGCTGTGATCGACCGGAAGCCAGTTCACCGTGGTGTCGTCCGGGCGTACGTCCAGCATCCGCCTGGTGCTCGCGGCGAACGCCGCCAGACCGGCGTGGGTGAGCTGCGCGGCCTTCGGGACGCCGGTGCTGCCGGAGGACAGCATCAGCAACGCGACGTCGGACCCGGCCGGTTCGATGTCGTCGGCGTACGCGGGTGACGCACCCATGCAGTCCTGCGCGACCGCCACCCGCAGCACGGGGGCGGCGTGCGCCAGGTCCTCCGCTCCGGCCGCGTCACTGAGCACCAGCGGCCGGTCCAGTAGCGCACAGGCGTGCAGCAGGCGTTCGAGCGCCGGGGACCCCGGCGTGGCCGGCTCCGCGATGGCCACCGGCCGGGCGCCGCCGAGCACACAGGCCCAGAAGGCGGGGAAGAACTCCGCCAGCGGCAGCCCGCACAGCACCACCGCGTCACCGGCGCGCAGCCCGTGCTCCCGCAGCCCGGTGAGCATCCGGGAGGCCTGGGAGAGCAGTTCGCGATAGGTCCGGGTGGTCGTGGCACCGTCCGGAGCGACGGTGACGACGGCCGCGCCGGTGGTCGACTCCGCGGCTCGCCGCAGCGCCTCCACCGCGTTTCGCGGGTCACCTTCGGTGTAGTCCGGCTCAGGCCCCCGGCAGAGAGCCTGCCCCCGTACGCGTTCCATGCGTGTCCCCTTCTTCTCCACTCGTGGACGACAGCCGGGCCCTACCGGGACGACCGGCGGCGAACAGCAGCAGAACCAGCGCCCCGCACACCGCCGCACCGTGGAAGGCGGCGACGACCATCAGGGCCGGCAGCAGGTCGAGAGCCACCGCGGTGAGCACCGCGCCCAGCGCGAATCCGGCTGTCTCCGCCGTGGCGGACAGCCCGAACAGCCGGCTGCGCTGCCGGTCGGGGGCCGCCTGCAGGCGTGAGGTGTACACGATTTCGGTCCAGCCGTCCGCGAACCCCGCCGACGCGGCGGCCAGCATCAATGCCGGCGCGGCCGGCCCCGTGAACGCCGCGACGAACGAGAGCGACATCGCGATCGTACCCACGGCGAAAGCCCGCTCGCCCCACGCCGAACCGCGCTTTCTCCGCTTGAGCACCAGGTGGGCGGTGATGGTGCCCACGGCCCACGCGGCCCAGAACCTGGTCATGAAGAGTGCCGGATCAAAGGGAGCAGTGGAGTGCGCGACCACGGGCAGAGCGACGTTGTGGGACGAGGAGGCCAAGGCATCGAGGCCTCTGAGCAGGATCATGGCCAGCAAGAGGGCAGGGACACCGGCCATCCCTTGCCATGGGCGGGCGCCGGGGGCCGTTTGCGGCTGGGTCGTCACGCCCTCCTCGTCGTGCTCGCCGTCCGTACGCGGCCGCAGCACCAGCAGAGCGACTGCCGACACCAGGAAACTCGCGGCATTGACGGCGAACGCGGTGGCGAAGCCACCGAATCCGATGACCGGCGCCGCCGAGGCGAAGCCCAGCACCGTGGCCATCGACCGCGCCGTGACCAGCAGCCCGTTCGCCCGGGCGCGGCACTCCTGACCCACCATCACGGGAACCGCACTGCGCAGCGCGACGGTGAAGAACGTGTTCCCCGCGCCCAGGACGACGACCGCACAGCCGAGCAGCCACATCGGCATGCGGGACGTGCACAGCGCCAGCACGCCCATGGCGACGGCCTGGGCCACATCGGTGCGGATCATCACCAGCCGGCGGGAGGTCCTGGCCAACAACGCCGCGGCGGCGAGCCCTGCCAGGAAACCGGAGAACAGGCGTAAGGCCAATAACATGCCAACGCCGAAAGCGGTGCCGGTGACCTCGTAGGAGAACAGGCTCAGGGCGATGAGGTTGAGGTAGTTCCCGTAGCCGGACACCGCGTAGGCACAGACGAGGGCACGGAACCGCCGGTCCACACCCGCCACTACGCCCCCCTGACGCATGCGAAATCGATCATCAGTTCCTAGCCGATGACCATACCAAGCGCCCTGGGGCTTGTCCGGCGGATCATGCCGCCGACGGGCTGCTGACACATCGGCTCACGCGGGAGGGGCCGCCGTGGACGCGGGACCGCGAAGCGGACTTCGAGACGGTCTCGGTGCCCCAACGCTATGGCGACCAGCTTCGCGACCTGCTGCGTTCTGAGGTGCTCGGGGCCAGGGCCTCGGAGCGAACGGCCGTAGGTGCCGCGGACGCACGGTGGCCGGTCGTCCAGCTCGGTGGCGCCATGCGCGCGCCCCGCTGTCGACCGGGCGCACCAGGCATCCCGGCCGTGTTTTGCGCGTGCGACGGGATGCCCCGAACACGTGGGGGCAGGGTGTCAGTGCCGCTGGCTACCGTGGTGACCATGATCGATGCCGATGACGTTCGCCGTATCGCCCTGTCCTTTCCCGAGACGGTGGAGAAGGAGGCATGGAGTATCCCGACCTTCCGCGTGGCCGGGAAGATGTACGTCACGATCCCCGACGACCAGACATCGTTCGCCGTACGCTGCCCGAAACACGAGCGCTCGGAACTGATCGCCGCCGAGCCGGAGAAGTTCTGGGTACCGCCGCACGAGGCGGCTTCGGCATGGGTACGGGTGCGGTTGGCCGCGCTGGAGGACGTGGACGAACTACGCGACATCCTCGTCGACTCCTGGAGACAAGCGGCACCGGATCGGCTCACCGAGCAGCACCCCTGCCTGCGGCCGGGGGCGGCGACGAGCGAGTGACGTCGCCCTCGGACCGCTGGAGCAATGCGGCTGATCCGCCGGACGGACCCGCGGGCTGACGTATGCCGACCAGGGCTGCCGGTCCCGTTGTCAGTGGCGGATGTGAAGCTGATCGGTATGGACGACAGGATCCTCCGGCGTCGCGTCTATGGCGCCGACCACGACGACCCCGACCCCGGACCACGCCCCGGCCGGGTCTACGGCGAACTGGTGGGCGGGCCTCTCGACGGGCTGCTCCTCGACATCACCGGCTGGAGCGTGCCCGAGCTCGCCGAAGAAGCCCGGCTGCCCACGGAGATAGGGCGGTACGGCGCCGGTGGGCGTACCCATTACCGGCGCCGTACGACCGATCCCCGCCACTGGGACTGGGCCGGCGACAGCCCGTGAGCGGGCGGGTGCCGAGGTCGCGCGGGAGGCTTCGGTGAGCCGGACATCGCCGACCCGGTCCGCCCACTTTCGCGGATGGCGCTCGGTCCGGACGGATCCACGTCTCGGGCGAATGCGGGTCCGGTCCGGGGCAGGAGGAGCTCGAAGGCGTCGGCGCAGTGGTACCGCCGGGCCCCAGAGGCACGCCGGGGCGATCGGGTCGGTCCCCGGGAGCGGGGCGGGAGTTCCCGTCGGTTCAGGCTGTGGCACGTTCCGACGCAGGGTCCTGGTCGGCCTCGGCAATCGGCGCCGGCGGGGCGAGTCGGCCCGTGCGGTCGAGGCCGTACAGCGCGGCGGCACAGGCGAGCCCCAGGAGGGCGAGAGCGGTCCAGGGCAGTGCGGACAGGCCGGCCGCGCGGGCGGCGTCGAGAGCGGCGCCGGTCAGCAGGTTGCCGAGGGTGATGCCGATGCCGCAGATGGTGTTGTAGAGGCCGTAGTGCGTGGCGACGAGGCGGTCTCCGGAGAGACGGACAATGGTGTCCATCTCGAACGGGTAGGCGATCATCGTGCCAAGGGCCAGGAGCACGGCCGACAGCGCGGGCGGCACGGCGGCGAGGAGCCACAGCCCGGCCCCGCCGTCGGGTACGGGCATGGCCGCAGCGGACAGGAGGGGCACGAAGGCCACCCCCATCACCAGCAGGCCCCAGGTGATCGCACGGCCCGGGGCCATGCGGGCCTTGCACCAGGCGGTCACCCTGGTCTGGCCGAAGATGGTGCTCAGACCGGACACGGCGAACAGCACCGCCACCGCCGCCGTGGCGAAGTCACCCTCGCCGCCGAGGCGTCGTACCTCCAGCGGCAGCGCGAGGTAGACCTGGAACGACATCACGTACGAGCCGGTCATGGCGAGCGAGAACAGCAGGAAGGGCCGGTTGGCCAGGACGCTCCGCCACTGCGACAGGACACTTCCCTGCCGTCCCCCGCCCCGGCGCGCGGGGAGCGCCCGGATCTGCACGACGCTCAGCACCGCGAATATCCCCGCGGCGGTCAGGCATGTGACGCGGAAGCCGACGCCGGTCAGCACCATGCCGACCAGTGGGCCGAGGAGGATTCCGGCCTGGTAGAAGACGTTGAAGAGGGCGAAGGCCTCCACCCGGCGCTCCCCCGCGTCAGCGGCGAGGTAGGCGCGGCTCGCCGGGTTGAACAGGGCTCCGGCCAGGCCCGTCGCGGCCGAGGCGGCGATCAGCGCGGGCACGGAGTCGACAAGTCCGAGGGTCGCGAAGCCCACGGTGCGCAACACCAGCCCGGCGATGATCATCGGCTTGTAGCCGAGCCGGTCGGCGAGTGTACCGCCGACCAGGAACATGCCCTGCTGGCTGAAGTTGCGTACTCCGAGGATCAGTCCGACCAGCCATCCGGCGAGGCCGAGCGGACCGGCGAGGTGCGTGGCGAGGTACGGCATCAGCATGTAGAAGCCGAGGTTGATGGTGAACTGATTGACCATCAGCAGCTGGACGCCGCGCTCGTAGCCGCGGAGTTGTGCGAGGGTGCGCTGCTTCACCGGTCGTCCTCCCGGGCGTCCTCCCGGGCGTCCTCCCGTGCGTCCTCCCGTGCGTTCCGGGTGAGGGTGAGCGGGTCGACCACCCGCTCGCACCGGGACCAGCGGGTGACTTCCTTCTCGTCCAGGCGGCCGATCACCTCCGGTTCGGACGCGGGCGGGCGGTCGAGCAGGCCGTGGGCGGCGCAGTAGTCGTCGTCGTACACCGTGCCGAGATAGCGTTGTGGCCCGTCGGGGAAGATCGCCGCGATCCGCGTGTCCTCGGGCAGCGTACGGGCGAGCCAGCCGGCGACCAGAGCGACCGCGCCGACGCTCCATCCGCCGGTGGCGTAGTGCGAGGCGGCGAGCCGACGGCAGGCCCACACCGCTTCGGCGGGGGCCACCCAGTGGACTTCGGAGAAGCTGTCGTAGGCGACGTTACGGGGGTAGATGCTGGACCCGAGTCCGCGCATCAGCCGCGGCCGGGCGGGCTGGCCGAAGATGGTGGAGCCGACGGTGTCCACGCCCACGAGGGTCAGGCCGGGGTAGAGCTGCTTCAGGACGCGGGACACACCGGCCGAGTGCCCGCCGGTGCCGACGCTGCACACCAGCACGTCGATGTGGCCGAGTTCGGTGGCGAGTTCCAGGGCGAGCGGGGTGTACGCGGTGGTGTTGTCGGGGTTGTTGTACTGGTCCGGGCACCATGAGCCGGGGTGTTGCCGCATCAGCTGGGTGACGCGGTCCCGGCGGGCCTGCTGCCAGCCGCCGGTGGGGTGCGGTTCGGAGACGGTGTTGACCTGGGCGCCGTACGCGGTGAGCAGCCGGGTCATCGACGTCTCCAGGCCCGGGTCGGTGACCAGGGTGACCGGGTGGCCGTACACCATGCCGGCCAGGGCCAGGCCGAGGCCGAGAGTGCCGCTGGTGGACTCGACGATCCGGGCCCCGGGCGCCAGATCGCCACGTGCGCGGGCGCGTTCGACCATGTACAGGCCGGGGCGGTCCTTGATGCCGCCGGGGTTGAAGCCCTCCAGCTTCGCCCAGAAGCCGCGCCCTTCCGGGGCGAAGGGCTCGCCGACGTACAGGACCGGGGTGTTGCCGACGAGGACGGACAGAGCGGTGTGGCCGGGCTTCGTGTGGGAGGTGGTGTTCGCAGAGTGCATCTGATTCGCTCTCGTGGTGGGTGAATGGCGCGTTCGTGTGCTGATCTCTCGCGCGCCGCCCGTGGGCGGCAGCCGCCGCGTACCGCGGTTCTACGGGCTCGGCCTACGTCCGTGGAGGAGCAGGTCGAGCAGCCGGTACAGCGCAGGCGAGCGGGAGCACCGTTGCTCCGCGGGCGGCCGTCGTGCGCCGCAGGGCGTGGCACAACGGCGGGCGGGGCGGGCAGTGTCAGGCAACGCCGCGGGAAGGGCGGCCGCCGAGGCGCGTGGATGCGCGCTCGGGCAGGCTGGCGCGGCGACGGCCGGTCGCATCGCGCCCACAGCCGCTGGGGCTGTCTTGGAGTCGTGAGGGCGTCGACGGCCGGCGAGGCGTCGCCGGATCCTAGATCTGCAGAACTGTGGCTCTCATCGACCTGCTCGGCAGGTGCTTGGCCGACGCCACGTCACCGTAGGAGACGAGAGCGGTGCGCGGCGCTGCGGGAGCACCCGCGCCCGAGACGGCACAGGCACCCGGCGCGTCCAGGGCAGGTGTCTGCTGGGGCTGTCCGGGCACGCACTCCTGGGCCGCATGGGACGGGCCGTGATCGCCCTGGTGGTGATCGGCCGGTGGTTCCTCGTCCGTGTGGTCATGAAGGGACGCCGCTGCAGTCACGGTCGCCGTCAGGTCGAGGTGGGCGGCGGTGCCTTCGGCGCTCGCGCCGTGCGCGTAGACGAAGGCGAACAGCGTGAGCGCCACCCACAGCATGCGCGCCGAAGAGCGGGCGCGCGGCATGCGGGAGGACGACCGGGCCGTGACCATGCCGTGATCCTAACGGCTCGTCCGGTCGGTCCCGCCGCCGGGCGCCAACATGGCGTGAATGTCTCACTGTCCCACAGGCGGCGGTCGCGAGGCCCCTGGTCGACCCGGTCGCCGTGGCACACGTCCCGGGCCGGCTTGTGGCGGGACTCCTGCACGGTGAGCTGCCGGTTCATCTGCCGCCGGTAGGTGTCTGCGGACCACGAAGTACATCGACGCCGCCGTCGCCCAGCTGCACGCCGAAGGCCACGAGATCCGAGACGAGGACATCGCCCGCCTGTCGCCGCCCAAGCACCGCAACCTGAACCTGCTCGGCCGCTACAGCTTCACCGCCTCCACCCCGGCCGCCGGCGCCCAGAACTGGACGCAGACGACGACGGCGGGCAGGAGTGAGTATCACGAGCCGATCGAATCAATCCGTGACGGGCAGGCACTCGGCGAGCAGGGCGACGATGTCACGCCAGGCTCGCTGTGCGTGCCGTGGGTGGTAGCCGACGCCGGGAGGCACGGTGTGGTCGACCGGTGGGTGGTGGAAGGCGTGAAGGGCTCCTCCGTAGACCACGAGGCGCCAGTCGACGCCCGCGGCCTGCATCTCCGCGGCGAACGCCTCCCGTTGCGCGGGCGGCATGATCGGGTCTTCCGACCCGACCCCGGCCCATACCGGGCAGCGAATGCGTGCCGCCTCGCCCGGTCGGCCCGTGGTCAGTGCGTTGACTGTCCCAATCGCGCGCAGGTCGACGCCATCGCGACCGAGTTCCAGTGCGACTGCGCCCCCGGTGCCGTAGCCGACGGCGGCGATCCGGTCGGGGTCGACCCGTGATTCGGCACGCAGCACGCCGAGCGCGGCGTGACCGATTCCTCGCATGCGGTCGGGATCGGCGAGCAGCGGCATGCAACGGGCCAGCATTTCCTCCGGGTCTTCCAAATAGCGTCCGCCGTGGAGGTCGAAGGCCAGCGCCACGTACCCCAGCTCGGCCAGAGCCTCGGCCCGCCGGCGCTCGACATCGCTGAGCCCCATCCCCTCGGGTCCGATCAGGACTGCGGGTCGGCGCCCGGCACCGGCCGGGAGCGCGAGGTATCCGATCATCATCAGGTTGTCGGCCGGGTATTCGACCGTACGGGTTGTGACCGTCGTCATGCGACTGGACGGTAATGACCGCTGCGCCCGCTCGGGGTGGTGTTCACCGATGGCAGACAGCAGTCTGTCCTGGCTACATCACCCGGACACGTCGGCCTCCTGTCGTCGAACGATCGAATGACGACAGATTCCAGGGGCCTGACGGCGACTCGGATCCAATGAGATCCGATGACGGCTGACGACAGGGTCGGATGACACCGAAGGTCCGATGCGTCGGCAGAAGCGGGGGGAGAGCGTGGCCGATCTCGTCCACAAGCGAGTGTCGACCGACCAGCAGTCGACCGCCCGGCAGGATCTCGTCCTCGCCGAGGCCGAGACGGCGCGGGCCAGTGCTACACCCTGCGCGTCAGCGCCGTCCCCGTCGTGCACCGCCGGTCCTCGCCCACTACCAGCCGCTCGACGGCGGCCACGGCGTCCCGGCAGTCCCAGCTCAGCGCAAGGCCTGCCGTGAGTACGAGAACCGGGTCAGCGGCCTCCGCCCTGACCATGAGCGTTCTCAGCGCCAACCGCTGTACCGATGTCCGGAGTGAGTGTCCTGCGCCAGGAATTCACCGGAACGTCCCGTGGCACCAACTGTTCCGATGTCCGGGACCGTACCGGCGACAGCTCGGTCCTGCCTACGGCGAAGTTGTCGTGCGACGCAAGCGGTGATGCGTTACGACGGCCGTGCACACCACGATGGGCACGGAGACGGCGGGCACGCTCCACCACGGGATGCCGATCCACACCGCCGACAGGCCCACCGCGAAACAGACCGCGACGATGGTGATGAGCAGCCGCCGGCCGTACGGTTTCCAGGCAAAGGGCTCATGATCACGTGGCCGGACCAGGCGTACCGCGCCGAATACGAAGAGTTGCGCCGCGACGAGAGCGGCGATCATGCCGACAGCGGCGTTCATCTGGACCTCGTCACGGGGCGCCTCGGAGGTGTTCTGCGATACGCCGTCCTGGCGGAGCACCACGATGTCACGCCGCCAGATGGTGGCCGTGACCTGGTCGCCGGACTTGAGCCGCTCCAGGAGTGGCCCCGGGTCGCCGAAGGACACCGTTCCCCGCCAGGAGTCCCGGTCCGTCAGGGTCGCCTCGTAGGAGGAGGCCTTCCCGCCGGTCTTGTTCACCGTCTTCTCCACGGTGAGGCTCCAGGTGCTCAGGCAGTCCGTCTGCTCCTTCTCGGTAGCTCGGGCGGAGCACGGCTCGGCCGCCCGGTAGTCCTGGTAGCGGCTCTGATCGGAGGGCAGCCACCAGCTGAACACCGCGTAGGAGGCTGCCGCCGATGTCAGGGACAGCAGGATCAGCAGCACACCCATGAACCGCGCTCGGCCCAGCGACCGCCGTCCGGCACCGTTCCCGTCCGGCACCTCGCGCGTGTTGCGTGCCGTCACCCATGCATGTGCTGTCATCGCCCACCTCCTGCGCCCCATCATTCATCGGCCCAAAAGCGGCATACAACGAGGTCGGACGGCAGCGGACGAGAGGCGCCGGCTGCCGTATCCCGGCAAATCCAGCCGCAATGAGGCGCAGTCGAAGGGCGGTACACGGGCTCTGCGGGCTTACCAGTCCCGAGACCGGAGGGCGTTGCGAGCGGCCCCGCACCGGCGGCAGGCCTCGGCGAGGACGCGGCAGCGTTCGCGCATGCCGGCGTGGCGCTCGCACTCCTCGGCGCCCGCCGTGCGGGCCGTCGCGCACGCGGTGAGCTCGCCGGGGGATGTTGGCGGCGTATCCGGTGTGGCGGGACGGGGCGGCGGCGGTGGCGTCGCAGATGTCCGCGCAGTCGGCGTCGATGCGGACGCACTTCGTGAGTTCGACAGCCGCAGGCCGCCGGGGCCTCGGCGTCGCCGAGACGGGTAACACACGACTGACCGGCACAAACGACGAGGCCACGCGTCCTACCGCGGGGCGATCTCCGCGATCAGGCCCTCGACGAGCTTCTTGATCTCGTCGCGGATGGGGCGTACGGCCTCCACACCCTGGCCCGCCGGGTCCTCCAGCTCCCAGTCCAGGTACCGCTTGCCGGGGAAGATCGGGCACGTGTCGCCGCAGCCCATGGTGATGCAGACGTCCGACGCCTTGACCGCGTCCACGGTGAGGATCTTCGGGGTCTCGGCGGACATGTCGATGCCGACCTCCCGCATCGCCTCGACCGCCGCCGGGTTCACCTGGTCGGCCGGTGCGGAGCCCGCCGAACGGACCTCGACGCGGTCCCCGGCCAGGTGGGTCAGCCACGCGGCGGCCATCTGCGAGCGGCCGGCGTTGTGGACGCAGACGAACAGGACGGAGGGCTTCTGGGACATCAGAGGTCTCTCTTGTCTCACGACGAAACAGGCGCATCAGGATTCACTGACGTCAGCACCTGATGGTGTCATCCACCAGTGATGTGACAGTATCAGCCCATGATGACGTCAGTCGACACTGAACTGATCCGAGTCCTGGCCGACCCACTCAGGCTCCGGATCGTCACCCTGCTCGCCCGCGAGACGCTCTGCACCACCCACCTGGTGGAGGAGACCGGCGCCCGCCAGACGAACCTCTCCAACCACCTGAAGGTGCTGCGTGAGGCCGGGGTGGTGGAGACCGAGCCATGCGGCCGCTTCACGTACTACAAGCTGCGGCCCGACGTCATCGCCCAGCTCGCCGGCCAGTTCGCCGAACTGGCCGCCACCGCTCGTACCGCCGCCGACAACAAGAGGGCCTGCCCGTGACCCGCACCGAAGCACCCGCGACCGTCGAGGAATCGTCGGTCGTCGCGAAGCTTTCGACGCTCGACCGCTTCCTCGCCGTATGGATCCTGCTCGCCATGGCCCTCGGGCTCGGCCTCGGACGGCTGGTCCCCGGCCTGAACGACGCGCTGGCGAAGGTCGAGATCGGCGGCATCTCCCTGCCGATCGCCGTCGGCCTGCTGATCATGATGTACCCGGTCCTGGCGAAGGTCCGGTACGACAAGCTCGACGCCGTTACCGGCGACCGCAAGCTCATGGTCTCGTCGCTCGTCGTCAACTGGGTCCTGGGCCCGGCCCTGATGTTCGCGCTCGCCTGGATCTTCCTGCCCGACCTGCCCGAGTACCGTACCGGCCTGATCATCGTCGGGCTCGCCCGCTGCATCGCCATGGTCATCATCTGGAACGACCTGGCCTGCGGCGACCGCGAGGCGGCGGCCGTGCTGGTGGCGCTCAACAGCGTGTTCCAGGTCCTGGCCTTCGGCGTGCTCGGCTGGTTCTACCTCGATCTGCTGCCCGGCTGGCTCGGTCTCGGCGACGGAGAATCCCTCGACATCTCCATGTGGAAGATCGCACTCAACGTGGTCATCTTCCTGGGCGTGCCCCTGCTCGCCGGCTTCCTCACACGCCGGATCGGCGAGAAGAAGCTCGGCCGCGAGTCCTATGAGGGCGGCTTCCTGCCGAAGATCGGCCCGTGGGCCCTCTACGGCCTGCTCTTCACGATCGTGATCCTCTTCGCCCTCCAGGGGAGGACGATCACCTCCCAGCCGCTCGACGTGGCGCGGATCGCGATCCCGCTGCTGGCGTACTTCGCGGTGATGTGGTTCGGCACCTTCCTGCTCGGCAAGGTCATCGGTCTGACCTACGACCGTACGGCGACGCTGGCCTTCACCGCCGCCGGCAACAACTTCGAGCTGGCCATCGCCGTCGCCATCGCCACCTTCGGCGTGACGTCCGGCCAGGCCCTGTCCGGCGTCGTCGGCCCGCTGATCGAGGTACCGGTGCTGGTGGCGCTCGTGTACGTCTCGCTCGCCTGGCGCAGGAGGTTCACGGTCCCGGCAGCACGGTGACGCCGCCCACCGAGGCGGTGGCGCCGGCCCCGGCCCGTCGGGGCCGGGGCCGCCGAGACGGAGCCCGCCGGCGCTGGGCTCCGCACGGTCCCACTCCGCGGGGCGCTCAGGCCGGCGCCCCGTGAGCCGCCCTGCCCGCGTCCCAGGGGCCCGGTCCCGCGCGTCCCGGGGGCGCGTCCCGGGGCCCGGGCCCCCGCGGCCTGGGTTCCGGGTCAGGCGTCGCGGCCCGGCTCAGGACAGGCGGCTGACGACCTGCCGTACCCGCGCGGCGACCTCGTCGGGCAGTGGGGCGTAGTGGATACGGGAGAGGTCCTTCTGCCCCTCCTCACTCGCGGTGTACGTCAGGAAGGACTTCAGGGCGGGCAGGACCTCGGCCTGGTTTCCGCTGTCGCACACGATCTCGTAGGTGATGAGGACGATCGGGTACGCCCCGCTCGCCCTGGTCCTGTAGTCGAACGTCAGCGTCATGTCATGGCCGGTGCCGTCCACGTGCGCCGTCGCGATACCGGCGGAGGCCGTCTCGGCGGAGACGGCGACAGGTTCCGGCGCGCCCGTGTCGAGGCTGACGGTGGGGATCCCTTTCGCCTTGGCGAACGACAGCTCGAAGTAGCCGATCGCGCCGTCCAGGCCCTGCACCTGGGCTGCCACCCCACTGGAGCCCGCGGCGGACTGACCGCCCCCGGCCTGCTAGGCCTTGGCCTCCGGGTACGGCCACTCCTCGGGTGCTGCTCCGGCGAGGTAGGCGTTCAGGTTCTGCGTCGTACCCGATTCGTCGGAACGGTGCACCGCGCTGATGGCGGTGGCGGGGAGCTTGGTGCCGGGGTTGAGACGCTGGATCTCGGGCGCGTTCCACACGGTGATCTCCGAGTCGAAGATCTTCGCGAGGGTGGGGGCGTCGAGGACGAGTTCCCGTACGCCGGAGACGTTGTAGCCGATGGCGATGGGCCCGCCGACCATGGGCAGGTCTATGGCTCTGCCTCCCCGGCAAACATCACGCGAACGTTCGATCTCCTCGGCCTTCAGCGGACTGTCCGTTCCGCCTATCACCGTCGCCCCGCGCATGAACTGGGCAACGCCCCCGCCGGATCCGATGGGCACATAACGGATCTCGACCCCTGGGCACGCCTCTTGGTACGCACGCATCCAGTGCTTCATCGCGTTCTGCTGCGCGGAGGAACCGGAGGCCGCCAACTGGCCCCGCTCGGCGCACACGATGCTGCTCGTACGCGTGGGGGACACGGCATCGCCGCTGACGGCCGCGGTGCCGCATGCCGAGAGGAGCAGGGCGCCTCCCGCCACTGCCACGCTCGTTCCCACCGGACGTCCGCGATGTGCCCGTCGACGCTGCACCTGTCGTTCCTTTCCTCGGGCGAGGACATAGATGCTTGCCTATATGGGCGCGCTCATGGTGACGCGCCGACGAACATTCGCGGTCACTTACGCGATCGGCGGGACGCGCCCAAGTCACCTCTCGGGCCGCCGCCTTGGCCGGGGCCGGCACCTCGCCCAGGCCCTGGGGGCTGCGCCGCAGGCATGAACGCGTCCGGTCCGGGTACCCGGCCACCGCCATATGTGCGGGATCCCATGTGAGCGACCCGGCGGGAGCAGCCATGAGCAACGCCGTACCGACGCAGCGCAGCACCATCATCGTCGGCGTCGACCAAGCCGTCGGCCAGGACTACCTGGTGCGATTCGCGGCGCGCGAGGCCGCCCTTCGACGAAGCCCCCTGCACGTGGCCCATGTGATCCAGCCGCCCCTGGACGAGGGGCAGGGGGACTCCGCCGCGAAGGCGGGGTCGGACCTCGTGCGGCGGTACGAGGATCTCGTACGCTCCGACTTTCCCCAGGTCACCGTCGCGGGGGAGCTTCCGTTCGGGCATGCGGCGTCCGCCCTGATCGAACGCTCCCGGGACGCCGGGCTGATCGTGATCGGTCATCGCGGCAGCGGTGGCTTCCCACGGCTGCCTCTGGGATCGGTCAGCTGGCAGGTCGCCACACACGCCGAATGCCCCGTGATCGTGGTCCGCCCGGGAGTGACCGGGGAGTCGCGGGACAATCGCGTCGTGGTCGGCGTGGACACGGATGACGCGTCCCTGGACGCGCTGGACCTCGCATATGCGGAAGCGGAGCTGCGCGGCGCTCGCCTGGAGCTGGTCCATGGCGCCTTCCACCCGGGCATGCTCCCCACCGGCCCGGTCGGTATGGTGCCGCCGGATTTCAAGGTCATGGAGCAAGGGGCCAGGGAATTCCTGGAGAGGGAGATCAGCCGGCGGCAGGGCCCGTACCCGGCGGTGCGGGCCGGCCTGCGCATCGAGCACACCCGTGCCGCGACACTCCTCGCCGAGGCCTCGCGCAGTGCCTCCCTGCTGGTAGTGGGCTCGCGCGGCAGGACCGGGTTGCGCCGGCTGCTCCTGGGGTCGGTGAGCGCGGAGGTCCTGCACACTGCCGAGTGCCCGGTCGCGGTGGTCCCGGCTCCGGAGCATGACTGACTGGGCGGTTCGCCCCGCGCGCCCCGCACGCCCTGCACGCCCCGCGTCGGCCTGACGGGATCCGGCCTGACTCCGCGTCAGGCCCGTCCGCCGGGACGGGGGCCGACGACCCACCATACCGATCCGCCCCAAGGGGACTGTCCGACCGGCCTGTTATCTTTACGTGACATCGCGAGTGTCACTCTCGGTCAGGCTCAGGGGGGCGCTTTTGTGATGGCTTCATCGCGCCGGTAACTCGGATGTGGGTCCGGAGAGCCGCGACCGCCGCGGACCTCCGGGCCGACAAGGCATGGCTGGACGGGGATGACCAAGCACATCAACTACAGAAGAGTCGTGGACACGCTGCGTACCGCGGCACGGCCCCTGACCAGGGCCCGGGGAACGGCGAGGAAGTCCCGCTCCCCTCGCGGCCTCCGCCGGCCCGACTACCCGCGATCCGGCAGGAGCGGCTGGCGCAGGTGGGTGCCCTCGTGGCGCCAGGCCCTGGCCTCGTTCCTGATGGCCGCGGCAGGCCTCGTGGGAATCGTGGCCGTCGCCTACGTACGTACCGAGATACCGGAGAACCTGAACGGTTTCGCCACCCAGCAGGACAACGTCTACTACTGGGCCGACGGCTCGCCGATGGCCCGCACGGGCTGGGTGCGGCGCCAGGAGATGCCCCTGGACAAGATCCCGGAGCACGTCCGCTGGGCCGTACTCGCCGCCGAGAACGCCGGTTTCTACTCCGACCCCGGCGTCTCGGCGAGCGGCGTGACCCGGGCCCTGTGGCGGACGGTCAGCGACGGCGACACCCAGGGCGGGTCCACCATCACCCAGCAGTACGTCAAAAACGTCTACCTCAGCCAGGACCGGTCGTTCTCCCGCAAGTTCACCGAGCTCCTGCTCGCCGTCAAACTGGACCGGCACCACAGCAAGGACCAGATCCTGGAGGACTACCTCAACACCAGCTGGTTCGGACGCGGTACGTACGGGCTGCAGCGCGCCTCCCAGGCCTACTACGGCAAGGACGTCACCCAGCTCGACGCCAGTGAGGGAGCCTTCCTCGCCGCCCTCCTCAAAGGCGCCTCGCTCTACGACCCCGCCCTCTCCCCCGCCAACCGCGAACGTGCCGTCGAACGGTGGGCGTGGACGCTGGACCGCATGGTCGAGATCGGCCGGCTCTCCCGCGAGGAACGGGCTCGCTACACCACCTTCCCGGAGCCCAGGGTTCCGACCAAGCCCAGCACCGCGGGCGGGCAGAGCGGCTACCTGGTCGAGCTGGCCGAGACGTACGCCAAGCGCGCAGGACGCATTCCCGAGGCACGGTTCGACCTCGGCGGCTACCAGATCTACACGACCTTCGAGAAGCCTCGTACGACGGCCCTCACCAGGGCAGTCAACGACGCGCGCGCCACCCTGGACCCCGAGAACCGCGAGGCGGACCGGTACGCCCGGTTCGGCGCCGCCTCGGTCGCCCCCGACGGCCGCATACTGGCCGTCCACGGCGGACCGGACTACCAGAAGCAGGCCTTCAACGAGTCCAACGCCGCAACCGTCCCGGCCGGCACGGTCTTCACGCCCTTCGTCTACGCCGCCGCTCTCGAACACGGCGTACAGCGCGAGCGCGGCGGCCCCCGGACCCCCGTCACGCCCTCGACCGTCTACGACGGGAACGACGGCGTACCCCTGATGACCCCGGAAGGCCCCTATTGGGACCGCGCCGGCAAGATGGTCAAGGGCGTCAACCTCGACGGCCGCTCCCACGGCCGCATCAGCCTCAGCCGCGCCATGGCCGAGTCGGCCGACGCACCCTTCCTCCAACTCGGCATGGACGTCGGTCTGGAACAGGTGCGCCGCACCGCGCGGTCGGCCGGACTGCTCGATTCCAGCTTCGGCCCCCCGGTGCCCGACTTCGCCCTCGGCAACTCCACGCCGAGCGCCATCCGCATAGCGAGCGCGTACAGCATGTTCGCGGCCCACGGCACGCACACCGAGCCGTACTCGGTGCTCCGCGTCACCCACCGGGGCGAGCCCGTCCCCTTGGCCGCACCGCGCAAGAAGCGCGCCGTGAGCGCCACGGTGGCCGACCAGGTCACCGATGCCCTCTCCCGCGCGACCGGCAGCGGCGAGGGCGGCAGCGGCGAGGGCGGCAAGGCCATGGGCCGGGCCGCGGGCAAGGCCGGAGGTACGCGGGACGACACGGCACGCTGGTACGCCGGTTACACGCCCACCGAGGCCACGGCCGTCGTCGTGTACCGCATGGACCTCACCAAGAGCCTCGCGCCACTGCCGCTCACGGGCCTCGGCGGCGACTCCACGACCGGGGCCGACCGCCCGGCCGGAATCTGGAACCAGTACACGAACGCGGTGGAGGGCACATCGGGCCGGGCCGCGAACGATCGGGGGAAGACACAATGATCCGGAACATCCCGGCGCTGCGCCGCCTGCGGGAACGCACCACCACCCGCGGGATCGCCCTCGGTGTCGCCGGGGCCGTCATCGCGACCGGCGCGAGCCTGCTCCCGCTGGTGACGGGCGGCACCGCACCCGACGGCGGCCCGGCGGCGTCCGCCGACCGGACATCCGCACCCGCACCGCGGCCCTCGGCCGGACAGAAGAGCGGCGGCACGGACAAGCGGAACGCCGACGACGAGAACTGGGACGGCCGGGTCAGGATCCTGGGGGACGGGTCCACCTCCTACACCGGCCCGCAACCCGGGCAGTTGAAGGCCGAGCGGCTGAAACCGGGGCAGCGGCCACCCCAGTTCGTCGTCTTCTCCTGGGACGGCGCCCTTGAGGGCGACGACCGGCTCTTCTCCCGCTTCCGCCGCGTCGCGAAGGAGAGCGGCGCGCACATGACGTTCTTCCTCACCGGCATCTACCTGCTGCCGAAGGAGAAGAGCAACCTCTACCGGCCGCCCCAGCACGGTGCCGGAGCGGCGGCGATCTCCTATCCCACCCGCGAGCACATCCGCACGACCCTGGACCAGCTCGGCGGGGCGTGGAAGGAGGGCCACGAGATCGGATCGCACTTCAACGGCCACTTCTGCGGGGCCAGGGGTGGCGGGGACTGGAGCGCCGCGGAGTGGACCAGCGAGATCGACCAGTTCTACTCCTTCGTACAGAACTGGAAGACGAACACCGGTTTCACCGACCTCGCCCCCCTCCCCTTCGATCCCACCCGCGAGGTCGTCGGCGGACGCGCGCCCTGCCTGGAAGGGCAGAAGACTCTCATACCGGCGTCCAAGCCCTTCGGATGGCGCTACGACGCCAGCTCCGCGGGCGACTTCCAGGTCTGGCCCTCGAAGAAGGACGGGGTGTGGGACCTGCCCCTGCAGATGCTGCCCTTCCCGGGCAAGGACTTCCAAGTGCTGTCCATGGACTTCAACTTCCTCTACAACCAGTCCAAGGGCCTCACGGACGGCGATCCGGCGATGTACGCCACCTGGCGCAAGCAGGCCCGCGACTCCTACCTCGCCGGATTCGAACGGGTCTTCCACGGCAGCCGTGCGCCCCTGTTCATCGGCAACCACTTCGAGAAGTGGAACGGCGGAATCTACATGGACGCGGTGGAGGACGTGATGAGGGACGTCTGCCGGCGCAAGGAGGTCCGCTGCGTCTCCTTCCGTGAACTGACCGACTGGCTCGACGCCCAGGACCCCAAGGTCCTGGCCCAATGGCGCACCCTCGATCCCGCCCAGCCGGCCGGGTGGTCGTCGCTGGGCAGGTGATCCGCCCGCCCGTCCCCTGCACCGGCGGGGGGACCGGGTTCACCCGGGCCTCCTACGATGTCCGCGGACGAGGGGAGGGCTCATGGGGGTCGGGGCCGGGGTCGGCTGGCACGCGAGCGAGCGGGCCCACCGGAAGCAGCGGTGGTCGGCCAGGGCGTCCCTGGCCGCGGTGACGCTCGCCGCGCTGCTGCCACTGGTGTACGGAGGGGTCGGCGGCGTACTGCTGCTCCTGGCCGGCGTGGCGGGCATGGCCGTCACGGCGGCCGGCCTGTGGTGGGCGCTGACCCGTCGCGGGGTGGCCCGTGTGGCCGCCGCGGCACTGGCCGTGGCCGCACCGGTCGCCGTGGTGGGGATGTTCGCGGCCGCCAACCTGCTGTGGGTGGTCACGCTCTCGCTCGCGCTGTGGGCCGTCGCGGTCTGGACGGGGCGGTACGCGCTGCGCAGCACCGGGCTGCGTCCCGTTCGGGTGAAGGAGCACCGGACGCCGCCACCACGGCGGCCGTTCCTCGTGATGAACCCGCGCTCGGGCGGCGCCAAGGTGGAGCGGTTCGGCCTGAAGGAGAAGGCGGAGCGGCTCGGGGCGCGCGTGGTGCTGCTCGACCCGGAGCGGCCCGAGGACGTCACGGAGCTCGCCAGGCGGGCGGTGGCGGACGGCGCCGACCTGCTGGGCGTCGCGGGGGGTGATGGTACGCAGGCGCTCGTGGCCGCGGTCGCCGCCGAGCACGGGCTGCCGTTCCTGGTCGTCTCCGCGGGCACCCGTAACCACTTCGCCATGGACCTGGGGCTCGACCGCGACGACCCTGCCGCCTGCCTGGACGCGCTCACCGACGGCGTCGAACTCCACGTGGACCTGGGCTTCGCAGGCGGGCGTCCCTTCGTCAACAACGTCTCGTTCGGTGTGTACGGAACGGTCGTGCAGAGCCCCGCCTACCGGAACGACAAGGTCGGCACGGCGCTGGACCTGCTGCCCGACCTGCTCACCCGGCAGAGCGGGCCCCGGCTGACCGCCCACGCCGAGGGAACGACGCTCACCGACCCGCAGGCGCTGCTGGTGAGCAACAACCCCTACCGCAGGGACGATCCGGCCGGCCTGGGCCGACGCGAGCGTCTGGACTCGGGTGTGCTCGGCGTCCTGGGCATCCGGGTGGACAGCGCAGCGGAGGCCGCCGGCCTGCTCCTGGACCCGGAGGCGGGCGGGCTGACGGTGCTGACCGCCCGTGACGTGGTCGTCGAGGCCGACCGCCCCTCCATCGAGGTCGGCATCGACGGTGAGGCCTTCGTCCTGCCCGCCCCCGTCCACTGCCGCATCGCGCCCCGGGCACTGCGCGTCCGCGTACCCCGGTTTCGGCCGGGAGTCCCGCAGCCCCAGCCGCCACTCGACTGGCGCCGCCTGCGCAAGCTCGCCGCGGCGGTGGGCCGCACGGCGGTCACCGGGCGCCCCCGGAGTCGGCATGCGGTGTCGGAACCACCCTTCATGGGGCCTACTGCATGACCTGCAGGTGGGGGTGGTCGAAGGATTCGGGGCACAGGTACACCTGCATGGTGTAGCCGCGGCCGATCGAAATCCTCGTGGGTTCATGGGATTCGGGGTACAGCGGTCGTTCCGCCGGGGGCGGCTCCTCCAGCGGGCACCAACTGCCGGTCCCTCCGTCCCATTCGGAACTGTCCAGGGTCAGGAACGGACGCATGGTGCTGCCGCATTCCTCGCAGAGCATCGGCCAGGGGTCGCAGAAGCTCCAGTTGCCCCACCCGCCCAGCTTCCAGCCGGGGGCGACGGCGAGGTCCCACTGGTAATCGTACGGACGGCCCTCCTCCCAGGAGTGGATCCGCTCGCGGAGGCCCTCCTCCAGCTCGTGCGGTGCCGGGTACTCGACGACCGGTTCGGGGTGGAGGAGGCACGGTTCGGGCAGCGCCCCGCCCTCACTCACCACGGGCGGCGGCACGGCGTCCCGCACCGCGCCCACGGTGCCGGCCGCGCGCCAGCGCAGCCGCACCCCGGGCATGCAGTCCTCACCGTGCTCGAAGGAGCACCAGAGCACCTGAAGGAGGTCGGTGCCGGGCGGACGGGGAAGGGACGGTACGTCACGGGCGTAGAGCTGCAGAACGGGCAGCAGGGGTACGGGACCGTCGGCGGGCAGAGGCTTGCCCGTGTATCCGAGACGGTCCAGGAAGGCGCGCTCGTCGGGGGTGAGGAAATCGGTCCCGGGTATCCGGGGGCGGGCCCAGCCCTCGGTGAGTATGCGTCTCTCCTCACGCAGGTCGTCCAGGGTGTAGCCGGTCAGCCAGGGGCCCGTGTGCTCGGGACACGTGGGCCACGGTTCGTCCACCGGCCACAGCAGCGGCCCGCCGGCGGAACTGTCCGCCGCGGTCGGTGCACCCGGCCGCGGATGCAGGCGAACGGCGGTACGCGCCAGCGGCGCCAACTCCGGGAAGACGGCGGCGATGTCGACGGGACGAGGTGGTGTAGTACGCGACATGAAGCGAGGCTAGCGTCCGGATCCGACAATCCCCCGAACCGGCCGCCCCCGCCGCCCAACCGCCCGCCCGGCGCGGCCGGGCTCGGCCGTATCGGCCCCCGCGACGGCGGCACTGCGGGTAGCGTCGGCGGCGTGCGGAAGCGGGAAGGGGCGGCGATGCTCACGGTAGTGGGATTTCGGCTGGGGGACGGCGGTCGGCACCTCACGGCGGTGGTGACGGAGTCGGGGCGGCTCCACCGCGCCCACGGTGCGTACGGTGCCGTGGGGCGGGCCTCCCGGCCGGACGGGCCGGTCGGCCAGAACCCCGTGCACCGGCACGTGGCCCGCTTGCGGAGCCTTCACGCCCGGTACCAGGGCAAGGGCTACTCGGTGGAGTTGGTGCCGGGCGCGTGCGTACGGCTGGACCTGCGGGAACCCGCGCCGGTGCGGGTACCGGGACGGCTTCACGACATCGAGCAGCCCTGGCCCGACCTGTTCCGGGCGTTCGCCGATGCCGCGCCCGCCGCACCGCGCGGGAGCCTCGAAGAGGCGATCCACGACTTCTACACCACGATCGGCGCGCCCGCACGCCCCCGGCACCTCGACCGCCTGGCCCGCGCCACCCCGGCGGCCGTCCTGCCACGACGCGTAGCGGCGCTGCGGCGCGTCCTGGCCGGCGGCTCGGCCATCCGTTCCTCACCGCGCCTGGCCGTCGGCTACACGGTCACGGCCGACGACGTACGCCTCCATGTGGGCCGGGCCGGGGAGAGCCTGCCGCGCGAGGACGTCGTCGAACTGCACGCGGCACTCAGCGCCTGGCTGCACCTGAACGCCCCGGAGTGACACGGGCGGACCGTCCCTCACCGGCAGTCCGGCGAAACCCTCCCCAGGACAGGCCTTCCACGGCGCATCCGGGACATGGATGGGACGCCGGTCTCACGCGCCTGGTCCACCGCGCCGCCCATGCTGGGGTCCGTCGTGGTCCGAGGGAGAGTGATCACATTCCTTCCCGCCAGCTGCGGACGTGTTCGGGCGGCTTACCGGATCAGCCCCGTGCGACCACCTGTGCCCCCTGTGCCACCTGTGTGGTGACCGCTCCAATGTCCCGCTCCGGACGTCCCAGGAACATGAGGCCGCCATCCCATACCGGCCCCGGTTCCCTTGCCCCAGGCGACCGGGAACGCGAACGGACGGGCCTCATGAAAGGGAATTCCACTATCGTTGGCCGGAATTACGACTTGCCCCCGGCTGAGGGGCGCGGGATACAAGCCCCATGACGGAGTCGTCCCGCCTGAGCCGCCGCAGCGTGCTCGCCGGTCTGAGCAGCGTCCCTTTCATGGCGGGCGCTCCCCCGTCCGGCCACGGATCGCAACCCAACGACAGACCCGGACACTCACCCCCCACCTTGCTCCGAGGGGCGGAGCTGGTCCTCACCATGGACCCCGATGTGGGTGACGGGCCCCTGGGCACGCTGCGTCACGCCGATGTGCTGATGCGGTACGGCAGGATCGCCGCCGTGGGCCGGCGGCTGCCCGCGCCGCAGGGGACGCGGGTGCTGGACATGAGCGGACGGATGGTGCTGCCGGGGTTCGTCGACATTCACAACCACCTGTGGCAGTCCAGCATCCGGGGCGGATGCAGCAGTCAGGACCTGTACGGCTGGCTGGCTGCCTGCAACAGCACGACGCTCGCCAGGATCGACGCCCAGGACATGTACCGCTTCGTCCGCCTCGCCGCGCTCGACGCACTCCAGGCGGGTGTCACGACCGTCGTGGACTGGGTGCACCCCATCCCGTACGACACCACCGAGCGCTACATCGGGGCACTGGACGACTCCGGGCTGCGGTTCGTGTACGCGATGATGCAGACCGTTCCGAACGCCGACCTCGTACCCCGGGTGAAGAAGGAACTGCTCGACCCGCTGCCCCTGGCATCGGCCCAGGTCTCCGTCCACGCCGGCATGGCGGGTGTGGACCGGCTGCGCCGGTTCGGCGAGATCGCCCGGGACCTCGGGGTGATGGTCAACTCCCATGTCCTGGAACACCACACCGACCGCCGGGACGACCCGGTCCGTGCGCTGCGGCTGGCGGGGGTCTTCGGGCCGGATCTGCTGATGAACCACGCGATCCATCTGACCGATGACGAGATCGCGTCGGCCGCCGGGCACGATGTCCGCGTGGCCCACTGCCCGCTCAGCAACATGCGGCTGGCCTCGGGGATCATCAGGCTCCCCGAACTGCGGGCCCACGGTGTGAAGACGGGGCTCGGTCATGACGGGGGAACCAATGACACCTCCGACATGTTCACCGTCATGAAGGCGGCCGTGGGACTCCAGCGGGCGCTGCACCAGGACCCCGAGGTGCATCCCACGATTCCGTCCGTACTGCGCATGGCGACCCTCGGCGGAGCCGAGTGCGTCGGCATGGCGGACCGCGTCGGCTCTCTCACCCCCGGCAAGTGTGCCGACGTGGTGGTCATCGACCCGGGTACGCTCAATTTCGCGCCACGGTTCGACTGGATCAGTCAGATCGTGCTCAACGGCCAGCCGCCCAACGTCAGTCACGTCTTCGTGGACGGCCGGATGCGCAAGGCGCACGGCGAACTGCTGGACGTGGACACGGCCACGGTCATCCGCGAAGCCGAACTGGCGGCCGCCCACGTCCGCGACCGGGCCTGAACCGCGCGCCGTTCAGCGGGCCCGGCGGGGCCGAATGCGCCCCTGAGATGCGCCGGGCGCACTTCCGTTTGCCTCGGACGGGGCATCGCGGGCCCGTCTTCACTGGGGCAGGATCACGAGCGGTGATCTTGCTGAGAGGCAGGCCCTGGCTGTCCATGATGGACAGGAGCCGGTCCCGCGGCGGGATCGTACGCCGCCGACGCGTGGGGGCAGGGGCTCGGCGGCCGTTCAGTTCTGATCGACGGAGAACGGAGTTCTGCTGTGCCGCTGACAACCGCCAATGCCGTGGCCGAGATGGAGGCCGCCAGTAAGGTCGGGGACCCGGCCGCCGACGCGCTGGTGTCGGACCTCATCGACAACCGGGAGGTCGACGGGGTCAACCACCTGTTCCGCACCATCAACAAGCTGGGTCCCGGCCAGGACCTGTCGCAGCTGCCGGAGCGGCTCGCCCAGTTCCTGCGGGACGCGGAAGCCCCGCCCCCGGACTGGAGCGACGCGGATGTGAAGGCGGCGGAGGGCTTCTTCGACCACCACCACGGGGAGGCGTCGATGCTCCAGGGCACCGTGGGCCTCATCGGCACGTACCTCTCTCCCACCGGGGCGTTCACGCTGCGCTCCACGGGCCGGCTGGGCGGCGTGGAGGGCCCGGGACGAAGGCTGTCGCAGTCCTCGCGGCTGTTCATCGACATGGGCAAGCGGAACGCGATGCGGGACGGCAGCCTGGCCGCGACCGTCACGAAGGTGCGCCTGGTCCACGCCTCCGTGCGGCAGCTGCACAAGAAGAGCGGTGAGTGGGACTACGCCAAGTGGGGCGAGCCGGTCTCGCAGAAGTACACCACCGGCGCCGCCTGCGTCTTCAGCACCCAGATCCTCCAGGGCATGAAGAACCTCGGCCTGCACGTGTCGAAGGACGACGCGCACGGCTTCATGTGCGCCTGGCACTACGTCAACCACTACCTCGGCACCCCGGAGAAGTGGCTGCTGCCCAAGAACGCCGACGAGGTCGAGGCGGTCTGGAACGCCCAGCGCGACAAGGAGTGGAAGAAGACCGACGACGGTGTGTTCATGACCGCGCAGGCCATCGCGTTCTACCGGGACCTCGTCGGGCCGGGGGCCAGTGACGCGTACATCGCTCTGACCCGCGTGGCGCTCACCGACAAGTACGCCGACATGGCGGGCGTCCCGAAGAGCCCCCTCGACCTCGCGGGCAAGCCCCTGGCCGTCGGCCACGGCCTCGTCAGCAACACCGCCGGCGGTCTCTTCGGCGGCGCCGCCAAGAAGACCGTCGGTGTCAACCCCTACAAGGAGATCCTCGGCGTCGCCTCCAAGGCGTTCAACGAGGTCGAGAAGTACGCGCTGACCCACGACCAGGACGACCAGCCCCAGATGCACCAGGAGCTGCACGACAACCGCTGACCCAGGCGCTGCCTCCCGGGCCGCGTGGCGCCCGGTCGCCGCGGGCGGTGCCAGGCCGACCCCACGAGGACGTACGGCCCCGGGCGGCGACCGGCCCACGGCTGCCGGCCGCGTCGGCCGCGTCGGCGGTGCGGATGCCCGGCGAGCGGCACGAGCACGTACGCCACGCGGCCGCCGGCCACCTCCGGTTGCCCGGGACGCCGCTGGTCCGGTTGTCGCGTGACACCCGCACGGCCCGTCTCCCCGTCAGGCCATGACGGCCATGGACAGAGCCCCGAGGACGTCGACGACACAGCACCATTCCGACCATGCCCGGGGCACGACCTTTCCGGTCCGATGGTGGGCGAAGTCCCAGATCCCGTGGGCCAGCCAGCCGGCGGCCACGACGTAGAGGCCGAGAGTGCCGTCGACGGCCAGAGCGGCCAGTGCCACGGCCGTGAAGCCGAGGAGCCCCGCGATCTGGACGACGAGGACGCCGGGGCGGCGCAGTTCGCCGCGCAGTGACCCGAACAGCAGGTAGCACAGCGGCATGACGACGAGGAGGGCGGCCAGGAGCCCCACGGGCGGCACGCCGTCGACGAAGGTGACGACCACCAGGGCGAGTGCCAGCACGGTGGGCCACCGGTGGCCGAGGGCGCCCAGCACGCGCCCGGCGCCGGAGGGCGAGCTCTCCCGGTGGGGACGGGCGGCGGCCGGGCGGGTGCCGTCGTCGCGGTGGTGGTGGTTGTCGTCGCGCGTGGTGCGGGTCATGGCGTCCCCCGGGTGATGATGGCTGGAGCGTTGTGGCGAGCGGGCCTTCCCTGCTCCACTGTCCGGCTCCACTGTCCGGCTCGGCCGGCCACGGCCGTGCGCGTCCGCGGGATCGATGTCCGTAACCTTGGGGTACCGGTCCTTCCGGCATAGGGTCGCCGCATGGCGGAACGGCTCATGGTGGTGGTCGGCTACGAAGCGGCCGAGCTGCTGGACATCGCGTGTGTGACCACGAGCCTGGCCCTGGCCAACGAGATCGGTGACCCGACCGTGCCGTACCGGGTGTGCGTGGCCGGGCCGGGCGGCGGCCCGATCGTCTGCGGCTCGGGGCTGGTCCTGCAGAGCCAGCAGCCCCTCGAACGGCTCGTCGGCCCGCTCGACACGCTGATCGTCTCGGGCGGCCTGGGATTCGAGCGGGCGGCCGCCGACCCCCGGATCGTCGGTCACGTCCGGCGTCTGGCCAAGGAGAGCCGGCGGATCGCCTCGGTGTGCACGGGGGCGGGGGTCCTGGCAGCCACCGGGCTGCTGGACGGGCGCCGCGCCACCACACACTGGCGGTTCGCGCCGCAGTTCGCCGCCCGCCACCCGGAGGTCCTGGTGGACCCCGCGCCCATCTACATCCGTGACGGGAACGTGTACACGGCGGCCGGGATCACCAGCGCGATGGACCTGACCCTCGCGTTCATCGAGGAGGACCACGGACCCGAACTGGCCCGCAAGGTGGCCCGGGCCCTCGTCGTCTACCTGCAACGGCCCGGCAACCAGACGCAGATGAGCCTGTTCACCGCCGCCCCGCCGCCCCGCAACGAACTGGTCCGCGAGCTCGTCGAGCACATCACCGCCCACCCCGACCACGACCTCGGCACCGCGGCGCTCGCCGCACACGCGGGAGTGACGCCACGTCACCTCACCCGGCTGTTCACCGAGCACCTCGGGCAGGCGCCGGGCAGGTTCGTCCGGCTGGCGCGTACCGAGGCCGCCGCGCATCTCCTCGCGTCGACGACGCTGCCCATGGCGAGTGTGGCCGCCCGCTGCGGATTCGGCTCCGCGGAGTCACTGCGCCAGGCGTTCACCGGCCGGTACGGGATCTCACCGTCCCGCTACCGGGCCGCGCAGCACCGGCAACAGCCCCGGTGACGACGCCGTACCACCAAAGGGGGCGTACGGCGCCGACCGCACGCCCTTTTGCGCTCCACTGAAGGAAACGTAGTATCACCTGGTCATCACCGCGACGGGAGACAGGAAGCCGGTGCGAATCCGGCACGGTCCCGCCACTGTGACCGGGGAGTGGAACCTTCGAGGACGCCACCGCGTACGTACGTACAGCGCGGGAAGGCAAGGGGGAACGTCGATCCGGGAGTCAGGACACTGGCCTGTCGCGGGCCCATTCCGAGGAGCGCGGACTCCCCAGGAGGCTTCACGTGTACGACGGCACCCACCGTCCCTTTTCCCTCCCCTCAACACGCCATGCCCTGCGGCGACGGGCACTCGCCACGGCTCTGTCCGCCGCGCTGTCCGCCGCCCTGCTGACCGGCTGCGGCGCGAAGGGCGAAACCCGTGACCGAGGCGGCGCGGCCACGTCCGTGACGGGGTTCCCGGTCACCATCGACAACTGCGGCATCCGCACCACGTACGACGAACCCCCCTCCCGGGTGGTCACCATCCACCAGCACCCCGCCGAGCTGATGCTCGCGCTGGGCCTGAAGGACAGGATGGTCGGCACCGCCTTCCCCGACTCGGCCGTTCTGCCCGCGTACCAGAAGGACTTCGCGGCCGTCCCGGAGCTGGCGGAGAAGGAGCCGTCCTTCGAGACCGTCCTGGAGGCCGAGCCCGACTTCGTCTACGGCGGCTACGGAAGCGCGTTCGCCCAGAACGAGGGGCGGTCACGCAAGGCGTTCGCCGACGCGGGCATCGACACCTACCTCAACCGCGAGTACTGCGGCAAGAAGCAGGTGTCCATGACGGACACGTACGACGAGATCCGTACCATCGGCAGCATCTTCGGCGTGCCGGAGCGGGCCGACAGGCTGGTGGCCGGTCTCCAGGACCGCATCCGGAAGGCCGGGGAAGCGGTCAGGGGCGCACCACCGGTATCGGTGTTCGTGTACGACAGCGGCGACAAGTCCGCGTTCACCGCGGGCGGCAGGAGCCTGGGTACGGAGATCATCCGGCTGGCCGGAGGGCGCAACGTCTTCTCGGACCTGGACGACGTCTTCGGCGACGTGTCGTGGGAGCAGGTGGTCGCCCGCAGGCCCGAGGTGATCGCGATCTACGACTACCGCGGCGCCGGGAGCGTGGAGCAGAAGAAGAAGTTCCTGCTCTCCCAGCCGGCCCTCGCCGACGTGCCCGCCATCAGGAACAAGCGGTTCGTCGTGCTGCCGCTCACCGCGACACTGGTCGGCGTACGGCCTCCGTACGCGGTGGAGGACCTCGCTCGCGGGCTGCACCCCGAGCGCTTCCGGTGACGGCCCGCACGCCCGCACGTACGCCGGCAGGCCCGAGCGACACGATGTCCGCGCCCTCCCCCGGGCCCGGGTCGTCCCTCGCCGGCCCCCGGGCGAACCCGCCGCGGGAACGGGCGTACGTCCTGACGCTGGGGGTCCTCGGCGTGCTCCTCCTCGTCTCCGTCACGGCCGGGCTGGCCATCGGCTCGGTGCACGTACCGCCCGGCGAGGTGTGGAGCATCGTGGCGCACGGCCTGGGGGCCGACTGGTCGGAGCCGGCCTGGTCACGCGCACGCGAGACGATCATCCTCGACGTTCGGGCGCCACGCGTCCTGCTCGGAGCGGTGATCGGAGCGGGGCTGGCCGTCGTGGGTACGGCCATGCAGGCCCTGGTACGCAATCCCCTCGCGGAGCCGTACCTGCTCGGCGTCTCATCGGGCGCGTCCCTGGGCGCCGTCATCGTGATCGTCTCGGGCGTCAGTCTCTTCGGAGCGGTGTCGCTGTCGGTGTCCGCGTTCGCCGGAGCGCTGCTGACGCTCCTGCTCGTCTACACCACGGCGCGGGCCGGCGGGCGCATCACCTCGGTCCGGCTGGTGTTGTCAGGGGTGGCGGTGGCCGCGGTACTCAGCGCGGTGACGCACCTGCTGCTGCTGACCGCCGACCGGGGCAACCAGACGCGCGAGGTCCTCGCCTGGACCATGGGCGGCCTCGGCGGCGTCCAGTGGGCCACGTTGTGGCTGCCCGCGGCCACGCTGCTGGTGGGCATCGGTGTGCTGCTGGTGCAGGCCCGGTCGTTGAACCTGCTGCTGGCGGGCGAGGAGGCCGCCACCACGATGGGGCTCGACGTGGGGCGCTTCCGGGCCCGGATGTTCGTGTTGCTGTCCCTGGTCACCGGCGTCCTGGTCGCGGCGGCCGGACCGATCGGTTTCGTCGGGCTGATGCTCCCGCACATCGTGCGCTTCTTCGTGGGAGGCGACCACCGCCGGGTGCTTCCCACGGCGGCCCTGGCCGGAGCGGTCTTCCTCATCTGGGCCGACATCGCGGCCCGTACGGTCGCCGCCCCCATGGAGATCCCCGTCGGCGTCCTGACGGCGCTGTGCGGCGGGCCGTTCTTCCTGTGGCTGATGCGGCGGGACGCCCGGCGCAACACCGACCGAGGAGTGGCATGACCGGGAACCACCTCGCCGTCGAGGGCCTCACCGTGAGCGCGGGGGCCCGCCGTCTCGTACGGAACGTGTCCCTGACCGCCGAGCCCGGTGAGGTGATCGGTCTGGTCGGCCCCAACGGAAGCGGCAAGTCGAGCCTGTTGCGCGCCGTGTACCGCGTCCTGCGCCCCGACGCCGGGCACATACGCGTCGACGGAACAGACGTCCGGTCACTGCCCGTGCGCCGGCTCGCCCGGACCATGGCCGTCGTGGTGCAGGAACCGGGTGCCGCCTTCGACCTCACGGTGCGGGACGTGGTGGCCATGGGCCGCACACCGCACAAGGGGCTGCTCGACGGCGACACCGCCGAGGACGCCCGACTGGTCGAGTCGTCCCTGGCGTCGGTCGACGCGGTGGAGCTCGCGGACCGTTCCTTCGACCGGCTCTCCGGCGGTGAGCGGCAACGGGTGCTGATCGCGCGGGCGCTCACCCAGCAGCCGTCGCTGCTCGTACTGGACGAGCCGACCAACCACCTCGACGTACGCCACCAGCTGGAGGTGCTGGGCGTGTTGCGTCGCCTGCCCGCCACGGTGCTGGTCGCGTTGCACGACCTGAACCTGGCCGCCTACTACTGCGACCGCCTGTACGTCCTCCGGGACGGCGAGGTCGCGGCCGTGGGCCCGCCGCGCGAGGTGCTCACCCCGCGCCTGCTCGCGGAGGTGTACGGCGTGGCGGGGGAGGTCGTCGTGCACCCCCGGACCGGGGCGCCTCACGTCACCTTCCTCCCGGGTGACGTATCGCCGGAGGCGGACCGCGTCCGCTGAGCCCGGGCGCCGGGCCGGTGTATGGGAGAAGCCCCGGGCTTTGGCCGCCCGGGGCTTCTCCGTGCACCCATCGCCGAGTTCAACGACCGAGACCCGGGTGGGTCACGGGCAGCATGGCCTCCGCTGCGTGGGGCCGCCGGCGCTGGGTGGCCGCTCTGCTCTCCGCACCGCGTTGCTGAATTGCTTTGCCATGCGAATGAGTTGGCATCGCTCGCATGCCTTTCGGCTTCGCACAACAGTTGCTTTGCCCGGTCGCCTTGTTTGCTTGTCGCAACGCCACAGCCTTACCCTGCAACGCAGTCCCCATCCCTCACATACTTCACGAACCCGCAGGAGGGCACATGCCGAACTCGGCGACCGCAGCAGGAAGCATCGAAACAACCACCGCGCTGCTGAGGGAAGAACTCCCCCAACTCGAACAGCACCAGCAGGCGCTGGAGAAGGACCTCGCAGCCGTCACCGAGCGGCTCGAATCGGTCCGCAGTGCTCTCACCGCGCTGCAGGCCCTGTCCACCGTGGCGATTCCGGCACCGCGCTCCGAAGTACGCGCGGACGCCGGGGAAGCGGTGCAGTCCGCTGTCGCAACACCCGAGGCCGAGCCCGTGTCCGAAGCGGTGCCGGAGGCCGAGGTGGCCCCGGAGGCGGAGCTGGAGACGGTGCCGGAGACGGAGCTGGAGAAGGCGCCGGAGACGGAGACGGCCACCGCACAGGACGCTCCGGCACCGCGCACGCGCCGTGCCACTGCCTCCGGGCGGAAGAGCACGGCCAAGAAGACCACCAAGAGGACCACCAAGCCGGCGGCCAAGCCGCGCCAGGCGAAGAAGACCGACACGGCGAAGAAGACCACTGCGGTGAAGGCCCCGAAGGCCAGGAAGACGGCCGCCAAGGACTCCTCCCCCGCTCCCGACAACACCGGCGGCCTGACCGATCAGGTCGCCGCCGTGCTCGCCCGCAGCGGCGACACGCCTCTGCGTGCCAGGGACGTCGCCAAGGAGCTCGGCCGCGACGACACCACCGGCGCCATCAACACCGTACGCAGCACCCTCGACCGTCTCGTCGCGACCTCCCGCGCCCGCCGCGCAGGCCGCGGCCTGTACCAGGCTCCCGCCAACTGACTCCCGACTACCTGAGCATGCAGCCCCGTCCCGGCAGCCCTGGGGCCGCCGGGGGGCCTGCACGCAGTCAGGGGCTGCCCTCCGCACTCTCCCTCGCAACCCGACGACGCCCCGGACGTGGCCGCGCTCCCCGCGGAATCGAAGCCGTCCCGGGCCCTGGACGACTCCGCCCCTTCGTGCGGCCCTCCCGCCTCGCTCGTCGGACGCACCCCCATCTCCTCCTGGACGCACCGCTCCCCACGTCGCCGGCCGCCGGACGCACCACGGCTGCGTTGTCAGTGGTCGCAAGTATGTTCAGTCGTGTTCCGCCGGAGTGGCGCGGATGCCCCCTCACGCATGGGAGATGGTGCGTTGTCAGACTGGGAGTTGTCAGACTGGGAAAGGTCGAGCACGGCGCGGGTGACAGCGCCCGCACGGCCACGCAAGCTCGCCAAGGTGCCGTTCGTCGAGCTGGCCGACGGGCGCTTGCAGGGTGTGGTGTCCAGTGGCTCGGACATCGAGAGGGTCTATGTCTCGTCGGTCGCGGCCGGCACCTACGCGTTCGCCTGCAGCACCAACAACAACCGGCCCTGCGGCGGTGCGCGCGGCTCGTTCTGCAATCACATCCGCGCCCTGATCAACGAGGCGGTGCTCCAGTACGGCGCCGAGCGCGTCGCCCGCTATCTCAAGGCCGAGGCCGTGGACGGGGCGCCGAGCGCGCAGACCATCACCGCCGACATGAGCAACGCGCGTCCACCGCGCGGGGACACCAATGCCGCCGGGCCCGTGTTCAGCCGGTTCCTGCGCCATCTGGCTTACCTGGAACTCGCCCCGAGCACGGGGCCGTTGCCAGAGATGCAGTGGTTCCCGCCGACCAGGGCGGTGGCGATGGGGGTGCCCCCGCGCGCGCTCGGTTCGAGCGCGGGGGAGCGCGTCGACCTGCTCTCCGAGCCCATCGCCGGGCTCGACGAAGCCCTGGAGGCCGTCGACGCATTCGACCAGGCTCTCGTCGTCGGCCTGCTCCGTCCCCAACCCGCCCAGGCCGCCGGCCTGGCCCGGCTCGCCCACGCCGTGGCGGGGTCCCCGTTGGCGTCCAGGGTCGCCGAGGCGGCCGAAAAGACGGCGGACGGAGCGGCGAGCGAGGACCATTTCGTCGCCCTCGCCGCCGCCCGCGCCGCGCTGCTCGGCTCGGTCCATGACGCGCTGATGGTCCGCGTCGGGGAGGCGACCGGCCGGCCCCGCGGCGAGGCGTCCCTCCCGGCCTCCGGTGGGCAGCAGGCGGCGAACGTGCTCGCCGCCGCCCGTTCGTGGCTGGCCGATGTGGCACGCGCCGGGTGGCAGGGAATCGACCACGACGTGGTTTCCGGGGCGGCGCACGTGGTCTCCGCGATGCTTCCGGACCCCTTCCTGCGCCGCCTGGCCACGCTCCTCGACGGCTTCGCCGCCGAACTGGCCGCTTCCTGCCCCGGTGCGAGCCTGGAGCGCGTTCCGGTACGCCGCTGGGCCGACCTGTGGTCGCGTGCCATGCTGCTGACGGTGCCCGGCGCCGCCGGCGTGCCCACGGCGGACACGGCGACCGGCCGCCTGTTGCCCCTCGGGGTCGACGTCCATGAGCACGCCACCGCCGTACAGGCCCAGGTCCACGCGGTGTTCGAGCCCGCGGACGGCTCCACGCCCCGCCTGGTACGTGCGGCCGTGTCGGCGCCGAAGCCGGACACGGTCGTCGGAGCCGGGCTCTGGCAGCTGCTCCGCCCGCACATGTCGCTCCTGGCAGCCGTCGGCGAAGGCCGCTCGATGGACCTGGCCGGCATGCCGGTCACCGCCGAGGGCGATCTGCTCTGGACCGACGAGCACGCCCGCCCGGGTGAGCCCACCGACGCGTTCGCCACCGCTCGCGTCGCCCTTCCGGCCGCGACCGATCCGGTGACCGCGCCGCTGGACCGGCACCCGGCCCGCATCGCCGTACCCGTGTTCCTGGAGGGCTACACCGCTCACAGTGACGACGACGGCCTGACGTTCAGCACCGCCGGTTACGCCCTGGCCGTCGACACCGACCGCGTGCCGGCCGCCGGACCGCTCACCCCCGAGGCCGTCGCGGCGTCCGGAGCGTGCATCGGGCTGCTCCGCTGGGACGCCGGCTCGTATCGGGTCCAGCCCCTGGCCGTCGAGACCACCGTACGGAAGAAGGCCGTCACACTCCACGCCGGCGGATGGGCCGGGGGCACGACCGACAAGGCCGGTATCAAGGCCGAGAAGGCCGCCACCGACGCCGTGGCAGTGCTGCGGGAGCGGGCCGGAAGGTTGCTGCGGAAATGACCGAGCACACGAGCGGGCCAACGGCCGCAGCCGGGCAGCCGGCCGGGGGGCCGACCTCGCGGACGCCCGGGGCGGACCCCCACGACAACCGCCGTCAGGTGCTGTACTGGCGGCTCCTCGCCCGCCTCTTCGACCACGAGGAGCAGCCCACGCTGGAGTCGGCGAGCCTCGCCGTCGTCGAGGACATCGGCCTGCCGTCCGCGTTGCTGGACCCCCAGGCCTCCGTCGACTCGATCGTGCAGCGCCACCCGGAGCTGGCCGCCGAGTTCGACGGTCTGATGGCGCCCGAGCCCACCGAAGACGAGGGCGGCCGGGATCGCGCCGGCGAAGTGCGGCGCGCGGCACTGGTGTCGAAGGTGCTGCTCAACGTCTTCGCCTCCGGCTCCGGCACGGTCACGGCCGGACAGCTGGCCCGCTGGCAGTCCGACGCGGGGTGGCTGGAGCGCGCACTGGGCTGCAAGCCCGGCGAACTGCGTGGCGGCCGCGCCGGCGGAGGAGCGGGGGCAGGGGCGGGTGCGGGAGCCGGGGGAGGCTCGGCCGGTGGGGGCGTGAGCCCGACCGGCACCGGCGGCCGCGGCACGACGCCCGATCTCGGTCGGCTGATCCCGGCGATCGGACCGGAACTCGGCGCCATCGAGGCCGACCTCGTCAGGCGGATGCAGCTGCGTGAGGTACTGGCCGACCCCAGGCTCGCCGCGCAGCTCACCCCGAGCATGTCGCTGATCGAGCAGTTGCTGCGGGACAAGAACAACCTCTCGGGCGTGGCCCTGGCCAATGCCAAGGCCCTGATCCGCCGCTTCGTCGACGAGGTCGCCGAAGTGCTGCGCACCCAGGTGGAGAAGGCCACGGCAGGCGCCCTGGACCGCTCCGTCCCGCCCAAGCGGGTGTTCCGCAACCTCGACCTCGACCGCACGATCTGGAAAAACCTGACCAACTGGAGCCCGGAGGAGGAGCGGTTGTACGTCGACCGCCTCTACTACCGGCACACCGCCCGCAAGACGACGCCCCAGCGGCTCATCGTCGTCGTGGACCAGTCGGGCTCCATGGTCGACTCGATGGTGAACTGCACCATCCTGGCGTCGATCTTCGCCGGGCTGCCGAAGGTGGACGTCCACCTGATCGCGTACGACACGCAGGCACTCGACCTCACGCCCTGGGTGCATGACCCCTTCGAGACGCTGCTGCGCACCAATCTCGGCGGCGGCACCGACGGCACGGTCGCCATGGCACTGGCCCAACCCAAGATCGCCGAGCCCCGCAACACCGTGGTGGTGTGGATCTCCGACTTCTACGAATGGCGGACCGAGCCGCTGTTCGAAAGCATGGCGGCCATTCACCGCTCAGGAGCCAAGTTCATCCCGGTCGGCTCGGTGACCAGCTCGGGGCGCGGCAGCGTGAACCCGTGGTTCCGGGAGCGGTTCAAGGACCTCGGTACGCCGGTGCTCTCCGGCCACATCCGCAAGCTCGTCCACGAACTCAAGACGTTCCTCGCCTAGACATCCCTCTGGACATCCCTCAAGACTCGCCGAGAAAGGCCCTGTTATGTCCGACCTGTTGCGCGCGCCCGCCGAGATCAAGTACGCCGAGGAGCTGGACTGGCTGGAGTCCGTCGACGACGGCCCCAAGCCCTTCTCCTGGCGCCTGTCCCCGAAGATGGTCCGCCTGTTCATCCTTGGCTCCGAGCGCTCCGACGGCCTGGAGCGGGAGATCTCGCAGAAGTGGTTCGGCGACCGCAGCTTCGTCGAGCGGTCCATCGTCACACTGGCCTCCGACCGCGGTCTGCTGCTCATAGGCGACCCCGGCACGGGAAAGAGCTGGCTGGCCGAGCTGTTGTCCGCCGCGATCTGCCGCAACTCCACACTGGTGGTGCAGGGCACGGCGGGCACCACCGAGGACCACATCAAGTACTCCTGGAACGTTTCCATGGTCATCGCCAAGGGCCAGTCCCGGGAGTCGATGATCCCCTCGCCGATCATGACCGCGATGGAATCCGGGTCCATCGGCCGTTTCGAGGAGCTCACCCGCTCCACCAGCGACGTCCAGGACGCGCTGATCTCGATCCTGTCCGAGAAGTACATCTCGGTCCCGGAACTGGACAGTGACAACATCGTCTTCGCCAAGCCCGGGTTCTCGGTCATCGCCACCGCCAACAGCCGCGACCGGGGCGTCAACGACCTGTCCTCCGCGCTCAAGCGCCGCTTCAACTTCGTACGCATCCCGGTGGTGACGAACAAGAAGAGCGAGGCGGAGATCGTGCGCTTCCGCACCGAGGAGCTGCTGCGACGCCACCGGATCGAGCTTGACGTGCCGCCGACACTGCTGGACGTGCTGCTGCGGAGCTTCGCCGATCTGCGTGCCTCGGCGGCCGCGGCCGGCAGCGACGACGAGAAGCTGGAGTCCGCGCTGTCCACGGCGGAACAGATCGGCGTGCTCGAGGACGCGATCCTGCACAGCAACTTCTTCGGCGAGCGCGCGCTGACCGCCCACACACTGGCCTCCTCGCTCGTCGGGTCGCTGACCCGCCGCGAGCCCGAGGACCTCGCCATCCTCAACAAGTACCTGCACGGCGTCGTCGAGCCGCGCAGCAAGGACGAGGGCGGCTCGTGGCCGGAGTTCCTGGAGGGCGGCCGCGACGCGATCGCCACCCTGTCATGAGCGGTACGCACGAGGGGACCTTCGAGGCACTGCGCGGGCAGCTGCAGGAGGCCGCCGCGACGTTCGCCGACGGGCCGGACGCGCTGGAGGGCATCCTCCTCGGCATCGTCGACGACGTGGACCGCGCGGTGCGCGAGCCACTGGAGATCTTCCCCGTCTGCCACCACTCGCCCGCCTCGGCGATCGCCATGGCACGCCGCCTGCGGGAGAAGCAGCCGAAGGTCGTGTACTTGGAACTGTGCGAGGACATGGCGCCACTGCTGACCGAACTGCGCAACTGCACGCTGCCGGTGGCGGTCCAGGCATTCGCCACCGCGGTCGAAGGATTCCCGGCCGAGTGGTCCCCGCTGTCGGTGGTCGCACCGATCACCGAGGCCTCGGCCGAGTACCAGGCGATCGCCTACGCCCTGGACACGCCGGGTGTCGAACTGGTCCTCGTCGACCGCTCCTCCGACCACGTCTTCCAGTGGGACGCCCGCGGGTCGCACTCCACCGGGCCGGCCGACCCGGACGCGCCGCCCGCCGAGGAGGAGGCCGCGCTGCACGGCGACGCGATCGGTGTGGAGATCGGTGACCTGCGGCCGCGCTTCGCCGATCTGGAGGAGCACCTGCTGCGCCACGGCAAGGTGCGGCACTGGTCGGAGTGGTGGCACCAGTACGTCGAGCTGCCGCTCGGCGACTGCGACCACGACACCTACCGCCAGGTCATGCTCCTGATCGGCAGCCTCTTCAGGCGCCTGGCGCCCGGCGATCGCCATCGGGTGCGCGTGGACGAGGACCGCGAGCGCTACATGTGGACCAGGATGCGCGAGCACCTGGCCGCCACCGGCACGGATCCCGCCAACTGTCTGTACGTCTGCGGCGCCTTCCACGCGGCCAGCCGCGTCCCGGAGTTCGGGGTCCACGGCACGGACACCTTCGAGATCGGTCCGCGCACTGCCACCACGTGGCAGCACGGCCTGATCCCTTCCAGCCACGCGGCGATCGAGGCGCAGTTCGGCCTCGCCGCCGGTTCGGTGTCCATCGCCGCGACGGTCTGGGCGAAGAACCTCAGGCGCACCCGCGTGGAGCCATTCCGCCTGGCGGGACAGGCGGGGACGAGCAAGTCGAAGGCCAAGAGGGCCGTGGCCGCGCCGGCTCCCGTACCGGCGGTCGCTCCCTCGGACAAGCTGACCGGCTTCCTGCGACAGCCGTCCGTCCTGGACCAGCTGGACGAGGCCGAACTGCTCGGCTGGTCGGTGGAGATCGTGCGCGCCGCGCGCCGCAACGGCTATCTCGCCTCCACCGCCGACGCCATCGCGGTGTTCGAGACGTCGATCCTGCTGGCCGGAATGCGCGACCGGGCCCGGCCGACGCCGTACGACTTCCAGGACGCGGCCGTCACCTGCATCGAGAAGGACTCCGTGCCGGGCCGGCGCGATGTGCGCCGGCTCGTGGAGATCATGATGGGCGGCGACCGGGTCGGCCAGGTCGGCTACGACGCGCTGCCGCCCCTGGCACGTGACGTACACGACCGGCTCGCGCCCTTGCGGTTGAAACTTCAGCAGCGCGGCGTGCAGCGGGCGTTGCTGGACATCGCCTCCCAGCCCGGACTGGAGCGGTGCTCCGACGTGCTGTGGATGCTGCGCTACCTGATGCCGCAGGGCGCCGCACGGCCCATCATGGGCGAGCGGCGCCTCGGCGAGCGGCCGATCCAGGAGTCGTGGGATCTGGCGCTGGGCACCCACCAGCGTGCGCTCATCGAACTCGGCTACGAGGGCGTCAGCATCGAACAGGTCCTCGAGCAGCGCCTGCGCCGCACGGCATACGGCCCGCACGCCACCGCGGCGACCGTCCTGGAAGCCGTCGAGGACGCGACGCTGTACCTGCGCAGCCGCCGTCTCACCGACGAGCTGGGCACCCGCGCCCTGGAGGTGCTGTCGGCCGAACGCAGTGTCGACGGCGCACCGGAGGTGCTGCGCCGCGTGCGGCGGCTGCTGGCGCACTACCGCACCAGCGAGCCGGTGCTGCCACCGTGGATCGAGTCCTTCGTCAAGACCGGATACGCGCACTACTGCACCCTGCTGCCGACGGCGTTCACCGACGACGACGCCACGGTCCGCCAGGTGGCGGCGATGCTGGGCTTCCTGTTCAGCATGGAGGGCCTGGCGTTGTCACTGGGCTGCGACCGGACCCAGCTGGAGCTGGCGGTCGCCCAGTCGCATCCGCAGGACCCGTCGAAGACGGCGCTGCTGTGGGCGGCCCAGACGCAGCTCGGGCTCCTTACCCGCGCGGACCTCCGGGCGAGGTGCGACGAGCTGCTCGCCAACCCCTTGGTGGTGCCCGCCTATCCGCGCTACCTGAGCGGCCTCGTACACGCGCTGGAGCCCGTCCCGGGCCTCACCGACTTCGTCGTGGAGGCGGTGTCGAACGCGTTCGGACGGCTGCCGGACCCGGTGCTGCTGCCGTGGCTGCCGACCCTGATCACCACCCTGCGGTCGGGCGGCGCCGAGTTGGCCCCGCTCCTGATCCGTGAGGCCGGACGCGTCTTCCCCGGCCGGCTCGCCGCGCTGGACGCGTGGGTGCCGCCCTGGGTGGCGCAGCCCGAACCGGAAGCGGTGCATCGGCCGGGACGGGCGGCGCTGCTCGCCGCCCACCCCGCGACGTGCGACGCGGTGGCGAGCCTGCTGGGCTGCGACGGAGCATGGGGCGCAACGGATCCCGGTCCGTCAGGCGCGGCACTGGCCGGTCGCCATCCGGAGACGGCCGTGGCACTGGAGGTGCTGCTGGCCGGCGCATGACCTCCCCCACCGGAAGGCCCCGCCTTGCGGCCGCTCGCCGATCAGTACGTCGTACACATGGCGCGACGCGGCCGGCGGCGGATGCGCTGGAGGCGGAGCGCTGAGCGTCAGTGCGGCGGCATGGCGAGTTGCCGCCTTGCGGCTCTGCCGACTTCCTCCGAAGGGCATGGAACCGGCAGACCCCGTGAGAGGAAGAGAGGCACCCATGCGTCCCTTCAAGACCCGCCACGTCACCGTCGCTGCCCTGTGCGCCGTCACAGTGGGGGCGGTTCTCGCTGCCGCCCCCACTGTGGGAGCAGCCCAAGGCGAGGCGCCCGCAGTGAAGGCCACCCAGGTGAACACGCATCGGGCGCATCTCGAGTTCGGCGCAGACGGCTCCTTCGAGGGGACCGCCAGGTGTCCGGACAGGCGCGCCCACGCCGTCGGAGGTGGGTTCGACCTGTCCGAGGGCGGACAGGCATCCGCATCCCGCCCCGAAGGAGACCGAGGCTGGTACGTCAGGGCCACGGCTCCGGGGGTCGTCTACGTCCGCTGCCTCCTGGTCACCTGAGAAGTGCACCACGTAGACCGTTCACCGGTGTACGTGCTGCAGCGGTGGAGCGCGGCGCTCACGCCGGACGACGCGTTTCGGCGCGAGGTACCGAGCCGGATGCTCAACGCCCCTTTCGGGTGGTGGAGTCGCCCGGGCGTGACGCCGAGCCGGCGTCGCCGCGGCGATGGCGGGACGAGGGCCCACCGCCGTGCGGTGGCTGCCCGCCCCGGGCGGCCAGGGCGAGACGCGGCTCGCCGGGCGGTTCGCGGCGGAGGCGGCGGGCGCCGGCGGACAGGCCGTCACCGCCGCCAGGCCGACTACCCGGCACAGCCCCGGGCCGGGTAGCCGGCACACTCCTCACGGGGGGGCGCCGGCACGCCTAGTGCGCCCCGCCTGCTCCCGCACCGGCTCGTGCACGCCCAACACCCCGACGACCGATCCGTCCGGCGCCATGAACACGACATCCCGGGGGATCGTTCCGCAGCGGCCGGCCGAGCCTGCCGTGACTCCCGAGGCGGAGGCCAATCTCGCGATCGCCTCAGACATCACTCTCAGCGCCCCATCCACCGGCTCTAGCGGTCGGCGGCCCGGGGGACGAGGCCGTCGGCGACCAGGCCGGCGAGAACCGCCTCCCCCAGCGCGTGCACGGCGGACTGGGGCCGGACCATCACGGTGAACTCCTTGATCCGGCCCGTCTCGTCGAAGTGGAGCAGATCGATGCCATGGATCTGCTTGCCCCGTACGGTGGCCCGGAAGGGCAGGATCGCCGACGGGGCTTCGTGGCCATCGCCGCTGGTCTCGGCCGCACCTTCGAAGTGTCCGATGTAGCGGAGGTCCTCGAAGGTGCGCACCAGGACTCCGAAGAGTCCCAGCACCATGGGCCTGCCTTCGAAGGGCGTGAACTTCACCGGGCTGTAGAGGCGGATGTCCTCGGTGAAAAGGTCGTCCAGTGCGGCGAGATCGCGCTCCTCCACTGCGGCGCGGAAACGTTCGGCGGTCTTCTCCATAGCCCCTCCCCGTACTCAACAATATGACTAATCACTTTTTTGAGTATGATGCCAGAGGCACACGAGGACAGGGAAGGGGCGCTTTGGATGGCCTTGCGGCATGCCGTGCTGGCGGCGCTGCTGGACGGTGAGTACAGCGGGTACCAGTTGGCGAAGGCGTTCGACATCGGCGTCGCCAACTTCTGGCACGCCCTGCCCCAGCAGCTCTACGCCGAGCTGACCCGGCTGGAGAAGGACGGGCTCGTCGAGGGCCGGCAGGTGGTCCAGGAGGCCCGGCCCAACAAACGGCTGTTCCGGGTCACCGAGGCCGGTCGTGCCGAGCTGGAGAGGTTCGCCGAAGCCGCGTCGAAACCGTCGTTCATCCGCGACGATCTGCTCGTCAAGGTCCAGGCCGCCGACCGTATCGGCACCGCCCCCGTCATCGAGCAGCTCGAAGAGCGTGCATCCGTGGCCGAGGCCAAGGTGGAGCTCCTGAGCAAGCTGCTGCGGCAGATGCGCGGCGACGCGGACGAAGAGGAGTTCCTGCGCCGGGGCGACCGGATCGGGCCGTACCTGACGTGCCTGCGCGGCCTCACCTTCGAGCAGGAGCACCGCGACTGGTGCCTGCGGATCGCGGCCGTTCTACGGGAGAGGCAGAAGACGTCCCATGCCGAGCGGTGAATACCTGCGTTACGTCGCCCTGGGCGACAGCATGACCGAAGGGCTCGGCGACGGTGACGACACCGTCGGCATACGGGGCTGGGCCGACCGGCTCGCCGAGCACCTCGCGGCCGTCAACCCCGGTGTACGGTACGCCAATCTCGCCGTACGAGGACGTGTCGCCGGCCAGGTCCACGCCGAGCAGCTGGCGCCCGCCCTGGCCCTGCGCCCCGACCTGGCCACCGTCGCCGCCGGGGTCAACGACCTGCTCCGGCCCCGTTTCGACGCCGCGGAGGTGGCCGGGCACCTGGAGGAGATGTTCGCCGCGCTCTCGGCCACCGGGGCCCATGTCGTGACCCTGACCTTCCCCGACGTGGGGCGGATCGCACCGCTTGCCCGGCCGCTCAGGTCCCGTGTGTCCGGCCTCAACGCCCGTATCCGCGCCGCGGCCGCCCGCCACGGCGTCACGGTCGCCGACACCGGCCGGCACGCCGTTTCCACCGACCCGAGGCTGTGGACCGAGGACCGGCTCCACGCCGGCCCCCTGGGCCACGAGCGGATCGCCGCGGCCGTCGCCCACGCCCTCCACCTGCCCGGCAGCGACGACGCCTGGACGCTCCCCCTGCCTCCGAGGGCGGCCCCCACAGCACGCCAAGCCGCAGCGGCCGAACTGCGCTGGGCGTACGCGTTCCTCGGCCCCTGGCTCGGACGCCGCCTGCGCGGCCGGTCCTCCGGCGAGGGCCGCACCGCGAAACGCCCCCAGCTCCTGCCCCTGAACGCAGCGGCCGGCTCGTGATACCCCCGGCCCAGGCAACGATGAGCACGCGCGGCGGGTGGTTCCGCTGAGGTTCGGGGCGCGGCGACGCCGTCCCGGCGCGTGAGCGCGGGTGGCCTGATCGCGTAGGCTCGGCGGATGGCGAAGTATTTCGACGTACACCCCGAGAACCCCCAGCGGCGCACCATCAGCAGTGTCGTCGACATCATCCGCTCCGGCGCGCTGGTCGCGTATCCGACGGACTCCTGTTTCGCCCTGGGATGCCAGCTCGGCAACCGTGACGGCATCGGCCGGATCAGGTCGATCCGGAACCTCGACGACCGTCACCACTTCACCCTGGTGTGCGAGAACTTCGCGCAGCTGGGTCAGTTCGTGCACGTCGACAACGATGTGTTCCGTGCGATCAAGGCGGCGACCCCAGGCAGCTACACCTTCATCCTCCCCGCGACCAGGGAGGTGCCGCGTCAGCTGATGCACCCGAAGAAGAAGACGGTCGGGGTCCGGATCCCCGACCACGTGGTAACCCAGGCCCTGCTGGCCGAACTCGGGGAGCCGCTGCTGTCCAGCACACTGCTCCTGCCGGACGAGGAAGAGCCGTTGACGCAAGGCTGGGAGATCAAGGAGCGGCTCGACCACGCCGTGGACGCCGTGGTCGACTCGGGTGACTGCGGCACCGAACCGACCACGGTCATCGACTTCTCCGGCGGCGAAGCCGAGATCGTACGCCGGGGCGCGGGCGACACGACGCGGTTCGAGTAACCGCGCGGCGCGCAAGGCGATGACCGCCGACGCGGGCGCGGGCCGGGAGCCGGCCATGCGACCGACGCGGTCACGCACGGGTGTTCCGGTGACCGGCCGCGCCACCGGGACACCCGACCGCAGTGGTAGCGACGGCCGCCGCACGTGCCCGGTCGCGAGATCGATCGCCATCCTTGACCTCGACTTCGGTTCAGGTTCTAGCGTGATGTTTCGCGTAGCACCAGTGGCCGCCCATGGACGGGCTGCCCCACTGCAACCGGAGAGCGAGCGACTTTGATGAGCACTGTCTCAGAACGAAACAGCCCCCAGCCGGCCGTGACGGTGATCGGTCTGGGTGAGATGGGCTTCACCCTCGCCGGAGCCTTCCTGGACGGCGGGCACCCGACCACGGTGTGGAACCGTACACCGCGGAAGGCCGACGCCCTGGTCGCCAGGGGGGCCGAGCGGTCCGCGACTGTCCGCGACGCCGTTGCCGCCAGTCCGCTCGTGGTCGTCAGTGTGAAGGGCAATGCGACGGCCCGCGCGATCCTGGAATCGTCGGGTGACGCACTGTCCGGCCGGTCGGTTCTCAACCTCACCGATGGGACATCCGCGGAGGCCAGGGCGGTGGCCGAGTGGGTCACGGACCGGGGCGCGCAGTATCTGCATGGGCAGATCATGACGATCGCTCCGGGCATAGGGGGAGCGGAGACGGTGATTTTCTACGGCGGTTCCGACGCCGTGTTCGACCGGTTCGAGTCGACGCTCCGGCTCATCGGTGGCCGTGGGACGCTGATTTCGGCCGACGCCGGTGTACCGGCCCTGTACGGAATGGCCGTGCACGGCACCATGTGGGGCGCGCTCAACGGATTCCTGCACTCGGCCGCTCTGCTCTCCAGCGAGGGCATCGAGGTGAAGCGGTTCCTCGACGACGCCGGTCCGTCCGTTGCCGCGCTGGTGGCGTCCTTCCCGATGATCGCCGACGAGGTCGACCGTGGTGAGTACGCGACGCGGTACGGAGCGCTCCAGCACCACCGGCCCTCGGTCGAGGACCTGGTCCGCGAGAGCGAGGCGCGGAACATCGACGCCGGATTCCCCGGCTACACCCTCGGCCTCGTGACCAAGGCCCTCGAAGACGGCCATGCCGATGACAGCTACTCGCGTGTGATCGAGTACTTCAGGAAGCAGTGAGCACCGAGGTGGTACGGGCGTCCCCGGCTCGTCCTCCATCCACGCGGATGGTCGCCGGGTGCACGGAAGCAGCTCGGCCGACCTGCGGAACCCGCAGTTCCCGCTGAACAGTGGCGGGCCCGCGGCCAGCCGTGCGGGTCAGGCGCTCGGTCATCACCTGGTCGACGACAGTGGAGGTGGATCTCGGAGTGCTGGGCCGGCGTTCGTGGTGGCGGACGTTGCGGCGTGTGTTCACCACCCGGCCCGGCGACCGCCTCAGCACCACCGCCGCCGGGCCCGCACTGGCTCGAAAGACAGGCCTAGCTGTTTTGCCTTGTGAGGTTGGGGACGCGGCTGGCGGGTGGTTGCCCTTTCAGGGCGGTGTGTCCGCGGTGGTGATTGTAGGAGTGCAGCCACTGTGGGAACGCTTTGCGGCGTTCGGTCTCTGACCGATAGGGCCGTGCGTAGGCCCACTCGTCCAGCAGGGTGCGGTTGAAGCGTTCGACCTTGCCGTTGGTCTGGGGCCGGTAGGGCCGGGTTCGCTTGTGGGTGATCCCGGCTGCTGCCAGGGCATCGCGCCAGCCGCGTGAGCGGTAGCAGGAGCCGTTGTCGGTCAGCACTCGTTCCACGGTGATCCCGCACTCGGTGAAGTAGGCGTGTGCCCGTTTCCAGAAGGCGGTGGCGGTTTCCTTCTTCTCGTCGGTGTGTATCTCGCTGTAGGCCAGGCGGGAGTGGTCGTCGACGGCGGTGTGCAGGTAGCTGTAGCCGGCGTTCGTCCGGTTCTTGCGCCCCGCAGCCCGGCCGAGGACTTTGTGGCCGCCGCCGTCGGGGATGTTGCCGAGCTTCTTGATGTCGACGTGGACTAGTTCGCCGGGCCGGTCTCGTTCGTAGCGGCGGATGGCACGGCCCGTCGCCCGGTCCAGATGGGCAAGGCGGGCCAGTCCGTAACGGGTCAGGACGCGGTGCACGGTGGAGGGCACCAGCCGTAGCAGGTGCGCGATGCGGGCCGGTCCCCACCGGCGCAGGACCCGGACCTTGATGATGCGGCGCTCGGTGTGGGTTGGGGTGCGGCGCGGGCTGTGGTGGGGGCGGCTGGAGCGGTCGGTCATCCCTGCCTCGCCGAGCTGGCGGTAGCGATCGGCCCACCGCTGGGCGGTGGTCGGTGAGACCTGGAAGCGTTCGGCGGCCCGGCGCAGCGGCCAGCCGTCCTCGACGACGCAGCGGGCCAGACGCAGGCGACCGGTCTCGGTCAGGGGTGCATTACGGTGGACCACGAGGGCCTTTCTGTTGGTGTAGACGTCGCAATCCACACCGAACCGGAAGGCTCTCACCCGTTCAAGATCCCTCAGCCGAGACCTGACTCACCCGTCCACAACCTCCCCGGACAGAACACCTAGCCCAGCGGCAGCAGCCCCAGCACCGGCGCCACCGGTTGGATGAGCTGTCGCGCCTCGCCCAGGCGCTGCAGCCCGTCCAGGCCGCCGAGCTGCTCGGTCACCGTGGGCACCTGGGAACGGTGCTCGGGAGCGACAGCGATCGACACGAGGTTGTCGACCCGGTTGAGGACGGACGGTCCCTGGGGCCCCGGAGCGGGCACGATGGCCGCTCCCGCAGTGGGGGCCGCCAGTGCGGAAGCGCCGGCGGCAAAGACGAGGACGGCCAGAACACGCTGAGTCTTGGTCATAACCCACCAACGCCCCAAACGATCAGCAGTCACGGCTCACGCCCGAGCCGGTGGGGGATCGAACGGGCGATAGCGTGTCGGTCCATGGACGAACTCGACGGAGTGCGGATCATCGCCTTCGCGGACGCCGAGGCGTTCGAGAGGTGGCTGGCCGGTCACTGCACACGCCACGAGGGTGTGTGGATCAAGATGGCCAAGGCGAAGTCCGGCATCCCGTCAGTGACGAGCGACGAGGCCGTCGACGTCGGGCTGTGCTACGGCTGGATCTCCGGGCAGCGGCGGTCTCTCGACGAGGACCACTACCTGCAGAAGTACGTGCCGCGCCGGCCCAACAGCCTCTGGTCGCAGGTCAACGTCGAAAAGGTCGCGATGCTGACCGCCGCGGGCCGGATGCGCGAGCCCGGGCTGGCCGAGGTACGCAGGGCGCAGGAGGACGGGCGATGGGCGCGGGCCTACGAGTCGCAGAAGACGGCGACGGTGCCGCCCGATCTGGCCGCGGCCCTTGATGCGGACCCGGGGGCCAAGGAGGCTTTTGACGCGCTCGACAGGACGGGACGTTATCTGATCATCCTGCCACTGCTTCAGGCGCCCACACCGGAGACCAGGCGGGCCCGGCTCGACAAAGCGCTGCGCACGCTGCTGACGGAAGGTCGGGAGTGAAGAGCCCTCCCCGTGCCGATGGCTTCACCTCGGCCTGCCACGTGACCGAACCGTCCCACCTGGCCGCCGTCAGGCAGTCGTACGACACCGTCGCCGCCGACTACGTCAGGCTCGTCAAGCCACCGACCGAGATGGGGCCGACGGCCCTGGCGATGCTGGCCGCGTTCGCCGAACTCGTGCGCCGCACCGACCCCGCACGGCCGGTCGCGGACCTGGGGTGCGGGCCTGGCCTGGTGACGGCACACCTGGCCGGGCTGGGCCTGCGCATGCTGGGCATCGACTTGTCGCCGAACATGGTCGGGCTGGCCCAGCAGGCCTTCCCCGGCCTGCCGTTCGCCGTGGGCTCCATGACCGCGGTGGGACTGGGGAGCGGCACGCTCGGCGGCATCCTGGCCTGGTACTCCACCCATCACACACCGCCGGAGTGGCTGCCGGTGGTGTTCGCCGAGTTCCATCGCACGCTCGCTCCCGGCGGTCACCTGCTGCTGGGCGGGTACGTCGGCGACGAACGCCGGCGCCCGTCACAGGCGTATGGCCACCCGGTGTCGTACGAGTCCTACTTCCTGCCCGTGGACCGTCTCACCGAACTGCTGGGGCAGGCCGGCCTCGTCGTCACCGCGCGGTCGGAGCAGGCGCCCGACGAACCGGGGAGGCGGCCGCACGTCTGCGTCCTCGCCCACAGACCGGCTGCGGAGCCGGCGGGACGGACCGGCTCCGGCGAGCCCAGGGGCGGTGCCCCGCCTGGGCGATCGCTTTCCCGGTCCGCGCACTGGTAAATCCGGCGCGGATCGCCCATGATCTTGGGCATGCCGGACGATGTCAGCGCACACCGTGAGCAGCAGGCTGCCCGGCGCTTCGGGTGGTCGAACATGTTCGTCGCACCCGACGAGGACGCGCGGACCGATGGGGGGTTCGCGGGCGAACGGGCCGTCCTCGCCGGGTATTTGCGCGACCAGCGGCTGACGCTCGAGCTGAAGTGCTCCGGTCTTGATGCCGCGGCGCTGGCTCGTCGTTCGGTGGAGCCGTCGAATCTGTCGCTGCTGGGACTCGTACGCCACATGGCACGGGTGGAACAGAAGTGGTTCCGGCGGGTGATGGCGGGACAGGACCTGCCGCTGCACTACCGCTCCGGTGCCGACCCCGACGAGGACTTCAACGGCGCGGTGCCCGACCCCGGGGTCGTCGCGGAGGCCTGGGCCACATGGCGGGCGGAGGGCGCGTTCGCGGAACGGTTCGTGGCCGAGGCGTCCGATCTCGGCCTCACCGGCACGAACGGCGAAAAGCCGGTGCAGCTTCGTGAGGTGCTGGTGCACATGATCGAGGAGTACGCCCGGCACAACGGCCACGCCGACTTCCTTCGTGAGCGGATCGACGGCCGCGTGGGGCAGTAGACCCGGGGCGCCGGTGCGTCACGGAGACGGTTCCCGGTCGCGGACGCGCGCGACGAGGAGGGCGACGTCGTCGTGGTTGCCGCCGTACCGCAGCTCGCGCAGGAGGCGGTCGCAGGTGTCCTCCAGGGTGGGGTCCGGGGTGCGGAGGAGCTGGAGCAGCTGTTCGAGACGGGTGTCGATGTCCTGGTCGCGGGTTTCGACCAGGCCGTCGGTGTAGAGCACCAGCCGGTCGCCCGGGGCCAGTTCGGCCGTGACGTCGTGGAAGGGGACGCCGCCGACGCCCAGGGGGGCGCCGGTGGGGAGGTCGAGGAGTCGGGGGCCGTCACCGGCGCGGATGAGTACGGGCGGGGGGTGGCCGGCGGTGCAGAGGCAGCACTGGCCGCGGCGGGAGTCGTACACGGCGTACACGCATGTGGCGAGTGAGGGTTCCAGGCCGGCGGTGATCTCGTCGAGGTGCCGGAGGACCTCCGCCGGTTCGAGGGCGAGCCGGGACAGGGTCTGGGTGGCGGTGCGCAGCCGGCCCATGGTGGTGGCCGCGTTGATGCCACTGCCCATGACGTCGCCCACCACGAGGGCGGTCCGCCCGTCGTCCATGGGGATGATGTCGAACCAGTCGCCCCCCACCTCGCTGCCCACCCCGGCCGGCTGGTAGCGGGAGGCGACGTCCAGCCCGACGAGATGGCGGGGCGTCTCCGGGAGCAGGCTGCGCTGGAGGGTCAGCGCAGTCTCGCGCTGCTGGCGGAAGAGGCGGGCGTTGTCGATGCACACCGCCGCGCGGGCGGCCAGGTCGCTCGCGAGCAGGGCGTCGTCGTCGGTGAACGGCAGGGGGTTGCGGGCGCGTTTGAGGTCGAGGGCGCCGAGGACCTCGCCGCGGGCGATCAACGGCACGGCCAGGTACGAGTGGACGCCGGCCCGCGCCAGGAGCCGCGCCGCGTGATCGTCCCGGGCGATGCACGACAGGGCGTCCTCGTCGACCTCGGGCACCATGACCGGCCGGGCGGTGCGTACGCAGCGGGTGACGAGCCGGTCGGCGCTGTAGTGGGCGGGTTCGCCCGGGGGGTCGGCGGCCTGGACCGCGGCGGTCGGATAGGCGGCGGCGACGGCCAGGGCGCGGATGACTGCCGGGCCGTCGGCCGGTACGCGGCCGGGGCGGCCTTCCAGCACGGTGTCCAGGAGGTCGACGGCGGCGACGTCGGCCAGCTCCGGCACGGCGATGTCGGCCAGCTCCCGGGCGGTCTGCTCCAGGTCGAGCGTGGTGCCGACGCGTACCGACGCGTCCGCGACCAGAGCCAGGCGGTCGCGTGCACGCTCGGCCTCCGTCGCCGCGCGGTAGCGGTCGGTCACGTCGATCACCGAGATGGCCAGCCCCAGCACCCGGCCGCCCACGTCCTCCAGCCGGTACAGCGACACCGACCAGGCGTGATCGGTGTCCGGGTCGGCGGGGGTACGGCCCACCATCTGGCGGTCGAGCAGCGGTACGCCGCTGTCCAGGACCCTGCGCATCGACTCCTCGGCCGACGCGGCGTTGACGAACGGGAGGAGCTCGGCGACCCGCCGGCCGTTGTGCTCTTCGGCGCTCAGGCCGTCGATGCGTTCCAGGGCGGCGTTGACCCCCACGTACCGCAGGTCCGTGTCCACCACCGCCAGCCCGATCGGGGACTGGTCCACCAGCCGCACCGAGAGCGCCAGGTCCCGCTCCACCTTGCGCAGCGTCGCCTGGTCGGTGGCGAGACCCAGGGCGTAGTAGTCGCCCCGGTCGTCCAGGAGCCGCATGTTGCGGAACTCCAGCACCCGCGCGGTGCCGTCCTTGTGCCGTACGGGGAACTCCCCCGACCACGCGTCCCCGCTGCTCATCACCCGGTCGAACAGGTGGAGCACCTGCTGGAAGTGCTCTTCCGCGACCATGAGCTGCGCGGCGTACCGGCCCAGCGCCTCCTCGGCCGTGTAGCCCAGCAGTTTCTCGGCCTGCGGGCTCCACAGCACGATGCGCCCCTCCGCGTCCAGCACCACAGCGGCCACGCCCAGGACGTCCAGCAGGCCTTCGGCCGACGACGGCTCGGCCGCCCCGGCTCCCGCCCCCGCCCCCGCTCTGGCTCGCGGCCTCGCAGCCGGCCCGCCGCCCACCGCGCCACGGTCGGCCGGGATGCCCTCTGCGCCGCCCATGACCGCTCCTCTCCGATGCTGCCACCGTGCCTCCATTCCGGCGCGCACGCACACGCACGCACGCCGGTGGCCGAAACGGCTGCCAGACCGAGTACCACCGGCTCCCGCGCCCGAACTCCACCGCCGCGGCGAGCGGGCGGGCAGCCGCCGCGGCGGCGGCGCTCGCGATGGTGCTGGTGGGGTGCCCGTCCGAGATGCTGTGCCAGCGGAAGCCGGCCGCCACGATCATGAACCGCGACCGGGTCGACGGCGTGGCGTACAGCGGGCCCGCCCTGGCGAAGGACACCCGCGACGGTTACGTCGCCATGGCGAAGAAGCGGGGCATGACGCCGGTCGCCATCGACATGTGGGTCGGCAAGGACGACCTCGTGCTGAAGTCCCAGGAGACCGGGAAGGGCGCGGAGGGCGCGAAGGTCCCGGCGACCACGCGGGTGCCGCCAAGCCTTGGCGGTGGCGAAGGTGCCGTACGTACCTGCTTTTTTTGTAGGGCAATGAGCTTTCTGTCCCGGGCGGGTGGGACCACCATGGAGGAGTGGGGAGCGCGGTACCGGCGGGACCGGGCCGGCTTCCTGTCGGCGGCCGCGAGCGTTCTCCACTGCCGGGGGGCATCGGAGTTCCACCATGACCATGCACAGAGTCGGCCGCGACATCACTGTCCTCGCGGACTGTCTGGAGGTGCCCGGCATCGGTTTCCTGCCGGTCAACGCCTTTGTCCTGCACGCCGAGGCGCCGGTTGTCGTGGACACCGGTCTCGGTCTGCCCGACCGGGACTTCCTGGAGGTGCTCGGCTCGGCGATCGACCCCGCCGACGTGCGGTGGATATGGCTGACCCACCCCGACCGGGACCACACGGGCGGGCTGTTCGCGCTGCTGGAGGCGGCTCCGCAGGCGCGGATCGTCACCACGTACATCGGTGCCGGGATCATGTCCACCGAACGGCCACTGCCCCTGGAGCGGGTGTTCCTGCTGAACCCGGGCCAGTTTCTGGACGTCGGTGACCGTACGCTCGCCGCGTTCCGGCCGCCGCTCTTCGACAATCCCGCGACGGTGGGTTTCTACGACGCCAGGTCGCGCGCCTGCTTCAGTTCGGACTGCTTCGGGGCGCCCATGCCGAGCGCGGACCTCGCCGAGGGCGATGACGCGGGGGCGCTGGTTCCGGAGCAGTTGCGGGCCGCGCAGCTGCTGTGGGCCACCGTCGACAGCCCGTGGGTGCACACCGTGGACGTCGACAAGTACCTCGCCACCGTGCGGCCTCTGCGGGAGATGGACCCCGAGATCGTGCTGGGCACGCACCTGCCGCCGGCCACCGGCCTCACACCCCGGATGGTCGACGCGATCAGCGCCGCGCCCGGTGCCGACCCCTTCCTCGGCCCCGACCAGCGGGAACTGGAGCGGATGCTGGCCGGCTTCGAACCCGGCGGTCCGGCGCCCGGTCCCGCGCCCGGGCCGGCGCCCGGCCCCGTGAAGGTGCCCGAGGAGATGCCCGCCGAGGCGCCCGCGCCGGGTGCGCCCACCTGAGCGACGGGTGGACCATGACGGGATGAGTTCACGAGGGGCACACCCTGCGTAAGGCAGTCGGTCACCGAATCACCCGAGACTCGACACCGGCTTGCCATGCTCCCGACAGCAAGGGGTTCCCTCTCGTGTTCAGGCACCGTCCCGTCCGGTCGGCCGCGCTCGTCCTCGGTACGGCACTGGCGGCGCTCACCGCCACCCTTCCCGCCGGCGCCCACGCCCCCGGCACGCTCAGGCCACTGCCCGGCGTCGCGCCCCGCGCGGAGACCGCCACGCTGTACGACGACGAGGCGGGCGGCAGCGCCGACGCCGACGACCCGGCGATCTGGCGCAACGCCGCCCAGCCCGACCGCAGCCTGGTCATCGCCACCGCCAAGGAAGGCGGCCTGCGGGTGTACGACCTCGACGCCCGCGAGGTGCAGTCGGTCCCCGCTCCCCCGGCCGCCGGTCCGGACGACGCGCCCGGCCGCTTCAACAACGTCGACCTCGTCCACGGTCTGCGGCTGCCGTCCGGCCGCGCGGACGTCGCGGTGACGACCGACCGCGGCCACGACCGGCTCCGTATCCACCGCATCGCACCCGGCCGCGCCGCCGGCCCGCTCACCGACATCACCGACCCCGCCGCCCCGCCGGTCTTCTCCGCGGACCAGGAGGAGATCAACGACCAGCACACCGCCTACGGCCTCGCCACCTGGACGGACCCCGCGACCGGCCGCTCCTACGCCCTCGTCAGCCGCCGCGACCGCACCACCATCGCCCTGCTGGAGCTCACCCCCACCCCCGCCGGGACGGTCACCTACCGCAAGGTCCGCAGCCTGGACCTGCCGTCCTCGTTCCGGCTGCCCGACGGCACGTCGTGGACGCCCTGCGGCGAGCCGGGCGAGCTGCCCCAGGTCGAGGGCATGGTCGTCGACCCGGCCAACGGCATGCTGTACGCCGGACAGGAGGACGTCGGCATCTGGCGCATGCGCGCGGACCTGACGGGCGCCGCGCCGCAGCTCGTCGACCGCGTCCGCGAGTACGGCGTACCGGCCGTGTACGACGAGGAGAGCGAGGAGTGCGCCCCCGGTGCCGACCCGGGCTTCGGCGGCACCCGCCTGGCGGCCGACGTCGAGGGCCTGGCCCTGCTCACCGAGGCCGACGGTGACGGCTACGTCCTCGCCTCCAGCCAGGGCGACGACACCTTCGCCCTGTACGACCGGGAACTGGAGGACGCGAACGAGTACGAGGGCGGCTTCCGGGTCACCGCCACGGCCGACGGCGCCCTCGACGGGTCGGAGGAGTGCGACGGCGCCGCCGTCCTCAACGCCCCGCTCGGTACGAAGTACCCGCACGGCCTGCTGGTCGTCCAGGACGGCCACGACACGCCGGTGGACGGCGGCCGTGCGGCCACGAACTTCGCGTTCGTCGACCTCGGCGACGTCCTGGACCGCGTCGACGACTGAAGCGACGTCGGCTGAGGCATCGGCGGCTGAAGCCTCGTCGGCTGACGTGGCCGGCCGGCGTCCGGACTCCGTCCGGGTGGCGTGACTGCCCCGGACAGCGCAGACCCCCGTGGCGGAGCGGTTCCCCGCCCGCCGCGGGGTCAACAGCTGTAGCGACGGAGAGGGTGACCGGCGTGAGGAGCTTGCCGTGCGGACTGCAGCAGGACGACGCGCATCGCGTGCCGCCACGGCGGTCGCCGCCGCGACCGGGCTGGTGGCACTGGCGTCGGTGGCTCCGCACGCCACCGCCGGGCCGGCACGGCCCGCCGCCCCGGCGTCGGGCGCGGTGGTCAGCGAGTGGATGGGCACCGTCACCGCAGCGGTCGACCTGGCGGGCGGGCTGACCGTCCAGGAGGAGATGGTCTGGCACGCGTTCGTCGCCACGGCCATGTACAACGCGGTGGTCGGCATCGAAGGGCGGTACGAGCCGTACCGCCGTACCGAGCGGGGCCCCCGTACGGCGTCCTCCGAGGCGGCAGCGGCCGCAGCGGCGTACCGGCTGCTGCGGGTCTCCTTCCCGGCGGCCGCGCCACGGCTGCGGAAGGTGTACGCCGCGAGCCTGGCCCGCGTACCGGACGGCCGGGCCGAGGACGAGGGCGTCGCCTTCGGCGAGCGCGCCGCCGACCACATCCTCGCGCTGCGCGCCGGGGACGGCCGCGGCGCGCCGGTTGCGTTCCCCGCGCGCCCCGCCCCGGGGGTGTGGCGGCCCACGCCACCGGGGCACCGGCCGTTCGCCGACGCCTGGCTGGGCCGGCTGCGCCCGATGCTGATCGGGTCCCCCGACCGGTTCCGGCCGCCTCCCCCGCCGCGGCTCACCTCCGTCCGGTACGCCAGGGACCTGGCGGAGGTGCGGGCGTTCGGCGCCAAGAAGGGATCGCTCCGGACGCCCTGGCAGACGGAGACCGCGCGGTACTTCACCGACCTGGACATCCAGAAGGCGCTGGGCGACCACGCCGACCGGCACCGCTTCGACATCGTCGACACGGCCCGTCTGTACGCGGCCGCCAACACCACCCAGCTGGACGCGGTCGTCACCGCCTGGGACGCCAAGCTCCACTACGGCACGTGGCGGCCCGTCACCGCGATCCGGGAGGCCGACCGGGACGGCAACCCGGCCACCCGGGCCGATCCGCAGTGGGAACCCCTGCTCACCACGCCCCCGCACCCCGACTACCTCAGCGGTCACGCGACGTCCGGCGGCGCCCTGATGCGCACCCTCACCGGGCTGTTCGGCACCTCCCGCGTCGACCTCTTCATCCCGGCCACGGGCACCGGGGTCACCCGGCACTACCGCCACGCCGACGACTACAACCGGGACGTGGTGAACGCCCGCGTCTGGGGAGGCATCCACACCCGGTTCGCCGACACCGCCGGGAACGCCGTCGGTCAACGGCTGTCGGCGTGGGCCCTGGAGCGGTACTTCCGGCCGGTACGCAGGTGATCGTGTGTCCGTCCGGCCCGGCAAACGGGTGAATGCGGCATACGTCTGTCGTCGCGTGACCGTTACGCAGTCCGGACTCCCGGTCACTTCGACGGTAAGGAACGAACCCATGATCAAGAAGGTGCTGGCCACCGCCGGTGTCGCCGCGGCCGTTCTCGGTGTCTCCGCCCCCGTGGCCGCCGCGGTGGGCGACCGAGGGGTGCACACCCAGAACGGCAACTTCTCGACGCAGTCGTACGGCAACACCGGCAGCGCCGAGCCGCAGAGTGCCGGGCGCGCCCTGAACGACACCGACCTCCGGCCCCTGGACGGCTTGCGGCGCTGAGGGGCGGTCCGGCCGTGGGCCGCCGGTGATCGTGAGGCGTTAAGCTGAGCGCTGCGTCCCTGCCCGCGAGCGATGCTCCGCGCCCGTCTGCGCGGGGGCCTGTGCGTAGGAGACGGACGTTCATGACAGCCCCCCGCCGCCCGGTCGGCCCCGGCCCCGCCCGCCCGGCCGGCGCGTCGTCCGTGCCCCGGCGCCCGCGGCTGCCCAGGAGGCACCGGCGGCCGTGGCGGGCGCAGGCACCGGTGGTGGCGGTGGTGGCGCTGGGCGGAGCCATGGGTGCCTCGGCCCGCTACGGCGCCTCGCTGATGTGGCCGACCGCTGAGGGCGGATTCCCGTGGACCACGCTGTGCGTCAACGCGGCCGGCTGCGCGCTGATCGGCGTGCTCATGGTGCTGATCAGCGACGTCCGCCCGGCCCACCGGCTGGTGCGGCCCTTCCTCGGTACGGGGGTGCTCGGGGGGTTCACCACGTTCTCGACGTACGCGGTGGACGTCCAGCAGCTGGTGGAGGGCGGCCGGGCCCGGGTCGCCCTGGTGTATCTCGTGCTCACGCCGGTGGCGGCGCTGGCGGCGGTGGGGACGGCGGCGTGGCTGACGCGCCGCGTACTGGCGTGGAGGCAGGCATGACGGAACCGGACGGCGGCACGCGGGCGCTGCGCGCGACGATCTTCGTGGGGGAGAACGACGTCTGGCGTCACCGGCCCGTGTACAGCGAGATCGTCCACCGGGCGCACGAAGCGGGACTGGCCGGGGCCTCCGTCTTCCGGGGGATCGAAGGCTTCGGCGCGTCGTCCCTGATCCACACCGCACGGCTGTTGTCGCTGAGCGAGGACCTGCCCGTCGCGGTCGTCCTCGTGGACGACGAGGAGCGCGTACGGGATTTCCTGCCGCGGCTGGACGGGCTGGTCGGGGACGGGCTGGTCGTGCTCGACGCGTGCGAGGTGGTGCGGTACGCGGGTGGGGAGCGGGCGCGGTGAACTGGCTGTGGGTGATCGCGGGCGCGGCGGTCGGCGCGCCGCTTCGGTACCTGACCGACCGGGCCGTCCAGTCGCGGCACGACTCCGTCTTCCCGTGGGGCACGTTCACGGTCAACGTCGTGGGCTGTCTCGTGCTCGGTGTGGTGACGGGGGCGGTCGCGGCGGGGGCGGCGTCCTCGGGGCTGCGGTTGCTGCTCGGTACGGGGCTGTGCGGGGCGCTCACCACCTACTCGACGTTCTCCTACGAGACGCTGCGCCTGGTGGAGGGCGGGGCGCGGTCGTACGCGGCCCTGAACGTGGCCGGCAGCGTGGCCGCCGGCCTGGGCGCCGTCTTCGCCGGGGTGTGGGTGGCGGAGGCGCTCTGGGCGTGAGCCGCTCTGGGCATGAGCCGCTCTGGGCATGAGGCGCGGCAGCCGTCGTACGTACGCTGGGTCTACGGCGTCCCGTACCGGCCAGGGAGGCGCGTCATGGCCCTTGGTCACCGTTTCCACGTCGATCAGGACGGGCACTCGATCACCGTCCAGTTCCTGGGCGGCTCGGGCGACTTCGAGGTGCTGGTGGACGGCAAGGTCGTCGCGTACGGGCCCGGCCCGCACAGAGGGGGCACGGTGAGGGCGGAGCTGCCCGGGGACCCGCCGCGGCCTGTCGGCATCACGGTCAGTGATCCCCGCGAAATGGGCGGGGTGCCCTTCTGCGTCCTGGAGAGCGGTGGCATGCGCTACCTGATGCCGCAGGTGCCGCTGGTGCCGCCGGGCGCTGCCGGCAAGGGGCCGGCGCGTCGAGGGCCGTACCGGCCGGTGCGGCGGCTTCGGCGGTTCGTACGCCGGTCCCTGCGGCGGCTCATGCGGCGGCGGTAGGGGGCGGGGGCGCGGTCGTCGACGACGCCCCCGGGCCGCACGACTCCTCCCCAGGCTCTAGGGGGTGTTTCCCCGGGCGGCGATCTTCGACAGCAGTTGTTTGTCCAGGAGGAGCAGGGCGGTCAGGGCGTGCCGGGACGCGGCCGCCAGGAGATCGGGGTCGGGCGCGCGGCCGTGCCGGTGGGATGAGGAGTCGCGGAGGGACTCCTCGAGCTCGGTCAGCGGCCGGTCGAAGCCACCGCACATGACGGCTGCCGTCCGCAGCGCCTGGACCAGGTCCGCGTCGAGGTCCTGGCCGCCGCTGGTCTCCAGCAGCGCGGGTATGAGGTGGCTGATGTGGAGCAGGCTGTGCAGTCTGCGCACCAGTTGTGGCCAGTGGTCGTCGGGGGTTTCGGGCGCGCCCCAGGCGGCCCTCGCCGCCTGGATGTCCTGGTGGAGTTCGTTCGCTATGCGCACTTCGGCCCGGCGCGGTGGCTGTCCCTTCAGGGCCCAGGAGATGCCGGCGTCCGCGGCCGCGTCGTAGGCGGCCAGCCGGAGTCGCACGAACTGGTCGGGCGGCGCGCATGTGTCGATGCCCTTGGTCAACTCGCAGTCGTCCATGGGCGGACCGTATAGGCACCGATCGGGCCCGCGCACCAGTCGGCGCGAAACCCGTTACGTGCGGTGGCGCATACCCGCCGTTCCCGTCGCGTTCGGTGTCCGGCCAGGTACGGAGCCGTACGGAGGGCTCGCTCCGGGCGTCGGTGGCGGGGCGGTGCCAGACTGGAGTGGGAGGTTCGCGTCCGGACGAAGGAGGCCACCATGCATCCCGCCACAGTCGCCGGTGCGGTCGTCGGCCGGCTGGCCCACCACACCGTCTCCGGGGTCGTCGGGGGCCTGGTCCTCCGGGGGGCCGTCAAGGCCGCGCCGACGGCGAGGCCCGCCGTCCGCAAGGCGCTGGTGAACGGTATGGCGGGCGGCATCGTGGCGGGGCGCTGGCTGGGCTCCGCCGCCGAGGAGGCGCGGCTGAAGGCCGGTGACCTGTTGGCGGAGGCCCGGCAGCAGCTGGGCGAGGAGGCCGCGCCGCCGTCGGCGGTGGGCGTCGAGGGCCACGACCACGACCACGAGCACTGATCCGGCCGGGACGGGCCCGGGATGGGTCACGGGGCCGCCGTGTGCACGACCTCCCCGCCGACCACGACGGTTTCGGCGACCGTGCCGGGGATGTCGTGCGGCTCGGCGTCGAGGATGTCGCGGGACAGGACGACGAAGTCGGCGAGCTTCCCGGCGGTCAGTGAACCCAGCTCGTGCTCCAGGAAGTTGGCGTACGCGGAACCCATGGTGTAGCCGTGCACGGCGGTCTCCATGTCGACGGTCTCCTCGGGGCGCCACGGCTCTCCCCCGGCGAGGGGGCGACGGGTGATGGCGGTGTAGAGGCCGATCATGGGGTCCATCTCCGCGACGTTCCAGTCGCTGGAGAAGGCGAGGGCCGCGCCCGCGCGGTGGAGGCTGCGCATGGGCCACGCCTTGTGCCAGCGGCCGGCGCCGATGTTCTCCGCCCAGTCCTGGCCGGGGCCTGCGATCTCGGGCGCGCAGTGCCGCGGCTGCATGCAGGCCACCACGCCCAGCTCGGCGAAGCGCGGTACGTCGTCGGGGTCCAGGCACTCGACGTGCACGATCTGGTGGCGGGCGTCGCGCGGGCCGTTGACGTCCCGGGCGTGGGCGACGGCGTCGAGGACGGTGCGGATGCCGCGGTCGCCGGTGGCGTGCACGAAGCACTGGAAGCCCCGGGCGTCGAGCCGGGCGAGGAGGCCGGCGAACTCCTCGGGCGGGTAGTAGGTGTCGCCGCGGTGGTGGCGGCAGCCTGCGTACGGTTCGAGGAGGGCGGCGGTGCGCGGTTCGACGACGTCGTCGATGTACAGCTTGAGGGGCCCGACGCGCATCCGGTCGTCGTCGAAGCGGCGGGCGGCTTCCTCGAACGCGTCGAGGTCGGCGTCGGTGGTGCCGCGCGGGTGGAACAGGGCGGCGACGAGGCGGGACCTGAGGCGGCCTTCGGCGCGGGCGCGGGTGAACAGGGCCAGGTCGTCGAGGGAGTTCTGCGGTTCGACGACGGTGGTGATGCCGAAGCGGACGGCGTCGTCGAGGCTTCGCACGAGCCGCCCGTACTGCCGGTCCGGGGACGCCCAGGGCACACCGAGTTCCTTCAGGGCGCGGTGGCCGTCGCGGGAGAGGCCCTTGACGGCGAAGTTGCGGATGAAACCGGTGGGTTCTCCGGTGGCGGGGTCGGTGTCGGCGTCGCCGAAGGGGAGGCCGGTGCGGTGCCGGTCGATGCCGAGCCGGTGCAGGGCCGCGGTGTTGAGCCACGCGGTGTGGACGTCGTAGCTGAGGACGAGGGCGGGCCGGTCGCCGGTGACGGGGTCGAGGTCCCGGGCGTGCGGCATCCGGCCGCCGGGCATGGCGGAGTAGTCGAAGCCCTCGGCCTCGACCCAGTCCGCCTCGGGGTGGTCCGCGAGCCAGGCGGTGACGCGCTGGTGGATCGCGGTGAGCGTGGTGGCGCCCGCGAGCTGGACGCAGGCGTCGTCGGAGCCGAGGCGTACGTGGTTGTGCGCGTCGATGAAGCCCGGCAGGACGAGCTTTCCGCCCGCCTCGATCACCCGGGTGTCCGGGCCGGTCAACCGGTCGGCGCCGGCGTCCGTACCCACGTGGACGATGCGCCCGTCTCGTACGGCGAGGGCCTGGGCCTCGGGGAGGCGGGGGTCCACGGTGTGGATGCGGGCGCCGCGCAGGACGAGGTCGGCGGGGGCGGTGGTGGGCATGTTCGCGGTACTCCTGAAGGGGTGGCTGGAAGGTCAGTGCGCGGTGGACAGACGGGTGGTGCGGTGGGTCAGGGCCCAGTACGCGAGGCCGGAGACGACCGCGCCGAGGGGGGTCAGGTCGGCACCGCCGAGGGGTGCGACGAGCGGCCCCGTCCACAGCTCCGAGTCGCAGGTGAGGGCCGCGAACACCAGTCCGGTGAGAAGGGCGGTCATTCCGGCGGGGTGGTAGCCGGAGCGGTACCAGTACGCGCCTGTGCGGCCGGCTCCCAGGGCGTCGGTGTCGTACGAGCAGCGGCGCAGCAGCATGTCGGCGAGGAAGACGCCGCTCCAGGGGGCGAACACGATGATCAGGAGCGACAGGAAGCCGAGCAGGGACGCGGTGAAGTCGGCGAGGAAGAGGGCGCCCAGTGAGCCGGCGGCGGTGACGGCCGCACTGATGAGGAGGGCCTTGGCGCGGTGCCACGGGATGCCGAGGACCTGGAGGTTGAGGCCGGAGGAGTAGAGCGTGATGATCGAGTTGGTGACGGAGCCGCCGAGGACCAGGA
>NZ_LIYH01000004.1:0-800102 GCF_001905885.1 Streptomyces sp. CB03234 | reverse complement strand
AGGAAGAGCGGCTGGAACCATCCCGGCAGCAGGCTTTCGGCGCCCGCCACCGCGTCGGTCATGTCCGTGCTGGTCGCGGCGGCCACGCCGCCGATCCCGAGGGCCACGGAGGAGACGAAGCCGCCGAGCGCTCCGGTCCAGGTGATGGCGCGCAGCGGGGTGCGGCGGGGCAGGTAGCGCGTGTAGTCGGCGGGCATCGGCAGGTACGAGAAGGGGCCGGCGAGCGCGACGACGAGGGCCCAGCTCCACGCGGACACACCGGCGCCGCCGGCCGACGGGGCGCCGAGGTCGGCCTGGGGGATGGTGAACAGCAGGAAGACGGCGAAGCCGGCGGCCAGTACGTACGCCAGCCAGCGTTCGGCGAGCTGCACGGTGGCGTGACCCCACATGGCGACCGCGAAGGTCAGTGTCAGGGTGATGAGCAGGGCGAGCGCGCGGCCGGTGTCACCGGCGGCCCACCAGCCGAGGCCGGCGAAGAACGCCTCCAGGGCGAGGGTTCCGACGACGGTGTTGACGATGGTGTAGCCGATGCTGACGACCCAGTTGAGGAATCCGGCGGGGATGTTGCCGCGGTGGCCGAAGGCGGCTCGTGAGATGACGAGGGTCGCGGTTCCGGTGCGTACGCCGCTGAGGCCGGCGGCGCTGACGACGAAGAACGCGAGGCCGCCGATGACGACGACGGCGGTGGCCTGCCAGAACGACAGGCCGAAGGCGACGGCGAGGGCGCCGTTGATCACGTAGGTGAAGGTCAGGTTCGAGCCGAACCACAGCCAGAACAGGTCTTTCGGGCTGCCGTGCCGGTCGCTGTCGGGGATCGGGTCGATCCCGTGCGTCTCGACGTGGAAGACCTCGTCGCTCGCGACTCCTGTGCCGAGTCCGGTCACCATCCGCCCCTCCCAAACTTTGAATGCCGTTCTAAGAGTTAGAACGGCATTCAAGATGGGGCATGGGCGGGAGCCCGTCAAGACCTTGGGCACCTCCTTCGGGATAAGGTCCATGGGCAGTGGGCGGGCAGGAGGGCGGAGGCCGGACAGTGACAGGCGCGGGCACGGCACGGCGGCGGGACGGGCGCATCACGCAGGAGCGGATCCTCGAAGCGGCGATGGCGGCCATCGCCGAGGACGGTCTGGCGTCCCTGACCATGGCGGCGCTCGCCGAACGCCTGGGCACCAGCGGCGGCCACATCCTGTACTACTTCGGCAGCAAGGACCGGCTGCTGCTGGAGGCGCTGCGCTGGAGCGAGACGGCACTGGCCGAGGAGCGGCGGGCGCTGCTCGGCCGCCGTACGACCGCCGAGCGGAAGCTCGACCAGTTCATGGAGCTGTACCTGCCGCGCGGCCCGCGCGACCCGCGCTGGACGGTGTGGATCGAGCTGTGGGCCCGTACGACCGGGGAGGGGCCGCTGCGCGCGGCGCAGGAGGAACTGGACCGGGGGTGGCAGACCGACCTGGAGGCCCTGCTCGCCAAGGGGGCGGCTCAGGGGCGTTTCGCCATTCCGGAGCCGGAGGTCCCGGAACGGGCGGACATGCTCCTGGCGCTGCTGGACGGGCTGAGCACGCGGGTCGTACTCAGCCAGCACGGCAGCGACCGCGCGTCGGCGCTGCGCACCGCGCGTACGGCCGCACGCCGCCTCGTGGTGGACCGCTAGGCGGTTCCCCCGGCGCGTGGGCGGGTGCTGGGCCATTCCGGGGTGGTCCGGGGTGGCCGGCGCGGACCGGGCGCCGCAGGGCGCCCGTGACCGGGGCGTGTGGGGCCCGGGTGGGCCACGCCCCGGCGATGCGGGGCCCTGGCCGGGCCGGACGGGCAGGCCGGGGCGGGGCGAGCTACGCCCGGGAGCGTGTGCTGAGCCGGACCCAGGGGCGTGTGCGGCGCGCCGCCATGGCCGGGCGGGGCGGACGCCGAGGGGTGGGGCGCTTCACAGCCGGGTGCCCGTGACCGGGCGGGACGCGCAGGCCGACTACGGCCAGACCAGGGCGTGCCGTGGCGGGCCGTTACCCGGGCACGTGTGGGGCCTGCCCCGGCCCGGGCGGGTGGGTCGGCCGCCCGCGTGCGGGCCGGTGTGCCGGGCGTCCCCGGGCGCAGGTAGGTGTGCGGTTCGCCCGGGTACGGGCCGGTGTGCAGGTCGGCGGTTGGGGGGCGCCGTCAGGCAGTCTTTCCATCGCGGCGGTGCTTGTCGTTCTGCACCGACTCCTGACCCGTCTCACTGGGCGTGAGCGTGTCCGCGGCTTCCTTGTCGTGCTCGTCCGGGCCCCCGTCGTCGAGGCGCAGCTCGGCTTCCTCGAACTCGTCCAGGAGCTCCTCGGCGGCGGTTTCGGGCTTGTGGTCGCGGTCCTTCATGTCTCTCCTTCGCCTCTCCTCCACCCGGCTTCGCCGGTGTTTCCCGACTTCCTCGCGGCCGGGCTCTTTACACCCGGTGCACCCCGTGCGCCGGCAGCGGTGGCCGACGACCGGGCGGAGGGAGGGGCAGGGACGGGATCCGGACACGCGGGCGGGCCGGGCGAACGGGAGTGATCGGCGCATAAGGAGACGCGCCGGAGTGGGGGCGGGTGTCCGCGAGGTCCACCGCGGGCGGCTGCCGCCCCTTCGGCGGCGGAGGTGCATCAGGCCACCACCGCCGACGGGCCTTCCCCGCTCCGTGGCGTCCGGATTGCGGGAGCCACTGCAACCGCCGGCTGCCGTCACTCGCGCCGGCGGCCCTGGCGACGGGCGCCGCCCGCCCATGCCGCCGCACCCCGCACCGACGTTCCGTTAAACGTTGAACTGCTCGAACGGCCTATTCGACTGCCGTCCGCCACGGCCACGCGCTCACCGGCGCTCCCCCGGCCGCACCCGCGCCAAGGGCGAGCTGATGAACGATCAGCAAACAGTTCCCCGCCTTTGCACCTCGCCGCTCCACGTACGGCAACCGGCCGCCGCGAGAGGCGGGATCATGGGCGCCCGCCGTGCCGCGGCGAGCCCGCCCGGAGCACACCAGGGCACGCGACCAAAAGGCGATCTTGCCCACGCACCCGACCGGAGCCCAGGATTCCTACCGCGCCGCTTGTCAGGCACATGACGGACACCATCCGTCGCGTACCGCCCTGCCGGCGCCCAGTCGAGCCCGCCCACCCAGCGGGCCATGGATCCCCCACCGGAGGATGCAGTGAACTTCAAGCGCTTCACCCCCCTCGGCGGCATCGCGAGAGGCGCGCGGCTGACCGCCGTCGCGGCCGCTCTCCTGGCCGCCTCCGCGCTTGCGGCACCCAGCGCCGGCGCCGCCCCGCTCGACGGCGCGCCGGCGACCGCCGCCCAGCTGGCCGAGGCGAGCGACGCCGTCCTGAGCGCCGACGTACCGGGCACCGCCTGGTACACGGACGCGAAGACCGGCAAGCTCGTCGTCACGGCCGACTCCACCGTCTCGGCCGCCGAACTCGCCCGCATCAAGGAGGCCGCCGGCAGCCGGGCCGGCGCCCTGGACATCAAGCGGACCCCCGGGAAGTTCAACAAGCTCATCGCGGGCGGCCAGGCCATCTACGTGGGCGGCGGGCGCTGCTCGCTCGGCTTCAACGTCCGCAGCGGCAGCACCTACTACGCCCTGACGGCCGGTCACTGCACCAACATCGGCAGCACCTGGTACACCAACTCCTCCAACACCACCGTGCTCGGCACCCGTGCGGGCTCCAGCTTCCCGAACAACGACTACGGCATCATCCGGCACTCCAACGCCTCGGCGGCGGACGGCCGCGTGTACCTGTACAACGGCGGCTACCGCGACATCACGGCCGCGGGCAACGCGTACGTCGGCCAGTCGGTCCAGCGCAGTGGCAGCACGACCGGTCTGCGCGGCGGTACGGTCACCGGCCTGAACGCGACCGTCAACTACGGCGGCGGCGACGTCGTCTACGGCATGATCCAGACCAACGTCTGCGCCGAACCGGGCGACAGCGGCGGCGCGCTGTTCTCGGGGAGCACCGCGCTCGGCCTGACCTCCGGCGGCAGCGGCAACTGCTCCAGCGGGGGCACCACGTTCTTCCAGCCGGTCACCGAGGCGCTGAGCGCCTACGGCGTGAGCGTGTTCTGAGCACCGGCTGCACGACCCTCGTTCCACCGGCGGCCCGCCTCTCCAGGCGGGCCGCCGGCCCTTTGTCCTGACCGAGGAAGAAGTTGCGAAAGCCGATGCGAAAGGGGTTACGCGACCGGACCAAGCCCGCTAACTTCCTTGAAACGAACCGGTCATGAGCCGTGACCGGCGACCTTTCGGCGCGACGGCGCGCGCCTGTGCTCCCCCAGTGCTCCCCCTGCGGCCCCACACCCCGGACCGCCGGGCTTCCCCCACCGTTCCCGGGAGACTCCTGTGCGCACAAGACCGTATCGGCCCCGTCGGGGGCCGGCCTTCCTCCTCACCGCGATACTCGCCGCGGGATTCCTCACCCCCGCCACCGCAGCCACCGCCGCGGCCCCCGCCGCCGAGGAGTTCCAGCAGGTCACCCTCGCCAAGGGCGTGGCGGAGACCGGCGAGCCGATGACCATGGCGGTCCTCCCGGACCGCTCCGTCCTGCACACCTCGCGCGACGGCACCCTGCGGCTCACCGACGCCGCCGGTACGACGAAGGTGTCGGGCAAGCTCGACGTCTACTCCCACGACGAGGAGGGCCTCCAAGGCGTCGGCGTGGACCCGGGCTTCGCCGCCAACCGCCACATCTACCTGTACTACGCGCCCAAGCTCACCACACCGGGCGGCGACGCCCCCGGCGACGGCACGGCCGCCGACTTCGCCCCCTTCGACGGGGTGAACCGCCTGTCGCGCTTCGTCCTCCGCGCGGACGGCACGCTCGACCCGGCCAGTGAGCGGAAGGTCCTCGACGTACCGGCCTCGCGCGGGATCTGCTGCCATGTGGGCGGGGACATCGACTTCGACGCCCAGGGCAATCTGTACCTCTCGACCGGCGACGACTCCAACCCCTTCGCCTCCGACGGCTACACGCCGATCGACGAACGTCCCTCCCGCAACCCCGCCTACGACGCCCAGCGTTCGTCGGGCAACACCAACGACCTGCGGGGCAAGGTCCTGCGCATCAAGGTCAACGCGGACGGCTCGTACTCCATCCCCTCCGGCAACCTCTTCGCCCCCGGCACCGCGAGGACCCGCCCCGAGATCTACGCCATGGGTTTCCGCAACCCCTTCCGGATGAGCGTCGACAAGCCCACCGGCATCGTGTACGTCGGTGACTACGGCCCCGACGCCGGCACCGCGAGCCCGACCCGCGGCCCGGCCGGACAGGTCGAGTTCAACCGCATCACCAAGGCCGGCAACTTCGGCTGGCCGTACTGCATCGGCAAGAACGACGCGTACGGCGACCACGACTTCGCCACCGGCACGACCGGCGCCAAGTTCACCTGCGCGGCCCCGAAGAACACCTCGCCACGCAACACCGGCCTCACCGACCTGCCTCCGGCGCAGCCCGCCTGGATCCCGTACGACGGCGGCTCGGTACCGGAGTTCGGCAGCGGCTCGGAGTCGCCGATGGGCGGGCCGGTCTACCGCTACGACGCCGCCTCCACGTCGGACGTGAAGTTCCCGCAGAGCTACGACGGGAACTTCTTCGCCGGCGAGTTCGGCCGCAAGTGGATCAAGCGCATCGTGCAGGGCGCCGACGGCACCGTCCAGTCCATCAACCCCTTCCCCTGGAACGGCACCCAGGTGATGGACATGGCCTTCGGCCCGGACGGGGCCCTGTACGTACTGGATTACGGCACCGGCTACTTCAACGGCGACGCCAACTCCGCCCTGTACCGCATCGAGCACGTCACCACGGGCCGCTCCCCCGTCGCCCAGGCCAAGGCCGACCGCACCTCCGGGCAGGCGCCGCTGACCGTGGCGTTCTCCTCGGCGGGCAGCTCCGACCCGGACGGCGACCCGCTGACATACGCCTGGAAGTTCGGCGACGGCGCCACCTCGACGGCCGCCAACCCGTCCCACACGTACACGGCCAACGGGCAGTACACGGCCACCGTCACCGTCTCGGACGGCACCGGCCGCAGCGCCACCGCCTCCGTCCAGGTCACCGTCGGCAACACGGCGCCGACCGTGAAGCTGGAGCTGCCGGCCGAGGGCCGGATCATCGACCCGGGCGCGGCCGTCCCGTTCAAGGTCACGGTCTCCGACCCGGAGGACGGCACCGTGGACTGTACGAAGGTGAAGGTCACCTTCATCATCGGGCACGACAGCCACGGCCACCCGCAGACCTCCGCGACCGGCTGCTCCGGCACCGTGCAGACCATCGCGGACGGCGAGCACGATCCGAACGCCAACATCTTCGGCGTGTGGGACGCGGAGTACACCGACAAGGGCGCGAACGGCCAGCCCGCGCTGACCACCCACGACCAGAACATCAGCCAGCCCAGCCACCGGCAGGCCGAGCATTACGGCGGCTCGTCGGGCGTCCAGGTCGTCAGCCACACCCCCGCCCACGGCGGGAAGACGGTCGGCCACATCGACAACGGCGACTGGATCTCCTTCACTCCGTACGCGCTCGACGACGCCACCCGGTTCACCGCCCGCGTCGCCTCCGGCGGTGTCGGCGGCACCCTGGAGGTACGGGCCGGCTCGCCCACCGGAACCCTGCTGGGTACGGCGACGGTGCCGGTGACGGGCGGCTGGGAGACGTTCCAGGAGGTCTCCACACCGCTCACCAGCCGGCCCGCCGGTACGACGACGCTGTACCTCGTCTTCAAGGGCGGCCTCGGCGCTCTGTTCGACGTGGACGACTTCCGATTCACCACCGGGAGCGCGGGTCCCCGGACGGGTGCGGTGAAGGGTGTGAACGGCAAGTGCGCGGACGTCGCCAACGGGTCGAGCGCCGACGGCACCCAGATCCAGCTGTGGACCTGCAACGCCACCACCGCGCAGACGTGGACGGTCCCCGGCGACGGCACCCTGCGGGCGCTGAACAAGTGCCTGGACGTCAGCGGCGGCGGCACCGCCGACGGCACCAGGATCCAGCTGTGGACCTGCAACGGCACCGGAGCACAGAAATGGGCGGCCCAGGCCGACGGCACCGTACGCAACCCCCAGTCCGGGAAGTGCCTCGACGCCGAGGGCGCCACCTGGAACGACGGCACCCGCCTGCACCTGTGGACCTGCCACACCGGAGCGAACCAGAAATGGACCCTGCCGTAGCAGGAAGGAGGCGTAACCACCATGCGTTCCACTCTCACCAAGGCCGGTTGCTGGCTCGCGGGCGCGCTCCTGTGCGTGTCCGCCGCACCGGCGGCGACCCCCACCGAGCAAGGTCCCGCCGCGGACCCCGCGTACAAGATCCTCGCCTTCTCCAAGACGGCGGGCTTCCGCCACTCCTCCATCGACGACGGGCTGGCCGCACTGCGCGAGCTGGGTGGCGGCAACAACTTCACCGTGGACGCGACGGAGGACGCCCAGGCCTTCACGGCCGGCAACCTCGCCCAGTACAAGGCCGTCGTCTTCCTCTCCACCACGGGCGACGTGCTGAACGCGGCGCAGCAGACCGCGTTCGAGCAGTACATCCAGGGCGGTGGCGGGTACGTGGGCGTGCACGCGGCCGCCGACACCGAGTACGACTGGCCCTTCTACGCCGGTCTCGCCGGGGCCCTGTTCCACTCCCACCCGCACAACCAGACCGCGAGGGTCAAGGTGGAGGACCGGGCCCATGACGCCACGGCGCACCTCGGCCCCACCTGGCAGCGGTTCGACGAGTGGTACAACTACCGCTCCAATCCGCGTACCACCGCGCACGTCCTCGCCTCGCTCGACGAGTCCAGCTATTCGGGCGGGAACATGTCCGGAGACCACCCGATCTCCTGGTGCAAGGACTACCGGGGAGGCCGTGCCTTCTACACGGGCGGCGGCCACACGGACGAGTCGTACACGGAAGCCGCCTTCCGGCGGCATCTGCTCGGCGGGATCCGGTGGGCGGCGGGGATGACCGAGGCGGACTGCCGCCCGGAGACGGGGTACGTTCCGCTGTTCGACGGTTCGGGCACGGCCGGCTGGAAGCAGGCGGGCCCGGGGTCGTTCACGCTCAGCGACGGTACGCTCACGTCACAGGGCGGGCTCGGGATGCTGTGGTACTCCGCCCGGGAGATCACCGGTGACTACTCGCTGAAGCTGGACTGGCGGATGGACGGCGACGACAACTCCGGGATCCTCGTCGGGTTCCCCGCGTCCGACGATCCCTGGTCGGCGGTGAACAACGGGTACGAGATCCAGATCGACGCCACGGACAGCGCGGACCGCACGACGGGCGCGGTGTACGGCTTCAAGTCGGCCGACGTCGCCGCCCGCGACGCCGCGCTCAATCCGCCAGGCGAGTGGAACACGTACGAGATCCGGGTCACGGGCGAGCGGCTGGAGGTCTTCCTCAACGGACGCAAGATCAACGACTTCACCAACACCGACCCCGCGCGCAGCCTCGCCCAGGGGCACATCGGCCTCCAGAACCATGGGGACGGCGACCAGGTGTCCTTCCGCAACGTCCGCGTCAAGACGTCCGGCGGTACCCAGCCGCCGCCCGGCCCGCGGACGGGTCCGGTGAAGGGCGTGAACGGCAAGTGCGCGGACGTCGCCAACGGGTCGAGCGCCGACGGCACCCAGATCCAGCTGTGGACCTGCAACGCCACCACCGCGCAGACGTGGACGGTCCCCGGCGACGGCACCCTGCGGGCGCTGAACAAGTGCCTGGACGTCAGCGGCGGCGGCACCGCCGACGGCACCAGGATCCAGCTGTGGACCTGCAACGGCACCGGAGCCCAGCAGTGGCAGCCCCAGGCCGACGGCACCGTACGCAACCCCCGGTCCGGGAAGTGCCTCGACGCCGAGGGCGCCACCTGGAACGACGGCACCCGCCTGCACCTGTGGACCTGCCACACCGGACCCAATCAGAAGTGGACCCTGCCCTGAACGCTGCCCTGAGTGCTGCCCTGAACCTCAAGGAATTTCGCATTTCGGGGCATCGCATCGGCCGCTGCGGTGAGACGTACACGTATGGCAGTGGATTCCGAACGTAACCAGGATGTGCTCATCGGCACCAAGCCCCGGGCGCAGGTCGAGGCGGCGTACCAGCGGCTCGAGCACAAGGCGGCCACGCCCGGGCTGCGGACGCCGTTCTCGCTGGGCGCTGTGGCGGCCTTGGAGTGGGCGCTCGGTCGGGCCGCCGAAGCCCCGGTGACGGGGGCCGCCGGCACCGGCCGCGTGCCGTCCAGCCACCTGCTCACGGCGGAGCTGGACGCGGCCGTGGTGCAGCTGGGGGACCCGACCGAGAGCGCCGAGCGCGCGGCCCAGGTCCGTGGCGTCCACGACGCGCTGGCCTGGGTGTGCGGGCTCATCGACGAGCAGCCCTGAACCACGGCGGCCGGCCGTGGGGCACTGGCGGCTTCCCGCCCCCGCTCATATGGATGCCGGGGGCGGGAAGCCCATGCCCGGATACCCCGATGACCGGCCCACGGCACTGAAGTCCAGCGCCCGGGTGAGCTGCCGGAGCGTCTCCTCGGCCACGCGGCGGACGTCGGCGGGGACGTCACCGCGCTCCTCGATGAGGCTGTCGTAGATCGGCGCGTCGCCTCGCACGGCGGAGTCCATGTCGAAATACCTTTCCGAAGACGTCTGTTGATCGCTCACCGCCGCTGCGGGCAGCGGTGGACGAGTGTACGGGGCATGATCCGGTGCGGTGCGCGCAGCCCGCCACCGCTCGCCGGCACGGGGCCCGGCGCCTAGCAGGCGGGGCGGCCCGGCGCAATCCCCCGGTCTCCGCCCGGTGCGGTCCCCACTGTGGTGCGCGCTGACATACCGGCCGGTATCCGGGCCCCCTACGGTGCGGGGAACCCGCCGGTATGTGTCCGAGGAGCCGCCATGCCCCCGTCGTTCTTCCGCCGTACGCCCCCCGGAGGCGGCGCCCCACCGAAATGTCTGCGCGGGCTGGTCGCCGCGCTGACCGTCCTGGTCCTGGCCGTCGCCGTCGCCCTCACCGGACCGGTGCCCGCCGCCCACGCCGCCGTCGGCCTCACCCGGGTCACCGCCTTCGGGGCGAACCCCGGCGCGCTGAACATGTACGTGTACCGGCCCACGTCCCTGCCCGCCGCGCCGCCCGTGGTGGTCGCCCTGCACGGGTGCACGCAGAGCGCCCAGGTCTACGCGGACAACTCCGGCCTGGCGCAGCTCGCCGACCGGCACGGCTTCCTGCTGGTCCTGGCCGAGCAGACCACGTCGAACAACCTCAACAAGTGCTTCAACTGGTTCCAGACGCCGGACAGCCGGCGCGGCCAGGGCGAGGCGGCGTCGATCCGGCAGATGGTCGCGCACGCGGTGTCCGCCTATGGCGCGGACGCGCGGCGGGTCCATGTGACGGGCCTGTCCGCCGGGGGCGCGATGACCTCGGTGATGCTCGCCGCCTACCCCGACGTCTTCGCCTCCGGCGCGGTCGTCGCGGGGCTGCCGTACGACTGCGCCAGGGACACGGCCGCCGCGTACTCCTGCATGAACCCCGGTGTGGACCTCACCCCCGCCCAGTGGGCGCAACGTGTACGCGACGCCCACCCGTCGTGGACGGGGCCGTGGCCGAGGGTGGCGATCTGGCACGGTGACCGGGACACCACGGTGGTGCCGCGCAACGCCGACGAGCTGCGCGACCAGTGGACGGCGCTGCACGGCCTGTCGCAGACACCCACCCGTACCGTCGTCATCGGGCCGAACTCCACCCGCCAGGAGCAGTACGTGGCCGCTGACGGGACGGTCGCCGTGGAGGTCGACCGCGTGCCGGGCATGGGCCACGGAACCCCGGTCGACCCCGGGACGGGGCCCCAGCAGTGCGGTGCCACGGCCGCGTACTTCCTCGACACCATCTGCTCCGGCCACTGGATCGCCGGCTTCTTCGGCCTGGACTCCGCCGGTGGTCCCCCGGGCCCGGGCACCCTGCCCGCGCCGACGGGCCTGGTCTCCACCGGCGCCACCGAGTCGACGATCACCCTCGACTGGTCGGCCGTCGGCGGCGCCACCGGCTACACGGTCCACCGCGACGGCACGCCGGTCGCGACGCCCACCGCTCCCCCGTTCACCGACACGGGCCTCGCGGCCGGCTCGGCCCACACGTACGCGGTGGCCGCCCGGGACGCCGACGGCCGGTCCGGCGCCCTGTCCGCCCCGGTCACCGCGCGGACCTCGGGGGGCGCCCCGGCCACCTGCTGGACGGCGAACAACTACCAGCACGTGCAGGCGGGACGGGCGACGACGAGCGGCGGCTACACGTACGCGAGGGGCTCGAACCAGGCCATGGGTCTGTACAACACGTTCGTCACGCACACCCTGAAGGAATCGCCCGCCGGTTACTACACGCTCGCCGACGACGGCTGCGTCGCGGCGGCCGCTGCCCGGGAGCAGAAGGCCGACTGCCCCAGCTCGCTGCGGGTCCCGGGGGCAGCGCACCAGCAGATCGCGTGCCTGGAGGAGCTCACCACCGCCGGGACCGTGGCCTCGGGCCACACCGACCCGGCCGACTGGGCCGGTCTCACGCCCAAGAACCTGCCCACCCCGAGCGGGGTGCCCGGCGTCCAGATCGACGGGTACTTCCCCGACACGTCCACCACCAACACCAACCACGGCTGGAAGCACGACGCGCAGTTCGTCATCCGGCTGCCCGACCGGTGGAACGGCGGCCTGGTCGTCGCCGGAACCCCCGGAAACCGTGAGCAGTATGCCAACGACCGGGCCATCGGCGACTGGGTGCTCTCGCGCGGGTACGCGTTCGCCGCCACCGACAAGGGCAATACGGGTACGTCCTTCCAGCGCGACGGACGCGTGCCCGGTGATGCCATCGCCGAGTGGAACACCCGCCTGACGCAGCTCACCCGCGCCGCCCGCGCGGTGGTGGCCCAGCACTACCACCGGCCCCCGGCCCGTACCCTCGCCACCGGCATGTCCAACGGCGGCTATCTGGTGCGCTGGCAGCTGGAGAACCATCCGGAGCTGTACGACGGCGGCGTGGACTGGGAGGGCACCCTGTGGCGCGCCGACGGCCCGAACCTGTTCACCTTCCTGCCGCCCGCGCTGCGCCATTACCCGGTGTACGAGGCGGGCGGCCCGGCCGCCGGGGCGGCCCGCGACGCGATGCACACCGCCGGCTACCCGGCCGGGTCGGAGTTCCTGTGGCCGTACCACCACACGTACTACTGGGGGCTGACGCAACGCGTCTACCGGGAGGAGCTGGATCCGGGCTTCACGGGGGCGGACGCGGACTACGACTACGGCGCCCGTCCGGAAGAGGTCCGGCAGGCCGTCGACCGCATCGCGCTGACGGGCCGCATCGGCAAGCCGCTGATCACCGTGCACGGCACGCTGGACGTGCTGCTGCCCATCAGCCAGGCCTCGGACGTGTACGCCCGGATGGTGCGGGAAGCGGGGCGCGGCGGCCTGCACCGCTACTACCGCATCGAGGGCGGTACGCACACCGATGCCCTGGTCGACGCCTTCCCCGACCGGCTGAGGCCGCTGGTGCCGTGCCATCGCTCGGCGTTCACGGCGATGGAGGACTGGCTCGGGCGTGGCCACCGCCCGCCGGCCGGCCGGACCGTACCGATGCCGGCCGGGGCCGATCCGGCGGCGCTGCTGGCCGGTTGCCGGCTCTGACCCTCAGCGCGCGTCCTCGCCGAGGAGCAGCTCGTCGCCCTCGAACAGCCGCACGCGGCGCGGGCGAGCCGGTTCCACGGCCCCACCAAATGGCTACCGACCAGTAGATGGAACGTCTCATTCCGTCCATCCTTGAGCGCGAGCATGCCAACGGCTTTCACCGGTCCCCCTTCCCCCGGGAGTTGAACCCCCCATGCACGCAGCCCGATGGAGAACACGGGTGGCGCTCACCATGGCCGCCATCGCCGTCACCACGGCCGCCACGGCGACCACCACCACGGCCGCGCCCGCCCGCGCCTCGGCGTCTCAGGTCGACGCCTCTCAGGTCGACGCCACGAACGGCTCCGCCTTCACCAGCGCACAGCTCGCCGGGGTCGACTACGCCATCTGGCAGCGCGACGTGGCCGCCGCGCTCGGCCAGGCCCGCCCGTACATCGAGCAGCGCACCGCGTCGGCCTCCGGCGAGAAGCTCGCCGTCGTCCTCGACATCGACAACACCTCGCTGGAGACGGACTTCCACTACTTCTGGGAGTACCCGACGCCCGCCGTCCGGCCGGTCCTGGACCTGGCCCGGTACGCGGACTCCCGTGGCGTGGCCGTCTTCTTCGTCACCGCCCGCCCGGGCATCCTCCACGCGCCCACCGCGTACAACCTCAACGCGGCCGGCTACCCGGTCGACGGGCTGTACGTGCGTGACCTGCCCGACCTGTTCGACGAGGTGAGCGCGTACAAGACGGCCAAGCGCGGCGAGATCGAGGCGAAGGGGTACACGATCATCGCCAACATCGGCAACCGGCCGACGGACCTGGTCGGCGGTCACGCCGAGAAGACGTTCAAGCTGCCGGACTACGACGGCAAGCTGTCGTAGCGACGGCGCGCGCCGGAGGCGGGCGGAGGCGTCCATTCGGGCTCTCCCCCGCCCCCACCCGTACCCCACGGGCCGCCGCCGGGTATGCGAGGTGCATGTCCGAGAAGTCTCCCGGGGCCGAGGGCGGGGCCCACCACTGGTGGCCCAGGCGGCTCCACGGCGCCTTCCACCGCTCGGCCGCCGGGCGCGGCTGGCGGACGGGCACCGACCTGGAGCTGATGCACCGCTCGATGGGGTTCGCCGCCCTCGGGCTGCTCACGCTCGTACCCCTGCTGATCGTGATCGCGGCGGCCGACCCGGCGGGCGGCACCGGATTCGCCCAGTGGCTCTCGGACGGCCTCGGGGTCGCGGAGGGCTCCACGGACGAGGTGGAGCGGCTGTTCGCGCCGCCGGGCGCGGCCCTGGAGTCCATCACCGGGTTCGGTATCGCCGCCACCGCCGTGTTCGGTCTGACGTTCGGCGGCGTGGTGCAGACGGGCTACGAGAAGGTGTGGGAACTGCCCGCCGCCCGCTGGCACACCATGTGGCGCCACGCCGTCTGGCTCGCCCTGCTCATCGGCTACCTGCTGCTGTCGGCGGACGTGTTTTCCCGCCCGGCGACCGGCGGTGACCTCGTCTGGCGCGTGACACTCGCCTTCGCCAGCGCGGTGGTGTTCTTCTGGTGGTCGCAGCGGCTGCTCCTCGGTGGCCGACTGCCCTGGCGCGCCCTGCTGCCCGGCGCCCTGTGCACCGTGATCGGGCTGGCCGGTCTGCGGGTCTTCTCCCGGCTGGTGTTCTCACCGCTGATCGCCTCCAACGCGGTGGCATACGGGCCGGTCGGCACGTTCCTGGTCGTCCAGTCGTGGCTCGTCGGCGTCGGCTTCGTCGTCTTCGGCGGCGCGCTGGTCGGGCGGCTGCTGTACGAGGAGCGCTGGCACCTGTCCCGGCTGCTGCGGCGCTGGCACGCCCGCCTGCGCCCGCCCCGGCGGCGCGGCTGAACCAGAAGGGCCATCCCCTGCAAAGAGTGCAACCATGGACACCGGGCAGAGGCAGAAGAGACAGCAGAGCGAGCAGGGAGAGCAGGGACACCTGCTGCACATCCGCACCACTGGTGACACCGGGACGGTTTTGCACATGAACAGGAAGCCGACAGCGACCACGGCGTCAGGGGTGACGTCCAGCAGTTCCGTGTTCGGTGCCCCCTGCTGGGTCAGCCTGATGACCCGCGATCTGCACGCCGCCCAGGACTTCTACGGCGCGGTGCTGGGCTGGGAATTCCGTCCGGCACGGCTCGGCAAGGAGTTCAGCGTCGCCCTGGAGGACGGGAACCCCGTCGCCGGGATAGGGGCGCTGGCCTCCGCCCTCCAGGTGGCCGTCGCCTGGACCCCGTACTTCGCCGTCCAGGACGCCGACCAGACGGCGGCCCGGATCAGGGAGCGCAGCGGGACGGTCGCCGTCGGGCCGGTCGGGTTCGTCGTCGGGCGGGGAGCGCTCGCGGCCGACCGGGACGGCGCGGTCTTCGGCATCTGGGAGGGCCAGCTGCTCTCCGGGTGGGAGACCTGGCGTGCCGCCGCACCCGCCTGGCTTCGGCTGCAGACCCGGGACGCCTTCGAGGCCGCGATCTTCTACGGGGAGGTCTTCGACTGGGCCTGCGGCCGCCCCGGCTGCTGCGACGTCGAGTACGAGGGCGAGGAGGTCGTGCTGCGCAGCGCCGGCCATGTGGTCGCCCGGCTCAGCTCCGGCGCCCTGGAGGCCGCGCCCGACCCCACGGTCCGGCCCCGCTGGGAGGTCCACTTCCCGGTACGCGACGTCGACGCGTGCGTGTCGGCCGCTCAGCACCACGGCGGCACCGTGGTCCAGCACGAGCCGGGCGTCCAGGCCACCCTGCGCGACCCGGACGGGGGTTTGTTCACGGTCACCACGCGCACTCTGGCTGAATGACCTTTTCCGACCTGGTGTACGCCGGCCTGGGCGTCGGTGCGCTGGCGGCCGCCGTCCTGCCGCGGGTGGTCTTCAGCCGTCCGTTCTCCATGCCGATGGTGTTCCTCGCCGCGGGCGCCGCCGTCCAGTTGCTGCCACTGCCGGTGCCCGTGGTCGACCCGGTGGCGGACCGGCTGTGGGTGGAGCACATCACCGAGGTCTGCGTGATCGTGTCGCTGATGGGCGCCGGACTGGCCATCAACCGGCCGCCGGGACTGCGCTCGTGGGCGGGCAGCTGGCGGCTGCTGGGCGTCACGATGCCGCTCACGATCGTGGTGACCGCCGTGCTCGCTTGGGCGGTGCTGGACTGGCCGCCCGCGGCGGCCCTGCTGCTGGGCGCGGTGCTGGCGCCCACCGATCCGGTGCTGGCGGCGGAGGTGCGGGTGGGTGAGCCGACCGACGCGGAGGAGGACGAGGACGAGGTGCGCTTCACGCTCACCAGCGAGGCGGGCCTCAACGACGGGCTCGCCTTCCCGTTCGTCCTCGCGGCCGTCGCTCTCGCCGCCTCGGCGGGGACCGGCTGGTCGGCGGGGTGGATCGGCGGCTGGGTGCCGTCCGACGCGCTCGGCAAGGTGGCGATCGGGGCCGTCGCGGGCGTGGTGGTGGGCCGGCTGCTGGGGTGGATGTTCTTCCGCGCCAGGGCGGCCGCGCTGCGGCTGTCGGAACACATGGAGGGCTTCGTCGCCCTGGCGGCCACCTTCCTGTCGTACGGAGTCGCCGAGCTGCTGCACGGATACGGGTTCCTGGCGGTATTCGTCGCCGCGTGCGCGCTGCGCGCCGCCGAACGCAGCCATGGGTACCACAAGGTGCTGCACGAGTTCACCGAGCAGATCGAGCGGCTGCTCACCGCGTTCCTGCTGTTCCTCCTGGGCGGGTACGTCGCCGGGGGCGGGCTCGCGGCCCTCACCTGGCAGTCGGCGGCCGTCGGGCTGCTGCTCCTGCTGGTGGTCCGCCCGGTCACCGGGTGGCTGGCGCAGCTCGGCTCGGCCGCGGGGCCGCGCGAGCGGATCGTCACGGCGGTGTTCGGGCTGCGGGGCATCGGGTCGCTCTACTACCTCGCGTACGCCCTCGGGCACGACGATTTCGGCGGCCTCGACAGGCAGCTGTGGGCGGCCGTGGCCTTCACCGTCCTCGCCTCGGTCGCCCTGCACGGGGTGACGGCGACCCCGGTGATCAGCCGTCTCGACCGCCTGCGCCGGAAGACGGGCCCGGGCGAGCCACCACCGTGAGGAGAGCGGCTGAGGGCGGGGCCTGTGGGCGAGGCTCATGGGCGGGGCCCATGGCAGGGGCTACGGGCGGGCTCATGGGCGGGGAGTACGGGCGGGCGCCAGGGACCGGCGCCGAGGGCAGGCGCCATGGACGTTACGCGGGGAAGCCCTCCAGGAGGGCGCGCCGCTGGGCCTCCTCGCGTTCCAGGACCTCGGCCAGGATGCCGGTGTCGCGCCTGCGGCCGATCGCGTCCCGTACCAGTGACGCCAGCGCGTCGGGGGGCAGTGCCTCCGCCTGGGTGGTGGACGTGCCCGGGAAGGAGCGCCGGTCGCTGGCCTTCACCGGGGCCGTGGGCAGGCCGAACTCGGCGATCTGGTCCTCGGTGACGGCCAGCCGGTCGAAGTGCATGGTCACGTCGGGTGCGTCCAGCGCGGCGAAGGCCGTGACGTCCTCGGCGAGTGCCGTGAACAGGTGCAGCCCGGTGGGGTCCCAGTCGCCGATCACCATGATCCGTACGGAGGAGTGGCCGCCCACGGCGGCCCGCTGGGCGGCGGCGCGCTTGGCGGAGAGCCCGGGGGCGGACGCGTACACGGGCACGCCCCAGGGATCGGTGACCGTGGCCAGTTGCGGCACCAGGCCCGCCGTGTCGCACCAGACCTCCAGCCTGGACTCCTGGCCCGCCTGGCGGTCGAGCCGGAAGCCGCGGGCGGCGTCCAGCTGCGCCCGGCGGAACCCGTCGGGCCCGTCATAGGCGACGGGTTCCACGGCGGCGTCCGTGCCGTCACGGATCGCCAGCCACGAGATACGGCCGGAGCGGCGGGCCATGCCGAGAAGGTCGACCAGACGCTTGTACGTACGCTCCTGCTTCGCGAGGACTCCGCCGGACACCGCCGCGTACCAGATCTGACGTATCGTCAAAGGTAACTGTGCGGCGTATCTGCCGAGGATGAACTCGACGGCGGCCAGCAACTCCTGCGTCGCGGGGCGTGGTTGCCAGTCCGGCTGATAACCGCGAGGACGCCTGTCCGGCACCGTTGCCCCCTTCACCTGACCCAGTGTGTGCGCGGTCGGGACGCCTGGGCGTCCCGGGCTCTCCTGTCGGTCTGCCCACTGGGGGCGGCGGCGTCACCTGTCACCCGGGCGGGTGGTGACCTATCGGCCACCGCCTGTCGGGGTGCGGTGGCGCCGGCGGCCCGTCCGATGATGCGCCGGTGACCTCCGTACGCGCCGCCTGGCCCGCTGTCGCCGTCCTGCTCGCCGCCGTGCTGCCGGTGCTGCCCGGCGCCGTTCCGGACGCCGCTGCCGCGCACGAGGAGGCGGGGCAGCGGGAGGTCACGGCCGCCGAGCGGCGGGTGGCGCGGGAGCTGGCGGGGCTGCGGGACCGGCCGGACGCGCGGCGGGCGTTCTTCCGGGCCCTGCCCAAGGGCGGCGACCTGCACAACCACCTCTTCGGGGCCGCATCGACCGAGTTCCTGATCGAGCTGGCCGGGCGGGACGGGCTGTGCGTCGACACCAGGTCCATGACCGCCGTACGGCCTCCGTGCGGCCCGGGGACGCGTCCGGCGGCTCACGCGCGCGTGGACGCGGATTTCCGGCGGCGGATCGTCCGGGCGTGGTCGATGCAGGACTTCCCGCCGGACCGGCCCGGGCACGACCACTTCTTCGCCACGTTCGGCAGGTTCGCGGAGGTGGCACGGCGTGGCCACGGCCGGGTGCTGGCGGAGGTGGCGGACTCGGTGGCGCGCCAGAACCAGGTCCACCTGGAGACGATGGTGACGCCGGTCGTCGGCGAGGCGGAGCGGCTCGCCGACGAGGTCGGGTTCGATCCGGACCTGGGCCGGCTGCACGGCAGGCTGCTGGCGGGCGGGCGGATGGACCGGCTGGTGGCGCTGGCCCGGGCGGAGGCGGACGCGGGCGACGCCCAGTTCCGGTCGGCGGCGCGCTGCGGCACGGCCCGGCCGGGGCCCGGCTGCGGCCTGTCCGTCCGGTTCATCTCCCAGGCGTACCGCGAGAGCGCGCCGGAGCGGGTGTTCACGCAGCTGGTGCTGGGGATGGAGCTCGCCGAGCGGGACGAGCGGTTCGTCGCCGTGAACCTGGTCCAGCCGGAGGACGGCGAGCGGGCGCTGCGCGACTACCACCTGCACATGTCGATGCTGGACCTGCTGCACCGCCGCTACCCGCGCGCCCGCATCACGCTCCACGCGGGCGAGCTGGTACCGGGCCTGGTGAAGCCGCACGAGCTGACGTTCCACATCACGGAAGCCGTACGCACGGGCCGTGCCGAGCGGATCGGGCACGGCGTGTCGGTGCGCCACGAGGCCGGCCGGGAGCGGCTGCTGCGGACCATGGCCGAGCGCGAGATCGCCGTGGAGACGCCGCTGACCAGCAACGACCAGATTCTCGGCGTACGCGGCGCGGAGCACCCCTTCATGACGTACCGGCGCCATGGCGTCCCGGTGGTCCTGGCGACCGACGACCCGGGGGTGTCGCGTACCGACATCAGCCGTGAGTACGAGCGGGCGGCCCTGACGTACGGGCTCGGGTATCCCGAGCTGAAGGACCTGGCGCGCGCGTCACTGCAGCACGCGTTCCTGCCGGGACGGAGCCTGTGGCGCACCGTGACCGGCCCGCACGCGTACACCCCCGTACGCGTGTGCCGGCACGAGCGGCCGGGCGGCCACGCCCCGGGCCCGGGCTGCGCGGGGTTCCTGCGGGCGAGCCCCAGGGCGGCCGTGCAGTGGCGCCAGGAGATGGCGTTCGCCGCGTTCGAGCGCCGTTGATGTCGGCTCCGGCGGGGGTGGTCAGCTCGCCTTGCGGCCCGCGAGGGGGGCGGTGTCCATGCCGGCGCCGCTGCGCATGCCCCGCAGCATCTCCTCGATGGCTTCCAGGGAGGTGCGCTCGGGACTCCACCCCAGCTCGTCGTGGGCGCGCGTGCAGTCCAGCATCGGCAGGCGCAGCACGGCGTCGAAGAGCTGCGGGGAGGCGGGGATCAGGCGCAGCCCCCACCCGGCGGCCAGCGCGGCGCGGATGGCCGGCCGTGGCAGCCGGACGACCCGGGCGTCGAGGAGGTCGGCGAGTTGCCGCGCGTCGAGGGGCGGCTCGGCGGCCAGGTTGAAGGCACCGCTCACGTCCTTGGTGACCGCGAGCCGGTAGGCCTGGGCCGCGTCGTCGGTGTGCAGGGCCTGGAAGCGCAGACCGGGGATGTCGGGGACGACGGGGATCGTCTTGGGCCCGGCGAGCTGCCCGGGCATGAACCGGCCGGCGAAGATCCGCCGCTGTTCGCTCCCCGACTCCTCCTTGAACAGGAACGCCGGGCGCATCCGCACCACCCGCATGCCCGGGTTGCGGGCCTCGAAGGCGTCCAGGACCCGTTCCAGGTAGGCCTTCTCCCGGCAGTACGCGGCCTCCGGCCAGCCGTGCGTGGGCCATGACTCGTCGACCGCGCCGTCCTTCGGCCCCGGCGAGTACGCGCCCACCGAGGAGGCGTGGACGAGCACGGGCACGCCGGCGGCGGAGACGTCCCGGAACACCGTGAGGCTGCCGAGGACGTTGGTGCGCCAGGTGGCCACCGCGTCGTGCGTGGGCTGGAAGGCCCAGGCCAGGTGGATCACGGCGTCGGCGCCCTCGAAGTGCCTGACGAGGTCGGTCGCCTCGTCCCGCAGGTCCACCTCGGCCCAGTCGGTCTTCGGCGGTGACCAGCCGGGCAGCCGGCGGGCCAGGCCCAGTACGGATGCGATCTGCGGGTCTTCGGCGAGGGCCGCCACCACACTCGTGCCGACATTTCCGGTGGCTCCAGTGACGACGACCCGCTTCCCGGCGTTCATATTCACGGCTCCTGTCCTCCGACGGCTCGACATCGGGCACCGGCCCGGGGGCCCGGCGCCGGAAGGCCCGGGTACCCGCTGTGCGGCACTCCACGTCGTACGGGCGGTGTGTGCGCACGGCGGCGCCCCTTCCGGCGCTTCCGGCGCTTCCGGCGCTTCCGGCGACGGGGGAGCGGGAAGGGATGCATGGGATGCGGGGGACCGCACGCGAGAAGGGAAACCGGGCGGATGCAGGTGAATCTCACGGGCAGGACGGCGCTCGTCACCGGCTCGACACAGGGCATCGGCGCGGCGATCACCACCGCCCTGGCGCGCTCAGGGGCGACGGTGGCGGTCAACGGGCGCACCTCGGACAGTGTCACGGCCGCCGTGAAGCGGCTGCGGGCGGAGGTCCCCGACGCCGAGGTGGTCCCCGTGGCCGCGGACATCGCCACCGAGGAGGGCGCGGAGCTGGCCGTTGAGCTGCTGCCCGAGGTGGACGTCCTCGTCAACAACCTGGGCATCTTCGAGCCGCGGCCCGCCCTGGAGATCACGGACGAGGAGTGGCGGCGGTACTTCGAGGTGAACGTGCTCGCGGCGGTGCGGCTGACCCGCGCGTACCTGCCGGGCATGACGGGCCGCGGCTGGGGCCGTGTCCAGTACATCGCCAGTGACTCGGCCGTCGTGATCCCGGCCGAGATGATCCACTACGGCATGTCCAAGACGGCGCTGCTGGCAGTGAGCCGCGGTTTCGCCAAGGAGGCCGCCGGAACGGGCGTCACCGTCAACGCGGTCATCGCCGGACCCACTCACACGGGTGGTGTCGAGGACCTCGTCTACGAGCTGGTGGACCGGGACCTGGCATGGGACGAGGCCCAACGCGTGTTCATGCGCAAGCACCGGCCGCAGTCCCTGTTGCAACGGCTGATCGAGCCGGAGGAGATCGCGCACATGGTGGTGTACCTCAGCTCCCCGCAGGCGTCGGCGACGACCGGTGGAGCGGTGCGGGTCGACGGCGGCTATGTGGATTCGATCCTGCCGTGATCCACCGGATGGCCTGTTCCCACCGGGCCTTTGACATATGCCATGAGCACCACCGTATCGAGTGTTGCCAAACCCCTTACAGGCAGTCTCCGCCTGTGCAACAGTCGTAACCGGTCCTTAGTTTGACGACCCTGGCCGCGCCGCGCCCGTATCGGAGTACGACATGCCGTCCCATCTGTTCGCGGACCGTCCCGCCCCACAGCCGCCCGAGCGCGGCACGCTGGACGCCTTGATCTCGCAGACCCGTCGGCTGCGCGGAGACGTCGATGCCGTGCGCCGGGACGCCGTGGCGGACGAGGACGACCCGCAGGGCCGCTGGCAGCGAGCGCTGTGCGACCTCGCCGTCCACCAGCTCGACGACCTGGGTGCGCAGTTGGGCCAGCTCAAGGAAGGCGTCCCCATGCCCCTCGGGGAGCCGGCGGAGCAGCTGGAGCCGACGGATCCGTACGGAAGCATGGGCACCGACGAGGTGGCGGCGGACCCGCCCCCCACCGGGTCGCTGCTCAGCCGGGTCGGCAGCGCGGAGTGGAATCTCCTTACCGACGAGGTGAGCTGGTCCGACGAGTTGTACGTCATTTTCGGCCGCTCCCCCGACGCCGGGCCCATGACCCTGGACGAGCTGCCCTCCATGGTGTTCGCCGAGGACCAGTCGCTGCTGACCGCGATGGTGACGGGCTGTCTGATCGACGGCAAGCCCATCGACGGCGAGTTCCGGATCGTCCGTACGGACGGCCGGGTGCGCACCCTGCACATGATGGGCGAGCCCGTCCTCGACGTCGACGGGTGCACCGCGTCGATGTGGGCGGTTTTACGGGACGTCAGCGAACTGCGCCGCAGTGAGCGGGCCGTGCGCGAGACACGCGACTCGCTCCAGCGCCGCCGGCACATCGAACGGACCGAGCACCGGATGGCCGTGGAACTGCAGGAGGCGGTCCTGCCGCCGTGGCGCGGCTCCTCCGGCTTCCCTCACGGGGGGCCGGCCGGCCTCGACCTGGCGGGGCAGTACCTGCCGTCCGGGTCCAGCGCGACGATCGGCGGCGACTGGTACGACGCACTCGAACTGCCGGACGGCGACGCGCTGCTGACCGTGGGCGATCTGACCGGGCACGGGGTGTCCGCGACGTCCACGATGGCGATGCTGCTGGGCGCCCTGCGCGGCATGGCGGTCGCCGGGATCCGCCCCGGGGCCCTGATGGGCCACCTCAACCAGGTGCTGGACTCCTCCTCGCAGCCCGCCCTGGGCAGTGCGGTGTGCTGCCGCTACGACCCCCGGACCCGGACGCTCGCCTGGGCGCAGGCCGGGCACCCCGCCCCGCTGCTGTTCCGCGGCGGGACGGGGCACGCGCTGACGCGTCCGGAGGGAGCCCTGCTGGGGGCGACGGCCGGGGCGGCGTACGAGCAGGCCGAGGTCCGGCTGCTGCCCGGGGACCTGCTGGTGCTGCACACGGACGGGCTGACCCGCGGTCCGGGTGACACGTCTCGTATGGACACCTTGCTGGAGCTGGCACCGCGGTTCGCCCGGGCGCGCGATGCGCAGGAGTGTGTGCGGACGGTGGTGGAGGAGTTCGGTCGCTCACCGCGTGAGGGTGACGCGTGTGTGATGGTCGCCAGGATCGGCAGCGGCCGGCCCTGAGTCCGGGCCCATGCGTCGTGTTCCGTACGGTCGCGATGCGTGGGCGCGGTCGTTGATGGGTGGGGCTGTGAGATGGGTGGGGCTGGGATCGTAGGGAGAGGTGCGTCCGGCCCGGGTGCGGCGCAGAACGCGGATCGTAGGAAGTGGTGCGGCCGGCCGACATGCGACGCCGGACGCGGATCGTAGGAAGTGGTGCGGCCGGTCGGCGTGTGCGACGCCGAACGGCCCGGGCGTCGTCAGACCTGGCCGCGCCGGGACCGCTTCGCCGTGCTCTTCGGCATGGCCAGCTGGATCTCCTCGCGGAGGTCCTCGATCTTCGAGTAGCCCGCGTACTGCCCAGTGAGCCGGTACATCTCCCGCAACCGGTCCCAGGTGCGCTGGGAGGACGTCTCGCCCATCGACATCAGGGCGAGCCGCGCGTACCGGTCGGCCTGTTCGGGGTCGTCGGCGATGAAGCACGCCGACGCCATGGAGAGGTAGTCGAAGATCTTCGATCGCTGCCGGCCGTCGTTGCGCAGCGCCAGCGCCTTCTGCGCGAAGTACTGCGCCTGCCTGGCCGCGGCCGGCTCGTGCTCGGCCAGCGTCCGGTAGGCGAGCGCCTGCATGCCGTACAGGTCCTCGCTCCTGAAGGTCTGCATCCAGCTCGGCAGGGGCACGTCGGCCTTGTCGGAGACGAACAGTTCCTCGGCCTCGCCCAGAGTGCGGCGCATCGCCTGGCCGCGGCCCATGGAGGCCTGTGCCCAGGCCTCGATGGTGTGCAGCATGGCCTGCGTACGCGGCAGGATCTCCTCACCCGAGCCCGACCTGGCGAGCTTCATCAGGTCCAGGGCCTCGTCGGGGCGCCCCAGGTGGACCATCTGGCGGGCGGCGCGGGAGAGGGCCTCACCGGCGCGCGGCCGGTCACCGCCCTCGCGCGCCGCGTGGGCGGCGATGACGAAGTACTTCTGGGCGGTGGGCTCCAGGCCCACGTCGTGGGACATCCACCCGGCGAGGACCGCCAGGTTGGCGGCGACACCCCAGAGCCGGCGCTGGAGGTGGTCGGGGTGGCGGTAGGCGAGCATGCCGCCCACCTCGTTGAGCTGGCCGACGACGGCCTTGCGCTGGAGCCCGCCGCCACGGGCGGCGTCCCAGGCGCGGAACACTTCGACGGAGCGCTCCAGCGCCTCGATCTCCTGGGACCCGATGGGGGCGGCCTCGTAGCGGTCGAAACCGGCGGGGTCGGCGTGCAGGGGATCGTCGAGGCGGGGGGCGTCGGCAGCGAGAGCGGGGTCGGTGTGGAGCCAGTCGTGCATGGCGCTGGTGAGTGCGGAGCCTGCGGCGAGCGCGGCGCCCGCGCCCACCAAGCCGCGTCGGTTGAGCATGAGGTCCATTCCCGTGAATTCGGTGAGGACCGCAGCCGTACGCTCGGGCGCCCAGGGCAGCCCGTCAGGGTTGTCGGTGTTCCTGACGTCCCGCCGTTTCCCGGCGCGCCCGTGTCGTACGAACCCGAGGTCCTCGATGGTCACGACACGGCCGAGTCGCTCGGTGAACAGGGCTGCCAGCACCCGGGGTACGGGATCGCGCGGGGTCTCCCCCATGTCGATCCAGCGCCGGACCCGCGAGGTGTCGGTCGCCAGCTGGGGGTGGCCCATGGCCGCCGCCTGCCGGTTCACGAGTCTTGCGAGTTCCCCTTTGGACCAGCCGGCCAGGCCGAACAGGTCTGCAAGGCGGGTGTTGGGTTCTCCGGTCACGTCAAGCCCCCAGGTTCTCGGCTGAGTTGACACTAACCCGCTGTCATAGGGCTGGCGACTATTCGCCAGGGTTCGCCAGGGTCCGCCAGATGGTGTGCCACCCGCGCCCGGGTGTCAGGTAGGAAAGCGCCACCCCGCCCCGGCAACCGGCCCTCATTCCCCAGGGTGTCGGCCGGTTGCCGGGACGGGGCAGCGTACGCAAATCGTCGGCACACGAAGGGATCTGTCTCGCCCATGTACACAGCATCGTCCTCCGTGTCCGCCCCGCCCCGGCCGCAGCGCACCGTCCCGGCCGGCAGCGGACCGTATCTGGATCCCACCCAGGCGGGTCGGGCCCGGCGCTGGGCGGGGACGGTGGCCGGACCGCTCAGCGGGAGAATCGACTTGTCCGGCACCCAGGGCGCGCAGCTGCGGAAGGTGATCGCGTCGGTGCACCGGATCTGCCCGGAGTTCAACCCGGTGCAGGTGATGCGGCGCAGCGGCCGCTCGGTCCTGCTCGTCGGGACGACCGGACGCGCCACCGCCGTCGCCAAGTGTTTACTGGACCACTCCCCCGCGTGGGTCGAGCGGTTCCGCCACGAGATCGCCGCCTACCGGGCCTTCGTACGGCACCGGCCGCCGGTGCGGGTGCCGCGGCTGATCGCGGCGGATCCCGACAACTGCACCCTGGTGATCGAACGGATGCCGGGCCGGGCCGCGGCCCTCACACGTCACCCGCTGGACGCGCCGCCCCGGGCGGACCTGCGGGCCGCGCTCGGCGCGATCAAGCGGCTCAACGACTGGCGGCCGCCGGCCGGGACGTTCGACGCCCCGCTGGACTACGGCTCGCGGATCTCCCGCTACCACGAGCTGGGCCTGTTCACCGACCGGGACCGGGACGACCTGCAGAAGCTGCTGCACGGGCTGGCGCACGCGGGCGGGCGCCAGGGCATGGGCCAGTTCTGTCACGGGGACGCGCTGCTCTCCAACATCCTGCTGTCGCCGGCCGGTCCCGTACTGGTCGACTGGGAGCACGCCGGGTGGTACCTGCCGGGATACGACCTGGCGACGCTGTGGGCGGTGCTGGGAGACGCCTCCGCGGCCCGGCGTCACATCAGCCAGCTGGCCCAGCGCGAGGGCCCGGCGGCACGGGACGCGTTCCTGGTGAACCTGATGCTGGTACTGACGCGCGAGATCCGTACGTACGAGACGGCCGTGCAGCGCACGATACGCGAAGCGCCACCCGTCGGCTCGGTGCCGGTCGCGCCGGGTGCGGTGTCGACCGGGGAGGAACAGCGGCTGCTGCTGCGGCGGCTGCACGATGACTGCGCACTGGCACGGCGGGCCGTGCGCGCGGCGGTCGGCACACGCTGACCGGCGACGAGGGGGAAGCGCGCTGTGTGACCGGTGCCGACACACCGGCCCACAGCGCGCTGTCGTATGCCCGCTCGCCCGCCCGGCCAGGGGCTGGGCCGGGGATCGGGCGCGGCGACGGCTCAGCCGGTATGTGGTCGGCTGCAGGCCGCCGGCCCGGGCACGTCCGCCCGGGCACGGTGGAGGGCCCGGGTGAACGGGGCCCGCAGCCGGGGCGGCAGCGGACGGCCGTGGGCGGTGGCGACCAGCGCGGCGGCGACGTCGCGCAGCTTGGTGTTGCCGTGCTGGGAGGTTTCCACCAGGGCCTGCCACGCCTGTTCGGCCGGGCAGGGCGTGAGGGCCATGACCATGCCCTGGGCCTGGTCGATGACGGCACGGCTGTCGAGGGCCTGGCGCAGTTGGGTCACCTCGGTGGTGAGCCGGTTGAGTTCGTTCTGCTTCACGTACGGCGGATCCTTGGTGCGGCGGGCCGGTGCGGGCCGGATGGGGTCACGGGTGGCTGATCACCAGGGGCGGGCTGCAGGCCGCGGCGGGCAGCTCCGGCGAGGTGATCAGGACGCGGTAGGGCCCTGAGGGCAGGTCGGGTACGACGACGGAGGTGCCCAGGGCGCGGGGGTCGACGTGCGCGGCGAGGAGCGCGGCCGGGGCCCAGCCCTCGTCGGTGCGCCGTTCGAGCACCACGTCGCAGGGGTGCCACAGGGCACCGGTGTACTGCCAGCTGATCCGGTGCCGTTCCACACAGGTCCAGCGGGTCCCCTCGGCGGGGCTGCGGACGTGCAGCGAGTCCGGGTGCTGCGGCGGCAGGACGCGCGACGGGCAGAACCGGTCGGTGGCGCGCAGCAGTCGGGCCTTGGTACGGGCCATCCACTTCATGGGTGGTTCTCTTCTCTTCGGTGAGCGGCTGCCGTTGGTGTTGCCGGTACGGGACGGGGGCAAGCACGCCGACCGGCCTGTCCGTTACGGGACTTCCGGCCCGTTCGGGCCGGGCCGTTCGGTCCTGCGCCGGGCGGGTGAGGGCCGCCGGTGTTTATCGGCCCCGGGCGCGGCAACGCGGTGAAGGGTCCCGCCGCGACGCGGGGCGTGCGGAAACCTATGGGAGGTCGAGAATGGGAATCATCGCGTGGATCATCATCGGGCTGCTCGCCGGTGCGATCGCCAAGGCGCTGATGCCGGGACGGGACCCGGGCGGCATCCTGGTGACCATGCTGATCGGCATCGTGGGCGGTCTGCTGGGCGGCTGGCTGGGCAAGGTCATCTTCGGCGTGGAGTCGATCGACGGCTTCTTCGACCTGTCGACGTGGATCGCCGCGATCGTCGGATCAGTGATCGTTCTCGCCCTCTACCGGGTCTTCACCGGGCGGGGACACCGGGGACACGGGGTTCACGCCTGACCCCGAACGGAGTACGAGGAGAAAGGCCGTCACCATGAACCTTCCCGGCACCGGCACGAGACCGGCTCCGGCCGCCGGGGCGACGGTGAGCGCCGGGGGCGTGGCGCCCTCATGATCCGGTCGCACACCGCCGATGTGGCGTCGCTGAAGGCGTTCATCGAGCGCGAGATCACGACGCTGCGGGCGGAGGTGCGCCGCAGGGCGGAGACGGCCGGCGTGGCGGAGCCCTCGGCCGGCCGGGCCCCCGGCGAGGCGGCAGCGCCGTCGCCGGAGGCCGGCGGCCGGGGTGGGGAGGCCCAGTGCCCGTGCGGCCAGGGCCACGGCGCCCCGCACACGTGCGTGGACGCCGGTGAGGGACACGACCCCCGGACGTGCCTGTGTGCGGCGCTGCCGGCCATTCCGGTGTCGGCGGCGCTGCTGACGCCGGTGCGGGACGACTCCGGTGGCATCACGGACTTCGTCATCCGCGCCGGCAACCACATTCGTTCGGCCGAATGGCTGGTCTCGCCCGACCAGCAGGTGGGCCAGCGGTTCTTCGCGGAGGCCCGGCCGGGCGCGGCCGCCGGCGGGCTGCTGGCCGCGCTCCAGGAGGTCATGGCGACGGGCCGCGCCTTGAACGGCCTGGTCGTGGACTACACCGAGGAGCGGTACGGCACGCTCAGGCGCGTCCAGCTGGTCCATTACGCGTCGTCCTGCGGCGACCGGGTGCTGACGACATGGCGCCCGGTGCGCAGCCAGGCGGAGCTCCTGACCATCGACGCGCAGCACCTGGCGTCCATGGGCTGGGGGCGCTGGGACCTTCTGTCCGGGTCGGTGACCTGGTCGGAGGGGCTTCAGCGGATCTTCCGTACGGATCCGGCGCTGCCGTGGTCGCTGCTGGAGCTGTGCGACGCGCTGGTGCCGGCCGATGTGGGGCCGTTCGGCGAGTTCATCGCCTCGGTGCTGGCCGGTGAGGAGCCGGCCTGGACCCGGATCAGGTTCCTGGTGCTGGGCGAGATCCGGACGGTCGACCTGCTGGGCCGCCCGGTGGCGGGCACGGACGGCCGGCCATGGGCGCTGCAGATCGTGGCCCGTGACCTCACTCCCCAGATGCGCAGCCGGCGCCGGCTGGTGGAGAAGCAGGTGGAGACGGAGCAGCTGCGGCAGCAGGCCGCGGCGGAGCGGCACGTCGCCTCGGCGCTGCGGGAGGCGCTGCTCCCGACGTACTCGGAAGGGCTGGCGGAGCTGGGCCTGACCGTCGCGGCGGCCTATCTGCCCGCCGAGCCGGACGCCGCGGTGGGCGGCGACTGGTACAAGTGCCGACCGCTGGCGGACGGCCGGGCGCTGATCGCCATCGGCGACGCGAGCGGGCACGGTCTGGAGGCGGTCGCCCGGATGGCCCAGCAGCGGCATGCGACGGCGGGGCTCGCCCAGACGGGGGCGTGCGCCGGAGACGTCACCACCTGGCTGAACGAGCTGGTGTGCAGCGACCCCACCTCGGCGACGGCGACCATGGCGGTCGGGCACATTGGCGCGGACCGGGTGTTCCGGTGGACGTGTGCGGGGCACCCTGCGCCGCTGCTGCTGCGTGAGGGGCGCGCGTACGCGCTGCCCACGGAGCACCGGGGGCCGCTGCTGGGTGTGCTGCCGGGGCACGCCTACGAAACGGCGGAGTTCCCGCTGGAGCGGGGCGACGTGCTGCTGTTCTACACCGACGGGGTGGTCGAGCGGCGCGGCCAGGACATCACCGAGGGCATCAACGCGCTGACGGGCCTGCTGGCGGCGAGCAGCGGTCTGCCGCCGCGACGGATCGTCGACCGGCTCACCGAGGAGTACGAGCGCGGCGTCCACGACGACGACGCGTGCCTGCTCGCGGTCCGGGTGGACTGAACCGCCCGGCCGGCGCGCCTGGTGATGTGAAACCTCGCGCCGGCCTTCGACACGTCCGGGCACATCCGGGCACCGGATGGCCTTCGAGAAGGCGTCGGACGTGACCGTCTCGCGTGTGTGGCCCCACCACACCAAGCCGCTCATACGACTAATGCGGCTCGCGGCGTGGACCGTGTCGGCGGGGGGTAGGGGGTGGCCCGGTATGTCCACCTTCACCGAAAGGCCTCGCACGCATGGCACAGCCCTTCGTTCTGCCGGATTTCTACATGCCCTATCCGGCACGCCTCAATCCCCACGTGGAGGCCGCCCGTTCCCACACCAGGCAGTGGGCGCGGCGCATGGGGATGCTGGAGGGGTCGGGGATCTGGGAGGAACACGACCTCGACTCCCATGACTACGCCCTGCTGTGCGCGTACACCCACCCGGACTGCGACGCCGACGCCCTGTCCCTGGTCACCGACTGGTACGTGTGGGTGTTCTTCTTCGACGACCACTTCCTGGAGGTCTTCAAACGCACCCAGGACCTGGTGGGCGGCAAGGCGTATCTGGACCGGATGCCGGCCTTCATGCCGCTGGACCTCGCCCAGGACATGCCGGAGCCGGTGAACCCGGTGGAGGCGGGGCTCGCCGACCTGTGGGCGCGGACCGTGCCGAGCATGTCGACCGGCTGGCGCTCCCGGTTCGCGGAAGCGACCGAGCATCTGCTGAACGAGTCCCTGTGGGAACTGGCGAACATCAACGAGGGGCGGATCGCCAACCCCGTCGAGTACATCGAGATGCGGCGCAAGGTCGGGGGCGCGCCCTGGTCGGCGGGGCTGGTGGAGTACGCGGCGGGCGCCGAGGTGCCCGAGTCGGTGGCGGACTCCCGGCCGCTGCGGGTGCTGCGGGACGCGTTCGCCGATGCCGTGCACCTGCGCAACGACCTGTTCTCCTACCAGCGCGAGGTCGAGGACGAGGGCGAGAACAGCAACGGCGTCCTGGTGCTGGAGAAGTTCCTGGGCTGTACGACACAGGAGGCGGCCGAGGCGGTCAACGACCTGCTGACCTCACGGTGGCAGCAGTTCGAGAACACCGCGCTGACCGAGGTCCCCGGGCTGTGCCTGGAGAAGGGCCTGGGCCCGGAAGAGTGCGCCGCGATCGCCGCGTACACCAAGGGGCTTCAGGACTGGCAGTCGGGCGGTCATGAATGGCACATGCGCTCCAGCCGCTACATGAACGAGGGCGCGCTGGGCGGACCGTCGATGTTCAGCGGGGTCCTCGGCACGTCGGCGCTCGACATCACGACGCTCTTCGGCCGGCCGGCCGCCGCGCGGGCACGCAGCCTCAGCCACGTACCGCATCAGCGGGTCGGCCCCTCGCTGCTGCCGGAGTTCGATCTGCCGTACCCGCTGTCGCTCAGCCCGCACCACGAGGACGCCCGCGCCAAGTCCATCGCCTGGGCGGACCGGATGGGGCTGCTGGACGACATCTGGGACGAGCCGATGCTTGCCGGTTTCGACTTCGCGCTCTGCTCGGCCGGCCTCGACCCGGACGCCACCGTCGAGGAGCTGGAGCTGAGCGCCGAATGGCTGACCTGGGGGACGTACGGGGACGACTACTACCCGCTGGTGTTCGGGCGGCCGCGTGACCTCGACGGGGCGAAGCTGTGCACCGAGCGGCTGAAGACCTGCATGCCCGTCGACGCCCCCGAGGCCGGGGCGGCGGTGGCGAAGAGCCCGATGGAGCGCGCGCTCGCCGACCTGTGGGGGCGCACCGCGGGGCCGATGGGGCAAGAGGCGCGTGCCTCGCTGCGCCGGGCGATGGACGACATGCTGGACAGCTGGCTGTGGGAGCTGCACAACCAGGCCCAGCACCGGGTGCCCGATCCGGTCGACTACATCGAGATGCGGCGCCTGACGTTCGGCTCGGACCTCACCATGAGCCTGTCGCGGCTGCGGCACCAGCACGCCCTGCCGCCGGAGGTGCTGCGGAGCGGGACGATGCGGAGCCTGGAGAACTCCGTGTCGGACTACGCCACGATGGTCAATGACCTCTTCTCGTATCAGAAGGAGATCGAGGTCGAGGGTGAGGTGCACAACGGGGTGCTGGTGGTGCAGTCCTTCTTCAACTGCGACTACCGCACGGGTGTGTCGATCATCGACGATCTGATGCGGAGCCGGCTGCGCCAGTTCGAGCATGTGAAGGAGCATGAACTGCCGGTGCTGAGCGAGCGGTTCGAGCTCGGCCGGGACGGCAGGGCCGCCCTCGCCGCGTATGTGCGGGAGCTGGAGGACTGGCTCGCCGGGATCCTCAACTGGCACCTCAGCGTGCGCCGTTACCGGGACGAGGACGTCCGCTCTGGTGCCGGTACGGCCCGGCTGCGGACCGAGGGCCTGGGCGGCCTGGCGGGCCGGGCGGTGCCGGGCTCGGACGTGCCGGGTGGGTCGCGCATGCCGGAGCCGGGTCTCGCGGGTGCCGGGCTCGCGGGTGCCGGGGTTGCGGGCAATGGCCTCGCGAGCGCTGGGCTTCCGACCGGGCCGACGGGGCTGGGGACCTCGGCGGCCCGGCTGGCGGGGTTGTTCACGTCGTAGCCGCTGCCGCGCGACCGCGGCGGTGGATCAGGACGGGCGGATGCCGCGGAGCTGGTCCAGTTCGCGGCGTTCCCGCTTGGTGGGCCGGCCGGTGCCGCGGTCGCGTACGCCCGCCAGGGCGACGTGCTCGCGGGGCGGCGGGGGCGGGCTGTTGTCGACGTACGCCTCGGCGGCCACGGGCGCACCGACGCGCTTGGTGAGCGCCTGCTTCACCTCGACGATGCGCTCGCGGCCGGCGTGGAACAGCCGGACCTCGTCGCCGGGCTTGACGGGCTGGGCGGGCTTGGCGCGCTCGCCGTTGACGCGTACGTGCCCGGCCCGGCATGCGGTGGCGGCCTGCGAGCGCGTCTTGGTGAGCCGTACGGCCCATATCCAGCTGTCGACCCGGGCGGTCGGGTTCCCTTCGTGTGCTGCCATGGTGCCGACTTTAATCCGGCCCGGGGCGGAACGGCTCAGCCCTGCTGGAAGAGCTCCGCGGGCAGCGGCTTGAGCAGCGCGTACAGGTCGTCGGTGATCGGCCGGTCCCAGCTGGCGATGGTGACCAGCACGTTGTCGCTGCGGTCGAACTGCACGCAGGAGATCCGGCTCTCGGAGAGCTTGAGCCGGCGCACGATGAGCAGGTTGTCGCCCTGCATGACCGGTACGTCCTCGGTCTCGACGACCTCGACCGGCTCGTCGTTCTCCAGCGCCGCCAGGAGCTGCGCGACCTCGAAGGGGATCTGGCCCTCCGCGAGCTCGCGCGCCGGGGAGCCCTCGGGGAGGTTGCCGATGATCATCGCGGGGCCGCGGCCGCCGAACAGGTCGTACCGCAGGAAGACGCCCTGGCAGGTGCCGTCGGGGGCGGGGAGGAGACCGGCGCCGAGGTTGCCGGGCCAGTCGCCCGGATCCATGGCCAGGACGTCGAAGTCCGGGCCCGCGGGTGTGGCGGCGCTGCGGCGGCGGAGGAAGGACATGCCGCCATGGTACGTGCCCGGACCCCCGAACCAGCCCCCGGCCCCACGCGTCCCGCCCCCGGCACGGCCCCGCCGCACGGCCCACGGGGGTGTCCGTGATTCACCGCTTCGGGCGACGCCCTCCAGGCGTGCCGGTCAGGCGGAGCGTTCCGCCAGACGGCGCAGTGCCGTGAGAGCCTCGCCCGCCCTGGCGTACTCGACGAAGAGGTGGTCATGGTGGAAGCCCGCCACGACATTGCAGCTCAGACCGGCGTCGGCGAGCTCCCGGGCGACGGCGGCGGTCAACCCCACGGCGTCCAGCGCCGAGTGGACACGGAGGGTGATCCAGCCGGCCACGTAGTCGTACGGGAGGGAGGCGGCGTCCGCCTCGTCCTGCGGCACGACCAGGGTGAGGCCCTCCGATTCGGTGACGGTGACGACGGGGTGCAGGCCGGGCGGGACGGCTGGGCCGTCGACGGTGGCGAAGACGAAGTGCCCGGGGTTCAGCTCCGGCCGCATACCGGCGAGCAGCCGGGTCAGATCACGCTCTCCACTCATGATCGCCACCCTAGGCCCCCGGGCCGGGGACATGCGCCGTCAGGCACGGTGGCGGGCGACGCGGGCGCGCCGGACGGCCACAGGACCGGCTTCGTCGGTCCAGGTCAGGTGGGTACGGCGGGGCGGGGGCGGCGGCCGCGGCCTCGTTGAGCGGCCGCGGCGCGGTGTCCACGGGCAGCAGGCGCCGGGCGTCGGCGGGACCGGCTGCGCCCGGCACGGCGAAGGCAAACAGGGCGCGCACGGCGGCACGGAGGGCGCGGACGGTCGCGACACCGGCACCGGGTACGGCGGCCGGGTGAGGGCGAGGTCCGGTGGGGAGCGACCATGCGGCCATGCGGTAGCGCGCCGGCCGGGGAAACGACACCATGACCAACGAGCGGGTATTGGCGGTCTGCCGCGCCAACTGGGAGTACCGCGGCATCGACGACGCCTCCGTGCGGGAGATGCTCGCCGAGCTGTCCGCGCACCTGGAGGACGCCGCGGCGGCGGGGCGCGGACCGAAGGCCGTGGTCGGCGACGACGTCAAGGCGTTCGCCGCGTCCTGGGCGCGGGCCCTGCAGCCACTGCGCCGGAGGGCGGCGCGGATCGCGGCCATAGTGCCGTTCGTGGTCGGGGCGCTGATGCTGGTCTCCCACCTGCTGTGGCGGACCACCACGCTTCCTGTCACCGTCGGCCGGCTCGCGCTCATCGGGGCCGTCGCGGCGGTCACGGTGACCGTGGAGCTGCGGCGCGGTTCGCTGGGGATGGCCAGGAGCTGGCTGGTAGCGGCCGTCGTCGGCCTGCCGGTCGCGCTGGCGGCCGACGTGCTGGCCGGCGACGAGCCGCTGTTCCCCATGCCGCTGTGGGTCACGGTCCTGCTGATACTGCCGGGACTCGCACTCACCGTCACCGACACGCGTGCCCGGCAGCAGGCGGACCGGGAAGTCACCCTCAGGTGAGGTCGAACTCCCCCTCCCTGGCATTGAGCACGAAGGCACGCCACTCGGCGGGGGTGAAGATCAGCGACGGGCTCTCGGGACGGCCGCCGTTGCGCATCGCGATGAACCCCTCGACGAAGGCGATCTGGACGTCGCCCGCCCCCTGACTGCCCGATTGCCAGTCCGCGTTGCTGAGGTCGAGGTCCGGCTTCTCCCAGCCTGTGAGCTGCTGCTGGGTGGTGATGGTCTCCGCCACGTGCCTGCTCCTCCCGGTTCGTCGTCCGGGCTCAGACTAGCCATCGGGGCCGGTCACGGACAGGGCGCGGCGCGCGACCGGCACGCGGTGGTTCTGCGGCGTTCAGGAGGCCGGCGGTTGGGCACCGACCAGCCACATGGAAAAGAACTGGGCGCCGCCGCCGTAGGCGTGCCCCAGCGCGCGGCGGGCTCCGGGCACCTGGTGCTCCCCCGCCTGACCACGCACCTGGAGCGCCGCCTCGGCGAAGCGGATCATGCCGGAGGCGCCGATGGGGTTGGTGGACAGGACGCCACCCGAGGGGTTCACCGGCAGGTCGCCCTCGAGTTCGGTCGCACCCGACTCGGTGAGCTTCCAGCCCTCTCCCTCGGCGGCGAAACCCAGGTTCTCCAGCCACATCGGCTCGTACCAGGAGAAGGGCACGTACATCTCCACCGCGTCGATCTCCCGGCGCGGGTCGGCGATCTGGGCCTGCCGGTAGACGTCGGCCGCACAGTCCTTGCCGGCCTGCGGCGAGACGAAGTCCTTGCCCGCGAACATCGTCGGCTCGCTGCGCATGGCACCACCGTGCACCCAGGCCGGTGGCCTCGGCGATCGGGCCGCGCCGGCCCGGTCGGTGAGGACGAGGGCGCAAGCGCCGTCGGAGGAGGGACAGGTCTCGGAGTAGCGGATGGGGTCCCAGAGCATCGGGGATGCCTGGACCTTCTCGAGGGTGATGTCGTGCTCGTGGAGATGCGCGTACGGGTTCTTCAGCGCGTTGCGCCGGTCCTTGTAGGCGACGAGGGAGCCGATCGTGTCCGGTGCGCCGGTGCGGCGCATGTAGGCGCGCACGTGCGGGGCGAAGAAGCCGCCCGCGCCGGCGAGCAGCGGCTGCTGGAACGGAACGGGCAGCGACAGGCCCCACATGGCGTTGGACTCCGACTGCTTTTCGAAAGCGAGGGTGAGGACGGTGGAGTGGACCCGTGCGGCGACGAGGCTGGCCGCGACGAGTGCGGTGGAGCCGCCGACCGAGCCGGCGGTGTGGACGCGCAGCATCGGCTTGCCGACCGCGCCCAGGGCGTCGGCCAGATACAGCTCCGGCATCATCACGCCCTCGAAGAAGTCGGGGGCCTTGCCGATGACGACGGCGTCGATGTCCGCCCAGGTCAGTTCGGCGTCCAGCAGGGCACGGTGGGCGGCCTCCCTGACGAGTCCGGCGAGGGAGACGTCACGGCGGGCGGCGACGTGCTTGGTCTGGCCGACGCCGACGACGGCCACGGGCTCCTTATGCGGCACGGGGCTCTCCTTCCAGGACGGCGACCAGGTTCTGCTGGAGGCAGGGGCCGGACGTGGCGTGGGCGAGGGCGCGGTCGGAGGTGCCCCGGTGGATACGGGCGGCGGCCTCCCCGAGCCGGATGAGGCCCGCCGCCATGACGGGGTTGGCGGCAAGGGGGCCACCGGAGGGGTTGACGTCCACCGTGTCGTCGAGCCGGAGCGCCTTGCGCAGGATCACCTCCTGGGAGGTGAACGGGGCGTGCAGCTCGGCGGTGTCGACGGGCCCGTCGAAGGCACCGGCGCGCTCGGCGGCGAGGCGGGTGGAGGGCGAGTCGGTGAGGTCCCGCACGCCGAGGCCGTGCGGTTCGATGCGGTGGTCGATGCCGCGGATCCAGGCGGGCCGGTCGCACAGCTCGCGCGCCCTGTCCCCGGCGGCGAGGACGACGGCGGCGGCACCGTCGCCGATGGGCGGGCAGTCGCCGGTGCGCAGCGGGCGGACCAGGTAGTCGCCCTGCGGGCGGGGGCCCTTGAGCTGGGCGTGCGGGTTGTGGGCGGCGGCCGCGGCGCGGTTGCGGGCGGCGAGGGTGGCGAGCCGCGGTTCGTCGGTCTCGCCGGCGTCGATCAGCGCCTGCGCCTGCAGGGCGGCGAGGGAGACGGAGTCCGGCCAGAGGGGGGCGAGGTAGTAGGGGTCGAGCTGGCGGGTGAGCACATCCCTGAGGGGGCCGGGGGACGACTTGCCGTACGCGTAGACGAGGGCGGTGTCGGCCTCGCCGGTCAGCAGCTTCACCCACGCCTCGTACAGCGCCCAGGCTCCGTCCATCTCCACATGCGACTCGGAAATGGGTGGCCAGGCACCGACGCCGTCCAGGGCCATGGTGAAGGAGAAGGCACGCCCCGCGAGATAGTCGGAGGAACCGGAGCAGGTGAAGCCGATGTCGCCGGTCTTCAGGCCGGTGTCGGCCAGCACCTGATGGAGGACCGGCATGAGCATCTCGACCTCGGAGAGGTCGTCGGTGCGGCGGCGGTGCGCGGTCTGGGCGAAGGCGACGATCGCGATGTCCCTGGCGGGATCCCTGGCCGGTGGCGTCACAGGAGCTCCTTGTAGGTGTCGTAGTCGGCGTCCGGTTCGCCGGTGGGGCGGTAGTGGTCGGGGTAGCGGCTGCCCTCGGTCCAGACCGGCTCGACCCGCAGGCCCATGCGCACCTGGTCGTACGGGATGCCGCCGATACGGCCGTGCAGGGCGAGGTCGGCGCCGTCGAGGGCGATGTGGGCGTAGACGTACGGCACCTCGATGTCGAGGTTCTTGGCCTTGATGTTGACGATGCAGTACGTGGTGACCGTGCCGCGCGGGCCGACCTCTACCTGCTCGGTGGTGGCGACGCCGCACGTCGGACAGGCGCCGCGGGGCGGGACGTACACCTTGCGGCAGGAGGGGCACCGCTCTCCGACGGCGCGGCGGTCGGCGAGGGCGTGGAGGTAGCCGGTCTGGGCGCGGCCGGGCGAGTAGGTGTAGTCGAGGCGGGCGGAGGCGACGATGCCGGTGACCGGATCGGTGAACCGGCCGGTGTGGGGGCGAGGTTGGGGGGTGCCGGCGTGGACGCCGTCGTCGTGCGGTGCGCCGTCGTACGGTTCGAAGCAGGCGATGTCGGTGATGGCGCCCGTTCGGTGCGGTGCCCAGCGGACGCGGACGCGCATTCCGGTGCGTACGGTGTCGGGGCCGCCGGGTGCGTCCAGGGCGTGCAGGAGGGCGGTGTCCGCGCCGTCGAGCCGGACCAGAACCCAGGCGAAGGGGTGGCCCAGGGGCTGGCCGCGCCGGGGCGCCGGGTTCCAGGCCCAGGTGGTGACGGTGCCGCTGGGGGCGACCTCGACGAGGTCGCGTATCTCCTCGGCGGTGACCGGGTCGTACTCGACGGGCGGGACGAGGACCCTGCCGTCGGTGGTCCGTACGCCGAGGAGGGTGCGTTCGCGCAGGCCGGTGAGGAAGGCGGACTGGACGGGGCCGAGGGAGCGGGTGAAGGGGAACTCCACGACCAGCGGGGCGCGGAGCGTCTCGGGCGTGGGGGCGGCTGTCATGGGCGGTGCTCCGATCTCCGCGCTGGGCGCGGCGGGGCGCGGATCGCTGGGGCGCGGGTGGGTGGCTCCGGCCGGTGGAGCCGGAGCCGCTGCCGTTCGTGCGGGGCGGTTCCTGCCGGTGGGTGGGGGCGTGGCCCCTCCGGGGTCGTCTCTCCCCAGAGGGGGCACCCTCACGAGGCCGGTGGCCTTGGGTGCTCAGGCACGGCGGTAGACGGGGGCGCGTTTCTCGGTGAAGGCGCGGGCGCCTTCCTTGGCGTCGGCGGTGTCGAAGATTGGCCAGCCGCGCTTGAGTTCGGCGGTCAGGCCGTCGGTTTCGGTGAGTTCGGCCGTCTCGTACACGGATGCCTTGACCGCCTCGACGGCGAGCGGGCCGCAGGCGTTGACCTGTTCGGCGATGGCCAGGGCCTTGTCGAGGGCGGTGCCGTCGGGGACGACGTGTCCGACCAGGCCGATACGGGCCGCTTCCGCCGCGCTGTAGGGGCGGCCCGTCAGGAGCATCTCCAGGGCGTGGGTGCGCGGGATCTGGCGCGGCAGGCGGACCGTGGAGCCGCCGATCGGGAAGAGGCCGCGGCGGACCTCGAAGAGCCCGAAGGTGGAGGATTCGGCGGCGACCCGGATGTCGGTGCCCTGGAGGATCTCCGTGCCGCCGGCCACGCAAGGACCTTCGACGGCGGCGATGACCGGCTTGCGGGGGCGGTGGTGGCGCAGCATCGCCTTCCAGTGCAGGTCGGGGTCGTCCTTCAGCCGCTCCCGGTACTCCTGGCCGGCCATTCCGTCCCCGGCGAGGGCCTTGAGGTCCATGCCCGCGCAGAATGCGCCACCGGCTCCGGTGAGCACGATGGAGCGGATGGCGTCGTCCGCGTCGGCCTCGAGCCAGCCGTCGTACAGCCCTACCAGCATGGGCAGGGACAGCGCGTTCTTCGCCTCGGGCCTGTTCAGGGTGAATACCAGTGTGGCGCCCTCGCGCCGCACGGTGAGGTGTTCCGTACCGCTCATGGCAGTCCTCCCGTTTCCAGATCCAGAACAGGTTGCAGGAGTGGGGGTGCCAGTTCAATAGTTTTCTGACAGTCAGTCAGTTTCTTCTGCGGGGACCCTTCCCACTTGTGCGCGGCGGCGCTCTAATGACCGCCGAGCCAGTGGAGGAGGAGCGGTGGAGTTCAATCTTGCCGACCTGTTCGAGTCGGTGGTGGACGTGGTCCCGGACCGAGAGGCGCTGGTGTACGTCGACCACCCCGGTACGGGGGCGGAGCGGCGGCTGACGTACGCCGAGCTCGACGCCGCCGCCAACCGGGTCGGCCACCATCTGCTGGGCGCCGGGCTGCGGCCCGGTGAGCACGTGGGGCTGCACCTGTACAACGGCGTTGAGTACCTGCAGACGGTGCTCGGCTGTCTCAAGGCGCGGCTCGTGCCGGTGAACGTCAATTACCGGTACGTGGAGGAGGAGCTGGTCTACCTCTACCGGGACGCGGACCTGGCGGGGCTCGTCTTCGACGCGGAGTTCACCGGGCGGGTCGCGGCCGCGCTGCCGAAGACGGAGAGGCTTCGGCATCTGGTGCGGGTGGGGGCGGCGGCTGAGGGCGGGCCAGGGCTCGCGTTCACGGACGCGGAGGCGGACGGCTCCCCGGAGCGGGGGTTCGGTCCGCGCTCGGGGGACGACCTGTTCATCATCTACACGGGCGGCACGACCGGTATGCCCAAGGGGGTGATGTGGCGCCAGGAGGACCTGTTCTTCTCCGGGCTCGGCGGTGGTGCGCCGACCGGGGAGCCGGTGAAGTCCCCCGAGGAGCTGGCCGAGCGGGTGGCGGCGGGCGGCGAGGGGATCACTTTCTTCCCCACTCCCCCACTGATGCACGGCACGTCGACGCTCACCGCGTTCATCGGCTTCAACTTCGGCCAGCGTGTGGTCCTGCACCGCAAGTTCGTGCCGCACGAGGTGCTGCGGACGATCGAGAAGGAGAAGGTCACCAGCGTGTCGCTGGTCGGGGACGCGATGCTCCGGCCGTTGATCGACGCTCTGGGCGGCCCGCTGAAGGGGATCGACCTGTCGTCGCTGTTCAGCGTGTCGTCGTCGGGCGCGATCATGTCGGAGACGGTGCGCGAGCAGTTCCTGGCACTGGTCCCGCATGTGATGCTGCTGAACAACTTCGGTTCCTCCGAGTCGGGTTTCAACGGCACGGCGACGGAGGACTCGGGCAGCGACAAGGGGTTCAGGCTGCGGGTCAACGGCCGTACGCAGGTGGTCGACCCGGCGACGTACGAACCGGTGACGCCGGGCGAGGTCGGGCGCATCGCCCAGCGCGGCCACGTCCCGCTCGGGTACTACAACGACCCCGCCAAGACCGCCGAGACCTTCTTCCGGCGCGGTGACGAGCGGTGGGTACTGCTCGGCGACATGGCGACGGTCGACGAGGAGGGGATCGTGACCGTCCTCGGGCGCGGCTCGCAGTGCATCAACACGGGCGGCGAGAAGGTCTACCCCGAGGAGGTCGAGCAGGCGCTCAAGTCCCATCCGGATGTGTACGACGCGCTGGTCGCCGGCGTGCCCGATCCCCGGTGGGGCCACCATGTGGCCGCCGTGGTGCAGCTGCGCGCGGGCGCGGCGCGGCCCTCGCTGGACGACATCCAGGGCCACTGCCGCACCCGGCTGGCCGGGTACAAGGTGCCCCGTCGGCTGGTGATCACCGACCGGATCCAGCGTTCGCCCAGCGGCAAGGCGGACTACCGCTGGGCGCGGTCGGTGGCGGCGGCGGACGCCGAACCGCGCTGACCAGCTCGTTTCTCCGGGGGATGGGCCGACGGGTAATACTCTCTGTATGAGTTCGCATATGACAGGGCGCGGCACCGCGGGCCGACCGGGCACGTGGCCGGTGCGGATCAGGCGGGCGACGGCGGGGGACGCGAAGCGGCTGACCGCTCTGGTGCGCAATTCGCGCGCCTACGAAGGCCCCTACGCGCCGATGGTGGCGGGCTACCGGGTGGGGCCCGACTACATCGACGCCCATGAGGTCCATGTCGCCGCCGGCGACGACGGCCGGGTGCTCGGTTTCTACGCGCTCGTCCTGTCCCCGCCGGAACTGGACCTCATGTTCGTCGCCGACACCGCCCAGGGACTCGGTGTCGGCCGTACGCTCGTCGCCCATATGTCGGAGCGGGCGCGGGCGGCCGGGGTGACGGCCGTACGGGTCGTCTCCCACCCGCCCGCCGAGGGCTTCTACCGCAGCGTGGGGGCGCGGCGGGTCGGCACGGTGAACGCCAACCCGCCGGCGGTGATGTGGGACCGGCCGGAGCTGGTGATCGCGGTTCAGAACCCGTCGTCGCGAAGGACCGCGAGGAACTCGGCGGGCCTGGGCGGCGGGCTCACCTCGCCCTAGGCGCGGTACGCGATACGGGACCGTACGGCGGGGTCGAGGAACGCGGCGACGGTACGGGAGAAGGTGCCCGGGTCGTCCACCCACGGGTAGTGGCCCGCGCGGCGCTGCACGGCCACCTCGCCGTGCGGGAACAGCGCGGCGAGCTCCGCGGCGCGGGCGGGCGTCGGGCCGCCGTCGTACTCGCCCGCGTACACGAGCACCGGCGCGGTGACGGCGGCGAGCGCGGCACGGGTCGCCGCCGGGTCGGGCAGGGCGCCGTCCGCGAAGTACGCGGCGGACGCCGCCCAGTTGATCTGCTCGTCGGCGGTCGCGGCGTGCGCCCGGGCCTTCGCGTCCCAGCGTCCGTACACGAACGGCGTGATCAGCTCGGCCACCTCCGCCACGTCCCGGCCCGCCCACACCTCCTCGAAGGCGGCCCGTCCCGCCTCGTACCAGGGCTCCCCGGCCCGCAGGGCGGTCGCCTCGCGCCAGTCCTGCTCGCTCGCCCGGATGCCGACGGCGCGCGTGCCGCCGGTGACGACGGTGAGCGTGGCGATCCGCTCGGGGTGCGCGGCCGCGTACAGCACGGCGAGGGTGCCGGAGGCCGAGTGGCCGAGGAGGTCGATCCGGTCCAGGCCGAGGTGGTCGCGCAGCGCCTCGACGTCGGCGATCTGCCGGCCGCAGCGGTACGTGGCCGGGTCGGCGGGTTCGGCGGAGTCGCCGGTGCCGCGCGGGTCCAGCAGGATCAGGCGGCGGTGGGCGGTGAGGCCGCCCAGGTCGCCGAGGTAGGCGGAGGCACGCATCGGGCCGCCGGCCAGGCAGATGAGCGGTTCGCCCGCTCCTCGTACGTGGTAGGCGAGTCGGGTCCCGTCGTACGTGCTGAACGTCGGCATGGCCGCGATCCTTACAGCCGTCCGGTCACCCCCGCAAGGAGAAATGGTGCCGGCCCCCTTGCCAACCCGATGGATCAACCGAATGATCGGTCGGGACGATGGTGGAGTGAGGACGGGAGTACGGCGGATGACGGATCTGCTCGACTCGGGGGAACGGCTCGGCCGCGCGGAGCTCCAGGCGCTCCAGTTGGAGCGGCTGCGGGCCACGTTGCGCCACGCGTACGAGAACGTGGGCTTCTACCGGCAGGCCTTCGACAAGGCGGGGCTGCGCCCGGAGGACTGTCGTACGCTCGCCGACCTGGCCCGCTTTCCCTTCACAGCGAAGCCCGATCTGCGTGACAACTATCCCTTCGGGATGTTCGCGGTCGAGCAGTCGCGGGTACGCCGGGTCCACGCGTCCAGCGGTACGACGGGCCGGCCCACCGTCGTGGGGTACACGGACCGCGACCTGGACACCTGGGCGGACGTGGTCGCGCGCTCGATCCGCGCGGCCGGGGGCCGGCCGGGCCACATGGTCCATGTGGCGTACGGGTACGGGCTGTTCACCGGCGGGCTCGGGGCGCACTACGGCGCCGAACGGCTCGGCTGCACGGTCGTCCCGGCCTCCGGCGGCATGACGTCACGTCAGGTGCGGCTGATCCAGGACTTCCGGCCCGAGATCATCATGGTGACGCCGTCGTACATGCTCACTCTGCTGGACGAGTTCGAGCGGCAGGGCGTCGACCCGCGCTCCACCTCCCTGAAGGTGGGCGTCTTCGGTGCCGAGCCGTGGACGGAGGAGATGCGGCGGGAGATCGAGGAGCGGTTCGCGATCGACGCGGTCGACATCTACGGGCTGTCGGAGGTGATCGGCCCGGGCGTGGCGCAGGAGTGCGTGGAGTCCAAGGACGGGCTCCACGTCTGGGAGGACCACTTCTACCCCGAGATCGTGGACCCGGTCACGGGAGAGGTGCTGCCGGACGGCGAGCGGGGCGAGCTGGTGTTCACCTCGCTCACCAAGGAGGCCATGCCCGTGGTCCGGTACCGGACGCGGGACCTGACGCGGCTGCTGCCGGGGACGGCGCGGCCGGCGTTCCGGCGGATGGAGAGGGTCACGGGCCGCAGCGACGACATGGTGATCCTGCGGGGCGTGAACCTCTTCCCCACCCAGATCGAGGAGATCGTGCTGCGTACGCCGGGCCTCGCGCCGCACTTCCAGCTGCGGCTGACCCGTGAGGGGCGGCTGGACGCGCTGACCGTGCGCGCGGAGGCGCGGGCGGACGCCGGCCACGAGGTGCGCGCGGAGGCCGCGCGGCTGGTCGCGGAGGCCGTGAAGGACGGGATCGGGGTGTCCGTCGCGGTGGAGGTGGTCGACCCGGAGACGCTGGAGCGGTCGGTGGGCAAGATCAGGCGGATCGTCGACCTGCGCGGCGCCGACGGCGCCGGGTGAAGCGCCGCACCGGGATGGAGGACATGAACCGACCTATACGCGTTCTACGGTCAGTCCATGACCACAGTCACGGAGAACTCGGCCTCGTTCCTTCCCGGCGAGCCCGGTGAGCTGCTGCGCGCACTCGCCGAGCAACGGGAGTTGCTGCTGATCACGGTCCGCGGCATCACCGACGCGCAGGCCGCCCGGCGGACAACGGTGAGCGAGCTCACGCTGGGCGGGATCGTCAAGCACATGGCGCGTGGCGAGCAGGTGTGGACGCAGGTCCTGGTCAAGGGGGACGGAGAAGTACCTGACGGCATGCTCGACGTGGGGCAGTACCGCATGGACGAGGGGGAATCGCTCCAGGAACTGCTGGAGTCGTACGCGGTCGCGGCACAGGGGACCGGGGAAGCTGTGCGCGCCCTGCCGGACATGGACAGGACCGTGCCCCTGCCCAGGACTCCCTGGTCGCCGCCGGAGACGGTGCACTGGCCGGTGCGCCGGATCCTTCTGCACCTGATCCGGGAGACCGCCCAGCACGCCGGCCACGCCGACATCGTCCGGGAAGCCCTCGACGGGGCGAGCACCACCGCCCAACGCTGATTCCCCTACCGTGACCCGGCGGTCTCACTCTGCTGATGTGCCGGCCTGGAGCCAGGGTGCCGGGCCGGTGCCGTCCGTCCAGGCCTCCAGGCCCTGCCGGTCGACGCAGTGAATGCCGCACTGGGCGGCGTACCGCGCAGCCGGCTCGGTGAACTCGCTGGTCGTCACAACGACGGCGACGTGGGCCTCGTGCACGGCGAAGCACGTTCCGCCGAAGCGCTGCACGTCCTGGGAGCCGACCTTGTTGTCCGGACCGTAGGCCTTGCACTGCACGACGACGCGCCGGCCGTCCGGCGCGGTGGCCAGCACGTCCGCGCCCAGGTCCCCCGCGCCGCCGACGACCTCGACGTCCAGGCAGCCGTCCCGTACGCAGAGGTCCGCGACGGCCTGCTCGAAGGCGTCCGCGTCCATGGCCGCGTAGTCCACGTACACGGCCGGCTCCGCGAGCGGGGCGGCCGTGGCGCGGCGCCGGCGGGCCGCGCGCACCAGGGCCAGGGCCACTGTCAGGGTGCCCGCCACGGCCAGTGCGGCGGCGGGCACGTCGGCGGAGTCACCGACGGCCGCCCGCGCCATCACGCCCGTACCGCACAGGAAGATGGCCACCAGACCGAAGCCCAGCGTGGTCTCGCGCAGGCTGAAGCCCGCTCGGCGGGCGGGACGGTCCGTGCGTGGCCTGCGGACGGGTATCGCCATCTGCGGGCTCCCTTCTCGTCTCTCGTACGCGGATGATCTTGCCCTGCCCGTATGCCCCGCCCACGCGTCCCCGCACACCTGTCCAGGTGGGCGGGGGTGGGCGGCCGATGCGTGAGGGGCCGGATCGGGGGCAAACGACGGTCATTCCGTAGAGAGGCAGGACGATGGTGCGCAGTGTGGGTGTCGAGGAGGAACTTCTCCTGGTGGACAGCCGGACCGGGGAACCGAGGGCCTTGTCGACGGCCGTACTGGCGGCCGCGGCCCTGGACCCGCAGGGCAACGACGAGGTGTTCGAGAGCGAACTGCAGCGTCAGCAGCTGGAGTTCGCCACGCGCCCGCAGACCGTGATGGGTGATCTGGGCGACGAGATCCGGCGGTGGCGGGCGGAGGCGGCGCGGCACGCCGAGGGCCTGGACGCGTCGGTCGCCGCGCTGGCCACCTCACCGCTCCCGGTGAGCCCGACCATCGGCACCGGTGAGCGCCACCAGTGGCTGAAGGAGCACTTCGGTCTCACCGCGCAGGAGCAGCTGACGTGCGGCTGCCATGTGCATGTGTCGGTGGAGTCGGACGAGGAAGGTGTGGCGGTCCTGGACCGCATCCGGCCCTGGCTGCCGGTGCTGCTGGCCATGAGCACGAACTCCCCGTTCTGGCAGGGTGAGGAGAGCGGCTACGCCAGTTACCGCAACCGGGTGTGGGGGCGGTGGCCGTCGGCCGGTCCGGTGGAGATCTTCGGGTCCGCCGACCGCTACCACGAGCAGGTCGCCGACATGGTGGCGAGCGGGGTGCTGCGCGACGAGGGGATGGTCTACTTCGACGCCCGCCTGTCCCACACGTACCCGACGGTCGAGATACGGGTGGCGGACGTCTGTCTGGACCCGTCCACCACGGTGCTGCTGGCCACGCTGGTGCGCGGCCTGGTGGAGACGGCGGCGCGGCAGTGGCGGGACGGTGAGCCGCCGGCCCGGCACGGTGTGGCGCTGCTGCGGCTGGCCGCCTGGCGGGCGGCCCGGTCGGGGCTGGAGGACGAGCTCGTCCACCCGGTGACGATGCGGCCGGCGCCGGCGGAGGCGGTGGTGCGGGCGCTGTTCGAGCACGTCAGGGACGCGCTGGAGGACAGCGGTGACGTGGTGCCCGCCCAGGAGGCCCTGGCCGCCCTGCTGAAGACCGGCAACGGCGCCCGGGTGCAGCGGGAACTGCTGCGGCGGACCGGCAGCCTGCGCGAGCTGGTCGCCGAGTGCGTACGCCTCACCCGGGGATGAGGCGGCGTCCGGGGCGCGGAGGATACCGAACGGGATGTTGACAGGGCGGGGCCCCGGATGGGTGCATGGCCCAACGAGCTTTCACTTCCGTTCCGTTGGGAGGCACGTTGCTCTTCCGTACCCGCCTGAGAAGACATCTGGTGCCGGCCGTGGTCGCGCTCGCGACCGTGGCCGGTACGGCGAGCCCCGCCGTACCGGACGAACGCCACCGCCCGTCCGGCGGCGGTCTGTCGGCCGTCATCCGCTACACCGAGTACGGCATTCCGCACATCGTGGCCAAGGACTACGCGAACCTCGGCTTCGGTACGGGGTGGGCCCAGGCCGCCGATCAGGTGTGCGTGCTCGCCGACGGTTTCGTGACCGTGCGCGGCGAGCGCTCGCGCCACTTCGGTCCGGACGGCGCGCCCGACGGGGCGCTGTCGTCCGCGACGACGAATCTCTCCAGCGACCTGTACTTCCGTGGTGTACGGGACGCGGGGACGGTCGAGCGGCTGCTGGCCGTCCCCGCCCCGGCCGGGCCCAGCCGTGATGCGAAGGAGCTGATGCGGGGCTGGGCGGCGGGCTACAACGCCTGGCTGAAGCAGAACCGCATCACCGACCCTGCCTGCGCGGGCGCCGACTGGGTCCGGCCGGTGACCCGACTGGACGTCGCCAGGCGCGGCTTCGCCCTCGCGGTGCTGGGCGGGCAGGGGCGGGCCGTCGAGGGCATCACCGCTGCCCGGCCGCCGGGCGCCGGTCCCGTCCCGTCCGCCGACCCGGCACGTACGGCGGCGGCGGCCCGGGCCCTGTTCACCGCCGAGAGCGCCGACATGGGCTCCAACGCGGTGGCGTTCAGCGGTGGGACGACCGCGAACGGCCGTGGCCTGCTGCTCGGCAACCCGCACTACCCGTGGCACGGCGGCCGGCGCTTCTGGCAGTCGCAGCAGACCATCCCGGGTGAGCTGAACGTCTCGGGCGGCTCACTGCTCGGCACGATGGCCGTCAACATCGGCTTCACCGGCAAGGTCGCGTGGAGCCACACCGTGGCGACCGGCGTCACGCTCAATCTGCACCAGCTGACGCTGGACCCGGCGGACCCCACCGTGTACGTGGTGGACGGCAGGCCGGAGCGGATGAGGAAGCGTACGGTCACCGTGCCCGTCAAGGGCGGTACCCCCGTGACGCGTACCCAGTGGTGGACCCGGTACGGGCCGGTCGTCACCTCGCTCGGCGCGTCGCTGCCGTTGCCGTGGTCGGCGACGACGGCGTACGCGCTGAACGACCCCAACGCCGTCAACCTGCGCGCCACGGACACCGCGCTGGGCTTCGCCAAGGCCCGCTCCACGCGGGACGTGCGGGAGGTGCTGCGCCGCACGCAGGGCCTGCCGTGGGTGAACACGATCGCCGCGGACGCGGGCGGGCACACGCTGTTCAGCCAGTCGCAGGTGCTGCCGCGCATCACCGACGAGTTGGCCGGGCGCTGTTCGACGCCGCTGGGCAGGGTGACGTATCCGGCGTCGGGCGTGGCGGTGCTGGACGGTTCGCGTACGGAGTGCGCGCCGGGGTCGGACCGGGACGCGGTGCAGCCGGGGATCTTCGGGCCGTCGCGGATGCCGGTGCTCCAGGACGCGCCGTACGCCGTCAACTCCAACGACAGCGCGTGGCTGACCAACGCCGACCGGCCGCTGACCGGCTACGAGCGGGTGTTCGGGACGATCGCGACACCGCGTTCACTACGGACCCGGGGCGGGATCGAGGACGTGGCGGGGATGGCGGAGCGGGGCCGGCTGACGGTGGCCGACCTGCAACGGCAGCAGTTCGCCAACCGGGCGCCCGCCGGGGACCTGGCGGCGGCCGACGCGGCGAAGGCGTGCCCGGCCGCGCTGCCGGGCGACCCGGCGGCGTGCGCGGTGATCGCACGGTGGGACCGGACGGTGGACACCACCAGCCGGGGCGCGCTGCTCTTCGACCGCTTCTGGCGCAAGCTGACGGCGGCCGTGCCGGCGGCCCAGCTGTGGAAGGTGCCGTTCTCGGCCGCCGACCCGGTCCGCACGCCGCACACCCTCGACACCGCCTCCCCCGCCTTCGCGAAGGCGCTGGGCGATGCCGTCGCCGAGCTGCGGGCGGCCGGGATCCCGCTGGACGCGCCGCTCGGTGACCACCAGTTCGTCGTACGGGGCGGAAAACGCATCCCCGTGCACGGCGGTACGGAGGCGCTCGGCATCTGGAACAAGACCGAGCCCGTGTGGAACGCGGCGGGCGGCGGCTACACGGAGGTGGCGCACGGGACGAGCCACGTCCAGGCGGTCGGCTGGGACGGCGGGCGCTGCCCGGTCGCGCGGACCCTGCTGACGTACTCCCAGTCGTCCAACCCCCACTCGCCCCACTTCGCTGACCAGACGGCGCTGTTCTCGGGCGAGCGGTGGGTGACGGCCCGCTTCTGCGAGAGGGACATCCTGGCCGATCCGAAGCTGAGGGTGGTGCGGGTCAGGGGCTGAACGACAGGAACACGAAGGCGGCGAACAGCACCAGGTGCACGCCGCCCTGGAGGAGAGTGGCTCGTCCGGGCACCACGGTCAGGGCGCTCACCACGGCGGTGAGCGTGAGCAGCGCCAGGTGGAGCGGGCCAAGGCCCAGCAGCAGGGGCCCGGACAGCCAGATCGAGGCGAGCGCGATCGCCGGGATGGTCAGCCCGATGCTGGCGATGGCGGAGCCGTACGCCAGGTTGAGGCTGGTCTGCACGCGGTCGCGGCGGGCGGCCCGGACGGCCGCCAGGGTCTCGGGCAGCAGCACCATCAGGGCGATGACGACACCGACGACCGCGTGGGGCAGGCCGGCCGACTCGACGCCGTCCTCGATGGTCGGCGAGACGAGCTTGGCGTTCCCGACGACGGCGACGAGGGCCACCAGGAGCAGGCCGAGGCTCCACCACGTCTCGCGGACCGTGGGCGGCGGGGCGTGTTCCTCGTCGCCCGTCGCGTCGCCGGCGCGGGCGACGGGCAGGAAGTAGTCGCGGTGGCGGACGGTCTGCACGGCGACGAAGATCCCGTACAGGCAGAGCGAGGCGACGGCGGCGAAGGCCAGCTGCACCCCGGTGAACTCGGGGCCCGGCTGGCTGGTGGTGAAGCTGGGCAGGACGAGCGTCATGGCGGCGAGGGTGATGACGGTGGCGAGCGCGCCACCGGATCCCTCGGCGTTGAACACGGCGACGCGCCGCTTGTGCAGGGCGGCGACGAGGAGGGACACGCCGACGATGCCGTTGCAGGTGATCATGACGGCGGCGAAGACGGTGTCCCGGGCGTACGTGGACGCCTTGTCACCCCCGCCGGCCATCAGCATGACGATGAGCCCGACCTCGATGACGGTCACGGCGACGGCGAGGACCAGGGACCCGAACGGCTCACCGACGCGGTGGGCGACGACCTCGGCGTGGTGCACGGCCGACAGGACGGAGCCGATCAGGCAGAGCCCGACGACGGCCACGACCGGTCCCGGCAGGTCCCGCCCCCAGCTGATGCCCAGGACCAGCACGGCCACCACCGGCACCCAGGTGGTCCACTGCCGCGTCAGCCCTGCCGTGCCGGTGTCCGTGCCGGTGCTCATGCCGCCACGCTGCCAGAGCGGGCGCCGCACCGCGCGGTGTGGTGACCGAAACGGGTACGGGCCGCCCGCCACGGCTGCGACGGCTCGGCGCGGTACGACGCGGCGCGGCGCGGCTCGGCGCGGCTCGGCGCGGCTCGGCGCGGCTCGGCGCGGCGCGGGAGTCGTACCTCGCCCGGAGAGGGCATGGAGGGGCGCGCCGTGGTGCGGGGCCGTCAGACGGGGCGCTCGTGGCCCTGCCAGTACGGGTCGCGGAGGCGGCGTTTGTAGAGCTTGCCGTTGGGGTCGCGGGGCATCGAGGCGATGAAGTCGACGCTCTTGGGGCGTTTGTAGCCGGCGAGGCGTTCGGCGCAGTGGGCGAGGATGCCGGCCGCCAGGGTGTCGTCCGGGGTGTGGCCGTCGGCGGGTTCGACGACCGCCTTGACCTCCTCGCCCCAGTCGGGGTGCGGGATGCCGAAGGCGGCGGCGTCGGCGACGGCGGGGTGGGTGAGCAGCGCGGCTTCGATCTCGGCGGGGTAGATGTTGACGCCACCCGAGATGATCATGTCGATCTTGCGGTCGCGGAGGAAGAGGTAGCCGTCCTCGTCGAGGTAGCCGAGGTCGCCGACGGTGAAGAAGTCGCCAATGCGGTTCTTGCGGGTCTTGGCCTCGTCCTTGTGGTAGCTGAAGCCGCCGGTCGTCATCTTCATGTAGACCGTGCCGAGTTCGCCGGGCGGCAGCGGACGGCCGTCGTCGTCGAAGACGGCGAGTTCGCTGATGGGCCACGCCTTGCCGACCGTACCGGGCTTCTTCAGCCAATCCTCGGCGGTGGCGAACGCGCCGCCGCCCTCGCTGGCCGCGTAGTACTCCTCGACGCAGGCGCCCCACCACTCGATCATGGCGCGTTTGACGTGGTCCGGGCAGGGGGCCGCCCCGTGGATGGCGTGGCGCATCGAGGACACGTCGTAGCGCGCCCTGACCTCGTCGGGCAGGGCGAGGAGGCGGTGGAACTGGGTGGGCACCATGTGGGTGTGGGTGCACCGGTGGGTGTCGATGAGGCGCAGCATCTCCTCGGGCGTCCACTTGTCCATGACGACGAGCGGGTGGCCGATGTGCAGCGCGGCGCCCGCGAACTGGAGCACGGCGGTGTGGTAGAGCGGGGAGCAGACCAGGTGGACGTTCCCGTCGTACGGCTGGATGCCGAAGATGCCGAGGAACCCGCCGAGGTACGCCTCCTCCGGGGGCCTGCCGGGCAGGGGGCGGCGGATGCCGCGCGGGCGGCCGGTGGTGCCGGAGGTGTAGTTCATCACCCAGCCGAGGGTGCGCCCGGCGGGCGGTGAGCCGGGCTGTCCGTCGAGGAGTTCGGCGTACGGGCGGAACGCCTCGATCGCGCCGCCCACGGCGTACCGCCTGCTCGGTGGGAGGTCCGCCTCGTCGGCGGCGGCGCGGGCCGCGCCGGCGTACCGTTCGTGCGCGATCAGCACCTTGGCGCCGGAGTCGGCGACGATCCAGGCGATTTCGGGGCCGACGAGGTGGTGGTTGACCGGGACCAGGTAGAGGCCCGCCTGGGAGGCGGCGAGATAGGCGGTGAGGAACTCCACGCCGTTGGGCAGGACGACGGCGAAGGCGTCGCCGCTTTCCAGGCCGGCCGCCCGTAGTCCGTGGACGAGCCGGTTGGCGGCGGCGTGCAGCCGGCCGGCGGTCCACTCCTCACCGTCGGGTGCGGTCAGGACCGTACGGGTGGGGTCGGCGGTGGCCTGGGCCCAGAAGCCGTTGGGTCGGTCGGTCATCGCCGGCTCCTGTTCGCGATACGGGTGAGGCGGTCCACGGCCCGTTCGAAGCCCCGGGTGAGGTCGTCGAAGACTTCCTGGACGGGGCGTTCGGAGGTCATCCGGCCGACGATCTGCCCGACGGGCGTGCCCAGCAGCGGCTCGACCTCGTACTTCTGGATACGGGAGACGGCTTCGGCGACCAGCAGGCCCTGCAGGGGCATCGGGAGGGGCGCGGGGCCGTCCGGGTCGTCCCAGGCGTCGGTCCACCCGGTACGCAGTTGGCGGGCGGGTTTGCCGGTGAGGGCGCGTGAGCGGACCGTGTCGCCGGAACCGGCGGCCAGCAGCTTGGCGGTGAGGGCGCGCGAGTGGAGGTCGGCCTCGCTGGTGGTGAGCCAGAGGGAGCCGAGCCAGACGCCCTGGGCGCCGAGGGCGAGCCCGGCGGCGATCTGTTCGCCGCTGCCGATGCCGCCGGCGGCGAGGACGGGCAGCGGGTGGACGGCGTCGACGACCTCGGGCGTGAGGACCATGGACGCGATCTCGCCGGTGTGGCCACCGGCCTCGTACCCCTGGGCGACGACGATGTCGATGCCCGCCTCGGCATGGCGCCGGGCGTGCTTGGCGCTGCCGGCGAGGGCGGCGACGAGGATGCCGTGCTCGTGGGCGCGCCGGACGACGTCGGGGGGTGGGGAGCCGAGGGCGTTGGCGAGGAGCTTGATGGGGTAGTCGAAGGCGACGTCGAGCTGGCCGCGGGCGACCTGTTCCATCCAGCCGGTGATGCGCCAGCCGGAGGCCTCGCCGTCGGGGAGTTCGGGTACGCCGTGCTTGGCGAGGGTCTCGGCGACGAACCGGCGGTGCTCCTCGGGGATCATCGCCTCGACGTCGGCCTCGGTCACCCCCTCCACCTTCTTGGCGGGCATGACGACGTCGAGGCCGTAGGGCAGGCCGTCGGTGTGGTCCTGCATCCAGTCGAGGTCGCGGGCGAGGTCGTCGGGGGCGGTGTAGCGGACGGCGCCCAGGACCCCGAACCCGCCGGCTCTGGTGATGGCGGCCGCCACCGCGGGGAAGGGTGTGAAGCCGAAGATGGCGTGCTCGACACCCAGTCTCTTGCTCAGCTCCGTCTCCATGGGCGGCAGGATGCCGCAGCGGGGCGGACGAGGGAAGAGATTTTCTGATGAAGCGTCAGATTCTTTCCGGGTGGCCGGTTCTTGACGGGGACGGAGGACGGTAAGAAAGTTTCACGTGGTGCGGGCGGTGACGAAGGATTCTTTCAGGCATCGTTCAGGGAGGGGGAGCATGGTGGGCATGACGGAGGGGATGGACCGTCGCCGGTTCGGTGGCGGGGTGCTGGCCCTGGGAGGTGCGTTGGTGATCGGTTCGATTCCGGGGGCCGCGGCGGCGGCCGGCGGTGGCGGTGGCGACTCGACGGAACGCGGTCGGCCGACGCTGCGGCTGGGCTCCGCCGAGCGGGCCGGGCTGCTTCCCGAGCACCTGGACCGGCTGGTCGCGGACGCCGAGCGGTTCCTGGACCCCTCACCCAAGCACCCGTGGTACGCAGGAGCGGTGCTGCTGGCCGGGCGCGGCGGGACGGTGGCGCTGCACCGGGCGATCGGACACGCGGTGCGCTACGCGGCGTACGACGAGAAGACCGACACGGGCGTGGAGTTGCCGCCGGAGCGGCAAATCGCGATGGCCGAGGACACCGTCTTCGACCTGGCGTCGGTCTCGAAGCTGTTCACGGCGGTGCTGGCGGTGCAGCAGATCGAGCGCGGGGCGTTGGAGCTGGAGGGGAAGGTCACCGCGTATCTCCCGGAGTTCGGGGGCGGCGGCAAGCAGGACATCACGGTGCGTCAGCTGCTCACGCACACCTCCGGCCTCCGCGCGTGGATCCCGCTGTACAAGGAGCCGACGCGGGAGGGAAAGCTGAGGCTGCTGTGGCAGGAGGCGCCCATCAGTCCGCCCGGCACCCGGTACCTGTACTCCGACCTCAATCTGATCGCACTGCAACTGATCCTGGAGGAGATCACCCGTCACTCCTTGGACGCCCTGCTCCGGAACGAGATCACCGCTCCGCTCGGGATGCACCGCACGCGTTTCAACCCGCCCGCCTCCTGGAGATCGAAGACCGCCGCCACCGAGGACGCCCGGGCCCCCTGGTCGGGCCTGGACCGCGGCCTGGTGTGGGGCGAGGTCCACGACGAGAACGCGTACAGCCTCGGCGGTGTCGCCGGCCACGCCGGTGTGTTCTCCTGCGCGTGGGACCTGGCCGTGCTCGCCCGTACGCTGCTGAACGGCGGCGTCTACGGGCACGCCCGCATCCTGGAACCGAAGTCGGTGGAGCTGATGTTCACCGACTTCAACACCGCCTTCCCCGGTGACGAGCACGGCCTCGGCTTCGAGCTGCACCAGCACTGGTACATGGGCGCCATGGCCACCCCGCACACCGCCGGCCACACCGGTTTCACCGGCACCAGCCTGGTCATCGACCCGACCACGGACTCCTTCCTTGTCGTGCTCGGCAACTCGGTCCATCCGGTGCGCAGTTGGCGCTCCGGCTCCGCGCCGCGCGTGGCCGCCGCGAACAACCTGGCGCGCGCCGTACCCGTACGCCCGGCGCATGGCCGCACCGCGTGGTACGCGGGCATGGCGTCGAGCACGGCGGCGACGCTCACCGTTCCCGAGGTGACGCCCGCCTCGCCGCGCCCCCGGCTGCGCTGCTGGGTGTGGTGGGACACCGAGCCGGGCTCGGACGCCCTGTTCCTTGAGGCGTCCGGCGACGCGGGCGGGACGTGGCGGCCGGTGCCGTTCGTGACCGTACGTCACGGGCAGGAGCCCCGGCCGCACCCGACCGGGTCGGTCAGCGGCTGGTCGGGGCGGGTCTGGCACCGGCTGGAGGCCGACCTGGCCGACTGGCGGGGCACCCCGGTGCGGCTGCGCTGGCGGTACGAAACGGACCGGCTCTACGTCGGCCGGGGGGTGTACGTCGACGGTATCCGCGTCCTGGACGGCTCCCGCACCCTGTTCGACGAGGCACGGCCCGCGGACGCCGCCCGTATCGAGGCGCGAGGGTGGGCCGCCTCGGCGAACTGACAGGTCAGAGCGGTGCGGATGCGGGTTTCGTACGGGCGAGCGAAACTGAGGGGCGGGGGGTCACTCTGCGAGGAGAGGATGACCCTATGTCCGTGATGGACAAGCTCAAGCAGATGCTCAAAGGCCACGAGGACAAGGCCGGGCAGGGCATCGACAAGGCGGGCGACTTCGTCGACGAGAAGACCCAGGGCAAGTACAGCAGCCAGGTCGACACCGCCCAGAGCAAGCTCAACGAGCAGCTCGGCTCGGACCGGCCCCAGGACCCGCCGCCCCGGGCCTGACCCGCAACGGCCCTCCGTCCCCGGCGGCCGTGTCGCCACGGCCGCCGGGGACGCGGCGTGCCCGGCGTCGGGCGCCCCGGCGACCAGCACCTTCGAGTGGCTCCACCACCCGCCCGCGCGACTCGGCGTGCGGTGGAGCGGCGGCTGATGAACAGTCGTGGTGAGTCCCCAACTCGAAGGAGAAACTCATGCTTCGGCGCATCTCGCTCGTTCTGGCCGGCCTGATGGCGGTCGGCTTCATGGCCGCGGCCCCTGCCGCCGCCCACGGCTCGGACGTGGAAGGCTGCTGGGGTTCCGGCGGCCACGTGAAGGCCGGCAAGGTCCACGTGAAGCACCACGAGGCCACCTGCTGGGACGTCGGCTGACCCGAACGGCACACGGATGGGCGCCCTGGTGGCGCCCATCCGTGTGTCGTCGCACCGTCGTGCCTGGCGGAAAAGGCCCGCGTCCGAACGGGTGATCGGGCAGACTGCCGGGAGCTTGGTCCGCCTCCGTCCTGGCGCACCGGCTCACACCGGGCTGCGCCGCACCGCACGCACGGCACCGTACGAGCAGAGGAACAGAAGGCCACACGTATGACCGACATACTCACCGTGAGCGTCCTGGGCACCGGAGTCATGGGGACCGCCATGGCACGCAACATCGCCCGGGCCGGTCACACCGTCCGCGCGTGGAACCGCACGCGGGCCAAGGCGGAGACCCTGGCCGGCGACGGCGCGCACATCGCCGACAGCCCCGCCGAAGCCGTACAGGGCGCCGATGTGGTTCTCACCGTGCTCCACGACGGCGCCGCGGCCCTGGACACCATGCGGCAGGCCGCGCCCGCACTGCGCCCCGGCACCGCGTGGGTGCAGTCCACGACCACGGGGATCGAGGCCGTCGGCGAACTGGCGGACTTCGCCAGGGAGCACGAGCTGGTCTTCTTCGACGCGCCTGTCCTCGGCACCCGCGAGCCCGCCGAGGCCGGGCAGTTGACCGTGCTGGCCGCCGGCCCCGGCGACCGCCGGGACGCCGTGGCGGCGGTCTTCGACGCCGTCGGGACCCGCACCGTATGGATCGGCGACGACGGTGCGTCGGCCGGCGCCACCCGCCTCAAGCTCGTGGCCAACAGTTGGGTCATCGCGGCCACCGCCGCGACGGGTGAGGTGCTCGCCCTGTCCAAGGTCCTCGGGGTGGACCCGCGGGTCTTCTTCGACGTCATCGCCGGCGGTCCGCTCGACATGGGCTATCTGCGCGCCAAGTCCGGCCTCGTCCTGAACGACCGCCTCTCACCGGCGAGCTTCGCGGTGGACACCGCCGTGAAGGACGCCCGGCTCATCGTCGAGGCCGGGCAGCGGCGCGGCATCCGCCTCGACGTGGCAGCGGCGGGCGCCGAACGCCTGGCGCGCGCCGCCGCCCAGGGTCACGGTGACAAGGACATGGCCGCCGCCTACTACGCCAGCTTCGACGAGGCGCCCGCTCCCTGACGGCTCAACGCCCCAGCACCGCCATGGCCGCGTTGTGGCCTGGAATGCCGCTGACGCCGCCGCCGCGCACCGCGCCCGCCCCGCACAGCAGCACGTTGGCGTGGGCGGTCTCCACGCCCCACCGGCCGGTGGCGCCGCCGGCATCGGTGCCGTCGGTGGCGTACGGCCAGGAGAGGTCGCCGTGGAAGATGTGGCCGCCGGGCAACCGCAGGTCCCGTTCCAGGTCGAGCGGGGACTTGGCCTCGATGCAGGGGCGGCCTTCCGCGTCGGTGGCGAGGCAGTCGGCGAGCGGTTCGTCCAGATGGGCGTCGAGTTCGGCGAGGGTGGCCTTGAGGAGGGCGGCGCGGACGGTGTCGTTGTCGGCGGCGAAGAGGCGTGCGGGGGTGTGCAGGCCGAAGAGCGTCAGCGTCTGGTACCCGCGGGCGGCGAGGCCGGGGCCGAGGATCGACGGGTCGCTCAGGGAGTGGCAGTAGATCTCGGAGGGCGGGGCGCTCGGCAGCCGGCCGGCGGCCGCCTCCCGGTACGCGGCCGCCAGCTGCCCGTACCCCTCCGAGATGTGGAACGTGCCGGCGAACGCGTCACGCGGGTCGACGGAGCGGTCCCGCAGCCGGGGCAGCCGCTTCAGCAGCATGTTCACCTTCAGCTGGGCGCCCTCGGCGGGCGGCGGGGCGGGCTCGCCCAGCAGGGCGGCCAGCGCGTGCGGTGACGCCCCGACCAGGACGTGCCGGGCAGCCACGGTGCCCTCCCCTGCCTCCGTACGGAACGTGACCTCGGCGGCGCGGCCGTCCGTCTCGATCCTGGTCGCCTCGTGGCCGGTGCGGATCCCGGCGCCGGCCGAGCGCGCCGCGTCCGCGAGGGCGCCGGTGAGGGCGCCCATGCCGCCGACGGGTACGTTCCACTCCCCCGTCCCGCCGCCGATCACGTGGTAGAGGAAGCAGCGGTTCTGGACGAGGGACGGGTCGTGGGCGTCGGCGAACGTACCGATCAGCGCGTCGGTGAGCACCACCCCGCGTACGAGATCGTCGGCGAAGTGCTCCTCGATGGCGACGCCCACGGGCTCCTCGAAGAGCGTGCGCCACGCCTCGTCGTCCGCGATCCGGGCGCGCAGCTCCTCGCGGGTGGGCAGCGGCTCCGTGAGGGTGGGGAAGACGCGTTCGGCGACGTGCCCGGTCCTGGCGTAGAACCGCTGCCAGGCCGTGTACTCGGCGTCCGAGCCGGTGAGCGCGGCGAACGACTCCCGGGTGCGTTCGCCGCCCACCAGCAGGCCGGCGGCCCGGCCCCGGCGCTCGACCGGGGTGTACGAGGAGACGGTGCGCCTGGCCACGGCGAACCGCAGCCCCAGGTCCCGCACGATCTTCGGCGGCAGCAGGGACACCAGGTAGGAGTAGCGCGAGAGCCGGGCGTCGACCCCGGCGAAGGGCCGGGTGGACACGGCGGCCCCGCCGGTGGCGGGCAGGCGTTCCAGGACGAGGACGGAGCGCCCGGCGCGGGCGAGGTAGGCGGCGGCGACCAGTCCGTTGTGGCCGCCGCCGACGATGACGGCGTCATAGGTACGCGTCGTTCGCTGTGCGGTCATGGCCCTTCGTAACACGCGCCCGTACGGATCCTCCAGGGGCCGCTCAGGGGCCGCTCCGCCGGCGGCGCAGGTCGGCGACCCGCCGGTACAGCTCGACGGCCTCGGTCTGCCGGCCCAGCTGCTGCAGGCAGTGCGCCTGGTCGTTGCGGCTGGCCAGGGCGTCGGGGTGGGTGGCGCCGAGCACCCGGTTCCGGGCCTCGGCGACCCGCTCGTACACGGAGAGCGCCTCCGCCCAGCGGCCCAGCCAGCCGAGCCCGACCGCGACCTCCCGGCAGCTGACCAGCGTGTCGGGGTGGTCGCGGCCCAGCACCCGTTCGCGGATCCGTACACCTCACGGGCCTCGGCGAGGGCCTCCTGCCAGCGGCCGAGCCGGCCGAGGTTGACGCCCAGGCCGTGCCGGGCGCGCAGCGTCTCCGGGTCGTCCGGGCCGTGCGCCCGGGTGCGGGCGTCGACGAGGTCGCGGTACAGCTCCAGCGCCTCGTGGCTGCGGCCGAGCCTGCCGAGGCTTATCCCGACCTCGTACCGGGCGGCGAGCGTGTCGGGGTGGTCCGGGCCGAGGGCGTGGGCGCGCGCGGCGGCGACCTCGCGGTAGGTGCGCAGCGCCTCGGGCCACCGTCCGAGCTGGCCGAGCGTGTACGCCACCTCGTACAGGGTGACCAGGGTGTCGGGGTGCTCGGGCCCCAGCAGCCGGGCGCGGGCGGCGGCCACGTCGTACGCCATCCGGTACGACTCCTCCAGGCGGCCGAGCCGGCCGAGGTTGAACGCCAGGTTGTGGCGGCAGCGCAGCGTGTCGGGGTGGTCGGCGCCCATGGTGCGCGTGCGGGCGTCGAGGACGGAGGTGTACGCCTGGTGGGCCTCGAAGTGGCGCCCGAGCCGGCCCAGGACGTACGCCATTTCCTGCCGGGCGGTGAGCGTGTCGGGGTGGTCGGGGCCCAGCACCCGGGCCCGGCCCTCGGCCACGCGGCCGAACTCGCGCAGTGCGTCGGCGTCGCGGCCGGTTCTGCTGAGCGTGAAGCCGACCTCGTACCGGCTGGTGAGCGTGTCGGGGTGGTCGGGGCCCAGGGCGTGCTCCCGCTCGGCGGCGACCGCGCGGTGCACCTTCCCGGCCTCCTCCCAGCGGCCCAGCCGGCCCAGGCTCAGGCCCGCGTTGTGGCGGCCGGCCAGGTGGGCGAGGACATCGGGTGGCGGGGTCGGGCGTGGGAGGCGGGGCGGTGCCGGTGCGGGGAGGGCGGTGCCGCGCGGATCGGTGGAGGTGGTCCACTCGCCGGTGAGGCCGGCCGCCGGGTCGGGCGGCGGGGCGGTGTGCAGGAGGGTGGTGCCGACCGCCTTGTGCCCGGTGGTCATGCCGCGCGTCCAGGACGGCAGGTGGTGGTGGGCGTAGGGGTACGCGGGGGCGAGGGGGAAGGGGGCGTGGAGTACGGCGGCAGGGGCCGGACCAGGGGCGGGGGCGGGGGCCGGGGCGGTGGCGAGGGCCGGGCGGGCGGCGTCGGCGATGCGGCGGCGCAGGTCGGCGGCGTCGGAGGGGCGGGCGTCGGGCGCCTTGGCGAGCAGGTCGAGGACGATCCGCTCGAAGAACTCGGGGAGCTCCGCCCGGTGATTGCGCAGCGGCTCGGGCGGCGTGTCGCGGTGGCCCACGAGTATCGCCCAGGCGTCGCCCATGTCGAAGGGCGGGACGCCGGTGGCGATCTCGTACAGGACGCAGCCCAGCGAGTACAGGTCGCTGCGGTGGTCGACGTGGCCGCCGCTGATCTGCTCGGGCGACATGTAGTGCGGGGTGCCCATGGCGATGCCGGTGCCGGTGAGGCGGGCGGTGAAGCCGATGTCGGCGCCGAGGCGGGCGATGCCGAAGTCGCAGATCTTCACCGTGCCGTCGGCCAGCCGCATGATGTTGGCGGGTTTGAGGTCCCGGTGCACGATGCCCTGCCGGTGGGTGTAGGCCAGGGCGTCGGCGATCTGTTCGGCGATGTCGACGACGTCGTGGACGGGCAGCGGGTGCTGTCGGTTGTCCTCCAGGAGCTGGCTGAGGTTGCGGCCTTCGAGGAGCTCCATGACCAGGTGGAGCAGGCCGTCGGACTCGCCGAAGTCATGGACGACGGTCACGCCGCGGTGCTGGAGCGCGGCCGCGACGCGCGCCTCGCGGCGGAAGCGCTCGCGCAGTACGGTGACGAAGTTCGGGTCCTGTTGCGGCCCCAGCGGCTTGAGGCACTTGACCGCGACGCGGCGGCCGAGCGATTCGTCGGTGGCGCGCCACACCTCGCCCATGCCGCCGCGTCCGATCAACTCTTCCAGCCGGTAGCGGCCTTGAAGCAGCCTGGTCTCCCCCATCGCGTGCCATCGCCCCCGTCGAGTCCCCGTCGATCCGCCCGTCGCCCCCGCTACGCCCTCCCCGGCCCGTCCAGTATGGCGGCCCGTCTGCGGAGTTTGTACGGGGCCGGGCGGCTGTCGGGTCCCAGTCTGGACATGGCTTTGAGGATGTGCTGGGGCGGGAGTTGCCAGCGGATACGGGAGGGGACGCAGCGCAGCAGGTTGCCGGTCGCGATCAGCCGGTGCGTGACCGTGTCGGGGCTCGGCGCGGGCCTGCCGTACAGGGCGTGGGCATAGGGAGGGAGGGAGTGGTACGCGAGGGCCGCCGCGCGCCGCCAGAGCAGGGCGCGCGCGGGGACCAGCGCGGTGGGCACGGGGGGCCGGCGCAGGAAGGCGTCGACGGTGCGGGCGTCGGGGCCGGCGGCGAGGTGGGGGCGCATCGCCGCGAAGTACGCGTCCAGTTCGGCGGCCGAGGCGGGCACGCCGGACGGGTCGAGGCCCACGAGCCGGGCGCTTTCGCGGTGTTCGGCGAGGTAGCGGTCGGCCTGGGCGTCGAGTCGATCTCGGCGCAGTGGACCCACAGCAGCAGCTCGGGGTCGTCGACACCCAGCAGCCGGTGGATCCGCCGGACGCGGGCTCCGGCCTTCTCGGCGGCCGCGGTGGTGCCGTAGGTGAGGGTGCCGACGAAGCCGGCGGTGCGCATCAGCCGGCCCCAGGCGTCGTCCAGGAAACTGCTGTTGATCATGACTCCGCGTACGGCGGCGGGGTGCAGGGCCTGGAGGCACAGGGCCCGGACGCCGGCGATCCACACCATGGGGTCGCTGTGCAGCTGCCAGGTCACCGAGCCGGGCCCGAAGAGGCCGGGGTCCGCGTCGCCGCTGTCACGCATGGGGGTGACGTGTGACTAGCCGTTCTTGTCACCGGCGAGTGCTTCTGGCCTGCAGGTGTGCCACCTAGCTTCTGTGCCACATCAGGTCGCAGTCAGAAAATACTTGGCACACTGGTACAGCTCGAGGCTTCCTACCCTCTGTCATACCCGCTCCCCATGGCTGCAAGTCTTGGTGCCCGTCGCCGGAGCGGGTGGGCGTTTCCGGAAGGAGACTCAGATGTGGCGGGAGGCGACAGCGGCGCGGCAGTGGCCATGCGCCGTGCGGCGGAGGTGGGGATACCGCGCCTCGCTTGACACGGTCGAAGCGACAGCGCCATTCCCGGACGGTGGTCAGCTCTCGCCGACTGAGCGGAGCGTGGCCGACGAAGAGGCATTCTGCCTTCGTACCGCGCGCAGCATGATGGTGGCCGTGATACGTCGGGCATCTGCCGCGCCGCCTCATCGGCCAGGCGCCACGCAATGACTGCGTTTCCCCAGGTCATCACCCGTAGCTCAGTCAATCGAGCACATGCATGCTAAACGATAACCGCAGGTTCAGACCGCGCCTGGGATACGTGGCGAACGCATACTCGTCCAGGAAGACGGTCAGGCGTCGGTGCCAAGTCGCTGAGGGGGGCCGCCCCGCCCCATGGCTTCCCGCGCCACCGACAACACTGCCGTCGATCAAGTCCGGCGAACAATCGTCGACGCCGAGGAGATTCACCAGTGGCAACGGCCTGTAGCGCAGGGCTTGCTGAGCTGGCTGACTACGGAGCAAGGCGCGACACGCACGCACGCCATAGAACTCCTCGGCCGAATCGCTGTCCCTGCTGACGGCTGGGGGCATGCGGAACATCCGGACGCCCCCCATGACTCGACACTGGCCTCGGAAGTGGCCGAAGCCGCGGCTACCTTCCTCATCGATGATGATGACGCGGAAAGCTCGCTACGAACAGCAGACCTTCTGCGCAGCTGGCTGCTCTCGATCGGCGACCACACCACGCCTTCTGGTCAATCGGTCAGTGCTGTAATCGCGCACTCCATCGCTCAAACAGCACACACGTGCCTCGAACTCGCCACCGCTGCGTCTCGGATCCTTCCTGACCTCCAGCTCCAGGACGCCACCACCTGCGTCACGGCCATCGCCGGAAATCTCCGCGCGCCGGAAACCTACGACGGACCCTTGGGTGACGCCCTCGCAGAAGTGCTCCTCACGTACCTGCGATGGAACACGGACGACCCCGATGCCCAAGCAGCTGCACAAACGTGCTTGACCACCCTGACAACTTCCCTTGCAGCCGCCGACGCACGAGGCGCTTTCGCCCGCCGTCATCTGCCAGCCGTCATGAGTACAGACACAGGACGGGCAGCCGGCCCTACCCTCACCGACCTATTCATGGGTCTGCTCGGCCAGCCTCACCACGCACTCACAAACGAGACACTCGCAAGCGTTTACGTACTGCTTCACGATCCTGGCACCCGAGCGAACCGTCTCAATCAAGTCCTTCAGCAGCTCTACGGGTGGATGAACACACTTCCCGCCCCCCGCCGTCACCTTCGCCTCGCACTATGCTGCGGAACCGGCCGTGTCCGCACAATGGCTTAGTCGGTTTGCAGCACACTGGGCCCAGCTACCAGTCGCCGAACGATCACTCACTGCGGCTGCAGCAGGCCGGAACGACGTGAGTCAATCCAATGTACCGCCGATGATTGCTCAGCACATCATCGACAGCGGCACGCCTGCAGACTGGCAGCACGCCACCGACTTGTGGGACAAGGTCGGTAGTGACCTGCAAGCCGCCCTACTGGCAGCAGCCAACGGCCACTGCTCGGCCCTCGCCGAGCGAGCCAACGGAGCACCGGCCGACTTGTTGAAAAGCGCCCTGGACATCGCAACCGACGCAAGAGCACACGAAACACTGCTGCAACTGATCTCAGCAAGTCCGCAGGCATCGGACGCCATCTGCCTCCACGTTGCGGAACTCATCAACAGCCGCGACTGGGGCGAGGCACGCGCCGTCCGGGCAACGGCCTCATGCCCTGCCCCCGCGCCTCTCTGGGAAGTACTCCTCGAAGCCACGCAGAACGATCAGACGACCCTCCAGCGTGTATGCCCGCTCATCCGGGTTCTCATCACCTCAGCTCCGCCTCCGTCCCGGACAAGCTGACCGACCGGCTGGCGCCAGCACTTCCCGACGCCACACCAGACAGCGCCACAGCGCTCGGCCATGCTGTGGGGTGCGCACCTGATCTGGCCAACAGGCTGCGTCGCACGCTGTACGGTCACAGCAAGACAGCCGCCGAGAAGGAACGTACCGCCGCGTTCAGAGCGCTGCGGGCATTCGATGAATATGGGGCGGCAGTGCCGCACAGACGTCCGCGTTACGGCCGTAGGCCGCGGCGGACCCTTGGCCGCTCTGCTCACTTCAAGAGCAGTTCGTCGGGTTCGAGGCCGCTGACCATCTCCGCCTTCGGGACCACCCGTAGCGCGAGTTCGCCGATGCCCACTTCCCGCACAACGGCGGCAGCGCTGGCTCCGTCGTCGCCTGTCACGATGTGCACCCGGAACCTCGGCGTGCTCGGGCACATAGCCAGCGAGAGTCTCCACGGCGCGTTCTGCTTGCCGCTCCTGCAGCAGCGCGAAGGCCGCGTTCACCATGATCACCACGATGATGGTCCAACCGAGGGCCGCGATGCCGGCCACGAAGGCGAGGGCTGCGGCGGCCCAGAGCAGGAGGGCGAGCGGGTGCGCCAGTTGCTGAACCAGTTCCCGGCTTAGAGGTCTGCTCCTTCACCTGGACCTCGTCAAGCCCGTGTACGGTCAGTCGTCGGCCCGCCTCTCGGCCTGACAGGCCTTCGGCTCCGGTGCCGAGTTCACGGCGGAGCAGGGACAGCGGCTCGCGCGGGTCCGGGCTGATCGTCGCCGACGCCCCGGGAGCGGACAGGTGCGTCATGGGACGGCCTCCGCACGTGACGGGAGATCAATTCCACTGCGGTACGAGTGCCACCGGGCAGGCGGCGTAGTGCAGCAGCGCGTGATTCACCCGGCCGAGGTGCAGACCGCTGCCGTTGAGCCTGCGCTGGGCTCCGACGACCAGCAGGTCGGTTGTTTCCGACTGCTTGAGGAGCACGTCTCGGGCCGGCCCCTCCACCACGATGCGGTGGACGTCGACCGAGGGGAATTCGCCGACGGACTGCTTCAGTGCCTCATCCAGCAGGGCCCTCGTGCGTTGCCCGTGCTGGTCTTCGTGGCGCGGGAGGTCGAGGAGCTTGCTGATGGACGTCCGTGGGGGACGGTGCCACGCCAGCACCGCATCGAGGGCGCAGCCACGAGCCGCCGCGACTTCGAAGGCGAAGTGCAACGCTGCCGAGCTGCTTTCGGCATCCGCGACACCGAGCAGAATCTTGTCGTACCGGTCCGCGGAAGGCCGGGCGCCGGCCCGGACCACCACCACGGGGCACTGTGCACGGGCAGCGACGACCAGGCTGACGGAGCCCAGCAGGAGATCCTTCAGCTCACCACGGCCTCGTGCCCCGGTGACCAGTGCGGAAGCGTTGCGGCCGGCGTTCAACAGGACCGAGACGGCGTCACCCCAGACGAGTTCAGCGGTGACCTTCAGGTCCGGGTTGCGCGTCCGGGCCCGCTCCTGAGCAGCGTCGATCACGTGCTGCCCGATGTCCTGCCCACAGGGATGATCCGCACCGGTCTCCGGACCGCACACGGGTTCCCCGTCGTCCGTCATCGTCGCGTGCACGATCTTCAGGGGCAGGGCCAGCCGGGCTGCTTCGTCCACCGCCCAGTCCACTGCGCGGAGGCTGGCGGCCGATCCGTCCACTCCAACAACGAGGGGCAACCACACGGTCTCCACCACCTTGGTGTCGGTGCCGGACTTCTCACCTGAAGGACACCGTCGCACCGCGCGTACGTGCGTACGAGAGGCGGATGGGGCAGAGACAAGGGCCATCCGGCCCCGTCGGTTCCGAGGGCGGGACCGGATGTCCGCAGCCGGCGGCGCCGGCCTGCCGCATCGGATGGAAGAGGGCCGTTCGGCCCTGAGCTCTGCCTCACCGGCCCTTCAACGTGCCCGCACTTGAGCGCACCCTCGGAAGTGGAACCACTCGCACACCGGGCGGATGACGCGCTCAGCACACCTCCCGGTGTGCTCGAAGAAGGGCGGTGGAGACAGTGTCCGAAAAGGTACTGGTCACCTATGGGACCAAGAACGGTTCGACCGCCGAGATCGCCGACTTCATCGCCTCCGTCCTGCGGGACGAGGGGCTGGAGGCGGAGGTCCGGCCGCCGTCGGAGGTCACGGACGTGGCGCCCTACGGCACGGTCGTGATCGGCGGCGCTCTCTACATGGGCCGCTGGCACCGGGACGCCAGGCGCTTCGCCCGGCAACACCGCCAAGAGTTGCGGGAACGGCCTGTCTGGCTCTTCAGCAGCGGACCGCTCGACCCCTCGGCCTCGGAGCGGGAGATGCCGCCCGTCCCGAGCGCCCGGCGAGCACAGCGTCGTACCGAGGCGCGTGATCACGTCACCTTCGGCGGACGACTCGCGGCTGGAGCCAAGGGCCGTATGGCCAACGCGATCCTCGACGAGAACCGTGGCGGTGATTTCCGTGACCTGCCCCGCATCGCGGAGTGGACTGCCCGGGTGGCCTCCGAGATCAAGGCTCCCGAAGGGTCATGAACCCATGCCTGCGGCGGTCCGGACGCGCCAATGGCGCGAGTATCCCTTGCGCCGGCGCGTGGACGTTCTCGGGCGCGGCTGCCGCTGCTCATCGGCAGCGAGGTCTTCGTTGGTGCACCGGCGGTCGACACAGCTGCCGACTGGTACGCCTGCCAAGACGAACGGGCTGCCGCGGCCGTGCAGGAAGCATCACTCTGAACTGCGCCTCGAAGGAACCGAACGCTGCGCCGGTGCGGACCGGCCGGCCTGAGCCGAGGAGGCTTGCGATGACCGCGTCACCCCACACCGTGAGCGACGTCATGACCCACACCGCTGTGGCGGTGGGCAGCCGGGCGTCGTACAAGGAGATCGTCGAGCTGATGAACCAGTGGAAGGTCAGCGCCCTTCCTGTGCTGGCGGGCGAAGGCCGTGTCATCGGGGTGGTCTCGGAAGCCGACCTGTTGCCCAAGGAGGGGTACCGCGTCGACGAGGAGATCCTGCGCGACCGACCGCTCGCCGACACTGCCAAGGCAAGCGCGGTGTACGCGGAGGACCTCATGTCGAGCCCCGCCGTCACCGTCCACGCGGACGCCACCATCGCCGAAGCCGCCCGGATCATGGCAAGACGGCACGTCAAGCGCCTGCCCGTGGTGGACGGCCTCGGCCTGCTGGAGGGTGTCGTCAGCAGGAGCGACCTGCTGAAGGTCTTCCTGCGGTCCGACGAGGACATGGCCACCGAGATCCGGAACACCGTCCTGCCGGACCTCCCGGCCACGGCCCGGATGGACGTGGCGGTCGAGGACGGTGTCGTGACCTTGGGCGGCGAGCTGCGGGACCGGGCGCTGGTGCCCCTGCTGGCCAGGGCGATCAGGGCCGTGGAAGGAGTCGTGGACATCCGGGTCGACCTGCACAGTCCGGAGGTGATCGCGCGCTGACAGCGCGCTCGCCACAGGCGCGTGGGTGGCGCCCGTCAGAGGTGTCTGATGTGGGCGTCGGGCCCAGGGAAGAACAGCGTGACCCTTCCGGTGTCGGACCAGCGCACGTCGTAAGGTGGGCTGCCGTCGTCGTGGTGCAGGCGACCACTTCGCCGTCTCGACGCACCACGCCTACGGTCGGTCCCTCGACGATGATCTGGTCTCCGAGCCGCGCACGTGTTCCTCCGTCAGCGCTCCTCTCCAGTCCGGTCCTGCTCTCCGTGAGCAGGTGTGGATGACTCGTCCGGGCCATGGCCGTCTCCTCTCCCGTACTTGTCGTCAAGGCGACGCATCGCCTCGCCTCTTCAGCTTCATCGTCCGGCGGCGCCTCTACCGGCTCCAGGGGTCACGAGGGTCGATGACCGGGACCGTCCGGCCCTTCTTGAGGTACCGGCGCTCGAAGGGCGGTGCCGCGACGCATGACAACTCCCGCAGGCCCCCGCGCAGCCGCGCGGCCAGGTGGCCGAGCCCGGCTCCTGCCAGTCTCCTGTCCGTCGATCGGCTTCCGGCCGGCCGGGCCGTTCAGGTGTTGATCACGGGCACGGTGATCACGGGGCAGTGCGCACGGTGCAGCAGTCCGTGCACCACCGACCCGAGGCGCATTCCGGTGTACCCGCCTCGCCCACGCCGTCCGACGACCACGGCCAAGGCATCCGCGGACGCCTGCGCCAGCCGTTCGACAGGGTGGCCCCGCAGGACCTCCCCTGTCACGGGGACGTCCGGGTACTTCCGCGTCCAGCCGGAGAGGGCCTCATCGAGCAGTCGGCTCCGTTCGTCCACCGCGGCCTGATCGTCGCCGAACGCGATGACGGGCCGCTGCCATACCCACACGGCCTGTACCGCCGCACCGCGCAGACTCGCCTCTTCGAAGGCGAACCCCACGGCAGCCTGAGACGATTTGCTGCCGTCGACGCCGACGACCAGGCGACCGGGGAGGTGTGCCGTGTGCTCGGGTTCTCTGACGACGACCACCGGGCACTCCGCCTGTGCGCTGAGCGGAACGATCACTGAGCCGGCGCTGAGGATCTCCTCCGGGCTGCTGAGCCGGCGCGAGCCGACGACCACCAGGCGAGCGTGTGCCGATGCTTGCCGACACAGAACCGCGGCAGGCGGGCCGTCGAGGAGTTGTGTGGCCAGGGGCAGGTCCGGCCGCAGGGCGCGCACCGTATCCGCTGCCGTGGCAAGGCCCTTCTCACCCTGTGCCCGCAGCGAGGTGTATTGCGGGGTCGTGTCCACGTGCTGCGTGTCGTGCATGGGAGGCACCGACAGCAGCAGCCGCAGGCTCAAGCCCCTGCGCACCGCCTCGTCGGCTGCCCACGCCAGTACGGGCACCGAGACCTCACGGGGGTCGATGCCCACGAGTACCTCGTTACGGCTTGCTGCTGCGTTCGTCATTACGCCTCCTCACCGTTCCTGCCCCTGCGGGGCACGATCACGACCGGGCACTGCGCGTGGTGCAGCACGGCGTGAGCCACACGCCCCAGACTGGGGCCGAGACCCATGGGTCGTCGGCGAGCACCCATGACCAGCACATCCGTGTGGCGGCTCGCTTCGACGAGGACGCCGGCGGCAGACGTTCCACTCGCCACCTCCGTCGTGAGCGTGAGGCCCGGGAAGGCACGGCGAAGTGGCTCGACGAGCGCTTCCATACGCCGGGCGTGTTCCTGCGCCATCTCGTCCAGGCCGTCGAGCATCGTGGCCATGCTCCCGGCGTGCGCCAGGGGGTTCCACATGCTCAGCACCCGCAGCGTGGCCTTCCGGAGCTGTGCCTCCCGGGCCGCGTATCCCACCCAGCCCCGGTCGGCCGTGCCACGAACCGCCGCCGTGACGGTCCCGGTGTCAGGCGCGTCGGGTTCTCCCCGCACCACCACGACGGGCAGCCGGGAACGAGCGGCCACCTCAAGCCCGACGGATCCAAGCATGAGCGCGCCGAAACCGCCGAGACCCCGGTTGCCGACCACGATGGTGTCGTGGGGGCCGGCGGACATGTGCAGGGCGGAGACGGGGTCCTTGCGGCTGAGCTCTCTGACGACGGTGAGATTGGGAAACCGCTCCTGCGCCGCGAGGGCAATCTTGAGGAGCAGCTCGCGGCCGGTGTCGTGGATCTGATCGATGGCTTCGGCGGACGCGAACAGCGTCAGGCGGTCCAGGTCCGCCGCGTACACGATGCGCAGTGGCCGACGGCGCCGGTCCGCCTCGGCAGCCGCCCACAGCGCGGCTCTCTTGGCGGGTGCGGAGCCGTCGACGCCGACGACGACCGTTCCGAGGTCCGGGCCACCACCAGTGTGGGTGTTCATGGTCCCCTCCTCCGGAGTACTCGTCGTACCTTCACGCTGTCACCGCAGGACGGGCGCTGGGAGGGCCGCCCAGGTCCCTGGTAGGGCCGAAGGGCACTGTTCCTCCCTCGCGACGTCCGGGCCGGTGTGTAACCCACTCGGCCCTGTAGCTCCTCGTTGGCCGTGTTCGACGCTGGAAGCGCGGGAAGGCCGGCCCGACCGGGACACGACCCCCGCCCTCGCGCAGCGAGAAGGCGGTGAGCGCGATGTCGCGCGTCACGACCACAGACCTCTACGAAGTGACCATGGCCTTGTCCTACCTCGAGGAGGGCATGGACGGGACCGCGACGTTCAGCCTCTTCGTACGTGACCTGCCGCCCAACCGCGGCTTCCTGGTCAGCGCCGGACTGGAATCGGCGCTCGACTACCTGACCGATTTCCGTGTCACCCCCGCCGACGCCGAAGACTTCGCCGCCGTGCTGCATCGGCCGCGCCACGAACTGGAGCCACTCGTCGGTCTTCCGTTCCGCGGTGAGGTGCGCGCCGTCCCGGAGGGACATGTCGTCCTTGCCGGAGAGCCCCTCATGGAGTTCACGGCGCCTCTGCCGCAGGCCCAGTTGGTCGAGACGTACCTCCTGAGCCAGGTCAACCATCAGACAACGGTCGCGTCCAAAGCGGTCCGTTGCGTTCTGGCAGCGGCGGGGCACCCCGTCGTCGACTTCTCCTTGCCCCGCACCCATGGTCCGGAAGCCGGCATGCAGGCAGCCCGCGTCGAGGCCATGGCCGGCTTCGCCGGGACAGCAATGTCGCCGCGGCCACGCGCTGGGGCATGCCCGCATCGGGCACCATGGCGCACTCGTACATCGAGGCGTTCCCTGACGAGGAAGCGGCCTTCAGGGCGTTCGCCCGGGCTCACCCCGGCCCGGTCACCTTCCTCGTCGACACGTACGACACCCTGGGCGGTGTCGCGACGGCGTCGCGGGTCCTCAACGGCCTGCGCCGTGGACCCGGTTGCGCGATCCGGCTCGACAGCGGCGACCTGGGCGCCCTGGTCCCGAAGGCCCGCGCCGCACTCGACGCGGCCGGCCTGCGGGATGTGGCGATCATCGCCAGTGGGGGGCTGGACGAGTACGGCATCGACGCCCTCGTCCGCTCCGGCGCCCCTGTCGACGTCTACGCGGTGGGCACCCGTGTCGGCACGTCGGCCGACGCCCCGTACCTCGACTCGGCCTACAAGCTGGTGGAGTACGACGGCCGGCCCGTCATAAAGCTGTCGTCCGCCAAGGTGAGCGCACCGGGGCGCAAGCAGGTCTTCCGTACCGCCGGGCAGCCCGACCTCATCACACTGTGGGACGAGCCACCACCGGCGGGCGCGGAACCTCTCCTGCGCACCGTCATGCGTGACGGGCGCAGGACCGGCCCGCCGGACGACCTCGCCACCGCCCGCGCGCGGCTCGCCGCCGACGTGGCCGCGCTTTCGGAGCCCGCGCTGCGAGTCCACGGTCCGGAGCCGTCCCGGCCCCGTGTCTCGCGCCGGCTCTCGCAGCTGACGACCGACGTACGTCGGCGGCTGCGAGCCGGTATGCACAACGCCTCGTCCCGCGACGGCTCCCGCGGCGAGGCGGCCCTCTCAGATCGTGAAGAAGCCCCGCGGGGGGTCCGTGCGACGAAGAACAGGAGTTGATGGTGATGACGACGTTCCCCGCGACCTACGAGCCGGTCCGAATCAGGGGCGTACTGGACAAGCCCCTTTCGCGGTGGCTCTGGCTGGTGAAGTGGATCCTGGTGATCCCGCACTACGTGGTGCTGTTCTTCCTGTGGATCGCGTTCTGCCTGACGTCCGTGGTCGCGTTCTTCGCGATTCTGTTCACCGAGCGCTATCCGCGCCCGCTGTTCGACTTCAACCTCGGAGTGCTGCGCTGGACTTGGCGGGTCTCCTATTACGCGTACGGTGCTCTCGGCACCGACCGGTACCCGCCCTTGACATCGTGATCGGCTTCTTCCTGGGCGCGCGATCTCCACGCGCTGATCACGGGGCTCAACCGGTGGGTGCTGCGGGTCGCCGCCTATGCCAGGCTCATGACGGACAGGTATCCGCCCTTCCGACTGGACCTGGGAGGTGACGAACCCGTGCTCACGGCGTGATCTCCACGCCCCGCCCCTGGCGCCGGCCCGGGCAGCCGGCGCCAGGGACTTTCGGCCCCGCGCGTGCCCGGTCGGCCCCTGCCCGTCCGCTCCCTGAACAGGGAAGCTGGACGTGTGACCGAAAGGTACGGCCCTCCCGCCCGGAGGAGGCTCTCATGACCGGCAACATCGCCGTCGGCGTCGACGGTTCGCCGGAGAGTCGCACGGCCGTCCGGTGGGCGGCGCATGAGGCCAAGCTGCGGCAGACACCGCTGCACCTCGTCCAGGCGGGCGAGTGGCCGTTCCTCCCTGGAGCCCTTTCCCCATACTCGCCGGCGAGGTCGCGCTACACGGACCACGTCCTGCGATCGGCAGCGGAGAAGGCGCGACGCCGGTACCCCGCAATGACGGTCATTTCGGACAGGCCCACCAGCCTGGCCGATCACGCGCTCATCGCCGAGGCCAACGGATCGGGTGCCGTGGGTTTGATGGTCCTCGGGTCCAAGGGCCTCACCGGCATGCCCGGGTTCCTGATCGGATCCATTGGCATGGCGGTCGCCGGCGCGTCCAAACGGCCCGTGGTTCTCGTACGACCGGGGACGGACCCGCTGACCGAAAGCGGCGACATCGTGGTCGGCCTCGACCTCACCGAGTCTTCTGCCGACCTGCTCGGCTTCGCCTTCGCAGAAGCGTCCTGCCGACTGTGCACCCTCCATGTCGTACACGTATGGGCTCAGCCTCCCGACACGTACAGCCTGGCGGAGGGCACCACCCCGGAAGCGGAGCTCGAACTCCGTACGGTGGTGGACAAGGCCCTCGACGAAACACTCGCCCCCTGGCAGCGACGATTCCCGGCTGTGCCGGTGGTGGCGCAGGCAGTTGCCGGCGTACCCGGAGCCGAACTGGTCTACGCGTCCGCCGGCGCCGACCTGCTGATCGTCGGCCGTCACGAGCGACGAGCCGCCCTGGGGCCACGCATCGGTCATGTGGCGCAGGCCGTGATCCATCACGCCGCCGCTCCCGTCGTCGTGGTTCTGCAGACCCGCCGTCCATGACCGCATCTCTCGGAGGCTTCGATGCCCACTCGCACACCTGACGCGAAGTCCGTGACCTCCTGGGTCACCGACGCCGCCATGGCACCGTCCATGCACAACGCCCAGCCTTGGCGGTTCCACTACAGCCAGGCCGATGGTGCGCTGTCGCTGCGCATGGACCCCGCGCGCACGATGCCGCGCACCGACCCCTCCACGCGCGGGCTGCACATCGGATGCGGCGCCGCGCTGTTCAACCTGCGGGTCGCCGCAGCGCACGCGGGGTGGGCAGCGCGGATCCGGCTGATGCCGAAGGGCAGCGACCGGGAGCTGCTGGCCGTGGCGACCTTCGTACAGCTCGACGAGAGCGACGACATCGTCGACCTGTATCCGGCGATCCACAGGCGGCACACGAGCAGGGAGCCGTTCAGTGACGAGACCGTTCCCGACGCGGTGCTCGTCGGGCTGCGCGGTGCCGCACGGGCCGAGGGCGCACGTCTCGACCTGCCGGGTGACTGGCAGATCGAGACCCTGCTCGAGCTCGTGTGGGACGCCGAGCACGCGGAGGAACTCTCCGCGGGCGTGCGTGAGGAGATCGCCCGCTGGATGGCCGGCACGGACAGCGCGCGGTCCGAGGGCATTCCGTCCTACGCGCTGGGCCCCCGCCGCTACGACGGGCGGGCGCCGGTCCGCGACTTCGCCGGCGGCCAGCAGGTCGAGGGAGGTCGGTCTGCGGTGTTCGAGCAGTCTCCCTGTCTCGCGGTCCTCGGCACGCGGGAGGACGAGAGGGAGGACTGGCTGCGCGCCGGCCAGGCGATGGAACGGGTCCTGTTGCAGGCGACGCTGGACGGGCTGTCGACGTCCCTCAACTCCCAGGCACTCGAATGGCCGGAGCTGCGCTGGGCCGTACGTGATCCGGCGTCGGAGACGGGCTACCCGCAGATGCTGATCCGGCTCGGCTACGGCCCCGTGGCCCCCGCGACGCCTCGCAGGCCGGTCTCCGAGATCCTGGTCGTCATGTGACAGCCCGCGTTCAAGGTGAGCACGTCACCGGTCCCGTACGACGATCCGGCGCCCGGTCACCCGACCGGGCGTCACCGTGATCCACAAGTCCCTCGCACCGCCCGCCCACGGCGTGCTGCGGCTGTGTGTCTCCAGTCTCTCCACGGCGTGGGGTTCGGTGACCGTACGGGCCTCACCGACGACGAGGACGCTCCATCCCCGGCTGAACGCGTCGTCGATGCGGTCCACCTCGAAGGCGACCTCGTGTCCGGCCGCGCCGGCCGGCGCGGCGTCCGGGGACGTCCGGTAGGCGATGTCTCCACCGAGCACCTGGTAATTGACCGGGAGGATGGCCGGTCCCGCCTCGGTGGTCACGCCGACGCGGCCCACACCGTTGCTGCCGACCAACTGCCAGCACTCCGATTCGCCGAGCTCGACCAGCTCCGGGTGGTATCCGGCCTGACCGATGCCCGGGGGCAGGTCCACGTTGCCACCGGTCAGCTCGTCGACGCTCGTTTCGAGGGCGTCGGCCAGCCGGAGCAGGAAGCCGATGCCGTGCGTGGCCGGATGCGTCTCCAGGTACTGGATGTACTCGGGTGCCGCACCGGTGCGCCGGGCGAGGTCCTCGTACGACATGCCGAGCTGCTCGCGGCGCGTCGCCACTCGCCTGCCCAGGTCACCGGCCCTGGCCCGCGGCCCGGACGGCGCACCGCCGGTCTGCGGTCGATCGGACATGACGTCACTCCCCTGTCTCGGCGATACGGGAGGCCACAGCGGCCCGCGCCCTTTCACGCTAGGCAGTGACGAAGGGGGTCGCACCCAGGAGTCCGGTTCACCTGCTTGCCTGGGCCTCGGTGGCGTCCAGGGCCGCGCGTCCGGCTTCGAGCCGGGCGACGGGCACCCGGAAGGGTGAGCACGACACGTAGTCCAGGCCCGCCCGGTGGAAGAAGTGCACGGAAGCGGGGTCTCCACCGTGCTCCCCGCAGACGCCGATCTTCAGCCCGGGGCGCGCGGCCCGCCCTTCGGCGACAGCGATCTCGACCAGGCGTCCCACTCCTTCGCGGTCGATGGTCTCGAACGGGGAGGTCTGGAAGATGCCCTTGTCGAGGTACGCCGAGAAGAACGCGGCCTCGACGTCGTCACGGGAGAAACCCCGGGTCGTCTGGGTGAGGTCGTTCGTACCGAAGGAGAAGAACTCCGCGTCCTCGGCGATCCGGCCCGCGGTGAGCGCGGCCCGGGGAAGTTCGATCATCGTTCCTACCGGGCAGTCCAGGGCTACCCCGGTCCCGGCCGCGACCCGCTCCAGGACCCGTCCACTTCCGCCCGTACCAGCCGGAGCTCCTCCACGGCGTCGACCAGCGGCATTATGATCTCGGCCCGGGGATCGCCGCCGGCCCGCTTACGGGCCACGACGGCCTCGGCGATGGCGCGCACCTGCATGGCCACGAGCCCGGGAACGACCAGCCCGAGCCGCACGCCGCGCAGTCCCAGCATGGGGTTCGCCTCGTGCATCCGGGTGACCGCCGCCAGCAGTTCGGTGTCGTGGGGGTCCGGCGACCGCCCCTGGGCATCGTGCCGGACGACGCGCACCGAGAGCTCGGTCAGGTCGGGCAGGAACTCGTGGCGGGGCCGGAACTGCGGTCCACGCCGACGACCAGGCGGAAGCCGCCGCGTCTGCCCGCCTCCATTCCGGCCAGGGAGTCCTCGATCACTGCCGTGCGCCCGGGCGGCAGGCCCAGCCGTCCGGCCGCCTCGAGGAAAAGGTCGGGAGCCGGTTTGCCCGGCAGTCCCAGGCGAGCCGCCTCTGCTCCGTCGACGACGGCGGCGAAGTACGGCAGGGCACCGGACCGGCGGAGCAGCTCCCTGGCGTGCCTGGACGCGGAGGCGGCGGCCATCTCCACCCCGCACGCGCGCAGACGCCGCAGCAAGAGCAGCGTCCCCGGATATGCCTCGATGCCGTGGGTCCTCAGCCGCTCGGTGAAGAGCTGCTCCTTGTAGGCGGCCACCGCTGCGACCGTGTCTGTGTCTGGTGGGTCCGCGAGGGTGCCCGGGGGCAGCGCGACGCGTCGCGAGGCGAGAAAGGACGCTGCCCCGTCCAGGCGCGACTTGCCGTCGACGTATCGCAGGTAGTCGTCCCTGTCGAACGGCCGCCGGGCGGGTGGATCGGTCGGGGGGTGGGCCTTCAGACAGGCGTCGAGGGCGGTCTTCCACGCGGCAGCATGAACACGTGCCGAGTCGGTGATCACTCCATAGGTGTCGAAAACGACTCCCGCCACGCGATGCAAGCAGCCCGAGAGCGCCGTCTCCGGTCTTGTGGACCGCTCGCCGGTCACTGACGGCCGCGGAATCGCCAGGAGCCGGCGGCGCAACCTGTGCTCATGTTTCGGCCTCCAAGCGGTCGGTTACGGTAATCCGTTTCACGCTGGGCGCTCAGTCCTCCATGGTGCCAACGCCGCACGGGTCGACTATGTAGGACGCATCGGCGGGTTCCCCTTCGCTGCCGGCCCCCTCCAAGGCCGGATTCCGTCATTCGTTGACGCGGACGGCGAGAGCCGGGCGGATCGCGGCCGCGCGGCGTGCCGGCCCGACCGTGGCCAGGAGCGAGGCGGCGAAGGTCGCGGCCGCCAGCACACCGATGCTGGTCCATTCGACGGGGAAGCCTCCCCCAAGGCCCTCGAACGCGGCGCTGTTCCGGTACATGAGCCATGTGGTGAGCACCCCGAGCAGGGAGCCGAGCACGATGCCCTCCACCGCGATAAAGGCGCTCCCACAGGAAGGAGCGCTGGACCGTCCGGGCCCTGAAGCCTTGGGCCCGCCAGACGGCGGCGTCGTCGGGCAGCCCGGCCAGCCGCTCACGGAAGGCGATACCGGTGATGGCGCCGTCGGGCACGCCGAGGACCGCCGTGTCCAGCGGCAGGCTGGTGCGCTGCCCGGGGTCGGTGGCCCGGCCGGTCGCGTTGAGCAGCGGGGTGACGGCGGAGATCTCGTCGGCTGCGGGGCCACGGCGGAGGTCCTTCAGCAGCCGGTCCCTGGCCACTTGCGTGTTGTAGTCCAGCGGAGTGAGTATCCGGCGGTGGCGACGGCGACGGCGCTGTTGACGCTGGCGTTGAGGACGCCCGAGATCTGGGTCAGCAGAACGAGCACGAAGACAATCAGTATGTACATCACCAGCGTCGCACCGGTGCGGAACCTCTTGGCCAGGGGGTAGGCGACCGCGAGCCGCGCGGCCAGGCCGGGCTCCGAGGGGCGTTCCAGCAGTCGGCGCGCCGGTCGCAGCAGGGTCTTCTGGTTCTCGCTGACCAGGAACACGGCGGAGAACGCCGCCAGGCTGCCTTGTATGACGTAGACGGACATCGACGGCGTGTCGGAGATCCGGGGTCGGATGATCGGTGCCAGCAGCGTCCAGCCGAGCACTGCCGCCGCCACCAGCGTGGTGGCCGTGCGCCTCGGCAGCACCCGCAACAGTGCGGGTGTGGCGAAGGCGATGGCGAGTGCCGGCATCAGGTAGGTCTGCTCGGCCTGGCTGCGCGCGACGGCGGGGACGGCTGCGAACGCGCACAGCAGGGCCGATGCGCTGGAGACGATCAGCAGTCGGCGCCGGGGCCGTCGTCCCGTCCCGGGCGGAAGGTCGCGGATGGCGGCGATGATGTTAAAGCGACTGATCCGCACGGTCGTCGCGAGGATCGCCAGGAAGGCGATCAGCAGGCCCATGGCCACCCCGTTGAGGACTCTGGTGGGCGTGACGGCGAAGACGATCTCGATGCTGCTCCCGCCGACCGACCAGCCGCGGAAGATCTCCGCGGCGACCACGGCGACTCCCCAGCCGACGCCGATGGCGACCCCGGGCAGCGCGGACAGCAGGGCGTAAGCGGCCCCTTCGAGGGTGAAGGAACCGATCAGGCGCGAGCGCCTCATGCCGACGGCGCGCACCATGCCCCTCTGGGGTTTCCGCTCTTCTCCCAGCATGACGAAGATGTTCACCAGCAGCAGGGCCCCGGCGATGATGCTGAAGCTGCCGATCATGATTGAAGAGCACTCCCAGGGAGTCCCCGGCGGCTTTGGCGTCCCGCAGTACGGTGTGCTTCGGCGTCTCGATCGCGGACTGGCCGGCGAGCGGGCCCAGCGCCTCGCGGATGTCGGCGGTCACCGCGCCGGTCAGTGCGTCGCCGCTCTCTACACCGCCGCGGTTGGACACGAAGGTGACCGAGCACGGCTCCGCCCCGGCCTCTCGGGCAGCGGCGGTGAGGGTGCCGGGAGGCAGGAACGCGTCACGGGTGAGCCTGCCGCCCAGGCCCACGCCCGCCAGTCCCTCCTGGGGAACCACACGGTCCACCCGGAACGTGTGCGGTGCCCCGAACAGGTACAGCGTGATCCGTTGCCCGGCCCCACCTGAAGTGACCGGGCCAGAGGGTCGTTGAGCACGACATGGCCGGGCTTCGGGTTGGCACCGTCGAGCCCCGAGTCGCCTCCCGCCGCTCCGAAGCGGGACGCCTCCGGGAAGTGCATTTGCCAGGCGAGCACCCGTGGTTCGGCGACCGGCCTGCCGCCGGGCCGGCTGGTCGCGGCGGCCTGCGTGGCCTCGGCGTGCAGCACACCGTCGACGTCGGGATTCGCGGCCAGTGTGCCGAGCCGGTCGACGGCGGTACGTCCGGTCGGGCCAGGAGGTGTGATCACGCGCTCGTCGACCGGACCGAGTGTCCGGTACGCCTCCTGACGTACCGGAAAGTTCAGGGTGTCCCCGACGACCAGGCGCCGACGATGATGGCCGTTCCGAGCACCGATCCGCTGATCACGAGCGCGGCCTCGGTCTTGCGGCGGGCGAGCTGGCGGAAGGCGAGCCGACGGGAGACCGGCTGCCTGACGGCGACCAGCAGGAGGGCCGCGAGGGCCATCGCGAGGATGATGAGCAGCGCGGCCAGGAGGTTGGGGTGCATGGTCAGCCCAAGGGTGAAGTGGTGTCCTGCCGGACGAGGTGACGTGTCGGCGGACATCGTCGACGAGTCGGCCGTCGCGCATACGGATCAGCCGGGGGACGCGGTCGCCGATGGCGCTGTCGTGGGTGACCAGGACGATGGTCTGGCCCTCGTCATGGTTCAGCTCGCAGAGCAGGTCCATGACCTGGGTGGCCATCGCGCTGTCGAGGTTGCCGGTGGGCTCGTCCGCCCACACGATGGCCGGGCGCCCGGCCAGAGCGCGGGCAATGGTCACCCGTTGCTGTTCGCCACCCGACATCTCGCTGGGCCGGTGGTCGACGCGGTGGCCGAGCCCGACCCGGTCGAGCATGTCCAGTCCCCGGCGCCTGGCCTCGCGTGGCCGGGTGCCGACGAGCAACAGGGGAAGCTCGACGTTCTCGACCGCGGAGAAGACCGGAATGAGGTTGAACGCCTGGAAGACGAAGCCCATGGTCCGGGCCCGGAGCTCGGTACGGGCGGCGTCCGACATCGAGAACAGGTCGTGGCCGTCGACCACCACCCGTCCGCCGTCGATGTCGTCCAGTCCGGACAGGCAGTTCAGCAAGGTGGTCTTTCCCGACCCGAACGGGCCCATGACGCCCACCATCTCGCCCGAGCCCACCGTGAGGTCCAGGTCCAGCAGGGCGGGCACCGCCACGGATCCCGTCCGGTAGACCTTCTGTACTCCGGTCGCGATGAGGAGTGGCTGGTGGATGTTCATGCATCCATCCCAGGCCGGGACAGATGCTCACCGCTAGAGCCGCATGGCCCGCCCTGGCGCCATTGGGCCCTGTCGTGCCTGCACACCCATACGCGCCCGAATCTTCCGGAGCTGAAAGCCCCGACGCGAGGGGGGAGCGCGACGGGGCGTGGTCCTCGTGTGCCCGCTCCGCGGGCGGTTACGCGGACACATCTCCATGTCGGCCTCCGCGCTCTCGCGCGGTGCCCCGGGAAGGGCATTCGAGGCGGACACCGCACGCATGCCTTCCGCTCGTGCAAAGGCTGATCGGCAGCCAAGGCGGGCCACTCGGCCCCTGTGCCGCCACCGCGCGGGAGAGACGCTGAAGGGGAAGAACCCCTTCAGGACGGGCCTCATGCCCTACCGAGTGCCGAAGCTGGTGACTGGCGATGATGTTCTGGTACGACCACAACATGAACGGCTGGGGCTGGTTCGCGATGTCGATCAGCATGGTCCTTTTCTGGGCGCTGATCATCACCGCAACCGTGCTGCTCTTCCGCGTCCTGAACAGGCCGCACGAGCACACACACGTCCCCGCCCCTCCCACGCCGGTGCAGATCCTTCGCGATCGCCTCGCCCGCGGTGAGGTCGACGAGGACGAATACCGGCGCCTCATGACCGAGCTGAACGCCGGTCCTCCTCATCAGCCATGAGAGGGAGGCCCACGATGAGCAACAACGGCAACACTGGCTTGTACGCGATCGCCGTCGTCGGCGCCCTGTGGGCGGGCGTGCCGCTGGGCGCGCTGGCTTGGCTGATACTCGTTGTCGCTTGCCCGCTCGGGATGATGTTCATGACGCGCGGCATGCACAGCTCCGGTACGCACCGGAACGGTCGCGAGGACGAGGAGGACGACGACACCCTGTACCGGCGCGAGGAGCGACGGCCCGGTGGCCGTTCCTGAGGTGCTCTCGCAGCAACGCCGACCGCAACCCGGCTGGAACGGGCCCGCCGGCCCGCGCCAAGCTCAGGAGCGACCGGCCGGTGGCACGAGGGTGTTTTCGCTGGACCGTCCGGCGAGGTAGTCCTCGATGTTGCGCACGGTGGTGCCGATGATCTGCCCGACGGCGTCCTTCGTGAAGTATGCCTGATGGGACGTGATCAGCACGTTCCGGAAAGTCATCAGGCGGGCGAGGACGTCGTCGGTCATCACCTCCAGGGACTTGTCCATGAAGAAGACACCGGCTTCCTCTTCGTAGACGTCCAGGCCCACGCCATCAAGGCGGCCGTCGCGCAGGGTCTCCACCAGAGCCGGGGCGTCGATGAGGCCGCCGCGGCTGGTGTTGATCAGGATGGCGTCCCGTTTCATCATTCCGAGCGCGGCGGCGTCCACCAAGTGGTGGGTCTCCGGCACCAGCGGCACGTGCAGGCTGATCAGGTCTGACTCCGCGAAGAGGCGGTCTCGCTCGACGTACTTCATGCCCAGCTTCCGGCATTCGGGGTTCTCGGCGATGTCCCAGCCGAGCAGGCGCATACCGAATCCATGGGCAATCCGCGTGAAGGCGGTGCCGATTTTGCCCGTGCCCAGGATGCCGACGGTGCGGCCGTGCAGGTCACGGCCCATCAAGCCGGTCAGCCGGAAGTCGAACTCGCGGGTGCGGCTCGTCGCCCGGGCTACGCGGCGATTCACCGCGAGGGCCAGGGCCCAGGCAAACTCGGCAACGGCGTACGGGGAGTAGTACGACACACGGGCCACACCGATGCCACGTCTGCGGGCCTCCTCGACGTCGATGTTGTTGTAGCCGGTGGAGCGCTGGACGATCATTCGTGTGCCGCCCTGGCCGAGGATCCGCAGGACTGCCGCGTCCAGGATGTCGTTCACACTGCTGCTCACGATCTCGTGCCCGGTAGCCGCGGCAGCGGTGTCCTCGTCGAGCGGAAACTCAAGGCACCGCACTTCGTGCCGCCCTTCAAGCGCCTCCTCCAGCAGCGGACGCTCGTCGGAGAGCACTCCGTACGCGACGATCTCAGTCATGGCCTTGCTCCTCTCCCCCAGCCGCCGTGCGGAACGCCCGGCACAGCGGCCGGCCGTGCGGAACGGGCAGCCGACACGCTGCCGTGGAGGAGCATGCGACCGACCCGGCTCACCAGCATGCCGTCAGACTCCTTGATACGGCCGGAGCCACCCCGTCAAGCTTCGTAGCACGCAGCTCTGCCGAGTCGGTCTGCTCAGGTAAGCGCTCGAATCCCCGACCACATGGGCCTTCCCGTGCGCCCGAGCGAAGACTCACGCGGCGGACGGCCGTAGGGAGCGCCAGGCGTGCTCGGTCAACAGCGCGGTGGAGGCGACGGCGAAGCAGATCATCCATTGGGACAAGTCCAGGGAGACGGTGTCGAAGATTCCCTGGGCCAACGGAACCTGTACCGCGATGACCTGAAGGGTGAGGACGGCGGTCAGACAGATCCACAAGGTGCGGTTGCGCAGCTGGTGGCGGCCCAGGACGGAACCGTCCTCAGTGCGCGCTGCCAGGGCGTTGCACAGTTGGAAGAGAACGAAGGTGGTAAAAGCCATCGTGGAGGCGGTCGCCGTGTCCGCAAGGTGGCGGGCGACGGCGAAGACGGCCACGGTGCCGCTGGCCATGATGGCGCCGGAACGGGTGATGGCGGCCAGACGGCGGACATTGAGGATGCGTTCGCTGGGCGCGCGCGGCGGGCGGTGCATCACGTTGCGCCGCGGGGGGTCGATGCCCAGGGCCATGGCGGGCGGCCCGTCCATGATGATGTTGACCCACAGCAGCTGGATCGCGGACATGGGGGCGGGCAGTCCGGCCAGCACTGTGGCGAGGAGCGTGAGAATGGCGCCGATGTTGGTCGAGAGCTGGAAGCGGACGAAGGTGACGATGTTGTCATAAATGGACCGACCCTCACGGACCGCGCGGACGATGGTGGAGAAGTCGTCGTCGGTCAGGACCATGTCGGCGGCCTCTTTGGCGACGTCAGTCCCGGTGACGCCCATCGCGACGCCGATGTGCGCGGCGCGCAGGGCCGCGGCGTCGTTGACGCCGTCTCCGGTCATGGCCACGATGTGGCCGCGCTGGGAGAGCGCGCGGACGATGGTCACCTTGTGTTCGGGAGCGACGCGGGCCAAGACGGCGATGTCGTCGATGCGGTCGGCGAGGTTCTCGGGGCTCAGCCCGCTCAGCTCGGTGCCGGTGACGACGTCGCCGGTGATGCCGAGTTCGCGGGCGATGGCGGCGGCGGTGTCGGCATGGTCCCCTGTGATCATTTTGACGGTGATACCGGCGGCCTGGGCGAGGGCGACCGCGTCGCGGACCTGGGAGCGGGGCGGGTCGGCGATGCCGGCTATCGCGGTCAGGGTCAGCCCGGTCACTTCTGCCGGGTGGAGCTGGTCGGTGGTGCCGTCCCGGTCGGGCGGGCCGGTGACGCCGGTGGCCGCGCCGAGGACGCGCAAACCCTGGCCCCCCATCTGCCGGGCGGCGTCGGTGACCTCACGGCGGCGTTCGGCATTCAGGAGCGCGGGCCCGTGTTCCGTCAGGACATGGGTGCAGCGGTCCAGCAGGACGTCCACGGCTCCCTTGACATGGGTGCGAATGCGGCCGCCGTCGTCGGCGTGGAAGGTGGCCATGTACTTGGCGGCCGGGTCGAAGGGCACCTCACCCGTACGCGGCGTGTCCGTACGCAGTTGGGCCGGCAGACCCGCTTTGGCGGCCAGCACGAGCAGTGCGGCCTCCGTGGGGTCGCCGATGACGTTGTCCGGGGTGAAGCGGGCGTCGTTGCACAAGGCGAACGGCAACACCGCGTCACCCAGGTTCGCACCGCGCTCCCCGTCGGTGGGGCGCACCGTGCCGGCGGTGTCGTAGCCTTCGCCGGTCACGTCGTAGCTGCGCCCGGCGGTCCACAGGGTGCGGGTGGTCATCTCGTTCATGGTCAGGGTGCCGGTCTTGTCGCTGCAGACGACGGTCGCCGAACCGAGTGCCTCGACGGAGGCGAGGCGTTTGACGATGGCACCGCGGCGTGCCATGCGGTAGACGCCCAGGGCCAGGGTGAGCGCGAGCACGGCGGGCAGGCCCTCGGGGATCGCGGCGACCGCCAGGGCCACTGCCCGCAACGCGAGTTCGCTCAGCTCCTCGCCACGCAGAAGGGCCGCGAGCACGTAGGTGGCCACGGCGATGCCGCTGATGAGCGCCAGGCGTCGGCCCAGGCTGTCCATCTGGGTCTGGAGCGGGCTGGGCGGTTCCGCGCCGGTGCGTAGTGCCTCGGCGATCACGCCCACCTCGGTGCACATTCCGGTGGCCGTGACGACCATCTCGGCGCGGCCCCGGGTCAGCGCGGTGTTCATGAACAGCATGCCGGTGCGCTCGGCGACGGGTACGGGGGCGTTTCCGTCGGACGCGGTGGGTGCCGTCGTCTTGGCGACAGGCCGGGACTCCCCGGTCAGCGCGGCCTCGGCGGCTTCGACCGACTGCGAAACCACCAGGCGCCCGTCGGCCGGGACTCGGTCGCCGGCTTCCAGAAGCACGACATCGCCTGGGACCAGGGTGCCGGCCTGGATTATCTTCACGTGGCCGTCGCGGCGTACACGCGCGGTGGGGACCAGCATTCGGCGCAAGGCTTCCAGGCTGCGCTCGGCACGCCGTTCTTGGAGGTAGCCGATGGTGGCGTTGATGAGGAGGACGACGGCGATGACGACGGCGTCCTTGATGTCCCCGATGATTCCGGCGACGACGGCGGCAGCCAGCAGGATGCCGATCAGCCAGCTGCGGAACTGGTCCAGCAGACGCAGCCACTGCGATCGGGGGGCCGGCTCGGCCAGTTCGTTGGCTCCCCAGGAGGCGGCCCGCTGCTCGGCCTCCGCCGTGGTCAGGCCCATGGCCGGGATCACTGTGAGCAGGGCCGCCACCTCGGCTGCGTCCCGCCCGTGGGCGTCCGTCACCGGCTGCGGGGTCGTCCGCACGGGCGGGGCGTCGGGAGGTGCTGGGGTTCGCTGAGGCATGGTCACTCCTTGCCTCGGACGACAACCACGGGGCAGTGTGCGTGGTGCAGCAGGGCCTGGCTGACGGAGCCCAGCATCAAGCCGGTGAATCCGCCGCGCCCTCGGGCGCCCACCACCATCAGCTGGGCGGAGCGGCTGGCTTCGATCAGCGCCTCCCGCGTTCCCGCGCGCACCACCTTGTGCTTCACCACGACGTCCGGGTACCGCTCCTGACAGCCGGCGAGCGCCTCGGAGAGCAGACGCTCCTCCTCCTCGGCCAACGCGCCTGGCGGGTTCGCGTACGGCACCGACGCGTCCCGTGGTGCGGGCATCGGCGCGTTCCACGTGGTCCACGCGTGCAGCGCCACCAGCGGCGCCTTCCGCAGTTCCGCCTCGGCGAAGGCGAAAGCCATCGCCCGCTCGCCCGCGGCGGAACCGTCGACGCCCAGGACGACGGGACCGTCGGTATTGGCCCGCTCGCGCACCACCAGCACGGGGCACCGGCCGTGCGCGGCCAGGTGTACCGCTGTCGACCCGACCAACAGCCCGACGAATCCGCCCATGCCCCGGGACCCGACGACCACCAGCTGGGCCGTTCGCGACTGCGCCTCGAGGACGGTCAACGGCTCACCGGTCACCACCACATCGGTGACGTCGATGTCCGGTGCCGCCGTCCGGGCCCGCTCGACCGCCTCGGCCACCAGCCGGTCGGCCATCTTCCGCAATCCGCCCTCGGGCGGCCCCAGCGGCGACGGTCCCAGGGACACGTGCAGGGCCGGCCAGATGAACGCGTGCACCACCTTCAGCCTCGCCCCACGTGCCCGCGCCTCCGGTGCCGCCACGTCCACCGCGGCAAGGCTCGACGCCGACCCGTCCACTCCCACGACCACCAGACCACTCACGGTGCCCTCCTACGTCAAAACGGCATACCTTCCAGGCCCTAAGCTCCACGAGCCATTCCTCCACCGACAGGGGCCCCATGGCCTTCGCCAGGGCCGACCGGACCTTTGTGAGGCGACACCCCATGGCCGCAACCGGCCTTGGGACGTCGCCCCCGCCCATTGCATGAATCACCGTGTGCGTGACCGTGAGAAACCCTGTCGCTCACAGCGCGCGAAGGCCGTGGGCGCGGAACTGTTCGCGTACACGATCGACCAGAGCACCGTCGGGGACAGGGTTGTCCCGGAGGGGGAAGGGAATGCGGAGCGCGTCGTATTTGGATGCGCCGAGCTTGTGGAAGGGGAGGACGTCGACCCGTTCGACGTTGTCCAGATCCGCGAGGTGACGGGCCAGTCCTTCGACGGCTACCAGGTCGTCGGTCCAGCCGGGAACGAGGACGTATCGGATCCAGGCGGGAACGCCCAGTCGGTTCAGCCGGGTGGCGAAGTCGAGAGTCGGGGCGAGGTGGCCACCGGTCAGCCGGCGGTATACCGCGGTGTCGAAGGATTTGATGTCGAGCAGGACGAGATCGGTGTCGGCCAGGAGCGCATCGTCGGCCCTGCGGCCGAGGGCTCCGGATGTGTCCAGGGCGGTGTGCAGGGCGAGCTCCTTGCACCGGTGCAACACGTCGGCGGTGAAGGCGGGCTGGAGCAGGGGTTCGCCCCCGGTGAGGGTCACTCCGCCGCCCGCGAGGCCGGTGAACCGGCGGTACCGCTCGATACGGGTGACGACGTCGTCCACGGTGACCTGCTGTCCGTCACGCAGGTGCCACGTGTCGGGGTTGGCGCAGTACAGACAGCGCAGCGGGCAGCCGTTGAGGAAGAGGACGAACCGGGTCCCGGGCCCGTCCACGCCGGTGGACAGGTCCCAGGAGTGGATACGGCCCGTGGTCATCGTGCACCGTGGAACGTGCGGTTGATGACGTCCAGCTGCTGCTCACGGGTGAGCCGGACGAAGTTGACGGCGTATCCGGAGACGCGGATGGTCAGGTCCGGGTACTTCTCCGGGTGCTCCATGGCGTCCTGAAGCGTGGCCCGGTCGAGCACGTTGACGTTCATGTGGAAGCCGCCCGCGGCGGTGTAGGCGTCGAGGATGCCCACGAGGTTCCCGGCGCGTTCCGCGGGGTCGTGTCCCAGACCCTCGGGGGTGATGGTGGAGGTCAGGGAGACGCCGTCGCGCGCCTGGTCGTAGGGGATTTTGGCGACGGAGAGGGCGGACGCGGCCATGCCGTGGTGATCGCGGCCGTTCATCGGGTTGGCGCCCGGGGCGAAGGGCGTGCCGGCGCGGCGGCCGTCGGGGGTGTTGCCGGTGTGCTTGCCGTACACGACGTTGGAGGTGATGGTGAGTACCGACTGGGTGTGCTCGGCGTTGCGGTAGGCGGGGTGGTGGCGCACCTTGGCCATGAAGGAGCGGACGAGGCCGACGGCGATGTCGTCGGCGCGGTCGTCGTCGTTCCCGTAGGCCGGGTAGTCGCCCAGGACCCGGTAGTCGGCGGCGAGCCCCGTGGCGTCCCGGATGACCTGCACCCGGGCGTGCTTGACGGCCGAGAGGCTGTCGGCGGCCACGGACAGGCCCGCGATGCCGCAGGCCAGGGTGCGGTGCACGGGGTGGTCGTGCAGGGCCATCCCGATGCGCTCGTAGGCGTATTTGTCGTGCATGTAGTGGATGACGTTCAGGGCGTTGACGTAGGTGGCGGCCAGCCAGTCCAGCATGGTGTCGTACGCCTTCGCGAGCTGGTCGTAGTCGAGGTACTCGCCGGTCAGCGGGGCCGTCGCGGGGCCCACCTGCTCGCCGGTCATCTCATCGCGGCCGCCGTTGATCGCGTACAGCAGGGCCTTGGCGAGGTTGACGCGGGCTCCGAAGAACTGCATCTGCTTGCCCACCGCCATCGCGGAGACGCAGCAGGCGATGGCCGTGTCGTCGCCGGTGCGGACGCGAAGGAGGTCGTCGGACTCGTACTGGAGGGAGCTGGTGTCGATGGACACCTGGGCGCAGAACCGCTTGAAGCCCTGGGGCAGCCGGGAGGACCACAGCACGGTCAGGTTGGGCTCAGGAGCGGGGCCGAGGTTGTACAGGGTCTGGAGGAAGCGGAAGGAGGTGCGGGTGACCAGGGGCCTGCCGTCCTCCCCGATGCCGCCGATGGACTCGGTGACCCACGTCGGATCACCGGAGAAGAGGGAGTCGTACTCCGGGGTGCGCAGGAACCGCACGATCCTCAGCTTGATCACGAAGTCGTCGACGAGCTCCTGGGCGCGGCTCTCGTCGATGACCCCCTCATCGAGGTCGCGTTGCAGGTAGACGTCCAGGAACGTCGAGGTGCGGCCCAGGGACATCGCGGCGCCGTTCTGCTCCTTCACCGCGGCGAGGAAGCCCAGGTACAGCCACTGGACGGCCTCGTGCGCGGTGGCGGCGGGCCGTGAGACGTCGCAGCCGTAGGAGGCCGCCATGCGTTCCAGCTCGCCCAGCGCCCTGATCTGCTCGGCCAGTTCCTCACGGTCGCGGATCACGTCCTCCGTGGACGGGATGTCGTCCAGCCGCGCCCGCTCGGCGTGCTTCGCCTCGGTCAGCCGGCCGGTTCCGTACAGGGCGACGCGTCGGTAGTCGCCGATGATCCGGCCCCGCCCGTACGCGTCGGGCAGGCCCGTGATGATGCCGGCCTTGCGGGCGCGCAGCATCTCGGGGGTGTAGGCGTCGAAGACGCCGTCGTTGTGGGTCTTGCGGTAGGTGCCGAAGACCGTGGTGACGAACGGATCCGGTGCGAAGCCGTACGCGCGCAGGCCGTTCTCGACCGTGCGCAGCCCGCCGTTGGGCATGATGGCCCGCTTCAACGGAGCGTCGGTCTGCAGTCCGACGATCAGTTCCTGGTTCCGGTCGATGTAGCCGGGCGCGTGGGAGGTGATGGTGGAGGGCGTCGTGGCATCGACATCGAGGATGCCCTTGCGTCGCTCCTCGGGGAAGAGGGCGGCGACGGTGTTCCACACGGCGAGGGTGCGGTCGGTGGGCCCGGCGAGGAACGCGGCGTCACCCTCGTACGGCGTGTGATTCGCCTGGATGAACTCGCGGACGTCGATGTGCCGCCGCCACTGGTCACCGGTGAAACCGCGCCACGCGATGTCGGTGGGGCCGGCGCCGACGGGGGGCTGGACGGTCACAGTCATCTCGTCATCTCCAGAGTGCGGGGGCGGGCGGGGGCGGGTGCCCCCCGGCCTCGCCTTCGATGGTCGTCGCCCGCCGTACGGCGGCGGCAGAGCCGAAAAAGCCGGTTGAGCCGCCGGACGGTCCCCGGGTACCGGGCGACGGAGGGCCGGTGGTCCCGAGGGCGCGGCCGGGGCGGGCTGCCGGCCCTCTTCAGCCGCGCTCCGTGTCGGCGCGACGGCGCCACCGTCAGTCGTGCGGCACGACGGCGACGGGGGCCTGGGAGTGGTGGATGACGGCGTGGGTGACGGCGCCGATGTGGGTGCCGATCCGCGCACGCCGGTTGCGGCGACCGACCACGATCAGCCGGGCGTCCCGCGAGGCCTCCGCGAGGTCCTGCGCCGGCCGGCCCTGATGGCATTCGGGGACAACGGGGACGTCCGGGTACTTATCCGTCCACGGGGCCAGCGCCTCGTCGAGCGCCCGGCGCGCGTCCTGGGCCACCTCCGTCATCAGCAGCGGCAGGGCGCCCCCCATGTCGGGCCCGTAGACCGCCGGGACGGCCCAGCTGTGCAGCACCCGCAGTCCGCAGCCATATCGGTCGGCCGCGGCGAAGCCGAAGGCGAGCACCTCGTCACCCGGGCTCGCCACGTCCAGTCCGAGCACGACCTCCCCCGCCGGACCGCCCGCCCCGGCAGGGTCGTCCTCCCGGGGCGCCCGGTGGGTGTGCGGGCGTACGAGGACGACTGGGCGGCGGATGCGGCCGAGTACGGCCAGGGAGACGGACCCGGCCAGGAACCCTGCCAGGCCGCCGAGGCCGCGGGAGCCCAGGACCAGCAGTTCCGCTTCGTTGCCGGCCGCGCAGAGCACCTCGACCGCGTCGCTCGAGGTCCATTCCGTCTCGACGTCGAGGGCCGGGTGGCGCCGGCGCAGCCGCCTCTCCGCCGCACCGAGCGTCCGCTCCCCCCAGCCGCGTGCCACGATCGGGTCGACGAGAAGCGTGCGCGGGTCGCCGTCGCCGCACCAGGCCTGGAGCAGGCGCAGGGGCACCGCGCGACGCACGGCCTCCTCGGCGGCCCAGTCCACGGCAGCGAGGCTTTCCCGGGATCCGTCAAGGCCGACGGTGACGGTGGAAGACATGGAAGCGCTCCTTGGGAGAGGGGGAACTGCGCCTCCCACAGTGGTCGGCCGGTGCCGGCCGCACAGGAGGCCACAAGTCCCTGCCGGAGGCCAGTGGTCCTCATTCACGCGCGGGAGCGGCCATGGCCACCGCCTCACGGCCCGAACGGCCGGGACGGAGGGCCGACCGGCCCTCGGCGGGTGGGGGCCGTCTCGCCGATGCTGGGGGAACAGAGAGCCGGCCGAAGCGGCCGTGCCCGTAGAACCGTATGGAGGCATCCCCCATGACCCGTGCCATCGTCGTAGGAGTGGACGGATCCGCGGAGAGCCTGGCCGCGGTCGACTGGGCGGCGCGCGAGGCCGTCGTGCGCGGCCTTCCGCTGCGCGTCGTGCACGCCTGGCTGTGGCAGCCGCTGGACGTGCCCGTGGTGCAGGACAGGGAGACGCAGGCCAAGTCGGCCAACGCCGTGCTACGGGAGGCGGTGACGCGCGTCGCCGGAAGGTACCCGGACCTCGCCCTCACCTCCGAGGTCGTGCAGGACACAGCGGTCGCCGCGCTGCTGAGGGAGGCCGAGGCGTCCGGCATGCTGGTACTCGGCTCCCGGGGACACGGCGCGCTCGTGGGCTTCCTCCTCGGCTCGTACGGGCAACAGGTGATCGCCGCCTCGGCCCGGCCGGTGGTGTCCGTTCGCGCCCGGAACGCGCAGGAGCACCGGTCGACGGGCGGCGAGGTGGTCGTGGGCCAGCAGGGCACGCCGCAGGACAGCGACGCGGTGCTGGGCTTCGCCTTCGAGGCGGCAGCCGTACGAGGCGCGGCCGTGCGAGCGGTCAGGGCCTGGAGCCTGCCGCCGATCTACGCCTACAGCCCCGGATCGATGCGCCTCGCGGACGAGGCGGGAGGGCTCGAACCCTTCGAACGGAAGGCTCTGGCGGAGGCGCTGGCGCCGTGGCGCGCGCGGTTTCCCGACGTCCCGGTGACCGAGCACGTCGAGATCGGCAGCGCGGGGCAGGTGCTGCTGTCGGCCCTGTCGGACGCGCAGTTGCTCGTGGTCGGCCGCAGGGCGCGCCGCGGCCCCGTGGGCACCCGCATCGGCTCGGTCGCCCACGCCGCCCTGCACCACGCCCCCTGCCCCGTTGCGGTCGTCCCGCACGACTGACTCGTCGTGGCCCCCGACGCGCGCGGCCGCGCCTGTCGCAGCGGCCCCGGTACGCGGCGGAAGGGGGCCGGAGGCATGTCATCGGGCACGGCTTCTCCATGATCGCGAGGAGATCGAGCTTACGGCGGATGGAAAGCAGCCCCTGGCGGCGCCTCGAAGGCGCCGCCAGGGGCTGTCGTGTCCGTCCGTGTCCCCGTCTCCGTCGGTGTTCGTCACTCGCTGTCAGTACTGTGGGCGGCTTTCACGCTCCGATGCCGAGCCGCCCTGGCCGTCCCTGCCGCCCAGCGCCTGTGTGGCGATGACGGCGGCCTGCACGCGGCGTTCGACACCGAGCTTGGCCAGAAGGCGTGAGATGTTGTTCTTGACCGTTTTCTCCGCCAGGTAGAGCCGTTTGCCGATCTCCCTGTTGGTCAGCCCCTCCCCCACCAGGGCGAGGATCTCCCGCTCGCGTTCGGTCAGGCCGGGCAGGCCCTGCGGTTCCTTCTCCCGCTGCTCCGCCCCACCGCGCAGGCGGGCCATCACCCGTGCCGTGGCCCCGGGATCCAGCATGGACTGTCCCGAGGCGACCGTGCGGACGGCGTTGACCAGGTCCGTGCCGGTGATCTGCTTCAGGACGTAGCCGGACGCACCAGCCATAATCGCGTCGAGGAGCGCTTCCTCGTCGTCGAACGACGTCAGCATCAGGCAGGCCAGGTCGGGCATGCGGGAGCGCAGCTCGCGGCAGACACTCACCCCGTCGCCGTCCGGCAGCCGCACGTCGAGGACGGCGACCTGCGGGCGCAGCGCGGGGATGCGTACGAGCGCCTGCTCGGCCGTGCCGGCCTCCCCCACCACGGTCAGGTCGGGTTCGGCGTCCAGCAGATCGTGCACGCCTCGGCGCACCACCTCGTGGTCGTCGAGGAGGAAGACCTTGACCGGCTCCTTCTCGGCGGGGCTGCCGCTGCTGTCCGTCATCGCGCACTCCGTGTTCGCCGTGTCATCCGCCGTCGGCGGATCCACCTGCATGGTGTCGCGTGAGCGGGACCTCCGACCAGGGCCGGATGGCCCTCGTCCATAGTCACGCCCTTGGAGATCTGCTGCCCGGCGCGGCCAGGTCCCATGCGACCGGCATGACCCGACACCGGCAGGTGGGCGCGCCCTGCTGCGGCTTCAGCCGCATGTGGCGTCGCCCCTCGTCACGTTTCGGCGGGTCACCGGTGCGAGGGACCTTCGGCCCACTGGTAGGGACCCGCCGGGCCTGCCGTCCCCGGTGCGTCTACTGCTGAACTTCACAGGCCGGCACGGCCGGGGCAATCAGGGTCCCGGAGATCGCCTGTACGGAGGAAGGCCGCCATGACGACGACCCCCATCAGCCTGACCACGACCCCGCTGGACCCGAGCACGGTGGCCGTCGCCCTGGCCGGGGAGATCGACCTCTGCACCGTCGCACGCATCGAGCCCGAGTTGACCCTCCTCGCCGGCTCCGCGGAGCGCGAACTGACGCTCGACCTCACCGACGTCACCTTCTGCGACAGCTCCGGCGTCGAGCTCTTCCTCCGTATGCACCGCCGCTGCGTGGCGGCCGGTGTGCGCTTGAAGCTGTGCCGTATCCAGCGGCTTCCCGCGCGCGTCATCCGCACCCTGGGCGTGGACCGTACCGTGCTCTGCTCGTTCGCCTGACCGCTCCGGGGGCGGGGCCTGCCGCCGTGGCCTGGAATCCGGCCAGGACGCAGGTCCGTTCGGCCCTATTGCCCCGGTCGGGCTCAAGAGACGCTGGCTGCAGGCACCCAAGTGTTCGAGGACCGAGCCGCAGCAGAAGGTGGGCGCGATGAAGGACGAAGCCACGCATCGAACGGTGGGTGACCGCGCTGAGGCGGTGGCGCCCCGGCGCATGGCGCAGCTCGACCGCGCGGAGGCTCTGCGACTGCTGGGCACCGTGTCCCTGGGGCGGATCGTCTTCACCCAGCAGGCCCTGCCGGCCGTCCGCCCGGTCAACCACCTCATGGACGGCGACGACATCATCGTCCAGCTGCACGACGGCGCGACGCTCGCCTCCATCGTGGCGCCGACCCATGCGACCGGTGTCGTGGTGGCCTACGAGGCGGATGTCATCGATCCCGAGACGCACATCGGCTGGAGCGTGGTGGTCACCGGTTACGCCCACCGGGTCACCGACGACGGCGAACTCGCGCGCTTCGCAGCCCGTTTGCGCCCATGGGTGGAGCACCCCGGCATGAACGCCGCGCTGCGCATCCGGCCCGACCTGGTGACGGGCTTGCAGCTCACCACGTGACGCCCACGGGGGCGTAGGGCCACCGGCCGCCTGACAACCACCGACGCAAGCCCCCGGACTGGCGGGTCACGTCGTCGAGCGGGGACATCGTGGCGCACCCGCAGACCTGGTCCGGCCTTCCCGTCCCCGGACCCGCCTCCTTCGAGAAGTGCAGGCTGCGATCACCTGTCGCGGTCGACGCCGAGCGGCGCCCGCCACACAAACCGGCTGCCGCCCTCGTCGGGGCGCTCGATCTCCAGGGTGCCGCCCACGCCGCGCGCCCGATCCTCGAGGTTGCTCAGGCCGCTGCGCCTGCCCTCGGCGGGGATTCCCCTGCCGTTGTCCGTCACGGTGAGGACGACCTCGTCGGAGGTGGCTTCCAGGCCGACCTCGACCCGGGTGGCGTGCGCGTGGCGGGCGGCGTTGCTCAGCATCTCGGTGAGGGCCGCCATGACGTGCTCGGCCACCTGTGGCGGCACGTCGGTGTCGAGCAGCCCTTCCATGCTCAGACGGGGCGGGAACCCGAGCGTCGTGGCCGTCTCGCCGACCGCGCGGGCCACGCGTGCCCGCAGGCTCGGTCCCGTGTCCTCCTCGCGGGCGCGCAGCCCGAAGATCGTGGAGCGGATGATCTTGATCGTTTCGTCCAGGTCCCCGACGGCACGCGAGACCCGTTCGGCAGCGCCCTCGTGCTGCACGAGCCGCGCGGCGCTCTGCAGGGTCATACCGGTCGCGAAGAGGCGCTGGATGGCGAGGTCGTGCAGGTCCCGGGCGATGCGGTCGCGGTCCTCCAGGAGCGCGAGCTGCTCGGCGTCGTTCCGGCGCTCGGCCAGCTCCAGAGCGAGCGCGGCCTGACCGGCGAAGGCCAGCAGCGGCCCCAGTTCGGCATGGGTGAAGACGGGTTCGCCTTGGCGCCTGGCCAGCAGCAGCACTCCACGGGTGTCCTTGGCGGCGGTGCCCAGGGGGACGGCGACCGCCGGGCCGAGGCCGTCGAAGCGGCGCGGTCCCGCGTTGAACCGGTCGTCCTCGGCCAGGCCGCCCGTCGTGACGGGTGCGCCGGCTTTGTAGGAGGCACCGGACAGCGTGCCCTCGACCGGGACGACCAGGCCGCGGCGGGTGTCGCCGTCGGCACCGATGGCCAGCTCGACGACGAGATCCTCCGTCGCGGCGACGGGCACGGAGACGTCGGCGAGCGCTGCCCCGGTGATCTCCTGGGCGCGGCGGGCGATAAGTTCCAGGACCGCCAGGCGTGGGCTGCCGGAGAGCAGGCTGTTGGTGATCTCCGCGTTCGCCTCCAGCCAGCGCTGCTGGCGCTGGGACGCCTCGTACAGCCGTGCGTTGTCGATGGCGACGCCTGCGGCGACGGACAGGGTGGAGATCACCGACTCGTCCTCGGCGTCGAAGTCCACGCCACCGTGTTTGTCGGTGAGGTAGAGGTTGCCGAAGACCTCGTCGCGTACGCGGATCGGCACGCCCAGGAATGTCCGCATGGGCGGGTGATGGGCGGGGAAGCCGTAGGACGCCTCGTGGGCGCCGAGGTCCGTCAGGCGGAGCGGCTCGGGGTGGCGGATCAGCTCGCCCAGGATGCCGTGCCCGGCCGGGAGAGGACCGATCCTCGCGATCTCCTCCTCCGTCAGCCCGACGGTGAGGAACTGTGACAGCGTCCGGCCGTCCGGGCCGATCACCCCCAGGGCGCCGTACTGGGCGTCCACGAGGAGCGCGGCCGCTTCCACGATGCGCCGCAGCACCTGGGAGAGGTCCAGCTCGCGGCCGACCGAGACGACGGCCTCCAGCAGGCTGTGCACCCGGTCCCTCGTCCCGCGCGCCGCGTTGATACGCGCCTGGAGCTCCTCCAGCAGCTCGTCGAGCCGCATCTGGGGCATCCGCGACAACGGCTCCTCCACGCCCACCGGTCCTCCCGACCTCGATCACCCGCTCATGCGCCAGCCTATCGGCCGTGCGAGTGGTTGGGCGGTCAGACGAGAGGCAGTGGCCGGGGTCCGGCGTAGTAGGCGGTGCGCATGAGGTCCTCCATGTCGTCCAGCATCGGCATGCGCGGGTTCGCCGGGGCGCACTGGTCCTCGTAGGCGTTCAGTGCCTGCTGCGGCAGGGCGCCGATGAACGCCGACTCGTCGATGCCCAGGGCTCGGAAGGACGGTTCGATACCGACGGCGTCACGCAGGCGTTCCACGGCGGCGGCGTACGAGGCGACGCCTTCCGCTGCGGTGGAGGCCGGCAGTCCCAGCGCACGGGCGATGTCCCCGAAGCGCTCGGGCGCCCGGTAGCTCTCGTACTTGGGCCATCCCGTCAGTTTGGCGGGAACCGTGCCGTTGTAGCGGATCACGTGCGGCAGAAGGATCGCGTTCGTCCGCCCGTGGGCGATGTGGAAGGTGGCGCCTAGGGTGTGGGACATGGCGTGGACGATGCCGAGGAAGGCGTTGCCGAAGGCCATGCCGGCGATGGTGCCGGCGTTGTGCATCTTCTCCCGGGCCAGGGTTCGCTGTGCGTCGTGTCCGGTGACGGCGGCTTCCAGGTTCTCGAAGATCAGCTTGATGGCATGGAGGGCCAGGCCGTCGGTGAAGTCGTTCGCGTAGACCGAGACGTACGCCTCGGTGGCGTGCGTGAGGGCGTCGAAGCCGCTGTCGGCCGCGAGCGACGCTGGGAGCTCGGCGGTGAGTACCGGGTCGACGATCGCGACGCTGGGCGTCAGGGCGTAGTCGGCGAGCGGGTATTTCTTGCCGGTCGCCGGGTCGGAGATGACCGCGAACGGGGTGACCTCGGCGCCCGTGCCCGAGGTGGTGGGAACGCAGACCAGCCGGGCCCGCTTGCCGAGCACCGGGAACCGGAAGGCGCGCTTGCGGATGTCGGAGAACTTCTGGCGCATGTCGGCGAAGTCGACGTCCGGCTGTTCGTACAGCAGCCACATCACCTTGGCCGCGTCCATGGGCGACCCGCCGCCCAGGGCGATGATGGTGTCCGGCCGGAAGTCGCGCATGAGGGCGGCGCCGCGCTGTACGGAATCGATACTCGGCTCCGGTTCCACGTCGTCGATGACCTGGATGGTCACGGGCTGTTCCCGCTGCTGCAGGACGCGGCTGACGCGGTCGACGTAGCCGAGGCGCGTCATGGTGGCGTCCGTGACCACGGTGACGCGGTGGACCTCCGGCATCGCGGCCAGGTAGCGGATGGCCTGCGGCTCGAAGTAGATCTTCGGCGGCACCTTGAACCACTGGAGGTTGTTCTGCCGCGTCGTCACGCGCTTGATGTTGAGCAGTTGGGCGGCCGAGACGTTGTCGGAGACCGACGTGCTGCCCCAGGAGCCGCAGCCGAGGGTCAGCGAGGGCAGGAGGCGGTTGTAGATTCCGCCGATCGCGCCCTGGGACGACGGGGAGTTGACGATGACGCGTACGGTCTTCATGCGGCGCCCGTAGCTTTCGGCGAGGGCCGGGTCGCCGGTGTGGATCACGGCGCTGTGGCCCTGCCCGTGGAAGGCGACCATGTCGGCCGCGAGAGCGAAGCCCTCCTCGGTCGAGTCGGCCCGCAGCACGGTGAGGACGGGGCAGAGCTTCTCCCGCGTGAGTGGCTCGTCGGGCCCGACACGGCTCGCCCCGGCCAGGATGAGCGACGTCTCCGCGGGGATCGCGAACCCTGCCCGCTCGGCGATCCAGGCGGGGCTCTGGCCCACGGCCGCCGGGTTGACACGGCCCTGCCGGCCGGCCGGGTCCGGCGAGAAGAGGTAGGTCTCCAGCTTCCGCTTCTCCTCGGCGGTCGCGACGTAGGCGTGCAGGCGCCGGAACTCGGCCAGGGCCTCGTCGTACACCTCGGTGTCGAGGATGACCGCCTGTTCGGACGCGCAGATCATGCCGTGGTCGAAGGACTTGGACAGGACGAGGTCGTTGACAGCCCTGCGCAGATCCGCGCTTCGGTGCACATAGGCCGGTACGTTGCCGGCGCCGGCGCCCACGGCGGGCTTGCCCGCCGAGTAGGCGGCCTTGACCATGCTGTTCCCGCCGGTCGCCAGGATCAGGGCCACTCCCGGATGACGCATGAGGAGTCCGGTGGCCTCGATCGAGGGCTCCTCGACCCACTGCACGCAGTGCTCGGGTGCCCCGGCGGCAACGGCCGCGTCCCGCACGATGCGAGCGGCCTCGGCGCTGCACGCCTGCGCGGAGGGGTGGAAGGCGAACACCACCGGGTTGCGCGTCTTCAGCGCCAGCAGCGCCTTGAAGACGGTCGTGGACGTCGGATTGGTGACCGGGGTGACCGCGCACAGAACCCCGACCGGTTCGGCGATCTCGATGATGCCCTCGATGTCGTCGCGCCCTATGACGCCGACCGTCTTCGTCCGCGACATGCTGTGGGTGACGTGCTCGCAGGCGAACATGTTCTTCGCCGCCTTGTCCTCGAAAACGCCCCGGCCGGTCTCCTCCACCGCCAGCCGCGCCAGGGCGGTGTGCTGGTCCAGGGCAGCCACAGAAGCCTTGGCGACGATGTGGTCGACCTGCTCCTGCGTGAAGGACTCGAAGTCGGCGAGTGCCTCGCAGGCGTTGTCGACCAGCCGGTTCACGGCCATCCCGGCGTCGGACGGAGCGTCGTCCCCGCAAGCGGCATTCCGCCGGTCAGTGGTCACCTGAGTCATGAGATCTCCCTGGATACGGGCGGAGCAGCGGGCACCGGGGCGGCAGCCCCTGCTGTCACCTACAGCCTTCCGCCGGACAGGCTCGTGACGAAGGTCCCGAAGGTCCCGAAGGGAGACCCGTTCGGGCCCACCGGCTCAGGCGTTCTTGCGGTCCCACTCCGGTGCCACTCGTGCCCATTCCCGGCCCCAGCGCGCGCTGCGGCGACGTTCGCACACCCGTCGGACGAGCCGGTGGGCGGCGAGCACGAGGAAACCGAGGCCCACCGTGATGGTGAGCGCGGCCACCGCGGCGTCGAACCTCGCGGCGGCCGGGCCGAGCGGCGCGGAGGTCATGGCCCCGTCCTCGTCCGTCCACAGGGAGACATGGGATCCGCGCTCCATGTGGCTCCCGACCGGCACCCGGCCGATGTGCGTGGTGCCGTCGGGGCCGGTCCACCGCACGGTGGCCCTGGCGCGTGTGCTGCCTCTGGCCGCGGGTGCGGGGTCCTCCACCAGCACCGCGTCGGTGAGCCGGCGCTCGGTCTGCTGCTGAGATCGTGCCTCCAGCACGGCCTCCCATGCCACCGCGCCGCCCAGAGGAGCACCGATGAACCCGATCACGCCCAGTACCAGGACGATCCAGCCCTCCATGGCGTGGGAGCGGTGACGCAGCGCGTTGCGCCGCAAACGCCACAGTCGCACCCTCCTGACGCCCACCGTCTCGCCTTCCGGGCCTGTGGGGTACCGGTGCTTCATCGGACATCGAGCAGAGCGACGACGTACTGGGTGAGGTCGACGAGGCGGTTGGTGTAGCCCCACTCGTTGTCGTACCAGCCGAAGACCTTGAGGAGGTTCCCGTGCGCCTGCGTCAGTGGTGCGTCGACGATGCACGAGGCAGGGTCACCGACGATGTCGCGTGAGACGATCGGGGCGTCGCTCACCCGCAGGATGCCCTTCAGCGGTCCCTCGGCGGCCTCCCGGAAGGCGTAGTTGACGTCCTGCGCCGACACCGGCCGGTCCAGCACCAGGGTGAGGTCGGTCAGCGAGCCGTCCTCGACCGGCACGCGCACCGCGATGCCGTCCAGGGTGCCCGCGAGTCCGGGAAGCACCAGCCCGACGGCTCGGGCGGCGCCGGTGCTGGTCGGGACGATGTTGACCGCTGCCGTGCGACCCCGGCGCAGATCCTTGTGCGGGCCGTCGAGGACGACCTGATCATTGGTGTAGCCGTGGATGGTGGTCATCAGGCCCTTGACGATTCCGAAACGCCCGTCGAGGACCTTCACCATCGGGGCCACACAGTTGGTGGTGCAGGACGCGTTGGAGATCACATGGTCGAGACGCGGGTCGTACGTGTATTCGTTGACGCCCATGACGATGGTGGCGTCCACGCCCTTGCCGGGAACCGAGAGCAGTACCTTGCGCGCTCCCGCCTTCAGGTGCCGGCCGGCGTCCTCCCTGGTGCGGAAGCGGCCGGTGGCCTCGATGACCACGTCCACACCCAGGGCCCCCCAGGGCAGGTCGGCGGGGTCACGCTCGGACGTGACGGCGATGCGGCGCCCGTCGACCGTGATGGAGTCGTCGTCGTGCTCGACGGTGCGGCCGAACCGGCCGTAGGTCGAGTCGTAGGTGAGCAGATGGGCCAGCGTTTCCGGGGCGGCGAGGTCGTTGACGGCCACCACTTCCACCGGGGTACCGCTGCTCGCCTCCAAGCGTTCCATGACGCAGCGCAGGTAGTCGCGCCCGATGCGCCCGAAGCCGTTGATTCCCATGCGTACGGTCATGTCCGCCGCCCTCCCGAGGGGTTCCGTTGCAGGTGGTGCCAGCGTGCGGGCCGGTGCCTGCCCCGGGGCAGGGGTCGAACGGAAGTGTCCCAGGGCCATTGGGCCCTCTTCTCCCGTGCTCCGAGCGGCCCGGTCGATGGCGGGTCCCACGCCGCGACCTCCTGCGTGTCTTCCTCCGCACCGACGAGGAGATCCGTTCGGACGTCAGCGAGGCCTTCTCGGTCCGCGTGCCGGCGCACGACGCCGATCAGGTGCGTGTCGACGTCCGCGACGGTGTGGTCACCATGGCGGGCCGGCTCGGACCCCATGCTGATACGTCGGCACTGATCCGAGCGGCATGGCGGGTGGACGGGGTGGTGGGTGTGGTGAACCGGCTGGCGAACGGTCGCGGAGTCGACCATGCTCGATCGGACCGACCGTGACGCTGCTGAGGAAGCCCTTCGTCGGCGGCCCTCCGTCGATCCACCAATGGATGTCGGGGTACACGACGGCACGGTTCAGGCGGGCCACGTCCAGTCGGTGACCTCGGGCATGTCGCTGCCGTGTTCGCGGATCCAGGCGTGGTGGCGGGTGCGCGCGTCCGCCATGGCCTGCCGTACGCCCACGGCTCGTACGGCGAGGCCGGGCACGCGGTCGATCACATCCATCACGAGGCGGTAGCGGTCCAGGTCGTTGCGCACGACCATGTCGAAGGGGGTCGTGGTGGTGCCGACCTCCTTGTAGCCGCGTACGTGGAGGTTCGGGTGTCCGGTGCGGCGGTAGGCCAGGCGGTGCACCAGCCACGGGTAGCCGTGGTAGGCGAAGATCACCGGCCTGTCGCGGGTGAACAGGGCGTCGTACTCCCCGTCGGTCATGCCGTGCGGGTGCTCCTCGTGGGGCATGAGCCGGGTCATGTCGATGACGTTCACCACTCGGACCGCGAGCCGGGGCAGGTGATGACGCAGCAGACCGGCCGCGGCGAGCACTTCCTGGGTGGGTACATCACCGGCGCAGGCGAGGACCACATCGGGCTCACGCGTGCCGTCCTCGGTGCCCGCCCAGCTCCAGACGCCGGCGCCGCGGGCGCAGTGGGCGCGGGCGTCGTCGAGGGAGAGCCAGTCGAAGCAGGGCTGTTTGCCGGCCACGATCACATTGACGTGGTCACGGCTGCGCAGTGCGTGGTCCGCGACGGACAGGAGGGTGTTGGCGTCCGGCGGCAGGTAGACGCGGACGACTTCGGGGCTCTTGTTGAGCACATGGTCGACGAAGCCGGGGTCCTGGTGGGAGAAGCCGTTGTGGTCCTGGCGCCATACATGAGACGTCAGCAGGTAGTTGAGGGAGGCGACGGGGGCGCGCCACGGCAGAGCGCGAGCGGTCTTCAGCCACTTGATGTGCTGGTTGACCATGGAGTCGACGATGTGGACGAACGCCTCGTAGCAGGAGAACAGCCCGTGGCGGCCGGTGAGGAGGTAGCCCTCCAGCCACCCCTGGCAGGTGTGTTCGGAGAGGATCTCCATCACTCGGCCGTGCCGGTCGAGGTGTTCGTCGGTGGCGAGGACCGGTTCCTGCCATGCCTTGCCGCTGGCTCCGTACACGGCCTGGAGGCGGTTGGAGGCGGTCTCGTCGGGGCCGACGAGCCGGAAGTCACGGCGGTCGGCGGTGGCGGACATGACGGCCTCCAGCAGCTCGCCGAGGACCTTGGTCGGCTCGTGCCGGGTGCCGCCCGGCCGGTCCACGGCGACGGCGAAGCGTTCGAGCGGCGGGAGGGGCAGCTCCCGCAGCAGCAGGCCGCCGTTGGCGTGCCGAGTGGCGCCCAGCCGTCGCTCACCGTCCGGTACGCAGGCGAGCACCCGCGCCCGCGGCCTGCCGTGCTCGTCGAACAGCTCCTCGGGGCGGTAGGACCGCAGCCAGGCCTCCAGCTGCTCGCGGTGCCCCGGGTCGTCCCGCACCTCGGACAGCGGGACCTGGTGGGAGCGCCAGGTGCCTTCGACCGGGAGGTCGTCCACCTCGGCCGGACCGGTCCAGCCCTTCGGCGTACGGAGGACGATCACGGGCCAGCGCGGTCGCTCGCCCTCGTCCGGTCCGCCGCTGCGGGCCCGCCGCTGGATGTGCCGGACGCGGTCGACGGCCGTGTCCATCGCGGCCGCCATCGCCCGGTGGACCTGGTGCGGGTCGTCGCCGGTGACGTGCAGGGGGTCGTGGCCGTAGCCCCGCAGCAGTTCGTCGAGTTCCGCCTCGGGGAGCCGCGCGAGCACGGTGGGATTGGCGATCTTGTAGCCGTTGAGGTGCAGGATCGGCAGGACTGCTCCGTCGTGGACGGGGTCGAGGAACTTGTTGGAGTGCCAGGAGGCGGCGAGCGGTCCCGTCTCGGCCTCGCCGTCCCCGATGACGCACGCCACCAGGAGGTCCGGATTGTCCAGCGCAGCGCCGTACGCGTGCGAAAGGGAGTAGCCCAGTTCCCCGCCCTCGTGGATCGAGCCGGGGGTCTCGGGCGCCACGTGGCTCGGCACGCCGCCGGGGAAGGAGAACTGCCGGAACAGCCGAGCCATGCCTTCCTCGTCCCGGCTCACGTCCGGGTACGTCTCGCTGTAGCTGCCTTCCAGCCAGGAGTTGGCGAGGACGGCCGGCCCGCCGTGCCCGGGCCCCCAGATGCACAGGGCGTCGAGACCGTGACGACGGATCACCCGGTTGAGGTGAGTGTGCACGAGGTTGAGGCCCGGGGACGTACCCCAGTGACCGAGCAACCGCGGCTTGATGTGCGCCGGTTCCAGCGGCTTGCGCAGCAGCGGGTTGTCCATCAGGTAGATCTGCCCGACCGAGAGGTAGTTGGCCGCCCTCCAGTGCGCGTCGAGCGAGGTGAGTTCCTCGTCGGTCAGGGGTACGCCGCCAGAGCACTCGTCCTTGCGCATGCTTCCTCCGTCTTGTGTGTGGGTGCGGCGTCCGACGGACCGCCCTTGCGGCATCACGGGGCTTGGCCGGCGCCGTCGTACCGGAGACGCCTCGCCGCAGCCGGGCGGCCCCCTCAATCGGCTCTCCGACGCACACACGCCATGGTCGTGCGGGTACCGCCTCAAGGCACCGTGACACAGGTCGCATGACGACAAGAAGGGCCGGATGGGCCACCCCTGCGCCTCTCATCGTCCGTTGATCGAACGAGCCGGGGCCTCTCTCACTTACGCGGACCACTGGTGGCAGCGGGCCGAACGGTCTTCACAGACGTCCGGAAGTCCCCGCGCAGGTGCGTGATGCGGGTACGAACGGGACCTCCGCCCAGGCCCTGTCGGCTCTGCCCGGGACAGGCCGGCGGCAGACAGGCTGGGAGCGAGCAAGGAGGAGTTCCCATGAGCGGTCTGAAGACCAGCAGTGAAGTAGACGTCCAGGTACGGAACCGAGGACAGGTGCCGAACGGCGCCGACGCCTATGCCCGGGGGAAGGTGCTGGCGGTGATCAGCCATGTGCGCGAACCGGTGCTGTCGGCCCAGGTGAAGCTCACGCAATCCGTCAACGCTTCGGCGGTCCGACCGGCTACGGCTCAGGCTGTGGTGGATGTCAACGGCCGACCGGTACGGGCCCACGTGGCCGGAAGCACCATGTTCGAGGCCGTCGACCTCCTGCAGGATCGCCTGACGGCGCGGCTCGCCCGGGCACGGCGGTACGGGACACACGGCCCACGCGGCAGCAGTGGCACCGAGGTTCGGGCGTGGTCGGACAGCCTGGGTTCCGAGCACCGCCCCCACCGTCATCACATGCCGGCCGAAGAGCGCCGCATCGTACGGCACAAGTCGTTCAGCCTGGCCCGGCAGCCCCCCGAGGACGCCCTCATCGACCTGGAAGCCATGGACTACGACTTCTGGGTCTTCACCGACCTGGCCTCCGGATACGACAGCGTCGTCTACCGGGACCCCCGCACCGGCCGGCATCGTACGGCTTCCCTCGGGCTCCTGGGTCTCGAACGTGAGATCGAGGGGCTGCTGAGCGTCAGCACGGTTCCCGTCCCCACGAGCGGTGTGAACGAGGCCGTACAACGGCTTCACCTGACCGGCCTGCCCTTCGTCTTCTTCAACGACACCGGTACTGGCCGCGGCAGCGTGCTCTACCACCGCTACGACGGCCACTACGGACTGATCACCCCGGCCCTGTAGTACGCCGCCCTGGGACCACACCTGCCACTTCCGGCCCACGGAATTTCCGGCCGCTCGGACAGCACCGCTGGGGCCGGTCCCTTCGCCGCCGCCCGGCGACCGCCGGTCCCGCCCCTTGCTCCGCCACCGCTCACCCAAGCAGACGTTCTTAACCCGGCATTCGGAGAAATCCATGTCACGACGCACCGTCAGAGCAGCTGTGGACGGCTCGGCCGAGTCGCTCGCCGCAGCGGAGTGGGCCGCCCGGGAGGCCCGCCTCCGCGGCCTACCGCTGAACATCCTCCACGCCTGGCAGGATTGGTCGCCGGCCTTCGCCCATGCCCCGTTCATGGGCACGGACACCACACCCGGCGGTACGACCATCACCCAGCACTGGGCGGAACGCGTCCCTCGCGAAGTGGCCGCACGGCTGCGGGAGGGCCACCCCGGCCTGGACGTCGGCGTCGAGCAGGTCTTCGGGCGTCCCGCCGAGGTGTTGCTCGCCGCGGCGGAGGAGGCAGAGGTTCTGGTCCTGGGATCGCGAGGGCTGGGTGTCCTCGGTGGCTTCCTGGCCGGCTCGGTGTCCCTGCCCGTCATCGCGCATGCCGAGCGCCCGGTCGTCGTCGTACGGGCCGGCAAGCGGGCCGAGGACGACCTGCGCCTCGGGGCCGGTGACGACGTCACCGGTGAGGGCCCGTACCTCGATGTGGTGCTCGGCCTCGACCTCTCCCGGCCGTGTGACGAGTTGATCGCGTACGCCTCCGAAGCCGCCGCTGCGAGGTCGGCCCGGCTGCGGGTGGTCCACGGCTGGACCGCTCCGGTCGCTCTCGGATACGCCCCCGCGGCCGCCGACCCCGGCCACAGTGTCGCGAGGTCATTGCGCGAGGCGAGCGCGCTCACGGACGTACTGCGGCCGTGGCGCGGCAAGTTCCCGGATGTCGAGGTCACGGAGCAGTGCGTGGTCGGCCGGGCCGCGGACCATCTCGTGGAAGCGTCCAGGAACGCCTCGCTGCTGGTGGTGGGGCGACGTATACGCCGCGCGGCGATCGGCGCGCACATCGGCCCGGTCGCGCACGCGGTGCTGCACCACACAGCGGCCCCGGTGGCGGTGGTCCCACACCTGTGACCGTACGGTCGCCACCACCGACGTGGGCCGGATGATCGCCGTGCCGCGGTGACGGTCACGTCTCCTTCTTTCCCAACGCCTCAAACGCCTCAAACGCCATCGTGCGCCATCGGCGACACGGGCATTGGAGGCGTTTGAGGCGTTGCCGACCCCGCGGGAAACCTCCGACGGAGGAGCCGGCTTCGGAATCCCTCCGGCCGGAACCGGGCTCCGCAGTGAAGGCAATGAACTGTCAGGGCACGAGCGGTTCACGGGGCCGCCCAGGCCCCGTGCGCAGTCGTCGGGCTCACGGCGCCTTGCCGGAGTGGGAAGTATGGCCGTTCATGCTCGTTGCGGCGACCAGTGCGAGTATCCCGACGGCCATCATGATGAGACCGACAAGCGGCCTGTCGGCTCCGTCCCATTGCCAGTCGACGGCAAACATGAGAATCGCACCGAGGCCGATCGACGTGACGGCTCCGATGGCAAGCAATCCGGGCACGGGGCCCACCTCCTTGAGCGGCTCATGGGCACCCTGCCCCGCCGATGTCCACTGTCGCTGGTCAACGGCGCCTCTCCGCAGGGCCTGTTGGTCCCGGCGGGCACCGCCATGAGGCCCCCGAGATCGCGCCCGACACAGCAATGGGCCGGAGGGCCGAGTGACCTCGGCCCGCCGGCCATCGCGCGCGGCCGGGCTCAGCGCATCGCCGCACCGACTACCAGGAACCCGGCGACGGCCACCAGCAGGGCGCCCATCAGTGGGGCCATGAAGCGCAGATACTGGTGGTGCGGACCTTGGCAAGGGCCAGGCCACCCATGACGACGGCCGACGTGGGCGTAATGAGGTTCACCCATCCGGAAGCCGACTGGTACGCGGTCACCACCGAGGCGCGGCTCACACCGGCGAAGTCGGCCAAGGGAGCGAGGATGGGCATGGCAAGGGTCGCGTGACCGGACGAGGAAGGTACGAGGAAGGCCAAGGGAAGGTTCACCAGGAACATCAGGACGGCGAACACGCCGGAGGACGTGCCGGCCACCGCACTTTGCAGGGCGTCGAGGATGGTGTCCGTGACACTGGCGTTGTTCATGATCACCGTGACTCCCCGGGCCAGCATGACGATCATCGCCGCTCCGATGAAGTCCCCGGCACCGGCGGTGATGGCGTTCGCCGTCCCCTTCTCCCCCAGTCCACCGACCAGGCCGACGAAGACGGCCGCGACGACGAACAGGGCGGCGAGTTCGGGGAAGTACCAGCCGAGTGTGGGCAGGAAGGTGATGTGCAGGTCGGTCCAGGGGATCACGGCGAAGATCTTGAAGAGGAAAGTGACCGCGAAGGGGCACAGGACGGTGCGCTGGCGGTGCGTGAGTTCCACCGCTTCCTTGCCGTCGTTCTTGATACGACGGTCGTCCTCGGTGAGCGGAGTCAGGGACCGCGTGGGGTCTTCGGCGACACGGCGGGCGTAGCGTACGACGTGGACGGCTGCCAGCGCGGTCAGGCAGGCCCACATCGACAGTCGCAGGATTATTCCCTCTCCGGTGCCGATGCCGGCGCCCACCATGATGACCGTCGCGGCGACCAGGCGGTCGTACCCCAGGCCGAGCATCAGCGGGATCATGAGCCCGTAGAAGCCGAGAGTCTCCTCGGCCATGCCATAGGTGGTCCCGCCGAGGGAGAACACCGTCAGAAGAACGACAAGGAGCAGGGTCCTGTGGTGACGGAGGCGCTGCGCGAGCCGTGCCACCCCAGCGGTGAGGGCGCCGGTGCGCATCGTCACGGTGATGAACGCACCCACGGCCAGGATGAAGAGGAACACTCCCACGGCCCCGGCGAAAGAGCCGGTCCCCCGGGCGTGGTGAGGCCGGTCTCGGCGTCGGTGACGCCGTACAGGCCGTTCACCGGAGAGAGGAACAGGTCCTTGAGACGATCCCAGAAGCCGCTGGATGACTCCACGGGATGGTAGGTGCCGGGGACCGGGCTGCCGTCCTTCATGTCGTAGCGGTCGGCGGGGATCACGAAGGTCAGGGCCCAGACCACGACGGTGACGGCGATCAGAACGGTGAAGGCTGAGGGGAACCGAAGCCGCCGTCGGGGACCGTCGGGTGTCTCGGAGTCGGTTCTTTCCCCGGCGGCTGTGGCGATGTGGGTGCGCTGTCGATGGTCATGTCAGGTCCTGGGGTGCGTCGTGGACCGTCTCGCGGCCGCTGGGGGTGACGACGGTGCCAGCGGCGCCGTCGAGGATGGCTTGGGCGTCTTCGAGGGCGCCGATGGCCGCCATGCCGCCCGTGAGTTCGACGAATCGGCATACGGCGTCGACCTTGGGTCCCATGGATCGAGCCGGAAACTGCTGGGCCCTCAGGGCTGCGGGCGTGGTCCGTCCGATGGGCTCGGCGTCGGGGTGCCGTAGCCGAGTGAGACGTGGGGAACGTTCGTGAGCAGCAGGAGTTCGTCCGCGTCGAGCGCCTCGGCCAGGAGGGCGGCGGTGAGGTCCTTGTCCGCCACGGCTTCGACGCCGGTCAGCTGCCCTTGTGCGTCACGGATCACCGGTACACCACCGCCGCCGGCGCACACGGCCACCGCTCCCGAGTCCAGCAGCAGCCGTATCAGCCGGGTTTCCACGACGCGTTGCGGACGGGGAGAAGGAACGACACGTCGCCAGTGGGTGCCGTCCTGCTTGACGGTCCAGCCGCGTTCGGCGGCGAGTCGCTGTGCTTCGGCCTTGCCGTAGACGGGGCCCACGACTTTGTGACAACTAAAATCAGCAGTCGCATGACGCTACCGCCGTACCCGGGGCATGCCCAGGCCGATCCAGGAGATGATCTCGCGCTGGATCTCGTTGTTGCCGCCGCCGAAGGTGAATATCACGGCGGAGCGGTAGCCGCGCTCCAGCTCGCCGTGGAGGACGGAGCCGGCCGAGCCCTCCTTCAGCGGGGCGGCCGAGCCGACCACCTCCATCAGCCAGGCGTAGGCGTCACGGCGCGCCTCGGAGCCGTACACCTTGACGGCGGAGGCGTCCTGGGGCGTGAGGGTGCCGTGCTGGAGGGCGGTGACCATCCGCCAGTTGAGCAGCTTCATCGCGTCGAGTCTGGTGTGCGTCTGCGCGAGGCGTTTCCTGACCCAGCCGAGGTCGATGACGCGGCGGCCGTCGGCGAGCTTGGTGCCGGCGGCCCAGCGCTGCACGTCGTACAGGGCCCGGATGGCCATGGTGCCGTGCGCGGCGAGCGTGACGCGCTCGTGGTTGAGCTGGTTGGTGATCAGCCGCCAGCCCTTGTTCTCCTCGCCGATGCGGTGGGAGACGGGGACGCGGACGTTCTCGTAGTAGCTCGCGGTGGTGTCGTGGCCGGCCAGGGTGTTGATGAGGGTGCAGGAGTAGCCGGGGTCGGAGGTCGGGACGAGGAGCATGGTGATGCCCTTGTGGGGCGGGGCGTCCGGGTCCGTGCGGACGGCGAGCCACACCCAGTCGGCGGTGTCGCCGTTGGTGGTCCAGATCTTCTGGCCGTTGACGACGTACTCGTCGCCCTCCCGGACGGCTTTCGTCTTCAGCGCGGCGAGGTCGGTGCCGGCGTCGGGCTCGCTGTAGCCGATGGCGAAGTCGATCTCGCCGGAGAGGATGCGGGGCAGGAAGTACGCCTTCTGCTCCTCGGTGCCGAACCGCATGATCGTGGGCCCGACGGTGTTCAGCGCCATGAGCGGGAGCGGTACGCCGGCCTGGGCGGCCTCGTCGAAGAAGATGAACTGCTCCATGGGGCTGAGCCCGCGCCCGCCGTACTCCTTCGGCCACCCGACGCCGAGCCAGCGGTCGGCGCCCAGGCGGCGGATGGTGGCGCGGTAGAACCGCTTGCGGGCGGTCGGGTCGGCGTCGCCCGGGTGGGCGCCTTCGGGTACGAGTCCGGCGAAGTAGGCGCGCAGTTCGGCGCGCAGCCGGTGCTGCTCCGGTGTGTATTCGAGGTGCACGGCCCCTCCAGGCGTCGCGGCGTCGCGGCCAGTCCCTGCGGCGCGGCACAGAGTAGAACGCGTTCCAGTAATTCGGAAGCCCCGCGAGGGGTTCTCGCTGGGGCGGGGTGGGTACCCGGCCGGGCCGGAGGTGATCGCAGATGCCCGAGCCAGGCAGCAAGAAGTACGACGTCCGACGCGCCCGCACCCGCAAGGACGAGGAGAACCGGGGCGTGTCCGACCAGGACGCGAACCGGGAGGCCAACGCGTCCCTGCAGGACGACGAGGGGCTGCGCTCGGCGGGCCCCAAGACGGAACGGGGCCGCGGCCCGAAGGGCGAACGCGGCAAGTGATCCGGAGCGGCGCCTCGGCCCCCGTGTCCGCCCCCTCGGGGCGCGGGCGGGTGCCGGGGGCTGCTTCACGCGGGCGCCGGCCGTCTGAGCCGTAACCGCTCCGCCCTTCGGGCCGAGGGACCCATCTGTATGCCGTTCGGCTCCGAAGAGGGGGTGTGACCGCTTCTGAAAGCCTCTGGTTCCGTCGGCTGCTCGCCGCCCTGAGTGGATTGCTCGCCGGGTACGCGGCGCTTGCGGTGGCCGAGCTCGCCGCTGCCGCTGTCCGCCCCGAGGCGGGGCCCGTCGCGGCAGTGGGCGGAGCCGCCATCGACCGTACCCCCGCGCCGGTCAAGGACTGGGCGATCCGTACCTTCGGCGAGAGCGACAAGCTGGTCCTGCAGCTGGGCATCGTCGCCGTCCTCGCGGCCCTCGCCCTCATGCTGGGCCTGCTGGCGCTGCGCCACCGGCGGGTGGGCGCGTCCGCGGTGCTGCTGTTCGGCGTGGTGGGAGCCGTCGCGGCCACGACCCGCCCGGACTCCGACTCCTTCGCCGACGGGGTGCCGTCCCTGGCGGGGGCGCTCGCGGGGGCCGCGCTCCTGCACTGGCTGACCGGGCGGCTCACCGCCCCCGCACGGGCGTCGGCGCCCGGGGAGGGCTGGGATCGGCGCGGTTTCCTGATCGCCGCGAGCGCCGCCGCCGTGGCGTCCACCGGCGCCGGAGTTCTGGGCCGGGCGCTGGGGACGTCGCGTGCGCGGGACGCCGTGGCGTCCCGGGCGGCCGTGGTCCTGCCCCGGCCGGACTCGTCCGCCGCGCCGGTGCCCAGGGGCGCGCAGCTGCGCGTTGCCGGTGTCAGCCGGTTCGTCACCCCCAACAAGGACTTCTACCGTGTCGACACCGCCTTGGTCGTGCCCAAGGTGGACGCCACCCGCTGGCGGCTGCGCATCCACGGCCGGGGCGTGAACAGGCCACTCGCCCTCTCTTTCCAGGATCTGCTCGACCGGGAGCTGGTCGAGCGGGACATCACCCTCGCCTGCGTCTCCAACGAGGTCGGTGGCCCGTACGTGGGCAATGCCCGCTGGGTCGGCGTACGCCTGGCCGACGTGCTGGCCGAGGCCGGTGTGAGGCCGCCGTCCAAGGGCGGTCCGGCCGATCAGCTGGTGGCCCGGTCCGTCGACGGCATGACGCTCGGCACCCCGGTCGAGGATGTGATGGACGGGCGCGACGCGCTGCTCGCCATCGGGATGAACGGCGAGCCGCTGCCCTTCGACCACGGCTTCCCCGTCCGCATGGTGGTGCCCGGCCTGTACGGGTACGTCTCGGCCTGCAAGTGGATCGAGGACATCGAGCTCACCACGTTCGACGCCTACGACCCGTACTGGGTCAAGCGGAAGTGGGCCCGCAGGGCGCCCGTCAAGACCCAGTCCCGCATCGACACGCCCAAGCCGTTCGCCCGTCCCGCCGCCGGGACCGTCATGGTCGCCGGCGTCGCATGGGCCCAGCACCGGGGCATCGACCGCGTCGAGGTACGCGTCGACGACGGCCCCTGGCAACGGGCCGACCTCGCCGCCGAGGCCACGATCGACACCTGGCGACAGTGGTCCTTTCCCTGGAAGGCCACCCCCGGCAGCCACACCCTGACCGTCCGCGCCACCGACCGCACCGGCCGGACCCAGACGGAGAAACGCACCCGCACCATCCCCGACGGGGCGAGCGGATGGCATTCGGTGGTGGTCACCGTGGACTGAGCCGCGTGGCACGAACGGGCAGCCGATTCTCCTCACTCACACCGCACGTACCCCGGAAGGACATCACTGTCATGCTCACTCATCACGCCGGCCCCGGAACGTCCCGGACCCACGTGCAGCGGGCCGCCCTGGTCGTCGGGGCGGTATTCGTCCTGGTCGGCATCCTTGGGTTCATTCCCGGGGTGACCACCGACTACGACGCGATGACATTCGCCGAGCACCACTCCGAGGCGAAACTCCTCGGTCTGTTCCAGGTCTCGATCCTGCACAACATCGTGCACCTGCTGTTCGGCATCGCCGGACTCGCCCTCGCGCGCGCCGCGACCACCGCCCGAGCCTTCCTGATCGGCGGCGGCGCCGTCTACCTGGTGCTGTGGGTCTACGGCCTGATCATCGACCACGACAGCGCGGCCAACTTCGTCCCGCTCAACTCGGCAGACAACTGGCTGCACTTCGTGCTCGGCATCGGCATGATCGGGCTCGGTGTCCTGCTCACTCCCCGAGCCCCTGCCGGACGCTGACAGAACGGCACGTCCGAGGCGCGGACCAGCCGGCGCGGCGCGCCGCTCACCCTGGACGGCCGGAAGCAGCCCAACGAACTGACGCCGGTCGGCGGCCTCGGCTCTTCGGAGTCGAGGCCGCCGTCGGCTCCTCGCGCGGGGGGAGATGAAGGCCCGCAGCCCCGAGGCCGCGGGCCGCCCCTCGGCGGAGCCCGCGCTTCAGGTGGGAAGCGCCATGAGCAGCACGGGCGTACTGGTGGGTTGCGGTGACCCGCCGGCGGGTTCCACGGTGACACCCACTCCGGTGGCGTCGCCGACGTCGCCCTCCATCACCAGGCCGCCGTCGGTGCGGGTGAGACCCGCGGGCCTCATCGTGCCGCCGTCGGCGAACCACAGCTGGTACGTCTTGCCGGACGGCAGCTCGGGCAGGCCTGACGCCAGGAACACGGCGCTGTTCTCCTCACGGGAGACGACCACGGTGGCCTTGGCCGCCCCCTTGCCGCTCGTGACGGTGCGGGCGTCGGGGGCCGCCAGCACCCGGGCCATGTCGGCCGCCCGCTGTTCCGCTCGTTGCGCCTGCTCCTCGGCCTGCCGCGCCTCCTGGTGCTGCCACACCGCCACGCCGCCGAACGCGGTGGCAGCCGCGACACACGCGGCGAGGACCAGGCGCGGCAGCCGCCCCCCGCGGCCGGACGTGGGCTGCGGTGCGGAGACGCCGGGCACCAGTGCGGGTGGGAGCTGGCGGACGGTGGAGATCTCGCCGAGGACCCGTTGCCTCATCCCGGCCGGCGGGGCGGTAGCCACGGCGGATCCCAGGCGGGCCGCGGTGGCGGACAGCTCGCGTACCTCCTGCGCGCACGCGGGGCAGTCCCGCACGTGGCGCTCGAACTCGGCGCGCTCGTCGTCCGGCAGCGCGTTGAGCGCATAGGCACCGGAGGGCGCATGCAGATGTTCCTCGTTCACGCGTTCACTCCCATGCAGTCCCGCAGCCGGATCAGTCCGTCACGCAGACGCGTCTTGACCGTCCCGAGGGGCGCCGACAGCGAGGCGGCGACCTCCCGGTAGGTGTACCCCTGGTAGTAGGCGAGTGTCACCGCCTGCCTCTGCAGGTCGGTCAGGGACTGCAGGCACCGCCGTACCTGTTCGCTGTCCAGCCGGACCGCCACTTCCTCGCTCACCTGGTCGTACGCCGGTGTGTGCTCCCGGCGCGCACTGCGCCGGTCGCGCTCGGTCGCCGCCTGCTCGGAGCGGACGCGGTCCACGGCACGGCGGTGGGCCATGGTCATCACCCAGGTCATGACGCTCCCCTGCTCCGGCCGGAACCGGGCGGCGTGGCGCCACACCTCCACCATGACCTCCTGCGCCACCTCCTCGGACTGGGCCGGGTCCCTGAGCACCCTGAGGATCAGCCCGAACACCGGTCCCGCGATCGAGTCGTAGAGCGTGGCGAAAGCATCCTGGTCACCGCCGGCCACCCGGGCGACGGCCTCCGACAGATCCGGCTCCCGGCGGGGCGAGCCGCCGATCCGTGCGATCTCCCTCACCGCGCACCCGCCCGGCGGGCACGGCCCATTGGGCGGGTGGCGACCTGCTGGTCGTCCATGAGCGACCCCTTCACGTGTGTCGTCCCGGAAGAAGGCGAGGTACGCCCATGCTTCCGCATTCCTTGCCGCTGATTCGTAGCCAGGCCGTTCGCGGATGGGTTCGCTGGGCCGTCCGTCTGTGTGACGTCCCACGAGGTGCCTGTCTTCAGAAGATTTTCCGGCCCGGGCCAATCCGCCGCACCGGCATCTCCGAATGGGGGTCGTGAGGGCAGCGGGAGGACTTTCTCCCCTGTTCCCGGGCTTCGAGTCCTGCCCGCTGTCCCCACGTATCCCGCTCGGCGCCCCCACAGCGGTGCCGGCATCGCTCACCAAGGAGACCGACCCATGCTCACGATCCGCTCCCGCCGCGCTCTCGCCGCTGTCGCAGCCGCCGTCACGCTGCCGCTCGCCCTCACGGCCTGCGGCATGGACGACTCGGGCGATTCGGCGTCGGACACTGCGGCCACCGCCGACTCCACCCCGAGCGAGACCGAGGAGAAGGTGACGGCGGACGGCCCGTTCGGCCCGGCGTGCGCGTCGGTGCCCAAGGACGGTGCGGGAAGCTTCGACGGGATGGCGAAGGACCCCGTCGCCACGGCAGCGTCGAACAACCCCGCCCTGTCGACCCTCGTCACGGCCGTGAAGAAGGCGGGCCTGGTCGACACCCTGAACAACGCCCAGAACATCACGGTGTTCGCCCCGACCAACGACGCCTTCGCGAAGATCCCGAAGGCGGACCTCGACAAGGTCCTCAACGACAAGGCCACCCTGACGAAGCTCCTCACCTACCACGTGGTCGGCCAGAAGCTCACACCGCAGCAGCTGGAGAGCGGCACGTTCGAGACCCTGGAGAAGAGCACGCTGACCACGTCCGGCTCGGGCGAGTCGTACAAGGTCAACGACGCCGCGAACGTCGTGTGCGGCAACGTGCCCACGGCGAACGCCACCGTCTACATCATCGACACCGTCCTCATGCCGAAGATGTGACCCCCTCGGCGGACTGGGGCCCGGGCACCGCCCGGGCCCCGTCCACGCCCATCCGCGGCACGGGCGGTCACGAATAAGGGGCATGAGAACGCAAACGGCGACCCAGGGCACGGCGCACATCCGCGCGGAGGTCCGCCACCGGCTGGCCTCCTGGCATCTGGACGCACTGGTCGACGACGCCCTGCTCGTCATCACGGAACTGGCGGGCAACGCCGTCCGCCACGGAGTGCCACCGGTGAGCATTCGCGTCCGCCGGACGCACGACGAGCACGGACGGCACTGCGTGCTGCTCGAAGTGGACGACGCGGGCCCGGGTATCGACGTCGCATGGGTACGTGCCCGCTGGCGTCACCCCTCGTACACCTTCGCCGACGGCGGCCGCGGCCTGTTCATCGTGAACGCCCTGGCCGACTCCTGGGGCGACACGGTGCACGCCCGCGGTCACACCACCTGGGCCCGGCTGGGCATGTGACCAGCGGCCGGGATGCCCCGGCGCACGGCGATGCGGGGCGCGGGACGGCGAGGGCCCCCAGGCGATGCGGGGCGCGGGACGGCAACGGCCCGCACGGCATGCGGGCGTGGGACGGCAACGGCCCGCACGGCGTGCCGGACCCGCCCGCCGCGGCGACCGCGGCGAGCGGGTCCGGTGTCCGCCGTCGTGGCGGGTGGCACAGCGGGGGTCAGTCGGTGGAGAGGGCTTCCAGGAGGTCGCCGACCTGGGGGTCGGGGAGCGCGCGGGCGACGTCCGCCTGGGCGATCATGCCGACCAGGCGGTGGTTGTCGATCACCGGAAGCCGGCGCACCTTGTGCTCGGACATCTTGCGCAGCACCATCTGCACGTCGTCGTCCGCGTCCACGTACACCACTTCGCCCTGCGCGAGTTCGCCGGCCGTCGTCTTCGCCGGGTCCTTGCCGGCGCCTAGTGCCTTCACCACGATGTCGCGGTCGGTCAGCATGCCCTTGAGCTTGTCGTCGGAGCCGCAGATGGGCATCGCGCCCACCCCGAGTTGCTTCATCATCTCGGCGGCCTGGAGGACGGTGTCGCCCTCGCCGACGCAGTCGACGCCCTTGGTCATCAGCTGACGTGCGGTTGTCATACGTTGAACTCCCTTCAGAGTGCGATCACCACTGCCATCGCGACGAACAGCGCCGCCACGAGGACGACGACCAGCAGGATCAGCACCATCGGTGCCTTCGCCCAGCCGGTCGGCGGGTTGTGCGTCTCCCTCGGCCCGGCCCCGGGCATGCTCGATTCCGCGGGCGGCGTGTCGCCCGGCGGGACGCCGCCACCGGCTTCGAGACCCGGGGTGCGGTCCGGATCAGGGTCCGGGTTCGGGTTCGGGTTGGGGTCGGTCATGCCGTACGAGTGCGCAGGCCGGGCCCTTTCAATCCCGGCGGCCTTTCATTCCTCCGCGCGCGTGCGACGCCGGTGGCTCGTGTCGCACCACGGGTAGCGGCGGCTGCGGCGGCAGGTGCACACCGCGACCATGAAGCGGTCGGAACACGCCGTCGTACCGTCCGGCAGCCGTATCTCGACCGGCCCCTCCATCAGGAGCGGGCCCTCAGGGTCGATCACCACCCGTTCGGCCGAGCGTTCAGCTTCGCTGCGCACGGATCACCACCAGGTCTTCCTTGCGTTCGTCGGGCGCGATCAGCCCCTGCTGCTCCAGCCACTCGGCGTGCCGGGCCATCACCGGCCCGAACGGGATCCTGGCGCGCAGTTCGACGCCCGCAGCGAGGCCCCTGGCCTGCAACTGGTCCAGCGTGGCGTCCACCCCGGCCAGCGCCGACTGCACCAGCAACAGGACCCCCGAGTCCCGCAGCAGGTCCGGCGCCCGCGCGCACAGCCGGTCGAGGACCTGCCGCCCGTCCGCACCCGCGTTCCAGGTCCGGTCCGCCCCGCCGCGTACGGGGGCCGGGGACAGGACGTACGGCGGGTTGGACAGGATCAGGTCGAACCGCCGCCCTTCGACGGGTTTCGTCAGATCGCCGTGGCGGACGACGACCGGCAGCCCGAGGCGCCAGGCGTTGTAGCGCGCGGCGAGCACGGCACGCCAGGAGATGTCGACGGCGGTCACCCGTGCCCCCGGGCACTCGGCGGCCAGCAGGGCCAGCGCGCCGGTGCCCGTCCCGACGTCGAGCACCTCGACGCCGGGCTGGGCGCGCAGCGTGCGCAGTTCGCTGCGCGCCGCCTGGGCAAGCAGTTCAGTGTCCTCCTGGGGCGCGTACACGCCGCGTGGTCTGAGTAGACGCATGTACAGCGGGTACCTCGGACTTCCCCGGCGAAACGCCGGTGACCTGCTGTGTAAGGAGTGAGCGATGAGCTTTCCGTCCGGTTCCGGTTCCGGTTCTCTGTGGATGGAGTACGCCCCCGGACCAGGCCGACCGGCCGTGGACGGTCCCATCGAGACCGAGGTGGCCGTGGTCGGTGGCGGGATCGCCGGGCTGTGTACGGCGTGGGAAGTGGCCCGCGCCGGGCACCCGGTGGTGCTGCTGGAGGCCGACCGCATCGCGTCCGGCGTGACCGGCCACACCACGGCGAAGCTGTCCGCGCTGCACGGCATGGTGTACGCGGACATCGCGAGGATCCACGGCTCCCGGGCCGCCCGGCTCTACGCCCACTCGCAGCAGATCGCCATCGACCATGTGGCCGAGGTGAGCGAGGAGCTGGGCATCGACTGCGATCTGGAGCGGCTGCCCGCGTACACGTACACCGAGGATCCGGCGAAGGCGGACCAGCTGCGCGAGGAGGCGGAGGCGGCACGGGCGGCGGGGCTGGCCGCCTCGTACGTGACCGAGACGCCGCTGCCGTTCCCGGTGGTGGGCGCGGTCAAGGTCGAGAACCAGGCGCAGTTCCATCCGCGCAAGTACCTGCTGGCGCTCGCCGCCGACCTGGAGGTGCTGGGCGGGCGGATCTTCGAGCGGACGCGGGTGACCCGGCTCCAGGAGGGCTCGCCGTGCGAGCTGACCACGAGCGCCGGACACACGATCAAGGCGCGTGACGTGGTCGTCGCCACCCACTACCCGGTCTTCGACCGGGCGCTGCTGTTCACCCGGCTGGAGCCGAAGCGGGAGCTGGTGGTGGCCGGGCCGGTCCCGGACGGGCAGGACCCGGACGGGATGTTCCTGACCTGGGAGAACAACACGCGCTCGGTGCGGACGGCGCCGTACGGCGAGGACGGGCGGCGGATGCTCATCGTCACGGGCGAGAAGTTCACGCCCGGCACGGTGGAGGACGGCGAGGTCGGTGAGCGCTACGAGAAGCTCGCCTCCTGGACGCGGGAGCGTTTCCCGGGCGTCGAGCTCACCCACCGCTGGGCCACCCAGGACAACGTCACGACCGACCGGGTGCCGTACGTGGGGCGGCTGCACGCAGGGTCGCGGCACGCGTACGTGGCGAGCGGTTTCGCCGGCTGGGGCATGAGCAACGGCGTGATGGCGGGCGACCTGATCGCCTCCCGCATCCGTGGCCGCGAGCCCGCCTGGACGAGCCTGTACGACCCGGTACGGCTCCATCCGGTGCGCGAGGCACCGGCGATGCTGCGGCTCCAGGCGCAGGTGGGCAAGCACTTCATCGGCGACCGGCTGCCAGGCGCGCACGCCGACTCGACGGCCGACATCCCGCGCGGCGGCGGTGCGGTCGTACGGGTCGGGGGGCGGCGGCTGGCGGTGCACCGGGACGCGGCGGGCACCCTGCACGGGGTGTCGGCGCGCTGTACTCACCTGGGGTGCATCGTCCACTTCAACGACGAGGAGTCCGCGTGGGAGTGCCCCTGCCACGGTTCGCGGTTCGACGTGGACGGCAAGGTGGTGCAGGGCCCGGCGCTGCGGCCGCTGGAGCAGATGGACGTGGAGGACACGGAGAACGTGGTGGACGTGGAGGAGGGCGAATGACGGTGGCGGCTCCCCTGCCGGAGGAACGGGGCCCCCTGTCGGCCGCCGTACGGCAGGTCCTGCTGGGCGGCACGGCGCCGGCGGTGACCGTGGCCGGTGCCGACCCGCTGGGCGAGGACCTCCAGCTGGCGCTGTACCTGTCGTACGAACCGCACTACCGGGACCTGGAGGGCGTCGCCGGGGAGCGGGAGTGGGACGCCGGGCTGCTCGGGCTGCGCCGGCCCATGGAGGAGGCGTTCCTCGGGGCACTGCGGGAGGCGGTGCCCGGCGGCGACGACGTGGCGGCGGCGCTGGACCCGCTGCTGGTCGAGCCCGTCGACGGGCACGGGGTGTCGCACCGGCTGCTGGAGGACGGCACCTGGGAGCTGATGCGGGAGTACCTGGTGCACCGCTCGCTGTACCAGCTCAAGGAGTCCGATCCGCAGGCGTGGCTGATACCGCGCCTGGAGGGGCAGGCGAAGGCGTCACTGGTGGCGGTGGCGTACGACGAGTTCGGCGCGGGGCGCGGCGAGCGGGTGCATGCCCGGCTGTTCGCCGACCTCATGGAGGGGGCCGGGCTGGACGCCTCGTACGGCCGTTACCTGGACCTCGCCCCGGCCACCACGCTCGCGACGGTGAACGTGATGTCGCTGTTCGGCCTGCACCGCTCGCTGCGGGGCGCGGCGGCGGGGAACTTCGCGGTCCTGGAGATCACCTCACCGCCGGGCGCCCGGCGCATGGCCAAGGCGCTGGAACGGCTGGGCGCCGAGGAGCGGTGCGTCCGGTTCTTCACCGAGCACATCGAGGCGGACGCGGTCCACGAGCAGGTGATGCGCCGCGACGTCCTGGGCGACCTCCTGTCCCGCGAGCCGGAGCTGGCCACGGACGTGGCGTTCGGCATCCGGGCGACGGTCTGGCTCGACGAACTGTGGGAGCGCCGGGTGCTGGCGGCCTGGGACCACGGCGACACGTCCCTGCGGCGGCCGCTGGGCGCTGTTACGCCGAAGGCGTCGGGTACGTCTGGTACCTCGGGTACGTCTGGTACATCGGCGTCGTGACCGACCGGCCCGCTCCGGCCCACGGGACGAGCGGGCCGTCCAGGCGCCTGGCGCCGACCCGCGGGCGCGGCGCCGCGCCCGCGGGTCCAGGATCGCAGGCACGGTCCTGGCGCAGGACGCGGCCGGTTACGGGAGGCGTCTGTGAGCGGGCGTGGGGCCCGGGCGAAGCCGCCAGGCCGAAACGCGGGCCCGCCGTGCCGGCCCGGTTCCTGTGGGTCGCCCGTCCGGGCGCGGTTGCCGTTGGGTCCGCTCCGTGGGGCATGTCCTGGGGCCGAGCCCGAAGCGCATGCCCCAGGCGAAAGGGCCACGCGGCGGCGGGCCGCGTGGCCCGGGGGCCTGCCGTCAGGGGAGGAGTTCGTCGAGGGCGGCCTTGCCCTTCTCGGCCAGCCTGCGCTCGGCCCAGGCCAGGTTCTTGGGGTTGACGTCACGTCCTGATGCGAGGACCAGGTCTTCCGCGTTGAATTCGCCTTCGGCGCCGCTGTGCAGAAGCCTGTCGGGCGTGACGCCCTCTCGCTGGGAGGTCGAATCGGGCTCAGCGTTCATGCCGCCTCCTTGCTCGTCCTGCAGTCATTGTCGTCGCCGGGTACCCGGATCGCATCCCCTACACCAAACGGGTGGGTGCGCGGTATCGGCGCCACTGTGGGGTCACTGCCAGCCCCACGCTCTGTGCGGGTCACGTTCGGTGGGAAGGCCCTCGCCGGTCCCGACCAGCGGGTGAAGCTGTACCTCCCGAAGCCGGGCCGGGGCACACCGGTGCTGCGGTTCGTCACGGGACCATCGTCGCTCCGTACGACGCCTCAGGGGCGGCGGCCGGCGCGGCACCTCGGCGTCCCGGTTCAGTGGCCGGGGCGGGCCGCGAGGCTGCGTGCCAGGCATTCGGTGAGGCGGGCCGCGATACGGCCGTCGGGGTCGAGGCGCGGGTTGAAGATCGTGACGTCGAGCCCCCGGGCCCGTTCGTCGGCGAGTGCCGTCCGCAGCACGGTTTCGAGTTCCTGCCAGGTCAGCCCGCCCGGGATGCGGTAGTCGACGGCCGGCATGACGGCGTCGTCCAGGACGTCGGCGTCGAGGTGGACCCAGAAGCCGTCGCTGTCGCCGCCGGTGAGCCGGTCGACCGCCCGGCGGGCCGCGGCGGCGGCGCCCGTCGCGCGTACCGCGTCGAGGTCCATGGCGTACAGCTCCGGCGGGAGGGGCTGCATCCCCGCTTCGGCGGATTCCTCCGCGTCGCGGAAGCCGAGGGCGACGACGTCCTCGTCCCGCAGCAGCGGTCCCCGGCCTTCGAGGTCGGTGAGGAGGCGCGGGCCCCGGCCGGTGGCCAGGGCGAGTTCCATCGAGGCCGCCTCGCCGGCCGGTTCCGCCGACGGCTGGTAGAAGTCGGTGTGGCCGTCCAGGAACAGCAGCCCCGGGCGGCCGCGGCGGCGCAGCGCGAGGAGGGTGCCGAGCAGGACGGTGCAGTCGCCGCCGAGGACGACGGGGAAGCGGCCGGAGTCCAGGGCGTCGCCGACCGCGTCGGCCAGGTCGACGGCGTACCGCGCGATCCCGTCGGGGTTGCGGATGCCGGTGGCGGCGTCGCGCCTCGGGTCGTACGCCGGTGGGTCGACGCGGACTGTGGGTACCGCGTCACCGAGGCGGCCGGCGAGACCGGCGTCGAGCAGGGCCGTCGGCAGGCCCTGGACGCCGGAGGGCCGCAGCCCCAGCACGGACGGCGCCTCGATGATGGTGACCATGGGGCGGACATTACCGGCGCCGGCTCCTGCCGGCACCGGGGTCGAGCCGGTGCCGGCAGGGGCCGTGTCGTCACTGGTAGGTGATGTCCGACGCCGTGTAGCGGCAGTACGTGCCGTCGGGCCCGCTGCCCGTCTGGACCGGCTCGGCGCCGGTGTTGTTGCCGGTGTAGCGCACGCACGGCTTGATCTTCTTGCTGCTGTCGCCGTGGATCCGGATGTTGCGGAGAGTGGCGGTGTCACCGTAGTTGGTGTTGATGCCGGCGATGCTGCCGCCGGGCGCGGTCACGTCGACGTTGTCGACGACGATGGTGCGCTTGTACTGGGTGGAGCAGTTGCCGCAGGAGCGGACCAGTTTGCCGAAGTCGGAGACCTGGAAGCCGGTGATGGTGAGCTTGCCCGCGCCGTTGAACTGGAAGACCTTGTCGGACGCCTTCTTCGCGCCGCCGCCCGTGACCGTGTATACGGCGCTCGACGACTTCGACTTGAAGGTGGCGGCGTCCTCGCCGACGTCCTCCCACCAGACGTTCTGGAGGGTGCAGCTGCCCAGGCAGTGGACGCCGTCGGCGGCCGGGGAACCGAGGACGACGTTCTTCAGGACGGCGCCGTCCGCCAGGGTGAACAGCGGGGACTGGCCCTCGTCCTGTCCGCCGTCACCGAGGTCGCCGGTGCCGTAGTGGCGCTTCATCCCACCGTCGTACGGGGTGGAGGCGGGGACCGCGATGGTCGCCGGGACGGCCTTGCTGCCGCTGGGGGTCGGCCAGGCGGCCGCGGCACCGGCGGTGGGGAGGGTGACGCCGGCGGTGATGGCGGCGCCGGTCAGGGCGACCGCGCCGGTGAGGGCGAGGAGGGCGCGGCGCCCGGTGCGCCGTGGGGAGTGTGCGGCTCGTTGACTCATGTGTCCCGTTTCCTTCGTGTGGGGGTGAGACCTTGCGGGTGCTGGTCGTCGCCGCCGCCCGAAGGGTTGCCGCCGTTGAGGGGGATTTTCGGCGCGGCTTACGGGGCGAAGTCGCCGCGTGCCGTGTGCTGTTGGCCGTCGGCGGTCGTGGCGGTGACCGTATAGCGGTCACCGGTGGCGTCCCGGCCGCCCTCCGCGTGGTTGTACTGGGCCGCGAAGACGTGCCGTCCGGCGGGGGCGGTGCGGCCGGGTTTGAGCGTCCAGGTGTAGTGGAGGGCGCCGTCCTTGTCCTCGCGTACGGAGACGGTGAAGTCGTGGGCGGGCAGGGTACGCCAGTGGCCGGTGCTCGCCACGCGGTCCGTCCGGGCGACGCGTACGTCGACGGTGAGGGCGGTGAGCGGCCGGGGGGCCGTGAGGGTGACGTTGTTCTGGGCCCAGAAGCGGTTGCCGTGCGGGGCGACGGCGCCGTCCGCCATGAGCCGGTCGGCGGGGGGAGCGCTCACGCTCCGGTCCGCCACGTCGGAGCCGAGTACGGCGGCCGCCGCGCAGGCCCCGGCGCCCAGCACTACGGCGACCGCGGCGGTGGCGCCCGCGACCCTGATCCAGGGCGTACGGGTCGCGGCCGGTGCAATGCCATGTTCGACGCGGGCGAGGATGCGCGCGCGGTCGGGGTGGTGGGAGTGGGCCGCGTCCCGCAGCCGGCGCTTCAGCTCGTCCATGTCTTCCCCATGAGGTGCGTCGCCGCCCGGCCGCCGAGCAGCCGTTCGAGCTGGGCCATGGCCTTGGACGTCTGGCTCTTGACCGTACCGACCGAGATTCCCAGGGAGAGGGCGGTGTCCCGTTCGGAGAGGTCGAAGGCGTGGCGCAGGACGACGCAGGCCCGTTTGCGGAACGGCAGGGTGCGCAGGGCGCCCTGGACGTCGACGACCGACGGTATGTCCGGGTCGTCGGTGTGGGTCGCGTGCTGGGACCAGAACAGGGCGATGCGGCGGCGTTCGCGTACGGCGCTGCGGATGCGGCTGCGGGCGAGGTTGGCGACGACGCCGCGGGCGTAGGCGGCGGGGTGTTCGGCGGCGCGGACGCGGTCCCAGCGGTGCCAGAGGGCGAGCAGGGCGTCGGCGGCGAGGTCGTCGGCGGCGTCGGCCTCTCCGGTCAGCAGGTGGGCGAGGCGGGCCAGTTCGGCGTAGTGCCGTTCGAAGAAGTCGTGGAACTCGGCGGCGGCGTCACCATCGGCGGAGGTACGCCGCAGGGTGGGGACGGGCCGGGTCAGGTGTCTCGGTGCTTGCTGTGGGTGGGGGGTCAGGGGGGTCACCGGCGGCCTCTCCCTGCGCGTCGTCGCGCGTTGCGTAGCTGATGGTGATGGGCTCGCACGGCCCCCGCTCCGCCGATGCGAGGGCGCGATCGTAGCAAGCGCTTGCCGTCGGGTGTCAGCCCCCGAACGGCACGCCCGCCAGACCCTGTCCCGCGTCCGGGAGCACCAGCAGCGAGCCGGAGAGCGGATGCGGACGGGTGAGGCCGGTGCGGGCGGTCGTGAGGTAGAGGTCCCGCAGTCCGGGGCCGCCGAAGGCGCAGGCGGTGGGGCGGCGTACGGGCAGCTCGACGACCCTGTCCAGGGTGCCGTCCGGCGTGTAGCGGCGGATCGCGGCGCCGTCCCAGAGGGCGACCCAGACGCACCCCTCCGCGTCGACGGTGAGGCCGTCGGGGAAGCCGGCGCCGGGCTCGATCGTCACCAACGGGCGGCGGTCGGTGACCCGTTCACCGGCGACGCGCCACACGTCGACGCGCCTCGTGGGGCTGTCGATGTAGTACATGAGGGTGCCGTCCGGGCTCCAGCCGGTGCCGTTGCTGACGGCGACGCCGGGGAAGACGGCCGTGGCGGTCCCGTCGGGGGCGATACGGGTGAGGGTGCCACCGCCGGCCGCCTCGTCGTAGCGCATCGTGCCCGCCCACAGGGCCCCGTCGGGGGCGACGGCCGCGTCGTTGCCGCGCCGCCCGGGGACGGGGTCGTGGACCAGCCAGGAGAACCCGCCATCGGCGTCGTACAGCCCGACGCCGTCCCTGAGGTTGACGACCAGTCCCCCGCGGTCCCGCGGCTTGGCGGCGCCGACGTGCTGCTCGGTGGCCATGACGGTACGGCGGCCGCTCGCCGGGTCGTAGGTGTGGACGCGGGACCCGAGGATGTCGACCCAGATGAGGCGCCGGGCGGCCGGGTCCCAGGTGGGGCCTTCGCCGAGCCGGGCGTACTCCCGGACGGCGACCTCGACACCGGTCGCGCGGCTCACCGGCCGCCGCCGCGGTGGCCGAGGCTGACGGAGAGGTCGTCGGCGCCCTTGGCGGCGAGTTCGGCGAGTTCGGCCTCGCGCTCCTCGCTCCACCGGATCATGGGGACGGAGATGGACAGAGCGGCGACGACCCGGCCGGCGCTGTCGCGCACGGGAGCGGCGACGCAGCTGACGTCCGGGTTGGACTCGCGGTGCTCGGAGGCGATGCCTCGCTCGCGGATCGCGGTGAGCTCGGCGCGCAGCTCGTCGGGGTCGGTGAGGCTGTTGGAGGTCATCGCGACCAGGTCACGCCCCTCGATCCGGGCGTCCAGTTCATGCTGCGGCAGGGAGGCGAGGAGCATCTTCCCGACGGATGTGCAGTGCGCGGGGAGCCGGCGGCCGGCCGCCGAGACCATGCGGACGGCGTGGGTGGAGTCGACCTTGGCGATGTAGATGACGTCGGTGTCCTCCAGGATGGCGACATGGACGGTCTCGTCGCAGGTCTCGGCGACCTCCCGGGCGACCCGCTGGCCTTCGGCGGCGAGGTCGAGCTGTTCGGCGTACCGGCTGCCGAGCTGGTAGGTGCGTACGCCGAGGCGGTAGCGGCCGGGCTGCTCGGGCAGGGGCACCAGGTAGGAGCGGGCGGCGAGGGTGGTGAGCAGTTCGTGGACGGTGGTGCGGGGCAGCTGGAGCTTGCGGGTGACCTCCGGTGCGGAGAGGGTGCCGTCGCCCTCCAGGAACAGTTCCAGGATGTCGAGCGCCCTGGTCACAGCGGGGACAAGACGACCCATACCGTCCACCCACCCCTTCGTTCGAAACTCCGGCCCTTGACCGGTATGACGAACACAGGCTAACCGTAGCCGACTTCGCCGGGCAATGGCCCCGGGGCAGGCGGATCCGGAAGCGGACCCGCGCGAACCATTGACACCTCCCGAGTGGCTGATTACGGTCACGCCAAGATTTCGAACGTGTGACGAAATATCGAACGAGTTCGGAGAGGGCAACTGCCGTGCGCATCACGGGAATCAGCACTCATGTCGTCGGGACCCCCTGGCGCAATCTCACCTATGTGCTCGTCCACACCGACGAGGGACTCACCGGTGTGGGCGAGACGCGCATGCTGGGGCATACGGACGCGCTGATCGGCTACCTCAAGGAGGCCGAGGCCAACCACATCGCGGGGTCCGACCCCTTCGCGGTGGAGGATCTCGTGCGCCGGATGAAGTACGGCGACTACGGCCGGGCGGGCGAGATCGTCATGTCGGGCATCGCGGTCGTCGAGATGGCGTGCTGGGACATCAAGGGCAAGGCGCTGGGGGTGCCGGTCTGGCAGCTCCTCGGCGGCAAGGTGACGGACCGGGTCAAGGCGTACGCGAACGGCTGGTACACCACCGAGCGGACCCCCGAGGCGTACCACCAGGCGGCCAAGGAGGTCATGGCGCGCGGCTACCGGGCGCTGAAGATCGACCCGTTCGGCACCGGCCACTTCGAGCTGGACGCGGAGCAGACGCGGTACGCGGTGTCGCTGATCGAGGCAGTGCGGGACGCGATCGGGCCGGACGCGGAGCTGATGCTGGAGATGCACGGGCGGTTCAGCCCGTCGACGGCCGTGCGGCTGGCGAAGGACATGGCGCCGTTCACGCCCGCGTGGCTGGAGGAGCCGGTGCCGCCGGAGAACCTCAAGGCGCTGGCGAAGGTCGCCGAGAAGGTGGACCTGCCGGTGGCGACCGGTGAGCGGATCCACGACCGGATCGAGTTCCGGGAACTGTTCGAGTCGCAGGCCGTCGACATCATCCAGCCCGACCTCGGGCACATCGGCGGCATCCTGGAGACCCGCAAGCTGGCGGCGACCGCCGAGACGCACTACATGCTGGTCGCCCCGCACAACGTGGGCGGCTCCGTGCTCACCGCGGCCTCCCTCCAACTGGCCGCCTGCACCCCCAACTTCAAGATCCTGGAGCACTTCAACGACTTCGCGGACGCGGAGATCAAGAAGGTCGTCAAGGGCGCGCCGCAGGTCGACCCGGCCACCGGCTGCTTCGAGGTGTCACACGCGCCGGGTCTCGGCGTGGAGCTGGACGTGGACGCGGCGGCCGAGTTCCCGCAGCAGCGGGCCCGGTTCGACCTGTGGGCCGAGGGCTGGGAGAAGAGGGCGCCGAAGTGAGCCGTGCGGCGAGCGGCGGGCCGGGACGCCCGCCGGGGGGTGCGCCGGGCAGCATGCCCGGCAGTGCGCCGGACGCCACGCGGGGCGCCGCGCCCGGCCGCCCGCCGGACACCGCGCCGAGCCGCCCGCCGAGCGGTGCGCCCAGTCGCGCCCTCCTCGTCGAGCGGCCCGGGGTGCACCGGATCGTCGAGCGGGATGTGCCGGCGCCCGGCCCCGGCGAGGTGCTCGTGCGGGTCGCCGCGGCCGGGATCTGCATGAGCGACCGTGAGGTGTACGACGGCCACCGGGACCCCGGGTACGTCCGCTACCCGGTGGTCCCGGGCCATGAGTGGGCCGGGACGGTCCAGGCGGTGGGCGAGGGCGTCGACACGGCGCTCGTCGGGCGGAAGACGGTCGCGGAGGGGTTCCGGGCGTGCGGGGCGTGCGAGCGCTGCCGGTACGGCGAGACCAGCCTGTGCGAGGGCGGGTACGCGGAGACCGGGTTCACCGAGCCGGGCGCCTTCGCCGACCACGTCATCGTGCCGGCGCGGCTGCTGCACCCGCTGCGCGACGACGCCGACCTGCGGGCCGCCGCCCTGCTGGAGCCGGCCGCCGTGATCGCGGCGGCGGTACGGGCGGGGCGGCCGCGCCCGGGCGAGCGGGTCGCGGTGGTGGGCGCGGGGACGCTGGGCCTGCTGGCCGTGCAGTTGCTGGCCGGCTCCTCCCCCGCCGGGCTGACGGTGATCGATCCGCGGACGGCGCGCGGCGAGCAGGCCCTGCGGTTGGGGGCGAGCGAGTCGCTGGACCCGGCCGAGGCGGAGGGGCACCGCGGGCGTTTCGACCTGGTGGTGGAGACCGCCGGGGCGCCGTCCACGGCGGCCGCCTCCTGCCTGCTGGCGCGGCGGGGTGGCCGGGTGGTGCTGACCGGGATGTTCACGCCCGGTGCGGTCGGCATCGACCCCGTACACCTGTCGGTGAGCCAGCTGGAGATCCGCAGCGTCTTCGGCGCGCCCTCGTCGGCGTGGTGCGACGCGGTGCGGGCCTTCGGGCTCGGGCTGCTAGATCCGGCGCCGCTGATCACGCACGAGTTCCCGCTGGAGCGGTTCGCGGACGCCGTCGCGCTGGTGGGCGGCGGCGATCCGAAGACCGGCAAGGTGCTGCTGATCCCGTAACCCCGCCCCTTGTGCCGTACGGCGGTACGGGGGTGCCCTGCTCGCACCCCGTACCGCCGTACACCCAACTCCGCGAACCACGTCCGACATATCGAACATTGGAGCCCTGTGACCGCCCCGTCAGCACCTCGCCGCCCCGGCGCCGACGCCCTCGCCGCCATCGGCCATCCGGCGCCCGCCGTCGACCCGGCCGACGCCTCGCCGCACACCTTCCCCGACGGTGGCACCTGGCGCACCGAGATCCCCTCCGTGGAGGGCCCGGAGGCCCTGGCCGTCGTCCTCAAGGAGAGTTCCCGGCTCGACGTACCGATCCACCGCATCAGCCAGGGCAGCGGCGTCTGGATGCTCACCGACGCCGAGATCACCGAGATGGTGGAGTCCTGCGCCGAACGCGACATCGAGCTGTGCCTGTTCACCGGCCCGCGCGGCACCTGGGACATCGGCGCGGGCACCCGCACCGAATCGGGCGGCGCCGGGCTGCGCGCCCGCGGCCACGACGCGCTCGCCGGCTGCGTCGAGGACGCCTGCCGCGCCACCGAGCTCGGTGTGCGCTGCCTCCTCGTCGCCGACGAGGGCGTGCTGTGGACGCTGCACCGGCTGCGCGCGGCCGGGCACCTGCCCGCCGGCACCACGTTCAAGCTGTCCGCGCTCACCGGCCCGGTCAACCCGGCCTCGTACGCGGTGTACGAGGCGCTCGGCGCCGACTCCATCAACGTGCCCTCCGACCTGACCCTGGACCACCTCACCGAGATCCGGCTGGCCGCCCGCGCGCCGATGGACATGTACGTCGAGGCGCCCGACGACCTCGGCGGCTACATCCGGATGTACGAGGCGGCCGAGCTGATCCGGCGCGGCGCGCCGCTCTACCTGAAGTTCGGCCTGAGCCGCTCCCCCGGCATCTACCCGTACGGCGCGCAGCTGCGCGACACGGCGCTCGCCACCGCCCGTGAGCGGGTGCGCCGGGGGCGGCTCGTCCTCGACCTGCTGGCCCGGCACGGCGCGGACGGCGGGATGTCCCCGCTCGGCTCGCGGCTGCCGGGGGAGCTCCGCCGTTTCCCCGTCCCGGAAGGCCACTGAACCATGCGCGACACCCGCAGCACCTCCCGCAGAACCGCCGTGGCGGCCTCCCTCGCCGCGCTGCTCACCGTCTCGCTCACCGCCTGCGGCCAGGAGGCCAGGGGCGGCAGCCGCTACAAGGCCGAGAGCGGCAAGGGCGGCACCATCGGGCTCGCCATGCCCACCAAGGCCTCCGAGCGGTGGATAGCCGACGGCCGGAACATGGCGGAGCAGTTTCGGAAGGCGGGGTATGACACCGACCTCCAGTACGGCGACGACAAGGTCGAGAACCAGATCGCCCAGATCGAGAACATGATCACCAAGGGGCGCAAGCTGCTGGTGGTCGCCGCCATCGACGGCTCGGCGCTCACCGAGGTGCTCCAGCGGGCGGAGGACGCGGGCATCCCCGTGATCTCGTACGACCGCCTCATCATGGGCACCGAGCACGTCGACTACTACGCGTCGTTCGACAACGAGCGGGTCGGCGAGCTGGAGGCGAAGTACATCGTCGACGCGCTGAAGCTCGGGCCGCCGACCGCCGAGGGGAAGTCGTACAACATCGAGCTGTTCGCGGGCTCGCCGGACGACAACAACACCAAGTACTTCTGGAACGGCGCCATGAAGGTGCTCCAGCCGTACCTCGCCAGCGGCCGGCTCGTGGTGCGCAGCAAGCAGACCCGGATGAACCAGGCCACCACGCTGCGCTGGGACGGCGGCACCGCGCAGAAGCGGATGGACGACCTGATCAGCAAGAACTACGGCGAGGAGCGCGTCGACGCGGTCCTGTCCCCCTACGACGGCATCTCCATCGGCATCATCTCCGCCCTCAAGAGCGCCGGTTACGGCACGAAGAGCCGGCCGCTGCCGGTGGTCACCGGGCAGGACGCGGAGCTGGCGTCGGTGAAGTCGATCATCCGGGGCGAGCAGACCCAGACCGTCTTCAAGGACACGCGCAAGCTGGCCGCGCAGGCGGTGAAGATGGGCGACGCGGTCCTCAACGGGAAGAAGCCCGAGGTCAACAACACCACCGACTACCACAACGGCAAGAAGACCGTGCCGTCGTTCCTGCTGGACCCGGTCAGCATCGACAAGTCGAACACGCGGCTCCTCGTCGACGAGGGCTACTTCACCGCCGGGCAGCTCAAGTGACGCGGCCCGTACTGGAGATGCGCGGGATCACCAAGACGTTCCCCGGCGTCACGGCGCTCTCCGAGGTGAACCTGACGGTGCGGGCCGGGGAGGTCCACGCGATCTGCGGCGAGAACGGCGCGGGCAAGTCGACGCTGATGAAGGTGCTCAGCGGGGTCCATCCGCACGGATCGTACGAGGGCGAGATCCGGTTCGAGGGCGAGCCGGTGGCCTTCAAGGACATCCGCGCCAGCGAGCGGCACGGCATCGTGATCATCCACCAGGAGCTGGCGCTCGTGCCGTACCTGTCGATCGCCGAGAACATCTTCCTCGGCAACGAGCAGGCCACCCGCGGGGTCATCGACTGGAACGAGACGCTGCGCCGGGCGAGCGCGCTGCTGAAGCGCGTGGGGCTGCGCGAGAAGCCGCAGACGCCGGTCGCCGACATCGGCGTGGGCAAGCAGCAGCTGGTGGAGATCGCCAAGGCGCTGGCCAAGGAGGTGAAGCTGCTCATCCTGGACGAGCCGACGGCCGCGCTCAACGACGAGGACAGCGCGAAGCTGCTGGACCTGATCCTGGAGCTGCGCGACCAGGGCATCGCCTGCATCATCATCTCGCACAAGCTGAACGAGATCCGGCGGATCACCGACGCGGTGACGATCCTGCGCGACGGGCGGACCATCGAGACCCTCACGGTCCGCGAGACCCCGGCCGACGAACCACGCCTGTCGGAGGACCGGATCATCCGGGGCATGGTCGGCCGCGACCTCGACCAGCGCTTCCCGGACCGTACGCCGTACGAGGGCGAGGACGCGGGCAAGGTCGCGCTGGCCGTGCGGGGCTGGACGGTCCGCCACCCGGTCGACCACCAGCGCACGGTCGTCGACGACGTGTCGCTGACCGTGCGGCGCGGCGAGATCGTGGGCATCGCGGGGCTCATGGGCGCGGGCCGCACGGAGCTCGCGATGTCCGTCTTCGGGCGCAGTTACGGCCAGTACGTGGCCGGGACGGTCGAAGTGGGCGGCCGTGAGGTGGTGACGAAGACCGTGTCGGCGGCGATCGACGCGGGCCTGGCGTACTGCACCGAGGACCGCAAGAGCTACGGCCTCAACCTCATCGACAACATCAACCGCAACATCTCGCTGGCCTCCCTGCCCGGGATGCGGCGCCGGGGCGTCGTGGACGAGCACCACGAACGCCGGGTCGCCGAGCGCTACCGCACCACCATGAACATCAAGGCGCCGACCGTCTTCGAACAGGTGGGGCGGCTGTCGGGCGGCAACCAGCAGAAGGTCGTCCTCAGCAAGTGGATCCACGCCGACCCCGAGGTGCTGATCCTCGACGAGCCGACGCGCGGGATCGACGTGGGCGCCAAGTACGAGATCTACACCGTCATCGACCGGCTCGCGGCCGAGGGCAAGGCCGTGCTGTTCATCTCCTCCGAACTGCCGGAGCTGCTCGGGATGTGCGACCGGATCTACACGATGGCCGAGGGCCGGCTGACCGGTGAGGTCGCCCGCGCGGAGGCCACCCAGGAAGTCCTGATGCGCCAGATGACCATGAACAGAAGCTGAGGCACCGTCATGACCACCACGACCACTCCCCCGCGTCCCCAGCCACAGGACGCCCCACCGCAGCCGTCGGCGGCGGCCCTGCTGCTGAACGGGCTGCGCGGCAACATGCGCCAGTACGGCATGCTGATCGCCCTCGCGTTCATCGTCGTGCTGTTCCAGATCTGGACCGACGGCACGCTGCTGCTGCCGAACAACGTCTCCAACCTGATCCAGCAGAACGGCTACATCCTCATCCTGGCCATGGGCATGATGATCGTCATCATCGCCGGCCACATCGACCTGTCCGTCGGTTCGGTCGTCGCGTTCGTCGGCGCCATGTCGGCGGTGATGATGGTCAAGCACGACATGCCGTGGGTGCTGGCGCTGGTGCTGTCGCTGCTGATCGGCGCGGTCGCGGGTGCCTGGCAGGGGTTCTTCATCGCCTACCTCGGCATCCCGTCGTTCATCGTGACGCTGGCCGGCATGCTGCTCTTCCGGGGCCTCACGCAGATCGTGCTGGAGGGGCAGTCGATAGCCCCGTTCCCCGAGGGCTTCCAGAACATCGCCAAGGGCTTCATCCCCGAGATGGGCCCCTACACCCAGTACCACAACCCCACCCTGTTCCTCGGGCTCGTCGCGGTCGTCTTCCTGCTGCTGCGCGAGTGGCGCGACCGGCGGCGGCAGGTGGCGTACGAGCTGGACGTGCTGCCGGCCGGCATCTGGGCGCTGAAGTGCGTGGCGCTCACGGCCGCCGTGGTGGCGTTCACACTGACGCTGGCCAGCTTCCACGGCGTACCGGTGGTCATGCTCATCATGTGCGCGCTGCTGATCGGGCTGGGTTATGTGATGCGCAACGCGGTCATCGGGCGCCATGTGTACGCGCTGGGCGGCAACAAGGCGGCGGCGAAGCTGTCGGGCGTCAAGGACAAGCGGGTCACTTTCCTCGTGTTCGTCAACATGGGCGTGCTGGCGGCGCTGGCGGGCTGTGTGTACGCGGCGCGGCTGAACGCGGGCACCCCGCAGGCGGGCCTGAACTTCGAACTGGAGGCGATCGCCGCGGCGTTCATCGGCGGCGCCTCGATGAGCGGCGGTGTCGGCACGGTGATGGGCGCCGTGATCGGCGGCCTGGTGCTGGGCGTGCTCAACAACGGGATGTCGCTGGTCGGCATCGGGACGGACTACCAGCAGGTCATCAAGGGCCTGGTGCTGCTGGCGGCGGTCGGGTTCGACGTCTGGAACAAGCGCAAGGCCGGCAAGTAACCCTTCTTTCCGAGGAGTTGTGGAATGGATACGAGCAGACGGACGGTGCTGGCGGCCGCGGCCGCCACGGGACTCATGGCAGCGGCGGGCTCCCCGTCGTACGCCTCGAACGGCGCGTCGAGTGGAAGGAAGCCGGTGAAGGAGCTCTTCGGGACGCTCGACGACGGCACGAAGGTGTACCGCTGGACGCTGGAGAACGGCGGCACCCGGCTGAAGGTCCTGTCGTACGGCGGCATCGTCCAGTCCCTGGAGATACCGGACCGGCGCGGCCGGTACGCCAATGTGTCGCTGGGCTTCGACGACCTCGACGCCTATGTGTCGTCGTCACCGTTCTTCGGCGCGCTGATCGGCCGGTACGGCAACCGGATCGCGGGCGGCCGCTTCACCCTGGACGGCAGGACCTACGAGCTGTCCGTGAACGACGGGCCCAACAGCCTGCACGGCGGCGCCCAGGGGTTCGACAAGCGCGTGTGGGACGTGGAGCCGTTCACGGACGCCACGGGTGTGGGGCTGGTGCTGCGGTATGTGAGCGCGGACGGCGAGATGGGCTACCCGGGCACGCTGAAGGTGACGGTGAGGTACACCCTCACGGCGCGCGGGGAGTGGCGGATCGACTACACGGCGACCACCGACCGGGCGACGGTGGTGAACCTGACGAACCACACGTACTACAACCTCGCGGGTGAGGGCGGCGGCGACGTCCTCGGCCACGAGCTGCGGCTCGCCGCCTCCCGCTACACGCCGACCGACGCGACCCTGATCCCGACCGGTGAGCGGGCGAGGGTCGCGGGCACGCCGTTCGACTTCCGGCACGCCAAGACCATCGGCGAGGACATCCGTACGGCGCACCCGCAGCTGGTCCTCGCCAAGGGGTACGACCACAACTGGGTGCTGGACAAGGGCATCACGGACCGGCCGGAGCCCTTCGCGACGCTGCGCGACCCCCGATCGGGGCGCACGATGACGATCGCGACGACGGAGCCGGGCGTGCAGTTCTACTCGGGGAACTTCCTGGACGGCACGCTGGCCGGGCCGTCGGGGCGTACGTACCGGCAGGGCGACGGGCTGTGCCTGGAAACCCAGCACTTTCCCGACTCACCGAACCAGGCCGCGTTCCCGTCGACGGTGCTGCGGCCGGGCGAGACCTACCGGTCGACGACGGTGCACGGCTTCTCGGCGCGCTGAGCCGGGGGGCTCACGACGGCGCGGCGGTACGGAGGAGGAGCAGGGCGATGTCGTCGTCGCGGGGCGCCGAGCCGTGGGCATGGCCGATGAGCGTGTCGGCGAGGCCGTCCATGCTCAGGGCCTCGCCCTCGGCGAGTTTCCCGGCCAGTTCGGCGGTCGCGTCGTCGATGTCGACGCCGGGTGCCTCGACGAGGCCGTCGGTGTAGAGGGCCAGCACGGTGCCGATGGGCAGGGTGACCCCGGCCGTGGGGTAGTCGGCGGCCGGGTCGATGCCGAGGAGGAGGCCGGGAGGCAGGTCGAGCACCTGGGTGTGGCCGTCGGGGTGGCGTACGAGGGGAGGAGGGTGCCCGGCGGTGGCGAGCAGCGCCCGGTGGTGCCTGAGGTCGATGTGCGCGTACAGGCAGCTGGTGAACAGGCCCGGGTCGAGGTCGGTGAGCAGGCGGTTGGTGCGGGCGAGGACCTCGCCGGGCGGCGCGCCGGCGCTCGCGTGGACGGCGGCCCGTACCTGGCCCATGAGGGCGGCCGCCTCGACGTTGTGGCCCTGGACGTCGCCGATGGTCGCGGCGGCGGTGGTGCCGCTGAGCCTGATCAGGTCGTAGAAGTCGCCGCCGATGCCCATGCCGTGGCCGGCGGGGAGGTAGCGGGCGGCGACCTCCAGGCCGGGGATGTGGGGCAGGGTGTGCGGGAGGAGACCTGCCTGGAGGCGGTGGGCGAGCTCGTGCTTGCTGTCGTAGAGCCGGGCCCGGTCCAGGGCCTGGGCGATCAGCCCGGCCAGGGAGGTGAGGATGGCGCGCTCTCCGGGGTGGAACGGCCGGGGCCGGTCGTAGGCGACGATCAGCGAGCCGACCGGCCGGCCCGAGGCGATCAGTGGCAGGAAGGCCCAGGCAGCACCCTCGCTGTCGAGCACGAAGGCGGACGGGTAGTCGCGTGCGAGTTCCTCCCGGCTGCCGAAGAAGAGCGGGGTTCCGCTGGTCAGGACGTGTGCGGCCGGGGTGTCCGAGGTCAGGGGCGCGGAGTCGAACCGGGCCATGGCGTCGGCGGTGTACCCGCGGTGGCCGACGACCCGCAGCCGGCCGTCCTCCGTGGTGAGCAGGGCGAGGGCGTGGGCGCCGAGGGCGGGCGTGATCTGGTCGGCGGCCTGGTCCACCACGTCCTGTACGCCGACGGCCTCGGTGAGCGTGGCGGCCAGGTGCATCAGGTGGTACAGGGCGGTGGCCCGGCTGGGCAGGGGGGAGTGGGCCGTGTGTTCCGGGGCGGCGACGGGGGCCTCGTCGCCCCGGTCGGGGGCAGCGGCGGCCGGGGTGATGCGGACGCTGATGCCGGTGGCGTCGGGGTGCAGCTCGAAGCAGAGCCAGTGGTCGGGCGGCCGGAGGACGGTGAACGACGTGGTCCGGCGGCTGATGACCGCGGCCCGGTACCGGTCCTCGACGGCGGGGTCGTCCATCCACGGCAGGGCCTCCCAGGGCAGGGCGCCGGTCAGGTCCTCGGCCTCGGCTCCCAGCAGGTCGGCGGCGTCCGCGGTGACGAAGGTGATGCGGCCGTTCAGGTCCAGCGCGCAGCTCCCCCCGGGCAGGCGGTCGATGAACTCCACCGCCGCCGTGGCCTCGATGGGCCCGGGGGTACGCCGGGAGGGCCGGACGATCCGCGGCTGGGGCCCCGGCACGACGGGGCTGCCCCGGTCGACGGCCCGCGCCAGCACCAGCGCCATCCGGTCGCAACCGGCCCGGACGGCGTCCTCCTCGGACGCCGAGAGCTGCGGCGCGTGGCCGCCGGGCCACAGCAGCACCAGGCCGCCCCCGGCGGCCGGGCCGTCGGCGATCGGCGCGGCGGCCAGGGAGAACGGATACGGCAGGACGAGGCCCGGCCGGGGGTAGCGGCGGGCCATCTCCTCCCGGTCCCCGATCCACACCAGGCGCCGCTCGGCCACGGCGTCCGCCACCGGGACGGGGTCACGCGGCGCCACCCGCATCCAGGGGGCGGCGAACTCCAGGGAGACGCCGCTCAGCACCGCCAGCCGCAGCGCGCTGTCCCCCGGCGGGCGCAGGTACACCATGCCGATGGCGGCGCCCGTCCGCCGCATGACGTCGGACAGGGCGGCGCCCAGCGACCGCAGGCCCGAGCCCGTCTCCCCGGGGTTCTTCACGGTTCAAGCGTGCCCCTGGGAGCCGCCGGGCGCAGTTCGGGCCGGGCGCCCTCAGCGGGTGAAGGCGAGGGAGGCCAGCCGTACGGTGCCGGTCAGCGCGACGCGGAGGTCCCGCACGCCCCGTACGTCGACGGGTGTGGTGAGGGTGGTGTAGTCGTACGGGCCGCCGGGCGCCGCCACGTCCACGGAGGCGAGCGCGGTGCCGTCGCCGAGGGTGAGGGTGACCGTGCCGGCGCCGGAGACCTCCAGGGCAGCGGCGGAGGCGCCGGTGGCGAAGTCGCAGTCGCGGAAGAGCATCCCTGCGGGCCGGTCGGGGACGGCAGGGGTGACGCAGTCGCCGCGGACCTTGGTGCGGTCGGCCAGCTCGGTGAGGTGCTCCTCGTCGTAGTCGGCGGCGGCCAGCGGCCGGTCGAGGACGGGACGCGGGGTGCGGGGCGGGCCGTCGACGGTGACGGTGGTGGTCAGCCGGATGTCGGCGCTGGAGGCCCCGGCGAGGAACGCGTACGCCCCCGGCTCGACCGTCCAGCGGCCGTGGGCCACGTCCCAGAACCCGAGCGCGGTGACGGGCACGTCGAACTCCAGGCGCCGCGCCTCACCGGGCGCGAGGTGGACGCGCCGGTGGCCGGCGAGTTCCCGCAGCGGCCGGGGCACGGAGGGCGCGACGGCCCGTACGTACAGCTGGGCGACCTCGTCGGCGGGGACGGGCGCCGTGTTGGTGACGGTGAACGCGACCCGGATGGTGTCGTCGTCGCGCTCGGCGCTCGGATCGCCGTAGGTGAAGGACGCGTACGACAGGCCGTGGCCGAACGGGAACAGCGGGGTGCCGTCGAAGTACAGGTAGGTCTGGCGGCTGCCGATGATGTCGTAGTCCAGCAGGCCCGGCAGGTCGTCGTCCGTGGCGTACCACGTCTGGGGCAGCCGCCCGGCCGGGGAGACGTCCCCGGCGAGGACGCGGGCGAGGGCGGTGCCGGCGGCCTGCCCGCCGTGCGCGGTCCACAGCAGGGCGGGCAGCTCGGCGGCGGCGTCGGGAACGGCGTACGGGTAGGAGGAGACGAGGACGAGGACGGTGCGCGGGTTGGCCGCGTGGGCGGCGCGCCAGATCCGGTCCTGGGCGGCGGGCAGGGCCAGGGTGGTGCGGTCCTCGGTCTCGCGGCCGTTGATGTGCGGGTCGTTGCCGGCGACGACGATGACGACGTCCGCGCCGGCGGCCGCCCTGGCGACGGCGTCCTCGCCGCGCTCGGTGGTGACGACCGTGAAGACCTCGGCCTGATCGGCGCGGGCGGCAACTTTCGCGCCGTCGGCGGTGACGGAGACGTACCCGCCCGTCCCGAGGTGCTTCAGGAGGTGACCGCCGGCATGGGGCTGGAGCCGGAACGTCTCCTGGACGACCCAGCCGCCGGGCTGGTCGGCGGAGGCGCGTACCAGGCCGTCGGCGGCGACGGAGAGGTGGCGGCCGTCCGGCGCGCGGAGGGTGAGGACGCCGTCGCCCCAGTCGGTGAGGGCGAGTTCGGTGCCGTGGGCGTCCGGGTGGAGGGGCGGCAGGTCGGTGCGGCCGGCGAGGAGGGCGGGGTCGAGGGAGCCCTCGGCGCCGCGGGTGCCGGTGGTGGCTTCGGAGTGCGGAACGCGGAGGTACCCGGCGGCGCAGCGGAGCCGTACCCGGTCGGTGCCTTCGGCGTGGGTGACGTTCTCGGCGCCGAATCGTTCCCGCAGGCCGTCCAGGGGCGTGGAGCGGTGGATGAGGGTGCCGCTGTACCAGTCGAGCTTGCACACGTCGGCGAGGGGGCCGACGACGGCGACGCGCGGCCGGGCCGCCGGGTCCAGCGGCAGGATGCCGTCGTTGGTGAGGAGCACGACGGCCTGCTCGGCGGTCTCCTGGGCGAGGGCGCGGTGCTCGTCGGTGTCGAAGGCGGTCGTCGTCGCGTAGGGGTCGAGGTCCGGGTCGAACTCGCCGAGCGAGAAGCGGACGTGGAGCTGGCGGCGTACGGCGGTGTCGATGTCGGTTTCGTGGATGAGCCCCCGGTCGAGGGCGCCGCCCAGCCGGGCCACAGTGGTGGTGCTGTCGGTGCCGTGGTCGGTGAAGCTGTCGACGCCGGCGCGCAGGGCGGCGGCGGTGGCTTCCTCGTGGGTGGCGAAGTAGTGCTGGGAGTCGACCAGGTTGCTGGGCGCGCCGGCGTCGGAGCAGACGAGGAGTTCGCGGTCGGTCCAGGTGCGCAGGTGGTCGCGCAGGTGCGGCGAGAGGTGGTTGGGGCGGCCGTTGACCAGGTTGTAGGCGGGCATGACGCCGGCCACGGCGCCCGCTTCGACGGCCCGGCGGAAGGCGCGCAGGTCGTACTCGTGCAGGACGCGGGGGCGTACGGAGGCGGAGGTGGTGTCCCGGTCGGTCTCGTTGTTGTGGGCGAGCCAGTGCTTGAGGACCGGGGCGGTGCGCCAGTAGGTGGGGTGGTCGCCGCGCAGGCCGCGCGTGTAGGCGACGGCGATGGCGGAGGTGAGGGCGGGGTCCTCGGAGTAGCCCTCCTCGCCGCGCCCCCACAGGGGGTTGCGCAGCAGGTTGACGGTGGGGGCCCAGACGTTGAGGCCGACGCGGTCGTCGCGGGCGCGCATGGCCCGCGCCTCGTTGCCGACGGCTTCGCCGACGCGGCGCACGAGGTCGTCGTTCCAGGTGGCGCCGAGGCCGACGGCCTGGGGGAAGACGGTCGCGGGGCCCATCCAGGCGACGCCGTGGAGGGCTTCCTGGCCGGTGCGGAAGGCGGCGACGCCCAGGCGGTCGACGGCGGGCGCGAACTGGTGGAGCATCGCGATCCGTTCGGCGGGCGTGAGGCGCCCGAGCAGATCGTCGACGCGCTTGGCCAGCGGCAGCTGCGAGTCGCGGAAGGGCGGCCGGTCTGCGGTCACGTGCGGTTCCCCTCGCGGAGTTCTTACGGAGTTCGGAAACACGCTCATTCGAAGCGCTTCGATGCTCGGGCCGACCGAGGGCGGGTGTCAAGACACGGCGCGGCACCAACCCGGCGGCCACCGAGCCACGTTGTGCGCCTGCACACCCCGGGCAGGTCCGAGCAATCTTGCCATCGACCCTTGTGCGGCCGCAGGGGTTCACTTAACCTCGCAGCAATATCGAAGCGCTTCGACGAACTGCCGCTTCCGTTGGGCCAGTTCCCGCCCGCACCGACACCTCAGCCGACCGGCGGGCCTCCGCCGGGTGTCCTGGCGCGCCATGAAGGGTTGACGCAATGACGCCGAGCTCCTCCTCCGCACCGACCACCGCCCCGGGCTCCGGCGTCGGCCGGCGACGCTTCCTCGCCTCCACGGCCCTCGCCGCGACCGCGGCGGCCGGCGGGGTGCCCCTGCTGGCGGCCTGCGGGGGCGAGCCGCGTGCGAAGAGGGACGGCACCACCTCCGGCAAGGACGCGAGGAAGATCCTTCCGGCGTTCGTGGCACAGCACGTCGTCGCACCCGACCTCCCGTCAAAGAACGGCTCCTCGGCCGGTTACACCACGGCGATCGCGACCGAGCGGCTGAAGACGTCGGTGCCGCGCAAGGCGGGCCGGGGCAGCACCGTCCGGATCATGGCGCCGCTGTGGGGCAGCCCGCCCAAGCGCGACAACGCGTACTACCGGGCCATGGACGAGGCCATCGGCGTCCGGACCGTCTGGCAGAACCAGGACGGCAACACCTACGACGAGAAACTCGGAGCGGTGCTCGCCTCCAGCGACATCCCCGATGTGGTGGTGGTGCCCGCCTGGAACCTCACCGGCAAGATCCCCAGCGCCGTCAGTGCCAAGTTCGCCGATCTCGGCCCGTACCTCTCCGGCGACAAGGTCAAGGCGTACCCGAACCTGGCCGCCGTACCGACGGACGCGTGGCAGCGCTCCATCTTCGGCGGCGCGCTGCGCGGCATCCCGATGCCCGGCTCGTACGTCGTCAACATCGCGCCCTTCTACCGGCAGGACGTCTTCGAGAAGGAGGGCTATCCGGTGCCGAAGAGCGCGGACGCGTTCCTCGCCTGGGCGAAGGAGGCCACCGACGCGCGGGCGAAGGTGTGGGCCTGCGACGACATGAAGTGGACCGCCTTCAGCATGTTCGGCGTCCTGCCCGGCGGCGACAAGGCGCTGTGGTGGAACCTGGTCGACGGCAAGCTGGTCAACCGCGTCGAGACCGAGGAGTACCTCGAGGCCCTGGAGTGGACGCGCAAGCTCTTCGCGGCGGGCGTCGTCCACCCGGACGCCAGGGCGGGCTCCACGCAGGGCGACCCGGGCAACCGCTTCACCGCCGGCCAGGCCCTCCTCTACAACCAGGACCTCTCCCACTGGTACAGCAAGAGCGTCGAGCAGGCCGCGCGCAACCCCGGCTTCCGGATGGGTGCCTTCGACATCGTCGGACACGACGGCTCCGACCCGGTCCTCTACGCCACCCAGCCGGCGAACATCTGGACCTTCGTCAGCAACAAGGCTTCGGAAACCGTCGTCAAGGACGTCCTCGCCATCGCGAACTTCTGCGCGGCGCCGTACGGCACCAAGGAGCGCATGCTCACGGACTACGGCGTCGAAGGCACCCACTACACGCTGGAGAAGGGCCTGCCGGTCAAGAACGACACCGGCAACCTCCAGGTCGTGGGCGCCTTCGACTACCTGGGCGACCCGGCCGCCTACATCGCCCACCCCGACCGGCCCGACATCACCCGGCTCCAGGTCGAGTGGCAGCAGCGGATGGGCGCCTTCACCAGGAAGACCTCCTTCTACGGGCTGACCATCACCGAGCCCGCCCGCTGGACCAACCTGGCGGACGACTTCGAGCAGCTGGAGGACGACGTCGTGCGCGGCCGCAAGAAGATCGGCGACGTCCAGCAGGCCGTGTCGGAGTGGCGCTCCAAGGGCGGCGACCAGCTGCGCGACTGGTACCGGAAGCTGCTCGACGAGACCGGCCCGGCCGCTGCGAACTGACCGGCCTTTGCGAACCGACCGGTCGCGCGCGAGACAGACGCGAGGAGGGAAACCGTGTCGCAGCACAGCACGGTGCCGGGCCCGCCCGGCCCGGCCCGGGAAGACCCCGCGGACGCACGCGGTGCGCGGGGCGCGCCCGGTGACGGCGTGCCGCCCCGCCCGGCGGCTCCCGCGCCCGACGCCGGGAACCCGCCCGGTCCGGACGGCCGCGGCGGCGGCGGAACCGCCGGGAAGCCGAGCCGGCGGCTCAGGTGGCGGCGGGACCGCACCCTCCTGCTGATGACCGCACCCGCGCTGCTGCTGGTCCTGGTGTTCACCTACGTACCGATCCTCGGCAATGTCGTGGCGTTCCAGGACTACGACCCGTATCTCAGCGAGAACGGCTTCATCGCCATGCTGGAGAGCCCGTGGACCGGGTTCACCCAGTTCGAGCGGATCTTCGCCGACTCGGCGTTCTGGCGGGCGGTGGAGAACACCCTGGTGCTGTTCTTCCTCCAGCTGGTGCTCTTCTTCCCGGTGCCCATCCTGCTGGCACTGCTGATCAACAGCATCGTCCGCCCCCGGGTGCGCGCGGTCGCCCAGGCGATCCTGTACCTGCCGCACTTCTTCTCCTGGGTGCTGGTCATCACCGTCTTCCAGCAGATCTTCGGCGGCGCGGGCATCATCGCCCAGACGCTGCGGGAGCACGGCATCGAGGGCTTCGACCTGATGACCGACCCCGGGATCTTCAAGCTCCTGGTGACGGCGGAGGGCGTCTGGAAGGACGCGGGCTGGGGCATCATCGTCTTCCTCGCCGCGCTGTCGTCCGTCAGCAACGACCTGTACGAGGCGGCCGCGATGGACGGGGCCGGGCGCTGGCGGCGCATGTGGCACGTGACGCTGCCCGCGCTGCGTCCGGTGATCGCCCTCCTGCTGGTGCTGCGGGTCGGTGACGCGCTGACCGTGGGCTTCGAGCAACTGCTGCTCCAGCGTGAGGCGGTGGGCCCGGACGCCGCCGAGGTGCTCGACACGTACGTGTGGTGGAACGGCATCCGCAACCAGGACTTCAGTTACGCCGCGGCCGCGGGCCTCATCAAGGGTGTCGTCGGGCTGGGGCTGGTCCTGGCGGCCAACAAGGTCGCCCATCTCATGGGCGAGCAGGGGGTGTACCGGAAGTGAGTACGGTGAGCCGGTGGGCCGCGCCGCCCCGGCCGGTGTGGGAGGAGCCGCCGAGCAGGACGGGCCTGGCGGGCAAGGGCATCGTGCTGGCCGGCGCGTGCCTCGCGGTCCTCTTCCCGCTGTGGATCGTGATCGTCACCAGCCTGTCCACGCCGCGGACCATCAGCCGGGCCGGGGGCCTGGTCGTGATCCCGAGGGACATCACGTTCGTCGCCTACCAGGAGCTGCTGGGCGGGGGCCAGGTGCAGCGGGCGGCGCTGGTCAGCCTCGGTGTCACCGCCGTGGGCACGCTGTTCAGCATGACGGTGTCGGTGCTGTGCGCGTACGGTCTGTCGCGCCCCGGGTCGCTCGGACACCGCTGGGTGCTGATGACCCTGCTGGCGACGATGTTCTTCGGCGCGGGACTGATCCCGACGTATCTGCTGGTGCAGGCGCTGGGACTGACCGACACCTATCTGGCGCTGATCCTGCCGAGCGCGGTGAGCGTCTTCAACATCCTGGTGCTGCGGGCGTTCTTCATGAACATCTCGCCGGAACTGATCGACAGCGCCCGGATCGACGGGGCGGGCGACGTGCGGATCCTGTGGCGGATCGTCATGCCGCTGTCCCGGGCGGTGCTGGCGGTGATCTCGCTGTTCTACGCCGTCGGGTACTGGAGCGCGTGGTTCAACGCCTCCATCTACCTCACCGACCAGGACATGATGCCGCTGCAGAACGTCATGATCCAGATCGTGCAGAAGCAGGAACCCCCCACCGGGCTCGGGCAGATGATCAAGACCAATCAACTGTCGCCGCTGTCCGTGCAGATGGCGGTCATGGTGCTGGCCCTGGTGCCGGTCGCGATCGCGTCGCCCTTCGTCCAGAAGCACTTCAGGAAGGGCATGCTCACCGGCGCCGTCAAGGGCTGAGCCCCGGCCCCCGCCGAACCCGTTTGGAGACCCCGCCCGATGCCCTCGCTCGACGACACCACCCGCGGCCGGCTGCTGTTCGGCGGCGACTACAACCCCGAGCAGTGGCCGGAGGAGACCTGGCAGGACGACGTCCGGCTGATGCGGGACGCCGGCGTCAACTCCGTCACGCTCGGCGTCTTCTCCTGGTCCCGGCTCGAACCGCGCCCCGGCGCCCGTGACTTCGGGTGGCTCGACCGGCTGATGGACCTGCTGCACGCGCACGGCATCGGGGTCGTCCTCGCCACCCCGACCGCCTCTCCCCCGCCCTGGATGGGCGCCCGCCACCCCGAGACGCTGCCGCGCGACGAGAACGGGCGGACCGTGTGGTGGGGCTCGCGCCAGCACTTCTGCCCCAGCTCCCCCACCTACCGCTCGTACGCCGCCGCCATCACCGAGGACCTGGCGCGGCGGTACGGGGCGCACTCGGCGCTCACCCTGTGGCACATCAACAACGAGTACTGCACGCACTGCTGGTGCGACGAGACCGCCCGCCACTTCCGGCGCTGGCTGCGCGCCCGCCACGGCACCCTCGACGCCCTCAACGAGGCGTGGGGCACGGCCTTCTGGAGCCAGCGCTACGACACCTGGGACGAGATCATCCCGCCGCGCCGCGCCCAGTACCTGCGCAACCCCGCCCATACGCTGGACTTCGCGCGGTTCACGTCGGACGCGCTGATGGAGTGTTACGTCGCGGAGCGCGACATCGTCGCCGGGCACTCCCCGCACATCCCGGTGACGACGAACTTCATGCCGCTGTGGTCCGGGCAGGACGGGTGGGCGTGGGCGGGCCGGGAGGACGTGGTGTCGGTCGACGTCTACCCCGATCCGAAGGACCCGCTGGGCGGCCAGTACAACGCGATGATCGGCGACATGACCCGCTCGCAGGCGGGCGGCGGCCCGTGGATGGTGATGGAGCAGGCGGCGGGCCCGGTCAACTGGCGGGGGGTGAACCACCCCAGGCCGCGCGGCCTGAACCGGCTGCTGTCCCTGCAGTCCGTCGCCCACGGGGCGGACGCCATCTGCTACTTCCAGTGGCGCCAGTCCCGCCAGGGCGCGGAGAAGTTCCACTCGGGGATGGTGTCGCACGCGGGCGAGCGGGGCCGTACGTTCCAGGAGGTCAAGCGGATCGGGGCCGAACTCGCCGTGCTGGCCCCCGCGGTGGCGGGCACGCGCACCACCGCCGAGGTCGCCGTCCTGCACGACTGGGACTCGTGGTGGGCGGGGCGGCAGGACGGCCGGCTGTCCACCGAGGTCGCCTACGAGGACGTCGTACGGGCCTGGCACCGCGCCCTGTGGGAGGCACACCTCGCCACCGGTTTCGCCCACCCCGAGCACGACCTGACCGGCTACCGGATGGTCGTCGCCCCGCACCTGTACCTGCTCACCGACCGGGCGATCGACAACCTGGTGGCGTACGTACGCGGCGGCGGCACCCTGGTGTCCGGCTTCCTGACGGGGGTCGCCGACGGGGACGACCGGGTGCGCGAGGGCGGCATGGACGCGCGGCTGCGGGCGCTGTTCGGCATCGGCACGGTGCACGAGTGGTGGCCGCTGGAGGCGGGTGAGACCGTCGGGTGCGACGGCTTCGACGGCACCCTGTGGTCGGAGGAGCTGGCGGCGGACGGCGGGGAGGTGGTCTCCGCGTACCGGGGCGGGGAGCTCGACGGGCTCCCGGCGGTGCTGCGCCATGGCCGGGCCTGGTACGTGTCGACGCTGCCGGTGCCGCCGGCGCTGCGCGACCTGCTCGCCCGGGTGGCCGGGGAGGCGGGCGTACGGCCGGTCCTGGACGGGCTGCCGGCGGGCGTGGAGGCGGTGCGGCGCGGCGAGCTGCTGTTCGTCCTCAACCATGGGCGGGAGCCGGTCAGGGTGGGCGTGCCGGGTGCGTACCGCGAGGTGCTGACCGGCGCGGAGGTGCGCGGGGCGGTCGCTCTGGAGCGGTACGGGGTGGCGGTGCTGCGGGAGACCGGTCGGTGAGGGGCCCGGTGAGCGGCCCGGTGCACGGCACGTGGGAGCCCCGGCCGGCGGCACGCTGGGAGGACGCCTTCCTGAGCGGCAACGGCCGGCACGGCGCCATGGTGTTCGGCGATCCGGACGACGAGCGGGTGGTCGTCAACCACCACGCGCTGGTGCGGCCGGTGGAGGACACCGCCCCGCCCCGGCTCGCCGCCGAACTGCCAGGGCTCCAGGACCGGTTGCTGGCGGGTGACTCGGAGGCCGCCGAACGGTTCACGGACGGGCGGGAGCTGCGCTGGGTGGGCGCCTTCCATCCGGCGTTCCAGGTACGAGTACGGCGGGACGGCCCCGGTACGGGCGGCTGCCGCCGCTCGGTCGAGTTCGCGACCGGTGTGGTGCGGTCCGTCCGCACCGGCCGCACCAGCGAGGTGTTCGTCTCCCGCGCCGACGACGTGATCGTCCAGTACGTGGGCGGGGGCCCCGTCACCGCCACGGTCACCCTCGACCCCCGGCTGCCGGGGGCCCCGGGCGCCCTGGCGGTGGGGCGGGGCACCGTCCTGTCCTCGGACGGCGCGCTCCTCACCCTGCGGGCCCGCTACCCCGGCAGCGACCTGTCGTACACGGGCGTGACCCGGGCGGTCGTCGCGGGTGGCCGCACCTCGGTCGGCCCGGGCGGCATCGAGGTGGAGGGGGCGGAGGGCCTGTTGCTGCTGACGCGGGTGCGCCGCCACACCGGTGACCTGGACGTCCCGGCCGAGGCGGCGTCCCTGCGCGCCCTGACGGCCGGAGCGGAGGCGCCCCTGGACGCGTACGCGCGGCTGCTCGCCCGGCACGAGCGGCTGCACCGCACCGCGTACGAGCGGGTCGTGCTGGATCTGGGCGGCAGCCCCGCCGACCGTGCGCTGCCCGGCGGCGAGCTGCTCTCGAAGGCCACGAGCCCGGCCCTGGTGGAGCGGCTCTTCGCGGCGGGCCGCTACCACCTGCTGTCGGCGAGCGGCATGCTGCCGCCCCGCCTGGTGGGCCTGTGGACCGGCGACTGGAACACCGCGTGGTCCGGGGCGTTCACCACCAACGCCAACCTCAACCTCCAGGTGGCGTCGGCGGCGGCCGCCGCCCTCCCGGAGGTCACCGAGGCCCACTCCGCCCTGGTGTACGGGCAGTTGGCGGACTGGCGGGACAACGCCCGGGTGATCTTCGGCGCCCGGGGCGTGGTGGCGCCGTCCCACACGGACGGCGTGTCGGGGCACACGTACCACTTCCAGCGCGCCTACCCGCTGCACCTGTGGACGGCGGGCGCGGGCTGGCTGCTGCACCCGCTGCTGGAGGCCGCCGGGACGACCGGCGTCACCGATGCCCGCCTGACGGACGCCCTCGCCGAAGTGGCCCTGTTCTACGAGGACTTCCTTACCCGCACCGGCCCCGACGGGCGGCTCGTGATCGTGCCCTCGTACTCCCCGGAGAACCGGCCCGTGGGCGGAAGCTGGGGCGCGCTCAACGCGACGATGGACATCGCGGCCGCCCGCCACGCCCTTACCACGGCGGCGGACCACCACCCGGCGCACGCGTCACGGCTGCGCGCCCTCGCCGGCCGGCTGCCCGGCTACCGGATCAACGAGGACGGCGCGCTCGCCGAGTGGGCGTGGCCGGGCCTGGGCGACCGTTATGTCCACCGCCACCTCAGCCACCTGTACCCGGTGTGGCCGCTCGGCGAGATCAACCCGTACGACACCCCGGGGCTCGCCCGCGCCGCGCACCGGGCGCTGGAGCTGCGCGGCGCCGAGAACGACTCCGCCCACGGTCACCTCCACCACGCGCTGGTCGCCGCGCGGCTGCGGGACGGGGAGCGGGCGGCGGCCGCTCTCGGCCGGGTCCTGGGCGGCGACTTCTTCCACGTCTCGCTGATGAGCGCGCACTACCCGGGGCGGGACGTCTACAACGCCGACGCCGCGCACGCCCTGCCCGCGCTGCTGGTCGAGATGCTCGTCCAGTCCACGCCGGACCGGCTCGTCCTGCTGCCCGCGCTGCCCGCCGCCCATCGCGCGGGCGAGCTGCGCGGCATCCGCACCGGCTTCGGCGCCGAGGTGGACCTGGTGTGGGGCGAGGGGACGTGCACGGCGACGATCCGGCCGTCCCGTACGGCGCGGATCGATCTGAGGAGGCCCGACGGCGCGGAGGCGCTCACCCTGGTGGGCGGCGAGGAGCGCGTCCTGCGGTTCAGCGTGCGCTGAGGGGGCCCGTGCTGTCGCGGACGGTCAGCTCCGGTGGGAGCAGGACGACTTCGTCGGTGCCGCGCCCCTCCAGCTTGGCGACGACCTGCTGGACGGCGTACTGCCCCATCTTCTGCGCAGGTACGGCGACCGAGGTGAGCGGTACGGAGGCGTGCGCGGCGACCTGGTCCGGGCAGATGGCCATCACCGAGACGTCCTCGGGAACGGCGCGGCGCTGCTGGCGGAGCAGGGCGAGGAGCGGGTCGGTGGCGGCCTCGTTCTGGACGACGAAGGCGGTGGTGGCCGGTCGTTCGTCGTGGACGCGGGCGAGGGTGGCGGCGACGGCCGCGTAACTGCCCTCGCAGGGGCGGTGCAGGAGGCGGAGGCCCAGGTCGTGGCTGCGGTCGCGGAGGCCGGCGAGGGTACGTTCGGCGAAGCCGGTGTGGCGTTCGTAGACGGCGGGGGCCTCGCCGATGACGGCGATCTCGCGGTGGCCGAGGGAGGCCAGGTGTTCGGCGCACAGCGCGCCGGCGGCCTCGAAGTCCAGGTCGACGCAGCTCAGTCCGGTGGTGTCGGCGGGCAGGCCGATGAGGACGCCGGGCCGGGCGGCCTCGCGCAGCAGCGGGAGCCGGTCGTCGTCCAGCTCCACGTCCATCAGGATCATCGCGTCGGCGAGCGCGCTGCCCTCGATGCGGCGTACGGCGGCGGGGCCCTCCTCGCCGGTCAGCAGCAGGACGTCGTAGCCGTGGGCGCGGGCGGTGGTGGCGACGGCGATGGCGATCTCCATCATCACCGGTACGTACATGTCGGTGCGGAGCGGGATCATCAGGGCGATGATGTTGGACCGGCTGCTGGCGAGGGCGCGGGCGCCGGCGTTGGGGTGGTAGCCGAGCTGTTCGATGCTGCGCTGGACGCGTTCGCGGGTGGAGGCGGAGATGGACCGCTTGCCGCTGAGGACGTAGCTCACCGTGCTGGCGGAGACTCCGGCATGCTGAGCGACGTCGGCAAGGGTGACCATTCAGCTCTCCAGGTCGGATGAGGCGGCAGGGAGTCGAAGCGCTTCGACTGGCTCACCCGAGATTAGAGCCGCCACGATGACCTGTCCAGAGAATGCGTCGAAGCGCTTCGACGCGGAAGCGGAAGGGCCGGGGAGGGCAGGTGCGCCCTCCCCGGCCAGAGTAGTGAAACGGCTCGGAACCTCTACCCGGTCTTGATGCGCAGGAAGGTGACCGAGTGCGCCGGGAAGGTGTACGTGAACTCCTTGCCGATCCCCCGCAGAGTCGACTCCTCGGGCCGCACCGGCCGGGCGTCCACGGTGTTCACGGCGTCCGGCGCCCCCTGGAGGGTGGTGAGCCGGGCGGTGGGGGCGACCTTCGCCGTTCCCAGATCGATCCGGGTCCGGGCGGGCGTGGCCTGGGCGTTGACGACCTTGACGACAAGGTCGCCCTTGTCCCTGGTCACCACCTGCCGGAACGGTTCGGCGGCCTTGTCGTCGGTGAAGCTGCCCCACACCTCGCCGTCGAGGTAGAGCGTGACCTGGCGGCCGCGCACCGTGACGCGGAGGTCGTACGTCCGGCCCGTCTCGATCGTGGTGCCGTTGTCGACGAGCGTCTCCTTGCCGCCGTCGACCGACTTCTCGACGGCGGAGCGGGTGTTGTTCCAGCCGCCCAGGTTCCACCAGTAGTGGTTGCCGGTGTCGCGCACCCCGAAGGCGATGAGGAAGCCCTCCTTGCCGGACTTCTTGGTGGCCTTCAGCCGCAGGTCGTAGTCGTGCCATCCGGTGTCGCCCGCCGTCACCAGGGTGTTCTCGGCGGCCGTGTCGGACTGGACGTACGCGCCGTCGACGACCGCCCAGTCGCCGCGTCCGGCGGCCCGCGTCCAGCGGGCGTCACCGGCCGAGAAGTCGTCCTTCAGGAGGGTGGTGCCGTCGGCGGCGGTGACCTCCACGTCGTCGTACGCGGCGCTCGTCGCCCAGGTGGACAGGCCGACCGCGCCGGTGATGGGCCCGGAGACGGCCGGCGTGGTGGTGGCCCGGCTGGGCACCACCCGGTCACCGGTGTTGTTCATGAACAGCTTCTGCACCTCGTAGCTGGTCGAGCCCCAGGAGCGGTGGTTGTCGAACCAGATCATGTCGGGGCGCCACTGGGTGTTGTCCACGTCGGCGAGCAACGGGGCGTAGGAGGCGAGCTTGACGACGTCGGCGTTGCGTTCCAGGCCGGTCATGTAGGCGGCTTCGGACAGCGCGTTGAAGAAGCGGTTGTCGCGGGAGGCGTACTCGCCGAGGAAGACCTTGGGGCCCTGGCGGTCGTAGGCGTCGTAGCGGTCGTTGTTCTCCAGGAACCACTGCGGGCTGTTGTAGTAGTGCTCGTCGACCATGTCGACGCCCGCCTCGCGGTTCAGCTGCCAGGCACGGTCGAAGACGCCTCCGGCGTCGTCGGGGCCGGAGTTGGAGATGATGGTGATGTCCGGGTACTTCGCCTCGATGGCTTCGCGGAACGCGGTGAAGCGGGCGAAGAACTGATCGGGCAGGTTCTCCTCGTTGCCGACGCCCAGGTGGGTCAGGCCGAACGGTTTCGGGTGGCCCATGGCGGCCCGCTTGCGGCCCCACTCGGAGGTGACGGGTCCGTTGGCGAACTCGATCAGGTCGAGGGTGTCCTGGATGTGCCGCTGCAGCAGCGCCGGGTCGTCGGTGGCCTTGTTCTCGCCGCAGCCGGTGACGAGGGCGGGGACGACGGGCAGCGGCATGGCGCCGATGTCCTCGGCGAACTGGAAGTACTCGTAGTAGCCGAGCCCGTAACTCTGGTGGTAGCCCCAGAAGTTGGCGTTGACGGCCCGCTGCTCAACGGGGCCGATGGTGTCCTTCCACTGGTAGGAGCGGCGGCGTTCCCAGTCCGGGGCCTCGTACGCCCGGTGGCTGCCGGTGTTGACCAGGCAGCCGCCGGGGAAGCGGAGGAAGCCGGGCTTCAGGGCGGCGATCTTCTCGGCGAGGTCCTTGCGCAGCCCGTTCGCCCGGCCCTTGTAGGTGTCGCGGGGGAAGAGCGAGACCATGTCGAGGCGCACGGTACTGGGGCCGGTTCCGCCGGCGGCGGTGACGGCGAGGCGGCCGCCGGTGGCCGTCACCTTGGTGGTGAGCGTGCCGGTGTACTTGGTCCAGCGGTCGCCGCGCACGGTGATGCCGAGCGGCAAGGACAGGACGGTGCCGTCGGAGGAGCGCAGTTCGGCGGTGAGGCGGGTGCCCGCGCCGCTGTCCGTACGCGCCCAGACGGAGAAGTCGTAGCGCGCGCCCGCCTTGAGCGCCATCCCGGCCCCGTAGCCGCTGTTGACGACGCCGAAGCGGGCGGCCACGCCGCCGGTTCCGGCGAGGTCGAGGCGCAGGTGGTGGCGGTTGCGCTCGTTCAGGCGCTCGGCGTCGTTCACCACCTGGACGGTGCCGGTGGCACCGCCGGTCGCGGTCTGCTGCCAGCCGGTGAGCGGGGTGTAGGCCCGGTTGTCGGCGGGGCCGAACTCGAAGGAGCGGTTCTGTACGAGTTCCGCGTACAGGCCGCCGTCGGCGGCGTTGTTGATGTCCTCGAAGAAGACGCCGTACATGGTCGGATCGATCGCCGGTCCGGCCCGGTCGGGGGACACGGTGAGCGAGTAGTCGGCCGGGGGCGGTGCATCGGCTCTGGTGGGGGCGGCCATCACCGTGCCCACCATGAGGGCCGCCAGCGCGAGGACGAGCCTCGGCCGTATGGGTGCCATGTGTGTGCTCCTGGATTCTTCAGTTGTTCGAGATATCGGACATTGACCAGGACTTCGAACAGGAAGATAGGCAGGGGCGGTTGAGGCGTCAACCCACCGGGACGGCCGCCGGGCCCGTCCGCACGGCCCACCCGGCCGGACCGATGCCTTGGCGTTCCCACCTGACCGGCTCGACAATGAGGGGGATGACGGACAACCGGGCACACAGCGGCGAGATCGGGCCCACCGAGCGGCTCGCCATGAACCGCACGGGCAGCTTCGACTGGGACCTCGACGCGGGCACCATCGACATCGACGAGGCGGGACTGCTGGTGTTCGGCCTGGCGCCCGGCACGTTCGACTCCCGGCCCGCCTCCCTCGTACACCGGCTGGAACCGGAGGAGCGCGCCCGCCTGGACGCCGTGATCAAGGAGGCGCTGGTCAGCGGCCGGTCCTCGTACGCCGCGCGGTTCCAGATCCCGCTCGACGACGGGTCGGTGCAGTGGACGCACGTCCAGGCCCGCATCCTGCGCGACCGGGACGGCCGGGCGCACCGGATCGTCGGGATCGTCCGGGACGCCACGTCCGAGATCACCCACTCGGCGTTCGTACTGGAGCTGGAGAAGCGCAGGCAGCGGCAGACGAACATGGTCGAGCGCACCACGCAGGCGCTGTCCCGGGCGGTGACGGTGGACGACGTCACGGCCGCGCTGACCGGCCCCGGCGGCCTGGCCCGGCTGGGCGCGGACGGCTTCGCGCTCGGCCTGGTCGAGAACGGTTCGCTCAACATCATCGCGCTCAGCGGCGAGTCCCTCGACGTCCTGGAACATTTGCGGATGCGACGCCTGGAGCCGGGGATGCCGCTCGCGGAGACGGTGTTGAGCGGGCGCCCGCTGTTCAGCAGCTCGTTCCAGGAACTGATCAAGGACTATCCCGTGCTCGCCCCGTACGCCGGGCGGCTGCGGTTCCGGGCGGCCGCCTACCTGCCGCTGGTCGCCCAGGCGCGCACGCTCGGCGGGATGGCGCTGTTCTACCGGGGGCGCACCGCCTTCAGCGCCGACGAGCGGAACCTGTCGCTGGGCCTGGCCGCCATCGTGGCCCAGTCGCTCCAGCGGGCGATCCTCTTCGACGAGGAGCGGGAGCTCGCCACCGGCCTCCAGGCCACGATGCTCCCCCGCCGCATCCCGGCCGTCGAGGGCGGCGAGATCGCCGTGCGGTACCACTCGGCGTGGAGCGGCCGGCAGGTCGGCGGCGACTGGTACGACGTGATCCCGCTGCCCCGGGGGCGGGTCGGCATCGTGGTCGGCGACGTCCAGGGCCACGACACGCACGCCGCCGCCATCATGGGCCAGCTGCGGATCGCCCTGCGGGCGTACGCGGGTGAGGGCCACGCCCCCTCCACGGTGCTGGCCCGGGCCTCCCGGTTCCTCGCCGAACTCGACACGGAGCGGTTCGCCACCTGTACGTACGCGCAGGTGGACCTGGACTCCGGCACGGTACGGGCGGTGCGGGCGGGCCACCTGGGGCTGCTGATCCGGCACACGGACGGGCGCGTGGGGCAGCCGAAGCTGCCGGGCGGCCTGCCGCTGGGGGTGGCGTCGGTCTTCGGGGACGAGGAGTTCCCCGAGACGCGGCTGGACCTGGTGCCCGGCGAGACGCTGGTGATGTGCACGGACGGGCTGGTCGAGCAGCCCGGGGTGGACATCGGGGAGGGGATGGCCGCGCTGGAGACGGCGGTGAGCAGCGGGCCGCCGGGCGCGGAGGCACTGGCGGACCATCTCTCCCAGCGGTTCTGGGAGCGCTGGGGGGCGGGCGACGACGTGGCGCTGCTGGTGCTGCGGCGCAGCCCCGACCCGGGTACGCCGCGGGCGCCGCGCATCCACCAGTACATCCACCAGGCGGACCCGCAGGGGCTGTCGGAGGCGCGGGCGGTGGTGCGGCGGGCGCTGCGGGACTGGGACATGCGCGGCTTCGCCGACGACGCCGAGCTGGTGACCGGGGAGCTGCTCGGCAATGTGCTTCTGCACACGGAGGGCGGCGCGGTGCTGACCCTGGAGGTGCTGCCGGAACCGGTGCGGCGGGTGCGGCTGACGGTGCAGGACCGTTCCAGCGCGTGGCCCCGGCGCCGTACGCCGGGTGAGGCGGCCACCTCGGGGCGCGGGCTGCTGCTGCTGGACGCGCTGGCGCTGCGGTGGGGTGTGGAGCCGCGCGGTGAGGGCAAGGCGGTGTGGTGCGAGATCGGCCCGTCGTCGCGGCCCGGAGAGGCGCGGATGGGCCCGGACAGGAGAGGAGGCCCGTGATGGACCCCGTCGAGGCGCTGGACCGGATCGCCTTCCTGCTGGAGCGCTCGCTGGCACCGACGTACCGGGTCAAGGCGTTCCGTACGGCGTCCGCGGCGCTCTCCGCGCTCGGTGAGGGCGAGGCGGCGCGGCGGGCGGCGGCCGGGACCCTGGAGCAGCTGAGGGGCGTGGGGCCGAAGACGGCGCAGGTGGTGCGGGAGGCGCTCGCCGGGGACGTACCGGCGTATCTGCGGCGGCTGGAGAGCGAGCTGGGGGACTCGCCGGACGAGAGGCCGGGCGCGGCGCTGCGGGCGGCGCTGCGGGGCGACTGCCACACGCACTCCGACTGGTCGGACGGGGGCAGCCCGATCGACGTCATGGGGCGGGCCGCGGCGGAGCTGGGCCACGAGTGGGTGGTGCTGACGGACCATTCGCCCCGGCTGACGGTGGCCCGCGGCCTGTCGGCGGAGCGGCTGCGGGAGCAGCTGGACGTGGTGGCGGAGCTCAACGAGCGGTGGGCGCCGTTCCGGATGCTCACCGGCATCGAGTGCGACATCCTGCTGGACGGCTCGCTCGACCAGGAGGACGAGCTGCTCGACCGGCTCGACCTGGTGGTCGCCTCGGTCCACTCCAAGCTGCGGATGGACGCTCCGGCGATGACGCGGCGGATGGTGAAGGCCGTACGCAATCCCCTGGTGGACGTGCTGGGGCACTGCACGGGTCGGCTGGTGGGCGGGAAGCGGCCGGAGTCGCAGTTCGACGCGGAGCGGGTCTTCGCGGCGTGCGCCGAGTCGGGGACGGCGGTGGAGATCAACAGCCGCCCGGAGCGGCTGGACCCGCCGCGGCGGCTGCTGCGGCAGGCCGTGGACGCCGGGGTGTTCTTCGCGGTGGACACCGACGCGCACGCGCCGGGGCAGCTGGACTGGCAGATCCTGGGCTGCGCGCGCGCCGAGGAGTGCGGCGTACCGGCCGACCGGGTGATCAACACCTGGCCCGCCGAGCACCTGCTCACCTGGACCCGCACGCGGCTGGCGCCGGACAGTTAGGGCGTGTCCGGTCGATCGGGCCGGCTCGGTGAGCGGCCCGCCGCGGCAGCGGCATGGGGATCCCGCTGACCGAGCGAAGCCGAGACCTTGGGGGAGACACTGCGGTCAACTGCCCCTCGGCCGACTGGAGGCCGCCCTATCACGGGGGACGTACCGATGATTCGGTGTGGCGGCCCGGAAGGCCCTGGCTCGACCTTGCGGTATCCACGCGATGCCCGGCAGGACACGCTGCCCGTGCCCTGCGTTGCCCGTTTCTGGCATGAGGCGCGGACAACGCCCCCCGTAATAGCGGTTTCGTGGACCGGCCGGTACCCGGAGGGCGTGCCGATCAACTCGTCCAGGATGCAGCAATCCTCCAGCGATTTCTTCTGATGCTTCTTCGGTGAAAAACCTTCGGCCATCGCGCGGCCACCGGAGGCCGGATCGTCACCCCTCCGGCCCGGCCGCCTCGTCGGCCATCCGCCGCCGCTCGGCGGACAGGGCCCACTGGTAGGCGAGCGCCGCGAGGGTGGGGGCGCCCCAGCGGGCGCGCAGCACGCCGAGTTCCTTGGTGAGGGTGCGCAGGCCGATGCTCAGGCGCCGGGCGGTGATGCGCTGGTCGATGCCGGCCGCCGTGTCGATGAGGATCTCGCGCTGGCGGTGGGTCAGTCCAGCGCCGCCGTCGGGGACGGCCCGCCGGGCGTCGCCGTGCCAGATGTCGGCGCGGCGCCAGGCGTCCTCGAACCCCTCGGCGATGAACGCGACCAGGGCCCGGTCCATGACGTGCCAGGCGGCGTACGTGGGACTGGAGTTGACCACGTGGTCGGGGATGAACGCCTGGCGCCGGTCGACGACGACACAGCTCTGGAAGGGGGCGGCCAGCGTACGGAACTGGGCGCCCTTCGCGGTCAGCCCGGTCACCCGGTCGCGGGTCGCGGGGTCGTCCCGCTCACCGTCGCGGTACAGGGTGCGCACGCTCACCCCTCGGGCCAGGGCGCGGGCGTCGCGGGCGAGCGCGGCCGCCATGACGTCGGTGCCGCGCGGGCCGAGCGGGTGGGCGATCAGCAGCTCGGTCTCGGCCTGCCCGGCCGCCTCGCCGATCCGGGCGCCGACCTGTTCGGGCTCGGCGAGGAATTCGCTGCCCGAGCCGGAGCGCCACTTGGCGCGCTCGAAGTGCAGCGCGAGCTCGTCGGCGACGTCGGGTACGGCGGCCATGCCGGCCGCCCGGGCGGCCAGTTCGCGCAGCCCTTCGTCGAGCCGGCGCCGGCCCGCCTCCTGGGGGTCCAGGGCGATCGGCGCCTCGGGCCGGTCGGGGTCGACGGCGACCAGGCGCCACGCCAGCAGTTCCCGCAGCGCGGCGTCCGCCGGGCCGACCGGCTCGCCCCGGGTGATCCGGGCGTACAACGCCTTCGCGGCCGCCGACAGGCTGTCCCGCGCGCCCGCCGGCGCACCGGCGCCCGCACCGGAATGGCCGCGCGCGGAATTGTCCTGGTCCATCGCCCCATGCCCCCGTTGACGCCTGCGTGTGTGCGCCGTGCGCATGTACGCACCACACAGACGCTTGATCGCTGACGTACGACGGGCCAGCGTACCGGTGTGGCCCTCCCGGGCTCCTCTTCCCGGAACGGCCCACGGCACACCACGGCGGCCACGGCACAACCGGCGGCCGCCCCCTTGGGGAAGAAACGTCATGGACAAGGCTGCACTGCGTCTCCTGCTCAGCGAGCGCCGGGCGTCGATCACGCCGGAGAGCCAGGGCCTGTCGCGCCCCACGCGGCAGGGCAGGCGCGCTCGCGGGCTCTCGCAGGCACAGATCGACCAGATCCTGCACCGCGCCCCGGACACCTACGGCCGCCTGGAGTCCGGCCGCTACCCGAACCCGCCCGTCGATCTCCTGCAGGACGTGGCGCGGCTGTTCCGGATGAACGAGCAGGAGTGGATCGCGCTGTGGCGGTACGCGCTGGGCCAGGACCCGCCCCGCCCGCTGGACTTCCGCTCCGGCGCGGAGCTTCCGGGCGTATGGCAGGAGATCCTCGACGGCGTCCGCCACCCGGCGTACATCAACGACCGCTCCTGGAACCTGCTCGCCCACAACGCCCCCTTCGAGGCGCTCTTCCCGGACCGCCGGGTCCCCGCCAACACCATGCGGTGGATGGCCGTCGAGCCGGAGGCCCGTACCGTCCTGACGGACTGGGAGACCGCGTGGGCGCCCGTGGTGCTCCCCCAGTTGCGGGTCGCGCTCGCCGCCGACCCGTCCGACAAGACCCTGTGCGCGATCGAGCAGGACGTCCTGGCCGACCCGGTGGCCGCCCCCCTGTACGAGGCGGCGAGCGCCTACACCCACCTGGACGGCGACGAGCGGCCGCTGCACCACCCGGACCTGGGCCGGGGGTGGGTGACCATGTGCGCCGCGCAGCCGCTGGCCGCCCCCGGGTCCCGGCTGATCGTGCTGGCCTTCCACCCGGGTGCGCGCCGCCGCGGCCGCCTCCCGGCACTGCGCGCCGCCGGCGACGGCACGTGACACCGCGCCCCGGGTGGGTACCCGCATCACGCGTCCGTCCGCGTCACGAGAAGGGGCAGGCACCGTGCGCGATTCCGCCGAGTTCACCCGGTCCGCGAGCCGTTTCACGGACCGGATCACCGCCGACGGCCGGGACGGCTGGCCGGTCGAGGCCGGGCGGTACCGGCTCGTCGTCAGCCGGGCGTGCCCGTGGGCGAGCCGTTCCCTGGTGGTGCGGCGGCTGCTGGGCCTGGAGGAGGCCCTGTCCGTCGCCGTCGCCGACCCGGTGCAGGACGAGCGGAGCTGGCGCTTCACCCTCGACCCGGACGGCCGGGACCCGGTCCTGGGCATCCGGTTCCTGAGCGAGGCGTACCAGGCCAGGGAGAAGGAGTACGACGGCCCCGTGAGCGTTCCGGCGGTCGTCGACGTACCGAGCGGCCGGCTGGTGACCAACGACTACCAGCGCATCACCCTGGACCTGTCCACCGAGTGGCGGGCCCTGCACCGCGAGGGTGCGCCGGACCTCTACCCGGAGGCCCTGCGGGAGGAGATCGACGAGCGGATGGAGGGCATCTACCAGGACGTCAACAACGGCGTGTACAAGGCCGGGTTCGCCAAGAGCCAGGAGGCCTACGACGCGGCGTACGCGCGGCTGTTCGCCCGGCTGGACCAGGTGTCGGAGCACCTGGCCGGGCAGCGCTACCTGGTGGGCGACACGATCACCGAGGCGGACGTCCGGCTGTTCACCACACTGGTCCGGTTCGACGCGGTCTACCACGGCCACTTCAAGTGCAACCGCACCAAGCTCACCGAGGACCGGGTCCTGTGGGCGTACGCGCGGGACCTGTTCCAGACGCCCGGCTTCGGTGACACGGTGGACTTCGACCACATCAAGCGGCACTACTACATGGTTCACGGGGACATCAACCCGACGCGGATCGTGCCGCGCGGCCCCGATCTGCGCGGCTGGCGCGCCCCGCACCACCGTGAGGAGCTGGGCGGGCGCCCGTTCGGTGACGGGACGCCGCCGCCCCCTCCCCCGTCCGGCGAGGTGGTCCAGCCGCTGTAGCGGCGGCTAGGACGCCTGCCACACGGTGGTGGCGTTGCAGAACTCCTTGATGCCGTGCCCGGACAGCTCACGCCCGTACCCGGAGCGCTTCACGCCGCCGAACGGCAGCGCGGGATGGGAGGCGGTCATGCCGTTGACGTATACGCCGCCCGCCTCCAGGTCGCGCACGAAGCGCTGTACGTCGGCGTCGTCGCGGGTCCAGACGTTGGAGCTGAGCCCGAAGTACGTGTCGTTGGCGACCTTCACCGCCTCGTCGATGTCCGCCACCCGGTAGAGGGTGGCGACCGGCCCGAAGGTCTCCTCCTGGTGGATGCGCATGTCCGGAGTGATGCCGGTCAGCACGGTCGGCTCGTAGAACCAGCCGCGTTCGAGCCCTTCGGGGCGGCGTCCGCCGCACAGGACCGTCGCGCCCCCGCGTACGGCGTCGTCGACGAGCTCCGCCAGGCCGTCGCGGCCGGCTTCGCTGGCGAGCGGCCCGACGTCGGTGGACTCGTCCATCGGGTCGCCGACGGTCAGCGCGGCCATACCGGCGGTGAACCGCTCCTCGAACGCGTCGTACACGTCCGTGTGAACGATGAACCGCTTGGCCGCGATGCACGACTGGCCGTTGTTCTGGGCGCGGGCGGTGACGGCGACCTGGGCGGCCCTGTCGACGTCCGCCGAGGGCATCACCACGTACGGATCGCTGCCTCCGAGTTCCAGGACGGTCTTCTTCACCTCGTCGCCCGCGACGGAGGCGACCGAGCGCCCGGCCGGTTCGCTGCCGGTGAGCGTGGCCGCCGCGACCCGGCGGTCGCGCAGGATGCCCTCGACGGCGTGGGAGCCGACCAGCAGGGTCTGGAAGCAGCCGTCGGGGTAGCCCGCCCGGCGGAAGAGGTCCTCCAGGTAGAGCGCGGTCTGCGGGACGTTCGAGGCGTGCTTGAGCAGCCCGACGTTGCCCGCCATCAGCGCGGGCGCGGCGAAGCGGATCACCTGCCAGAGCGGGAAGTTCCACGGCATGACGGCCAGGACCGGGCCGAGGGGACGGTAGTGCACGCGCGCGTGGGCCGCCCCGGCGTCCCGCACCTCGGCCTCGGGCGGGTGCTCGTCGGCGAGGAGCCGCTCGGCGTTGGCCGCGTACCAGCGCATGGCCTTGACGCACTTGGCCGCCTCCGCGCGGGCGGCGGTGAGGGGCTTGCCCATCTCGGTGGTCATCGTGCGGGCGATGTCCTCCTGGTCGGCATCCAGCAGGTCGGCCGCGCGTTCCAGCAGGCGGGCCCGGTCGGCGAACGTGGTCGTGCGGTACCGCCGGAACGCCGCGTCGGCGGCGGCGAGGCACCGTTCGATCCCGTCGGGCGTGAGCTCCTCGAAGGTCTTGAGCGTCTCGCCGGTGGCGGGGTTGACGGTCGCGATGGGCATGGGGGGTCCTCCTCGGGTTGAGCCTGACCTGTCGGGTAACCCGTGCCGGTATGGCACACACAGGTGAGGAAAAGGGAAAAGGCGCAGGGGCGCCCGAGGAACCGACCGACCTGTCCGCCGGGTCCTGGCGGGCGGTGCTCAAACGCACCGGCAAGGAGTTCATGGACGACGAGCTCCCCGACCGCGCCGCCGCCCTGACGTACTACAGCGTCCTGTCGATCTTCCCCGCCCTGCTGGTGCTGGTCTCGGTACTGGGCATGATCGGCGAGTCGGCGACGCGCGCCGTGCTGGACAACCTCCAGCAGCTGGCGCCCGGCCCGGTCCGGGACATCCTCGGCGACGCGGTGAAGCAGCTGCAGGACAGCCCGGGCGCCAGCGGCGTGGTGGCGGTCATCAGCCTGGTGGCGGCGATCTGGTCCGCATCCGGGTACGTGGGCGGCTTCATCCGTACCGCGAACGCCGTGTACGACCTTCCCGAGGGCCGTCCCGTGTGGAAGCTGACCCCGCTGAGGGTCGGGCTGACCCTGGTGCTGATGGTGCTGCTCGCGGTGAGCGCGGTGATCGTGGTGTTCACCGGCCCGCTCGCGGAACGCGCGGGCCAGGCGATCGGGCTCGGGGACGAGGCGGTCACGGTGTGGAACATCGCCAAGTGGCCGGTGCTGGTCGTCCTGGTGATCCTGATGATCGGGCTGCTGTTCTGGCGTGCCCCGAACGTCCACGGCCTGGGCTTCCGCTGGCTGAGCCCGGGAAGCGTGCTGGCCGTGCTGCTGTGGCTGATCGCGTCGGGCGGTTTCGCGCTGTACGTGGCGAACTTCGGCTCGTACAACAAGACGTACGGCACCCTGGCGGGTGTCATCACCTTCCTGATCTGGCTGTGGCTGTCGAACCTGGCCATCCTGCTGGGTCTGGAGCTGGACGCGGAGCTGGCGCGGCAGCGGGCGATCAGCGGCGGCATGCCGGAGTCGAAGGAGCCGTACGTCGAACCCCGCGACACCCGCAAGTGGCCCCCGGAGCTCCGCCCCGACGACGACCACCCCGCCTGACGCCCCGGCGCCGACCGGCCCGGCCCGCCGTACGGGCGGCTTCCGCCCACGGTACGGGCGCACCCGGCCCGCCGTACGGACGGGCCGGCCCACCGCACGGGCACATCCGGCGCGCCCCGCCGGGTGCGCCCGTACGGCGCCGGCGCCCTGGCCCGTGCGGGCCACGACACGTACGGCAGGCGGCCTGTGCGGCCCCGCTGCGGCCCCCGGTCCGTGCGGCCCCGCCCCTTGCACAGGGGCCGGCGGCCGGGCTGCCGGGGGCGCGGGGCCCCGCCCGCCCCTGTACGGCGCTCCGGTCGGCCCGTGCGCCCGGTCCGTGTGCAGGCCCTCCCCTTGCGCGGGTACCGGCGCCCGTGCCGCGGGGGCCCGTACGCGGTTGCGGAAACGGGCGGACGCCTCCTGCACCGGGTCGCGCGGGCGCTCCGCAGACCGCGCCGGGCCTGCGGGGCGGCGCCCGCGCCGAGTCATGCCGCGCGCCGGGGCGGCTCCCGAACCAGCCCGGCGCGCGGCCACGCACAACGGGGGCCGCGGGTCCCCGCCCCGTGGTGGTCACCCGCGCCGTGCCGTGACCCTCGCGTCGTCCAGGTCGTGCAGGAGCTGCTGGAGCTCCGCCGCCAGGCCGCCGACCGACGTGGCGGTCTCGTCGTCCTGCTCCGTGAGCCGGGCCTTGAGGCGCCGGTGCGCCTCCCAGGCCCGCCCCAGGGCCTCGTCCCGGTCCGCCGCGCCGCCGCCCGGCTCGCTCAGCGCCTCGCAGTCCGCCGTGCAGACGTCCGCGAGGGCGTGCAGCAGCGGCGGTACGTCCGAGAGGACGTCGTCCGGCGGCGGGGTGAGCCGGGGGCGGTCGCCCGCCGCCTCCGCGAGCGTGCCGGTGAGGGCCGTCAGGTGGTCCGCGATGCTCTCCCACGCCGCGTCCCACTGCGTGGACGGCAGCTCCGGGCCGGGGCGCCGGATCCGCCGGCCCGGGTTGAGGCGCAGGCTCTCCCGGGTCCACATCCGCGCGTTGCGGAGGTCGGCGAGCAGCTGCGGCAGCCTCCGCGCCCGGGTGTGCCACTCCCGGGCCTGCCGCCGGTCGTACCCGCGCTCCATCTCCTCGGCCATGGCGCGCAGCAGCTCCGCGCCGTCCCTGGGCAGCCGGCACAGCGATTCGTGGGCGTGCCGCAGGTGCACGGGCGGCAGGATCAGCGCGTTGACGCCGATGCCGATGGCCGCGCCGAGAAGGGTCTCCAGCAGCCGGTGCAGGATGTCGAAGCCGCTGAACGAGCCGTACACCAGGACGAACAGCGCCGTCGTGGACGCGTAGATGCCCTGGCCCTCGAAGCGGGAGTAGTTGCCGAGCAGCGCGGTGACGGGCAGCACGATCGCCATCGCCGCCATGGTGTTCCCGCCGGTCAGCCCGGCGGCCGCGGCCGCCAGCACGGTGCCGGCGGCGATGAGGACGACCTGCTGGACACCGGTCCGCACCGAGCGGTAGACGGTGCTCTGGACGAGGGCGACCGCCGTCCAGGGCGCCATCAGGGCCAGCGGGGCCTGCCACCACCAGCCGGCCACCGCCCAGGCGGCGATGGCGGCCCCGGCGGCCTTGATGGACTGGACGGCCAGGTCCCGCTCCGGCCCGGGGCCGGTCAGGGCCCGGCGTACGGACCGGCCGACCGCCGCGGCCTCCCAGCCGGCCCGGTGCCACAGCCGCCGTGCGTGAGCGGCCGGGGTCACGGCAGCGGGGTGCCGCCGGTGGCGTTGACGATCTCTCCGGTGATGTAACTCGCGCTGGGTGCGGCGAGGAAGACGTACGCCGGTGCCATCTCGGCCGGCTGGGCCGGGCGGCCGAGCGGCGACTGCTTTCCGAACTCGGCCGTCTCGGGCATCGTCGCCGGGATGAGCGGTGTCCACACCGGCCCCGGGGCGACGGCGTTGACGCGGATGCCGCGCGAGGCGACCATCTGCGCCAGCCCTTGAGTGAAGGTGACGATGGCGCCCTTCGTCATGGCGTAGTCGAGCAGGGGCGGGCTGGGCTTGTACGCCTGGACGGAGGTGGTGTTGATGACGCAGCCGCCCTTGGGGATGTGCGGCAGCGCCATCCTGGTCAGCCAGAACATGCCGTACAGGTTGGTCTTCATCACCCGGTCGAACTGTTCGGTCGTGATGGCTTCGATGCCGTCCGGCTGGGCCATCTGGTAGGCCGCGTTGTTCACCAGGATGTCGATCCGCCCGAATTCGTCGGTGGCCCGCCGGATGAGGGCGCGGCACTGCTCCTCGTCGCGGTTGTCGGCGGCCATGGCGATGGCCTTGCGGCCGGCCTCCTCCACGAGCCGGGCGGTCTCGCGTGCCTCGTCCTCCTCCTCGGGGAGGTGGGTGAAGATCACATCGGCGCCTTCGCGGGCGTACGCCAGGCTCACCGCGCGCCCGATACCGGAGTCGCCGCCGGTGATGACGGCGACGCGGTCCCGGAGCAGTCCGGTGCCCCGGTAGGACTCCTCGCCGTGGTCCGGGGGCGGGTCCATGGGACCGGTCCAGCCGGGATGCGGCTGCTCCTGTTCGGGGAAGTCCGGCTGCGGGTGCCGGGTGACGGGGTCCTGGGGCTCACGGGAATCTGTCATGGTCCGCCTTTCTGATCATCTCGGGTCGACTTCTCGCGTTCCCAAGACTCACGGACCGATGCATTCGCCGCGAATCAGACAGTGGATCAGACAGTGATCCGCTCCGAGGGAGCCGCGATGGGCACGTCGTTGATGCTCGCGTAGCGCCTGCGCATCAGGCCGTGCTCGTCGAACTCCCAGTTCTCGTTGCCGTACGCGCGGAACCACCGGCCGTCGGTTTCGTGGTACTCGTACGCGAAGCGCACGGCGATGCGGTCGCCGGTGAAGGCCCACAGTTCCTTGCGGAGCCGGTAGCCGAGTTCGCGCTGCCACTTGGCGGTGAGAAAGGCGACGATCTCGTCCCGGCCGCGCAGGAAGACGTCGCGATTGCGCCACTCGGAGTCCTCGGTGTAGGCGAGGGCGACCTTCCGGGGGTCGCGGGTGTTCCAGGCGTCCTCGGCGAGCCGCACCTTCAGGCGGGCGGTCTCCTCGGTGAACGGCGGCAGGGGCGGGCGCACGGCGGTCTCCTCTCGAAGCCGGGCGAGAACGCTCGTTCTCACCCTGTCGAGTACCGTACGAGAACGATGGTTCTCCACGCAAGGGAGTGGCGACATGGACACCGAGGCGGCCAGGAGCCGGGTCCTCGACGCGGCCGAGGAGCTGTTCTACGGCCAGGGCATCCAGGCCGTCGGCATGGATGCCGTCCGGTCCGCGTCCGGAGTCACCCTGCGGCGCCTGTACCAGCTGTTCCCGTCCAAGGGCGCGCTGGTCGAGGCGTACCTGCTGCGGCGCGACGCCCGCTGGCGCGCCGGCCTCGCCGCGTATGTGGACCGTGTGGACGGCCCGCCGCGCGAGCGGGTGCTCGCGGTCTTCGACTGGCTGCACACCTGGTTCGAGGAACCGGGCTACCGGGGCTGCGCGTTCATCAACTCCTTCGGGGAGCTCGGCGCCACGTCGCCGGAGGTGGCCGAGGCCGCGCGCCGGCACAAGGAGGAGTTCCGGCACTACGTCACCGACCTGGTGACCGAGGCGGGCGCACCCGCCTCCGCCGGTGCGTATGTGACCCTGCTCGCGGAGGGCGCCATGACCACCGCCGCCCTCACCGGCTCGTCCGGCCCCGCCCGGGAGGCACGGGAGGCGGCGGACCTGCTGCTGCGCCAAGACGCCGCATAGGGTGCCCGGTTGTGACCAGACACCTGAATTTCGAACGGCTGCACAACTTCCGGGACCTCGGCGGGTACGTCACCGGGGACGGCCGCCGTGTGCGGTGGGGGAAGCTGTTCCGCTCCGACTCGCTGGGAAAGCTGAGCGCGTCCGACGGCGGCGCGGACTGGGACCGCTTCCTCGCACTGGGCGTCCGTACCGTCATCGACCTGCGCTACCCGTGGGAGATCGACGCCAAGGGCCGCGTCCCCGACCACCCTTCGCTGGCCTACCACAACCTCAGCGTCGAGCACCGGCCCTACGACCAGGCCGCCCTCGGCCCGGACGTCGAGCCCGGGCCGTACCTCGCCGAGCGCTACCTGGAAGTCGCCCACGACGGCGTCAAGGAACTGCGCCGCGCCCTCGAAGTGATCGCGGGCGCGGACGACGGCCCGGTGGTCTTCCACTGCGCCTCCGGCAAGGACCGCACCGGCCTGCTGGCCGCGCTCGTCCTGGCCCTGCTGGGCGTGGACGAGACCGACATCGTCGAGGACTTCGCCCTCACCGAGCTCGCCACCGACCGGCTGATCGCCGACTGGCGGGCCGCCCACGCCGGACGCCGCCCCGACTGGCCCGGCTACGGACGTGCCCCCGCGGACGTGATGCGCCTGTTCCTCGCCGCCCTGACCGAGCGGCACGGTTCCGTACGCGGCTACGCCGCCGGCCTGCTGGGCGTGGACGACGACCTGGTCGCCGCCCTGCGCGCGAACCTGCTCGACCCGGCCGGGGAACCGCCGCTGTCGTTCCGGCGCGCGGGCGAGGACGACCTGCCCGGCCTGGTCCGGCTGCGCGACGACGCGGCGCGGTGGCAGCTCGCCCACGGGATCGACCAGTGGAAGCCGGGACAGCTCGGCGAGGACCACTTCCGGGCTCGCCTGGCCGACGGCGAGGTCTGGATCGCCACGCTCGGCCCCGGCGGGCCGGTCGCCGGGGCCTGGGAGCTGTGGTGGGAGGACCCCGCCGCCTGGGGTCCGCAGCCCCCGGCGGCCGGGTACGTCCACCGGCTGATGACCGACCGCCGCACCGCACCGCCCGGCACCGGGCGCCGGATGCTCGCCGAGGCGGAACGGCGCGTCGCCGCGGCCGGGCGGAGCCTGTGCCGGCTGGACTGCCTGGCCGGCAACGCCCGGCTGCGCGCGTACTACGAGGCGGCCGGGTACGGCGTCGTGGGCGAACAGGCCGCGAAGGACGGCGGCCTGGGCCATGCGTACGCGGTCACCCTTCTGGAGAAGCGGCTGCCGGGCCGAGCCGCCCCCGTACCGCCCCGCCACCGCCGAACCGGTGAATCGGCGTCACCTGGCGCATAGGGCACGCACCTTCTCGCAAGGACACCTGGGGTGTCCTCTGCGAAAGGATGGAGATGCGCGTTGCCCCTTCGCCACTGAGTGCCGCCGCGCTCGCCCTCGTGCTGAGCACGACCGGCTGCGGCGCACCCGCACATGAGCGACCGTCCGCCCTTTCCGGCCCGCCTGCCGCCGCGCCCGCACGGGAGGGAGCCGGCATGTGCCATGCGCCGGCGATGAAGAAACGTCACTGCATGGGGGTGCCCCGCAGCCACCGCGCCCAGCGGATCGTCACCATCGACCTCCTCGCCGGTTTCACCGCCCGCGCGGCCGGCGAGGCGGGCGGTGAGCCCATCCTGCGCGCCCGGATCCGACGGGCCGTCACCTCCGCCTCCCAGGCGTTCACCGCGAGCGCCGTCCGCGCCCGCCTCCGGCTCACCGGCATCGTCCGCACCACGGTGCCCGCGCGGCTGGACCGGTCCGGTGACGCCCTGTTGAAGGCGGTCGCCCGGCGCGGCGACGGTGTCGCCGACCACCTGCCCCGCCTCCGCGACGACGTGGGAGCCGACCTGGTCACGGTGGTGACGGGCAGCGGCGGAGCCGCCGGACTCGCCAACCGGCCCCGGCGCGTGACGTCCCGCACCAGCGGCCAGAGCTACAGCGTCGTCGCCCAGCAGGCCCTGGCCCACCACTCCCTCGCCCACGAGATCGCCCACAACCTGGGCGCCATGCACGACTACGTCACCGCGCCCCACGGCGCCAACAGCGCCCGCGGCTACTTCCCTCCGTCGGGCAGCTGGTCGACGCTGGAGGCGTACGAGTCCGGTTGCCGCAAGGCGACCGGCGGCCCCTGCCGTCGCGTCAACCGCTACTCCAACCCTCGCCAGACCTACCGCGGCGAACGGCTCGGTACGCCCGTGGGGCAGCCGAGACCCGCCGACAGCGTCCGCGCCTTCAACGCCGTCGTCCGCATCGTGGCGGACTACCGGCGCCGCCCTGCCCGGTGAGACCAGGAAGGCCCGGGAGGCCCGGAATTTCGCACTTCCCGGGCGTATGTCGGCGCGGAAGGATAAAATTCCCCTATGGGAGAGCGGCCATATGTGCCCACCGCGCCCGAGCTGGTCCTCGACATCGACGGGGACTCCACCGTGATGAGTCCGAGTCGGGAGTACCGCATCGGGCGCGACCCAGCGAGCGACATCGTGCTGGCCGACGCCCGGATCTCCTGGCATCACGCGGTGCTGCGCCCCGAGGGCGGACAGTGGACCGTGCGGGACGAGGGCAGTACGAACGGCACCTTCGCCGAGGGCAGACGCGTCCGGGCGTGGGGCGTGGGGCCCGGCAGCGTCATCCACTTCGGGCATCCGGCCGACGGGCCCTGCGCCCTGCTGTCGGCGCCCGAGGCCCCCGAGGCCCCCGACCGCCCGGTAACCCCGGAGCGCCCGGCGCCATCGCCCGAGCGGTCCGCGCCGCCCGCACCGCCTCCTGAGCGAGCCGCGCCCTCGCAGCCCGCGCCTTCCTGGTCCCAGGCCCCGCCCGCCTCGTCACACCCCCCGCCCGTGTCGCACGCCCCGCCCGCCTCGTCACACCCGCCGCCCGTGTCGCACGCCCCGCCCCCCACGCCCCGGCCGTCCTCCGTGTCGCTGCCCGGCGCCACCGGCACGTTCCGGCAGCCGACCTCCGTACGGCCGCTGCCGACGCGGACCGTACGCATCGGGCGCGGCCCCGACAACGACCTGGTCGTCGACGACCTGACGGTCTCCCGCCGGCACGCCGAGCTGCTCGCCCACCCGGACGGCACGTACTGGATCCACGACCTCGGCAGCCACAACGGCACGTTCCTCAACGGCCAGCCGGTCACCCGCGCGCGCGTGACGCCCGACGACATCGTCGGCATCGGGCACTCGGCGTTCTGCCTGGTCGGCGCCCAGCTGGTGGAGTTCACCGACACCGGAGAGGTGTCGCTGGACGTACAGGACCTGGCGGTCACGGTGGACCGGGGCCGCAAGACCCTCATCGACGACGTGTCCTTCCCCGTCGGGGAGAAGTGCCTGCTCGGCGTGGTCGGGCCCAGCGGGTCCGGCAAGTCCACGCTGCTCAACGCGCTGACCGGGCTGCGCCCCGCCGACCGGGGCACGGTGCTGTACGACGGCCGCGACCTGTACCGGGACTACGCCGAACTGCGCCGCCGCATCGGCCTCGTACCGCAGGACGACATCCTGCACCTCCAGCTGACCGTGCGCCGGGCCCTCACCTACGCCGCCGAGCTGCGCTTCCCCGAGGACACCGCCCGCTCCGAGCGGCAGGCCCGGGTGGACGAGGTCATCGAGGAACTCGGCCTCCAGCAGCGCACCCAGCAGCCGATCCACAGCCTGTCCGGCGGGCAGCGCAAGCGCGTCAGCGTGGCGCTGGAGCTGCTGACGAAGCCGTCGCTGCTGTTCCTGGACGAGCCGACCTCCGGCCTGGACCCGGGCATGGACCGGTCGGTGATGCACATGCTGCGCGGGCTCGCCGACGACGGCCGTACGGTCATCGTCGTCACCCACAGCGTGCTCAGCCTCGACGTCTGCGACCGGCTGCTGGTGCTGGCCCCGGGCGGGCGGATCGCGTACTACGGGCCGCCCGAGGACGCCCTGGGGTTCTTCGGCTTCAGCGAGTGGCCCGAGGCGTTCGAGGCGTTCGAGAACGACCGGGACCGCGACTGGGCGGGCCGGTACCGCGCCTCCCGGCTCCACCAGCAGTACATCGCGGGCGCCATGCAGCGGCCGCCGCTGCCCGACGGGGCGGCCGCCGTCACGCCGCCCGCGCCGCCGCCGAAGGCGCAGAGCTGGGGTGCCCAGCTGCGGACGCTCGTACGGCGGTACGCGGCCGCGCTGAGCGCCGACCGGACGTTCATCGCCATCATGATCGCCCTGCCGTTTGTGATGGGGGCGATGGCCCGGGCCCTGTCGGAGGGCGGCTTCGGCCGTGAGTCGACGATGAACGTGCTGCTCATCCTGTGTGTCGGCGGGGTGCTGACGGGCGCCGCCAACGCGGTGCGGGAGCTGGTGAAGGAGCGGACGATCTACCGCCGGGAGAGAGCCGTCGGCCTGTCCAGATCGGCGTACCTGATGTCCAAAGTGGTGGTGCTCGGCGTCATCACGGTCGTGCAGGCCGTCGTCCTGACCCTGGTCGCGCTGATCGGTGTCCCGCTGAACGCCCCGGGCGGCAAGGGCGTGCTGATGCCGCCGCTCGTGGAGATCACGCTGGCCGTGGCGCTGCTGTCGTTCACGGCGATGATGCTCGGCCTGTTCGTGTCCGCGCTGGTGCGCAAGGAGGAGGTCACCATGCCGCTCCTGGTGCTCCTCGCGATCGTGCAGGTGGTGTTCTGCGGCGGCCTGCTGAAGATCCACGGGTCGCTCGTCCTGGAGCAGCTCTCGTGGCTCATCCCGTCCCGGTGGGCGTTCGGGGCGATGGGCTCGACGGTCGACATCCGGCGGCTCTCGCCGACCGACAAGACCGCCGATCCGCTGTTCGAGCACACGCTGGGGACGTGGCTGCTGGACATGGGGATGCTCGTGGTGCTGTCCGTCGTCCTCGGGTTCGTGGTCGCGAAGCTGCTGCGCCGGCACGAACCGGTGATCATGCGAAAGTAGGCACGGCTGATGGTCTTCCCCGGTTCCCCGAGCGCTCCCCACTCCCCCGGCAACGGCTTCCGGCCCAGCCATGTGGTGCCCGCCGAGGGGCTGCCCGCCTGGGAGGCGCCGGATCCGGCACGGCCGACCGTGCCGTTGGACCCGTTCCTGCCCGTGCAGTTGCTGGACCGGGTCGGCGACTGGGGCCAGGTCCTGTGCTCCAACGGGTGGTCCGCCTGGGTGGACGGGCGCCTGCTGGTCTCCGTACCGCCGGATCCCCCGGCGGCGGGCCGGCCGATGGGCACGGCCTCCGATCCGCGGCCGCTGCTCACCCGCGCCGAGGAGGCGGTGGGCCGCTACCGGCGGGCGGCGGAGGAGCTGGCGGCGGGGCGCGTGGACGGCGAGACGTTCCGGCGGCGGACCCAGGGGCTGCGGATCGGCCTGGTCGTGGACGGGGAGTCGCTGTGGATGTACGACGCGCGGCGGGAGCGCTGGCTGTACTGCGACGGCACGCGGCTCAGTACGTACGCGGCCTCGGCCGGCCCGTCGGCGGCCCGGGAGGACGACCGCCCGGCCGGCCCGTCGGCGGTCCCGGACGCCGACCGCCCGGCCGGCCCGTCGGCCGTGGGAGCCGGTACCGGGATCGGCGAGGAGCCGCCGCCACCGGTCGTCCCCGCCCCGCCCGCGGGGTACGAGCCGACGCGGGTGGTCGAGCACGCGGCGGTGCCCGACGCGGGCGCCGAGCCGACGCGGCTGGTGGAGCGCCGCGACGACGAGAACGACGCGCCGGACCGTACGACGGGTGACGGCTGATGGCGGACCGCGTCACGCGTGACGACCTGCCCGCCGGCCGGCCGTCGGGGCTGGTCGGCAAGCAGATCGCGGACTACCGGGTGGAGAGCGAGATCGGGCGGGGCGGCATGGCCGTGGTGTACCGGGCGCGCGACCTGCGGCTGGACCGGGCGGTGGCGCTGAAGCTGCTCGCCCCGGAGCTGGCCCGTAACGACACCTTCCGCAAGCGGTTCGCGCACGAGTCACGGGTCGCCGCCGCGATCGACCACCCGCACATCGTGCCGGTGTTCGAGGCGGGCGAGACCGAGGGCGTGCTGTACATCGCCATGCGGTACGTCGCCGGGCAGGACCTGCGGGCGCTGCTGGACCGGGAGGGCCCCCTGCCGCCCGACAAGGCCGGGCGGATCGCCGCGCAGGTGGCGTCGGCGCTGGACGCGGCGCACGCGCACGACCTGGTGCACCGGGACGTCAAGCCGGGCAACATCCTGGTCGCGCCGGGCACCGACAGCGAGCATCCCGAACACGTCTACCTCACGGACTTCGGTCTGACGAAGAAGTCGCTGTCCCTGACCGGGTTCACCAGTGTGGGCCAGTTCGTCGGGACGCTCGACTACGTGGCGCCGGAGCAGATCTCGGGGCGGCCGGTGGACGGCCGGTGCGACGTGTACAGCCTGGGGTGTGTCGTGTTCGAGACGCTGGCGGGGGTCCCGCCGTTCCGGCGTGACGACGACATGGCGCTGCTCTGGGCCCACCAGTACGATCCGCCGCCGCCCCTGACCGGGGAGCGCCCGGGACTGCCGGCCGCCGTCGACCCCGTCCTGGCGAAGGCGCTCGCGAAGGCACCGGAGGAGCGGTACGACACGTGCCTGCAGTTCGTGGCCGAGCTGCGGGCGGCGCTGGTGGGCGACGGTGGTGCGCGCACACCGCCCCCGGCGCCGCCCGCCTGGGCGCTGCCGGTGTTCCGGGAACTGTGAAGGTGAACCTCAGGGTCACTTCGTGGGGACTTCGCCTTTGCGGCGTACGCGCGAGGCGAGCAGCCCGCCCAGCGAACCGGCCACCAGGCCCCACGCGAGGGCGAGCCCGACGGCGGTCCACACATGGGGCCGTAGCAGCACCTGTCCGCCCAGGTCCTCGATCTCGATGATGCCCAGCACGGACAGGCCGAGCCGCGCGACGACCCGGGTGACGGGGGTGACGACGAGCATCGTGAGCGCGAAGGCGACGCCCAGGTGGAGGGCGTACTGCCACAGCCGGGTGCCGGCGGGCGAGCGGACCGCCATGGCGAAGGCGGCGGCCAGGAGCAGCACGGCGGCGACGGGGATGAGCCACCAGGCCCGCCCGTCGTGCTGGGCGAGGGCCGACACGTTCAGCGTGGTGTTCTCGGAGCCGCGCAGCGCCTGGTCCAGGACGTGGGGCATGGGCAGGCCGAACGGGCCCTCGACCCTGCCCTCCCAGGAGGCGCCGATGCCGAGGCCCAGGGCGAGCCAGACGACGTTGGGCAGGCCCAGCAGGATCACGGCGAACGTCTCGGCGGCATGGCCCCTGGTCGCCGCCACGACCAGGCCGACGACCAGGCCGACGGCCACGTACGCGAGGAGCAGGAGCAGCATGGCGAAGGCGGCCGGGCGGACCGGTTCCTGGTAGCGCAGCAGCCGGGCGGGGAGCGGGGCCTTGCGGGAGACGAGCAGGGCCATGGCGAGGACGCCGAGCAGCCAGATCAGGCCGAACAGGAGCGTGAGCCCGGTGTCGGCGCGGAAGCCGACGGTGGGGGTGGCGTCCAGCAGGCCGCCGATGATGTCGATGGGCGAGTCGGGCGGCGCGATGGGGAACGTGTGCCGGGCCAGTGCGGTCAGCGCGGCGAGCGCGGCGAGCCACAGGACGGCCGTTCGGGCGACCCGTCCGAGGAGTTCACCGGTGGAGGCGACGGCGCGGTGCCGCAGCGGCCGGAGGAAGCAGGCACCCGCGACGAGGGCTCCGGTGAGGGTCACGGACAGCGGCATGAGGGTGAGTTCCGCGTCCGTACCGGCGAGGCCGCCGGCGTCTCCGGCGACGTCCACCGATCCGCCGGCGGCGATGACGACGACGGCCGCGACGACGTGCGGGAACGCGCCGTCCGGCAGGTCGGTGGCGCCCGCCGCCCACAGGCCGAGAGCGGCGACGACGGCCATGGCGACCAGGGCGGCGAGCACGGTGACCAGGGCGTCGCCCCAGTCGCGCACGGCGCCGCGTCCCCCGCTCGGTGCGGGGCTGCTCGGTGGGCGGGGTCCCTGATGGCTCACGCTGCCACGTTAAGGGTGCCGCCGGGAGCCCGCCTGCCGACGGTGGCGGCGTGTCCCTGTGGCGGCCTGTCACTGCGTGGACGCTGTCCGCTTGCGGGGCGGGCCCGTACGGGACACACAATGGGCGCGGTACGGAAGAAGGGAACAAACGTGACTTCCCAACCGCCCTCCGAACGCCCCACCGGCCCTCCTCCGGGCCCCATCTCGGGCGCCTCCACGCACCCGCAGGGTGGCCCTCCGCCGCCCACCGCCCCAGGAGGCGAGGGGCCGGGCGGCCCCGGCGGCCCCGGTGGCGGCGGACCCGGCGGGGGCGGCGGTCCCGGTGGCGGCGGTCCGGGTGACGGGGGCGGCGGAGACCGCCCGTGGTGGCGGTCCGTCCCGCGTATCGCGATCGCGGCCGCCGCGCTCGTCGTGGCGGTGGTGGTCGCCGTCGTCCTGACCCGCCCGGGCGGCGGTGACGGGGACGGCGGGGGCGGCGGCGGGGGCGGCACGCTCTCCCTCCAGAACGCCGCGGCCACCGGCCCGGACCCGTTCACCGATTCCACGGCCCGCGACCCGGTCGACTCGCCGTCCCCCACCGTCCAGGTGCCCACGACCGCGCCGCCGCCCGGCGACAACGCCGTACGGCAGTACGACGGTTCGCGGCGCGGCCTGTACGGCGGCACCAAGAACGTGGCCAGTTGCGACGTCGAGCGTCAGATCGAGTATCTGGCGGCCGAACCGGCCAAGAACCGGGCCTTCGCCACCGCCTTGCGCATCCAGCCGCCCACCGTGCCCGACTACCTGCGGTCGCTGACCCCGTTGCGGCTGCGCGCGGACACCTGGGTCACCAACCACGGTTACCGGGACGGGGCCCCACGGGCGTACCAGGCGGTCCTCCAGGCCGGTACCGCCGTCCTGGTCGACAACCGCGGGGCGCCGCGCGTGCGGTGCGCCTGCGGCAATCCGCTCGGCGACCCGGTCGTCACCAGGACCGCGCCGCGGCCCGTCGGCACCCCGTGGCCCGGCTACCGCATGTCCAACACGGTCGTCGTCAAGCCCGCCACCCAGGTGGTGAAGGTCTTCGTCATCGTCGACATCGACACCGGCGAGTGGATCGCCCGCCACCGGGGCGACTCCAACGCCGACCGGGACAAGGAGACGAAGGCGCCGACGATCAGCCCCACCGACACCGCGACGTCCCCTCCCCCGTCGTCGCCCACGCCCAAGCCGCCGTCCTCCCCCAGCCCGGAGACCCCCGAGTCCCCGGTGAGCCCGGAGACGGCGGACACGGAGACGACCACGGAGCCGCCCCCCCGGCGAGACCACCACCGAGCAGTCGCCCGACTACGGCTCGCCGCCGGCCCCCGCCTCACCGGCGTACTGACCACGCGGCTCGGCACCCCGGACCGGCGGCCCGAAGTAGCACCGGACGGTGGTGCCGCCGGGCGCCGTGTGGAGGCGTACGAGATCGGCGAGGTAGTTGACCAGCAGCAGGCCGCGACCGCCGAGCTGGCCGGGTTCGGCGGGGCGACGGCCGGCGAGCGGGTCGGTCAGCCTGCCGCGGTCCTGCACCTCGCACACCACCTGGCCGTCCTCGGCCCACAGCCGCAGCGTTCCCGTGCCGCCGCCGTGGATGACGCTGTTGGTGGTCAGCTCCGAGACCGCCAGGGCCAGGTCGTCGCGCCGCTCCGCGGACAGGCCGAGCGTCTCGGCGTGGTGAGTGGCGAAGCTACGCGCGTCAGGCAGCAGGTCGGCGTCGTAGACCAGTTCGCGGACGCCGGGGGGACGGGCCAGGGGCAGGTTGTAACCGGCCACGACCCGGTCGGGCGCGTACGCGTCGCTGGCCCGCTCGACACCGTCCTCGATGAGCAGCGGATGCGTGACGCGCGCGTCTGCCAGCGCCACCGCGTCCAGCCCCGAGGTGTCGTACGGGCACAGGATGGTGGCCGCGCGGCCGGTGAACGCGTGGTTGATCAGTGCCTCGTGCTGCGCACAAGCCGGGTACTCGTCGGGGGTACGCCCCTGCCAGATCGGCTCACCGATGATCCGCACGCGGCGGCCGGGGTGGGCGTCGGCGAACCCGCGCAGCACGCGCGGGATGATCCGCCCGGGGTTGCGGCCCGCCTGCTCCATGTCCAGCAGGCGTACGCGGTCGGCGTCGCCGCCGAGCACCTTGCGCAGCAGGGTGAGCCTCTCTCCGGGAACGGCCACCGCGACCGGTTCACCGGCGGCGAGGCCCGCTTCGATGAACGGTACGGTGCCCGCCAGGTACCCGGCCTCGTCCGCGTAGAACAGGGCTGGGTGCGTGAACGGATCGGCCGTCGGCGCCATGTCGTTCACTCCACCACCTCGATCGCATCGAGTTCCGGCCAGAACAGCTCCAGCACACGGCTCAGGGACGGCGGCGGGTTGCGGACCACGATCCGCCGGCCTCCGGGCAGGCGCTGCGCCGTGCGTGCGAGCGTGGTCGCCCCCGCCACGTCGACGAAGCTGAGACCCGACAGGTCCATGTGGATGTCCCCCTCACGCTGGATCAGCCGGCCCAAAATGCTCTCCCACTGCGTGAGCGTGTCCAGGTAGACCTGACCCGACACGTGGACGCATCCCGCCCGCCCGGTCTCGTCCGCCGCCAGGGGGCGGCGTGGACGTCGTCCGGACGCGGACCCGTCCTCGGTGTGCAGCACCGCCATAACCCCTCCGCGATCTCCGTCCGGCCCCTCGACGGTACCTCCGACTCCGCTCCAGGCGAAGCCGGTTCCGTTCCCCGGCCGGGTCCACGCGCGCGTTCCGGCCTTTTTGGGCGATATGTTCGCTTTAGCCTGACGGCATGTCCGATACGCATGATGCTGCCGACGCCAAGGAAGTCCAGGGCCCGCAGGAAGGCCGGGGCTCGCACGGCGCGCACGGGCGCCCGCCGACGCGGGCCGACAGGTGGGCGGCGTTCAGGGAGTCGCCCTTCCTGCCGGCCTCCGTGCTGGTGCTGATCCTGGCCGTGGCGGCCGCTCTGTTCGCCGGCTCGTACACGTACACCATGGCGAACCCGACGCCGCGTCACATCCCCACCGCCGTGGTCGGCGCCACGGACACGGCGGAGGGCAGGAGGTTCGTCGCCGGCATGGAGCGGGCGCTGGGCGCCTCGCTCAAGCTGCGCCGGTACGAGAGCGGGGCCGAGGCGCGTCGCGCGGTGGAGGAGCAGGAGGTGTTCGCGGTCCTCGCCGCCGGGCCGGCCGGCACCGGGGTGCGGCTGGACGTGGTCGGGGCGGCGGGGGCGTCCGTGGCGCAGGTGCTGGCCGAGGCGGGGGCGGCGGTGGGCCGGGCGACGGGCGTGCGGGTCGCGGTGCGGGACGTCGAGCCGCTGCAGAAGGGCGATCCGCGGGGGCTGGCGCTGTTCTACATCTCGCTCGCCGCGGTGATCATCGGCTTCGTGGGGGCGATCCAGCTGAGCGTGCACGCCCGCGCGCTCGACCCGGCCGAGCGGATCGCCTTCACGGTGGCGTACGCGCTGCTCGGGAGTTTCGCGATCGCCGCGACCGTCGACTGGCTGCTGGGCGCGGTCGATCTGCCCTTCGTGGAGTCGTGGCTGATCCTGGCCCTGACGATGTTCACCTCCGGCATGGTCTTCACCATGTTCAACACCCTCATGGGGCGGTGGGCGATGCTGCCGACCTGGGGCCTGATGGTGCTGCTCGGCAACCCGTCGTCGGGCGGTGCGGTCTCCTGGCCGCTGCTGCCGTCCGTACTCGGCCACATCGGGCGCTGGCTGCCCCCCGGCGCCTCGGTGAACGCCCAGCACACGGCCGTGTACTTCGGCGGCCACCAGCACCTGTTCCCGTTCGCGGTGCTGGGCGCGTGGGCGCTGGTGGCCTGCGGCGTCTTCTGGTTCTGGCGCCACCGCCACCCCGGCGGCCGTGACCGGGCCCCGGCACACGCGGCGGCCTAAACTGGCAGTGACCGTCTTCTTCGTGGGGGGCGGGAGGCACCATGGGCGCCAGGGTGATCTACGTCCACGGCACCGGCGACAAGGTCCGTCCGGAGCTGTTGAGGTCGCGGTGGGACAACGCGCTCTTCGGCAGGGACACGGGCGAGACGTCCCTGATGGCGTACTGGGCGCCCGTACGGTACGAGGCGCCGCTGCCCGACGACGGCGCCGGGGACGAGGTCCCGCCGTCCGTGCGGGACGAGCCGCCCGAGGAATTCGTGGCGCGCACGCTGGGCGAGGCGTGGTTCGAGTCGGGCGGCACCGCGCCGGAGGGGCCCTGGACCGGGGAGCCGGGCGACCCGCTCGGCGGCTGGCTGCGGGACATGACGTACCTGGCGGACACGATGGCCGCGTCCGTGGCGTCCCGCAGAGCGGTCCTGCGGACCCTGGTGAAGCACACGTTCAAGGACACCCACGCGTACTTCTTCGGAGGAGCCGGGGACGCCGTCCGCGATGTGGTCACCGCGGCGCTGGACAAGGCGGAGGACGCCCCGCTGGTCGTCGTGGGCCACGACCTCGGCTCGGTCGTGGCCTACGAGGTGCTGGCGGAGACCGGGCGGGAGACGGAGCTCTTCGTGACCGCCGGCTCCCCGCTGGGCGTCGCGGAGGTCCAGGACCACCTGGCCACGCGGCCCGCGGTGCCGCCAGGCGTACGTGCCTGGCTGAACGCCTCGGACCTGCGGGACCCGGTGGCCCTCGACCACACCGTGCGCCCCGAGTACGCCCCGGCCGACCGCGTCACCGATGTGCTGGTGGCCAACGACAGCGCGGACCATCACGGCATCGCCGCGTATCTGGGCGACACGCGGGTCGGGGACGCCTGCCGGGAGGTGCTGGAGCGCCTCGGGTAGGTGCCGCGCGGGTTCAGCCCGTGCCGAGCAGCTTGTTCATCCGGGTGATCTCGGCGGACTGGGAGGCGATGATGTCACCGGCCATGTCCTTGGCCGGCTGGTAGGAGCCCTTGGCCTGCTCGGTCCTCGCCATGGCGACGGCGCCCTGGTGGTGCTTGATCATCAGCTTCAGGAACGCGGTGTCGAAGGCCTTGCCCGAGGACTTCTCCAGCTGCTCCATCTCCTGCTCGGTCATCATCCCGGACGCGCCGTCGCCGTGGCCGGAGTGATCGGCCGACGCGTCCTCGCCGGGCACCTGCTCGCCCCAGGAGGTGAGCCATCCCGACATCGTGCGGATCTCCGGGTCCTGGGCCTTCCTGATCGCGGCGGCGAGCTCCTTGACCTCCTTGGCCGAGGCCCGTTCCGCCGCCATGTCGGCCATGTCGACGGCCTGGCGGTGGTGCGGGATCATGCCCTGCGCGAAGGCCACGTCGGCGGCGTTGTGCTCGCCCCGCTCGGCGGACGGGGAGGAGGTGGCGGGCGCGCTGCCGTGACCCGCGTGGCCGGAGGAGTCGCCGCCGTCGGTGCCGCAGGCGGCGAGTACGAGGGCGGCGGTGACGGCCGCGGCGGAGGCGGCGGCCTTACGGGTACGGACCTTACGGGTACGGAGAAGACGTCGTGCGGTCATGGTGGTGCGACTCCTTGCGTGCGTATCAGGGATTGACTCGCGGGCACGGCGCCGCTCCTCGTGGGGAGGAGCCGGTGCGCCGCGCGGGCGTCCCTATATGCGGAGGAGTTGCAGCTGGGCCAGGTCCGGCGGAGCGCGGTCGGTCGCCGTCGCACCGCCGGCGCGGGCGAGGAGCGTGACGTCGGCCCCCGGCGCGCCGGTACCGGCGAGCAGGGGCGGCTGGGCGGGTGCGGTGGAGACGCCGCCGGCCGCGCACGTGGAGTCCGCGTGCTCGGCGTGGCCCGCCCCGCTGTGGCCCTCGTCCACGTGCTCGCACGCGTCCCCGGCGACATGGGCGTCCTGACGCGCGTGCGCATGACCGGTGGCGGCCGGGCCGAGGGAGCCGGGCGCCAGCCCGTGCATGGCGAGCACCCCGGCGAGTACGGCCAGGATCAGCAGCGCCCTGCGGTACGCCGGGGGGCGTACGTGGCTGCGGTGCTGATCGGGGCTCATGGCCCTCATCGTAGAGGCCTGCCTTCCGCGCAAGCCGGGGCCCCCGGACAGTACGACCCGTCCGGGGGCCCGGCCCAGCAGCCCCATGGGCGGGGCGCTTGGAGTTAACGGGTCCGACTCTGCCAGCAGGGTGCGCCTGGCGTCGGCAGGACCGGCGCGGACACGGTGTCGCGTCACCCGTCCGGCGTTTGTCGCGGCGCCCGGCGGGTCACTCGTGGGGCAGGAGGTGATCAGCGTGCCGGGAGAGCAGGAGCTGCCGTCGACGCTGCGGCGCTCGCCCAGGAGCGCGCAGCGTACGTGGGTGAAGGCGCACGACTCGGCCGTCGAGGAGTACGGGGAGGGCGAGCGCGCCCACCGGGTGGCCTACAGCGCCCTGAAGCACACGCACGAGAAGGTGGGCGACCACTGGGAGCGCAAGGAGGGCGGTCGCAAGGGTCCGTCGGATCCACTGGCGGCGCGCCCCAGGGAGCAGGGCGGCCGCAGTGGTGAGGGGGTCGACGAGAACGCGTCCAAGCAGCACCTCTACGAGCTCGCGGGCAAGCTGGACATCGCGGGCCGGTCGCGGATGTCGAAGCCGGAGCTGCTGGAGGCCATCCGCAAGGCGAACAGGTCGCAGACGCGCCAGGCGCGGTCGTCCTGACGGCGCCGTGGGGCGGGCCGTGGCCGGACGAGGGCCACGACCCGCCCCTTCGCGCGTGCTCACATGGCCAGGTGCGCCGGGATGTGCGTCACCTCCTCGATCTCACCCCCGGCCTTCTTCATCAGATTTCGGGAGAGTTCGTTCAGGCAGCGGGCCGCGGCGATCTCCTCGCCGACGCGCTGCTGCTCCATGTCGTCCGGGTGCCGCTTGGCGTGGCCGTGGGCGCGCATCTCGGTGCCGTCCGGGAGCCTGACCATGCAGGCCGCCCGCGTCTTGCCCGCGACCTCGTCCTCGGTGAACTCGATGTCCACGTGCCATCCGACGATCGTCTTCATCACTCACACCTCCAGGTCACTGCGTCACTCCTCCAGCGTGCACCTGCGGGTACCCACGCGCCCATCCGGGTGACACGCCGTTTCGGCCGCGTGCTGAACGGGATCCGGGAGCCTTCCGTACTGGAGCGCAGGCGACGACAGGAGCGGCGATGAACGAGCGCGACGAGGCGACGGTGCGAGGACTTCCGGACGGCGGCGCGGAGGTGTCGGTGGTACTGCGGCTGCGCTGGGACGACATCACGGCGCTCGGCCGGGAGGCGAGCCGGCTGGCCGAGCAGCGCGGTGCCCCGGTGAGCCTGGACGACGCGGTCAGCCATCGGCTGCGTACCTGGTCCTCGGTGGCGAACGCCCCCGACGAGCGGAGCAAGGCGGCGCCGCCCGCCCCGGCGACGGCGGCGATCTCCGGTGGCACCGGGGCCACCGACCGGGCCCGGCACCAGGTGGGGCACCTCGGCGACACGGGCCCGGTGGCGTCGATCACGGCGCACCCCGCGCGGCAGGCATAGGAGGACGGGCCGGGCCGAGGCGGGGCGCGGCGGTCACGCGTCGTCGGCCGCGTACACGCGCTCACCGCCCACGTACGTGAGCGCGACCGTGGTCTCGGCGATGGCCTCCGGCGGCCCGGCGAACGGGTCGCGGTCCAGGACGACCAGGTCGGCCAGGGCCCCGGTCCGTACGCTGCCGGTGTCGTCGAGGTGGTTCACGTGGGCCGAGCCCGCGGTGTACGCGGTGAGCGCGGCGGTCAGGCCGATGCGCTGGCCCGGCAGGAAGACCGGCCCGGCGTCGCCCGGCAGGACGCGGTTGACGGCGACGTGGATCCCCTCGATGGGGTCGGGGCTGCTGACCGGCCAGTCGCTGCCCGCGGCGAGGGTCGCCCCGGCGCGCAGCAGGTCGCCGAACGGGTACTGGCGGGCGGAGCGTTCCGGGCCGAGGAACGGGATGGTCAGGTCGTCCATCTGGGGTTCGTGCGCGGCCCACAGGGGCTGGATCGTGGCGGTGGCGCCGAGCCGCGCGAAGCGGGGGACGTCGTCGGGGTGGACGACCTGGAGGTGGGCGAGGTGCGGTCGGGTGTCGCTGGGGCCGTTGTCGCCGCGGGCGGCCTCGACGGCGTCCAGGGCATCGCGTACGGCGCGGTCGCCCAGCGCGTGGAAGTGGACCTGGAAGCCGAGGGCGTCCAACTCGGTGACGTACCGCGGCAGCAGGGACCGGTCGATGAAGCTGGTGCCGCGGTTGGCGGTGGCGCAGCCGCAGCGGTCCAGGTAGGGGTCGAGCAGGGCGGCGGTCCCGTTCTCGGCCACGCCGTCCAGCATCATCTTGACGGTTCCGGCGCGGAACCGGCCGTGGCCGAGGGCGTCCCGCCGTTGGAGGAGGTCCGGGATCTGCTCGGCGCCGCGTGCGCGGTCCCACCACAGGGCGCCGGCGACGCGGGCGGTGAGGGAGCCGTCGCGGGCGGCGGCCAGGTAGGCGTCCGAGGGGTCGTCCATGCCGAGGAACGTGCCGACGAGGGCGTCCTGCCAGGCGGTGATGCCGAGGGCGTGCAGCGTGCGCTGGGCGTGCAGCAGGGCGGCCATCCGGTCGGCGGGGGTCGAGGGCGGGGTGAGGCGCCCGACGAGTTGCATGGCCCCTTCCTGGAGCATGCCGGTCGGTTCGCCCGACGCGTCGCGCTCGATGCGGCCGTCGGAGGGGTCGGGGGTGTCGCGGGTGATGCCCGCGAGGGCCAGGGCGCGGCTGTTGACCCAGGCACCGTGGTGGTCCCGGTTGGGGAGGTAGGCGGGGCGGTCGGGGACGACCGCGTCGAGGAGGCCCTTGGTGGGCATCCCTCCGTCGAACGCCTCCATGGACCAGCCGCCGCCGGTGATCCACTCCCGGTCGGGGTGGGCGGCGGCGTACGCGCGTACGGCGGCGAGGGTGCCGGCGGCGGTCCTCGCCCCGGTCAGGTCGCACCGGGTGAGCTCCAGGCCGGCCGGGACGGGGTGGACGTGCGCGTCCTGGAAGCCGGGCAGCAGGAGACGGCCGGCGAGGTCGACGACCTCGGTCTTCGGGCCGATGAGGCCGTGCACGTCGTGCGCGTCGCCGACGGCGCTGATCCGGTCGCCGGTGACGGCGACGGCGACGGGGGCGGCAACGGGGCCGCCGGTCGCGGGGGTGGCGGGAGCGAGGACGGGGCCGCCGGTGAACACCAGGTCGGCGTGGTGAGGGGTCCGCATGGGACGCATCGAAGCGGGGCGACGCACCACAGGTCAATGGCGTTGACATAAGCGCGCCCGGTCCGCGACCCTCGGTCCGGTGACCGACCGAGTCGTACCCGGCCCGGCCCGACGGCGCCGCCGCCCGACCAAGCGGGGCGTCGTCCTGTCCGAGCGGCTGATCGTCGAGACCGCCCTGCGCCTCATCGGCGAGCACGGCGCCGACGCGCTCACCGTGCGCCGGCTCGGCCTGGCGCTGGGCGCCGACCCCAGTGCCCTGTACCGCTACTTCCGCGGTACGGACGACCTGCTGCTCGCCGTCGCCGACGAGCTCATCGGCCGTTCGCTGGCCACCTGGCGCCCCACCGGCGACTGGCTCGAGGACCTCCGGAGCCTGGGGCTGCGCATCCACGCCGGCGCCCTCACCCATCCGCAGGCGGCGGTGCTCGGTGCGTGCCGGGTGACGGGGCGCGGCCATGAGATCCGGGCGGTGGAGACCATCCTCGGCATCCTGCGCGGAGCCGGGTTCCCCGACCCGGAGGCGGTGCGGCTCTACCACGCCTTCGTCGACCAGGCGCTGGCCTTCGCCGCCCTGGACGCGGCGAACGCGGCGCTCCCCCGGTCCGCGCGGGAGGCGGAGGCGGAGGTATGGCGTACCACGTACGCGCGGCTGCCCGCCGCGACGCACCCCCATATCGCCGCCACGTCCCGCCACTTGGTGACGCAGATGCCGCGCAGCGCCTATCCGCTCGCCCTCGACCTGCTGCTGTCGGCCGCGGCCGGCCGGCTGGGCCGGTGAGAGGCGGAGGACCGGAATACCGGGCCCGGTCCGGGGCAGGCGCCGGGTGTGGCATCCGTCCGCGCGGAGGAGCCGGTCACGGTCCCCATGCTGACCGCGAGGTGGCTCAGCCAGTCGTTCGTGCACTGGGCCCATGCGCCCGAGGAGGTCCAGGCGCTGCTCCCGGACGGGCTGGAGGTGGACCTCTTCCAGGACGCGGCATGGGTGGGCTTCACGCCGTTCGTCATGGACTCGGTGAAGGCGTTCGGCGCTCTTCCCGTACCCGGACCGGCCTTCTTCGAGACCAACCTGCGCACCTATGTGCGCCTGCCGAGCGGCAAGGACGGCCTGTGGTTCCTGTCCATCGAGGTGGGGAACCCGCTGATGCTCGCGGCGCGGGTGATCGGTGTGCCGTATCACCTGGGGGATCTGGAGGTCGCGAAGGACGGCCCGCTCGTGCGGTACGCGGGTGTGCGGCGCGGCGGCGCGCCCCGGCCGTCGTACCGTCTGACGGTCCGTGTCGGCGATCGGGTGGCGGAGCCGACGGAGCGGGACGTCTGGCTGACGTCACGGTGGAGGGCCGTCACGCGGCGGGCGGGCGCGCTGTGGGAGACGCCGGTCGAGCATGAGCCCTGGCCGCTGGCGCGCGCCACCGTGCTGGAGCTGGAGGAGTCCCTGACCGCCCGTGCGGGCCTCACGCCCCCGGCCGGTGATCCGGTCGTGCACTTCTCGCCGGGCGTGGGGCCCGTACGGCTCGGGGTCACCCGCCCGGTATGAGCGGGCCCACCGCCCCCGGGTCAGTCCTTCGTGGCCTTGTCCGTCAGGAGGGTGTACGCCAGTTGCAGCGCGTCGGCCCCGGCCACCGTCGCCACGGCGGCCACCGCGGTGCGGGTCGCGCGCGGCCACAGCACCCGGCATGCGGTGAACGTCGTCCCCACCCAGACGCTCATGCAGAAGGGGCAGGTCACCAGTTCCCCCGCCGTCTTCCTGCGCCCGCCCCTGGGCGTCTCGCTCAGTTCGGCCGGCCCCTGGTGGCCTTCGTACGTCGTGAAGGGCGCCCGCAGCGGGCTGGTGACCACGCCCTTCGTGAGCAGCCGGCTCAGCCGGAACGTCGCCACCGACGTGAGGGCGACGTCCCACGGCTCCGCCCGGTCCGGCAGCGCGGCGCCGCTGCGCCGGATGGCGGCCGCCCAGCCCGTCACGTAGGCGCCGTAGCCGGCCATGGCGGCCAGGTATCCGCCGAGCGGGCGGTTGCGGGCTCCGGCGTAGGCGCGGCGGGTATGTCGGAGAAGTTCGACCATGCGTGCCGACTGCCACCCGGATGTAAAAGCGGGATAAACACGTCCTACCCGGGTACGCACGATTCAGGGGGGTACGGGCGGACCGCGAGGCCGCCCCCACATGAAGGAAGCCCGATCATGAACAGTCTTCGTGGTACGACTGCGGCTCCCCGGACCCCCGTGCAGCAGGCCGCGCTGCTCGTGGGTGCCGTCTTCCTGCTGGTGGGCGTCCTGGGGTTCATCCCCGGGATCACCACCGACTACGACGCGATGAAGTTCGCCGAGCACGACTCCGAGGCGAAGCTGTTCGGCGTGTTCCAGGTGTCCATCCTGCACAACCTCGTCCATCTGGCCTTCGGCCTCGCCGGCCTGTCGATGGCGCGCGCCGTGTCGACCGCCCGGACCTTCCTCGTCGTCGGTGGCGTGATCTACCTGGCGCTGTGGCTGTACGGGCTGTTCATCGACCACGACAGCGCCGCCAACTTCGTACCGGTGAACACGGCCGACAACTGGCTGCACTTCGCTCTCGGCGCCGGCATGGTCGCCCTCGGCGTCCTGCTGGGCCGCCGGCGGCTGGTCCCGTGACCGGTCGCGGGACGCCGGCGGCCACGGCAGGGGCGGTCAGCGGCTGGTGACGTGCTTGAGCGCGTCCCTGGTGCGGTCGAGCATGGACGCGAACGGTCCGACGACCCACTGTGCCGTCGGTGAGCCGGCGGCGCGCGGGTGGGGGTGGGTCGGGGCGAGCTTCTCGACCAGCTGGAGCTGACCGCCGAGCCTCTTGCGCTTGGCCTCGGGGCACTCCTGGAGCACGGAGGGGAACTCCTCCTTCTCCTCGTGCTCCGCGTGCTCGATGACGTCCTTCTCGAACCTTCGCAGCAGCTCGTCGAACTCCGGACTGGAGACGTCCATCCTCTCCAGTTCGGCCAGGACCTGGTTGGCCGCCTTCTCCTCCCGGTTGCGGGCATCGGCTTCCGCCGCACCGGCGGTGTCGGTCGCGACGGGACGCAGGATCATCTCCTCCGCGGTCTCGTGCACCGCCAGCAGTGCCCTCAGCGCGTCGAAGGCCTCCTGCTTGGGCCGGCCGCCCTCGGCGCCCTTCACCTCCGAGAACAGGTCCCGGATGAGCGCGTGCTGGCGCAGCAGCACTCCGATCACGTCGTCGTCGGGAAGCTTCGCGGCCTCCGCTCGTTCTTGCTTCGCGCTGCTCACGGCTTTTCCTCCGTCTCGTTCCGGAACGGCGATACGTACGGGTCCCACGAAGACGACCGCCCATGCCCGGCTAGACCCGGCCGTGGGCCTTCTGGGCGCGCCGTGACAGGGAGTCGATGACCACCGCGACGAGCAGGACCCCGCCCGTGATCATGAACTGGACGGCGGCCTGGATGCCCAGCAGGGCGACGCCCGAGGCGATCGACTGGATGACCAGGACGCCGAGGAGTGCGGACCAGACCCTGCCGCGGCCACCGAAGAGGCTGGTCCCGCCGATGACGGCGGCGGCGATGGCGTTCATCAGCAGGTTGCCGCCGCCCGAGGCCTGGCTGGCAGACGTGACCCGGGAGGCCAGGAAGAGGCCGCCGGCCGCGGCCATCGTGCCCGACACCATGAACACCGAGATCCGCACCCACGCCACCTCCAGGCCGGCGCGCCGGGCGGCCTCGACACCGCCGCCGAGCGCGAAGATCATCCGCCCGTAGGTCGTGCGGCGCAGCACGTAGTCCAGACCCACCAGGACGACGATGAAGATGAGCAGGGCGAGCGGCAGCCCCTGGAACCGGTTGAGCGTGAACGCGGCGGCGAAGACGACCACGGCCAGGGCCCCGGTGCGTACGGCGATCTCGGGGAGGGTCCGGGACCGCACTCCGGCCGCGACGCGCCGCCGCGCGTCCCGCAGGGAGACGAGGAAGTAGCCGGCGGTGCCGAGCGCCGCCACGCCGTACGCGACGGCCACGTCGTGGAAGTAGTGGCCGGTGAGCATGGCGACCAGGCCCTCGGCGTCGAGGTTGATGGTGCCGCTCGACCCGAGGATGTACAGCATCAGGCCGTTCCAGCCCAGCAGCCCGGCCAGGGTGACGACGAAGGAAGGGACACCGACCTTCGCGAAGAAGAACCCGTGCACCGCTCCGATCGCCGCTCCCATGACCACGGCGATCAGCACGGCGACGCCCTCCGCCATGCCGTGATGGACGTTCAGGACGGCGAACGCGGCCGCCGCGAGGCCGCTCACGGAGCCGACCGACAGGTCGATCTCGCCCAGGAGCAGGACGAAGACGACACCGACGGCGATCAGTCCGGTGCCGACGATGTCCACGCTCAGGTTGGACAGGTTGCGGGGCGAGAGGAACTTCTCGTCGAGCATCACGAAGATGAGCCAGATCGACGCCAGGCTGAGCAGGACGGGCAGCGAGCCGAGTTCACCGCTGCGGAGGCTGTCCTTGACGGCCTCGACGCGGCGCGCCTTCCCTCCGTCCGTGCCGCCGGGGCCGCTGGTGCCGCTCATCAGCCCAGCTCCCACTCGCGGGACGCGCGCCGGGTGACGGCGTTGTCCGTGGCCCCGGTGATGGAGGAGATGATCTGCTCGTGGGAGGTCGTCGTGACGTCGAAGAAGCCGTTGTTCCGGCCGAGGCGGAGGACGGCGATCCAGTCGGCGACGGCTTTGACGTCCCCCATGTTGTGGCTGATGAGGAGGACGCCGAGGCCTCGCTCCCGCAAGCGGTCGACGAGGTTGAGGACTTGGGCGGTCTGCTCGATGCCGAGCGCGGCGGTGGGCTCGTCGAGCAGGACGAGTCGCGGTTCGCCCAGCAGCGAGCGGGAGATGGCGACGGTCTGCCGCTGTCCGCCGGACAGGGAGGCGACGGGGACGCGGACGCTGGGCATCCGGATGGAGAAGGTGTCGAGCAGGCCGAGGGTACGGCGCTCCATCTCCACCTCGTCCAGGATGCCGACCCGGTGGATCTCCCGGCCGAGGAAGAGGTTGCCGACGACGTCGAGGTTGTCGCACAGCGCCAGGTCCTGGTAGACGGTCGCGATACCGAGGGCCTGCGCGTCGTGCGGCCGGGCGATGTGGACCGGCCGGCCGTCCCACTCGATGACACCGTGGTCGGCGGGGTCCACGCCCGAGATGATCTTGATGAGGGTGGATTTTCCGGCACCGTTGTCGCCCACCAGCGCGACGACCTCACCCGCGCGGATCTCCAGGTCGACGTCCGCGAGCGCCTGGACCGCGCCGAACCGCTTGAAGACCGCCTTCAGCGCCAGCAGGGGTGGTGCTGCCATGTGAACCACTTCCGTCCCCGGGCTCATGGCGTGAGCCCCGCTCTCTCGCAGCCGGCCGCGAACTTGGGGGTGCAGATCTGGTCGATTGTGTACATGCCGTCCTTGACCACGGTCTCCTTGATGTTGCCGACGGTCACGGAGACCGGTGTGAGCAGGACGGACGGGATGCCGCGGGTGGTGGGGCTGTCCACCCTGCTCGTCGCGATCCCGTCCGGGCTCTCTCCCCGTACGAGTGCGACGGCCATCTCCGCGGCGGCGTACGCCTCCAGCCTGAACGGCTTGTAGACGGTCATGTACTGCTCCCCCGCGACGATCCGCTGGATACCGGCGAGCTCGGCGTCCTGCCCGGTCACGGGAGGCAGCGGCCGGATCTTGGCGGACTTCAGGGCCGAGATGATGCCGGCGGCGAGGCCGTCGTTTGCGGAGTACACGCCGTCGATGTTGTCGGCGCCCAGGGCGGCGATGGCTCCGGACATGTTGATGTGGGCGTTCAGCGGCCGCCACTCGGCCGTGTCGTACGCCTTGCCGATCCTGACCTTGCCCTCGAGGGCGGCGAGCGCGCCCTCCTTGAACCAGGCCGAGTTGGGGTCGGTGGCGGCGCCGTTCATCATCACGATCTGGCCGCCGCGCGCCTTGTTCCCCATGGCCTTCAGCAGCGCCTCGCCCTGGAGCCGCCCGACCCGCTCGCCGTCGAAGGAGACGTACGCCGAGATCGGGCCGTCCACGAGCCGGTCGTAGGCGACGACCTCGATGCCCGCCTCCCGGGCCCGGTCGACCGAGGAACGCAGCGACTTGGAGTCGACGGCGTCCAGGATCATCACCCGGACCCCCTTGGTGATCATCGCGTCGACCTGCTGCTGCTGGGTCGCCACATCGGCCTGCGCGCTGTTGAACTCCACGTCGCACTCGGCGCACAGCTCGGCGATCCGCCGCTCGATCAAGGGCCGGTCGAACGCCCCGAAGCGATGGGTGTCGTCCGGGAGCAACAGGCCGATCGCCCGGCCGCCGGGGGCGACCCGTGCGCCCGGCTCGGGCACTTCGGCGGCCTTCCCGCAGGCCGCGAGACCGGAGGCCAAGGCCATGGCCAGCGCCAGGCCGGCCGCCGGCAGGGCGGCGGGTGCGGCCCGGCGGCGGCGCGCGTTCACCTCGGTCACCTCCCGTCGTGTGCGCCGGGCATCAGGCGGACGGGCCGCCCGCCCGTGTCCCGGCTGTCCCGGCTGTCCCGGCTGTCCCGGCGCGGCCGCGTCCCGTCCGGCACGGCCCGCTCGCCGCTTCCCGCGCCGTCGTCGAGCCGCTCGCGTGGCGCCAGGGCGACCTCGGACCACACCTGCTTGCCGCCGCTGAGCGGCACCGACCCCCAGGCCGTGGACATCGCCTCGACGAGCAGCAGCCCGCGCCCGCCGGTCGCCTCCCAGTCCACGCTGGTGGACTTGACCGGGGTACGGGGCGAGGCGTCGTTCACGGCGATACGAAGCCGGTCCGCCGCCAGCGTCAGGTCCAGCCGTACCTCTCCCCGGGTGTGCGCGATGGCGTTCGTGACCAGCTCGGACACGACCAGCAGCGCCATGTCGACCTCCGCCGCCACGCCCCAGCCGCGCAGGGTCCGGGCGGTGAAGCGACGCGCGTGCATGACGGCGTCGGGCAGCCGCCACACCGCCCACCGGGCGCGTATCGGCCGGACCCGCATCCCGTCGTAGCGCAGCAGCAGCACCGCCACGTCGTCGTCGCGCCGGCGCGTGCCCGCGACGAGCCCGTCGGCGACCCGCCCGGGGTCGGCCGGGTCGGCACCCCGCAGCACCTCGCACACGGCGCGCATCCCGTCCTCCAGGGGGAGGCTCGACGATTCCACCAGGCCGTCCGTCAGCAGGGCGATGAGGGTTCCGGGCGCGAGGCCGAGCTCGGTGAGCGGGAACTCGGCGTCCGCCATGACCCCGAGCGGGGGTCCGCCCTCGATCTCGGTCGCCTCCGTGGTGCCGTCGGGCAGGCGCAGCAGCGGTGGCAGATGGCCGGCCCGGACGATCCAGGCCAGGCCCTCCTCCATGTCGAGGTCGACATAGCAGCAGGTGGCGAACAGGTCGGTCTCCATGCCGACGAGGAGCCGGTTGGCGTGGGCCACCACCACATCGGGCGGGTGGCCCTCCACCGCGTACGCCCGGATCGCCGTACGCATCTGCCCCATGATCGTGGCGGCCCCGGCGCTGTGGCCCTGCACATCGCCGATGACCAGCGCCACGTGCCCGTCGGAGAGCGGGATGACGTCGTACCAGTCGCCGCCCACCTCCAGGCCGACCGTCGCGGGCAGGTAGCGGGCGACGGCCACGCCTCCCGGCAGTGCCGGCAGCTTGCGGGGCAGGAGGCTGCGCTGGAGCATCGTGGCGAGTTCGTGCCCGGCGTTCAGGGCATGGGCACGTGTCAGGGCCTGGCCCACCAGACCGGCCGTCGCCGTCAGCAGGGAGCGCTCCTCCGGCCCGAAGCGGTGCTCGCCGTCCCACCCGACGAGGCACACCCCGACCATGCGGCCGTCCGCCGGCAGCGGGAGGACGGCGAGGCCGCCCGGCCCGATGCCGGCGAGGCCCGGTTCGAGCGGGGCGCCCGGCGGCCACAGGGCGACATGGCCCTCCCGCAGGGCGCTCTCCAGGGTCGGGAGGCTGTGGCAGGACGCGTCCGGCCACTCCGAGCGCCACTCCGAGCGCCACACCCCGGGCCAGGCGTCGGGCTGCGGCGGGTCGAGGAGGGTGACCACCAGCCGGTCGCCCTCCAGCTCGGCGACCGCGACGCGGGTGGCGTTCAGCGGCGTACGCAAGGAGTCGACGACCACCCGGCTGACGTCCCGGATCGTCGTGGCGCCGGCCAGCGCGGCGGACAGCCGCTGCACCAGCGACACCTCGTCGGGGGTGGGGCGCAGGTACGAGGCGTCACCCACCACGCCCAGGATGCGTTCCGGTCTGCCGTCCTCGCCGGCCAGCACGCGGCAGCGCAGGCCCAGCCAGCGCAGTTCGCCGCCCGGCCGGCGGATGCGGAACGCCAGTTGCTGGTGGCCGGCCGCCCGGTCCGGTTCGACGACCGACATCAGCGCCGGCACGTCGTCGGGGACGGCGCACTCCAGCAGCGTGGACACATGCCCGTCGAAGTCCGCCGGGGAGACGCCGAGCAGCTGCAGCACCTGCGCGTCCACGTCCATGCGCCCGGTCCTGAGCGTCAGGACGAAGGTGCCGCCGCGCAGCGGCAGCAGCGTGGGGCCCGTGGGCGAGCCGACCTCCACGGGGGCGGCGACCCGGGCCGCGGCCGCCTCCAGCCCCGCGGCCGTCTGGTCGGCGTACAGCTCCAGGAAAGCGCGCTGGTCGGCGTCGAAGCCGTCGCCGTCCATGCGCACCACGACCAGGCAGCCCAGCAGCCGGGCGTCCCCGCCGAGCGGCAGCGCGCCCAGCGACACGGGGGTGCCCGTCCCGCCGGGGGCCGGTTCCTTCGGCGTCAGCCACAGGGGCCGCCGGGCACGGCAGGCGTCGGCCACCGCGGAGCCGCCCGAGAGGGCATAGGTCTGCGGCAACTCGTACGGCGCGCGGGAGTCACCGGCCACCTCGGCCAGGCGCAGCTCCTCGCCGCTCTCGGCCGGCACGTAGACAGCGGCCAGTGCCACCCCGCAGGTCGCAAAGATCTGCCCGCTCAACGCGTGCACCGCCTCCGTACCCGGGAAGCCGCCGGCGTGCGCCGCTGTCCATCGCCTCTACCCCATGCTGCTCCTTCCCCGGCACGGGCAGCCAGTCAGGGCGTCGGTCCGCCCTCTCCGAACGCGTCGGCCCGCACGTGGGGCATAGGGCTGCTGCTCACCCGGTAGGGGTCGTCGGGCGGGCGGGTGGCCGGGGTGATGCGTACGGTCAGCGGCCCGGCCCACTCGTACCCCCGCTGCTCCCCGTGGCGCGCCAGGACGTCCGTCAGCTCCTGCCCCACGTCACCGGCGCCATGGCGCAGCAGCTCCTCGTGCACCGCGGTGTCCAGTTCGACCTCGTACGCGTTGGGCACCACCACTCTGCTCTCGCTGCACACCACGGCGTGGTCGTCGCACTCCCGGCGCAGCGCGTCCAGCAGCTCGACCGGCTCGTGGTGGCGGGCCTTGGACACCAGGGCGCTCTGCCAGCGCTCCAGGGCCCGCTCCCACCGCGTCAGGGCTCCCATGCCCATGGGCCCGCTCACCCTCCTCGTACGTCGTCATCGCCGTGTCGTCATCGCCGTGTCGTCATCGGCGCCCGCGCAGCCGGCCGAGCAGCCGGCGGGCCTGGGCGCGCTTGCGCGGGTCGGAGGCGGCGCGGCGCGCCGACGCGATCGTCCGCTGCCCCTGCGGGCTGCGGGTGAACTGCTTGATGCGTGTGATCAGTCCGGACATGGAACCTCCTCGAGAGTCTGTACGGCGCGTCTACCCGGTGGTGTCCCGAGGATGTGTGGCGGGGGCCAACAGGCGCTTCATGGACTCGGCGGCGCGTACGGCGGCGTCGGCACAGCAGTTGTTGAACAGCACGTGCAGGTGCGCGACCCGCTCGGCCAGGGCGCACAGGCGCGGCCGCCATTCCCGCAGTTCCTCCTCCGCGTAGGCGTGCCGGAACCGGTCCTCCTTGGTGCCGCTGCCCCAGGCGGCGCTGCGCCCGTGGAAGCGGACCACCGCGAGGTCGCGGGAGGTGACCGGGGTGGTGGGGGGTATGGAGGTGGGCAGGCCCTGTGCCATGTCCACGGCCACGGCGGCGGCGTCCAGGTCCCGCAGCAGGGCGGTGGTGCGCTCCCGGTGGGGATCCCGCCACCAGTCGGGGTGCCGGAACTCCACGGCCATGGGCCAGTCGGTGGCCCGTTTCCTGGTGCGGTGGAGGACGGCCTCCGCCCGGGCGCCGGGGGCGAACCAGGGCGGGAACTGGAACAGCAGGGTGCCGAGGCGGTCCGCCTGCCGCAGTGGGCGCAGTGCTTCGCTGAAGCGGTGCCACACCTCGTCGAGGAGCCCGGGGTCGCCGGTGGCGCGGTCCCGCAGGTCGGCGGGGAGGGCTGCCGGGCGGGTGGGGTGGCCGGTGAGGAGGGAGAACGCCTTGACGTCGAAGCGGAAGCCCGGCGGGGTGCGCTCGGCCCACAGACGGCTGTTGCGGGCGCTGGGGAGCGCGTAGTACGTCGAGTCGGCCTCGACCACGGGGAACTGTCCGGCGTAGTGCCGCAGCCGTCCCTCGGGGTCGCGTCGTCCCGGCGGATACCACCCGCTGCCCACAAGTGCCTTGTCCGTCCACGAACATGTACCGATCAGGATGTGACCCATGTCGGGCCGCCTACCCGCACGACGGACATGATGTCCGGGACACCTCACGAACCGTCAGCGAGGACCCACGTGACGACCGACCCCTCCGCCGCCTTCCGGCTCCACCCGGGTGCGCCCGGCTCCCCGGTGATCCTGCACGTCCCGCACTCCTCCCGTGCCGTACCCGCGGACGTCCGCGCCGGCATCGTGCTGGACGACCGGGCGCTGGCGGTGGAGCTGGACCACATCACCGACGCGTACACCGCGGAGATCGCCGCCAGGGCGGCCGAGGCGGCGCCGGTGACGCCCTGGCGGTTCGTCAACCGGCTGTCACGTCTGGTCGTCGACCCCGAGCGGTTCCCCGACGAGCGGGAGGAGATGCTGGCGGTCGGCATGGGCGCGGTCTACACCCGGACCACGCACCGCGAGGAGCTGCGCCCGGCCGGCACCGACGTACGGCCCCTGGTCGAGCGCTACTTCCACCCGTACGCGGAGGCGATGACGGCGGCCGTGGCGGAGCGGCTCGACGCGGTCGGGCATGCCGTGGTCGTGGACGTCCACTCGTACCCGGCGAAGGCGCTGCCGTACGAACTGCACGGCGACGGGCCGCGTCCGCCGGTCTGCCTGGGCACCGACGCGTTCCACACGCCCGCGCCGCTGCTGGACGCGGCGCGGCGGGCGTTCGCGGGCTTCGGCGGTACGGGGCTGGACAGTCCGTTCGCGGGCACGTACGTGCCGCTGCGGTACTACGGGAAGGAACCGAGGGTCGCCGCGCTGATGGTGGAGATCCGGCGTGACCTGTACATGAGCGAGCGGGGCGAGCCCCTCGGCCGGGGGATCGAGGCGCTGGCGGTGGCGCTGGCGGAGCTGGTCGGGCGGATTCCCTGACCCGGACCGTCACATCTTCTCGGCGCCGGCCTTGATCGCTTCGCGGATGCGGACGTACGTGCCGCAGCGGCAGATGTTGCGGATGCCGTCGAGGTCGGCGTCGGTGATCGTCCGGCCCTCTTCGGCGGCCCGGCGGACCAGGGCGACGGCGGCCATGATCTGGCCGGGCTGGCAGTAGCCGCACTGGGCCACGTCCAGGTCGAGCCAGGCCTGCTGCATCGGGTGCAGGTCGGCGTCCACCGTGGCCGGGAGGCCTTCGATCGTGGTGACCTCGTCGGTCGGCCGCAGGTCCTTCACGGGGATCGCGCAGGGGTTGACGGCCTTGCCGTTGAGGTGGCTGGTGCACGCCTTGCAGACGTTGATGCCGCACCCGTACTTCGGTCCGGTGACGCCCAGGACGTCGCGCAGCACCCACAGCAGTCGCACGTCGTCGGCGACGTCGACGGTGACCTGTTCGCCGTTGAGGCGGAAAGTGTGCTCGGGCACGGGATCTCCAAGCTGTCAGCGGACGTGGTCCAGGCCGTCGGTGGGCGAGGGCGGGATGGGCGGCACGGTCGGTTTGGGTACGAAGGAGAGTGTGCCGTGGTTGATCGGGAAGGTGGTGGGCATCGTCCCCGTGGCACGGCCGTAGGCACAGGCGACGGCGGCCGTTGACGCGGCGACGCCGAGCTCGCCGGCGCCGCCGGGTTCGCCGGTGGTGCCCGGCATGATGATGATCTCAAGCTCCGGTGGCGTGTTCCACTGCCGGGTGTAGAAGTAGTTGTCCCAGCTGGCCTCGAGGAAGTACCCGTCCCGCAGGTGCAGGCTCGAGGTCAGGGTCAGGGCGATGCCGTCCATGACGCAGCCCATCATCTGCGCTTCCAGACCGCGCGGGTTGACGGCGAGGCCGACGTCCACGGCGACGACGGCTTTGGTGACGCGCGGCCCGGCCACGCCGTCGCGGACGGGCCGGCCGACCGTCCCGGGCCGGCAGTCGATCTCCACCAGCACCGCGCTGACGGCGTGGTACTCGGAGTGGAAGGCGATGCCCTGCGCGGTGCCGGCCGGCATCGGCCGGCCCCAGTTCCCGGCCTCGGCGGCCTTCTCCAGCACCGCCCGGGAACGGTCGTCGCGGAGGAACTCGCGGCGGAACCGGAAGGGGTCCTTGCCCATCTTCGCGGCGAGCCGGTCGACGACGAGTTCCCGCGCGCAGGTGACGTCCGGGGAGTAGACGTTGCGCATGCTCCCGGTGTTGAAGCCCTTGTCGGTCTCGCTGAGGAGCCGGCTGCTGATTCCGAAGTCGTAGGGCATCGACTGCGACAGGTGGAAGAACGTCTGCGAGAAACCGATGTCACCCACCGGCAGCTTCGCCGCCATGGCGGTGAAGATCTCGCCGAGCCCATGGCCGAGGTCGGTGGAGACACTGGTGTGCCGCTGGTGGTAGCCGAGCACGGTGTTGCCTACGTACGAGGCCCGTACGCGGGAGGTGGCCATGGGGTGGGTGCGCCCTTGGCGGGAGTCGTCGGCGCGGTGCCACATGAGTTTGACGGGTTTTCCGATCCGCCGGGAGATCTCGACGGCTTCCAGCGCCGCGTCGAAGAAGAGTTTGCGCCCGAAGGAGCCGCCGCCTTCCGTGACGTGCACGGTGACCGCGCGGAGCGGCAGCCCCAGCTTGGCGGCGATGGTCTGCTGGGCGACGATCGGTGATTTCAGCGACGACCAGACCTCGGCGCGGTCGGGGCGCACGTCGGCGATCGCGCAGTTGGGTTCCAGCGCGCTGTTGCTGCGGAAGTGGAAGGTGAACGTGGACTCCACGGCCGGGGTCAGCGGCGGTGGCCCGAGCGGCAGCTCGGCGGCCCGCAGCTCCCGCAGCACGGACTCGTCGGACTTGCCTTCCGCGGTACCGGGTTTCCACGACACCCGGAGGGCGCGTACGGCGTCGATGCACTGGCCGAAGGTCTCGGCGCGCACCGCCACCCCGGTGGGGATCACCGCGACATCGGTGACGCCCGGCATGGTGCGGACCTCGCCGAGGTTGGCCACCGATCGCACCGTGCCGTTGATGGTGGGCGGACGGCACACCATGGTGGGCTTGGCGTCCGGGACGTCGAGGTCCATCGTGAACTTCTTGCGCCCGGTGACCGCGGCGAGCGCGTCGACGCGGTTGTGCGGCCGGCCGATGACGGTGAACTCCTCGCGCGGCTTGAGCTCCACGGACACCTGCCGTGTCCGTTCGCCCGCGGCCTTCTCGGAGAGCGCGCCGATGCCGATGCTCCGGCCCACGAGGTCGGTGACGACCCCGGCCTTCAGGGTGAGGTCGGTGACCGCCGCGCCCAGTTCGATCGCCGCGGCCTCCAGCAGCCGGCCCCGGGCGACGGCGGCGGCGACCCGGATCGGGACGTAGGTCGAGATGGTGGTGTTCGACCCGCCGGTGAGCTGGTTGAACACGAGTTCCGGTCGTGCGTCGGCCAGGGTGACGCGCACCTGTTCCAGCGGTACGTCCATTTCCTCGGCGATCAGCATGGCCGTCGAGGTGGTGATGCCCTGGCCGACCTCGGCCCTCGGCAGGGCGAACGACACGGTGCCGTCCCGGTTGACCTCGACCGTGATCAGGTTGGAGGTCGGCAGGGCGGCCGCGGTCATCACGTCGTTGAGGTCGAGCAACTCCGTGATGTCCGGCGAAGGGATCTGCGCCCGGGCCTCCGGCGCCGGGCCGAGTTCGGCGGCGGCCACCAGGGTCGGGGCCGCCAGTACGTAGCCGAGGAACCGGCGCCGCCCGATGTCACCCGTACCGGACTGCGGCTGAGTCGAACGATCGGCTCTGGTCATCGACGGGCGCCCTCCCCCAGTTGTTTCCGCCGGCCCGGGCGGGCCGGCGGCATGGTCGCGATACGCGACCGACCTCATGTGACCGTCTGGTGACTCGTCAGGTCAAGTGGGCTCATCCCTGAGGGCGGTTCGCGTCGGGGATCTCGATGCTGATGGGCTTCCCCTCGGACAGGAAGAGCAGGACGAACGTGCGGATCAGCTCCTCCATGGTCCAGGCGGCTTCCGGGACCAGCGGCAGGGGAATCAGGCCCTCGCGGAAGGCCACCAGCAGCGGCCAGGCGGCGCTGATCAGCGGCTCCCAGAACGGTTCCTCGGACAGCCCGATCAGGTCGCCGACCCGGTCACCGAGCGTGTACCGGGAGAACGCGCTGACCAGGGGCCGGGTCAGGCCGCCGTCGAGTTCGGCGACGATGTCGAGCAGCACTTCGGTCAGCTTGACGCCTTCGGGGGTGCGGCCCAGGGCGGGGTCGAGGATCTGCTTGGACTGGGCGTTGGCCGCGTCCCAGCTGACGGGAATGTACTCGTCCCGGACGCCGAGCATGTGCGCGGTCACCTGCCACACGTGCAGGTAGGCAGCGGACTCGGCGGGGGAGATCCGCACCTTCCATTCGAGCATCTTCCGCATGACGAAGGTGGGCAGGCTGTGCCAGGTGACCAGGATGTCAGCCTGGCTGATCGGGATCTTCTGGCCTCCGCTGGTCTGGGACCAGCCCGGGGACTGAGGCAGCAGGTGCCGTACGGCCGCGTGCACCAGCCGGGTCTTCACGGCGGTCACGACCATCGCGCCCTGGGGCTGGTACGCGTCCAGGTCCCCGACGTCGTACCCGAGCTTCGCGGTCTTGGCGACCCGGTCCTTCATGTCGGCGCCGCCCTTGGAGTAGTAGACGGCGCGCGCCTCCCTGGGGATGGCGGTGCTCATCAGACCACTGCCCAGCCCGTACAGGGCACCGACGTAGATCCCTTTGGTCTTGTTGAACCGGGCCGCGGTGTCGAGCTTGTTCCGGTCCGCCCATGACGGCAGCCGGCGCGCTCTCTCCATGAACTCCCGCAGGTCCGGGGGCAGTCCGTCCGGCAACGGCTGGTCGTTGCGGGTCCACGACCGCAGCAGCTGGTTGACCCTGGGCACGTCGCCCCGGTCGATGAGGGAGGCGAGCACCGGGTCGGCCTCCTCGTCCCACACCCAGTTCGGGTCCGTCCCCGGTCCCGACCCGGCCACCGAACCGCTCGGCGACCACGTCCACAGGGACCGCGCCTGAGCCGGCGCCGCCATGCCCAGCGCTCCGAGCGCGCCCATCGCTCCGCCGGCGATCAGCATCCTGCGCCTGCTGAGTTCGTCCATGGTGCATTCCTCCTCGAGTCGGCCGCGTACCGCGGGGGTTCAGAACGACCGGTTGGCGTCGGGGATCTCGATGTGAACGGCCCGTCCCTTGGTGAGGCAGAACATGATGTACTGGCGGGCCGCTTCGTCGATCGTCCAGGCGAGCGCCGGCACCAGCGGCAGCGGGATCAGACTCTCGCGGAAGGCCACCAGCTTGGGCCAGGCGGCCTCGATGGCCCCTTCCCAGAACGGCTCGCGGGGGATGCCGTCCCAGTCGGCGACCTGGTCACCGACCAGGTACCGGGCGAGCGCGTTGACGAGGGGCCGGTCGACACCGCCGGGGCTGGTCTGCTCGGCGAGCTGGCCCAGCAGGATGTCGGTCAGTTCCACGCCTTCGGGCGTGGGGCCCAGGACCGGGTCGAGCAGCTGCCTGGACTGGGCCTCGGCGGCGTCCCATGTGGCGGGGATGTACTCGTCCCGGATGCCGAGCAGGTGGGCGGTCACCTGCCACAGGTGCAGATAGGCCTCGGACTCGGCGCGGGTGACCGGGACCTTCCACTCGGTCAGCTTGCGCATGGCGAAGGTGGGCAGGGTGTGCCAGGTGACCAGCATGTCGGCGAGGCTGATCGGGATCTTCTGGCCTCCGCTGGTCCCGGACCAGCCCGGGGACTTCGGCAGCAGGTGTCGTACGGCCGCGTGCACCAGCCGGGTCTTGACCGCTTCCACCACGATGTGACCGTCGGGCTGATACGCGTTCAGGGCCCCGACGGCGAATCCCAGCTTGCTCGTCTTGGCGACCCGGTCCTCCATGTCGGCGCCGCCCTTGGAGTAGTAGACGGCGCGCGCCTCCCTGGGGATCGCGGTGCTCAGCATGCCGCCGCCCACTCCGTTGAGGAGATTGAGGTAGAAGCCCCTGGTCTTGTTGAACCGGGCCGCGAGGTTCAGCTTGTCCTGGTCCGCCCACGACGGCAGGCGACGTGCCCTGTCCATGAACTCCCGCAGGTCCCGGGGCAGTCCGTCCGGCAACGGCTGGTCGTTGCGGGTCCACGACCGCAGCAGCTGGTTGACCCCGGGCACGTCGCCCCGGTCGATCACGGAGGCGAGTAACCGGTCGGCCTCCTCGTCCCACACCCAGTTCGGGTCCGTCCCCGGCCCCGACCCGGCCACCGAACCGCTCGGCGACCACGTCCACAGGGACCGCGCCTGAGCCGGCGCCGCCATGCCCAGTGCTCCGAGCGCTCCCATCGCCCCGCCGGCGATCAGCATCCTGCGCCTGCTCAGTGGGTCCATTGCCCCGGACTCCTTTGGTACGGTGAAACACATCGCGTATCCGTGTATCTGCGTGTGAGCCCAGAGGAGCACAGCCGCGACATGAACGCCAGAGGCTGCACAGAATCAGGGAAGGCAACCGTGGAATCAGGGAGAGCGACCGCGCCGTCACTGCTGGAACTCGCGTTCACCGAGGCCGCCGACGGCGCCGACCAGGACGACGAGACCACCACGCGCCTGCTCGACGCCGCGTACGAGCAGTTCTGCCGCATGGGCATCAGGCGGTCCACCATGGCGGATGTGGCGCGGCTGGCCGGCGTCTCGCGGATCACCGTCTACCGCCGGTTCGCCTCCAAGGAAGCGCTGGTCGAGCAGGTCGTACGGCGCGAGTTCCGGCGGTACTTCGACCAGTTCACCGTCGACATCCAGGACGCCGGGACCGTCGCCGACCGGGTCGTCCTGGGGTTCGTGAGCTCGTTGCGGGCCATCCGCCGCAATCCCCTCATCGGCGGCCTGATGGCCGACGAGCCGGACGCCGTCGTGCCGTCCATGACCAGCGACGGGGGCCGTACGCTGGCCGCCGTGCGGCAGTTCGTCGCGGACAGGCTCCGCCGGGAGCAGCACGCGGGCCATGTCTCCCGTGACGTGGACGTGGACGTCGTGGCGGAGATGATGGTCCGGATCTCCGCGTCCTTCCTGGTCATCCCCAGTCACGTCATCGACCTCGACGACGAGGAGCAGCTGCGCACGGTGGCCCGGCAGTTCCTCGTCCCGATGCTCGTGCCACCGCGCCCCGCTCGCCCGTAGGCGCGTACTGGCTCCCTGTCAATAGCGCTGACGCACCGCCAACTGCTCATGGCCACAGGCCACAACGATCGGTACGCGCGCTATTGACGCTCGTACAACAACGGGTCCACCCTGAGCCCGCTCCAGGAGTCCGTTCACGGTTCGCGATGGAGGGAGCCCGCCCGTGGCCACAGCAGAGCAGCTGCACCAGTCCGTCGAGGGGCTGACGATCACCGGGTTGCTGCGCCGCAACGCCCGGCAGTTCGCCGACCGCCCGGCGCTCACCACCGGGACCGGCCCGGACGCGGCGACGCTGTCCTGGTCGCGGCTGCGCGGCGAGGTCGCCGCCCTCACCCGCGGCCTCGCCACGCTCGGTCTGAGCCGGGGCGACCGCCTGCTCATCGCGATGTCCAAGCGGCTGGAGCACTGGATCGCCGACCTGGCCGCGATCCACCTGGGCGCCCTGCCCTGCAGTACGTACGACACGCTGAGCACGGAGCAGATCCGCTTCGTGGCGCGGCACAGCGCGGCCACCGTCCTGGTCCTGGAGGGCGAGGAGCAGATGCGGCGCTGGCAGCCGGTCCTGGAGGATCTGCCCCACCTGCGCGCCGTCGTCGTCCTCGATCCGGGCGTCGTCCCGGCGGGCGACCGGCGCTTCGTCACCTACGCGGACCTTCGCGTACCGCCGGGGGCACCGCCCGGGGTACCGCCCGGGGTACCGCTCGACGACGACGCGTTCGAGGTGCTCACGGACGCGGCCACCGCGGACCAGCCGCTGACCGTGGTCTACACCTCGGGCACCACCGGCGAGCCCAAGGGCGTGGTGCTCACCCACCGCAACGTGATCTACGAGTCCCTGATGCAGGACCACCTCGTCACGGTCCCCGAGCATCCACGGACGGTGGCGTACCTGCCGATGGCGCACATCGCCGAGCGGGTCCTCGGGATCTACCTGCCCATTTGCAACGCCGGCCACGTCACGATCTGTCCGGACCCCGCGCAGCTCCTGCCGACGCTGCTCGCGGTGCGCCCGCACGGCTTCTTCGGCGTTCCCCGCGTGTGGGAGAAGCTCGCCGCCGGCCTGCGGGCCAAGCTCGGCACGCTCCCCGAGGAGCAGGCCGCGGCGATCGCGCAGGCGCGGGGCGTCGCACTGGAGGTGTTCCGGCTGCGTTCCGCCGGCAAGGACATCCCGGCGGAGCTCGACGCGGCACTGGAGCAGCTCGACACCCGGCTGCTGCGGCCCATCCGGGCGGCCGTCGGGCTCGACGAGTGCCACCGGGCCTTCAGCGGAGCCGCGCCGATCCCCTCCCCCGTCGTGGAGTTCCTGGCGAGCGTGGGACTTCCGGTGTACGAGGTGTGGGGCCTGAGCGAGACGACCGGGGCGGCGACGGTCAGCACACCGGAGGTGTTCGCCCTGGGCGCGGTCGGACGCCCAGGGCCGGGCGTCGAGGTCAGGGTGGCCGCCGACGGGGAACTGTTCGTGCGCGGGCCCGTGGTCTTCTCCGGATACCTCCGGGCCGACGGCGGCACCGAGGCGGCGACCGACCCGGACGGCTGGCTGCCCACCGGCGACATCGGCGCGGTCGACGAGCGGGGCATCCTCTCCATCACGGACCGCAAGAAGGAGATCATCATCACCGACGGGGGCAAGAACATCGCCCCCACGAGGATCGAGTCCCTGCTGCGGGCGCACCCCCTGGTCGCGCACGCCGTCGCCATCGGCGACCGGCGCCCGTACGTCACCGCGCTGCTGGTGCTCGACGAGGAGGCGGCCCCGCTCTGGGCGCGCGCGAACGGGATCGCCACCGGGGACCTGGAGGAACTGGCACGCCACCCGGAGGTGCTCGCGGCGCTCGACAAGGCGGTCGCGGAGGCGAACACGGCGCTCTCCCGCGCGGAACAGGTGAAGAAGTACCGGGTGGTGGCCGGCCCGTGGACCGCGGAGTCCGGGGAGCTGACGCCGAAGCTCAGCCTGCGGCGCAAGGCCATCCACACGCTGCACGCCTCGGTGATCGCGTCCATGTACGCATGACGAGAGGGGTCACGGGCATGGGCGGTCGGCGCCAGGCACAGCGACGCAGGATGGAGCCGGACGCCCGGCGCGCCGAGATCCTCGGTGTGGCGCGCGGGCTCTTCGGGGCGAACGGCTACACCGCGGTGTCCGTCTCGGACATCGCGGCCGAGGCCGGCGTGGCCCGGGCGCTGATCAACCACTACTTCGGCGGCAAGCGGCAGCTCTACCTGGAGGTGGTGCGGCAGATGATGGTCGTACCGGCCTCCGTCTCGCAGCGGCTGCCCCCGACCACCCCCGAGGAGCGGTTGTCGATCTGTGTCGACCGGTGGCTCGACGTCGTCGAGCGCAACCGGGAGATGTGGCTGTCCGCGATCGGGCTGGAGGCCGTCGGCAACGACCCGGACATCGACCGGATCATGCTGGAGGCGGACGAGATCGCGACCGACCGCGTTCTGGAGGCCGCGATGATGACCGGCGTCACCGAGGGACGGCACAAGCTCCGGGCGATGATCCGCGCTCACGGCGGCATGCTCAAGGCGGCCTCCCGGGAATGGCTGGTACGCGGCACGCTCAGCCGCGGCGACCTGCACGTGATGCTGACGCGCACCGTGCTCCACCTGCTGAACACCGTCTACCCCGCCGTACGGGACGACTAGCCATGCGTCACCGACGATGCCTCAGGGAGGAACGCGCGTCATGCCCCGAGTCCTGACAGACGAACGCCGCGACCTGGTCAAGGCGGTGGGCGACTTCTGCCGCCGCGAGTGCGGCACCAAGGAGCAGCGGGACAAGCTGACGGCCGACGGCCGGGATCCGCACAACCAGCAGCTCTACGAGAGGATGGCGGAGCTGGGCTGGCTGGGCATCGTCGTACCCGAGGAGTACGGCGGCGCGGGCCGGGGCATGACGGAGCTGTGCCTGTTCCTTGAGGCGACCTCCTACGGGCGCGCGCCGATCAGCGGTTTCGCGACCACGGTCATCGCCGCGGCGGCGTACGAGAAGTTCGGCACCGAGGAGCAGAAGCGCGTCGTGCTCGGCGGCGTGACCAGGGGCCGGGTCGAGGCCGTCTCGATGTCCGAGCCGGGCGCCGGGTCGGACGTGGGCGCGCTGACCTGCCGCGCGGAACGCACCGACGGCGGCTACGTGATCAACGGGCAGAAGACCTGGTGCTCCAACGCGCACTTCGCCGATCACATCCTGCTCATCGCCCGTACGTCACGGGAGGAGTCCAAGCACCGGGGGCTCACCCAGTTCATGGTGGACACCGACGCCGAGGGCCTGGAGGTCAGGGGCATCGACACGATGGGCGGCCGGGAGGTCAACGACCTGTACTTCACCGACTGCTTCGTACCGGACGCGGCGGTCGTCGGCACGCCCGGCGAAGCCTGGGCGCAGCTGATGGCCGGGCTGAACCTGGAGCGGATGATCCTCGCCGCGCTGATGCTGGGCGTCGCCCGGCGCGCGTTCGACGACACCCTGGCGTACGTGCGGCAGCGGGAGCAGTTGGCCGGCCGATCGGCTCCTTACCCTGCTGCGTTCGACCGTCGTGTCCACGGTGTACGGCGGGACGAGCGAGATCCAGCGGGACATCATCGGCAGGACGTACGGCCTGTAGCCGGGCCGGCCCGGCCGCCCTCCGTCACCAGCCCGGGTGGGAGCGGCCCTGCCAGGGTGTGCCGGGCCGCGCCCGCCGGCCCCACAGCAGCCCCTGCGGCTCGGGGGGCGCGGGAGTGCCCCGGCGCAGCGGCCAGGCGATCAGCGCGCCCGCCACGAAGCCGATCACATGCGCCACATAGGCCACCGTGCCGGCGTGGGAGACGCCCGCGCCGTACGAGTACACCGCCTGAAGGCCGAACCACAGCCCCAGCACCGACCAGGCCGGAAGCCGCAGGGGCAGGAAGATCAGGAACGGCACCAGCACCCACACCCTGGCCCTCGGGAACAGCACGAGGTACGCGCCGAGGGCACCGGCGACCGCACCCGAGGCACCGATCAGCGGAGCCGCCGAGCCGGCGTTGAGCAGCGCGAACCCGTACGTGGCGGCGTAACCGCAGACGCCGTAGAACAGCAGGTAGCGCACGTGGCCGAGGCGGTCCTCGATGTTGTCGCCGAAGATCCACAGGAACAGCATGTTGCCGAGCAGATGCAGCCAGCTGCCGTGCAGGAACATCGCCGTCAGGACGGACAGCGGCGGTGACTTGTCGTAGACGGGCGGGCCGACCAGGCAGCCCGGTCCGGCCGGGCCGATACCCACCTGGCCCGTGGGCACCAGGTGCGGCAGACGGTCATGGATGAGCTCACTTGGCACGGCCGCCCACTGGTCCAGGAACGCCTCCAGGCGGCACAGCTGCGCCAGGCCGCTCTCGCCGGCCACCGAACCGGCCAGGCCGGGGGTGCGCAGGAAGACCACGAAATTGGCGACGATCAGCGCGTACGTCACCCAGGGGACGCGCCGTGCCGGATTCACGTCATGAACGGGGATGACCACAACAGATCACTTCCCGGTCGCCGCTGCCCGAATCCGGCGGTTCCGCGGGGGCGCTACTCGCGCATCCGGGCGTGCGGTCGCCGACAATGGAAGGGCGCGCGTCTCCGGGCTCGTCTCCTCCGGTGTGGAGTGTGATGGAGAAATTGGCCAGTCGTGGTTCGAGGTCGGGAATGCGCTCCCTGCTGGGCCCGCGCACCGCCGCCGGGCAGGTGTTCCTGTTGCAGGTCGTGATCGTGCTGCTGGTGGTCGCGGCCGCGGTGACGGCCGTGGTGGTCCAGGCCAACCGGGCCGGTGAGAGGGAGGCCGAGCGCCTGTCGGTGACGGCGGCCCACTCCTTCGCGAACGCCCCGGGCACGGCCGAGGCGTTGGACAGCCGCGATCCGACAGCCCTCCTGCAGCCGCGTGCCGAGGCGGCGCGCGAAGCGGCGGGCGTCGACTTCATTCTCGTCATGACCACCGACGGCATCCGCCTGACGTACCCGGACCCGCGCCAGATCGGGAAGAAGTTCGTGGGCACCATCCAGCCGGCGCTGGAAGGCCGCACCGTCGTGGAGCGGGCCGGCGGGCCGCCGCTGCCCGCCGGCACCGGCATGGCCGTGCAGGCCGTGGTCCCGGTGACGGGTGCCGACGGTTCCGTCGTCGGTCTGGTGTCCGCCGGAATCACCGTGGAGAACGTGGGGGACCTGGTCGAACGGCAGCTGCCGCTCATCCTCGGCGCCGGTGCGGCCGCGCTGGCGCTGTCCACCGCCGGGACGGCCCTGGTGTCCAGGCGGCTCCGGCGGCAGACGCACGGCATGGGCCCGGCGGAGATGACCCGGATGTACGAGCACCATGACGCGGTGCTGCACGCCGTACGGGAAGGCGTGCTGATCATCGCCGCGGACGGCCGGGTGCTGCTGGCCAACGACGAGGCGCGGCGGTTGCTGGACCTGCCGGTGGACGCGGAGCCGGGGCGGGTTTCGGACCTGGGGCTGGACGGGGAGACGGCGCGGCTGCTGGCATCGGGCGAACCGGTCACGGACACCGTGTGCCTGGCGGGAGACCGGCTGCTGGCCGTGAACAAGCGGCCCACGGCGCCGTACGGGGGCCGGGCGGGCAGCGTGGTGACGCTGCGGGACACCACCGAACTGGCGACGGTCACCGGGCGCGCGGAGGTCGCACGGGAGCGGCTGAAGCTCCTGTACGACGCGGGGGTGCGGGTGGGAGCCACGCTGGATGTGACGCGCACCGCCGAGGAACTCGCCAAGGTGTCCGTACCGCGGTTCGCCGACGCCGTCACCGTGGAGCTGCTGGACGCCGTCCTGCTGGGCGAGGAGCCACCGCCCGGGACGAGCGCCGAGTTGCGCCGCGCCGCCGTCCACGGCGCGGGAGCGGACCGGTCCCTGCGCCCCGTCGGCGAGCTGATCCGGTTCGCGCCCACCGGTCCCGTCGCCACCGCGATGGTCACCGGCCGCGCGGTCCTGGAGACCGACGTCCCGGAGCAGGGCTTCCGCTCCGTCGTCGCGGTGCCGATGCGGGCGCGGGGTGTGCTGCTGGGCGTGGCGAACTTCTGGCGGGCGAGCGCCTCCGCGCCCTTCGAGGAGGAGGACACAACGTTCGCCGAGGAGCTGGCCGCCCGGGCGGCGGTCGCAATCGACAACGCCCGCCGCTACACCCGCGAGCACACCCTGGCCGTCACCCTGCAGCGCAGCCTCCTGCCCCGGGGCGTACCCGAGCAGAACGCCCTCGAAGCGGCGTACCGCTACCTGCCCGCCCGCGCCGGGGTGGGCGGCGACTGGTTCGACGTCATCCCGCTGTCCGGCGCCCGGGTGGCGCTGGTCGTCGGCGACGTCGTCGGCCACGGGCTGCACGCCGCGGCCACCATGGGCCGGCTGCGTACCGCCGTACACAACTTCTCCACCCTGGACCTGCCTCCCGACGAGCTGCTGAGCCATCTGGATGAGCTGGTGGCCCACATCGACACCAACGAGGACGCCCCGGAAGACCGGGACGGTCAGGGGATCACCGGGGCCACCTGCCTGTACGCCGTCTACGATCCCGTCTCCGGGCGGGTGGCCGCCGCCACCGCCGGCCACCCGCAGCCCGCGGTGGTCCACCCCGACGGGACCGTGACCTTCCTGCGCATGCCGGTCTCGCCGCCGCTGGGCCTGGGCGCCGGAATGCCCTCCGAGAGCGCCGAGCTGACCCTGGCCGAGGACTCCAAGCTGGTGCTCTACACCGACGGGCTGATCGAGGGCCGCGGCCACGACCTGGACGCCGGCATGGAAGCCCTGCGTACTGCCCTGGCCGGGACCGACCGCACACCGGAGTCCACCTGCGCCGCGGTGATCGAGGCCATGCTGCCCGCCCAGCCGATCGACGACATCGTGCTGCTGATCGCCCGCACGCGCCGCCTCGACCCCGAGGACTTCGCCGAGTGGGAGGTGCCCCGTGACCCCGCCGCGGTGGCCCCGGTCCGCACCGCCTGCGCCCGCCGCCTGGCGGACTGGGGCCTGGACGACATCGGCTTCAGCACCGAACTCATCCTCAGCGAGCTGATCACCAACGCCATCCGCTACGGCGGCGCCCCGATCACCGTCCGGCTGCTCCACGGCCGCAACCTGATCTGCGAGGTCTCCGACGGCAGCAGCACCTCACCCCACCTGCGCCGGGCCAAGGCCACCGACGAGGGCGGCCGCGGCCTGTTCCTCGTCGCCCAGTACGCCGAACGCTGGGGCACCCGGTACACCCCCGAGGGCAAGGTCATCTGGACCGAACAGTCCCTCCACGGCCGAGCGGTGGAACCCACGGGACTCGACGACGCCCTGCTCGACCAGTGGAGCGACGAGGCCCTTTGACCCGCCGGCCGGCCGGCCAGGGGCCGCTCACTGTGCGGAGTCGGGAGCATGAAGTTCATGGGCGTGGGAAATACGTACGGCACCCCGGTGTGTCGTTGGAGGGCTGCGATCGTGCTGAATCCGGACCCGCGCTACGTGAGAACGCTGCTCGCCCGATACGCGAGTGCCCGCATCGCACTGGCGGAGAAAAGCGAGCCGGCGTGGCAACGAGAGCTGGACGACGTCACCTACACGCTGTGTGTGGTGACCGGGAGCCGCTCGATCGCCGACGCGCTCGCGGCTGCCGACGCGCTCCTGGCGAAGCCCGCGGCATCAGGCACCACACAAACGTCCCTGGCGGCTTGAAACGCCACGGCACAACTGGGAGATATCGTTGAGAATGCTCATCAACGTGCCCGAGAGCGTCGTCGCCGACGCCCTGCGCGGCATCGCGGCCGCGCATCCCGAGCTCACCGTGGACGTGGAGAACCGGGTCGTCGTACGGCGGGACGCGCCCGTCGCCGGGCAGGTGGCGCTGGTGTCGGGGGGCGGGTCCGGGCACGAGCCGTTGCACGCCGGGTTCGTCGGGCCCGGGATGCTGGCGGCGGCCTGTCCGGGCGAGGTGTTCACGTCGCCGGTTCCGCAGCAGATGGTGCGCGCGGCGGCCGCCGTGGACAGCGGGCGCGGGGTGCTGTTCGTCGTCAAGAACTACACCGGCGACGTGCTGAACTTCGAGATGGCGGCCGAGCTCGCCGAGGACGAGGGCGTGCAGGTCGCCAAGGTCCTCGTCGACGACGACGTGGCCGTGTCCGACAGTACGTACACGGCCGGGCGGCGCGGAACCGGGGCGACGCTGTTCGTGGAGAAGATCGCGGGCGCGGCCGCCGAGGAGGGCGCGCCGCTGGAGCGGGTGGAGGCGATCGCCCGGCGGGTGAACGCGAGTGCGCGGAGCTTCGGCGTGGCGCTGAGCGCCTGCACCACGCCCGCGAAGGGCAGCCCGACGTTCGACCTGCCACCCGGCGAGCTGGAGTTGGGCATCGGTATCCACGGCGAGCCCGGCCGGGAGCGGCGGCCGATGATGACCTCGCGGGAGATCGCCGACTTCGCGGTGGACGCCGTGCTGGAGGACCTGAAGCCCAGCGGGCCGGTGCTGGTCCTGGTGAACGGCATGGGCGCGACGCCCCTGCTGGAGCTGTACGGCTTCAATGCCGAGGTCCAGCGCGTGCTGGGCGAGCGGGGCGTCGCCGTGGCCCGTACGCTCGTCGGCAACTATGTGACCTCGCTCGACATGGCCGGCTGCTCGGTGACCCTGTGCCAGGCCGACGAGGAACTGCTGCGACTGTGGGACGCGCCGGTGCGGACCGCCGCCCTGCGGTGGGGAATGTGAGGCCGGCGATGCTCGACGCGGAGTTCTTCCGGCGCTGGATGACCGGCGCGGCCGCCGCCGTGGACCGGGAGGCCGACCGGCTCACCGAGCTCGACTCCGCCATCGGTGACGCCGACCACGGCGCCAATCTGCAACGCGGCTTCGCCGCCGTGGTCAAGGCCCTGGAGGGCGAGCCGGCCGGGACGCCGGGGGCCGTCCTCACGCTGGCGGGGCGACAGCTGATCTCGACCGTCGGCGGGGCGTCGGGCCCGTTGTACGGGACGCTGCTGCGGCGCACCGGCAAGGCACTGGGCGACGCCGCCGAGGTGGCGCCCGTGCAACTGGCCGAGGCGCTGCGCGCGGGCGTGGCCGCGGTGGCGCAGCTCGGCGGGGCGAAGGCCGGGGACAAGACGATGCTGGACGCGCTGGAGCCGGCCGTCGAGGCGCTGGCCGAATCGCTCGGCGAGTCCTTCGCGGCGGCCGCGGAGGCGGCGGACCAGGGCGCCCTCGCGACCGTACCCATGCAGGCCCGCAAGGGCAGGGCGAGCTATCTCGGTGAGCGCAGCATCGGACACCAGGACCCGGGCGCCACGTCCTCGGCCCTGCTGATCGCCGCCCTCGCGGGGGCGGAGGGGGCCCGGTGAGCGCCCCGGTGGGCATCGTGCTCGTCTCGCACAGCGCGGCGGTCGCGTCCTCGGTGGCCGAGCTGGCCCGCGGCCTCGCGGGCGGCAGGGCGACGGCGACGGTGGCGGCGGCGGGCGGCACGCCGGACGGCGGGCTCGGCACCAGCGCGGAGCTGATCACCCAGGCGGTGACGACGGTCGACGGCGGGGCGGGGGTGGCCGTCCTGGTGGACCTCGGCAGCGCCGTCCTGACGGTGAAGGCCCTGCTCGCGGAGGGCGACGAACTCCCCGAGGGGACCCGGCTGGTCGACGCGCCGTTCGTGGAGGGCGCGGTGGCGGCGGTGGTCACCGCGTCGGCGGGCGGTGACCTGGACGCGGTGGTGACGGCCGCGTCCGAGGCGTACGGCTACCGCAAGGAGTGAGGCGAGGCGCTGCCGAGGAGGGACGGCGGCCCCGTGGCCTCTCGCGCGCGCACGGGCCCGCACTCCCCTCCGCGCGACCGGCAAGCCGCGCCTGGCGACAGCGAAGGCAGCCGGCCCTCAGCACGGCCCGCCCGGTCCCGGCCGCCAGGGTCTCCGCCGCGTTCGCCGCTGCAGAAGAAGCGGCCTTTCCGGCGCGGAATATGACTTGCCGGAAGGTAATTCATCATTCCAATGGGGCTCCGGCGGGCTCATCGGTCGGCCACGAGCGACAAAAGGGCGAGTTACTGGCGTGTCCGAGACACGCCACAGTCCGATAAAAGACCCGTCGAAGCACCCATATGCCCCAATGACGTCACCCGAGTGACGCGCATCCGGATCATGATCGAAGGCGTTAGGGGGACTATGACCACCGCACCAACACCTGTCTCGTCTCCTCGCGGCTACCTCGGAGGAGGTTGGGACAACCGGCCTCGGGCCACTCGGGCAGGTAAATGGACATTGACCCAGAGGCTCGGCGCATATCCCGTCGGCAAGAGCGCGACTTTGCACAATGACACTCAGTGCATCGAATTGCATTACTCCTCCTCGATCCTGGAGGACTTCTTGATGGCGATGAGCCGCATTCAGGCGGAGTTCGACCGCCGGTCGCAGGCTCTTGAGCCGGTCGTCCTCCGCGGCGGCGAATTCCCGGGACAGCGCTGTCATGTATGAGACGCACAGTCGCCGTGACCAGCCCCCATCTCGCTCACCGTCGGATTTCCCGGCCGCTCCGCCTCCCGAGAGCCCGCCCTATTGGCAAGCCGGCCGCCGGCCGCTTCCTCCCCTCGGTCCGCTGGACCCCCTCTGGGACCCGGCGGAGGAACTCGCCTGTCTCCTCCAGGAGTCCGTGCCGCCCGAGCACCTCGACGCGTTCGCGTCCGCGGTACCGGTGCGAGAGACCGCCCATGACGCGTGCGAAGCCGACCAGTCGCTGGCCGGCCTGGAACAGATCACCGCCCAGCTGTCACCGGTGCGGCCCCCCACCCCGAGCCACCGCCGTGTCTCCCCGAGGAAAGGCGCACTGACTCCGCTCCAGACAGGGAGCTTCTTCACCGCGGCGCTCGCCGCTGTCATCGTCTCCATGGTCAGCGTCTACGGCGGCATGGTCACCTACGACCCGTTGCGCCACGTCGCCGAACCGCGCACTCCCCGCCATGTGGTGGGCTGGTGGCCTCTGCTCGTCTACGGCCCCTGGATGGTCGCGTCCCTCTCCATTCTGAGAGCGGCCCTCCACAGGCGTCGCGCGGCCCATTCCTGGTGCGTCGTACTGCTGTTCTCGACCATCGCCGTCATACTTTGCGTGGCGCAGGCCCCACGGACCATCACCGATGCGGCGGCAGCCGCCCTGCCCGCCGTCGCGGCGCTGGCCTGTTTCCAGCAACTCGTCCGCCAGATCACCCTGACGCGCCCCCCTCGCCAAGCAGCGCCCCGGCACCGCAATGTCACACCCTCACCACCCCCACCACGGCGCGACGAATCGACTCCTCCGATCCAGTGACACCGCGCATGCGGCCCCATCGGCGCGGGGATTTCCTCCCGCGACCGGAACCGAATCGACAGGAGGCACGATCATGCAGGCCAGTGTGGGTGACAGGCTGCTCGTCCACGGGCGGATCGTCGGGCAGGGCGACCGTACGGCAGAGATCGTCGAGGTACTCGGACCGGACGGCACCCCGCCTTACCGTGTGCGCTTCGAGGACGGGCACGAGACCGTCATGTCGCCCGGCCCGGACACCGTGGTGAAACCCTTCCACGGCTGAGGCTTTCGAGCCTCCGCCGTGCCCGAAGGCCCTGCCGGGACGTCCCGGCAGGGCCTTCGCGCTGTCCGGGCGGCCGAGCACCGCCGTGGCCCCGCCCGGCCCGTCCCGGACCCGGCCGGGCCGGCGCCGGCCGGGTGCGACCGGACGCCCACGCCGCCGGCCTCGCGGACGCCCGTACTGGTGCGCGGGTTGTGATGTACCTGGTCAACGCACTACTGTCGCAGGGCCTTGGTGTACGGGAAACCGGTGCGGTACCGGTGCGGCCCTCGCCACTGTGATCGGGAAGTCCGGCTCCACTCCCTGGGAAACCACCCCGGGAAAGCCACTGGAACACCGCGGGAGACCGCGGGGACCGGGAAGGCGGAGTCGCGGCGGCATACCCCTTGCCATCCCGTCAGCCAGGAGACCGGCCAAGGCGCGTTGTCCATCCACGAGGTGCTGGAGAGGGTCTCCCAACCATGCATATTGCCGAGGGGTATCTACCCCCTGCACACGCGGTCGCCTGGACCGTCGCGGCCGCTCCCTTCGTCGCCCACGGCGTACGGGCCCTGACCCGGGAGGTCAAGGCCCATCCCGAATCGACTCTCCTGCTCGGTGCGTCCGGTGCCTTCACTTTTGTCCTGTCCGCCCTGAAGATCCCGTCGGTGACGGGCAGTTGCTCGCACCCGACCGGTACGGGGCTGGGCGCGATCCTGTTCCGGCCGCCGATCATGGCGGTGCTGGGCACCATCACCCTGCTCTTCCAGGCGCTGCTGCTGGCACACGGCGGTCTGACGACCCTTGGTGCCAACGCCTTCTCGATGGCGATCGTGGGCCCATGGGCCGGGTTCGGGGTGTACTGGCTGCTGCGCCGCTTCGACGTGCCGCTGATGGTCAGCGTGTTCTTCGGGGCGTTCGTCGCCGACCTCTCCACGTACTGCGTCACCAGCGTGCAGCTCGCGCTGGCGTTCCCGGACCCGAGCAGCGGTGTCGTCGGTTCGCTGGCGAAGTTCGGCTCCATCTTCGCGGTCACCCAGATCCCGCTGGCGGTCAGCGAGGGCCTGCTCACCGTGCTGGTGATGCGGCTGCTGACGCAGTCCAGCAAGGGCGATCTGGCCCGGCTCGGCGTCCTGCCGATGAAGAAGGAGGCCGTGGCCCGATGAGCCGTAACGCCAAGATCAATACGCTGCTGCTGCTCGTCGTGGTCGCGCTCGCCGTCCTCCCGCTCGCGCTGGGGATGGGCGACCACAAGGAGGAGCCCTTCACGGGCGCGGACGGCCAGGCCGAGACGGCGATCACCGAATCGCATCCGGACTACGAGCCCTGGTTCAGCCCGCTGTACGAGCCGCCGTCCGGCGAGATCGAGTCGGCGCTGTTCTCCCTCCAGGCCGCCATCGGTGCGGGGGTGCTGGCGTACTACTTCGGGCTGCGGCGCGGGCGCCGGCAGGGCGAGGCACGGGCGCGCGCGGAGGGCGCGGACACGGGCCCATCGGGCGCGGCCGAGGTGGCCGGGGCCGGCGGCCGACAGCCGTCCGTCTAGCCGCCGATGCTGCCGATCGACGCGGCGGCGCACAGCAGTCGCTGGCGCCGCCGTCACCCGTGTGAGAAGGCCGTGCTGGGCTTCGGCCTGACGGCGCTGGCCGTGTGCCTGCCGCCCTGGCCGGGCGCCGTGCTCGTCGCCGCCGCGGCCCTCGTGGTGCTGCTCGGCCCGGCCGGCGTCCCGCCCCGGCAGCTGTGGCGGGCGTGGCGCATCCCGCTCGGCTTCTGTGTGACGGGCGCGGTGCCGCTGCTGTTCCAGGTGGGCGGGGCGGGCGGGTTCGTCACGCTCGCGCCGGACGGGCCGGTGCACGCGGGGCAGTTGCTGCTGCGTACGTCGGCGGCCTCGCTCGGCGTGCTGCTGTTCGCGTTCACCACGCCGGTGTCCGACGTGCTGCCCCGGCTGGTACGGGCCGGGGTGCCGGCGCCGGTCGTCGATGTGGCGCTGGTGATGTACCGGATCAGCTTCCTGCTGCTGGACGCGGTCCGGCGGATCCGGGAGGCGCAGGCGGCGCGGCTCGGGCTGACGAGCCGGGCGGCCACCTGGCGGTCGCTGGCGGGCCTGGGCGCGACGGCGTTCGTGCGCGCCTTCGACCGGGCGGCGCGGCTCCAGACAGGGCTGGCCGGGCGCGGTTACGACGGGACGCTGCGGGTGCTGGTACCGCAGGTGGCGGTCTCCGGGCGGTTCCTGGGCGCCAGCGCGGCGCTGCTCGCGGGTCTCGTCGCCCTGACTCTCGTACTCGAAAGGTTCCTGCCATGAATCGTGACGCCGTCGTGGAACTGGTCGGTGCGGGGTACGCCTACGAGGACGGCCCCGCCGTGCTGCGGGGCGTCGACTTCGCCGTGCCCGAGGGGCGGTCCATCGCGCTGCTCGGCCGCAACGGCAGCGGCAAGACGACGATGCTGCGGCTGCTGAGCGGCGGCCTGCGGTGCGCGAGCGGGCAGTTGCGCCTGGAGGGGCGGGACGTGTCGTACGACCGGGCGGGGCTGACCCGGCTGCGTACGACGGTGCAGCTGGTGGTGCAGGATCCGGACGACCAGCTGTTCGCGGCGTCGGTGGGCCAGGACGTGTCGTTCGGGCCGATGAACCTGGGTCTGGCGGAGGCGGAGGTACGGGAGCGGGTGCGCGAGGCCCTGGAGGCGCTGGACATCACGGCGCTGGAGGACCGGCCGACGCACCTGCTGTCGTACGGGCAGCGCAAGCGGGCCGCGATCGCGGGCGCCGTCGCGATGCGACCCCGGGTCCTCATCCTCGACGAGCCGACGGCCGGCCTCGACCCGCACGGCCAGGAACGGCTGCTGGCGGTCCTGGACCGGCTGCGCGCCTCCGGGACGACGGTCGTGATGGCCACGCACGACGTGGACCTGGCCCTGCGGTGGGCGGACGACGCGGCGGTGCTCACCCCGGACGGTCTGCGCACCGGCCCGGTCGCCGAGCTGCTGGCGGACGGCGCGCTGCTGGACGCCGCCCGCCTGCGCCGCCCATGGGGCATGGCGGTGGCGCGGGTGCTCCGGGAGCGGGGCCTGCTGGGCGCGGGGGAACCGGGCCCGCGTACGCCGGAGGAGCTGGAGGAGTGGGCGGCGGCGGTACGGGGGGCGTAGAGCGGGTGCCGACGGGCGGCGAGTAGGGTCCCACCGTACGGTTGTCGGTGCGACGGGGACGGGGACGATGCGGCGCTGGGTGAAGGTCTCGGTGGCGGCCGCGGTGTTCCTGGGCGTGGGCGGTTACGTCGCCGAGCCGTACGCGCAGGACTGGAGGCTGGCCCGCAGCGCCTGTGACGGCGCCCTGCCGCCGGACGCGGTGGAGCAGCTCACACCCGATGACGCGCATCTGCGCAAGGAGACGTCCCGACTGCACGAGGGGCTCGGCTCGTACTCCTGCCGCCTCACCGCCGATGGGGGGATCAGGGACGACGGGCGGCTGGTCGTCGGCATGGAGGCGTACACCCGGCGCGACGACCGGGACCGGGAGTTCATGACCATGTTCCCGGAGGAGGGGTTCCCCCCACAGGCCCCGCTGCCCGAAGGGTTGCCCGGGTTCATCGACCGGCACAGCACCATCAGTCTCGTCCTGCCCTGCCCCGGTCTCGGCAAGGACACCGACGGCAGGCAGCGCAAGCTCCTGGTACGGGTGTCGATGGGGCGGGACGCCAAGTCAGGGGTGCCCGGCGCCGCGTACCGGACGGCCGTGGCGCTCGCGAACGGGGCGTCCGAGAGGCTGGGCTGCGGCGCGGAGCCGCTCAAGGCGCCGGCCGGTGGCGCCGTACCGGCCGACCCCGAGGGTGACGCGGAGACCGTGCCGCTGTCGGAATCGAAGGGCACCTCGTGCGGGTGGATGGCCGGGGCGGGCCTACCGCAGGACCAGGGGCTGCGGGTCGCGGCGGGCGTGAACGACGCCGCCCCCACGGGGCGCTGCGACCTGACGGACAGGGACGGGAAACCGGAGGTGTCCTTGGTGGCCTGGTACGGCGACTGGAGCAACCGGCTCACGTCCGAGGACGGCGTCCGGCACTCCAGGACGGCCACCGCGCGCTGCGACGGCGAGGCCGCCAACTTCGCGCTCGGCGGGTCCGACGACATTCCGGGCGTCGGCGAGGCCGTACAGCGGCGGCTGCTCAAGGAGTTCGCCGAGGACCAGGTGCGCCGGCGCGGCTGTTCGGACCTGCGGTTCTTCTGACGTCAGAACGTCATCCACAGTCCCCGGACGTACCCGTCGTCCATCAGCTGACGCATGCCGGTGGCGCGTTGTGCCGGTACGCCGCGTTCCTTCGTCCACTGGTCGAGCACCGTGAACAGCTGGTGCCGTCCGTCCATCGGGTCGCCGCGCAGCGGTCCCGCGACGGGCCGGTCGGCGATGTCGCCCATGGGCGGGCGGGTGGTGAGCTGCCGGGGCGCGGCGCGGAAGGTTCCCCGGGTGTGGTCCCGTACGGTCCTGTCGAAGGCGGCGAGATCGGAAATGGTTCCGTCGGTGGCGTAGTTGGTGCGGTGCTTCATGAGGGCGCCCACACGGTCCGCCAGATTCCTCAGGTCGATGTCGGGCCAGGTCGTCGCGGCGTCCTCGTCCTCTCCCCGCGAGAGGCGGTCGGCCGGGTCGCCGCCCTGGTTGGTCAGCCGCTCCAGGTAGTACGCGAAGTAGGCGCGCTCGGCGTCGTAGAGGATGGCGAACGCTTCCGGGTCCTTGGCGAGTTCGGCGACCAGGTCCTCCACGTCTGCGTTCGCGTCCGCCGCCTTGTCGGCGTACGGGAAATCGACGTGCGCTTCACCGGGAGCGAGGAAGCGGCCGAGCCACACGTACCCTCCCTCGTCGGGCACGCTCCGGCCGGGCGGTACGGCGGGCCCGAACGACGTGGCACGGTACGCGTGACGCCCCGCGTCCACGACGTACTCGGCCACCATCCGGGCGACACCAGGTGCGAGCCCTTCGGGGAGTTCCACGCCGTCGAAGGCGGCGGCGAGCGCGTAGGCGCTGCGGGCCTGTGCCAGGGTGTGGGGCTTGCCGGGGCCGGACGAGCGGGTGGCGGCTTCGACGACACGGCCCAGGACGCGGGCGCCGTCGCCGCAGAGCCGTTCGTGGACGAGCAGCTTCCTCACGGCTCCGAGGCGGGCCAGGTCGTCGCCCGGGTCGAGGGCGCGAGTGGCGGCGGCAGGGTCGTCGGCGAGGGCGCGCGTCGAGGCGGGCACCTGCCGGCAGGGCGGCCCTTCGTCGTCGGAGCCGCCGACGGCCAGGGGTATCGCCACCCCGGCCGCCAGCACCACCACGGCGATCACCGAGGCGAGGAGCCGGTGCTCCTCCAGCCGCCGGAACCTGCTGCTTCCCCCATCACGCATCCGGGCAGCCTAGCGAAGCGCCTGTCGGCCACGTAGCGCAGGTCACGCCCGGATCCTTATGCAACTTGTTGCACAAGGTGCCGGGCGTCGTCTACAACTGGGGCGACGACATCGCGCGAGGAGGCGCCCCCATGACTGCGACCCCGGCCCCCACCCCGTACCCGCACCTGCTCAGCCCCCTGGACCTCGGGTTCACCACCCTGCCCAACCGGGTGCTCATGGGGTCCATGCACGTCGGGCTGGAGGAGGCCGAGAACGGCTTCGCGCGCATGGCCGCCTTCTACGCCGAGCGCGCCCGGGGCGGCGTCGGGCTGATCGTGACCGGCGGCATCGCGCCGAACGACGCGGGACGGCCGTACGAGGGCGGGGCGAAGCTCACCACCGAGGAGGAGGCCGCGAAGCACCGCGTCGTGACGGACGCGGTGCACGCGGCGGGCGGGCGGATCGCGATGCAGATCCTGCACTTCGGGCGGTACGCGTACCACCGCGACCTGGTCGCGCCGAGCGCGCTCCAGGCGCCGATCAGCCCCTTCGTACCGAACGAGCTGACCGACGCCGAGGTCGAGCAGACCATCGAGGACTACGCGCGCGCCGCGGAGCTGGCGAAGTCGGCCGGCTACGACGGCGTCGAGATCATGGGCTCCGAGGGCTACCTGATCAACGAGTTCATCGCCGCCGCGACCAACCGGCGTGAGGACCGCTGGGGCGGTTCGCACGAGAACCGGGTCCGCTTCCCGCTGGAGATCGTGCGCCGCACACGGGAGCGGGTGGGCGAGGACTTCATCCTGATCTACCGGCTCTCCATGCTCGACCTGGTGCCGGGCGGCTCGTCGCTGGAGGAGGTCGTCACGCTCGCCAAGGAGATCGAGGCGGCCGGCGCCACGCTGATCAACACGGGCATCGGCTGGCACGAGGCCCGTATCCCCACCATCGCCACCTCGGTGCCGCGAGGCGCGTACACCTGGGTCACCAAGCGGCTGATGGGCTCGGTGTCCATCCCGCTGATCACCAGCAACCGCATCAACACCCCCGAGGTGGCGGAGGCCCTGCTGGCCGAGGGCCGCGCGGACATGGTCTCGATGGCCCGCCCCTTCCTTGCCGACCCCGAGTTCGTCGCCAAGGCCGCGAGCGGCCGGCCGGAGACCATCAACACCTGCATCGGCTGCAACCAGGCCTGCCTCGACCACACCTTCAGCGGCAAGATCACCTCCTGCCTGGTCAACCCCCGCGCCTGCCACGAGACCGAGCTGGTCCTCTCCCCCACCCGGCTGCGCAAGCGGATCGCGGTCGTCGGCGCGGGCCCGGCCGGCCTCGCCTGCTCGGTGAGCGCGGCCGAACGCGGCCACGACGTCACGCTGTTCGATGCGGCCGACGAGATCGGCGGGCAGCTGAACATCGCCAAGCGCGTACCGGGCAAGGAGGAGTTCGACGAGACGCTGCGCTACTTCCGCACGCAGCTCCAGCTGCGCGGAGTGGACGTGAGGCTCGGTACGTACGCGACGGCCGAGTTGCTCGCCGGGTACGACGAGGTGGTGGTCGCCACCGGTGTCACCCCGCGCACGCCCGCCATCGAGGGCGTCGACCACCCGTCCGTGGTCAGCTACCTGGACGTGCTGCGGCACGGCGCGCCGGTGGGTGGGCGGGTCGCGATCATCGGGGCGGGCGGCATCGGCTTCGACGTGGCGGAGTTCCTGACGGACGGCGGGGAGGGCGCGAGCCAGGACGCCGAGACGTACTTCCGGCAGTGGGGCGTCGACACCTCGTACGGCGAGCGCGGCGGGCTGCGCGCGCCCGAGCGGCCGAAGCCGCCGCGCACGGTGCACCTGCTCCAGCGCAAGACGTCCAAGGTCGGCGCGGGCCTCGGCAAGACGACCGGCTGGATCCACCGCACGGAGCTCAAGCACCGGGGCGTGACCATGGTCGCGGGCGCCACGTACGAGCGGATCGACGACGAGGGCCTGCACATCACCGTGGACGGTGAGGCCCAGACCGTACCGGTCGACACGGTGGTGCTGTGCACGGGCCAGGAGCCGCGGCGCGAGCTGTACGAGGAGCTGACGGCGGCCGGGGTGTCGGTGCACCTGATCGGCGGCGCGGACGTGGCGGCGGAGCTGGATGCCAAGCGCGCGATCGACCAGGGGACCCGGCTGGCGGCGACCCTGTGACGATCTCCCGTCCCTAGGATGCGGTCATGTCACTCCCGCACGCGATCCTCACCGCTCTGCTCGAAAAGCCCTCCTCGGGCCTGGAGCTGACCCGCCGCTTCGACCGGTCGATCGGCTACTTCTGGTCGGCCACGCATCAGCAGATCTATCGCGAGCTGGGAAAACTGGAGCGGGCGGGGCACATCCGGGCCCTGCCCGCCGAGGTTCCGTCCCGAGGGCAGAAGAAGGAGTACGAGGTGCTGCCCGCGGGCCGCGCGGAGCTGACGGAGTGGGTGCGGCGCAGCGAGGACCCCAAGCCGATCCGGGACGCGCTGCTGCTGCGGCTGAGGGCTGCGGCTGTGGTGGGCACGGAGGGCTTCGCGGACGAGCTGCGCCGCCATCTGAGCCTGCACCGGGCGCAGTTGGAGGAGTACCTGGGGATGGAGGAGCGGCAGTTCCCGCCGGAGCGCGACTCCGAGGCGGACCGGCTGCGCCATCTGGTGCTGCGCGGGGGGATCGAGCTGGAGCGGTTCTGGACGGCGTGGCTGACGGAGGCGCTGGCGGAGCTGGACCCCGACCGCGATTGTTAACGGTAATCATTTTCAGGTAGCGTGACCGCCACCGTACCGACGATGGAGGTCCCGCAGTCATGGCCGTACCCAAGCGGAAGATGTCCCGCTCCAACACCCGCCACCGCCGCGCCCAGTGGAAGGCGTCCACGCCCCAGCTGGTGCCCGTCACGGTCGACGGCGCCGTCTACCAGGTGCCGCAGCGCCTGGTGAAGGCGTACGAGCGCGGCCTGATCCACCCGGAGGGCTGAGCGCGATGACGACGGCCACGGCGACCGGCTCCGATGCCCGCCTTCCGGTCACGGTGCTCTCCGGCTTCCTCGGTGCCGGCAAGACGACCCTGCTCAACCACGTCCTGAGCAACCGGGACGGCCTGCGGGTCGCCGTGATCGTCAACGACATGAGCGAGGTCAACATCGACGCCGCCCTGGTGCGCGGCGGCGAGGCGGCGCTCTCCCGCACCGAGGAGCGGCTGGTCGAGATGACCAACGGGTGCATCTGCTGCACCCTGCGCGACGACCTCCTGGAGGAGGTGGACCGGCTGGCCCGCGAGGGCCGCTTCGACTACCTCCTCATCGAGTCCAGCGGCATCAGCGAGCCGATGCCGGTCGCCGCGACCTTCGCCTTCCCGCGCGACGACGGCGCGACGCTCGGCGACCTGGCGAGGCTCGACACCATGGTCACGGTCGTCGACGCGGCGAACTTCCTGCCCGAGCTGGAGGGCGGCGACGGGCTCGCCGAGCGCGGGCTCGACCAGTACGAGGACGACGAGCGGACCGTCAGCGACCTGCTGATGGACCAGATCGAGTTCGCGGACGTCATCGTCGTCAACAAGCTGGACCTGGTCGGCGAGGCGGACGCGGCCCGGCTGACGGCCGCCGTCACCCGCCTCAACCCGGCCGCGCGGATCGTGACCGCCGTACGCGGCCGGGTGGACCCGAGGGACATCCTCGGCACCGGCCTGTTCGACCTGGAGCGCGCCCAGCAGGCGCCCGGCTGGGTCATGGAGCTCAACGGCGACCACGTCCCGGAGACGGAGGAGTACGGCATCTCCTCCACCGTCTTCCGGGCTCCCGACCGGGCCTTCCACCCCGAGCGGCTGTGGCGGTTCGTCACCGAGGGCCTGGACAGCGGGGAGTTCGGCCGGGTACTGCGCTCCAAGGGCTTCTTCTGGCTGGCCGGCCGCGACCGGGTGACCGGCCTGTGGTCCCAGGCCGGCGCGGTGGCCCGCTTCGAGCCGTCCGGCACCCGTGAGGACGGCGGCCAGGGCCAGGAGCTGGTCTTCATCGGAACCGGCCTGCGCGCCGACGCCCTCCACCGGGCGCTGGACGCCTGCCTGGTGGCGGAGGGCGAGAACGGCCCGTGGGACGACCCGTTCCCGGCCTGGGACGTCCACGGCACGGAGGACGTCTGCGACCACGAGGCGGTGTACGCCTGACGGGCCGTGCCCGAACCGGGCACGGCCATGCCCCGGTCACGGCACTGTGAACCAGCAGACGTCCCCGGAGTCGGGCAACCGGGAATGCGGCTGGACCTCTGCCGCGATCCGCGCCGGCATCTCGGCTCTGTCCATTCGCCACGGCACGAAAGGATCCCCGGCCGACTCCGTCGGCTCGCCCGCTCGCGCTCCCGCGTCATACAGGTCGCCGACGATCGCCAGGAGCAACGTCAGCTGGTCCCGGAACGAGGCGCCGCGTCCGAGGAGGCTGCCCACGGACCCGTTGATGACCGAGAACCCGAGCCAGTCGTCGTTGGCGTACCGCGTCAGATACCCCAGCTCGCGGCGGTATGCGTCCTGGTTCGCCATGGCTCGCCCGGCAGCCCGACGGCTCAGCACGTCGCCCTGCGCCAGGCCGACTCGCGCAGCAGGCGCAGCCCGTTGAGGCCGACCAGGACCGTGGAGCCCTCGTGGCCCGCCACGCCGAGCGGCAGCGGCAGGTGCCCGGCCAGGTCCCAGATCACCAGGGCGCCGATGCAGACCCCGGCGATCACCAGGTTCTGCACGACGAGCCCGCGGGCGCGCCGGGAGAGGGCCACGACGGCCGGGACGGTGGCCAGTTCGTCGCGTACGACGACGGCGTCGGCGGTCTCCAGGGCGAGGTCGGAGCCGGCGCGGCCCATCGCGATGCCGCTGTGCGCGGCGGCGAGCGCGGGCGCGTCGTTGACGCCGTCGCCCACGACCAGGGTGCGCAGGCCGGCGCGTTCCCAGTCCCGTACGGCGGCGACCTTGTCCTCGGGCAGCAGCCCGGCCCGTACGTCGGTGATCCCGGCGTCGGCGGCGAGGCGGTGCGCCGCGCGTTCGTTGTCGCCGGTCAGCAGGGTCGGCGCGGTGCCGGTGAGCCGGGCGAGGGCGGCGACGGCGGCCGGGGCGCCGTCCCGGAGCCGGTCGGCGATGCCGAGCACGGCGACGGGCGCGCCGTCGACGGTCACCACGACGGCGGTCCGGCCGTCGGCCTCCAGCTCCCGCACGGCGAGGGCCGGCCCTTGGCCGGGCTCCGGGCCGGGCTCCAGGCCGGGCTCCGCCGGGGCGGGCATGCCCTCCCGATCGGCCGCGCCCCGGCCGGCGACGGCCGTCCCGGCAACCGCCGCGGTGGCGGTCTCATCGGCGTCGGCCACCTGCCGCGCGGCGGCGCCCTTTGGGCCCGCGGTCCGCTGGGCGGCGGCGGCGCCGTCGGCGGGGAAAGCCGGGCGGCCCACCGTCACCTCCCGGCCGTCGACGAGGGCGCGGACGCCGACGCCCGGGACCGAGGCGAAGCCCCGGGCGGCAGGCACCGGCAGGCCCCGCTCCCGGGCGGCGGCCACCACCGCGCGGCCGAGGGGGTGTTCGCTCGGCAGCTCGGCCGCGGCGGCCAGGCCGAGGACCTCGGGCTCCGCCAGGGCGCCGGTCAGCCGTACCTCCACGACGCGTGGCGCGCCCTCGGTCAGGGTGCCGGTCTTGTCGAGCGCGACCCGGTCCACCTGGCCCAGCCGCTCCATCACCACGGCCGACTTGACCAGGACACCGTGCCGGCCGGCGTTGGCGATCGCGGAGAGCAGCGGCGGCATGGTGGCGAGGACCACCGCGCACGGTGACGCCACGATCATGAACGTCATGGCGCGCAGCAGCGTCTCGGTGAAGTCCGCGCCGAAGGCGAGGGGCAGCGCGAACAGCGCGAGGGTCGCGACGACGACACCCACGGAGTAGCGCTGTTCGATCTTCTCGATGAAGAGCTGGGTGGGCGCCTTGGTGGCGCTGGCCTCCTCCACCATGGCGACGATCCGGGCGATGACGGACTCCGAGGCGTCCTTGCCGACCCGTACGCGCAGCGCCCCGGTGCCGTTGAGGGTGCCCGCGAAGACGTCGTCGCCGGGTGCCTTGGGGACGGGCAGGGGCTCGCCGGTGATGGTGGCCTGGTCGACGTCGCTCGCGCCGTCGAGGACGGTGCCGTCGGCCGGCAGCCGCTCCCCCGGCCGTACGAGGACGGTGTCGCCGACCCGCAGGTCCGCCACGTCCACCGGCTGCTCGTCGGAGCCGTGCAGCCGGACGGCGCGCGCGGGCGCGAGGTCCAGCAGGCCGCGTACGGAGTCGGCGGTGCGCCTGGTCGCGAGGGCCTCCAGGGCGCCCGAGGTGGCGAAGATGACGATGAGCAGCCCGCCATCCAGGTACTGCCCGATCGCGGCGGCGCCGAGCGCGGCGACGACCATCAGCAGGTCGACGTCGAGGGACTTCTCGCGCAGCGCCTGGAGTCCGGCCCAGCCGGGCTCCCAGCCGCCGGCGGCGTAGCAGACGGCGTAGAGCGGGCCCCAGGCCCACGCGGGGGCTCCGGCCAGGTCGAGCGGGAGCGCGGCGAGGAAGGCCACGGCGGACAGCGCGGCCCAGCGGACCTCGGGCAGGGCGAACAGCCTGGTCCGGCGGGCCGGCGGGACGGCCTGGGCGGGCGGGGCCGCGGGCCTGGTGTCGAGCACCGGGGAAGCCATGGGCGTGCACCTCTTCTCGGGGCGGCAGGGACGGGCACCACAATAGCGGAACGCATGAAGAGGTCTTCATCTGTACGGCTGTACACGCGGTTACGATGACCTGCATGGGACATGGAGTGAACGGTGAGACGACCCCGGCGGCCCTCCTGGACGCGGAGTCCGCAGCCACCATCGCCGCCACGCTCCAGGCCCTCGCCACGCCGTCCCGGCTGATGATCCTGACCCGGCTGCGCCAGGGGCCGTGCGGGGTGACCGAGCTGGCCGAGTCGGTCGCCATGGAGCAGTCGGCGGTCTCGCACCAGCTGCGGCTGCTGCGCGCCCTGAGCCTGGTCACCGGCGTGCGGCAGGGCCGGCGCATCGAGTACAGCCTCTACGACAACCATGTCGCCCAGCTCCTCGACGAGGCCGTCTACCACATCGAGCACCTCCGGCTCGGCGCACGCGACTTCCCCCAATCCGCCGTGGATACTGGTCAGTCGTAGACCGACGAGGCGAAGGGGCCCGCATGGCCGACCAGTTGGGAACGAGTCGCGGGACACGGCACGCCGTGGTCATCGGCGGCAGCATCGCGGGACTGCTGGCGGCCCGGGTGCTCGCCGAGCACGCGGACCGGGTCACGATCGTCGAACGCGACCGCTTCCCCGACGAGCCCGAGCCCCGCGCGGGCGTGCCGCAGGGGCGGCATCTGCACGTCCTGATCGACGGGGGCCGGCTCGCGCTGGAGCAGCTGCTTCCGGGGGTCGTCGACGAGCTGCGGGAGCAGGGGTCGCCGAGGGTCGGCATGCCCGAGGACATGGTGCAGTGGCAGGGCGGCTGCTGGTACCGCCGCACTCCGGCCACCGCGTACCTCTACACCGGTTCCCGGCCCCTGGTCGAGCAGGTGCTGCGCCGCCGTGTCCTGGCCGATCCCAGGATCGGGACAGTGGAGGGTACGGAGGCCGTGGGCCTGGCCGGCGACGCCGCCCGCGTACGCGGGGTGGTGTTGCGCGAGCGCGGCGCGGGGCGGAACAAGGAGCCCCGCACCCTGGAGGCGGATCTCGTCGTGGACGCGTCGGGACGTGGTTCCCGCGCCCCGGACTGGCTGGCGGCGATCGGGGCGGAGCCACCGCGGGAGGAGGTCCTCGACACGGGCCTGGCGTACGCGACCCGGATCTACCGGCCGGGCCCGGCACAGGACGGCGCGGACTTCATCGGCCAGTACATCGTCCCCAACCCCGCTCAGACGTACGCCGGCGTGGCGCTGCCCATCGAAGGCGGGCGGTATCTGGTCACCCTCTCCGGACTGCGCGGCGAGGAACCACCGACGGACGGGGACGCGTTCGAGAAGTTCACGGAACGGCTGCCGCACCCGGTCCTGCGGGACTGGCTCGCCAAGGCCGAGCCCGCGTCGGCGGTGCACGGCTTCCGCCAGACGGCCAACGTCCGGCGCCGGTACGACCGTCCTGGGCGCCGCCCCGCCGGGTTCCTGGCCACGGGCGACGCCCTGTGCACCTTCAACCCCATCTACGGGCAGGGCATGTCGGTCGCGGCGATCAGCGCGGTGGCGTTGCGCGACGCGCTGGCCCACCCGCGGCGCACGCCGACGACACGCCGCGTCCAGCGGGCCCTGTTCCACGCCGCCGAGCAGGCGTGGAACATCTCCGCCGGCGCGGACAAGAACATGCCGGGCGCACAGGGCGACGCCGTACGGACCCGGGTGGCCGACCGGCCGGCCGCCTGGTACCTGCAGCGGGTCCAGGACCGCGCCCCGGGCGACCCGGTCGTGGGCGCCGCCTTCCGGTCGGCGCTGTCGCTGGCCGAGCCGCTGACCGCCCTGTTCGCCCCTCGGGTGCTCGGGGCGGTGCTGTTCGGTCCGGTGCGCGAGGCCCCGGCGGAGCCGCCGCTGCGACGGGAGGCGGACACCGGCTGACCCGGCTCAGGGCCGCATGACGACCTTGACCGCGCCGTCCTGCTTCTGCTGGAACATCTTGTACGCGTGCGGGGCGTCGGCGAGCGGGACGTGGTGGGTGGCGAAGCCGTCCACGCCGAGCGGGTCCTCGTCGGTGAGGAGCGGGAGGATGTCGTCGACCCAGCGGCGGACGTTGGCCTGACCCATGCGCAGCTGGATCTGCCTGTCGAACAGCGTCATCATCGGCAGCGGGTCGGCCGCGCCGCCGTAGACGCCGCTCAGCGAGACGGTGCCGCCGCGCCGCACCAGGTCGATCGCCAGGTACAGGGCGGCCAGCCGGTCGGTGCCGGCCTTCTGGTGCAGGCGGGCCGCCCACGCCTTGGGCAGCAGCCCGGCGGCCTGCTGCTGGGTGCGGGCGAGGGGGCTGCCGTGGGCCTCGGTGCCCACCGCGTCGATGACGGCGTCCGGGCCGCGCCCCGAGGTCCGGTCCTTGACGGCGTCGACGAGGCCGTCGTGGCTGTCGAAGCCGTTCAGGTCGAACACCTCGACGCCGCGCTCCCGGGCGCGCTGCAGGCGTTCGGGTACGAGGTCGACGCCGACGACCTGGGCGGCGCCCTGGTGGAGGGCGATGCGGCAGCACATGTCACCGATCGGGCCGAGCCCGAGGACGGCGACCGAGCCGCCCGGGGGGACGTCGGCGTACCGGACGGCCTGCCAGGCGGTGGGCAGGACGTCGGAGAGGTACAGGAAGCGGTCGTCCGGCGGGCCTTCGGGCACCTTGATGGGACCGAACTGGGCCTGCGGGACGCGGAGGTACTCGGCCTGGCCGCCGGGCACGGAGCCGTACAGCTTGGAGTAGCCGAAGAGCGCGGCGCCCATGCCCTCCTCCCGCACTTGCGTGGTCTCGCACTGGGTGGGCAGCCCGGAGGCGCACATCCAGCAGTGCCCGCAGGCGATCTGGAACGGCACGACGACGCGGTCGCCCGGCTTGAGCCCCGGGACCTCGGAGCCGGCCTCCTCCACGATGCCCATCGGCTCATGGCCCAGGATGTCGCCGGGCGTCATGAACGGGGTGAGGACCTCGTAGAGGTGCAGGTCCGAGCCGCACAGGCCGGTGGAGGTGACCTTGATGACCGCGTCCGTGGCCTGTTCGATCTTCGGGTCCGGCACCGTCTCCACCCGTACGTCGCGCTTTCCCTGCCATGTCACGGCCCTCATCGTGCGTGTCCCTTCACCGGCTCCTGCGGGGGTGCGGGCCGGGTACCCGGGCGCCGCGCCGGTGAATCCGTTTCAGCCAGAGTGCGGCGGAATGACGGACAGCCCCTTCCTAAAAGGTTTAGACCAATGATAGGGATTGATCACCCACACGGCACGCTCGACTACTGTGAGCGAAGGAAATTGAGGGTTGAACATGGCTGAGCCCCAGACCCCCGCGGCACTTCCGCTCTACCTCCGGGTCGCCGCCGCGCTGCGCGACGACCTCACCCAGCGGCGCATCGCCCCCGGAACCAGGCTGCCGTCCGAGCGCTCCCTCGTGCACCGCTTCCGGGTCAACCGGCACACCGTACGCAACGCGCTGCAACTGCTGCGCGACGAGCGGCTCGTGGTGACCGAGCGGCGCGGCACGTTCGCCGCGGCCGCCGCGCCCGAGGCTGCGGGCCCCGTCCTCGCGCCGAGCCTGCTGCGGTTCCCGTGCGGCACCGGCACCGGCACCCCCGAGGCGTCCGCCGTGACCCGGCTCGCCTGGGAGCCGACGCCGACCGGGCTCGCCGAGCGGCTGGGCCTGCTGCCCGGCGAGCCGTCGCTCGTCCACCACCACGAGGTTCCGGGCGCCGCCGGCACGCCCGTACAGGAGGCGCTGTCCCGGTTCTCCCGGTACGCGCTGGCCGAGGTGCCCGAACTCGCCCGGTACCGGCGGCCGGAGGCCTGGCCCGCGCGGCCCGACCTGCGGCTGCTGTACCACTGGATGCACCGCGCCGGGCTGCGGCTGACGCGCCGGGAGTCGATCGGCGTCGGCCACGGTCCGGTCGCCACCACGTGCCTCACCGTGCACCGGGTCGTGAGCGACCAGCACGGCCATGTGCTGGAGGTCACGGACATCCGGTTCGCGCCCGAATCGGCCTCGTGGACGTACGAGTTCACGAGCTGATCACGTCGTCAGACGATGCCCTCGGATATCTCCGCCCGCTCCCGGGCGTTCCCGTACGGGGCCGGCGTGCCGTAGGAGCCGCGGGCGACGTACCACCACACGCTGGCGAGGACCAGGACCACCGCGAGCGCGATCTCGGCGTAGTTCATGGAGTCGATGGTCACCGGCGACTTCTGCGGCAGGCAGAACAGCACCGTGACCACCGCCACCCAGACGACCGCCGTCCAGCCGATCGGCTTGCTCCAGCGGCCCAGGGACCAGGGGCCCGGCCGGAACCGGTCGCCCGCGCGCAGCCGCAGGTAGATCGGGATGGCGTACGCGGGGGTGATGCCGATGACGTTGATGGCGGTGACCGCGCCGTAGGCGGTGGCCGAGTACAGCGACGGGACGGCGAGCACGCCGGCGACGGCGACCGACAGCCAGACGGCGTTGACGGGGGTCTGGGTGCGGCTGCTGACCTTCCGCCAGAGCGCCGAGCCGGGCAGGGCGTTGTCCCGGCTGAAGGCGAACACCATGCGGCTGGCGGCGGCCACCTCGGCGTTGCCGCAGAACAACTGCGCCACGATCACGACCAGGAGCAGGGCGGTGGCGCCGCCGGAGCCGAGCGCGTCGAGCAGGATCTGCGCGGGCGGCACGCCGGTGGCGCTGTTCTGCGTGCCGGCATAGTCCTGGATGGCGAAGGTCAGCCCGGCCAGCAGCGCGAAACCGGCGATCCAGGAGACCCAGATGGCCCGGACGATGCCCTTGGCGGCCGAGACGGACGCGTTGGACGTCTCCTCGGAGAGGTGGGCGGAGGCGTCGTACCCGGAGAAGGTGTACTGCGCGAGCAGCAGGCCGACCGCCGCGACGTAGAACGGGTTGGCCCAGCCGGTGTCGTTGACGAACTCGGTGAAGACGAACTCGGCCGACTGGTGGTGGTCGGGGACGATCGCGAGCGCCCCGACGATCACGGCGACACCGGTCAGGTGCCACCACACGCTGATGGAGTTGAGGACGCTGACGAGGCGTACGCCGAACAGGTTGAGCACGGCGTGCAGCAGCAGGATGCACAGGAAGATGACGAAGGTGGAGCCGGGCGTGGGCTCGAAGCCGAACCGCAGGTTGAGGAACGCGCCGGTGAACAGGGCGGCGCCGTAGTCGATACCGGCGATCGCGCCGAGCAGGCCGAGCAGATTCAGCCAGCCCGTGTACCAGCCCCACCGGCGCCCGCCGAGCCGGTCGGCCATGTAGTACAGGGCGCCGGAGGTCGGGTACGCGCTGGTGACCTCGGCGAGCGCCAGGCCGACGCAGAGCACGAACAGGCCGACGCCCGCCCAGCCCCACATCATCACGGCCGGGCCGCCGGTGCCGAGGCCGAAGCCGTAGAGGGTCATGCAGCCGGACAGGATGGAGATGACGGAGAAGCTGATGGCGAAGTTGCCGAAGCTTCCCATCCGGCGGGCCAGGACCGGCTGGTAGCCGAGTTCCCTCAGCCTCTCCTCCTCGTCCGTGGGCCGGGACGACTGCTCCGGGCCGGCCCATAGGGTGCGGGACATGGCGCTACCTCCGAGGTGGTGGGTGGGGTGGGTGCGGGTCAGCGGGGGGAGGACAGGCAGCGGGCGCGGGCGCGGGTGAACAGCTCCTCGGCCAGGGCCTGGTCGGCGGGGTCGCGGGTGCGGTACGCCCAGGGCTGCGGGGTGTAGTAAGGGCCCAGCGCCGTGAAGACGCGGGCGGCGGCGTCGAACCGGAGGGCTCCCCACAGGGCGTGCGCCAGGTGGTTGAGGTCGAGGAGAGACTCGGCGGCGGGGTCCGTGTGGTCGAACCAGGCGTGCAGGGCCCGCTGGGCGTCACGGGCCGCGTCCTCGGTGACCCAGTGCAGGTCCAGGGCCTTCTCCTGGCCGCGCTCGCGGCGGTACCGCTCGACCCTGGCGTACAGCGGCAGGGCGTGCAGCGCGGAGCCCGCAGGCGCCGAAGCGGCGGCCCACTGGACGAAGTTGACCGCCTCCGACAGCGAGCCGCTGCCCGAGTGGCGGGCGTACAGGAACTGGAGCATCCGGTGGTACGCCTCGCGGTTGTACGGGTCGCGCTTGTCGGCCTCCGCGAGCAGGCCCCATGGTCCGGGCGGCAGCATCGGCCCGGGCGGCCGCACCCGGTGCTGCTCCATGCGCTGTTCCTCGTCCAGGACGGCGAGGGCCAGCAGGCACACCCAGGGCACCGGGTCGGCGGGGGCCGCCTGGGCGGCGGCCGAGCACGCCTCCCAGGCGAGCCGCCACAGTTCGCCGGTGCGCGGGTGCCCTTCGCGGTGGGCGCGCAGGGCGCGTTCCACGGCGACCCTGGCGTGCATGACGGTCGCGGCGGCGCTGTGGGGCTGCTCGGCGCGCCAGGCGCGGACGACGTCGGAGCCGGCGGCGACGGCCGCCAGCACCTGGGTGCGCCGGGTCCACAGGGACCGGTCGCCGGCGGTGTCCGCCAGGAGCTGGGCCATCGAGAGCCATCGTCCGGTACGCAGGTCCTGCAGCACTCCGCGCAGGGCGGCGTCGTGGCCCGCCGGGTGGTACACCGGCCGGAAGTCCTGGCCGGACATCACCCCGTCCCCGTCGGTGGGCAGGCCGGTATCGGTGTGCTGGTGGTCATGGGTCCTCTGAGCGTGCGGCGGGGGTCCGGGACGCCACGGAGAGTGGTCGGACTGCTCCATGACTACCGGCCGTTGATCGGCGATCACTATAGGGCTCCATGGACGATCCCGGTCCACTTTTGCGCAGGAAGCGAAACGATCCGAAAAAATAGGCACGTTGACGGATCATCAGGTGGCAGCGCCTCCGGTGCGTGTCCGTCCGATCACGGACGGATCTTGACGCCGGCCCCCGGGCTGGACCAGGCTTCCGTTCGACGATCTTCACCTTTCTGAGCGACATGAGCGGACGGGAGTGGGCGATGACGGGCCCCGTACTGGCCGTCGATCAGGGCACGTCGGGCACCAAGGCCCTGGTGATCTGCCCGGACCGCGGTGTGATCGGTTCCGGTACGGCACCGGTGCGCCCCCGCCACCTGCCGGACGGCCGGGCGGAGGCCGACCCGCGCGAGCTGCTCGACTCGGTCGTCGGCGCCGGGCGCCGCGCGCTGGCCGCCGCCGGGGAGCCGGTCGCCGCCGTGGGCCTGGCCAACCAGGGCGAGACGGTGCTCGCCTGGGACCCGGCCACCGGCGCGCCCCTGACGGACGCGATCGTCTGGCACGACAAGCGGGCGGAGGACATCTGCGCCGAACTCGCCCCGCACGCCGACCGGTTGCGGCAGACGACCGGGCTTCCGCTCGACCCGTACTTCGCCGCGCCGAAGATGGCCTGGATACGCCGCCATCTCACCCGGGACGGGGTGGTGACCACGAGCGACGCCTGGCTGGTGCGGCAGTTGACCGGTGAGTTCGTCACGGACGCGGCGACGGCCGGGCGCACCCAGCTCCTGGATCTGGACGCGGTCGCCTGGTCGCCGGAGGCGCTGGAGGTCTTCGGGCTGTCCGGCGAGCGGCTGCCGCGGATCGTGGACGCGGCCGGGCCCGTGGGGAGTACGGGCGTCTTCGGCGCCGACGTACCACTGACGGGGCTCCTGGTCGACCAGCAGGCGGCGCTGCTCGCCCAGGGCGCCACCGAGCCGGGAGCCGCCAAGTGCACCTACGGCACCGGGGCGTTCCTCCTCGCGCAGACCGGCGACCGGCCCCGGCGCGGCGCCTCGGGGCTGGTCGCCTGCGTGGCGTGGCGGCTCGGCGGGCGGACCAGCTACTGCCTGGACGGGCAGGTGTACACGGCCGCCTCCGCCGTGCGCTGGCTCACCGGCCTCGGGGTGATCGGCGGGGCCGCCGACCTCGACCGGGTGGGGTCCACCGTGCCGGACGCGGGCGGCGTCACGTTCGTACCGGCGCTGGCCGGGCTCGCGGCGCCGTGGTGGCGCGGGGACGTACGCGGGTCGGTGACCGGGCTCGGGCTGGACACGACGGCCGGGCACCTGGTGCGGGCCCTGTGCGAGGGCATCGCCGCCCAGGTGGTGGAGCTGGCGTCGGCGGCCGGCGCCGACCTGGGCGCGCCGCTCACCTCGCTGCGCGTCGACGGCGGGCTGACCCGGTCGGCGCTGCTGATGCAGACCCAGGCGGACCTGCTCCAACGGCCCGTCGAGGTGTCGGCGCTGCCGGACGTCACCGCGCTGGGCGCCGGCGCCCTGGCCCGCCTGGGCCTCGACCCGCTGCTGCCGCTCAAGGACGCGGTCCCGCCGTGGCGGCCGTCCACCGTGTACGAGCCGCGCGTCACGGCCGCCGAGGCCGCCGAGCGGATGGGCGCGTTCCGCGCGCAGGTCGCCGCGCTGCTGGACCGTACGCCGTGACCCCCTTCCCCGGGAAACCGTACGACGTGGTGGTCGTGGGCGCCGGAGTCGTCGGCTCGGCCATCGCCCGCGAGCTGGCCCGCTTCCCCCTGCGTACCGCGCTCGTGGACGCCGCCGCCGATGTCGGCGAGGGCACGTCGAAGGCCAACACCGCGATCCTGCACACCGGTTTCGACGCCGTCCCCGGTTCGCTGGAGGCCCGGCTCGTACGGGAGGGGCAGCGGCGGCTCGCCGCGTACGCCGCGGAGGCGGGCATCCCGGTGGAGCCGGTGGGCGCGCTGCTCGTGGCCTGGGACGAGGAGCAGCTCGCCGCGCTGCCGGGCCTGGCCCGCAAGGCGGAGGCGAACGGCTACCGGGAGGCCCGGATCATCGGCCCCGACGAGCTGTACGCGCGCGAACCGCGTCTCGGGCCGGGCGCGCTCGGCGCGCTGGACGTACCGGGCGAGAGCGTCATCTGCCCGTGGACGACGACGCTCGCGTACGCGACCCAGGCCGTGCGCGCGGGTGTGGACCTGCACCTGAACTGCCGGGTTCAGGACATCCGGCCGGGCCACGAACTGGTCACGAGCCGGGGCGTGCTGCGCACCCGGTACCTGGTCAACGCCGCCGGTCTGTACGCGGACGAGCTCGACCGGCGGCTCGGGTACCGCGACTTCACGGTGACGCCCCGGCGCGGTCAGCTGATCGTGTTCGACACGTTCGCGCGCGAGCTGGTCCGGCACATCCTGCTGCCGGTGCCGACGGCCCTCGGCAAGGGCGTGCTGATCGCCCCCACCGTGCACGGCAAGGTGCTGCTCGGGCCCACCGCCGAGGACCTCGGGGACAAGGCGGCGACCGGATCGACGGCCGAGGGGCTGGCGTTCCTGCGGGAGAAGGGCCGGCGGATCCTGCCCGCGCTGCTGGAGGAGGAGGTCACTGCGGTGTACGCGGGGCTGCGGGCGGCGACCGCGGAGGACGACTACCGGATCGTCTGCCACCCGGAGCGGCGGTACGTCACCGTCGGCGGCATCCGCTCGACGGGGCTGACGGCGTCGATGGCGATCGCCGCCCATGTGGTGGAGCTGCTGGCGGACGCGGGCCTGGAGCGGGGGCCCGCGCGGGAGCTGCCGGCGGTGCGGATGCCGAACGTGGGAGAGGCGTTTTCCCGTCCGTACACGGACGCGGAGCTGATCGCGGCGGACCGCGCGTACGGGGAGATCGTGTGCCACTGCGAGCGCGTGACGCGCGGCGAGATCCGCGACGCGCTCGCCTCCACCATCCCGCCCGCCTCGCCGGCCGGGCTGCGGCGCCGGACCCGGGCGGGCGGCGGGCGCTGCCAGGGCTACTACTGCGGGGCGGCGGTCCGGGCGCTGTTCGAGGGGGCGCGGTGACCGCCACCCGTACGGTCGATGTGCTCGTCGTCGGGGCGGGACACGCCGGGCGCGCGGCGGCCGCGCGGCTGGCCGCCCTGGGCGCGGGCACCGTGGAGGTGCTGGAGCGGGAGGCGGGCGGCGCGCCACGGCCGTCGGGAGGTGCGGTGATCCGGACGGGTGTCACCGTCACCGGCTGGGCGGGGCCGCTCACGCTCGACACGACGAGCCCGGCCGGCCTCGCACGCGTCACCGCGCGGGCGGTGATCCTGGCGACCGGGGCCCGGGAGCGTCCGCGCGCCGCACGGCTGGTGCCGGGGACGCGGCCGGCCGGTGTGCTGACCGGCGGGGAGCTGCGGCGCGCGGTGTACGGGTACGGGCAGGCCGTCGGTACGCGCGCGGTGGTCGTCGGGGCGGACGCGGCCGCCTTCGGCGCGATGCGGGCGCTGCGCCATGCGGGTGTGGAGGTGGCCGCCATCGTCACGGAGGAGGTGGGGCGGACATCCCATGGGTGGCGGCCCGCCCCCGTGCTGAGCGGGACGACGGTGACCGAACTGCTGGGCCGGGGGAGGCTGTCGGGCGTACGGCTGCGCCACCACGACGGGCGGGAGGCGACCGTGGCGTGCGACACCGTCGTCTTCACCGGCGACTGGGTCCCGGAGCACGAGCCGGCGCGGCTCGGCGGGGTGGTGCTGGACCCGGGGACGCGCGGCCCGGCGGTGGACGGCGCGTTCCGTACGTCGGTGGCGGGCGTGTTCGCGGTGGGTGACGTCCTGCACGGGGGCGAGCCGGCCGGTACGGCGGTCGCGGAGGGGCGGGCGGTGACGGGGCCGGTGCTGTCGTTCCTGTCCGGTGCGGTGTCCTGGCCGGAGCGTTCGGTTCAGGTCGTGGTGGACGCGCCGCTGCGGTGGGTGACGCCCAGCCGTATCGGTGGGCCGGCCGGCGGCGGCTTCCTGCTGCGTGCCGCTGAGCGGCTGGTCCGGCCGGTAGTGACGGTACGTCAGGAGGGCGCGGTGCTGCACCGGCAGCGGGTGTGGCGCACGGCCACCCCGTCGCGGTCGGTGGTGCTGGCGGGCGGCTGGACGGGCCGGGTGGATCCGGACGGCGGGCCCGTCCGGATCACGGTCGCAGGCCGGCCGCCAGGGCGGCACGGCTCAGCACGTCCGTCAGCATGGTGGGGGTGAGGCGGCCGGTGAAGGTGTTGCGCTGGCTGACGTGGTAGCAGCCGAACAGTTCCAGGTCCGGGCCCCCGTCGGTAGCGACCAGGGTGACGTGCGCCCCGTGCGCGAACGCGGGCCGGGGCCTGGGCACCGACCAGCCGGCCGCGGCCAGTGCGGGCAGGACGGCCTGCCAGCCGAAGGCGCCGAGGACGACGAGGGCGCGCACGGTGGGGCGCATCAGGCGCAGTTCGCCGGCCAGCCAGGCGCGGCAGGTGTCGCGTTCCTCCGGTGTGGGTTTGTTGGCGGGCGGGGCGCAGTGGACGGGGGCGGTGACCCGTACCCCGTACAGGCGCAGTCCGTCGTCGATGTGGGTGGCGTCCGGCTGGTTGGCGAGGCCGATCCGGTGCAGGGCGGCGTAGAGGACGTCGCCGGAGCGGTCGCCGGTGAACATGCGGCCGGTGCGGTTGCCGCCGTGGGCGGCCGGGGCCAGGCCGACGACGAGGAGCCGGGCGTCGTCGGGCCCGAAGCCGGGCACGGGCCTGGCCCAGTAGTCCCAGCCGGCGTAGGCGCGGCGCCCCTCGCGCGCCACCTGCTCCCGCCAGTCGACCAGGCGCGGGCAGGCCCGGCAGTGCGTGAGACGCTCGTCGAGCGCGGGAACGGAAGGGGCGCGGGCGGCCTCCCGTACGGGGTAGTCGGGCGCGTCGGGCCGCCGCTCGGCCGGCTCCGGTCCCTCTGGCCCTTCGGACACGGACATGTGACCTCTCGCTCCCTCGCTCGGGGTGATCGTTCCGACTGCCGACGCTAACCCGGGGGCGGGTGGGCACACTTTCCGGCATGACGGTGAAGCGAAGCGCGGGTCTGCTGCTGTTCCGCACCTCGGGCGGGACCCTGGAGGTGCTCATCGCCCATATGGGCGGCCCCGCCTGGGCGTCGCGCGACGCGGGGGCCTGGTCGGTCCCGAAGGGCGAGTACGAGGCCGACGAGACGCCCGAGGCCGCCGCGCGGCGCGAGTTCGTGGAGGAGCTGGGCCTGCCGGCCCCGGACGGGGAACCCGTGCCGCTCGGCGAGACCCGCCAGGCCAGCGGCAAGATCGTCACGGTGTGGGCGGTGGAGGCCGACCTGGACCCGGCGGCGGTGGTGCCGGGGACGTTCACGATGGAGTGGCCGCGCGGCTCGGGGCGGTCGCGGGAGTTCCCGGAGGTCGACCGGGTGGCGTGGTTCACGCCCGAGGAGGCGGCGCCCCGGCTCGTATCGGGACAGCAGGTGTTCCTGGAGCGGTTGGCGGAGTACGTGCGGGGGCGCGACGAAGGCTGATTGTCAGTGCCGTGCGGGACAGTGGACAGCATGGACGGCACCAACCGGTCGACAGGGAGCGAGAGATGACCACCACGCTGACCACGCAGGAGCGCGCCGCTGCCCAGGCGTACATACGGCTGATGGAGACGGCCCAGGCGGTGCTCTCCGACCCGGAGCTGGCCCCGATGGCCGGGGTGTATCTGTCGTCGCCGATGGCGGAGGCGGACGAGGCGCTGGGCCGCGCCGGTCTGACGGGCAATGAGGCGCGGCTGCTGCGCCTGGTGACCGCCCTGCGCTCACCGGGCGGCGCCGCCCCCGCGTAGCCGTACGGGCAGGGTTCGTACGCTGTTGCCCACGAAGCTCGGGAGACGGGGCAGGCTGGCTTCGGGGACGGCGAGGTCCAGGTCCGGGAAGCGGGTGAAGAGCCGTTCCAGCGCGATACCGGCCTCCAGCCGGGCCAGCGGGGCGCCCAGGCAGTAGTGCGGGCCGTGGCCGAGCGAGAGGTGGCGGGGGCCGGAGCCGCGGGCGGTGCGGGTGATGTCGAACCGGTCGGCGTCGGGCCCATGGGCCGCCGGGTCGCGGCCCGCGGCGGAGTAACCGGCCAGGACGGGGGTGCCTTTGGGGATGAGTGTGCCGTCGAGGACGAGGTCGCGGACGGGGTAGCGGAAGGGGAAGTGGCTGACGGGGCTGTCCCAGCGCAGGGTCTCCTCGACGACGCCGGCCCAGTCGGCCCGGCCGCCGAGGACCAGGTCGAGCTGGTCGCGGTGGGCGCACAGGGCGCGGACGGCGTTGGTGATGAGGTTCAGCGTGGTCTCGTGTCCGGCGACGACCATGAGGAGCAGGGTGCCGATCAGTTCCGGCTCGCCGAGCCGGTCGCCGTTCCCCTCCCGGGCGGCGATCAGGGCGCTGGTCAGGTCGTCGCCGGGGTCGGCGCGCCGGGCCGCCACGACGGCGCGGAGGGCGGCCACCATCTCCCGGTTGGCGGCCACCGCCTCCTCGGGTCCGATGTCGGTGGCGACGACCCGGCTGGAGAGGTGGTGGAGCCGGTCGTGGTGTTCGGCGTCCACGCCGAGCAGCTCGCAGATCACGCCCATGGGGAGGGGCAGGGCGAAGTGGCGGCGCAGGTCGGCGACGCCGTCACCGGCCCTGGCGGCCTGTTCCAGGCCGTCGAGGAGCCGGGCGGTCAGCGTCTCGACCCGGGGCCGCAGTTCCTCCACCCGCCGTGCGGTGAACGCCTGGCCGGCGAGCGAGCGCAACCGCCGGTGGTCGTCGCCGTCGGCGGTGATCATGCCCTGGACGGTGGCGAAGGTCCGCAGGGGCCAGCCGCCGGGTATCAGCCCGTCCTGGAGTGCGGCGAAGTGTTCGGCGCCCTTGGCCACGTCCGGGTGGGTGAGGAACTCCTTCAGCGTCTCGTGGCCGAGCACGGCCATGCCGGGGACGTCGCCGGGGAGGACGACGGGCGCGACGGCGCCCTGGGCGAGGAGCCGCGCGTTGTCCGCGTGCGGGCAGCCCCCGGCGGGGTTCATCCGGTACGGGCGTGCAGCGGTCATGAGCGGGCTCCCGTCCGTCGCAGGGAGGTCCTTCATATGAAGGACCTCCGGAAAGATCCTTCACATCGGTGCCGCCCGGCGCACGAATGTCCGGCGCACGGATGTCCGCCCCACGGGCATCCGCCCCACGGGCATCGGTCGTACGGTCCGGTCAGCCCTCGACCCAGCCGTGCGAGCGCGCCAGTTCGGCGACGCGGGTGCGCACACGCTTGAGCTGGGCGGCGGTCAGGGTGGAGTCGGCGTCGATGAGGATCTCGGTCAGCTCGGCCTGGAACTCGGCGCTGGACAGCACGTCGACGGTGTCGTCGTCCGGGGCGTCCCGCAGCACCGGGACCGGCTCGGGCTGCGGCAGCCGGCGAGTGGGCTGCTCGACCAGCCGGATCTCGGACGCCTTGGGGCCCTTGTCACCCATCTCCAGGTAGAACTCGACCTCGCGGCCCGCCTGGTACAGGTACTTGTCGTCCACCAGGTCGTTCGCGTGCATGAAAACGTCCTCGCCCCCCTCTCTGGGGACGATGAACCCGTAACCGCGGACCTCGTCGAACCGAAGGATCTTGCCCACCATCAACACAGCCATACCTCCACGCCAACACCACTGCTCTTCCACCCGGGCGCCTCCCCCCGTGAGGCGCGCCCGCTCGCCGGTGAATCTACAGCGTCGGGTGGATCCGGGTGTACCAGAACAGCATCAGAGGCGGCAGGAGCAGTTCGACACCGATGAAGGCCGTGTGCATGGCGTGCGGTGCGCCCACGTCGAGGTACGAGATCCCACGTGCCACTCCCCCGAGGAACACGGCGCCGAAGACCGCCCGGAGGGCGGGGGCGTGGCTGTCCGGGCGGCGTGCGGCGACCGCCAGGATGATGCCGAGGCTGCACCAGATCCCGGCGAAGAACCGGTAGTTGCTGTCGACGGTGGTGCTCACCTCGGGGTCGCCGGGCAGCAGCGAGGGCCCGACAATGATCTCCAGCGCGCCGGTGACCAGCACGAACACAGCGAGCAGGACCAATACCGACTGGAAACCGCGACGTGCCGACATGTCTGCTCCTCAGGTGTCCGTGCATGACCGGCTTCCATCGTCGGCCGGAGGCCTCCTCTGAGGAAGCGGAAAATGATGCGCCTCGCACCCTCATTGATACCGTCCAGGGCATGGACGGCGAGCCGGGCGGGTCCGATCCGAGTGTGCGTCAGTTGCGGCTGCTGCTCGTACTGGCCGAGGAGCTCCACTTCGGCCGGGCGGCCAGGCGCCTCTACATCAGCCAGCCGGCGTTCAGCCGCCAGATCCGCAGGCTGGAGGACCACCTGGGCGTCGTCCTCCTGGAGCGCTCCACCCGGCGCGTACAGCTGACCGCCGCCGGGGAGGCGTTGCTTCCCCGGGTCCGGGCCATGGTGGAGGCCGCCGACCAGCTGCGCGAGGCCGTGCGCGCGGAGGCCGGGGCGCCGGCGGGCCGGGTGGTCCTCGGCTGCTACATCACCGCCCTGCCGGTCATCACCGCCCTCGCCGAGCGGGTGCGCGCGCGACACCCGGGCGTGGAGGTCGTGCTGCGGGAGGTGGACTTCGTCGAGCAGACCGCCGCACTGCTGGACGGCCGGGTGGACGCCGTCGTGGCGTACGCCCCCATGCCGCCCGGCATCCAGACGCTTCCGCTGGCGACGGAACGGCAGGTGGTGTGCCTGTGGGAGAAGCATCCCCTGGCCGGCCGGACCTCCGTGTCGGTCGCGGAGCTGGCCCACCTGCCCGTCATCGGGGTGTCGCCCCTGGTGGCCCGGGTGTGGCGGGACTTCTGGGCGGCGGACCCCCGCCCGGACGGGGCGCCGGTCACGTACACCGGCCATGCGACCACCACGTTCGAGGGCGGGATGTCGGCCGTCATCCAGGGGCACGGCATCCGTTTCGTGTCGGCCGGCTGCCGCGAGCTGTTTCCCCGGCCGGGGATCCGTTATGTCGACGTGTCGGACACGCCCGTGTACACGGCGGTGCTCGCCTGGTCATCCGCTCGCCGCGACACACCGGAGGTCGCCGCGCTGCGTCTCGCGGCGGGCGGCATGGTGGGGAGGGGAAGGACCGACCCGAACCCTCGCTGGTGGCACACCGAGCACACCGAGTCCAAAGGGGATTGACATGCCGATGATGCGCCGGGCGCGCGTGTCCGACCATCGCACGCTCGTCGAGTGCGTGCACAGGTGGTGGGGCGATTCGCGTACGCCCGCGGAGGCCCGTGAGCTGTCCCTGCTGCTGCCGAGGCTGTTCCTGCAGTGCTTCGCGGGTACGAGCCTGGTGGCCGAGGACAGTACGGGGGTCAAGGCGTTCCTGGTGGGCCTGTATTCCGGCGACAACGAGGAGGACGCCTACATCCACTTCGTGGGGGTCGATCCGGCGCTGCGGGGGCGGGGCCTGGCGCGCGGGCTGTACACGGCGTTCTTCGATCGTGCCGCGGAGGCGGGGCGGCGGGAGGTGCGGGCGGTGACATCTCCGGGGAACACCGGATCGATCGCGTTCCACCGGGCGCTGGGCTTCAGTCTGGTGGCGAGCGACGACGAGGTCGAGGGGGTGCCCGTGCACCGCGACTACGACGGGCCCGGGCAGGACCGGGTCTGCTTCCGCAGGAAGATCGAGGTGTGACGAGCGGGCCCGGGGGTTCCCGGGCCCGCGCGCTAGCCGCCCTTCTTGCAGATCGGTATGCAACCGGCCGCCTTGGTGACGCCCTCCTGTCTGCGCATCCGTCGCACGGCCCAGGGGATGCTGATCAGGGCTGCCGCCGCGGCGGTGGCGGCGCCTGCGGCCTTGGCCTTCGAGGACCGGGGTCGGCTGGTGCGGGCCATGAGGGACTCCTTCGGTGGGCTTCAGGTCGGTGTCGCTCGAGCGGGGGTTGCCCCGTCCCTCATGAGTCTGGGCGGTCCCGGGTCTCGGGTGCATGGGGCTGAGGTCCCGTCGTTGTCCCAGAGGCGATCGGCCTGGTCGCGACGGCGGAGGCCGGGCGGGAGGGGAACACGGCACGGACGACCGTCCCGTCGGCGCTGCTGGTGAGGGTGAAACGGCCGCCGAGCTCGTCGGAGCGTTCCGCCATGGAACGCAGGCCCACCCCGGCGTGCTGCTGGTGGTCGGAGAAGCCGTCGCCGTTGTCGTGGACCTGGACGGTGACGGTGTCGTCGGCGACGGTGACCATGGCGTGGGCGTGGTCGGCGTGGGAGTGGCGTACGGCGTTGTTGAGCGCCTCGGCGGTGATGCGGTACACGGCCACTTCGAGCGCGGCGGAGAGCCGGGGCAGCGGGTCGGGGCGTACGGTCACGGAGATGCTCAGCGTACGGCTGCTGAGGTGCTCGCCGAGCTGCCGCAGCGCCCGGGACAGGTCGGCGCCGTCCAGCGCGGCGGGCGCCAGGCCGTCGGTGATGTGGCGCAGCTCCCGGATGGCGCGGCCGATGCCCTCGGAGACGGTGAGCAGGGGGCCGGCGACATCGGGCTGGGCGGTGCAGCGTACCGCGTCGACCTGGAGGCGGAGGCCCGACAGGGCGGGGCCGAGGCCGTCGTGCAGATCGTGCCGCAGGCGGCGCCGCTCCTCCTCGCGGGCGACGATGATCTGCTCGCGGCTGCTCTGGAGGTCCTCGTACAGCCGCAGCGACGCGATCGCGGGGGCGGCGTGGTCGGCGAGCACCTGGACGGCTTCCCGGTCCTGCGGGTCCAGTGCGAGCTCGCCGGGGCGCGGGGGCACCGTCAGGCGGCCTATCTCCTCGCCCTGGTAGCAGAGCGGGAAGTTCTCGCCCGCCGGGCCGAGGTGGCCGAGGGCGACCAGTTCACGCGGGCCGTGGTGGGTGTCCACGGTCAGGGCGGCGGCGCTCAGGCCCAGCGTGTGCACGACCGTGGCGCACAGCAGCCGTGGCGCCTCGCCCGGGTCGGGTGCCTTGCTCAGGCGGTCGGCGAGGTCGCGGACGACCTGGTACGGCTGGGCGCGGGCGCCGTAGTAGTAGCGGTCGACGACACGGGACGCCCAGCGGGCGGTGGGGCGCAGCAGCGCCCCGATCAGCAGGGCGACGGCGAAGGGCAGCAGGGTCGAGCCGTCGAGGTCCCGGAGCCCGGCGTTCCAGACGAGCAGTCCGCCGGCGCCATACACCAGGAACAGGACGAAGGTCAGCACGAGGGCCGTCAGGATGCGGCGGGCCGCCCGGTCCAGGTGCCAGGCCCGTTCGCGGAGGTCGATGAAGGCGAGGGCGGCCGGCCAGACGGCCGCGCCCAGGTACTGCACCGCGTAGACGACGGTCCGCGGGGTGTCGGCGTAGGCGCCGAAGTACATGACGGCGAGCCACACCAGGTACGGCAGGGCCAGGAAGTAGTTGCCGCGCCCCGCCGCCGGTGTGCGGTACCAGCGGACCACCAGGATGAGCAGGGCCGCGCCGGCGGCGAACGGCGGCACCCACTCGATCGCCGGGACCATCACGGGTGCGGCCCACTGCCCGAGCCCCGCCCAGCCGCCACCGGCGAGGGGGTTGTCCATGTACCAGGTGTCGAGCTGGATGAACTCGTACAGCTGCTGTGCGAAGCTCCACACCGTCAGGGCGATCGCGTAGGCCCTGGCCCATCCGCGGGGGAACCGGCCGTCGGGGAGCCACAGCGGGAGGGTGTAGACGACCGTTCCGAACAGGGCGTAGCCCGTCACGTCGACGAGTATCAGGACGGTCGCGACCGCCGGGGGGACTCCGGCGAGCCCTGCCGTCAGGGACAGGGCCGCGCCGCCCGCGAAGACGCCGCCGGTGGACAGCAGCAGCCAGCCCAGGGCGAGTCCGGAGCCGCGCGCGACGAGTGCCATGCCGGACAGGGCGAGCCCCATGGCCAGCAGGGCGCCGATGGCCGCGTAGTGGAGGGTGATGGTGTCCAGGACCGGATGGACGGGATGGACGAGGACGAGCGTCACCCACAGGAATCCGGAGAGCATCGCCACCACGCACACCACATAGGCGGGGAGAGCGGCAGGACCGGCTCCGGGAGTCCCCCTGGTGGTCTGCGGTCGAGGCATCTCACGCTCCTCGCGGTCGGTGCTCCCGTTCACGTTCAGGGTGGGCGGCCCGCTGTCCCGGCCGCATGAGGTGGATGTCCCATCCCCGGTCCCGCCCCGGTCCCGCCTGGTTCCGGGCCGGTCCCGCACTGGTTCCGGGCCGGCGCCTCCTGGGCCGGTGCCCCGGGCCGGTGTCCTGGTTCCGGGCAGCGGTCCCCGGGCAGGGGCGGTGGAGTCAGGCGTCCTCGCCGAGGCCGGCGTCCCGGGCGCGGGCGACGGCCTCGGCGCGGGTGGCCACATGCAGCTTTTCGAAGATGTGCGTGATGTGGTTGCGCACGGTCTTCTCCGACAGCACCAGCTCGCGGGCGATCCGGCGGTTGTCGAAACCGCGGGCGATCAGCTCCAGGACCTCCACCTCACGCGCCGTCAGCGCCGGGAAGAGCTGCTCGGCGTCGCGCCGCCGGCTGCCGGAGACCAGCCCCGTCAGGCGGGCGGCGACTCCGGCGCCGAACACGGCGCCGCCTGCCGCGACGGTACGCACGGCGTGCAGCACCTCGTCCGCGCTCGCGCCCTTGACGACGTAGCCGCGCGCGCCCGCCTGGAGCGCGGCGAGCAGGTCGCCGTCGTCGTCGGACATGGTGAGGGTGAGGACCGGCAACCCGGGATGGAGCTCGGCGAGCCGGCGGATCGCCTCGATGCCGGAGCCGTCCGGAAGGGACAGGTCCATCACGACGACGTCCGGTCGGCACCGTCCCACCGCGTCGGGCACTTCGGCGACGGTCTCGGCCTCGCCGACCACCAGTACCTCGCCGAGGTTCTCCAGCGCGGACTTCAGGCCGTTCCGGAACAGCGGGTGGTCTTCGACGATGAGCGTGCGGAGCACGGGCCGCTCCGCCGCGTCCGGAGTTTCACCTTCTTCACTCACACTGCAGACGGTAAGTGATCTTTGTGACGGAGGCATATTTTTGAGGCATTAGGGCATGGTCAGCACCGGTTTGACGACCTTGCCGCTCGTCGCGGCCGCCGCGGCTTCCTCGATCGCGGCGAAGGGGAACGTCTCCACGATCGCGTCGACGGGCAGGCGCCCGGCCCGGTACAGGTCCAGCAGGGCCGGGATGGACACGCGCGGCACGACACCGCCCTGGTTCACGCCGACGATCCGCGGCCCCCGGTCGAGCATCCGCGGTACGTCCAGACACACGTCCGTCCCGGCGGGCGGGGCGCCGACCACCCCGCACACGCCCCCGACGGCGAGACCGTCCACCGCCTGGCGCAGCACGCGCGGCAGACCGCTCGTCTCCAGTGCCCGGTCCGCGCCGCGCCCGCCCGTCAGGTCCCGCACCACCTCCAGGGGGTCGGCGTCGCCCGGGTCGACCGCGTCGGTGGCGCCCAGCCGGAGAGCCAGGGCCCGCCGCCCCGCGTCGGGGTCGACCGCGACGACCCGGGTGGCGGCGGTGAGCCGGGCGGCCATGACGGCGGCCAGGCCCACCGATCCGGTGCCGTACACGGCGAGGGTGTGGCCCGGCTCGGGGCGCAGCACGTTGAGCACGGCGCCCGCCCCGGTCTGGACGCCGCAGCCGAACGGGGCGACGACCTGGGGCGGCAGGTCTCCGGGCACGGGCACCACATCGCGTACGGAGGCGAGGGCGAGCGTCGCGAACGAGGACTGGCCGAAGAAGTGTCCGTGCAGCGGGGCGTCCGCGTGCCGGCCCGTTCCGCGCAGGGTGGGGCTGCCGTCCAGGCGGCTGCCGCCGAACAGGTTCAGCGCCGGCCAGTGGGCGCATCTGACCGGGTGGCCCGTCAGGCACTCCGGGCAGGCCCCGCACGAGGCGAAGCTCATCACGACGGTGTCGCCGGGCGCGACGGAGGTGACGGCGGCGCCGACGGCCTCGACCGTGCCGGTGCCCTCGTGGCCGAGGACGGCGGGCAGGGGGAAGGGGGTGTGCCCGGCGCGGACGCTGAGGTCGGTGTGGCAGATGCCGACGGCGCGTACGCGCACGAGGACCTCGTCCGGGCGGGGCGCGTCGACCCGTATCTCTTCGAGGGTGAAGGCGTGGCCGGGGGCACGGACCACTGCGGCGGTGGCGGAAGGCATGGGGCTCTCCTTACGTGTCAGGGCAGCACGCCGCCTTCGCGGGCGGTACGCAGTGCCTGGGCGGCGATGGTCAGCGTCGGGTTGACGGCGGCGGAGGAGGGGAAGAAGCCGCCGTCGACGACGAACAGGTTGCGGACCTGGTGGCTGCGGCAGTGCGGGTCGAGGACGGAGCGGGTCTCGTCGAGTCCGGCGACCGTCGTGCCGCACTGATGGCCGGTGGCCTCCACGCCCATCCGGCGGCGCAGCACCAGCGGGTAGCCGGCGCGCCGCATCATGCGGGCCGCGCCGCGCACCAGGCCGCGGTGAGCGCGGGTGTTGGTGGGCCGCCGGCGCAGGATGACACCGCCGTCCGGGCCGGGCAGGACCCGGTTGTCCGGGTCGGGCAGGTCCTCGGACATCACCCACCAGTCCACGCTGCGCGCGGCCACGGCGCCGAGGATCCGGCGCGGCACGTGCGGGTGGGAGGCGGCCAGCGCGGCCTCGTGGACCTTCCCCATCAGCTGGAGGTTGCCGAGGGGGTGGTAGAAGTCGTTGACGGCAAGGGTCTTCTGGAACGTCACGGGGTTGCGGCGCCGGGGGTCGACGGCCATGAGCACGCTGTTGTTGTGCACCATCAGGTTGCGGCCGACGAGCCCGCTGCCATTGGCCAGCCCGTCCGGGTGCGCCGCCCCGCCCGAACGCAGCAGCAGGGCAGCGGAGTTGATGGCCCCGCAGGACACCACCACGGTGCCCGCCCAGATGCGTACGGTCCTACCGCCCCGTTCGGCGTCGACGGCGGTGACCCGGCGCCCGGCCGGGTCGGTCAGCAGCCGCTCGGCCCTGGTACGGGTCAGCAGCCGGACCGTCCCGGTGCGCAGCGCGGGCCGCAGCGCACGGGTCTCCGCGTCGCTCTTGGCGTCGACGCGGCACGGGAAGGCGTCACACGTACCGCAGCGGAGGCAGGCGCCGCGTGCGGCCAGGTCGATGCCCAGCTCGACCGGGAAGGGGTGCAGCCCCTGGTCCGTCAGCTTGGCCGCCAGCTCGCCGATGACCGGCTCGTGCGGGACGGGCGGATGGGGATACGGCTCCGAGCGCGGCGGCGCCGTCGGGTCGGCGCCGTCCTGGCCGTGGACGCGGTAGAGGCGTTCGGCCTCGGCGTAGTACGGCTCCAGGTCGGCGTACGAGAACGGCCAGCCGGGCGAGGTCCCTTCGAGCTGCTCGGTGGCGTCGAAGTCGCTGACGCGGAGCCGGGGCAGGGCGGCGCCGTACACCTTGGTGGTGCCGCCCACGTAGTAGTGGTTGGCGGGGGTGAAGGGGCGGCCGTCGGCGGTGTGCCAGGTGCCCGCATTGTGGTAGCGGCCCTCGCCGAAGACCGCGTCGGGCGACCAGTTGGCCTCCTCGTGGGGGAGGAAGCCGCCGCGTTCGACGACCAGGACGCGGGCGCCGGTGGAGGCCAGGGCCCAGGCGAGGGTGGAGCCCCCGGCGCCCGATCCGATGACGGCGACGTCGGCGTCGTAGGTGTCCTGCTCCTGGATGACGACGGGCGGAGCGCCCCGCCCCCAGATGGTCCCGTTCATGAGGTGCCTCCCGCGGGGTCGAACAGACGGACCGGTGTCTCGTGGTGGTATGGCAGCCGGGCGGGCGCCTGGACGAGTTCGATGTGCAGGCCGATGGGGGTGCGGAGGTAGAGGAAGCGGGTCCCGGCGATCGGCCCGTCGCCGACCGTCTGCGGCTCGCCGAGCGGGCGGACCCCGTCGTGCGCGGTGAGCCGGCGCAGCGAGGCGTCGAAGTCGTCGGTCCACAGGGCGAGGTGGTGGCCGCCCCAGTCGCTGTTGCGGGGGTACGCCCGGCGCTGGCCGGGCGCCTCGTACGCGAACAGCTCGACGTTGGTGACCGGGCCGAGGCGCAGCATGGCGATGTGGGCGACGGCGTGCGGGTGGACGCCCAGCTGGCGGGCCATCCACTGCCCGTCCGGGTCGGCTATCGGGCCGGTCCGGTAGGCGAGTTCGGCGCCGAGGACGCCGGTGAAGAAGCCGACCGCCTCGTCGAGGTCGGGCACCGTGTAGGCGACGTGGTGGACGGCGGTGACGCCGGGCACCAGCTGCGGGTGTGCGGTCATGACGGGTGCTCCTCGGGGATGCTGGGGGTACGGGGCGGCAGGGTGCGGGTGACGGCGGGCGGGGTGAGGGTGAGGCACAGCAGGGCGGCGCCGTCCGGGCCGGCGGTGAGCCGGACGCGGTCCCCGTGCCGGCCGAGGACGAGGGCGCGCGCGGTGAGCGGCGCGGGGGCGTCACGGACGGGGCCGTCGGGCGGGGCGCCGGGCGCGTCCTCGGGCGGGGCGCCGGGCGGGGCGCCGGGCGGGGCGCCGGGCGGGGCGTCCGCCGTGACATCGGGCGTGACATCGGGCGTGACCGAGCCCGACAGGACGTACCAGGCGGCTTCGGTGCCGTCCCGGCCGGACAGGTCCAGGCGGGTGCCGGGGTCGAGGCGTACCTCGTCGAAGGCCTCGCACTCGCTGTGGAGCATGCCGCGCCGGGCGAGGCAGCGGATGGTGGTCCGTTCGCCGCCGGGGCCGAGGAGGACGGAGGCCCGGTCGCCGGAGTGGATGATCACTGGGGTCCCTCCGGTACGGCGAGCGCGGCGTGGAAGTACTCCAGCCCCTCCGAGCCCGCGCTCAGCCACACGGATGTGCCGAGCGGCAGGGTGAGGGCGGTGCCCCGCGTCACGGACACGTGCCGGCCCGTGGCGCGGGCGGTGCCCGACCCTCCGGTGATGAACACGGTGTGCTCCTCGCCGTGGGCGTCGAGCGCGGTGCTGCCGCCGGCCGGCAGTCGGGTGAGGCGGACCGTGCGCAGGGGGCCGGTGAGGACGGTGGAGGCGTCCAGCGGGCCGTGGCGGCGCAGGTCACGGATGACGGCACTGCGGTGACGGTCCATCTGCTGCTCCTTCGTGGTGTCCGTGGTGGTGAGTTCGACGACGAGCCAGGCCAGGGGCCGGCGCCCGGTGTTGCGCAGCGCGTGGCGGGTGCCGAGGCCCGTCAGGACGGTGTCGCCCGCCCTGACGGGGAGCGGGCGTCCGTCGAGGGTGATCTCGCCGCGCCCGGAGAGCAGGAAGTACAGCTCCTCGGTGCGGGAGTGCAGGTGCTCCCCGCTCACCCCGCCCGGCGGCAGCCAGGCCCATTCGACGGCCTCCCAGCCGCCGTGGAGCCCGGTGCGGCGGGCGAGGCACGTCCAGCGGGAGTGACCTTCGGCGGCGTGTACGCCGTGGACGTCGGCGGGGGCGTGCACATCGGCGACGACGACTGCCTCACGCATGGGAGGTCACCTCCCCCAGGGCGGCCAGGTCACCGGCCGCGCGGGCCAGTTCGCCGGTGGTGAGGTCGTTGACGAACACGGAGCCGCCGATGCCGACCGGCAGCGGCAGGCGCTGCTTGCCGTCGCGGTGGCGGACGGTGTCGGCGAGCGCCTCCTTGAGGACGCCCGGTTCGCACAGGGGGTGCGTGACGGGCAGCCTGAGGGTGCGCATCACGTTCAGGACGCGGTCGCGCTGATCCGTGCTCATCAGGCCCCGCCGGCAGGCGATGACGGTGGTGAGCGCCATGTCGAGGGCGACGGCCTCGCCGTGCAGCAGGGCGGGCAGGGCCCGCATCTCCAGCGTGGGGCTGAAGGAGTGCCCGTAGTCCACGACGCGTTCCAGCTTGTGTTCCCACAGGTTGTCGTGGAGTTCTTCGAGCATGCCGTGCACGGCTCTGCCCAGGACCTCGTCGCCCGTCGCCCCGGCCGGCTGGAAGTGGTCGGCGACGAGCCGGGCGCCATGGGTCTCCAGCAGTGCGAAGAGGTCGGCGTCCTTGATCAGGGCGATCTTCAGGATTTCCGCCATGCCGTTGCTGACGTGCCGCTCGTCCAGGGTGGCGAGGAAGCCGGGGTCGAGCAGGGTCTCGGTGGCGGGGTGGTAGGTGCCGAGCCGGTTCTTGCCGGTGCCGAAGTTGACGCCGGTCTTGGCGCCGACGCCGGCGTCGACCAGCCCGATGAGGGTGGTGGGTACGCGGACGTAGGGGGTGCTGCGCCGGTACAGGCTGCACGCCAGGCCGACGATGTCGAGCAGCACGCCGCCGCCGACCGCGACGACCGGCTCCCGGCGGCGGTCCAGGCCGAACCGGTCCATCGCGGCGACCACGGAGAAGACGGAGTCCATGGTCTTGAGCCGCTCGTGGGCGGGCAGCACGTGGATCGCGTACTCGTCGTGGCCGCGCGCGTCGCAGTAGGCGCGGATCAGGTCGCCGTACAGCATGTCGACGCGTTCCTCGACGACGAGGAGCCGCCGGGCCGGGGCCGGGCCGCCGTCGACGGCTCCGGCCTTGGCGAGGGCGCTGTTGGACGGGTTGAAGACGCCGGGCGCGAAGCCGACGCGGTAGCTGACCGGTTTGGCGGTGCTGACGGTCCAGCTGCGGACCGGGCCGCCGTGGGTGAACAGTCCGTGCGGGTCGGTGTGGTGGGCGAACATGGTTCTCCTCAGTCGATGGTGATCAGGTCGGTCTCGGATACGGGGGTGTGGGGGGCGATCACGTCGAGTGCCGGGCGCAGTACGTCGTCGTCGACTTCGGTGAGCATCCGGCCGCGTACGACGTGCGGGGCGCCCAGCCCGTCGAGCAGCACCATCCGGGCGGGTCCGGCGTACGGGGCCGGTACCGGGCCGGTGGCCGCGCCACGCCGGAGGACCGCCGCGACGGTGTCCACCGTGAGCGGGGCGGGCAGCTTGCGCGGTGCTCCCCAGCGGGCCATCAGCTCGTGGTGGGCGCGCTCGGCGGCCGGGTCGAGCAGCCCGAGCAGGACGGCGACCCGTGCGGCGACGAGCATCCCGAGCGCGGCTGCGTCGCCCTCGGACAGCCCGGCGCCCATGGACAGCAGGGCGTCCGCGACGGTGCGGCCGTAACTGAACGCCATGGCCGGGCCTTGTTCGCTCGGGTCGTAGTACATGAGCGTGGCGCGGATGTCGGCGTTCAGGGCGACGACGCGTGCCATGAGGGGGGCGTCGAAGCCGGTCACGTCGGGCCGCAGCAGGGCGGCGGCCGTGTCGTAGAAGGACGGGCTGACCGCCAGGACGTTCCTGACGAGGGCCGCGAGCCCGGTGCGCAGTTCGTCCGGCGGCAGGGTGCGCAGCAGGTCGAGCTGGGCCCAGACCAGGGTGGGCGCCAGGCCGTGGGCGGCCGGGTGCTCCAGGCTCAGTGCCGTGTCGGTCATGGCCCGCGGCGTGGTGGGCACGAGGAGCAGGCGCGGCCGGTCCGGGGTGCCGGCGGCCAGCCGGGCGGCGGCCTCGATGACGGTGCTGCCGCCGAGGGCGACGACCACCGTGTCCGGCGTGGGGGTCTCGTCCCAGGCCGTGTCCGGGGCGGGGGCCCGAAGGACGCGCGTCGGGGCGGCCGGGCCGAGCGCGGACAGCACCCGGGCGGTGTGGCCGCGGGGCAGTCCGGCGTCGGTGACCAGCCAGAACGCGTCCGCCGCCAGGTCGGTGGCGATCCGCGTCAGCTCCGGCCAGGTGGCGTCGCCGCCCCGGACGAGGACGGGGAAGTGGAGGTTGCCGGCGAGGATGGCGCGGTCCATGGAGATGGCGGTCGGCGGAGTGGTGGTCGGTGGAGTGGTGGTCGGTGCGGTGGTGGGGTACATGAGAGAGCTCGTTCACTCGTTCACTGGTGCGTCTCGGAATGTCGCCCCTTCACCGTCGGGCGCCCGCTGTCCCGTCCACCTGAGGCCCCGGCCCCCACGCGGCCCCTGACCTGCCCCGCTTCCCACCGGGACGTGCACCCGGCCCCCTCGCGCACCGGCCCGGGACGCCGACCGGGACATGGACCGGGCCGTGTCCGGGGGCCTGGGACATGGGGCCCGGACCCGGGCCGGGATCCGGGGCGGCGATCTCCGCGACGGGGCGCGCTCCGTGTCATACGATCACGCCCGGCGGCTGCGTCACCCCGGCGTCACCCCCCGGCGTCATCCGAGGCCGCCCACGCGCCCATGGAGGTCAACCGTGACGAGGACTGCCGGCGCCAAGCGACGCGCCCACCGCACCCCCCGTACCGTCTTCATCGCCTGTGCCGCGGCGACCGGGCTGCTGCTCGTCGCCACCGGGTGCGGGAACGGCGACGAGGGTCCCGGTGAGGCGGCGGGCGGGGTGCCCGTGGTGGAGAAGGGCAAGCTGACGACCTGCACCCATCTGCCGTACCCGCCCTTCCAGTTCGAGCAGGACGGCGAGATCGTCGGCTTCGACGTGGCGCTGATCGACCTGGTCGCCAAGAACCTGAAGGTCGAACAGAAGATCCTCGACACACCGTTCGAGAACTTCAAGACCGGCGCGTTCCTCAACTCCGGCGAGTGCGACCTGGCCGCCGCCGGGATGACCATCACCGAGGAGCGCAAGAAGAACGTCGACTTCTCCGTCCCCTACTTCGACGCCACCCAGGCCCTGCTGGCGACCAAGAAGAGCGGCGCCACCAGCCTCGCGGACGTCAAGGCGAAGAAGCTGAAGCTGGGCGCCCAGGCCGAGACCACCGGGGAGAGCTACGCCACGTCCCAGGGCTTCGACCCGGTGGCGTTCGAGAGCTCCGACGCCGTGCTCAACGGGCTGCGCACCGGCCAGGTCGACGCCGTCGTCATCGACTACCCGGTCGTGCAGGGCTGGTTGAAGGACAAGGCGAACGCCGACGCCTTCGCGCTAGGGCAGAACATCGAGACCGGTGAGCAGTACGGCTTCTCGGTGAAGAAGGGCAACGACAAGCTCCGCGCCGCGATCGACAAGGCGATCAAGGACGCCAAGGCGGACGGCACGTACAACAAGCTCTACGAACAGTGGATCGGCCCGCTGCCCAAGGGCCTGTCGTGACCTCACGGCTGACGAGGCGGCAGCGGCGGCGGATCTCGCGGGGCGTTCAGTACGCGGTCTTCGTCGCCGTCGTCGTCCTGATCGCCGTCCTGGCCGACTGGGACCGGCTGCAGAACCAGTTCGCGCAGGCGGACCTGGCGGGGCGGCTCTTCCCGGACATCATCACCACCGCGCTGCGCAACACGGTGGTGTACACCCTCTCCGGGTTCGCCTTCGGCCTCGTCCTGGGCCTGGTCATCGCCCTGATGCGGCTGTCGTCGGTGGCGCCCTACCGGTGGGCCGCGAGCGTCTACATCGAGATCTTCCGCGGCCTGCCCGCCCTGCTGATCTTCATCTTCGTGGGCGTCGCCGTACCGCTCGCGTTCCCGGGTACGGAGATCCCCGGCGGGACGTACGGCAAGGTCGCCCTCGGCCTCGGGCTGGTGGCCGCGGCGTACATGGCGGAAACGATCCGGGCGGGCATCCAGGCGGTGCCCAAGGGCCAGATGGAGGCGGCGCGTTCGCTGGGCTTCTCGCACGCCCGCGCGATGGTGTCGGTGATCCTCCCGCAGGCGTACCGGATCATCATCCCGCCGCTCACCAATGAACTGGTGCTGCTGTTCAAGGACTCCTCGCTGGTGCTGTTCCTCGGGGTGACACTTCAGGAACGGGAGCTGACGAAGTTCGGCCGGGACCTGGCCAGCCAGACCGCCAACTCCACACCCATCCTCGTCGCCGGCCTGTGCTACCTGCTGGTGACGATTCCGCTGAGCTTCGTGGTGCGCCGCCTCGAGGCCCGTGCCGCCAGGGCCAAGTGAGGGATACCGATGCCGACACGGAACGAGATCGAGATCCGGGGGCTGTACAAGTCCTTCGGCGACAACGAGGTGCTGCGCGGCATCGACCTGGACGTCGCCACCGGCGAGGTGGTGTGCGTCATCGGGCCGTCCGGCTCCGGCAAGTCGACACTGCTGCGCTGCGTGAACCTGCTGGAGGAGCCGACCAGGGGGCAGGTCTTCGTGGGCGGTACGGAGGTCACGGACCTGGACGTCGACATCGACGCCGTACGCCGCCGGATCGGCATGGTGTTCCAGCAGTTCAACCTCTTCCCGCACGTGACCGTGACCGAGAACCTCACGCTGCCGCAGCGGCGGGTGCTGGGGCGCGGCAAGGAGCAGGCGGCGAAGGTCGCCCGGGAGAACCTGGCGCGCGTCGGGCTGGCGGACAAGGCGGACGCCTATCCGGCGCAGTTGTCGGGCGGGCAGCAGCAGCGGGTGGCGATCGCGCGGGCGCTGGCGATGGGCCCGGAGGTGATGCTGTTCGACGAGCCGACGTCGGCGCTCGACCCCGAGCTGGTCGGCGATGTGCTGGCCGTGATGCGGATGCTGGCGGCGGAGGGCATGACGATGATGGTCGTCACGCACGAGATGAGCTTCGCCCGGGAGGTCGCCGACCGGGTGGTGTTCATGGACGACGGCCGGATCGTCGAGGAGGGCCCGGCCGCCCAGGTCGTGGGCGACCCACGGCACGAACGTACCCGCCACTTCCTGACCCGCATCCTCGACCCGGCCGCCGCCGAACCTCCGGGACCGGAGGACACCCGCTAGGTGCGCTCCGTTCCGCAACGGCGGTGTCGCGCAACAGGCCCCGGCCACCCGCTGGTCACCCTCTAGCCGCGGAACCAGCCCTCCGCCTCGACGAGAGGCATAGGCACGGCCCACGAAACCGCAGCATTGGTCTGCCGACGGTGATACTCACGGACGCTCGGAGCGACGCAGGTATGATCGGCGGCTGTCGCCTCGCGCCACACATATCCCTTGACACATGTATCCGGGCCGTAAGGGCCGGCCGCCGCAGCAGAGTTCATGCTGCTGAGATCGCTGAGTGCGCCGATCAACAGCCCGGCAACCAGCACAGCCGACCTCTTGCGCAATACCCCCCAGGTACACGTCGATTCGCTTCGCATGTGCGTCTCCGGGGAAACTGGGTATCGCCGGGAACGCTCGTGCCCCGGCACTCCGAGGCAGAGCGCAGCGCTCGAAAAGCATGCCATGCGATGGGCCGGGGGACACCGAGGTCGCCCGCGCCGATGAGTCCAAGTGCAGCATGAGGCCGCGCCCCCGGCAACTCGGTCCCCAGACCTTCGCCCTGAGGGAGGGACGTCACTGAGCCCTCAGCCTGTACGCCGGGTCCTGGCGAGCAGGAGCAGGGACGCCACCGCGGCGAAGGCGCACCAGGTGGAGACGAACTCGGTGCGCCACAGCGCGACGCACAGCGCCGCCCCGGCCGCGACGACCGCGCCGAGGATTCTCAGGCCCCGGTCGGCCGCGAGGAGCAGGGCGCCGACGGTGGCCAGGAGGTAGCCGGCGACGAGGAGCGGGGCGTACGGGAGGTCGAGGACGTAGCCGATGGTGCGGCCCCGGATGTGGGCCGTCACCGGCCGGGTGGCGAGGCAGTACGCGAGAGCGGCGGCCGTCACGAGCCCGGCGGCGGCCGGGACGGTGAGGCGGGCGCGGCTCGCGGCGGGCGTGACGAGCAGGACGCCGAGCGGCAGCCAGAGGGGCAGCAGCGGCAGCGCGATGACGGCCCAGGCCAGGGTGGCGGGGCCGCTGCCGCCGCCGGCGTCCCAGACGGCCGACTCGACGATCTGGTGGGCGCCGAGCAGCAAGGGCAGGGCGGCGAGCGGCAGTTCGCGTACGCCTCGGGCGCGGGCCACGCACAGGGCGCCGACGGCGGTGATGACGGTGCCGGCCGCGAGGTCGGCCGTCGCGCTCCAGCACATGTGGGTAGCGTACGAGGGGAACCGTACGACGGCCGGGAGGAGATCCCTTGTCAACGCTGCGGGTGTCGCGGGCGACGCCGGAGGACTGGTCGGTGGTCGGGGAATGGGCCGCGGCGGAGGGCTGGAACCCCGGCCTTTCGGACGGGCCGAGCTTCTTCGCGCAGGATCCCGGCGGGTTCTTCCTCGGCAGGCTCGACGGCGAGCGGGACCCGGTGTCGGCCATCTCGGTCGTCAACTACAGCGACGCGTACGCCTTCCTCGGCTTCTATCTGGTACGCCCCGACCGGCGCGGCCTCGGGCACGGGCTGGCCACCTGGAAGGCGGCGCTCGCCCATGCCGGGGACCGCACCGTCGGCCTCGACGGGGTGCCCGCACAGCAGGCCAACTACCGCCGCTCGGGGTTCGCCCTGGCGCACCGCACGGCGCGCTATGTGGGGGCGGTGTCGCCGCGTACGCCGGGGGCGGGTGTGGTGCCGGCCGCCGAGGTGGGGCTCGCCGCGATCGCCGCGTACGACAGCGGCTGCTACCCGGCGGAGCGGCCCCGGTTCCTGGAGCGGTGGCTGGGCGCGCCCGGCCACCGGGCGCTGGCGCGGGTCGTGGACGGCCGCCTGGCGGGGTACGGGGTGATCCGGCCGGCGCTGGAGGAGGCCCGGGTCGGTCCGCTGTTCGCCGACTCGCCGGGTGACGCGGAGGTGCTGCTGGACGCGCTCGTGGACGGTTTCGGGGCGGAGCGGGTCGCCGTGGACGTACCGGAGTCGAACGCGGAGGCGGTGCGGATGGCCCAGGCGCGGGGCCTGGTGCCGTCGTTCCGTACGGCACGCATGTATACGGGGCCGGTGAGGCCGTTCGCCCAGGAGCGGGTCTTCGGCGTCAGCACCCTGGAGCTGGGGTGACTCAGGAGCCGGTCCCGTACTGGTCGGCCTGGAGGAGGTACATGCGCCGGTAGCGGGAGCCCGGCCGGTCCATCAGCTCCCGGTGCGAGCCCGACTCGACGAGCCTGCCCTCGTGGAGGACGTGGATGACGTCGGCGGACTGGATGCCGGCCATGCGGTGGCTGACGAGCACGACGGTCCTGCCCTCGCCGGTGAGGGCGCGGATGCGTTGGAACGACTCGATCTCCGCCTCGGGGTCCAGGGCGGAGGTCGGCTCGTCGGCGATGACGAGGCCCGCCTCCCGGTAGCGGAGGCGGGCCTGGCCGACGGTCTGCCACTGGCCGCCGGAGAGCTCGGAGCCGTGCCGGAACTGGCGGGCGAGCAGGGTGTCGTAGCCGCGTGGCAGGGTGGCGCCGAGCCTGTCGGCGCCGGAGTAGGCGGCGGCGCGCTCGACCCGGCCGGCGTGCGGGGCGGCGTGGGGCTGCCCGATGCGGATGTTGGTGTGGAGGGTGAAGGGCCAGCGCTGGAAGTCCTGGTCGAGGACGGCGACATGGCGGAAGACGTCGAGCCGGTCGGCGTCGGCGAGGTCGGTGTCGCCCCACAGGACGCACCCCTCGCCCGGCCTGTGGAGGCCGGCGAGGATCTTGACGAGGGTCGACTTGCCCGATCCGTTGGCGCCGACGAGGGCGACGACGGAGCCGGCGGTGATGGTCAGGGACACGCCGCGCAGGGCGGGTTCGTCGCGATCGGGGTAGCGGAAGGTGACGTTCTCCAGGGTGATCTTCTCGGGGAAGTCCGGGACGGGGGTGCCGCCGGACGGGATGGCCCGCGATTCGGCGGCGGCAGTGAAACGGTCGAGGTCGCGGACGTACAGGGACTCCTCGTGCAGGGTGTTGATGTGGGTGATCAGCGCGCTGAGGCTGGCCGAGCCGGTGCGTACCGCGAGGGCGGCTGTGCCGGCCATGGCGATGTCCATGCGGCCGGTGACCAGCAGGGCGCCGAGGGCGGCGTACGTGAGGAGGGCGGCCACGCCGGAGAACGCGGCGGCGAGCAGCTCGGTGACGGCGCGTCCGTCGGCGAGGCGGGTCTGCTCGGCCTCGGAGGTCTCGGCCATGTCGTGGAACTTGTCGAGGAGGTAGCGGCCGACCTGGTGGACGCGGATCTCCTGGGCCGACTCACGGCTGGTGATGAGGTTGTTGACGAGGCGGGCCGCTCGCTCGTGCTCGATCCAGTTCATCCGGGAGGCGTAGCGGCGCTGTGCCACATGCATGGCGCCCCAGCCGCGCGGCAGGGCGATCAGGACGAGCAGTGGCAGGAGCGCCGGGTGGAGCACGGTGAGGACACCGGCGGCGGCGACGATGGTGAACACGCCGTTGAGGGCGCCCACACAGGCGCCGATCATGTTCCGGGCGGCCAGGGCGCCGAACTGGGCCGAGTCCAGGAGCTTGCGGAACGCCCCGTCCTCGATGGCTTCGAGCTCCACTCCGGCGGCGCGGTGGAGGTACTTCTCGGTGGCGAGCCGTTCCACTTTGGGCTCCAGGCGGCCGGTGCCTGCCGTGGAGAGGGAGGCGAGGACCGCGTTGACCACGGCGAGGACGCCGGCGGCGATCAGCGCGGGCAGGGCGGCGCGGAGGCGTTCGGTGGTGGTGCCGGCGGCGAAGAGGGCCTGGAGGACCTGGTTCGTCAGGAGCAGTCCCACGGCCTGGGCGATGCCCTGGCCGATCTCGGTGAGGCCGACGGTGAGCAGGGCGCGCCGGTCGGACTCCCAGGAGAGCCGGAGGGTGCTGCCGATGAGGCGGGGCAGGGCGCGGACGGCGGCCAGGGGCTTGAGGTCGAGCACGGCGTACTCGTGCTTGACCCAGCCGAAGTCGTAGCGCAGGGCTCCGCCGAAGAGCTCGCGTTCGCTGTCGGAGACGGGTGGCTCGGCCCTCCAGGCCCGCCGGAACAGCTTCTTGTCACGCACGATCCCCACCCCCCGGCTGCGGCGCCCTTGCCGTCGCAGCAACCGCTCCCCCACCGCCGACCGGGTGAAACGTCGCCCGGCCGGGTGGGCGCGTCCCCGCCACCATGGGTCCGATGATCCTATTTTCTCCGCTATGCGAACGACTGGACTGGCGGCCGTGATTCCGGCGGTGGTGTGCGGGCTGTGCGCGGTGAGCCCCGGAACACCGGCGGCTGGGGCACACGAGACCTCCACCGTGATCGGCAACCCGATGGCCGGGAACCACGGCTTCGGTGTCGTCACGCGCCGGGACGCGCGGCTGGGCGGTACGGAGTCCGGGAGCGCCGTCGCCGTGGGCGGCGACCTCGCCCTCGGGTCGCGGTACACCGTCGCGCCGCGCGGCGCGGGCGGCTTCGTGGCTCCCGGGGACGCGCGGCCCACCGCTCTCCTGGTCGACGGCGCGGTCGACTTCCCCGGCAGCGCGGTGGACGCGGTGCTGCGGGTGGCCGGCGACCGCTACGTCAAGGTGGGCGACCTCGGCGGCGGCGCGCGGACCACCGGCATGAACGGCACGCCGGTCAGGACCCGGCTGGTCGCGGCCGGGGCCGGGTACGGCACGACGCCGCGCGTCGAGCTGACCACCGCGCAGCCGCCCCCGTCGGTGGGGCCGGCGCGGGGCCTCATCGACTTCGGCACCCTCTTCGCCGGCCACCGGCAGCGCGCCGACGCACTGGCCCGGTGCCGGGCCACGGTGACGCCGCGCGACGCGGGCGGCGCCACCGTGCGCGTCCGGCTGGCCGACGACCGTACGAACGTGCTGCGACTGACCGGCGCGCGGCTCGCCGGCATCCGGGTGCTGGCGTTCGAGAACCGGCCGACGGCCGCGCGCCCGCTCGTGATCGTGGTCGACACGACGGCCGAGGGCGGCGAGCTGTCCTGGCGTACGCCGACGATGGCGGGCGTCGGGGGCGAGGGGGCCCCGTACATCCTGTGGACGTTCGCCGACGCCACCGACATCGCCCTCACGGCGGGCGACACCCTCACCGGATCCGTCTACGCACCGCGCGCGGAACTGACGGACGGCAGCCCGGCCGACATCGAGGGCGACGTCGTGGTCCGCGCGCTGAAGGCGGGCCCCCTCGCGGGCGGCATCCGCAACGCCCCTTTCGCGGCGGAACCGTCGTGCGACGACGACCCGGCGGCGGCGCCCGCGCACTCCCCCTCACCGGCCCTGTCACCACCGGGCGCGCCCGGACCGGAACCGAAGCCGGAGCCTGGGCCGAAGCGCGAGCCGGACGCGGAGCCCGAACCGGAACCGGAGCCCGCTGTCCCCGGCCCGGAACCGGAGCCCGCCGCCTCGGAAGCCGTCACGGACGCCCGGCCCCCCTCCGAGCCCTCCCCCGCCGAGCCCTCCCCCGCCCCGCGCGGCGAGCCGCGCGCCGAGCGGGCCGAGGGCGCCGAGATGGCGGACACGGGCGCCCGCCCGAAGCTCTGGCTCCTGGGCGCCGGCGCCGTCCTGCTCGTCACCACCGGCGCCGTCCTGACCAGGGCGTCCCGCCGCGACCACCGGGACCCCGGCGAGTGAACCGAGTTCCGGGGCCACGGCGGAGAACCGAGCCATAAAAGAGAGAGGCCCGGGTACCCGAACCGCCTCCCGCAGGCCGACGAGGAGGGCGGAACACCCGTGAGGAACCACTCGCAAGACGCCACCCAGCCGGGCGGGCCGGCCGAGCCGTCCGGGCCGACCGGGCTGCGACTGGCCGGGGGCAGAGCCGTGGAGGGCGAGCCGGACGGCGCGCTCCTCGGCGCGCCCATGGGCGGCGGGGCGGCGGGCGGCAGCCCGGGCGGGCCCACTGGCCCCGGTGTCACCGGAGGCCCGGGCGGCCCCGGGGCCACCCAGCCGGGCGGACCGGCCGAGCCGTCCGGGCCGACCGGGCTGCGACTGGCCGGTGGCAGAGCCGTGGAGGGCGAGCCGGACGGCGCGCTCCTCGGCGCGCCCATGGGCGGCGGGGCGGCGGGCGGCAGCCCGGGCGGGCCCACTGGCCCCGGTGTCACCGGAGGCCCGGGCGGCCCCGGGGGCCTCAGTGGCAGCCATCCTCCGGACCGTACGCAGTCCATCCTGGAGGCCACCAAGCAGGTGGCGGGACTGCTCAAGAGCACCGGCCATCCGTTCGCCCTGGCCGGCAGTGTGGCGGCGTACGCGCACGGCGTCCCGCAGAGCCTCCAGCACGACACCGACTTCGCCATCCTCCGCGAGGACGCGGAGGCGATCACGCAGGATCTGGAGGCCGCCGGCATCCAGGTGCGGGTGCCGCCGGAGGACTGGCTGATCAAGGCCCGCAGCCACGGTGAGGAGATCGACCTGATCTTCGAGCTGGCGCGGCACCCGGTGACGCGTGAGCTGCTGGACCGGGCCCACATCCTGCCGGTGGACTCGGTACGGATGCCGGTGCTGGCGCCGACCGACCTGGTGGGCAGTCTGCTGGCCGCCTTCTCGGAGCACCACTGCGACTTCGGTGCCGTCCTCCCGATCGCCCGCACCCTGCGGGAGAAGATCGACTGGGACCTGCTGCGCCGGGAGAACGAAGGCTCTCCGATGCCCGAGGCGTTCCTGTACCTGCTGGAGCGCCTGAACGTCATCGAACCACCCGAACCACGGGAGGCAACGTCATGAGCGCCGCCGACACCGCCGAGTACCGCATCGCCCATCTGCGGGACCGGCTGGCGAGCGAGGACATCGCCGAACTCGGCATCAGGATCGAGCAGCGCGGTACGAGCGTGATGCTCTACGGCACGGTCGCCAGCGCGGAGTGCCGGTCCGAGATCCTGCGCATCGCCCAGGAGGAGCTGGCCGGGCTGCCGCTGCGCGAGGACCTGGTCGTCGTCTGCGGGGACGCCCCCGACCACCCCGAGGAGCTGTCGTGATCCGAGTAGCAGCGGTCGGTGACATCCACCTGGGCCCGGGCAGCGAGGGTGCCCTGCGGCCGGCCTTCGACAAGATCCACGAGCAGGCGGACCTGCTGCTGCTCGCCGGTGACCTGACGCGGCACGGCACGGCCGAGGAGGGCGAGGTCGTGGCCGGCGAGGTGGCCGGCCTGGGTGTGCCCGTGGTCGCCGTCCTGGGCAACCACGACTACCAGAGCGACCAGGAGGCGGAGGTGGCGGCGGCGCTCGACCGGGCCGGGGTGACCGTCCTGGAGGGCGAGGGCACGGTGCTGAACGTCGGTGGGGTGCGCGTGGGCGTCGCCGGGACGAAGGGGTTCGGCGGCGGGTTCGCCGGGCGCAGCGGCGGTGAGTTCGGCGAGCCGGAGATGAAGGACTTCATCCGCTACACCCGGCGCTGCGCGGACGGGCTGCGGAAGTCCCTGACGATGCTGCACGAGGCGGACTGCGCCGTACGGATCGCGCTGACGCACTACGCGCCCGTGCCGGACACGCTCGCGGGCGAGCCGCTGGAGATCTATCCGTTCCTGGGCAGCTACCTGCTGGCCGAGGCGGTCGACGAGGGCGGCGCCGACCTCGCCGTACACGGTCACGCCCACCATGGCACCGAGCACGGCATGACCGGTGACGGGGTACGGGTGCGCAATGTCGCCCAGCCGGTGATCGGCCGGGCGTTCGCCGTCTACCACCTGCCCGTGCACGCCGGGAGCGCGGCCGTGGGTGACGGTGGCGTGAAGGCGGGAGCCGGCGCGGCGGCGCACAAGGCGGGGATCGGCGGTTAGAAGGGCCCGATGGGCGGGTAACGGGGCATACTGCGACATACAGGACGCAGTGGCAGGACGCAGAGCGACAACAGCAGCAGAGGAGCCGAGGATCGTGACGGACGTTTCGAGCCAGGGTCCCGCACCCGGCGACGACCGGAAGGTACTCACCAACCGGCAGGGCCACCCTGTCTACGACAACCAGAACCAGCGCACGGTCGGGGCCCGGGGCCCGGCGACGCTGGAGAACTACCAGTTCCTGGAGAAGATCAGCCACTTCGACCGGGAGCGCATCCCCGAGCGGGTCGTCCACGCGCGCGGGGTGACGGCCTACGGCTACTTCGAGGCGTACGGCTCCTGGGGCGACGAGCCGATCAGCCGCTACACCCGCGCCAAGATCTTCCAGGAGCGCGGCAAGCGCACCGACCTGGCCGTCCGCTTCTCCACGGTGATCGGCGGCCGGGACTCCTCCGAGGCGGCGCGCGACCCACGAGGTTTCGCGGTGAAGTTCTACACCGAGGACGGCAACTGGGACCTCGTCGGGAACAACCTGGGTGTCTTCTTCATCCGGGACGCCATCAAGTTCCCCGACGTGATCCACTCCCTGAAGCCGAACCCGGTCACCTTCGAGCAGCAGCCGCGCCGGATCTTCGACTTCATGTCGCAGACCCCGGAGTCCATGCACATGCTGGTCAACCTGTTCAGCCCGCGTGGCATCCCGGCCGACTACCGCCATATGCAGGGGTTCGGCGTCAACACGTACAAGTGGGTCAACGCCGAGGGCAACACCGTCCTGGTCAAGTACCACTGGATGCCCAAGCAGGGCGTACGGAGCATGACCGAGGAGGACGCGGCCAATGTGCAGGCCGAGGGCCTCGGCCACGCCACCAAGGACCTGTACGAGGCGGTCGAGCGCGGCGACCACCCGGAGTGGGAGCTGCTGGTCCAGATGATGGAGGACCACGACCACCCGGAGCTGGACTTCGACCCGCTGGACGACACCAAGACGTGGCCGGAGCAGGACTTCCCGCCGAAGCCGGTCGGCAGGATGGTGCTCAACCGGATGCCGGAGAACTTCTTCGCCGAGAACGAGCAGATCTCCTTCGGTACGGGTGTGCTGGTGGACGGCCTGGACTTCTCGGACGACAAGATGCTGGTCGGCCGGACGTTCTCGTACAGCGACACCCAGCGCTACCGGGTCGGCCCGAACTACCTGCAACTGCCGGTCAACCAGGCCAAGAACGCGGACGTGCGCACCAACCAGCGCGACGGGTTCATGACGTACCGCCAGGACGGCCACGGCGAGAACCCGGACGTCAACTACGAGCCGTCGATCCGGGGCGGGCTGCGCGAGGGCCAGTACCCCACGCACGACGAGCAGGGCCCGGAGATCCGGGGCAGGCTCACCCGCAAGCGGATCCCGCGGACCAACGACTACATGCAGGCCGGCCAGCGCTATCTGCTGATGGAGCAGTGGGAGCGGGACGACCTGGTGCGCAACTTCGTCAACGCGCTGAAGCAGTGCGACCGGCCCGTGCAGGAGCGGATGGTCTGGCACTTCCTGCTGGTCGAGAACGACCTGGGGCTGCGCGTCGGCGAGGGCCTCGGCATCAGCCCGCAGGACGTGGCCCACCTGGAACCCCTGGCGAGCCAGGACCTCACCGAGGAGGACCGCAAGCGGCTGGCCAACCTCGGGGAGAACCCGCCCCGGGACGTCGAAGGACTGACGATGACGCACTGCGTGCCGGACGAGCGGCATGTGGTGACCCGCTGACGTCGTACGTGTGACAGGGCCCCCGCCCATCCCGGGCGGGGGCCCTGTCACACGCTCATGGCCGTCGCCAGGCGTCGCTCTCCAGGTGCGAGCCGGCCTGCGGGCCCATCCGGAGCATGCCGCCGTCCACCACCCACGAGGCGCCCGTGACGTACGAGGCGTCCTCGCCCGCCAGGAAGGCAATGACCGCCGCGACCTCACGCGCGTCGCCCGGACGCCCCAGCGGCACGCCGGGCCGGGACTTCTTCGTCACGTCCTCGTCCTCCTGGCCCGTCATCGGGGTGGCGATCTCGCCCGGCGCGACGGCGTTCACGGTGATGCCGTACTCGGCCAGTTCCAGCGCCATGACCTGGGTGAGCAGCCCGAGTCCGCCCTTGGCCGCGCAGTAGGGCGCCGCTCCGACGCGCGGCTGGTGCTCGTGCACGGACGTCACATTGACGATCCGCCCGCCGTCGCCCTGCTCGATCATGCGGCGCGCGGCGGCCTGCGAGCACAGGAACGGGCCGATCAGGTCGACGTCCAGCACGTCCCGCACGGTGTCGTACGTCATGTCCAGGAAGGGCGTGGCGGTGCCGGTGCCGGCGTTGTTGACCAGGACGTCGACGCGCCCGAGTTCGCCGGCCAGCTCGTCGACGACGCCGGCGGCCTCCGGCAGCCGTGTCAGGTCCAGGTGCGCGACGGCGGCGCGGCGCCCGTGGCCGCGTACCTCCTCGGCGGTGCGGTGCGCGCCCTCCTCGTCGGTGTGCCAGGTGATGCCGACGTCCATGCCCTGCGCGGCGAGCCGGACGGCGGTGGCGCGGCCGATGCCGGAGTCGGAGCCGGTGACGACGGCGACGGGGGTGCCCCGGTTCACGGGCGGGTTCATCGTGCCTCCTCGGCAAGGGGAATCGGGACTTTGGCGGTACCACGTCACGGGTGAGGCAAAACGGCGTTGGAGGGGTTCCTGGGGCTGAAGTGTGGTGAGTGGCTCATGATCGGGCACGTGAAGGGGATGCCGGACGTATCAGCACCCGTGATCAAACTGGTGCGGCGGACCACCGAACCCGTCGCGGCGCAGACGCTGCGCTCCACGGCCGCCGCCGTCATCTCCTTCGTCGTCGCCCTGATGGTTCTGCCCGCGCAACCCGCCCCGCTGACGGCCCCGCTGACCGCGCTGCTGGTCGTGCAGGTCACCCTGTACGCGACGCTCACCACGGGTATCCGGCGCGTCAACTCGGTCGTCGTCGGTGTCCTCATCGCCATCGGCTTCACCGCCCTGGTGGGACTGACCTGGTGGAGCCTGGGCCTGACGATCTTCACCGCGCTGATCATCGGCCGTTTCGTGCGGGTGGACGAGTTCGTCCCCGAGGTGGCGATCAGCGCGATGCTGGTCCTCGGTGTCTCCCAGGCCACGTCGGCGGCCTGGCACCGGGTGCTGGAGACGCTCATCGGCGCCGGGGTGGGCCTGCTGTTCAACCTGCTGTTCGCACCGCCGGTGTGGACGCAGTCGGCCGGGGCGTCCATCGACGGGCTGGCGCGCGGGATGGGCCGGATGTTCCGCACCATGGGCGCGGAGATCTCCGAGGGCCACATCCCGTTCCCGCACGCGGCGGCCCGGCTGCACGAGGCGCGGCGGCTGGACCACGACATCGTGGAGGTCGACGCGTCGCTGCGGCAGGCGGAGGAGAGCCTGCGGATGAATCCGCGCGTACGGGAGGGGCTGCTGTCCCGGGTGGTGCTGCGGACGGGGCTGGACACCCTGGAGATCTGCGCGGTGGTGCTCCGGGTGCTGACCCGGAGCCTGACCGACCTGGCGAAGTTCCGTACGGAGGAGTCGCTGTTCCCCGAGGACGTGTCGGCCGGGCTCAAGGAACTGTTCGAGCACATGGCCGACGCCATCGAGAGCTTCGCCCGCCTGATCACCACGCAGGTGGCCGCCAACGCGGAGGCCGCGGAGGAGCGGCTGACCGCCGCCCTGGCCGCGAGCCGGGTCACCCGCGACCGGGTCGCCGACATGCTGCTGGAGGACGTGCAGGAGCACCCCCGGCAGTGGCAGTTGCACGGCGCGCTGCTCGCCGAGATCGACCGGATCCTCGACGAGCTGGACCTGGACAGGCGCAGCGAGCGCCTCATGCAGGAGCTGGACCGCCGCTCGGCGGAGCTCAGCGAGCGCTACCCCCGGCTGGCGGCCCTGCGCCGCCGGCTGCGCGGCGAGGGCGGCACCGAGCGGCGGCCGGGCGTGGAGACCTGAGCCCCGTACCTCCGCGTACGCATCGGCCGTCGGGGGCGTGGAACCCGTACGGGGAGCCAGTCCCCGCCTGTCGAAGGAGGCGTACGTGTCGCAGAACCCCGAGCCCGTGTACGACCGGATCAGGGAGGAGGTCGCCGTCCGAGCGGAGCGGCTGTGGGACGTCGGCCTCGCGCTGCACCGCTCACCGGAGACGGCGTTCGAGGAGCGGGAGGCGGCGCGGCTGCTGACCGGCGAACTCGAACGGGAGGGGTTCGAGGTGGAGCGCGGGGTGGCGGGCCTGCCGACCGCGTTCACCGGCCGCACCGGCTCGGGTGACGGGCCGTGCGTGGCGCTGCTGCTGGAGTACGACGCGCTGCCGCTGCTGGGGCACGCGTGCGGCCACAACCTGATCGCCGCGGCCGGTCTGGGCGCGGCGCTCGCGGTACGGGGAGCGCTCGGCGAGGTCCCGGGATCGCTGCTGGCGGTGGGTGCGCCGGCGGAGGAACGCGGGGGCGGCAAGGTCGTGGAGGTGGAGGCGGGGCTGTTCGACGGGGTGGACGCGGCGCTGATGTTCCACCCGGGCGTCTACAGCTGGTCGTGGGCGCCGCTGACGGCCAGCGCCCAGATCCGGGTGGCGTTCCACGGGCGGGCCGCGCATCCGACGGGCAACCCCACGGAGGGCATCGACGCGCTCGGCGCGCTGATCCAGCTGTTCAACACCCTGGGCGTGCTGGACCGGCGGCTGCCGGCCGGGTCCCACGTACAGGGCATCATCACGGACGGCGGCCGGGCGACGAACATCGTGCCCGAGTACGCGGAGGGGCTCTTCGGGCTGCGCGGGGCGACGACGGCCGCGCTGGAGGACCTGGTGGAGGAGGTGCGCTCGTGCGCGCAGGGCGTGGCGACGGCCACGCGTACCCGGGTGGAGGTGACCGGTGTGGGCGGCCGCTACGAGCACTTCCGCGACAACGAGGTGCTGTCGGGGCTGTTCGCCCACCACCTGGACCGGGCGGGCATCCCCTTGTCGGAGCCCGAGCCCGGCGTGTACCTGGGATCGTCCGACATCGGCAATGTGAGCACGCGGGTGCCCGCGGTCCACCCGTTCGTCGCGATCATGGGCTCGGACGCGTCGGACCACACACCGGAGTTCGCCGAGGCGGCGGCGGGGCCGCGCGGGCGCCGGGTGATGCTGGCGGCGGCGGAGGCGCTGGCGTGCACGGCGGCGGATGTGCTGCTGCGCCCGGAGGTGCCGGAGGAGGCCTGGGCGTGCCTGCGGGAGAAGGCCGCGGCGGGCCTGTGACCGTGGTGTTTCCCTGTGACGGTGGCGTTTCCCTGTGACGTGGCGTTTCCCTGTGACCGTGGCGTGTCAGTGCTCCACGGTCACCCGTACCGTCTTGACCTCCGTGTCGGCGGCGTCCGGGACGACCATGCCGGCGTCGACACCGCTGCGCAGGTAGTGCAGCACCTCGGCGTTGAGCTTCTCGCCGGGCAGCGCGGCGGGGATGCCGGGCGGGTACGGGGTGAGCATCTCGGCGCTGATCCGGCCGACGGCCTTCTCCCACGGCACCTGCTCGACCCGCCCGAAGAACGCGTCGCGCGGCAGCATGACCTGCTCCAGGCGGAGGTCGGCCGGGTCGGGGACCTCCACCCGCGGCGCGGGGCGCAGTTCGTCCGCGTGGCCGGCGACGTCGCGCAGCGCGGTGAGCAGGGCGTCGGCGCTGCGTTCGTCGTCGGCGTGGGTGAGCTGGGCGCTGCTGCGGCGGTGATCGGACAGGTGCATGTTGACGCGGTGGTGCTCGCGCAGCCAGTCGGCGACCCGGTAGCCGGTCGTACCGAGCCCCGTGATGTCGATGATGACCTGGAGGGGGTCGAGGTCGGCGGAGCGGCCGGGTCCGCAGAAGTCGTCGCGCCCGTGCACATGGAGGCCGTCGATCTCGGCGATCCGCGTCCGTACCGTCTTGGCCAGGGCCAGCGCGTCGTCGTAGAGGGCGTGGCCGTGCTGCACCATCTGGCGGCGCCAGCCGTCGAGGGCGGCGTAGACGAGGACGGAGGGGCTGGTGGTGCCGAGCAGGTCCTCGCGGTTCTTCAGGACCTCCGGTTCGATGAGGTCGCCCTGGAGGTGGAAGACCGAGCCCTGTTCGAGGCCCGAGCCCATCTTGTGGACGGACGTGACGCAGACGTCCGCCCCGGCGTCCATGGCCCAGGTGGGCAGGTCCGGGTGGAACGGCAGGTGGGCGCCCCACGCCTCGTCGACGATGAGCGGCGCGCCGTGCTCGTGGCAGGCCTCGGCGATGCCGGCCAGGTCCGAGCAGGTGCCGTACGGCGTCGGGGTCGTCACCAGGGCGCCCCGCGCGTCGGGGTGCTCGGCGAACGCGGCGCGGAAGGCGTCGGCGGACGGCGGGTGGGCGAGGTGGAGCTCGGCGTCCCACTGGGGGTCGACCCAGATCGGGACGATCCCGGCCAGGACGAGGCCGGACACCACCGACTTGTGGGCGTCGCGCCCGACCAGCAGCTTCTCGTGCGGTCCGGCGACGGACAGCATGGCGGCCTTGATGGACAGGGAGCTGCCACAGGTGGAGAAGAACGTGTGCTCAGCCCCGACCGCGTCGGCCATCAGCTCCTGCGCCGTGGCGAGGATGCCGTGGGAGGAGGTCCGGTCGTCCAGCCCGCTGGTGGCGAGCACGTCGGAGCGGAAGACGGCGTCACCGAGGACGGCGCGTACGCGCGGGTCGGCGCCGCGGCCCTGTTTGTGGCCGGGCGGAGTGAAGGGTGTCTGGTCTTTGGAGTGGTACGCGGCCAGCGCGTCGAGCACGGGTGCCTGTGAATGGTCCATGCCGTCCCAGTGCCCCGCGAAGCAGGACGAAAACCGGGACGATCATGGGCGGGGGCGGATGCGCTGCCACCGTGGCCGGGCGTCGCCGCCCCGGCGGCCGGCGACGGAGGCGCAGCGGGGACAGACCCGCTGGACGCGGTCGGCGGCGCCGCCGGACTCGGGCAGGACGTCCGGCCAGACGACGTGCGGGAAGCGGCCGAGCTGCGACCGGCTGAGGGAGAGGCCGCAGACGGTCTGGTTCATGCCCGGCTCCCAGGCGTGGACCTCCCCGGCGGGCAGCCGGCGGCGGCCCTCCTCCTCGTCCGTCCACTGTCCGGAGGCGGCGACCGCGTACCGCTTGGTGGCGGGCATGGGCGACCGTCAGCCGGCGGCGTTGTCGACACGCATGCGGACCTGGTCCTCCAGGCGCTGGAGGCTGTGGTCGAGGGCGTCGTTCACCGGCTTCTCGCCCGGGTCGTGGCTCTCGTCGAAGAAGGACAGGTGCACGGTCACCTCGCTGGCCCCGCTGCCGATACCGGCGACCTGGAGCCACCCGGCGTAGCTGCCCTGCTCCCTGGTGCCCCACTCGAGGCGCATCTGGTCCTTCTCGGCGCGCAGCAGCGCGGAGGTGTCCTCGTCGGTGCGGTCCTCGTGCACGGTGACGGCGGGCAGCTCCTCGGCGTGCACGTGCAGGGCCTCGGGCAGCCAGTTGTCGAGCTGGTCGACGTTGGCGGCCTGGTCGAAGACGTGCTCGGGCAGTGCCGGCATGGTGCGTGAACGCTCGTACTCGGTCATCGCTCCACCGTTCCTCGTCTCTCGGCTCGGTCTTCCGAGGGGACGGGTGCCCGGCCTGCGGGAGCTGAAGCCGGGCGGGAACGCAAGACGCCCCGGCTGGACGGGGGAACCAGCCGGGGCAGCGTGTGGCGGTCGTGAAGGCGTCTTCACAACCGACTGAATGAACGATAAACCATTGAGCGGCGCACCATCCAATCGGCCGCCGGCTCGCCGCGCGTCACCGCGTCACGGCACCGTGCGCGCGGTGGCGGTGGTGGGGCCGGCCGGAGTCATGGCCTTGGCGGCCTGCGCGGACAGCGGGGTCGCGATGTCCTCCAGCGACCTGCGTTCGGCGGCGACGGCGAAGAACAGCGCCACCAGGCCGGCCAGCACCATGAGCGTGGCGCCGATACAGAAGGCGAGCACGGTGTCCGCGACCACGCCGCTCTCGGTGAGACCGGCGAAGATCAGCGGGCCGGAGATACCGCCGGCGGCCGTGCCGACGGCGTAGAAGAACGCGATGGCCATCGCGCGGGTCTCCATGGGGAAGATCTCGCTCACCGTGAGGTACGCGGAGCTGGCACCGGCGGACGCGAAGAAGAGCACCACGCACCAGCTGAGGGTCATGGTGGTGGCGGTCAGCCAGCCGTTGGAGAACATCCAGGCGGTGACGAACAGCAGCAGGCCGGACAGGATGTACGTACCGGCGATCATCGGGCGACGGCCCCAGGTGTCGAAGAAGCGGCCGAGCAGCAGGGGCCCCATGAAGTTGCCGAACGCGATGACGGCGAAGAAGTAGCCGGTCGAGCCGGTGCCGATGTCGAAGAACGTCACCAGGATCGCGCCGAACCCGAAGGTGATGGCGTTGTAGAGGAAGGCCTGCCCGATGAAGAGGGCGAGGCCCAGCACCGCCCGCCGGGGGTAGGCGCGGAAGAGCGTACGGGCGATCTGTACGAAGCCGACACTGTGCCGCTGCTTGATGGTGATCGCCCCGGCCGGCTCGGGCAGCGGCCGGCCCGTCTCCGCCTCCACCTGCCGCTCGACGTCCGCCACCAGCTGCTCGGCGCCCTCCTCGCGCCCGTGGATGAACATCCAGCGGGGACTCTCCGGCACATGGCGGCGGACGAGCAGGATGACCAGGCCGAGGACGACGCCGAGGCCGAAGGAGATCCGCCAGCCCAGGTCCTTGGGGAGGATGTCGGTGTCGAGGGCGAGGACGGACAGCAGGGCGCCGCCCATGGCGCCGAGCCAGAAGCTGCCGTTGATGATCAGGTCCACCCGGCCGCGGTACTGGCTGGGGATCAGCTCGTCGATGGCGGAGTTGATGGCGGCGTACTCGCCGCCGATGCCGAAGCCGGTCAGGAAGCGGAAGACGAAGAACCACCAGGAGGAGAAGGACAGCGCCGTCAGCGCGGTCGCGGCCAGATAGACCGCCAGGGTGATCAGGAAGAGTTTCTTGCGGCCGAAGCGGTCCGTGAGCCAGCCGAAGAACAGCGCCCCGGAGCACGCCCCGGCGACGTACAGCGCGGCGGCGACGCCCGTGACCTGCGCGCTGCTGATGGCGAGCCCGCTGCCCTCCTCGGAGAGCCGGCCGGCCATGCTGCCCACGATGGTCACTTCCAGGCCGTCGAGGATCCAGACGGTGCCCAGTCCGATGACGATCATCCAGTGCCAGCGCGACCACGGCAGTCTGTCCAGTCGCGCCGGAACCTGGGTCGTCACGGTGCCGTTCGGCGCTTGCCCAGCCGCTTGCCCGAGATCCCGCTCTGTCATGGGTCACCTCCGAGGCGTGAACACGGCGGGCGGGTACCCCATGATCAATTGGGTGAAACGGAGCCGATGGGTGGGTACCCGGCGCGCATGGACACCGTGAAACCGCTGGCGGTGGTGACCGGCGCGTCCAGCGGCATCGGTCTTGCGCTGGCCCGGCAGTTCGCCGGCCACGGGTTCGACCTGGTGGTCTGCGCCGAGGACGCGGCCCTGACGGCCGCCGCCGAGGAGCTGCGCGGCCGGGGCGCCGGCGTCGTCGCCGTACGGGCCGACCTCGCCACCTATGACGGGGTCGAGCAGCTGTACGCGGCGGTCCTCGCGACCCGCCGGCCGGTCGCCGCCGCCGCGCTGAACGCGGGCGTGGGGCGGGGCGGGGCGTTCCTCGACGTCGACCTCGCCGACCACGCCCGGATCATCGACCTGAACATCAACGCGACGGTGCACCTCGCGCACCGGCTGCTGCGCGGCATGGTGGAGGAGGACGAGGGGCGGCTGCTGGTCACCTCGTCACTGGCCTCGATGGCGCCGGGGACGTGCCAGTCCGTCTACAGCGCCTCGAAGTCGTTCCTCCAGTCCTTCGCGCAGGCCCTGCACAGCGAGCTGCGGGACACCGGGGTGAGCGTCACGGCGCTGATGCCGGGTGCCACGCGGACGCCCTTCTTCCACCGCGCCGGCATGGCCGACACACGCCTGGGGCGCATGGCGAAGGACGATCCGGCCCGGGTCGCCGAGGACGCCTTCGAGGCCCTGATGCGCGGCCGGGGCAAGGTGGTCGCCGGGTCGGTGCGGACGAAGGTCCTGGGCGTAGCCACCAAGGTGCTGCCCGACCGTCTGAAGGCCGCCGGCCAGCGGTACCTGTCGCAGCCGCGCCCGAAGCGTTAACGCCCCTCGGGGTTGGCGCAGTGGGCGAGCGGTTCGCCACGGAGGAAGCGGGCCGCCTCGGCCGCCACGATCCGGGCCGCCTTGTGGGCCACCTCCCGGCTGGCGCCCGCGATGTGCGGAGTGAGGACGACGCCCGGCGTGGACAGCAGGCGGGCCCCGGCCGGGACCGGCTCGGCGGGGAACACGTCGAAACCGGCGCCCGCGAGCCGCCCCGAGTCCAGCGCGTCGCACACGGCCTCGTAGTCGACGAGCGCGCCGCGCGCGCAGTTGACCAGCACCGAGCCGGGCGGCATCGACGCGAGCTGAGCCGCCCCGATCATGCCCTTGGTCTCCTCCGTCACGCGCGCGTGCAGCGAGACGATCCGGGAGCGGCCCAGCAGCTCGTCCAGCGGCACCAGTTCGGCGATGCCCCCCACCGCCTCGGGCGTGACGTACGGGTCGTGGACCAGGACCTTGGCGCCCATGGCGACCAGGACACGGGCCACGCGTGAGCCGATCGCGCCGAAGCCGACCAGGCCGACGACCGAGCCGTCGATCTCGATGCCGCAGTTGTCGTAGTCGTAGTAGTCGCCGCGCCAGGTGGCGTGCTTGAGGTCGGTGTGGACGTCGCCGATGCCCCGCGCGGCGGCGAGGATCAGGGCGAGGGTGTGCTCGGCGGTGGCGACGGCGTTGCGGCCGGGCGCGTAACAGACGGCGACACCATGGCGGGTGGCCGCCTTAAGGTTGGCGTTGACGGGGCCGCCTCGGCTGACGCAGAACAGTTCCAGGTCGGGGCAGGCCGTGAGGATCCGCTCGGTGAGCGGGGCCATCTGGGTGAGGCAGATCCGTACGCCGCGCAGCGCCTCGATCAGCTCGTCCTCGGTGCCGGACGCCTCGTCGACCTCGGCGACCGGGCCGAAGGGCGTGTGCGGCCAGGGCAGTTGGATCCGGCGTACGTCGAGGCCGGCGCCGGGCGGTGCGGCGGCGCGGAGTTCCTCGTCGAGCAGCCGGGGCAGGACGAAGTGGTCGCCGGCGGCGAGGACGGTGGTGGTCACGGTGATGCTCCGAGGGGTCAGTGGGTGGTGAGGGCGGGCGCGTTGAGCCGCAGCAGGGAGGCCTGCCGGCCGGGCAGCAGCCGCAGTTCGGTCAGGGCGCCGTTCTCCAGGGCGGGGAAGACCTGGCGGTAGCGGGCGAGCGGGATGCCGAGGAGCTCGCACAGCACCAGGCGTACGAGGGTGGAGTGGGCGACGACGAGGACGCGGCCGTCGGGGAGCTCCCGCGCCACCTCCTCCAGGCAGGCGATGGCGCGCTCGGCCGCCGCGGCCGGGTCCTCGCCGCCCGGCAGGTGGTGGGTGACCGGGTCGGTGAGGAAGGCGGCGAGCGCGTCGGGAAACTCCTCGGCCATCTCGCCGCGCGTCAGCCCGTCGCCGCGCCCGAAGTCCACCTCGTACAGCCGCTCGTCGACCCGGGGGGTGAGGCCGAGCGCCGTCGCGGCGGGTTCGGCGGTGAGGCGGGCGCGGGACAGCGGCGAGCAGAGGACGGCGTCGAGGTGCTGTCCGGCGGCCCAGGCGCCGAGCGTGGCGGCCTGCTTGTGGCCCAGCTCGGTCAGCGGTACGTCGGTGCGGCCCGCGTAGCGGTTCTCCGCGTGCCACTCGGTCTCGCCGTGGCGTACGAGGACGAAGTCGGTCACTGCTCGGCCTTTCTGCGGGCGTGCGCCGCGACGGCCTGATCCAGCCGGCCGCGTCGGGTCAGTTCGTCGACGAAGTCGAGGTAGACGGGGGTCAGCCGGGCCGTGCGGGACGGGTCGGGGGTCAGGTGTGCGCGGACGCGCACCATGGCGGCCGCGGCCTGTTCCAGCGTGGCGCCCGAGGCGGTCGCGGCGAGCACCGCCATGCCGGTGGCGCTCTCGGCGTGTTCGGGGAGGGTGACCGTACGGCCGAGGACGTCGGCGCGCAGCTGCGACCAGTAGGCGTTGCGGGCGCCGCCGCCGGTGAGGGTGAGCGGGCCATCGACGGGGGCGCCGAGGTGGTCGAGGTAGTCGAAGCAGAGGCGTTCGACGCAGGCCACGCCGAGCAGCAGGGCGTGGAACTCCTCGGCGTCGCCGGACGGGTCGCCCAGGACGAACGCGGTGGCGTCGGGCGCCCGGAACGGGAACCGTTCGCCGCCCTCCCCCGCGAGGGGGTAGGTGACGGCGGTGGAGCCGGTGGCGGCGGCCTGCCGGGTGAGGGCGTCGAGGTCGGCGCCGGGGAAGCGCCGGGCGATGGCTCCGGCGCCGCTGCTGGACGCGCCGCCGGGCAGCCAGGTGCTGCCGGGGCCGCGGTGGCAGTAGACCACTCCCCCGGGGTCCCGTACGAGATGGGGGCTGACGCCCTTGAGGACGAGGGTGGTGCCGAGGACGGAGTTCCAGGCGCCGGGTGTGAGGGCCCCGGCGCCGATCTGCGCGGCGCAGCCGTCGGTCATGCCCGCGACGATGGGCGTGCCGGCGGGGATGGCCGTGGCCCTGGCGGCGTCGGCGCAGACCGTCCCGATGACCGTGCCGGGCCGGACGACGTCCGGCAGCAGCCCGGCGGGGACGCCGAGTCCGGCCAGTTCGCCGTCCGGCCAGCGCTCGTCGACCAGGTGGTAGCCGGTCTTGAGGGCGTGGCTGGCGTCGCTCGCGACCTGCTGCCCGGCCAGGCGCCAGGTGATCAGGTCGGCCTGGTGCAGCAGCCGGGCGTCGGGGAAGTCGGTGTTGTCCAGCAGCCACAGCAGCTTGGGCAGCGCCCAGGACGGCTGCATGGTGCGGTAGCCCAGCTCCTGCCAGACTTCCCCGCCCGCCTTGTTGACGCGGGACGTGTACGCGCGGGCGCGCCCGTCGTCGTACATCAGGCCGGGTGTCAGGGGTCTGCCCCGCTCGTCGGCGAGGAGGACGGTGCCGGAGGTGGCGTCGACGGCCAGACCACGGACGCGCTCGGGCGCGATACCGGTCAGGGCCTCGCGGCAGGCGCCGGCGAGGGCGGACCACCACTGCTCGGGGTCCTGTTCGTGGCGTACGCCGTCGCGGTGGCCGGCCAGCGGGCGGGACGCGGCGGCGAGGAGCCGGCCGGTACCGTCCACGGCGACCGCCCGGGCGCTCTGGGTGCCGAGGTCGAGGCCGAGGTGGACGGCGTCGGCCGTCAGGGCGTCGGCGGAGAGGGCGTCAGACATGTGGTGCCTTCTGTACGTCGGTGGTGGTGGCGGGCGACCAGCCGAGGGAGCGGGCGGCGCCGCGCCAGGCCAGGAACGACTCGTAGAGCCCGTCGTAGAACGCGCCGCGTTCGGGGTCGGGCTCCCAGCCGGAGCGCATCCGGACGTACGTGGCGGCCGCGTCCCGCATGCTGCTCTCCGCGCCGCTGAGGACGAGACCGGTCAGGAAAGCGCCCTTGGCGCCGAGTTCGGTGTCGGCGCTGCGGGCCGTGGGCACCCCGGTGACGTCCGCGATGAGCCGGCACCACTGGTCGCTGGCGGACCCGCCGCCGCACAGGCGCAGTTCGTGGACGTCGGTGCCGGACGCCCTCAGGCAGTCGCGGACGACGAGCGCCAGGCCCTCGAAGACCGCGCGGGCGAGGTGGGCGGGCGTGTGGTCGAGGGACAGGCCCCAGAAGGTGCCGCGGGCGCGCGGGTCGAGGAAGGGGGCGCGTTCCCCGGCGGGCGAGAGGTACGGCAGGAACACCGGTCCACCGGGCCCGGGTTCGGTGCCGAACGCCAGCTCCCCGAGGGCGGCGGGCCCGTCGACGGCGAGGAGGCGGGACGCCCAGTCGAGGACCTCGGTGCCGGAGAGGGTGGGGAAGGCGCGGAGGATGCGTTCGCGGCCGCGGTAGGCGATGTTGATGCCGCACGGTTCGCCGCTCGTGTCCACCTGGCGGGTGACGATCTCGGTGCACAGGGTGGTGCCGAGGATGGCGCACGCCTGGCCGGGGTCGACGACGCCGGCGCCGCGGGCGGTCGCGGCGATGTCGTAGGGGGCCATGACGACGGGCAGGCCGGCCGGGAGGCCCAGTTCGCCGGCGGTGTGGTGGGTGATCTCGGCGATCCGCTCGTTCTCGCCCAGTACCTCCGGCAGAAGACGGGCGTGCGCCTCGAACCCGAACAGGTCGACGATCGCCGGGTCGTAGGCGCCGGTGGTGTGGTCGAGGAAGGGGGCGGAGGCGTCGGACTCGTCGATGGCGGTCACTCCGGTCAGCTTCAGGAACAGCCAGCCGGCCGCCGTCAGCGCCGTACGCGAGCGCTCCAGGCGTCCGGGGTCGTGGGCGGCGAGCCAGCTGATCACCGCATTGGGCATGCCGCTGCAGGTGAGGGAGCCATTGCGGCGGTAGGCCTCCTCCAGGACGCCGTCGGCGGCCCAGCGGGTGAGCAGGTCACCGGCGCGGCCGTCGGACCAGAGGATGGCGGGACCGGTGGGGCGGCCGTCGGCGTCGACGAGCCAGCAGCCGTCACCCTGGGCCGTGAAGCTCACCAGCCAGACCTGGTCGTGGACCGGGCCGAGCTGGGAGAGGGCGCTGCGTACGGTGAAGACCACGCCGTTCCACACCGCGTCCATGTCCTGCTCCGCCCAGCCGGGGCGGGGGCGCAGTACCTCCGTGCCGATACGGGAAAGCGCTATTTCCTGCCCCTGGTCGTCGAAGACGACCGATTTGATGACGGACGTACCGACGTCGATGGTGAGAACCGACATGACTGGAATACCTGCCCCTTCACTCGCGGACGTCAGGTAAACGCGCGGCCGGGCGGAGCGTCAATCGGCCGCGCGATTATCCCGTGACCGGCCGTGGCCGCCGTGTGAGATCCCGGCCCCGCACCGCTCGGCCGGGCGGCGACACGGTGCTGCCGTGTTAAGTTCACGTGAGATTCGCACCGTGTGGCAAGGAGCCGGACGCCATGACCCGTATGGACGCCCAGGAGGAGCGGCGGCGCACGCTGCGCGAGCTGGTGACCGCGAAGGGGTTCGTGCGGACGAACGACCTGGCCGACGAGTTCGGCGTGAGCGTGATGACGATCCACCGCGATCTGGACGCGCTCCAGGCGCAGGGCTGGCTGCGCAAGGTGCGGGGCGGGGCGAGCTGTCTGCCGTCGACGCAGTTCCACGGCAGCGTGAGCGAGCGCCTGACGACGATGGCGCAGACCAAGCACCGGCTGGCGCGGGCCGCCGCGGAGCTGCTGGCGCCCGGGCAGATCGTGATGCTGGACGACTCCACCACCTGCCTGAGCCTGGCCCAGCAGATGGCCGACCACACGCCGCTCACGGTGATCACCAACTCGCTGCCGGCCGTCACGGCGCTGGCGCGGGAGCCGGGGGTCTCGCTGATCGCCCTCGGGGGCACGTACTTCCCGGCGTACGACGCCTTCATGGGGCTGCACACGGCGCACAGTGTGGAGTCGTTCCGGGCGGATGCGCTGTTCATGTCGACGACGGCGGTGACCGGGGGCCGCTGCTACCACATGTCGCCCGAGACGGTGCAGGTCAAGCGGGCGATGATGGCGTCCGCGGCGCGCCGGGTGCTGCTCATCGACCACACCAAGTTCGCCAATCAGGGGCTGTACGCGCTGGCCCCGCTCACCGACTTCGACCTGGTGCTGGTGGACGACGCGGCACCGGCGGCGGAGGTGCGGCGGCTGCGGGACATAGGCGTGGACGTGCGGATCGTCGAGTGAAGATCACAGACGCCACGTGAAGGTAACACCGACTTAACCTGACGGCCGGTGCGGCGCCCTGCCGGGACGGGGCCCTTGAGCTGCGGTGACGGCAGCTTTCGGGTGACCCGGGACACCGCCGCCGCATCCTTTTCACGCCACGGCCGGGGCGCGTCACGGGGTTTTTCTCCCGCTCATTGACCCTTCTCACACGGTCGTTTCATCGTGACGCCTCACAGCGCACCGCTCCCCGCGCTTTCCCGCGGCGCTTCCCCGCGCTTTCCCCGAATTTTCGAAAAAAGGTGGTTCTCGTGGCCGTCGTTCTTGACCCGTCGTCTTCCGCCGAAGAGACACCCGCGAGGCATTGGCTGGACAGGATCGGCATTCCCAAGGCGCTCGCCTGGGGATTCCTGGGCGTGCTCATCTTCATGATCGGCGACGGCGTCGAGTCCGGTTACCTGTCCCCCTACCTCCTGGACGAGGGCATGTCCAAGGAGCGGGTGGCGCTGCTGTTCACCGTCTACGGCGTCACCGCGAGCGTCGCCGCCTGGTTCTCCGGCGCCCTGTCGGACCTGTGGGGGCCGCGCCGGGTGATGATGCTGGGCCTTGGCATCTGGGGCGTGTTCCAGGTGGTGTTCCTGGTCTTCGCCGTCCCCGCGGTCGACTTCTGGCTCCTGCTGCTCTCCTACGGGCTGCGCGGCTTCGGCTATCCGCTCTTCGCGTACGGCTTCCTCATCTGGGTCACGGCGGTGACGCCGAAGGCCCGGCTAGGCTCAGCGGTGGGCTGGTTCTGGTTCGCGTTCACGGGCGGGCTGCCGACGCTGGGGTCGCTGGTCGCCAGCTTCGCGGTGCCGCGGATCGGCGCGTACAGCACGCTGTGGCTGTCGCTCGGGCTGGTCCTGGCGGGCGGCCTGATGGCCGTGCTCCTGGTGCGCGAGCCCACCGGCAGAAGCCGGCTCGCCCCCGCCGGTGAGCGCCCGGTCACCACCCTGATCGGCTCGCTCGCGATCGTCTGGCGCAACCCGAGGATCGGTACGGGCGCGGTCGTGCGGGCCATCAACACGGCGCCGCAGTTCGGCTTCCTGGTCTTCCTGCCGGTCTTCTTCACCGACACGCTGGGCTTCTCGCTCAGCGAGTGGCTCCAGCTGCTGTCCGCGATGTTCGCCACGAACATCTTCTTCAACCTGATCTTCGGCGTCGTCGGCGACCGCATCGGCTGGCAGCGCACCGTCGCGTGGTTCGGCGGGGTCGGCTGCGCCGTGACCACGCTGCTGCTGTACTACGGCACCGTGTCGGCGGGCGACAACTACGCCCTGGCGATGGTGCTGGTGAGCCTGTTCGGCGCGACGCTCGCCGGTTACGTACCGCTGTCGGCGCTGATGCCGTCGCTGGACCCGGCCCACAAGGGCCAGGCGATGTCGGCCCTCAACCTGGGCGCCGGAGCCAGTACCTTCCTCGGCCCGGCCCTGGTGGGCGTCTTCCTGGGTCCGCTGGGTGTCCAGGGCGTGATGTGGATCTTCGCGATGCTGTACCTGGCGAGCGCCGTCATGGCGCTGTTCCTGAAGCTGCCCGACCCGGTAGCGCCGGGGGCGCCGGGGTACTCGTCCCGCCCCGGCCCGGCATCGCGGGCACGGAACGAGTCGCCGGAGGCGTAGCGATGAGTGATGCGTGGGACTACCCGACCCCCTCCCAGGCGGAGGGCGAGCGCGAGCCGGGTGTGGACGAACACCCCGACGTGGCCCGCTCGACTCCGTCCCAGGCGGAGGGCGAGCGCCTCGCCAATGAGGAGGAGCAGGAGTCCGGCAAGGACAAGGGCATGGACACGAGATAAGACGGTCGGCGGTCCGTGAGGGGCGGGCGCCCGGCAGGCGCCCGCCCCTCACCGACGACGCTCCAGGCATGCCCGGCGATCAACGGGGCACCCGGCCGGATGGAGCGGGTCGCCGCGCACGGCCGGGACGGACGGCAGGCAGGGGTGCCCGCTCCCCGTCTTCGAGGAGTTGTGGTGACTGATTCATATGCGGTTGAGGAGGACGCTGAGGTCCCGGATGTGCTTGGGGCGGCGGATACGGCACGGCAGGGAGGTGCCGTATGTGTGGCCTGAGTGGGGAGATCCGCTTCGACGACCGCCGGCCCGATGTGGCCGCGGTGGAACGCATGACCGACCGGCTGGCGGCCCGGGGGCCGGACGGCCGGGGCATCTGGTCGCAGGGGCCCGTGGCGCTGGGCCATCGCCGCCTGAAGATCATCGATCTCTCGGAGCGCGGCGCACAGCCGATGACGGACACCGAGGCCCGGCTCACCGGGGTGTTCAACGGGTGCGTCTACAACTACCAGGAGGTGCGCGCCGAGCTGCGCGCCCTGGGGCACCGGTTCTTCTCCACCTCGGACACCGAGGTGATCCTGAAGGCCTACAGACAGTGGGGCACGGACTGCGTCGACCACTTCATCGGCATGTTCGTGTTCGTCATCGTCGAGAACGACACCGGCCGGGTGGTGCTGGCCAGGGACCGGCTGGGCATCAAGCCCCTGTACCTGGCACACGCGCCCGGCCGGCTGCGATTCGCCTCGACCCTGCCCGCCCTGCTGGCGGGCGGCGGCATCGACACCTCGCTCGACCCGGTGGCCCTGCACCAGTACCTGAGCTGGCACGCCACGGTGGCGGCGCCCCGCACGGTGCTCGCCGGGGTGCGCAAGCTGCCGCCCGCCACGGTGCGGGTGGTGGAGCCGGACGGCTCGTACCGGGACCGCTGCTACTGGCAGCCCTCGTACACGCGCCGCCCCGAGTTCGCCGGCATGGACGCCGGTGACTGGCGGGACGCGGTGCTGGACGCGCTGCGGACGGCGGTGCGCCGCCGGATGGTCGCCGACGTGCCGGTGGGCGTGCTGCTGTCGGGCGGTCTCGACTCGTCGCTGATCGTGGCGCTGCTGGCCGAGGAGGGGCAGAAGGACCTGGCGACGTTCAGCGTGGGGTTCGAGGCGGAGGGCGGCGAGGAGGGCGACGAGTTCACGTACTCGGATCTCATCGCGCGGCGCTACGACACCGACCACCACCAGCTGATGGTGCCCTCCGACCGGGTGTCGACCGCGCTCGACGCGGCGATCGCGGCCATGAGCGAGCCGATGATCAGCCATGACGTCGTCGCCTTCCATCTGCTGTCCGAGCTGGTCTCCAAGGAGGTCAGCGTCGTCCAGAGCGGTCAGGGCGCCGACGAGGTGTTCGCCGGCTACCGCTGGTACCCCGAGATGGCCGCCGTCGAGCGGGAGCGCGAGCCGGAGAGGTACGCCGACGTGTACTTCGACCGGCCGCACTCCGAGATGGCCCGGATCCTCCAGCCGCACATGCTCACCGACCACGACGTCTCCAGCCGGTTCGTACGCGAGCACATGGCCGCGCCCGGTGCCGAGACCGCCCTGGACGCGGCGCTGCGGCTGGACACCCACGTGATGCTGGTCGACGACCCGGTCAAGCGGGTCGACAACATGACCATGGACTGGGGCCTGGAGGCGCGCACACCGTTCCTGGACCACGAGCTGGTGGAGCTGGCCGCGGCCTGTCCGCCGGAGCTGAAGCTCGCGCAGGGTGGCAAGGGTGTGATCAAGGACGCGGGACGGGCGCTGCTGCCGCGCGAGGTCGTCGACCGGCCCAAGGGGTACTTCCCGGTGCCGGCGATCCGCCACATGGCGGGGCCCGTCCTCGAACGGGTCCGTGAGGCGTTGTACGCGCCCGAGGCGAAGGCGCGCGGTCTCTTCCAGGAGGAGTACATCGCCGAGTTGCTCGCCGCCCCCGACGACCACCGGACGAAGCGCGGGGCGAACGCCCTGTGGCACGTAGCGTTGCTGGAGATATGGCTGCAGACGCACAGGATCAGCTGACCGGAGCGACACCACCGGGCGGCGCCACGCCGGCGGCACCCTTGCTGGTGCCGCTCACCGACGCGGCGGGCCTGCGGGACACCCCTCAGCCGCTGGTCTCGCACGGCTGCTGGTACCCGTCGGCGGACCCCACCGGCGAGCACGTGGCGTTCATCTGCGACCGGACCGGGGTGCCGCAGCTGTGGACCGGTCCGGTGGCCGGAGGGTTCGACGGGGAGGGCATCCACCTGCTCGACTCCGACCCCGACCCGGTGACGGAGGTGGCGTGGTCGCCCGACGGGCGCTGGATCGCGTACACGGTCGCCCCCGGCGGCGGCGAGCACACCCGGGTGCTGTGCGTACGCCCGGACGGCACCGGACGGCGGATCGTGGCGGGCGCGGACTCGGGGAGCTCGGCGTACCTGGGGTGCTGGGCGCGCGACGGCTCGGCCGTGGCGGTCACCGTCGCCGAGCCCCCGCCGTCGCTGGGCGGCCCGCCCGACCGCGAGGACGCCGCCGTGGAGGAGCCGGAGGCCTTCGGGGAGCTGCCCGCCGACTGGGCGGGACGGGACGGCCACGCCACCCTGCTGGGCGGCGCCCATCGGGGCGAGGTGGGCCCGCAGGACGCGGGGCCGGAGCTGGACGGTGCCGTGCGGGACCGGCTGAGCGCCTACCTGGCCGATCCGGACGGGGTCCGGTCGCCCGTGCTGGTGGCCACCGAGTCCGGGGCCGCGACGCTGCGGGTGTGCGACGTCAGCCAGGACGGGCGGTTCGCGCTGGTGCGCCGGGGGCCGCGCGGGCGGCGCGAGGCCGTGGTGGTGCGTACCGCAGACCTGGGCACGGGGTCCGTTCTGCGGGTGGCCGACGGGGACCCCTGGATCGGCCGGTTCTCGCCGGACGGCCGCACCGTGTGGCTGCGCAGCGACCACGAGCGGGAGTTCGCGGCGCTGCTGGCCGCCGGGCTGGACGGCGAGGGACGGCGGACCGGACTGTCCGTGGTCGCCGAACGGGAGGGCAGCGACCTCGAACTGCTGGCGTTCACCGAGGACGGGCGTACCGCCGCGCTCGCCTGGAACGTGCGGGGCGCGAGCGAGTTCCGGACGCTGGGCCTGCCGGTGACCGAGCCGGCCGCGCCCGCGCCCAGCGGCGGCGCCACCGGCACGGCGCCGCCCCACGAGGTGACCCTTCCGCACGAGGTGGTGACCCGGATCAGCCGGGCCGGGCCCGACGGGATGGTGCTGGCCCTGTCGGGTTCGCAGCGGAAGCCGGGCGTGTGGTGGCTGTCCGGTACGGCGTCCCCCGCCCGCACGCCCTGGTCGTCACGGGACGAGGACGCCGTCCCGCCGGGCCGCCCGCCCGTACGCCCGGCGCCGCTGCGGCCCACCGCGCGCGACGGGCTGGTGCTGGGCGGCTGGTACTACCGGGCGCCGGGGCGCGCCGAGGGCCGGCCGGCGCCGTGCGTGATCCACCTGCACGGCGGCCCGGAGGAGCAGGAACGGCCGGTGTTCGAGCCGCTGTACCACGAGCTGACCGGGCGGGGCCTGGACGTCTTCGCGCCCGACGTGCGCGGCTCCTCCGGCTACGGGCGGTCCTTCGTGGACGCCGACCTCGGTACGGGGCGGTTCGCTGCGATCGAGGACGTCGCCGACTGCGTGGCGCACGTGGTCCTGACCGGGCGCGCCGACCCCACGCGACTGGCCGTGATGGGCCGCTCGTACGGCGGATACCTCACGCTGGCCTCGCTGGTGTGGCACCCGGAGCTGTTCCGTACCGGCGTCGCGGTGTGCGGGATGTCGGACTTCGCGACGTTCTTCGCCGGGACCGAGCCGTGGATCGCGGAGTCGGCGGCCCACAAGTACGGCCACCCGGTGCGCGACCGGGAGTTGCTGCGCGCTCTGTCCCCCATGAGCCGGATCGACGAGCTGCGCGTACCGCTGCTGGCGGTGCACGGCGAGCACGACACCAACGTGCCGCCGGGCGAGTCGGAGCAGGTCGTGCGGGCGGCGCGGGAGCGGGGGCTCGCGGCGGAGCTGCTGATGCTGCGCGAGGAGGGCCACGATTTCCGGCGGGCGGACAACCGGCGGCTGTTCCGCCGGACCGCCGCCGACTGGATGGAGCGGCATCTGACCGGCTGAGCCGTGCGACGGCTCCACCATGCGCATAAAGTGACCGAAGACGGGCATTCCGTATGTCGCTGTGGAAACCGACCCAGGATGTGGAGGCGCGGACGCATGATCCCCTCGCTCGCCTCGTACGCCGTGGTCGTCCCCACCATCGGACGGCCCTGCCTCGTCGACGCGCTCGCCTCGCTGGCCTCCTGCGAGGGGCCCGAACCGAGCCGGATCGTGCTGGTCGACGACCGCCCCGGACTACCGGACGGCCCACTGCCACTGGAGGCGCTGGGCGCGCTCGCGGACCGCGCCCTCGTCCTGCGCACGGGCGGCCTCGGGCCCGCGGCGGCCCGTAACGCGGGGGTGCGCGCCGTGGAGGAGCCGTGGACGGTGCTCCTCGACGACGACGTACGGGTCAGCGCCTACTGGCGCGAACAGCTCGCCCGCGACCTGGCGGAGGCCTCCCCCGACACGGGCGGCGTGCAGGGCGTCGTCCGGGTGCCGCTGCCCGCCGACCGCCGCCCCACCGACTGGGAACGCAACACGGCCGGCCTCCAGGGTGCCCTGTGGGTGACCGCCGACATGGCCTACCGCACCGAGGTGCTCAAGGCGGTCGGCGGCTTCGACGAACGGTTCCCCCGGGCCTTCCGCGAGGACGCAGACCTGGCGCTGCGGGTCATCGACGCGGGCTGGCGGATCGTACGCGGCGAACGGCTCACCGAGCATCCGGTACGGCCGGCCGACCGGTGGGTGTCCGTGCGGCTCCAGAAGGGCAACGCGGACGACGCGCTGATGAAGCGACTGCACGGCCCCGACTGGTGGGAGCGGGCGGCCGCGCCGCGCGGCCGGATCCGGCGGCACGCGGCCGTCACCGCCGCGGGCGTCGGAGCTTTGCTGCTGGCCGCCACCGGACGGCGGCGGGCCGCGCGCCTCGCCGCGGCGGGCTGGGCGCTGGGCACGGCGGAGTTCGCGCGAGCACGGATCGCGCCGGGCCCGCGGACGCTGGACGAGATCGTGACCATGACGGTGACGAGCGCGCTCATCCCCGCCGTCGCCACCTGGCACCGGCTCTCCGGGGAGCTGCGCCACCGGTCGGCGGAGAGCTGGGACGGCGTCCTGTGACGCGCCCGGCGGCGGTGTTGTTCGACCGTGACGACACGCTCGTCGAGGACGTCCCGTACAACGGCGACCCGGAGAAGGTCCGGCCCATGCCGGGCGCGCGGGAGGCGCTGGGACTGCTGCGGGAGCACGGGCTGGGGCTCGGGGTGGTCTCGAACCAGTCGGGCATCGGGCGCGGGCTGCTGACGGAGGCCGACGTCCGGGCGGTCAACGCGCGCATAGAAGCCCTGTTGGGTCCCTTCGACGCGTGGGTGCACTGCCCGCACGTACCGGACGACGGCTGCGGCTGCCGCAAACCGGCGCCGGGCCTGGTCATGGAGGCGGCACGCCTGCTGGGGGTACGGCCCGAGGAGTGCGTGGTGATCGGCGACATCGGCTCCGACATGGGCGCGGCGCTGGCCGCGGGCGCGCGGGGGGTGCTGGTGCCGACGGCGCGGACGCTGCCGGAGGAAGTGGCGGCCGCGCCCCATGTGTGCCGGGACCTGCTGAGCGCGGTACGGCATGCGCTGGGGAGGCGGTCATGAGGGCGCTCGTCGTGCGCCTCGACAGCTTCGGGGACGTCCTGCTGGCCGGGCCCGCCGTACGAGCGGTCGCCCACCGGGCGGACCGGGTGACGCTGCTGTGCGGCCCGCGCGGGGCGCCCGCCGCGCGGCTGCTGCCGGGCGTGGACGAAGTGCTGGTGTGGGACGCGCCGTGGGTGGGTTTCAGCCCGCCGCCGGTGCAGCGCGCCGACATCGACCGGGTGGTGACCCGTATCGCCGCCACGCGCGCCGACGCCGCGCTCGTCCTGACGTCGTTCCACCAGAGCCCGCTGCCCGCCGCGCTGTTGCTGCGCATGGCGGGCGTCGGGCACATCGCCGCCGACAGTGTGGACGCCCCCGGTTCGCTGCTGGACGTACGCCATCGGCGGGCGCCTCGCGCCCATGAGGCCGAGGCGGCGCTGGACCTCGCCGAGGCGGCGGGCTTCCCCCGGCCGCCGGGCGACGACGGGCGGCTGCGCGTCCACCACGCGCCGGGCGCACCGGAACTGACCGGGCCGGGGCCGTACGTGGTGGTCCACCCGGGCGCGAGCGTGGAGGCCCGGCGGTGGAGCCCGGAGCGGTGCGCCCACGCGGTACGGCTGCTGGCCGGGGCGGACCACCGGGTGGTCGTCACCGGCGGGCCCGACGAGCGGGAGCTGACCGCGCTGGTCGCGGGCCGCGACGGGCTGGACCTGGGCGGCCGGACGCAGCCGCCGCAACTGGCGGCGGTGCTGGCGGCGGCGGGCGCGGTGGTCACCGGCAACACCGGCCCGGCGCACCTGGCGGCGGCCGTAGGCACCCCGATCGTCTCCCTCTTCTCACCGGTGGTCCCCGCCGAACGCTGGGGCCCCTACGGCGTCCCGCACGTCCTGCTGGGCGACCAGGCGGCACCGTGCGCGGACACCAGGGCCCGCGAGTGCCCGGTGCCCGGCCATCCGTGCCTGGACGGGGTGACGGCGGAGGACGTACTGGCGGCGGTGGAGAAGCTGCTGGAGGCCGGGGAATGAGGCCCGGATCCCACCGCCCCGCAGCCGGGCGACGGCCGGGGTGGGGCCGTGCAGGGTCGTCCCCGCAGAGGTTGGCGGCGACGGGTGGGCTCCCGCTCCGACGTACCCGAGGCCGCCGGCCTCGAGGAGACGAGCCCGGAGGGGCCACGCCCCCCACCCACCTGCGGTGGCCGCCACCCGGCACCGCGCCAGAACGGGACGGCTCCGGTCAGCCGGCGGGTTCGGAGCGGAGCCCCGGCAGGCCGCGGGTGCTGGTGCTACGGGCACTGGGCCTCGGTGACCTGTTGGCCGGGGTGCCCGCGCTGCGCGCGCTGCGGCGGGGATTTCCGGGGTACGAGATCGTGCTGGCCGCGCCGGAGCAGCTGGCCGCGCCCGCGGCCGCGTCCGGCGCGGTGGACCGGCTGCTGCCGGCGTCGGCGCCCGGGAGGGCCGTACCGGTGCGGCTGGAGTGGGAGGGGCCGCCGCCGGACGTGGCGGTGGATCTGCACGGCAACGGACCGTCCAGCCACCGGCTGCTGCAACGTATGCGCCCGGGGCGGCTGCTGGCGTTCGCGCACCCCGGGACGCCGGAGATCGCGGGGCCCGAGTGGCGGGCCGAGGAGCACGAGCGCGCCCGGTGGTGCCGGCTGCTGGAGTGGTACGGCATCCCGGCGGACCCGGCCGATCTGCGGCTGCCGGTGCCCGGCGTGCCCTCCCCCGCGCCCGGCGCGGTGGTCGTGCACCCGGGCGCCGACTCGGGGGCGCGGCGCTGGCCGGCGGAGCGGTACGCGGCGGTGGTGCGGGGACTGCGGCGGCACGGGTACCGGGTGGTGCTGACCGGCGGGCCGGGCGAGGACGAGCTGCTGGACCGGGTACGGGACGGGGTCCTCCGGCCGGACGGCCCCGAGGCCGGCGGGCCGCTCGGCACGCCGGCCCCGCGTGGCCCCGCCGGGGCGCCCGCAGCCGGTGGGCGCGCCGGGGAGGGGGGCGTGGACGGCGACGTCACCGTGTTCCGGGGCGGGCTGCCGTTCGAGCGGCTGGCCGCCCTGTTCGCGGGCGCGGCGGCCGTGGTGAGCGGCGACACCGGCATCGCGCATCTGGCGGTGGCGTACGGCGTCCCCTCCGTCACCCTGTTCGGTCCGGTATCGCCCGGATTGTGGGGCCCGCCTCCGGGTACGCGGCACGTGGCGTTGTGGCACCCGGGGCCGTCGGGTTCCCGGCCGGGCGACCCGCACGGGCGGGAGCCCGACCCCCGGCTGTTGCGGATCCGGCCCGACGACGTCCTCAAGGCCCTGTTCGACCACCCGGAGGTACCGCGCCCGTGGACAGCCGCACCACCGTTGTCGTGATCACCCACAACCGCCGCGAGCAGCTGCTGGGGACGCTGGACCGCCTCGCCGCGCTGCCCGAACGGCCCCCGGTGATCGTCGTCGACAACGCGTCGACCGACGGCACACCGGAGGCCGTCGCCCGGCTGCACCCGGAGATCACGGTGCTGACCCCGGGGCTGAACCTGGGCGCGCCGGGCCGCAACATCGGTGTACGGCACGCCCGTACGCCGTATGTGGCGTTCAGCGACGACGACTCCTGGTGGGAGCCGGGGTCGCTGGGGCGCGCGGCGGACCTGATGGACCGCCATCCGCGGCTGGGGCTGCTCGCCGCCCGCGTCCGGGTCGGCCCCGACGGGGAGCCGGACCCGCTGAACGACCAGCTCGCCGCCTCCCCGCTGGAGCGCGCCGCCGATCTGCCGGGGCCTCCGGTGCTGGGCTTCCTGGCGTGCGCCGCGGTGGCCCGGAGGGAGGCCTACCTGGAGGCGGGGGGCTACCACCCGATCCTGTTCCTCGGCGGTGAGGAGACGCTGCTGGCGTACGACCTGGCGGCGCACGGCTGGGGCGTGTGCCACTCCCCCGACGTGGTGGCCGTGCACAGCCCGGTCGGCGGGGTGCGGCCCGGCCGACCCGCCGTCCAGCTCCGCAACGCGGCGCTCACCGCGTGGCTGCGCCGCCCGCTGGCGGTGGCGCTGCGGCACACGCGCGGGATCGCCGTACGGGCGCGGCGGGAGCCGGAGGCCCGGGAGGCGCTGCGCGAGCTGCTGGGGCGGCTGCCCGTGGCGCTGCGGGAACGCCGGCCGCTCCCGGCGGCCGTGGAGGCGGCGGCCCGCCGCCTGGACGTCCAGGGGGCCGTGCCGTGACGGACGGCCGCACGACCGTCGTCGTGATCACCCACAACCGGCGCGACGAGCTGCTGCGTACGCTGGGCAAGCTGGCCGCGCTGCCGGAACGCCCGCCGGTGATCGTCACCGACAACGGCTCGACGGACGGCACCGCGGAGGCGGTCACCCGGCTCCACCCCGAGATCACGCTGCTGACGCCGGGCCAAAACCTCGGCGCGGTGGGCCGCAACCTCGCGGTACGCCGCGTCCGTACGCCGTACGTCGCCTTCTGCGACGACGACTCCTGGTGGGAGCCGGGGTCGCTGGCGTACGCGGCGGACCTGCTGGACCGGCACGACCGGCTCGGGGCGGTCACGGCACGGATCCTCGTCGAGCCGGACGGCCGGGAGGACCCGATCGTGGCCGAGCTGCGCGACTCGCCGGTCCAGGGCCCGGACTGGCTGCCGGGGCCCGCGCTGGGGTCGTTCCTTGCGGCGGCGACGGTGCTGCGGACGGAGGCGTTCCGGGCGGCGGGCGGGTTCAGCGAGCGGCTGTGGCTGGGCGGCGAGGAGGAGCTGCTCGCCACGGACCTGGCGACCCAGGGCTGGTGGCTGGCGTACGTGGCGGGGATGACCGTCCACCACGCGCCGTCGGTGGCGCGGGACCCGACGCTGCGGCGGGTGCACGGGCTGCGCAACACGCTGTGGTTCTGCTGGCTGCGCCGCCCGGTGCTGCCCGCGCTGCGCCGGACGCTGGACCTGGCGCGTACGGTTCCGCGCGACCGGGCGTCGCTGCGGGCGTTCGGGCTGGCGCTCGCGGGGCTGCCGTGGGTGCTGCGGGAGCGGCGGGTGGTGCCGCCGGCGGTGGAGGCGCGGCTGGGGGCGCTGGCGGAGTCGCAGCGCACGTCGACGGCTCGGCGCTATGTGGGCTGACCGGGTGAGCTGACGATGTCCGATTCATCCGATCGTTCGGAGGGTACCCGGGGCGACATGATCACCATTGGGGTCGAGGAAGAGTACTTGCTGCTCGATCCGGACACGTGCCTGCCGGTCCCGCTGGCGGACCATGTACGTGCGGCCGCGGGTCTCGAGCCGATCGTCGAGGACGCGGAGGTCCAGTCGGAGCTGCTGCAGGCGCAGGTGGAGGTGGCCACGCCGGTGTGCACCGACCTCGGGGAGGTCGGCGGCCACCTGCTGCGGCTGCGCCACGCGCTCGGCACGGCGGCGGAGAAGAACGGCTGCCGGATCGCGGCGTGCGCGACGGCCCCGTACCGGGAGGTGGCGCCGGTGCCGGTCACGCAGAAGGCCCGCTACCTCGCGATGCGCTCACAGGCACCGCAGCTGGTGGCCGAACAGCTCGTCAACGGGATGCATGTGCACGCGGCCGTGCCGGACCGGGAGATGGGCGTCGCGGTCCTGAGCCGGATACGCGTCTGGCTGCCCGTCCTGGTCGCCATGTCGGCCAACTCGCCCCTGTGGGACGGCAAGGACACCGGTTTCGCCAGCTGGCGCACGGTGATCTTCGGGCGCTGGCCGGTCAGCGGCCCGCCGCCCTCGTTCGCCTCGCTCGCGGACCACGAGAGACGGGTACAGTCGCTGCTGGACACCGGCATCATCACCGACACCGGCCAGCTCTACTGGCAGGCCCGGCTGTCCGACAAGTACCCGACCATCGAGGTGCGGTGCGCGGACGTGCAGCTGCGCGCGGACGCGGCCGTCATGTTCGCCGGGATCATCCGCGGCTTGATCGCCACGGCCATCCGGGAGGAGAAGGCCGGCCTGCCGCTGCCGCAGTGCCCGCCGGAACTGCTCCAGGCGTCGAACTGGCACGCCGCCCGCCATGGTCTGAGCGGCCTGCTGGTCGATCCGGAGGGGAAGGCGCGGCGGGCGGGCGACGTGCTGTGCATGCTGCTCGACCACGTCACCCCCGCGCTCGACGAGGCCGGTGACAGCCGCGAGGTGGCCTCGCTGGTCCACCGGCTGCTCCAGCAGGGCACGCCGGCGGACCAGCAGCGCCGGGCGCTGGCCGAGGGCGGCCTGCCGGCCCTGGCGGAGCTGATCACCAGCGAGACCGTCGCCCCCTGACCCCGTCCGACCTGGGCGTATGAACCCGTTGGACAGCCCGGGGAACGCCCGCCGAAGCCCCCGGCACGGCCACCGTCACCAAGCGTGACCACTCGAACGGCTCACACCACCGCGCCCCGGGCCCCCGTACGGCCCAGCCTGGTCGCAGGTGCAGGGGGCACTGGAGCGTCGTTCGCGTTCCGCACTCGTACGGAGGAGACCGCATGAACACCGCTTTCTCACGCAGCTGGGAACACGCCGTCGTCACCGGCGGCGCCGGCTTCGTCGGTTCGCACCTGTGCCACGCGCTGCTGGACTCGGGCACCGCCGTCACATGCGTCGACGACTTCAGCACCGGGCGGCCGGAGAACATATCCGACCTGCTCGGCCACCCCGGCTTCACGCTCGTCGAGGCGAACGTCTCCGAGCCCTTCACCGTCGACCGGCCGCCCGACCTGGTGCTGCATTTCGCGTCGCCCGCGTCGCCCGCCGACTATCTGCGCCTCCCGCTGCACACGCTGGACGCCGGCAGCCTCGGCACCCGCCACGCGCTGGAACTCGCGCACCGCTCCGACGCCCGCTTCCTGCTCGCCTCCACCTCCGAGGTGTACGGCGACCCGCAGCAGCACCCGCAGAACGAGCGCTACTGGGGCAACGTCAACCCGGTCGGCCCGCGCAGCGTGTACGACGAGGCGAAGCGGTTCGGCGAGGCGCTGACCACCGCCGAGGCCGAGGTGCACGGCACGGACGCCGGCATCGTACGGCTGTTCAACACCTACGGTCCGCGGATGCGCGGCCACGACGGCCGGGCCGTCCCCACCTTCGTACGCCAGGCACTCGACGGCGAGCCCCTCACGGTCACCGGCGACGGGCTGCAGACCCGGTCGCTGTGCTACATCGACGACACCGTGCGCGGCATCCTCGCCGCGGCGGCCCACGGGCTGCGCGGCCCGGTGAACATCGGCAACCCGACCGAGATCACCATGCTGGAACTGGCCCGGCTCGTCATCGAACTGACCGGCTCCGACTCGGAGATCCGCTTCATCGAACGGCCGACGGACGACCCGGCCGTGCGCTGCCCCGACATCACCCTGGCCCGCGACAAGCTCGAATGGGAGCCGGTGGTCAGCGCCGAGGAGGGTCTGCGGCGCACCATCGCCTGGTTCCGCGACCACGCGGACTCCCCTTCCTGACGCCCGTCCGTCGTACCCGACTCGCCGAAAGGCCTGGGACCCCATGCGCATTCTCGGAATCAACGCACTCTTCCACGATCCGGCCGCCGCGCTGGTCATCGACGGACGCACCGTCGCCGCCGCGGAGGAGGAGCGGTTCTCCCGCCGCAAGCACGGCAAGCGGCCGGTGCCGTTCTCCGCCTGGGAACTGCCCGAGAAGGCCGCCGCCTGGTGCCTGAAGCGGGCGGGCCTGCGCCCCCAGGACCTGGACGCGGTGGCGTACTCCTTCGACCCGGAACTCGCCCGGCCCGCCGATCAGATGGGCCTGGACGACCCGTGGGACCACCTGCGCCTGACGTACGCACGGGAGGCACCCGGCTTCCTCAAGGCGACCCTGCCGGGCCTGGACCCGGGCATCGTCCGCTTCGTGCCGCACCACATGGCGCACGCCGCCTCCGGCGCCTTCGCCGCCGAGGGCGCCGACACGTCGTCGGTGCTGGTCCTCGACGGGCGGGGCGAGCGGGCCTCGCACCTGGCGGCGCGCCGCGTCCACGACCGGCTGGAGGCGCTGTACGCACAGGAGCTGCCGCACTCGCTGGGGCTGGTCTACGAGGAGCTCACCGACCACCTCGGGTTCCTGCGCTCCTCCGACGAGTTCAAGGTCATGGCGCTCGCCTCGCACGGCCGGCCCCGGATGCTGCCCGAGCTGCGGCGGTACGTGTACCCCACGGGTGACGGCGGGTTCCACGCGACCGGGGTGCCGTGGGCGGAGCTGTGTCCGCGGCGCCGCCCGGACGAGGCGTGGACGCAGGACCACGCGGACATCGCCGCCAGCGCGCAGGCCGTGCTGGAGGAGACGCTGCTGGACCTCGTGCGCTGGCTGCACGGCCAGACCCACGACGGCGTCCTGACGCTGGCCGGGGGCGTCGCCCTCAACTGCGTGGCCAACTCGCGGATCGCCCGCGAGGGGCCGTTCGACCGGGTGTGGGTGCAGCCCGCGGCCGGTGACGCCGGTACGGCGCTGGGCGGGGCGCTGCTGCTGGCGGCGGGCGGCGGGGACGACCCGGATCCGATGCCGGGCGCCGATCTGGGGCGGGACTGGTCGGACGCCGAGCTGGGCGCCTGGCTGAAGACGGCCGCCGTTCCCTTCGACCGGCCGGCGGACATCGCGGAGACGGTGGCCCAGGCGCTGGCGGAGAACGCGATCGTGGCGTGGTTCCAGGGGCGTTCGGAGTTCGGGCCCAGGGCGCTCGGGCACCGCTCGCTGCTGGCCCACCCGGGGCACGCGGGGAACCTGGAGCGGCTCAACGACGTGAAGGGGCGCGAGCAGTTCCGGCCGGTGGCGCCGATGGTGCTCGCCGACCGGGCGGCGGAGATCTTCGACGGCGTGATCCCCAGCCCGTACATGCTGTTCGTGCACGACGTGGCGCCCGAGTGGCGCGAGCGCATCCCGGCCGTGGTGCACGTCGACGGCACGGCGCGGATCCAGACCGTCGACCGGCAGGCCGAGCCGCTGGTGGCGCGGATGCTGACCGAGTTCGAGCGGCGCACCGGACTGCCGGTGGTGGTCAACACCAGTCTCAACACGGCCGGCCGGCCCATGGTGGACGACCCGCGCGACGCCCTGGAGTGCTTCGGCTCCTCCCCCGTCGACCTGCTGGCCATCGGCCCGTACGCGGTGCGGCGCGGGGACTTCTTCCGCTCCGACGACACCGACGACGCGGCGCGGTGAGGGGAGGAGACGGCTCATGAACATCCTGCTGTGGCATGTGCACGGGTCCTGGACGACGGCGTTCGTCCAGGGGCCCCACACCTACCTGGTGCCGGTACTTCCGGACCGCGGTCCGGACGGACGCGGCCGGGCCCGTACGTTCACCTGGCCCGACTCGGTACGGGAGGTGACGCCCGAGCAGTCGCGGGACGCGCCGGTGGACCTGGTGGTCCTCCAGCGGCCGCACGAGTTCGAGCTGGCCGAGCGCTGGCTGGGCGGGCGCCGACCGGGACGGGACGTACCGGCGGTGTACCTGGAGCACAACGCGCCCGACGGGAACGTCCCGGACACCCGTCATCCGTGCGCCGACCGCACCGGCCTGACGCTGGTGCACGTCACGCACTTCAACCGGCTGTTCTGGGACAGCGGTTCGGCCCGGACCGAGGTGATCGAGCACGGGATCGTCGACCCGGGGCACCTGTACACCGGGCGCCTCGCACGGGCGGCGGTCGTCGTCAACGAGCCGGTGCGGAGGGGCCGTTACACCGGTACGGATCTGCTGCCCGCGCTGTGCGAGGCGGCGCCGCTGGACGTGTTCGGCATGCGTACCGAGGGCCTCGCCGCGCACCTGGGCGTACCCGAGGAGCGGTGCCGCAGCGCCGACCTGCCGCAGCGGGAGCTGCACGCGGCGATGGCGGAGCGGCGGCTGTACCTGCATCCGGTGCGCTGGACGTCGCTGGGCCTGTCCCTGCTGGAGGCCATGCACCTGGGCATGCCGGTCGTGGCGCTGGCCACGACGGAGGCCATCGAGGCGGTGCCGGCCGGCGCCGGGACGCTGTCGACGCGGCCCGAGGTGCTGGCGCGGGCCGCCCGGCGCTATCTCGACGAGCCGGAGGCGGCTGCCGAGGACGGCGCGCGGGCCCGGCAGGCGGCGCTCGAACGGTACGGGCTCAAACGCTTCCTGGACGACTGGGAGCGCGTGATGACGGAGGTGCGCTCATGACATCCCTCGACCCCACGGATCCCCTGGACACCGGCCCGGTCGGGCGCCGCCGGGTGGACGCCGACGCGCTGGACGGCGGAGGCTCGCTGGACCGCGGAGGCTCGCTGGACGGCTCCGGGGCGTTCGACGACATCGACGCCGAGGTGGAGTCCATCGAGGCCGAGGCCCTGGAGGCCGAGGCCCTGGAGGCGGAGGCTCTGGAGGCGGAGGCTCTGGAGGCGGAGGCTCTGGACGCCGAGGCGATCGACATCGACATCGGTGCGGGCGGCCGGGCCGGAGGCGGCCGCCACGGGCTGTCCGTCGCGCTCGTCTCGGAGCACGCGAGCCCGCTCGCCGTGCTGGGCGGCGTCGACGCGGGCGGCCAGAACGTGCACGTCGCACGCCTCGCGAGCGCCCTCGCCGATCGCGGCCACCGCATCACCGTCTACACCCGCCGCGACTCCCCGGACCTCCCCGACCGGGTGATGCTGCGCCCCGGCGTCGAGGTGCGCCACGTGCCCGCCGGTCCGCCCGAGCCCATCCCGAAGGACGAACTCCTGCCGTACATGGCGGCGTTCGGCCGCTGGATGGCCCGCGAGTGGCGGACCCGGCCGCCCGATCTGGTGCACTCGCACTTCTGGATGTCGGGCGTGGCCTCGCTGTGGGCGACCCGGGAGGCACGCCTGCCGTTGCTGCACACGTACCACGCGCTGGGAACGGTGAAGCGGCGCCACCAGAAGCAGGCCGACACCAGCCCGCCCGAACGCATCGCCCGCGAGCGGGAGGTGGGCCTGGGCTGCGACCGGGTGATCGCCACCTGCCACGACGAGGTCTTCGAGCTGAGCCGGATGCGGATACCGACCGACAAGGTGGGTGTCGTGCCGTGCGGCGTGGACACCGAGCAGTTCCGACCGGACGGCCCCGCCGCCGAGCGGGACGGCGGCGCCCGGTACCGGCTGCTCCAGCTGGGCCGCCTGGTGCCCCGCAAGGGCGCGGCGGTCTCCGTCACGGCGCTCAGCCGGCTGCCCGACACGGAACTCCTCGTCGTCGGCGGCCCTCCGGCCGACCGGCTCGACGCCGACCCGGAGGTACGCCGACTGCGGGAGGTCGCCCGGCTGGCCGGGGTGGCGGACCGGGTCCGGTTCACCGGCGGCGTCGCCCCCGAGGAGGTGGCGCCGCTGTTGCGCAGCGCGGACGTGGTGCTGTGCCCGGCGGACTACGAGCCGTTCGGCATCGTGCCGCTGGAGGCCATGGCGTGCGGGCGGCCCATCGTCGCCAGCGCGGTGGGCGGACAGCTCGACACCGTCGCCGACCCGGACACCGGGCGGCTGGTGCCGCCCGGGGACCCCGAGGCGCTGGCCCGCGCGGTCGGCGAACTGCTCGCCGATCCCGCGCTGCGGGCCGCGTGCGGGGCGGCCGGCCGCCGCCGGGTGCTGAGCCGGTACGGCTGGGCGCGGGTCGCGGCGGCCACCGAGAAGGAGTACGCCGCGGTGCTCGCCGCCCGGCCCGCCGTGACGGGCGTGGCCTGACCGGCCCGACCACGGTCCAGCCGTACGACGAAGTCCGAAGGAGGTGTGGGCCCCGCCGCCGTTCCCCAGGGACGCGGTACGCCCGAACGCCATGACCGATCCCCTCGCTTCTCCCACCCTCGAAGCGGCGCACGAGCACTGCCGGGCGCTGCAGGACGCGCTCGGCCGGTTCCGGCGCCACCATCTGGACCGGATCGCGGAGTGGGGCGGCCATCTCGCGGCCGTCCTGCCGGTCGGCGGCCGGCTGCTGGCCGCCGGCAACGGCGGCAGCGCGGCACAGGCCCAGCACCTGACCGCCGAGCTGGTGGGCCGCTACCAGCGCGAGCGCCCCGCCTTCTCGGCCATCTCTCTGCATGCCGAGACGTCCAGCGTGACGGCCATCGGCAACGACTACGGGTTCGACCAGGTGTACGCCCGTCAGGTCGCCGCACATGGCCGGCCCGGTGACGTACTGGTGCTGCTGTCCACCTCGGGCCGCAGCGCCAACCTGGTCGCGGCGGCCGTGACCGCCCGGCAGGCCGGGCTGCGGGTGTGGGCGCTGACCGGTCCCCGGCCCAATCCACTGGCCGAGGCCGCCGACGAGGCCCTGTGCGTGGAGGCCGACTCGACGGCGACCGTCCAGGAGACCCACCTGGTGGCCGTGCACCTGCTGTGCGAGTGCTTCGACGCGGAGGTGGCGGCGGGGCCGCCCACGCGTGCGGCGGGCGCGGCGGCGCCCGCCGCGGTCCGGCGGAGGATGTCATGAGCGCGTACAAGCCGTTGGTGGTCGTCGGTGACGTCCTGCTGGACGAGGACATCGAGGGCGTGTCGACCCGGCTGGCCCCGGACGCCCCGGCCCCGGTCGTCGACGTCACGGGCGACCAGCGCCGCCCCGGCGGTGCCGGGCTGGCGGCCGCGCTCGCGACGCGCGGCGGGCGGGACGTGGTGCTGGTGACCGCGCTGGGCGACGACCCGGCCAGCGAGGCGGTGCGGCGTTCGCTGCGCGGCCGTGTGCGGTTGGTGGAGCTGCCCCTGAACGGCACTCTGCCGGTGAAGACGCGAGTGCTGGCGTCCGGCCGGCCGCTGGTGCGGATCGACCGCGGCGGCGGTGACCCCGGCGAGCCGGACGGGGCGGTGCGCGAGACGCTCGCGCAGGCCCACGCCGTGCTCGTCGCCGACTACGGGCGGCACACCGCCAGCGCGGTACGGGAGCACCTGGCGGCCGTCGCGCCCAAGGTGCCGGTGGTGTGGGACCCGCACCTCAAGGGCGACGCGCCGGTGCCGGGCTCGCGGATCGTCACTCCGAACGCCACCGAGACGATGGCGCTGTGCCGCGGCGACGGCGACTCGCTGCGCGCGTTCGCGGAACGGGGCGCGGATCTGGCGGAACGGTGGCGGGTGGCGGCGGTGGCCGTGACGCTCGGCGAGCGCGGGGTGCTGCTGACGCGGCCCGGTGCCACGACCCCGATGCTGGTCCCGGCGCCGTACCGGGCGGAGGGCGACGCGTGCGGCGCGGGCGACTGCTTCGCCGCCGCGACGGCCGCCGCGCTGGCGGACGGCGCACTGCCGGAGGAGGCGGTGCAGCGGGCGGTGGCCGAGGCGGCCGCGTTCGTCGCCGCGGGCGGCGCGGGCAACCCGTCGCTGTGGCGTACGCCGCCCCCGGCCGGGCCACGTGAGGTGCCGGAGACCGACCCGTTCGTGCTCGCGGAACAGGTCCGGGCGCGCGGCGGGACGGTCGTCGCGACGGGCGGCTGCTTCGACCTGCTGCACGCGGGCCACGTCGGCCTGCTGGAGAGCGCCCGCCGGATCGGCGACTGCCTCATCGTGTGCGTCAACTCCGACGAGTCCGTCGGGCGGCTCAAGGGCCCCGGCCGGCCCCTGAACCCGCTCCCCGACCGGGTGCGGGTGCTCGCGGGCCTCGGCAGCGTCGACGCGGTCGCCGTCTTCGACGGGGACACCCCGGCGGAGCTGCTGAGCCGGCTGCGGCCGGACGTGTGGGTCAAGGGCGGCGACTACTCCGCCGAGGACCTGCCGGAGGCGGAGGTGCTGCGCGCCTGGGGCGGCCAGGCGGTGGTGCTCCCGTACCTCGACGGCCGCTCCACGACCCTGCTGGCCCGCCGCGCCGCCCAGGCGGCGGCCCCCATCCGCCCCCCGGGCCGCTAAGCAGCCGCTGGCCGCCCCCCCCCCCCCCCCCCCCCCCCCCCAGCCCGCCGGGGGCCGGTGGTTGCGCCTCCACGCCCCCGCTGTGGGCAGCCGTCCCGCTGCGGCGGCTTCCTCACCCGCAGCGGGGCGCGCCCTTGCGCCTCCCCCGTTATGGGCAGTCGCCACCGAGACGGCTCCCCCGTTGCGGGCGGTCTTCCGCAGAGACGGGTCTCCCACCCACCCGCTGCGCCCACCCGTTGTGGGCAGTCGTTCCGGAGAGGCGGCTCCCCCATCCGTTGTGCGCGATCGCCCCGTTGAGGCAGGGTGCCCCCACCGTTGTGGGCAGTCGTTCCGCACCCGTTGTGGGCAGTCGTCCCGCAGGGGCGATGGGGGTCCCCCCTGCTCGAGCGAAGCCGAGAGCTTGGGGGAGGGTGGGCACAACGGGACCGGGGCGGTGCCCTTGCGGCGGCTCCTCCCGGGGCGGTGCCCCTTCCCGGTTCGCCCCGGGGCGGTGCGGGTCGGTGGCCTGCCGGGGGGTGGGGAGCGTGGCCCCTCCGGGCTCACCTCCTCGAGGCCGGCGGCCTTGGGCACACGTAAGGGAGCCGTTACGGCGCCGCCAACCTCTGCGGGGGCGACCCTGCACGGCCCCACCCCGGCCGGTGGCCATCTGCGGGGCGGTGGGGGATGGGGGCACGGCCCCGCACCGGGCGGTGGCTGTCTGCGGGTCGGCGGGAGCAGGGGCACCGCCCCGCCCCGGCGGGGTGGCGTCAGGCCGCGGTGGAGAGGGCCGGGCGGGCCGTCAGGACGGGGGTGTCCGGGTGGAGCAGGACCGGCTCCGGAACGCGGCGGCGGCGCAGAAGGTGCCCCGCTCCGATCGTGCCGGCGATGAGGAGGCCGCCCACCACCAGGGCTCCACGCGCGCCGGCCAGCTCCATGAGGAGGCCGAGGGCCGGGGGGCCCGCCAGGGACCACATGGTCCGGATGGTGTTCCAGACGCCCAGCACGCGACCGCGCATATGGGCGGGCGGGTCCGTCTGGAGGACCGTCGTACCGGCCGTGTCGGAGACCGACTCGACGACGGCCATCGGCAGGACGAGGACCAGCAGGACGGCGAGGGACGGCGAGAGCCCGGCGACCACCTGGAGGAGCGCGCCCCCGGCGGCCAGGGTGCCCACGAGGCGTACGGAGGGCTTGCGCAGCCGCGCGCCGAGGACGGCGCCGATGATGCCGCCCACGGCGAGGACGGTGGAGACCGTGCCGAAGGCGCCGGCGCCGCCCGCGAGCGGTCCGGTGACGAGCACGGCGAGGGTGAGCCCGTAGTTGCGGCCGAAGATCGCGCTGATGCCGCTGATGCCGGCGAGGGCGACCAGCCGGGGGCGGCGGGCGAAGAAGGCGAGGCCCTCGCGGACGGTCATGTCGTCGTCGCGCGTGGCGGCCGGCGAGGTCTTGGTGGCGGCGGTCGCCACCGGGCGCAGGAACGGGATGACGGCCGCGACGAACAGGAACGACAGGCCGTTCGCGGCGTACGCGGCGGCCGTGCCGAAGACCCCGACCGCGAGGCCCGCGAGGCCGGCGCCGGCAAGCCGGCCCGCGTTGCTGACCAGGGACCCGACGCCGATGGCCGAGGGGACGTCCTCCGCGCGGACCAGGTCGTTGCCGAGCAGTGAGCAGGCGGGCCCGTCGATGGTGGCGATGAGGCCGGTGACAGCGGCGAGCGCCATCAGGACGCCCAGGTTGAGCTGATCGAACGCGACGAGCAGGGCGGTGGTGAAGGCGACCGCGCCGAGCAGCGCCTGGCTGACGGCGGCGGTGAGCTTGCGGGGCCAGCGGTCGACGGCGGCGCCGCCCGCGATGCTCACCAGCAGCCCGGGGGCGGCCTGCACGGACAGCGACAGTCCGGTCGCGGCGGCCGAGCCGGTGATCTGGAGCACCAGCAGGTTCTGCACGGTCAGCTGCATCCACGTACCGGCGTTGGACACCAGGTTCGCGAGCGACCACCAGCGCATGCTGCGGTACTTGAGGGAACGCCAGGGCGAGTGGTTGACGCGCGTAGCCGCAGGGGCGGGGGGCGCGGTGGGCGCGGAGGAAGAAGGCACAGTGAGGTACGGGGGTGACGAGCCGGTGGACCCGGATGGCGGAATTCGGCGGAAAGGAAGGCCACGTGCCGCACTGCACGGCCTGTCCACCGGATCTGTCTGCTGCTGCGCGCCTCGTCGGAGGCGGTCCCACAGCGTTGACCATGGTGGCAGAAGTGCCTGCTCCAGCCGGGCGCCAAGGGGCCGCCTCGGCGGCCCGTCCGGTTGTCATATGGGGCCTGACCTGCAGATTCGGCACTTCTGGTGTGCTTGCTCACAGTGACCGTCCGGCATGCCGTGCGTAGTGGCGCAGGCCACAGTGGGGGGAGACACGACTCATCATGAGGAGGCAGGCATGGGCGCAGTGCGGGTCGATCTTGGGGGCAGGCAGGCGCTGGTGACCGGTGGGGCGCGCGGGCTGGGTGCCTCGATCACCCGGGCTCTGGCCGGGGCGGGCGCGTCGGTCCTGGTCGCGGATGTGCGCAAGGAGCAGGCGCGGGAGCTGTGCGAGGAGCTGGGGCGGGACGGGCGGGATGTGCGGTTCGTCGAGATGGACGTCCGGGACGCCGAGGCGGTGGCCGGGGTGTTCCGGGAGCTGGACGAGGACGGTCAGCACGTGGATGTGCTGGTCAACAACGCGGCTGTGGATGTGTCCAAACCCATCGAGCACCTCACGGCGGAGGAGGTGACGCGGGTGGTCACGACGAACCTGCTGGGGCCGATGTACCTGTGCCTGGAGTCCTACCGGCGGATGGTGGCGAGGGGTGGCGGCCGCATCGTGAACATCCTGTCGACCGCGTCGAACCGGACGTGGACGGAGGCCGGGCCGTATTCGGCGGGCAAGTCGGGGCTGCGGGCCTTCACGCACACGCTGTTCAAGGAGGCGCAGCGGGACTGCACGGGGATCGGCGTGACGGGGATCATCGCGGGCGGCATGGAGACGCCGTTCATCCTGGAGCGTTTCCCGGACGCCGATGTGTCGCTGTTGCAGAGCCCGGACATCGTGGCCGACACGGTGCTGTACGCGTTGTCGGTGCCGGAGGGCAGTGTGGTCTCGGAGCTGGTGGTGGTGCCGCGCCGGGAGCCGTCCTGGCCCTGATCAGCCGGGCGGCCGGCCGGTGCGCAGCATCCGGAGGACGGCCCGCTCGGCGGGGCCCTGGGTGGCGGGGATGCCGTACGCGCCCTCGTCGCCGAGGTGGGGCAGTGCGTCGGCCACGGTGACGCCCTCCTCGTACAGCTCGATCACCCGCGGGTTGATGTAGGAGGCCCGGCAGATGGCGGGGGTGTTGCCGAGGTATCCGGCGACTTCGCGGGCGGCCCGGCTGATGGCACGGCGGCGGGCGGTCTCGCTGTGGGCGACGCTCTGGGAGACGGCGAGCGCGACGGCGGCCATGACGGTGGCGTGCCAGGTGCGGAAGTCCTTGGCGGTGATCTCCAGGCCGGCGAGTTCCTTGAGGTACGCGTTGACGTCGGCGCCGCTCACCTCGTGCCAGGAGGGCCGCTCCCAGTAGGCGAGGAGCCGGTCGCCGCCGCCCTGGCGGCGCAGCAGAGCGGTGAGGCTGCGGCAGGCGGCGGGGTCGGCGACGGTCTGGACGATCTCCTTGGCGTGCTTGCCGGTGTAGGTGAACAGGACGGCACCGGCGTGGCAGCGGGAGTGTTCGCGCAGCAGGGTGGTCAGGCCGTAGCTGTTGTTCTCCTCGGTGTAGCGGTCGCTGCCGATGCGGAAGAACCCGAGGTCGAGCAGGCGTACGGCGGTGGCGAGGACGCGCCGGCGGGTGAGGCCCCGGTCGCCCAGGTGTCCCTCGACGGCCTCGCGGACGGCGGGGAGGCGTTCGGCGACGTCCAGCACGTGGTCGTGCTTGGCCTGCTCCTGCTCGGCGCGGAACTGCGGGTGGTAGAGGTACTGGCGGCGCCCGGCTGCGTCGGTGCCGACGGCCTGGAGGTGGCCGCTGGGCCTGGCGCAGACCCAGACGTCGCGCCAGGCCGGCGGGATGACCAGCCCCTTGATGCGGGCGAGTTCCGCCGGGTCGCGCAGGGCCTGCCCGGCGGGGTCGAGGTATCGGAAGCCGCGGCCGTGGCGGCGGCGGGTGTAGCCGGGGTCGGTGGGGCGGCTGTGGGAGAGGCGCAACGGATCCTCCTCGTCGGGACGCTACGGCCGCTGGAGAATCCGTGGAGGACTGGATCGTCAGGTCGGTTTGAGGGGGTCGTGACCGATGTCCATCAGGCCGTGGCGCCAGTCGGTTCCCCCGGCCTTCGGGTCGAGGGAGGGGTCGCGCTGGGAGCGGACGATGTCGCAGACGCGCTGCATGACGCTCACGTCGTCCTGGGTGAGGTCGGTGCGGCGCTTGCCGAGGATCTCGAGGACACGTCGGCCCATGGGCTTTCCGGCGCGGTCGGGGACTTCTTCGGTCTCCTCGCCCGCCGATTCGACGTTGAGCCATTCCTGCAGCTCGCGCGAGGTCATGTTGACGACGGTGTGGAACTCGTCCCAGAGCCCGTCGCTGATCTGTTCGGACACTGCCATGACGTACCTCCCGTGCGTGTCGGCCACTCCCGGGTTTCCGGGCCGGAGCCTCGGCAAACGTCAGGGCGGGATCGGCTGCTCGGCCCAGATGGTCTTGCCGGTGGGGGTGTAGCGGGTGCCCCACTGCTGGGTCATCTGGGCGATCAGGAACAGCCCGCGGCCGCCCTCGTCCTCGCTTCCCGCGCGGCGCAGGTGCGGCGAGGTGTGGCCGGTGTCGGACACCTCGCAGATGAGGGTCCGGTCGCGGATGAGCCGCAGCTGGATGGGGCCGGAGGCGTAGCGGATGGCGTTGGTGACGAGTTCGCTGACGACCAGTTCGGTGGTGAAGCCCAGCTCTCCGTCGAGCCCCCAGGCGTCCACCTGCCCGGTGGCCAGGGCGCGGGCGCGGCCGACCACTTCCGGGTCGTCGGGCAGGTCCCAGGCGGCCACCTCGTGGCTGTCCAGGGTGCGGGTGCGTACGAGGAGGAGCGCGGCGTCGTCGTCGACAGGGCCGGGCAGCAGCGTGGTGACGATCCGGTCGCACAGGTCGTCCAGGGGGCGGCGGTGCTCCGCGAGGACGGCGTGCAGCGCGTCGAGTTCGGCGTCGCGGTCCCGGTCGCGGCCCTGGATGAGCCCGTCGGTGAACAGGGCGATCAGGCTGCCTTCGGGGAGGGTGAACTCGGCGGCCTCGAACGGCAGGCCGCCCAGGCCCAGCGGCGGGCCGGCGGGTACGTCCGGGTGGCTGACGGCTCCGGTGCCCGGGTCGACGATCGAGGGCAGGGGGCTTCCGGCGCGGGCCATGCTGCACCGCCCGGTGACCGGGTCGTAGACGGCGTACAGGCAGGTTACGCCGAGTGCGGCGTCCTCGGTCTCGGCCTGGACGGCGGTCTGTTCGTGGGCGTCCTGGGTGATCAGCTCGTCGAGGCGGGTGAGGAGTTCGTCGGGCGGCAGGTCGAGCCGGGCGAACGCCCGCACGCTCGTACGGAGGCGGCCCATGGTGGCGGCGGCGCGCACCCCGTGGCCGACGACGTCGCCGACGACGAGGCCGACGCGGGTGCCGGACAGGGCGATCACGTCGTACCAGTCGCCGCCGACTCCGGCCCTGTTGTCGGCCGGCAGGTAGCGGTGGGCGACGTCGACGGCGGTGAGGCGTGGCAGGTGCCGGGGCAGCAGGCTGCGCTGAAGGGTGAGGGCCGCGGCGTGTTCGCGGGTGAAGCGGCGCGCGTTGTCGATGCTGACGGCGGCGCGGGCGACGAGTTCGTCGGCGACCAGCAGGTCGCCGGACTCGAACGGGTCGGGGTGGCGGTCGCGGCAGAAGGTCACCACGCCGAGCGGGCCGCCTTCGGTGCGCAGCGGCACGGCGAGCCGGGAATGGGCGCTCTGCGTGGGCGTCGGCCCTTCCAGTACGGGCCGTCCGCCGGCCAGGCAGCGGGCCTGGAGGGAGTCCGCCGGGTAGGCGACCGGTCTGGCGCTGCGGGGTCCTTCCGAGGGGCCTTCCCACACCCGTACGACGCGTCTGGAGGTCGCCGTTCCGGGGGCCGGCTGGTCGCCCTCCAGGACGACGTCGATGAGGTCGACCGTGATGGCGTCGGCGAACTGCGGGACGGCGACGGACGACAGTTCCTGTGCCGTGCGGGTCATGTCCAGGGACGTGCCGACCCGGCCGCCGGCCCGTACGAGGAGGTCCAGGCGCTGCTGGGCGAGGTAGCGGTCGGTGATGTCCACCGTCTCCTCGCACACGCCGAGGGCCCGGCCGTCGGCGTCCTGGAGCCGGTAGTAGGAGCAGGACCAGACGTGGTCGTGGTCGGGGTCGGCGGGCGGGCGGCCGCTGTAGTGGAGTTCGATGACGGGCTCGCCGGTGGCGATCACCCGGCGCATGGCTTCCGCCAGCGTCGTCGGGTAGCCGTCGGAGAGGATCTCGCCGTCGGTGACCATCTCGTCGGGGCCGAGCCCGGCGTACTGGAAGGTGCCCATCTCGCGGTACAGGGCGTGGTTGGTCCAGACGACCCGCAGGTCGATGTCGTAGATGGCGAGGCCGACGGGCGACTGGGTGGCCAGGCCGCGGAGCATCGACTGGAGGGCCTCCCACCGCTCGGTCTCGTCCGCGTCGGCCACCGCGAGCAGCCGGGCGGGGCCGGTGCCGGCGTGGGAGAGCGGGAGCGTCGCGGTGGCCACGCGGACGATGTGGCCGTCCCGGTGACGCATGTGGAGCACCTGGCGCCGGGCCAGCGCCGCGCCGGGCAGGGGCGCCGACATGCGGTACGCGCCGGGGCGGTCCACGACGAACGTGCCGATGGGGCGGCCGACCGCCTCGTGCGGGGGGTAGCCCAGCAGGGCGTGGGCCGCCGGACCCCAGCCGACGACCGTGCCGTCGCCGTCCAGCACGGCCGTCGCTGCTTTCGTGACGTCGAGTGGGCCGCGGAAGTCGGCATCCTCGGCCGCGTACACCGCGCTCATGGCACCTGCCTTCTTACGTCTCCTCATGGTCGGTCGGCGTTCCGTGCGGCACAACCGCGCTCATGCCGCGCTGCTCCGGCGGGGGTCGCCGTCGGGGCGGCGGGCGGCGAGCAGCAGTGCGATGTCGTCGGGCCGGTCGTGGGCGCCCGTGGCCTCGCGGATGAGCCGCTCGGCGGTGGCGGCGAGAGGGGACGCGCCGACCCCGGAGAGCGCGCCGCGCAGCCGCTCGATACCCAGGTCGATGTCGGTTCCGGGCCGTTCGACGAGCCCGTCCGTGAACAGGGCCAGGACGTCGCCGGGCGCGAGCCGCAGTTCGGTGACCGGGTAGGCCGCTTCGGGGTCGACGCCGAGGACCACGCCGCCGGGCAGGTCGAGGACCTCCGTTGTGCCGTCCGGGTGACGCAGCAGGGGCTGGAGGTGGCCGGCGCGTACGGCGCGGGTGAGGCCGGTCGCCGCGTCCAGGACGATGTAGCAGCAGGTGGCGAACTGGCCGGCGTCGAGGTCGATGAGCAGCCGGTTCGTCCCGCTCATCACCTCCTCGGGGTCGTGGCCGCTGAGGGCGAAGGCGCGTACGGCGCTGCGCAGCTGGCCCATGGTCGCGGCGGCTGCCACCCCGTGTCCCTGGACGTCGCCGATGATGAGGGCGATACCGCGGCCGGTGTCGATGACGTCGTACCAGTCGCCGCCGACCTCCATGCCCTGGGTGCCGGGGAGGTAGCGGCCGGCGGTGTCGACGTCGTGGAGCCGGGGCAGCGTGTGCGGCAGGAGGGCGTCCTGGAGGCCCCGGGCGAGGGCGGCCTCGGAGTCGTAGCGCCGGGCGCGTTCGAGGGCCTGGGCGATCAGTCCGGCGAGGGCGGTGAGGACGGTGCGCTCCTCGGGACTGAAGCCGCGGGGCTGGTCGAAGCCGAGGATGCAGGAGCCGACGGGGCGGCCGGAGGCGATGAGGGGCAGGAAGGCGCGGGCGCCGACGTGGGCGTCCATGGGGATGCCGGGGTAGGCGGCGGCGAGCCGCTGCATGGACTCGAAGAAGATGGGGCGGCCGGTGGTGAGGGTTTCGACGCCGGGCAGCCGGGCGTCGAGCCCGACGCCGTCGAAGCGGTCGAGGAAGCCTTGCGGGAAGCCGGTCTCCCAGGCGAGGTGGAGATGGCGCTCGCTGAGGAGGTAGATCGCGAGCTGGCGGCCGCCGAAGGCGGGCAGCAGTTCCTCGGTGACGACGGCGGACACCTGGCGGGCGGTGACGGCCTCGGTGAGCGCGATGGCGAGGGCGACGGGGCGGTACGGCATGGACGCCCGGTCGGCCGGGGAGCCGAGTCCGGCGCCGGGCGAGGCGACGGAGCCGGGCGTGTACGCGGGCTGCTCGGCGGCGGCGAAAGTCATGGTCAGGCCCTCGTGTCCGGGGTAGAGGGAGACCGACAGCCACGACTCGGGGTCGCGGTGCGCCAGGAAGTGGACGGGCTCGTCGGAGAGCAGGGCGGCCCGGAAGTTGTCCTCGTAGGCGGGCCGCCCGAACCAGGGCAGGGCCTCCCACAGGACGCGCCCGATGAGCTGGGGCCTGCCGCGGCCGAGGAGGGTCTCGGCGCCGCTGCTGACGAACGTAATCCTCCCGAGCCGGTCCAGCGAGCAGATCCCGCCGGCCAACCGGTCGGCCGCCGCACCCCTGACGGCGCCGGCCCCCGGGTCCACCAGTACCCCGCGCAGCCGCCGCCCCGCCCCCGGCCCGGCCGACGCGTGGCCGACGGGACCGTCGGGCACGGGGCTTCCCCCCGTGGCCGGCGGTGGACGTTCCTCCGCCGACCGCTCGGCGCGCGCGTGGCCGCTCGGGCCGACGCCGGGCGGCTCCTGCCGCGGCCGGCCGTCGGCGCTTCCGCCGCCGGGCCCGCCGGGCACACGGTTCTCCGCACCGGCGGGCCCGGCAGGCTCCGCCGCCGGCCGGTCGGCGGGCGAGGGTGTGTTCGGGGCGGTGGGGGGTGGTGACCGGCCGGGGGCGGGCGGGCGGTGGGACGGGTCGCCGGGGGGCTCGTGGGGCGAGAGTTCCAGGAGGCAGGGGCGGCCGTCGCGGGCGCGCAGCCAGATGCGGCGGGTGTGGGGGTGGTCGGCGTCGGTGAGCCGGCGGGCGACGGTCCACAGGCCGTACGCGTCCTCCGGGGCGAGCAGGGCGGTGACGGCGTCGATGGTGGCGGGCGGGCCGGCGTCCGGGGCGGTGCCGAGGATCGTACGGAGCTCCTCGTCGGTGGTGACGGCACCGGTCGCGGTGTCCCAGTCGAGGTGGCCGGTCCGCACGGGCGGGGCGGTGCGCGTGGGCAGTTGGACGTTGACGGGCGGGTCGTCCCAGGCGACGGGGGTGCCCCCGGCGGCGAGGTCGGCGAGCCGGGTGCCGAGGTGCCGCGCCGCCTGGTGCATCCGGCGCCGGTCGCCCGGGTCGACGGGGCGGCCGGGGGTGGCGGCGCGGAGGACCACGAGCACGCCGAAGCCGTCGCGGCCGGGGGCGACCGGCTCGTACAGCGACCCGAAGGGGAACGGAAGGCCCGCCATGAGCTGGGGGTAGCGGCGCATGGCGTCCTCGGCGTCGGCGAGGTGGACCGGCTTGCCGGAGCGGTGGGCGTCGGCCACCGGGAAGGGGCGGTTGATGTGCATGCGCCACCAGGGGTGGAACAGCAGGGCGGGCAGCCCGGCGAGGGCGGCCAGCCGCAGCAGTCCCGGGGTGCCGCTGCGCAGGTAGACGCCGCCGGCGAATCCGCCGGTGGATTCGACGGCCGCCACCGTTGCCTCGGCCAGCGCCAGGGCCAGTGCGTCGGGCCGGCCCTCGGCGTTCCCGGTGCCGTTGCTGTGCGGTTTCCCTGGCATGTCCCAGCCTCACTCAGCGCGAGGTACCCGGCGCCGCCGTGCCCGTTACGGCACGGGTGCGGGCACACAGACAGCATGCTCCCGAGCGGCCGGGTCGCGCACATCGGTGGCCCGGGGGCGGCCGGAGCGGGTGAGCTATGTTGAGCGGAATCGGGACAAGAAGGAGGCACACCGGTGGTGCCATCAGGGCAGCAGGCACGCGCGCAGGCGGCTGCGATCACGCCAGGCACGCCGTCCGCGGCGGCGGAGCCGGCCCCGGCCGTTCCTCTGGACCGGGTGATGGCGCTCTTCGGCGGCCACCGGCTGTCGCCCGCCCAACGCCGCATCGCCCAGTACATGATCGACCACCTGACCGAGGCCGCGTTCCTGTCGATCACGGATCTCGCTGAGCGCGTGGGGGTCAGCCAGCCGTCGGTGACGCGGTTCGCGACGTCCCTGGGGTACAGCGGGTTCCCCGCGCTCCGGGAGGCGTTGCAGCCCATCGCGCTCAGCGCGGTGGCCGGTGCGCCGGACACCCGCGAGGAGATCCGCCGCAATGAACTGCAGGCCGCCATCGACGCCGAGATCGAGAACCTGGAGCATCTGCGCCGCCTGCTCGCCGATCCCGGCCAGATCCTCGATGTGGGCCGTGAGTTGGCGACATCCGTCCCCTTGACGATCCTGGGTCTGCGTATCTCGGTGTCGCTGGCGGAGTACTTCGCGTACGCGGCCCGCCGTATCCACCCCGACGTACGCCTGGTGACGCGCGGCGGCAGCGTGGCCTACGACGCGCTGCTGCAGTCCCGGGAGGCGGGCGGGACGTGGGTGCTGGCGTTCGCGATGCCGAGGCACGCCCACGAGACCCTGGCCGCGATGCGGGCGGCCCGCCGGACGGGGCTGCGCATCGCGCTGATCACGGATCTGACGCTCGGGCCGCTGGTGGACGAGGCGGATGTGACGCTGACGGCCGGGACGGGGTCGCGGCTGGTCTTCGACTCGTACGCGGCGCCCGGCGTCCTCGCGGCATCGGTGCTCCAGGCGATGGCGGACGCCAACCCGGAGCGCACACAGCTGCGGCTCGAGGGATACGAACAGGCTGCGGAGCAGCACAACTTCTTCCTCGACGACTGAGCGACCGGGCCCGGGACAAGGGCGTTTTCAGCCGCTTTCACGCGTCAGCAGCGCATGAAATTTTTCATACGCTTGCTTACTCGACGGTAAATATATTTACTGCACGGACACCCCGGTGAAACGGCCCGGGGTGCCGAGACAGAACACCGCGTGACGGCGCTCCCTCCTCGCGTCGCCCCACGGTGTTCCGACCGGGCGCTCCGCACTCCCCGCGGACACCCGTGGCGGCCCCGGTCAACCCCTGGGCCGGGGCCGCCGAAAGTCCTCCCGCGTCAGCCGACGGTACCGGCGGTAGCCGGTGCCGCTGCCGCCGTGGTGGCTGCCGCCGTGGCGGCCAGCCTCGCGCGTGCGGCGGCCAGCGCTTGGTCCAGCTGCCGCGTTCCAGTGGTCACGCACAGCGTGTACGTGACATCGTCGAGCCGTCGTTTCAGGTCGGGCGCGAGGGCCAGCTCCTGGGAGGCGGTGCACAGGGATTCGTAACGGGCCACGAGCTCGCGAAGCACTGCGGGATGCGCCAACAGCATGAACGTACCTGCCTTTCCCACGCCACGAAGCAAGGAGAGAGGGACGCCGATGCCTTCTCCAGGCCGGCCTCCCCGAGGCCGGGCGATGCGCCGGCCCCCGGACCGGGTCGCCCTCCCGCACATGGATGTGCCCGCACTCTCCGGCCCTCACACGACATTGTGATGCAACCGTGACGGATTCGCGCTGCGTGGGGAGAAAAGGTGCCTGTGCTCCATTGTCGTGACATGGACTTTGGTCCCGGTATCGGGCTCCCGCGCCGGGGTACCCCTCGACCATGGCTGTGAACCCGATCGAAATGCAGAAGGCCCTCGGCGGCGTCGAATACCCGGCATCCAAGAAGGAGATCGTCGATCAAGCACAGAAGCACAAGGCCGACAAGAAGGTCATGGAGGCCCTGAAGTCCCTCCCCGAGAAGCAGTACGACTCGCCGGCCGCGGTGAACAAGGAGGTCGGCAAGGGCGGGTCCTGATCCGTCCGCGCCTCACCGACGCCACACACCGTCCGCCCCGTCCCGCATCCCGGTGACGGGGCGGACGCACGCGTGCCCACGCACAGTCACGGGCTCACCCGAGTGGACGGCGTGGGGCTGTGAACCTCCCGCCACCGCGCTCCACTGGCTGGACAGGGAGAAGTCCGTTGCCCTGTGCAGGCAACCCCGGTGGCCCCATGGCCATCCTCCCTGAGCGGCGGCCCCGAACTCCCGGCGGCCGTACCGCACACCAGTGCATGGAGTGAGCAGCCCATGGTCCATATGTCCGTCGTCGTCCCGTGCTTCGACGAGAGCGAGGTGATAGACGCCTTTCACACCGCCCTGGTCGACGCCCTCGAACCGACCGGCGTGACCTTCGAGGTGTGTTACGTCGACGACGGCAGCGGTGACCGGACGGTGGACCGGCTGCGGGATCTCGCGGCAGCCGACGGGCGGGTGCGCTACACCTCCTTCAGCCGCAACTTCGGCAAGGAGTCCGCGCTGCTGGCCGGCATGCGCATGTCCCGGGGCGGCGTGGTCGTCCTCATGGACGCCGACCTCCAGCACCCTCCGGACCTGCTCCCCCGCATGCTGGAGCTGCACCGGCACGGCTACGACCAGGTGATCGCCCAGCGGACCCGCACCGGCGAGGGCGCCGTGCGGACCGCGCTCAGCCGGGCCTACTACCGCCTCGTCCGCCGCTTCATGGACGTCGAAGTCATCGACGGGGCGGGCGACTTCCGGCTCCTGTCGCGCCGCGCGGTCGACGCCCTGCTCTCCCTGCCCGAGAGCAACCGCTTCTCCAAGGGCCTGTTCTCCTGGATCGGGTTCGACACCGTCAGCTTCACCTACGAGAACGTCGAGCGTGCCGCGGGCCGGTCCAAGTGGGGCGGCCGCCGGCTGCTCAACTACGGCATCGACGGGCTGCTGTCGTTCAACAGCCGGCCGCTGCGCCTGGCCATCCACACCGGACTGTGGCTGTTCCTGTCCGCGCTCGTCTACGCGCTGTGGATCGTCGCCAACGCGGTCCTCAACGGCGTCGACACCCCCGGCTACGCGACCCTCATCACCGCCATCGTCGCGCTCAGCGGCATCCAGCTCGCCACGCTCGGCGTCATCGGCGAGTACGTGGGCCGGATCTACCACGAGGCGAAGCGCCGCCCGCACTACGTGGTGCGGGAGACGGACCGGTCGGCGGCCGTCCGCCACGACGACATCCGCCTGGAGGCGGCGGGACGAGCCAGGCCCAAGCCGTGAAAGCGCCGGCCGTCCGCCAGTTCGTCACCTTCGCCGTCATCGGCCTGGTCAACACCGCCGTCTACTACGGCGTGTACGCCACGCTCAACATCTGGCTGCCCTACCTCGCCGCCCACGTCATCGGGTACACGGTCAGCGTGGTGGGCTCGTTCCTGCTCAATTCGTACATCACCGTCCGCACCCGACCGACGTGGCGGGCGTTCGCCCGCTATCCCCTGTCGGGCGCGGCCAATGTCGTGGGCAGCGGGATCCTGCTCCATCTCGCCGTCAGCAGGCTGGGGATGGACGAGAACCTCGCGGCCATCGCCGCCGGTGTCGCCGTCACGCCGCTGTCGTTCCTGCTGGCCCGCTGGGCCATCACCTCCGGGGCGGCCGCGACCCGTCGCCCGGGACCACGGCCGCCGCGGGAAGCCGAGGTCACGGAAGCCGGGTCCCGTAAGTGACCCGGTCCAGGTGGTAGTAGTCGGCGACGCACCGGGCCGGCCAGGGCCTGCGTCCGTTGTCGCCGAACGGCTCCAGCATCCTGCCGACCGACAGCGGCTTGTACGGGGCGACCTCGGCCCCGCTCGCCGCCTGCTCGCGCAGCCACTGGTCCTGGCGGTCCCACTTCTGCGCCCGTACCTTCATGTCGTGGCCCAAGTGGTACAGGGGCACGACGAGGCCGAGGACCGACACCGCGCACACCGCGGCGGCCAGTGCCGTCACGACGCCCGTCCTCCCGCCCCCGCGAAGGCGCAGTGCGCGGCCCAGCAGGGCGCCGAGGCCGACGAGCAGCAGGACGTACACCAGCAGCCAGTCGTTCCAGGTCCGCTCGGTGCGCACCACCCGCTCGCCGAACGCGGGGTACGTGATGGCCGTGCACAGGTAGCCGCAGGCGAGGAAGGTCAGCGCGCCGAGCGCCGCCAGCAGCAGCGGGCGGCACGGCATGAGCACCGGCCGGTGTCCCGTCCGGCGCCGCGCCAGCAGGCCCAGCAGCACGCCGGCGGCGACGGCGCCCACGTACTGCCAGGTCGTGAAGACGGTCTCCAGGATGCGGACGTAGGCGCGCAGCGAGCCGATCAGCGATTCCGGGGCGAGCATGGAGACGGTCTCGGCGTCGTACCGCTGCCGCCGGTTGCGGGAGCCGGGGGACGTCATCAGCACGATCGTGCCGATGGCGACACCCGCCATGCCGGCGAGCGCCCAGCCGCGGACGTAGGGGCGGACGCGCTCGGCGAAGAGCAGCCGGGCGCACAGGACGGCGACGGCGAGCACCACCAGCGCGACGACCGACGCCTCCTCGGAGAGCGTGCCCATGAAGACGCCCGCCGTGAACACGACGGCCAGGGCGGCGATCCGGCCCCTCCGGCCACGGGCCCGGAGCAGCGGAATCGCGGCCGCGCAGGCGAGCACAGGGGCGAGCGTGTGCGAGACGGAGGCGGCCGGCCAGTAGAAGGTCTTGTACGTGTTGGGCGTGGCGAAGAGGAACACCGCCGTGATCATCGACGCGATGAGCAGCGGCACCCCGCGCGGCACGCGCTGTCCGGCGGCACGCAGCGCGTGCACGGTGACGGCCCACAGCAGCACCAGCATCAGGACGCCGCTGATCACGGCGTACCACTGGTGCCCGGCGACCGGGAACTCGGCGTACAGCCCGACGAGCAGCCCGTTGGCGATCCGCCCGTTGTCGGTGACGTAGAACTTGCCGACCAGACCCCAGATGCCCTGGTCGCGTACGACGGGCAGGAAGCACCACTCGTCGGCGCTCGGGCGGACGTACCGGCCGAGGTAGGAGGCGGCCGCGAGCAGGCCGAGGGGCAGCAGGGCCAGGCCCGTCGTCCACGCGGTCGTACGTGTCGTCCGTGACCCGCGCGGGTCACCGCCGCCCTTCTCGCGCCCGGGCCCGGGGCGCTTTGCCGGGTCCGGTGGGACGGTGACACTCGATGCGCCGACGGCCATGTCTTCTTCACTGCCTCTCGGGAAACCACTGGTACGACACCGAAGAGGTGAATCCGGCCGGTGCCGTTGTCCGCGCGCCGTACCGGATTCGGCGCATCGCGGACCGGTCTCCCACTCGACCGGCAGTTCAGGTGCCCCGCAACCGGCCGTCGCCCAGGTGGCTCAGGTGCGCAGCGCGGTCACCATCCGGCACCGGGGCGAACCGTCGGGCCGCCGGCCGAACTCCTCCAGCGGGGTCAGGTCCACCGTGAACCCGGTGCGGGTCAGCTCCGTGACGACGTCGGTGAGCCGGAGGGTGCGGTAGTACATGATGAAGCGCGGTCGCCACAGCAGGTTGCGCACCCGCATCGCCGCGTCGAACGCCCACAGCTCCCAGTAGGGCAGGGAGCCGACCGGGGGCGGGGCGGGGATGGGGAAGACGAACCGGCCGCCGGGTCGCAGGGCCCGGTGCACGCCGGCGAACAGGCGGGGCCGCTCCTCGGGGAGGAAGTGCCCGAACGCGCCGAAGCTCACGGCCAGGTCGAAGGCGGAGCGGAACGGCAGGGCGCGGGCGTCGGCGCGTACCCAGTGGACGCCGGGGGCACCGCCGTTCGCGTCCGCGTGGGCGGCGCGGGCCTGGTCGAGCATGCCGGCGCTGAAGTCGACGCCTGTCACACTCTCCTGGCACAGCTCGCGCAGCACGCCCACCCCGGCTCCGGTGCCGCAGCACACGTCGAGGCCCGCGCGGAACGGTCCGAGCGGGCGGAGGGCGTCGGCGACCGCGCCCAGCACGCCGTCGGAGGTGCGGTAGGGGGTGTGGTGGAACTTGGGGGCCAGCAGGTCGTACCCGGTCTGGGTGGAGGAGAGGGCCTGGGCGGCGAGTTCGCGGAGGGTCGGGCCGTGCGCGGTGAACATGGGCGCCTTTCAGATCAGGCCGGCGTTGAAGACGTCGAACGGCAGGGTGCCGGTGCCGTCGCCGGAGGACGAGCCGGTGCCGGGGAGCGGGAGTTCGGCCCAGATCACCTTGCCGTGGGCGGTGTAACGCGTTCCCCAGCGTTCGGCCAGCTGGGCGACGAGGAAGAGGCCGCGGCCGCCCTCGTCGGTGGTGGCGGCGTACCGCAGGTGGGGTGAGGTGCTGTTGTTGTCGGCGACCTCGCAGGTCAGGCCGCGGTCGTACAGCAGGCGTACGCGGACGGGGGCGGCGCCGTAGCGGATGGCGTTGGTGATGAGCTCGCTGAGGATCAGCTCGGCGGCGAAGGACAGGTCGTCCAGGCCCCACTCGGTGAGCTTGCGCACGGCGGCCGAGCGTATGCCTCCGACGGCGCCGGGGTGGAACGGCACGTCCCAGTCGGCGACGCGGTCGCCGGCGAGCGCGCGGGTGCGGGCGACGAGGAGGGCCACGTCGTCCTTGGGGTGGGCGGGCAGGAGCTCGTCGAGGACCAGTTGGCAGCGGTCCTCGGGGGTGGCGGCGGGGCGGCCCAGGGCCTTGCGGAGCAGTTCGATGCCGACGTCGATGTCGCGGGTGCGGTCCTCGATCAGCCCGTCGGTGTAGAAGACGATCTGGCTGCCCTCGGCCAGGTCCAGTTCGGCGGTCTCGAAGGGTATGCCGCCGAGGCCGAGCGGTGGTCCGGCCGGCAGGTCGGGGAACTCGACGTCCCCGTCGGGGTGGATCAGCGCGGGCAGCGGGTGTCCCGCGCGGGCCATGGAGCAGCGCCGGGAGACGGGGTCGTACACCGCGTACAGGCAGGTGGCGCCGGTCATTCCGGCGGCGCCCGTGTCGTCCTCGTCCTCGTCCTGGTCGATGCGGCCGACGAGGTCGTCGAGGCGGCCGAGGAGTTCGTCGGGGGGCAGGTCGAGGGTGGAGAAGTTGTGTACGGCGGTACGCAGCCGGCCCATGGTGGCGGCGGCGTGCAGCCCGTGCCCGACGACGTCGCCGACGACGAGGGCGACGCGGCTGCCGGGCAGGGGGATGACGTCGAACCAGTCGCCGCCGACGCCCGACTGGGCGGGCAGGTAGCGGTGGGCCACCTCCAGGGCGCTCTGCTCGGGCAGGGCGCGGGGCAGCAGGCTGCGCTGGAGGGTGACGGCCATGGCGTGTTCGCGGGTGTAGCGGCGGGCGTTGTCGATGCAGACGGCGGCGCGGGCGACGAGTTCCTCGGCGAGGGCGAGGTCCTCGTCCTCGAAGGGTTCGGGCTTCTCGGAGCGCCAGAAGTTGGCGACGCCGAGGACGACGCCCCGGGCCTTGAGGGGGACGGCGATGAGGGAGTGGATGCCGTACTGGACGATCCGGGCCGCCCGCTCGGGGTCCTGGGCCTGCCAGCCGGGCGCCTTGGACAGGTCGGGTACCAGTTCCGCGCGGCCGCTGCCGTAGCCGCGTGCCTGGGGCGTGGAGGGGACGAAGCCGATCATCTTGCCGCGCGGGTAGAGGGGGTGGTCGTCGCGGATGCCGGCGACGGCGGTGCGGCGCATGTCGGCGGCCGTGCCGGAGGGCTCCTCGCCGCGCAGGACGGGGTCGGCGAGGTCGACGGTGACGAAGTCGGCGAAGCGCTGGACGGTGACCTCGGCGAGTTCCTCGGCGGTGCGGACGACGTCGAGCGTGGTGCCGATGCCGACGCCGGCGTCGTACAGCAGGTTGAGCCGCCTGCGGGCGCCCTCGGCGCGGCCGGTGAGGGAGCGCAGCTCGGTGGTGTCGCGGATGGTGGCGACGGTCCCGGCGGGGCCGCCGTGCCGGTCGGTGTGGCGCTGGTTGACGGCGAGCAGCCGGTCGCCGGCCGGGACGACCTCGTCGGTGGCGACGCGGCCGGAGCAGAGCAGCTCGGCCATGCCGCGGTCGAGTCCCGGCAGGTCCTTGACGGTGCGGCCCTCGGCGTCGGGGGGCAGCTGGAGCAGCCGTTCGGCCTCGTCGTTGGCGAGCAGGAGCCTGCCGTCGCCGCCGACGATGACGACGCCCTCGCGTACGGAGTGCAGGACGGCGTCGTGGTGTTCGTACACCCGGGTCATCTCGGCGGGGCCGAGCCCGTGGGTCTGGCGGCGCAGCCGGCGGGCCACCAGGGCCGATCCGGCGGTGGCCACGGCGAGGCCGGCGGCGGCGGTGGCGAGGATGACGGGCAGTTGCCGGTTGACGACGCCGGTGACGTTCCTGACCTCCAGTCCGGCGGAGACCAGGCCGATGACCGTCCCGTCGGAGCCCCGCACGGGCACGATGGCCTGGACCTCCTCGCCGAGCGGGCCGTCGACGCTCTCGGTGTGGACGCGGCCGGCCAGGGACGGCTCGATGGTGCCGACGAACCGTCCGCCGATCCGCTCGGGCTGGGGGTGGGTGTAGCGGATGCCGCGGGTGTCCATCACGACGATGAAGTCGACCCCGGCCCTCGCGCGGGCCGTTTCGGTGAGCGGCTGGAGCACGCTCGACGGGTCGGGATGGGTCTTCAGTACGTTCTCCAGGCCCGGGGAGTGGGCGAAGGATTCGGCGACGGCGATGGAGCGGTTGCGGGCTTCCCGGTCGCTGTCGCCGCGCGACTGGAGGAGCAGGGCCAGGACCGCGCCGAGCACCAGCAGCACGACCAGCGCCACCTGCAGGACGAAGACCTGTCCCGCGACGCTCCGTGGGCGCCTGTCGGCCAGTGACCGAACCGAGGCACCACGGAATCGGTCGAAGAAGTGGACCACGTTCCCCTTTCTAACACCGCACGCCCCATGGCGACCATGAGTGACCGCCGGTCGCCGGACGACCACGGGGCGCGTGCGGGGCGGGGGGGGCTCCGGCGGAGGAATCCATCGTTCGCCCAAAGCGTGTCCATACGTCGGCCATGGGCGGGCCAACAGAGGTCAAACTCGAACACCCGGCGAGCAGTCGGACGTACGTTTCGGGGCGTGACATGGCATCCAGGTGACGGACCGGCAGCCCTGCCCTCCCCGCGCGGCCGCCGCGCCCTGCTGCGTGCGGCGCTCGGCGGCACCGCCGCCCTCGGGTTCGCCCCCGCGCCGGCCGTCGCGGCACCGCGCCCCGGCTCCGCGCGCCCCGGTACCCCGGTGGAGGCGTGGCGCGAGCTGGTCCACGGCAACAAGCGCTGGCGCGCCCGGCACCAGGCGCATCCGCACGAGGGCGTGGAGGACCGGACGGCGGCCGTCGCCGGGCAGCATCCCTTCGCGCTGATCCTGGGCTGCGTCGACTCCCGCGTCCCGCCCGAGCTGGTATTCGACCAGGGCCTGGGCGATCTGATGACGGTCCGCTCGGCGGGCGAGGTGCTGGACGAGGCGGTTCTCGGGAGCATCGCGTACGGGGTGCTGGAGCTGGGCATACCGCTCGTCGTGGTGCTGGGGCACCAGTCGTGCGGGGCCGTGGCGGCGGCGGTGAAGGCGGACGAGACGGGTGAGGAACCGCCCGCCCACATCGACTACATCGCCGAGCGGATCCGGCCCGTCATCGACCGGAGCCACACCGGGGCGGCACGGATCGACGCGACGATCACCGCGAACGTACGCCACGTACGCGCCCTGCTGGCCGCCGAACCGGATCTCGCCGCCCGGGTGGAGGCGCGCCGGCTGGCGATCGTGGGGGCGCGGTACGAGCTGGGCAGCCAGCTCGTGCACCACGTCCACCAGGGCCGCTCAGCCCACGCCCCGGGGCCGGAACTGGATGCTGATCCGGGGGCCGGCGCCCTTGGTGGTCTTGGGGATGGCGTGCTCCCAGGTGCGCTGACAGGAGCCGCCCATCACGATCAGGTCGCCGTGCCCGAGCGGCACCCGCCTCGACGGGCCGCCCCCTCGGGGGCGCAGCGCCAGGTCGCGGGGCTCGCCGACCGACAGGATCGCGACCATGGTGTCCTCGCGTGAGCCGCGCCCGATCCGGTCCCCGTGCCAGGCGACGCTGTCCCGGCCGTCCCGGTAGTAGCAGAGCCCCGCCGTGGTGAACGGCTCCCCCAGTTCGGCGGCGTAGTACGCGGACAGGGCGGTGCGCGCCTCGTCGAGCACGGGGTGCGGCAGGGTGTCCGCTGCGCCGTAGAAGGCCAGGAGGCGGGGTACGGCGACCTCGTGGTCGTACATCTGGCGTCGCTCGGCCCGCCATGGCACGCCCTCGGCCAGCTCCTCGAACAGGGCGTCGGCTCCGTGCAGCCAGCCGGGGAGCAGGTCGATCCACGCGCCGTCGCCGAGCGCGGTCCGCCGGACGCCGGTCAGCGGCCCGAGACGGATTTCGTCGGTCTGGTCGAAGAGCGAGCCCTGCAGGTGTGCTGCCATGCCTTCAGCGTACGAGCAAATCGAATGTATGAGCTATTCGATCACGTCATGGTCCCTGAGCGGCCCGACCTCCAGACCGCGGGACCGGCACTCCGCGACGAGCCCCGGCAGCGCGCCCAGCGCGGCCCGCCACGCCCCGGGTGCGCTCACCACGTCGGAGTCGTGCAGCAGCACCGTCCCGCCGCCCCGCAGTGTCCTCGTCACTTCGGCGTGCACGCTCCGCGCCGTCGCCCCGGCCGTCCAGTCGCGGCCCCAGGCCGACCACAGCACCGTGCGCAGCCCGGCGGCGCGGGCGGCGGTCCACCGGCCGCCGGTGAGGATGCCGTACGCGGGGCGGTACCACAGCGGCCGACGCCCGGCCGCGTCGGCGACCAGGTCCGCCGTGCGCGCCAGGTCCCGGGTGTCCCGCAGCGGACGGGGGCACCAGGGCCGGTCGTGCTGCCAGCCGTGGACGGCCAGTTCGTGGCCCTCCGCCGCGATCAGCCGACCCAGGGCGGGGCGGCGTGCCAGCCGGCTGCCCAGCACGAAGAACGTGGCCCGTACGGACAGGGCGTCCAGGGCGCGCAGGAACTCGGGCGTGCTGTCGGGGTCCGGGCCGTCGTCGAACGTCAGCGCCACGTGCGACGGATCGCCGCGCCCGTCGAGGCCCGGCCACAGCGCGGCGCGCACGCCCGGCAGCCAGGTCGCGGCGGGCCCGATGTGCCAGGCGGCGACGGCACCCAGGGCGGCCGCCGGAAGGGAGTTCACCATCGTTCCTCCGGGCGCTCGGGGTCGTCCGTGACGAGCGGGGACCTGGCCAGCTGGACACAGCCGGCCACCAGGACCGCGAGCGCCAGCGCCTCGAACACCACCCGCCAGCCCAGGTGCACCCGTTCCGCGAACAGCGTCACCCCCAGCACCACGCTCAGCAGGGCGTCCCCCAGGGTGAGCGCGGGCTGCGACGCCACCAGGCTGCCGGCCCGCAGCGTCACCTGGAGCAGCACGAAGCTCGCCAGCCCCACGCCCACCGCGGCGTACGGCTGCCATGTCGTGAGCACCGCGCCGACGCCGTCCGGGAGCCGCCCCAGCGCGTCCTTGAGCAGCGCCGCCGTGCAGGCGAACCCGGTCGCGGTGGCCGTGCCGAGCACCGCGGCGCGGGGCGCCGGCGACAGGCGCAGCGCGACCACGCCCAGGAAGGCCACGAAGGCGCCCGCGCCCAGGGCCGTCCACACCCAGTCCGCCACGGGCACCGTGGACCGGCCGCCCGTCGGGTCGGCCATCGCCAGGAACACGGCCAGGCCCAGGGCCATGGCGGCGAACGCCCACTTGGTGCGGGTGTCCGGGCGGCGCCGGAACACCACGCCGCCGACCACCAGCGTGAACATCAGTTCCGTACTCATCACCGGCTGCACCACGGACAGCGGCCCGGTCGCCAGGGCCAGCGCCTGGAGGATGCCCGACACGGCCAGCAGCGCCGCGCCCCACACCCACACCCGCCTGTGCACCAGTCCCGCCATCCACGAGCCGCGCCGTGCCGAGGCCGGGGTGGGGCCGGTGGCGGCCGCGCCCTGCCGCTGGAGCACGGACGCCCCGGCGTTGCCGAGGGCGGCCAGCAGCGCGAGGCAGATCGACAGCGCCAGCACCGGACTCAGCCGAACCGCTTGGCCATGGCGCGGAAGAAGCCGGGGACGGCTCCGTGCATCCGGGCGGGCATCGCGAGCCAGCCCGGTACGAACACGTCGTCCCGGCCCCGTGCGACCGCGCGCCACACCACCTCGGCCACCCGTTCGGCCGGCACCGGGCGCGGATGGTCACGGTGGTACGGGACGCCCCGGGTGGTGAAGAACGGGGTGTCCACCGCCCCCGGCAGCACGACGGTCACCCCCACGCGGGTACCGGCCAGTTCGTAGCGCAGGCTGTCGGCGAAGGCCAGCAGGCCGCCCTTGGTGGTGGCGTAGACCGCCTCATTGGCCACCCCGACGCGCCCCGCCATGGAACCGATCATCACCAGGTGCCCCGCGCCCCGCTCCGCCATCGGCGGCAGCAGCAGCCGCACCAGGTGCACGACCGAGGTGAGGTTGACCGCGATCAGCCGGTCGACGGCGTCGGCGGGCATCCGGGTGAACGGCCCCGCCCAGCCGATGCCCGCCGCCGCCACCAGGACGTCGACCCGGCCCTCGCGCTCCAGCGCCTCGGCCGCCAGCCGCTCCACCCCCGCCCGCTCGGCCAGGTCCGCCCGCAGCGCGCCACCGCCCGTCCGCCGCGCCACCGCCGCGAGCCGCTCCTCGTCGCGCCCGCCGAGCAGCAGCCGGCAGCGGCCGTCGTCGGCGAACCGGTCGGCGATCGCCTCGCCGATCCCGGAGGACGCGCCCGTGACGAGCACGACCGGCCGCGCGACGGGTTCGCCGCCCGTGGACCGTGCCCTTCCTGGTGCGGCCTCGCGACGGGGCGTAGGGGGCATGGTGGATCCTCCGGACTGTCGTCGACCGTGCCCTTCCAGCCTCCCGGTTTCCCGCCGGTTCGCCTCTCGCCACCCGCCACCGCGCCCTCCGATCCACCCGAACAGTCCGATTCGGCCGCCGTCGGCCACCCCTCGGGCCGCGCCGGACGCCCGGACGGAACAGGATGGAACGGCACGGAAACGGAGGGCACCACATGGGGCGGCGATGCCTGGTCCTCAGCGCGAGCATGGGCGCGGGCCACGACACGGTGGCCCGCGAACTGGCACGCCGGCTGCGCGCGGACGGCCACGAGGTCCTCGTACGGGACGTGCTGACGCTGCTGCCGCCCGGCACGGGACCGGCGATGCGCGGCTTCTACCGGTTCGTGGTGCGACGCCTGCCGCCGGTGTACGCGGCGATCTACGCGCTGTTCCTGGCGCCCCGGCCGCGTTCGCGCGGGGGGCGTCCCCGCCGGGGGCTGGACGTCTCGCCGATGGCCGCGCTGGCCGAGCGGCGGCTGGGCGCGCTCGTGGCGCGGTGGCGGCCGGACGTGATCGTCTCCACGTTCCACCTGGCGGGCCAGATCACCGGCCGGATGCGCGGCCGGGGCGTGCTGCGGGTGCCGTGCGCGGTGTTCGTCACCGACTTCGCCGTGCACCGCGCCTGGCTGGACCCGGGCAACGACCTGTACCTGTGCGTCACGGAGACCGCCGCCCGGGCGGCCCGGGAGGGCACGGGGCGGACGGCAATCGCCACTGGGCCGGTCGTGCCGCCCGAGTTCCACGAAGCGGGGGCGGGGCCCCGGGCGCCGGAAGCCGGGGCGCCGGCGGCCGGGGCGCGGGAAGCCGGGGCGCGGAAAGCCGGGGCGCCGGCGGCCGGGGCGCGGGAAGCCGAGGCGCGGGAAGCCGGGGCGCCGGAAGCCGGGGCGCGGGAAGCCGGGGCGCCGGGGCCCGGGCAGCCGGACGGGAGCGGCACGCGGAGCACGAGCACGGCCGGGCGGCAGGAGCGGGGCGCCGGCGGGGCGGGGGACGCGGACGCGGACGGTCGGCCGGTGGTGCTGCTGTCCGGCGGGGCGTGGGGCGTGGGCCCCGGGCTGCTGCACACCGCCGGGGCGCTCGCCCGGCACGGTTTCCTCCCGGTGCTGCTGTGCGGGCGTGACGAGCGGCTGCGCCGGCGCGCCTCCCGGCTGCCGGGCGTCCGGGCGCTCGGCTGGACGGACGACATGCCGGGGCTGATGGCGTCGGCGCGGGCCCTGATCGACAACGCGGCGGGCCAGACGGCGGTGCAGGCCCTCGCCGCCGGGCTCCCGGTCGTCGGCCACCGGCCCATCGCCGGGCACGGCGCCGTGGGGGTGCGGGAGATGGCGGCGGAGGGCCTGACCGTGTACGCCTCCGGCCTCCCCGCACTGCTGGCGGCGGTCGGCGAACTGGCCGGGCCCGGCCCGGCGCGGGAGGAGCGCGCGGCGGCCGGCTCGGCGGTGTTCCGGGCCGACGCCGCGCGCCTGGTCGCGGACCTCGCGGAGGCCGCCCACGCCACCGGCTGATTACGGCTACGGCGTCGCCCGCGCGGCCAGCCACTCCTCGTGGGCGCGCGTCACCCGCTCCCACAGGGCGGACCGGTCGTCGGCGTCGAGGCCGTCCAGGTTCCGGCCGAAGACGTCCGCGAGCGCGGCGTACCACTCCCCCGCCGTGTCCAGCGGCCGCTCGGTGCGCCCGGCCGTGTCGATGCGGGTGAGGACGCGGCCCCGCAGCAGGTCCAGGCCCTTGGCGTCGCGGCGCAGGGCGGCGAACGTCGTCAGGAACGGCGAGTCCGGCGCGGTGGACAGCCGCAGGTGCTCGTCGGCGAAGTCGGCCATGGTGACGGGCCGGGCGGCGAACTCCATGACCGGGAACGCGCTCTGCGGGCCGTTGTGGAGCGTCCAGCCGCCCGGCTCGGTGACCGACGGCTCCATGCGGTACGTGAACGGGCCCTGCTGGTACCTGCCCGGGCGCAGCGGCAGCGGTTCGTACGGCCCGTCCCCGAGCCCCGTGTCGACGAACCAGGCCTCGCCGTCGACGCGGACGGTCAGCGCCAGGTGGTTGCCGTTGGCGCCGCGCCCCTCGGGCTCCTGGTGGACGCCCCCGACATGGCGGGTCACGTCGTAGCCGAGGGCCTCCAGCAGCGCGGCGAAGCCGCCGTTCAGGTGGAAGCAGTAACCGCCCTGCCCGGCGGCGAACCGGCGTACGGACAGCTCCGGTTCGATGCCGGGCGGCCTGCCGAGCTGGATGTCGATGTTCTCGTACGGAACGCGTTCCAGATGCGCCCGCTGCAGCGCGCTCAGCGCCTCGGCGGAGGGCGCGCCGGGGTCGGTGACGCCCAGGCGGGCCAGGTAACCCTCAAAACCCTTTACGCTCATGGCCGTTCACCCTAACGAGTGGGTTTGGGCGGGTCGTCGGCGGGGTGCCCGGGATGTCCGCCGTCAGCGCAGACCGAGGCAGGGCAGCCAGTCGCGCGGGGCACCCCGGGCGGTGAGGAGTGCGCTCAGCGCGCCCGGGGCGCCGGTCAGGAGCCCGGGCGGCCACGGCGTACCGAGCGCCTCGGGGAGCCGGGCCCGCAGGTGCGCGGTGAGACGGGAGCCGAGGGCGGCCGCGGCGGGCAGGTGGGCGTGGCGGTCGAAGGCGTCGGCCACGGCCAGTACGCCCGCCGCCCCGTGGCACAGCCCGAGGAGGTCGGCCGGGCCGTCGCCGAACAGGTGGAAGCCCTCGTCGTACCGCTCGGCGAGCGTGCCGAACGCCGTGAGCGCCCAGTCGGCCGCCTCCCGGTCGCCCAGCGCGTCGGCCGCGTCCCACAGCGCCCAGGCGACGCCCGGCGTTCCGTAGCACCACGCCTGGCGGGGGTTGGCGCCGGCCGGGGGCGGGCCGTCGAGCCCGGCGCCCGGCCAGGTGCGGACACCGCGCTCGTCGACGTAGGACCGGGTGGCCAGCCAGCGGGTGGCGTGCCGCAGCGCCTGTGCCGCCCCCGGGTCGCCGGTGTAGCGCAGAGCCGCGGTCAGTGCGGTGACGACGCCGGCGACGCCGTGGCCCACGCCGGTGTTGACGCGGCCTTGCGTCCAGGACAGGTGGGGGTGGTCCGCGTACTGCCCGGTGCGGAGGCGCCACAGGTCGGCGTGGTCGCAGAGGGCCGTCAAGTGGTGGGCGGGCCGGTGGAGTTCGGGCGCCTTCGGATCCGCTCCGGCGCACAGGGCCAGCAGGATGCCGGCGGGCCCGGTGATGAGGTCGTAGTCGGGGAAGGCGACGTCCGCGGTCCGCCAGACCGTGGCGACGGCCTCGCCGGTCAGGTGGTCGCGCAGCCGGTCGGCCGCCCGGTGCAGCGCCGGATGGAGCCGGGCGCCCAGCCGCAGGCCGACGAGGGTGCCGGCCAGGCCACCGTCGTACAGGCCCGGGTGGCCGGGTCCGCGCCCTGCCGTCCTGGCCCAGACGGCGACCGCGCGGGCCGCCGTGGCGGTGGCCTCGGGGCCGCCGGTCGCGGCGACGAGGTGGGCGAGGACGGGGATACCGGGGTCGGACGGAGCCGGTGTTTCGTGGGGTTGCGCCGTCCACTTCTCCAGGTGCGCGAGGGAGAGGTCGACGACCGGGTCGTGCGGGGTGTCCATCGGGCTCCTCGTACGTCGCGGGCCGGGGTGGGCGGAGCCGCCCGGACGCGCCGGGCGGCTCCTGTGCGGTCAGCAGACGATGGCGGTGCAGATGACGATGGTGCACACGCCACTGCATCCCGCGGTGTACGCCTGCTCGGCGGGGAGCTCGCTGTCGGTGATGCGCTCGTCGAGCTCGTCGATGAGGGTGTCGAGGTCGGTGAGTTCCATGGTTCCGGGCATGGTTGGTTCCCTTCTCGCGCTAGTGGGCGATGGCCGCCCCGACGCTCCGGCCGCCGGCTGCGGGCGGACCGTCGGGGACGTCTTGGGGGGCGCCGCGCCGCAGGGCGTCGGCGGCGGCCTCGGCGAGCTGCTCGATGGCGCGGACACCGGTGTCGTACGGAAGTCTCAGCAGCATCTGGGCGGCGATGGCCGCGCCGCCGTGGAGCGGGTCGCGCAGCGGCAGGTCGCCGGGGGCAGGGAGCATCTCCTCGACGAGCAGTCCGGTGCCGGGCTGCTGGGCGCACAGCCGGTCGATGACCTGCAGGGCGGTCAGCGAGTCGAGATCCACGGGCACGGGTTTGGCTCCGGCGGCCGTACGGAGGAAGGCGTGGCGGGGCAGTCCGTGCGCGCGCTGCAGGAGCGCGAGGGCGCGGACCTTGTGCAGGGCGTCGTCGCCGGGCCGCCACAGCCGGGCGCGGTCCAGCCGCCAGGTGGCCGGGGCGAGGACCAGTTCGCCGCCGGCGGTCAGCCGGGGCAGCCGGGTGTGTGCGGGCAGGGCGCCGTCCAGGCCGTCCAGGCGCAGGAGGTACGAGCCGGCGGGGTGACCGGCGGCGAGCAGTACCCGTAGCAGCCGGTCATAGGGCGGGGCGGGGGTGCGGGTGGCGTGGTGGACGGGGATGACGCGGTGGCCGTCGGCCTCGGCGACGATGCGGCGGCCGCTGCGGCGCACGGTGATCCGGTCCAGCGGAAGGTAGCGCGCGCCTGTGCCGCGGGGGCCGTAGTACGGAGTGGGGTCGGGGTCGCCGGTCCACCAGCCGGTGGTCACCGGGCGGCGTACGGCGTTGGCGGCGCGCTCGCCGAGCGGCGGGACGAGCAGTTCGACGAACCGTACGCCGGTGTGCCGTTCGACGGCGGCGAGGAAGGCGCGGTGGGCGTCGGCGTTGCCGTGTCCGCCGTACAGGGCGCGCAGGCCGTCGGCGAACCGGGCGTCGAGCACGCCCGCGGCGGAGGCGGTCTCCAGCACGGCGACGGGGCCGGAGCCCTCACCGGGCAGCGGGCGCAGCAGGCAGTCCAGGGGCCAGGGCGGCAGGGCGTCGTCGGCCGGCGGGGCGCCGAGGGCGTCCAGGAGCGCGTCGTCCACGTCGGCCGGTCCAGGCCCGGTGTGGGCGGCGAGGTGGGCCAGCAGCCGGGCGTAGCCGGATTCGGGGGCGGTGGGCTCCGGCCAGCCCCCGTACCGGCGCCGCACCGCCGTGGTGGGAGGCGGGCCGCCGGTGGCGGTGGGGAGCAGGGCGGCGAGGATCTCGCTGACGGGACGCGGCTGTTCGGTGATCGCGGCGAGTTCGGGCGCCTCCTGTGCGGTGGTGGTGCCGGCGTCGCGCAGGGCGGCGATCCGGGCCGCGGCGCGCAGCCCGCGCCGTACGCGCTCGGCGGCCGCGGCGGGTACGGGGGCGGCCGGGGCGCGGTACGAGTCGAGGAACCAGCCGGCCGGGTCTCCGTCCGTGGCGGCGAGCGGCCGTGGCAGGGTGCCGTGCGCCGTGACCTCCTCGGGCGGTGTCCAGGTGCTGTGGCGGAGCCGGGGCGCGGTGCAGACCTGGAGGACGCCCATGGTGTGCAGGTGCTGGAGGAAGCCGCGCAGGACGGCAGGGTCGGGGGCTTTGGTGGACGGGTCTTTGGTGCCGCCGTGGACGGTGCCCGCGCCCGCCGCCGCGCCCAGCAGGGTCTTCTCCAGTTCGCCGAGCGGGCACGGCCCGTCGGCGAGCAGGCTCAGTACGGTGTCCAGGGCGCGGGTGCGGCGCAGGACGACGTGGCGCAGCCGGCCGGGTTGGCGCGGGTCGACGACGTAGGCACGTACGGAGGACGGCTCCGTGAAGTGCAGGGGCGCGGGCGCAAGCAGGGTGCCGGCGTCGGCGGTGCGCAGGTCGGGCGGTCCGGGTGGCCGGGAGCGGACGAGGTGGACGTTCTCGGTGCCGGTGGCGGCGAGGGCGCCGAGCGTGCTGCCGGGGGTGATCAGCAGGGTGCCGGGCGCCTGCGTACGGACCGGGGCGGTGGCGAGCTGGCCGGCCCAGCCCCTGGGGGTGGTCTTGGCCGCCGCGCGGCCCAGGACGCGCCAGATGTACGCGGCGCGCTTGCGCAGCCGCTTGCCTCCCCACGACTCGCCGGCCGCCAGGCGCCGTTCGACGTCCGCGAGGAGGCCGGGGGCCGCGCCCTCCAGGATGTCCCGCAGGACGGGGTGGGCGCGGGTGAGGTCCCAGGCCCGTGCGGCGGCCCGTTCCTGACCGTCGGCCACCGCCCGTTCCAGCTCGGCCCGTTCGGTGTGGGCCTGCTCGGCCTCGTACGCCAGCGCCCGGGCCTGGCCGGTCACCTCGGCCGCGACGGCATGCCGCGGGAGGCGGTCCAGGAGGCCGAGGTCCGCCGCTTGCGGGGCGTTGCCGGCGTGCAGGCGCCTGCGCAGCGCCAGTACGGCTCCGCGGTCGGTGTCGGCCAGGTCCGGGTGCGGCACGACGCTCTCTCCGAGCCGCTCGGCCAGTTCCCGGGCGCGGGCGGCCCGCTGTTCACCGGCGCGGGCGTGGCGCGCGACCCGGTCGAACAGGGCGGGGTCGGCAGCGGAGGTCCAGGCCGCGCACGGCATGCCCGCGATCCGCAGCAGTGCCGTACCGCCCGCGCCCTCCTCCGCGCCCTGGATCCGGTTCTCCCCCACGTCAGCAGGCCCCTTCGTCACGGTCGCCGTGGCCGTGGCCGTCGGAGGCCAGCGCCTCGGTCAGCAGGCTCTGCCGGGCCGCGGAGAACCTGCCCCGGTTCCAGTGGAAGATGGCGTAGTGGGCGGCGGCCCGGCGCGGACCGACGAGTGCGTCGCCCGCCTCGAAGTAGTCGGTGCGCCAGCGGGACGCGGCCCGCCGGACAGCCTCCTGGTGGTCGCGCACACCGGCGCGCCAGGCCTCCGGAAGGGCGTCGAGCTGCTCCTCGAAGGGCAGGTTCCAGTACGCGCGGATACCGGCGGCCGCCCGCTGCCGGGACGCATCGTGCAGGCCGTCCACGAGACGGCGCCCGGTCTCCTCCCGTACGACCTGCCAGACGCCCCGGTGCTCCCAGCCCACGACGCCCAGGCCGTCCAGGACCGCGCGCAGCAGCGTGAGCGACACCCGCCAGTCCGCGGGGGCTTCCTTGCCGCGTGCGGCATGGTGGTCCAGCCACGCCAGCGAGTCGGCGGTGAACAGGGCGTGCACCAGGGGCATGGCGCGCGGGCCGCCGAACAGGTAGGTCTCCGGCTCGTACACGCCTTCCGTGGGGCTCGTCCAGGCGCCGTCCTGGCGGTCGAAGCGGCGGAGGAGTTCGGCGCGCAGGGCGGCCACGCCCGCCGGCCGGGGGGCGTGGAACCGGATGCGCAGACCGGGCGGCTTGTGCATGAAGAAGAAGTCGTCGGCCCAGCCGCAGCCGGTGAGTTCCTGGGCGGTCTCGGCGAGCCGCCGGTACAGGTCGGGCCAGGCGTCCGGCCACGGTGCCAGGCCGAGCTGGACCCAGCCGGTCTCCGGAAGGTCGTCGCGCAGCGCCCGCAGCCCGGCGGCCAGGAACGTGCGGCGAGCCGCGGCGTACGCGGCGCCCTCCGCGGCGAGCGGCAGGGTACCGAGGGATGCGGTACGCGCGTCCTGAAGGCAGTCGGCCAGCAGTCGCTCGACGTCCACCATGCGGCCTCCTCCGAAGGGTGTCGCTTCCTCCCAGTGGATGTCCGGGCCGCCGTCGTCCGAAAGCACGACAAAAGCTAGTCATACAATCAACTGAGGTGCGCGGGCTCGGAGTCGCTCTCCGCGCACCTACCGGCGCACACGCCGGTGGGCTGCCCGACGCCCGGCGGGCGGGCGGGCGACGGCACGCTTCCGGTCGCCGCGTGGCAGCCCCGGGGAGAGGGCAAGGGTGACCCCCACCGAGGCGGTGGCCATGACGGCCATCGCCGTGGCCGGCGACGTGAGTCCGGCGGCGGTGCCCGCGAGGGCGGCGCCCACGCCCTGCATGGTGAGCATGCCGGAGGTGTGCAACCCCAGGGCGTGCCCGCTGAGTCGACTGGGCGTCAGGCACATCAGCCGCTCCTGGAGCAGCAGGCTCGCCGAGTAGCCGAGCGCGGAGAGGGCGACGGCCGCCATGGCCGCCGGCAGGGGCGGGCGGAGCGCGAGGAGCGCGTACGGGGCGGCGAGCAGCACCAGCAGCGGGGCGGCGAGGTTCCGGCGCCACCGGGTGGGCAAGAACCTGCCGGTCAGGATGTCACCGGCCAGCATCCCGGCGGCGGCGGACGCGAAGAGCGGCCCGGCGTCCTGGGGGGCGTACGGCACGAAGAGCGACTCGCAGCCGACGATCAGCCCATTGGGCACGCATAGGGCGAGGTAGACGTACCGGCGGGGGCGGGAGGACCACAGGCGGGCGTTGTCGCGCCACGTCGTGGCGACGGAGGCCCGTCCGGCGGCGCGGGGCGGCCGGCGGGCGAGCCCGAACCGGGCGACGGCCGCGGCGGCCACGTACAGCGCGGCGCCGGTGAGGAGCGTGCCGCGCGGTGACACGGTGGTGACGAGCACGCCACCGACGCCGAACCCGCAGATCTGCGTGACGCCCACGGACGTGTTGAGCAAAGACCGGCCCAGCAGGTACCCGTCCTTCGCGACGATCTCGTTCAGCAGCCCGTAGCGCACTCCGCCGCCCAGCGACCCCAGCACGCCGAGGACCGCGAGGACGGAGAAGAGCGCCCACACGGGCAGACCGGGGATCGCCTGTACGGCGGTGCCGAGGCCGAACAGGACGGCCAGGCCGGTCATCGCGGCGCGCGGCGGCAGCCGGTCGGCCGCCGACAGCAGCGTCGTGGCGCCGACGACCTGGGCGAGGGCGGGACCGAACATGGCGAGCGCGGACAGCAGCGCGGAGCCGGTCGCCCGGTGGACCAGGGTGCTCAGGGCGAGGCCGCTGACGGTCTGGGCGGCCACCTGCGCGGCGCAGGCGAGGAAGAGGGGGGTGAACTCCGGGGTGCGGAAGAGTTCGCGGTAGGTGCGCATGTCCGGAGTCTGGGAGGCGGCGCGGCGGGGCCGTTACTGTTTCGCGCTCACGCGAAACACGGGGGTGCGCATGGGCTGGTGGCAAGTCAACGCGGACACGCTCGCCGGCAGCCGGTTCGTGGTGTCGCCGCTCGCCGAGGCCATCGCGTGCCTGAAGACCCTGGAACGGGGTACGGCCGCGCATCCGGGCGAGCGCGGGTGGCTGGACGCGCACCTGCCCGCCTACCGGGAGCGGCTGGCCGGCGACCCGGTCACCGCGCTGCTCGTACGGGCGGCCCTCGGGCGCACCTGGAACGCGGACTTCCTGACGCCCACGCCCGGTGGCGAGGGCGAGGCCGTGTTCGAGGAGGAGGTGGAGCGGATCCGTACGTGGCCGCCCGGGACCGCCCGCGCGGATCTGACCGTGTCGCTGGGCGGGCCGCTGCCGGCCCGGCTGCACCGCTCCGACCTGCCGGAGCGGACGGCGGAGCTGCTGGCCTGGGTGTGGACGCGTACGGTCCTGCCGTCGTGGCCGCGGCGGCGCCGGGTGCTGGAGGCCGATGTCGTGGCGCGTACGGCGCGGCTGGGCCGGGCCGGCTGGGCGGGCGCGCTGGACGGCATGCGGTCCGGGATGCGGTGGCTGGGCGGGGACCGCTCCAGGTCAGTACGTACGCCTATCCGCCGCGGGAGATCTCCGGGGCGCGGCTGATGTTCGTGCCGGTCACGCCCCGGCAGAGCTGGTGCTCGTGGGACGCCCCGCACCGGTACGCCGTGGTGTACCCGTGCGCGGGCGTCCTGGCGGACGGGAGCGGCGGCGGGGCGGCGGGCGTGCCGCACGCGCTGGCCGCGCTGCTGGGTCCGGCGCGGGCGGGTGTGCTGGTCCTGCTGGACACGCCGAAGAGCACGACGCAGTTGGTGGCGCTGACCGGGCAGGGCCTGGGGTCGGTGGGCCGTCACCTGAAGGTGCTGCTGGACGCCCGGCTGGTGGGGCGCCGGCGTGCCGGGCGGTCGGTGCTGTACTACCGCTCGGACGCCGGCGAGGCGCTGGTGCGGGCGCAGCAGGGGGACGGTTGACGAGGCGGCTCCATGGGTCAGGTCGTGGTGGGGTCGCCCTTGATGAGGGCGAACGGGGCACCCGAGGGGTCCATCAGCATGGCGAGCCGCCCGACTCCCGGGGCGTCGATGGGCGCGACCAGGGGCGTGGCGCCGTGTTCCGTGGCGGTGGCGAAGGTGGCGTCGCAGTCGGTCACGCCGAAGTACGGGTGCCACTCGGAGCCGGAGCCGGCGGCGAGGTTCTCCTCCTGGAGTTGCATGATGCCGCCCTGTCCGGGGTCGTCGTCCGTGCCGCCGCCCGGCGAGGAGACGACGGAGTAGACCATGCCGCCGCCCATGTCCATGTCCTGGTACTGCCAGGAGCAGACCGAGCGGTAGAAGTCCTTGGCGGCCGCCGCGTCGGTGGTGTAGAGCTCGGTCCAGCACAGGGTGTTGGGTTCCATGACCGTGTCCAGCCCCTTGGTGTCGCCCGGCTGCCACACGGCGAAGTCGGCGCCCGTCGGGTCGGTGAAGGCGGCCATCCGCCCGGCGGTGAAGACGTCCATGGGCGGGACGCGGACCGTACCGCCCGCCTGTTCCACGGCCTTGCTCGTGGCGTCGGCGTCGGGGGTGTGGAAGTACGGCGTCCACGCGGGGCTCGCGCCCTCCTCGGTGAGCGGGCCGAGGGCGGCGACCGTACCGCCGTCGCGCTGGAAGAAGCCGTAGCCGCCGGCCTCCGGGCCGGCCGACTGGAACGTCCAGCCGAACACGGCGGAGTAGAACGCGACGGCCGCGTCGGTGTCGGGGGCACCGAGGTCGATCCAGTTGGGTGTGCCGGGTACGAAGTCGGTGGTCAGCATGGGTGGTCCTCCGATGAGCTGAGCAGCGCGTAGGCGGTCGGTACGAGGGTGTCCTTGCGGCTGTAGCGGCGGGTGGCGAGGCCGGCGAGCGCGGTGCCGGTGTCGGGCCGGAAGCCGAGGAAGGCGGTCTGCCCGCAGGTGGCGCCGATGTGGAAGTACATGGTGCCGCCCTCGGCGGGGTGGTGGAACCAGGCCAGCGTGTGCGTCTCCCGGCGGCCGGGCCCGCGCCGCAGCAGCGGGCGGCGCACCTCCAGCAGCGCGGCGGCCAGGGGGGAGCGTTCCGGGCGCAGATGCGCTTCCAGGAAGGTGAGCAGGTCGTACGGGGTGGCGCGGAGCGCGCCGGCCGCCTGGAAGCCGCCGATGTGCAGGGGCGGGGTGGGGGTGGTGCCGTCCAGTCGGTGACCGGTGGCGTCGGTGTCCGGCCCGGTGGGGCGCAGCGCGGTGTCCACCAGCCCGAGGGGGCCGAGGACGCAGTCGGTCAGGAGCCGTTCCCAGGGGGTGGCGGTGGCCGCGACGAGGGTGTGCCCGAGGACGGCGACCGCGAAGTTGGAGTAGCGCCACCGGCTGCCGGGCCGGTGGCGGGGGCGGGCGCGGAGGAAGGCGCGGACGACCCGTTCGGCGGGGTAGTGGGCGTAGGGGTTGGTGTACCAGCGGGGCAGGGCCTGGGGGTAGAAGTCGGCTGGCAGCGGGGGGAGTCCGGAGGTGTGGGTCATCAGGTGCGTGAGGGTGGCGGGGTGGCGGCCGGGGGGCCTGGCCGGGTCCAGGAGGGCGGTGGCCGGGTCGGTGCCGGACAGCGTGCCGGAGTGGATGAGGTCGGCGAGCAGCAGGCCGGTGTACGTCTTGGACGCCGATCCGAGCTCGTAGCGCAGGCGGTCGCGCGGGACGGGCGGCGGCGGCGCGGTGCCGCCGCAGCGGACGGTGCGGCGGCCGTGGCGGGAGAGAGCGAGGACGACGTCGGGTGCGTCGACCGCCCGTACGGCCTCCTCCAGCCGCGCGCCGGCGTCGTCGCGGTCCTGGTGGTGCTCGTGGTGCTCGTGGTCGCCGGGGGCGGCGCGGTGCGCGTCCGCGGTCATGCGGGGGCCTCCGCGGTGAGCTGCGCGAGGGCGCGGGAGGTGGCCAGGACGGAGGCGAAGGCGGCGACCAGCGTGGAGTGGTACACGATGTCGAAGACGTCGTCGGGGTCGCCGTCGGGCATGGGCCCGAGCGCGGGCATGGCGCCGTCCGGCTGCTGGGCGGCGGCGAAGCCTTCCCACGCGCGCGCGTCGAGCGTGGGGCGGGGCAGGCAGGCGTCGACGACGAGCAGTTCGCCGAGCAGGTCCCAGCGCTCCAGGTCGAGCCAGTCGTCCAGCCAGACCGGCAGCCAGAGGTCGAGGTGGCTCGCGATGCGGGGCGGCAGCCCGGCGGGGTTCTCGCCCCAGTCGGTGAGGTGGAAGACGGTGTGGGTGATGTCGTACGCGGTGTGCGCGGAGACGGTCCACGGTTCGGGGGTGTGGCCCAGCCACGTACGGCTGAGGGCCACGTCCTCGGGCAGGCTCGCGGTCAGCCCGAAGCGGCGCTCGAACGCGCTCAGGCCGAGGCGCCGGACGGGCTGCACCTCCAGGGCACCCCAGCCGGTGAGCCGGTGGTTGAGCCGGATCGCCCGCTCCAGTTCGGGCTGGCTGTAGCCGAGCTCCCGGAACGGGACGTACACCTCGAAGGGGATCGGGGAGGTCGGTTCGGTGCGCTGGCCGCGTACCAGCATCCGGCCGCCGTCCAGGACGTCGCGCCAGGCGTGGTCGAGCAGCCGGCGGGCGAGGTCGGCCTGGCGGGAGCCCGCCACTCCTTCACGGAAGAGCACCTTGCAGATGACGGCGAGTTCGCCGACCGGTTTGAACCGCTCGAGGAAGCCGATCTCCGGGTCGACGTCCGGTTCCAGCCGGAATCCGTCACGGTGTTCGTGGAGCCACTCGATGGCGCCCACTCCGACCGTGTGGACGAGGCGGGTACTGGCGGCGCTCATGCCGGCACTCCTCGGTGGGTGTCGTCGGTGCTCCGGCCGGCCGGGCGGCGGGCCGCGGTCAGGGTGGCCGCGAACGCCGCGACCAGCGTGGAGTGGTAGCAGTTGGCGAAGACCCGCAGCACCTCCTCGCCGCGCGGTCCGCGGCCCATCTCGGTCAGAGCGCCCGTATCGTCCTGGGCCCGGGCCACCGCCGCCCAGGCGTCCTCGGTCAGCTCCGGCGGGAGGGGCTCGGGCAGTCCGGCCGCGACGGCGAGCAACTCACAGCACAGGTCCCAGTGTTCGGTCTCCACGCAGCCGTCGAGCCAGGCCGGGAGCCAGGTGTCCAGGTAGGCCGCGACGTCCGCCGGTACGCCGTCCACGTCGTGGCCCCAGTCCGTGAGGTGGTACACGACGTGGGTGAGGGTGTATCCGGCGGTCCGCTCGAACAACCACGGCTCGGGCAGGCCGCCCAGCCAGGTGCGGCGCAGGACGGCGGCGGTCGCCTCGTGGGGGGTGAAGCCCGAGCGCCGCTCCGAGTTGAGGATGCTGAGCAGCCGGTTCGGCAGCAGTTCCGTGGTGCGCCAGCTGCGGGTGCGGAGGAGTGCGGCGGTGAAGTCCTCGTACGCGCGGTGCCGCAGGCCGCCCGAGGCGAACGCGGCGTACACCTCCAGGGGGTAGGTGGCGCACGGTTCGAGGCGTTGCAGGTCGAGGAAGAGTGCCCCGTCGCGGGTCTGGTGCCAGGCGTGGTCCAGCAGGTCGGAGGCGGTGTCGTGGAGGGCCGAGCCGGGAGGGGTGTGACGGCGTACGCAGACGCACGTCTGGGCCAGTTCGCCCAGGGGCTTCCAGGAGCTGTTGACGTCGGCGTCGGGTTCCAGCGCGTCGTCGCCGAGCCGGAAGCCGTCGCGGTTGTCGGACAGCCAGCCCAGGGCGGCCTCGGCCACGCGCCGCACGTCCGTCGCCGTCACCCCGGGGCTCCGGCCCGTGCGTGGCGCGCCGCGTGCAGGTGCAGTGCCACCCGTGGGTCGTCGCCGCCCATCTGGGCCACGAACTCCAGGCCCGCGTCCAGGCCCAGCGTGTCGGGCACGCCGTCGAGCACGGCCAGCCAGCGCCCCGCGCCGGCCGCCTGCTGCCAGCCGCGGCGGCGTACGGCTCGTACGAAGCCCCGGGCGACGTCGACCACGCGGCGTCCCGCGACATGGGCAACCGCGCAGTCGGCCATGCTGCCGGCCGTGCTGTGGGCCGTGCTGCCGGCCGCGGGAACGGCGAGTGCGGCCAAGAGGGCGAGCTGGTGCGTCAGGGCCTGCCAGGGCAGATCCTCCAGCCAGGTGGCGTCCGGCTCGGCGCCGTCGGGGGACTCCACGGCGGCGGAGGCGCCCAGGTCCCGCAGCGTGCGGGTCATGGCCCAGTGGGTCCAGCGCGAGGTGGCCGAGGCGTCGGGGGCGGGCGGGTAGGCGAGGACCGCCTTCTCGCACACCGCCAGGTCGACGGGGGCGGGCGGGCGGCGGTACAGGACGCTCGGCAGCAGGACGTCCGCTCCCAGGACGCGTACCGCGGCGAGGCCGAGGTCGTCGTCCCCGATGGTGACCGCCGTACCGGCGGACACTCGGGAGTGGCCCCCGCTCGTGAGAGCAGAGACCACCTGGGTTGCGAGCTCCTGCACCGCGCCCATCAACGGGGTCGAAGTGCCGGGCTGCTCCATTCAGTTGCCCTTTCAACCCTTCTTGGGCCGCGGTGTCGGGGGCGACAGCAGCAGCTTGCCCGCACCGGCCTGCAGGGCCAGCCCCGCGCATTCGCGCGTGTTGCGGTAGAAGCCTGAGAGCTCGCCCGGGTTGAGGGCTTCTTCGATGTCGCTGTCCAGAACCTTCGTACGGTCCCGGAGCTCGCGCTCGGTTGACGTCATGCCACCATCCCTTCATGCGGAAAGGAATGCCTTCTTCCACTTCCAGTGGACCCCAGTCCGGCAGTGGTCGCAAACGGCGGAAGGCGTCGGTCCGGGAAACAGAGCGTGGCCCCCGCACGCGAGAGCGGGGACCACGTGGGAGCGGGCCTCGGCACCGCGCCGCCGGACGGCTTGCGGCGCCGGACCGCTCGACTGCCCTGTCAACCCTTCTTCGGGCGTGGCGTCGGAGGCGACAACAGGAGCTTGCCTGCGCCGGCCTCCAGGGCCAGGATCCCGCATTCACGGGTGTCACGGTAGAAGCCTGCGGCTTCACCCGGGTTGAGGGCTTCTTCGATGTCGCTGTCCAGGATCTTCGTACGGTCCCGGAGTTCGTACTCGGTTGACGTCATACCGCCATCCCTTCATGCGGAAAGGAATGCCTTCTTCCACTTCTAGTGGACCGCAGTCGGACATAGGGTGCAAATGGCGAATATTCAACGTTGTCGTACAGATTTCACCTAGTGGGGCCCTCGTGGGGGCGAGATGGGGCCGGGGTACCCCGTCCGCCCTTCCCGGATGGCGCAATTGCCCGGCTTGCCCATTAGATGGAGCAAACCGCGCGCCCCAGCGGCGCACGACGACCGACACGGTGTGTGCCTCACCGGAGTCCGGCGAACGGAGCCACGCCATGACAACCGACGACCCCACAACTCCCGCCAGGGCGGCGGTCCCTGACCGGGCGAAGCCGCCCGGTCCGCCCGACCCCGCCACCGGCCCGGTCACCCCGCCCGCCACCACACCCGTCGACGCCGCGTACGCGGACGCCGTACGGCTCGGTGCCGCGTCACCGGCCGGCGAAACGCCCGTCGAGACCGCGCACCCGGCCGACCCGCATGCCGGGACCGCGCAGTCCAGGACGGTGCACACGAACGGCACGTACACAAACGGCACGGACGCGAACGGCACGTACCGGAGCGGTACGGACGCGAACGGCACGTACCCGGATGCCCCGCGCCCCGGGAGCGGGTCCTTCACCGCCGGCTTCCCCGGCACCGTGCCGCCGCGCCCGGAGAACCCGCCGTTCGAGGCCGCGCGCCCGGAGGCGGTGCCTCCCGCCGTGACCGAGCGGGCGACCGGGTCCGCGCCCGCCGCACCCACACCCACCGGCAGGGACACGGACAGGAACACGGAGGCGGAGAGGGAGGCGGAGGCGGACGCGGCGTCCACGGACGCCACACGTACCGCCGACGCCGTGCGCGCCGCCGCCGGGCCGGTGGACGCCGCGCTGGTGGATGCCGTTCTCGCCGGCTCCAAGAGCGCCGGCGCGGACGGCGACGACAGCGACGAGCCCATAAGGACACTGCTCTGGACGGCGGCCACCTACCGGCCGCTGGAGGAGGTCGCCGCGCTGGTGGCCCTGCTCAAGAGCACAGGAGCGGTCTCCAGCCCGGCCGACGAGGCGCTGCGCGCGGCCGCGGTGGTCCGGCCCCTGGAAGAGGTACGGCAGCTGGTCGCCATGCTGAACGAGGCAGGCCACCCGCTCGACGAGGCCGATACGGCGCTGCGTGCCGCGGCCGTCGGCAGACCCATCGAGGACGTCGCCGAACTGGTGAGCATCCTCGGCACCGGTGACGCAGGCGCGCGGCCGGCGCCGGCGGCGGCCTCCGCGTCGGCACCCGGTCCCGCCATGAAGGCGGGTGAGGGCCCCATCGCCGTACCGGAGAACCCCAACGTCCGTCCGCCGCGGTCCGCTTCGGTGACTCCGTCGCTGGAGCAGCCGGTCACCGTGGCCGACCTGGCCCGCGAGTCGGCCTCCCCCGCCCTGCGTTCCGGCCTGCGGTGGCCCGCGGCGGCCGCCCTGTTCGCCTGCGGCGTCATCCACCTGCCGACGGACCTCGCGGGGCTGCGGTCCGGCGGGAACGCCGACACCCTGGCCTTCGCCGTGACCGTGCTGTGCCTGGTACTCGGGCTGTGGCTCGGCGTGCGGGACACCGTGCGAGTATGGGCGGCCGCGGGAGCGACGGCCATCGGGGTGGTCGCCCTGCACGCGGTGGCGGGCGGAAGCGACTTCGACCCGCTGGGTGGCAGTGTGGGCGCGCCGTACGCCTGGGCGAGCGCCGCGGCGGTGATGTCCGCCGCGCTGGCCGCGGCCTTGGCCGGTGCGGCCGTGCTGCGTCGGCAGAGAGAGCCCGACGCGACCAACGGCACATGACGGGCGATGCCCTCAGCGGGCCGCCCGCACACGGGAGCCGCTCTCCGCGCGGCTCCCGTCGCCGTGCCGGCCGCCGGTGCCGTTGCGGCTCCCCGTGCGGGTGCCGTGCAGGGCGAACGCCGTGTTGACCAGTGCCACATGGCTGAAGGCCTGGGGCAGGTTGCCGAGCTGGCGGCCGGCCACGGGGTCCCACTCCTCCGACAGCAGCCCGACGTCGTTGCGTACCGCCAGGACGCGTTCGAACTGCTCCCGGGCCTCCTCACGGCGGCCGGTGAGGGCCAGGGAGTCCGCGAACCAGAGCGAGCAGGCCAGGAACGTGCCCTCGCCGCCGTACAGTCCGTCGACCTCGTGCACCCGGTCGTCGCCGCCCGAGTCGGCGTACCGCCGCAGGAAGCCGTGGTCGTCGAGCAGCCGGGTGGCCTCCAGCGTGCTGTGCAGCCGCCGGTCGTCCGGGGGGAGGAAGCCGAGCCGGGGCATGAGCAGGGCCGCCGCGTCGATCCGCCGTGAGCCGTAGTACTGCACGAAGCAGCCGAGTTCGCCGTCCCAGCCGTGGTGCAGGACGTCCTTGCGGATCTCCTGCCGCAGCGCGCGCCAGCGCTCGGCCGAGCCGCGCAGTCCGGCGACCCGGGCCATGCGCAGGGCGCGGTCGGCCGCGACCCACGACATGATCTTGGAGTGGACGAAGTGCCGCCGGGGGCCCCGTACTTCCCACAGTCCCGCGTCCGGCTCCCGCCAGTGCTTCTCCAGGTACTCCATGAACGAGGCGATCAGGCGCCACACCTGGACGTCGATGGCGACTCCGGCCCGCAGCGCCGAGTAGACGGTGTTGAGGACCTCGCCGTACACGTCGAGCTGGAGCTGGCCGACGGCGGCGTTGCCGAACCGTACGGGCCGGGAGTCCTCGTAACCGGACAGCCAGGGGGCGGCCGTCTCGACGAGCCGCCGCTGGCCGGCGACTCCGTAGAGCGGCTGGAGGTCGGACGGTTCGCCCGCGATGGCGCGCACCAGCCAGTCCTTCCAGGCGACGGCCTCCTCCCGGTATCCGGAGCGCAGCAGGCACGAGAGCGTGAAGGTGGAATCGCGCAGCCAGCAGAACCGGTAGTCCCAGTTGCGTTCTCCGCCCAGGCATTCCGGGAGGGACGAGGTGACGGCCGCGACAATTCCGCCGGTGGGTTCGTAGGTGAGCGCTTTGAGGGTGATGAGGGAACGCACGACGACATCGCGCCACGGCCCCTGGTAGAGGCATTTGGCCGCCCAATTGCGCCAGAATTCCAGAGTGCCGTCGAGTGCGGCCCCGGGGTCGGCGCCCGCGAGTGCGGGAATGTGCGAAGGGCTCCAGCGGAGTACGAAGGTGACCCGCTCCCCCGCCGACACGGAGAACGCGCAGGAGGTACGGGACTTGGTGACGGACATGTCCACGGGGGCGTCGGCCCGCAGCAGCGCCGAGTCGGGTCCCGCGACCGCGGCGACCGTCCGGCCGTCGACCGTACGGGTCCAGGGGACGATCCGCCCGTTGTCGAAGCGCAGCCTCAGGTCCCCGCGCATGTCGACCCGCCCGGACACGCCCTCCACCCTCCGTACGACCTGGGGAAGGCCGCCTCGGGGCGGCATGAAGTCGGTGACCTTCGCTGTCCCGCCGACGGTCTCCCAGACCGACTCGAGCACGAGTGTGTCGGGGAGGTAGGCGCGTCGGCTGCACGTCTCCGCCCCGGCGGGCGCGATGCGCCAGCGGCCGTTGTCCTCGCCGCCGAGCAGCGCGGCGAAACAGGCGGGCGAATCGAAACGGGGCACACACAGCCAGTCGATCGCCCCGTCCTTCCCGACCAGGGCCGCCGTTTCAAGGTCTCCGATGAGGGCGTAGTCCTCGATTCGCCCGGCCATGAACTGAATTCTAGTCCTGGCTCCTGACGTGGCGGCAACGTACCCGAGCCGATCCCTCACGCATAACCTCCCAGCACTTTCCATGGATTTCCTCTTCCGAATTGACTGGCCATGGGGGGTGTGCTACGGATGGAAAACAGCAGGCCAGTTCCTGGCAGGCATGTCGCAGGAAGAGGTCCCCGTGTCCTCCGCCCAGGCGAGCCGTGATCCGGCGCCCTATGTCCCGCACCCGCTGCGGCGGGTGACCGACTGGCCTGTCGCCGCAGCGCCGGCCGCCGACCGGTCCGGTCCCCGTCCCGTGCGACACCCCGGGCGGCATCCCGCCCGCAGGGCCTCCGACCGCCTGGTGCCCGCCCCGACCGCACGCTGCATGACGATGCGCAGGCCGTGTTCCGCGCCGCGTCGCCGCCGGGCCCGCGCCATCACCTCGCGCGCCACGGCACGCGGTCGCGACGACGGTTCCGACGGCGGTCCAGCCGGTAGCGCTGCAAGTCCCTCACACACGGCCCGTAGGCCGTACTGGGCGCTGCCTCACGGCATGCTCGCCCTCCTTCGCGTGCTCGCCGTCCCCCTCGTCCTCGGCGTGGGGCACGGCCACGTGACCACGATCCATGTCGGGTGGCCGCAGGCCCGCGGGCGGATGCGGACGCTCCGCGCTGCGGCCACCACCCCCGGGGAAGCGATGCCGAGACCGGCCGCCGAGCCGCTGCTGGTGTACGCGCCGGTGCCGCGCGACGCCCGCGCGCCGACGGCCTTCGGCATCGCGTCGTCGGCGTTCCCGGTCCGGTGCTGGGTCCACCGGCCCGGGAACGCCGTCACCTCCTCGTCCCTCTCCTCGTCCCTCTCCTCGTCCCTCTCCTCGTCCCTCTCCTCGTCCCTCACCTCGTCCCTCACCTCGTCCTCGTTCACGGTCCGGCCATGAGCACCGGAGCGCACCGCCCGCGCGTCCTGCTGCTGGCCAGTGGCCCGCTCGACCGCGAGGACGGGGCGGACACCCAGCTGGCAGCGGCCGTCGCGGACGCGGTGACGGACGCGGACTTCACCTGGTTCGCCCGGTGGCCGCGCCGGGGCGGCCCGCGACCCGTCGAGCGCGGCCGGCCGGTGCCACTGCCCGCCCCGGACGGCCCGCCCCGGCTCCCGCATCGGCTCCAGATGGCCGCCGCCGGCGCCGTACTGGCCCGCCGCGTCGATCTCGTCCACGCGGTGCTGGCCGTCGACGACGGCTTTCCGCTGTTCTCCCGGCTGTGGCCGCCACTGCTGCGCGGCAAGCCGGTGCTGCACACCGTCCCGGGGGTGCAGGACCCACGGCTGCTGCGCCGGTCGCGCCCGCTCGGCCAGACGGTGGCGCTGTCCTCCGCGACCGCCAAGGTGCTGAGCGCCGCGGGCTTCGGCCAGGTGCTGGTCGTCCCGCCGGTGGTGCGGCTGGACCGGTGGCCGTACACGCCCCGCCCGTCGGGCACCACGCCCAGGGTGCTGGTCATCGGCCACCACGGCCCGCACGGCGGCATGGAGGAGGCCGTCATGGCGGCCGGCGTGGCGGCCAGGGCCGGGGCGCGGTTCCGGCTGACGCTGGTGCTGCGCTCCCGCACCGGTCACCACGTCCGGGCGCCGGACGCGTCGGTGCGTGCGCTGGCGGAGCGCGAGGGGTTGCGGGACTTGGAAATCCTGGGGTACGTACCGGACATGCGGGAGCTGGTGGCGTCGGCGGACGTGCTGCTGTTCGTGCCGCGTGTGCTGGGCGTCAGGTCGGACGTCCCGCTGACCGTTCTGGAGGCGCTGAGCACCGGCCGTCCGGTCATCCTCGGTGACCATCCGCAGTTCGCCGCGCTCGGTGACACCGTGCTGCGGGCGCCGGTCGGCGACGCGCGCCGTACCGGCCATCTGCTGCGGCAGCTGCTGGACCGGCCGCACTGGTGGCAGGTGCTCTCCGAGCAGGGCCGTGCCACGGTGGAGGAGCGCTTCGGGCCGGAGCGGTTCGCGGCGCGGTACGCCCGCCTCTACCGGGAGTTGCTGAACCGCTGAGCCCGGTCACTCGTCCACGGGGATGCGGACCGCCTGGAGGAGCACCATGCCCGTGTCCCCGTAGTCCGGCAGTGTGGGGTCCTTGTCGACACGGGTGATCCGCAGTCTCTCGGTGTACGGGGCGAAGACGTGCCGTACCGCCGCGGTGTCCACCGGGAAGGCGGGCCAGACCAGGCCGGCGCCGATGTGGTAGCTCGGCATGTTCTCCATGAACGCGGCGACGAGGTGTCCCCCGGGGTGTACGGAGTGGATGAACAGCCCGCACAGCTCGGCGAATTCGTCCGCGTCCTCGGTGACGCTCTCGGCGACGAAGTTCATCGACGCGAGGTCGTAGGCGCCGGCCGGGACGGCGGTCGCGTCGGCGTGCAGCACCCGTACCCGGGAGAGGGCCTCGGTGAGGCTTTCGGGCAGGCGCGGATCGAGGCTGCGGCACAGGGCGTAGAACGTGTCCCAGCCGGCGTCGGGGCGGTCCAGTTGCCCGGCCAGGTAGGCGACGTTGGCGGCGCTGGGCTCCAGGGCGTCGATACGGCGGGTGACGGCCGCGGCGACCATCAGCGGGTACAGGTTCGGCCCGGCGCCGAACTCCAGGCCGCGTCCGACGCCGTCGGCGGGGAACTGCCGGTAGAAGCCGGCGTGGTGGCGGATGACAGTCGCGTCGGAGGCGTGCATCCGCCGGTAGTTCTCGGCCAGGTAGGCGGTGACCGGCCACTGGTCCCAGTCCGCGTCGGCGTTGAAGCGGCGGGCGTGGTGGCGGCGGTGGGGCACCTGGCCGTCGTCGTGGCGGGGGTCGGTCACGGCGCCCACCCCTCGGGTGGCTCGGCCGGGGCGAGACTCTGCTGGAGCGGGAAGCGGTCGGCCAGTTCGGTGAGCGTCTGGTTGAGCTGCTCGATCTCCTCGTCGGAGTTGAGCGCGGTGATCTGGATGCGGAAGCCGACCTGCTTGCGCGGTACGAGCGGGTAGCCGGCGAGGGTGACGTAGATGCCGTGGTCCCACAGGAAGTCCCCGACGGCGTCGAGGTCCCAGCTGTCGGCGAGCGGGATCTCGATGATGGGCAGGCCGTCGGTGTTTGGCGTGGCGACGCCCAGGCCGCGCACATGGTCCAGGACGCGGTGGGTCTTGCGGTAGAGGTCCGCGCGGATGGCGTCGCCGCGCCGTGCGTTGACGTCGAATCCGGCGAGGACGGTCGCGAGCGACGCCGTCGGCGAGGGCCCGGAGTACAGGTAGGGCCCGGCAGCGACCTTCAGGTGCGCCTTGAGCTCGGGGGTCGCGGTGACGAACGCCAGGAGCGAGGAGTACGACTTGGAGAACCCGGCGACCAGGATGATGCCGTCGTACGACTCGGCCAGGTGGCGCACGATGCTGTTGCCCTTGGCGCCGTACGGCGAGGTCTCAGCCGGACCGCGTTCGCCGATGATGCCGAAGCCATGGGCGTCGTCGATGTACAGCAGGGCTTCGTGGGCGCGGCAGATGCGGGCCAGGCGGGGCAGGTCGGGGAGGTTCCCGGTCATGCTGTTGACGCCGTCGATGCAGACCAGGCGGGCCGCGCCTGGCGGGGCGGCGGCGAGCAGCTGCTCGAGGTCCTCGGGGCGGTCGCCGTGGAAGCGCCGTACGGACGCGCCCTGTCCGCGGGCGACGAGGCACCCGTCGTACATGGTGCGGTGGGCGCGGGCCTCCACGCACACCTGGCCGCCCGCCGCGAGGACGGGGATCACGGAGGCGTGGATGAGGGTGATGGTCGGCAGCAGGAGGGTGTCCGGGGCGCGCAGCAGGTCCGCGAGGCGTTCCTCGATGTCGGTGTAGAGGCGCGGGTTGCCGATGAGCCGGGACCAGCTGGGGTGGGTGCCCCAGCGGCGTACGTGGGGTGCGATGGCGTCCATGATCTCGGGGTCGAAGTCGAAGCCGAGATAGTTGCAGGAGGCGAAGTCGGCCAGCCAGTGGTCGCCGCTGCGGATGCGCCGGCCGTGCACCTCGTCGATGACGGCGTCGCACATCCGGCTGGTCTTCTGCAGGCGCGACAGGTCGCCGACGCGCTGCTCGCCGCGCGCCACCGGGTGGGTCACGGTCCGGCGCTCGCCGCGCCGGCCGGTGAGCGGCGACACCTGTCGCTCGCCGGCCACGAACAGGTAGCGCCGGGCCTCGTCGGTGGTCATCGGCCGGGCGAAGAGGTATCCCTGGCCGAAGCGACAGCCCATGGCGCCGAGCAGGTCGCGCTGGCCGGCGTTCTCGATGCCTTCGGCGATGACCTGGAGGCCCAGGACGTCGGCGATGCGGACGATGCCCTCGACGAGTGCGACCTGCTGGCCGTCCGTGACGATGTCGTCGATGAACGACTTGTCGACCTTCAGTACGTCGATGGGGAACTCGCGCAGGTAGCTGAGCGAGGAGAACCCCGTACCGAAGTCGTCGATCGCGATGGAGACGCCGAGGCGCTTGAGCGTCCGCATGGTGGCCCTGATCTGCTCGTCGCGGCGCATCAGGACGGACTCGGTGATCTCCAGGACGAGGGAGCCGCGTGCGAGGCCGGAGGTGTCGACGACGCGCTGGACGACCTCGATGAAGCTCGGGTCGATGAACTGGCGTGCGGAGACGTTGACGTTGAGGTACAGGGGCGGGGTACGGGGACGGTCCCGCTGCCAGCGGGCGACGTCTCTCGCGGCGCGGTCGAGCACCCAGGCGCCGAGCGGCATGATGTGGCCGGTCTCCTCGGCGAGGGTGATGAACTGGTCCGGCGGCACGAGGCCGCGCCGGCGCGGCCAGCGGATCAGCGCCTCGAAGCCGGCGACGGCGCCGCCGTTGATCTCGACGACCGGCTGGTAGCGGAGGGCGAACGCCTCTTCGTTGATGGCACTGTCCAGGCCGGCCTGGAGTTCGTGCCGCTCGACCATGCCGGCGTGCAGGTCGGGCCGGAAGCGCTGCCACTGGCCCTTTCCGGCGGTCTTCGCGGCGTACAGGGCCAGGTCGGCGTGGCCGAGGAGTTCCTCCGCCTCGTCGCTGTCGCGGGCCGTGGCCACGCCCACGCACGCGGAGACGCTGGTGGCGCCGGTGGTGAGTCGGAACGGTTCGTCGAGGGCCGCGACGACCTGCGCGGCGAGCCGCTCGGCGTCCTCGGGCCCCCTGGCGCCCTCCATGAGGATGGCGAACTCGTCGCCGCCGAGCCGGGCCGCGGTGTCGGTGCGCCGCAGTGCGGCGGTCAGGCGCCGGGCGACGGCGACGAGGAGTTCGTCGCCGACGGAGTGGCCCATCATGTCGTTGACGACCTTGAAGTCGTCGAGGTCGACGAAGAGGACGCAGGTGAGCGTGGCGTCGCGGCGGCCGCGCAGCAGGGCGCGTTCGAGGCGCTCCAGCAGCAGGACCCGGTTGGGCAGGCCGGTCAGCGAGTCGTGGAAGGCGCGGTGGGTCAGCTCGCGCTCCAGTTCGCGCTGCTCGGTGACGTCGCGGAGGGTCAGCACGATGCCGTGGACGGTCTGCTCGTGGCGGAGGTTGCTGGCGCGGACCTCCACGTTCAGCCGCTGGTCGTCGGAGCGCAGCACGCACCAGTCGTCGTGGACGTCCCGGGCGTTCCCGGCGCGTACCCGGCGGAGCGTACGGGCGGCCCGGTCGCGGTCCTGCTCGTCGACGAGGCGGGCCAGGGGGGTGCCGCTGAGGAGGGCGCCGCCGAACATTCCCTGGGCGGAGGGGCTGGCGTAGCGGACGGTGTCGTCGTCGTCGACGATCAGGATCACGTCGGACGCGTTGTGCACGAGGGTGCGGAAGTACGCCTCGCTCCGGCGGCGGTTGATCTCCTCGCTGAGCCCGACGCGTTCGAGTGCCAGGGCGGCCTGCGAGGCGAGGGACTCGACCGACACGCCGAGCTGCTCCAGCCGGCGGCGGGGTCCGGCCACCAGCAGCGCCCCGATCAGCGGGTTGACCGCCTGGGGCGCTTCGAACGTCAGCGGGCTGAGCATCACCCGCGTCGCGGGCGCGAGCGCCGCCGCGGCCTCGGGCCCGAGCGCGTCCACGTCCAGCAGCCGCGTCCCGTCGACCAACCGGGTCGCCGCGTACGGCGCGTCGCGCCCCGCGTCCCGGCCGGCACCCGGTGCTCCGGCGGGAGGCGCCTCTCCGGTCCCACGCCCGACGGGACCGGGCGCCCCGGCGGAACCTGGCGCTCCGGCGAGAGGCGAGGGCCCGGCGGGGGCAGGGGCTCCGGCGACGGGCGGGGAGCCGGCGCCGCGGCCGGCGCGGGGGGCTTCTCCGGCACGGCCCGGGGCTCCGGCGGGGGTCGGCCGGCCCTCCCGGGCCGGGGCGCCCGCCGGGCGCGGGGCGCCGGGCCCCGGTGTCGTGTCGGGCGGCGGCGTGACCGCCGGGGGCGGGGCTTCCGGGTCGGGGGGCGTGCCGGTGGGGAGCGGGGCGGGCGTGCCGACGGTGCCGAGCGCGTCGGCGGGGATGTCCAGGTGCCGGGTCCAGGGCCGGCCGGACGAGGTGACCGGCCGCAGTCGCCGGTCGGCGTCCACCGCGAGCAGCACCGCCTCGTGCTGGACGCCCGGGCCGAAGAGGGTGGTGGCGGCCTCCTCGACACAGCGCGCGACGTCCCGGGGCGTGACCGCGCCGACGAGCGACGCGGCGGCCACGCGGAGGCTCCGCTCGCGGGTGACGGCCCTGCGGTGCTGGGAGACCAGCTCCCACAGCCGGGCCATCACCAGCAGGAACATGACGGCGGAGAACACGGCGATGACGGCGGCGTCCCGCACCGTGCCGAGCAGGGCCTCGGAGAGCAGGATGGCGGGCGCGATGAGCGACGCGCCGGCGAGGACGGCGAGGCGGCGCTTGGCGAGGCCGGGCCCGGGCTGGGGGACCTGCTCGGTGAGCCGCACCATGGACGGGTGCAGTGCGGCCAGGCCCCAGGCGGTGAAGAACACCACCCACCCCAGGTCCATGTAGGTGCCGACCCGCCACGTCCCCTGGAGTTGCAGCAGCCCGTACAGCACGTCCGAGGTGAGCATGCCGAACGTCCCGAGGGCCAGCAGCTGGACGGACCGCTCGCGTGTGCCGCCGAGGGTGAGCAGCCGGACCAGCATGGCCAGGATCAGGACGTCGCCGAGCGGGTAGGCGAGCGCGGCGGCCTGCTGGATCCAGGTCTGGCCCTCGGCCCTGGTGAGCGGGTTGATCAGGTGCACCCAGGACAGCAGGGCCACGCCAGAGGTGAGGATGAGCGCGTCGAGCAGGCTCGCGAGGTCGCGGGATTCGGTGCGGTAGCGGATGAAGCCGAAGAGCCCGGCGGCGAACAGCGGATAGGTGGAGAGGTAGAGGACGTCCGCGATCGACGGGAACGGGTTGGTCTGGCCGACCGCCTCGAGGATGTTGTAGGTGGTGTCCCCGGCCGTGAAGGTCAGGTTCGCAGCGGCGAGCATCAGCCATGGCCAGCGTCTCGCGGGCCGGTGGAGGCGGATGCCGATGAGGATCGCCACGACGCCGGCCAGCCCGATCACGGCCCACATGCTCGTGTGCCGTTCCGGAACCGTCAGGTACACGACGGTGAAGGGCATCACGAAAAAGACGTACGCCACCATCAGGCGGTGTGCGGAGACCGGTGGCTTCTTCCGGCCGGTGACCGGGCCGGGCCCACGGTCCGGCACCCGCCTGCCGTTCGGCCGGAGCCAGTGTTCCAGACGTGTGATCGGCTCCACGGTGACCTGCCGGTGGGTCTAGATCGCCCGAACGGGTATATTTACGACGTATATGTACACCTTGCTCCGATACGTGACGAGGGTCAAGGGATGCCCGAGCAGGCAGGTTCCGGGCGGCGACATCGTCGGCGTGGCCGGCTGAGCCGGGACCTGGTGCTGGCCACGGCGCTCGCGCTGGTCGACCGGGAGGGCCTGTCGGCGTTGAGCATGCGGCGGCTGGCGGCGGAGCTGGGCGTGGAGGCGATGGCGCTGTACCGGTACGCGGCGGGGAAGGACGCGCTGCTGGACGGGCTGGTCGAGGCGGTGTTCACCGAGCTCCTGGACACCTTGGACGAGGCCGCGGAGGAGACCGGCTGGCGCGGCGAGCTCCATCGCACGGTCCGCGGGATCCACCGCGTCTCGCTGCGCCACCCGCACGTGGTCCCGCTGCTCGCCACCCGGATGCTCGCCGTGCCGCTGTCCAGCCGCCCCCAGGCGGTGCTGCGCGCCCAGGAACGCCTCCTGGCGCTGCTGGCCCTCGCCGGGCTCGACGACCACCGTACGCAGCTGGCCTACCGGGCCGTGGTCGCCTGGGCCCTCGGCTACGTCTTCGTGGAGCTGACCGCCGTGGTGGACGACCCCGACGAGCCGGAACCGGCCATCCGGCTGGGCCTGCACCGTATGCCCGTGCACGAGCTGCCCCATCTGCGCGCCACCGTGCCCGCCCTCGCGGAGCGCGCGGGTGAGGACGTCCTCGCCGTGGGCCTCGACGCACTGCTGGACCGTTTCCTCACCGGGCCGGGAAGGGAACCGATGACGTAGTCGGCCGACACCGCCGGAAGGGCACCGCATGACGACCTCCGTGCACGGTCCCGCAGAGGAGGCCGCGGGCCCCCCGGGAGCGTCCACCGGCCCGCCCCGCTCGCGCAGAGCGCTGGTGGCGGGCTCGGTGGGCAACTTCATCGAGTGGTACGAGTTCGGCGTCTACGGCTTCTTCGCCACGATCATCGCCGCCAACTTCTTCACCCCCGAGGGCGGCAGCGACGCCGAGGCGCTCATCAGGACCTACGCGTCGTTCGGGCTGGCGTTCTTCTTCCGGCCGGTGGGCGCGGCGCTCTTCGGCCGCGTCGGCGACCGGATCGGGCGGCGCCCGACGCTGATCCTGGTGGTGCTGCTGATGACGGCCGCTACCACGCTGATCGGTCTGCTGCCCACGTACGCCACGATCGGCGCCGCCGCGCCCTGGTTGCTGACGCTGCTGCGGATCGTCCAAGGCCTGTCGGCGGGTGGGGAGTTCGGCGGCGCGGTGTCGCTGATGACGGAGTTCGCCCCGCCGGGCAGGCGCGGCCTGTACGGGGCGTGGCAGTCGTTCACCGTGGCGCTGGGCCTGCTCGGCGGCGCCGGGGTGGCGGCCGTCCTCGCCACCGTGCTGTCCGGGGCGGAGCTCGGGTCGTGGGGCTGGCGGCTGCCGTTCCTGATGACGCTGCCCATGGGGCTGGCCGCCCTGTGGCTGCGGCTCAGGCTGGAGGAGACGCCGTCGTTCCGGCGGCGGCACGGTGTAGCGGCCGCTGCTCCGGTACGGGAGACGGTCAGGGCCATCGCCTGGGGCGTCAGCCGGCTGATGGGCTGGTCGGCGGCCGGGTACACCTTCCTGGTCGTCATGCCGTCGTACCTGCAGAGCGTCCTGGACGCGACGTTCCAGCAGGCGCTGGTCGCCGGCGTCCTCGCCAACGCGGGCTTCGCGGCGGCGATCCTGCCGGCGGGCGCGCTGAGCGACCGGGTGGGGCGGCGCGCGGTGATGGTGTCCGGTGCGGTGGTGGCCGCGCTGTCGGCGTTCCCGCTGCTGAACCTGTTGCAGGATCCCGCCGCCCCGACGGCCGCCAAGGGCCTCGCCGTGTGCGCCGCCGGTGCCGTCGTCGGGCTGATGGCGGGGCCGGGGCCCGCGATGCTCGCCGAGATGTTCCCCACCCGCGTCCGGTACACGGGGCTGGGGCTGGCGTACGCCCTGTCCAACGCGGTGTTCTCGGGCTGCGCGGGCCTTGTCATCACCGAGACGATCAGACGGACGGGCAGTATCGACATCCCCGCGTACTACGTGGCCGCCACGTGCGCGGTCAGTGCCCTCGCCCTGGCCGCGCTGCGGGGCGACGACCACCGCCGTGCGCTGCGCGACTGAGCCAGGAGGGTCATGCGGGTCATCGGGCTGATGTCGGGTACGTCGTACGACGCCGTCGACGCGGCGGCCGCCGAGCTGTCGCTGGACGCCGGAACTCTCGTACTGACACCCCTGGGCATGGTGAGCGCCCCCTACCCCGGCGAGCTGCGTGCCGCCCTGGCCGCGGCCCTGCCCCCGGCGGCCACCAGCATGAAGGAGGTGTGCCGGCTCGACACGCGTATCGGCCAGGTGTTCGCGTCGCTCGCCGTGCGGGCCGACGCGGAGCTGTGCGACGGGCGCGCCGATCTGATCGCCTCCCATGGGCAGACCGTCTACCACTGGTCAGAGGACGGCACCGTGTACGGCACCCTCCAGCTGGGTGAGCCGGCCTGGATCGCCGAGGCGACCGGCCGCCCGGTCGTGTCGGGCCTCCGCGCCCGCGACGTCGCCGCCGGCGGCCAGGGCGCACCGCTCGTCAGCATCGTCGACGTGCTGTGGCTGCGCGGTCGCCCCGGCGCTCCGGTCGCCCTGAACCTCGGCGGCATCGCCAACATCACCGTGGCCGCCGGGGCCGGGCCACCGGCCGCGTTCGACACGGGGCCCGGCAACGCCCTGATCGACGCGGCCGTGCACCACGTCACCGGCGGCAGGCTCGGGTACGACGAGGACGGCGCCCTGGCCGCCCGGGGCCGGGTCGACGAGGCGCTGCTGCGGCGGCTGCTGGACGATCCGTACTACGCGCAGCCGCCGCCGAAGACGACCGGCAAGGAACTGTTCCACCTCCCCTACCTGCGTGCCGCCCTGGCCGCCCTGCCCGGCCGCGAGGCGCTGCCCGCCGAGGACGTCATCGCCACGCTCACCCTGCTCACCGCCCGGACCGTGGCCGATGCCGTGCGCTCGGTACGGGCGAGCGAGGTCGTCGCGTCGGGCGGCGGCACCCGCAACCCGGTGCTGATGGCCATGCTGCGTACGGAACTGGGCGGCATCCCGCTGCGCGGTTCGGACGAGCTGGGGCTGCCGTCGGCGGCGAAGGAGGCGTACGCGTTCGCGGTGCTCGGGTTCCTGACGGTCCATGGGCTGGCCGGGACGGTTCCGGCGTGCACCGGCGCGCGGCACCCGAGCGTGCTGGGTTCGCTCACGCCGGGCCGGCATGGGCTGCGGCTGCCGGAGCCGTCGGCCACGGCCCCCGTACGGCTTCGGGTGTCCGGCAGTTGACGTCATCCGGTGTCGATCGGTTTCAGCCCCTCTTCTCGCGGCGACCCGGAAGGGACGAACCAATCGACGGACTGGGAGAGTTCCATGAGTGACTGGCGCCAGCAGGCGGTGTGCCGCGACGAGGACCCCGACCTCTTCTTCCCCATCGGCAACACCGGCCCGGCGCTCCTCCAGGCGGAGGAGGCGAAGACCGTGTGCCGCCGCTGCCCCGTGCGGGAGCCGTGCCTGGAGTGGGCGCTGGAGTCCGGTCAGGAGGCGGGCGTCTGGGGCGCCACGACCGAGGACGAGCGGCGCGCCCTGAAGCGCCGCCGCGCCGCCCGCCGGGTTTCGCGGGGCACCGGCTGAGGTGCGGCCCGGGGGCGTCGTGACCGTGCGTTCCGACTGTGCGACGGAGCGTTCGCGGGTCTGTTCAGGGAACGCCTGACCGGTTTACGGTGGTGTGGCCGTATAGCGGCTGCCCATGTCCAGAGAGGTGGCCGACACCTCCCGGCTACCGATCCGGAATCCCATGCTCAAATCCCGAACCGTTTCCGCCGCGCTCACGAGCGCGCTCGTCGTCGTGCTCGTCGGCTGTGCCGCCGGCGGCAGCGGCGCCGCCGAGCGCCTCACGGCGCCGTCGGCCGCCCCTGCCCCGGGTACGCCCACCGCGGCGGCGGTCGTCGACCCGGCACCCGCGGCGCCCGCGACACCGGCGGCCCCCGTGGCGCCCGCCGCCCCGGTCGCGCCCTCCCCCGAGCCGTCGCCGAGCGAGACGGCACGCACCCGCGCCGCCGTGGTGGCCATCCCGGCCATCGGCGTCGAGGAGCTGCGGGTCGTGCCGTACAAGGGGACGACCGACGACTGGCCGGGCACCAGGATCCAGAACCGTGGCGTTGCCGCCAGCCCCTACGGGCCGGACGGCGGTGTGGGGCCCGGTGAGATCGGCAACTACCTCGTCACCGCCCACCGCCTCTCCGCCGGCGGCCCCCTGCGCGACCTCCCGGCACTCGATGAGGGAGACTCGGTCCTCGTCACGTCGGGCGGCACGGTCCACGAGTACCGGATCACCGAGACGCGCAAGACGTCCTTCCGCTCCAAGCGCTCCCTCGCCGAGCAGCGCGCCGCTGTCCCGGGCAAGCCGGGCGAGCGGCCCACCAAGGCGATGATCACCGTGTCCACGTGCGCGACGCCCGAGGACGACGCGGCCGGGAACTTCTGGCGGGACGCCAAGGGCAACCCGGAGCACCGTATCGACAAGGTGGGCGTGCTCGTCTCATCGAAGAAGGCGCAGGGGCAGTGACTTCAGGCCGTTGATGAAGTGGGAGACCAGCCGTCTCGGCGGATCGGCCCGCTCGTACGGCGGCAGCACGCGCAGCGCCTCCTCGTGCAGGACCCGCAGCTGGAGCCGGGCGAAGTGCGCGCCGAGGCAGACGTGCGGGCCGTCACCGAAGGACACGTGCGGGTTCGGCGAGCGGGCCAGGTCGAGGCGGTGCGGGTCGGGGAAGACCCGCTCGTCGTGGTTGGCGGAGGCGTGGAAGACGACCACCTTGTCGCCCCGGCGCAGCCGCTGACCGTGCAGGACGCGGTCCTCGGCGGCCGTACGGCGGATGTGCAGCACGGGCGGGTGCACGCGCAGCAGCTCGTCGACGGCGGTGCCGATGCCGAACTCACCAGCGCGCAGCCGCCGTTGTTCGTCCGGGTGCGCGGCGAGCGCGAGGAGTCCGCCGGGGGCGGCGCTGCGGACGGTGTCGTTCCCGGCGACGGTGAGGAGGAAGAAGAACATTTCCAGCTCGCCGTCGGCCAGGTCGGCGTGCGCGAGGGAGGTGAGGACGTCGTCGCCGGGGTGGTCGCGCTTGTACGCGGCGAGACCCTGGGCGTAGTCGAACATCTCCTTCAGCATGGCGGGCGAGCGCGGGTTGACGGGCGTACCGTCCGGGCCGAGCACCGGGGGCTCGTCCGGGTCCTGGTAGGCGATGACGCGCTCGGTCCAGGCGAGCAGCAGCCCCCGGTCGCCCCTCGGTACGCCCAGCAGGTCGGTGAGGTTGAGCAGGGCGTACTCGTCGGTGACGGCGCGGACGACATCGACGGTGCCGTCGCCGTCGCGGGCGGTGGTGTACGCGGCGGTGAGCAGCTCGCGGGCCCTGGTCCGGGCGGCGGCCTCGAAACGGTCGATCCGGCCGGGTGTGAACGCGCGGCTGACCAGGCGCCGGAGCCTGCCGTGGCCGGGAGGGTCCTGGTTGAGCATCATGCGGCGGATGAACGGCAGGTCCTCCGGGTCCGGGTCGCGGATCTGCGTGGCGCCCAGGTACGAGGAGAAGGCGCGGGTGTCCTTGAGGACCCGTACGACATCGCTGTGCCGGGTCACGGCCCAGAACCCGGGCCCGGCGGGCCAGCCCAGCACCTCGTACTCGTCCTGCCAGGCCACCGGGGCGCGGTCGCGCAGCTCGCGGTACGCGTCGTGCGGGATGCCGCGCGCGTACAGCCGGGGGTCGAAGACGTCCGGCGCCGGCGGCACCGTCACGCGGGGCCGTCCGCGCGGAGGAAGTCCTCGACGACCCGGATGAGTTCCAGCGGCGTCTCGTCCATGGCGTAGTGGCCGGCGCGGGGCAGCTCGGTGACCCGGCCCTTGGGGTAGCAGCGCAGCCAGGTACGGCGCATCAGCTCGGCACCGAGCGCGGGGTCGAGCGCCCCGACGACCGCGAGGGCGGGTACGTCGCTGCCCGCCACCTCGGCGTGGAAGTCCTCACGCGCCCAGGAGTCGAGCCAGGCGCGGAAGGCCCTCGGGTCGCTGCGTTCCACGGAGCGGCGCACCATGCGGTCGAGCCAGGCGTCCGGCCGGTCGCCACCGGTGGTGACGTCGAGGATGGCGCGCCGGTTGCCCGGGTTCTCGGCGGCGCCGGCGAACAGCTCCCACTGCTCGGGCGGCATCAGCAGCCCGGTGGCCGGCACCGGGGAGATGCCGACGAGCCTGCGGACCCGGCCGGGCGCGGCGGCCAGGACGCGCTGGGCGACGCTGCCGCCCATGGAGTGCCCGACGAGCGAGAACCGGTCCCAGCCGAGCCGGTCGGCCAGGGCCAGCAGGTCCCCGGCGGCCTCGGTGGTGGTGTACGCGCCGGGGGCGTCCTTGGCCTCCCCGTAGCCGCGCAGGTCCACCAGGGCGTAGCTGAACGCCGTGCGGTCGAGATCGGGCAGGACGGGCGCGTAGGCGGCCCGGTCGGCGAGCCAGCCGTGGACGGCGAGGACCCGGTGGGGCCCGTCGCCGGTCAGCTGGTGGGGCAGGAGGAAAGGGGCCACGGTCGCTCCGATCGGCAGCGGGAGTCAGCGGGAGTCAGCGGGAGTGGACGGCCGGACGCGATTACCTTGGCCTCCTCCCGGCGCCCCCACAAGACCGCCTCCGACGGCGGCGGGGCGTGCCGCCGGTTTCCTCGCACGAAGGTGCGGTCCCGGCGTGGCTCCTGCAAGAAATCTGGGCAAAGGGGCAGAAATGGTTCACGTAGCTGCCCTGTGCCGCCGTCGGCTGGAGACTGAGATGCGCGTGATGCTGGTTCACCCGAGTGCCCTGATGTACTCGGAGATCTTCCTGCGACTCGAGCCGCTGGGTCTGGAACGGGTGGCCGCGGCGGCGCGCGACGCCGGTCACGAGGTGCGCGTGGTGGACCTCCAGGTCCTCTCCCGCGACCTGCTCGACCGCGAGCTGGAGTCGTTCGCGCCCCAGGCGCTGGGCATCTCGCTGAACTACCTGGCCAACATCCCCGAGGCGATCGAGATCGCCCACCACGCCAAGGCCGCCTCCCCCGGGTGCTTCGTCTTCCTGGGCGGCCACAGCGTGTCGTTCATCGCCGAGCACGTGCTGGAGCAGGCCGAGGGCGCGGTCGACGCGATCGTACGCGGCGAGGGCGAACCGGCCGTCGAGCCGCTGCTGGCGGCGGTGCGCGACGGCGGGCTGAAGGACGTCCCGGGTGTGGTGTGCGCGGAGGGCCGCGGACCGGCCCCGAAACTGCTGGACAGCCTGGACAGTCCCCGGCCCGCCCGCGACCTGATGCGCAAGCGCAACCGCTACTTCATCGGGGAGCTGGACCCCTGCGCGTCGATCGAGTTCACCCGGGGCTGCCCCTGGGACTGCTCCTTCTGTTCCGCGTGGACCTTCTACGGGCGCAGCTACCGCAAGGCGTCCCCCGAGGCGGCCGCGGAGGAGATGGCGTCGATCCGGGAGCCGAACGTCTTCATCGTCGACGACGTGGCGTTCATCCGGCCGGAGCACGGCGACGGCATCGCCGCCGAGCTGGAGCGCCGGCGCATCCGCAAGCAGTACTACCTGGAGACCCGCAGCGACGTCCTGCTGCGCAACGAGGAGGTCTTCGCCCGCTGGACCCGGCTCGGCCTGCGCTACATGTTCCTCGGCATGGAGGCGCTGGACGCCGAGGGACTGGACCTCTACCGCAAGCGGGTGAGCCCGGACGACAACTTCAAGGCCCTGGAGACGGCCCGCCGGCTGGGCATCATGGTGGCCATCAACCTGATCGTCGATCCCGCCTGGGACGCGGAACGCTTCCGTCTCGTACGGGAGTTCGCCCTGTCCGTCCCGGAGATCGTGCACCTGACGGTGATGACGCCGTACCCCGGCACGGAGATCTGGCACACCGAGGCCCGCCAGCTGACGACCCGTGACTACCGGCTCTTCGACATCCAGCACGCCGTCGTGCCGACCACGCTCCCCCTGGAGGAGTTCTACCGGGAGCTGGTGCGCACCCAGGCCGTCCTCAACCGCAAGCACCTCGGGCTGCGCAACGCCATCGGCGCCATGAGCGTGCTGGGCCGCAACCTCGCCCGGGGACAGACGAACTTCGCGCGCATGCTGTGGAAGTTCGGCAGCGTCTACAACGTGCAGCGCCAGATGGCGGACCACCGCAAGCAGGTGCGGTACGAACTGCCGCTGCCCAAGCACCGTGCCACGCCACCCGGCCGGCAGGACCTGTTCATCCACACGAGGGCCCCCTCCCACGCCCGCCCGCAGGCCGACCCGGAGCCCGACGGCGTCTGACCCCGTACCTTCCGCCGTCCGAGTACACCCGCCGGGTCGCACGGTCCGTACCGGTGGCCGGTGTGGGAGGTTGAGGAGTCCCAGTCCAGGCGAGGAGACACGTGTGCGGTCCGGGTTCGTGAAGCGGCGCCTGAGCCTCCTGCCCACCGACCCGCTGGGCTCCCTCGCCGAGCTGGTGCTGCGCTTCCCCGTCCGTACGCTGGTGCTCACCGGCTGCGCGCTGCTGGTCGCCACGGTGGCGGCCGTGGGCGTCAACGAGAACCTCCACCACGGCGGTACGACACCGCCCGGCTCGGAATGGGCGCGCGCCGAGCACACCCTGTCCACGGCCTTCCGTGGCGGGAGCCCGACGGTGACGCTGGTGGCGACGGCCCGTGGGTCGGTGGACGATCCGGCGGCGGTGCGCGCCGGGACGCGGCTCGCGGAGCGGGCGCGCGGGCTGCCGAAGGTGGTCGGGGTCCGCTCGTACTGGACCGGGCGTCCCGCCTCGTTGCGCGGTGGTGACGGGCGGTCGGCGCTGGTGCTGCTGCGGGTGGCGAGCAGTGAGGCGACGGCGCACAAGGACGTGGAACCGCTGCTGCGGGAGCTGACGGGCCGCCACGGCCCCCTTGCGGTCGCCGCCACCGGGCCCACCCCGGTGGGGCTGGCCATCGAACGGCAGAGCCGGCTGGACCTGCACCGTACGGAACTGCTCGCCGCGCCGCTGACGGCGGCCGTGCTCGTCGTCGTCTTCGGGGGCGTCGTCGCGGCGGGACTGGCGTTGCTGGTGGGGCTGTGCGCGGTGGTGGGCGCTGTCGCGTTCCTCGGCGGGCTGTCCCACCTGACGGCGGTGTCGGTGATCGCGCTGAACCTCAGCACGGCGCTCGGGTTCGCGCTGGCCGTCGACTTCAGCCTCTTCATGCTGGCCCGCTACCGGGAGGAGCGGGGGCGGTACCGCGAGGAGCGCGACCCGGGCGAGGCGGTGCACCAGGCGCTGGTGGCCACGGTGTGCAGCACGGGCCGTACGGTGGTGTGTTCGGCGCTGACGGTGATGGGGAGCCTGGCGGCGCTGCTGGTGTTCCCGCTCGGCATGCTGCGTTCCGTGGCGTACGGCGGGATCGCCGTGGTGGCGTTGAGCGCCCTGCTCGCGATCACGGCCCTGCCCGCGGCGCTGCTCCTGCTGGGCGCGCGGATCGACGCGCTGTCGGTGCGCCGCCGCCGGCCCTGGACCGTCCCGGACGCCGGCCGCTGGTACCGCCTCGCGTACGGGGTGATGCGCCGCCCCGTACCGGTGGTCCTGGTGCTGGCCGCCCTGCTGACCGCGCTGGTCCTGCCGTTCGCGGGCGCCCGGTTCGGTACGTTCGACGACCGGGCGCTGCCCGCCGGTTCGGCGACGCGCCAGGCGACGGACACGCTGCGCCGGGACTTCGACCACCACGCGCTCAACCCGGTGCAGGTGGCGCTGCCGGGGCTGGACGCCCGCACGGGTGCCTCGGCACTGGACGACTACGCTTCGCGGCTGGCGCGGCTGGAGCATGTGGCGCGGGTCGAGACGGCGACGGGGACGTACCGGGAGGGCCGGCGGGTGGGGCCCCCGGAGCGGGGGCACGGTTACGCGTCACCTGCGGGGGTGTGGGCGGCCGTCGTCACCGACGTCGGTCCGGAGACGTCACAGGGCGCGGAGGTGGCACGGGCGGTGCGGGCCGTCTCCTCGCCGGTGCCGGCGCTGGTGGGCGGCACGCAGGCGTGGCTGGCGGACCTCGGGGACACGATCCGGGCCGGGGTGGTGCCGGCGCTGTCGCTGATCGCCGTGGTGACGCTGTTGCTGCTGGGGTGGTGCACGCGCAGTGTGGTGCTGCCGTTGAAGGCGCTGGTCCTCAATGTGCTGAGCCTGAGCGCCACGTTCGGGGTGATGGTGTGGGTGTTCCAGGAGGGTCACCTGAGCGCGTGGCTGGGCGGTTTCACGGTGACGGGGGTGACCGACACCGTCGTACCCGTGCTGGTGCTGTGCGTGGCGTTCGGGCTGTCGATGGACTACGAGGTGCTGCTGCTGGCGCGGACCGTGGAGGAGCACGAGGCGGGAGCGTCGACGCGGCAGGCGGTGGCGCGTGCCGTGCAGCGTACGGCCGGTCTGTTCACGGCGTCCGCGCTGGTCGTCATCGTCGTCATGGCGGCGCTGGCGGCGTCCGGTCTGCTGCTGCTGAAGGTGGTGGGGGTGGGCCTGGCCGTGGCGGTGTTCGTGGACGCCACGGTGATCCGGCTGCTGCTGGCGCCCGCGTTGATGGCGCTGCTCGGCCGGGCCAACTGGTGGCTGCCGGCCGTGCGGCCCGCCCTTCAGTCGCTTCAGTCCTTGGTGCCGATGAAGAGGTAGTAGGGCACGCGGGCCGGCAGGTACGGCACCGGGGCGAGCCTCTCCCGCACCCGGACGGTGCTGAACCGCGCGCGCAGGTAGGGGAGGTGGTCGGGGGAGAGGAAGACGTTGTTGTGGCTGAACCAGGCGGGCCACAAGTGCCGCCGCCACGCGGCGTGGCGGGCGCCGCCGGTGGGGTGTTTGCGTGAGACGTAGAAGTCGCAGACGGCGAGTGTACCGCCCGGCTTGAGGATGGCGCGGGCGTGGTCGACGGCCGCGAACCAGTCGGGCATCATCGTCAGCGCGTAGGAGAACACGACGATGTCAACCTGCCCGTCCTGGGGCCGGTAGTCGGTGGCGCTCGCCAGGACGGTCTCCACGTTGTCCCAGCCGGACCGCTCGACGCGTCGGCGTGCCACGTCCAGCATCGAGGCGGAGACGTCGACGAGGGTGATCCGCCGGCACTCCTTGCGGCGCCGCTCGTCGAGGTGCGCGATGTTGCTTCCGGTGCCCGCGCCCATGTCGACGAGGTGGGTGCCCGGTGTGGTGGGGAGCAGGCCCATCAGGGCGCGGCGCCCGTGCAGGAGGCGTTCCCGGAAGGCGTCGTAGTCCTCGGCCGTGGAGCGGTAGTAGGACTCCATGCGCTCGGCGGGCGTCGTGCCGGCGACGCGTGGGAAGGCCATGTGGCGGATGGTGCGCAGGTCGGACCGGAGTCCCATGCGGGTCCTTTCGAGGTCTCACGGCAGGTCGGCGATGTGGAAGCTGCCGTAGGTGTGCACCCGGTCCTGTTCGTGCAGCCGGGCGGCCAGCTCCGGGTGGCGGTGGAGCAGGTCCGTCAACCGTCGCGTACGGCCCTCGTGGACGACGCGTACGGGATCGAGGTAGCGGGTGCGCAGCCCGGCGCTGCGGTAGATCACCCGGGCGCCGGGCCGTGCCGCGTCGAGGATGGCCTGCCACTCCTCGGCCAGGGCCGGCTGGTCGCGCCAGCCCATCCAGTCCATGTGGTCCAGCAGCACGAACTTGGAGACGTCCGGCCGGGGCCGCGCCTCGGTGAGGAACCCGGTGACGGTCGTGGTCCGCACGTCCAGGCGCGGCAGGGCGTCGCGGAGGCGGGGGAAGTTGGCGGCCTTCAGGTACTCGGGACAGCACGTCGCCGTGTACGAGCCGGTGATGTAGGCGCGCCAGAAGTAGTTGTCGGCGATGGGCAGCCGGCCGAAAATCGCGTCGAACCCGTCGTGGACGAGCTGGGCCGTACCGCCCGCGTACTCCTCGGCGATCTCCCGGCGCTGCTCGGGCGGGACCCCGGCGAGGTTCAGGGCGAGCGGCTGGGAGGCGAGGCGGGCCGCCGACCAGAGCTTGTCGCGCAGCCGGGACTCGTAGATGTGCCGCTGCTGCGCGAGCGTGGGGGCGGCCAGCAGCTCCTCCAGGTGCGGGCCGAGGCCCTGGAAACGGCGCAGGAAGAGCATCAGGCCCTTCGCGAGGAAGCCGGAGGTGCCCCGGTAGTAGAAGGAGTTGCGCCAGCCCCGGCCGGCGAAGGCGTCGATGTAGCCGTCCCAGTACCGCTGCGCGAAGGGCGACAGGTCGGCGCGCAGCGCGTCCCGGTACATCTCGCGGGCCCGTACGGAGCGACCGGCGCCGAACAGTTCGAAGAACTCGGCGTGGGACAGCCGCCGGACGCCGGCCGCCTTCAGCTCCAGCAGGGCGTTCTGGCGGGGGTTGACGTCGACGGCGGTGACCCGGCCGGCTCCGGCGAGCAGGTAGTCCAGGGCGTTGCAGCCGCCGCTGGTGATGACCAGGACGTGGTCGCCGGGGCCCAGGCCGAGGGCCTGGCGGTCGAGCGCCGGGTCCTCCCAGCACGCGTTGTAGACCAGTTTCCGGTCGTGCAGGGCGGCGAACATCCGCCCTGCCAACGGGGTGCCCGCGCGGGGCCCCGGCAGCGCCGGGGAGTGGGCGGCGACCGGCGTCACGTCGGCGGAGGGGTACGAGGGCATGACCCTCACCTTGCTGGATCGAGCGCCCCGGCCCGTGCGGAGACACCCGGATTCCCCCGGCCGGCCGAACCCGGCCGGTGACGCACTAGGCCGGGCGAGCGGCTTCCGGCGCCGGTCCGGGCCCGTGCGGCTGCCGCACAGGCCGGGGCGGGGGACGCTGGCCGGTGGACCGACCGAGGGAGGAACCACGATGGGACGACCACGACGACCGGCCGTGACGCCCATGGGCCTGGCCGGCACCGCCGTCACCCTGGCCGCGCTCACCCTGGCGGTACGCGGCCGACAGCGCCCGCCCCGCCGCCCGGCTCCCCACCACGACGCGCCCGAGCGCCGCCGCTGGATGCCGCTCCTCCTGATCCCCGGCGCCTAAGCGCCGCAGTACGCCGCGCACGCCGAGCGGCCGCGGTGCGCCGTGCCGCACGGGCAGCCGTACGCGACGCCCCGCCGCGCGGGGGTGGCGACGCGGGCTCGCGGAACGCCTCCGGACGCCGTGGAGTCCCGCAGCGAAGCCGCCCGCGCCGGCGTCGCGGGTGCGCGCAGGTGGCCGCGACGTCCCGTCGCCGTCACCGTCGCGCCAACGCTCACCGTCGTGGCGGAGTGAGGCACCGCCACCATCGGTGGGAACCCGCCCGCCCGGCTCGGTGGGCGCCGTGCCGGTCGAGCCGTTGTCGAGGCGGTGTCCCAGCCCGGGCCCTGTCTGGTCGTCGGGGCGGCGCCCGGGACGCCGCCGGGGGGCGGGGGCGCGCCCGTCACCCCGCGCCGGCGCGGGTGCACCCGGCGGTACGGGTGCACCCAGCCGTGCGGGACAGCGCGGATGGGCGCCCCTGGGCGGGGCGCCCGTCCGCGTCAGCCGCCGATGCGGGCGCCGACCGCGGCGAGTGCGGTCGTCACGGGCTGGAAGAACGTCTCGCCGCCCACGTCGCAGTTGCCGCTGCCGCCCGAGGTGAGGCCGATCGCGTCCCCCTCCCTGGTGAACAGGGAGCCGCCGCTGTCGCCGGGCTCGGCGCACACGTTGGTCTGGATGAGCCCGGTGACGGTGCCCTCCGGGTAGTTCACGGTGGCGTTCAGGCCGGTGACCTGTCCGTCCCGCAGCCCGGTGGTGCTGCCCATCCGGAACACCTGCTGCCCGACCGCCGCCTCGGCCGCCTGCCCGATCGGCAGCTTCTGCCCGCCGCCCACGTCGACGACGCTCGGGGCCTCGGCGTCCGGGTCGTCGTACGTGACGAGGCCGAAGTCGCCCTCGCCGGGGAAGACGCTTCGCTGCACCGAACCGAGCGGCACGCCGTTCCGGTCCGCCCACTGCTGTGACGAGGCCGTGCAGTGCCCGGCGGTGAGGAACCCGCTCCGCCCGTCCTGGGTGGTGACGTTGAAGCCGAGCGAGCAGCGCGAGCCGCCGCCGAAGATGGCGTCCCCGCCGTCGACGAACGTCGTGAACTCGCCCTTCGACTTCTGGATCCGGGCCATGCCCGGTCCCAAGGACTCGACCGCCGACTCCAGCGTGTCCCACCGCTCGCCGGTGACCGTGCGGTCGGCGGTGACCAGGACCTGGTTGGTTCTGGGGTCGACGGCCCACGCCGTCCCGGGGATCCCCGCCTTGCGCGACAGCGTCCGCGTGGCCGAGGTCAGCTCGCCGGTGCTGTTGCGTACGGAGCGGGCGACCGCGCCGGCCTGTTCGACGCGGGCCCTCATGGTGTCGTCGCCGTCCGCCACGTTGACGACGAGCTGCCGCTTGGCCGCGTCGTAGTACGCCCCTCCGTAGGAGTCGCCGAGGGACTCGCCGAGCTGCCCGGCCACCTGTGCGGCCGACGCGGCGCTCAGGGTCTTGGCGGTGACCTGCCCCGGTTCGGGTCCGGACTGGGAAGCATTGGCGTTGGGCAGCAGGATCGCCGCCGCGGCCATGCCGACCGCCCCCGCTCCGGCGAGGACGGCTGTTCGCTTGGGTATGCGCCTGTGACTCAACTCCGCTGCTCCTGCTGCTCGTTCGGACTCCGGCTGCCGACGGCGACCGGGGGACGCGTCCGCCTTTGGGTACGGACGGTGCGGCGGTTGTGTTCAGCCCTGCTGGGGATGATCGGGCGCGATTGGTCTCGGCATGTCCTGTGCATGACTCCCTGCGCGGAGGGCCCGTGAGTATCACTCTGGACGCCGGCGGACCGGTCGAGACGGACGGTCTGTGGTGGTGCTGCGGCGTGATCCGGGGCTGCGCGGCCACATTGGCCGGATGCCGCCCGGGTCACCGGAGGCCGGCACCATGAGCGGGGGTGCTCCGGAGCTCATCACGCTCCTGCTGGCACCGGCGGGCTGACGGCTGCCGTCGCGGCCGCGATCGTCGCATGGCTGCAGAGCCGTAGGGTGAACCGGACGGTGACGATCACCCGGCCCGACGGCACGCAGGTCACCGTCACGTCGGAGCGGATCAACGAACGGACCGCGGACGCCATCGCCACGCTGGAGGACGCGAAGGAGCTGCGGCTGCCGCCGCGGAAGAGCCCGTTCATGGCCGTTCTCCCGTACTCGGAGGAGGGGGAGCCCTACGGCAGCGAGGACACCTACCTGGTCGACAGCGACACCGACCGGATCCACCGGCGGGTCGCTCCGGCACAGGATGCAATGTTAGAAATGGGGCATGAGCGGACGTCTCGGACGGACCACGCGGGCGTCGGGCCGCCCGGCCCCGGGACGCGTGCCGAGCGCTCCGCACCGGCCCCACCCCGGGAAGGCGCGGCGCCCGCCGGGTGAAGGAATGCGGTCCCTGCTGGGCGTACGCACCGTGGCCGGTCAGGTGCTGCTGCTGCAGATCGTGGTCGCGGTGCTGCTGATCACCGCCGCGGTGATCGGGCTGGCGTTCCAGGCGCGGTACGACAGCGAGCAGGACGCCCAACACCGGTCACTCGCCGCCGCCGAGTCCTTCGCGCACGCGCCGGGCACCGTGCAGGCGCTGAGGGCCCCCGATCCGACCGCCGCGCTCCAGGCCTCGGTGCTGAAGGCCAAGGAGGGCTCCGGACTGGACTTCATCGCCGTGATGAGGACGGACGGGACTCGCGTCGCCGACAACGACCCGTCACTGATCGGCAGCCGCGCCGAGGACGTCGAGCGCGCGGCGGCGGGGACGGCGTTCACGGAGATCTTCGAAGGGGCCCCGAACGACGCGGCCCGCGCCGTCGTGCCCGTCACCGCCCAGGACGGCTCGGTCGTCGGCCTGGTGAGCGCCGGCGTCTCGATCGAGAACGTCGGCGACGCGGTCAACCGTCACCTCCCGGTACTCCTCGGTTCCGCGGGTGGCGCGCTGGCGCTGGCGGTCGGCAGCTCGGCGCTGGTGAGCCGACGGCTGCGCCGCCAGACGCACGGCCTCGGCCCCACCGAGATGACCCGGATGTACGAACACCACGACGCCGTTCTGCACGCGGCGCGCGAAGGGGTGCTCATCATCGGGGACGACGGGCGGCTGACGCTCGCCAACGACGAGGCCCGCAAGCTGCTGGGGCTGCCGCCGGACGCGGAGGGGCGCCCGGTCACGGGCCTGGGGCTGGACGAGGACACCGCCGAGCTGCTGGCGTCGGGGCGTACCGTGACCGACGAGGTGCACCTGGCCGGGGACCGCCTGCTGGCCGTCAACACCCGGCCCACCGCTCCCTACGGCGGGGCGTCGGGCACGGTCGCGACGCTCCGGGACACCACCGAGCTGCGCGCCGTGTCCGGGATGGCGGAGGTGGCCCGGGAGCGGCTGAAGCTGCTGTACGAGGCGGGCGTGCGGATCGGTACGACGCTGGACGTGGTGCGCACGGCCGAGGAGCTGTCGGAGGTGACGGTCCCCGGGTTCGCCGACTTCGTCACGGTGGAGCTGCTGGACCCCGTCCTGCGCGGCGAGGAGCCGACGGGCACGCACACCGAGATGCGGCGTACGGCGGTGAGCGGCATCCATGACGACCACCCGCTCCAGCCGGTGGGCGACCTCATCAGGTTCGCCGTCCCGACCACGCCGATGTCTGCAGCGCTGGCGAGCGGGCACGCGGTGCTGGAGCCGGATCTGAACCTCGCCCACGGGTGGCGGGCGCAGGACCCCGCCGGGGCGGACCAGGCCCTCGCGTACGGCATCCATTCGCTGGTCACGGTGCCGTTGCAGGCGCGCGGGGTGGTGCTGGGCATGGCGAACTTCTGGCGCTCGGAGCGTGCCGAGCGCTTCGAGGAGGAGGACCTCGCCTTCGCGGAGGAGGTGGCCGCCCGGGCGGCCGTCGCCATCGACAACGCGCGCCGCTTCACCCGCGAGCACGCCATGGCCGTCACGCTCCAGCGCAGCCTGCTGCCGCGCGTCCTGCCCGAGCAGGGCGCGCTGGACATCGCGTACCGCTATCTGCCCGCGCAGGCCGGGGTGGGCGGCGACTGGTTCGACGTCATCCCGCTGCCCGGGGCGCGGGTCGCCCTGGTCGTGGGGGATGTGGTGGGGCACGGGCTGCACGCGGCCGCCACGATGGGCCGACTGCGGACGGCGGTCCACAACTTCTCCGCGCTGGACCTGCCGCCGGACGAGCTGCTGGGCCACCTGGACGAGCTGGTGTCCCGGATCGACCAGGAGGAGGGCGGCGACGGCGACGGCGAGGGCATCACGGGCGCCACCTGCCTGTACGCGATCTACGATCCGGTGTCCGGCCGGTGCAGTGTGGCGACCGCCGGGCACTTCGCCCCGGTGCTCGTCCTCCCCGACGGCACCGTGGACTGTCCCGAGGTGCCGGTCTTCCCACCGCTGGGCCTGGGCGGCCTGCCGTTCGAGACCGCCGAACTGGAGCTGGCCGAGGGCACCCGGCTGGTCCTCTACACCGACGGTCTGATCGAGCACCGCGACCGTGACGTCGACACCGGGCTCCGCCTGCTGCGGGACACGCTGTCGGGCCACCCGGACCGTACGCCCGAGGAGACCTGCCAGGCCGTGTTCAGCGCCATGCTGCCGCCGCACCGCCGGGACGACATCGCGCTCCTGGTGGCCAGCACCAACCTGCTGGACCGCAGCCGGGTCGCCGACTGGGACGTGCCGCGCGACCCCTCGGCGGTCGCGCGTGTCCGCGCCGAGTGCGGACGCCGGCTGGAGCAGTGGGGGCTGGAGGACATCGGGTTCACCACCGAGCTGATGCTCAGTGAGCTGATCACGAACGCCATCCGCTACGGCTCCGAGCCGATCCATGTGCGGATGCTGTACGAGCGCTGCCTGATCTGCGAGGTGTCCGACGGCAGCAGCACCTCCCCGCACCTGCGGCGGGCGGCCACCACCGACGAGGGCGGGCGCGGGCTGTTCCTGGTCTCGCAGTTCGCCGATCGGTGGGGCACCCGGTACACGCCGACCGGGAAGGTGATGTGGACCGAGCAGTCCCCGGCCGCCGGGCCCCGGCAGCCGGTGGAGCTGATGCTCGACGACGTGTCCTGGTGACCGGTCGAGCGGGTCAGGCGGCCCGGGACCCCGTACGGTGCCTCCCGACGGCCCGTTCGACGTCCTCCCGCAGGAGGTCGTGGTCGAGGGCGATCGCGGCCGCCGAGCCCGTACCGGCCGCCGTGACGACCTGGGCGCGGGGGTGGGCGACATTGCCGGCCGCCCACACCCCGGGCACGCTGGTACGGCCCGTGGCGTCGGTGCGTACCGCGCCGGTGTCGTCCCGCTCGCACCCCAGGGCCGTCAGCGGACCGTCGTGGGGCACCGTGCGCGGGAGGACGAACACGGCGCGGCGGGGCACCACCCGGCCGTCGGCGAGTTCGACCCCGTACAGCCGGTCCCCCTCCACCACGAGTCGCTTCACCACGCCGCCGGTGACGCGGACCCCGCGGGCCGCCAGCGCTTCGCGTTCCTCGTCCGTCGGGTCGTGGGTGTGTGCGAAGAACGTGACGTCGTGGGACCACTGGCGCAGCAGCAGTGCGTGCCGCACCGCGCCGGGGTGGGTGCCGAGGATCCCGAGCGGCTCGTCCCGCACCTCGTAGCCGTGGCAGTACGGGCAGTGCAGCACGTCCCTGCCCCACCGCTCGCGCAGTCCGGGGATGCCGGGCAGTTCGTCGCGCGCCCCGGTGGCCACCAGCACGCGCCGGGCCCTGAGCAGGGCTCCGCCGGCCAGGTGTACGAGGAAGCCGGGCTCTCGGGGCTCTCCGGGCTCGATGGCGTCCACGTGGCCCGTCAGCAACTCCACCCCGTACCCGGTCACTTCCTCCCGGCCCACCGCGAGCAGGGCCGCCGGGGGCATCCCGTCCCGGGACAGGAAGCCCCTCATGTGCGCGGCCGGGGCGTTGCGCGGGGCCCCGCCGTCCACCACCGCCACCCTGCGGCGGGCCCGGCCCAGCACCAGGGCGGCGTTCAGGCCGGCGGCGCCTCCGCCGACCACCACCACGTCGTATTCCGCTGCCATGCCGTTCGTTGTGTCGCTCACCGCGATCACCTCCGCGCACAGGCTGCGCCTCCTGATCCTCGGACGGCAATCTTTGTTGCCGTTCCTGGGACGGAAGCGGTGCAATGGGGACATGAAAGAAGACTCCGACGCCAACGCCTCCGACGCCAATGCCTCCGACGCCATCGCGCGGACCCTCGCCGAGGTCGGCCCGCGCCTCAAGCGCCTCCGTACGGAGCGCGGTGTCACCCTGGCCGCCCTGGCGTCGGCCACCGGTATCTCCAAGAGCACCCTGTCCCGGCTGGAGTCCGGTCAGCGCCGGCCCAGTCTGGAGCTGCTGCTGCCCATCGCCCAGGCGCACCAGGTGCCCCTCGACGAGCTCGTGGGCGCGCCCGAGGTGGGCGACCCGCGTGTCCGCCTCACGCCCAGGACCGTGCACGGCAACACCACCGTCCTGCCGCTGACCCGGCAGCCCGGCCCGCAGCAGGCCTTCAAGATGGTCCTCCCGGCCGACCGGAGCACCCCGCACCCCGTCACCCACGAGGGTTACGAATGGCTGTACGTCCTGTCCGGGCGGCTGCGCCTGGTCCTGGCCGATCACGACCTGGTGCTGGGCGCGGGCGAGGCGGCCGAGTTCGACACGCGGCTGCCGCACTGGTTCGGCACCACGGGGGACGGCCCCGTCGAGGTCCTCAGCCTCTTCGGCCGGCAGGGCGAGCGGATGCACGTACGGGCGCGGCCTCGTCGCGGCCCGGAGCCCGCGTCCGCGTGACCATCCGGTGCAGGAGGTCGGAGGCGGCACGGCCGAAGGCCGGGTCGTTGATGTGCGTGTCGACCTCGACCACGTCGACGGACGTGTCCCGCAACCCGTCGCGCAGCGCGCCGAACAGCGCCTCGTCCGTGGCCGGGTCGTGGTACGGCCCGCCCGGTGCGCCCAGCGTGGACAACCCGCGCAGCGGCAGGCACACGGCGGTCGGCCCGGTGGCGGCCCGCAGTTTCGCCGCGACCCGGCGGCCCAGCTCGGCGCACTCCTGCGCCGTCGTACGGACGACCGTGATGGACGGGTTGTGCACGCGTACGTTCCGGTCGCGCACCCGCGCGGGCACGGTGTCGGCGGGGCCGAACTTCACCATGTCCAGCGCACCGGGGCACACCACCTGGGGGATGCCGCTGCGGCCGGCGGCCGAGAGCCGGTCCGGGCCGGCCGTCAGGATGCCCCCGCAGAGGTCGTCGGCCAGCTCGCAGAGGGTCAGGTCCAGGACGCCGGCGAACAGCCCCTGTCCGGCCAGCGATTCAAGGGTGCGGCCGCCGGCCCCGCTGGCGTGGAACACCAGCACTTCGTAGCCGTGTCCGGTCATCCGCTCCCGGGCCGCGTCCACGCCGGGGGTCGTCACCCCCGCCATGCTCGCCGCTATCAGCGGCCTGTCGCCCGCGCCGAGGCCAGCCACCGGCGTGCGGGACGCGGAGGCGAAGCCCTTCGCCATGCCGGCGACGGCGTCGGCGGCGTTCGCCAGGATCGGGGCCGACACGCTGTTGATCCCGGCGATGTCGACGACGCTGTACATCATGGTGATGTCGCTGGAGCCGACGTATGGAGAGACGTCTCCGGCGGCCATCGAGGACACCATCACCTTCGGCACCCCGAGCGGCAGGGCACGCATGGCGCGGGTCGCGATGGACGTTCCTCCGCTGCCCCCGAGGGCGAGCACGCCGTGCAGGCGGCCCTCCTCGTGCAGCCGCAGCACGCTCTCGGCCGCGCCCCGGGCCATCGTCGTCACGGCGGCGCCCCGGTCCCCCTCGGCCCGCAACCGCTCCAGGTCGGCGCCCGCCGCCCGTGCCACGTCGGCGCGCGGGACGTCGGCGGGTATGCGTGGTTCTCCGACCACGCCCGCGTCGACCACGATGACGTCGACTCCCTGCCGCAGCAGCCGCTCCCGCAGCCAGCCGTACTCCAGGCCTTTGGTGTCGAGGGTTCCCAGCAGCACAACGATCGCCATGCACGTACTGTCCAGGGGAATCGACACATCGACAAGAGCGTCTTCAGGGGCCGCCGGACCGCGCGAGTCCGACTACCGGGCGGGAGCTTCCGGCTAACGGACAGGTTCCTTGGATCGGGGAGGGAATCCGGTAACCCATCCAGCCCTTGCGGGCCGTAGGGGCGGCCACGCCTTGATATCGAAGGAAAAGTTGGCCGTTCACACTAGTCGGCCATCTGTTAATCTGCCCGCTCCTGGATGTTCATCCACCGGTTCCTCTCCCCCAAGCGCCCTACGCTCGCCGGGTGCAGCGAGGTGTTTCATTCGTGTACAGCACTCCGTTTTCCCCCGCAGAGGCCAGAGCGGCGCGGGCCCGCATGGGCCTGACCACCGCTCAGGTCGCCCACTCCATGGCCGCGTGCGGTGTCCCGGTCCACCCCGATCTGGTCAGCGCGTGGGAGCACGGCTCCCATGTCCCGTCCGAGTCCCAGCTCTTCGCGCTCGCCAATGTGCTGTGGTGCTCGTCCACCACGCTGATGGGTGTCGACCCCCGCACGCTCGCCGAGCACCGGATGGCCCGGCAGTTGAGCGTGGAGCGGCTGGCGTACCGGATAGGGATGGATCCGGCCGAGTACCGGGCGGCGGAGGCGGCGCACCGCTGGGACGGCGATCTGCGGCAGACCAGGGCCCTGGTGGACGCCCTCGGCCTGTCGCTGCGGAAGCTGGTCGGCATCATGGGCCGGGACGAGGAACTGGCCGGGCACCTCCGCTCGGCCATCGACGGCCGCTGGAAGGCGCATGTGGCGCCGGTCGCCGAGATCGTCGTGGTCAACGAGACGCTGGTCGGCGACGCGCTGCGCACGATGCACACGGAGTTCGCGGAGTTCTCCGAGCGGTACATGGGTCATCTGGTCGCCCGCAACGACGACTCCCGCCTCAAGGAGGTCGCCGCCGAGCGATCCGCCTACCTCCACCGGCTGGTCGACCACTTCTGGGAACTGATCGGTGACGTGGGCGAGGAGTCCCCGTTCGACTCGATGAGCCACTGATCCGGGCCGGACCGGACCGGCCGGGGGCGGCGTGCCGTCGCCGCGGATCCGCACCCCGGCCCCACCCCCGGCGCCGCCGGGTCAGTGGGTGGCGGCGCCGACCGGTGGGGGCGGGGTGCCGTCGCTTTCGTAGTCGTCCCAGTCGATTTCCATCGCCTTGCGGCGGCTGAACGCGTTGAAGAACAGGTTCAGCACGATCGCCGTGAGACCGCCCAGCGTGATGCCGCTGTCGAGGACCGCCCGGACGTCGTCCGGCATGCGGTCGAAGAAGGGCGTGACCGTGGTGGGGAGCAGCGCCGCGCCGAGGCTGACGGCCAGGATCAGGGCGTTGCGCTCCTCGCGCAGGTCGACCTTGCCCAGGATCTGGATGCCGACCGTCGCGACCATGCCGAACATCGCGATCGCCGCTCCGCCGAGCACCGGGTGCGGCACGGCGGCGACCAGGCTTCCGGCCTTCGGCAGCAGGCCGAGCAGGATCATGAAGACACCGGCCGCCACCACCACGAAACGGCTCATCACCCTGGACATGCGAACAAGTCCGATATTTTCGGCGAATGCTACATAAGGGAATGAATTCAGCACGCCGCCGAGAACGGTCGCGACTCCGTCGGCGCGCAGTGCCCGCGTGACCGTGTCGCTGTCGACCTTCTTGCGGGTGATCTCGCCGATGGCGTACACATCGCCGGTCGTCTCGACCATGGTGATCAGCATGACGACGACCATCGCGATGATCGGGAGCAGTTCGAACTTCGGCATGCCGTAGTGGAACGGCGTGCTGACCCCGAACCAGTCGGCGTCCTTCACCGCCCCGAAGTGGGCGTCGCCGAGCAGCCAGGCGACGGCCGTGCCGGCGACGAGCGCGATGAGTACGGCGAGGCTGCTGAGGAAGGGCTTGCCCACGCGGACCACGGCCAGGACCAGCAGCAGGGTGCCGAGGGCGTACGCGAGGTTCTTGCCGGAGCCGTACTCGGGCTGCCCCATGAGGTGCGCGCCGCCGGCCGCGTCCTGGAGGCCCACCGGGATCAAGGTCATACCGATGATGGTGAGGATCGTGCCGATGACGACCGGCGGGAAATACTTCACCAACTTCCCGAAGAAGGGCGCGAAGAGAAAGGTTGCCATTCCGGCCGTGATCACCGCGCCGTAGACGACCAGCAGCCCGGCCGTGCCCCCGCCCGCTCCGATTCCGATGGCGACCATCGGGGAGACGGCGGTGAAGGTGACGCCCTGGACCAGAGGGAGTCTCGCGCCGACCTTCCAGACGCCGAGCGCCTGGATGATCGAAGCGATACCGCAGGTCAGCAGGTCCGCGTTGATCAGGTAGACCAGCTCTTCCCGGGACAGTCCCAACGCGTTTCCGAGGAGTACGGGGACGATGACCGCCGCCGCGTAGAACGCGAGAATGTGCTGAAAACCGTAGAGAGTGAGCTTGGGGAGGGGAAGAAGCTCATCGACGGGATGCGTCTGCTTCCCGGGGTGCTGCTGAGAGTGCTGCCGGGAGTGCTGTCGGGAGACTCGTGCCATCTCTGCCTTGCCTTCGCGAGGTAGGTGAATGAGAGAGGGGGCCAACGCCTCGGGTCCCGGGTGACAGGACGAGGGCTCGTCGGCCCGTACGGAGCCGACGCCTGGCGGAGTTGCCGACATCACGTCGCCCTGCACTGCAATGTGCGTCCTGGTTGGCAGGACATCCTTCGATCGGGTTGACCAAGACCCTTTTGTCCTGGGATCCACAGGGGGAGCCGATCGGGGCGCTCACCTTAGTTCACGTGTGACGTTCCTCGCGAGTAACCGGTGATCCGGTCCATGGGTACGCCACCACGCCGCACCTTCCGCCCCATTTTCTCCGTTATACGGGTTTCGCGTGTAAGGCCTTTACCGCCCATGTTCAGGGGAACATAGGCGACTTGTCGGCCCACCTCGGCGCGCGTGACAAGAATCACCGCCCGGCTCCGGCGCACGGGTGTCCGCCAGGCCGTATTACCGCTTTTCCGCAGCAAAGTTGACGGTCCGCCATACGCGTGGAGGCAGATCGGGCGGTGGAATTCAAGGCTTGTTCCGGTCGGCCCATTTCGCTTACGGTCCCCTCAATCCGGATGGACCGCCGAATCCTGCCGCCGTCCGGAAACCGCACCCACCCACTCACGTTCGTACGGCAGGAGCGGGGGACCCAGGTAAGCCGCCGATCCGGAGCACACCGGAACGGCTCGGGGTGAAGCCGCGCTGACACCGCGGCCGGGCATCTCCAGTCCGAACCCGACAGCTCACCTCGCAGGCGACGGAGAGGAATTCGCCATGCCCGCAAAGGGTAAGCACCGTCGTCCCAAGAACAGTCCGCTCACTCGCCGTTTCGTCGCCGCGGGCACGGGTGGCGCCGCACTGGCGCTCCCCATGTTCGGTGCCACCGGCGCCGAGGCGGCGACGCCCAGCGCGGCGCACGCGGTCACCGCCGCCGTGCCGGCCGCCGTCACACCGGCCGCCGCCGGCACGCACACGGTCGTCGCGGGCGAATCCCTCTCCAAGATCGCGAGGGAGCACGGGGTCAGCGGTGGCTGGAAGAAGCTGTACGAGGACAACCGGAAGGCCGTCGGTGCCGACCCGTCCCTGATCCGCCCCGGCCTGAAGCTGACGATCGGCGCCAAGGCGAAGGCCCCGGCCGAGCGCCCGGCCGCCGAGCGGGCCGACCGTTCAGCCGAGCGGAGCGCCCCGGTCGCGAAGGCCGCGACGTACCCGGACAACCTCGACGGCTGGATCCGCGAGGCGCTGGACATCATGGGCCGGCACGGCATCCCCGGTTCGTACGAGGGGATCCACCGCAACATCATGCGTGAGTCCTCGGGCAACCCGTTCGCCATCAACAACTGGGACATCAACGCGGTGAACGGAACGCCCTCCAAGGGGCTCCTCCAGGTCATCGCGCCGACCTTCGAGGCGTACCACGTGCCGGGCACGGCGAACGACGCCTACGACCCGGTCGCCAACATCGTGGCCGCCTGCAACTACGCGGCGGACCGGTACGGCTCGATCGACAACGTCAACGGACCGTACTGATCCACACGCACCCCTCCGCCGGGGCCGGCCGCACACCGCGGCCGGCCCCGGTGGCGTTCTGAAAGCGCTGCATTTCCGCGCCAACCGGACACAAGGCGGCGCGCCGGGCCGGTTTCCATTCGGCTTGATTCCCACCCGGGAGAGATTTTTCCTGTGAAGCGTTCGTGAATTGGGTCTTCATAACCTTCCTGCGGTATCCCGCTGACCTCGCGGAACGGCCGCCGGGAAAGGCCACCCGGAATGATCACCGGTTGACCGAAAGGGTCCCTTGACCGTGGGGTCCGCCCCCAACCACACTCCCCACAGGCACTCATGCATCAGGAGCCACAGGCAGACGCGCATGCCAATGGCCCTGCGAGACCGATATCGCACGGGGTGTGTGACGGGGGAAAGACCGAAGAGCGCGCACACGTATCCATGACCCGTGTGCGCTCTGCTCTCCTCCCCTCCTCATCTCTTGGTGCGCGAAGGGAATGGAGGGGGAATGCCGACGCATATGGGCTATCCCGGCGTATACATCGAAGAGCTTCCCAGCAGCGTCCGTACCATCGCCTCGGTGACCACCTCGGTGACCGCTTTCGTGGGGCACACCCGCCGGGGTCCGCTCAACCAGCCGGTGCGGATCACCAGTTTCGCCGACTTCGAGCGCCGCTTCGGCGGGCTCACCTCGCGCAGCGCCGTCAGTTACGCCGTGCACCAGTTCTTCGGCAACGGCGGCTCGGTCGCGGTGATCGTCCGCGTGGCCAGGGGCGGCACCGGTGAGGAGGCCCGCGTCACCCTCAACTCCACCGAGGGACACAGCGATTGCCCCGTCCTGGAGGTCCACGCCAAGGAGCCCGGTGTCTGGGGTTCGGGCCTGCGGGTCGCCGTCGACCACGACACCCCCACCCCCGACAGGACGTTCAACCTCCACGTCCTCGACGCGCGCGGTGGCGCCCGCGAGTCCTTCACCGGGCTGTCGATGAGCTCGGGTCACGGCCGCTTCGTGGAGACGGTGGTCAACGCCGGCTCCGCCCTCGTCCGCGTCAAGGCGCTGGACGAGGACCGGCCCGACCCCTCCGGTACGGTGTCCAAGCCCTTCGCGGCCGAACTCCCGAACCTCGCCGTGGAACTGAAGGTCAAGATCGGCGACGTGGAGCGGGAGTTCACGCTGTACGAGCCGGACCACGACGGCGAGCCACCGGCCGACGTCACCGAGCTCGCCCTGCTGCTGGAGCGCAAGCTGCGCGCCCTGCCCGACGCCCCGGGCAAGCACTCCTTCGCCGGCGCCGAGGTCACCGCCTTCGGGCGGCGCCTCCAGGTCGTGGCCGGGTCCCTCGACCCCGACGACGTGGTCCGCTTCATCGGCGAGTGCGCCAACGACCTCGGCCTGGAGGCCTCGGTCAACCCGCCCGTCTTCCCGCTGGCGGGCGGCAAGGACGGCGACCCGCCCGGGCCGCGCGACCTGATCGGCAGCGAAGCCCGCAAGACCGGCCTTCAGGCGTTGCGCGACGTCGACGACGTCAACCTGCTCTCCCTGCCGGAACTCGCGGCGTACGACTCCACCGAGGACATGGTCACCGTGCTGTCGGCGGCCGAACAGCTCTGCCGGGAGCGGCGGATCTTCCTGCTGGTGGACGCGCCGTCGACCTGGGGCAGCGTGGACGCCGCCCGCGCCGGGATCGGCGCCTTCGACCCCGTACGCAGCGACCACGCGGCCCTCTACTTCCCGCACGCGCAGCTCACCGACCCGCTGACGGGCCGGCTGCGGGCCTTCCCGCCCTCGGGCGCGATCGCCGGCGTCATCGCCCGTACGGACGGTGAGCGCGGCGTGTGGAAGGCCCCGGCGGGGACCGAGGCGCGGCTGGCCGGTGTGCGGTCGCTGACCGTCAAGCTCACCGACCGGGAGAACGGGCTGCTGAACCCGCTGGGGATCAACTGCCTGCGCACCTTCCCGGTCGTCGGCCCACTGGTGTGGGGCGCGCGCACGCTGGACGGCGCCGACGCGCAGAGCGGCGAGTGGAAGTACGTACCGGTGCGCCGGCTCGCGCTCCACGTCGAGGAGAGCCTGTACCGGGGGCTTCAGTGGGTGGTCTTCGAGCCCAACGACGAGCAGTTGTGGCAGCAGATCCGGCTGAACGCGTCGGCGTACCTCAACGACCTTTTCCGCCAGGGCGCCTTCAAGGGTGGCACGCCGCGTGAGGCGTACTTCGTCAAGTGCGACAAGGACACCACCACCGAGGCCGATGTCGCACGGGGCGTGGTCAATGTCGTGGTCGGCATCGCGCCGGTCAAGCCCGCCGAGTTCGTCATCGTGAAGATCCAGCAGGTCGCCGGGCAGTTCGACCTCGACCTCTCGTAACCCCCTCGTCGGCACGGAAAAGGAACACGAAGGAATCCGATGGCTGAGTTCCGGATAAACGCCCATCGCTTCGACCCGTACAAGAATTTCAAGTTCCTGGTCCTCTGGGACGGTCGGACGGTCGCGGGCATCAGCAAGATCAGTCCTCTCAAGCGCACCACCGAAGTGGTCAAGCACCGTCACGGCGGCGACCCCAGCTCGCCGCGCAAATCGCCGGGCCGCTCCGAATTCGAGGGCGTGACCCTCGAACGCGGTGTCACCCACGACCCCGAATTCGACCGCTGGGCCAACAAGGTCTGGCAGGTCGGCGCCGGTCTCGGCTCGGAGGTGTCGCTGCGGGACTTCCGCAAGGACATCATCATCCAGGTCCTCAACGAGGCCGGGCAGGTGGCCGTCTCGCACAAGCTGTACCGGGCGTGGGTGAGCGAGTACCAGGTGCTCGGCGAGCTGGACGCCAACGCGAACGCCGTCGCGATCCAGAGCGTCAAGCTCGAATGCGAGGGCTGGGAGCGCGACTACGAGGTGGCGGAACCGGTCGAGCCCTCGTTCACCCATCCGGCCTGAACCGCAGTCGCACCGGGGGGAGTCGTGGAATGACGCGTGCCGCCGCTTCGCCGACGGGACCGGCCGAGCTGCTCGCCACCTGGGAGGCCGGGCTGGCGCGGCACGGCTGGGAACGCTCCCTGCTGCTGCACCGGGCCGCCCGCCCGGGGACCGGCACCGACGAGTTGCTGTCGATGCCGGTCGGCGACCGGGAGGCAGACCTGTACGCGCTGCGCCGGGCCCTGTTCGGCGAGCGCATGCAGGTGCGCGTGGAATGCGCGTCGTGCGGCGAGGCGATGGAGTTCGAGCTCGCCGCGTCGGCACTGGTCGCGCGTGCGGCCCGGGCGGAGGGTGCGGAGGGTGCTTCGGGTGCGGAGGGTGCTTCGGGTGCGGTAGCGCCGGGTGCGGAGGGAGCTTCGGGTGCCGGGGCGGCGGGTGCGGAGGCGCCGGGCGCCGAAGGTGCTTCGGGTGCTGGGGCGTTGGGCGCGGAGGCGCCGGGTGCGGAGGGTGCCGGGGCGTTGGGCGGGCTGCTGCGGGTGGAGGAGGGCGAGTGGGTGGTCGAGTTCCGGCTGCCGACCGTCGCCGACCTCGCGGCGGCCGCTGCGGTGGCGGACCCGGCGGACCCTGCCCGTGCGCGCCGTGCGCTGCTGGCCCGGTGCACCGTCTCGGCGGTACGGGACGGCCATGCCGTCGCCCCGGAGCGGCTCGGGGAGCTGCTGCCCCTGCAGGTGGAGCAGCGGCTCGCCGAGGCGGCCGAGGAAGCCGACCCGGTGGCCGACGTGACGCTGGACGTGGCGTGCCCCGAGTGCGGTGAGGCCACCCCGGCCGAGCTGGACATCACCTCGTACCTGTGGGCCGAACTCGACAACTGGGCGCGGGACCTGCTGCTCGACGTCCATCTGCTCGCCACCGCCTACGGGTGGAGCGAGCCGGAGATCCTGGCGCTCAGCCCGCTGCGGCGCCGTTACTACCTGGAGCTGTGCGCGGATGCCTGACTACTTCGACCGGCTGCTCGCCCGGCACACGCCGCTGGGCGCGGCGGGGCCGTCCGGCGGCGGCGTGGCGCGGGTACGGCCACGGCTGCCCGGCCCGTTCGAGCGGGTGGAGGCGCTGCGTACGGCTCCGCCCGAGCCCGACGAGCCCGCTTCCCTGGTCCCGCCGGCGCCGGGGCCCGCGTTCGGGCCGGCGGAGCTGATCCGGCACGAGCGGGAGGTGCTGCGGGACCGGCACACGGTGATACGGACGGAGGCGGCTCCGCCGGACGGCGAGCCGGAGCGGTACGCGAGGGTCGTCGCGCCCGGGCCCGGTCCGCTGCTGCGGCCGGCGGCGCAGGCGGGGCCCGTTGCCCGGCCGGTGGCCGCCGAGCCGCCGCGTGCGCCCGGTCGTACGGGGGCGTCGCGCGGGCCGGACGGCGCACCACCGGCGGCGGGCCCCGGTGCGGCGGGCCCGGCCGTGGCACCCGTACCCCCGGCCGGGGCGGTGGCGTCCGCGCGGCCGCGTGAGGCCGACACGGCGGCGGCCCGTGGCGCGGGCCCGGGCGGGCTCGGGCGGCGTGGGTCCCGGCCGGCCGAGCGCGTCGTCCACGTACAGATCGGCCGGCTCGAGGTGAGCGCGGCCCCGCCTCCCGGCGCGCCCCGCCCGGGCACGGGCCGCCCCGACCCCACCGGGCGGCGCGCACCCGCGCTGACCCTGGACGACTACCTGGCGCGCGGCGAGAAGAGGAACTGAGGTCATGAGCAACGCACTTGCCGTCGCGACGGTCACCCAGGCCCTGGCGCTGCTGATCGGGAACAACCTGTCGCCCGAGATCGACATCGCGGTGAAGGTCGAGACCCGTAAGCCCCCGGCCGAGCCGCCCGTCGAGCCGACCATCAACGTCTTCCTCTACCAGGTCACCCCGAACGCCTCGATGCGCCACTACGACCTGCCCACCCGCTCCTCGGACGGCACGCTGGTCAAACGTCCGGCGGCGGCTCTCGACCTGCACTATCTGATCAGCGCGTACGGGGAGGAGGCCGAGCTGGTCGGCCAGCGGCTGATCGGCTGCGTGGTGCGGACCCTGCACGAGATACCGGTGCTGCCGAACGAGCTGATCGAGCTCGCGGCGCAGCGCCCGTACCTGGCGGGCAGCGATCTGGCGGAGTCGCCGCAGAAGGTGCGGTTCACGCCCACGGTGATGGACATCGACGAGACGTCCAAGCTGTGGGGGATGCTGCACCAGACGCCGTACACCCTGTCGGTGGCGTACCAGGCGTCGCTGGTTCTGATCGACGGCCGCGAGATCCCGGTCCCGGCGAAGCCAGTGGAGCGGAGGACGGTACGGGTGCTGCCGTTCGGCGCGCCGGGTGCGCCGGTGCCCCCGGGTACGCCGGAGGCGCCGGAGGCCGCTGAGGAGGAAGCCGCCGCACCCGCGAAGAAGGCCCCCGCCAAGCGGGCCCCCACCAAGCGTTCCGCTCCCGCCCGTTCACGCAAAGCCCCGAACAAGGAGGGCTGAGGAACGGTGCGCGACACGGGGGCGGGTGAGGGCATGGACACGTACGACGACGGCACCGGCACCACGGCCCGGGCGCTGGCGGACGCCATCAGCACGGTCCTCGCCCGTGTGGACGCCCACGCGGCGCGGGCAGGGCACGCCGGCCGTACTCCTGCGGCGGGCGCCGCGGTCGGGAGCCCGGAAGCACCCGAGGAGCGGACCGGTACCGCGGCCGACGCCGCGACCGGCGCGGAAGACCGGCCCACCGGGGGCGGGGACCCCGCCGGGCACCCGCGCGGGGGCGCCGGGAACCGCCCGGCACGGCGGAAGCCGTCCGGGCAGCCGCCCGCCACGGGACGGGCGAACGCCCCTGCCGCCGTCCGCGCTGCCGTCCCCGCTCCCGGGACCGCCACCCCGGCCCCCGCCGCACTGGAGGCGCCCGCGGCGCCCGCGGCCCCTGCCACGCTCGACGCGCTCGACGCGCTCGTCGCCTGCTTCGGGCTCACGCCGTTCGAGCGGGACGTCGTCCTCCTGACCGCCGCCGCCGAGCTGGACCCGACCACCGGGAGCCGGTGCGCCGCCGCGAGCGGGGACCCGGAGCGGGCGTATCCGACGTTCGCGCTCGCCCTCGCCGCGCTGGCCGAGCCGCACTGGAGCGCGCTGACGCCCGTCGGGCCCCTGCGGCGCTGGCGGCTCGTCGAGCTGGACGACGAGACCCGGCTGACCACGTCCCGGCTGCGGCTCGACGAGCGGATCCTGCACTTCCTGGCCGGAGCGCCCTATCTGGACGCCCGGCTGCACGGCCTGTTGCGCCGTACGGCCGTGCCGGACGCGCTGCCCGCCTCGTACGACGTGGCGGCGGGCCGGGTCGCGGCCGCCTGGACGGCGGCCACGGGGCACGCGCCGCTCCGCGTCGAGCTGGTGGGCGGCGACCTGCCGTCACGCGCCGACATCGCCGCCGCGGCCGCCCGGCGTTCGGGGCTCGGCCTGTACGCGCTGGCCGCCGACGACGTCCCCACCGACCCCGCCGAGCGGGACCGGCTGGCCCGGCTGTGGCAGCGGGAGGCGATCCTGCTGCCGGCCGCGCTGCTGGTGGAGGTCGGGGACCTGGAGCGGGACCAGGCCGCCGCCACCGACGCGTTCATCGAGAGCGCGGCCGTACCCCTCGTCGTGTCGAGTACCGATCCGCGGCAGACCGCCCGGCGGCGAGGCGAGCGGGTCACCGTGCCGGCGCTCGACTCCGGCGAGCAGCTGCGGGTGTGGGCCGACGCGTTGGAAGGCGTACCCGAGGTGTCGGAGGAGGACCTGAAGGATCTCGTCGCGCAGTTCTCGCTGCCGCCGCACCTGATCCGCTCGGCGGGCGCGGCCGTCGTACGGGATCTGTCCCGCGGGGACGAGCCGGCCGCACGCGAGCTGGCGTGGCGGGCCGGGCTCACCGAGGCGCGGATGGGCATGGACGAGCTGGGGCGGCGGATCGAGCCGCAGGCGGGCTGGGCCGACCTGGTGCTGGCGGAGCGTCAGGTGAAGGTGCTGCACGAGATCGTCGCCCATGTGCGGCAGCGCTCCACCGTCTACGAGGAATGGGGTTTCGCCGCCACGCTGCGCCGCGGACTGGGCGTCACGGCGCTCTTCGCGGGCGGGTCGGGCACGGGCAAGACCCTGGCGGCCGAGGTGATGGCGAGGGAGCTGGGGCTGGACCTGTTCGTCATCGATCTGTCCCAGGTGGTCAGCAAGTACATCGGCGAGACCGAGAAGAACCTGCGCAGGGTCTTCGACGCCGCCGAACGCGGCGGCGCGCTCCTGCTGTTCGACGAGGCGGACGCGCTGTTCGGCAAGCGCAGCGAGGTCAAGGACAGCCACGACCGGTACGCGAACCTCGAAGTGAGCTACCTGCTGATGCGGATGGAGGCGTACCGGGGCCTCGCGATCCTCACCACCAACATGAAGCAGGCGCTGGACACGGCGTTCATGCGCCGTATCCGCTTCGTCGTCGACTTCCCCTTCCCCGGCGAGAGCGAGCGCGCCGAGATCTGGCGTCGGGTGCTGCCCGCGCGGGCGCCGGTGAAGGACGTCGACCCGGCGCTGCTGGCCCGGCTGACCGTGGCGGGCGGCTCGATCCGCAACATCGCGCTGTCGGGCGCGTTCCTCGCCGCCGAGGAGGGTGAGCGGCTCCAGATGCGGCACATGCTGGAGGCGGCGCGTACCGAATATCTCAAGCTGGACCGCTCCCTGACGCCGTCGGAGGTCCACGGATGGGTCTGAACGAGGCACCTCGTACCGTACGCGTCGACATCGGCGAGCTGGTGCTCGACGGGTTCGAACGGGTCGACCCGGACCGGGTGTCGGCCGCGTTCCAGGCGGAGCTGGCCCGGCTCGTACGGGAGCGGGGCGTACCGCTGGCGGCCGACGGCGGCCGGGCGCTGGACGCCCTGTCGGGGCTGCCGCCGCTGCCCGCGACGACGTCGCCCGGGCGGCTGGGCGAGGCCCTGGCACGTGCGGTGCACGCGGGGCTGTCGGGGCGGGGTGAGCCGCGATGACCACGTCCCGCGCGGAGGACACCCAGGCGGTACGGAAGGACCGGCGCCGCAAGCGCAAGGAGCGGGCCGTCTCCCGTACGCCGGAGCCGAAGAACATCGTCAGCGGGGCCGGTCAGCCGCTGGACCTCGGCGTGCGGCGGGAGCTGGAGGAGCGGCTCGGGTACGACTTCGGCCAGGTGCGGCTGCACACCGACCGGGACGCGGACGCGCTGACCGGCATGCTGGGCGCGGACGCGGTGGCGGTCGGCCGGGACATCTTCTTCCGGGAGGGCGCCTACCTCCCGGGGACGGCGGACGGGCAGCGGCTGCTCGCGCACGAGTTGCTGCACACGGTGCAGAACCCGCACGGGCTGGGCGCTCTGCGGGCGGGCCGCGACCTGGGCGCGGTGAGCCTGCCGCAGCAGGCGGTGGAACGCGAGGCGGAGTCGGCGGCGCAGGACCTGGTACGAGAAGGCCACGCGCCGGACGTCGCACCGGGCCAGGAGACCCCCGGCTGGCTGCGGTACGCCACCGTGGACGCCGACCGCCGTCGCCTGGAGGAGCTGGACCCGGCGACCCTGGTGGACCGGCTGGCCAACGGCGTGCTGCGCTCGCTGCGCGGCGACCCGGCCGACCTGTCGGGGCGGGTGCGGCTGCAACTGGCCCGGATGGCGCCGCGGTTGCAGGAGTCGGTGCTCGACCGGCTGGAGGCGCGGCTGCTGTCGAACGAGTACGACCGGCTGCTGGACCTCGCCGAGGAGTCGGAGGGCGGGCCGGTCGAGCTGGGCCCCGCGGGGGTGCCCGGCCCCGAGATCGACCTGTTCGAGGAGCTGGGTGTCGAGCGGACCCGGTGGAAGCACAAGGAGGAGGCCGACCGGTCGTCCGGTGACAAGCGGGCCGACGACGCCCGCGAGGAGCGGCGGGACGCCAGGGCGCGGGACGACAAGCAGGGCGGTGACCGCAGCAGGGCGCGCGCCGACGCGGCGGCCGAGGACCAGGAGGCGGCCCGGCGCCAGGAGCAGGAGGACGAGCGGGCCCAGTCCCGGGAGCGGGCCGAGCAGGAGCAGCGCCAGGAGGAGGAGAAGCAGGCCCAGGACCGTGAGCGGGTCGACGCGGCCGCCGACGAAGGGGCGGAGGAGCGGCAGGAGGGCGCCGAACAGGCCAAGGAGGAGCGCAAGGCGCAGCGGGACCGCGAGGAGCGGGATCCGGAACAGGCCAATGCCCCCGGCGCGGACAAGCGCAAGCGCAAGGACGACGCGAAGAAGCCGGCCGCCGGGTCGAAGCAGGAGAACCTCGACCCGAAGGCGAAGGCCCAGCCCGGTCCCGTACGCCCGGAAAAGGTCGACGAGCGGGCGGAGCAGCGTGACAGCGCACTCTCCCAGCACGGCCTGCACGAGAAGGACGAGGACGAGGGCGAGCCGCTGGAGGCGGAGAAGCCGCTCGGCCTGGAGGCGGGGGCGGACCGGGAGATCGACGGCGGCGAGAACGGCAGCGAAGGAGGAAAGAGGAGCAGCCTCGAACGTCCTCAGACGGCCGCTTCCGCTCCGTCGACCCCCTCGGTGGGTGAGATCGAGCTCTCGGAGGACAGCTCTCCCAACGCGATCGCCAACGCGCTGGCGTTTCCTGAGCCGGTCCCGGACGAGGCCGCGGACGGCGGCCAGTCGGCTGCGAACGGGCAGACCACACCCGGTGAACGGTCCGAACCGGAGGAGTCCGATGCGACCGACACGGGCCAGGACCAGGCGATCGGTCCGGATCCGGAGGCTTCCGATCAGAAGGACCCGGCCCCGGAGCCCGAGTCGCCTGGCTCGCTTCACCAGCCGGACGGAGCCGGCGGCAACGCAGGTGACGGCTCTCTGGCAAGGGAGGCCGAGTCCCCGGGGGCCGAGGAGCGGCCGGACGCCCAGGAGGCCCTGGAGGAGGCGCAGGGGGACAAGGACCGCCGGAAGGATTCGGAGGAGCGGGAGGAGCGGGCCGGAGAAGGCCGCACCCGGGACGCGGCCGCGGACAAGCGGAGGGTTCGGTCGAGTGTGCAGGTCACCGAGGAGGAGCACGGTGGAAGCGCCGGCCCTGCCCCGGCGTCGGGCCTCGTTCCCGCCGGGCCTCGAACGGAGCGGACCCCCGTAGAGGATCGCAGGCCCTCTCCCGCCGCCCAGCGGGCCACCGAACCAGCGAAGGGCGACCACGACGCCCCGGCGCCGAAGAGTGTCATTCCCAAGGAAACCGGCGCAGGGGCCGCTCCGAGCGGCACGGTCGGCGGCAGCGAATCGGCCGGTCCCTCTGCTGCCTCAGGCCCGGGCAGTGCACCATCGGCAGGGCAGGCCGCGGTGAGTCCGGCGGCCGAACAGACGGACAGCCCGGGCAGGCTGGGCGCGCCCGCGCCCGAGGGCGCGAAGGCTCAGCCCGAAGCGTCGCTGGAGAAGGACGGCGGTGGGTGCGCCCCGCCCGAGCCCGCCGCTGAGAAGGAAGAGGGCGGTGGCGGCTGCGGCGGCGGAGGCGGTGCAGCCGGGGCTCCGGAGGAGAAGCACCAGGAGCCGCCGGACGTGTCGGGCCAGGACCCGAAGGCCGCCATCGGCACGGTCAGCAAGCTGGCACCGGACCAGGCGCTGGCCGCCATGCCGGGCGTGGACGCCGCGGCGGACAAGAAGGTCGGCCAGGAACAGCGGCGGCTGGACGCCAATCCGCCGAAGCGGGAGCGGCCTTCGGGCGCGCCGCGCACGATGTCGGGCCCGCCGGAGGCGGCGCCGCCCGCGGCGCAGGTGACGGGCAAGGTCGAGAAGATCGGGCCCGAGGAGCAGGGCGAGAAGCAGCGCGCGAAGGGCAGCGAGAAGGCACAGGGGCAGAAGCCGACCGACACCACTCCCCCGCCTCCACTACCCGTGGCGAAGGAGCTCAGTGCGGAAGAGGCGAAGAACGTCGAGGCCGCGGCCGACGCCGTGCCCACCGTCGACCCCGAGCTGCGCAACAAGACGGTCGGCCCGGCGCCCAAGATCAGGCTGGAGGGCGCGAGCGATCCGAAGCGTACGGACGACCAGGCGAGGGCGCTGAAGGAGAAACAGTCCGAGATCCAGGACACGGGGCGTCAGGACGCCGCGAAGCCGATGGGCGAGGACCAGATCTTCCCCGACGCGCCGCGCGAGCAGCTCGTCGGCGAGGCGGCGGGCCGCGCGGGCGGCAAGGGTGGTGGCCTGGCGAGGTCGGCGGCGCCCAAGCCGGGTGTGGGGGCCGTCGCCAAACAGGAGCGCGGCAGCGAGATCCAGGGTGCGGCCGGCCAGGCGCAGGGCGAGCTGACCGCCAAGGAGAAGGAACACCAGCAGGGCGAGCAGCAGGCCAAGCAGGAGAAGCAGACCGAGATCGACCGCGAGGTCGCCCAGAACGCGGCGAAGCAGACCTCCGAACGGGGCCGGGCGGCCGAGGAGGCGCAGCGCGAGCGCGATAACTGGCGCACCGAGCAGGACAAGAAGATCGAGGCGGCGGACAAGAACTCCGAGGAGGAGCACACCGCCAGGAACAAGGAGATCGTCAAGGCCCGCGACGACAAGGACAAGGAGGTCGAGGACCGGAAGAACAAGGACAACGAGCGGATCGACTCCGAGCGGGAGAAGGCGGAGAAGGAGGCCGAGAAGAAGAAGGAGGAGAACAAGCCTTCCGGAGGCTTCTTCGGCTGGGTCGCCGACAAGGTGAAGAGCGCCTTCAACGCGATCCTCGACGCGGTCACGGCGGTGTTCGACGCGGCGCGCAAGGCCGTCAACTCGATCATTGACACGTTCAAGGAGTGGGCCAACAAAGCCATCGACTTCGTACGGGACCTCGCGATCAAGGCGATCAACGTGCTGGCGGACGCGCTGATCGCGATCGGGGATGTGCTGCTGGCGGCTTTCCCGGAGCTGAGGGACAGGTTCCGCAGGGCGATCGAGGGGCTGCGGGACAAGGCGATCGACGCGGTCAACAAGCTGGCGGACGGCCTGAAGAAGGCCGTGAACGCGCTGCTGGACGCGCTGGCCGCCGGGCTGAACAAGCTGCTCGACGTCCTGGAAGCGGGCCTGAAGGCCGTCATCAAGGCGTATCAGGCGGTGATCCTGGGCGCGATCAAGTTCGCGCAGGCGGCGATCGAGGCGCTGGGCAAGTTCGCGGCGCTGGTGGCGGACATCGCGCCCGATCCGGGTGGCTGGCTGGGCAAGGCGGGCAGCTCGGCCAAGGCCGGTATCCAGGACCATCTGTGGGGCGCGATCAAGACGGGCGTCAAGCGGTGGTTCGACACGAAGGTCGAGGGCATCCTGGGGCTCGGCAAGGCCGTGATCGACGTCCTGGTGAAGGGCTGCGTCTCGATCAAGCAGATCGGGAAGATGGCGTGGGACGCGATCATCGCGTCGCTGCCGATGATGATCGCGTCGATCGTGATCGAGAAGGTCGTCTCGATGCTCGTGCCGGCGGCCGGCGCGATCCTGACGATCGTTCAGGGCCTGATGGCGGCGTGGCAGAGCCTGAGTTCCATCCTGTCGGCGTTCAGCAAGTTCTGGGCCTACCTGAAGGCGGTCAAGGCGGGCCCGGCGGCGTGCCTGTTCGCGGAGGCGGTCGCGGCGGGAATCGTGGCCCTGCTGGACTTCATCACCAACTTCCTGATGCTGCGCCTCACTGCCGCGACGAAGGGCGTGGGCAAGCGCCTGAAGGCGATGGCCGAGAAGATCATGAAGGGTCTGAAGAAGACCGGTAAGGGAGCGAGAGAGACCGCCGGCGGAGCCGTGAACCGCGCCCGCGGTGCGATTCGCAAGGCGAGCCAGGCGCTGAGGGCGCCCGTACGGCCTGGGAAGACAGCCGACGCTTCCGTCCCGGGCCGCCGCCCGACCTCAGCGGGCCCCGCCGCGGACAGGCCCGGGAGCGACGTGACGCCCGGCAAGGCGCAGGAGGACAGGAAGAACACCCGGCCTGACAGAACTCCCGACAGGACTCCGGAACGCGACGCGAAGAACGACACCGCGCAGGAAGCGGCTCCCGACACCACGAAGGGCAGGCCTGACAGGGCCCCGGAGACGGACAGCAAGAAGGACACAGCCCAGGACAGAACTCCGGACAGCAAGAAGAACACCGAACCCGACAGGACACCCGAACCAGACAGGAAGGAAACCGAACCGCGGAGATCCACACCGCCCACCAAGAAGGAGTCGCCGCTCAGTAAAGCGCTGAAGAAAATCAGACACACGGTGGGGTCAGCCCTCAAGAAGGTCCGGAATGCCGGGCGCACGCTGGGCAGGAAGCTCCGTAAGAGCAGGGTAGGTCAGGCTCTGCGGAGAAGCGCCAAGCGGCTCCACGCCAAGACCCTCGAAAGAATGAGGCGCCTCAAGGACCTCCGTCGTTCCCGTCGGATCGATGAAGACCGGGCGGCACGGCGGCAGAAGCAGCGCGAGGAACAGCAGAGGCGCGAGAAGGAAGCAACAGACAACCCCGGACGACCGACGGTGAAGGCGTCGTTCACCATGGCCGGTGAGCGCCACCGAATGGTCCTCAAGCCATCGGGCACCGACGTGTCGGTGAAAATGGAATCCAGGCTGCTGCCCCTGGAGGACAGGTACCGGGCCGCCTACAACGAAATCGAGTTCTTCAAGGCCTATGTGAGTCGCATCGAGGATCCGGAGACCCGGAGGCGCTTCGAGGTCGAGTTGCTGGACGAGGTGAGCGACTTCCAGGTCGACAGCGTCAAGCAATACAAAGCAGCCTTCAAGGAGGCGTTCCCCCATCGGGCGAACGAGCCACTCGGCCTGACGCGACAACAGCAGGCCAGTTCGCGGGCGAGGGTACAGCAGCTGGTGTGGCAGTTGCGAGGCATGAACCGCAAGATCACCCGCTGGGCCAACGAGAACGGGATCGTCGATCTGGATCAGAACGAAATCGGCAAGACCATCGCGAAGAAAGGGGAGCGCATCTGGGACGAGCGGTACCGGAACATCAAGAAGACCATCGACGGGGTGGTGCTGCGATTCCAGTACAAGGGACGCAATCTGGAGTACGTCGGCAGCCTGAAGAACGAGGGGCAGCGAGGCCCGCACAAGGGGCGGACCGCCTTCAATATCAACGACTTCGACGTGGACCTCTTTGTCGTCCATCCTGCCGAATGGCGGAAGTGGCTTCCCATCGTCACCGCGGAACGCCCAGAGATGGTCAGCAACGGAAAGATATTCCCGATCTGGCCTCAGATGCGAGAGCTGTACAACCTGGGCCGCAGTGTCGGTAAAGCACTGACCCGGGTCCTCAGGGGAAGGGTCAAAGATTCCCAGAAGTTCACGGACGAAACAGATATCGTCCTTCGCGAGAAGGATTCGTACTGAACAGCAGAGCTCGGGATGAACTTGCACCCATGCCCCGGAAAGGCGCCACGACATGCCGGAATGCACATACCTGGAATTCTCGATCCGTACAGACGCCAGGATGGAAACGGAGGAAATGGCAAGGAGAGTTGCCCGGGCTTTGGACTGTACGTTCGAGAAGGGCTATCACCTGGGAACCCCGGCCTGGACGACCAAGTTCCTGGGCATGGAGGTCCACCTCTACGAATGGCGCGGAGCCGGGAACGCCAGGGTCTTCAGGCTGCACGGCAGGATCAACCGGAGGAAATACTCCGCCACCCGGGACGGGGAGGAGGTGACGTTCTTGAAGACAAACATCGACAGACAGGTGATCGACCTGCTCGGCATGCAGGGGGCAGGACGATGGCGCACCCCGTCCAAGGCAGATATCGCGGCAGAGATCACCTACGAGTAGCAGACCTCCAGAAGGAGCAGGTGCAATGACCCGTTACGCCGACATACCCAAACCCATCCGCTCCGGCATCGTCGTCGTCGACCCTGAGCGCGGCACACCACAACGCATCATCGTGCTGCAGTTCAACCCCGACACCCTGGAGCGGTCCCTCGCGCCGCAGGCCGCCGGGGGGAGCGGCGATGCCGGTGGTGGAGGGAGTGGAGGCGGGGACAGGAACGAGGCCCTGCGGCTCAAGGGGCCGGCTGAGGAGACGTGGAAGTTCACCGCCGAGATCGACGCGACCGACCAGTTCGAGGTCGCCGCGCCCGAGGGGATCCATCCGCAGTTGGCGACGCTGGAGATGCTGGTGCATCCCACGACCGCGCAGTTGCGGGAGGCGTCCCGGCTGACGAAGAAGGGGGCCGTCGAGATCAGTCCGATCGAGGTGCCTCTGACGCTGTTCACCTGGGGCAGCAAGCGGGTCATGCCGGTACGGCTCACCGAGCTGTCGATCAACGAGTCGGCGTTCGACGTCCGTCTCAACCCCATCAGGGCGAGCCTCGGCATCGGGATGAAGGTGCTCAGCGTCAGCGATCTGCCGGCCGGGCACCGGGGGGCCGATCTGTATCTGGCACATCTGGCACAGAAGGAGCGGCTCGCCGCGTCCGCGCGCGGCGGGCGGCTGGCGGAGCTGGGGCTGGGACGGGGGTTGTAGGACGTGAGCGAACCGTACGAGAGCGCGCTCGACGCGATTCCGGGGTCGCACCCGTATCCGCGGACCAGCCGTTACCACGACGCGGAGATCGGGGTGCACCGCATGGCCGACGGGACCGAAGTGCGGTACGCCAAACGGCGGTTACTGCCACCGCTGCCGGCCGACGAGGACACCGCGCCGCACATGGTCTGCAGCGGCGAGCGCCCGGACCACCTCGGGCAGCGGTACACCGGCGACCCCGGGCAGTGGTGGCAGATCGCCGACGCCAACCCGGTCCTGGATCCGTACGCTTTGACCGGGGAGCCCGGACAGGAGATCCGGATACCCCAGGCGGGCGGATTCCATGGCTGAGGAAACGCCCGTCGGGGGCGGGCCCGTTCATCTCACCCTGGAGATGGGGCCGAGGCTCACCCGTCCCGTCCCCGCCGAGGTCGCGGCGGCACTGCTGTCCGCGCAGATCACCATGACCGCCGGGGAGCGGAGCGGGTTCCAGCTGGCGTTCGACCTCACCAAACGAGGGATGATCACTGACCGGCTGCTGCCCGAAGGGTTCTTCGACCCCAGGACGCGGGTCATCGTCACGACCTCGATCAAGGGAACCTCGACGGTGATCCTGGACGGTCTCATCATCCGCCAGGAGGTGGGAGTGAGCAACGTTCCCGGCCAGACCACCCTCACCGTCACCGGCGAGGACCTGACCCTGCTCATGGATCTCGAGGAGCGGACCGAGCGCTACCCGAACCTGCCCCCCTCCGAACGGGTGAAGAGGATCCTCGCGAGATACGCGGACTACGGCATCCGTCCGCGGGTCGTCCCGGAGCACGTGCATCAGCCGCCACGTGAGCAGCTGCGCGTCGAGTACCAGTCCGGGACCGATCTGAGTTACGTGACCGAGCTCGCCCGGGCGAACGGCTACACCTTCTACCTGGAGCCCGGGCCCGGGCACCAGCAGTCCTTCGCCTATTGGGGGCCCGAGCGGCGGCTGGGCCGGCGGCAGCACGCGCTCAACGTCAACATGGACGTCAACTCCACCGTCGACCAGCTGACGTTCGCCTACGACGGGACGGCCCGCGAGGAACCACAGGCGCGCTGGCAGGACCCGAGGACGAGGGACTCCCAGCTGCTGCCGCAGCCCGACATCAACCCGCTGCGCCCCCCGCTCGGCAGACGGCCCACGCCCGCCCTCAAGCGCAGGACCCTGTCCGGTACCGCGAAGAGGGCCCCGGAGCAGGCCCAGGCCGAGCTCCTGGCCAGAGCCGCGACGTCCGCCGACGCGGTCTCCGGCTCCGGGTCGCTGGACGTCAACCGGCACGGATACGTGCTCGAGCCGCGCGAGCTCGTCGGCGTGCGCGGCGCCGGCCGGGCGTACGACGGCGACTACTACGTCAAGTCCGTCACCCACACCATCAGGCCCGGCTCGTACCAGCAGAACTTCACGCTGTCACGTGAGGGACTGATCGCCCGCAGCGGCACCGTGCGACCGTGAGGACCAGGAGAGCTTCGTATGCCCGCAGGACCGAACAACCGGTTTCTCGGCAAGTTCCGGGGCCAGGTGGTGAACAACCGGGATCCGCTGAGGATCGGCCGGGTCACCGTCAAGGTGCCGGACGTGCTGGGTGATGAGCCGTCCACCTGGGCCCTGCCCTGCCTGCCGTTCACCGGGCCCCGGTCGGGGCATTACGCGGTCCCGGCCGAAGGGGCCGGCGTATGGGTGGAGTTCGAGCAGGGGGACCCCAGCTATCCCATCTGGACGGGGTGCTGGTACGGACACGAGTCCGAGCTGCCCCCGGACGCGCTGGCGGGCCCACCCGCGCACCAGAACGTGGTGATCCAGACCTCCGACCAGCACAAATGGGTGATGGGAGACGTGCCGGGCGGCAACGGGATCCGCCTCCAGGCCGCCACGGGAGCGTACGTGCAGATCGACGAGAAGGGCGTGACCATCGCCAATGGCCAGGGCGCGTCGATCGTGCTGACCGGCAGTGAAGTCAACATCAACGAGGGCCGGTTGATCGTGCCCAAGAAGCCTTAGTCAGGAAACGGGGAGAATCGTGTTGTCCGGGAATCTCGTGAACGGCGGTACCTCGATCAGCTGCCCGCACGGCGGCCGGGTCGTACCCGCGTCCGCACCGTCGTCCGGAGTCCGGGCCGACGGGCATCCGGTGCCGACCGCGGCCGATGTCTTCACGGTCATCGGCTGCCGGCACACAACGGGCGGTGTGCCGCACCCATGCGCCACGGTGCGCTGGACGCCTGCCCGCGGCGGAGTGCTGATCGACGGCTCGCCGGTGCTGCTCGACACGACGCCCGCGCTCTGCTTCAGCACCGCGCTCGTCCCGCAGGGCCCGCCCGTCGTCATCCAGGCGGCCAGGGGGGTGTCGTCGCGATGAGGAGCGTGAGGACGGCACGGACGGTACGGACGGTACGGACGGACATCGCCTTCCCGTTCCGGGTCGACGCCCGGGGCCGGACGGCGCACGCGGACGACGACGAGCATGTGCGGGACCTCGTCGAGCAGTTGCTGTTCACCAGCCCGGGCGAGCGCGTGATGCGGCCCGACTTCGGGTGCGGGCTGCTCGATCTGGTCTTCACCCCCAACAGCCCGGAGCTGGCCTCCGCCCTGGAGCTGTCGGTGCAGGCCTCGCTCCAGCGGTGGCTGGGCGACCTGATCGGCGTGGAGGCGCTGGACGTGGTGAGCGAGGAGAACGTGGTCCGGGTGCACCTGCGCTACGTGGTGCGTTCCACCGGGAGCCGGCGCGACGAGGTGTTCGAGGGGAGGGGGGCCGCATGAGCGGTACGGTCACCCCGGGCAGGCGCGCGCGGGTACGCGCCGCACAGTTGGGCGGCGTGGACGCCGTCGAGGTCGGCGACGACGGGCTCACGCTCGAGGTCACGTTCCTCGGCAAGGCGCCCGAGGGTCTCTGCCCGCAGAACATACGCATTGACGGCGGCCGCCGGATCACCGGCATCGAGGCGGTCGAGGTGTCCGTCGAGCGTGAGGAGGACCCGGAGCTCGACGACCGGCTGTACGTCACGCTCGACCGCACCGGCGACCTGTCCCGCTACCGCCTCTCGGTCGTGGACACCGATCCGTACGGACGCCCCGGCACCGAGCCGTTCCTCGGGTTCGACCAGCGGTACTACACGGCCGAGTTCGTGTTCCGTACCGACTGCCCGACGCCGTTCGACTGCCAGGACGAGCAGCCCGGCCGCCCGCCCGGCTTCCCCTCCGCGCCCGTCATCGACTACACGGCCCGCGACTACGACACGATCCGCACGCTGATCCTCGACCGGCTGGCGCTGACCGCGCCGGACTGGGTGGAAGGCAACGCCGCGGACCTCGGTACGACCCTGGTCGAGCTGCTCGCCCACACCGCCGACCGGATCGGTTACCAGCAGGACGCGGTGGCGACGGAGGCGTACCTGGACACCGCCCGCCGCCGGGTGTCGTTACGCCGGCACGTGCGGCTCATCGACTACCCGATGCACGACGGGGTCAACGCCCGCGCGTACGTCACCGTCGAGACGGTACGGGAACTGACGCTGCCGCCGGGCACGTTCCGGTTCGCCGCCGTGGACGTACGGAGGCTGGGGCCGCGCGACCGGCCGGAGATCGGCACCGTCATCGACGACCGGGACCTCGCCGTGCTGGAGGAGCGCGGATCGGTGGAGGTGTTCGAGCCGGTCGTGGCGCACGAGCCGCTGGTGCTGCGCCCCGCGCACAACACGATCCGCTTGTGGACCTGGGGCGGCGAGGTGTGCGCGCTGCCGAAGGGGGCCACGGCCGCGACGCTGCGGGACGCGTGGGCGGACGAGAAATGCGACGTGCGGGCCCTGGCACTGGAGCCGGGTGACCTGCTGCTGATCGAGGAGGTGCGGGGGGTACGGTCCGGGACGCCCGGCGACGCCGATCCGGCGCACCGGCAGGCCGTACGCCTCACCTCCGTCACCCCGGCCGTGGACCGGCTGGCCGGTCAGCCCGTGGTGGAGGTGACGTGGGCGGCCGAGGACGCGCTCGCCTTCCCCGTCCGCCTCACCACCCGTGGCGGCCCGGACTGCGAGCCCGTCGAGGACGTGAGCGTGGCGCGCGGCAATGTCGTCCTCGTCGACCACGGCCGGTCGCTCACCTTCCGCGGCGGTACGGCGGACACGGTCACCGTGCCGCCCGCGCCGGCCGTCCTCGGGTCGTGCGACCCGTCGGGGTTCGGCTGCTGGGACGGCGGCAACGGCAACGCCACGGCCGATCTGATCACCACCCGGCTGCGGCAGACCCGCACGGGCCGGCTGCTGACCGCCGATCAGGTACGGGAGCTGTTCACCGTCGTCGGCGAGGACGCGACCGGCCGCGCCGGCATCGGCCTGGAGCTGGCCGGCCGGCGGCGCGCCAAGGTCGTCCCCGGCACGGCGTACGCGCAGGCCGAGGCGCTGGAGACGCTGCTGGCGCAGGTCGTGTACCCGGGCATCGCGCCCCGCTTCCGGCCCGTCCTGCCCCGCTCCCCCGTCGTCCAGGCGGTGCCGTTCCCGGAGCCGCGTCACGTCTCGGCGGGGCAGGCCGGGCGGCTGGCCGCGATCCCGGGCCGGGTGCGGGCGCGGCTGGTGGAGCTGTGGCGCTCCGCCCGCGACTGCGACGGCCTGGCGGAGCCGGAGATCGCCGAGCTGACCGTGCTGTTCGGGCTGCGGGTGCTGGAGCGCCTGGAGCTGCGCAGGCACCCGGTGCGCGCGCTGCGCGAGCTGCTGCACCGCGGCGAACGGCTGCTCGCCGCCAAGCTGCGCCGCCTGGAGGTGCTGACCGCCCGAGCGCGCGCCGGTGCGGTGCTGGACGGGTCGGTCGCCTGGGAGATCGCCCACACCTGGGGCCCGGTGTACGCGGCCGGGCTGCACCCGGACGAGCCGGTGCTGCGGGGGCCCGCCGCCGCGCTCGTACAGGACCCTCGCGAGGCGCTTCCGGCGGTGCGGCTGTACGAGCGGCTGCGGGAGTCGCCGGGGGGCGGCTCCGTGCCGGCGGAGGACACGGCGGGCGGCGCCGCGACGGAGCCGTCCTCCGGCGGTGACCGCCACCACGACCTCGTGGTGTGGACGCCCAGGCGGGACCTGCTGGGCAGCGGTCCGCGCGAGCGGCACTTCGTCGGGGAGCTGGAGGACGACGGGCGGATCGCCCTGCGCTTCGGCGACGGGCGGCACGGTGCCCGCCCCCGCCCCGGGGCGCGGCTGGAGCCGCGCTACCGGCTCGGTGGCGGCACGGCCGGCAACGTCGGCGCGGAGGCGATCAACCACCTGGTCCTGTGCCGTGACCCGGAGGACTCCGACACCGGGGCGCCGATGCCGGTGGCGGGCGTGCGCAATCCGCTGCCCGCCGTCGGCGGCACCGCGCCCGAACCGGTGGAGCAAGTACGGCAGTTGGCGCCGCTCGACCTGAGGCGTACGCGGCTGCGTGCCGTCACCGCCGAGGACTACGCGGCGCTCGCCGCCCAGGTCCCCGGCGTGCAGCGGGCGGCCGCCGAGATCCGCTGGACCGGCAGCGTGCGGGAGGCGCACGTGGCCGTCGACGCGCTGGGGAGCGGCGACGCGTCCCCCGAGCTGCTCGACTCCGTGGCGTACACCCTGGAGCGCTACCGCCGGATCGGTCACGACCTGGTGGTCGGCCCGGCCCGGCACGTACCGCTAGACGTGGCGCTCACGGTGTGCGCGGCGCCCGGCCACCAGCACGGGCAGATCCTCGCCGAGCTGTACCGGCTCCTCGGCAGTCGCCGGCTGCCCGGCGGGCGGCTCGGGTTCTTCCACCCCGACGCCCTGACGTTCGGCGAACCGGTGCGGCTGAGCCGGCTGGTGGCCGTGGCGGCGGAGGTGCGGGGCGTGGAGAGCGTACGGGTGACCCGGCTGGCCCGGCTCTTCCATGACACGGACGACACGGCACTGGAGGCAGGCGTGCTGCGGCTCGGCCCGCTGGAGATCGCGCGGTGCGACAACGACCCCGACCGGCCGGAACTCGGCCGGCTGTCGATCGACCTGGGCGGAGGTGCCCGATGAGCGGCCACGGTGACTGCGGTTGCGGCTGCGGCGGGCACGACGAGCGCCACGCGCCGCGTGCCCTGTACAACGCGCCGGGGCGTACGGCCCTGGACTACCGGGTCGGTGAGTACGGCTCGTTCCTGGCGGCCATGCTCGACCGGCTGGCCTCGCCCGCCTACCCGGCGCTGCGCGGGCTCACCGTCCGTACGGCGGACGATCCGGCGATCGCGCTGCTGGACGCCTGGGCGGTCGTGGGCGACCTGCTCACCTTCCACTCGGAGCGGATCGCCGACGAGGGGTATCTGCGCACCGCGAACGAGCACCGGTCGCTGGCGCTGCTGGGGCGGCTGGTGGGGCACCGGCCACGGCCCGGCGTCGCGGCGGGCACGCACCTGGCGTACACCCTGGACCGCGATCCGCGGGCCGAGGACCTGGAGGTGCCGATCGCGCGCGGGGCGCGCAGCAACAGCGTGCCCGGCTCCGTCGGCGAGGAGGCGCAGACCTTCGAGACGAGCGAGGACCTGACGGCCCGGTGGGCGTGGAACGAGCTGGCGGTGCGGCGGCGCCGGCCGGGCCTGCTGACGCCGGACGGCCTGCGGGAACGGTCCGAGATCCACGTCCTGGGCACCGACACGTCGCTGCGGACCGGTGACCGGCTGCTGTTCGTCTTCGCCGGCGCGAAGCGCCTGCTGCTGCCGGTGGCGCGCGTCCGGATCGACCGGGACGACGACGTGACGGCGATCGGACTGCCGCGGTCGGCGCCGCCGTCGCTGAGCGAACTGGTGGCCGAGGCGCGCCGGTGGATCACCGAGGACGCGTTCGACGTGGAGGACGGGGAGCCCACCCCGGACAACCCCAATCCGCGTCCCGTCAGCATGCTCATCGAGACGTTCGACGAGCAGGTGCTGGCGCCGCTGCGCGCCGACCTGGACGGGATCACCGGCCCCGCGCAGTTCGCCCGGCGCCTGGCGGACCCGCACGAGCGGCTGGCCGAGGCGCAGGCCGTCGCCGCTCCGTACGAGGAGGTCGCCGCCTGGTTCGAGCGGTTGGAGGCGCTGATCGGCGACCTGCGGGAGCGGGCGGCGGACCTGGAGCCCTCGCGGCCGGTGCCCGCCCCGGAAGACGCATCCGGTTCCGCGGCCATGCGCGCCCTCGGAGCCGTCCTGCCCGCGCTGCGCGCCCGCGAGGCGAAACCGCCGGCGAGGGTCCTGGCGCCCACCGTGGAGCGGCTCCTCACCCCCGGCTCCGACCTGGGCGCGCGGCTGCTGTCCGCGCTCGACCCACGCGTGGCGGACGGGATGTACGCGGCGTGGCGCCATGCCGCTCCTGGCACCTCCCCCCTGCTGCGTGAGCTCCAGGTGTTGCGGGTGACGGCGGCGCCGTTCGGCGCGACGGCTCCGCTGAAGCCGGTGCAGGACGAGCGCGGCACGGTGATCCGGCAGACGGACTGGCCGCTCGGCGGCTCGGCCCTGACGACCATGCGGGTGGTGTACGACACGGCGGGCCGGGTGCCGGTGCGGGCCGAGTTCCAGCACGTCGAGACGGGCGCCTCCGTACAGGTGTCGGAGAACCTGCCGGCCGGGAAGACGTTCCGGCTGGGCCCCGGGCAGGTGGAGTTGCGGACCCGGGCGGGCCAGGACCACGACCTGAGCTGGCTGGCCCGCCGACCCGCCGACTCGCAGGAGCCCGGCGTGACCGCGCGGTTCTCCGACGGGCTGCCGGAGCGGACCCTGTTCGTGTCCCGCCCCGCCGAGGACGGGCGGGTCCATGTGGTCGTCCACAACGGCGAACCCCGCGGCTGGCTGCTCTCCCCCGGCCAGCACAAGCAGGTCACGCACGACGGTCTTGAAGTGACCATGCGGTACGCGGTCGGCGGCGAGCCCGCGAACGTCGCGATCGGCATCGCGACCGTGCCGGAGCGGGCCGACCGTCACGTCCTGCCGCTGGACTCGGTGCAGGACGGCATCACGGTCGGCAGCTGGGTCGCGATCGAGCGCCCCCGCAAGGGCGCCGAGAACGGTGTGCCGGGCGACCCGGGGCTGGCGTTCGTGACGACCCGGGTGACGGCCGTGCGCACCGCCGCGTACACCGACTTCGGGATCACCGGCCGCGGCACCGAGCTCACCCTCGCCGACCCGTGGCTGGACGAGCACGACGTGCTGCTGTCCACGATCCGTGACGCCACGGTGCACGCGGGCGGCGAGGCGCTGCGCCTGGCCGACGAGCCGCTGGGCGAGGACGTGCACGGCAACGAGATCGAACTGGCCGAGCTGTACGACGGGTTGCGGCCGGGCCGCCGTCTGGTCGTGTCGGGCGAGCGCACCGACATCCCCGGCACGGCGGGGGTGCGCGGCACGGAACTCGCGGTGATCGCGGCCGTGGAGCAGCACCGCGACCCGTACGTGCCCGGCGACCACGTCCACACGAGGCTGACGCTCACCGCGGACCTCGCGTACCGCTACCGGCGTGACACCGTGCGGATTCAGGGCAATGTCGTCCCGGCGACGCACGGCGAGAGCCGCGACGAGCCGATCGGCAGCGGCGACGCGAGCCGCACCCATCAGACGTTCACGCTCTGGCAGGCGCCGCTGACCTGGCTGCCCGCCGACAACCCGCTGGGCGCCACACCCACCCTGGAGGTACGGGTCGACGGGCTGCTGTGGCACGAGGTGGACAGCCTGGCCGGGCGCGGGCCGGGCGACCGGGTGTACGTGACGGGGACGGCCGGGGACGGGCGTACGACGGTGACGTTCGGCGACGGGGTGCACGGGGCCCGGCTGCCCACCGGCCACGAGAACGTGCGCGCCCGGTACCGCTTCGGCACCGGGCGGGCCGCCAACGTGGCGGCGGACCGGATCACCCAGGCGGTCACCCGGCCGCTGGGTGTCACCGCCGTCACCAACCCGCGGCCCGCGACGGGCGGGGCGGACGCCGACGGCCCTGGGCTGACCCGGCGCACCATCCCGCTCGCCGTGTCGGCGCTCGACCGGCTCGTGTCCGTCAAGGACTACGAGGACTTCGCCCGCTCACGGGCGGGCATCGGCCGGGCGGTGGCCCGGGAGGTGTTCGACGGGCGGCGCCGGGTGCTGCATGTGACGGTCGCGGGCGTGGACGACATCGCGATCGGCCCCGACTCGGAGGTGCTGCGCGCGCTGTGTTCCTCGCTCGCCCGGTACGGCGACGCGCGTCTGCCGGTACGGGTGGACGTGCGGGAGCTGGTGCTGTTGCTGCTCTCGGCGCGGGTGAAGGTGGCGCGCGACCACACCTGGCCGGTCGTGGAGCCCCGGCTGCGGCAGGCGCTGCTGGCCCACTTCGGCGCGGGGCAGCGGGAGTTGGGGGTGCCGGCCCGGCTCTCGGAGGTGCTCGCGGCGGCGCACCGGGTACCGGGAGTGGACTACATCGACGTGGACGTGTTCTCCGGGGTGCCCGCGTCCGTCACGCCCGACGGGCTCGTCGGACTCGCCGGGTCGCTCACCGAGCCGCGCACCACGGTCCCGGCGGGCCTCGCGCGGTACGAGGAGGACGTGCACCGCGTCACCGCCGATGACGGGGAGACCCTCACGGCCGTCGCCGCCCGCTACGGCCTGCCGCTCGCCGAACTGCTGCGGCTCAACCCGGACATCACCGACACCCGGCGGCTGGAGAAGGGACGGTCGCTGTACGTGTTCCGCGGCGTCCGGCCGGCCCAGCTCGCCCTGTTGTCCCCGCACGTCGCGGACACGCTGATTCTGACGGAGGTCACCTCATGAGTCCCATCGACAGGGAACCCGACGGGCTCATGGAGCTGCTTCCGCAGTGGCACCGGCTGCGCGACGCCGAGGCCGGGGAGCCGCTGCGCGCGCTCCTCGCGGTGATCGCCGAGCAGGTCGACCTGGTGCGGGACGGGGTCGCGCAGGGTTACGAGGACTGGTTCGTGGAGACGGCGGCCCCCTGGGTGCTGCCGTACCTGGGCGATCTGGTCGGCTACACGCCGCTGCCCGGGTACGAGCGGGTCCAGGCGCAGGGCCTGGAGGGCGAGGGCGGTGACTCGCGGGCCCGGCTCGCCGAGGCCCTCGCCCCGCGCCGGGACGTGGCCGCCACGGTCGCCAACCGGCGGCGCAAGGGCAGCCTGGCGCTGCTGGAGGAGCTGGCCGGCTCGGTCGCCGGATGGCCGTCGCGGGCGGTCGAGTTCTCCCGGCTCGTCGCCGGCCATCAGCCGGTCAAGCTGTACGGGTCGGGCACGGCGGCCGTGAACGCGCGGCGCCTGGAGCGTGGCCGGCTCGCCGACGTGCGGGAGGGCGCGGCGCTGGACCTGGCGGGCGGGCCGTTCGGCGCGGTCGCGCGGTCGGTGGACGTGCGGCGGGCCGGGTCCGCGCGTACGCAGGGGGGCCTCTCCCCCGCCGGGGTGGGGCTGTACGTGTGGCGGCTGAAGCCGTACCACGTGACCCGTGCGCCCGCGTACTGCGTCGACCGGGCCCGCAACCTCTATACGTTCTCCATCCTGGGCAACGACAGCCCGCTGGTGACCAAGCCGGTGCCCGAGCCGTCGGCCACACACGTGGCGACGATCGACAACGTCCCCGCGTACATCCGCCGCCGGCAGCTCGCCGACCGGCTCGCGGACTACTACGGGCCCGGCAAGTCGTTCACGATCTGGCGCGACGGCCGGGACGAGCCGGTGCCGATGGCGGACCTGGTGGTGGCGGACCTGTCGGGCTGGCGCTATCGCCCCAAGCGCGGGCAGGTCGCGGTCGATCCGGTGCTCGGCCGGATCGCGTTCGGATCGCGTTCCGCACCCCGGCAGGGGGTGTGGGTGACGTACCACTACGCGTTCTCCGACGACATGGGCGGCGGCGAGTACCCGCGCGAGCGGGAGACACCGGCGGGCGCGAAGGTCTACCGAGTGGGGCCGGGTCAGCCGTACCGGCGGATCATGGACGCGTACGGGGACTGGCGCGGCGACCGGCGGGCGGGGCGGTGCGGCCCGGACGGCGTCATCGAGATCACCCACAGCGGCGCCTACCAGGAGCAGCTGGACTTCGACCTGGACCCGGGCGACCGGCTGGAGTTGCGGGCGGCGGAGGGGACGCGGCCGGTGATCCGGCTGCTCGACTGGTACAGCAACCGGCCGGACGCGCTCAACATACGGGCGCCGGAGGAGTGTTCCGGGGACGCGCCCCGGATCGTGCTCGACGGGCTGCTCATCACGGGACGCGGCCTCAACGTCACCGGGCCGGTGGGCGCGGTGGTTTTGCGGCACTGCACGCTGGTGCCGGGCTGGTCGCTGGAGCCGGAGTGCGACCCGCACTCGCCGGAGGAGCCGAGCCTGGTCCTCGACCGGACCACGGCGTGCGTCGCCATCGAGCGCAGCGTCCTCGGCACGATCGAGGTGATCGGCGACGAGGTGGGCCACGACCCGCTGGACATCCACATCCGTGACAGCGTCCTGGACGCCACCGGCCACGACCGGGCGGCCCTGTCCGCCCCGGACTGCCGCCACGCGCACGCCGTCCTGCACGCCCACCGCACGACCGTCATCGGGGAGGTCCACACCCACGCGGTGGGGATCGCCGAGAACAGCGTCTTCACCGGGCGGCTCCAGGTGGCCCGGCGGGGTATCGGCTGCCTGCGATTCTCGTACGTGCCCCCCGGCTCGCGCACCCCGCGCCGGCACCGCTGCCGGCCGGACCTGGCGGGCCACGAGGACGCGCCCCTGGTGCGCCCGCTGTTCACGAGCGAGCGGTACGGCACCCCGGCGTACGGGCAACTGGCCGCCGGCTGCCCGGAGGAGATCGGGCGAGGCGCGGAGGACGGCTCGGAGATGGGCGCCTTCCACGACCTGTACCAGCCGCAGCGGATGGACAGCCTGCGGGCGCGGCTGGCCGAGTACACACCGGCGGGGACGGACGCGGGGGTCATCACCGTGACGTGAGCCTGCCGCCCGTACGACTCCTCGACCCTCACCTTCTGCACGACGGACTTCCTAGGGGGACCCTTCCCATGCACGCAGACCTCTCCCGCGTCACCTTCCGGCCGGAGCGGCAGTACTCGGCGGTGATCGCCCAGCAGGGCCGCGTCCAGCTCGACGCGGACGCCAATGAGCAGGCCGCGATCCAGCTGGCCCTGGCCCGTACGATCGCCGCCGACGTCATCGGACAGCACGGCGGCCCGCGCGGCGCGACCGGTTTCGCGATCGACTTCAAGGGCCGTGGCCAGGAGCTGGACGAGCTGACCATCGGGCCCGGCCGTTACTACGTCGACGGCATCGCGCTCGACGCGACGCGGCCGCGCTCCGGTACGCCGGTCGTCGACGACGGGCAGGCGGCCGAGGACGAGACGGCCACACCTCCGGCGTCGCCCGGCACCTGGACGTACTGGGACCAGCCCGACGGGTACCGGGACCCGGAGCGGCCCGGTGACCGGCTGCCCGCGCACTTCCCTTACCTGGCGTATCTGAAGGTGTGGGAGCGTGTCGTGACCGCGGCCGAGGACCCGCTGCTGCGGGAGGTGGCGCTCGGCTCCGCGATGCCCGACACGGCGGCCCGGCTGAAGGTCGTCTGGCAGGTGCTTCCGCTGCCGGGCGACCGGCTGGAGGTGGCGGACCAGCGGGACAAGGACCAGATCCGTGCCGCCTTCGCGGCCTGGGCGGCCGCGCAGGCCCCCACCTCGCGCATGGCGGCGCGCAGCCGGCGCCCTGACCACGCGGACGAGGACCCGTGCCTGGTCAGGCCGGACGCCCGCTACCGGGGCCCGGAGAACCAGCTGTACCGGGTGGAGGTCCACCAGGGCGGGACGGCGGAGGACGCCACGTTCAAGTGGTCACGGGAGAACGGCTCGGTGACCTTCGCGGTCGACGGCCTCGACGGTACGTGGGTGGAGCTGGCCTCGCTGGGCGGCGACGACAAGCTGGACGTGAACGTGGGCGACTGGGTCGAGTTCGCCGACACCGCCTACGTCAGCCGCGGTGAGCCGCTGCCGCTGCTGCGGGTCGAGGAGGTCGACCTGCCGGGGCGGCGCGTGCGGCTGTCGGCGGAGCCCGACCCGTCGGTGGGCCGGCGCCCCGAGCGCGGGCCGTTCCTGCGGCGCTGGGACCACCGGGCGGTGAGCGGCCGTGCGCACAAGGGCGCGCCGAAGGCCCGGGGCGGGGCGCTGCGGATCGAGGAGGGCCGCTGGCTGCCGCTGGAGGACGGCGTCGAGGTGTACTTCGAGCCGGGCCGGACGTACCGCTCCGGCGACTTCTGGACCGTGGCCGCGCGGACGGCGACCGGTGACGTGGAGTGGCCGGCGGACGCGGCCCGGCGGCCGCTGCTCCGGGCCGCGAGCGGGATTCAGGTCCACTACGCGCCGCTGGCCTGGGTGTTCGGCGAGGGCTCGGTCTCGGATCTGCGCCTGGCGTTCGGGCCGCTGTCCGGTCCGGTCCCGGCGGCCAAGGAGGAGGAGCTGGCGGCGGAGGCCGAGGCCGAGGCGGAGGCGAGGGCCGCCGAGACGGCGGCTTCCTCGCAGGGCGAGAGCTGACGGATCCCACCCCACCGGAAAGGAGCACCACGATGGCAACTCCGCTGTCCGCCTCCCAGCTGCTCAAGGTCCTTCGTGACGAGGGCCTGAAGGTCGTCGAGCACCGGAACTGGCGTACGCACAACCGCAATCACAAGGGCCCGTGGGGGCCGGTGCACGGGGTGATGATCCACCACACGGTCACCTCGGGCACCCAGAACTCCGTCAACATCTGCTACGACGGCCATTCGAGCCTGCCGGGCCCGCTGTGCCACGGGGTGATCGCCAAGGACGGCTCGGTGCATCTGGTCGGCAACGGGCGGGCCAACCACGCGGGGCTCGGCGACGACGACGTCCTCCGCGCGGTGATCGACGAGCGGGCGTCGCTGCCCGCCGACAACGAGGCCAACACCGACGGCAACCGGTACTTCTACGGCTTCGAGTGCGTCAACCTCGGCAACGGCACCGACCCGTGGCCCGCCGCCCAGCTGGAGGCGATCGAGAAGGCGGCGGCCGCGCTGTGCCGGGCGCACGGCTGGTCGCACCGCTCGGTGATCGGGCACAAGGAGTGGCAGCCGGGGAAGATCGACCCGCGCGGGTTCACCATGGACTCGATGCGGAGCCGGATCGGGCAGCGGCTCGGGAGAAAGCCGGACGGTCCGGCGAAGCCGCCCGCGCCGAAACCCCCGTCGTCGTACGAGCCGTTCCCCGGCGCCGCGTTCTTCACACCGGGCCGGCGCAGCCCGGTCATCACGGCGATGGGCAAGCGGCTGGTGGCGGAGGGGTGCGGACGGTACGAGGTCGGCCCAGGCCCGGAGTGGAGCGAGGCCGACCGGAAGTCGTACGCCGCCTGGCAGCGCAAGCTCGGCTACGCGGGGAGCGACGCCGACGGCATCCCGGGCAGGACGAGCTGGGACAAGCTGAAGGTGCCGAACGTCTGACCCGGTGTACCCGGTGTACCCGGTGCATCCGGTCAACCGTCCCTGAGCGGCACGCGCGGCTCAGGGACGGCGGTTGTGGGTGCCGGGGGTGTGACCGAAGGCGCGGCGGAAGACGTCGATGAAGGCGCTGGTGGAGGACCAGCCGCAGCGGTGGGCGACGGTGGTCACCGGTACGTCGTCGGCGAGCATGCGCAGGGCGTGGTAGAGGCGCAGTTGGGTCCGCCACTGCGGGAAGGTCATGCCCAGGTCGCGGCGGAAGAGGCGGCTGAGGGTGCGCTCACCGGCTCCGACGGCGGCGCCCAGCGACGCCAGGCTGCGGGGGTCGGCGGGGTCACGGTGCAGCAGGTCGCACACGGCGCGGAGGCGGGGGTCGGTGGCGGTGGGCAGCTGGACGGGCTGCTGGGGCGAGGCGCGCAGCTGGTCGAGGAGGACGGCGCGGAGGCGCCGCCGCTCGGGGGTGTCGTCGTGGGGGCCGCGGGTGCAGGCGAGGATCAGTTCGCGCAGCAGGGGACTGACGGCGAGGACGGTGGGGGTGTCCAGGCCGAGGGGGTTGGTGTCGGCGGGCAGCCCGAGCAGGTGCAGGTCGAGCCGGCCGTGCGCGCGGTGCGCGTGGACGCATCCGGCGGGCACCCAGATGGCGCGGGTGCCGGGGGCGAACCAGGTGCCGGAGTCGGTGGTGACGGCGAGGACGCCGGAGCCCGCGTAGACGATCTGGTGGTCGTCGTGGCGGTGCGCGTCGATGCGCTCTCCGGGGGCGAGCGTCTGGCTGCGGGTGGGCGCCTCGGGGGTGTGGCGGATGTCCGGCATGGATGGGCAATTTATCGGAAGCGGGCCAGTTCGTGCGCGGCGACGATGGCCGGGTGTCGATCACCCTCACCTCTCGCTACCGCATTCCTCGCGACCGGATCTCTCGCAACCGGCCCATCACGCTGCTGTCCCTCGGGCATGCCTGTGTGGACGTCTACCAGGGCGCCGTGGCCGCGCTGGTGCCGTTCCTCGTGTCCGAGCGCGCCTACACGTACGCCGCCGCCTCCGGCGTCGTCCTGGCCGCCTCGCTGCTGTCGTCGGCGGTGCAGCCGCTGTTCGGGGCGCTGACCGACAGGTGGGCCATGCGGTGGCTGCTGCCGGTCAGCACCCTGGCCGGCGGGGTCGGCGTCGCCCTGGCCGGTGTCACCGGCTCGTACGCCCTCACCCTGGCGGTCGTCGCGGTGTCCGGGATCGGGGTCGCCGCGTACCACCCGGAGGCCGCGCGGGTGGCGCGGGTGGCCAGTCGTGGCAGCCACATCGCGATGGGCCGGTTCTCCCTCGGCGGGAACCTCGGCTTCGCCGCGGCGCCCCTGATGGTCACCGCCGTCATCGCCACGGGCGGCCTGCGGGCCTCGCCGCTGCTGGTCGTCCCCGCCCTCGCGGGCGCGGCCCTGTGCGTGGCCGCGCTGCGGGCGATGACGCCGCCGGCCGCCGCGGCGGCGGCCGCCCGCGCGGGCCTGGCCGCCGGGCGGGACGACTGGGCCTCCTTCCTGCGCCTGTCGGGCGCCATCGTGTGCCGCTCGGTCGTCTTCGTCGGCCTCGGCACGTTCATCGCGCTGTACGCGGGCGGGCGCACCGGCGGCGGGGACGCGGCCGGCACGGTCGCGCTGTTCGTCCTCTACCTCGGCGGCGCGGTCGGCACCGTGGCCGGCGGGAGGCTCGCCACGCGCTTCGGCCGCCTGCCCGTCGTCCGCTGGTCCTACGCCCTGACCGTCCCGGCCGTGGCGGGCGTCGTCCTCGTCCCCGGCCCGCTGCTGTACGTGTTCGTCGCCCTCACCTCGGCGGGCCTGTACGTGCCGTTCTCCCTGCATGTGACGCTCGGCCAGGACTACCTGCCCCGACGCGTCGGCACCGCCGGCGGCGTCACCCTGGGGTTGACGGTCAGCGCGGGCGGCGCCGTGAGCCCGCTGATCGGGGCCCTCGCCGACGCCACGTCCCTGCAGACCGCGCTCGCCCCTCTGATCGTTCTCCCCGCCGTGGGGCGGCTGCTGCTGTGCGGCCTGCGCGAGCCGCGGGTACATCCGTGAGGCTTGCAGGGACCATTGCATACACATACGAACTCTGGCAAACTTACCCATACGCGCTGTATGAGGAGTTTCACCGCATGGCCCACGAAGCCGACCCGTCTACTCCCACCCCCGCACTCCGGACAAACATCGCCCTGGCTCGCGACTGCCACGACTGCGGCGAGTGGGGCACCGTGATCAACGCCCGCGGCGAGGACGAACCGTGCCCGACCTGCCAGCAGCCCGGCCGGACGTGACCGCCGCCCCCCGCGATAGGCTGTGGCGCTTCATGGCCGACCGAGGGACACGGGATGAACGAGGGACGTTCCGACTGGATACGCGTTCCGGTCGGCGACGACGCCTCTCGCTGGACCACCCGCGGGCGCTGCCGACGGGTACTGCTGGTCGTGCACAACGTCACGTCGGCGACCCGGCTCCTGGACATCGTGCCCCTCTTCCACGACGACGTACGCGTCCAGCTCCTCGCCTCCTGCACGGGTTCGTCGCCGTTCAGCTCGGGAGTCGCCGAACTGCTCGCGGAAACGGGCGTACCGGTAGTGCCATGGGAACAGGCCGTCCACACGCCGGTCGACCTGGCAATCTCGGCGAGCTTCGGCGGTCGACTACGGGCGCTGCCAGGCACGTTGATCGTCCTGTCACATGGCGTCGGCTACACTAAAACGCTGGCGAAGCCGGGAAGCCGGGAAGCCGGGAAGCCGGGAAGCCGGGAAGCCGGGAAGCCGGGAAGCCGGGAAGCCGGGAAGCCGGGAAGCCGGGAAGCCGGGAAGCCGGGAAGCCGGGAAGCCGGGAAGCCGGGAAGCCGGGAAGCCGGGAAGCCGGTGCCCGTTTTCGGGCTCTCCCCGGAGTGGCTGCTCTCGGACGACGACGGCCGGCCCATCGCGGACGCCCTCGTCCTCTCCCACCCCGAGCAGCTCGACCGGCTGCGCACCGCCTGTCCCGAAGCCGCCCCCACGGCCGTCCTCGCCGGAGACCCCTGCTTCGACCGGATGCTGGCGGCCACCCGCTACCGGGAGCGGTTCCGGCGGGCGCTGGGGGTACGGCGTGGGCAGCGGCTCGTGGTGCTCAACTCGACCTGGAACCCGGAGTCGTTGTTCGGCGACGGCGGCGATGACGTCCTGCCGTCCCTCCTTCCCCGTCTGACCGCCGAGCTCCCCGCCGACGAGTACCGTCTCGCCGCCGTCCTGCATCCCAACATCTGGCACGGCCACGGCCCCGGGCAGATCCGCGCCTGGCTGGATCGCGCGCGGCGCGGCGGGCTGACGCTGGTCGATCCGCTGGAGGACTGGCGGCAGGCCGTCATCGCGGCGGACGCGGTGATCGGGGACCACGGGTCGGTCACCTACTACGCCGCGGCGCTCGGCACCCCCGTACTGCTGGGCGCGGCCCCGCTGGCCGGGCTCGACCCGCACTCGCCCGCCGCCGACTTCGTACGGCGGGCACCGCGCCTGGACCCGGACGCCCCCGTACGCCCGCAACTCGACTCCCTGGTCGCGCGACACCGTCCGCTGCCGGGGCCGCGGGAGTTCACCACCTCGCTGCCGGGCGAGTCCGCCACCCGGCTGCGCCGGCTGTTCTACGACAGCATGGGCGTGCCCGAACCGTCCTGGCCCGCGCTCCTCGAACCGCTGCCCCTCCCCCGCCACCAGCCCGCTGTGCACACCGCTCCGCTCCGTGTGCTCACCCGGCTCGTGGGGGCGTGCGACGTCGCCGTGGAACGGTACGCCGATCCGTCGTACGCGCCGGAAGGCGACGGCGAGGCGCATACGGCCGTCCACGAGGACACCCGTGACCCGGGGGCCCTCGACCTCGCCGACGTCATCGTCCGTCACGGCTCCCCCGACGACCCCCGTCTCGGCTCACCGCCCGACTGGACCGCCGAAGTGCTGAACCTGCACCCGCATTGCGCCCTCGCCGTCTACGTGACGGGGCCCGGCGACTGCACCGTCCGCACCCGGGCGGGTGATCTGCTGCGCCTCACCTCGGGCCCCGGCGGGGACGTCGATCCGGCAGCCGGCGCCTCCGCGCTGCACGCGTGGCTGGCCGCCGGCCACCCGGTCGACAAGCTGGTCGCGGAGGGGCTGACCGTCCGGACAGGGGCCGTCGCCCAACAGGTCACCGTCACGGAGTGGGCGGGCTGACGCACCACTCGCGCAGCGTGCGCAGGTGGGCGAGGTGGTACGACGCGCCCTCGCTGTCAAGTTTCGCGATCGCCTCGTCGACCAGCGCCGACGCGGCGGCACGCTCCTGCCCGTCCAGGCTCAGCTCGGCCAGGTCGGTGAGCACACGTGCCGTGTTGTACGCCTCCCCGCTGCCCCGGAAGAACCGCAGCGCGCCCTCCAGCCGCTCGCGCGCCTCCGCGTGCCTGCCCATGCCGCGCAGCGCACGGCCCCGGTGACGGTCGAGCAGAGCGCGGGCGCGGGGCAGGTCCGCGGCGCCCTCGTCGGCGGAGCCGATCCCGTCGTAGATCCGCCCGGCCTCGTCGAAGCAGCCGTACGCCTCGTCGAAGCGCCACTGCCGCAGTCGCAGCAGCCCCAGGAGTTCGACCGAGGAGGCGTGGCCCCGGGCGTGTCCGGCCGTGCGCTCGTCCGCGACGGCCGCACGCACGTGCTCCTCCGCCTCCTGGTATGCCTGCGACTCGATGAGGGAGTGGGCGAGTTGGAAGCGCAAGGCGCCGGCCACGCGGGTGCCGGGCCGGTGGGTGGCGGCGGTGGCCACGGCGAGCCGCAGGGCGGGCAGCAGTTCATCGTGGTGGCCGGCCTTGAGCTGGAGCGGCCACAGCGCCCGGCCCAGCAGCGTCACGGTGTCGTGGTCGCCGAACTCCTCCGCGGCGTACACCGCCTGGACGATGTTGCCCGACTCGGCGGCCAGTACGGCCAGCGCTTCGCCCCTGTCGCCGATCGGGATGAGACCGTCCGGGAGGGGCGGGACGCGCCAGCTCTCGGGCAGTGCGCCCCGGGCGGCGCGCAGCGCGAGCCGCAGGTGGGCCTCGATGGTCCGGGACACGGCGCCCGCGCAGGCCGTGATGCCGTCCTCGCGGACGGCGGCCCGCTCGGCGTGCCGGCGTACGGCGGGGCGGTAATGGTAGCGGCCGTCGCCGGTGTCCTCCAGGAGCTGCCGGTCGGCGAGTTCGGCGAGGAGGCGGGCGGCGGTGCCCTCCTCGATACGGGTGGCGAGCGCGGCCACCGAGGGGGTGATGGCGGGCCACGGGCGCAGGGCCATCAACCGGTACAGGCGGGCGGCGGGCGGCTCCAGGAGGACGTAGGTGTCCTCCGCGGCCGTGTGGACGGGGTCGTTCCCGGGCAGCGGCACATCCGCCTCCCGAGCCAGGTCCGCGTGCGCCGAGGCGGGGGACAGTCGGAGTGCCGCGGCACGCAGGGCGTAGGGCGATCCGCCGCAACGGGCCAGTACCGGCGGCAGCGTGGCCCTCGCGGCGGCGAGTGCCGGCTTGCCGGCGATCTCGGCCAGCAGCCGCCTCGCGTCCCTGTCGGCCAGCGGGCCGACGGGGACGCGGAGCGCGTCGAGGCCGGGCAGCGGGTGCCGGGAGACGGCGAGCGTGAACACGCCGGGCGCCGAGGTGATGAGCGGCCGGATCTGGGCGGCCGAGTGGGCGTGGTCGAGGACGACGAGCAGCAGCCGGTCGGCCACGAGCCGCCGGAACTGCTCGGTACGCCCTTCCCGTGCCGGCGGCATCTCCTCGTCCGGTACGCCGAGCTGTGCCAGCAGCCGGCGCAGTGCGGTGGACACGTCGAGGGCGCTGCCGGCGGAGCCGCCGCGCAGGTCGACGTACAGCTGCCCGTCCGGGAAGCGCTGGGCCGCCCGGCTTCCCCAGTGCACGGCGAGGGTGCTGGTGCCGATGCCCTCGGGCCCGTGGAGGAGGGCCACGCGGGGCCGGCCGTCGGCGGGGCGGGACGCCTCCCGGTCGAGGAGCTTCAGCGCTTCCCGGCGGTCGGTGAAGAAGCGGACGGACGGCGGGAGTTGGGGCCGTGCGGAGGCCGTACGCCGCGCGAGCGGCACGCCCCGGGTGAACTCCGCCCAGGTCCGCGCCAGTTGGGGGTCGCCCTGGATTCCCTCGAACACGATGCGGGCCACCGCCTCCCGCTCCCCCGTGCCGGTGGGTGCGGCCACTTCCCGTCCGGCGATCCGCCGTACCAGGCCGCCCGCCGACTCCCAGGCCCGTTTTCCGGCTTCGTTGGCCATTCCGGCCCCCACCGCACCCAGCACCGCCGTGATGGCCGCCAGTGACATGGGCTCCAGCATTCCGTCCCCCGCTCCCCGTGTACGCCGTCGGATGCAACCGTAGCGGCTGCTGACGACGCGTTGGGCGCCCCTGCCGGGGTCACGGCCCGGCCGTGATTTTTTCACGCACATCGCGTGACAGCCGGTGGTGTTCCCGAACCCGTAACTCTGCAATCGTCACTGCTGAGGCGGTGCCACACCGCGCCGCACCGGCACCATCACCCGGTTCAGGGGCCGACCGGTCCCGGGGACGGGAGGAACAGGTGGACAAGCGCTACGAGGCGTACTGCCTCATGGACGCCGACTTCTACGACACACCGGGCCTCGTCCATGGCGGAGACACCGCCTTCGCACAGGCCCGGCGCCCCGCACCCGGCACCTGGCGCCGCTCCGAGGTCGACGACTGGGTCGTGCTCCGCCCCAATGACGTCCCCCTTCCCCTCCAGGGCTGGAAGATCCACGTGTCGGCGTGCCTCGACAACGCGGCGCGGACCCTCACCGACGTCTGGGACTACTGCGTCCCGCGCCGGATCACCTTCAAGTTCCTGCCCAGCCAGGACGTGCTGCTGCTGGCCAACGCCAAGTACGCGCACCGCGGGTCGAGCGGCAAGTTCGTGACGATCTACCCGGCCGACGAGGCCGCGCTGGAGCGGGTGCTCACCGAGCTGGGCACGGTGCTCGCCGGGCGCCCCGGACCGTACATCCTCAGCGATCTGCGCTGGGGCGAGGGCCCGCTGTACGTCCGGTACGGCGCCTTCGCCGAGCGGTACTGCGTCTCGCCCGACGGTGAGGTGGAGCTCGCGATCGAGGACGGCGAGGGCCGGCTGGTGCCGGACGTCCGGGGGCCGACGTTCCAGGTGCCCGAGTGGGTGGAGCTGCCCGGTTTCCTCGCCCCGCACCTGGCCGTGCGGGGCGGCGGGGCCGTCCTCGCGGACCTGCCGTACCGCTTCGAGAGCGCCCTGCACTTCTCCAACGGCGGTGGCCTCTACGCCGGCGAGGACCTGCGCACCGGGGAGCGGGTGGTGCTGAAGGAGGCCCGGCCCTACGCGGGGCTGACCACCGACGGCCGGGACGCGGTCGCGAGGCTGCGCACCGAGAGGGAGATGCTGGAGCGGCTGCGCGGCCTGGACTGCGTACCGGCGGTGCACGACCACTTCGTGCGGGCCGAGCACCACTTCCTCGTCGAGGAGTTCGTCGAGGGGACGGAGCTGGAGGACCTCTTCGTCGAGCGGTACCCCCTGGTCAGGTCGCAGCCCGATGCGGCGGCGCCGGCCGACTACACCGCCTGGGCGATGGACCTGTACGACCGGGTCCGGCGGGCCGTCACGGCGATCCACGACCGTGGCGTGGTCATCGGTGACGTACAGCCGTCGAACATCATGGTCCGCCCTGACGGCCGGGTCGTCCTGATCGACTTCGAGGGCGCGACGGACGTGACGGAGGAACGGCGGCAGGTCCTCGGCGCCGAGGGGTTCACCGCACCGAGGGAGCGGCGCGGCTTCGCCGTCGACGACTACGCCCTCGCCTGCCTCAAGATCTTCCTCTTCATGCCCCTGACCGGCCTGTTCTTCCTGGAACCCGGCAAGGCGGCCCACCTCGCCCGGGAAGCGGCGCGCGCGTTCCCGGTCCCCCGCCGGTTCTTCGACGAGGCGGTGCGGACCATCACCGGTGACGGCGGGACGTCAGCGGGCCCGGGACCGCGGCTGCGGCCGGACCGCGACGGCTGGGCGGAGGCCCGTGCGTCACTGGCGGGCGCGATCCTCGCGGAGGCCACGCCCCACCGGGACGACCGGCTCTTCCCCGGCGACATCGAGCAGTTCGACACGCCGGGCGGCGGTCTGGGCGTGGCGTACGGCGCGGCCGGGGTGCTGTACGCGCTCGACGTGACCGGTGCCGGCCGCCACCCCGAGCACGAGGAGTGGCTGATCCGGCGCGCCCTGCGCCCGCAGCCCGGGACCCGTCTCGGCTTCTACGACGGCCTGCACGGTGTCGCGTACGTACTCGACCACCTCGGCCACCGGCACGAGGCGCTGAAGATCCTCGACCTGTGCGCGGGTGAACGCTGGCAGGAGCTCGGCCTGGACCTGAAGGGCGGCCTGTCGGGCATCGGCCTGAGCCTGCTCCACTTCGCGTCGGTCACTGGCGACCCCGCCCTCCACGACGCGGCCGTGCAGGCGGTGGACGCCGTGGCGTCCCGGCTCGGCCCGGCCGACGCCGTACCCGCGACCAGCGGCGGTCAGCAGCCGTACGCCGGGCTGCTGCGCGGCTCGTCCGGCCCCGCGCTGCTCTTCCTCCGCTGGTACGACCGCACGGGTGAGCCGGCGCTCCTCGATCTCGCCGCGACGGCCCTGCGGCAGGACCTGCGCCGGTGCGTGGTGCGCGAGGAGGGGGACATGGAGGTCAACGAGGGCTGGCGGACGATGCCGTACCTCGCCGACGGCAGTGTCGGCATCGGCCTCGTCGTCGACGACTACCTCGCCCACCGCCACGACGACCGGTTCGCCGAGGCCTCGGCCGCGATCCGCAAGGCCGCCGAGGGCGGGTTCTACATGGAGCCTGGCCTCTTCGACGGCCTGGCCGGGATGATCCTCCACCTCAGCCGCGCGCACCCGTCCGGCACGGCGGCCGGGCGGGACCCGGTCGTCGCCGACCAGATCCGCCGGCTGGCCCGGTACGCCGTGGTGCGCCGGGGCCGCCTGATGTTCCCCGGCGAGGAGTTGCTGCGGCTCTCTCTGGACCTGGCCACCGGCAGCGCCGGGGTGCTGCTGGCGCTCGGCGCCGCGCTCCACGACGCGCCCGTACACCTGCCGTTCCTGGCGCCTTCGCGCGCCCTGACAGCCATGACCGTCCCCGTCCCCACGGAGCAGTAGAAGGGAGGTGACCCGACATGACGATCCTCGACCTGCAGGGCATGGAAACGAGCTACCGCCGTCCGCCCAAGGGCAGCCGTGCCAGCAAGCACTGCGGTGCCAGCGGGCTGAGTCTGTTGCTTTGCTGATCCACCACCGGGGCGAGGACGCCCTCGGCGTCCCCGCCCCTTCTCGTATGTGTACGGGCATGTGTGACGGGAGACGCCCATGGACCGACGTGCCGCGGACCGGCTGCTGTGGGCGGCAGCGCGGCGGGGCGGGCCCTGGGTGGCCGTCATGCTGGCGACCGCACTGCTGCTCGCCGGTGTGTACACGGTGCTGCCGGCCCTCATGGGCCGGACGCTCGACGCCGTGCTCAGCGGGGGCGACACCGAGCTGTGGCTGTCCCTGAGCATCGCGGCGATCTGCCTGCTGATGGTGTGCGACATCGTCGACGACCTCGCGGGCAAGCTGGCCGAGGCGCGGTCCGTCGCCTGGCTGCGCCACACCCTGCTGCGCAACGTCCTGGGTCTCGGCCCCCGCGCCACCCGCCGCTTCACGGCCGGGGACCTGGTGAGCCGGCTGGTCGGCAACACCGCCCGGACCGGGCAGGTGGCGTCGACCCTGGTGTGGGCGGTCATGGACCTGGTGCCGCCGCTCGGCGCGATCGTCGCGCTGGCGCTCATCGACCCCTGGCTGTGCCTCACCTTCCTGGTGGGGCTGCCCATCGTGCTGTCCCTGGTACGCACCTTCATCCGCGACGCCTCCGACATCAACGAGCGCTACTTCGACGCGCAGGGCCGGGTGGCCGCCCGGCTCGTCGACGCCCTCGCCGGCATCCGGACCATCGCCGCGGCCGGCACCCTGGACCGCGAGGAGCGCCGCGTGCTCGGTCCGCTGCCGGAGCTGCGCCGGCACGGTTCGGGGATGTGGCGGGCGCTCGCGCGGGTGTCGTCGCGGGAGGCGCTGGCCATCCCGCTGCTGGAGGTCGCCGTGCTCACGGTCGCCGGGCTGGAGCTCGCGCGCGGGCGGATCACCCCTGGGCAGGTCCTGGCGGCCGGCGAGTACGTGGCGCTGGCCACCGGTATCAGCTCCCTGGTGGCGTCGGCGAGCCGGCTCGCCCTGGCCCGGGCGACCGCGGGCCGCGTCGCCGAGGCGCTCGCCGAGCCCCCGGTGCCGTACGGGGACGAGAGGCTGCCCGACGGGCCGGGACGGCTGGAGTTCCGGGGCGTCACCGTACGCGGGCCGGGCGGCGCCGCCGTCCTGGAGGACCTGTGGCTGACCGTCCCGGGAGGGGCGCTGGTCGCGGTCGCGGGGCGCTCGGGATCGGGCAAGTCCGTGCTGGCCGCGCTGGCCGGGCGGCTCATCGAGCCCGACGAGGGCGAGGTGCTGCTGGACGGTGTGCCGCTGCGCCGCCTCGACCGGTCCGCGCTGCGGCGGGCGGTGGCGTACGGCTTCGAACGGCCAGTGCTGCTGGGTGAGACGTTCGCGGACGCGATCGCCTTCGGGCCGAGGCGGGGGGTCGGCGCGGAGGAGGTGTCGCGGCAGGCCGCGGCGGCGCGGGCGGACGCGTTCATCCGGCGGATGCCGGAGGGGTACGGGACGCGGCTCGCCGACGCGCCGATCTCGGGGGGCGAGGCGCAGCGGGTGGGGCTGGCGCGGGCGTTCGTGCAGTTCGTGCCGGCGGGCCGGGTGCTGGTGCTGGACGACGTGGCCGCCAGCCTCGACACCGTGACCGAGCACCACATCAGCCGGGTGCTCACCGGCACCGGCGTCCTGGCGGGCCGTACCCGTCTGGTGGTCACGCACCGGGCCTCCACGGCCGCCCGCGCGGACCTCGTCGTCTGGCTGGACGGAGGCGGTGTACGTGCCCGGGGCACGCACCGCGACCTGTGGTCGGACCCCGCCTACCGGGCCGCGTTCCAGCCGGTGGGCCCGGACGCGGCCGGCGGCGCGGACGGGGCGTCCGGCGGCGGGTGGCCCGCCGGGCCGCGCGAGGGGGCCGCGGCGGCGGTCGAGGACCCGCCGTGACCGGCCGGGCGGGAGAGCTGCTGCTGTCGTCGCTGCGCAGGCGGCGCGGGGCGTTCGTACGGCTCACCGGGTGGTCGCTGCTGCAGGGCGTGCCGGCGTTCCTCTCCGGGTGGGCGGTCGCCCGTGCGGTCGACGACGGCTTCCTCGCCGGCCGGACCGGGACGGGCCTCGCCTGGCTGGGGGCGCTGGCGGCCGCCGTCGTGATCGGGGCGTGGGCGACACACCACGCCACGCTGGGGCTGTCCGCCCTCGTCGAGCCGCTCCGGGACGAGCTGGTCACCCTCGTGACCTCGGGCACGCTGCACCGGTCCGCCCAGGTGGGCAGGCCGGCCGACACGGCGGGCGTGGCCCGCCTGACCGAGCACGTGGAGATCGCCAGGGAGGCGTACGGGGCGGTCGTCGTCTTCGTGCAGGGCTTCGTCGTCACGGCGGTGGGCGTGCTGCTGGGGCTGGCCACACTGGACCCGGCCCTGCTGCTGTTCGTGGTGCCGCCGCTGCTCGCCGGACTCGGGCTGTTCGCCGGGGCGTTGCGGGCGCTGGCCGCCAGGCAGCGGGCCGTGGTGCTGGCCGACGAGGGGACGGCCGAGAGCGTCGGCACGCTGACCGGCGGGCTGCGGGACGTCGTGGCGTGCGGCGCCGAGGATCTCGTACGGGAGCGGACGGGCGCCCGCATCGACGCCGCCGCCCGCGCCACCCGGGCACTCGCCCGGGCGACCGCCCTGCGCACCGCGTCCCTGGGCATCGGCGGCTGGCTGCCCCTCGTCCTCCTCCTGGCCGGCGCACCGTGGCTCGTTCAGCGCGGCGTGACGGCGGGCGCGGTACTGGGCGCGGTGACATACGTCTCCCAGGGCCTGCAGCCCGCGCTGCAGGGCCTCGTCCAGGGCGTCGGCGGCAGCGGCCTGTGGCTGCTGGTGACGATCGGCCGTATCACGGAGGTGTCCGCGCCCGCCGCTCCGGTACCTGCGGGCGGCGGACCGGCGACCCCGGCGGGTAGCGGCCGGGAGGGCGGCGGCCTCGCGGCCCCGGCAAGCGGCAGCCCGAAGAGCCCGGCGGGCGGCGGCCCGGCGGGACCGGCACGTGGCGGCCTCGGGCCGGGGGCCGGACGGCGGCCGCCCGGCGGGCGGGCGGCTCACCGGCCGCGTGGCGCACACGTGGAGCTGGACGGGGTGACCTTCCGGTACGCGCGGTCCGCCGAGCCGGTGATCAGCGGGCTGGACCTGGTGCTGCGACCGGGGGAGAACCTGGCCGTCGTGGGGCCGAGCGGGGCGGGGAAGTCGACGTTCGCCGCGCTGGTGGCGGGCGTGCTGGAACCGGGCGCCGGGCAGGTCCGCCTGGACGGCGTACCGGTCCGGAGCCTGGCCACCGACGGGCTCGCCCGGCGGCGGGTGCTGATCCCGCAGGAGGCGTACGTGTTCGCCGGGACGCTCTGGGAGAACCTCACGTATCTGGAGCCCGGCGCCGCCCCGGAGGCGGTCGACGCGGCCGTGGACACCGTCGGCGCGCGGCCGCTCGTGGAACGGCTGGGCGGCTACGACGCGCCCGCCGATCCGCAGGAGCTGTCGGCCGGTGAACGCCAGCTGCTGGCCCTCGTACGCGCGTACCTCCCGCCCGCGGGGCTGGTCCTGCTGGACGAGGCGACGTGCCACCTCGACCCGGAGGCCGAGCGTCGCGCGGAGGTGGCGTTCGCGCGCCGTGCGGGCACGCTGGTCGTGTGCGCGCACCGGATCAGCTCGGCGCTGCGGGCCGACCGCGTCCTGGTGCTGGACGGCACGCGGGCCGGCCTCGGCACGCACGAGGAGCTGATGGCGGGCTCCGCCCTCTACCGGGACCTCGTCGGGCACTGGGAGGTCACAGCCAGCCCGACTCCCGGGCGATTCTGATGGCGTCGATCCGGTTCCGCGCGCCGATCTTGCGGGTGATCGCCGACAGGTGGTTGCGCACCGTGCCCACGGACAGCGACAGCCGGTCGGCGATCTCCGTTCCCGGGGTGCCGTCGGCGGCGAGCCGCAGGACCTCCCGCTCGCGCGGCGTCAGGGGGTTCTCCACGGCGTCGAGCACCTGCAGTGCCAGCTCGGGGTCGATGTAGCGCTGTCCGCCGACCACCTTGCGGATGCCTTCGATGAGCCGGTCCGGGGGCCCGTCCTTCCCGATGAGGCCGGGCGGCCGCAGGGCGAGCACCCGCCGCAGTCGCTCCAGCGTCGGCGCCCCCGCGACCAGCAGCGTGCGGCACTCGGGGAGCCGTTCGCACAGCTCACCCGCCGTGGCGAGGGCCTGGTCCTGGTGGGCGTCGACGTCGATGACGACCACGTCGGGCCGGTACGACAGCGCTCGCGCGAGGATCTGGCCGTTTCCGCCGGACTCCGCGACGACCTCCATGTCGTCCTCGTGGGTCAGGAGAGCGGCGAGCGCCCCGCGCAGCAGCCCGTTTTCCTCGACGAGAAGAACACGGATCACTGGCACTCCCTGCGGTGGGACCGGTAGGACCTGCCCTACGACGGATTATCCCCGCTCGTGCCGGGACGTGCCCGGTCAGTAGTTCTGCCACTCGTGGCGGGTGTACTCCAGCACCGCCGGGTCCATCAGCGTGCTGGCCCGTACGTCCTGGGGGCGGCGGTCCACCGGGAAGACGGTGGAGGCCGCGAGGACGTCGTCGTCCAGGAACCGCAGCGGCGGGGCGTCGGCCGCCAGGCGCAGGGCGGGCGGTGGGCCGTCGGTGCCGGGGGTGGCGAGGATGAAGCCCCAGTTGCCGAAGCTGGGGACGTCGACCTGGTACGGGGTGGTCGCGTAGCCGGCCTCGCGGATGGTGGCGGTGATGGACCAGTACGACTTGGGCGCGAAGAACGGCGAGCCGCCCTGGACCATGACCCGGCTGTCGGGGTTCAGGACGCGGCCCAGCAGGTGGTAGAACTCCACGCTGTAGAGCTTGGCCAGAGAGGCGGTGTCGGGGTCGGGGAAGTCGATGAGGACCGCGTCGTAGCGCCGGGTGGCGTCCCGCAGCCAGGTGAAGGCGTCGGCGTGGACGACGGTGACGCGCGGGTCGGACAGCGCGTGGTCGTTGAGGTCGAGCAGCGGGGCGAAGGTGCGGGCCAGCCGCGTCACCGCCGGGTCGAGGTCGACCAGGGTCACCGTGTCGACGTCGTCGTACCGCAGCACCTCCCGCAGAGCGAGCGCGTCGCCGCCGCCGAGGATCAGTACGGAGGACCGCTTGCCCGACAGGGCGGGGTGGACGAGCGCCTCGTGGTAGCGGTACTCGTCCACGGAGGAGAACTGCAGGTCGCCGTTGAGGAACAGCCGGGTGTCGGGCTCCCCGGTGAAGGCGGTGGACCGGGTGACGACGATATCCTGGTACGGGGTGGTCTCGGCGTGGACGATCGGGTCGCGGTAGAGCTGCTGACGGGCGGTGACCTCGATGTCGTCCGCCAGGACGTACACCGTGCCGAGGACGGCAAGGACACCGGCGGCGCCGGCCAGCAGCGCGTTGCGCACCACCGGGCGGGTCTCGCGGCGGAAGATCCACAGGACGACGACGACCCCGGCCACGGCGTTGACCGCGCCCACCACCAGCGCGCCCTTGAGCTGGCCGAAGGCGGGCAGGAGCAGCAGCGGGAAGCACAGGCCGCCGACGAGCGCGCCGACGTAGTCCGCGGCGAACATGTCGGCGACGGCGCTGCCGGCCTCCTGGCGCCTGATCCGCTGAAGCAGCGTCATCAGCAGCGGGATCTCGGCGCCGACGAGGAGGCCGACGACGAACGAGACGACCACCATGGCGGGCATGTAGAGGCGCAGCCAGGCGAACGCCACGTACAGGATGAGCACCGACAGCCCGCCGACGAGCGCGAGCAGGATCTCGACGAGGGCGAAGGCCCCGACCGCGCGCCGTTGCAGGGGCTTGGCGGCCAGGGACCCGATGCCCATGGCGAAGACCATGACGGAGATGACCACGGAGGTCTGCATCACGGAGTTGCCGATGAGGTAACTGCCCAGCGCCGTCAGCGCCAGTTCGTAGACCAGGCCGCAGGCCGCGCAGATGAACACCGCGAGCAGCAGCAGGAAACGTGTTCCGCGTGCGTGGGCCCTCGCCGGTCGGGGGGTGGCGGCCTCAGTGGTGCGGTCCAGGACGGTGGTGCTCATGGAGGGGGTGCCGTTCAGGAAACGGCTGCGCCGACCATGAAGGCCGTGCCGAGGTACATCGCTGCCTGGACCCAGGCGGCGGGGTGCGGGCTGGTGCCGTTGTCGTCGAGGACGGCGTGGCCGAGGCGGCCGGGGGTCAGCAGGCCGACGACGACGGAGATGAGCGTCATCACGGCGACGCCGGCGAGGCCGTACAGCAGGGTGCTGAGCAGCCCTTCGGCGAGGCCCTGCTCGGATTCGCTGGCCCGGATGGACTGCTCGATGACGAGGCCGATGGCGATCGTCTGGCCGGCGAGGAGCACGGCGGCGCCGCGGTTGCGCTCGGTCCACACCACATGGACGAGCTTGCCGGGGGTGACGAGGTCGAGTGCGATGAAGCCGACCGCCATCACGACGAAGCCGACGAGGCCGTAGAGCAGGGCGGTGCCTGCCGACTCGAAGATCTCTGCCACGGTGTGCCTTTCGGAGGGAGAAGTGAGCGTGATCGTGAGCGTGTGCGGGTTCGGCGGGTCACTTCCCGGAGCCGGGGCCGCCTCCGCGGAACGCGGCGCTGTCCGGGTCGGGCCATACGGAGCCGATGTGGGTGCGCCAGCGGTGGTAGCCGCTGCGGTAGTCCGCGATCTCGATCACGCTGCCGCGGCCGCTGCTGTGCGGGCTGATCGCGACGATGTCGTCGCGGTAGCGGAGGAATCGCCGGTCGCCGTCGCTGAGGCGGTCGACGGCCGAGGTGTTGCCGTCGATCTCCTTGGCGACCTGTGACGTCGGGTCGGTCCTGTCGACGTAACCGGCGCCGCTGCGCGAGTACTCGCCGCGGATCCAGCCGGACGGTACGGCGTTGCCGTCGTCGTCGGGTTCGTCGGCACAGGCGGCGAGGGCCGCCGTGGCGAGGATCAGCGCGCTGATGCGTCGGGCGGTCTTCATCGGGCCTCCAGCCGGGTGTGCGTCGCCACGATCCGGCGGCTCTGCGGGTAGGTGTGCCAGGTGCGCCAGCTCAGCCCGGCGCTCTCCGGCTCGACGGTCAGCGCGGTGACCGCTTCGGGGGAGCCGGGGAAGATGCCGTGCAGGGCCTGGGGATGGCCCTCCGCGCGGTCGCGGATCCGGGCGACCCGGGCGCTGAACTCCTGCGGGTGGAAGCGCCGGACGTGGGCGCGGAACCCGTAGGTCCAGTCGTCGAAGTCCCGCGCGGCCGCCTCCGGGAGGCCGCCGTCGACGCCGGGCAGGCAGGCGACGGTTTCCCGCACGGGCCCCGCGAACACCTGGTGGGAGGCGCCCAGGAGCCTGAGCTGTACGTCGAGCCCGGCGACGGTGAGGTCCCGTACGGCGAGTGCCTCGTGCGCGGAGCGTCCCAGCACGAACGACAGCTGGTCGGCGTCGGTGTCCTGGTACGGGGCCGTCAGCGCTATGCCGCTCATCGGGCGCCGCCCGGACCTCTGACCAGCACCGTGCCGAGGACGGCAAACTCGACTCTCAACGATGTTCCCCCGACTGCGAATGTGCTTGGAGCGCGGCTGAGTATGACACAAGCGCAAAACGCGCCACATCCGGGGTGTCAGCCCAGGTCCCGGTCGGTGTCGCGGTCGGAGCCGGGCCACACGTAGGGCAGGTCGTCCGGGACTCCGGCGAAGCGCGCGGCGTAGAAGCCGGGGTCCTTGCGCAGCAGGGCCGACTGGTGGCTGCGGTGGAAGCGGGGGTCGCCCAGCCAGGGCGGCAGCTCACCGTTCTCGGCGAGCTCGGCCTGCGGGCGTACGGGCGCGCCGGGGCGTACGGCGTGGAAGCCGGCGAGCAGGGAGGCGGCGCAGGTGTCGCGGTGCCCCTTGGCGGTCCAGGCCCCGCACACCTCCAGCCCGTAGCGGACCAGGGCCTCCTCGTAGCCGGTCCACATCCGTACGGCCGGATGGCGACGCCAGCCGTAGCCCGGCACGGTCAGCCCGCGCAGCACCTGGAGTGCCTCGACCCGCTGTTTGCCGAGGCGGCGCGGGTCGAGGACCTCGGCGCACTCCGAGAACCGCGGGAACGGCAGGAAGGTCTGCACACCCCCGTGTCTACCGTCCCCGGGCCGCCTCCGCACGCCGGCCCATGAGCGACGCGTCCAGCCGGGGCAACGCCCGCTGGAGGCGGCCACTCACCGGCCCCCAACTCCGTTGCCCGGCGCGGCGCGTGCTCCGCGTGACGTGTTGAACGCCGGAAGAGAAGGCGTGGCCCGACGACGCCGCCCCGGTACGCCGGCCCGGTCTCACCCCGCCTGGGCGATGATCCCCGCCATGGCGCGTTCGGCGAGGGCGGCGATGGTGAGGGAGGGGTTGGCGCCGCCGGCGTTCCCGGGGATCAGGGACCCGTCGAGGACGTAGAGCCCCCGCACGCCGTGGACCCGGCCTTCGAGGTCCGTGGTGCGGCCGATGACGCAGCCGCCCAGGGGATGCCCGGTGAAGGGGTGCGTGGTGAGCGTGACGGGGAGCGTGCCGGGGTTGGCGTCGATGACGCGGGAGCTGAGTTCCAGGGCGGACCTTGCCGCCGCCGCGGACTTCTCGGGCGACCAGTCGGAGAGCGACACCCGGCCGCTGCGCGGGTCGTAGCGGAACGTGCCGCGGTTGTCGGTGTCGACGGTGACGCTGAAGGTGACGATCGCCGGGAGCGCGTGATAGGCGGGGAGGACCCAGCTCTCGGCGAGCAGCGGCAGCTCGAACTGGTCCGGGAGGAACGCGCCGGACGCGCAGGGGGAGCCTTGTGAGCCGCCGTGGAAGCGCAGGGTCTGGGAGCGGAGGGTGGCCTGGTCGCCGTTGTCGCCGAAGCCGGTGCCGAGGGACGCGGGCAGGCCGGCCAGGTCACCGCGTTCGCGTGCCGCCACAAGGAGCCGGTTGGTGTTCAGCGTGCCGGCGGCGACGAACAGCATGTCGCAGGTGAACTCGTCGGTGCCGAGTACGGCCCCGCCGGTGGTGAGGCGGCGGACCTCCACCCGGAAGCGTCCGTCGCGGCGCCGCCCGATGGACCGCACCTCGTGCAGGGCACGCACCTGTACGTGTCCAGTGGCGAGCGCCGCCGGCAGGTAGCTGCGGGTCAGCGACTTCTTCGCGCCGTTGCCGCAGCCGAAGTCGGATTCGCCGACGGTCGCCGAGAGCGGGGCGGCGCGGGCGAGTTCGCGCCGGACGACGTCCCAGTCGAAGGTCGAGTCCAGGGGGGAGGTGCGGAAGCCCGCGGTGGCCAGGTGCTCGTCCCACAACCGGGAGTGGGTGAACGGCATGGACCGGTAGACGTCCCGCGGCATCGGGGAGGCGCCCAGCATGCGGCGCACCGTGGGGAACCACCTGCGGGTGAACTCCTCGTAGGGCAGACCGGCCGGGTAGAGCCGTTCGAAGTACCGCCTGGGCGGGGCCACCGTGACACCGGTGTAGACGATGGACCCGCCGCCGACCCCCGCGCCACAGGCGATGTCGAGCCCCCGCTCCTCGGACACCTCCATCACTCCTGGCGCGGGCCGGACGGGCGTGGGCGGCAGCGCCGGCCAGCGTGTGGTGCGGCGGAACCAGAACATGGTGTCGGTGACACCGTTCATCGATCCGAAGTCGTGCCTGCGCGGGGCGACGGGCCACTCACGGCCGCGCTCCACCACCAGGGTGTCCACCCCCGCCTGCCCGAGCCGCAGCGCGGCCACCGAACCGCCGAACCCGGAGCCGATCACCAGGGCCCGGAAGTGCGTCCGCGACACGGCGGCCGCGTACGTACGGCTGCCGACCCCGCCCAGCACCGCCGCGCCGAGAGCGGCCAGGGTCCCGCGACCCGCCAGGCCCAGGATGCGTCGACGGTTGACGGGCATGGACCACTCCTGTGCGGCTCCGGGTCGTGCCGCTCGCAGACACGGCGGCGTCATGTGACGAAACGACGCCCCCCTGTCGCGGGACACGCGCCGGCGAAAGGGAGTCGTCGAGGCCCGCCGGTTGGGGAGTTCCGGGTCAGATCACCCTGCGTCCTTCGAGCGGCGCGGCGTGGAGCTCCGGGCCACGTTCGCTCGGGAGCCGCGGTGTGTGGTTGACCAGCCGTGCCGAGTTGCCGACGACCGCGATGCTGCTGGTGTTGTGGAGCAGGGCGGCCACGACGGGGTTGATGGACCCGCCCGCACCGGCGCCCAGGCCGATCAGGTTGACGCCGATGGCGAGGCCGTAGTTCTGCCGGACGACGCGCAGCGTGTGGCGGCTGAGTTCCACGACGGCGGCGACTTGGCGCAGATCGTTGCCCGCGAGCGCGATGTCGGCGGTTTCCAGCGCCACGTGGGAGGAGTGCGCGCCCATCGCGATGCCGACGTCCGCCAGGGCCAGGGCGGGCGCGTCGTTGGTGCCGTCGCCGACCATGGCCACCAGGTGGCCCTCGTCCTGGAGGTCGCGGATCAGCTGGAGCTTGCCCTCGGGCAGGGCGTGGGCGTGCACCTCGGTGATGCCGAGGGCGTCGGCGACCGACTGGGCCGTTTCCGGGGAGTCGCCGGTCATCAGGATGATGCGCTGGACCCCGAGGTCCTGGAGTTGCCGGACGACGGTCTCGGCTCCGCCGCGTACGGCGTCGGAGAGGCCGAGCATGCCGATCAGGTCGTCGTCGTGGGCCAGGCAGATGACGGTCTCGCCCTGGGCGCGCAGGTTCTCCGTCCACTGCTGGGCCCGCTCGGGCAGTTCCATGCCGTGCTGGCGCAGCAGCGCGGGGCTGCCGACCAGGAGGCGGCTGCCGTCGAGTTCGGCGCGCATGCCCATGCCGAGGACGACCTCGCACGCCTGGTGGATGGGGACGTGCAGGTGCTGCTCCTCGGTACGGCGGACGATGGCCTCGGCGAGCGGGTGGCGGGCGTGCAGCTCCCCCGACGCGGCGAGGCTGAGCACCTCGTCCGCGGTGAACCGCTCGTGGAAGGTGACCACGCTGGTGACCAGTGGGCGGCCCAGGGTGAGCGTGCCGGTCTTGTCGAAGACGACGGCGGTGACGCGTCCGACGCCTTCCAGGTGGGTGCCGCCCTTGATGAGGGTGCCGTGGCGGGCTCCGTTGCCGATGGCCGCGCTGATCGCCGTCGGGGTGGCCAGCCCGGCGGCGCACGGGCAGGCGATGAGCAGCATGGTCATCGCGCGCCGCGGGTCACGGGTCAGCACGTACGTGCCGGCTGCCAGCGCGAAGGAGACGGGGACGAAGCGGCGGGTGAAGCGGGTGGCCACGGTCTGGATCGGTGCCCGGTCGGCCTGGGCCTCCTCGACCCGTCCGATGATGCGGCCGACCGTGGTGTCCCGGCCGACGGCGGTCGCGCGGATGGTGAGGGAGCCGTTGGTGACGATGGTGCCGGCGTAGACCTCGGCGCCTTCCTGCACATAGACCGGGAGGGCTTCACCGGTGATCGCGGCCTGGTCCACCAGCGCCGCGCCGGTGGCGGCGGTGCCGTCGACCGGGATCCTGTGGTGTTCGTAGACCGCGACGAGGTCGCCCGGTTCCACGTCCTCGAGTGCCACCTCGATCTCGACACCGTCCCGTACGAGCCAGACCCGCTCCTCGCCGACGCTCAGCAGTTCCTCGATGGCGCGGCGGGTCCGGCGCAGCGTGAGGGTCTGCAGGAACTCGCCGATGTTCAGCAGCCAGAGCACGGTCAGAGCCACCACGTTCTCGCGCAGGACGAGCGAGATCAGGGTCGCGGCGGTGACGAGGGTGTCCGTACCGGGATAGCGGCGGCCCAGGACGGTGTGCAGCGCGCCGCGGAAGAAGGGCAGGCCGCTGAAGACGGTGGCGAAGCGCAGGAAGCCGAGGGGGGCGCCCGCCGTCCAGGGTGGGCGGCGCAGCAGGAGCCGGTGCACGGCCACGAGGGCGAGTACGGCGCCTCCGACGACCAGCCGGGCGAGCTCGCCCGTGGAGGAGTCGGGTGTGCCACGGGTCGCCTTGGCCACGGCGGACGGTGGTGGCGCCTCCTCCAGTGCCGCTACCAGCCCGTCGACACGCAGGCGGTCGGGGACGACCCAGACCACCACGCTGCCGGTACGGGGGAAGATCCGCAGCGCGCGGAAACCGTCCAGGTCGGCGAGCCGGTCGTCGACCAGCCCCGCACAGCCGGGCCGGGCCCGCAGCCACGGCACGGTCAGGCGCACCCGGCCCGCGGCGACCGAACGTACGACGACGCCGGACATGATCAGTGGGCGTGGTCGTGGTCGTGGGCATGGCCGTCGACCTGGACCGCGGACGGCGGCGGTGCCTCCTCGCCCAGCGAGGACCGGGCCTCGGCCAGCATGTCGCCCGCCTTGAGACGGGCCTCCTCGGTGGCGGAGCCCAGCCACCGGCCCGCCACGATTCCGCCCGCGATACCGCCGACGAGCGCCTTGCGGGCGGCCGGGCGGACCGCCGGTGCGGCTTTGGCCGCCCCGCGGAAGATCAGTCCACCGATCACGCCGGAGACGGCGAAGTGTGCCACGCGCCCCGCGGTGGCACCGACCAGAGCAGCGGGATGCATCGGGCGCTCCTTCGCAGCGACGCGCCCCCATCGCCCAACCCGACTCCATTGTCCCCCGCCGGAGGACGATCGTGAAGCCGCGCCGTCGGCTCCGCCGGAGGGGGAGGGCCGGTGCGCTGCGGGGCGTGCCTCCGGTGGACGCCGTCGGCTCCGCCGGGGCCCCGCGCGGCCGCCGCGGGCCGGACCACCCGGCTTGCGAGTGGCCGGCCCCGTCCAGCCCCCGTCCGGCACCCGTCCAGCCCCCGCCCGGCGGCGGCCCGCACGGGCCGGCGGGCGGGGCGGTGGCGGTTCGGACCCGGGCGGTTTTGCCCGTCAGCGCGCCTGGGGAGTTCCCGTGGCGGCCCTCACCGCGTCGGACAGGATGGCCAGCCCCTCGGTGAGCTCGTCCTCGGTGCTGGTCAGCGGCGGCAGCAGTTTCACCACCTCGTCAGACGAGCCCGACGTCTCCACGAGCAGTCCACGGGTGAACGCGGCGCTGCTCACGCGCGCCGCCAGGGTGTGGTCCTCGAAGGCCAGCCCCCACACGAGGCCGCGGCCGCGGGTTCGGGCCGCCACCCCGGAGGCCGACAGCTGCGCGGCCAGGTCCGTCAGGTGTCCTTCGAGCAGCTCGCCCTTGCCGGCGGTCTGCTTCTCCAGCGTGCTGTCGGCCCAGAACGTCCGCAGTGCGGCCGCCGCCGTCACGAAGGCGGCGTTGTTGCCCCGGAAGGTTCCGTTGTGCTCGCCCGGGCTCCATACGTCCAGCTCGCCGCGGAACAGGGTGAGCGCCATGGGCAGTCCGTATCCGCTGATGGACTTGGACAGGCAGACGATGTCCGGAACGATGCCCGCGGCTTCGAAGCTGAAGAAGGGGCCGGTGCGCCCGCACCCCATCTGTACGTCGTCCACGATGAGGAGGATGTCGTGCTGCCGGCACAGTTCGGCGAGCGCGGCCAGCCACTCCGCGCCGGCGACGTTGACCCCGCCCTCCCCCTGCACCGTTTCCACGATCACGGCGGCGGGCAGGTCGAGCCCGCTGCTGGAGTCGCGGAGCATCTCCCGCAGCAGGTCGATCCCGGACAGGGACGGGGTGCCGAACCCCTCGAAGGGGACGCGGTACACGTGCCCCAGGGGCACTCCGCCTCCGGCACGCTTGGCGGCGTTGCCGGTGACGGCCAGGGAGCCCAGCGACATGCCGTGGAACGCCTTGGTGAAGGCCACCACCGTTTCCCGGCCGGTCACCTTGCGGGCCAGCTTCAGCGCGGCCTCGACACTGTTCGTACCGGTCGGGCCGGTGAACTGCACCTTGTAGTCGAGGTTGCGCGGTACGAGCACGAGGTCGTGCAGCGCCCGCAGAAGCTCTGCTTTGGCGTCCGTCGTCATGTCGAGGCTGTGGACGATGCCGTCGTCCTGGATGTAGGACAGCAACGCGTCTTTGAGGACGGGGTGGTTGTGACCGTAGTTGAGGGAACCGGCACCGGCGAAGAAGTCCAGGTAGGAGCGGCCCTCCCGGTCCTGGAGACGGCTTCCGCTGGCATGGGTGAAGACGGTCGGCCAACTGCGGGAGTAGCTGCGGACCTCGGACTCGATGGTCATGGGGTCGAAGTCGGTGTATGGGGGGTTCACCATGCCTCCTAGGCAGGTTGACGGGAGGTGGAGTCGGGCCGCGAGCCGTCGGCGGAGACTCTCGCCGCGAGCTGGCAGCGGGGCACCAGGTAGTAGAGACCGCCGGCGGTGATGACGAGCACGACGGCGCACATCGCCCAGGGCAGTGAGGTGCCGTGGCTGTAGGCGAACACCCCGGCCGCCGGGCCGATGGACATGCCGGTGGTCTGGCACAGGCCGAGGAATGACAGGTACTTGGAGGCGGCCCCGTCGGGCGCCACCTCGGTCGAGAACGCCGCGGCCACCGGCGCCACCAGGATTTCGCCCAGGGTCCAGATGAGGACTCCGGCGATCAGCACGCCGAGGCTTATCCCGAAGAGGTTCACCGCGTAGCCGCCGCAGACGCACACCGCGCCGAAGACGACGGTCGTACGGCGGGCCCAGCGCGAGGAGTACCGGCTCAGCGGTATTTCCACCAGGATCACGAGGATGGCGTTCAGCGTGAGCAGCCAGCCGTAGAGCTTCTGGTCGTGGTCCGAGTCGTGGATGGCCAGTGCCAGCGACCCGGTCTGCTGGGCGTAGACGAGGGAGATCAGGCCGAACAGCACCGCGGCGCCGATGAAACCGCGGTGCATGCGCACGGCCGGCCCGGTTCCCCGTCGCTTGCCCTCGTCGTCCGGGACCGCGGCCGCCCGGCCCAGGCGCCGGGGCAGTGCGAGCAGCAGCAGTGTCGCCGCCGTCGCGGCGATGCCGTTGCCGACCAGCAGCGCCGTCATGGACCAGTCCATGAGGAAGGCGCCGAGCAGCGGGCCGACCGTGACTCCCAGGTTCATCGCGAGGCGGTAGACGGCGAACATGCCGACGCGCCGGTCGTCGCTCGCCTCGACGCCCACCACCGTCTGCGCGGCCGGCCCGTACGCCTGCACACCGGCGTTGAGCAGACACGAGACCACGACCGTCAGCGCGAATTGCTCCACCACGGCCGACGCGAAGGCACACAGCGCGGTGAGCGTGCTGGACAGCAGGAGCGCGCCCCGCAGCCCCAGCCAGTCGGAGAGCTTGCCCGCGACGCCCGCGCCGGCCATGCCCGCCACCGCCACGGCCACCAGGGCGAAGGTGATGTGGCCCGGCTCGTACCCCCGGTCGGTGAGGATCAGGGTGAGGAACAGGGTGAAGAAGCCGCCCAGGCGGTTGATGAAGACACCGAGCGAGACGATGGCGATGGCTCGGGTAACCCCGCCGAAGTAGCTGCGGAAAAGTCGCGTCATATGTCAGCCAAGGAGAAGGAGTCGGATGGGGTCGGCCACTGCCGCGAGCGCCACCACGAGCGGCCAGGCGAGCCAGCGCGTGACGTCGCCGATCCGGCGGAACGCGGCGACCGCGCCCATGACGTACCCGGCGGTCGCGGCGCAGGCGGGGACCAGGAGCAGCCAGACCACCGAGCCGGGCAGGGTGCCGGCCGTGGCGAAGGCCGCGCAGAGCAGGCCGACGACCACGAGCTGCCGCCGCCGCGCGCCGGGGCCGGCGGAGCCCGTGACACGGGCCACGATCCGCCCGGCCGCACGGATGTTGGTGAAGCAGTACGAGGTGATGACGGTGAGCAGGGCCGCGGACAGGGTGTAGCGCGCCCACCCCGGCGGTGTTCCCTCCGGTCGCCCGGCGGCCGCCCCGTACAGCCATGCCAGGGGCAGGTAGACGGCCGCGACCGCCGACGCGCCCAGCGCGACCCCGGCCAGCGTCGCCCCGAGCCCCGCCTTCGTACGCGGGACCAGGTCCGTGACCGATTCCCAGCCGACGCCCGCGAAGTACAGCACCAGCAGCGCGATCCCGGCCGCCGCCCCGGCGCCGGGCACCGAGGCCGGCGCGAGAGCGCTCCCCGGCGCCGCCGCGGGCCAGGCGGCCGCGGCGCACGCGAAGGCGAGGAGGCCCACGACCGGCAGGCGCAGGCGCAGCAGGGCCGGCGGCGTGGGCACGTCCAGCAGCGCGAGGACGAAGCCCACCGCCAGCACGCCGGCGGCGACGACCGGCCCGAGCCAGGCGGGGGCGCGGCCGCCCTCCGCCACGGCCGCCACGACGCTCTGCGCGGCGAACCAGGCCAGCGCGGCCTGGCCGGCGGAGAAACCGACCGTGTATGCCACGTCGACGCACCGCTGCGACGTACGGCCGAGGACCGATCCCACCGCCGCGGCCAGCGGCATGGGCGGCAGGCCGGTGCGCGTCAGGAGCGTCAGGAGCAGGGCGACCGCGGCGCCCAGCGCCACGTGCGCCCCCCAGAGCAGCGGGGCGCTCGGGCCGGCCAGCCCGTGGACGACGGCCGGCATGACGAGCATGCCGGCGCCGGCGACGCCCTGGAACACCCCGGCGGCGAGCCGGGTCGCGGGGTGCCGGAGCAGGGTTCCGCTGTCGGTGTCCCCTGCCGTGCCGGCGCCTGCGACCCGCTGGGTGTCGGCGGTCATCGGGCGCGCTTGCGCAACCTGTCGAGGAGGACGCCGGCGCGCAGGGACAGCAGGCTGAACGAACCGGCGTCGCCGATCCCGTGGGAGGACTCGCACAGCCCGTTCAGGTACAGGTCGGGCGTGTCGGCGTCCATCGGCGTCAGGAGGTAGTCGGCGCTGATGTCCAGGTAGCCGTCCTCGTCGAAGACGAAGGAGTCGGCGATGCCCTCCATCAGCGGCGGTACGCGCTCCTGGTGCGGGCCGGGGCCCAGGTCGCGGAAGCCCGTGGCGAGCACCACGACATCGGCGCGGACGTCCTCGGTCTCCCCGGTGTTCAGCTCCTTGATCTGCAGGCGGACACCGTCCGGCCCGTCCTGCACCGCCATGGTCTGGCGGTTGCCCCGGACGAAGACCCGCTGGTCGCCGTCGAGCTTCTGCTCGTAGATCAGGGCGTACAGCTCGTGCAGGACGTCTCCGTCGGCGGCCGAGTAGTTGGTGAGGCGCATGTACTCGTCCAGCGCCTTCTTCCGGTGCCGGGGCGCCTGGTAGTAGTACTGGGTGAATTCGGGGAAGTAGCCCTCCTCGCTGAAGGGGCTGGTGTCCTTCAGCCGCAGCCCGTACGGGCGTACATAGGTGGTGACCGTCGCGTCGGGGAAGCGCCGCGACAGGTCGAGGGTCAGCTCGACGGCGCTCTGGCTGCCGCCGATGACGGCCACCTCCTTCGGCGGCCACTGGCCCTCGCCCCGCTCCGCCGCTTCGCGCAGCGCGTCGAGGGCGGGCAGGTAGCGCGTCAGGTGGAACACCCGGGGCGACTGGAGGCGGTCGAACGGTTCGGGGACGAAGGCGGAGCGGCCCGGGCCGAGCACCAGGGCGTGGGCGTGGCGGACGACGCCGTCGGAACCGGTGACCCGGTAGACGTTGCGGCCCTCGTCGCCCGGGACGATGGCGATGTCGGTCGCGGCGACGTTGTATTCGACGACGTCGTCGAAGTACCGGGCCACCCAGGAGATGTACCGGGTGTACTCCTTGCGCAGCGGGAACTCCATGGGGAGGTTCAGGAACTCGAGGAGCCTGCCCTCCTCGTGGAGGTAGTTGACGAAGCTGTACCGGCTGCGCGGGTTGCGCAGGGACACGAGGTCGCGTATCGGGTTGTTCTGGATGTCGGAACCGTCGAGCAGCATGGCGCTCTGCCAGGCGACTTCCGGCTTGGCCTCGAGGAAGGAGACGCTGAGCCCGGCGTTCTCCTCCTGCAGCGCGATGGCCAGGGCGAGGTTGGCGGGACCGAAGCCGATCCCGAGCACGTCGTAGGGTGCCGGTTGTTCGGCACGGGCCGGAGTCGTCGTCACTTTTCCCCCTTGGGTCGGGCGTTGATGGTGTGCGAGTAGTGGATCCAGGTCGACGAGGCGCCCGGTTCTCCGGCGTCCTGGAGGAAACGGTCGTACAACGTCCGCGCCCGGTGGTTGTCGGGCGCGGTCTCCCATACGAGGGACCCGTATCCGCGCTCGCCGGCCGTGTCGGCGGCCGCGCGCAGCAGCGCGGCACCGACCTGCTTCCCGCGGTGCTCGGGCCGTACGTAGAGGTCGTTCAGCAGGGCGACCACCGTGGCGCGGGTGGACACGCGGACCCAGTAGAGGGTCGCGAAGCCGACCGCCTGGCCTGTCTCGTCGTCCGAGGCCAGGAGCTGGAGCCCCTGGGCGGGGTCGGCGAGCAGGTCGCCGAAGAACGCCCTGTTGCGGGCGGGGTCCGGCTCACAGCCGTAGAACGTCTGGTAGTCGGCGATCAACGGGAGCACCGCCTCGAACGTCGATTCATCGACGTGGCTGATGCGATAGGGCATGTCTTGCTGCCTCTTACTCTGTGTTGCCCAGGGGTGTGCCCCGGTGGGTACGGCGTGCGGGGCCGGCGGACCGGCCCCCCGACGCCTCGGCCCGTGGTTCAGGACGGCGACCGGGCCGGGTCGCCTTCGAGTACGACGGCCTGCTCCAGGGCGTCGAGGCGGCTCGCCACCTCGTCCTGGTTGCCGCCTTCCGCGATCAGGTAGGCGTAGCGGGACACGTAGTCGCCCGGGGGCGGCTGCAGGGTCGCCCCGGGGAGGGCCAGGGGTTCGGCTTCCAGGAGGTGGGGGTGGTCGGCGGCGGACGGCAGCCGGACGCCCGTCATGGTGGTCGGCTCGGTGGGGCAGCAGAAGCGGATTCCCACCGTGCGGGGGTTCTCGGGCTCGGCCGTCGGCCGGTCCTGCCGTACGCCCAGGGCCACTTCCGCGGCGATCCGGCCGAGGTCGACACCGCCGGCGAGCCAGCCGAGTTTCGGGATGAGGTCCCCGCCCGGGCGGCCGTTGATCTCGATGACGACCGGGCCCCGCGGTGTGAACTTGATCTCCGCGTGGGTCATGCCGTGGTGGAAGCCCAGCGCCTTGTGGGCCCTTTGCAGCAGGTCGGAGATGTCCGGGTCGCTCAGGTAGGGGTCGTCCGGGGAGACGATGTGGCCGGTCTCGATGAAGAACGGGGGTTGCCCGATCTTCTTGCGGGCGACGATGTGGGCGGTGAACGCGCCGTCCACCACCGACCCGTCGACGCTGATCTCCGGGCCGTCGAGGAACTCCTCGACGACGATGTCGGGGTACAGCTGGATCCCGGGGTACGTCGAGGCCGCCACCGTGATCCGGTACGCCTCGTCCGTCTCCTCGGGCCCGGTCACCTTGATAACCCCGGAACTGGCGCCCATGGAGCGCGGCTTGAGCACCAGGGGGTAGCCGAACTCCTCGCCCACCGCCCGCAGTTCCTCGGCGGACGTGACGCTGGTGTGCCGGGGCTGCAGCAGCCCGGCGTCCGTCATGAGCCGTCGGCTGAGCTTCTTGTCCCGGCACGCCGAGATGGCGTCGACGGACGCGCCCGGCACTCCGAGGGCGGCGATGAGGTGTGCCGACGGCAGCAGGAGGCCTTCGTCCGGGGCGAGGACCCCGATGATGTCGCGCTCCGCGGCGACCTGGCGGGCGGCGGCGATGAGGTCGTCCGCGGTACGCCCGCTGAGCACCGTGCTGCCGGCGGCGTACGGGGCCTGCCAGGTGAGCTCGTCCGTCTCCAGCAGCCACAGGGGGCAGGCCCGGGCGGCACCGGCGAGCAGGTGTTCGCGGTAGGGGCGGCTGTCCCGGTCCTTCTGGCTGCCGATGCCGACGACCAGCAGCACTCCCTCCTGCCCGCTCATGCCAGGTCCTTGGTGGCGGCGCGGCCGATGCCGGACAGCTTGGTGGGTTCACCGTCCGGGGTGAAGGGGTGGTGGAACGTGAAGGACTCCGGGGTCGGGCCGTGGTCGTGGAGGTGCTCGATGCGCCGACAGGCGTCCTCCCACGTCGGTACGGTGTCGTCGCCGACCCACCACATGGCGTAGGAGGGGCACTCCGGCTTGACGAACCACTCGTGGCGCTTGCGCAGGGCGTCGCGGTGGACGCCCGAGTAGGAGAAGGAGAAGACGGACTCGATGTCCTTCCACAGGGACAGCGTGGACGCCCGGCTGTCGGTGCCGGCGGTGCGGCCGCCGGTGTAGAAGCGCGGGACGGCGAAGGCGCCCCACTGTCCCCAGTCACGTTCGAAGTTGGTGAGGTCCTCCCGGTCGTCGACCGCCACCGCCCGGTCGATGAATCCCGGGCTCTGTTCGGCTTCGAGGAAGGTGGAGGGTGTCCGGTCGTCGAATTCCTGGACGACCGGGTGGCCGTAGGGCTCCTTCAGGATGTTGAAGGTGGTGAAGGCGATACGGGGCATTTCTCTACTCTTTCGGTGCGTCGACAGGAGAGTCGTCGGCGACGTCACGGGCGAAGTCACGGACGAGGGCGATGACGTCCCGCGGTTTCTCGAACAGTGCGAAGTGGCCTGCGTCGATCTCCGCGTAGCTGCTGTGCGGGATGGCGTCGTGCAGAGCGCGCGCGTAACGGACCGGGACGATCTGGTCCTGGGTGCAGCCGATCACCAGCGTCGGGACGGTGATGCGCGGCAGGAGGCCGCGGATGTCCACGCGCGTGTTCAGATCGATGTGCCGGACGATCCCCGGAGGCACCCGTTCCCCGGCCACGAGTTCTTCGATCCCGGCGGTGCCCAGCCGGTTCAGGTGCTCCGTGGTCCAGCCGCTGAGGTGCAGGAACCGGGCGAAGGCGTCGTGGTCGAGCGCTTCGAGGCGGCGCCACAGGTCGAACGCGTGGCGCTGGCGGTCGTCGGTGACCGCCCACCCGGCGAGGAGCACCAGGCCCCGCACCTGGCCGGGGTGGGCGGCGGCAGTGGCCGCGGCCACCACCGCCCCCAGCGAATAGCCCATCACGACGGCCGGCCCGGCGCCGGCGTCCCGCACCGCCGCGGCGGTCTGTTCGGCGAGCAGCTCGACCGTCAGCGGGTCTCCTGGGTCCTTGGTGCCACCGGCTCCGGAGAGGCAGGGCCGCACGACGGTGTGCCGGTCGGTGAACGCGTCCAGCACGTGCCCGAAGGTGGATTCGGGCGAGCCGCCGGTGCCGTGCACCAGGGCGAGGCAGGGGCCGGTACCGGCGACGGTGTAGTCGACCGGACAGCCGGAGGTCGTGACCGTTGGCAAGGCGGGCAGCTTTCAGGAGTGGGGGGTGGATGGGCTGTTGTGCTGTTACGCGTCGACGGGGCGGAAGAACACCGGTACGCGGTCGGCGATGCGCCCGCCGGCCGGCAGGAAGCGCTCGGTGCCCACCGGCCACGGCGGGGTGCCGCGGAAGGCGTCGGCCGGGGCGATGCCCAGCCGGTCGAGCAGGGAGGAGGACCATGCCGGTGTGATCGCCCAGGCCGACGCGGCGAACCGGGCCAGCAGCTCCAGGTGGGTGGCGAGCCTGCTCTCGTACGCCGCGCGGTCTCCCGAGCGGGCGGCCTCCAGCCCGGGGAGGTCGGCGACGGCCTCCGAGACGGCGCCGGCGAGCAGCGTGGCCGCGCGCTGGGGCGAGAAGTGCTCGGGCGCCAGGGCGTCGGCCACGGCGTCGGCCAGCTTCGCCGTTGTGCCGCCGAGCGGTCCCGTGGTCCAGTCCGCTGCCGGTACGGCGCCGTCCGTGTCCTCGCGTACCAGCCGCACCACGGTCTCGACCCACTGCTCCAGGCCGTTGACCAGGACCCGGTCGACGGTGTCCTGGAACTCCTTCATCGCAAAATTGGTCTGCGAGAGCTCGGGGCCCGTCAGGCACAGGTGCATCCTGAGCGCGTCCGCCGACACCTGGGTGAGGAACTCGCTGCCCCAGATGGCGTGGTTGCGGCTGGTGGAAAACTTGTCGCCCTCCAGCCGGTAGAACTCGTTGGTCACCACCTGCGCGGGCAGTGTGAGGCCGCCGTGCGCCAGCAGGAGGGCCGGCCACAGCACGGCGTGGCTGAAGCTGCAGTCGAACCCGATGAAGTTGATCACTTCGGTGGCGGGGTCGCTCCACAGCCGCTCCCACAGCTCCGGCTCTCCCTCGGCGCGGGTGAGGCCGGCGGTCGCCGCCACGTACCCGAAGATCCCGCTGAACCAGGTGTCCAGGATGTGGCCCTCCCAGCCCGGCAGCGGCACGGGGATGCCGTAACCGTCCTCACGGCTCACCGGTGTCAGCGGCAGGGGCCGGGAGAGCAGCGTGTCGAGGTAGGCCTTCAGCCGGGGACGCCACTCGGCCTTGCTCTGCGCCTGGGCGTAGTACTCCGTCAGGGCGTCGCGCATCGCCTCGAGCGGGAAGGAGATGCGGCGCAGGGTGCGGATCTCGGGGGCGGTCCAGCACCGGGTGCAGCGGGGGGCGGCCAGCCCGGCGGGCTCCTGCGGCAGCCCGCACTCCTCGCAGTAGACGCCGTCCGACGGGGCGGCGCAGAACTGGCACTCGCCGCGGACCTCCGCCTCGTACAAGTAACGGTCGCAGTCGGCGCAGTGGAAGACGGGCAGTTCGTGGACCTCGAAGGCGCCCCTGTCCCACAGCTCCAGGAAGAACCGCTGGACGATGTCGGTGTGCAGCTGTTCGCGCAGCGGGCGGGTGAAGTAGTCGTGCCGCATCCCCGCCATGGCGAGGGTGTTCTCCATGCGCCGGCCGAAGACGTGAGCCGTCTCGTACGCGCTCCTGCCGCCGAGCTCCTCGCCCCTGCGTGGTACGTAGCAGGAGTGCTCGTCGGAGTAGCCGACGTACCGCACGTCGTGGCCGCGCTGCACGAGGTGGCGGCGCATCACGTCGGCGCCGAGGAACGGGCCGGAGAGGTGTCCGAGGTGCAGGTCACCGTTGGGGTTCGGCGGTGCGCTGGTCACCACGAACGAGCGGCTCTCGGCATCAAGGGCGTTCATGTACGGGCACTCCTGTTGGTGCGTGATGGAGGTGTGGCGCCGCGCTTCGGCATCTTCTGCGGCGCCGGCGCGGCGGCGGCCTGGCCCGAGGGGGCCTGGTCCGGGGACGCCGACGCGGAGCCGGCCTCGCCGGCCGTCGACGTGGGGTCTGGCGTGATGTGACATTCCCTGGCGCTGCCCGAGACGCGGCTGTGCGGCGGCACGTCCACGGCCACCACGGCACCGGCTCCGATCCGGGACGCCGTACCGACGGTGACGGGGCCGAGGACGCTGGCACCGACGCCGACGATCACCTTGTCCTCCAGCCGGGGATGCCGGCGGGTGCCCGGCGGACGCTTGAAGTCGCGCCACCAGCCCACCGATCCCAGGGTCACCTGGTGGTAGAGCATCACGTCCTCACCGATGACCACGTCCTCACCGATCACCACGGAGGCCCCGTGGTCGATGAAGAAGCGGCGTCCGATGACGGCTCCGGGATGGATCTCGATACCGCTGACGAACCGTGCCAGCATCGAGACGGCCCGTGCCGTCACCCGGAATCCGCGGTGGTAGAACCAGTGGGAGACGCGGTGGGCCCACAGGGCGTGGATATGCGGGTAGAGGAGTACCTCGCCCGCGCTGCGGGCGGCGGGGTCCTTCTCCATCACCACGGAGATGTCCTCCCGCATGTGCGCGAGAACGGCCCGGAGCCCGCGTCCGGTTCTGCCGGAAGGTATCGGACCGTCCGACTCACATGCGCTCATAGGTGAAGTCCCCCACTACAGGTCGGCCGGCGACGAACCGACCCGGACGGTACGGCGTGAGCAGAGGCTCTTCGGCTCGCCCGGCCACCCCCGCGCCCCCCAGGACCTCGGCGGCCACCAGCTCCCCGACGGCCGGAGCGGTCTTGAAGCCGCCGCCGCTGAATCCGGTGGCGAGGTAGAGCCCGTCCGGCCCGGCGGGCCCGATGAGCGGTCTCCTGTCGGGTGTGTAGCCGTCGAAACCGGCTTTGCTGCCCAGCAGTTGCGCACCGCCGACGGCCTTCACCCGGGTGGCGACGGCGTCCTTCGCGGCGGCCACCTCGTCCGGGGTGAGGGGTTCGACGTCGGTGCCCAGGCGCACAGCGGGATTGCTGGGTACGCCGAAGTAGAGGCCGTCGTTCCCGGACGGGCGGAAGTACGTGCCCGTGGTGTCGTCGATGCAGGTGGGCAGCTGGGCGCCCGAGTCCCCGGCTCCGGCCCCGGGTACGGCGGCGAGCGCGAGACCGATGCGGCGCGGTGCCACCTCCACGGTGACGCCCACGGCTCCGGCCAGGTCACGACCGCTCCAGGCTCCGGAGGCGAGCACCACCACCGGCGCGGACACCTGGCCGAGGTTGGTCTCGACGCCGCTGATCCGGTCGCCGGTGGTGAGCAGCCGCCGTACGCACATCCCGTCGGCGACCCTGGCGCCGCGGCGGCGCGCGGCCGCGAGCAGCGTCCCGGCCGCGGCGACGGGGTCCGCGTACCCGCCCGCGGGCTCGTATGCCACCGCTCCGACGCCGTCCAGACCGAGCCCGGGGTAGAGCTCCGTGAGATCGGCGGGGTCGATCAGCTCGCTGTGCCCGCCCGACTCCTCGACCGCCGCTGAGTTGCGGCGCAGGCTGTCGGCGTACTTCTCGGCGACGAGCATCACGAAACCCGTCCGGCGGTAACCGCACTCGCCGCCCACGGTGTCCTGCCAGTTCTGGAAGACCGGCAGGCTCCGGGCGGCCAGACGGGTGTCGCAGTGTGCTGTGTGGTGCAGCCTCAGGAGCCCGCCGGACCGGGACGTCGCGCCCTGGCCGGGCGCGATGCCCTGTTCGCACAGCAGGACGTCGGCAGAGCCGGCGGCGAGGTGGTGGGCGATGCTCGCACCCACCACCCCGCCGCCGACGACAACGACATCGGCGCGCGTCTGGGAACTCGGACTCACGCGGAGGCTTCCTCGGCAGCGGCGCGCTTCGCCTCGGCCTCCGCACCGCCCCACCAAATGGTGAGGAAGATCAGCGGCTTGTCGGTGTCATTGGTGAGGGTGTGATCCTTGAAGGGTGTGATGAAGATCGTGTCACCCTTGCTCACACGACGCTCCTCGTCACCGATGCGCATCACACCGGTGCCCTCGAAGATGAAGAACATTTCGTTCTCGTCGTGATTGTGGCTGGTGGAGGTCTCCCCTTCGGGAACCGACACCCAGGCCCCGCCCCAGAAGGGCTCCGGCACACCGGGCCAGGGGAAAAGCCGGCGGCCCGCAACGTTGTATTCCGCTTCGAAGACCATGTCGTCCGGCGTCCAACTGAACGCGTGCATGCCTGCTTGCTCCCTCGTTTTGATGGCGAATTGACGGGGCGTCATGAGTGACAGAGCCGGTGGCATCCGGCTGGGAAAGTTACCGTCGGGAAATGATCTTGCCGCCGCACAACAAGCAGCGCAAGAGGTGAATCGCTCCGCTTGCCATTGAATGCCCGTTTCAGTCCCGCGTCGATGGAGCGTGAACTATCCCACAGGGGACGCGGATTGACTGACAGTCATGCGGACGCACAACACCCGTCGGTCACGACGCCACGATCGGCGTCCACGTGAAGGCGACCGCGTCGCCCGGCTTCAGGTGGAACTGGCAGCCGCCGACCGGGATGGAGGTGCCGTTGACCGAGATGTTCCAGTAGGCCGAGGACGGGTCCAGCTTGACGCCCTTGATGGTGTCGACGAAGTAGTCGTCGAAGCTGGGGTACCAGACGCCGTCCCAGGTGAAGCCGTGGGCCCGTGCGGCGCTGTCCAGAGCCGCGGTCGGGGTGGCGCCCGGCGTGGCGTTCGCTCCGCCGTTGGTGCCGTCGCACTTGTGCGTACCGCCGGTGGCGGTGGTCACGTCGTGGCCCTTGGTGATGACGCTGCCCGAGAAGAGCTTGCCATCGGGGCCCTGCACCTTCAGGGCCACCAGGATGGGCCGGTTGACAGTCGCCGCATCCGCATGGGCGACAGCGGGGGCCGCGGTGACGGTCAGGCCTATCGCGGCCGCCGATATCACAACGCGGCGAATCAGCGTGCTTCGCATCGATGTCTGCCTTTCTGAAGTGCCGAAGACTGTCTCGTTACCCGTACGGAGCGTGATGGGGCGTGCCGGGCCAGAACAGCAGGGGGAGGTGACACCCGCGTGAAATCACGGCGTCCACAGGGGGTCCAGGCCGCTCACTGCTGACGGTCAGCGCTGAAAACGGCTTTCGCCGGCCTCCCCCTCCAGTCACGCACACGCTAATCTCCCGGCCCCGTACGGAGTTTGAGTTGTGATCATATGCCGGGCGCACAGGCGAACCAAGAGGATGGAGCCACTCCGGTTGTGTGACCGAAGAGACCCCCGCGAACCGTGTCGACGTCCTCGTCGATCACCGCTCTCCGCGTGCCCGGCGCCAGGACGGCACCACGTAAATGCCGTAGGGTGCAAAGGAATTCACCTTTCACCGAAGAAGAGATGGCGGAACGTGGGAAATTCCCGCCACCACAGGCATGAGCCGGCCACCACGGCGTTCCGTCCGGGCACCCGCCGGGGCCCCGAGGTGCGGGCCGGGCGCTCGGCCGGCCCGTACCGGAGATGATCCGCGAACACCGCGCCGTACTCGCCCGAGCCATGCGAAACTCGGTTCATGGGGGATGTGAGACTCACCTTCGACGACGGTTCCGAAGTACGCCTGCACCTCGCGCCCGGCGGCGACGTTCCCGCCGGCGCCGGCGACGAGCTGGACCTTCCGGCGGGCTTCGGCACCGCCCGGCCGGTGAGCGCGGACGGGCGCACCGCGCAGGCGCTGACGCGGGGCGGCGAGGCGCTGACAGCGGCGCTGCGGCCCCTCGGGGGCGTGCTCGGCGGGATCCACCGCAGCTTCGCGCAGTTCGCCCAGCGTCCCGACGAGGTGACGGTCGAGTTCGGCGTCACGCTGGGAAGTGATCTGAGCCTGGGCGTCTTCTCCGGGAAGGGCGAGGCCAGTTTCACCGTCTCGGCGACCTGGAACCTCGCGGCGGAGGGGCAGGCCGCGCAGGACGCCCCGGCCATGGGACCCGCCGCCGTCGTGCCCGGCCAGGTGAACGGCTCCTGACGCCGTGCGGCCGCTGGTGGACCCGGACCGGGACGATGCCCCGCTGCACCGGGCGTTCGTGTCGGTGCTCGGCGAGGCACGGCCGGTCGGCGCCGGTGTCCTGATCGCCCCGCGACTGGTGCTGACCTGTGCCCATGTCGTCAACAGCGCGCTCGGACTGCACCGTTTCTCCCTGCCGGCGCCCTCGCGCGGGCAGCCGGTCACGCTGCGGCTGCCGCATGCCGACCGGGACCGCGAGCTGACCGGCCGGGTCGTCCAGGAGATGTGGGTACCGCCACGCTCCCGCCCCGCGCCCGGCCGGCCCGCTCCGCCGCCCCCGGGCACCCTGCCGTACTACGGCGATCTGGCGGTGGTCGAGTTCGACACCGACGCCCCGCCGGGCGCCGAACCCGCCCCCTTCCTCCCCCACCGGGACGGCAACGAGGTGGTGGCGCAGTGGGCGAGCGGCCATGCCCTGACCACGCTGCGCGCGATGCCGCGCGTGTCCGCCCACCCGTGGATCGCCCTCGACGTGCTCGGCGGCAGGGCGACGGAGGGGTTCAGCGGGGGCCCGGTGTGGGACCGGGACCGCCAGGCCGTAGTCGGTCTGGTCGTCGCCGCCCACGAGACCTCCGGGCCGCCCGCGGGGCGGCACCAGGGGCCGCCCGCCGCCATGTACGCGATCGGCCTGTCGTCCATCGAGGCCGAGCTGCCCGGCCTGCCGCCCGTCGCGGTCCCCGCCGCCGGGCGCGGCCGCCAGCAGCTCCTCGCCGTACTGGAGCAGTTGCTGCCGTCCCGGCAGTCCGTCAGGGAGTGCGAGGAGCGGCTCGCCGCACGGCTCGGCAGGAGGTCGGCGGGCGCGGCCGCCGATGTCGAGCGCCTCGCCGGGACGGCCATGGGGGTACGGCGCGGGGTGCCCGAACTCGTCGACCTCGTGCACGACCAGCTGGCCGAGTGCCGGCCGGGCGCCCCCGCGGAGCCGGGCGGCCTGGAGCAGCTGCTGCGGATCGCTCGCATCGTCAGCCCGCGCGAGCAGCTCTCGCTGGCCCGGCGGCGGAATCTGACGGCGCTGCTCTCCCAGTGCCGGGTCACGGACCCCGTCGCGCTGCTGCGCGCGGTGCTGCCTTACGCCGAGCGGCTGCCGGCTCCGTCCGGCCTCGCGGAGGCCATGGACGTCCTGGAGGGGTACGACGCCCCGCCGGGCCAGCCCATGCCCCCCTTGCTGCAGGGCGCCGTCCGCGTCGCTGTGGAGGAGCGGGCGGCGGCGGGCGCGGGTGGGGAGCATCTCGCGGACGACCTCGACGCGTGGGTGCGCTCCACGGCGCCACGGCTGGGCGTGGCGCCTGCCGCGGTCGACCAGTTCCGGGCGGACGCCTCCGCCGCCCATGCCGCGGCGACGGCCGCGGCCGTCCGGGCGCAGGTCGCCGCCGCGCCCCGGGTGCAGGTCGAGCTGCTGCCCGTGGCGTCCGGGCATCTGTTCACGTACCAGATCTGGGTGTGGAGCGAGGACGGCCGGCACGAGGTGGTGCTGACCCAGGACACGGAAGTCACCAGCCACCAGGTCGTGGAGGCCATCCGGCAGGTCCTCCGTACGGAAGTGCGGGAGCATCCGGAAACGGCGCTCGTGGAGTTCTTCGTCGCGCATGCCTGGCTGCGGCTCGACGTGGACACGTGGGAGTTCCCGGGCGACGCCGACGACATCGGCTTCCACCCCGGCGTCACCCGGCGCGTGGTGCTGCGCAGTTCGGAGCGGACGAGGGAGACGTACGCCGGGTGGAAGCGCCGCAGCAGCGCCCTGGCGGCCTCGCCCCGGATCCTGCTCGACCAGCGGTGCGCGAACCCGACCGTCGCCCTGGCCCGCCTGGAGGCGAGCCCACAGGCGGGAATCGTCGTGGTGTGCTGCGACCGGCAGCAGCAGGGGCGAGTGCTGCGCCAGTGCATCCAGGCCGGGGTGCACACGGTGCTGTGGCACCGCGAGGACCACAGCGGGGAGACCGCCAGTGACCTGCTGGCGCTGGTGGAGGGCGTCGACCACGCCCACATCCCCGAGGCTGTCCGCCTGGAGCGGGCCAAGGCGCTGGCCGACCCGGACTGTGCCACGCACCACGGGCGCCGCCTGTCGCTGCTGCACGACGGCCCCGACCACCGGCCACCACCGCTCGCGCCGGACGCGTGGGCCCTCACCCAGCCATGAGCCCGCCGCGCGGTGAGACCGTTCCCGCCATCCCCGACAAGGAGACCGCACCCGTGCCCGACCCGCACGCGACCGAGCCCGCCGACCTCGACGGCAACAGCGCTCCCCCAGAGCACTGGTGGGCGTTCCGGGGTCCGGCCGAGCTGCCGGAGCCACCGCCGTGGCGGCGCTTCCCCGCCTCACGCCGCCGCCCCCAGGCGCAGCGCTACCTCATGAGCACCGACGAGATCTCCGTCGTCAACGCCGCGCTGCACCTGCGTCGACCGCTGCTCGTGACGGGGCGGCCGGGTACCGGCAAGAGCTCGCTGGCGCGGGCCCTCGCCGAGGACCTCGGACTCGGCGACGTGCTGCGCTGGTCGGTCAACAGCCGCTCGACGCTCGCGGACGCCCTGTACCGGTACGACGCCGTGGGGCGGCTGCGCGAGGCCTCGCTGCAGCGGGAGCGGGAGCCGCTGCGCGGCCCCGCGCGCAGGCTGCGGAAGCGCACCGCCGGCAACAGCTCGGACATCGGGAACTACCTGCGCCTGGGCCCCCTCGGCACGGCGCTCGCCGCCACCGGCCGGCCGCGCGTCCTGCTCGTCGACGAGCTCGACAAGTCCGACATCGACCTGCCCAACGACCTGCTGGTGGTGCTGGAGGAGGGCGAGTTCGAGATTCCCGAGCTGGCGCGGCTTCCCGAGCACCAGCAGACCGCGGACGTCCTGGTCACCGGCAGCCGGGAGCGCATCCGGGTGCAGCGCGGCGTGGTGTCCTGCGCGCACTTCCCCGTCGTGGTGATGACCAGCAACGGCGAGCGCGAGTTCCCGCCCGCCTTCCTGCGCCGATGCGTACGGCTCGATCTGCGCGACCCGGACGAGGCGAAGCTGCGCGACATCGTCCGGCAGAACCTCGGCGAGGAGGCCCTCGCCGGGTCCGACGACCTGATCGAGGCGTTCCTGCGCAAGGCCGCCGTGCAGAGCCTGGCCACGGACCAGCTGCTCGCGGCCATCCATCTCCGGGTCACCGGCGCCGACTTGAGCCGCGAGGAGCTGCTCGGCGCGGTCATGCACCGGTTGGACGAAGCGTTCCCCGCATGATCGAGCGGCTGCGGCGGGTCCTCGACGGGATGGGCTACGAGCTCGGCGGCCCCGAGCTCCTCGACATCCTGTGGCTGGCCCGTGCCATGGACGGCGGCGCGACGCGGGAGGGGGACGGCGCCCCGGCGCCCCCCGGCGGGGGACGGAACGAGCAGCCGGGTCCGCAACCCGTGGGCGGGGACGGTCCGTTGGCCGCCGTACCGCCTTCCGAGCCCCTCGGCTCCGCCGGGCCGCACCGCTCCCCGCAGCCCGCCAGGGGGCGGCCGGCGCGCTCGCACGCCCTGTTCACCGCCGACGGGGCCGAGGGCCCGGAGGCCGGCCCCCGCGCCCGCGCCGTCCGCGCCCCCGGCCCGCGCACCCTGCCGGGGATGCAGGGCCTGGCCCGGGCGCTGCGACCGCTGCGCCGCCACCGCGACCACCGGATCCGTACGGTCGTGGACGTGGAGGCCACGGTGCGGGTCACCGCCGAGTCGGGGGTCCTCGATGTGATCGACCGGCCGGAGCAGGAGCTTCGGCACACGGCCGTGCTGCTCGTGGACGACGCGCCGTCGATGCGGATGTGGCAGCCGCTGGTCCGGGACGTACGGCGCCTGCTGGAACGTGGCGGTGTCTTCCGGTCGGTGCACGTCCACCGGTTCGACCTGCGCGATGGGCACCGGCCGGCCACCACTCCGCGCACCGAATCGCCGCTCACCTTCCTGGTGACGGACGGCGTGGACGCCGCGTGGCGGGAGTCCGCGGCGGCGCGCTTCCTCACGGCGTGGGAACGGTGCGGTCCGCTGGTAGTCCTGTCGCCGCTGCCGCGCCGCCTGTGGCGGGGCACCGCGTTCGACGCGCGGCCCCATCTCCTGGTCGCCGGCCGCCCGTTCGCGCGGAACGGGGAACTGGGCGTGCTCGACCCCCTCGACGGCGCCGGCGCCGACCGGCCCGCGGACCGGCTGCCGGTGCCGGTGCCGGTGGCCGCGCTCTCGCCCGCCTCGCTGGGGACGTGGGCGCGGCTGCTGACCCGGCCGGGGGCACCGCGGTTGCTGGACACCGTGCTGGTCGCCGACACGCCGCCCGCCACCCTCCTCGAGGGCGACACACCGCCGCGCACTCCGGAGCAGCTCCTCGAACGTTTCCGGGCGTCCTTCTCGCCGGACGCCTACCGGCTGGCCGTGCGGCTCTCCGCGATCAGGCCGCTGAGCGCCCCCGTCATCCAGCTGGTCCGGATCGCGACCCTGCCCGGCACGACATCGGCCGTCGTCGCGGAGGTGCTTCTGGGCGGGCTGCTCCAGCCGCTGGACAGCGGGGAGTCGCCGGGCCGCCTCCTGCCGAGGGTGGCGGGGGGCGACGCCGGTGACCTCCTGTACGACTTCAGGCCGGGCGTCCGTGAACTCCTGGCCGGGGGGCTCAGCACCGAGCAGTTGCTCGACGTGGTCGACGCGGTCGGCCAGGCCCTCGAACCGTATCTGGGCCGCATGCCCGACTTCGCCGCGCTGCTCGCCGACCCGCACGGCAGCGCGCGGCTGGCACCGGGGACGACGGCGTTCGCGGTGCTGGTGAGTCCCGTGCTGGACCGGCTGTACGGGGCGCCGGTGGACGTGGCCGGCGACACCGTCACGACCCAACGGCGCGGCGTCGCGGCCGCGCCGTTGCGGTTCACCGTGTTCGGGCCTGAGCCGGCGTGGCGGGGCGACGAGCCGGTGCCCATGGGGCCGCTGCGGCAGCGGGCCGTCCTGGTGGCGCTGCTGCTGCGCGAAGGCCGACGGGCGACGCTCGAGGAGCTGATCGACGCGCTGTGGGGCGAGGACGCCCCGCCGTCCGCCTCCTCCACCGTGCAGGCCTACCTCTCCCGCCTGCGCCGTACCCTCGCACCCGCGGGGTTCGTCATCGACCGTACCCCGCACGGCTACAGGCTGAGGGCCGAACAGGCGGACGGCGTCGTTCCGTTGGACCTCACGGAGGCCGAGAACCTGCACGCGGCAGCGCGGGCGGCTCAGTCGTCCGGCGATCCCGCCGGTGCCCGGCGCCTCCTGGGCGAGGCGGTGGAGCTGCTGCGGGGGCAGCCCCTCGACGGCGTACCGGGGCCGCACGCCGAGGCTCAGCGCATCCGCCTGGAGGAGTGGCGGCTCACGCTCGTCGAGTCCCGTATCGAACTCGACCTGACGCTTGCAGGCCACGCCGAGGTGATCCCGGAGCTCACCGCCCTGACCGAAGCGCATCCGCTGCGCGAGCAGTTCCGCGCCCTGCTGATGACGGCCTTCTACCAGGCCGGGCAGCAGGTCATGGCCTTGCAGGTGTACGCGGACACCCGCCGGCTCCTCCGCGAGGAACTCGGCCTCGAACCGGGCCCCGAGCTCCGGCAACTGCACCAGCGCATCGTCGACGGCGTGCGCCCCGAGGACCTGCGGTTGAGCCGGCGGGCCCTGGTCACCCCACCACCCCCGGCAACGGCACCGGCCGGGCCACCGTCCGAAGGGCTCCACTTCGGCGTGCTCGGCCCCGTACGGGCCTGGCGCGGCTCCGTGGCCCTGCCTTCCGGTTCACCACAGCAGCGGGCCCTGCTGGCCGTCCTGCTGCTGCGCGAGGGCCGAACCACCACGGCGGCCGAGATCATCGACGCCATCTGGGGCCGCGACGCCCCCTCCGCGGCCCTCGCGGCCGTGCGCACCTACGCGTCCCGGCTGCGCAAAGTCCTGGACCCGGGAACCCTGGTCAGTGAATCCGGCGGCTACTTCATCCGCGTCGGCCACGACGCACTCGACCTCCACGTGGCACGGACCCTCGCCTCACACGCGGAGGACGCCCGGGAGGCCGGGGATCCGCGGCGGGCGCGGGAGCTGCTCAACCAGTGTCTCGGCCTGTGGGACGGCGAGTCGCTCGCCGGCGTGCCCGGGCCGTACGCCGAGGCGCACCGCTCCCGCCTGGAGGAATGGCGTCTCGAACTCCTGGAGGCCCGGCTCGACCTGGACCTGGAGGCGGGTCACCAGGCCGAGGCCGTCTCCGAACTGACCGCGCTCACCGCCCGGCACCCTCTGCGCGAGCGCCTGCGCGAACTGCTGATGCTGGCGCTGTACCGCGCGGGCCGGCAGGCCGAGGCCCTCGCGGTGTACGCGGACACGCGCCGGCTGCTCGCCGACGAGCTCGGTGTCGACCCGCGCCCCGAACTGTCCGTGCTCCAGCAGCGCATCCTCCGGGCCGACGCGGATCTGATGACCACGACGGCGGCCGCGCCCGAGCGACCGGCCACCCCGGCTCGCCCGAGCCACCTGCCGGCGACGGTTCCCGACTTCACCGGCCGAAGCTCCTTCCTGCAAGAACTGGCCGACCGGTTGACGAGCGCCGCCGACGCCGAGGGCTCCGTCGCGGCCATCTCCTCACTGGCGGGCATCGGTGGGGTCGGCAAGACGACCCTCGCCGTCCATGTCGCCCACCAGGTCCGGGCGCACTTCCCCGACGGCCAGTTGTACATGGATCTCCAGGGAGCCGGTCACCGGGCCGCCGAGCCGGAGACCGTCCTCGGCGCCTTCCTGCGAAGTCTGGGCACGCCCGACTCGGCCATTCCCGACACCCTCGAGGAGAGGTCGGCCCTCTACCGCGCGACCCTGCACGGCCGCCGCGTCCTGGTCGTGCTCGACAACGCCCGCAGCGCCGCCCAGGTCCGCCCGCTGCTGCCCGGCACGGCCGGCTGCGCCACCCTCATCACCAGCCGCGTCCGCATGGCCGATCTGGCCGGTGCGCATCTGGTCGACCTCGATGTGATGTCCCCGGAGGAGGCCCTCCAGCTCTTCACCCGCATCGTCGGCGAGCAGCGGGTGGGGGCCGAGCGGGCGGCCGCCCTGGACGTGGTCGCGTCGTGTGGCTTCCTGCCGCTGGCCATCCGTATCGCGGCCGCGCGCCTGGCGGCGCGCCGCACCTGGACCGTCTCCGTACTGGCGGCCAAGCTGGCCGACGAGCGCCGGAGGCTGGACGAACTCCAGGCCGGCGATCTGGCGGTCAAGGCCACCTTCGAACTCGGCTACGCCCAGCTGGATCCCGCCCAGGCCCGCGCCTTCCGCCTCCTGGGCCTCGCCGACGGCCCGGACATCTCCCTGGCCGCCGCGGCCGCCGTCCTCGGTCTGTCCGGCCACGAAGCCGGAGACCTGCTGGAGTCACTGGTCGACACCAGCCTGCTGGAGTCGGCCGCACCGGGGCGCTACCGCTACCACGACCTCCTCCGCCTCTACGCACGCGCGTGCGCCGAACGGGACGACAACCCCCCGGGTGAGGGGGAGGCGGCCCTCTCCCGCCTGCTCGACTTCTACCTGTCCACGGCGGCTCGGGTGTACGCGATCCAGCACCCGGGCGACCGGCTGGTCGACCACCTGGAGCCGACGACACAGCCGGGGCTGTCCTTCGCCGACGAGCGCGCGGCACTGGACTGGCTGTTCACCGAGGCCGACTGTCTGCTCGCCACGGTCCGTCGTGCCACGAGCCCCTCGTTCCTGCGCCGGGCGGTGGACACGTCGTGGGCATGTCTGGCGCTGGCGGAATCGGGCGCCGCCTCGGCACCGTACGAGAGAATGGTGAGAGGTCTGAGCAAGGCCGCCCTGCTGACGGGGGACGCACAGGCCGAGGGCCGGGCCCTGCTGTGCCTGGCCCAGGCCGCGCTCGTCGCGGGACGGTTCCACGAGGCCGACACCGCGGCGACCGGCGCGGCGGAGGCGGCCCGGTTTTCCGGGGACGTTCCGGCCGCCGGCTGGGCGGCAGAACTCCGTGGCACGATCGCCCTCCACCACAACCGGCCGGAGGACGCCGAGGCGTACTACTCGGCCTCCCTCGACTCCTTCCGGGCCGATGGCGACCGTCCCGGTGAGGCGAGGGCGGTCTGCGACCTCTCCAGCGCCCACCTGGCGCGGGGCCGTGTCTCCGAAGCGCTCCGCCTGGCCGAGCAGGGCGTTGCCCTCCACGACAGCCTCGGCGACTCCCTGAGCGGTGCGACCGCCCGCTACGTCCTGGGCCTCGCACTCACGCGGGCCGCCCGGTACGACGAGGCCACGACGGTCCTCCGGGAGGCCCGGGACATCTTCCACAACGGCCGCCAACGGATGTGGGAGGGGCTCACCTTCTACCGCCTCGCCGAAGTGGACCTGGCCGCCCGCCGCCCCGCGCAGGCCGCGGCCCACGCCGAGCAGGCGCTGTCCGTTCTCCGGGGGCTCGGCGGGGACTGGAGGCGCGCCAACGTGGTCGTGGTCCTTGGGCGCGCGCTTCACGCCCTCGGCCAGAACGACCGCGCCCGCGCCTGCTGGCAGGAGGCGCTGACCGTCTACGAGGAGCTCGGCTCCGCCGAGGCCGGCGACCTGCGCGACCTCTTGGCGAGTGCCACAACCGGCTTCCGGAGCGCCTAGCACGTTTCCCACGCGGACGCCCGTGTGCGGGTTTCCCGCTCGAGCCGGTTCAACTCGGCACATTTTCTCCACAGGCCCCGAGCAGCCCTCCACACTTCCCTTGCCAGAAGTAAATGAAAACGATTATCGTCTCGCTTGTTCGAGCTCATTCAACGCTCTTCAGGGGGGCTCTCCTTTGCGTACCTACGCCCGCACTCTCACCGTTGCCGGCTCGGTGGCCGCAGCCATCGCCGTCGGCGGGCTCACCGCCGCCCACGCGGCTGGGACCACGCTGTCCAAGGGCCACGTCGACGTCATCGACGTCGAGTACGCCGCCGGCGTCCTCGACCTGCACGTCCACGACGAGTCGGTCACGCCGGGTGTCGAGTACGACCCGGCCGATGTGGTGATCAAGGCGCTGCCGGCCTCGGCGTACACCGTTCCGAGCGGAACCTGCTACACCCACCTGGGTACCGCCGGCTCGACCGTCTACAGACTCCCGCAGGTGGAGAACACCAACCTGCTGTGGCCGGGCATATCCGGCGAGCACGTCTCCACCGGCGTGTTCCAGAGCGACAAGGTGCAGGTCAAGCTGAAGTCGGTGGCCGGTCCCGGCAAGATCACCGTCTACAAGAACGGGCTCTGCCCGAAGAGCAACCGCTACTACGACAGCGGTGACGCCACCCTGACCAACACCAAGGACGTCACGGCCGGCGAGCACGACCACGCCAACTGGGTCTTCACCAAGGCCGGTACCTACACCGCGACCTTCGAGGTCAGCGGCACGCTGACGAACGGCAGCAAGGTCGGCCCGGCGACGGCGACCTACACCTTCCAGGCCGGCTGATCCGAATCCGTACCGGGGGCGGGCCCTTGGCAGCCGTCCGCCCCCGGCACGGCCGTGGTCCACTGAACTCACCGCCAGAAGGAGACGCCCCGCATGCGGGCCTCACTATCGCGAAGTACGACGCGCGCCGCCGTCGTGACGGCCGTACTGTCCCTGCTCGCCACCGCGCCCGTGGCTCTCGCCGCAGAGGACCCGCCCAGGGAGGCGCCCTCCGGGGAGCGAGTCGTCCTCAACGGCGGCCATCTGGACCTGGCGGCCCGCCTCACGGGCGGCCGGTTCGAGTACAAGATCAAGGACGGTACGGTCGCGGGCAAGGCCGTATGGCGTGAACCCTCCGACGTCCTGCTGCACTTCGACCCCCGGCACGAGATCGTCATCCCGCCGCGCGAGGAGGTGCCGCAGTTCGAGGGCTTCGGTGAACCGGGCGAAAGCCTCTGGGTCGACAAGGACTTCGAGGTGGAGGAAGGGCTGCTGTGGCCCGGCTGGAACACCCTGGAGATCCTGCCCGCCGATGTCTCGGGCCCGGTGGAGGTCACCTTCCCGAAGATCGAGGGCCCGGGCCGCTTCATCCTCGGCCAGTTCGAGGACGACCCGGAGATGGGCGTGCGCATCGGCGTCACCATCGACAGCGCCAAGCCCGAGCCGGGCTCGGTCGAACTGCCCGCGAACACGCACGCGCACCCGCTGTGGATCTTCGACACCAAGGGCGTCTACCGGATCACGATGGAGATGACCACCACGTTGTCGTCCGGCGAGAAGGTGACCGACCGGGAGACCCTGGCCGTGGCCGTCGGCGACGTGGACCCGTCGACGGTCGTGCCGGGTGACGGCACCCCGAAGCCCACGCCGACGCCCACGCCGACTCCCACTCCCACTCCTTCAGCGTCTGCCTCTCCCACCGCTACCCCGACGGCGACGGCGACGGGCCCGGCGACGCCCACCGCGTCTCCTTCACCGACGCCGAGCACGAGCGTGACCCCGTCCGCGACCGCGAGCGCGACACCGCCGAATGCCGGGGCGCCGGAGCTGAACGTTCCGCCCGCCGGCAGTGGCAGCAGCGGCGCGGGCACGGGGTCCGGCGCCCTCCCGGCCGGAGGCACGACCACCACCACGGGCGGCAGTCTGGCCAAGACGGGCACCGGCGTGGCGCTTCCGGCCGGGCTCGCCGTCGCCGCCGTGCTGGCGGGCGGGGCGACCGTGCTGTTCGTGCGGCTGCGCCGGAAGGCGGCCGCGTGATGGGGCGGGCGCGACGCGTACGTATGACGGTGACGGGATTCCTCGCGGCCGTCGTCCTGGGCAGCGGGTGCGGCCCCGGGTCCGGCGGCGGTTCCGGCACGGCCGAGCTGACGGTGTCCACCACCACCGGCATCCTCGCCGACCTGGTGCGCAACGTCGGCGGCGACCGGGTGGACGTGACGTCGGTGGTACCGCACCACGGCGACCCGCACTCGTACGAGCCGAGTCCGGGGGACGCGGCGCGCGTCGCGAAGTCGGACCTGGTCTTCAGCAACGGGCTGTTGCTGGAGGAGCCCGGGATCATGAAGATGATCCACACCAACAGCCCCAAGGGCACGCCCAAGGTGGCGATCAGCGAGCAGCTGGAGCAGTACGGCGGCACGGTCATCAAGCTCAAGGAGGACCTGGGCCTCAATGTGCTGTGGCTGGGCTGGGCCGTGGAGGGCGAGGTCGCGGGTGACGGCTCCCAGGTCCGTACCACCGCGACCGCGCTGGAGGGGCCGGGCGATCTGCACGTCTATCTGACGGACACCCTCGGCACTCCGCAGAGCTACATCGACTCCACCGACGGCTTCGACGCCAAGGACTCCTTCGCACTGCCCCCCGAGGCGCACACCCACGTCAACTGGGCGTTCAGCGAGCCGGGCACGTACCGGCTCACCGTGCAGGGGCAGACCGAGACGCTGGAGGGGAAGGCCGCGCCGATCGGGAGCGGGACCATCACGTTCGTCGTGGGCAGGACACCGGCCCCAGCCGGGAAGAAGCTGCTCGACGGCGGACACGCGGACGTGGCGCTGAACGCGCAGACCAAGTCCGTGTACGTCCGCTCCGACGATCCCACCACCGGCGAGCGGACGAACCACCCGGCCGACTCGATTGCGTTGTCCGTGCCGGACCGGGCCAAGGAGGCCGTGCCCAAGGAGGGTGCCTTCCGCTTCCTCGGCAAGCCTGGCGCGGACCTCTGGGTGCTTCCGCAGGCGGTCATGGGCAAGCACGTCCACGGCGAGATGGACCCGCACGCCTGGGAGGACGTCGCCAACACCGAGGCGTACGTACGGCGGATCGAGGCCGAGCTCATCAAGGCCGACCCGGCCGGCAAGGCGGAGTACAAACGCAACGCCCAGGCGTACCTGAAGCGCCTGGCGGCGCTGGACCGCGAGGTGGCCGCGACGCTCGCCACCGTCCCCGAGGCCAACCGCAAGCTCATCACCACGCACGACGCCTTCGGCTACCTCGCCGAGGCGTACGGCATGGAGGTCGCGGGCTTCGTGGTCCCCGTACCGAACCGCGAGCCGAGCGCGGCGGAGGTGGAGAAACTCCGCGACACCATCCGGGAGAAGAAGGTCCCGGCCGTCTTCCTGGAGCCGAACCTCGCCGCGCGGGCCGACGTCCTGCGCCGGGTCGCCGAGGACGAAGGCGTCCGCATCTGCACCATCTACGGCGACTCCTTCGACGACAAGGTCCACAACTACGTCGCGATGATGCGCCACAACGCGAAGGAACTGGCCCGATGCCTGGGCCGGGAGGGGAGTTGAGCCCGATGAGGCTCGTACGCAACGGCAGGAAGAGCAGGGTCGCCCTCGCGGCGGCGGGCGTGCTGGCCCTCGGCGGAACGGCCATGACCGTTCCGCCGGAAGAGAAGGCCGCGGCGCCCGTGGTCGTGCCGGTCACCCTGGCCGGCGGGGTGCTGGGCCTCGGGACGGGCGGGGTGCTCGACATCGGCGACACGCACCGCGTGGCCGGGCCCGACGGCTCGGACGTCTGGGTGCTGACGCCCGTCTGGGACACCACCGGTCTGCCGGCCGGTGCTGTGCGCGGCGACGGCGTGCGCTGGTCGCTGACCGGTGTCGCAGGGCCCGGCGCGCTGACGGTGTACGAGCCGGCCAGTGCCCCGGACCAGGAGCCGGTCGTACGCTTCGACAGCGCGGACGGCCTGCCGGACGGGTACGACCTGCCGGCGGGGGCGCGCGGCGGGACGCGGTGGGCGTTCGACACGCCGGGCACGTACGAGCTGACGTTCACGGCGGAGGCGGAGACCGAGGAGGGACCGCTGACGGCCGAGACCCGGTACACCGTGCGTGTGGGCGACGCGGCCGTGGCCACCCCCCTCCCGACCGCCCCCCCGGTCACGCCCGTTGCTCCGACGAGCCCTCCCCCTACCGCCCCCGTCACCGGCGCGCCGGCGAACGCGGGCGAGGACCGGCGCCCGGCCACCCCCTCCCTGGCGGGCGCCGGTCCGGCGGCAGCGGCCCAGAGGGCGTACGCGGCAGCCGACCCCGTGGAGACGGCCAAGCAGGTGCTCGACCAGGGGCACATCGACATCGCCGCCCGCGTGGTCGACGGCACGATGCACATCCACGTCAAGGATGGCACCGTCCCCGGCAAGACCGTCTGGCGCGAGCCGTCGTCGGTGGTCCTGCACGTCAAGCCCCAGGCCAAGAAGGTCATCCCGGCGGCCAAGGACTTCGCGTTCCTGGGCAAGGCCGGCGACCCGGTGTGGCTCCTCGACCAGGTCCAGCAGCCCGGACTGCTGTGGCCGGGCTGGTCGACGGACAACATGGCGGCCGGCGACACCAAGGGCGAGGTGGAGTTCAAGCTGGTCAAGGCGGACGGGCCGGGGAACTTCGCCCTGTACAACTACGACGGCCTGTCGGGCGCGACCGTGCGCTTCAACAGCGCGGACGGCGTACCGGACGCGTTCGGCGTACCGCAGAACACCCACGCCCACGGCGGCTGGGCCTTCGGCAAGGAAGGCGTGTACCGGCTGACGTTCGCCATGTCCGGGACCCTCGCGAACGGTACCAAGGTGAGCGACACCGAGACGATCGCCTTCGCCGTCGGGGCGACCGACCCGAACCAGGTGCCGGTGGGCGGCGGCTCGGGCTCCACCGGGGGCTCCTCGACCGGCGGCACCGCGACCGGGGGCTCCTCGACCGGTGGCACCGTGACGGGCGGTGGCACCACAGGCGGCTCGGGGACCACGGGCACGACCGGTGGCGGCGCGAGGAGTGGTACGACGGGCGGTGGCACGACCGGTGGTACGACGGGCGGTGGCGGCACAACCGGTGGTGGCTCGACGGGTGGTGGCGCCATGGCCTCCACCGGCGCGGGCTCCACGCTGCTGCTCGGCGGGACGGCGGCGGCGCTCGCCACGGCCGGTGCCGGTGCCGTGTACCTCACCCGCAGGCGTACGGCATGACCGATGACACGCAGCTGCTCCAGGTGCGATCCGTCTCCGTCGCGCTGGGTGGCCGTACGGCCGTGGAGGACGCCTCCCTGACCGTGTCCGGCGGCGAGCTGGTCGGTCTGCTCGGCCCGAACGGCGCGGGCAAGACCACGCTGCTGCGTGCCGTGCTCGGGCTCACCGCCACCTCAGCGGGCAGCGTCACCGCCACCGGCACGATCGGCTACGTACCCCAACGGCACGACTTCGCCTGGGACTTCCCCATCGACGTCGCGGGCGCCGTGCTCAGCGGCCGCACCCGCGCCATCGGCTGGCTCCGGCGGCCGAAGGCACACGACCGCGCGGCGGCCGACGAGGCCCTGGAGCTCGCCGGGCTGACCGACCTGCGCCGACGCCCCATCGGCGAACTGTCCGGCGGCCAGCGTCAACGCGTCCTGGTGGCACGGGCGCTGGCCGCCGAGCCGCGGCTGCTGCTCCTGGACGAGCCGTTCACCGGGGTCGACGTACCCACCCAGGACCTGCTCAACGACCTGTTCGGCCGCCTCGCCGCCGACGGCAGAGGACTGCTGATGACGACCCACGACCTGGCCGCAGCGGCCCGCACCTGCACACGGGTGGTGCTGCTGAACCGTACGGTCGTCGCCGAGGGCGGGCCCGAACTGCTCGCCGACCCCGAGCAGATGCTGCGGGCCTTCGGACTCGACCGGGCGATCGGCTCCGTGCAGGCGGAAGCGGGGGCCGCCGCATGAGCGAGCTGCTGGCCTTCTTCACCGACCCCTGGCACCTGCCCTTCATGCAGCGCGCCTTCGCGGTGGCCGCGATCGTCGGCCTGGTGTGCGGAGTGGTCGGCGTGTACGTCGTGCTGCGCGGCATGGCGTTCATCGGGGACGCCGTGGCCCACTCCGCCTTCCCCGGTGTCGCGCTCGCGTACGCCTTCGAGGGCAACCTCCTGCTCGGCGGGGCGGCGGCCGGTGCGACGACGGCGGTGCTGATCGCCATCGTCTCGCAGAACCGCAGGCTCAAGGAGGACACCGTCATCGGCGTCTTCTTCGCCTTCGCCTTCGGCCTCGGCATCGTCCTGGTCTCGACGCGCGACAGCTGGACGACCGACCTGTCCTCGTTCCTCTTCGGCCAGGTCCTCGCCGTCGACTCGTCCGACGTGTGGCGGGTGGCCGGCATCGGCGCCGTACTGGTCGCGATCGTCCTCGCCCTGCGCAAGGAACTCGTCGCCGTCAGCCTCGACCGCGAGACGGCGCGCGCGGCCGGACTGCCGGTCCTGCGCCTGGATCTCACGCTGTACATCGTCGTGACGGCCACCATCGTGATGTCCCTGGAGGCCGTCGGCAACATCCTCGTCCTCGCCCTCCTCATCACCCCGGCGGCCACGGCCCGGCTGCTGACCGAACGCCTGTGGGCCATGACGCTGCTCGCCTCCGCCTTCGGCTGCGCGGGCAGCCTGGCGGGCCTGTACGTCAGCTACGCCTACGACCTCGCGGCCGGCGGCTCCGTGGTCGTGGTCCTGACCGGATTCTTCGCGCTGACCTGGGTGCTCGCGCCCAGGCACGGCCTGGTGGCGCGGCTGCGGTCGAAGCCCCACGGCAGTACCGCTCCCGCCACGGGAAGCGCCTGAGACCCCGGGCCGGGCAGTGGTCGCAGCCACGGCACTGCCCGGCCCGGAACACACCGACGCACGATCAAGTGAGGCTGCCATGACCGAGCGCGACGTACGACTGGACCTCGGCGCGGTCCAGGAAACCCTGCTCATCCCGCTGTACGGCCGGGCCGTCGAGAACCGGAAGGCGGACGCGGCGCTGCGGGACGCGCGCGCCGAGGAGATCGTGGCGTCGCTGCCGTACGACTTCGCCCGCTTCGACAACCTGCCGAGCCTCGTCGGTACGGTGCTGCGCACTGCCTTGTTCGACCGGTGGGTCACCGACTTCCTGCGGTCGCACCCCGACGGCACGGTGGTCGAGCTCGGGACAGGGCTCAACACGCGCTTCGAGCGCGTCGACAACGGCCGGGCCCGCTGGTTCGACCTCGACCTGCCCGACGTCATCACCTTGCGCCGGGCGTTCTTCCAGGACGAGCCGCGCCGGAAGATGATCGCCGCTTCCGTCACGGACGACTCGTGGACCACGGAGGTGGCCGCGCTCGCCGACGGGCCGTACTTCTTCAGCGCGGAGGCGGTACTTCCCTTCCTCGACGAGGCCGAGGTGCGGCACGTCGTCGAGCTGATCGCCGGGCGTTTCCCCGGCTCCACGCTGGCCTTGGACACCGCCGGGCCGGAGATCATCGGCTCCCAGGACACCCATGACGCGCTGAGCAAGGTGGAAGCCAGGATGCGCTGGGCCTGTGCGAACCCCGCCGACCTCGTTCGGTGGCGGCCGGGGACACGGCTGCTGGCCTCGCACACCTTGAGCAGCCTGCCACCACGGATGCACGACGCGTTGCCCGCCGCGTATCAGGACATGCTCGCCGAGCTGGCCGCGCAGCGGCTGCCGCAGGTCGAGGAGTACCGCCTCAGCCTCCTTCAGCTCGGGTGATCCTCCCCTGTGATGCCGGGCCGTCCCGCCGACCCCACACTGGAAGAGCGGGAGGACACGCCATGGATCACATGGACCACACGGACCCCAGTGCTCAGCACACCGGCGCCCCGGACCACCATGACGCGCATGACGCGCATGACCATGCGGGGCACACGGAGCCCGGCGGTGCCTCCTGGAGCACCGCGGCGCAGGCGACGGCGCACTGCCTGGCCGGCTGCGCGCTGGGCGAGATCCTCGGCATGGTCATCGGCACCGCCTTGCGCTGGAGCAACGCCCCCACCATGGCGCTGGCGATCGTCCTCGCCTTCCTCTTCGGCTACTCCTTCACCCTGTACGCGGTGCGCAGGGCGGGGCTCGGGCTGAAGGCAGCCATCCGGACCGCGCTCGCCGCCGACACCGTGTCCATCGCCGTGATGGAGACGGTGGACAACCTGATCATCGCGCTCACCCCTGGCGCCCTGGACGCCCACCTGTCCGACGGACTGTTCTGGGGAGCGCTGCTGGGCGGCTTTGCCGTGGCCTTCGTGATCACGACGCCGCTGAACAAGTGGATGATCGGCCGCGGCAAAGGGCACGCCGTCGTCCACGCCTACCACTGACGGTGCGGCGGGTTCAGCGCGGCGGGCGCAACCCGGCCGAGGTGACCGCGACGAGCCGGCGAACCGCGGCCTCGGAATCCAGGGCGCCGGCCGCGCCGAGCGAGTGGAGGCAGTAACGCGCGAGCTCGTCGGTCGCGACGTCGTCCCGGACGGCGCCCTCCGCGGCGGCTTCGGTCAGCACGTCACGGAACAGCTCGGTGAGTCGCCGCTGGACGTCAGCGACGCGCTCGCCGCGGTGGAGGAGCGCCGCCAGCTCTTCGGTGCCGTGGCGGCCCCGGTGGTGGGAGATCAGCGCGTAGCGCTCCAGCACCGCTTCGAGCCGCTCACCCGCGCTGCCGGGCCGGTCGCGGAGTTCGGCGAGGTGGGCGAGGTGGGCGGCGACGTGGCGTTCGTGGTGGGCGGTCAGGATCGATTCGACGTCCGGGAAGTACTTGTAGAGCGTCGCCCGGCCGATCCCGGCCTTCTCGGCGATCTGCGACATGGTCACCGACATCAGCCCGCGCTCGGTCACCAGCTGCCAGGTGGTTTCCAGGATGGCCTCGCGGACCGCGTGGCGGTGCGTCTCGATCGTCTCGTTCCACAGCTTCGGCACCCGTGCATTGTACGCGGCGACCTCGGTGTGACAGTTTGACGCGAAGCAGACACCCTGTCTCGTAAAATGATGCCATCCGCGGAAACCGGAGCAATGCCATGACCGACTCACCACCCCCCTCCCCCGACGGCCGCACCACACCGCCCAAGGCACCCCGCTGGGTGAAGGTGTCCGCGATCGTCCTCGGCGTGCTGGTCCTGCTGGTCGTGATCCTGAAGCTCACCGGCCTCGGTGGAGAGCACGGCCCCGGCCGCCACATGGGCGCCGCCGGCACACCGGCCGGCGTCACACAGGCCCAGCAGGTGGAGGCCGGCCACCGATGACCATGCCGCCACGCCTCCGCAAGGTCGTGCTCACGCTGCACGTCGCCACCTCGGTCGGCTGGCTCGGCGCGGTCTGCGCCTACCTGGCCCTCGACATCACCGCTGTGACCGGCCAGGACGTGGCGACCGTGCGTGCCGCGTACGCCGCGATGGCGGTGACGGTGGTGTACGCCATCGTCCCGCTGGCCCTCGCGTCCGTGCTCATCGGCCTCGTCAACGCGTTGTGCACCGCCTGGGGCCTGTTCCGGCACTACTGGGTCCTGGTGAAGTTCCTGCTCACCGTATTCGCCGCCACCGTCCTGCTGATGCAGACCCGGACCGTGACCGGCCTGGCGGACGTCGCGACTGCCAGCGCCGATCCGCGCGACCTGCCCGGCACACTGCTCCATTCCATCGGCGGTCTGGGGGTGTTGCTCATCGCCCTGGTCCTCTCGGTCTTCAAACCACGGGGCGTGACCCGGTACGGATGGCGAAGGCAGCAGGATGAGCGGCGTACTGAGCGCGCCCGGCGAACGCACCGCGTGGGGTGACGGGACGGACGGGAGAAGGAAAGGGGGAGTACGCACTCCTTTCCACTCTCAACGTATAGCGCACCGGGGGGCTTGCGGCAAGACCCGGTCCGTGGCGCAGAATCTCCCGCCTGAGCCAGAACCAACGGACACTTGGGGGATTCACGACATGCGTGTGCTGTTGTCGACGTACGGGTCGCGCGGGGACGTCGAACCACTGGTGGCGCTCGCGGTGCGGTTGCGGGCCTTCGGCGCGGAGGTGCGGGTGTGCGCGCCGCCCGACGGGGACTTCGCGCGGCGGCTGACCGGTGTCGGCGTGCCGCTCGTGCCCTTCGGCCGGTCGGCGCGTGCGCTGACGACCGCGGCGCCGCCGCCGTCGTCACTGCCCCGGTACGCGGCCGAGTTGATCGCCGGTCAGCTGGAGGCGGTCACAGCGGCGGCCGAGGGGTGTGACGTGTTGGTGGCGGCCGGTGTGATGCCGGCCGCGGCCGGCGCGCGGTCGGTGGCCGAGAAGCTGGGCATCCGCTGTGTGTACGCGACCTTCCAGCAGCTCACCCTGCCGTCGCCGCACCACCCGCCGCTGGCGTATCCGGGCCGGCCGTTCCCGCCGGAGGTGACCGACAACCGGTTGTTGTGGGACCTGGACGCCCAGAGCATCAACGTGCTGTTCGGTGAGGCGCTCAACACCGCCCGGGCGTCCATCGGTCTGCCACCGGTGCACAACGTGCGCGACTACGTCATGGGCGACCGGCCGTGGCTGGTGACGGACCCGGCGCTGGACCCGTGGCAGGAGACGCCGGACCTCGACGTCGTACAGACCGGCGCGTGGATCCTGCCGGACGAACGCCCCCTGCCGGACGAGCTGGTGGCGTTCCTGGACGCCGGCGAAGCACCGGTGTACGCGGGATTCGGCAGCATGCCCATGCGTGCCGCCAAGGACGTCGCACAGGTGGCCGTCGAGGCGATCCGCGCGCAGGGCCGCCGGGCACTCGTCGGGCGCGGCTGGGCGGACCTGGGCCCGATCGACGACCGGGACGACTGCTTCGTCGTCGGCGAGGTCAACCACCAGGCACTGTTCGGCCGGGTGGCCGCCGTCGTACACCACGGTGGTGCCGGTACGACGACAGCCGCCGCCCGCGCCGGCGTGCCCCAGGTGGTGGTGCCCCAGGCGGTGGACCAGCCGTACTGGGCCGGCCGGGTGGCCGAACTGGGCATCGGCACGGCACACGACGGCCCGGCCCCGACCACCGGGTCCCTGTCGGCCGCACTCAAGCAGGCCCTGACGCCCGAGACCCGGGCCCGGGCGCGGGCCGTGGCCGGCACGGTCCGCACCGACGGGGCGGCCGTGGCGGCGCGGCTGCTGCTCGACATGGCCGGCCGGGAACGGCCGCCGGTGTCCGCGTGAGAATCGGAGGCGATGACATGAACACCCTGACCACCAGCGCGTTCGACCTTCCCGGCCACCTCTCCCCCAAGGCCGACCCGGCGCTGATCGCCGGCGACGAGCAGCACTTCGCGGCCATCGCGGAGAGCCTCGACCAGGCGATCGCCGAACTGTCCGACCGCCTCGATGCCGCGCGCAGGGCGCCCGGCGGCATCGGCCGGGAGGCGATGGAGCGGGACGTGGAGATCCACCGGCTGACCGGTCGCCTGCGCGCGTTGCGCCGCTTCGGTCTGGACCTGTGCCTCGGACACTTCGTCAGCACGGACGATCCCACGCCCGTGTACATCGGACGACTCGGCCTCACCGACAGCGCGGGGCGCCGGCTGCTGGTCGACTGGCGCTCCCCCGCGGCCGAGCCGTTCTTCGCGGCGACCCATGCCAACCCGATGGGTCTGGCACGCCGCCGCCGCTACCGCTGGACTGGCGGCCGGATCAGCGACTACTGGGACGAGGTGTTCAGCGCGGACGGGCTCGAAGGGCACGCCGCACTCGACGACCAGTCGGCCTTCATCGCCAGTCTGGGCAGCAACCGGTCGTCCCGGATGCGAGACGTGCTCGCCACCATCCAGGCCGACCAGGACGCCATCATCCGGGCGGGTTCCCGCGGCGCTCTCGTCGTCGACGGCGGTCCGGGCACGGGGAAGACCGTCGTCGCCCTGCACCGCTCCGCCTACCTCCTCCACTCCGACCCCCGCCTCGGTCACCGTCGGGGCGGCGTCCTGTTCGTCGGCCCGCACCGGCCCTACCTGGACTACGTCGCCGACGTCCTGCCCAGCCTCGGAGAGGAGGGCGTGCGGACCTGCGTCCTGCGGGACCTCGTCGCCGAGGGAGCCGGAGCGGCGGTCGAGAGCGACCCGGACGTCGCCCGCCTGAAGTCGTCCGTGGACATGGTGAAGGCGATCGAGACGGCCGTCCGGTTCTACGAGGAGCCGCCCGCCGAGGGCATGACGGTCACGACCGACTGGGCCGGCATCCACCTGAGCGCCGACGACTGGGCCGAGGCGTTCGAAGCACCGGAACCGGGTACCCCGCACAACGAGGCGCGCGACCAGATCTGGGAGGAGCTGGTCACGATCCTGATGGGCAAGCTCGACGAGGACGTCCCGCCCGATCTCTTCCGGAGGTCGCTGCTGCAGGACGAGGAGCTGACCAGGACCCTCCACCGCGCGTGGCCGCTGATCGAAGCGGCCGACCTGGTCGGAGATCTGTGGTCGGTACCCGCCTACCTGCGCAAGTGCGCTCCCTGGCTCTGCCCCGATGACGTCCGGAAGCTGCGGCGCGAGGACGCCCAGGCCTGGACGGTGTCCGACCTGCCGCTCCTGGACGCGGCACGGCAGCGGCTCGGCGACCCGGAGGCGTCGCGGCGCAAGCGCCGGCACAACGCCGCTCTCGCCGCCGAACGCGAGCGCATGGCCGGCGTCATCGACAACGTACTCGCGGCCGATGACGACGGTGAAGGGGCGGTGACGATGCTGCGCGGACAGGACCTGCGGGACAGCCTGACCGATCAGACCGCGCTGCCCGGCGCCGACCCCGACCGGCTCGCCGGCCCGTTCGCGCACATCGTCGTGGACGAGGCTCAGGAACTGACCGACGCGGAGTGGCAGATGCTGCTGTCGCGCTGCCCGTCCGGCAGTTTCACCATCGTCGGGGACCGCGCCCAGGCCAGGCACGGGTTCGCGGAGTCATGGCGGGAGCGGCTCGGGTGGATCGGGCTCGACCGGATCACCGTGGCCTCCCTGAGCATCAACTACCGGACGCCGCAGGAGGTCATGGCGGAAGCCGAGCCGGTCATCCGCGCGGTGCTCCCGGACGCCAATGTGCCGGTCTCCGTCCGCAGCGGTGACGTCCCCGTCGTACACGGATCCGTTTCGGACCTCGGCTCGATCCTCGGCACCTGGCTCGCCGCGCATGCCGACGGGATCGCCTGCGTCATCGGCGATCCGGCGTTCCGGGCGACGTCCCGCGTCCGGTCGCTGACCCCCGAGCTGGCGAAGGGGCTCGAGTTCGACCTGGTCGTCCTCATCGACCCGGAGGCGTTCGGCACGGGTGTGGAGGGAGCGGTGGACCGTTATGTCGCGATGACCCGGGCGACCAGGCAACTCGTCATCCTCAGATCCGGATGATCACAAGCGTCGCTGCTGCGGCAGCGAGCGCCGTGCGCGGACGGGAGAGAGGAAGACGGGCAGGAACGCCGTGGCCAGGAAGGCACCGCCCACCCACAGAGTGGTACGTACGGTGGTCAGTTCGCCGAGCAGGCCGGCCACGGCGGCACCGATGGCGAGTGCGCCGGTGAGCAGGAAGCGGAAGGTGGCGTTCATCCGGCCGAGGAGGTGGTCCGGCGTCATGTGCTGGCGCAGGCTCACCCCCAGTACGTTGTCCATGCCCGTCTTGAACAGGGCCAGCAGCCAGCCGGTCCCCGCCAGCCACAGCCAGGGTCCGTGGTCGACGAGCGGTACGAGCAGTCCCGCGGGCGCCAGGCACAGGCCGGCGAGGCCGAGAGCACGACCGTGGCCGAGGCGCGCGGCAACGGGGCGGGCCCAGCGGGCGCCGAGGAGGAGGCCGACACCACCCGCTGCCCAGAACAGGCCCAGTACGCCCGCCGGGTAGTGGAGTTGGCGGACGAACAGCACCGGGAGCATGGTGTTGATGATCTGGGAGCCGAGGTTGCTGAGGGCCGCGGTGACGGCGAGGGCCTTGAGCTCCCGGTTGCCGAAGACGTGTCGCAGCCCCTCGGCGATCTGAGCCGGCAGCCTGGCGGGTTTTCCGAGGAGGGGGGCCGGTGCGGGTGTGCGGTGGACGGCGGTGAGCCGCAGAGCGGAGGCCAGACAGGCCGCCGCCGCACACGCCACGGCCACGGGCGCCGTGAGCAGTTGGACGAGCCCCCCGCCCGCGCCCCGTCCGGCGACGTTGCCCGCGGCGATCAGGCTCACCACCGCGGCGTTCGCCCGTACGAGACCGTCGCGGCCGACCAGGTGCGGCAGTACGCTCTGCGAGCCGACGTCGAAGAACACGGTGGCGCAGCCGGTCAGCAGCACGACCACGTACAGGTGGCCGAGCGTGAGGGTGTCCAGCCACCAGCTCAGGGGGATCGAGGCGAACAGCGCGGCCCTGGTCAGATCCGCGGTGATCAGCACGCCGCGATGGCGCATCCGGTCCACCCACGCCCCGGCCGGGAGGCCGATGAGCAGGAACGCGGCGGTGCTCAGGGCGGCGAGTGCGCCCACCTGGCCGGGAGCGGCGTCGAGCGCGGACACGGCGATGAGCGGGACGGCGACGTACCCGGTGTTGGTGCCGAACTGGCTGAGGGCGGTCGCGGTGAACAACGTACGGAAGTCGCGTACGCGCCAGGGGGAGTCGGGTCGCCGGGAATCCTTCGCCGGTGACCGGCGGGCCTGTCGGCAGCGGCGGTGTCGCATCGCGCTCACTTCCTCGGAGCCTCGAGCGCCGGTGTGCCGGCCCGGCGCGAGGGCGACGGCGGACGTTGCCGCCACCGCGTCGCCGCGACTCCGGCGAGCACGACGGCCGCCCCCACGATGACCCGTGGCCCGAGCTCCTCGTCGAGGACGATCGCCCCCAGCCCCACCGAGACGACCGGCAGGAGGTACCCGACGGTGGCCGTGCTGGTGGCTCCCTCGTCCGCGATGAGCCGGTAGCTGAGGTAGAAGGTGAATCCGGTGCTGCAGATCCCGAGGACGGCGACGGCCAGTACGGCCCGCACGTCGAGGTGCACCGGCGTCACGCCGTCGACCAGCACGGCGGGCGTGGCGAGTGCCGTGGCGGCGACGAGCTGCGCGGCCGAGAGAGCGAGGGGGTCGGTGCCGCGGCCGGTCAGCCGGCTGCCCATGTAGGCGAAGCCGACGGCATAGCTCGCCGACGCGCCGAGCAGGGCGAACGCGCCCCCGCCCAGGAGTCCGGTGGTCTGCCAGGGGGCGAAGATCACCAGCGTTCCGGCGAACCCGAGCAGCAGTCCGCCCAGGCGGACCGGGCGTATTGCGCGCTCCAGGCCGATGACGGCGCCGATCAGGACCGACCACAGCGGAGTCGTCGCGTGCAGCACACCGGCCAGCCCTGAGTCGACGGTCCGTTCCCCGATACCGAAGAGGAGGAACGGCAGAGCGTTGCAGAAGAGGGCGGCCACGACGAGGTGTCCCCACGTTCCGCGGTCCCGCGGCAGGCGCCGGCGCGCGGCGCGGGCCAGGACGAGGAGGACGGCCGCGCCGAGGGCGGAGCGGGCGAAGGCGATCTGAGACGGTGTCAGTCCGCTGTGGAGAGCGAGCTTGATCCACAGGAACGCCGACCCCCACAACAACGCCAGTCCGGCCATGCGTACCAGTGAGCCATGTCGGCCGTCGATCACCGTTCCGCCTCCCCGCGCGCTCCGTCGGCGCCACTCGCCACGCATGCTGCCGGGAGAGGAAACAACAGGACAAGCGAAAAATTCTGCACAACGTTTAAGCTGCGCTACATGCTTGATGTGCGTCGTATGCAGGTCCTCCGTGCGGTCGTCACCAGCGGGTCGATCACCGCAGCCGCCACCAACCTCGGGTACACCCCGTCCGCCGTCAGTCAGCAGGTGGCAGCGCTGGAGAAACAGGCCGGAATTCCGCTGCTCGAACGGGTCGGCCGCGGCGTCCGGCCCACCGAGGCAGGCCAGTTGCTCAGCGAGCACGCGGCCGTCATCGGCAGGCAGGTGGCCGAGGCGGAGACCGCACTGACCGACCTGCGGGCACGCCGTACGGGACTGCTGTCGATCCGCTACTTCGCCACAGCGGGCGCCACCCTCGTGGCACCCGCCCTCGCCCGGCTCCACCAGGAGCACCCCGGCATACGGGTCGACCTCAGGATGACCGACCCGCAGGACCCGCTGCCCGAGGTGACGGAAGGCCGGGCCGACCTTGCCGTCGTGGTCCGGCCACGCGGCCGGCTCCACGACGGCATCCACTTCGCCCATCTGCTCGACGACCCCTACCGCGCCATCCTGCCCACAGGACACCGGCTCGCCGCGAAACGCGTACTGGACCTGGCCGACCTCGCCGGCGAGCCATGGGTCCGCGGCGACGGGCCCGGCCCCTGCCTGGACGCCGTGATCGAAGGCTGCGCCGCGGCGGGCTTCAGTCCGGACTTCGTGGTGGAGAGCGAGGACTACGCGACGGCGCAGGGCTTCGTCGCCGCCGGCCTCGGGGTCGGCCTCATCCCGGCCATGGGGCTGACCAACCGTCACCCGGGCGTCGTCGTACGCAAGGTGCGCAGGCCGGAACCGCTCAGGGTGATTCACGCGGCGGTGCGGGAGTCGTCCCTGGGCCGGCCCGCGCTCCGCGCACTGCTCGTGGCGCTCGGGGACGTGCCCATGCGCAGCCGGCATCGCACATCCGGACTCGGCGCCGAGGCGCGTACCGGTCCGGCGTAGGCTTCGCTCACCACAAACGCGGCGGGGGGCGGGGCACATGACGGCTGAGACAGCACCAAGGTGGGGGTCCACCCTCGATTCTGTCGTGGTGTACGCGCAGGGAGCGGTCTGCCGCCGCCTGGCCCGGGGCAGTGTGCCGCCGGACGGCCGGGTGCGGGTCGCGGGGCTGCCCCGCTCAGTGGACCCCGGCTCGTTGCGGGCCCGGGTCCTGCGCGCCCCCGGGGTGCGCGTCACCGAGGCCCGAGTGGACGTCGAGGCCGAGCCGATCGGCACCGGCACGCCCGACGCGCTGCGGCGCGAGGTCGAGCGGCTGAGCAACGAGTACGCGGCGGCGCAGGGACGCCGGGACCGGCAGCTGAGCCTGATCGAGGAGGTCCGGGCCCTGCGCCCGGTCCCACCGGCCCGCAAGCGCGAGGACCCGCACCGCCGCACCCCGGTCGACGCGTGGCTGGGACTCGCCGACTTCGTCGACGAGCGGCTGACGGGTCTGCACACGCGCCTCGTCGAGCTGGAGGAGGCGCTGCGCCGCGTCGAGCACGCGTTCACCGTCGCCACGGACAGGCTCGCCCGCGCCTCCACCGACGCACCGTCGGCGCACGTGGACACCACGGTCTGCGCGGTGCTGACCCTCGACGGCGCGGCTGGCGCCGAGGCGGTGGTGGAGGTGGAGCTGGAGTACGGGGTGCCGGGCGCCGTCTGGGTGCCGGCGTACCGCCTGACTCACCGTCAGGGCGACGGCACCGGCCGTCTGGTGCTGCGCGCCTCGGTCGCGCAGCGCACCGGCGAGGACTGGACCGGCGTACGCGTCGGCCTGGCCACCGCCGACCTGCGGCGCCGCACCGACCTGCCGAAGCTCCGCTCCCTCCGGATCGGACGCCGACAGCCCGCCCCCGCGCCTTCCGGCTGGCGCGAGCCGCCGGCCGGGCTCGCCGACCTGTTCACCGGATACGACGCGGCCGGCCCCCGCCCTGCCGCGACAGCCGCGCCGGTGGCCGCCGCGGGCGGCTTCGCGCCCGGTCCCGTTCCGCCACCGCCACCGCCACCGGCGCCGCAGGGCTACGGCGGGCCGGCCGCACCCGCGCAACCGGGCCAGGCGCGACCGGGCGGCAGGCCGCGTACCGGCGGCAGGTCCTTCGCGGGACCTCCTGCCGCCATGGCACCGGCGGCTCCCGGCCGGGCCGCGCCACCGCCGCCGGCGGCACCGGCGGCTCCCGGCCTGGCTGCCCCCACACCGCCACCGCCTCCCGTGCCGGCGGCCGGTCCGCCGCGGCCGACCGGCGCCGAACTCGACTACGCCGCCCTCGTCCTGTGCGGCCCCGACGAGCAGGGCGACCGCAGAGGAAGGCTGTTCCCCGGCTCTCCCTTCGACGCGGTGGCGGCCGAGTACCGCCGCCGCGCCGAAGCGGTGGCCGCGCTGCCGCTGCCCGGACACGCCGTGCCGCCCCGCGAGTCGGCGGGCTCCTTCGACCACCGCTTCGATGCCACCGCCCGCGCCGACATCCCGTCGGACGGCACCTGGCACACCATCACCGTCGGCGAGATCCCGGTGGGCCTGCGCACCGAGTACCTCTGCGTGCCGTCGGTGGAGCAGACCGTGTACGCGACGCTGGTGCTCTCCAACGCCACCGACCAGGCTCTGCCGGCCGGCCCGGTGGAGGTCACCGTCGACGACGACTTCCTGCTGACCGCCGCACTGCCCACGCTGGCCCCGGGCGGTGTCCGCCGGGTGGGGCTCGGGCCGGCCGAGGGCATCCGGGTGACCCGCCGTACGAACCTGCGGGAGTCGTCCTCGGGCCTGCGCGGCAACACCACCGTGCTCGACCACCGCGTCCATGTGGAGGTGGCCAACCGGCTCGGGAGGCCCGTGACCGTGGAGGTCCACGAGCGGGTGCCGGTCACCTCCGAACCGGACGTCCGCATCGAGGAGCGGGCCGACTGGACGGCGCCCGAGGACGGTGCCGGACCCGAGGACCATGCCCCGGGCACCCGCGTCTGGCGGGTGGACCTGCCCGCCGGCGCCACCGCCGCCCTCGACGGCGGCTACGAGATCCGCATCCCGGCCGGCAAGGCCCTGGTCGGCGGCAACCGCAGGAGCTGACGCAGCCATGTCCACGGCACCGAAGCCGATCACCCCTTCCTCGATCGCCCTCCCCGTCACCGCCGTCACCTGCCAGGAGGACCGCGCCCACATCGAGCGCGCCGTCGTACTGGACCTGGAAGCCGGGGTCCAGCGGCTGCGTCTCGGGCCGGTCAGTGCGCTGGCCGTCGACCGTACGCTCCATGCCGAGCTGACCGCCGGTCACTCGGCGTCCGTGCTGGACGTACGGATCGTCCGCACCTGGACCCCGCGCGGGCCGCTGCCGTCCGCCGAGGACGACTCCGCCCTGCGCCTCCGCGTGCACGCCCTCGAAGAGGAGCGGCTGGCCCTGGGGCAGCGGCGCGATCAGCTGCAGGCCCGCCTCGGCCTGCTCGGCCGCCTCTCCACCGACCTGCTGCGGGAGATCGGCGAAGGTGCCGGCTCCGGGGAGACCGAAGGGCCCCGCTGGGCCCGCGAACTGGACCGGGTGGACGACGAGCGGGACACGTACGGCGAGCAACTCCGCGCCGTGGAGGCCCGGCTGGCCGCCCTCGCCGACGAGCTCGGGGAGGCCCAGTGCGCCATGGACCTCACCGAGGGGACGCCCGCCGAGCTGGTCGCCCATATCGAGCTGACCGTGCAGGCGGCGGTCGCCGGGCCGGTCCGGCTGCGCCTGAGCCACCTCACCCCGTGTGCGCTGTGGCGGCCCGCCTACCGGGCCGTGTTCGACGGGGACTCCCTGACGCTGGAGACCGACGCGATGGTCTGGCAGCGCACCGGCGAGGACTGGTCGGACGTACGGCTGACGTTGTCGACGGCCCGGCCGGCGACGGCCACCGAGCCACCGCGCCTGGCCGAGGACCGGCTGACGCTCAAGGACCGCACTGCCGCCGAGCGCCGCACGGTCGACGTCGAGCTGCGCGAGGAGGAGATCGGGGACCTCGGCCCGGCCCCGGTGCTCGGCCTGCCGGGGGTGGACGACGGCGGCGAGGCGCGGGTGCTGCACTCCCCCGCGCCCGTGTCCGTGCCCGGGGACGGCCGCGCCCACCGGGTGCCGCTCTCCGCCTTCAGCACCGCCGCGAGCAGCGAGTACGCCTGCTCGCCCGAGCTGTCCCCGCTGGTCACCCAGGTGGTGCGGTTCGACAACCTCTCCGGTCACGCGCTGCTCGCCGGGCCCGTGGACCTGGTCCGCGGCAGCGGGTTCAGCGGACGCGGCACGCTGGACTTCACCGCTCCCGGCGCCCCCGTCGAGCTCGCCTTCGGCAGCCGCGACGACCTCCGGGTGGTCCGGCACGCCGAGGAGTCCCGGGACTCCTCCGGACTCATGCAGCGGACCGTGGTCACCCGCACGGTCCGGCTCCACCTGTCCCGCTTCTCCGCCCCCGGGGAGCACGACGAACGGGTGGTCGTCCTCCGGGAGCGCATCCCGGTCTCCGAGGTCTCGGCGGTGGTGGTACGCCTGCGTAAGGAAGCCTGCTCCCCGGCACCGGACGTGGTCGACGCCGAAGGCATCGCCCGCTGGGAGGTCCCCCTCCCGCCCGGCGGCCGCCGCACGCTCACCCTGGTCTACGAACTGTCGGCGGGGTCCAAGGTCTCCGGGATCTGAGCCCGTGGTCCGCTGATCGTGTGCCGGTGGACGGCCGGGCCGTCGGGTGACGGGCCCGGCCTTCGCGGTCGGCGGGTCGGTCAGACGCGGTCGGCCGCGATCAGGAGGTACTGGAAGGAGCCGTCCTTGTAGGAGTTGATGAACGCCTCCTCGATGCCGGTGACCAGGGAAGACGTGGCCCGCAGCTCCCAGTAGGGCAGGGTCGCGGCCGTCAGGTCGACGACCGCCTGCGGTACGAGACGGTTGTCGGCCATGGCGCGCAGGTACTCCCGACGGGAGTGGATGTTGCACTCGAAGTGCGCGTTGATCTGCGAGACCCACTTCGAGGGCTGGCCGTAACGCGGGTTCCAGCAGCCGGTGATGGTCACGTAGCGGCCGCCGACCGCGAGGATGCGGGAGTGCTCGGCGAAGAGGTCGTGCAGGTCGACGTACATGCTCGACTCGTTGTTCCACGAGGCGGCGGCCCGGCCCGTCTCGAAGGGCGTGGCGAGCATGTTGCATACGCGGGCGTGGACGTGGTCCGCGATGCCCAGTTCGCGGGCGCGCCGGTTGGCGAAGTCGGCCTGCTTGGCCGACAGGGTGACCCCCTCGACCTTGCATCCGAATCGCTGGTGGGCCATGACCATGGAACCGCCGCGGCCGCAGCCGGCGTCCACGAGCGTGTCGTCCCGCCCGATGGAGCCGAGGTGGCCGAGGAGGACTTCGGCCTGTGCCGACTCCAGGCGGTGCAGTTCGGCGATCAGCTTCTTCTCGTACTCGCTGTCCTCGGGGTCCCCGAGGGAGGCGTGGTCGACGTCGCCGATGCCGTAGTGGTGGTGGTACAGCCCGTCGACGTCGCCGAGACGCAGGTTCACGGGCCTGGCCTCCTGGTCCCAGTAGCGGGCGATGTCACCCTGGTAGGGCGACGCCGGGGCGGGGAGGAACGCGGAGGCGCCGTTGACGGTGTTGAGTTCGGTGCTGGTCACAGGTAATTCCTTCTCACCAGAAGTCGGGCAGGCTGTATCGGTAGGTGTTGGTCCGGTGCCAGTAGTGGTTGCCGTCGACCCACACGGCCACTCCGCGCAGGAAGCGCAGGACGCTGGGGGCGGGGCAGGCGGCGGCCAGGGCGGCGGCTTCGGCCTCGAAGGCGTGCATGAGGTCGTTGTGGACCTCGACGGCCTTCAGGTAGGCGTCCCGTTCGGAGCGGTCCTCGCGTTCGGCGATCACCACGGGCAGGTTCAGGTGCCGGCCGGGGCTGTTGAGTTCCTTGGTGTACGAGTACAGGTCGTTGACGATCGTGGTGGCGTTTCCCGCGAGCGCGATGACCCGCTGCATGGCTGGCCGGGCGTGCAGGTCGGCCGGCAGTTCGTACCCGCCGACGGCGTCGGTGATGGTGGGGCAGGGGCGGAAGTTGTTGAACTGGCGCATCGCCAGGTACTCCCACACCTCGGGGACGTAATCCGTCTCGGCCCACGCGGCCTCGGCGAGGTAGCCCATGTGGAGACGGGCCATGTCGTGCCGGAACCGGTCGGCCTGGGAGGGGGTGGCCAGCTCGGCGAAGTACTCCATGGCGGACCGGTAGGCGCGCCGGGGGGCGTCGGAGTGGAGCGACTCCGCCCACTCCGGCTCGTACTCCTTCGTCGTGTGCAGCGGATCGAGAGCCGTGTGAGCCAGCAGGAGACGACCACCGAGACCGATGGGGGAACCGCCGTGGTCCTCGCAGTAGCAGTCGTCGACCGCGTTCTCGGCGACCATCAGCCGCGCGGCGATCATCAGGTGCTCGATGGTGGGAGCGTCCGGGTGGCAGGCGACCATGTAGCGGCCGACGGAGAATCCGTCGAACTGGTCCTCCCACTCAGGGGGGTACGCCTGGACCTCGTCCACCGCCCATGCCTTGATCCTGCGGCTGACCTCCGCGACCCGCACGGAGTCGGGCTCAGGCACCGGGTGGTGGTAGAGGCCCGGGATCGGTTCGCCCTCCGCCGGCGCCTCGGACGCCGGAGGCGCCGGTGGCTCCTCCCGCCGGGCGAGGTGCAGGGCCGCCGTGCCCAGACCGCTGGGGCCGCGGAGGATCCTGTCCAGGGCGGGGTTCGGCTGCGCCACCGTGGCCGTGCCCTCCGGATCGTGCTGGACGATCGGGTCGTCACCGGGGCCGACGTCGGGCCGGGGTACGGGTACGGAGGGCGGGCCGGGCAAAACGGGTGGTGCTGGTGGTGGGGGTGGTACGTCGGCGGTGTGTGCCTGGTCGAGGACGTGGTCCCCGAAGCGGGCGACAGCGGCAGGCAGACTCGACTGCAGAGGGGAAAGCCCAGGATCGGGCATCCGTAGCTCCTTGGTGAGGTGGGGGGCTGTCCCGGATCCCGGGCGTGCTTGCCCGGCCCGGGAGGGTCAGGGCCTTTGTGGCCGTTGGACCGGGCCCCTAGTCTCGCCTTCGAGCGATCTGCACGTTTTCCAACACGCCGAGCGCGTCGGGCACCAGGATGGCGGCGGAGTAGTAGGTGGTGACCAGGTACGAGATGATCGCCTGCTCGCTGATGCCCATGAAGCGCACCGACAGGCCCGGCTCGTACTCCTCCGGCAGGCCGGTCTGACGCAGACCGATGACACCCTGGTTGTCCTCACCCGTTCGCATGGCGAGGATCGAGCTGGTGTTCTCCTTGCTGATGGGGATCTTGTTGCAGGGCAGGATCGGGACGCCGCGCCAGGCCGGGACGTGCTGCCCGCCGACGTCGACGTGATCCGGGTAGAGCCCGCGGGCGTTCCACTCCCGCCCGATCGCCGCGATCGTCCTGGGGTGGGCGAGGAAGAGCTTGGTGCCACGGCGGCGGCAGAGCAGCTCGTCGAGGTCGTCCGGGGTGGGCGGGCCGGAGTGGGGCTGGATCCGCTGTTTGAAGGCGGCGTTGTGGAGCAGGCCGAACTCCCGGTTGTTGATCAGTTCATGTTCCTGGCGCTCACGCAGCGCCTCGATGGTGAGCCTGAGCTGCTCCTCGGTCTGGTTCATCGGGCCGTTGTAGAGGTCGGCGACCCTCGTGTGGACCCGCAGAACGGTCTGGGCGACGGAGAGTTCGTACTCGCGCGGGTTGAGCTCGTAGTCGACGAAGGCGCCCGGCAGCTCGACTTCACCGGTGTGGCCGGCCGACATCGCGATCTCGGCCTCGCCGTGACGGTTCTGCCGCTGATGGGGCAGCGAGCTGAACCGCTCGATGTGGCCCTGGAGGCTCGGCGCCGCGGACAGCACGGCGGCGAAGTCGGCGCGGGAGAGGGTGAGCAGGGTGCCGGAGGTCTCGGCGGTGGCGGTGCAGTCCCAGGTGGCGTCGGCGTCCAGCAGGGCGTTCTCACCGAACCGGTCGCCGTCGGCGAGTACGGCGACGGTGACCTCGTCGCCGTACTTGCCGACGGAGGTCTGGTTGATCCGGCCGTGGGCGATCAGGTGGATCCGGTCGGCGGGGGCGCCTCGCTCGGCCAGCACCTCACCGGCCCGGAAGTCGCGCTGGACGCACCGGCCGGCGATCGCGGTCAGCACCTCCACGTCGTCGAAGCCGCGCAGCAAGGCCAGTTCGCCCAGCTCACGGGGGATCACCCGGACGTCGGCACCATCCTGGACGAACTCGATCTGCCCGTCGCCGACGGTGTAGGTCAGCCGGCGGTTCACCCGGTAGGTGCCGCCCTTGGTCTCCACCCAAGGGAGCATCCGCAGCAGCCAGCGAGAGGTGATCTCCTGCATCTGCGGTGCGGACTTGGTCGTGGTGGCAAGATTGCGCGCAGCCGCGGTGCTCAGGCTGGACTGCTGGGGCGGCTCCGTCGGTACTTCCGGGCTGGTCTCAACGGTCATCGGACGAGCTCTCCTTGGCAATGGTGGTGATCGGCGTGCGCGCGCCGACCGGTGAAAGAGGAGAAAGAGAAGTGATCTGTGGGATCCGTCCAGATCCCGGGGAACACTAACGGCCGATACGCCTCGCCCGCCCGATGAGGCCGTTGGCATTACCTCGATTCAGTGATCTTGGTTCACGCGGGTTTATCCGGCCGACCGACGACATCCGGACAGAGCACGCGCCGCCCTCTCCCCTCCCCCTGCACGTGACCTGACTACCCATCAGCCAGCAGCAACTGAGGGCCGGTGAGGGCGATGAGCAAGCACTTCCCCACGTCCGGTGCGCAAGCGGCTCCGAGCGATTACGCGCCAAGGCCGCACTCGGCACAGCCATGGTGAGCGGTCGGCGGCTACCCGGGGCACCGGCCCGGTCATCCCGCACCGCCCCGGACGCGGGTCCTCAGCCTTCGATCACGATCCCGCCCGGTCCGCCGACCATGTTCGGGCACGTCCGTCGGGACGACGACGGCCCCGCCCGGCGCCCCTGGACGCCTGACCCGGTCGTCCTGACTCAGCTGTACCAATGACGGCGCCAGGGGCAACTGGCGAAGCGTCACGCAGCGGCGCGGTTAACGCCTGGTCGCCGCTACCGCGACGGTGCCGCTGAGAGTGGCGAGTGCCACACACAACGGCGAGTACAGGAAAGTGTTCAGCCGCTGGAATTCGACGGCGGCTGAAGAGTTCATGAAGTACCCACCCAGGCCGCGGGCGAGCAGAACCACCGTCAGGCCGTACATACCCACCAACCGCAGCCATGCCGGTCCGATCCCCGGGATGGACTCATTGACCATGAGGGTGAGCACAGCGCCACCGATCAATGCCAGCCCCACGAGCACGGTGCTCGGTACCGGCGGCATCACGCCGTCGTCGCTGCCACCGATCGTCCTGGTGAACGTCATCACGTCTTTGAACGGCCAAGGTGAGAACACCCAGACGAAATGCAACACTCCGATTGCCGTCAGGACGATCGCCAAGGTCATGGGGGCAACGGTGCGGACCATATCCTGTTCCTCCACCTCACATGACCGAGCGTGAGCGAAACCAGTTCGGCGGCAGCACCGCCCCCTCGCCTTCGCGTGCATGATGTTACGCGGCGGGGCGAGGGACCCGCGGGCGCGGGGTACCAAGTGGTTCACATCGCTGCCCGGCAGCAAGTCGACGCGCTACCAGGAGAGTTGACACGACCGGCGCGCCAGGTGGCCGCCAGCGGGGCATCGCAACCGGCCGGCTGCCACCGCCGCCTCGCCCTGTGACGCCGTTTGCAGCGCGGCATTCCTCGGGCAGGTGGGAGGCGCTGCCCTCTGCCGAGACACGCAGGCGGCGTGGCGTTGACCACCCGGCGGCCGTGCCTCAGAGCCGGGTCTCGGGGCTGTCCAGTTCCGGCAGGCCGGCGGTGGGGATCGGCTCCCTGACGTCGACGGCGTCGGCTCTGATCTCGACGGTCATACGGTCCAGACCCATGTGGAGCGGCCCGGCGTAACCGGCCTTCCGGGTGCGGGACATGATGACGTCGTCGCCTGCCTTGCCGTGCAGGCCCTTCTTGGCGATGTGAGAGAAGACGGCGGCCTTCGGCCGGGCCTCGGAGAACACCCGCGCGGCCTGCTCCGGGGTGGTGAGTTTCTCCTCGACGGCCTTGAGCTTGCCCGACCTGGTCAGCTCCTCGTCGAAGGCGATGACGTTGTGAATGAGGACGTCCACGCCCTTGCCGTGCTCGACGACGTTCCGGTGGTAGGTGGTGTCCCCGGAGAGCAGCACGGACTTGCCCGCGTGATCGAAGCGGTAGCCGTAGGCCGGGTTGCCGTCCTTGTGCTCGACCGTGAAGGCGGTGACCTTGCTGCCGCCCTTGTCGTACACGACCCCGGGCCGTATCTCGTGGACGCGGATGTCGAGGTATTCCTGCTTGAAGAGGTCGTTCGAGCGGTGCTCCAGGTCATGGGCGTACATCGCCCGCATGCCGGTGACCATCCCCGCGGTCCCCGGAGGTCCCCAGACCTCCAGTCGCTCGGTCCGCCCGAGCATGAACCACGGGTTGAGCCAGAGGCTCGGCAGGTCCTCGTAGTGGTCGTTGTGGAGGTGGGTCAGGAAGACTTTGGTGACGCCCTTCGGATTGACCCGCGACTCGTACATGTTCTGGGTCGCCCCGCGCCCCACGTCGAAGAGCAACCGCCGGCCTCCGGCCTCGACGAGGGTGGACATGCCCTTGCGCGTGGTCGACATCTCCGGCCCCCCGGTGCCGAGGAGGTAGACCTTCACGACCGGGGGCTTCCCCTCTGCCGCGGTTGCCCGGGCGGCCGGTACGGGCTGCTCCTTGGAGCCGTTAGACGTACAGCCGAGGAGACCCAGGGACAGGGCCGCCGCTCCTCCGAGCAGGGGGCGCCGGGCGATCGTGGAATGGGCGGCGGATCCGGAACCGACGGTCGTGGGTTCCGCTTTCTTGGTACTGCGCAGGACGCTCATGATCGTTCCTTGGGGAGAGGCAGGTGAGCGGCGGCGGGGGGCGGCTCAAGTAGAGCAATGTGCGATTCCGGGGGACATCAACGGTTCGTACGAGACCGGGGACCGAATCCGGACCGCTTGTCGTCGGTTCCCACAGCGAGTCGTACGCCGGTCGTCAGCCTGACCCGGTATCGGCCCGCGGCGGACAGCGTCGCCGGGCGTGGTGAACCTCGCCGCGTCGCGCGAGAGCCCGAGTGGCGGAATCGACGAGACTGATTGCGGCGTATCGCAGGGCCTTGGTCTCAGGAACAATTCGACGCGTTCCCCGCGCATGGCCGATGAGGAGGGACATGCCAGACATGCCGAGGTGGTGGTTGTCGGAGCCGGCATGTTCGGCTCGGCCGCAGCCAAGTATCTGAGCCGTGCGGGAGCCGATGTCGTGGTGATCGGTCCCGGGAGCCGGACCGCCGCGCCGTAGCCGCCCTGCCGGAGTTCGGCGCCCACCACGACGAGTCCCGGATCGCGCGGCGCCTGGGATGGGACCGTGTCTGGGGCGCTCTGGACACCCGCTCGGCAGCACGCTACCGGGACATCGAGGCCGAGTCCGGCGTCGCGTTCTTCAGCGAATGCGGTGCTCTCGCTCTGGTGGCGGGGTCCATGCGCTGCCGTACCGATGCCATGCTCCGCGCGAGCGAGGACGCCGGTGTCGCCGTGGAGCGGATGTCGGGCGCGGACCTGCGCGAGGAGTTCCCCGGCCTGGAACCGCCGCCTCTGGCCGGTGGTGTGGAAGGGCTCCTGGAGCGCAAGAGCGCTGGTCATCTCAGCCCGAGGCAGCTGGTGAAGGCCCAGCTGGACCTGGCGCGGCGTCCGGGGCGCGGCTTCGGCGCGGAGCCGTGGCCGCCATGGGCAGAGACGGCAGGGGCGCGCCCTGGGAGGTGGGGGCGGAGGGTGCGGACCAGTCCCGTATCAGGGCCGAGAAGGTGGTGATCGCTGCCGGCTCCCTGGTCAACCACAGTCGCGCTCTGCCCGTCAGGCCTCGCCCTCGCCCTCCAGGTCTTCACGGAGCCCAACCTGCTCTTCGAGGTGGACGAAGGCGCGAGCGGTTCCGGGGGCTTCCCACCGTCGTGACCATCGACCCCGAGGACTCGGGCAACGACAACATGTCCGCGTATCTGATGCCGCCGGTTCCGTACCCGGACGGCAGGTGGTACATGCGGGTCGGGCCCGCGATGCAGCCCGTCGTGCAGGAGCTGCGAACGGCGCAGGACGTGCGAATCTGGTACGCCGAGGAGAGGATCACACCGGAGCAGGCCCGCTTCCTCCGGCGGATGATGCGCCTGCTGGTGCCCGGCCTTCAGCCGGCCACCGTCCGCGAGGCACGCTGCGTCGTCGACAAGACGCCGTCGCGCTACCCCACCGGCCGGTCACAGCCAGCCGCGCAGGCCGTGGAGGAAGCCGGCCGGATCGTCACGGTAGACGCTGTGCCCCGCACCGTCCACCGTGAGCACCTGCCAGCCACTGCGGCGTAGCGTCGTGGCCTCGGCGGGCGGGATCCGCTCGCTCGGGTCGGCGAGCAGGACCAGCGAGCGGACGGCCGGGGCGCCCGGCAGGCCGGGCAGGTGGCGGAGGGCGACGACGGACGCCGGGTCCCAGGTGGCGAGGGCTCGCAGTTCGGTGGTGATGTCGTCGTCGTGCCAGCGGGGGTGTGCGGTACGCAGCTCCTGCCAGGTGGCGTGCCTGACCGCGCGCAGGGCGTCCAGGTCCCGGGGCCGGCGCAGCCACCCGGGGTCGCAGTGGACCGCGCGGAAACAGCGGAGCGCGGGTACGGCGAGCAGCAGGGCGGCCGAGCCCAGCGAGTGGGCGAGGGCCAGGTCGGGGGCCGGAGGCAAGGTTTCGAGCAGGTCGGCGGCGAGCGCGGCGGGGGTGTAGGTGCCGGCGGGGCCGCTCGCGCCGTGGCCGCGCAGGTCGACGGCCACGACCCGGTACCCGCGCTCGGCGAGCGCCGGGGCGACACCACGCCAGCTGCGGGAGTCCGTCATGATGCCGTGCACCAGTACGGCCGTGCGCGGGCCGTCCCCCCAGACCCGGGTCGCGAGCCTCACGGGGCCGCACCGAGGGGGACGCCGGCGCGGTAGGGCACCGCTCCCGCGCCGACCGCCCCGCAGGGGCGCTCGGCCGGTACGAACGGGGCGGCGCCGGGGCGGAGTGCCGGGCCGGGCGTCAGCCGCGCCTCGCCGGCGGGACGGAGCAGCAGTCGCGGTTCCAAGGCCCGGTCGCCGTCAGCCGGTGGTGTCCGGCGGGGGCGCGCTGCTGCCGCGCGGCAGCAGTACGGGGGTCGCCACCGGGCCGGACGACGGGTTGCGGCGGTGGCGACGTCGAACAGCCGACGGGTCACGTCGGCGCCGAAGCCGAACACGTCGTGGCTCATGGCGGACAGGGTCGGGTGCGTGAGCTGGCACAACTGCGAGTCGTCCCAGGCGATCAGGCTGATGTCCCTCGGTACGCTCAGGCCCATCTCGGCTGCCACCGACAGACCCGCGACCGCGATGATGTCGTTGTCGTAGACGATCGCCGTGGGCCGTTGCGGGGACGCGAGGAGCGAGCGGGTGGCCCGGGCACCCTGTTCGCCAGAGTAGTCGGTGGTGAGGCTGCGGGCCGGCTCCAGCCCGAGTTCCGCCACGATCGCGTTCAGCGCTTCGGTACGGATCATGGTGTGCCCGAGCGCCGCGTGGCCGCCCACCCGCGCTATCCGCCGGTGCCCGAGGGCGGCGAGGTAGCGGACCGCCTCGTGCACGGCGGCCGCGTCGTCGGTCCACACCGAGGTGAAGCCGCCGGTCAGGGACGGATGGCCGACCGCGACGGCCGGCAGCCCGATCGCCGCCAGTTCGGTGATCCGGGGATCGTTCCGCTGGATGTCGACCAGGATGGAGCCGGCTGTCCGGCGGGCCTGCCACCACGCGCGGTGGACGGCGATCTCCTGCGCGGTGTCCCGTACGAGGTGCAGCAGCAGTGAGCACTCGTGCTCTTCCAGGACGGACTCGACCCCGGAGATGGACTCCATGTAGAACGGTTCGAGTCCGAGCTGTCGTGCGGGGCGGGCGACGACCAGGCCGACGGTGTCCGCCGCGCCGGTCGCCGCGCCGGACAGCTTCTTCGCGGCCTGGTTCGGCACCCAGCCCAGCTCGGCGACCGCCGCCATGATGCGTTCACGCGTGGCCTCCGAGACACCGGGGCGATTGTTGAAGGCCAGGGACACGGCGCCTCGGGACACCCCCGCCCGGGCCGCCACGTCTCTGATCGTGACACGCCCGGTCCGGCGTGCCCGGGCCTCACTCACGTACGGCTCCGCGGCCGTTGACGCAGAACAGGGCCGCGCGGGCGGCCTCCGCGCCGGGCCGGGTCCAGCCGGTGACCCGCCAGGTGGCGCTCTCGCCGGGCAGCAGGGTCACACGTCCGTGGTCGGTGCGGGCGTCGGCGTCCAGCCGGTCGGCCTGGAGGAGAAGGTCCTTCGCGGGCCGGCGGCCGGCGCTGCGGCGCGGGTCTTCTGGGCAGCGGTCATCTCATGGATCCTCGTGGTGGGTCCCCGGGGCGGGCGTGCTTCGGGGCGGCGGACGGGCGGGTTGGTCACATCGCTCCAGGTGAGGGTCGGCATGACGTGGACAACGTTGTCGAGGAAGTGGACGGATGTGGCGTCCCCCGTCCCGGCCCTGTCCAGGCAGGCCCACCACCCATCGAGAACCATCACACCGAGTAGTCATGACGGTCTTGCCGCCCTCGACGCAGATGATCCGCTAAGAGCCCGCCCAAGCGGTGGAACCCGGTGCGTTGGGGTGCGGGTATTTCCCAACGCGCTACCGCTCGCAGCGCGTATGTCCTTGGCCTATGCCCTGCCCCATGCCGGAATGGCCAGTGCCTCGCAGGATTCGATCTGAAAAAAAAGGCGTGGCGGAAAGCGTGCCGTAAGCCCGGCCGCCTCCCGGTTTCCTCGTGGTGAAGGATGGACCCCCATGCATGCACAACCCGGCATCGATGCTCCCGGTGCGGGTCAGGACGAGCCGGTCGCGGTCGTCGGAGCCGCCTGCCGGTTCCCCGGTGAGGTCCGCTCCCTCACCTCGCTGTGGCGGTTGTTGATGGCGCGTCGGGAGACGGTGCGCGAGGTGCCCGGTGAGCGGTGGGAGCAGGCGGAACTGGCCGGTCTTCCGGCTCAGGTCGCGGCCCGGCTGCGCTACGGCTGCTTCCTGGACGACGACGTGTACGCCTACGAGCCGGAGTTCTTCGGGATCAACGCGCAGGAGGCGCCCTGGGTGGATCCGGAGCACCGGTTGCTGTCCGAGGTGGTCTGGGAGGCCATCGAGCACGCCGGCATTCCGGCCCAGCGGCTGTCGGGCACACCGACGGGCATGTTCTTCGGGGTCTACCAGAAGGACTACATGCTGCGTGTACAGCGGCCTCTCGAAGAGGTCAACGCGTACGCGATGTACACCGGTTTCGACAGCATCGGTCCCGGCCGCGTGGGGTTCATGCTGAACCTCAGAGGCCCTCAGGTCGTCGTGGAGAGCGCCTGCGCCTCCGGACTGGTCGCCGTCCACTCCGCCTGCCAGAGCCTGCGGACCGGCGAGTCGGACGTCGCCCTCGCCGGGGCCGCCATGCTGACACTGGGGCCGGAGGGGGTCATCGCCCCCGCGCTGTGGGGCGTGTTCTCCCCCACCGGCCGCTGCCACGCCTTCGACGCCGCCGCCGACGGTTACGTACGCGGAGAGGGCTGCGGCGTCGTCGTACTCAAGCGTCTTTCGGACGCGGTACGGGACGGGGACCGGGTGCTCGCGGTGCTGCGCGGCACGGCGGTCAACCAGAACGGGCGGGGCACGCGGCTGAGCGCGCCCTCGGAGCCCGCGCAGATCGACCTCTACCGTCTGGCGCTGGAGCGCGCGGGCGTCGAGGCCGGTGACGTCGGCATGGTGGAGGCGCACGGCCCGGGCACCGCGGTGGGCGACCCCATCGAGTTCGCGGCGGTCGCCGCGGTCTACGGCAAGGGCCGCGACCGGTGCGCGCTGGGTTCGGTGAAGACGAACATCGGCCACACCGAACCGGTGTCGGGCGTGGCGGGTCTGCTGAAGGCCATCGCGTCCCTGCGCCAGGGCATGGTGCCGGCCAGCCTGCACTTCCGGGACTGGAACCCGCAGATCGACGCCGATGGCACCCGGCTGTTCGTGCCCACCGACACGACCGACTGGCCGGTGCGGGACGGTACCCGGCTGGCCGCGGTGTCCTCCTTCGGTATCAGTGGCACCAACGTGCACGTCGTGCTGGAGCAGCCTCCCGCGCCGTCCCCCGCCCGGCGCACCGCCCCTCCGGTGACGCCCGGCGGTTCCCGCCAGGCCCGGGACGGCGAAGCCCCGCGCGTGTTCCCGCTGTCCGCCGGCACGCCCGTGGCCCTGCGGTCCGCGGCCGACCGCCTGGCCCAGTGGCTGAGGGGAGAGGGGGCACAGGTCCCGCTGAGCGATGTGGCGCACACGCTGGCCGTGCGTCGCTCCCCCGCCCGGGAACGGGCCGCCGTCGTCGCCGCCGAGCGGGCGGAGCTGGTGGCACGGCTGGAGGAACTGGCGGCCGGGACCGCGCCGTCCGCCGGGGTGGCGACCGGCAGGGCGGTACTGCCGGACGCAGGACAGGGCGTGGTGTGGGTCTTCTCGGGGCACGGCTCGCAGTGGGCGGGCATGTGCCGGCAACTGCTGGACCGGGACCCGGAGTTCACCAAGGTCATCGACGAACTCGAACCGCTGGTCGCCGAGGAGTCCGGCTTCTCCCTCCGTGAGACCCTGCGCCGCCCGGAGGTGGTGACCGGGTTCGACCGGGTACAGCCCGTGATCTTCGCCATCCAGTTGGGTCTGGCGGCGATGTGGCGGTCCCACGGCGTCGAACCGGCGGCCGTGATCGGCCACTCCATGGGAGAGGTGGCCGCCGCCGTGGCCGCGGGCGCGTTGGGCGTACGGGACGGGGTACGGGTCATCTGCCGCCGGTCGCGCCTGATCCTGCGGACCGCCGGGCAGGGCCTGATGGCTTCGGTCGCCCTGAGCCGTGCCGAGGTCGAACGGCTGCTGGCGGAACAGGACGTGCGGGGGGTGAGCGTCGCGGTCGTCGCGTCGCCGGAGAACACCGTCATCGGCGGGGACGCCGACCGTATCCGCCGTCTCGCCGAGGAGTGGGACGCGCGCGGCGTGGGCGTACGCGTCATCGAGGTGGACGTCGCCTCGCACACCGCCCACATGGACCCCATCCTGCCCGACCTCGCCGACGCGCTCGCCGACGTCACCGGCGGGCAGCCAACAGCGGTCTTCTACAGCACCGCCACCGACGACCCGCGCGAACATGCCGCCTTCGACGCCGCCTACTGGTCGGACAACCTCCGCCGGGTGGTGCGCTTCGCCGACGCGGTGCGGGCCGCGGCCGAGGACGGTCACCGGCTGTTCGTCGAGATCGGCCCCCATCCGGTGCTGGCCGGCCCGGTGCAGGCCACGCTCGCCGCGCACGGCCACACCGACACCGCGGTCGTGCCCTCGCTGCTGCGCGACACCGACGACGCGCTGGCGTTCCACACCCATGTGGCGGCGCTGCACTGCGTCGGCCACCCGCTGGACTGGGCCGGCCGCTACGGAGACGGCGCCCTGGCCGACGTACCGCCGACCACCTGGGAGCGCACGCGGTACGTCGTCGATCCGTCCCCGCTGCGGCAGTCGGCCGGGGCGCACTCCTCCCCCGCCGCGCACCCGCTCACCGGGCCGCACACCGCGGACCCCGACGGCGAGGGACGCCACCTGTGGCAGACCCGCGTCACCCCGACGACGCTGCCCTGGCTGGACGCGCACCGCGTCAACGACGTGGTCGTGGTGCCTGGTGCCGCCCTGTGCGAAATGGCCGTCGCCGCCGCCGCCGACCTGTACGCCACCGGCCCGGAACGCCTGCGCGTCACCGGCATCGACCTGGAACGGCTGCTGCTGCCGGCGTCCGACGGCACTCCCGTCACCGCCACCGCCGAGGCGGCCGGCGCCGGCACGGCCCGCTGGCGGGTGGTCAGCACGGCCTCCGACGGTACGTCCGTCCAGCACGCGCGGGCGTGCCTGCACGTCACGCCGGAAGGGGACCCCGTCCCGGAGGGCTGCGACCCGCAGCGCCTGCAGGCGGAGTTCCCGCACCCCGTGGACGCGGCGGACGTCTACCGCCAGATGCGGGAGGAGCGCGGCGTACACCACGGCCCGCCGTTCCTCGGCCTCCAGGCCCTGTACGCGGACGGGACGCCTGCGGACCGCGCGGGCGCCCGCCTCCTGGCGCGTGTGCGCGTGCCGGACGAGGGCCGGGGCGGCGCGCAGGCGCTCCACTGCCATCCCGTCGCGCTGGACACCTGCCTCCAGGCGGTCGCGGGCGCCGTCCTGCGCACCGGCGCCGTGCCCGCCGGTGGCATCCTCCCCCGGCACATCGAGGCGCTCCGGCTGTACGGAGCGGTCCCGCTCAGCGGCTACTGCCTGGTCACACTCCGGCTGCTGGACGGCGACCGGTACACGGCGGACTTCCGGCTGTGGGCCGACGACGGATCGGTGATCGCGGACGCCACGGGGGTGGAGTTCCGCCACGTACCCGCCGAGAGCGCCGATGAGCGCTTCGCCGGCCGTCTGCTCCGGGCGTCCTGGGAGCCCTCCGAGCGCCCCGCCCCGCAACCGGCGGACGGAAGCTGGATTCTGCTGGCGGAACCCGGGCGCGAGACGTACGCGACAGAGCTGGGCGAGGCCCTGGCGGAGCGGGGCGCGGCGGTGGACGTCCGTACCCTCACCCCGGCGGGCGGCACCGAGCCCGTCGTGCCGGCGCCGCAGGCGGTGGCGTACCTGCCGGCCTCCGGGGGTACCGCACCGGACCGCCGGGCCCGGGAGCAGGTCGCCCGCCTGGTGGAAACGGCCCGCACGCTGGCGCAGGCCGCTGACGGTGAGGCTGCGCCGCGTCTGTGGACCGTCACCGCCGGCGCGCAACAGGTCACCCCCGAGGACCGGCCGGACCTGGGACAGGCGGGTCTGCGCGGGCTGGTACGGGTCCTGAGCTACGAGCACCCCGAACTGCGGCCCGGCGTCCTGGACATCGACCCGCGGACACCGGTCATGGACGTGGCCGCCGAGCTGCTGTCCTGCCCCGCCGAGCAGGACGAGATCGCGTACCGGAACGGGACACGTCACCTGGCACGGCTGCGGGGCGCCCCGCTGGACGAGCGGGAGCGTCGCCGGACCACGGTCGACCGCGCCCGCGCCCGGGTGGCCCTGCACCTGGCGCGCCCCGGTGACCTGGACTCCTTCGAGTTCGTCGCCCAGTCCCGCCGCCGGCCCGGACCGGGCGAGGTCGAAGTGCGGACCGACGCCACCAGCGTCAACTTCATCAACGTGCTCCAGGCCATGGGCGTCTACCAGCGCTTCAGCGCGGGCGAGGAGCGCGAGGACGTCTGCGCGTTCGACGGCGCGGGCGTCGTCACCGCCGTCGGCGACGGCGTGCAGGACGTGCGGGAGGGCGACCGGGTCGCCGCGATGTTCGTGGAGACGGCCCAGTCCACCGTCATGTCCTCCTTCGCGACCGTCCGCGCCGACTGCCTCCTGCCGGTGCCGGACGGGGTGAGCGCGCAGGACGCCGCCGGCCTTCCCTGCGCCTACCTGACCGCCTGGTACGCCCTGCGGCACCTGGCCCGGCTCCGGCGCGGGGAGAAGGTGCTCATCCACTCGGCGAGCGGCGGCACCGGTCTGGCCGCGCTGAACCTCGCGCGGGCCTGTGGCGCGGAAGTGCTGGCCACCGCGGGCAGCGAGGCCAAGCGGGCGTACCTGCGTGGCCTGGGCGTCCGGCACGTCATGGACTCCCGCACCCTGGACTTCGCCGACCAGGTGCGCGACCTCACCGGCGGTCGCGGCGTCGACGTCGTACTCAACTCCCTCACCGGTCCCGCCCAGTCCGCCGGTCTCGGCCTGCTGGCGCACCGGGGCCGGTTCCTCGAACTCGGCAAGCGGGACATCTACGCCAACACCCGTCTCGGCCTGCTGCCCTTCCGCCGCAACGTCACCTTCGCCGGCGTCGACGTGCTGATGATGATGCGGCAGGCCCCGGACCTGCTCGCCGAGGGCTACCGCGAACTGGCCGGCATGCTCGCGGACGGCACCCTTCCGCTGCTGCCCGTCACCGAACATCCCGTCACCGAGGCGGCCTCGGCCTTCCACACCATGGCCTCCGCCCGGCACACCGGCAAACTCGTCCTCACCTGGCCCGCCGAGGGCACCGACACCCTGCCCGTGCGACCGGAGGACGTGCCCGTCGTACGGCCCGACGCGAGCTACCTGGTCACGGGCGGGCTCGGCGGACTGGGGCTCCTGGTCGCCCGGTGGCTGGCCGAACGAGGCGCCGCGGCCGTCGTGCTCACCTCCCGCGGCGCCCCCACCCCGGCCGCCCGCACCGCCCTCGAGGCCATCACCGCCGGCTACGGCACCCGCGTCGAGGTCGTACGCGGGGACCTCGCCGAGCCGGGCGTCGCCGACACCCTCGTACGGGCCGCCCTGGACACGGGCCACCCGCTGCGCGGCGTCGTCCACGCCGCGGCCGTCGTCGAGGACGCCACCGTCGCCAACCTCTCCCCCGCCCTCCTGGAGAGGGTCTGGCGACCCAAGGCGACGGGGGCCTGGTTGCTCCACCACGCCACGGGCGGCCAGGAGCTCGACTGGTGGGTCACCTTCTCCTCCGCGGCCTCCCTGCTGGGCAACCCAGGGCAGGGCGCGTACGCGGCCGCCAACGCCTGGCTGGACGAGTTCACCTCCTGGCGCCGGGCCCAGGGGCTGCCGGCCACCTGCGTCAACTGGGGCCCGTGGGCGGAAGTGGGGCGCGGCGCCGGGATGGCGGAACGCGGCTACGCCATGATCACGCCCGCGGAGGGCATCGCCGCCCTGGAGCGCATCCTCGCCCACGACCGCGACCGCACCGCTTACACGCCCGTCGACCTGGCGCGGTGGCTGGAGTCCTGTCCCGCCACCGCCCGTACCGCCTTCTTCGCCGAACTGGCCGCTTCCGCAGCGGGCGTGGACTCCGCCGGCACCCGCAGCGCCCTGCTGGAGTCCCTGCGGGAGACGGACTGCCCCCAGGAGCGTCAGCGGATCCTCCAGCCCCAGGTCGTCGAACACGTCGCCGCGGTGCTGCGGCTGGGAACCGACCGGTTCGACGCCAACACGTCCCTGGTCACCCTCGGCCTGGACTCCCTCATGGCCATCGCCCTGCGCAACCGCCTGCAACGCGAACTGGCCCTCGACATCCCGACCACGGTGATGTGGACCCACCCGACGGCGTCCGCGCTCACCCGCTACCTCCTGGCCCGCCTCGCCCCCGAACAGGGGCAGGACGCCGCTCGTCCCGAGACGGAACCGGCCGCCGCCCCGTCGGCCGCCCTCAGCTGACACCCCCGCCCGCCCGTACCCGCCCGAACCGCTAGGTGACGTTCGTATGCCCCCTCCCTCACTCCCTCCTTCCGTCCCCGCCCGCACGCCCGGCACCTGGGACGTGATCGTCGTCGGCGCCGGGCCGGCCGGCGCCACCGCCGCCCGCGTCGCCGCCGAGAGCGGCTGTGAGACGCTGCTGCTGGAGCGCGCCGCCATCCCCCGCTACAAGACGTGCGGCGGCGGCCTCATCGGAGCGTCCCTCGCCGCCCTGCCTCCCGGTCTGCCCCTGAAGGTCTACGACACCGCCCGGCAGTTCACCTTCGCCCTCAACGGCCGCAGAGAACGCACGCTCACCTCCGGTTCCCCGACCATCGCCATGGTCTACCGCAGCGAACTCGACGCGGCGCTGACCGATGCCGCCGCGGCGGCGGGAGCGACGGTCCGGGACAGCACCGCGCTGACCGCCCTGGAGCAACAGGGCGACACCGTCACGGTGACGACCAACCGCGGTGACACGTTCCGCGCCCGCGCCGTCGTCGGCGCCGACGGCAGCGCCGGCAGAGTCGCCCGGTACGTAGGGGTACGGTGCGCCCAGGTCGACCTCGCCCTGGAGGCGGAAGTGCCGGTCGACGAACGGACGGCCGACCGATGGAGGGGCCGTGTCCTGATGGAGTGGGGTCCGCTGCCGGGCTCCTTCGGCTGGGTCTTCCCCAAAGGTGACGTCTGCACCGCCGGAGTGGTGGCCGCCCGTGGCAACCCCACCACCCTGCGCGCCTACAAGGACGACTTCCTCGCACGCCACGGACTTCTCGGCCCCCGCCCCCTCCACGACACCGGCCACCTGACCCGGTGCCGCCGCCCCGACTCCCCCCTGGCCCGCGGGCGCGTGCTCGTCGCCGGTGACGCCGCCGCTCTCGTCGACCACTGGTCCCGCGAAGGCATCTCCTACGCGCTCCGCTCAGGAGACCTCGCCGGTCACGCCGCCGCCCGTCTCGTCACCGCCGCCGACGAGGCGGAGGCCAACACCGCCGCCGGCCGCTACGGGCGGGAGGTCGACGACATCCTCGGCGTCGAAATGCGCGCCAGCGGCACGGTGATGAACCTCTTCATCCGCAACCCCGGCCTTGTCCACACCGCCCTGACCCGCCTGCCTCCGGCATGGCGCCGTCTCGACGCCTACATCGCCGGCCACACCAGCGTCGCCGGGATCATGACCACACCGATCGCGCGCGCCGCCACCGCGGTGGGAACCCGGCTTCCCGTCCGGCCTGCCACCACACTCAAGCCACTCCCGGACCAGCGCGCCCCCAGGCCATCCGCGGCAACCCCCTGCCCATAGCGCACCGCACCCCAAAGGCGCTGCGGCCGCGGCCGTGTTGCCCTGCGGGCGCGGAACACGGCGCGAACCGCGGGCCGTCGGCCCTGGTCCGTTGGTGGCGGAGGGCTCGGGGTAGATGCGGCGGGAGGCGGGGTCGAGGAAGTTGAAGCGGGCGAGATTCGCCTGGTTGCCGGGGACGGCGTAGACCCGCGGCGCCATCCCCGGCCAGGTCGCCCTGGCCTGGCTCCCGCCCAGCAGCCCTGGATCGCACCGATCCCCGGAACCCGCAGGGTCGAGCGCCTGGAAGAGAACGCCAACGCCACGCGGGTCGCCCTCCCCGCCGACGACATCACCGACCTCGACGCCACCGCGGCCCGCATCGGCGTGCACGGCAACCGCTACAGCGAGACGCACATGCGCCTGGTCGGCAAGTGAGGCGACCGCCTCCACCTGTAGCAGTCGCCGCAGGTCCGGGACTCGGGACGCGAACAGGGGCCACGTGGCCGCACTGACGCGGCGAGACCCTACACGGAGGGCTGGGTCTCTACGGCGAGTTCCCGGCCGAGCGCCGCGCGGCGGCGCCGGCCTCGGAGTCCCCCTGCCGCAGCTGCCCATGCCGTGGAGAGCCCGGTCGTCGAGGAGGGACTCAGTCCGACTCACTCGTAACGCAGGCGCAGTGACTCCCGTTCGGCCTCCTCGATCTGGTCGACGGTCAGGCCCGGCAGGTTCAACTGGGCCAGCGTCACCTCGGCGCTGGTCGGCTGGGCGTCGGCAGGCAGCCACTGCTCCGGTTGCCAGGCGTTGGCGCGCATCAGCGACTTCGGGCAGTGCGGATAGGCCTGCTCGACCTGCACCACGATCGCCGTGACCGGCGGTTTTCCAACGGGGGTGAGTTGGGCGAGTAGTTCCGGGCGCGCCGAGACACAGGCGCGGCCGTTGACGCGCAGCGTGGTCGGGCGGCCGGGGACAAGGAAGAGCAGGCCGACTCGTCCGGTCTGCAGCACGTTGTGCATGGTGTCGAGCCGCTTGTTGCCGGTCGCGTCGGGGATCACCAGGGTCCGCTCGTCCAGCACCGAGACGAACCCGGCCGGGCCGCCACGCGGCGTCACGTCCGCCCGGCCCTCGACGTCCGCACTGCCGATGAACACCAGCGAGGAACAGCCGATCAGCGCCCGGGTCTCCTCGGTCAGGCGGTCTATCTCCTTGCGGAGCGCGCTCGGGTTCGGCGGCGGGTAGAGCTCGCGCAGCTGGTCCGGGCTGGTGAGAGCGTCTGCCTGGAGAGATTCGAAAAGCGGGCCGGCGGCCCCGGTGTCGATCATCATACGAACGACCCTAGAAGACGACCGAGGCGGTACGCGGCGGCTCAGCGCGTGATCTCGCCCGTGTCGACCGGCGGCTGCTCCTCGGCCGGGTTCCTCGGCGTACGCCGGCCGCGCCGGGCGGCGTTCTGCCGCGCACCACAGCAGCCCGCCGGCTGTCGGTGCCGCAGGAGCCAGTGAAGTGATCCGGCTCACACCCTGTCACAGCCGTCGGGCGGCGGCCTCAAGCACGCCGCGCTGCGGCCGGTGACCGGTGCCTGGCGGGTGGCCCGTATGTTCGCCGGCGGCATGGGCAGGTTCGAAGGCACGTTCACCACCGAACCGACACTGGTCAACGGCCACCCGGCGCTCCTCGTCCGCTTCGGTGGCGCGATCGTCGGCGTCATGGCGATCAGTGTCGAGGGAGCCCGCATCACCGGCCTCTCCTACGTCCGCAACCCCGAGAAACCGGCCCACCTCACATCCGCGACCCCACTTGCCCTGCGCTGAACACCACACGTCGCCGCCGCGCGGAGGGCAGACCTTCCAAGCCACCCGACGACGAGCCGAGACGGCGGGACCCTCACTGACGCACTCGGCCTGAAGGTCCTGCCGTCATGCCAGTTCGGTGATCAGGACGACGACGCCCGGGACAGCCTGGCCCAGTGCGCCTCGCCAGAGCTTGGGCTCGGAGACGAAGAGGATGATTCCGCCGCCGGTCATGAAAGCGGCGACGTAGAGGATCAGGGACCGGGCGACGGTCTCGTGTCCCAGATGCAGCGCCACGAAGCCGGCGATCATGCCACCCGCCAGGAAGAGGTTGTAGAACCCCACGTTGAACCGCCAGAGACGGACCTCAGGAGCATCCGCCGTGCTCCCGGTGAGAAACTCCCGGACCCACGCCCGCCGCCCGTAGAGGAAGCTCTCCAACGGCCAGACGAAGATGTGGACAGCGGCGGCGATCAGGGCGAACACCTGACTGACGATGTGCATGCCCGCATGGTCGTACGAGCCGGGCAGCCAGGGAAGCCGTCGCGCAGCGCATTCACCCGCCAGGAGCACCGCTGTTCAGCGAGCACGGTCTGTGCCACGACCTTGCGGGGGGTGTTACCCGACATGCCAGGGGAAGCCTGTGAGGCGATCCGTAGGTGATGCGTGTGAGGCGTAGCTGAGGGGACTCTGTGGCGGACGTCGACGTCGTGGTTGTGGGCGCGGGGGTGCTGGGCAGGTCGATCGCGTACGCGCTGGCGTGTGCCGAGCCGGAGCTGCGGATCGTGGTGTCGGGGCAGCGCGGTCCCGGCGCCTCGGAGGCAGCCGGCGCCATGCTGGGAGTGTTGGGCGAGGTGACGGCTGCCGGCCCTGCGGACCCGGCACGGTGAACTGCGCCTGAGGATGGCGGTGGAAGCCGCCGCGCGATGGCCCGCCTGGCGCGGGCGCCTACGGGAACGGGCCGGAGCCGCAACGCCGGCGGACGGGTACGGGGCGGGGACGTACATCCTGGTGAACGCGGCGTCCGGACCGCTGGACGACTCGGCGCTCGAGGCCATGCGTGTGGCCGGTGCCCGCTACGGACTGCCCGTCGAGGAGAGTGCCGCCTCTGACATCCCCGCGTACCGGCCGCTGGACAACGACCGGGCGCTGCGGGCCGTCTTCCTGCCCCAGGAGCGGTTCTTGGACGCACGGCGCTGGCTGCGCACCCTGGACGCGGTGCTCCGGGCGCTGCCGAACGTCCACCACACCGGGTCCGGCCGACTGCACGCCCGCGGCACCGCGTACGAACTCACCAGCCAGGAGGGTAGGTTCAGGGCGAGCCGGGTGGTGGTGGCGGCCGGTGCGTGGTCCGGCGCACTCCTGGACCGTGTCGATCCGGAACTGCCCGTCCTGCCGGTGGTCGCGGCCGAAGGCACCGCCGTCGCCCTCCGCCCCACCGGCCCGGTGCCCCCGGTGGTGTTACGCACGCCCAACCGCGCGTACGCCTGCGGGCTCCACGCCGTCCCGCAGGCCGACGGCACCTGGTACCTCGGCGCCTCCGCGGCACCGGTCCTTCGCCCCGGCGACGCACCGACCGCCGGAGCGCTGCGCTTCCTCCTCGACGCGGGTCTCGGCCAGCTGCACCACGGTCTGACGGGCGCCAGGATCGACCGGGTCCACCACGGCAACCGCCCGGTGGGACTCGACGGACACCCGCTCCTGGGGAACGCCGGGCGCCCGGGCCTGTGGGTGGCCACCGGCACGCACCGCGACGGCCTGCACGCCTCCACGCTGATCGCCCAGGAGCTCGCCACCGAGATCCTCCACGGCACCCCGAGTCCCTGGCTCGCCCCCTGGCAGCCGGGCCGGAAGCCGATCGCCGACCGGTCGGCCGCCGACGCCATCGGGGAGGCAGCGGCTCATCACGCGGCCCTCGCCGCGGAGTCCCGTATGCGCCCGCCCCTCACCGGCGACTGGCCCGGCCTGCTCACCGACGCCTACCTGCAGCTCATGGAGCAGACGTACGCACGCATGCCGGACGGCTACGTCCTCCCCCCAGAACTCGCCCCGCTCGCCTACGAACACGGACCGGCACTCGCAGAACTCGTCCGGAGCCACCTCGACCGCCTGGCGGCGGACCGGGAAGGCCCCGGCCGGCAAGGATCCGACGCGTTACGAGACGGCGGGGCGTGACCGCTCAGTGCTGGTGTCCATCGTCGTGCCCGGGCTCCTTCCCGGGGTGGGGGTCCTTCGGAGAGGGGGTGGGCTGGGAGGGGGGATGGGTGGTGTCGCTGCCGTGGTCGCCCTCCTCGCCTTCGTCGCTTCCCTTCTTGGGCTCGGCATCGCTGTGGCTGTGTCCGCCTCCGGACTCGGCCATGGTGGGGGCGATGTGGCGCAGCCCGAGGAAGGTGAGGGCGGTCACGACCAGGATCGCCAGGCCCATGAGGCCGAAGATGCGCTTCCAGGGCCTCTTGGCCTCCTTCAGGAAGAAGGCGACGAAAGACAGGACGATGCCGAGCGGTATCAGCACGGCACAGCGTTCCGGGAGGTCTGCGAAGTGCTGCATACCGCCGCTGAGCATGCCGAGGCCGAACGAGAGCATCGTCGAGGTGCCCAGCACACGCGCTATGCGTGACAGGGGCTGCCTCTCGGTGGCGAGGACGATGTCGTTGAGGACGGTCGCGAGCAGGAAGACCAGTACGCCGGACGCGGCGATCATCGAGTAGCGGGTGGGGGCCATGGGGTGGTGGACGACGGCTCCGCTGATGAGGCCGGCACCCACGTAGTAGCCGACGTAGCCGACGTAGCGCCACGGCAGGGAGGAGCCTTCCCGTCTGCTGTGGGAGCGGCGTCGGCTGCGGGTCGGCTGCGAGGGGGTCGGGGGCGGAGTCGTCGTGGCGAGGCTGGGTGAGGAGGACAAAGCGGATCCTTCGAGGGAAGTTCAGTGGGGGGCCTGGCTCTCGACGAGACAGGCGGGCAGGACGGGGACCGAAGACCGGACTCGCCGGGCGCAGCGCAACGTGAGCCGGCCATGGCTCCGCGCCGCGCCGTCGCCGTACGTCACCACGTGGCAGCACGTCGTATCGCACGGCATGCCGAGCCGCCACTGGTGCGTGCACGGGCGGAGACGGGGTCGCGGGGGTGTGCCCGACCGGTCGTCGACCGGTCGGCGGGGCGTGAAGGCCTAGATCCGTAGGACCGCGGTGTCCGGCAGGGGGGCGGATGCCCGGAGGGCCGTGACGGGTCGAGCGGCGCCGGATGCATACGCGTACGGAGGCCGATGAATCGCCGGGGTCTCGCACGGGCCGGGCAGCGCAGTGCCCTGTTGGGGCTGGCCGGACACACACTGGTGAGCCGCGTGATCGGGCTCCGGAGCATCCTGGTGGTCGGGGTGCCCCTGGCCGGAGTGCGGGTGGTCGGGCGCCTCGTGGCTGTGCCCGGCGGGACCGGGGTCCTGAGCGTTCAGGGCTACCGCGTTGGCCGGCGCCCCGAGGTGGGAGTGGCCTGCGGCGCTCTCCGCGCTGACACCGTGGGTGTACATCAGGGTGAGGAGAAGCGCGGCCAGCACCCACGTTCGCCACGGGCCCGCTGCACGAGAGCGGGACCGCGGCGCGCTACGGGTCGCCCGGGCCACAACCATGCCGGGGAGCATAGCGGCACGCCGTCCGTGGACCTCCCGGGGGGCGTGCTCTCCCTCGGACGAGTGGGTCCGTGGCCCCCAGCCTGCCGACCGGAATGCCGGCTTCCGGCGGGGACGGAAGGGGGCCGGCGGGAACCGGGACGGCCGCCTGGATGCCCCGGATACAACTCCACCCGACGCCCCCGACCACGGCCGCGCCCTTCATCTTGGTGAGCAGCGGTCACGGCCGACCACTTTCGGGTGCCGCCTGTCTCAACCACCGTCGGAGCGAGCGCTGCCGAGGCATCCTCGAGACCGCACCACGCAAGCGATCTGTCGGGGGCAGCCGGCGGGTGGCCGGCCGATGCGGCGCCCTGTCCTGGACGCCGGCCGGCGCCTCTCGCACTCAGGAAGACGCACCATGACCATCTGTCCCGAGGGCCCTCCGTCGGCCCCGCCCCCTTGGGCGAGGCGCTGTCCGGTACGGGGGCGCCGGACGAGCTCGACCGGCTCTTCACGAAAGGCGACAGCCATGCACGCTGATCGCGCCACGGCCACCAGCACCGCCGTGATCCTCACCAACAGCCGCGGGCATTATCTGCTGCACCTGCGGGACGCGAACAAGCCGATCTGCGATCCGGGCACGTGGTCGCTGATCGGAGGAGGCCCCGAAGGACAGGAGACGCCGGACGAGGCGATCGTCCGCGAACTCCACGAGGAGGCCGGCCTCGTCATCCCCGACCTGACGCTCTTCACCACGGCGAGCGCCTTGGGCCCCCACGTCACCGAGGGCCGGATCCAGGTCTACGAGGGCCGGTGGGACGGCGACGCCGACCGGCTGCCGGTCACCGAAGGCATCATGTTCCGCTGGTTCGACGTGGACACCATGGTCCACCTCTCCATGTGCCCATGGGCGTACGAGGCGATCCTCGCCCACCATGCGAAGAACCCCGTCTCCGTGATCGCGCCGGTGCCCGACCAGCGGCCCGGAGGATCGCACGGCGGTGCGGGGGCCGTGAAGAACGTGATCGGCGCCCACCTCTACCTGGAGCGCGACGGACGCACACTGCTCGGGCTACGCCATCCCGGCGTCGCGTTCGCCGCCGAGGAATGGCACGTGCTCGCCGGACATGTCGAGCGGGAGTCGGTCCGCTCCTGCCTGGTGAGGGAGGCCGCCGAGGAGGCGGGCCTCGTCATCAGGCCGGAGGACTTGGACCTGGTGCACACCGTCCACCTCCGCGACGCCGCACGCACCGAGCCCCGCCTCCAGCTGTTCTTCCGAGCGACGGCGTGGTGCGGAGAGCCGGAGGTACGCGAACCGGACCGGTGCGGCCGCTGGGAGTGGTGGCCGCTCGACGGCCTGCCGGAGCCGATGGTGCCCTACACCCGTACGGCCATCAACGGCATCCGCGCCGGCCGCTCGTACTCGGAGACGGGATGGGAGCTTGCCGCGATCGGTCGGATTCGGTCCAGTCAGGGGCCCCCTTTGACCGCCCGGACACTGGCCGAGTCGATCGCGCAGCGCGACCAGTCCAGCTCGCCGGGGCTCGTACCGGCGGCTCCGTGCCACCGTCTGGAAGATCTCCCACAGCCCGTCCGGCACCATCAGCTCAACTATGTCCACGCCCGGCGCAACGAGCCAGCGCCAATCAAGACACCGTCTTAGCTACGGGCGCGGCGGGTCCAGCGCGGCAGGGACAAGTCACCGACGAGGCCCTCGGGGCGCCCGACCGAGAAATCAGGTGTCTCAGCCGGCCGTCCGAGGGCCCCGCCCGTCACGCTCTTGAACATCCTCCGGTCAGGCACCCATGGAGGAGGCGCATCCGCCTAGCAGCCGTGGTACCAACCGTGTGACCTGCCGCCGTCGTTGGCGTAGGAGAGGTAACTGACCTCCCGGCCGGGGGCGAGGCAGATGGTGGACGCGCCCAGTTGGAAGTTGAGCGGGTAGACCTTGACCCATGCGGGGATGCCCGGCCCGGTGATCCCGGCGTTCGCCCAGGAGGAGTCCTTCCGGTTGATGCGCTCGGGCCAGGATGCGTCGGAACCGGCGGCCAAGTAGACGTTGCCCGTGAAGTTCATGTGCTCGAAGGCGCAGAAGTAGCCGGACGGGCAGTGAGGGGTGTCCGTGGCAGACGCGTTGCCGGCGCCTGCCACGGACATACCGGTGAACGCGAGAGTGGCCGCCGCCACCGCGGTCGCGGCCCTACGGAGTGGTCGCACAATATTCCCTTTCTGAGTGATCATTCTCCAGGAATGATCTTCTGTGACTTCTTCAACGCCTCGTTCCACATGCTGCGATAGGTTTGGAACAGAGCGCTCTCCTTCTTCTGCACCCTCTTCAGATGGACTTCATGAAGCCTCTTTCCTGTTTGGGCGATTTTTTCCCGGCGAACACAGGTCGCCTCGGCGACAGCGAGGGTTCGCTCCAGTTGCCGACTTTCCTCTTTCGCCATGACGGCCTTGCGTTCCTCGAACGACTGCCGCAGTTGCTGGGGACTGCCGACTTCATGGCCCAGGCCGGCCATGCATCTGGCCCAGGAGTTCATTGCCCTGGCATAGGCCGGATCTTTCATGGCGGCGGACAGCGCCGACGACTTGAATTGGCTCGCCACCGTGCTATGCGTGAACCACTGGGGGAAGTCCCCGTACAGCTCCCGCTCTGCGGCGGCGGTACAGCCTTGCTGGCTCGCCCTCACCACCGCTCCGTTGTCGAGCTTCACCGAGACGAGGTTCCGGCGGCCGCCGTAAAGCGCCGCCATGTAGGCTGCCTGCTTCTCCTTGGTCAGCGTCTCGTAGTACCGCTGATTCGGATTGCCCGCCCGGGCGCCGGCCTCTTGCACGGTGCCGGGCCCCGCCAAGCCGTGCCTTTCGGCCCAGGCCAAGTCATCGATGCCGAAGGGGAATTCGTTTCGGATGGTGGCGCTGTTGCCCGTGTCCACCTCGTAGGAGAACCCGCGGTCACGCATGCATCTCCCGACCAGCACGGACTGCGCCTGCCACAGCAGGGACTCCTGTTCCTTGGTCGGAAAGGCAGCGCCCTCCTGACCCTCCTTCACCGTCTCGCCACAGGCCGTGGACAAGAGCAGCAGAGCACTCGCAAGCAGCGCTACTCGGAGAGCGCGCTTCGCAGGCCTGTTCATCGACTCGTCAGGCTCGTGAAGTTGCCATGCCGGCAGAAGATTCGTTCATTCCCGTCCAGCTTTTCAGCATGCTCGCCATTCCCCAATTCAGCCGCTCGATCAGGTACCGCCATCGTCGGAGTGGGAGGGACACGTCCGCTCCTGACAGATGTCAGGGTCCTCCAGAGGCCTTGAGGGCTTCCGGGCCACAGAAGCCGGCGACGGGCCCGACGGGACTTGTGTCTGTCCGGTTAGTAATCACTGATGCGGTGTGGCACCGGATCGAGCCGCCAATGCCGCTCGATCCTGTCCGTGGACGACGGTGGGCCGACCATCGCCGAACCCTGGAAGCCATCGCATGGAAGTACCGCACCTGCTCGCCTTGGCGCAATCTGCCAGAGGAGCTCGAACCCTTCCAGACCGCGCATAAACGCCTGCTCAGGTGGGCCGTGGACGGCACATGGGAACGGATTCTCGCGGCTGTCTTTACAGAGGCGGATGCTGGCGACGACGTGGGTCGGGCAGTCTCGGTCGACTCCACCGTCTGCCGGGCTCACCAGCATTCAGCCGGAGCAAGGAAAAGGGGGCGCCCGACCGGTCCGAGCCGGAGGATCACGCGCTCGGACGCTCCCGCGGTGGCTTGAGCACGAACGTTCACCTGGCCAGTGACAGCCGGGCGCGGCCCTGTCCATCCATGTCACCGCGGGTCAGGCTGGTGACGCGCTGGCCTTCGAGGCGGTCATGGCCGGAATCCGGGTCCCGCAACGAAAACTCGGCAGGCCAAGAACCCGTCCTGCGACCGTCCTTGCTGATCGCGCATACTCATCGCGCGCGATCCGTGGGCACCTCCGTCGGCGCGGCATCCGTGCCGTGATCCCGCAGCCCGCCGACCAGATCGGCCACCGTCTACGGCGAGGCCGCACCGGAGGTCGCTCGCCCCCAGCACGGGATGCGGACGGTGCTGCCGGCGCCTCGGTACCCCTTGTCAGCCCAGCACGGGACGCCGGCCTCGGCCAGGGCGTCGACGATGCCGTGTTCGCGGGCCGCACGGATATCGTGGACGGCGCCGTGCAGGGCCGGTGAGGCCCATAGCAGCCGGCCGAAGGGGTCGGCGATGACCTGCACGTACATGCCGTGCCTCTTGTGCTTGCCGGAGTAGAACGGCCGGTCCGCGGCGATGCGGTCAATGGGCAGGAGAGTGCCGTCCAGGATCAGGTACGCCTTCGCCGACGCGGTCCGCACCCCGTCGGTCAGGCCGGAAGCGAGAGCGGCCAGGAGCTCGACCGCTTCGGTGGCGTAGCGGTAGGCCGTCGTGGTGCCGATGCCGAATAGGCCTTTCTCCGGCACACCGGCGCGCAGGCTCCCCGCCGTATTCGCGCTGTGTGGGGCCGGATTCGTGGTGATGGCCCTCGCCGGCAACCCCACCGTTCCGGTCGTCGGGGCCGTCCTCAACTGCCTCGGTACAGGCATCCTCCTGCCCTCCCTGCTCACCCTGGTCTTCGGGGGCGAGTTCGTCTGCCCGCTCGTACTGCTGGCCCTGGACGGCCTCGTAGGCAGCCTGGCCGCGGCCGTCGGCGTCCTCGGTCTCACGTCGGCGGCGGTGGGCGGCGCACTGCTGCTCTCCATCCGTCGCGGGGCGGCGGCACTTGCGGGGAGTGTTCCGCAGAAGTAGCCGGTCCGTTCCTCATGAGGTCCCTCAAATCAAGGAGTGCGTCCACCGTGTGCGATGTCGTCGCGCGGGTCCTCGGCCAAGGGGACTCCCTTCCCGGGTCCGGCCGCCGCCGGTTCCTGCAAGCTCTCGGGGCCACCGCGGCCGCGGGCGGACTGGTGGCGGCGGGCGCGCGGCAGGCCGCGGCGCGATCCGTACAGCACCGCCCCGGAGCCGACCGGGCACCGGACCCGCCTGGTGCTCCTGGGGACGGCGGGCGGGCCGGCCTCGGCCGTCACGTGGAGGTGCGCCACCCACTTGTCGGCAGGGTCCTGCCCCCGCTCCAGCAACCCCAGGCCGACGAGCTGGGTGACCCGGGCGCTCACATTGTCGGGCTTCATCAGCAGCACGTCGGCGGCCACGCCCACGGTGACCCCGTCGCGCTCCCCGACGAGGCAGAGCAGCGCCAGCTGTCCCTCGGGCATGCCTACTGGCCGCCCCCGAGACCCTCGGTCTGCCGCGGGTCGGCGACGCTACGACGCGACGGTCGCGCCGGAGTGCGACTCCTCCGGCTCGGGTTCCCGCAGCGGCTCGCTGAGCTGTTCACGCAGGTAGTTCCAGACAACCGCGACCAGCGCGGCCGCCGGTACCGCGAGCAGGCTGCCCACGATGCCGGCCAGGCTGCCGCCCAAGGTGACCGCCAGGAGGACCACCGCCGCGTGCAGGCCGAGCCCGCGGCTCTGGATCATGGGCTGGAACACATTGCCCTCGAGCTGCTGCACCACGACGATGATCGCCAGCACGATCAGCGCGTCCGTCAGACCGTTCGAGACCAGGGCGATGAGCACCGCGACGAGACCGGCGAAGAGGGCCCCCACGATCGGCACGAACGCGGACACGAAGGTCAGTACCGCGAGCGGGAGCACCAGCGGGACCTTGAGGATCCACAGGCCGATGCCGATGAGAACGGCGTCGAGCAGACCGACGAACGCCTGGGAGCGCACGAACGCGCCGAGGGTCTCCCAGCAACGGGCGGCCACGACCGGGACGTCGGTGGCAAGGCGACCGGGGAGCTGGCGGGTCAGCCACGGCAGGAACCGCGAACCGTCCTTGAGGAAGAAGAACATCAGGAAGAGCGCCAGAACGGCGGTCACCACGCCATTGACCACGGTGCTCACCCCGGTGACCACCGCGGTGACCATGCTGCCGATGCTGTCCTGGACACGGGCGACGGCCGTGTCCAGGCTACTGGTGATCTGGTCGTCACCGATGTTCAACGGCGGCCCGGCGGCCCACTCGCGCAGCCTTTGAACGCCCTCGACCACGCCGTCGGCCAACTCGCCGGACTGCGACGCCACCGGAACCGCGATCAGCGCCACGATGCCCGTGACCACCAGCAGGAACACCACGGTCACCACCGACGCGGCCAGAGCCGCAGGCCACCCGCGACGACGCAGGAAGCGGGCCAGGGGCCAGGTCAGTGTGGTGAGGAGCAAGCCCACTATGAGAGGCCAGACGATCGACCACATCCGCCCCAGAAGCCACAGGGCCACCGAAGCCGCCAGGAGGACCAACAGCGATTCGACGGAGACACGTGCCGATGTGCGCAGCGCGGCGGCGGTTTTCGCGGAACTCAACGAAGCAGGCATGGCAGCACCTTATGCACTCCCGACGCACCCTGTGGAACCCGCGCCGACCTGCCCGGCCGTCGGGGATGATGTGGGCCCTTCCACTGCGGAAGGCCCCACATCCCCCCGGGTGACAGGGGAGTTCGTCAGAAGCGCGGGGTCATCGCCGGGATCCCCGGAGGTGTTGGCAGCGGCAGTCGCAACCGCTGGCCGGGTCCCGCCGGGGCCCGGCAGGTGAGGTCCTTGGCCGGCAGCCTGCCGGTGGTCAGGTAGACCGTGGCGGTCTTGTCCGCGCAGGACGTGGAACCGTAGATGCCGTGGCCCTCTCCGCCGAGGACCGTCACCATGCGCGAGCCCTTCATGGACCGGCGCAGGCCCTGCCCGCTGGCCAGCGGGGTCTGCGAGTCCCACTCGTTGTGCAGGATGAGCGCGCCGACCTTGTTGTCCACCGTGGTGGCGGGCTCGCTGCCGTTCTTCCAGAACGCACACGGCTTGATGTGGGACGCGAAGTCGCCGTACAGCGGGTACCTGACCTTGTCGCGGATCGCGTCGCGGCGGTACTGCTCGGGGTCACGCGGCCATGCCCGGGTGTCGGCACACACGACGGCCCAGAAGCTCGCGTCCCCGTTGTCCGCCGGAACGGCGCGGGCGAACGCCGGCGGTACGGGGCTCGGCGACGAGCCGCGGTCCGGTGACGGGGCCGGCTTCTCGCCCGAGGCGGCCCTCTTCAGCTCGGCGACCCTCTCGGCAGCGCTCCGCACGTAGAAGAAGACGGCCCGCTCCGCGCGGATGTCGTCACCGGTCATCAGGGTTCCGTCGAGGTCTATGGGCGTGCGGTCGGCTTGGGCGACCAGGTCCCAGAACGTCTTGCGGACCTTCGCCGGGGTGTCGCCCAGCCGGTACGTGGCGTGGCGCCGGGCGGTCCACTCGCTCCATCGCGTGAACGCGGGCTCCGCTCCCTCCGCCCACACCTGGATCATGCCCCGCCAGACGCGCTGGGGGTCGACGGCGCTGTCCAGGACGAACCGGTCCGCCCGCCGGGGGAACATCTGCGTGTAGACGGCTCCGAGGTAGGTTCCGTACGAGTACCCCAGGTAGGAGATCTTCTTCTCGCCCAGCACACCGCGGATGACGTCCATGTCCCGGGCCGTGTTGCGGGTGGTGAGGTGGGGCAGAGCCGCACCGGCCCTGGCCCGGCACTTCTCGGCCACCGTACGGGCCCACTTCACGTCCTTGGCGAACGTCGCGGCCTTGTACGGACGCTGCCAGTCCCGTTCGTCGTCGGTCAGACCGCAGCCGACCGGCGTACTCCGGCCGACGCCCCGAGGATCGAAGCCGATGAGGTCGTACTGCTTCTTCACGGCCGCGGGAAGCACGGACCCCAGGTACAGGGGCATGTCCAGGCCCGGTCCGCCGGGGCCCCCGGGGTTGAGCAGCAGCACACCGCGACGTTCCTGGGCGCTGCTCGCCTTCATCCGCGACACCGCGATGTCGATCTGCTTGCCGCCGGGACGGCCGTAGTCGAGCGGGACCTTGAGGGTCGCGCACTGGAAAGCGGCGGGGCTCTGCGCGTCACAGCGCTTCCACCGGGGCTTCTGATGCACGTACTGCTTCAGAGAGCCTGCCGCGGCGGAGGCCGCGCGCGCCGAAGTGGTGGGGGAGGCGGTGGCGGTGGCGGGCGCGAGGGCGGGGACAAGCGTTGCGACGGTGCCGACGGCCAGAAGAGGGACTATTCGTCTGCTTCGCACAATGATGCCGCTCCTTGGGAAGGGGCCGGTTGGGTTCCAACCACCCTCTCGGCAACGGCAGTCGGGCGAATCCATCGCCGGGATCCTGATGCCTCCGACCGTAGGAGGACGGCCGGGACGACAAATGGTCCCCCCGACGGAGAACGCGGGAGGCCTTTCTTCCCTCCGGGGTCGTGCAGCCGCTGGTCACGACAGACAGATGCAGAACTCGTTCCCCTCGGGGTCCTGCCAGACCTGCCAGAGGTTCTCGTGCATCTCCCCGACCGCCGTGGCCCCCAGCGCCGCGGCACGGGCGACGGCCTCGGCGAAGTCGTCGGCGACCACGTCCACATGGACACGGTTCTTCACGGTCTTGGGCTCCGTGACGCGCTGCAGGGCGAAGCCGCGGCCAAGACTGATCCAGTCCTCCTCACGACGGGTGATCTCCAGATCGAGCAACCCGCTCCAGAACCGGGCAAGGCGCTCGGGGTCCTTGGCGTCGATGACGATGCCGCTGAGGCGAATACCCATGCTGCGTACCTCGTGTTGGTGACGGACGACCGGGGCCGGACGTGCAGAGTACGCTCCCGGCCATGTCGCCCTCCACGGGGTCGTCACCACAGGCGGCGGCGCCTGAACGAAGCCATGAGGGGCCCCCAATGGCACACTTGTGCTCTCGGAGTGGCTGAGTGCCTCTGGAGGGGGAGATCGTCTTGGATCCTGCTGTCGCGGCCGTCGCCGCCACCGCCGCGACCACGCTCGTCACCGCGATGACGACGGACGCGTGGGGGCACACCAAACAGGGCTTCAGCCGCCTGCTCGGCCTGGGTCGATCAGGCGAAGAAGCCGGTGCCGAGGCGGAGTTGGAACAGGCCCGGGAGATCGTTCTCGCGGCGTACGAGCGGGGCGACGAGTCGGCCCTGGGCGCGGCGCACGACGACTGGGCGGCCCGGCTCGGGGCGGCCCTGGAGGCGAACGCCGACCGCTCGGCCGAGTACGAGGGGCTGCTGCGCGAGCTGATCGCCGGGCAGCCCGGCGCCGACGGCGAGATCCGCGCCCTCGGGGCGGCACTGCGCGGGACAGGCACCGGCGGCGTCTACAGCCAGGTGATCCACAACGGTGGCGCGGGCGCGCAGGGCCCGGGGGCCGCCGTGACCATCAACAACCACCACTATGCGCCCGGCGGTTCGCCGGCCCAGGCACCGATCGGTGAATCTTGACCGAGCCGCGCTACGAACAGCACCTCGCCGCCGGTGCGGCGGCGGCACAGGGCCCGTACGCGACCGCGACCGTCAACCACTACTACGGGACGCGGCAGCCCACGATCGAGGCGTTACCCGCCCCGGCCGCCCCGGACACCGCATGGCTGATGGCTCAGCCGAGCCGTCTCCTCGACGCGCGTAGCCACGTCGTCCCCTTCATCGGGCGGAAGACCGAGCTCGAGCGGCTACAGCAGTGGCGGGACGCGCAGGACGCGCGGCTTTCGGTGCTGCTGCTCCACGCTCCCGGCGGCGAGGGCAAGACCCGGCTCGCCACGGAGTTCGCCGAACGGTCCCGGAGCCCGGACCTGCCGGCGGCCGAGCGCTGGCAGGTCCTGCAGGCGGGATTCCGGGGCGGAGGCTCCTCCCCGGGCCACATGGCCGCCTCGCCCGCGGAGGGGGCCGGTGGGGCGGGTGTGCTGGTCGTCGTCGACTACGCCGACCGCTGGGCGCACAGTGAGTTGGAACGTCTGCTCTCCGAACCCGTCCTGCACCAGCAGCGGCCCACGCGTGTCCTCCTGATCGGCCGCACGGTCCGCTGGTTCGCGGCCCTTCGCGGTGAACTCGCCGACCGCCGCGCCGCCACCGGTGACCTGCTCCTTCCCTCCCTGGACGCGGACCGGCTGCGGATGTTCACCGCCGCTCGTGACCGCTTCGCAGCAAGCGACCTGTACGGCCTGCCGGACGCGGCAAGCGTCGAACCGCCCGCTTCCCTGGACCGCCGTGACTTCGGCCTGACCCTGAACCTGCACATGGCCGCCCTGGTCTCCGTCGACGCCCACACGCGCGGTGAGCGGCTGTCCCTCGCGGAGCCGCACGAGCTGTCGGCATACCTCCTGGACCGCGAGTACCGGGCGTGGCAGCGGCTGTTCGACGCCGGTGGGCACGGGCAGGACTACCGAACCCGGCCCGCGGTCATGGCCAGGACGGTGTTCACCGCCGCACTCACCGGTGCGGTGAGCCACGACACCGGGACGCGGGCGCTGCGCGCCCTGGACCTGCCGGGCCATCCGCAGGAGCTCCTCCTCGACCACCGGTTCTGCTACCCGCCCTCCGACCGCGAACTGGTCCTGGAGCCGCTCTACCCCGACCGGCTCGCCGAGGACTTCCTCGGCCTGCTCACCCCCGGGCACGACATCAGCGCGTATGACCCGGACCCGTGGGCGAGCGGTGTCCCCGCCACCCTGCTGGACGGTGAGCTGAAGCCCACCGTGGCCCCGCGGGCCGTGACGTTCCTGGCGTCCGCCGCCGACCGCTGGGCCCATATCGGCGAGCGGGTGCTCTACCCCTTGCTGCGCGCCGAACCCGGCCTCGCGATCGCCGCCGGCAGCCCCGCCCTGACCGCGCTCGCCGCTCTCGCCGACGCGGGCGGCGCGGCCGGGGAGCGCGTCGACCCCTCCCTGCTCACGGTGCTGGAGGCCGTCGAATCGCAGCTCCCCCCGGGCCGCCACGCGGATCTCGACAGCGGAATCCTGGCCGTCGCCGAGACCCTGATCGCGCACCGGCTGACCGCGACCACGGACCTCGGCCAACGCGCCTGGCTGTACGGCACGTTGGCGTGGCGCCGGGCCAACGCCGGCCGCCGGGAGCAGGCGGTCGCCCCCGCCGAGGAGGCCGTACGCCTGCACCGGGAGCTCGCCAGGAGCGACCCCGGCCACCTTCCTCAGCTGGCGAACTCCCTCAGCTCACTCGGCGACCGGCTGTCCGCCGCGGGCCGCTGGGAGGAGGCACTGTTCGTCGCCGAGGAATCCGTGGCGATCAGCCGCCGCCTGGCCGACGCCGACCGCGCCGCCCACCAGGACCGCCTGGCGGACTCGCTGGCGGGGCTCGGCAACCGGCTCTCCCGGCACGGCCGGCCCGAGGAGGCCCTGGCCGTCACGCGGGAGGCGGCCGAGCTGTACCGGAGCCTGGCCGCCGCCGACCCCGTGTACCGGCCCGACCTGGCCGGGCTGCTCAACAACCTGGGTCTGCGCCTGATCGACGCGGGCCGCGTCGAGGAGGGCCTGGCCGCCAGTGAGGAGGCGGTCGAGCTGTACCGGCGCCTGGCCGACGCCGACCCCGATGCCGAGCGGCACCACTTCGCCATGTCGCTCGCCAACCTCGGGGTCGCGCTGCGCGCTTCGGGCCGCTTCGAGGAGGGCCTCGAGGTCACGGAGGTGGCCACCGACCTGTACCGGCAGCTGGCAGACGCCAACCCCGCCGCCCACCAGCCGGACCTGACGACCGCGCTGATCAACCTCGGGGCCTTCCTCGCGGACGTGGGCCGCGCGGAGGAGGCCCTCGCCCCGGCCGAGGAGGCCGTGGTCATCCAGCGCCAGTTGGCCGACACCGACTTCGCCGCCCACTGCCACGATCTGGCCAAGGTACTGAACAACCTCGGCACCCGGCTCCTCGCCCTGGGCCATGAGGAGCGGGCCCTGGCAGTCACGCGGGAAGCCGACGACCTGTACCGGCAGCTGGCGCTCGCCCATCCCACGGTCGACCTCCCCGAGCACGCGGACGTACGGGACCGGCTGGCACAGGCCCCGAGCAGGATCCGGGAGGAAGCGCTGGCAGCCACGCGTCAAGCGACCGAGCTGTACCGGCAGCTGGACGAGACGTCCTCCGGTGCCGAGCTCACCGATCTCGCATCGTCATTGGGCAAGGCCGGCCAGACCCTGGCCCGCCTCGGGCGTTTCGAGGAAGCCGTCACCGCCGTGGAGCAGGCCGCGGCCGTCCACGTCGAGACCGGTGACCGCCGTCGCGCGGCCGAACTGCTCCTCGAATCGGGCCACGCCCTGCTGGGCATGCGACGCTCCAAGGACGCGGCCGCCCTCTTCGACGGGGCCGCCGGCCATTTCCGCCGGACCGGTGACCGCAGCCTGGAAGGCGCCGCTCTGACCAACCTCGGCACCGCCCTGGCCGGCGACGGCCGCCCCGACGAGGCCGTCGCCGCCTGTGAACGGGCCGCGGCCATCTTCCGGGGCGCCTCCGAGCGGCTGCTGGAGATCGCGATGCTCACCAACCTGAGCAATGCGCTGACGGCCGCGAAACGGTTCGCCGAAGCCGCCGACGTCAGCCGGCGTGCCGCCGCTCTCTCCGACGGGACCGGCGGCGGCCGCCGTGAGGGCCTGCCGCTCCACAACCTCGGCAACGCCCTCCTCAGCCAGGGGCGGTACGAGGAGTCCATCGTCCCCACGCGGCAGGCCGCGGCCATCTACCGCGAGAAGGGCGACCACCGCCGCGAAGCGGACTCGCTCAGCAACCTGGCCGACGCCCTGTACGAGACAGAGCGGCTCGACGAGGCGATCACCGCCTACCAGCGTTCGGCCGCGCTCTTCCACGAGACCGGAGAGCGCGGCAAGGAAGGCCGGGTGCTCAGCCGGCTCGGCACCACCCTGGTACGCACACAGCGCTACGACGAGGCCGTCACCGCCACGCTGCAGGCCGCCGCGGCCTTCCGCGAGCTCGGCGACCGCACCGGTGAGGCCATGGCGCTGATCAACCTCGGCAATGCCTGCACGGAAACAGGCCGGTACGCGGAGGCCGCCACGGCCTGCGGGAAGGCCGCCGCGCTCCTGCGGGAGACCGGTGACCACGAGCACGAGGCCCATGCGCTGGCCAACCGCAGCGAGGCCCTGGCCAGAGCGGGGCGGTTCGAGGAAGCCGTCACCGCCTGCGAACAGGCCGCCGCCGGCTACCGCAAGGCGGGCAACCGCGAGCGCGAGCGCGTGCTGCTGCACAGCCTCGGCACCCATCTCTTCCAGGTCCACCGGTCCGCCGAAGCGATCACCGCGTACCAGCGGGAGCTGCGGATCTGCCGGGAGACCGGCGACCGCGACGGCGAGCGGACGGCGTTGCACAGCCTCTCCCTCGTCCTCGTGTACGAGGGCCGTCACGCGGAGGCCGTGCCCGTCTGCGAGCAGGCCGCCGCCGGCTACCGCGAGGCCGGCGACCGGGGCCGCGAGGGGGAACTGCTCGACCGGCTCGGGGCCGTGCTGGTGGAGCTGGGGCGCGCCGAGGAGTCCGTCACCGCCCGCGAGCAGGCCGTCACCGCGTTCCGTGCGGCGGGTGACGCACGCGGCGAAGGTGCGGCGTCGAGCGGGCTCGCTGAATCGTTGGTCCGGTTGGGGCGGCACGCGGAGGCCGTCGCCGCCGGCCGGCACGCCGCCCGGCTCCACCGGCGGTCCGGCGACCGCCCCCGGGAGGCCCACGCCCTCACGATCATCGGCCGCGGCCTGGAGGGTCGGGGAGAGCTGAAGGAGGCCGTCACCGTCTGCACACAGGCTGCCGAGATCTTCCGCGAGACGGGCGACGGCCGCGGCGAGGCCGAAGCGCTGGTCCGTCTCGGCGACGCCCTCTCCTCGGCGGGCCGGCAGGAGGAGTCCGTCGCCGTCGTGCGGCGGGCCGCCGTCCGCTACCGGGAGTCGGGCGACCCACGTGGCGAGGGCCTGGCCCTCTACCGCCTGGGCGAGGCCTTCATGGCCGAGGGCCGGTTCGAGGAGGCCATCGCCACGTACACGCGCGCTGCCGCTCTCTTCAGGGAACTCGACCTCGCCGACCTGGAGGGATCCGCGCTCCTCAACCTGTGCCGCGCCCTGCGGGCACTGGACCGGAACGAAGAAGCGGTCACCGCCTACCGGCGGGCTGCCACCGTCTACCCCCGGACGGACGACCGCGACCGGGAGTCCCAGGTCCACTTCCACCTCGGCCACGTGCTGGAGAAGATGGGCCGGTCCGCGGACGCCGTCCCCGCCTACCGGCGCGCCGCGGAGCTGTTCCGCGCCGGACAGGACCGTGCCAACGAAGGCCAGGCGCTGTTCCGGCTCGGCGTCGTGACCGTGGAACTCCGGCAGTACGAGGACTCCGTCCCCGCGTTCGAGCGGTATCTGGAGATCTGCCGGGAGACCGCGGACGGTCAGGGAGAGGGCACGGCACTGCTCCTGCTCGGCGGCCTCCTGGTGGACGTCGGGCGGTATGAGGAGGCCGTCGCGGTCAACCAGCAGGCAATCGACCACTTCCGCGACTCCGGCAGCCCCGACGCGGCGAACCTGGCCCTGAGCCACCGTCGGAAGGCACTGCGCGCGCTGGGGCGCGGTGACGGGTAGGCCTGGGCGTCAGCGGCGCCGGAAGGCGGAAGCACCGGAGCAGAAGCGGCAGGGACCGGGTACGGGCCGCTCACTGGTACTCCGGCCTCAGGGCTCACACAGGCGTACGGCGAGGGCGGCGATGTCGTCGTCAAGGCGTCCTTTGCTGTAGCGGAGGAGGTCGCGGTGAAGAGCCGTGAGCAGTTCGCGGGGCGGTGTCGGGGGCTGTCGGCGCATCCAAGCCGCCAGCGGGAAGAACTCGCCGTCGTGGGCGCGGGCCTCGGCGATCCCGTCGGTGTAGAGGAGCAGCAGGTCGCCGGGGGCGAAGTCGAAGGTGTCGACGTTGTAGTGATCGCCGATGAGCTCCGCGAGGCTGAGCAGCGGCGAGGGGGTGGCGGGCTCCAGGACACGGACCTTTCCGCCGTTCAGGAGCAGCGGCGGAGGGTGCCCGCAGTTGAGGATGTCGATACGTCTGCCCTCGTGCGGGATCTCGGCGAGAAGGGCGGTGGCGAAGCGCTCCATCGGCCCCTCAGGCGGAAATGCGGCGTTGTAACGGGTGCTGCTGGCGTCCAGCCTGCGTGCGACGTCGACCATGGCGGTCTCGCCGTACGCCGCCTCCCGGAAGGCGTTGACGATCGCCGCGGCCGCCCCCACCGCCGGCAGGCCCTTGCCCCGCACGTCACCGATGAGCAACCTGACCCCGTACGGCGTGTCCACCACCTCGTAGAAGTCCCCGCCGATGCGGGCCTCCGCCGCGGCCGCGAGATACAGCGACTCGATCTCGATGAGGCCGAAGCGGCGTGGCATAGGGCTCAGCACCACCTGCTGCGCGGCGTCGGCGACGAGCCGTACCTGAAAGAGGGTGCGCTCCCGCTGGAGCCGGACATGGCTTCCGTACGCGGCGGCCACGGTGACCGCGATGATCCCCGCGGCCGTCCACCACGTCCCCAGATCGGGGAAGACGAGGCTGAGGCCGATCATCAGAAAGAGGCAGACCGTCCCGAGCAGGACGGTGGGGAGCACCGGCCACATGGCGGCGGCCAGGGCCGGCGCCGCGGGCAGGAGGCGGCTGAAGGCCATTTCCGGCGGAGTGGTGTACGCCAGGCTGGCGATGACGACGGTCAGGATGACCGGCGACAGCCGCACAAATCTTCCCGGGCCGGGGCGCCGGCGGAGCCGCAGCCGTCCAGACGCGATCACACTTCATAGAATATCCACGTAATGAGGGCATAGCGCTCTGACGAGTCGGAGTCGACCGCCTGCCCGCACCGGCTCGCCTGTCTACGACGCCCCCGACGCCCGGTCGGTCGAGCGCGGTACTCGCGCACGGCGCGTACGTCGTAAGGGTGAAGCCGCAGATCAGCCTCGGTACGGTCGCGCCTGGCCTCTCCACTCCGGATGCGGACCCCGCGAAAGTGGGAGAAAATGCCGGTTTGTCCATTTTCCCCGCATTCGCCCCGTGGTGTGCACGCCTGCCCTGTCGGCTGGCACGCCCTGGACGGCCGGACGATGCTGGGATGCCCGGGTCTGATTGTCAGGAGGCGGCATTGGGCCTTTACGTCAACCGCGACTCCAAGGGCTGGACCGAGCTGCGCGTCCATGGGGTGTCGGGCACCCCGCCGGAGTCCTCACTCGAGCACCCCCGGGTCACGGCTGTCGCAGGAGACACGAAGGCGGGCTTCTACCGGCGCGCGTGGGAATCCCGGAGTACGTCGCAGGACACCGCCGGCTTCCGGCGCGAGGCGTACTCCTGGGGCGGTCTGACGTCGGGAGACGGCCAACGTGCCCTCTGGCTGCTTCTGCTGCCGTTCATGCTCCTCAACATGGCGTTCTTCGCCGACCACGGCCACACCGCCTCCCGTCCTCACGGGCAGGTCGTCTTCCGAACCGCCGTCCAGCGGCTGCTGGCACTCAGCCTGACGGCAACGTACGTGCTCGGGGCGGTCTCGGTGTCCTTGGACCTGGTGGGATGGCAGTGCGGCAACGCGGCTTTGCGGGAGGGTGCCACTCGCTGTGCCGGAAACGCGGGGTGGCTGCGGTGGCTTCAGTACGACTGGCTCAGCACTCCCGGCCGTCACCTCACCGCGGCGGCCGTCGTTCCAGTCGCTCTCGTCGCCCTGCTGTGGTACTTGGGCAACAAGACATGGCAGGTTGCCGAGGCACAGCCGGTGGAGCAGAGTGTCACCGCCCCGCAGGTGGAGACTCCGCTTGAAGACCGCCGCATGTGGAACGGACGGGGGCCGGTGCGCCGCCTGCGTGCCCTGCACATCGCCGGCGCCTTCGCGCTCACGGGGGTTTTCCTTCTCGCCCCGCTGCTGGAGCGTCCCCATCGAGGGCTTGACGCCTTGGCCGACAGCGGGAACTGGCAGTGGGGAACGGCCTTCTTCCGCAGCCTGCTCCTCGTTCTGGCCCTGGCCGTGCTGGCGTTCGTCGTCGTCACGGTGGGCCGTCCGGAGACGGCGCGGCGCACACGCCCGAGCCGGCAGGACCGTACCCCTCTCGAACGCGATCTGTACCAGTTCCTGCCATGGGGTGCGCTCGCCTTGGTCGTCGGCGCGGGAGTGGTCGCTTCCCGCGACTCGCGGGACCATGTGCCAACAGCCACCAGCGGTCAGCTTCCGTGGGAAGTCGCCTGGATCCATGGGCTGTTCATCGCCCAGGCAGTGATGCTGGTGCTTCTTCTGATCTCCCTGTTGTGGAGCCGCCTCCTCCTGAAGCGCCGCAGCCGGGATCCGGCGCCGGCCTCTCCTGGTCGCCCGTCCGCTCTCTCCACGAACCTTCCGCGAGAAGCGTGGGGCGGTCTCGTCCTCCCCGGCGTCGCGTTCCTCGGATGGGCGCTCGCCGGAGCGCTGGCCGCAGGCTTCATGCTGCGCGTGGCGGAGATTCTCGGAGCTCCCGCGGTTGCTCAGCGAGCCACGGGCGAGCAGGTGCAACTTACGGTGCCGGATGCCTACTTCTGGTCGGGTACGGCCGCGGCCTTCCTCATCGTGGTGGCCATCGTCATCGGCCTGGTCTCGTGGATCACGCATCGCGGAAGCCGCCAGGACTTCGCCGCCCAGGTCGGGAAGGTGTACGGCTCCGTGGACGGCGATTCTCGCCGGCGCCATCAGATCGCCAAGTCCTGGGCACGTGCGCAGTTGCTGGAAGGCGCAAGCCAGAAGGCTCTCGGCATTTTCCTGATGGTGGCCGCCGCCGTGACCGTCGCAGGCGCCATCCTGTTCGCGAGGGACCGCCGGCTCGTCACCGAGGAGCGGTGGCTTGTTCTCCTCTCGAACCTGGTTCTCAGCGCCGGTGTCCTGGTGCTGCTCTGGGCGGGCAGACAGGCGTACAGAAGTCCCGGCTTCCGACGGACGGTAGGCATCCTGTGGGACATCGGCACCTTCTGGCCGCGTGAGACGCATCCGCTGGCGCCCCCGTGCTACGCCGAACGCACTGTGCCCGACCTGTTGAAACGGGTGGAGTATCTGACCGGTGGCCAGGACGCTTCCGGGCAGGAGGGGCATGTGATCCTCTCCTGCCACTCGCAGGGGTCGGTGATCGGGGCGGCACTCATCCTCCAGAGCAGAGCCACGGCCGATGCACGGATCCGCCTGCTCACCTACGGCAGTCCTCTCACCCGCCTCTTCGTCCGATTCTTTCCCGCGTACTTCAACGCCCGGAGCCTCCAGCGAATCGGCACGCTGCTGGCCGGCGACCCGGCGTGCGGCCCGGAGCGGTGGCCATGGCGCAACCTCTACCGCCCGACGGACCCGATCGGCAGCTGGGTGTTCGACAAGGACCCTCTGCCGCGGGCCGGCGACGGGGTGAGCCCGCATCTCCCAGCCATCGATCGGCAGCTCCTCGACCCGCGCCACTTCGCCCGTCAGCCGGGCGATCCCTGCTACCCGGCCGGCTTGGGCCACTCGAACTACTTTGCCGACCCAACCTTCGAGGAGACCGTGGAGGCATTCCGTAAGCGTGCCATCCCCTGAGCCCCTGTCCCGCCGACGGGCGCCGGTCCGGCGGCCCCGCTCGGCGATGGCGCCGGCCGACACCAGGACCGGTTCACCGTCCGGGCTGTACTTGACGGCGTTCTCTATCGCGTACGTCTTGCCGGCGCCCGGTGCCGCACCGAGATGGATCCGGAGCTTGCCGCGTCCCATGGTTCCTGGGTTCCGTCCGATTCCGTCACTTCTCGAAGCGGTATCCCATGCCCGGCACCGTGATGAGGTGCCGGGGGTGGGAGGGGTCGCTTTCGAGTTTGCGTCTGAGCTGGGCCATGTAGACACGCAGGTAGTTCGTCTGCGTGCCGTAGGAGGGGCCCCACACCTCCTGGAGCAGCTGCTTCTGGGTGGTCAGCCGGTCCTGGTTGCGGATCAGCACCTCCAGCAGGTGCCACTCGGTCGGGGTGAGGCGTACGTCGCGTCCGCCGCGCCTGGCCTTCTTGGCCAGGAGGTCGACGGTGAAGTCCCCGGCGGCGACGATCGCGACATCGTCGGCGGCCGGCCCGGAGGTGTCGTGCCGGCGCACCGCGGCCCGGAGCCGCGCGAGCAACTCGTCCATGCTGAAGGGTTTGGTGATGTAGTCGTCGGCGCCCGCGTCGAGCGCCTCGACCTTCTCGTCGGAGGTACTGCGGGCGGAGACCACCACGATCGGCACCCTGGACCAACCGCGTAGACCCTTGATCACGTCGATGCCGTCCATGTCCGGCAGCCCGAGGTCCAGCAGGACGACGTCCGGGGGCGCGGCGGCGGCGAGCCGCAGGGCCGTCGCCCCGTCGGGCGCGGCGTCCACCTCGTATGTGCGTGCCTTGAGGTTGATGACGAGCGCCCTTACGAGCTGTGGCTCGTCCTCGACCACCAGCACCCGGGTCATCGGCATGCCGCCTTTCTCGTTGTCTCGTTGTACGGGAAGGACCGTGCGGCCATGGGCGGGGCCGGGCGGCTCCGGCCCATGGCGCGGTCACTTCCGGGTGAGTTCCTTCAGGGCGATGTTCAGCTTGAGGACGTTGACCCGGGGCTCGCCCATGAAGCCCAGGACGCGTTCCTCGGTGTGGTCGGCGACCAGTTGCTCCACCCGGGCGACGTCGAGGTCGTTGCGTTCGGCGACCCGGTGGGCCTGGAGCGTGGCGTACTCGGGTGAGATGTGGGGGTCCAGGCCGGAGCCGGAGGAGGTGACGGCGTCGGCGGGCACGTCCTCCGGCTCGACCTTGTACGTCGCCGTGGAGTTGTCCCGTACGACAGCGGACTTGGCGTCCTCGACCCACGTGAGCAGCTCGGCGTTGTCGCCGGAGCGGTTGGTCGCTCCGGAGAGGATCAGCTTGTACCGGGTGTTGACGGTGTTGGTGCCCAGGCCGTTGGACGGGCGCGGCTGGAACCACTTCAGGTCGGGGGCGGGGGTCTCCTGCCCCTTCTTCAGCGGCAGGTCGTAGCGCTGTCCGATGAGTTCGGAGCCGACGACCCTGCCGTCCCCGTCCCTGATGTCGGAGCCGTTGGCCTTGTGGGGGAAGGCTGCCTGGGCGATGCCGGTGACGGCCAGGGGGTAGAGCACGCCCGTCACCAGAGTGAGGACGAGCAGGGCGCGAAGCCCGGCCACGACCAGCCGTGCGGTGTTCGTCGCGGTGTTTTTCATGGCGATCAGCCGATTCCGGGAAGGGAGGAGAGGAGCAGGTCGATGAGCTTGATGCCGATGAACGGCGCGATCAGGCCGCCGAGTCCGTAGATGGCGAGGTTGCGGCGGAGCATCCGGTCGGCGCTCATCGGCCGGTACCGCACACCTCTGAGGGCCAGCGGTACGAGCGCGATGATGATCAGCGCGTTGAAGATGACGGCCGAGAGGATCGCGGACTGCGGTGAGGCGAGGCCCATGATGTTGAGCTTGTCCAGCCCGGGGTGTGCGACGGCGAACATCGCCGGGATGATCGCGAAGTACTTCGCGACGTCGTTGGCGATGGAGAACGTCGTCAAGGCGCCGCGGGTGATGAGGAGTTGCTTGCCGATCCCGACGATCTCGATGAGCTTGGTCGGGTTGGAATCGAGGTCGACCATGTTCCCGGCCTCCTTGGCGGCCGAGGTGCCGGTGTTCATCGCCACCCCCACGTCCGCCTGGGCGAGCGCCGGGGCGTCGTTCGTACCGTCGCCCGTCATCGCGACAAGCTTGCCGCCCGCCTGCTCCCGCTTGATGAGCGCCATCTTGTCCTCGGGCGTGGCCTCGGCGAGGAAGTCGTCCACCCCTGCCTCGTCCGCGATGGCCTTGGCCGTGAGCGGGTTGTCGCCCGTGATCATGACGGTCTTGATGCCCATGCGCCGCAGCTCCTCGAACCGCTCCCGCATGCCCTCCTTGACCACGTCCTTCAGGTGGATGACCCCCAGGACACGCGCGCCCTCGCCGTCCTCCACAGCCACCAGCAGCGGCGTGCCACCAGCTTTCGAAATGCGGTCCGTGAGTGCTTGCGCGTCCTCGGCGACACGTCCGCCCCGCTCCTTCACCCACGCCACGACCGAACCGGTCGCACCCTTGCGTACCTTGCGCCCGTCGACATCCACACCCGACATGCGGGTCTGAGCCGTGAAGGGCACCCACGTGGCGTGCTCCAGCTCGCCCTGGTGGCGCTCGCGCAGGCCGTACTGCCCCTTGGCGAGGACGACGACGGAACGGCCCTCGGGCGTCTCGTCGGCCAGCGACGAGAGCTGGGCCGCGTCCGCCAGTTCAGCCGCTGTCGTGCCCTCGACGGGGACGAACTCGGCGGCCTGCCGGTTGCCGAGGGTGATGGTGCCGGTCTTGTCGAGCAGCAGGGTGGAAACATCACCGGCGGCCTCGACGGCCCGCCCCGACATGGCCAGGACGTTGCGCTGGACGAGCCGGTCCATGCCCGCGATGCCGATCGCGGACAGCAGGGCGCCGATCGTCGTGGGGATCAGGCAGACGAGCAGGGCGATCAGCACGATCATCGTCTGCTTGGCGCCCGCGTAGGTCGCGAAGGGCTGGAGGGTGACAACCGCGAGCAGGAAGACGATCGTGAGCGAGGCCAGCAGGATGTTGAGGGCGATCTCGTTGGGCGTCTTCTGCCGGGCGGCACCCTCGACCAGGTTGATCATGCGGTCGATGAAGGTCTCACCCGGCTTCGTCGTGATCTTCACGACGATCCGGTCGGACAGCACCTTCGTACCGCCGGTGACGGCGGACCGGTCGCCGCCGGACTCGCGGATGACCGGCGCCGACTCGCCCGTGATGGCCGACTCGTCCACCGACGCCACGCCCTCGACGACGTCCCCGTCACCGGGGATGATGTCGCCGGCCTCGCATACGACCAGGTCACCGACGCGAAGGGCCGTGCCCGGCACCTGCTCCTCGGCCCCGCCGACGAGACGCCGTGCCACCGTGTCGGTCCTGGCCTTGCGCAGGGTGTCCGCCTGCGCCTTGCCGCGGCCCTCGGCCACCGCTTCCGCCAGGTTGGCGAAGATCGTGGTCAGCCACAGCCAGCCGGCGATGGCCCAGCCGAACCAGTCGGTCGGGTCAGTGAGGGCAACGGCCGTGGTCAGCACGGAGCCGACCAGCACCACGAACATGACGGGGGACGTGACCATCACCCGTGGGTCGAGCTTCCGCAGGGCGTCCGGGAAGGACTTCAGCAGCTGCTGGGGGTCGGACAGGCCCCCTCCGACGCGCCCGCCCTCCGGCTTGTGGCCCGTGGGCACGTCATGGTGCGGCGCCGGGGTCGCAGTGGCGGTGGGCATGGAGTCGTTGTGCTTCTCTACGTCGATGGTCATGACGCCAGTCCTTCGGCCAGCGGGCCCAGCGCGAGCGCGGGGAAGTAGGTCAGGCCGGTGATGATCACGATGGTGCCGACAAGCAACCCTGTGAACAGCGGCTTTTCGGTGCGCAGGGTCCCGGCGGTCTTCGGTACGGGGGACTGCTCGGCGAGCGAGCCGGCCAGCGCCAGCACGAACACCATCGGCACGAACCGGCCGAGCAGCATCGCCAGCCCGATGGTGGTGTTGAACCCGGGGGTGTCGGCGTTCAGGCCGGCGAAGGCGGAGCCGTTGTTGTTGGCGCCGGAGGTGTAGGCGTACAGGACCTCCGAGAAGCCGTGCGCGCCGGAGTTGGTCATCGAGCCGGGGGTGGTGTCCAGCGTCATCGCGGCGGCGGTGAAGCCGAGCACCAGCGCCGGGGTGACCAAGATGTAGCAGGCGGCGAACTTGATCTCCCGCGTCCCGATCTTCTTGCCCAGGTACTCGGGCGTACGGCCGACCATCAGGCCCGCGACGAACACCGCGATGACCGCCATGATCAGCATGCCGTACAGGCCGGAACCGACACCGCCGGGCGCGATCTCGCCCAGCATCATGCCGAGCATCGTGATCCCACCGCCCAGCCCGGTGTACGAGGAGTGGAAGGAGTCCACCGCACCGGTCGACGTGAGGGTGGTCGACACGGCGAAGATGGACGAGGCGCCGATGCCGAAGCGTGTCTCCTTGCCCTCCATCGCTCCGCCCGCGGCCTCGAACGCCGGTCCGTGGCCGTTGAACTCGGTGGCCCACATCAGCAGGACGAAGGCGATCCAGATGGCCGCCATCGTGCCGAGGATCGCGTACCCCTGCCGGATGCTGCCGACCATCCGCCCGAAGGTGCGCGTCAGCGAGAAGGGGATGAGGAGGATCAGGAAGATCTCGAAGAGGTTGGTGAAGCCGTTGGGGTTCTCGAAGGGGTGGGCGGAGTTGGCGTTGAAGTAGCCGCCGCCGTTGGTGCCCAGCTCCTTGATGACCTCTTGCGAGGCGACCGCACCGCCGTTCCATTGCTGCGTGCCGCCCAGGAACTGACCGACCTCATGGATGCCGGCGAAGTTCTGGATGGCGCCGCAGGCCACCAGGACGACCGCGCCGATGACGGCCAGGGGCAGCAGGATCCGTACGACGCCCCGGACGAGGTCCGCCCAGAAGTTGCCCAGTTCACCGGTGCGGGACCGGGCGAAGCCCCGTACGAGCGCCACCGCGACCGCCATGCCGACGGCTGCGGAGACGAAGTTCTGCACGGCCAGGCCACCGGTCTGCACGACGTGGCCCATGGCCTGCTCGCCGTAGTACGACTGCCAGTTGGTGTTCGACACGAATGACGCGGCCGTGTTGAACGCTTGGTCCGGGTCGATGGAGGCGAAGCCCAGGGAACCGGGCAGGGAGCCCTGCACGCGCTGCAGCAGGAACAGGAAGAGGACGCTCACCGCCGAGAAGGCGAGGACGCCGCGCAGGTAGGCGGGCCGGCGCATCTCGACGGTGGGGTTGGCGCCGACGGCCCGGTAGATCCACTTCTCCACCCGCAGATGCCGGTCGGAGGAGTAGACCTTGGCCATGTGGTCGCCGAGCGGACGGTATGCCAGTGCCAGCGCGGCGATCAGCGCCAGCAGTTGGAGCACACCGGCGAGGAAGGGGCTCATATCGGTGCTCAGAACCTCTCCGGCTTGACGAGGGCGAGGATCAGATAACCCAGCAGGGCGGCGGCCACGAGCAGACCGACAACGTTCTCGGCAGTCACAGCTTCGCCACCCCCTTGGCGATGAGAGCCGCCAGCGCGAACACCGCGACCGTGGTGACGACGAAGGCCACGTCGGCCATCGCGAGCTCCTGAGAGGATCGTTGAAAGGTGAAATCGGACTCCCAGAGCTAAGCGTGATTTTGAGCCGCTGCGACCGTTCTTGATGGGGTTCTGACGACCCTTGACGGCCTTCTAACGGCTCCCTTACGCAAACCCGGCCCCACCTGCGGAAGGGCGGATGTGAAGACGACGCAGCGGAGGGCAGGACGACGTCCGTCCGGGTGCTTTCCGGTCATATCGAGGGCGAAGGGCAGTGCGTGATCCTTTTCCGCAGCGTCTCGCCGCCGGGCTCATGCTGGAGCGTGGAGCGTGGACTCTTGTCCCGTGGCGGTCTCTACCGCTTTTCGATCAGAAACGAGACGCTTTGACGTCCCGTTGATGCCGGTTCCGCATTTCCTGACGGAACGTTGACGCGGCGCCCAGTACTTCCGTAAGCGTCCAAGCCGACCGAGCCGACATGGCAGTACGGTCCGGAGATGGAGCGCGGCGCGCAGCACATCGTCTGCGGAGCATCGGCGGCCACGACATCCTCAACCTGTCGGAACGGGTGGTGCGCCGGGCAGCGGCTCAGGAAGCCCGGGCCGGTTCCACGAGGTGGTCCGCCACCTGCCCGAGCGCCGCGCCGCCCGCGCCCTGGCCGAGTACGTCCTGGACGAGGTCCGTACATGTGCGGCCGCGTTCGCGGTCGTCAGCAGCAGCCGCCTTCCGCCGCGCCCGCGACCGCTTCGAGACGGCAGAAGCAGGACGCGTTGATCGGTACGTCCGCCATGGCGGACGCCAGCTTCAGTTGCTGGGCCACGATCCGCGCTTCCGCTGTCCTGCCCAGGCGCACGAGACACTCGTGGAATCCGTGCAGCGCCCATACGTTGCCGGGGTGTTGTGAAGGACGCGGCAGCGTGTCGTCGAGGCCGAGGTCGGCCCGGTAGACGGCCTCCGCCTCTTCCACGCGTCCCCGTTCGAGGAGCAGTGCGCCGTACGCGTGCCGGGTGGGCTGCATCCATCCCCACGGCTCGTCGTAGGGAAGGTTGTCGTCGAGTGCGATCGACCGCTCCAGCGCGGCGAAGGCGGCGTCGTGGTTCCCCTTGCGGTATTCCAGTTCGCCGTCGAGCATCTCCGACGCGATCGCGAGGATGTCGACGCAGGTGTTGTTGAACAGCATGCGTGACTCGGGTACGCGGGAGACGGCCTCACGGAACAGTTCGCGTTCGGTCTCCGCCTCAGGAATCCGGCCGGTCGCCGAGAAGGCGACGCCGCGGGCGTAGTGGAGCATCGCCGTCGTCGAACAGTACAGCTCCGGGTCTGCGGGCAGCGGTAGTCGCAGAATGTCGGACCAGCGGCCGAAGCGGATGAGCACGTGCATCCGCATGGCGAGGAATCCCTCCAGCCAGTCGGCCATGGGCGGACTCTGCACCCTCAGCAGGGCCTCGGGGATGGCGGCTTCGAGCTGTGCGGCGGTCTCCAGGGCGGTCGCCGACTGGCCGAGGAACATCGCACCGTAGATTTTGAAGTGGTAGTTGTGCGAGCGGTACAACGTGTAGAAGTTCATCGCGCCGGCCCGCGCGTAGTACTTCTCGTCGGCGGCGATCGCGGCGGTGTTGTCCGACACCACACGCCGGTAGTCCCCGCAGAGCACCTCCAGGTGTGTGGGCATGTGCTGCAGGTGCCCGGCGTCGGGTACGAGGCCACGGAGCCGGTCCGCGACGGGCAGGGCGGCCTCGGGGGTCGGGGACATCTCCATGAGGTGGATGTACATGTGCAGAAGGCCGGGGTGCGTCTTCCCGGACCCGGTGCCCATCGCCCGCTCGAGGACCGCCTTGGCCTCCAGCGTGCGGGAGCCTTCCGCCGGTAGCCCGGTCCGCAGGTCCCACAGCTGCCAGGGCGTGAGGTTCATCTGTGCGTCGGCATGGAGTGTGGCGACATCGAGGTCGTCGGGAGCGAGTTCGTACACGGCGCGCATGCTGTCGGCGTAAGGCTCGTTCCACACCGAACAGTCCTCGACCGCTTCCGCCTGCGGATACCGGTACCGCAACGCTTGGATCAGGGCTTGCTCGACGGGAGTGGCGCCGGCCGCCTTCTCGTGCGCGCGTTCGACGGCCGCGTGGGTGCGTTCGACCGTTCGGGCCAGGTCCTCACCGTCGAAGAACTCCCAGGGCTTGTTGTAGTTCGGACCGAGGGCGTAGGCGATGCCCCAGTAGGCCATCGCGCAGTCCGGATCCGCCGCGGCGGCGGCTTCGAAACAGGAGACGGCCTCCTCGTGGTGGAAGCCGTACGACCAGAGCAGCCCGCGGTCGAACCACGTCTGGGCGGACGGGGAGGACGTCGTCACGGGGCGGGTGTGGGTGCCGAGGTCGTAGTAGTCCATCCGTCTCTCCTCAAGGTACGGCCCGGTCGGTCAGGTGGCGTGTACGAGCCGTTCGGCCCGGCCGGACATGTGGACGCGCCGCGGCCGTCACGCACTGTCCCAACGTGGTGAAGGCCTCCGGGGACACCTGTGACCGAGGGTAGAACCGATCTCGCCCGGCCGGGAATCGCACGCGTCGGGCCCGCGTCGACCACTCGGACCAGGCGGTCGCCCGGGAACTGGAGATCTCCCCCGCCACCGCGAGCGTCCGGCGGACTCCGGTGACGGACACCGACCCGCCGGCCGCCGCGCATGCAGAGCTCGCAGCCATGTTCTCGTCCAGCCCGAGCGAGTCGATCCTGTCCCCCGTGGACCGGCCCGGTGCCGTACTCGCTCGCCAGACCGGGTGTGACCGCGGTCGCGCACCGGACCGAACTCGGGTCGTGGCTTTTCCGGGGACCACGGCCAGGCCCGGCCAGGACGGCGAAGAGGTGCCCAGCGCCGTCAGCGCGCGCCCGGCGCGAGCTGGGCCACCCGGGCCGGTAAAACCCGTGGCACGGCGAAGGACAGATGTACCACCCACGTGACCCGAGCAGCCGCGCGAGCGGCACGTGCGGCGCCGCTGACGGGAACCAGCACCACGCGGTCGGCGATCCTCACGCCCTCCACGTGGGCCAGCAGCGCCCGTATGCAGGGTTCGGGGCAGGGTGTGCGGAACCGTATCAGCACGACCAGGTCCTCGACCGTGGTGGCCGCGTCCAGCACCAGGAGGTGCGTGGTGATGACGACGTGAACCCGGCCCAGAGGTTCTGGAGCTGGGGGTGCAGGTGGGCTTCGGGCCCCTTGACGGGGAACGGGGTGAGATCCGCCGCCACTTGAGGTGGCGGATGCGATGGGCTCGCACCCGACTCGCGCCTCGGTCCGCCCGTCCCCCTTTCCTTCGCACGCGGAAAACGCGAAGTGGCGCGCGACCACCTGGTGCGCCTGCTGCGACGAGTGGTCGTCGCCCGGCCGTGCGGGGGGTGGTGGTGATGGACGTGCGAGCCGCGTTTCCCGGCGTCGCCCACTGGCGGCGGCGCCATCTCGTCATCTGCAACTGGCGGGACGGCCGGCACCCCCAGGCCGGGGGCGCCGAGCTGTACTGCGAGCAGGTGGCCCGTCAGTTGCACGAGGCGGGGGTCCGTGTCACGTACCTCACCGCCCGCTCCCCCGGCGCGCCGGGACGCGAGGAGACCCCGCACGGCACCGTGGTGCGAGGGGGCGGGCGCTACACCGTCTATCTCTTCGCGCTGCTGTGGCTGCTGCGGCACCGCCGCCGTATCGACGCCGTGATCGACTCCCAGAACGGCGTACCGTTCTTCAGCCCGCTCGTACTGCCTCCGTATCCCCGTGGTCCTGCTGATCCACCACGTCCACCAGCAGCAGTTCGCCCTGTGGTTCCCCCGTCCGCTGGCCGCCCTGGGGCGCTGGCTGGAGAACCAGGGCAGCACGCTGGTGTACGGGCGGCGGGTCGTGTGCGCCGTCTCGCCGTCGTCCCGCGCTCAGATCCGGGGGCGGCTCGGTCTGCGCGACCCCGTCCACCTGGCTGCCCCGGGCATGCCGCCCATGCCGCCCGAGGCCCGGCGCCGGGCACGCGCGCGTGCCGGGACGCCACGGATCGTGTGCGTCGGCCGGCTCGCCCGGCAGAAGTGCTGGGACCATCTGGTGCGGGCGCTGCCGTCGGTTCGGTGCGCTTTCCCCGGCCTGGAGGTGCACTTCGTCGGCGACGGGGAGACCGCCGGGAGCTCGAGCGACTCGCCGCCGCCTTGGGCGTCCACGACATGGTCGTCTTCCACGGCCGGTTGCCCGATCCCCGGCGAGACGCGCTGCTGGCCACGGCGTGGATGACCGTGACCACCGCGGCGCGCGAAGGCTGGGGCCTGTCCGTGATGGAAGCCGCGGCGGCCGGTGTCCCGGCCCTGGCCTACGACGTGCCGGGCCTGCGCGACACGGTCCACGACGGCCGCACCGGCTGGCTCCTGGGGCCCGACGAGGACCTGTCCACGGTACTCACCACCGCGCTGCGCGCTCTCGTACCGGAGGCGGAGGCGGCTGCCTGGGACGGGCGCTGCCGCGCCCGGGCCGAGTCCTTCACCTGGCCGGCCACCGCCGCCCATCTGCTCGCCGCGCTCACCGAGGAGCGGCACCGGCTGCGGTCGTCCCGTCGCGGCACGGGGGCGTCGGCCCGTGACCGACGTCTGTTCCCTCGTCACCCTGCCTTTTCCTCTCCTCCTGCGTGCCGACCTGACCGCCCTGCGCGCCACCGACCTCTGGACGTCTCCGCTCCCCGGGCGAGACTGCTGCTGCCCGGCACGGACGAGCACGACGCGAGAGCGGTCCTCGACCGTATGGGCGTCGACCCCGGTGACCGCCGCGTCCGGGTGCGCCTCGCCCGCCACCGCGACACCGTCGGCTGGCGGCAGCACCCACCCTGCTGTCCGCCTGACGCCCATCGGCCGGAGCGGGCGGAGCGCGGGTCGGCACACGCCTCCTGAGGCGGCCGCGGTCACCGCCCAGGCGTCAGGGCCCGCCCCGCCCCGCCGGCGGGGCGGCCACCCGGTGGTACAGCGCGAGTTGACGGTCGGCGACGACGTCCCAGTCGAGATGCCGCACGGTGGCGGGACCGGCGGCCCCGAGCGACCGGCAGCGGACGGGGTCGGCGGCCAGTTCCGCGAGCGCCCGGGCGTAGGCCGCCACGTCTCCCACCGGGACCCATACCCCCACCCCGTCCGTCACCAGTCGCGCAAGCAGGGCAGGTCGAAGGCGAGGACGGGCGTCGCCGCCGCGAGCGCCTCGGCGGCGACCATGCCGAAGGTCTCCGATCGGCTGGGCACGCACACCAGGCGGGCGCGGGCGAGGAGGTGGAAGCGTGCGTCCCCGTCGACGCGGCCCAGCCAGCGGAGGCGGCGTTCGATACCGAGCTGTGCGGCGAGGGCGCGGGCCGCCCGTTCGTCCGGGCAGTCCCCGGCGATCAGCAGATCGGTGGTCAGGCCGGGAGCGGCCCGCGCGTAGGCGCGCAGGAGCAGGTCGAGGCCCTTGGACTTCGTCTCCAGGCGTCCGAGGTAGACCACGTGGTCGCGTGGCTCGGCCGCGTCCGGCGGGACGAAGGCGGCCGGGGAGAGCCCGTTGGGCAGGACGGTGACGTCGGCGGCGGGGTGGCGGCTGCGCAGTTCGGCGGCGAGATGCGGCCCGACGGTGATGAGGCGGGTGTGGGAGCGCAGGCCGCGCCGCTCGACGAGGTGGAACGGCAGTCGGTAACGGTCGGTCATCTCGGCTGCCGAGAGCCACTGCACCACGCCGACGACCGGTCGGCGGGTCAGGTGCGGGACGCAGACACTGGAGAAGGGCGGTACGAAGTCCTCGACGACGAGGTCCGGATCGACGCGGCGCAGCAGCCGGGGCAGGCCGAGGGTGATGGCGGGGAAGTAGGCCATCTGGTACAGGAACCGGTGACGGGCGAGAGGGCCGAGCCGGGGCGGCAGCGGCCGGTAGCGCACACCGTCGCGGACGGTTTCGGCGCAGCCGGGCCAGGGCGCGCACACGACGGTGACCTCGATGCCGCGTGCGGCCAGCCGCCGGTCGACCTCGTGGGCGCGCAGAGCCGCGCCGCCGGCCCCCGGGCTGTGCGGGGCTTCGAATCCGAGGTGGGGGATCCGGTACGGCCCGCCGCGACGGCGCCGGGGACGGCCCACCAGGCCCGCGGCGAGCAGGCACAGGCACGCGGCGGGCAGCCACAGCGCCATGTGCGGCCGAAGCGCGGACAGCACGAGAGTGGCGGCGGTGGCGGCGGTCAGCGGTGCCGTCGCACCCGCGGCGGGGCCCAGCCCGGTGACGCGGCGCCGGGTGAGTGCCACGGACGCGACCGCGACGACGCCGGTGACGGCCGCCGTGCTCCAGGCCAGCGCCGCGGGGCGGTCGGCGGTGAGGACGGTCGCGCACGCGAGGCCCGGACAGCCGGCGAGCAGGAGCAGGACGGCGGGGCGTACGGGGAGTCCGGCGCGGAAGGCGGTGATGGTGACGGTGAGCGTGGCACCCGCGAGGCCCGCGATGCCCAGCGGGAGCAGCAACGGGGCCGAGGAGACGTAGGAAGCGGGGAGGAGGAGGGCGAGGAGGTCAGGGGGGCAGGTGACCAGGACGGCGGTCAGGGAGCCCGCGGAGACCCAGTGGGCGCGCAGCGCCTCCTGCAACGCCGTACGGCCGGCGGCGGAGGGGCCGTGGGCCGCGAGTCGGGGGAAGAGCACGGCGGCCGTGGCTGTCGCCAGGTGCAGGGGTACGCGGGCGAGGACGACGAGCGCTGGTACGGGGTGAGGGCGGCGGCGCCGTCCAGGACGGCCGTGGCCAGGACGACGTCCCCGGTCAGCAGTGCGCACAGCAGCACCTGGGTGCCCGGCACGGAGCCGGTCCGGCGCCACGGTCCGGGAGGTGGCGCCGCTCGGCGTCCCGGTCGCCCACCGAGCTCGGGGTGAGGAGGCCTCGGCCGGACTCCGGGCGTCCACGGGCGCGCGGCGGCGAGCGCGCCCAGGGTGGCGACGGCTGCGGCGGCGGCCGTGGCGCCGACCGCCCCGGCGGCTCCCCCATCCGGCGGCGACGGCGGCGAGCGCGGCACCGCAGCGCACCGCGGTCTCCGCCAGTTGCAGTACGGCCAGCCGCCCGAAGCGGCCGGTGCCCTGGAGGTAGCCGGCGCCCGCGGAGTTGCACCAGATCGCCAGGCAGGCGGCGGCCGTCGCGCCGAGCGTGCCCGGTCCGGCGTAGGGAACGACGGCCGCACCGGCCACGAGGGCGCACCCGGCCGCCAGGACGGCGGTCATGCGCATGCAGGCGTGCACGGCGGCGCGGCGCTCGGTGCTCCCGCCGGGGGTGGTCACCACCTCACCGGCCAGGACGGCGGGCACCGTCGCGGTGGACAGGACTCCGACCGTCAGGAGGATCGCCATGGCGGCGGCGTAGACGGTGTACTGCCCGGGCGGCAGCAGGCGGAAGCGGGAGGATCGACAGGCCGTAGTGGCCGACGCCGGACAACAGGGTGGAGCCGGCCCGCAGCATGGCGCCGCGTCCGGCCGACGCGGTTTCGGGGAAGGCTGGTGCGGTGGCGGTCATCCGGGACGCTCCGGAGCGGTCGTCGGCGCGTCGTTCGACGGCCGCGTGGCGGACGGGCAGGTGAGTGCCGCGGTCAGGCCGCGGACGTCATAGAGGCGCAAGGCGCCGTTGGTGGGGCCGAGTTCGCTGTGGACCGGCCGGCCTCGCGTCTCGACGGTCGCGAGGAGCCCGGGGCTGATGGCGGCGGATCCCTGCGCGATCAGCTGGGTGTCGGAGAGGAGAAGGTAGTCGGCACGGTGGCGGGCCAGGTCGCCGCGACTGCTCCAGGTGCCCTTGACGGTACGGGGGAGGAGGAGCGTCGGGGTCTCCTCGGTGACGGCGACGAGGGCGTCCGGCGGGAGGTGACGGGAGGTCCAGCCGATCATGCGCCGGTAGGCGTCGTCCTGGCGGGTGTGTACGTCGCCCCAGACGGCGGTGTCGGCGGTCAGGGCGGCGACCACGAGGAGGGTGGCACGCACGGTGGTGGACGTCGCCCGACGTTTCACGCGTCCCACACGTCTCACGACCACGACACCGACCGACCTGGTCCGCAGTCACGGCAAGCACCGTTGCAGTACGAGGTCTTGTCCGGGCGATCACGTTGGTGGCCAGCCGGTCCAGCAACCCCAAGGCCAGATGGGTCTTGGAGACTGCCCGATCCCGTCGGGGACTCCGGCCAGTCGGCGCCGCCGGTCATCACTGTCCCATTCCTCAGGCAGGAACAACTCCCACTCCAGCGGACACGATGCCGTGTCGGTGGCGGCGTGCACGCTGACCGCGACCTGGCAGTTCGCCCGCTTGCCCAGCGCCCCGCAGTACTGCCGGGCGACCCCCACCGAAACGGTGCCGCACTTGGGGAACGACACATCGTCGACGACCCACACCTCAGGCGCGATCGCTTCGCTCAATCGTTCGGCGATCCGCCGCCGCACCGGCAGCGGATCCCACGGCGACTGATTCACGAACTGCTGCAGGGCCTGCATGTTCCGGTCCGGCAAACGCTCGGCCATCGGCTGGATCGACTTGCGCCGGCCGTCCAGCATCAGACCCCGCAGATAACAGCCGCCCCACCGCCGCTGATCCCGCCGCGGAAGCGAGGCGAACACATCGGCAACGAACTCCGATGACTCACCCCGGAGTCGTTCCACCTCCCCAAGCCTCATACCCGGGAAGCTGCCCACCACCAGCCCAGATCACCCAACGTAACGAAGCACTACTAGGTCGACGCAGCAGAGGAGATGATCACGGCTGGTGCTGCACGGCTAGTGGTTGTCGCGGGCCTCGTGGTCGGGGCGGTGCAGCACCTTCCAGCTACGCCCCCCGTCCTTCGATTCGTAGACCAATTCGCCGACGTCGGCGGCCAGCAGATGCGTGGGGCTGATGGCCGTCAGCACGGTGGGCTGCGCACCTCCTGGAAGGCTGCCCCCGCGTTCCCCGGAGCGGCCGTCACGGCTGTGCAGGACCTTTCCGTCGGCTCCGAGCGCGACGAGCGCGACGCGGGCCGGGCGTTCGATCGCCGCCACGTCAGGTGCTCCCGGCGCCGGACGGAAGGCGCGGCCACCGTCTGCGCTGACCATCAGGCCGTTCGCTGTGGTGGCCCACACCTGCTCCCGCGGCGTGGCCGCTAGCGAGGGTGGTGTGGCAGGACGGCTCAGCGGACCTTCTCCATGGGGAGTCCGCAGCAGCACGTGGGGGCTTCGTCCCCGCCGTGGCCTGGAGCCGCGCCCTTGGTCACGGTGATCTCACAGCCGCAGTCGGGGTCCGGGCACCGGTACACCTCGCCTTCGACGAATGCCATGAGGCGACCTCCTTCCCGCTAGGTGCCTACGCGACGACGCTAAAACCTTCCCCCATGGGCAAAGTCAAGGCCCCTTTTATCCGGAATTGATCAGGAGGAATCCGTGTATGTCCCGCAAGCCGGCCAAGAAGACATCGGCAGACCGCCAGGCCCGGGCGGCCGCGCTGCCCGAGCAGGCTCGACGGGCCGAACGCCGACGCCGCACGCTGATCGCCCTGGCGGTGAGTGTCGTGGTGCTCGCGATCGTCGCCGCGATCACCTTCGCCCTCGTCCGGACGTCGGACGAGCCGACCAGTTCCCCGACTCCGGCCGAGACCGGCATCCCTACGGCTCCCATGAAGACCGCCTCGCGCCGTACGACAGATCCGCCCTGGAGTGCACCGAGTGACCCATCAGCCCGGGTGAGGGCGGCGGGACTGCCGATGCTCTGCGAGGAGGGCAACGTCGAGCACATCCACGCGCACCTGGACGTCCTGGTCGACGGCAAGCCGGTCGCCGTCCCGGCGAACATCGGCATCGACCAGCCAGCACAGCAGATCAGCCCGCTGCACACCCATGACGCCAATGGCGTGATCCACATCGAGTCCCCCGTCAAGGCCACCTTCTCGCTCGGCCAGTTCATGACCGAGTGGGACGTCGCCCTCACCAAGGACGCCATCGGCGGGCTCAAGGCGGGTGGCGGCAATGAGTTCCGTGCCTGCGTCAACGGCAAGGAGTACGCCGGCAACCCTGCCGCCATCGAGTTCCGGTCGCATGACGAGATCGCGCTCGTGTACGGGCCGGCCGGCCAGAAGACCGACGTACCCAGCAGTTACGACTGGCAGGAAGGCGAGTAGCTCCGCGTGTCCATGGCCGAGGCGGCGGCTCCGGTGATGGCTTAGCATGGCGCGCATGTCGCGACGCGTGCTGCTGCCACTCCGGACCTGGTCCGGGGCGCTGCTTGTGTGCGTGCTGTTCGTCTGCCTGTCCGGGCTGGCGCGTCCCGCGATGGCGATGCCGGGGCCGATGAACATGCACGTGGCTCCACACTCCGTGGCCAGTGGTCATGCGGAGCACGCAGAGCATGGTGGGCAGGCTGCGGCTCCGGCTGTGGCGGAGTCTTCTCCGGACCACGGTCCGCGTTGCCCGGCGGCCGAGGAGCAGTGCGCGGCGCCGGAGGCCACGCTCGCCCAGGACGGTCCGTCGGGACAGGCGCCCGCAGTTCCGGCGCGCTCGGCGGCATGCTCCGCCGCGCTGATGAAGGCGCAGCCCAATGCCCCGCCACCGGTGGTGGCTCCTCCTGATCTGCACTGGTTGTGCGTGTCGCGGACGTGACGGATCGCCGCCCGCGAGGTTGATGCCTTGTGGGACGCCGCGTTCCTCACGTCCGCCTCGGCATGCCCGGATATCCGTGTGCGCGTGCCGTAGTTGCAGAACAGGAGTAACGACGCATGCCGTCGTCCATCGCTTTGCTGATCACCGGTGCGAGTACCGGTCTGCTCGCCGGTGGTGCCTCGTGCGCCGCCGTTCAGGGGGGTCTGCTGGCCGGGGCTGTGACCCGCCGCCGCAGCTCCGCTCCCACCGACAAGAAGTCGGCCACCAACAAGTCCCTCAGGGCATCCGATTCGCCGCGTCCTGTGAAAGAGGCCGCCACGCCATTGGCGCCGGTCGGGGCGTTCCTGGCCGGGAAGCTGGTCTCCCACACCCTGCTCGGCGCGCTGCTGGGCGTCTTCGGTGACGCGCTGCAGCCCAGTCCTCGTACCCAGGCGGTGCTGTTGCTGGCCGCCGGGCTGCTGATGGTGCTGTTCGCGCTGGATCTGTTCGGCGTCAAGGGCGTGGGGCGGCTCGTGCCCCGGCCCCCGGCGTCGTTCGGCCGACTGATGCGGCGCAGCGCCCGGACCGACTCGGTCGCCACTCCTGCCCTGATCGGCTTCGCCACCGTACTGGTGCCCTGCGGGGTGACCCTGTCGATGGAGCTGCTCGCCATCACCTCAGGGTCGCCGGTGGCCGGGGCCGCCGTGATGGCCGGGTTCGTCTTGGGTACCGCGCCGCTCTTCGCCGCGCTCGGCTACCTCTTCCGCCGCGGCAGCCAGGTGCTGTCCGGCCGACTGGCCGTGCTCACCGGTGTGGTGGTGCTGAGCGTCGCCGTCTGGACCATGGGTTCCGCGCTGCAGGCCGGCGGCTGGGTCTCCTTCGACGCCCCGGACAAGCGGGCTGCGGCGAGTGGGCCGTTCATCGTCGAGGGCGGTGAAGGGAGCGGTTCCGTGGGTGGCGCCGGAGGTGAGGAGACCGCGGCGGCCGACGACCCCGTACGCATCGACGCATCCGGGAAGCAGATCGTGACCCTCACCGTCACGGATTTCTACGTCCCTACGCAGTTCACCGCGAAAGCCGGCGTGCCCACGACGCTCGTGCTGCGCGGCAAGGACTCGGGCGGGTGCGCCCGTGCCTTCACCATTCCCGAGCTGGGAGTGCAGGAGATCGTCAAGCGCGACGGTGACACCAAGGTCGACCTGGGCACACGTAAGCCCGGCAGGCTCCTCTTCTCCTGCGCCATGGGTATGCAGACCGGCACCATCGACTTCAAGAAGGGCGCGTAGTGAAACTGTTCAGCCGTAAGAGCAAGACCGAGACCGACGGTCCGCAGGTGGTGCTGCTCATCGAGGGCATGCACTGCAACAGCTGCGGCCTGCTCATCGATGATGAGCTGGAGGACCTGCCCGGCGTACGCTCGGCGGCCACTGACGTACGCACGGGACGCAGCGTCGTCCGCCTTGAAGAGGCTGTCGACGTGGACTCCGCGGCGCTCGTCGCGGCGGTGGAAGCGGCCGGGGACTACACGGCACGCGTCGCCGACTGACTCGTACGCGTATGTGTTCATGATGAACGGCCCGGCCGGGCGTGTTCCTGGCCGGGCCGTCCGTCATTTTCAGAGGTCTACCACGAGGGTCGGGCTGTGGGCCCTGGAGACGCACGGGCAGATGACGTCGCGACGGTTCCGGTCGCCGTCGGCCAGGCGGCTCCTGGCCTGGTCGCGGCCAGGGTGGCAGCCAGTTCGGGCAGTCCGTGCGTGTCCTCGGGTACGAGACGGACCCTGTCGCGGCCGAGGACGAGGAGTTCGTCGACGAAGGCCATGGCGTTGCGGGACCGGCCGCCGTAGAGCACCTGCCACTCCCTTCCGGCCGCCGCCACCGCGCGGATCATGGGCAACAGGGGCGTGATGCCGATGCCGCCCGCGATGAACAGGTACTGGTCGGCCAGTACGAGCGGAAGCGTGTTGCGCGGGCGGCTCACGGAGATCCGCTGGCCCGTCCGCAGGCTGTGCACCTCCGCCGATCCGCCCCGCCCCTCCGGCACGTCCAGCACGCCGATGCGGTATGTCTCCCGGTCCGCCGGATTCCCGCACAGGGAGTACGGACGGATCCGCCCGGACGGCAACGGCGAAGGCGCTGGTGTGGACGTAGCGCCACCACCGCACCGGGATACGGTGCTCGAGCAGGGACGCTGCCTGGATCGCCACGAGGAGCTGGAATGCGATCACGCCCCAGGCGACGGCCGCGGGCCGGTGGCCGGAGGTGAAGGGGGCCAGCAGCTCCACAAGACCGAAGTCCACCCAGGTGTCGGCGACCAGCGCGAGCAGATGCGCCGTCAGGAAGACCAGTGCCAGGCCCAAAAGGAAACGGTACCGGTCGTAGAGGCGTCCCGGGGCGGCCCGAGGGCCCGGCACTGTGCGCCGTCCCGTCTTCCATCACGAGCAGGCCGGCGACGCCATGGGCCCCAACAGCGCCTGCCCGGCGTGCAGTCCGGCGATCAGAGCGGCCTTGGCCAGTACCTCCGGAACAGCGCGCCTCGCCGGCCACGACGGTGACGGTGGCCACCTCGCTGTCGGTCGGGGTGCCGCTGACGGGGTCGATGAGGTGGTGAGAGGGACAGCCACGCCAGGTCCGTTCCGGGGTTGGCCTCTTCCTCCACCACAACCACCCGGCACCGGCGCCTGGTGCGGAACCTGCCGATCGGCGCAGCCCGGTGCGGGGCCTGAATCGTCGGCGTACGGGATTTCCTGCGGGAGTTCGGCGAAGCTGCGGGTGTATCCGGCGGTTTCCAGCGCGGGCAGCACGGTCGGGTCGAAGAGGCCGCCGGTCACCTCCCAGGCCCGTACGGCCCGTCGCAGGAGCGCGACTGTCGGCGGGGAGAGCTGGACCCAGCGGCCCGACTGCGAGGCGTTGAGACGGCACAGTTCGCTGTCGGCGCGGAACCGGGACCACAGCGACTCCATCTGTTCCAGACGGGCGCGTGCCCGAGTCAGGAGTTCCGGATCACCGGCCACCAGGAGGTGGCCGGTACTGCCCATCACCGGAAACCGTGCCTCGGTGGCCTCAGCTTCCACGGCTGCGTGTCAGGGGCGGGGACGGCGTCGCCTGAGGTGGCGCCGGGTTCGCCGCACGTGAAGCGCTGGATGCGTCCTTGGCACCGCACCCGCTGTCGCTGCTGCGGGTCACAGGAGGAGACGGGGTCGCCTGGTCCGGTGCTGGGGTCGCGGGAGCCGGCGCGGAGGACGTGCACGTACTCGCCGTGGGCGCGGGCGTGGCCGGGGACGGCTGGGCGCCCGAGATCAGTCCCGCCGTCAGGAGGGTGGCACCGGCCAGGCTCGCGGCGGCAACGGTTACCCGCACCGCCGTACACCGGTCCCCGTCCGCGGCATCCGCGAGGTCGGCCACGGTCACATCCCGCCCACGTCCATGCCGCCCATCATCCCCATGCCGCCCATGCCGTTCTGCTGTGTGCCGCCCGGCGCAGGAGTGGCGGGGGACGGCGAAGGCATGCCGCTGTTGCCGGGCGCGGGGGTGGCCGGCATCGAGGGCATGCTCATGCCGTTGTCCATGCCCCCGTTCGGCGATCCGTTGCCGCGCGCCGGGCTGGGCATGCCGCCCTGCGGCGGGGTCGAGGTGCCAGGTGCTGACGAGGAGGACGGAGTCGGCGAGGCGCTGTTGGAGGCAGCGGGCTTGTCGGGCCCGCCGCCGGCCACTGCGGCGGTGGCGACGACGGACGTGACGCCGACCGTCACGACCGCCGCGGCGATGGCAAGGGCCAGTGCGGTGCTTGATGACAGTGGCCATGGGGCGTCCTTACGTTTCTGCGGGGCTGTACGGGTACGAGGACTCAGCGGCGGTTGGCAGACTGGAAGCGGCGCAGCCGCAGACTGTTGGTGACGACGAAGACCGAGGAACTGGCCATGGCTGCCCCAGCGATGAGCGGGTTGAGCAGGCCGAGCGCGGCCAAGGGCAGGGCGGCGACGTTGTAGGCGAAGGCCCAGAAGAGGTTGCCCTTGATGGTGGTCAAGGTCTTGCGGGTGAGGCGGATCGCGTCTGCGGCGGCGCGCAAGTCGCCCTTCACCAGGGTGAGGTCGGCGGCGGCGATCGCCGCGTCGGTGCCGGTGCCCATCGCGAGCCCGAGGTCGGCCTGGGCCAGGGCGGCCGCGTCGTTGACGCCGTCGCCGACCATCGCCACGACCTTGCCGTGCTCCTGGAGCCGCTTGATCTCGGCGACCTTGTCCTCGGGGTGGACCTCGGCAATGACGGTGTCGATGCCGACCTCGGCCGCGACGTGTTCAGCGGCGGCCGTGTTGTCCCCGGTCAACAACACTGGAGTCAGGCCCAGTGCCTTGAACTGGACGACCGCCTCGGAGCTGGTCGGCTTGACGGTGTCGGCGATGACGAGGGCAGCCCGCACCTTCTCGTCCCACGCGGCGAAGACGACCGTACGCCCAGCGCGCTCGGCCTTCTGCTGGGCGCTGGTCAGTGCCCTCGGAATCTCCAGATTCCGCTGGTCAGCGATCCAGCTCGCGTGCCCGGCGACCACCGGGCTTCCGTCGACGGTGCCGACCACGCCTCGACCCGCGTGGTTCGCGAAGCCGGTGACAGGCGCGAGATCCCCCGTCTCCTCCACTGCGGCGGCCGCGATCGCCTTGGCGATCGGATGCTCACTGGCGTGCTCCACCGCGCCCGCCCGGCGCAGAACCTCTTCACGGTCCTCCCCGTCGACGAGGACCACATCGACCAGGCGCATCCGGCCCTCGGTGACGGTGCCGGTCTTGTCCAGCACGACCGTGTCGATGCGGCGGGTGGACTCCAGCACCTCCGGCCCGCGTATCAGAAGGCCGAGCTGGGCGCCGCGGCCCGTGCCGACCATGAGCGCGGTCGGTGTGGCCAGGCCGAGCGCGCAGGGGCACGCGATGATGAGCACCGCCATGGCCGCGGTCAGCGCGACGGCTGCCGGGTAGCCGAGTACCAGCCACCCGAGGAGCGTCTCGACGGCCAGCAGGATGACGATGGGTACGAAGATCGCCGATATCCGGTCGGCCAGCCGCTGTACCTGGGCCTTTCCGGTCTGAGCCTCTTCCACCAGGCGGGCGATCTGTGCGAGCTTGGTGGCCGTCCCGACCCGGGTGGCACGTACGACGAGTCGTCCTCCAGCGTTGACGGTGGCGCCGGTGACGCCGTCATCGGGACCGACCTCGACGGGCAGTGACTCGCCGGTCAGCAGCGACTCGTCCACCGCCGAGGCACCCTCGACCACCACCCCGTCGGTGGCGATCTTCTCCCCGGGCCGCACCACGAACTCGTCCCCGACCGCCAGCTGCTCGATCGGCACCCGCACCTCGCGCCCCTCACGCAGCACGGTGACATCCTTGGCGCCCAGGTTCATCAGGGCGCGGATCGCTTCCCCGGCACGGCGGCGGGCGCGTGCCTCGAAGTAGCGCCCGGCCAGGATGAAGGCTGTCAGCGCAGCGGCTACCTCCAGGTAGATCTCGGCCGACCCCGCGTGCTCGCCGGAGCGGGGCAGGAGAGTGAAGGCCATACGCATCCCGGGCTCCCCCGCGCCACCGAGGAACAGCGCGTACACACTCCACACCCACGCCGCCAGCACGCCCAGCGACACCAGGGTGTCCATGGTCATCGCACGGTGCCGCAGGTTCAGCAGGGCAGCGCGGTGGAAGGGCCACGCACCCCACAGCGCCACCGGAGAGGCGAGCGCGAAGGCCAGCCACTGCCAGAACCGGAACTGGGCGGCGGGCACCATCGACAGCACCACCACCGGGACCGTGAGCACCGCCGAGGCCATCAGCCGATCCCGCAGCGCCCGCACATGGCGTTCCTCCTCCCCGGCCGGCCCCTCACCGCCGCCGGCCGCGTCCGTGCTCTCGGCGGAGGCCGGCGGGGCGGGGAGGCTGGCTCCGTACCCCGTGCCCTTGACCACATCGATCAGGTCCTGCGGCGACACGTCCTCCGCATGCGCCACTCGGGCGCTGGCGGTGGCGAAGTTCACCGACGCGTTCACGCCCGTCAGCTTGTTCAGCTTCCGCTCGATCCGGGCCGCACAGGAGGCGCAGGTCATGCCGGTGATGGCCAGGTCGACGGTACGGCTCAGCTCCGACTCACCCGTCGGTCCGCCAATGACCCCGGCGGGCGTCGGGGTGGTCTTCGTCGGAGCCTTGTCGGTCGGCTGGGTCGTCATGGTCGAGACGCTAAAACCTTGCCCCTAGGGAAAGGTCAAGCGCACACTGGCAGCACACCCGAAATGTGAGGAAGCAAAGCCCATGCTGACCGTTGGCCGTGTCGCCAAGCAGACCGGACTGAGCCCGAAAGCGGTGCGCCTGTACGAGGCGAATGGGCTCATCGACCCGCCGGAGCGTACCCCGGCCGGATATCGCACCTACGCCGAGAACACCCTGCCTGAGCTGCACTTCATCCGCCAAGCCCAGACGCTTGGCCTCAGCCTGAAGGAGATCAAGCGCATCCTGGACCTGCAGCGCCAGGGGCAACAGCCCTGCGAGCTGGTCACCAGCCTCCTCGATGAGCACCTCACGGAGATCGACCGGCGCATCGCCGACCTGCAAGCGCTGCGGGAGACGCTGCAGACCGCCCGCGACCGGGCAGATCAGGCCGCCGGACGGGGTGAGGCAGGCGTGATCTGCCACATCATCGAGTCCGCCCCCTCCCCATCGGCTTGACCTTTCCCCCAGGGCAGGGTTCTCACGTCGCAAGGGACAGCGGATTCGACCCGCCGCCGCAGGACAAACCATGGGGCGAGTGGCTCCATAGCCTGCCCGGCCGCCGCGCCACCCACTGCGCACCTCGCAGGAACCTCACATGAACGTACGCACCCTCGCTCTCCCCGTCGCCGCAGCGCTCCTCGCCACAGGACTGGCCGCCTGCACCGCCGACTCCGGCTCCAGCTCCGAGCCCGGCTCCGACTCGGCGCAAGCCACCGTGAGCCACGTCCACGGCCTCGGCGTCGATCCGTCGGACGGACGGCTGTACGTCGCTACTCACGAGGGACTCTTCACACCCGACCGCGAGGGCCGCCCTCAGCGCGTAGGGGACAGCCAGGACGACTTCATGGGATTCACGGTGGCCGGGCCGAAGACCTTCCTGGCCAGCGGTCACCCGGCCACCGACGACGAGCCGTCCCACCGCGGCCTGATCGAGAGCACGAACGCCGGGAAGACGTGGAAGACGCGGTCTCTGGAGGGCCAGGCCGACTTCCACGTCCTCGACTTCGCACACAACACGATCTACGGCTACGACAGCGTCAGCGGCACGCTGCGGGTCAGCAAGGACGGCACCATCTGGGACGACCGGGCCGGCCTGCAGATGCTGGACTTCGCCGTCAGCCCTGACAACGCCAATACGGTGCTGGCCACCACACAGGACGGCATCGCCACGAGCGCCGATGGCGGGGAGACCTTCCGCCCAGGCACCGAGCCGGTAATGGCCTTTCTTTCCTGGCCCAAGACGGATGGCCTGTACGGAGTCGATCCGGGCGGCGAGCTGAACCGCAGCACCGACGGCGGCACCACCTGGAAGCCCACTGGCGACGTCCCCGGCGGAGAACCGCAGGCACTCACCGCCGTCGACTCGAGCCACGTCATCGTCGCCACGCAGGACGGCATCTACGAGACGCGGGACGCGGGCAAGACCTTCACCAAGCTCCTTACGGTTTCGAGCTCAGGCCACTGACACCGCGCGTGCGGCGATGTGCGCACTTCCTTGGAAGCAGACGCGTCCGCTCCTGGGCAGTGCCTTGGATGGACTGACGTCCCGTGCCACCACGGCCCGCCACCGCGGCCCGCCGCAAACGGCTCTTCCTGGGAGGAATTCGGGGAGTATCGACGGCGCTGGGGAGCGCGTGGAGAGAAGCGACCACGTAACGCAGCGCAGGGGTACCGTCGCACGAGCCAGCGCCGATACGTCTCTCATGGCGGCCCCGCGCACACCCGACCCCAGAACTATGGTGTCCCACCACATACGCCTGTGACCTGCGCGTTCCTACGGTGTGGCGACACGCAAACGTACCCGTCACACGCCAGGAAGTGGTGCCGATGTCCTCCCCCGCGACCGCTCCACCAGCACCGTCCAGCCTCAAGCGCATCGTCGCCGCGAGCCTCATCGGCACGACCATCGAGTGGTACGACTTCTTTCTGTACGGTTCTGCCGCCGCGCTCGTCTTCAACAAGCTCTTCTTTCCCGACTCCGACCCCCTCGTGGGCACGCTGCTGTCCTTCCTGACGTACGCCGTCGGGTTCGCCGCGCGGCCGCTCGGGGCGTTGGTGTTCGGGCATTACGGGGACCGGCTCGGGCGGAAGAAGTTGCTCGTGCTCAGTCTGTTGTTGATGGGCGGGGCGACTTTTGCCATTGGGCTGTTGCCCACGCATGCCACGATCGGGACGGCGGCGCCCGTGCTGCTGACCGTGTTGCGGTTGGTGCAGGGCTTTGCGCTCGGGGGTGAGTGGGGCGGGGCCGTGCTGCTGGTGTCGGAGCACGGGGATGCGCGGAGGCGCGGCTTCTGGGCGTCGTGGCCGCAAACCGGGGCGCCGGCCGGGCAGTTGCTGGCGACCGGGGTGTTGTCCGCGCTCACCGCGCTGCTGTCGGACGCGGCCTTCACATCGTGGGGGTGGCGCATCCCGTTCCTGCTGTCCGGGGTGCTGGTGATCGTCGGCTTGTGGATCCGTCTCTCCGTCGATGAATCGCCCGTCTTCAAGGCCGCGTTGGCCCAGGCCGAGGCGCGCAAGGCGGAAACCGCGCAGGTGGAGAAGATGCCGCTGGTCGCCGTGTTGCGGCACCACTGGCGCGACGTCCTGATCGCGATGGGCGCGCGGATGGCCGAGAACATCAGCTACTACGTCATCACCGCGTTCATCCTGGTGTACGCGACGACGTCGACCGGGCTCAGCAAGCAGACCGCGCTCAACGCCGTACTCATCGCCTCCGCCGTGCACTTCGCGGTCATCCCCGCGTGGGGCGCCCTGTCGGACCGTATCGGGCGGCGGCCGGTCTATCTGATCGGGGCGGTCGGGGTCGGGGCCTGGATGTTCCCGTTCTTCGCGCTCATCGACTCCAGGAGCTTCGGCAGTCTGCTGCTCGCCGTGACCGTCGGGCTGGTCCTCCACGGGGCGATGTACGCGCCGCAGGCGGCGTTCTTCTCCGAGATGTTCGCGACCAGGATGCGCTATTCGGGCGCCTCCATCGGCGCCCAGTTCTCCTCGGTGGCGGCCGGCGCCCCGGCGCCGCTGATCGCGACCGCGCTGCTGGCCGACTACGGCACCTCGACACCGATCTCCCTGTACGTCATCGCCGCGGCGCTGCTCACCGTGGTCGCGATCGCGTGTGCCCGGGAGACCCGCAACCGCGATCTGGCCGATGTGGCCGAGGACCGGGAGAGGGTCGTGGTGGGGCGCTGAGCCTGTCGGCCCCGGAACGGCCGGTCGCCCCCGCGGGGGGGGGCGGCCGGCCGTTTCAGCGTACGACCGCCGCGGACATCGCGTGCAGCCGCAGCGCGAGCTGGATCTCCAGGGCCCGGGGCGGGGACTGCCAGTCGGGGCCGAGGAGCCGGCCTATGCGTTCCAGGCGCTGCGCCACTGTGTTGACGTGGACGTGCAGTTCGTCCTTCGTACGGACCGGGCTCATCCCGCTCGCGAAGTACGCGTCGAGCGTGCGGACCAGGTCGGTGCCACGGCTCCGGTCGTACGCGGCGACCTCGCCGATCGTGCGGGTGACGAAGCCGGTGATGTCCCGCGTGTCGGCGAGCAGCAGGCCCAGGAACCCCAGGTCCGAGGCGGCCGCGCCCTCGCCGGGGCGGCCGAGCAGGCGCAGGGCGTCCAGGCAGCGGCGGGCCTCGGCGTACGCCGGGGCTATGGCGCCCGGCCGGGCGGCGGGCGCGTCGACCGGCGAGGAGGCCCCGACGGTGACCGGTTCGCGCAGGGTGCCACCGAGGTGCTTGGCGGTCTGGCGGGCCAGCTCGGCCGCGGTGTCACCCGGCCCCAGTGGGAGCAGCAGCACGGTGCCGCCGTCGCGGGCGGAGGCGAGGCCGTGGCGGGTGGCCGCCAGGTGCGAGGCCGCCGACCAGAGGCGCTGCCGGTCGGCGCTCTCCCGCTCGCCGCCGTCCCGCTCGCCACCGTCCCGGTGGGCGTCCCGCCGCTGGGCGTCTTGCCGGTGGGCGTCCTGTCGGTAGGCGTCTTGGCGGTGAGCGCCCTCCCGGTTCAGGCCCTCGCGGTGGGTGCCCTCCCGGTTCGGGCCCTCGCGGTGGGTGCCCTGGTGGTGGGTGCCCTGGTGGTGGGTGCCCTGCCGGTGCTCGCCCGGGCCGTGCGTCCCTTCCCGGTGCGCCCCCTCCCGGTGGGCTCCCTCCCGGTGGGCCTGCCGGGACATTCCCTCCCTGTGCGGGCCCTCCCGGTGCGGCGGGCCCTGGCGGTCCGTCGTGTCAGGGGCCGGGCGGTCGATGCGGGCGGCCAGCACCACGTGCGGGGCGTCGAAGTCGGCGCTGAGGCGGGCGGCGCGCTCCCTCAGCAGCCGCCGGTCCCGCTCGGGCGCGTCCAGAAGGTCGTCCAGCAGCTCCCCCCGTACCCGCTGTTCCGCCTCCCCGGCGGAGCGGCGCGCGAGCAGCAGCAGGGAGGTGACCATCGCGGCCCGCTCCATGGTGCGCTGGTCGACCGGGTCCAGGTCCGGGTGGCCGCGCAGCACGAGCGCCCCGAGGGCCTCGCCGCCCGCCGACACGGCCGCCACCCACTCGTCGCCGCGCCGCGTAGCGTGGCCGTCGACGCACTCGGCGGGGAGCGGCCCCTCGGTGAACTCCACCGACCCGTCCAGGACTTCCGAGAGGGCCGCCGCCACGTCGTGGACCCCGCCGCCGCGCAGGACCAGCTCGGTGAGCCGGTCGTGCACCTCGGAGGCCCGCTCGATGACGCCGCTGTGGGCGCGGATGATGCCGTTGGCCCGCTCCAGCTCGGCCAGCGCCGACCTGGTCTCGGCCAGCAGGTTGGCGGTGTCGATGGCGACGGCCGCGTGCGCGGCGAACGAGCCGAGCAGCGCGACCTGTTCGCGTTCGAAGATGCGGGCGCGCCGGTCGGCGGCGAAGAGCACACCGATCACCTGGCTGCCGAGCATCAGCGGCACACCCAGGATCGCCACCAGGCCCTCGTCCCGTACGCCGGAGTCGATGGCGCGCGTGTGCCGGAACCGCTCGTCGTCGAAGTAGCTTTCCGTCACATACGGTCGGGCCGTCTGGGCGACGAGGCCGCCGAGCCCCTCCCCCATGCCCAGGCGCAGCTGCTGGAAGCGCGCGGACACCGAGCCCTCGGTGACCCGCATGTAGGTGTCGCCCGCGGCCGGGTCGTTGAGGCTCAGATAGGCGACCTCGGTGCCCAGCAGTGAGCGCGCGCGTTGCACGATCGCGCGCAGCACCGCGTCGAGGTCGCGCAGCCCGGCGAGGTCGTGCGCGGTCTCGAAGAGCGCGGAAAGCTCGGCCTCGCGGCGTCGGCGGCCCTCCAGCTCGGCGCGGACGCGCAGCGCGAGCTGCTTGGCGTGTTCGAGCGCGGCGAGCACGTCGGGGCCGGCGCCGCTCGCCCGGGCGAGCAGCACGGGCCGGTCGTACGCCTCGACGGCCGCCCCACGCGCCAGAAGTCCCAGGTAGGCGGCCGGGTCGGCGCTGGGCTCCGGCTCACGGAGCGGTTCTTCGGACATGGTCACAGGGATACCTGTCGTACGGGTGGTCGCACCAGCCCTGTGGACAACTCGCGGCGGGCCTCGCGGCGTGCTCAGTGCGCGGTCCAGCCGCCGTCGAGGACGAGCGAGGTGCCGGTGATGAACGAGGCGTGCGGGGCGCAGAGGTAGGCGACGGCTTCGGCGACCTCTGCCGGTTCGATGAGCCGCTTGAGCGCGGAGTCCTTCAGCAGGACGTCGGCCAGGACGCGCTCGGGCGGGACGCCGTGGGCTTCCGCCTGGTCCGCGATCTGTGCTTCGACCAGGGGCGTGCGTACATAGCCGGGGTTGACGCAGTTGGAGGTGACACCGTGGGGTGCGCCTTCGAGGGCGGCGGTTTTGGACAGGCCCTCCAGGCCGTGTTTGGCGGCCACATAGGCGGACTTGTAGGCGGAGGCGCGCAGCCCGTGGACGGAGGAGAGGTTGACGATACGGCCCCACCGTTGCGCGTACATGTGCGGCAACGCGCCCCTGATCAGCCGGAAGGGTGCCTCCAGCATCACGGTGAGGACGGTGTGGAAGACGTCCGGAGGGAACTCCTCGATGGGCCGCACGCATTGCAGTCCGGCGTTGTTGACCAGGATGTCGGTGCCGGCCGCCAGCTGCTCGGCGGCGTCGAGGTCGGTCAGGTCGAGTACGTGGGGTTCGACCGCCCCGGCCAGTGCGGGCGCCGCTTCTGCCAGGGCGTCCAGTCCCGGGACGTCCCGGTCGACGGCCCTGACCTTCGCCCCGGCGGCCGCGAGCCGCAGCGCGCAGGCGCGGCCGATGCCGCTCGCCGCGCCGGTGACGAGGGCGGTGCGGCCGCCGAGGTCGAGGGGGGTGACGGTGGGGTGGGGTGCGGTCATGCTCCGCACCCTAGGGAGCACGGAGCCCATGACCGATGTGGCGTGGACCCACACTTCGCCCTAGTCAGGCGTGGTGGAGAACCATGTGGGGCCGTCGCTGAGGGCCTGCTTGATCCGGAACCGGTCGCTCTCGCGCAGCGGCGGCAGTGCGTCCACCGGGAACCAGCCCACCTCCAGCGACTCCTCGTCGTTGACGCGTGCCTCCCCGCCGACGGCCCGGCAGCGGAAACAGGTGTCCATGTACTGGCACTGGTCGCCGTTGAGGTACGTGACCGTCGGCAGTGTCTCCACGAGGACCACGCGCTCGACGACGCACTCCACGGCCGTCTCCTCGTGCACCTCCCGGACGGCGGTGACGGCCGGCTGCTCCCCCGGCTCCGGGATCCCGCCGATGATCGTCCACTTGCCGGTGTCGGCGCGTCTGACCAGGAGGACCCGCCCCTCGTCGTCGAGGACCACGGCGCTGACGCCCGGCAGGAACAGCAGCTGGTGTCCCGCGGTGGCCCGTACGGCCCGGATGAAGTCAGGAGTTGCCATGCCCCGACCCTAGGTCCTGGTCCTCCGGCGGCGTGCGACGGCGCCGAACGCCGCCCGGCCGAGGCCCGCGGCGGCGAGCGCCACGAGCGCCGCCTCGGGCAGCGTGCCCATGCGGGTCGCCGGTGTCAGCGAGGAGCGCAGCGGAACCTCCGCGACCAGGGCGTCGGGGGTGAACATCCGGGATTCCCGCACGATGGTGCCGTCCGGCCGGATGATCGCGCTGACGCCGCTGGTGACGGGTACGACGACGGAACGGCTGTGCTCGACGGCCCGCACCCGGTCCATGGCGAGCTGCTGGTAGGTCATCTCGCTGCGCCCGAAGGTGGCGTTGTTGCTCGGTACGGAGATCAGCCGGGCGCCGTGCGTGACGGTGCCGCGTACGGCCCAGTCGAAGGCCGCCTCGTAACAGGTCGCGAGCCCGACGCGGGTGCCGGCGAGGTCGAAGACGCCCACCTTGTCGCCCGGTCCGAAGTCGCGGCTGACCCGGTCGACGTTCTTGTTGAAGACGCGGACGACGGATCGCATCGGGATGTACTCGCCGAACGGCTGGACGTGCCGCTTGTCGTACGTCGCGACAGGCCCGCGCTCCGGGTCCCACTGGATCAGGGTGTTGCGCAGCGTGCCGGTCTCGGGAGTGAGGACGGCACCGATGACGGTCGGTACGCCGATGGCTCTGACCGCCTCGTCGATGACGCCCCGGGCGTCGTCGTTGCGGTACGGGTCGAGGTCGGAGGAGTTCTCCGGCCACAGGACGAAGTCCGGCTTGGCGACCTTGCCCGCCGCGACGTCGTCGGCGAGTTGCTCGGTGCGGTCGGCGTGGTTGTCGAGGACGGCTCGGCGCTGTGCGTTGAAGTCCAGGCCGAGGCGCGGCACGTTGCCCTGGATGGCGGCGACGGTCGCGGTGCCGTCCTCCGCGGCGTCGGAGACGAGCGGCTGGGCGGCGAGGGCCGCCGTGACCGGTACGAAGAGGGAGAGGGCGGCTGCGGCGAGGGGGCCGCGCGGGAGGGCGCCGGTCGCCCTGTACGTACGGAGAACCCGTACCACCTCGTACAGGCCGAAGCCGCACAGGGCGACGGCGAAGCCGAGCACGGGCGTGCCGCCCACCGCCACGAGCGGCAGGAACAGGCCGTCCGGCTGGCCGAAGGCGATCTTGCCCCAGGGGAACCCGCCGAAGGGCACGCGCGCGCGTGCCGCCTCTCCCACGATCCATGCGGCGGCGGCGAACACCGGCCATGCGGGGAGCCGCGACACGGCCGCGACGAGGAGGCAGGCGGCCGCGATGAAGAGTGCCTCGACGGCGGCGAGCGCCAGCCACGGCCCCGCCCCGACCTCCTCACCGGTCCACGCCAGGAGGGGCAGGAGGAAGCCGAGGCCGGCGAGGTAACCGAGGCCGAAGCCCGCCCTCAGCCGTCGGCCGCGCAGGGTCCACCCGAGCAGGGCGAAGCCGGGCACGGCGAGCCACCACAGGGGGCGGGGCGGGAAGCTCAGGTACAACAGGGCCCCGGACAGCACTGCTGCCGCCGGTCGCATCAACCGCCACGGCAACCGGGCCCGCCGCTTCTCGGACGCGGGGGGTGGGACATCGACGGCGGTCATGGTGGCGCTCACGTGCGGAGTCTACGGCGACCTCCGGTGCGAACGGCAGCGCGGGCGGCAGCGCGGGCGGCAACGGGGCCCTGGTGGTTCGGGTACGCCCGGACACCGGTCGGCCCGGCTCGTCGTCGGCGACGGAGGGGGGCGACGGCGGGGGCCGGCGCCGGGGCGGTGGCTACGGGGACGGTCACGGTGGGCCCGGCAAGGGCACGCCGTCCGGGCCGGGGTCCTCCGTGTCCGTCAGGACGGCCCACTCCCCTGTGGCGGCCGGGCGCCGCTGGAGGCGGAGGAGGTGGCGGATGACATGGACGGCCGTTTCGGCGCCGTCCACGGTGACCGTGAAGCTCCGCCCGTCGCGCAAGGTGAGCACCACGCCCTCGCCTCGGCGGACGACGACCGCCGTGCCCTTGTCGGGCAGCCACCGGTAGCCCCAGCCGCCCCACTGGCGCGGGGTGACCAAGGGGGCGTGTTCGGCACCCACCACGGTGTCGAGTGGGATGCGCCTGCGCGGCACGCCCATGTGGCCGCACCGCACGTCGAGGGCGTGCCGGTCCACCGTGAGCTCGACGTACACGAAGGCGAGCGTCCCGAAGAGCACCAGCAGCCCCGCCGCGACGCAGCCGACCACCGCCATCAGCAGGGCGGCGGTGCCGGAGGTCCACGGCAGGTCCACGGCCAGTTCGACGCCGAGGGCCACACAGGCCGCTCCGGTGGCGGCGAGCACCCACTGGACGCGGTTGGTGGCTCGTCCGGTCCACCTGTCGGGCACCGGCTCTGCGGGAGGTCGCCCGTCGCGGGGGTGGTCGGAGTGGTCCCTCATGAGTAGCAGCGTACTCACGTTCCGCAATCAGGGCCCGCTCGCGCGGAGGCGGACCGCCGGCTCAGTGCGTGGGCGCCGCCGCGCCGAGAAGGCGGCCTTCCGCGTACGTGAGGGCGGCTTCCGGGAGCTCCGCCTCGCGGCCGCTGAGCAGCACGGTGAGGGCCGTGACGGGGGTCGCGGCGCGGGCCGCGGCGGGTTCCGGCAGGGCGCCGACGCGGCGCAGCGCCTGGGCGGCGACCGCGTCGGCCGAGCCGTGCAGTGCCACGGGCGGCCGGCCGGCGGGCTGTACGGCCGTCCGGATGCGCTCGGCGACCAGTTCGTAATGGGTGCAGCCCAGGACGACGGCCCTGACATCGGTGGGGGTGAGCGCGGCGGCCGCGGCGATGGCCCGGTCGATGGCGTCCTCGTCGGCGTACTGGACCGCGTCGGCGAGACCGGGGCAGGGCACCTCCGTGACCTCGACGGAGCCGGCGAAGTCCCGGATGAGCCCGCGCTGGTAGGGGCTGCCCGTGGTGGCGGGGGTGGCCCAGATGGCGACGGGCCCGCCGCCGGCCGCGGCCGGTTTGATCGCCGGGACGGTCCCGATCACGGGGATCGCCGGCTCCAGCTCGGCGCGGAGCGTCGGCAGGGTGTGCACGGAGGCGGTGTTGCAGGCCACGATCAGCGCGTCGGGCCGGTGCGCGGCGGCCGCGCGGGCCACGGCGAGGGCGCGTGTGGTGAGGTCGGCGGTCGTGCGGGGGCCCCAGGGCATGCCGTCGGGGTCGGAGGAGAGGACGAGAGCCGCGTCCGGCCGCAGCCGGCGCACCGCGGCGGCCGCCGCCAGGAGGCCGATTCCGGAGTCCATGAGCGCGATCTTCACCCGGTCACCCTAGCCGACACCCCTTGCCGTCCCGCCATTGTGGGGCAGACTGCGACGAATGAGCGCCATTGCGTGGATCGCCCTGGGGTCGATGGCCGCCTGGGTGTGGCTGCTGCTGGGGCAGGGTTTCTTCTGGCGTACGGATCAGCGCCTGCCGCGCCGCGCGGAGCCGGCCTCGTGGCCGTCGGTCGCCGTGGTGGTGCCGGCCAGGAACGAGGCGGAGGTGCTGCCGCTGAGCCTGCCGTCGCTGCTGGCGCAGGACTATCCCGGACCGGTGGAGATCTTCCTGGTGGACGACGGCAGCGACGACGGTACGGGAGACCTCGCACGCGCCCTGTCCGTACGGCACGGAGGGCCGCCGCTGACGGTGGCGTCGCCAGGGGCGCCGGAGCCCGGCTGGACGGGGAAGCTGTGGGCGCTGCGGCACGGAATCGGGCTGGCACGCGCGCGTGGAGAGCGGGAAGGGCCGGGCGGCCCGGAGTATCTGCTGCTGACGGACGCGGACATCGCACACGAGCCGGACAGTCTGCGGGAACTGGTCGCCGCGGCCACCACGAACGGCCTCGACCTGGTCTCGCAGATGGCGCGGCTGCGGGTGGCGACCGCCTGGGAGCGACTGGTCGTTCCCGCGTTCGTGTACTTCTTCGCCACGCTGTACCCGTTCCGCCGGGTCAACACGGCGGGTGCCCGGACGGCGGCCGCCGCGGGCGGGTGCGTGCTGCTGCGTACGGAGATGGCCGGCCGGGCGCGTGTTCCGGAGGCGATCCGTCAGGCGGTGATCGACGACGTGTCGCTGGCGCGGGCGGTCCGGCGAGCCGGTGGCCGGATCTGGCTGGGGCTCGCCGACCGGGTGGACAGCGTCCGCCCCTATCCCCGGCTGGTGGATCTGTGGCGGATGGTGGCGCGCAGCGCGTACGCCCAGTTGTGGCACAACCCGCTGCTCCTGGCGGGAACGGTGGCCGGGCTGGGGGTGGTGTACCTGGCGCCGCCCGCCGCGCTGGGCGCGGGCCTGTTCACGGGGGACGCCCCGGCCGGTGTGCTGGGTGCGGTGGCGTGGGCGGTGATGACGGGGACGTACATCCCGATGCTCCGCTACTACCGGCAGTCGCTGTGGCAGGCGCTTCTGCTGCCGTTGTCGGCGTCCCTCTATGTGTGCATGACGGTCGATTCGGCGGTGCGGCACTACCGGGGCCGTGGGGCGGCCTGGAAGGGCCGTACCTACCCGCGTCCGGAGGTCGCGCCCGACAGGTGACGGGTGGTCAGGTACGGTCGCACGGTCCGGCGCCGGATCGAGGAGGCCGGCGCCTCAGCGCACTTTTCCCGGCACACGGAGTAACGTCGGCGCAATTCGGCGGTGAGGGCGGGTGAACACCGCGCACGTCCAGCGGAACATTGATCCTCTTTAAGCATGGACATGCCGATCCTCATCACCCGCGGAGCGCCCGGGGATTTATGTATACGCCACCCTTGCGGACGTGCTTCGACGGGCACGGGGACCTGCCGGTAACCCCCCGTCAGCCTGGCCTTTACACGGACGGTGACCGTTTTTCCCGGGTTCGCTCGTATTGGCGATCCGCGGCCACTCATACCGCGTAAAACAACCTGCTTATCAGCCTCCCCAACCAGCACATCGTGGGCTTAACTTATGTGCCATGACCTCCCCCCGTTCCTACGGCGGCGCTTACTACCACGCGCCGTCGTTCCCGGACACCCCGATCTACGACTCTCTCGTCGCGGAACGGGGCACGCCTCAGATCGCGCCGATCCGAGTGCCCGCCGCGTACGACACCGGCAGCTCCTACCTGCCGGCGCTCCCCGCGGCTCTCCCCGCCCTCCCAGCGGCTCCCTCCCAGCCCATGCCCTCCTATGGCGGCGGCTCGTACGGCTATCCCCAACAGGCGGCCCCGCAGCCTGCCCCGCTGCAGCACATGCCGGCGCCGTACATCCCGCAGCAGCCGACCGCCGCCCGCGGCGGCTATCCGGGCCCGCAGCCCCCGTATCAGTCGCGGCCGGTTCCGACCGGGTACGAGGCGATGCGCCCGGCGGCGCCGCGTCCCGTTCCGGCGCCCGCGCCCTCCCCGTACGACGACCCGTACAACCGCCCCTACCAGGGCGGGGGGTACTGACCCTTCCCCAGGGACGTCATGCCTGCTGGCAGGATGAGGTCATGCCCACTCCTGCCCTGCACTCGCTGTACGTCCGTCCGGTCAAGTCGCTCGGGGGGCCCTCACCCGTCGAGGCGGCGGTCGAGCCATGGGGGCTCGCCGGGGACCGCCGCTGGATGCTCATCGACACCACGGCGAAGGTGGTCACCCAACGTCAGCTTCCGAGGCTGGCGTTGGCCTTCGCCGAGCAGTTGCCGGACGGCGGGGTACGGCTGTCCGCGCCGGGCATGGAGCCGCTGTCCGTCGCCGTGCCCGAGCCGTCGGTCACCATCGCGGCGGAGATCTTCCGGTCGAAGGTGGAGGCGGTACCGGCCGGGGCGGCCGCGGACGCATGGTTCACCGCTCACCTGGGCCACGACGTACGGCTGGTGCACCTGGACGACCCGGCCCGCCGCCGCCCCATCAACCCGAAGTACGCGCGGCCCGGGGAGACCGTCAACTTCGCCGACGGCTACCCCCTGCTCGTCACCACCGTCTCCTCGCTGGACGCCCTGAACTCGCTCATCGCCGAGGGCGACCACCCCGAGGAGGGCCCGCTGCCCATGGACCGCTTCCGGCCCACCGTCGTCGTCGAGGGCACCGCCCCCTGGGACGAGGACCGCTGGACCCGTCTCGCGATCGGCGGGGTCACCTTCCGCGTCGCCAAGCCGTGTGCCCGCTGTGTCGTGACGACCACCGACCAGACGACCGCCCGGCGCGGCAAGGAACCGCTGCGCACCCTGGCACGGCACCGCCTCATCGGCAAGAAGATGATCTTCGGCCAGAATCTGATCCCCGAGCACACCGGCACCCTCCGGGTCGGTGACCCCGTGGAGATCCTCGGCTAAACCCGTCCGCAGTCCGGGACCGTCCGCCACCAGGCCCGTCCGCGGCCGGACCGGTCCGACCCCCGGTCTGTCGCATAGGCCGTGCCGTCCCGGGAACCCGGGAGCTCGGCAGGTGCGTTGACGGACACGAAAGGGGGTGCGGGCCTGTGCGTGCGGTCGTCGGACTCTGGCGCTGGCGGCACAATCCCCTGCGCCGGGACACCGATCTCGCCGAGGCATGGGTGGCGCTCGTCGCCCTGCTGCTGATGTGTGTGGCCGCCCCGGTCACCGGCTGGATCTGCGGCACGCTGACCAACGCCTCGCTCCAGCAGTCGGTGCGGCTCCAGCAGGAGCAGCGCCACCCCGTCACGGCCCAGGTGCTGGGCCACGACGAGGGGGCCCGGACGGCGGCACGCGACGCCGAGGGGGCCACCGACCACCAGATGCGCAGGTCGGTGCCGGCCCGGTGGACCGCGCCCGACGGCATACGGCACACCGGGACGCTGACCACCGCGCCGCTCGGCGCCGGCCCGGGCGACACCGTCCGGATCTGGACCGACGACCGGGGCCGGCCGGTCGAGCGCCCCATGACCGAGGAGACCGCGCGGGAGCAGGCCGTGCTGGCGGGCATCGGCACCATGCTCCTGGCCGCCGGGCTCGTCGAGGGAGTCAGGCGGGTCGTCGTATGGCAGCTGGTGCGACGGCGGTACGCGCGGCTGGACCGGGCGTGGGCGCAGGCCGGTTCCGACTGGGGCCGGACGGGCGCGGGCAGTTGACCGGTCGGCGCCACCACGGTGGCCGACCGGTCAACTCGCCCCCGCCGCGCGCGCTACGGTGGTGCGATCGTCGGGAAAGACGCGCGGCGCACGAGGTGGGGGCAGAGCAGCACCATGGCACAGGGCACGGTCCAGGTGACGCACACCGGCACATCGCGGTGGCGGCGCCGCACGGGCGAGTACGCCTCCCTCGCCGCGGCCCTGGAGGCCGCCGGTGACGGCGATGTCCTGACCATCTCCCCCGGTACGTACCGGGAGAATCTGGTCCTCCACCGCGCCATCACCCTGCGGGGCACGGAGGGCGCGGTCGGTTCGGTGCGGATCGCCCCCGCCGACGGCGTGCCGCTGACCGTGCGCGCCTCGGCGACCGTCCAGGACCTGCACGTGGAGGGCCAGGACACGTCGGCGCCCGCGCTGCTGATCGAGGACGGCACCCCGGAGCTGCTGGACCTGCGGATCGTGACCCGCTCGGCGGCCGGCGTGGAGGTACGGGGGGCGGCGCGGCCCACCGTGCGGCGCTGCACGGTCGACAATCCGGCCGGGGTCGGGATCGGCGTACTGGACGGCGCGGGCGGCGTGTTCGAGGAGTGCGAGGTGGTCTCGGCGGGGCAGGCGGGCATCTCGGTGCGCGGTGGCGCGCACCCGCGCCTGGAGCGGTGCCGGGTCCATCACGCCTCGGGCGCGGGGCTGTCGGTGACCGGCGAGGGCAGCGGCCTGGAGGCGATCGGCTGCGAGGTGTACGAGATCAAGGGCAGTGGCGTCCAGGTCGCCTCCCGGGCCGCCGCGCACCTCACGGACTCGTCCGTGCACCGGACGACGGCGGACGGGATCACCCTCGACACGGACGCCGTGCTGACCCTCTCCGACTGCGACATCCACGACATCCCGGAGAACGCGGTCGATCTGCGCTCGCGTTCCGTGCTGACGCTGACCCGCTCGACGGTACGGCGGTTCGGCCGCAACGGACTGTCCGTGTGGGACCCGGGCACGCGCGTGGACGCCAACCAGTGCGAGATCCACGACAGTACGGGTGACTATCCGGCGGTCTGGGTCAGTGACGGCGCGACGGCCGTCCTGGACTCCTGCCGGGTCCACGACGTGCCCGACGCGCTGTTCGTGCTCGACCGCGGCTCGCGCGCCGACGTGGTGGACAGTGACCTCTCCCAGGTGCGGAACACGGCGGTGTCGGTCAGCGACGGTGCCACCGCGCAGCTCGACGACTGCCGCATCCGGGAGGCGTCCACCGGCGCCTGGTTCCGTGACCATGGCAGCGGCGGCACCCTCAACGGCTGCACCATCGACTCCGTACAGACCGGGGTCATCGTCACCAAGGGCGCCGATCCGGTGATCGAACGGTGCACGGTCACCTCCCCCGCCGAGGCGGGGTTCTATGTGTCGGCGGAGGGCCGTGGCACATTCCACGGCTGCCGGGTGACGGGCAGCGGCGGGTACGGCTTCCACGTCATGGACGGCTGCCGGACCACGCTGAGGCGGTGCCGTACGGAGCGGTGTACGCGCGGTGGGTACGAGTTCGGGGAGGAGGGGCCCGTCGTCGAGGACTGCACCGGCGACGAGAGCGGGGTCCTCACCGCACGGGCCACCACCACGGTTCCCGCCACGACCGGGTCGGCCGGCGGGCTGCTCGGTACGGTGCCCTCCCGCGCCCCGGCCCAGGTGCTGTCCCCGGCCCCGCCCCAGGTACCGGCACAGAGCCCGGCGGTGGCCGTACCGGAGCCTCCCGTACGCAGCTCCCAGGACGTGCTCGGCGAACTCGACGCCCTGGTGGGCCTCGACAGCGTCAAGCGCGAGGTGCGCACCCTCACCAACATGATCGAGGTCGGAAGGCGGCGCCAGGAGGCCGGTCTCAAGGCCGCCTCCGTCCGCCGCCATCTGGTCTTCACCGGCTCCCCCGGCACCGGAAAGACCACCGTCGCCCGGCTGTACGGCGAGATCCTGGCGTCCCTGGGGGTGCTGGAGCGCGGGCATCTCGTCGAGGTGTCGCGCGTGGACCTGGTCGGCGAGCACATCGGCTCCACCGCCATCCGCACCCAGGAGGCGTTCGACCGGGCGCGGGGCGGAGTGCTGTTCATCGACGAGGCGTACGCCCTGTCCCCCGAGGACTCGGGGCGGGACTTCGGGCGTGAGGCGATCGACACGCTGGTGAAGCTGATGGAGGACCACCGGGAGGCGGTCGTGGTGATCGTCGCCGGGTACACGGCCGAGATGGAGCGGTTCCTGACCGTGAACCCCGGGGTCGCGTCCCGCTTCTCACGGAAGATCACCTTCAACGACTACGTACCCGACGAGCTGCTGCGGATCGTGGAGCAGCAGGCGGAGGAGCACGAGTACCGGCTCGCCGAGGGGACGGCCGAGGCGCTGCTGAAGTACTTCACGGAGCTGCCCAAGGGCCCCGCGTTCGGCAACGGCCGTACCGCCCGCCAGACGTTCGAGTCGATGGTCGAGCGGCACGCGGGCCGGGTCGCCGGGCTCACCGAGATGAGCACCGACGACCTGACCCTCCTCTACCCGGAGGACCTGCCCGAGCTGTCCTGAGTGTTGTCACCTCGTTGCGGGGGGACCGGCAGCGGCAGGGCGGGCGGGAGCCGGTCGAGCAGTACGGTGCGTTCCTTGGCGAAGACCGGGTCGGCCTGGTAGTCGCCGTGCCCCAGGATCGGTTCGGGCAGCGGGTGTTCATGGGTGCGGCCGTAGACCACCGGGTCGCGCAGCGCCTTGTGGTCGACTTCCGGCTTGTCCCCTTCGGCGGGGAGGTTCACCGGGCCGCCTATCGGGTCGGTGCGGCGCCACAGGTTGCGCCAGCAGTGCAGTTCCCGGTGGAGGGCGGCCAGTGGCCGGGGGCCGAAGTAGGCGGGGAACCAGCGCCCGTACAGCCGCTCCAGGGGCGAGCCGTAGGTGAGCAGCGCGACCCGGCGGCGGGTGCCGGCCGGGAGCTGCCAGACGGCGGCCGCGGCCAGCACGCTGCCCTGCGAGTGGCCGGAGATGACCAGGCGCCCGCCCGTACGGCCGGTCCAGGACGACATGCGCCAGGCCAGGTCCGGCACGGCCCGCTCGGCGTAGCAGGGCGGCGCGAAGGGGTGGGCGGCGCGCGGCCAGAACGTACCGACGTCCCAGAGGATGCCGATGGTGCGGCGGGCGGAGGCGTCCTTGTAGGCGCGGCGGCCCCAGGTGACGAACAGTATGAAACCGAAGCCGATCAGCCAGGACCCGAGCGCCTGTGCCGACTCGGCCGCACCCTCCACGAAGGGGTGCCCTCCCGTGAAGGCCTTGCCGGGCACCGTTTCGCTCACCCACGCCCCGACGAGGGCGCCCGCGCCCAGCAGGAGGGTGGCGCCGGAGACGATGCCGACGATGACGGGCGCGGCGTCCGTGAGGGCGGCACGCGCGCGCGTGGCGGCGATGCGCCGGGTACGGACGGGGTCGGGCTTCTCGCCCTCGTACTCGGCCTCCACGACGGGTGCCAGGCGGCGGGCGGCGAGCGCGGTACGGACGGCGAGGACGGCGGCCGGGACCAGGAGCAGGAGCAGCAGGACGGGGATGACGGAGGCCTGCCAGCTGAGCAGTACGGGCGGCCCGATGGGGTCCTCGCCGGTGCCGGGCGTGGCCGGGCCGTCGAGCCAGTCGGCGACGCGCTGCGCGACACCGCCGCTCATGACGCCGCCGAGCGCGCACGCGAGCATGGCGGTGGCGGGTCCGCCGAGGCCGTACAGGACGGTACGGGTGTGCGGGGCGCGGCGGTACAGCCGCCGGGCCACGACGGTGAGGGTGAGGACGAGGACGCCCTGCGCAAGGGTGATCACGCTGAAGGTGGCGTCCCCGGGGAGGGTGCCGGTGGAGCGCCAGCCGGGGCGGGACCAGGCTGCGTACAGCGCCGCGAGGACGAGCAGGGCGATGGAGGCGCCGGGCAGCCAGGTGACGACGGTTCGGTCGAGCCGGTTGTCGAGCCGCTTCTCGCTGCGGCCCCGGCGGCACACCACCCAGGTCACGACGACCGCGCCGAGGAACAGGGCGCCCTCCAGGGCCCAGCCGAGCGCCTCCCGGGCCGGGCCGGCCGCTTCCCGGTCGTACCGTGCCGCGGCCCCGCCGACCGCGGCGGCGACGGTGAGGAACCCGGCGGCGGTGTGCGCGGAGCGCAGCCGGGCGACGAGGCGGCGGCCGTACCAGAACCCGGGCCGGCCGAGCGCGGGCCGCAGCTGCCGGTCGGGCCCGCCGTCGCCGTCCAGGCCGTCCCGGGGCGGGCGCTGGGCCTCGTACGCGCTCCAGGTGCGGTTGGACAAGTACCACAGGAGCCCCACCAGGGCGGCGGGGACGAGGGCGGCGAGCGCGAGCCGGCGGCCGGGCTGGGACCACCAGCCGCCCTGGGCGGCCGACATGAAGCCGAGCCAGGACCGTTCCTCGGCGCAGCGGGCGGACCCGGCGCACTGCCAGGCCGTCAGGTCCAGGGCGACCTCGCAGGCGGCGGCCGTGAGCAGCACGGTCAGGCTCAGGGCGACGAGCCGCACCAGCACGCCGTAGAGCCGGACGGCGGCGGCCTGCCGCTCGGCGGGCGGGCGCATCCAGTGGGCCAGGTTCACCACCATGAACGGCAGGAGCAGCAGCCATAAGGCGCGGGAGCCGTTGCCGGAGGTGAGGTTGCACCAGCAGTACGCCTCCGGGACCGGCCGCCCGTCGGCGAACCGCTCCGGTTCCTCCTCGGCGTGCTGGTCGACGGTGCGCCGGTAGATCGCCGCCGTCTCGTCGCCGGTGATCCGTACGGTACGGGGATCGTCGAGCATCAGCTCGGGTGTGGTGCCGCCGACGCCGTGGACGAGCAGTTCCAGCGCGGCGCCGGGGCGGGTGGGCTCCGGGGTGGCAGGGGGCACGGGTGGGGCTCCCTCTCAGGATGGGGTTCGCGTTGCGGGGAGGTGCGCGTGACCGGGCGTGACCGGACGTGACAAGAATCGTCGACCGGGGCGGTTGATGGCAGGGGTCTCACGGAATCTCCCCCGGTCTGTCGCCGACGGGGCCGTGGCAGGATGATGACCCTTGGCCAGCGGTGTTGACGATAGGGAAGGACCGGCCCCTGCGGTGAGCGACAACCAGAACCTCCTCGCGGAGCAGCGGCGCGCCTTGATCCTGGACGAGGTGAGGCGGCGCGGCGGGGTGCGGGTCAATGAGCTCACCCGCAAACTCAACGTCTCCGACATGACGGTCCGCCGGGACCTGGACGCGCTGGCCCGGCAGGGCGTCATCGAGAAGGTGCACGGCGGCGCGGTGCCGCTGGTCGAGGCGAGCACCCATGAACCGGGGTTCGAGGCGAAGTCGTCGCTGGAGCAGAGCGCCAAGGAGGCCATCGCCAGGGCGGCGGCGGTGATGGCGGCGCCCGGCAGCGCGATCGCCCTGTCGGGCGGTACGACGACGTACGCGCTGGCCCAGCATCTGCTGGACGTGCCGGACCTGACGGTGGTGACCAACTCGGTGCGGGTCGCGGATGTCTTCCACACGGCACAGCGCACCGGCTCGGGCGGCGCCCCGCGCCCGGGCGCGGCGACCGTGGTGCTGACGGGCGGCGTGCGGACGCCGTCGGATTCGCTGGTGGGGCCGGTGGCCGACCAGGCGATCCGCTCGCTCCACTTCGACGTGCTGTTCCTCGGGGTGCACGGCATCTCGGTGGAGGCCGGGCTGTCCACCCCGAACCTGGCGGAGGCGGAGACCAACCGCCGCTTCATCCGCTCCGCGCGGCGCGTGGTCGTCGTGGCGGACCACACCAAGTGGGGCACGGTGGGCCTGAGTTCCTTCGCGCGGCTGGACGAGGTCGACGCCCTGGTGACGGACGGCGGCCTGTCGGACGAGACCCGCGCGGACATGGCGGAGCACCTCCCTGGGCTGGTCGTGGCGGGCGAGGAGGACGCGCCCTGACGGCCGCTCCCCGGCCGACCCCGGGGCGCGGCTCGCCGCCCCATCGCCGCCGGTTCCGGGCCCCGGCTCCGGGCGGCCCCGGTACGGGGCCCGCTGCCCGTGCGTCAGGCTCCGGCAGCACGGGCGAGGGCCCGCTGCCGGCTGCCCGGCCGGGTCCGCTGCCGGCTGCCCGGCCGGCGGCTTCGGCGGCACGGCAGGAGGCCCGTTGCCCCGGCCGGCGGCTCCCGCGGCACCGGCGAGGAACTCACGGCCCCGGTCGGCGGCACCGCGGCACCGGAAAGGGCCCGCTGCCCAGCCGTCCGTTCCGGCGGCACGGCCAGCGGCCAACTGCCCGGCCGTTGGCATCGGCATCGGCGGCACGACGAAGGTCTCGCTACCCCGCCGACGGCACGGCGGCACGGCGGCACGGCGAGAACCGCCGCTGCCCGGCCGGCGGCACGGCAAACAGGCTCACGGCCCCGGCCCCGGCCCCGGCCCCGGCATCGGCACCGGCGGCGGTGGGGTGGCGCGCATACGATCGGGGCATGGCCGTGTTCCGGATCGTCCGTGGTGCCCCCCTGTCCGTCACCGAGGCGTGGCGGCGGCTCACCGACTGGCCGGCTCATGCGGCGCGGGTCCCCCTGACGCATGCCGCGGGGGTGACGCCGGGGCCCGTACGGGTCGGGAGCCGGTTCACGATGCGTACCGGGATCGGGCCGGTCGGGTTCGACGATCCGATGGAGGTCGTCCGCTGTGAGCCGCCCCGGCCGGGCGGGGCCGGCGCGGGTGTGTGCCGGCTGGTCAAGCGCGGCCGGGTGATCACCGGCTGGGCCGAGATCGAGGTACGGGAGGCGGCGGTGCCCGGGGCGGTCCGGGTGACGTGGACGGAGGAGCTGCGCGTACGGGGGCTGCCGAAGGTGTGCGACGCGGTGCTCGCACGGGCGGGCCGGTGGGTCTTCGGCCGGGCCCTGTCCGGTCTTCTGGCGGACAACTGACGGGGCGCCAGCTATGGTGTGGGGCCCTGGCGCCACCCCCCTCGTATGCCGGAGGTACGGTCCATGGCACGCCGACTGCGACCCGTGCGGCTCGACTTCCTCGAGTCCGCACCCCTGCGTCTCGTCTTCGACACGGAAGTGGCCGCGCCGCCCTCGGCGGTGTACCGGGCGCTCGCCGACGAAGTCGCCGACAGCCCGTCCTGGTTCACCGCCATCGCCGCCGCCCGCCCCATCGCCGGCGGCGCCGGCCGGGAGATACGGCTGCGCGGTGGTGTGGTCTTCCAGGAGCGGATCCTGGTGACGGACGCCGGTGAACGCTACGCCTACCGAGTGGAGGAGACCAACGCCCCCGGCGTACGGGCTCTGATGGAGGAGTGGCTGCTGACCCCGGCCCCGCACGGCACCGGCACCGGCACGCGGGTGCGGTGGACGATGGCGGCCGAGGGCACCGCGCCGTTCCGGCTGGTGATGCGGCTGGCCCGGTCCGGGGTGGGCCGCTCGTTCCGGGACGCGATGCGCAACCTCGACCGCAGACTGGCGTCGTCCCCGGCTCCGTAACGTTTCATCAGGCGTGCGCGGGCCGGTCCGGCCAGACGCCGCTGCCGAGGAACTCGTCGATGGCCGCGCTGTACGGGGCGATGTCCAGGCCCTGTTCGGCGAGCCAGGTGTCGGAGTAGTACTTGTCGAGGTAGCGGTCGCCCGGGTCGCAGATCAGGGTGACGACGCTGCCGGTGCGGCCCTCCGCCACCATCTCGGCGACGATCTTCAGCGCGCTCCACAGGCCGGTCCCGGTCGAGCCGCCCGCCTTGCGCCCGATGGCGTTCTCCAGGGCGCGTACGGCGGCCACGCTCGCCGCGTCGGGCACCTTCATCATCCGGTCGATGGCGCCGGGCACGAAGCTCGGCTCCATCCGGGGCCGGCCGATGCCCTCGATGCGGGAGCCGCAGTCGCTGGCGGCGTCCGCGTTGCCGGTGGTCCAGCCTTCGAAGAAGCAGGAGTTCTCGGGGTCGGGGACGCAGACGCGGGTGTCGTACAGCATGTAGTGGACGTAGCGGGCGATGGTCGCCGAGGTGCCGCCCGTACCGGCCGTGGCGACGATCCAGGCGGGTACGGGATGGCGCTCCAGGCGCAGCTGCTGGTAAATCGATTCGGCGATGTTGTTGTTGCCGCGCCAGTCGGTGGCCCGTTCCGCGTACGTGAACTGGTCCATGTAGTGGCCGCCGGTGGCGACGGCGAGGGTAGCGGACTCCTCGTACATCTTGCGCGAGTCGTCGACGAAGTGGCACTGGCCGCCGTGGAATTCGATGAGCCGGATCTTCTCCGGGCTGGTGGTGCGCGGCATGACGGCGATGAACGGCACGCCGATCAGGCTCGCGAAGTACGCCTCGGAGACGGCGGTGGAGCCGCTGGACGCCTCGATGACGGGCTTTCCGGGGCGGATCCAGCCATTGCACAGGCCGTAGAGGAAGAGTGAGCGCGCCAGGCGGTGCTTGAGGCTGCCGGTGGGGTGGGTCGACTCGTCCTTCAGGTAGAGGTCGATGCCCCACTGTTCGGGCAGCGGGAAGCGCAGGAGGTGCGTGTCGGCGGACCGGTTGGCGTCGGCCTGGACCTTGCGTACGGCTTCTTTCAGCCACTCCCGGTACGTGGGATCGCTGCGGTCCACGTCGATGGTCTCGGCCGGGTACGCCGGTCCCGGCCCCTGTTCCGGCTGCCCTGTTCGTTCCATGGTGCTCACGCGCCACTCCTCGTCCTTCTCGGCTCTCCTGCCCCATCCCGAACATACCCCCCTCACCTGCGCAAACGATGACTTTGATGACCCATAGGGAACGCTTGCAGGGGCGCCCGGCGCGGCGCATGGGGCAGCCGAGGGGCGCATCCACCTACGCGCCCTGGTGTACGGGCGGGTACTTGTGCAGACTGACCGGCATAAACCTGCGCGAAGGGGGCTGGGTACGTCATGGCCGAGGCCGATTTCAGCGCCACCGGCGTACGGATCGAACGGTGGCCACGCTCGCTGACCCGGGCGGGCGAGGTCCTGATCAAGGACGGCAGGCTGGCGCTCCTCACCAGCTACGGACGGGTGATCGACAGCGCGCCGGTCCGGGCGGTCAGGGCGAGCAGGCCCTGGTTCGCGGGGCGTGACGACGCCATGGTGGCGACGCTGAACGGCACGCGGTACCGGCTGACCATGGGACAGCGCAGCCGGAGGCCCGACGGGCCGGCCGCGGGGGCGCTGGCCGGCCGCCTGCTGGAGGCCGTTCGCCGCGCGGACGGCGGCAGGGACTGAAGAGAAGTGACGGCAGGGACCCACGGGTAACCGGTCGCCGCGAGTTGCGAAGCGGTCACCCCTGGTCCACGCTGGACTGACATCACTACCCAGGGTGCACCGGCGGTGACGCTGCGATCCAGCCCGCCGGACCAACAGCCAGCCAACTACTGGATCCGATCTCCGTCTTCTTCCGGACCTCACTTCGGGGAGTCGCAGCCGTGATCAGCCAGGCAAGCAGGCAGTGCACGGTAGAGCTCCAAGCCCTGCCGTCGCGGATCGGTCAGGTCCGCAGAATCGTTTCAGCGCAGTTGCGCTACTGGAATCTCGATTGTCTGATCGAGAAGGCCGCGCTCGGTGTCACCGAGCTCCTGACGAATGTTCACCAGCACGCCCAGCCGGACAAGGTGTGCACCGTCGAGATCGAGCTGATGCTCGACCGGCTGACGGTCTCGGTCCACGACCACGACCCCCGCCTCCCCACGGTCAACACGTCCGACCCGCTGGCCACTTCGGGCCGCGGACTGGCTCTGATAGAGGCGGTCAGCGAGAGTTGGGGCGCCAGGCCGCAGGGCGAGTCCGGGAAGGTCGTGTGGTTCACCCTTCCGGCGCCCTCGTCCTCACCCCTTCCCATCCCGCCCCTCCCGGTGTACGGGGCGGCCACCAGCGGTCCGTTCACGGGCACCGTGCCCTTCGGGGACACGGCGGAGGCGGCGGACGCGGTACGCGAACGGGCCGCTGTCCGGCCGGCCGTGGCGGGCTGACCGGAGGTGGTGCCCGCCGCACGCGGAGTAGGCTCGCCGGTGACGGAGGGGGAACGATCGTGGGCGAGGACCGCGAGGGCGTGGTCGTCTACTGGCGGCCCGGCTGCCCGTACTGCATGAAGCTGCGCCTCCAACTGCGCTTCACACGGCTGCCGTACACCGAGGTGAACATCTGGAAGGACCCGGAGGCGGCGGCTTACGTCCGCTCCGTCGCCGACGGCAACGAGACCGTGCCGACCGTGAGCGTGGCGGGGACGGCATTGGTGAACCCGTCACTGCGGCGGCTGCGGGAAGCGGTCAGGACGCGTGCCCCGCACCTGATGTGACCGCTGCCCGGGCCCGCGCCGCGTTGAGGGCCGGGTTCAGGCGGGGCGGGGCAGGCCGGGCACGCGTCGTCGTTACGCTGCCGGGCGGCCCAGGGCGGCGAGGGGGTCGTCCAGCACCGGCTGCCAGGCCAGCTCGGCGGCGCCGACGAGGCTGTTGTGGTCCAGGGTGCAGCCCAGGATCGGTACACCGCCGCTGCGGCCCCACAGGCTGCGGTCGGCGACCACCGCCCGCAGTCGCTCGGGGTCGGCGGCGAGGAGTTCGCGGTGGAGGCCGCCGAGGATGATGCGGTCGGGGTTGAGGATGTTGACCAGGCCGGCCAGGCCGAGGCCGAGGCGGTCGATGAGTTCCTCGGTGGCCGCCCGTACGCCCGGGTCGCCCGCCTGGTCGCGGAGCAGGTCGCGGCTCTGCTGGAGCAGGGAGACCTCGGGGCCGGGGGCGCGGCCGGCGGCCGTGAGGAAGGCGAGCGGGTCGGCCTCGACGTCGAGGCAGCCGCGGCTGCCGCAGTAGCAGGGGCGGCCCTCGGGGTTGACGGTGAGGTGGCCCACTTCGAGGGCGAGCCCGGAGCTGCCGGTGTGGAGGCGCCCGTCGAGGACGAGGGCGCCGCCGACGCCGCGGTGACCGGTGGCGACGCAGAGCAGGTGCTGGGCGCCGCGGCCGGCGCCGTGCCGGTGCTCGGCGAGGGCGGCGAGGTTCACGTCGTTGCCGGTGAAGGCGGGGCCGTCGATGCCGGCCGCCCGTACCAGCCCGGCGAAGATGTCGCGGACCGGCGCCCCGGCGGGCCAGGCGAGGTGGAGCGGGTTGAGGGCGGTGCCTTCCGGTTCGGCGACGGCGGAGGGGACTGCGAGCCCGGCGCCCACGCAGCGGCGCCCGCTCTCGCGCAGCAGTCCGGCGCCCGCCTCGACGACGGCCGCGAGGACCTGCGCGGGGTCGGCGGAGACGGTCACGCAGCCGGGCGCGGTGGCCACGATGCGGCCGCCGAGGGCGACGAGGGCGGCGCGGAAGCCATCGGCGTGGATCTGGGCGGCGAGGGCTACGGGGCCGTTCTCGTCGACGGTGAGCCGGTGCGAGGGGCGGCCCTGGGAGCCGGCGGCGGCACCGGGGCGGGAGTCGACGCGGATGAGGCCGAGGGCTTCCAGTTCGGCGGCGACGGCACCGGCGGTGGCGCGGGTGACACCGAGCTCGGCGGTGAGGACGGCGCGGGTGGGGGCGCGTCCGGTGTGCACCAGTTCCAGTGCGGGGCCGAGCGCGCTGCGGCCTCTGTCCAGCCGGGGTGATCGGGTCGTGGTCGCCTTGCCGTTCATGGGGGCGAGTCTCCCATGATCCAGCGGGCCCTCCGGCCCCGCGGTGCAGTTTCGGCCGGTCGTGGACGGGTACTGCGGGCGGCAGGATCACCGGAGGTCACGGTGGCCGGAGGCCGCCGGAGCTGCCGCAGGCCGGAGGTCGCGAAAGGACCGGGAGGTTCCATGGCACGCCCCGAGAGCGAGACGACGGTCAGGGCCCTGCTCGACGAGGCGGGCCGCACGTACGCGGAGCAGGCCGGGATTCACCTGAAGGACACCCCCCAGCCGCTGTACCAGCTGCTGGTCCTGGCGCATCTGCTGAGCGCCCGGATCCGCGCCGACACGGCGGTGGCGGCGGCCCGCGCCCTGTTCGAGGCGGGGATGCGGGACGCGCGGCACATGCGCGACGCCACGTGGCAGCAGCGGGTGGACGCGCTCGGCGAGGGCGGTTACCGGCGCTACGACGAGCGGACGTCGACCCAGCTGGGCAAGGCGGCGGAACTGGTCGTCGACACGTACGGCGGCGATCTTCGCCGGTTGCACGACAAGGCCGGGGGCGACGTGGACGAGTTGCGCGCGCTGCTGCAGGAGGTGCCGGGGATCGGCCCGGCCGGCGCGGACATCTTCCTGCGCGAGGTGCAGGGCGTATGGCCGGAGCCGGCGCCGTACCTGGACGACAAGACGCTGGACGGAGCGGAGCGGCTGGGCCTGCCGGCGGACCGGGAGGAGCTGGCCGGTCTGGTCGGGAAGGAGGAACTGCCCGCGCTGGCCGCCGCGCTGGTGCGGGCCGCGCTGGACAAGCACGTCGTCGACGAGGTCCACGAGAAAGTCAGCGAGACACAGGGAGGATCCGGATGACCACCCACGACCGCGGCGGACTTCCGCTGCCCGACTACGACCAGCTGCCCGTCGGCACGCTGGAGCACCGCATCCGGTCGCTCAGCGTCCCGGAGCTCGACCAGCTGCTGCACTACGAGCATGAGCACGCCGACCGCGCCATGGTCGTTCAGGTCATCACGGCCCGGAAGCGGCAACTGGACGCCGGAGCCCCCTTGTCCAGCGGTAACCCGGCCGCTTTCAAGCCGGAAACGGCCGGTCACGGCCAGGGCGGCTCACGGGTCTCGCCCGCCACGTCGCCGGAGCCCATGAGCCCGCCGCCGCACGGCACGCCGGACCAGCAGGGCAAGCCGAAGGGCGACCGCACCGGCTGACCGCACCGGCCGACCGGGCCGACCGGGCCGACCGGGCCGGGTCGGCCAACCACACCGGCCGACAGCACCGGCAAACAGTACGAGACGAACCGCCGGGCCCCCGGAACGACGCCGGTCCCGGCGGTTGAACGCTGCCGCTCCCGACCCCTATCCTGAGTTTGTGCCGCACCTAAACAAACTACGGACGGCCGTCCCGGGGGGATCAGGCGGAGACACCGCCGCGCGTTCCCTGGCCCGCCTCCGCACCGCCCTGACCCTGTTCTTCGCCCTCGACGGTTTCCTGTTCGCCGGCTGGGTGGTCCGCATCCCGGCCATCAAGCAGCAGACCGGAGCCTCCGCCAGCGACCTCGGCCTCGCCCTCCTCGGCGTATCGGCCGGCGCCGTCGTGACGATGACGCTCACCGGCCGCCTGTGCCGACGCTTCGGCAGCCACCCGGTGACGGTCGCCTCGGCGGTGCTGCTCAGCCTGAGCATCGCCCTCCCGCCGCTGACCCACTCGGCGCTCGCGCTCGGCCTGGTGCTGCTCGTCTTCGGCACCGCGTACGGCGGGATCAACGTGGCCATGAACAGCGCCGCCGTCGACCTCGTGGCCGCGCTGCGCCGCCCGGTGATGCCCAGCTTCCACGCCGCGTTCAGCCTCGGCGGGATGCTCGGCGCCGGGCTCGGCGGCCTGGTCGCGGGTGGCCTCTCCCCCACGGCGCACCTGCTCGGCCTCACGGTCGCCGGGCTTGTGCTGACGGCCGCCGCCGGCCCCGTACTCCTGCGCCGTCCCTCCCCCACCGTCCCCGAGGCCCTGCCCGCCGACGAGCGGGCGCCGGGCGCGCCGGACGCGCGGGGCGGCCGCCTCGACGGCCGGTCGCGCCGGCTCGTGACCGTCTTCGGGGTGATCGCCCTGTGCACGGCGTACGGCGAGGGTGCCCTGGCCGACTGGGGGGCGCTGCACCTGGAGCAGGACCTGCGCGCCCACCCCGGTGTGGCGGCCGCCGGCTACTCGCTGTTCGCCCTCGCCATGACCGCCGGGCGCCTGTCCGGTACGGCGATGCTGGAGCGGCTCGGCCAGACCCGCACCCTGGTGGCGGGCGGGGCGACGGCGGCGGCCGGCATGCTGCTGGGCGCACTGGCGCCCACGGTGTGGCTCGCGCTGCTCGGCTTCGCCGTGACAGGGCTGGGCCTGGCCAACATCTTCCCCGTCGCCGTCGCCAGGGCGGGCGCCGTGGCCGGCGCGGGCGGGGTGGCCGCCGCCTCCACGCTGGGCTACGGCGGGATGCTGCTCGGTCCGCCCTCGATCGGGTTCCTCGCCGACTGGTTCTCGCTGCCGGTGGCGCTGACGACGGTGGCGGTCCTGGCCGGCGGCGCGGCCCTGATCGGGTACGCGGCACGCAACGCGTCGGCGGCCGGGCGGTCCGGATAGCGCGGACGTGTCAGGGCGTCGCAACCGGTGCGTGACCGCTTCCGGCCATACCGGTCCGCGGCACCGCACTGGCAGAATCGCGACATGGAGATCACCGAGCACATCAAGTCCCTTGCCGCCGACGGCCGGTTGCTCGCCGACGCGGCCGAGCGGGCGGGCACCGACGCGCCGGTCCCGGTCTGTCCCGGCTGGCAGGTGCGGGACCTGCTGCGGCACACGGGCGTGGTGCACCGATGGGCGACCGGCTTCGTCACCGAGGGGTACACCTCGCATCAGCCGATGGGCGACGAACCCGGTCTCGACGGTGGGGAGCTGGTCGACTGGTTCCGGGAGGGCCACGACCGGCTGGTCACCGCGCTGACCGAGGCGCCCGACACCCTGGAGTGCTGGACGTTCCTGCCCGCGCCCTCGCCGCGCGCGTTCTGGGCCCGGCGCCAGGCGCACGAGACCGCCGTGCACCGGGTGGACGCGCAGTCGGCCCTGCGGGCGGGGGCCGGAGTGCCGGGGGTGGCACCCGCGTTCGCCGCCGACGGGATCGACGAGCTGCTGCGCGGCTTCCACGCCCGGGAGAAGAGCCGGGTGCGTACGCCGGAGCCGGGCATCCTGCGCGTACGGGCGACGGACACCGGTGATGTGTGGACCGTACGTCTGTCGGATCAGGTCCCGCACGCCGAGCGGACGGCCGACGGGCCCGCCGACTGCGAGCTGAGCGGCCCCGCCGGGCAGGTGTACCTGGCCCTGTGGAACCGGCTGCCGGCCGACGCCGTCTCCACCGCCGGGGACGAGCGGCTGGCGCGACTGTGGCGGGAGACGTCGGCCATCTGAGGAGCCGCGGATCGCGGCCGGGTAGGCCGGCCCTTCCCCGTGGGTGGAACACGCCATCGGGCTCCGCGCGAAGCACAGGGCGCCCCGCGCGGAGCCCGGGAAGCCCCGGAGCCGCGAACCCCGCGAAGGGCCACCGCCTCCCGAAGGTGCCCCGCGTCGTTGAGCGGCCTCAGCGACGCGGATCGGCGTCGAGGACCGTCGAGGACCGTCGAGTGGGGCATCGTGTGTCCGTCGGACAGCCCGAGGACTCCTCGTCAGTAGTCGATGCGGTCGGACTTGGCCAGCCACGCGTCGAACGGCGCCGTACGGTTCGGCAGGTCCAGCTGCTCGACCGGCATCGGCCACAGCGACGCGGGCTTCTTGTCGAACAGGTCGTAGAACTTGCGGTCGTCGAAACCGGCCACCGCGGCGTCGTGCCGGTCGGCGGCGTAGACGATCCGGTCGACCCGCGCCCACAGTGCGGAGGAAAGACACATCGGGCACGGCTCACACGACGTGACCAGGACGCAGCCCTCGAGGGAGAAGGTGTCCAGCTGCTTGCAGGCGGCACGCATCGCGCTCACCTCGGCGTGCGCCGTCGGGTCCAGGGTCGCGGTGACCTGGTTGTTCCCGAGCGCGACGATCTCGCCCCCCTTGGCGACCAGTGCGCCGAACGGACCGCCGCCGTTCGCCACGCTGTTGGTGGCCCGCCTGATGGCCTCGTCCATCCAGGCGCGCTCGAGCTCGTGGACGCTCGCTTCTTGGGTGTGCGCGGTCATGGTGACTCCTCTTTCGGAAACGGTGGGGGTTGGTTCCCCAGGTGCTCTGCCCGTGCGGGACACCGCACCCGGGACAACAAGTGGGTCCTGCGGGTACCGCCTCAGTCGGCTCGGTCGGCGAAACCCGCGGGGTTTCATCGCGGCGTGACGCCGCCGATGCGCTCCGGTGCGACCGGGGTGTGGCCGGGTTCATCCCCGCCGCGTCGCGGCTGGCGTTCCCGGCGCGTTCGGGTCGCCCCTACAGGTGGCTTCCCGCCACCAGCGCGTCGCCCCGGAGACTCTGGTAGGGCTACGCCCCCCACAGCGCGTCGGCCGGCACAGCGTTGCGCTCGTCGAGCTCCGCGGCAGCGGTGATACCCGGGCCACTCCATGCGATCTCTCCATGCCGAGCGAATAACGTCTTGGTCACGGTCTTCTCCTTCGTTCGGCACGAGGTCAGGAGGATGGAGCAGAGTGGTATACCGCGATGAGGACGCGCGACTGACCCTTCGCTCGTGTGGCAAGCCGGACGAGGTCCGCGACACCCATTTTTTGCTTCATGGCAACCTGCTCTCCCCCGCTGCAACTTGTTGAGGAGTACACAGCCACGCGAGTGGAGTCAGCTAGGAGTGAAAGACATGAAAGCGCCCACACGCCCTTCGTAGACTTCTCCAAGATCCAGTCGGCCCTGCGGCGCTGGACCCCTCCCCCGCACCCCGGCCGTCGTTCCTGATCAGGCCGGCGGGAGCGAGTGCGGGGACCGACCCGGCTGAGACCGCAGCTCAGTCTCCGGTGAAGCACGGAAGGCGGCTTGCGGTCCGGCTGTCCGGCTTTCCGGCTGTCCGGAGATGGAACCCGTGGGGCGGGGTGATCAGAGGCGTTCGGCGAGCATCCGGCTCAGCACGGCACGCTGGAGGGGCTGCGCCTCGGCGTGCCGGGCCCGTCCCGCGTCCGTCAGGGCCACCCGCACACCGCGCCGGTCCTCGCTGCACATGCCACGGGACACCAGCCCGTCCTTCTCCAGCCGCGCGACCAGCCGCGACAGGGCGCTCTGGCTGAGGTGCACCCGCGAGGCGAGCTCCTGCACGCGGTACGCGCAGCCGCCACCGTCCTCCGCCGCGCCCTCGGCGAGCACGTCCAGGACCTCGAAGTCACTGGCACCGAGCCCGTACTGGTGCAGCGCACGGTCGAGTTCGCACATCGTGCGGGCGTGCAGGGCGAGCACGTCGCGCCACCGCTCCACCAGCGCCCGCTCGGACTTCGTCACAGCCACCATGAACCCACGTTAGCAGGGAGGACACCGTTTGTTGCATGGGAATTAAATGCACTTGCATTGGATGCATACGCATGTAGTGTGCTGCGCATGACCTCTCCGCTCAACGTCCCTTCCCCTGCCGTGGGTTCGGCCACGGAGGACCGCTGGAGCCCCCGCCTCTGGGGCACCCTGCTGGTGCTGTGCGCCGCGATGTTCCTCGACGCCCTCGACGTCTCGATGGTCGGCGTCGCCCTGCCGTCCATCGCCACCGACCTCGGCCTGTCCACCGCCACACTGCAGTGGATCGTCAGCGGCTACATCCTCGGTTACGGCGGTCTCCTGCTGCTCGGCGGCCGCGCCGCCGACCTCCTCGGCCGCCGCCGCGTCTTCCTGATCGCCCTCGCCGTCTTCGCACTCGCCTCCCTGCTCGGCGGGCTCGTCGACTCCGGCCCGCTGCTGATCGCGAGCCGCTTCATCAAGGGCCTGAGCGCCGCGTTCACCGCACCCGCCGGCCTCTCGATCATCACCACCACGTTCAAGGAAGGCCCACAGCGCAACCGGGCCCTGTCGATCTACACCACCTGCGCCGCCACCGGCTTCTCCATGGGCCTGGTGCTCTCCGGGCTGCTCACCGAGGTGAGCTGGCGCCTGACGATGCTGCTGCCCGCGCCCATCGCGCTCATCGCCCTGATCGTCGGCCTGAAGCTGATCCCGCACAGCGACCGCGAGGACACGCGCGGCGGCTACGACGTACCGGGCGCCGTCACCGGCACCGCCGCCATGCTGCTGCTGGTGTTCACCGTGGTCCAGGCGCCCGAGGTGGGCTGGGCCTCCGCCCGTACGCTGCTGTCGTTCCTGGCCACCGCCGTCCTCCTCGCCGCCTTCGTGACCATCGAGCGGCGCAGCGCGAGCCCGCTGCTGCGGTTGGGCGTCCTCCGCTCCGGCACGCAGCTGCGCGCCCAGCTCGGCGCCGCCGCGTTCTTCGGCTCGTACGTCGCCTTCCAGTTCATCGTGACGCAGTACATGCAGTCGCTGCTCGGCTGGAGCGCGCTCCAGACGGCGCTCGCGTTCCTGCCGGCCGGTGTGCTGGTGGCGCTCTCCTCCACCAGGATCGGTGACGTGGTCGACCGGTTCGGCACGCCCCGGGTGATCGCGACGGGCTTCACGCTCCTCGTCGTCGCCTACGCGATCTTCCTCCAGGTCGACCTCACCCCGAGGTACGCGGCCGTCATCCTCCCCTCCATGCTGCTCCTGGGCGCGGCGTGCGCTCTGACCTTCCCCTCGCTCAACATCCAGGCCACCAACGGCGTGGACGACGACGAGCAGGGCATGGTGTCCGGGCTGCTCAACACCTCCATCCAGGTGGGTGGCGCCATCTTCCTGGCCGTCGTGACCGCCGTCATCACGGCGGGCGGCCACGGGGGCGGTTCGTCCCCGCAGGCGGTACTGGACAGCTTCCGGCCGGGTCTCGTCGTGGTGACCGCGATCGCGCTCGCCGGGCTGCTGATCACTCTGACCGGGCTGCGACGCGACCGCCGTACTCGGCGACAGCCGTCCGTCGTGGTCGCGAAGTCGGCCGGTACGAGCGCGGAGAAGGCCGAGCCCGTCGGCGTACGGGACTGACCGGACGAGACGCGGCGTGCGGCCGGTGGGCGATGTCCTTGCCCACCGGCCGCACGCTTGTGACACTCGGACCATGGGGAATCGAACACAGGCTCAACGGGACGCCATCACCGTCGAGATCGGGTACGCGCTGGTGACCGGGGCGCTTCTCGCGGTGGGGCTGTTCGTCCTGTGCGCGGCGCCCGTGCCCGTACTGGACCTGGAGGGCGGTGCGGCACGGGGCGTACTGACGGTGGCCGCGACGGCGGCGGGCCTGGGGTTCCTGACGCGCGTGGCGCGGGTGCTGTGGCGGTTCGGGGCCGGCGCGGCCGCCGGCCGGCCGGGCGGGCCTGGGCGTACCGGGCCCGACGCGTAGGCAGGAACGGCGAGTTGGGCGCGGTGGCGGGCGCCCGGCTTCACCGTCACCGTCGTACGGCTGACATGCGTTCCGTCAGGCGAGCGGGGTGATCGGTACTACTCCCCGGCACGTACGGCGTCACGATCCCCGAAGGGGCCGTCCGCGGTGAAGGCCAGCTCGGCGAAGCGTTCGCCGATGCGGCGGTGCGTGGCGGCGTCCGGGTGGAGCTCGTCGGGCAGCGGCAGCTCGGCGAAGTCGGCCGCACCGTAGAGGTCACGGCCGTCGAGGTGGTGCAGGTCCGGGTCCTGGGCCGACCGCTGCGCCACGATCCGGGACAGCTCGTCCCGGATCACGTTGAGAGTCAGTTTCCCGCTCGCGCGTTCCGCCGGATCGCCGGCGGCCCGGAACCGCAACTGCCCGGTGGCGAGGGCCGCGAAGTCCGGGGCGCTGGGGCCCGGGGTGTCCTCGTGGACGGGGCACAGGATGGGTGAGACGACCAACAGCGGTGTGGTCGGGTGGCCTTCGCGGATGGTGTCGAGAAAGCCGTGGACCGCGGGGGTGAACGCGCGCAGGCGCATCAGGTCGGTGTTGACGAGGTTGATGCCGATCTTGACGCTGATCAGGTCGGCGCGGGTGTCCCGCATCGTACGAGCGGTGAACGGGTCGAGCAGGGCACTGCCGCCCAGGCCCAGGTTGACCAGGTCCACGCCGCCGAGGGACGCGGCGAGCGCGGGCCAGGTGGTGGTGGGGCTCGCGGCGTCGGAGCCGTGGCTGATCGAACTGCCGTGGTGCAGCCACACCCGGCGGCCCCGGTCCGGTGCGGGCTCGACGGGGGCGTCGGTGCGCAGGGCGATGAGTTCGGTGGTCTCGTTGTACGGCAGCCAGATCTCGACGTCCTTGGCGCCGTCGGTGCCGTCGCCGTCGGGCAGTCCGGTGAAACGGACGGTGCCGACCGGGCCGGGGCGCAACTCGGTGGTCCCGGTGGTCATGTCGATGGTCAGGGTGTTGCCGCCCCTGACACTGGCCTGTCCGGCCAGGTGGCCGTCGACCAGCAGGTCGTACACGCCGTCGGGGCGGGGTGGGGCGCCCGCGTAGACCCGCTTGGTGGGCAGCGTGTCCAGTTCGACGGCGGTGGCGCGGGTGCGGAAGGCCAGCCGTACGCCGGAGGGCTGGGCCTCGGCCATGGCCAGTTGCCCGTCGGCGCACTGGGCGCGGGCCCAGGCGGGCAACCGGTGCGGCAGCACGCCGCGCCCGGTGCGCTCCACGTCGAGGGCGCCGCGGAGGAGGTCCGCGGTGACGGGCGTGGTGATCCAGTTGTCGTTGGTGTGCATGGCGTCGTCCTCGACCTGTCGACTCGAAATGGCTGAACGATCCGGCTTACGTGCGGGCCGGCGGACGGGGGCGGCCTGCGGGCCGGCGCCCTCGGGGGCGGGGGGCCGAGCCATGGCCGACCGCCCAGCGGGGGGGGGGAGCCAAGCGGCGTGCCGTCCTGTGGGCAGCGAGCCGGCAGGGCGGCCGGCGCCGGGCGGCGAGGGCAGCGGGCCGACGGGCCAGCGGGCCAGTCGGCCAGTCGGCCAGTCGGCCAGTCGGCCAGTCGGCCAAGCGTGCGGTCGGCCCCCGGGCGGCCCGGGGCCGGCGGCGTACGTCCCTTGGGCGAGCCGACCGCCTTGCGGGCGGCCAGCCCACGGGCCGACGCGCGGGCGCGAGGCCGGCGGCCGACGAGCCCAGCGTCCTGGGACGGGGCCGGCGGCCAAGCGTGCAACCGCCCCGGGCGGCGAGGCCGGCGGCCTACGTCCCTTGGCCGAGCCGACCGCCTTGCGGGCGGCCAGCCCACGGGCCGACGCGCGGGCGCGAGGCCGGCGAGCCGGCGGCCTGGGGCGGGCGCCGGCGAACCACGGCCGGCGCCGGTGAACCAGCGGTCTGCGGGCCCCGCCAGCCACCCTGCCACCACCGCCCGGTCCCCCGGCCAGCCGACCGCCCGGTCGGTGACCGAACCACCCGCCCACCCGGTGGCAGGGGCGGCATCCCCTACAGGCGGCGGTCCAGGGCGTCCAGTGCTCGGCGCGCGACGGACGAGCTGCGGACGAGGCCCGCCAGGGTCGTGACCCCGCGGGTGATGTCCGTGAACGCCCGCCACGCCGGGCGGAAGCCGGTGATCGTCGCGTGGAGCAGGCCCGGCCGCTTCTCGAACAGGGCGAGCATCCGCCGCCCGACCGCCATCTCCACGCCCAGCCCCGCCTTGATGGCGAACGCGTAGTTCAGCGCCTGGCGCCGCGCGTCCACGGCGTCGTTCGCCTCGGCGATCCGTACCGCCCACTCCCCCGCCAGCCGCCCGGAGCGCAGCGCGAAGGAGATGCCCTCGCGGGTCCACGGTTCCAGCAGCCCGGCCGCGTCGCCGCACACCAGCACCCGCCCGCGCGACAGCGGCGAGTCGTCGCTGCGGCACCGGGTCAGGTGCCCCGACGAGATGGCGGGCTCGAACCCGGCGAGCCCGAGCCGGGCGATGAAGTCCTCCAGGTACCGCTTCGTGGCCGACCCCTCGCCCCGCGCCGAGATCACGCCCACGGTCAGCGTGTCGCCCTTGGGGAACACCCACCCGTAACTGCCCGGCATCGGCCCCCAGTCGATGAGCACCCGCCCTGCCCAGTCCTCCGCGACCGTCTGCGGAACCGGGATCTCCGCCTCCAGGCCGAGGTCGACCTGGTCCAGCTTGATCCCGACATGCGCGCCTATCCGGCTGGCACTGCCGTCCGCGCCGACGACCGCCCGCGCGAGCACGACCTCGCCGTCGGCCAGCACGACCGCGACCGTACGCCGGTCCGGCACCGCCGTGCCGTGCTGTTCCACGCGCGACACCGTCACGCCCGTACGCAGCTCGGCGCCCGCCTTCTGCGCCTGCTCGACCAGGGCCGCGTCGAACTCGGGCCGGTTGAGCAGCCCGAACAGCATCCGCTTCGAGCGCCACGTCCGCGCGAAACGGCCGTTCAGGGAGAACGTGACGGCGTGCACACGGTCACGCAACGGCAGTTCGAAGCCCGGCGGCAGGGCGTCGCGCGAGGGGCCGATGATGCCGCCGCCGCACGTCTTGTAGCGCGGCAGTTCCGCCTTCTCCAGCACCAGCACCCGGCGGCCCGCGACGGCCGCCGCGTAGGCCGCGGACGCTCCCGCCGGCCCCGCGCCGACCACGACGACATCCCACACCGGCGCGGAGTTCTCGTTACCGGCGTCTGCGTTCTCGCTGCTCACGATGTGCTTCTGCTCCTGATCCCGACGCGACCCATGGCCCATGCTTGTGATCGCATCCTACGGCGCGGGCCGCCGACACCCGTTGTGGGAGGATCGGACTCGCGTTCGCCGTACGCACATGACACACCACGTCAGTCCTCACGTCGCACCCACCAGGAGCCTGCCCATGACCGCCCACCCGACCCGGCCGATCCCGCCGATCGCCGAGACCGTCGCCTCCCTGATGCCCCGCGCGAAGGCGGAGCTCGCGGAACTGGTGGCGTTCCAGTCGGTGGCGGACCCGGCTCAGTTCCCGCCGAGCGAGTGCCGGGCCGCGGCGGCCTGGGTGGCGGACGCGCTGCGGGCGGAGGACTTCCAGGACGTGTCGGTGTTCGACACCCCGGACGGTTCGCAGTCGGTGTACGGCTACCTCCCCGGACCCGAGGGCGCGCCGACGGTGCTGCTGTACGCGCACTACGACGTGCAGCCGCCGCTCGACCTGGCCGGCTGGGTCACCCCGCCGTTCGAGCTGACCGAGCGGGAGGACGGCCGGTGGTACGGGCGCGGGGCCGCCGACTGCAAGGGCGGCTTCATCATGCACCTGCTCGCGCTGCGCGCCCTGAAGGCGACCGGCGGCATACCGGTCGGCATCAAGGTGATCGTCGAGGGTTCGGAGGAGCAGGGTACGGGCGGCCTGGAGCGGTACGCCGAGGCGCACCCCGAGCTGCTGGCCGCGGACGCGATCGTGATCGGTGACGCCGGGAACTTCCGGGCGGGTCTGCCGACCGTCACGGCGACGCTGCGCGGGATGACCATGGTGCGGATCACGGTGGACACGCTGCAGGGCAACCTGCACTCGGGGCTGTTCGGCGGGGCCGCGCCGGACGCACTGGCGGCGCTCATCCGCGTACTGGACTCGCTGCGGGGCGAGGACGGTTCGACGACGGTCGACGGGCTGGAGGCCGAGGGTGAGTGGCAGGGCCTGCAGTACCCGGAGGAGGACTTCCGCGGGGACGCCAAGGTGCTCGACGGGGTGGAGCTGATCGGCCACGGCTCGGTCGGTGACCGGCTGTGGGCGCGCCCGGCCGTCACGGTCATGGGCATCGACTGCCCGCCGGTCGTCGGCGCCACGCCGTCCGTCCAGGCCGGCGCACGCGCCCTGATCAGCCTGCGGGTGCCACCGGGCCAGGACGCCGCCGAGGCGACGAAGCTGCTGACGGCGCACCTGGAGGCGCACACGCCGTGGGGCGCGCGGGTGTCGGTGGAGCAGGTGGGACAGGGCCAGCCGTTCCGCGCGGACGTCACGAGCCCGGCGTACACATCGATGGCACAGGCGCTGCGCGCGGCGTACCCGGGTCAGGAGATGCAGGTCGCGGGCATGGGCGGGTCGATCCCGCTGTGCAACACGCTGGCGGCGCTCTACCCGGACACGGAGATCCTGCTGATCGGGCTGAGCGAGCCGGAGGCGCAGATCCACGCGGTGAACGAGAGCGTGTCGCCGGACGAGCTGGAGCGCATGTCGGTCGCGGAGGCGCTGTTCCTGGCGAACTACGCGGCGTCCGGGCGGGGTTGAGCCGAGAGCGGATCTGCTCACGGCAGAGGGGGCGGCGACGGCCGGGTTCCGGCGCGTACGTTCGCGGCATGACCATGAACGTGGATGTCATCGACGTACGGCCGCCCCGGCTGCTCATGCTCCGTTTCCCGATCGGCCAGGCGTATCTGTGGTGCGACGGGGACGGCGACGACCTGACGCTGATCGACGCGGGGTGGGCGGGCGCGGCGCCGCAGATCGAGGCGGCGGTACGGAGCCGGCGCCTCCGCCCGGAGAACCTGCGCCGCGTCGTGCTCACCCACGGCCACCGCGACCATGTGGGTGCGGCGGCCGAGCTGGCCGAACGGTACGGGGCCGAGGTGCTGGCGCACGCCCTGGACGCGCCGGTCGTCCGCGGCGAGGCGCCGGTCCCCGACCCCGACCTGCTCGACTGGGAAGTGCCGCTGTACGAGCACGGGCTGACGGTTCCGGTGGCGCCGCCGACGCGGGTGGACCGCGAGCTCGGGGACGGGGACGAGCTGGGTTTCGGCGACGGGGCACGGGTCGTGCACACGCCGGGCCACACGGACGGTTCGATCGCGGTGCACCTGCCGCGCCACGGCGTGCTGTTCACCGGCGACACGGTGGCGTCGGTCGGGCAGGTGGCGCTGGGCGTGTTCCACGTGGACCGGGAGCGGGCCAAGGCGTCGATGCGGCGGCTGGCCGCGCTGGCACCGGAGACGGTGTGTTTCGGCCACGGGGACCCGCTGACGCGGGACGCGGCGGCGGTGCTGCGGGCGGCGGCGGACCGGGACGCCGCCGCGGTGACCGGCGCCGTCACCACCGTCGTACGGCCGTAGGGGCCCACGACGGCGCCACGCGAGACCGTGGCGCGCTCGCCTCGTCTCGCCTCGCCTCGCCTCAGCCGACCGGTACGCCGGCCTCGAGGTTCAGTACGGTGCCGCGTTCGCGGGCGCGCAGGGCCCAGCGGAGCCGTTCGTAACGGACCGGGGGCAGCATCCCGGACGCCTCGCCCTCGGTGACGAACCGCCAGCCGCGCAGCTCTGCGCCAGGCAGCAGGACGCGGCCGGCCTGGGCGGCGGTCAGCCGGCCGCCGTCGAAGAGGAACCGGAGGCCGCCGTAGCCGGGCGGGCGGGGCGGTTCCCAGTCGACGAGCAGGAGCCTGGGCACGGCGTCCAGTTCGAGCCCTATCTCCTCGGCGACCTCCCGCATCCCGGCGCGGGCGGGTGGTTCGCCGCGTTCGACGACCCCGCCGGGGAACTCCCAGCCGGGCTTGTAGGTGGGGTCGACGAGCAGCACGCGGTCCTGCTCGTCGAAGAGGAGCACGCCGGCGGCGAGGGTCTCGCCGGTCGGCTCCGGCGTCTGCACGATCCCGCACGCGCCGGCCGCCCCGCTGCGTACCGCCTCGGCGATGGCCCGGGCGGTCTCGGACGGGGTGAGGCGGCTGTTGTCGACGACGTGGGCGTCGGCGGCCAGCCAGCCGGCGAGCGCCGCGCGGTACGGCTCGATGTGGTCGTACGCCCATTGCCGGATCCGCTCGTTGCCCTCCGGGTCGTCCTCGAGGTCCTCGCGAGCGGCGATACGTCCGCGCAGTATCGTTTCGTCCGGTGTCAGGAGCACATGGTGTACGGCGATGCGACGGGAGGCGAGCCCGCCGAAGATCTCGTCGCGGTACTCCTGGCGCAGCAGCGCCATCGGCACCACCAGCACCCCACCGACCTCGGCGAGCATCGCGGCGGCCGCGTCCACGACCATGCGCCGCCACATCGGCAGGTCCTGGTAGTCGGCCACCTCGGCGAGCCGCTTCTGCGGCAGCAGGTAACGCAGCGCCCCACCGATGATCTCGGGGTCGTAGACGGTGCTGTTCGGGATCAGATCGATCAGCTCGCGCGCGGCACTGGTCTTGCCGGCACCGAACGCACCGTTGATCCAGACGATCACGGTTCCCCCTCCTCCGTAGCCCCCAGTGGCTTGCCCGCAACACCCTGCCACGGAAACCCGCCGGGGTACGCGGGTGTCTGATCGCGCACGGAACTGTGGCCGGGCTGTTGCGCTTTCACCACCTCGGGCGGGGCAACGGAAACGTCTCACTGTACGAAGAGATGCCTGCGCGAGCCGTAACACTCGGGGACGGGGTGTCGTTGGAGCAGGCAAGGGACAGGGGGTGCGCAATGACACGCACGGTGCTGGAGAGGTTTCCGGCGGGAGGTCCGCGTGGCTCGTGGCCGGCGGAGGAGTTCGCCCGGGCACGCCGGGACGAGGGCCTGGCGGCGGAGGTGGTCATGGACATCGACGCGGACGCGTTCCTCGTGATCGTCCCCCAGCCCCGCCCCCCGAAGCCCCGCGTCCCGGCCCCCACACGCTGACGCGCCCGCGCATGTCGGGGGCGGCGTCCCGGCGCGTCAGACGGTGGAGGTGGCCGCCGCGCGGTCGCGGGTGGGCGGGGTGGCCGCGGCGGCGGCGCCGAGGAGGCCGGCGTCCGTGCCCGTGAGGGCCGGGGCGACGGTGAGGCGCTGGACGAAGGAGAGCGTGGCGTAGTCGCGCAGGGACCGCCGCAGCGGGGCGAACAGGACGTCACCGGCGCCCGCGACTCCGCCGCCGATCACCGCGATGTCGATCTCGACCAGCGTCGCCGTGGCGGCTATCCCGGCCGCCAGCGCCTGGGCGGCGCGTTCGAAGGACGCGATGGCGACCGGGTCCCCGGCGCGGGCCGAGGCGGCGACCGCGGCGGCCGTGGTGTCGCCGTCGGGCCCGGGGCGCCAGCCGTTCTCCAGGGCGCGGCGGGCGATGTTGGGGCCGCTGGCGATCCGCTCGACGCAGCCGCGCGCCCCGCACGGGCACGGGTCGCCGTCCAGGTCGACACTGATGTGGCCGATGTGGCCGGCGTTGCCGGTCGGACCGGTGTGCAGGCGACCGCCCAGCACCAGCCCGCCGCCGACGCCGGTGGAGACCACCAGGCACAACGCGTTGTCGTAGCCGCGGGCGGCGCCCTGCCAGTGCTCGGCCGCCGTCATCGCCACGCCGTCGCCGACCAGCTCCACGGGCAGGCAGCCGCCGGTGGCCCGGCGTACCCGCTCGACGACGGGATAACCGCGCCACCCGGGTACGTTGACGGGACTGACCGTGCCCGCCGAGGCGTCCACCGGGCCCGCGCTGCCGATGCCGACGGCGCCGACGCCCGGCCACAGCGGCGAGGCCGCGAGCTCGGCGAGAACCGCCTCGACGGCGCCCATCACCGTCTCGCCGTCCTCGCGCGCCGGGGTCGGCCGCTGCACCCGCAGCAGAATCCCGCCGCCGCCGTCCACCAGCGCGCCGGCGATCTTGGTGCCGCCTATGTCCAGCGCGGCGACGAGGTCGGAATGCATCGGTGTCGGATCCCCCGGTGAGAGCGTAAAGGCCCACGAACGACTGGCGGACCAGCGGTTTCGCGGCCTCGTTCAGGTGCGGTTCAAGAACCGTCCACCTCAGTCTCCCTTGCCCTGACAACGTTGTCCAGGCCCTATGCTCGACGCCACAGCCTTGCACACCCACCCGCACGCCGGACGACGAACGACAGGACAGCGCACTGTGGCCGAGACCGCCCGCCACCCCGCCCACCGCTACGGCAACCGGCCCACCATGAAGGACGTGGCCGCCCGCGCGGGCGTCGGGCTCAAGACCGTCTCCCGCGTGGTCAACGGCGAGGCGGGCGTCACGCCCGACACCGAGCGCCGCGTCCAGGAGGCCATCGAGGCGCTGGGATTCCGCCGCAACGACAGCGCGCGGGTGCTGCGCAAGGGCCGCACGGCCTCCATCGGCCTGGTCCTGGAGGACCTCGCCGACCCGTTCTACGGCCCGCTCAGCCGCGCCGTCGAGGAGGTCGCCCGGGCGCACGGCGCGCTGCTCATCAACGGTTCCAGCGCCGAGGACCCGGACCGTGAGCAGGAGCTGGCCCTGGCGCTGTGCGCCCGCCGCGTCGACGGGTTGATCGTGATCCCCGCCGGTACCGACCACCGCTATCTGGAGCCGGAGATCCGGGCGGGCGTCGCCACGGTCTTCGTGGACCGCCCGGCCGGGCGGATCGACGCGGACGTGGTGCTGTCCGACAGCTTCGGCGGCGCCCGCGCGGGCGTCGCGCACCTGATCGCGCACGGGCACCGCCGGATCGGCTTCATCGGCGACCAGCCGCGCATCCACACCGCCGTGGAGCGGCTGCGGGGCTACCGTGCGGCGATGGAGGACGCGGACCTGGCGGTGGACGACGCCTGGGTGTCGCTGGGCTCGACGGAACCGGGGCGGGTACGGGAGGCCACGGCCGCGATGCTCTCCGGCCCGGAACCGGTGACGGCGGTCTTCGCGGGCAACAACCGGGTGACGGTGACCGTCGTACGGGAACTGGCCGGGCGCGACCGGCCGGTGGCGTTCGTCGGCTTCGACGACATCGAGCTCGCCGACCTCCTGGGCATCACGGTGATCGCCCAGGACGCCGCCGCGCTGGGGCGCACGGCGGCGGAGCGGCTGTTCCGGCGGCTGGACGGCTTCGACGACGCCCCGGCGCGGACCGTCCTGGACACGGTGCTGATCCCGCGCGGCTCGGGCGAGATCCCGCCGTCCTCCTGAGGCGGGGTCAGCACACCGGCAGCCCTGGCACCGGCTGGTCGTTGTCGCCGCCCTGGATGTAGACGTCGCTGACGTACACGCCGGTGTTGCCGCTGTCGTCGTCGGTCCTGGCCCACCAGACGTTGGTCCACTCGCCGTGCGTCTCGCGGCGGCCGAGGTTCGCCTGGCAGTAGAAGTAGTTGGTGCCCGCGTTGAGGACGCCGGCCTCGCTGCCGTCGGCCCGGTAGGACTTCGCGGTGCGCCAGACCTGGCAGTTGTACTTGCCGCCGCCTATGGAGTGGCAGACGGGCGCGGGCTCGCCCCCGCCACCGGTCGTCGTCGCCGAGCCGCCGCCCGTACCGGAACCGCCGCCGGTGGAGCCCGACCCGGAGCCGGAGCCGGAGCTCGATCCCGGTCCGGAACCCGATCCCGTCGTCCCCGATGCGCCGCCGGTTCCGGCCGTAGCGCCTCCGTCCGTGCCACCGCCGGCGGCCGGGGCGGAGGCGCGCGGCTTGTCCGCCGCCGCGGAGGACTTCTCAGGCGCCGGCTCGGAGGCGGACGGCTTGGCGGCGGGCGTCGCCTGTGTCGCGGAGGGGGCGGGGATGAGCGGGCGGCCCGGCTCCGGGCTCCCGCTGCGGTCGGCCTGCCCGCCTGCCAGTTCCTGACCGGCCGGCGCCTTGTCGCCGTCCATGAAGGCGTACGTCACGCCTCCCCCGGCCAGCAGAACAGCCACCGCCGCCACCGCGACGAGGACCCTGGCGCGGCTCTTGCGCCGCCCCGCGCGGGCCCCGGGAGCCGTATGGACCGGCGGGGCCGCAGGAGCCGCAGGAGCCGTAGGAGCCGCAGGAGCACCCGAAGCAGCCGGCGCCGCCGGGCCGAAGCCCTGCGGCTGGTGCGGCAGGGCGGTCCGCTCGGTCGGTACGTAGCCGGGAGCCGCGCTCGCGGGCCCGGGCTCACGCCCCTCCGCGACCGCCGCCAGCAGCCGCGCCGCGCTCGCCGCGTCCGGCCGCCGCGCCGGGTCCTTGTCCATCAGCTGCCGCAGTACGGGCCCGAGGGCGCCCGCCCGCCGCGGTTCGGGCAGCGGGTCGGCGACGATCGCGGTGAGCGTCGACCACGTCGACGTCCGCCGGAAGGGCGAGGTGCCCTCGACCGCCGCGTACAGCGTGGCGCCCAGCGCCCAGATGTCGGACGCCGGGCCCGGCTCCTGGCCCTGCGCCCGCTCGGGCGCCAGGTAGTCGAGCGAGCCGACGATCTCGCCGCTGCGCGTGAGGTGGGTGGTCGAGCCGTCACCGGGGTCGTCCATGGCGGCGATGCCGAAGTCGGTGAGGACGACCCGGCCCCCGCGGTCCAGCAGCACGTTGCCGGGCTTGACGTCGCGGTGGAGGACGCCGACCGCGTGCGCGGCGTCGAGCGCCTCCAGCACCTTGGCGCCGATGGCGGCGGCCTCGCGCGGGTCCATGACGCCGCGTTCACCGAGGACGTCGTCGAGGGAGGGCCCGTCGATGAACTCCATGACGATGACCGGGCGGCCCTGGTGGTCGGTGACGTCGTGGACGGAGATGACCCCGGGGTGGCGCACGCGCGCGGCGGCCCGCGCCTCGCGCTGCATCCGCAGCCGGAGGTCGGCCAGTTCGTGGCCGGAGGAATCCGTGTACGTACGGAGCTCCTTGAGGGCCACCTCGCGGCCGAGCACCTCGTCGACGGCGCGCCAGACGACGCCCATGCCGCCGCGCCCGAGCTGCCGGGTCACCCGGTAGCGCCCGGCGATCAGTTCGTTCTCCCCCGAAGACACCGCTGCCCCGTTCCCTGTGTCGTGTTCCCGTCCGAACGCGTACAGAGTACGGGGCAGCTGTGACAGCGCCCGCAGGCGCTGGGCTTATTGGGCGGTGGCCGTCAGGTCACCGCGGCGCGGGGCGGCGAAGCCGTCGAGGTCCGCGCGGGTCAGTCCGGTGAGGCGGGCGACCTCGTCGGTGTCGAGGGCGCCGCAGTCGATGCCACGCAGCAGGTAGGAGCTGAGCGCCTTGGCGGTGGCGGGCTCGTCCATGACGTCGCCGCCGGCGTGGTTGGCGTACGCGGCCAGGCGCGCGGCGGCCTGCTCGAAGCCCTCGCGGTAGAAGGCGAAGACGGCGGCGTACCGGGTCGGCAGGTGGCCCGGGTGCATGTCCCAGCCCTGGTAGTAGGCGCGGGCCAGGGCACGGCGGGTGAGGCCGTAGTGCAGGCGCCAGGCGTCGTGGACCTTCTCGGTGGTGCCGACCGGCAGGACGTTGGTGGAGCCGTCGGAGACGCGTACGCCGGTGCCGGCGGCGGCGACCTGCATGATCGCCTTGGCGTGGTCGGCGGCCGGGTGGTCGCTGGCCTGGTAGGCGGCGGAGACGCCCAGGCAGGCGCTGTAGTCGAAGGTGCCGTAGTGCAGGCCGGTGGCGCGGCCCTCGGCGGCGTCGATCATGCGGGCGACGGTGGCGGTGCCGTCGGGCGCGAGGATGGCCTGGCTGGTCTCGATCTGGATCTCGAAGCCGAGGCGGCCGGCGTCGAGGCCGTGGGCCTTCTCGAAGGCCTCCAGGAGCCGTACGAAGGCGCTGACCTGCTCGGCGTAGGTGACCTTGGGGAGGGTGAGGACGAGGCCGTCGGGCAGGCCGCCGGCCTCCATGAGGCCGGTGAGGAAGATGTCGGTGGTGCGGATGCCCCGGTCGCGTACGGCGGCCTCCATGCACTTCATGCGGATGCCCATGTACGGGGCGGCCGTGCCCTTCTCGTACGCCTCGGAGATAAGGCGGGCGGCGCGGGCGGCGTCGGTGTCCTCGTCCTTGCCGCCGTAGCCGTCCTCGAAGTCGACGCGGAGGTCCTCGATGGGCTCGCGCTCCAGCTTGGCCCGCACGCGCGCGTGGACGTCGTCGGCGAGCGACTCCGGCAGGCCGAGGACGGCGGCGAGGGAGGCGGCGTCGGGGGCGTGCTCGTCGAGCATGGCGAGGGCCTGGTCGCCCCAGGAGCGGATGGTTCCGGCGTCGAAGGCGTCACCGGGCACGTACACCGTGTGGACCGGCTGACGGGTGCCGGGGTCGCCCGGGTAGCGGCGCGCGAGCTCCTCGTCGACCGAGACGAGGGAGGCGCTGATGCCCTCGCTGACCGCGCCGGCGAGGCTCGTTGCCACCTTCTCCTGCTGACCCATTCCCACACCCTCCAGGTTTCCACTACACGGAATCAACAATCCGTATGGTGAAGTTAATGGGTGGTCGTGACATGCGTCAATGGTCACTCCAACGGCGCGGGGCCGCGCGGTGGAGTTCACCGCGCGGCCCCGAAGCCGTCAGAGATGCCGCAGGTCAGCCCTTGCGGGACTGGATCTCCTGGGTCAGCTGCGGGACGACCTGGAAGAGGTCGCCGACCACGCCGTAGTCGACCAGGTCGAAGATCGGGGCCTCGGCGTCCTTGTTGATGGCCACGATGGTCTTCGAGGTCTGCATGCCCGCGCGGTGCTGGATCGCGCCGGAGATGCCGGAGGCGATGTACAGCTGCGGGGAGACCGACTTGCCGGTCTGGCCGACCTGGTTGGAGTGCGGGTACCAGCCGGCGTCCACGGCGGCGCGCGAGGCGCCGACGGCGGCACCGAGGGAGTCGGCGAGGGCCTCGATGATCGCGAAGTTCTCGGCGCCGTTGACACCGCGGCCGCCGGAGACCACGATCGCGGCCTCGGTCAGCTCGGGGCGGCCGGTCGACTCGCGCGGCGTGCGGGAGACGACCTTGGTGCCGGTGGCCTTCTCGGAGAACGAGACGGACAGGGCCTCGACGGCGCCCGCGGCCGGGGCGGCCTCCACGGGGGCCGAGTTCGGCTTGACCGTGATGACCGGGGTGCCCTTGGACACCCGGGACTTGGTGGTGAAGGAGGCGGCGAACGCGGACTGCGTGGCCACCGGGCCCTCGTCGCCGGCCTCGAGGTCGACGGCGTCGGTGATGATGCCGGAGCCGATGCGGACCGCCAGGCGGGCGGCGATCTCCTTGCCCTCGGCGGAGGACGGCACGAGCACGGCGGCCGGGGAGACGGCCTCGTACGCGGCCTGGAGCGCGTCCACCTTCGGTACGACGAGGTAGTCGCCGAACTCCGGGGCGTCGGCGGTGAGCACCTTCACGGCGCCGTGCTCGGCGAGCGTGGCGGCGGTGGCCTCCGCGCCGGAGCCGAGGGCGACGGCGACCGGCTCGCCGATGCGGCGGGCGAGGGTCAGCAGCTCCAGGGTGGGCTTGCGGACGGCGCCGTCCACGTGGTCGACGTAGACGAGAACTTCAGCCATGGGACTTCAATCTCCTGCGATGCGAAGAGTCTGGGGCGGTGAGTGGCTCGCGCGAGCCTCAGATGCTGTGCCGGCCCGGGGGGCGACCCCCGGACCCCCGGCAACTAGATGAACTTCTGGCTCGCGAGGAACTCGGCCAGCTGCTTGCCGCCCTCGCCCTCGTCCTTGACGATCGTGCCGGCCGTGCGGGCCGGACGCTCCGCCGCCGAGTCGACCTTGGTCCAGGAGCCCTCGAGGCCGACCTCGTCGGCCTCGATGTCCAGGTCGTCCAGGTCCAGGGACTCCACCGGCTTCTTCTTGGCGGCCATGATGCCCTTGAAGGACGGGTAGCGGGCCTCGCCCGACTGGTCCGTCACGGACACGACGGCCGGCAGGGACGCCTCCAGCGCCTCGGACGCGGTGTCGCCGTCACGGCGGCCCTTGACGGTGCCGTCCTCGACGGAGACCTCCGACAGGAGGGTGACCTGCGGGACGCCCAGGCGCTCGGCGAGGATCGCAGGCAGGACGCCCATGGTGCCGTCGGTGGACGCCATGCCGCAGATGACCAGGTCGTAACCGGTCTTCTCGATGGCCTTGGCGAGCACCAGCGAGGTGGCCATGACGTCCGAGCCGTGCAGGTCGTCGTCCTCGACGTGGACGGCCTTGTCCGCGCCCATGGACAGCGCCTTGCGCAGCGCGTCCTTGGCGTCCTCGGGGCCGACGGTCAGCACGGTGATCTCCGCGTCGTCGGCGTCGTCGGCGATCTGCAGCGCCTGCTCGACCGCGTACTCGTCCAGCTCCGACAGCAGGCCGTCGACGTCGTCGCGGTCGACGGTCAGGTCATCGGCGAAGTGCCGGTCGCCGGTGGCGTCGGGCACGTACTTCACACAGACAACGATCCTCAAGCTCACGCCGGCTCTCCTACACATCGTCATAACTGGGCTGCCTTGTTGCACGCAGCATAGGCGCCTGATGGGACGGTTTCCGCTTGGGGCGGTGGACGCCCCTCACGAAATATTACTCGTCAGTACACCCATTGCTTTCCCGGTAAGCAAGCGCTTTGAACTGTGACCTTGCCAACGCTCCGTAACCGGAATCTGCCGGCCGCCGGCTCAGTCGCGCAGAGCGTTGAAGCGCCCCTCGTGGTACAGCAGCGGACGGCCCGCGCCGTCCGGGTCACCGGCGACGACCTCGGCCACCATGAGGCGGTGGTCACCGGCCGGGACGCGGGCCACGACCCGGCACACCAGCCAGGCGAGTACGCCCTCGAGCACCGGTACGCCCTCCGGGCCCGCACGCCAGCGGGTCGGCGCGCCGAAGCGGTCCGCGCCGCTGCGGGCGAAGGTGGCCGCCAGGTCCCGCTGATGCTCGCCGAGGATGTGGACGCCGACGTGCTCGGCCTCGGCGAGGACCGGCCAGCTGGAGGAGGAGGTCCCTACGCCGAACGAGATCATCGGGGGTTCGGCGGAGACCGAGGTGAGTGAGGTGGCGGTGAAGCCGACGGGCCGCTCCCCCTGTGCGGTGATCACGGCGACGCCCGCCGCGTGCCGCCGGAAGACGCAGCGGAGGAGGTCGGGCGTGGCGGGCCGGGAGGCTCCGGCGGCCGGGGAAGCCGCGACGGCACGGGAAGCCCCGGCGGCACGGGAAGTGGCGAGGTCGGGCGAGACCGTCATGGAAGGGTCCTTCTGCGGATGGCGCGGGGAGGTGATCCGTGGCTGCTCAGACACCCGGACAGCGCGCGCTCGCGTCGCGGGCCAGGTCGGCACGGGCCCGCCCATGAAGAAGGAGTTCCTTGGGCACGGCGCCAGCCTGACGAGGGATGGCATGCACAGTCAAGGCCGTCAGGGGAAGTGGGAGATGCGTCACGGCTCGTCACATGGCGTGTCCGAGTGCGACGATCACGTCGGCCTTGCGGGGCTGTCCGACCGCCTTGCGGATGATCCGGCCCTCGCGGTCGAGCACCAGCACGGTGGGGGTCTTCACGATCTCCAGCTCGCGTACGAGGCCGAGGTGGAGCTCGGCGTCGATCTCGACGTGGGCCACGCCGTCGACCATCGCCGCGACCTCCGCCAGGGTGCGCCTGGTCGCGCGGCACGGCTGGCAGAAGGCGCTGGAGAACTGCACGAGCGTCGCCCGCTCGCCCAGCTGGGCACCCAGCTCGCCCGCACCGAGCGCTCTTCCGTGCACCTGCACTCCGGCCTCCCGTTCTCTCCCGCGTTCTCTTCCGTGATGACGCCGTCCGGTGCAGCGCGCCGGGGGCGCGCGAGATTCCCGGCACGCCCTCGAAACGCCTCGTCGGCGGACCTGACGTGATGAGAATCTCGCTGTCCGGAGTCGTCAGGACTGGCCTGTACGGCGCACATGGTGCACGATCGGCCCAATGCCGGATACCTACGGCTGCGTAACTTCTGCGGGAGAACCCTCCCCAGGGATTGAAGAAGGGTCTTCTTCCAGATGGCAGAACTCGTCTATCGGCCGGTCATCGGCGCCGCCCTCACGATGTTCAAGGCGCTCGACCTGAAGATCGACACTCAGGGTTCGGAGAACATCCCGCGCACCGGCGGGGCTGTGCTGGTCAGCAACCACATCAGCTATCTGGACTTCATCTTCTCCGGCCTGGCGGCGTTGCCGCAGAAGCGCCTGGTGCGGTTCATGGCCAAGGACTCGGTGTTCCGGCACAAGATCTCCGGTCCGCTGATGCGCGGTATGAAGCACATCCCGGTCGACCGCGAGCAGGGCGAGGCGGCCTACCACCACGCCCTGGCGTCCCTGCGAGCGGGCGAGATCATCGGGGTCTTCCCCGAGGCGACCATCTCGCAGTCGTTCACGCTCAAGAGCTTCAAGTCGGGCGCCGCGCGCCTGGCGCAGGAGGCCGGCGTACCGCTGATCCCGATGGCCCTGTGGGGCACCCAGCGGCTGTGGACCAAGGGTCGGCCGCGCAACTTCAAGCGCAGCCACATCCCCGTGACGATCCGGGTGGGCGAGCCGATGGAGGCGCCGACCGACCAGTACGCGGGCGCGATCACCCGGCGGCTGCGCGAGCGGGTGCAGGAGCTGCTCGAAGCGGCGCAGCGCGCCTACCCCGTACGCCCCAAGGACGCGAGCGACACCTGGTGGGTCCCGGCGCACCTCGGCGGCACCGCCCCGACCCCGGCCCAGGTCCGCGAAGCGGGCTGACCGGCACCCCGGTTCCTGACCGGCACCCCGGTTCCTGACCGGGCCACGGCCCCCGCCCGGGGCGCGCCACCACGCCCCCGGCCCGGGCGCGCCCCGCGTGCCCCCGGCGCCGTCCCGGACGGGGCCCTGCAGGTCGTCGTGCGGGGCCGCGCTCGGCGAGGCGCGGGCCGCCGTTAACGGGCTACAGGTCCGTGGGGAGCGTCTTGTCCAGGTGGGGCCGGTCCCGGGCGGCCTTCAGGGCGCCCAGGCACGCCGGATGCGGCGCGGCGTACAGCACCGGGTGGTCCGCCTCATCGCACTCGGGCCGTACGGTGAACGCCAACTGCTCACGGTCGGCCCTGAACCGGGCGTCCACGCCCGGCCCATTGCCGCGCGGATCCTGCCGCACCCACCGGTCCCAACCCGGCAACTTCACCGCGACCAGGCCGTGCACCACCTCGAACCGCTGGTAGCACAGGGCGGTGGGGATGGACCGGGCGCGCAGCAGCGCCGCCAGCGCGTGAGCCTTGGCGTAGCAGATCCCGGTGCGCTGCTCCAGTACGTCGGAGGCGCGCCAGGTGACGCGTGGATCGTCGGCGTCCATCGAGTGCGGAATGGTGTCGCGGACGAACTCGAAGGCGGCTTTCGCGTATGAGTATGCGTCACCATGCTCGGCAGCGAGCCGGTTCACGACCTCACGGACACGCGGGTGCTCATGGTCGATGACCTCATCTGCCGCCAGATATGCGGAGAGTTCAGGGACTTGCTGGATCAGTTCCATGAGCGTTGACCATAGGAAAGCGGCCGACCGGAGTCAATCGATTTCCAGTCGACCGCATACCTATGCAGGCACAGTCAGTGCGCCATCTCTTCCTTCAGCGCCAGGACGAACGCGTCCACGTCGTCCTCCGTGGTGTCGAAGGAGCACATCCAGCGCACATCTCCGGCCGCCTCGTCCCAGAAGTAGAACCGGAACCGCTCCTGCAACCGCCGGGTCACCTCGTGCGGCAGCCGCGCGAAGACCGCGTTCGCCTGGACCGGGTAGAGGATCTCCACGCCGTCCACGGCGCGCACGCCCTCCGCGAGCCGCTGCGCCATCGCGTTGGCGTGCCGGGCGTTGCGCAGCCACAGGTCCTTCGCGAGCAGCGCCTCGAACTGCACCGAGACGAAACGCATCTTGGAGGCGAGCTGCATGGACATCTTGCGCAGGTGCTTCATGTACTTCGCCGCGTCCGGGTTGAGCACGACCACGCACTCGCCGAAGAGCATGCCGTTCTTCGTCCCGCCGAACGACAGCACGTCCACGCCGACCGCGTTGGTGAACGCCCGCATCGGGACGTTCAGCGAGGCGGCCGCGTTGGCTATCCGGGCGCCGTCGAGGTGCACCTTCATGCCCAGGCCGTGCGCGTGCTCGACGACGGCGCGGATCTCGTCGACCGTGTAGACGGTGCCCAGTTCGGTGTTCTGGGTGATCGAGACCACCTGCGGCATGGCGCGGTGCTCGTCCTCCCAGCCGTACGCCTGCCGGTCGATGAGCTCGGGCGTCAGCTTGCCGTCCGGGGTGGGGACGGTCAGCAGCTTCAGCCCGGCCATGCGCTCGGGGGCCCCGCCCTCGTCCACGTTGATGTGCGCGGACTCGGCACAGATGACCGCGCCCCAGCGGTCGGTGAGCGCCTGGAGGGCGGTGACGTTGGCGCCGGTGCCGTTGAACACCGGGAACGCCTCGGCCGTCGGGCCGAAGTGGCTGTGCATCACCCGCTGGAGGTGCTCGGTGTACACGTCCTCGCCGTAGGCGACCTGGTGGCCGCCGTTGGCGAGGGCGAGGGCGGCGAGGATCTCGGGGTGGGCGCCCGCGTAGTTGTCGCTGGCGAAGCCCCGTACGGTCGGGTCGTGACGGCGCCGCGCGTCTGTACGGGTGGTGCCGGGTGTCACGGCTTGGGGGTCAGCCACAGGCGCTGTCCATTCACTTCCGGGGCGGGCTTGTCCCAGACGCCGGCGATCTCGTCGGCCAGATCCTTGACGTCCGTGAAGCCCGCGAACTTCGCGTTCGGGCGCTCGGCGCGCATGGCGTCGTGCACCAGAGCCTTCACGATCAGGATCGTAGCCGCGGCCTTCGGCCCCTCCTCGCCGCCCGCCTTGCGGAAGGCGTCGCCGAGCGCGAGCGTCCACGCCTCGGCCGCAGCCTTGGAGGCGGCGTACGCGGCGTTCCCGGCGGTGGGCTTGCTGGCGCCCGCCGCGCTGACCAGCACGTAGCGGCCGCGGTCGCTGCGCAGCAGACCGTCGTGGAAGGCGAGCGAGGTGTGCTGGACCGTACGGATCAGCAGCTTCTCCAGCAGGGTCCAGTCGGCGAGGTCGGTCTCGGCGAAGGTGGCGCTGCCGCGCCAGCCGCCGACCAGGTGGACCAGGCCGTCCACCCGGCCGAACTCCTTCTCGGTCTTGTCGGCCCACTCACGGGCCGCGCCGAGGTCGAGCAGGTCGACGGTGTCGCCGATGACGGTCGCCCCGCCGTGCGCGTACCGGGCGGCGTCGACCGCCTCGGCGAGCCGCGCGGGGTCCGCGTCGGAGGCGACCACGGTCGCGCCGGCCTCCGCGAGCCGCAGCAGGGCGGCGCGGCCGGCCGCGCCCGCCGCTCCGGCCACCGCGACGACGGCGCCCTCGAGCGGGCCGCCGTTTCCGTTGCCCTTGCCGTTCATGGTCGTCGTCTCCTCCGTACGAGAGCTCACGCGGCGACCCTCTCGGTGGCCTTCTCGCCGGCCTTGTCGGCGGTGATGCCCTTGGCGGTGATGCCCTTGGTGGAGGCAATCACATTCTTCAGCTTCTTGGAGAGGGCCTCATAGAACATGCTCAGCGGAAACTCGTCCGGAAGCACGTCGTCGACCAGCTTGCGCGGCGGCAGGCTCAGGTCCAGGGCGTCGGGGCCCTTGGCCCAGCGGGAGCCGGGGTGCGGGGCGAGGTAGGTGGAGACCAGGTCGTACGCGGCGAACCAGTGGACCAGCTTGGGGCGGTCGATGCCGTCGCGGTACAGCTTCTCGATCTCGCCGCACAGCTCGTTGGTGACGTGCGGGGCGCGCTCCCAGTCGATCTTGAGCGTGTTGTCGGTCCAGCGCAGTACGTCGTGCTTGTGGAGGTACGCGAAGAGGAGCTGGCCGCCGAGGCCGTCGTAGTTGCGGTTGCGGTCGCCGGTGACCGGGAAGCGGAACATCCGGTCGAACAGCACGGCGTACTGGACGTCGCGGCCGTGCGGGTTGCCCTCGGCCTCCAGCTTCACGGCCTCCTTGAAGGCGGTGAGGTCGCAGCGCAGCTCCTCCAGGCCGTACATCCAGAACGGCTGGCGCTGCTTGATCATGAAGGGGTCGAACGGCAGGTCGCCGTGGCTGTGGGTGCGGTCGTGGACCATGTCCCACAGCACGAAGGCCTTCTCGCAGCGCTCCTGGTCGCCGAGCATCTCGCGGATGTCGTCCGGCAGGTCGACGCCCAGGATGTCCACGGCCGCCTCGGTGACGCGGCGGAAGCGGGCGGCCTCGCGGTCGCAGAAGATGCCGCCCCAGCTGAAGCGCTCGGGGGCCTCGCGGACGGCGATGGTCTCGGGGAAGAGGACGGCCGAGTTGGTGTCGTAGCCGGAGGTGAAGTCCTCGAACGTGATGCCGCAGAAGAGCGGGTTGTCGTAGCGGGTGGCCTCCAGCTCGGCGAGCCACTCCGGCCAGACCATGCGCAGCACGACCGCTTCCAGGTTGCGGTCCGGGTTGCCGTTCTGCGTGTACATCGGGAACAGCACCAGGTGCTGGAGGCCGTCGACCCGGTTGGCGGCGGGCTGGAAGGCCAGCAGCGAGTCCAGGAAGTCCGGCACGGCGAAGCCGCTGCCGGCCCACTTGCGCAGGTCGGCGACGAGCGCCTGGTGGTACGCGGTGTCGTGCGGGAGCAGCGGGGAGAGCTGCTCGACGGCGGCGACGACCCGGTCGAGGGTGGTGTCGACGGCCGCCCGGGAGGGCGCGCCCTCGGCGTCGAAGTCGATGGAACCGTCCGCCGACTGCCAGGGGCGGATCTCTTCCACGGCATTCTTGAGCTCCGGCCACGCCGGGTGCTCGATCACCCTGGCGTCCTGCCTGGCGTCGGCGGACACGTCCCCGCCGGCAACGTCCTGCACAAGAATTTCCGTCATCACACTTCCTCCACGGGAGAACCTCGCGTCAAGGCACCGTATCCATGGGTGGTTCTCCGCCACAAGGGGAGAAGGAAGAAATTATCCTGCCGACCCCCCACTCTGGCCGCTGTTTTTCCTGTCCAAGGTGAGTGATGCAGCGGCATCCACCGAGCGACGCCGTCAGTCCGCAGCGGGCGCGTACGCCTCCGTCAACACCTCGACGCCACGCCCACGCACGGGTGAAAGCGCTCGCGGCACGCCGAGCGGCCCCGGTACGACGGACGGGATGCCTCCTTCTTCCTCCGATCCTCCCGGAGCCGTACGCCATGAGCATCCGTGCCGTCCTGGTCGCCGCCCTCCTCACCGGCTTCGTCCTGGGCATCGCCGCGCCCGGGCCGGATCACTCCCCTTCCCCGCGCGGGACGGGTTCCGTATCGGGCACGGATCGTTAGGCTGCGACGGTGCCGCGGGTGGCACGGCACCGCGCGGCAACCGCCGTCGACGGAAGCGAGAAGATCTTGAGTTTCCTCACCATCGGTCATCGCGGAGTCATGGGTGTCGAACCGGAGAACACCCTGCGGTCCTTCGTCCGCGCGGAGCACGCGGGCATGGACGTCATCGAACTGGACCTGCACCTGAGCAAGGACGGCGCGCTCGTCGTCATGCACGACGCCGACGTGGACCGGACGACCGACGGCACCGGGCCCATCGCCGACAAGACCCTCGCCGAGCTGCGGGAGCTCGACGCCGGGCTCGGCGAGCGCATCCCGGTGTTCGAGGAGGTACTGGACGCGGTACGGGCACCGCTCCAGGCGGAGATCAAGGACGTGGCGGCCGCGCGGGCGCTGGCCGAGGTGATGCACCGGCGCGGCCTGGTCGGCCGGGTGGAGGTGTCGTCCTTCCACGACGAGGCGGTCGCCGAGATCGCCCGGCTGGTACCGGGGGTGCGGACGGTGCTCATCGCCAGCCACTGGGGCGACGACATCGTGGCGCGGGCGCGCGCCGTGGGCGCCGCCACGCTCGCGCTGAACATCCGCCGGCTCACCCTGGAGACCACGGAGCGGGCGCGCGCGGCGGGGCTGCGGGTCATCGGCTGGGTGGTCAACACGCCCCAGCACCTGCGGCTCGTACGCGCCCTGGAGCTGGACGGCGCGACCACGGATCACCCCGAGATCCGGCGTACGGGCCGTTTCACGGCCTGACGGACCCGGTTCTCCGCCGGCTCGGCTCCGCCCGGCCCTCCGCGCCGGGCGGAGCCGGTGCGTCCCGTTCGTCACAGGTGTAACCGGAATGCGCCCGGGAACCCGCGACCTGGATCCAGCAGGTCTTCTCGTACAGCGTGTCCCGGCCATTCCCGGACACCGGAACGGACGCATATGAGCAGCGGTTTCATGGGTCCGGAGGGTTACGGCTCCGACCCGTTCAGCGAGTTTCTGGCCCGCTTCTTCGGGAGTGGGGCGGGATCGTCACCCGCGGGTGGGCGGCCCATCCCCCGGTACATCGACATAGGGCGCCTGATGAGCGAGCCCGCGCGCCGGATGGTCGGCGACGCCGCCTCGTACGCGGCCGAACACGGCAGCACGGACCTGGAGACCGAGCATCTGTTGCGGGCGGCTCTGGCCACCGAGCCCACCCGTGACCTGATCGCCCGCGCGGGCGCCGATCCGGACGCCCTGGCCGAGGAGATCGACCGCACGGCGGGCGAAGGCCCGCCGCAGTCCCGGATCGCCGTCACGCCCGCCGTCAAGCGGGCACTGCTCGACGCCCACGACCTGGCGCGGCACACGGGCGCGTCGTACATCGGTCCCGAGCACGTGCTCGCGGCGCTCGCCTCCAATCCGGATTCGGCGGCGGGGCGGATCCTGAACGCGGCCAAGTTCGACCCGGGCTCCGTGCAGGGCTCCGGCGCCGGGCGTGGCGGGCAGGGCCCGTGGGTGGGCGAGGCCGACCAGCGGCCCGCGCCCCAGCGCGGCACCCCGACGCTGGACAAGTACGGCCGCGACCTGACCGACATGGCCAAGGCGGGCCGTATCGACCCGGTGATCGGCCGGGACCTGGAGATCGAGCAGACCGTGGAGGTGCTGTCCCGGCGCGGCAAGAACAACCCCGTACTGATCGGTGACGCCGGTGTCGGCAAGACGGCCATCGTCGAGGGTCTGGCCCAGCGCATCGCCGAGCACGACGTGCCCGACACGCTGCGCGACCGCCGGGTGATCGCGCTGGACCTGTCCGGCGTCGTCGCCGGCACCCGCTACCGGGGCGACTTCGAGGAGCGGCTGAACAACATCATCGAGGAGATCCGCTCCCACTCCGGCGAGCTGATCGTCTTCATCGACGAGCTGCACACGGTCGTCGGCGCGGGCGCGGGCAGCGGCGGCGGCGACAGCGGCTCCATGGACGCGGGCAACATGCTCAAGCCCGCGCTCGCCCGGGGCGAGCTGCACGTCATCGGCGCGACGACCATGGAGGAGTACCGCCGCTACATCGAGAAGGACGCGGCGCTGGCCCGCCGGTTCCAGCCGATCCTGGTTCCCGAGCCGAGCCCGGAGGACGCGCTGGAGATCCTGCGCGGCCTGCAGGACCGCTACGAGGCCCACCACCAGGTCCGCTACACCGACGAGGCGCTGCTGGCAGCCGTCGAGCTGTCCGACCGGTACCTCACCGAGCGGTTCCTGCCCGACAAGGCCATCGACCTGATCGACCAGGCGGGCGCCCGGGTGCGGCTGCGTACGCACACGAACACCGACGTACGGGCGCTGGAGCGGCAGGCCGAGCAGCTGGCCCGGGACAAGGACCAGGCGGTGGCCGCCGAGCAGTACGAGAAGGCGATGGAGCTGCGCGACCGCATCCAGGAGGTCACCGAGCGGATCAAGGCGGGGCGCGTCGCACAGCCGGCCGGTGACGGGCCGGCCGTCGAGGTCACGGCGGAGGACATCGCGGAGGTCGTCAGCAGGCAGACCGGCATCCCGGTCAGCAGCCTCACCCAGGAGGAGAAGGACCGGCTCCTGGGCCTGGAGGAGCACCTGCGGCAGCGGGTGATCGGCCAGGACGAGGCCGTGACGGCCGTCTCCGAGGCGGTGCTGCGCTCCCGCGCGGGCCTCGCCGACCCACGGCGCCCGATCGGCAGCTTCCTGTTCCTCGGCCCGACCGGTGTGGGCAAGACGGAGCTGGCGCGGGCGCTGGCGGACGCGCTGTTCGGCAGCGACGAGCGGATGGTGCGCCTGGACATGAGCGAGTTCCAGGAGCGGCACACCGTCAGCCGGCTGGTCGGTGCCCCGCCCGGGTACGTGGGGCACGAGGAGGCCGGGCAGCTCACGGAGGCGGTGCGCCGTCACCCGTACTCGCTGCTCCTGCTGGACGAGGTGGAAAAGGCCCACCCGGACGTGTTCAACATCCTGCTCCAGGTGCTGGACGACGGGCGGCTGACCGACTCGCAGGGCCGTACGGTCGACTTCAAGAACACGGTCATCGTGATGACCAGCAACCTGGGCTCGGAGGCGATCGGCACCGGCCGTGGCCTGGTCGGCTTCGGCGCCACGGGCGGCGGTGCGGAGGACGAGGCCATGCGGGAGCGGGCGCTGCGGCCGCTGCGCGAGCACTTCCGCCCCGAGTTCCTCAACCGTATCGACGAGATCGTCATCTTCCGGCGCCTCGACGAGGACCAGCTGCGCCGGATCACCGATCTGCTGCTGGAGGAGACACGGCGGCGGATGCGCGCCCAGCACATCACGGTCGAGTTCGACCCGGACGCCGTGGACTGGATCGCGCAGCGCGGCCACCAGCCGGAGTACGGGGCGCGCCCGCTGCGGCGGACCATCCAGCGCGAGGTCGACAACCGGCTGTCCCGCCTGCTGCTGGACGGCCGCCTGCCGGCGGGCGCGCACGTGCGCGTCACGGTCGGCGACGGCCGGTTGGCGTTCCACACGGACGAGCCGCGTGAGGCGGACAGGCAGGGCGCGCCGTCCGGCGGAGCCGGCACGGTGGGCAAGCCGGGAGCGATGGACCGGCCGCCGGGGACGCCGCGGGAGCCGGGCTCGTCCGTGGGAGACGAACTGGGCGGGCCACCGCCCGCCGCCTAGGGTCCGGGCTCTGGGCCCGCGCCCAGGACACGCCCAGAACCCGCCTCCTAGGCCAGGTCCTTGACCAGCAGCTCGAACTGGAGGTCGGCGCGCTGCGGCACGCCGAAGCGCTCGTCGCCGTACGGGAACGGCGTCATCCGTCCCGTACGGCGGTAGCCGCGCCGCTCGTACCAGGCGATCAGCTCGTCCCGTACCGAGATCACCGTCATGTGCATCTCGCGTACGCCCCACTCGGCGACGGCGAGCCGCTCCGCCTCCGCCATGACGCGCCGGCCGAGACCCCCGCCCTGGAGGCCCGGACGCACCGCGAACATCCCGAAGTACGCGGCCTCCCCCCGGTGTTCGAGCTGGCAGCAGGCGATCGGCTCGCCGTCCCGCTCCACGACGAGGAGGCGGGACCCGGGCGTGGCGATGACCTCGCGGACGCCGTCGGGGTCCGTGCGCTGCCCCTGGAGGATGTCCGCCTCGGTCGTCCAGCCGGCCCGGCTGGAGTCGCCCCGGTACGCCGACTCGATCAGCTCGACGAGCGCCGGTACGTCGGCCTCGGTGGCGTCGCGGTAGGTCAGTTCGTCCGCGCTCCGGGGCGCTGCGGTGTCCATGGCTCTCCTTGAGGCTGGCGGTCCGCCACTGAGACTAACGCGCCCTGTTCACGCTCCCCCTGTACGCCCCTGCGCTCGCGTGCACCCTCGCCGGTCCGGGCATGTCCCAGGAGCCGTCTCGTCGAGGGGGAGGTACGTCGTGCACGGACCTGCGATGTCCGGCTGGCTGCTGGTGGCACTGTGCGTGACGGCCGGTGCGTACTGCCTGGCGCGGATGAGGAGCTGTGGCGGCGCCGAGCGCCGGGCGGCGGTGGACGAGGCGGTGATGGGTTTCGGGATGGCCGCGATGGCGGTGCCCGCGGCAGCGGTGGCGCCGCCGGAGTGGGCGTGGGCGGCGTACGCGGTGGTGTTCGGCGCCGCGTCGGTACGCGCGCTGTGGTCGGCCCGGCGGGGCGCCGGCCACCATGTGCACCACCTGGTGGGCTCGCTGGCCATGGTCTACATGGCGGTGGCGATGGACGGGGGCGGCGCAGAGGCGCACGCGGCGCACGGGGCTGGGGGCGGGGTGCCCCCGGTGACGGGGCTGCTGCTGGCGTACTACACCGTGTACGTCCTGCGGGCGGGCCTGCGGCTGGTGCCGGTGGGTGCGGGGGTGTTCGGGCCGGTGGGGGGCGGCGGTCGGGGGGCGGGACCGGAGGTGGCTCTGGCCTGCCGTGTGTCGATGGGGCTGGCGATGGTGGTGATGCTGGTGGCCGTGTGAGCCCTGCGGAATCCGTGGCGCGGGTGCTTCGGATTCCGTGGTGTGCGTCACTTGACGCCCCAGGCCATACCGGTGGGTACTCCTCCGCTCCTATGGTGAGGGCATGCTGGTCTCCCTCGCGCTGCTCGGGCTCGGCCTTCTCACCGCCGTAGCGGCCCCGCCTCTGCTGGCGCGGGTCGACTGGCCGGAGCGCGAGCCGGTCGTGGCGCTGTGGGTGTGGCAGTGCGTGGTGGCGGCCGTTCTGCTGTGCTTCGCGCTGTCGATGACGTTCAGCGCGGCGGCCGCCTGGCAGGCGGTACGGGGCCATGTGTTCGCCCCCGCCCCGCGCGCGGTGGTCGAGGCCTACGAGCTGGGCGCGCACGGCCCCTGGTCCGCCGTGCTGGCGGTGCTGCTGGCGTGCGGCGGCCTGTGGACGGGCGCGATGCTCACCCGGGAGGTGCGCCGGTCCCGGGCGCGGCACCGGCGGCGGCGCGCCGAACTCCTCGTACGCTCACCGCTGTTGCCGGGCGAGGCGCCCGGGACGGAGCCGCTGGTGTTCCTGGAGGGCGAGCGGCCGGACGCCTGGTGGCTGCCGGGGGCGGCGCCCCGGCTGGTCGTCACCACGGCCGCGTTGCGCCGCCTGAAGGGGCGTCAGCTCGATGCGGTGCTCGCCCATGAGCAGGGGCACGCCAGGGCGCGGCACGACTGGCTGTTGCACTGCTCCACGGCGCTGGCGACCGGGTTCCCGCAGATCCCGGTGTTCGGCGCCTTCCGGGACCAGATGCACCGGCTGGTGGAGCTGGCCGCGGACGATGTGGCGTCGAGGCGGTACGGGCGGCTGACGATCGCGCTCGCGCTGGTGGAACTGAACGAGCACCGCGGGGTGTTCGGCCCGTGCCCCACCCCGGACGCCCAGCTGCCGCACCGGGTGAACCGCCTCCTGACGGCCGCGCCCCGCCTCACGGCCGGGCGGCGCCTGCGCCTGACGGCCGCCGCCGCGCTCGTACCGGTGGTGCCGCTGCTGGTGGCGTTCGTACCGGCGCTGAGGGCCCTGGGATAGCCGAAGACCTGCTGGGGATAGCCGGGCGGAGGTCGGGGAGGATCATCCCATGCCCTCCCCCACACGCTCTCCTTCCGTCTCCGTCTCCACCTCCGCCGTCGCCCTGTCGACGGGCGCCCTCGTGGCGGTGCTGCTGGTGCTCGTCGCCGCCGAGTGGGGGCCGCTGGTCTCGTTCGACCGGGCGGTGGCGGACGGGCTCCACGATTCGGCCGTACGTTCCCCGGGGCTCACCACGGCCAACCGGATCCTCAGCGACTGGGTGTGGGATCCGTGGACGATGCGCGCGCTGGTCGCGGTGGCCGTGGTGTGGCTGTGGCGGCGCGGGGAGCGGCTCCTGGCCGTGTGGACGGGGGCGGCGAGCGTGTGCGGTGCGGCCGTGCAGCAGCTGCTGAAGGCGGTGGTGGGCCGCGACCGGCCGCGGTGGCCGGATCCGGTCGACTCGGCGCACTTCGCGGCGTTTCCGTCGGGTCACGCGATGACGGCGGCGTTCACGTGCGGGTTCCTGCTGTGGCTGCTGACCCGGTTCGGCGCGGGCCGGCGCCTGCTGGCCGGCGCCCTGGTCGCCGGTGCCGTCTCCGTGGTGGGCGTGGGGCTGACCCGGCTGTACCTGGGCGTGCACTGGGCGTCGGACGTGGTGGGCGGCTGGCTGCTGGGGGGGTGTGTGGCGGCCGTCGCCGTCCTGACGTACGAGCGGACGGTCTTGTCGCGCCGCGGCTGAGCGGGCAAGGATCGCCGCATGACGATCGAGAGCGTGCTCTTCGACTTCTCCGGGACCCTTTTCCGCGTCGAGGCCACCGGCGTCTGGCTGCGCGCCGTCCTGGACGCGGCGGGCATCACGGGCTCGGCGGCCGCCCCGGGGGCCGTCGCCCGGTGGGCGAGGGAGCTGGAGGCGGCCGGGGCCCTGCCGGGCGGGGCGGCTCCGCGACGCGTACCGGAGCGGCTGGCCGAGCTGTGGGCGACCCGCGACATGACCCCGGAACGCCATCGCGCCGCGTACACCGGTCTCGCCCGCCAGGTGGAGCTGCCCGATCCGGGCCTGTACGACGCGCTCTACGACCGCCACATGACACCCGCGGCCTGGCGGCCGTACCCGGACGCGGCCGAGGTGCTCGGGGCGCTGCGCGAGCGGGGCCTGGGGGTCGCGGTGGTGAGCAACATCGGCTGGGACCTGCGGCCGGTGTTCCGCGCGCACGGCCTGGACCGCTTCGTGGACACCTACGTCCTGTCGTACGAACATGGTGTCCAGAAGCCGGACACGCGGCTGTTCCGGGTGGCGTGCGAGGCGCTCGGGCAGGAGCCGGGTGATGTGCTGATGGTCGGTGACAGCCGATATGCGGACGGCGGGGCGGCGAGCCTGGGCTGCGCCGTGCACTTCGTGGACCATCTGCCGGCCGAGAAGCGGCCCGATGGCCTCCGTCCGGTGCTGGAACTGCTCGGTTGACCGCGTGCGTCGGCGGCCGTACCCGCCGGTCGGCCGCACGCGTCGATACAGGCCGTCCCGGACCGGACGATCCCCCGCGTCGCCCGGTCCGGTCGGCACGCCTCTGAGTATATTGGCTGCGAGCCAGTCAACGCAGGAGTTAAAGCATGTCCCCGCGCAGCGCATCGGTCAACGAAGAGCTGCGGCGGCGTTCGCGGGAGCGGCTGCTGCAGGCGACGGTGGAGCTGGTCTCCGAGCGGGGGTACGAGGCGACGACCCTGGCCGACATCGCGGACCGGGCCGGTTCGGCGCGCGGGCTGGTCTCGTACTACTTCCCCGGCAAGCGGCAGCTGCTCCAGTCGGCGGTGCACCGGCTGATGCACCTGACCCTGGAGGCGGCGCTGGAGCGGGAGCCGCGCAGCGAGGACGGGCGCGAGCGGCTGGCCCGGGCCATCGACGCGATCCTGGGCCTCGCGGTGGAGCGGCCCAGGCTGATGCGTACGCACATGGCCGGGATCCTCCAGGCGGAGGGGTTCGTGCAGTGTCCGGAGCAGCAGCGGCTGGCGTCCCTGTTGCGGGACACGGTGGACCGGTACGGGGTGCGGGACGTGGACGCGGACTATCCGCTGCTGCGGGCCCTGCTGATGGGGGCGGTCTTCGCGGTGCTGCTGCCGGGGGCGCCGATGCCGCGGGCGCGGCTGCGCGCCGAGCTGTTCCAGCGGTACGGGCTGGACTGGGAGCTGGGCGTCCCGCCGGACGACGGGCCGCCCGGCGGAACGCCCACGAGGCCGGCTCAGTCGTCGTCGTCGTTGTCGTCGTCGAAGTCGTCGAAGTAGTCCGGCTGGGTCTGGACGTTGAGCTCGTCCATCCGCACCCGCTTCGCCGGATCCGTACGACGGTCGTCGAGCCTGAGGACGTCGAAGCCCTTGCGTTCGTCGTTCGAGTAGATGTGCCCGTTGTAGTAGTAGGCGGACCAGGAGCCGCCGCTCATGATCCTGTCCGTGGTGAGCGGACCGCGCTCGAAGTAGGCGATCTCCTTGGGCTTGGCGGAGTCGGTGAAGTCCCATACCGAGACGCCGCCCTGGTACCAGGCCTGGACCATCAGGTCCTTGCCCTTGACCGGGATGAGGGAGCCGTTGTGGGCGACGCAGTTCTCGGTGTCCGCCTGGTGTCGGTCGATCTTGAAGTAGCTGCGGAAGACGAGCTTGCGCTTGTCGCCCTTGCCGACGATGTCGTAGATGCCGTCCGCGCCGCGGTGGGGGCCGATGCGCTCGTTGCAGGTGGCGGCGGAGCCGCCGCCCAGCTCGTCGGTGAAGACGACCTTGTCGGCCTTCTGGTTGAAGGTCGCGGAGTGCCAGAAGGCGAAGTTGACGTTGTCCTGGACGCGGTCGATCACCTTCGGGTTCTCCGGGTCCTCGATGTTCATGAGGATGCCGTCGCCCATGCACGCCCCGGCAGCCAGGTCCTTGGAGGGCAGCACGGTGATGTCGTGGCAGCCGGTGGTCTTGGAGACGCCCGGGTTGGTGGGCGCGCCGGGGTTGCCGCCGCCGTCGGGGCCCTCGCCCGGGAAGAGGACGGGGAAGTTCACGACCGCGGCCTTCTCCGGGGCCTTGCGCGGCACCTTGATGACCGAGATGCCGTCGTGCGGCGGCCGGCAGTCGGGGAACGCGGCGTTCGGCGAGTACGAGGAGACGTAGACGTAGACGTTCCTGCGCTCCGGGACGAGGGTGTGCGTGTGCGAGCCACAGGCGGTCCCGACGGCGGCGACGTACTTGGGGTTCCGCTTGTCGCTGATGTCGAAGATCTTCATGCCCTCCCAGGAGGACTTCTCGGTCGCGGGCTGCGTGGTGCTGGTGCAGGAGTTGTCGCTGCGCGAGGAGTCGGTGGAGAGGAAGAGGAGGTTGCCGGAGACGGACACGTCGTTCTGGGAACCGGGGCAGAGGACCTGGGCGACGGTTCTGGGCGACGCGGGGTCGCTGATGTCGAAGATGCGGAAGCCGTCGTAGTTGCCGGCGAAGGCGTAACGGCCCTGGAAGGCGAGGTCCGAGTTGATGCCGGTGAAGGCATCGCGCGGGACGTTGGCGACGTGCGTGATGTTGTCGCTGTGGACGATCTCGTCCACACCGGGAATCTCACCGGAACGGATGGCCGCGAGGGCTTCCGCCTGCTGCTGTGAGGAGACGGTGCCCTGTGGGGCGGGAGCGTCTCCGGGGTCGGGCACGGCGGCCGCGGGGGCGGCCGTCAGGAGTGTCGCGAGGAGACCGGCCGCGGCGGTGGCCACGCCCAGACGTCTGCGTCGCACGTGAGTGGTGCGCAACGAGATCACTGCGTCGTCCTCCCTTGTCTCCGTTCGGAGGTGAACGGGTCATGGACCCCGGCAGTATCTTCCTTTGCATGCACATCTCAATAGATGGCAACAGAGACTTCATGACGCGCCTCTGGAGGATTCTCGTGTCGAAGCGCAGCGCAGGCGTCGCGGCGGCGGCCGCCCTGACCGCCGTACTCGCCCTGGCGGCATGCGAGTCCGCGCCCTCCGGAGCGGAGGACGGACCTCAGTCCCAGGCGGCGGCCGGGAACGGCGGCCCGGCGGTGGTCGCGCCCGGAAAGCCGGGGGAGCCCGCGCGTACGCTCTCGCCGGAGGAGGCGCGCGAGGCCGTCCCGCCCGACACGCCCAACTCGGCGGATTTCACCTACGCGCAGATGATGATCGTCCACCATGGCCAGGCCCTGGAGATGACCGCGCTCGCCGCGAAGCAGGCGGCATCGACCCAGGTGAAGCAGGTGGCCGCGCGCATAGCGGCGGCGCAGCAGCCGGAAATCGACGCGATGCGGGGATGGCTGAAAAACAACGGTGGGCCCAGGCCGCAGACGGGCCATGACCACGGGACCATGCCCGGTATGGCGACCGAGGCCCAATTGGCCCAGTTGCGCGACGCGCGCGGCGAGGCCTTCGACGAACTGTTCCTGAAGCTGATGATCACCCATCACCAGGGCGCGGTCACCATGGCCGGCGAGGTGCTGTCGGAGGGGAACAACGTCCAGGTGGAGGAGATGGCCAACGACGTGATCGCCCAGCAGACGGCCGAGATCGACCGTATGCGCTCCATGTGACGGTGCCCCGGGAACGGTGGTGGCGGGCCCCCCGGCACCCCGTCGGCGCACGTCCGTACGTACCGCACCTCCCCCCGTGGGCGCGGCGGTGCGATGCTGGGAGTCCCAGCGGGAAGGAGCGCAGCCGTGCTTCGTGTCGCCGTCGTCGGTTCCGGGCCCAGTGGGGTCTACACCGCCCAGTCCCTGGTCGAGCAGACCGCGGTACCGGACGTGCGGGTGCACGTCCTGGACCGGCTGCCGTGCCCGTACGGGCTCGTGCGCTACGGGGTCGCACCGGACCACGAGAAGATCAAGTCGTTGCAGAACAACCTGCGCACGGTCCTGGAGCACGAGCGCGTCGGCTTCATCGGCAATGTCGAGGTCGGCAGGGGCGGGCTGACGCCCGAGCGGCTGCTGGAGCTCTACCACGCGGTCGTCTACTGCGTCGGCGCGGCGCGGGACCGCCGGCTGGGCGTACCGGGCGAGGACCTGCCCGGGAGCTGCTCGGCCACCGACTTCGTGTCCTGGTACAGCGCGCACCCGGACGCCGCCGCCGACGGCTTCGTGCTGGGCGCCCGGTCGGCCGTGGTGATCGGTGTCGGCAACGTGGCCGTGGACGTCGCACGGATCCTGGCGCGCGGCCCCGAGGAGCTGCATCCCACCGACGTACCGGAGGCGGCGCTGGGCGCGCTGGCCGCGAGCCGGGTGCGGGAGGTGCACATGGTGGGCAGGCGGGGCCCGTCGCAGGCCAAGTTCACCACCAAGGAGCTGCGCGAACTGGGCTCGATGCCCCAGGCGCGGGTCGAGGTGGAGCCGGCGGACCTGGCCCTGGACCCGGCGTATGCGGATCCGGCGGGCCTCCCGGCGGTCAACCGGCGCAATGTGGAGGTGGTGCGCGCCTGGGCGGAGGCCACCGGATGGGAGCCGCGGGAGCGGGTGATCCGGGTGCGGTTCTTCCTGCGGCCGGTGGAGGTGCTGGAGCGGGGCGGCAGGGCGGCGGGGGTACGTTTCGAGCGCACTGTTCCGGACGGTGCGGGCGGGGTGCGCGGGACCGGTGCGTACGAGGACATCGAGGCGCAGCTGGTGCTGCGGGCGGTCGGTTACCGCGGGGTGCCCCTGGAGGGGCTGCCGTTCGACGCGACGCGCGGGACGGTGCCGCACGCGTCGGGGCGGGTGCTGCGGGACGGGGTGCCCTCCGCGGGCGAGTACGTCGCGGGGTGGATCAAGCGCGGCCCGACCGGCGTGATCGGCACCAACCGGCCGTGCGCCAAGGAGACGGCGGGCTCCCTGCTGGCGGACGCCCCGGCGCTGGCCCGGCGGACGGTTGCCGACGACCCGCTGGCCACCCTGCGCGCGTGGGGCCACCGGCCGGTGGAGTGGCCGGGCTGGCTGTCCATCGAACAGGCGGAGGCGGCCCTCGGGCGCGCCCTGGGCCGCGGCTCGGTCAAGATCCCCGACTGGCAGGGCCTCCTGTCGGCCGCCGGCCAGACCTGAGCCCCCGCCCGTGTCGCGGTGGCCGGCGCGGGACGGTGCCGGGCGGTTACGAGGCGGTTAGGGGGTGCCGAGGCGGGCGGCCTGGCTTTCGGCGGCGGCGAGGAGGGTGTCCAGGAGGCCGGGGAAAAGAGCGTCCAGGTCGGTGCGGCGGAGGCCGTTCATCTTGGCAGTGCCTTGGTAGGTCTGGCGGATGACGCCGCTCTCGCGCAGCACGCGGAAGTGGTGGGTGCTGGTCGACTTGGTGACCGGCAGGTCGATGTACGAGCAGGCCACCTCACAACCGGCCGCCGCCAGTTCGCGGACGACGCGCAGCCGCATGGGGTCGGACAGCGCGTGGAGCACGCCTTCGAGGCGGATCTCGTCGCGCGCGGGGTGCGCGAGCTCGCGCGGACTGGTCGCGGTGGTCACGGCGGCTCCAGGGGCATCGGGTGGGTTCCCATTGTACGAGGTCTCTCGTAGTTTGACAGTTCCCGTACTACGATGATTATCGTACGACCCGTACCCCACCGGTTCCGCCCTGAATGGAGTCCGCCGTGAGCGCACTGTTCGAGCCCCGCACCCTCCGGTCGCTGACCGTCCCCAACCGCGTCTGGATGGCCCCGATGTGCCAGTACAGCGCCGAGGCGTTCGGCCCGGACGCGGGCGTGGCGCACGACTGGCACTTCGCCCACTACGCGGCCCGCGCCGCCGGTGGCACCGGACTGATCCTGCTGGAGGCGACCGCCGTCTCCCCCGAGGGCCGCATCAGCCCGTACGACCTCGGGATCTGGAACGACACCCAGGTCGAGGCGCTGCGCCGGATCACCGGTTTCCTCAAGGGTCAGGGCACCGTCCCCGGCATCCAGATCGCCCACGCGGGCCGCAAGGCCTCGACCGACCAGCCCTGGAAGGGCGGCGCCCCCGTGGGTGCCGAGGGGCACGGCTGGCAGCCGGTCGCCCCGAGCCCGCTGCCCTTCGACGACGGTCACCCCGTGCCGGACGAGCTGACGCGAGACCAGATACACGAGGTGGCCGGACAGTTCGCGGCCGCGGCGCGCCGCGCGCTGGACGCGGGCTTCCAGGTCGTCGAGATCCACGGGGCGCACGGTTACCTGATCGGCGAGTTCCTCTCCCCGTACAGCAATCACCGCACCGACGAGTACGGCGGCTCCTTCGAGAACCGGACGCGCTTCGCCCTGGAGGTCGTCGACGCGGTACGGGAGGTGTGGCCCGAGGAGCTGCCGCTGTTCTTCCGGATCTCCGCCACCGACTGGCTGGAGGGGACGGCCGGCTGGACGGGCGACGACACGGTCCGCTTCGCCGCGCTGCTCAAGGAGCACGGTGTCGACCTGCTCGACGTGTCGACCGGCGGCAACGCCCCGCGTGTCCGCATCCCCGTCGGCCCGGGATACCAGGTGCCGTTCGCCGCGCGGGTGAGGGAGGAGACCGGGCTGCCGGTCGCCGCCGTCGGGCTGATCACGGAGGCCGAGCAGGCGGAGAAGATCGTCGCCAACGGCGAGGCGGACGCGGTGCTGCTGGGCCGCGAGCTGCTGCGCAACCCGTCCTGGGCGCGGCACGCGGCCCGTGAGCTCGGCGGTGACGTGCACGTGCCGGATCAGTACCACCGCTCGGTCTGACCTGGGCGAACGCCGCGTCGGGAGCGCCGCTGTCAGTGGGTGGGTGCAAACTGGCCCGTATCCGCGACAAAGGCGTCCAGGAGGTGTCGGCGATGTCCGACGTGCTACTGACCGTAGGTACCCGCAAGGGCCTGTTCATCGGCCGCAGACGCGGCGGCCGATGGGAGTTCGAGGGCCCTCGGTTCAACGCGCAGGCCGTGTATTCGATCGGTATCGACAAGCGCCGGACCACGCCCCGGCTGCTGGCCGGCGGGGACAGCGCGCACTGGGGCCCCTCGGTCTTCCACTCGGACGACCTGGGGGCGACATGGACGGAGCCGGCGCGGCCGGCCGTCACGTTCCCCAAGGACACCGGGGCTTCGCTGGAGCGGGTGTGGCAGCTGCACCCGGCCGGGCCGGCGGCGCCCGGCGTGGTGTACGCGGGCACCGAGCCGGCCGCGCTGTTCCGCTCCGAGGACGGCGGGGAGACCTTCGAGCTGGTCCGGCCGCTGTGGGAGCACCCGACGCGGTCGCAGTGGGTGCCGGGCGGCGGCGGTGAAGGGCTCCACACGGTGGTCACGGACCCGAGGGACCCGGACGCCGTGACGGTCGCGGTGTCGGCGGCGGGGGTGTTCCGCACCCGCGACGGCGGCGTGACCTGGTCGCCGTCCAACCAGGGCGTGTCGGCGGTCTTCCTGCCGGACCCGAACCCGGTCTTCGGCCAGTGCGTGCACAAGATCGCCCAGGACGCGGGCGATCCGGACCGGCTGTACCTGCAGAACCACTGGGGGGTGTACCGGAGCGACGACGCCGGCGCCAAGTGGACCGACATCGGCGCGGGGCTGCCCTCCGACTTCGGCTTCGCGGCGGTCGCCCACCCGCACCGCGCCGATGTGGCGTACGTCTTCCCCATCACGGCCGACTCCGACCGGGTGCCGGCTCAGCGGCGGTGCCGCGTCTACCGTACGAGTGACGCGGGCGGCAGTTGGGAAGCCCTGGCGGCCGGCCTGCCGGAGGGCGACCACTACGGCACGGTGCTGCGCGACGCGATGTGCACGGACGACGCGGACCCGGCCGGCGTCTACTTCGGCAACCGCAACGGCGAGGTGTACGCGAGCGCCGACGAGGGCGACAGCTGGCAGTTGCTCGCCTCCCACCTCCCGGATGTGCTGTGCGTGCGGGCGGCGTTGATCGAATGAGGGGCGGGCCGTTCCCACGAGGTTGGGTGACACACCTCCTGCCACCTCGCGAAGTCATCCACGCACATGTCGTGACGGCGGCTTCATTCATGTCCGGTCGGCCAGGACGCGGCAGTGGCGGCCGTAGCGACGGCGATCGCCGCCAGCCGCCGGTAGTCGAGAGTGTCGGGGGTGTCGGTCGGCTGGTGGTAGTGGCGGTTACGGAAGTTCGCCGTATCGGTGAGCATCAGGGCCGGAGTCCCCGTGTTCCAGAAGGCCGCGTGGTCGCTGCGGTCGAGATGGGCCAGCGGGGGAACCCCGAGACCGGCGAGCGCGCCCAGCGGGCCCTGCGGACGCGGGTCGCACAGGGCGACGCAGGACAGCGCGGGCTCCGTGGCCCGCGCGGCACCGCGCCAGAGGGCGGCCGCCGCCCGCGTCGAGCGGCGGTGGACCACGAGGGTGAAGTCGCCGCGCAGTCCGGCCGAGCGGACCGCGGCGGCCACGCGGGGAAAGGCCGTGCCGAAGCCCATCGGCATCTGCTGACTTCCGGGCTCGGTCGTGAAGTAGCCGACGGACTCCAGGCAGATCATGCCCATGACGTTGCGGTTGCGGCGGATCCACTGAGCCGCGAACCGGGAACCGATCAGGCCCAGTTCCTCCATGTCGAAGACCATGAACGTGACGTCGGGTGCCCCCGGCAGCCCGCCGAGCAGCCGCGCCGTCTCCAGCAGTGCGGCCACTCCCGAGGCATTGTCGTCGGCGCCCGGGCTGCCGTCGACGGTGTCCAGGTGGGCGCCGACGACCACGGTGGGGCGGTGAGGGCCCACCGGTGGTTCAGCCAGCACATTCGCACCGGTCAGCCGCGGGTGGAGGCGGAATTCGAGCGGCAGCGCCTGGTGACCGCGCCGGTCAGTGGAGCCGAGGCGCCACCATACGTCGAACGGCTGCCGCCAGGTCCGCCAGCCCGCCGCGGTCAGTTCGGTCGTCACATAAGCCTCTGCCCGCAGCATGGCCTCGGGCGCGCGCGTCCGGCCGCGCGGGCCCTCGGCGAGGAACTCGACGTCCTGGCGGAGGCGCCGCGGGTCCGCGCGCCGGGTCAGTTCCCGTACGACCTCGGGTATGTGGGCCGGGAGCACACCGTCACCACCTTCCCTCGTACGGTCCATGGTGGCCACCGTCCATGGTGGCGCAGGTGACCGGCACGCGCCCTGGCTCGGGGTCACCATGGGAATGAGAGGCACGCCTGCCGTTGCGGAAAGGCGGTCGATTCCCGTGCGGTACACAGCTGTGACGGCCCTGAGCCATGCCGGGCTGCTCCGCCATGACAACGAGGACAGCCTCGTCGTCGGACCGTGGACGCTGTGCGGCACCGAGACGACGAGTCCCCAGTCGCTGGTGTTCCCCCTCGGCCCCCCGCTCGTCGTGGCGGTCGCCGACGGGCTGGGCGGGCAGCCGGCCGGCGAGGTGGCCAGTTCGCTGGTCGTCCGTCGGCTCGCCTCGCTGGGCCCTTCCCTGGGTGGCGAGGAAGCCGTCCGTGACGCCCTGGACGACTGCAACCGCGCGGTGTACTCGGCCGCCGAGGGCCACCCGGAGCTGGCCACCATGGGAACCACCGTCGCGGGAGCCGTTGTGCTGGCGGAGACGCTGCTGACGTTCAATGTGGGCGACAGCAAGGTCTACGAGGCGGGTCGGGACGGGCTTCGCCAGGTGAGCGTCGACGACAGCCCACCGCCGGCCCCGGGGCGGCGTACCACGTCGGCCGTCACGCAGACGCTCGGCGGCGGCTACGCCTTCAGCGCCGTGACGCCCCATGTGACGGCGTCCCCGCTGACCACCGGCGATCGCGTCCTGATCTGCAGCGACGGGCTGACCGATCCGGTGCCGGACGACGAGTTGGAGGGCCTGCTGCGGGCCCACGACGACGGCGGAGCGGCCTTCGAGCTCTGGAAGGCCGCCATGGAGGCCGGAGGGCCCGACAACATCACCCTGGCGCTGGTGCGCATCGGCGAGTGAACCGCGGACACGGAAGAACGCGCCACGGACCGCCCGGACCACCGCCCGGACCGCCCCTTGGACGGCCGCATGCCCAACCGCCCAGCGGCCGCGTTACGGCAGCCGCCAGTCGATCGGCTGCGCGCCCTGCCGGACCAGCAGCTCGTTCGTACGGCTGAACGGCCGCGAGCCGAAGAAGCCCCGGTCGGCGGACATGGGGGACGGATGCGCCGACTCGATCGCCGGAAGGTCACCGAGCAGCGGACGGAGGTTGCGGGCGTCCCGTCCCCACAGCACGGACACCAGCGGCTTGCCGCGTGCCACGAGCGCCTTGATGGCCTGCTCGGTCACCTCCTCCCACCCCTTGCCACGGTGCGCGGCCGGCTTGCGCGGCGCGGTGGTCAGCGCCCTGTTCAGCAGCAGCACCCCCTGCCGGGTCCACGGCGTCAGGTCTCCGTTGGACGGCCGGGGCAGCCCCAGGTCCGAGTTCATCTCCCGGAAGATGTTCTCCAGGCTGCCCGGCAACGGCCGCACCTCGGGCGCCACGGAGAAGCTCAGCCCCACCGCGTGGCCGGGCGTCGGGTACGGGTCCTGTCCGACGATCAGGACCCGCACCTCGTGGAACGGCTGCTGGAACGCCCGCAGCACGTGCGGTCCGGCCGGCAGATAGGTACGCCCGGCGGCGATCTCCGTACGGAGGAAGTCGCCCATCCCGGCGATGCGTTCGGCCACCGGCGCGAGGGCGTCCGCCCACCCCGGCTCGACGATTTCTTTCAACGGTCGTGCTGCCACGGCACGTCACCCTACCGGCCCACCACCTGCGCTCCGAACGCCCGAGCAAGCCGCTCACGTCGGTCCTGCCCGCTGACCCGGCGGTCCGGGCGATACGGTGGCTTCCATGAAGCGCCCCGTGGACGGACCGGAACGGCGCGGCGCCCCGGAGCAGCCGGGGAGCGGGCGGCCGAGAGGCGCCGTATGAGCGCCGGCGCGTGGGTGCTGGGGGTCGACTCCGGCGGGTCGGGGCTGCGCATCGCGCTCGCGCCCGTACTGCGCCACGGCGGCGCCGACGAGGTCGGTGCCGTGGTCGGTACCGAGGGCGGCGTACGTGCCGCCGAGAGCGTGGTGTTCTGGGAGCCGGTGCGGACCGGGGCCGGCGGGATCGACGCGGGGCATCTGCTGGAACGGCTGGTGCCCGCCGCCGAGGGGCTGCTCCGGCGCGCCGGGGCCGACCGGCTCGCGGCGGTGGCGGTCGGGGCGGCCGGGATGGCGACGCTCGGCGACGAGTTGCGCGCCACGCTGCCGGAGGCGCTGCGGCGCTCGCTCGGCGCGGGCCGGCTCGCGCTGGCCGCCGACGCGGTCACCGCGTACGCCGGGGCGCTCGGGCAGCGGCCCGGGGCGGTCGTCGCGGCGGGCACCGGCCTGATCGCGCTCGGCACGGACCTGTCCCGCTGGCGCCGCGCGGACGGCTGGGGGCACCTGCTGGGCGACTGCGGCAGCGGGGCGTGGATCGGCCGCGCCGGACTGGAGGCGGCCATGCGCGCCCATGACGGGCGGCGCGGCGGCTCGGCGGCGCTGCTGGAGCGCGTCGAGGCGGTGTTCGGGCCCCCGGCGACGCTGCCGGGCCGGCTCTACCCGCGCGCCGACCGGCCTGCCGTCCTCGCCTCGTTCGCGCCCGAGGTGGCCCGGTGCGCCACGGGTGGCGACCCGGTGTCAGCCGGCATCCTGGCGCTGGCCGCCCGGCACATCGCCGAGGCGGCAGCCGCCGTCTGCCCACCCGGCGACGGCCCGGGGCAGAGCCCGGAAGACGGCCCGGAAGACGGCCCGGACAAAAGCCCCCAAGACGGCCCGGAGCAGAGTCCCCAAGACGGCCCGGAAGACAGTTCGGAAGACGGTCCGCAGCAGAGGCCGGAGGACGGCCCGGCGGACAGCCCGGCGGACAGCCGGGAGGGCGGCCCGGAAGTGGCCCTGACCGGTGGCCTGTTCCGGATGGGCGACCCGCTCCTCGTACCCCTGCGAGACCAGCTGGCAAAGCAGCTTCCGTACGCGCGGACGGTGCCCGCCGCCGGGGACCCGCTGGCCGGCTCGCTCGCCGTCGCGGCGGCCCTCGCCACGGACACGCTCCGGCTGCCTCGCGAGCCGGGCATGCTGGACATCATCCATGAGGAACGTACGCATGGGACATAGCCGGACAGAGGGCGCCCGACCGGGCCCTCCCCAAGCGTCGGAGCAGGTAGAGCCAGTAGCATGCCGGGCCATGAGCTCCCCCACTGGGCCCGCTTCCGGCCTGCCTGTACGAATGCCGCGACCCCGACAGTCCGGGCGGCACCGTCGCCCTGAACCCGTGGCGGCCCCCGAGGGCGCGCCCGCGCTCGTTCTCGCCGTTCCCGGTGCCCCTTCCGCCGCTGTCCGCAGCCTGGCCGAAGAGGTCGTGAGCATCGCTCGTTCCGAGCTGCCCGGCCTGGAGGCCGCGATCGGTTTCCTGGACGGCGACAACTCCGAGTACCCCACGCTCTCGGCCGTCCTGGAGCGGGCCGCCGCGCTGCGTGTCGAGCGGTACGAGCTCGCCAGGGCCGCCGGCCGTGAGGTCGCCGAGCCCGAGGGCCCGGCCGCCGTGGTGGTCCCGCTCCTCGCGGGTCCCGACAGCGCCCTGACGGACCGCATACGGCAGGCCGTCGAGGAGAGCGGCGCGGCCGCCGAGCTGACCGACGTACTGGGTCCGCACCCCCTGCTCGCGGAGGCGCTGCACGTGCGCCTGTCCGAGGCGGGGCTGGCCCGCGCCGACCGGGCGCGGCTGTTCACGGTCGCCACGGCGGCCGACGGCATCGTCCTCGCCACGGTGGGCGGCGAGGAGGCCGTGCAGGCGGCCGGGATCACCGGCATGCTGCTGGCCGCGCGGCTGGCCGTCCCGGTGATGGCGGCGGGACTGGACCAGGAGGGCTCGGTGGCGGCCGTCGCCGAGCAGCTGCGCGGCTCCGGCTCGGCGCAGCTGGCGCTCGCGCCGTACCTGATCGGCCCGGAGCTGGCCGAGGGCCTGCTGGACGACGCCGCGAAGGCGGCGGACTGCCCGGTGGCCGAGCCGCTGGGCGCGTACCCGGCGGTCGGCAAGCTGGTGCTGTCGCAGTACACGACGACGCTGGGCATCGCGCCGCAGCCGTCGGGGGCTCCGGTTCGCTGACCGGCCCGAGCCGTACGGAGGGCCCGCGCCGGCAGACGTCCGGTGCGGGCCCTTTCCGTTCCCGTACGTCTCAGGCGAAGGCCACGCAGGACGCCGCCGGGGCCTGGATGGCGCCCGCCCGGCTCGGCACTCCTGTCGCGGGGTCGATGTCGAACCACGTGACGTCGCCGGAGCGCTCGTTGGCCACGTACAGCCGCCGTCCCTCCGGGTGCAGGGCGAGGTCCCGGGGCCAGTGCCCGCCGCACGGGACGGTGGCGACCAGGCGGGGCCGTTCCCGGGTGTCGTCGAGCGCCAGGACGGCGATGGTGTCGCCACCGCGCACCGCCGCCCACAGGAACCGCCCGTCGGGCGACGCGACGATCCCGGAGGGGTGGTTCACGGCCTCCGTGTCCGGCTCCCTCGGCAGGACGGCCGTCTCGCCCAAGGGTGCGAGGGTGCCCGTGGCGGGGTTCCAGCGGCAGACGGTGAGCGTGGGGGCGAGTTCGGCGAGGACGTAGACGTGGCTGCCGGACGGGTGGAAGGCGAGGTGGCGCGGGCCGCTGCCCGGGCGCAGCGCGGTCTCGCCGTGCGGTGCCGGTTCGCCCGTCGAGGGGTCGAGGGCGCAGACGTGTACGGAGTCGGTCCCGAGGTCCACGGCCAGCAGCCAGCGGCCGCCGGGGGCGGGCACCACCTGGTGGGCGTGCGGGCCGGCCTGCCGGTCCGGGTGCGGGCCCGCGCCCCGGTGCCGCAGCACCCTGGCGGCGGGCTTCGGCGCGCCGTCCGGGCCCAGCGGCAGGACGCTCACGCCGCCGGAGCCGTAGTTGGCGGTGAGGACGTGTCCGTGGGCGAGCGCCAAGTGGGTCGGATGCGCACCGCCCACCGGGGCGGGGGCGCCGAGCAGCCGGGGCGCGGGCCCCGTGACGTCGAAGGCCGCGACGGTGCCCTCCTCGGTCTCGCCGGCCGCGTACAGCAGGTCGCCGCCGGGCGCGGTCACCAGGAAGGACGGGTCCGCGACCGCGTCGGACGCGCCCGTGACGGTCAGCGCGCCCGTCGTCCGGTCCACGGCGGCCGCGACGACGCCGCGTCCGCCCGCCGAGGTGAACGAGCCGATGTAGGCCCGACCGCCGCTCTGCCGTGCCTCGTCAGCCACCACGCTGCCCCTCTCCGCCTGCCGAGCCCGGTGCGCACCCGACGCTAGCAGGTCTAGACCAAGGCAGGTCGGGGTTCGGCCTTACGCGCCGATCAGGGGTTCGCGCGGGGAGGTGCGCAGCGGGGTGGCGAGCGCGGTGAGCGCGCGTTCCAGGCTGTGCAGGTGCGCCAGCGCGGGCTCGGTCAGGATCGCCGAAGCGGGCAGCGCGGCGTCGGCCGGGGCGGTACGGGCCTCCCGCGCCTTCTCCGGCGTCGTGAGCGCTTCGGCGGCCGCCTCCACGCGCCAGCACGCGGCGGCCAGCCGGGCGTCGTGGGACGCCTCCGGGTCCGCCGCGATGGAGGCCAGGCCCCGTACCTCGCGGGCGCACGCGTCGAGCAGCTCCAGCACCTGCCGGGCGCGGGCCTTGCGGGCGCGCAGCGGGCTCAGCGGGTGCACGAGCGGGGCCAGGGAGAGCCGTACGCGGCCGAGGAGGGCCTCCAGTTCGGCGACGTGCGGGGAGGGGTCGGCGCCCGGGGTTCCGGACAGGCGGGCGGCGGCCTCCGCGGTGCAGACGTGCACGCAGCGCAGGGCGCGCTGGATCCAGGCGTCCGTCGTGGCGTGGGTGGTGATGGGCAGCACGAAGAGCACGGCCAGCACCGCGCCGAGCGCCCCGGCACCGGTCTCCAGGGCACGCAGCGCGAGCAGGGCCGGGTCCAGGACGCCCAGGAGGCCGTAGAGCGCCCCGGCCATCAGCGTCACGGACAGCATCATCCAGGTGTAGGAGACGGCGGCGGTGTAGAAGATGCCGAAGACGCAGGCCCCGACCAGGACGGCGGTGGGGACGGCGGCACCGTCCAGCGGGACGACGACCACCAGGCCGACGGCGATGCCGATGAGCGTGCCGAGCACCCTGCGGAAGCCGCGTACGAGCGTCTCACCGCGCGAGGCGGTGTTGACGAAGATCCACCAGGTGGCGCCGACGGCCCAGTACCAGCGCTCACCGGACAGCATCTGGCCGATCACCAGCGCCACGGCACCGCCGACGACCGCCTGGACCGCCTGGCGCGTGGTGGTGCGGGCCAGCCCCCGGCCCTCGTCCGGCGCCTGCACGGCGGGCGGAGTCAGGCGCCGCTCGTAGCACCACAGGCCGAAGCGGACCGCCGAGGAGGAGAGCAGGGACAGGGCGACGGCGGCGTACAGCTCGGGGAGCTGGCCGGGCAGGGTGTGCAGGAACTGCGTCACGAAGAACGTCATGAACGCGAAGACACCCAGCGAGTGTCCGCGCGGTCCCCAGCGGCGGACGTAGACCCCGGCGCCCATGACGGCCAGGAAGGCCACGTCCCGCGCGACGGGGTGGTCGTGCAGGACGGCGGCGAGGGCGAGCACCGGGAACCCGACGGCGGGCAGCAGGGCGGTGGTGACGGCCTGCTTGCGCACGGTGGCGTCCGTGACGGTGAAGAGCGCGAGGAGCGCGGCGAGACCGCCGGTGATGGCCGCCGCGAGAGAGAGCCCGGCCAGCCCGCACACGGCGACCGCCACGCTGATGCCGAGGACGGCCCGAGCGGCGCTGCGCAGTCGCAGCCGCCCCGGATCCGGAGCCACGAACACCCTCTTCAGCACAGTTTCCCGCCCCTTCGACGTTTCCGGCGTACACGCATGAAAAAGGCGCCGCGGGATCCGCAGCGCCATCGACACCCCCATGACACCATCCTCCGGCCCGTTGGCTCAACTCATGCCCGCACCACTGGTCCATTGGCCCAGGGGTGCGCAGGGCCCGGACGTATGGACCGTGCCAATGGGCCAGCTCAAGGTGGGGCGCGGCCCCGGTCGATGAGGAGAGGGAAGCGAGCCGACCATCAGGACCGTGCCAGGGGAGTGCACATGCCGACCACGACGAAGCCGACGCCGACACCGGAGCCACAGCTGAGCGGGGACGGAGTTGCCGTCGGTTCACCCGTCCCCTTCGCCGTACGGCACCGGCATCTCGTATCCGTACTCGCGCTCGTGCTGATGGCCCTGTCCGGACTGGTGGGGCACGATGTGGCCGACCGCCTGTCCTCGGGCGGCATCGTGCCGCCCGGGGCCGAGTCGCTGCGCGCGGAGGAGATCCTCCGGAGGGATTTCCTGGCAGGCAGGCCGGATCTCGTACTGCTGGCCCGTACGGAGGCCCCCGGCCGTCGTGGCGTGGACGCCCCCGCCGCCGTCTCAGCCGCCCGTCTGGTGGAGCGGCGCCTGGCCGCCGACCCGGGGGTCGCGCGCGTGCAGTCGTACTGGACGCCTGGCGGGACGCCGGGCCGGGAGGCCGGCCAGGAAAGCAGCCGGCAGACGGGCGCGACAACGGGTCACGAGACCGGTCCCGTCACCGGCCGCCCAAGCGGGTCCGCCGCGGCCCTCCGGGCGCGGGACGGGCGGGCCGCGCTGGTGCTGGCGTGGCTGCGTGGGGGTGACCGGGAGCGGGGCAGGACCGCCGAGCGCGTGGTGCCGGAGGTGACCGGACGGTTCGGGCCGCTGGAGGTGACGGCCGGGGGCGAGGCGGCAACACGCGTGGAGGTGGCCCGGCAGGCGTCCCGCGACGCCCGGATGAGCGAGCTGGTCGCCCTGCCGGTCACCGCGACGCTCCTGCTGCTGGTGTTCGGCTCGCTGGTGGCCGCCGCGCTGCCCGTGCTCGTCGGGGTCTTCGCCGCGCTCGGCACCACCGCGCTGCTGCGCAGGCTCACCGACGTCACCGAGATCTCGGTGTACGCGCTCAACATCGGCACCGCCCTGGCCTTCGCCCTCGCGATCGACTACAGCCTGTTCCTGGTCAGCCGGTACCGCGAGGAACGGGCGAACGGCGCGGTGACCGCCCAGGCCCTGCACACGGCGCTGCGGACGGCCGGCCGGGCGGTGGCCTTCTCGGCCGCCACCGTGGCGTGCAGCATGGCCGCCCTGCTGGTCTTCCCGCACCCGCTGCTGCGCTCGCTCGGGTACGCGGGCGTGGCGGTCACCGTCATGGCCGCCGTCGGCAGTCTGGTCGTACTCCCGGCGGTGCTCGCGCTGCTCGGCGACCGGCTCGACCGCCTGGACGTGTTCGCCCGGTGGCGCCGCCGCTCCCCGTCGGACCGTACAAGAACGACGCCGACGGGCGGCTGGGGGCGCATCGCCCTGGCGGTGATGCGGCGGCCGCTGGCGACGGGGATCCCCGTCACCTGCCTGCTGGTGCTGCTGGCCGTCCCGTTCACCGACGTCCGGTTCGCGATGTCCGACGACCGGGTGCTGCCCGCGGCCACCGCCGCCGGAGGTGTCGGCGCGGCACTGCGCCAGGACTTCCCCGACTCACCGGTCGGTGCCACCACCGTCGCCCTGCCCGGCCTCTACGCCCGCTCCCGCACCGCGGAACTGGACCGCTACGCGCGGCGCGTCTCCGCCGTGGACGGGGTGGCACGGGTGGACACCGCGACCGGGACGTACCGGCGGGGACGGCTCGTCGCCGGTCCCTCCTCGTCGGCCGCCCGCTTCGGGTCACCGCACGGCGCGTACCTGTCGGTCGCCACGGTCGGTGAGCCGGGCGATCCGGCCACCGCCGACCGCGTCGAGGCGATCAGGGACGTGCCGGCACCCGCCCGCGCCTGGGTGGGCGGGTTCGGCGCGAGGGTCGCCGATGTACGCGGGGCGATCGGTGAACGGCTCGGACCGGCCCTGACGCTGGTGGGCGCGTCCATGTTCGCCCTGGTCCTGGGGCTGACCCGGCGGCCCGTGCTGGCCGTCAAGGCGCTGGTGCTGAACACGCTCAGCCTCTGTGCGACCTTCGGCGCCTTGGTCTTCGTCTTCCAGCAGGGCCATCTGCGGTGGCTGGTGGGGGACTTCGTGGCGACGGGTTCCCTCGACGTGCAGCTTCCGGTGGTGACGTTCTGCGTCGCCTTCGGCCTGTCCATGGACTACGAGTGCATGCTGCTGTCCCGCATGGTCGAGGAGCACCGGGCGGGGGCGGACACGGTGACGGCGGTCGCCCGGGGACTGGACCGTACCGCCCGGCTCTTCACCTGGTCGGCCGTCATCCTGGCCGTGGTGATGGTGGCGCTGGCGACGTCGGGCCTCGTCTTCCTGAAGGCGGTCGGGGTGGGACTGGCGCTGGCCGCCATCCTGGACGCGACGGTCGTACGGGGCCTGCTGGTGCCCGCCGTGATGCGGCTGGCCGGGCGCGCCAACTGGTGGTCGCCCTCGTGGCTGCGCGGCAAGGGAGTGCGAGGTGAGCCATTGGTACGGTGATACGGAGGAATCGCCGTACCACGAGGGGGCCGACGGACCATGGCGGTGGACGAGCTGGACACCCGCATCCTGCGGCTGCTGCTCGAGCAGCCGCGCACCAGCGTGCGCGAGTACGCGCGGATCCTGGGCATCGCCCGCGGCACCCTGCAGGCGCGGCTGGACCGGATGGAGCGGGACGGGGTGATCACCGGTACGGGGCCGGTGCTCTCCCCCGCCGCGCTCGGGCACCCGGTGCTCGCGTTCGTGCACATCGAGGTCACCCAGGGACACCTGGACGAGGTGGGCGACGCGCTCGCCGCCATCCCCGAGATCGTCGAGGCGTTCTCGATCACCGGCGGCGGGGATCTGCTCACCCGGGTCGTCGCGCGGGACAACGGGCACCTGGAGGACGTCATCCAGCGGCTGATCCAGCTGCCGGGTGTGGTGCGTACGCGTACGGAGATGGCGCTGCGCGAGCGGGTGCCGCACCGGCTGCTGCCGCTGGTGGAGGCGGTGGGCCGGGCGTCCGCCTCCGGACAGAGGTGAGCCGGGCCATGAGCAGCTCCCGCACCCGCACGGCGGTCATCTTCGATCTCGACGGCACGCTGGTCGACAGCGAACCGAACTACTACGAGGCGGGCCGCCGGCTCCTGGAGCGCTACGGCGTCACGGACTTCGGCTGGGACCGCCACACCGACTTCATCGGCATCGGGACGCGCGAGACGCTGGAGGTCCTGAAGGAGGAGTACGGGATCGACGCGCCGATCGAGGAGCTGCTGGCCGGCAAGAACCGGCACTACCTGGAGCTGGCCCGCGCCGCGACCGAGGTGTTCCCCGAGATGCGGGCGTTCGTGGAGCTGTTGCACGCGCGGGGCGTGCCGATGGCCGTCGCGTCCGGTTCGTCGCGCGCCGCGATCGAGGCGGTCCTCGGCGGGACGGGGCTGGACGCGTACCTGACCACCCTGGTGTCGGCGGAGGAGGTCGAGCGGGGCAAGCCGGCGCCGGACGTGTTCCTGGAGGCGGCGCGCCGGCTCGGGGTGGAGCCGGCGCACTGCGTGGTGCTGGAGGACGCCCCGCCCGGCGCGGCGGCGGCCACGGCCGCGGGGATGCGGTGCATCGCCGTGCCGTACGTACCGGAGACGGTCGACGACCCGGCGTTCGGCGGGGCGGGGCTGCTGCTCCTGCCCGGCGGGCAGGCGGAGTTCACGGCGCGGGCGGCGTACGACTTCGTCATGGCGGGCCGTTAGCCCCCCTCGCCCTCGAAAATGCGTTGCCCCGCCCGATCCCGGCACGGGAGGCTTCCCGTCATGTCCGACAACGTATCGAGCGGTTCACGTGGTGTGGCCGCCCTCTTCTCCCACGGTCGCCTGACCGCCATCCCGCGCAAGCCGGCCCGCCGCGAGCAGCTGCTCGTCCATCTCACCGAGACGCTGTTCGAGCGGGACCGGTCCTACACGGAGCCCGAGGTCAACGAGGCGCTGCGCACGGTGCACGAGGACTGCTCGGCGCTGCGCCGCTACCTGGTGATCGGGGGAATGCTGACCCGGACCCGGGACGGCGCGAGCTACCGCCGGGTCGCTTGACCGTCAGAACCGGGCGTGGGCGGTGATGTCCGCGCCGAACTGGTCGATCATCGCCGGGGTCACGGTCGGCCGGCACTGGGCGATGGCCTCCAGATAGTCCTCGGTGCTCGCGCCCGGTGCCCGCCCCTGGTCCTGGTCTCCCAGGTCCCGCTCGAAGGCCGTCTGGGCGGCGATGCGGGCGGCGTGCTCGATGTCGGCCGGGGTGAACAGGTCGCTGGCGGCCACCAGCACGGACACGTCCACATCCGACCGGCCGTCCGTGTACCGGGACCAGATCGCGGCGCGCGCCGCCTTGTCCGGCGTACCGATCGGGATGAGGTAGTCGAACCTGCCGGGGCGCAGGAACGCCGGGTCGAGCGAGCGGATGGAGTTGGTGGCGCACACCAGCAGGCGTTCGTCGCCCTCCCGGAACCGGGGTATCAGCTTGAGCAGTTCGTTGGTGACGCCGTGCATCCCGCCGGGCTGCGCGGGCTCGGTGCGTACGGGGGCGATCTCCTCGACCTCGTCGATGAAGACGAGCACCCGCTCCAGCTCCGAGATGCGGGCGAACGCGCTGCGCAGCGCGGCCGCCAGGTTGCCCTCGTCGGCGAGCCGGGACGGCAGGAGTTCGACGAAGGGCCAGCCGAGCCGGGAGGCGATGCCCCGGGCGAAGGTGGTCTTGCCGGTGCCGGGCGGCCCGAACAGGGTGATGGCGCGCGGCGGCCGTACGCCGTGCCGGGCGGCCCTCTCGGGCTGGGCGAGCGGCAGGACGACCCGCCGCTCGATGAGGTCCTTCTCCGCCTCCATACCGGCGACCTTGCCCCACAGGTCGCCCGGCAGGAAGCTGCCGCCGAGGTCCTCCAGCAGGTTGGCGGCGGGCCCGTGGAGCGGTTCGACCTTCTCGAAGTAGGCCACGGCGGGCTGCCGGGTGTAGCCGGCGTTGAGCAGGCCCTCACCCACGAGCTCCTCCTCCGGCAGCACGTAGGCGATCCGCCCGACGCGGGCGGCGACGAGGCGCCGCTCCAGCTCCACCAGCAGCGCGCTCGCCAGCCCCCGGCCGCGCCAGGCAGGGGAGATGGCGATACGCATCACCCACGCGCGCTCCCCCGCCACGCAGGCGAGCGCCGCACCGATGGGTGCGCCCTGGTGGACGGCGACGACCGCGGGCTGGCGGGACGTCAGCGCGCCGATGCACTCGGCGAGTGAGAAGACGGACTCCTGTCCGAGCTCGGCCGTGGTGTCGATCAAGTGGACGACCGCCGCGAGATCGCTTTCACGGTAGTCGTGGATCAGCCAGTTCACCGGTACCACCCCTCTTTGGTGCTGTTCCGGCGAGGCTAGGGGCGGCGGCATGCCGGGTCGTGTGCCGCTGTGCACAAGGGAGCGGCGCCGACTACGACGTTGTGGAGGTGGACGCCGGACGGTGGACGTGAGGGGGGCGGGGTCGACAGGATCCCGGGTGACACACGTTTCCAGGGGCGGAAGGCGGAACGTACGCATGGCGAAGCACTGGGCGGACTTCCAGTACGAGATCTACCTGAACGGGATGAACGGCGCCGTACCGCGGCTGCCGACGGATCTGACGCGCCTGGAGGAGCTCACCGAGCGGCGCCTGGGCCCCGGTCCGGTCGGTTACGTGGCGGGCAGCGCGGGCAGCGGCAGCACGGCGGCCGCCAACCGGGCGGCGCTGGAGCGGCGGCGGATCGTGCCGCGGATGCTGCGGGACGTGCACGAGCGGGACCTGTCGGTGGAGGTGCTGGGCCGCGCGCTCCCGGCGCCGCTCGCCCTCGCGCCCGTGGGCGTGCTGTCGATCATGCACCCGGACGCGGAACCCGCCGCGGCGCGGGCCGCCGCCGCGCACGGCGTCCCGTACATCCTGTCGTCCGCCTCCAGTACGCCCATGGAGCAGGTCGCCGAGGCGATGGGCGACGCGGAACGGTGGTTCCAGCTGTACTGGGCGAAGGACCGCGAGGTGACCCGGTCCTTCCTGGACCGGGCGAAGGCGGCGGGGTTCAGCGCGCTGTTCGTCACGCTGGACACGCCCCTGCTGGCGTGGCGGCCGCGCGACCTGGACCAGGCGTACCTGCCGTTCCTGCACGGCGTGGGCACCGCGAACTACTTCACCGACCCGGCGTTCCAGGCGGGACTCGCCAAGCCCGTGCACGAGGACCCGAACGCCGCGGTCATGCACTTCGTCTCCATGTTCGCCGACCCCGCCAAGACGTGGCCGGACCTGGCGTTCCTGCGGGAGAACTGGGACGGTCCGATCGTGCTCAAGGGCATCCTGCACCCGGACGACGCCCGGCGCGCCGCGCAGGCGGGCATGGACGGCGTGGTGGTGTCCAACCACGGCGGCCGCCAGGTGGCAGGTTCCGTCGCCGCCGCCGACGCCCTGCCCCGGGTCGCCGAGGCGGTCGGTGACCGGCTGAGCGTGCTGTTCGACAGCGGCATCCGCACGGGCGACGACATCTTCAAGGCGCTCGCGCTGGGCGCGGATTCGGTGCTGGTGGGGCGTCCGTACGCGTACGGGCTCGGCCTCGACGGACAGGCGGGCGTCGAGCACGTCATCCGCTGCCTGCTCGCCGAACTCGACCTGACCCTGGCAATGTCCGGGCACTCCACGCCCACCACGCCGGGCCCGGACGACCTCGTCGAGGAGCGGACCGCATGACCGCCCCGAAGAACGTGCTCGCCGTCGTCGCGCCCCGCCTGGGCGGCCGCACCGCCGGCGCCGCGCTGGCCACGGTCTTCCCCGCCGGGGCCCGCGTCACCGTCGTCGAGACGTCCGACGAGGACCCGGCGGCGCTGCGCGACGCCCATGTCGTCGTCACGGCCCTCGCCCCGGTCACCGCCGCGCACATCGCCGCCGCACCGCACCTGGAGCTCGTCCAGTGCGCCGGCCACGGTTACGACGACGTCGACGTGGACGCCGCCCGCAGGCGCGGCATCCCGGTGTGCACGATCGGCTCCAGCGGCGCCGAGAAGCAGGCCGTCGCCGAACACACCTTCGCGCTCATGCTGGCCCTCGCCAAGCAGTTGATCCCCGCCCATACCGCGCTCGTCGACGCGGACTGGGCGCTGCCCCGGCTGCGGCACTCCCTCACCGAGCTGGCCGGAAAGACCCTCGGCGTCATCGGCCTCGGCGCGATCGGCGAGGAAGTCGCCCGCCGCGCGGTGGCGTTCGACATGAGCATCGTCTACGCCGGACGGCGCCGCGCCTCCCCCGGCACGGAGGCCCGCCTCGGCGGCGCCCGCCACCTGCCGCTCGACGACCTCCTCCGCACCGCCGACTACGTCACCCTGCACGCCCCGCTCACCGACGCCACCCGCCACCTGCTCGACGCCGAGCGCCTGGCCCTCCTGAAGCCGACGGCCTTCGTCGTCAACACCGCCCGCGGCGCCCTCGTCGACCAGGACGCCCTCGCGGCGGCACTGGAGTCCGGTGCCCTCGCCGGCGCCGCCCTGGACGTCTTCGAACCCGAACCGCCCCCGCCGTCCCTGCGCCTGCTCAAGGCCCCGAACGTCGTCCTGTCCCCTCACGCCGCGGGCGTCACCCGCGAAACCGTGGCCCGCATCGCCCTGTCCGCAGTCCAGAACGTCGCCGCCCACCTGTCCGGCAAGCCGCTGCGGGACGTCGTCCCGTGACGCGGCGGAGGGGGTTCAGCCGAGGAAGCTGAGCCGCACCTGGCGGTCCGGGTTGTCCTTGTTGGTGTCGACCAGGCAGACCGACTGCCAGGTGCCCAGGGCCATCTCGCCGCCCACGACCGGGATCGTGGCGTGCGGGGGGACCAGGGCCGGGAGGACGTGGTCGCGGCCGTGGCCAGGGCTGCCGTGGCGGTGCTGCCAGCGGTCGTCGGCGGGGAGGAGGGTGTGGAGGGCGGCCAGGAGGTCGTCGTCGCTGCCGGCGCCGGTTTCGAGGATGGCCACGCCGGTGGTGGCGTGCGGGGTGAAGACGTTCAGCAGGCCGTCGCGGCCCGCCGCGGTCTCCCGGAGGAAGGAGGCGCAGGCGCCGGTCAGGTCGTGGACCGTTTCCTTGTTGCCGGTGGTGATGCGCAGCGTACGGGTGGTGAATGCGTCGCTCATGCCTCCATGGTGTCACCGTGCGGCGCCCGCGCGCGGCGCCGTGGACGTGACGAGTCGTCAGACGTCACGATGGGGGCATGGTGAGGGATGACGCGTCAGCGCAGGTGTCACTGCCCGGGTCCGTCGACGTCGTGGTCGTCGGCGGGGGCGTCATCGGGGCGAGCATCGCGTTCCACCTCGCCGAGGCGGGGGCCGGGCGGGTGCTGGTGGTGGAGCGGGACACGCCCGCCTCCGGGTCGTCGGGGAAACCGATCGGCGGTGTGCGGGCGCAGTTCTCGGATCCGGTCAATGTACGGCTGGGGCAGCGGAGCCTGGAGGCGTGGCGGGCGTTCGGGGAACGGCCCGGGGCGGAGGTCGGGCTGGAAGGGGTGGGGTACCTGTTTCTGCTCGGGGACGAGGGCGAGGTGGCGGTCTTCCGGGACGGCATGGAGGTGCAGCACGCGTACGGCGTGCCCAGCCGCCTGCTGAGCCCCCGCGAGGCGCACGCGCTGTGCCCGTACGTCGACCCGTCCTCGATCGTGGCCGCCGCCCACTCCCCCGCCGACGGGTACGCACTGCCCCGCGCGGCCGTCACCGGTTACCTGCGGGCCGCCGCCGCGCTCGGGGCGGGCGTCGTCACCCGGTGCGCCGTCACCGGGATCGAGACGTCCGGCGGGGCCGTGCGCGCGGTGCGGACGACCGCCGGGACCGTGCGTACCGGGGTGGTGATCTGTGCGGCGGGGGCCTGGTCGCGGGCGGTCGGCGCGATGGCGGGGGTGGACCTGCCGGTCACGCCGCTGCGCCGGCAGATGGCCCTGACCGGGCCCCTGGACCCGGCTCCGCCGCGGGTGCCGTTCACCCTCGACTACGGCTCCACGCTGTACTTCCACGGTGACGGCGCCGGTGGGCTGGTGCTGGGGATGTCCGATCCGCGCGAACAGCCCGGTTTCGGGCGGGAGTTCGGCACGGAGTGGCTGGCGCTGTTCCGGGAGGCGGCCGCCCGGCGCGTGCCCGCGCTGGTGGACGTGCCGGTGAGGGGCGGCTGGGCGGGCCTGTACGAGATGACACCCGACCGCGACGCGCTGATCGGTGAGGCCCCGGGCGTCAGCCGGTTCCTGTACGCGACGGGCTTCTCCGGGCACGGGTTCCTGCAGGCGCCGGCGGTCGGCGAAGTGGTGCGGGACCTGTACCTCGGCAGGACGCCGTTCGTCGACGTCGCACCGCTCTCCGCCGGCCGGTTCGAGGGCGCCGCCACCGGGTGGCGCTCGGAGGCGCACGTCATCTGAGGAGTTCTCATGGTTCCCGCCTGGCGGCTGCGCGCCGCGTTCGCCCGTCGGCTCTCGGACATGTACGGCGCCGAAGTGCCCGCGTACACCACGCTGCTGGAGGTGGCGGGGCAGGTCAACGACGACGTGCTGAGCAAGAGCGGGGCGGCGGCGGAGCGGCTGGGGAGCATCGAACGGGTGACCGCCGAGCGGCACGGCGCGATCCGCGTCGGTACGCCACGCGAGCTGCGGCAGGTGGCGCGGGTGTTCGGCGCGCTGGGGATGGAGCCGGTGGGCTTCTACGATCTGCGGGACGCCGCCGACAGCGCCGTACCGGTCGTGTCGACGGCCTTCCGGCCCGTCCGGGCCGAGGAGCTGGCGCGCAATCCGTTCCGGGTGTTCACCTCGCTGCTGACGTGCGACGACCGGCGGTTCTTCGACGCGGACCTCCAGGCACGGCTGCAGGAGTTCCTGGCGCGGCGCCAGTTGTTCCCGCCGGAGCTGCTGGAGCTTGCCGAGCTCGGGGAGCGGGAGGGCGGGCTGCCGGAGGAGCTGGCGGAGCGGTTCCTCACCCTGGCCGTCGCGGCGTTCGAGCTGTCGCCGGAGCCGGTGGACCGGGCCTGGTACGAGGAGCTGGAGGAGGTCTCCGCCGTCGCGGCCGACATCGGCGGGGTCACCAGCACCCACATCAACCACCTCACGCCCCGCGTCCTGGACATCGACGAGCTGTACCGGCGCATGGAGGACCGGGGCGTCGCCATGATCGACCGGATCCAGGGGCCGCCGCGCTGGGACGGGCCGGACGTGCTGCTGCGCCAGACGTCGTTCCGGGCGCTCGCCGAGCCGCGCGCGTTCCGCGAGCCGGACGGGCGGATCACGCACGGGTCGCTGCGGGTGCGGTTCGGCGAGGTGGAGGCGCGCGGCATCGCCCTGACGCGGGCCGGGCGGGCCCTGTACGACGAGCTGATCACCGAGCCGGCCGAGGTGTGGGCGGCCCGCTTCCCGCGCACCGAGCGCGAACTGGCCGTGCGGAGGCTGGCCTTCTTCACGTACGAGCCCGTCGCCGGCCGCGCGCGGGACGGCGCCCGGCCGCCGCGCGACCTCGCCGGGCTGCTCGACGGCGGCTGGGTCACCGCGCACCCGATCGTCTACGAGGACTTCCTGCCGCGCTCGGCGGCCGGGATCTTCCAGTCGAACCTCGACCGGGCCGGGACGCGGGACGCGGGCGCGCGGGCGGCCACGGCGTACGACCAGGAGTGGCTGGCGGGGGCCATGGAACGCCCGGTGCACGACCCGTTCGACCTGTGTGCCGCGCAGCAGGACCGCTCACTGGCGCGCACGCCGCACGCCCTTGATCCCGAGGAGACACCATGACCCCGCCGTTGCCGACCACCGACAAGCTCCGCGCCCGCACCGAGAGCGCCCTGCTGCGCTGCGGCGCCGAACTGCCCACCGCCGAGGGCGAGGTCGTCTCGCGTACGCCGGTCACGGGCGGCGTCCTGCGCCGGATGCCGGCCGCCTCCCCCGACGACGTGGCGGCGGCGGTCGGCGCGGCCGCCGAGGCGTTCCGGAGGTGGCGCACGGTCCCGGCGCCCGTCCGGGGAGCGCTGGTCAAGCGGCTGGGCGAGCTGTTGAGCGCGCACCGGGAGGACCTGGCGGAGCTGGTCACCGTCGAGGCGGGCAAGATCCGCTCGGAGGCGCTCGGCGAGGTGCAGGAGATGATCGACATCTGCGACTTCGCGGTCGGCCTGTCGCGTCAGCTGTACGGGCGGACGATGGCGTCCGAGCGGCCCGGCCACCGGCTCTCGGAGACCTGGCACCCGCTGGGTGTCGTGGGCGTGATCTCGGCGTTCAACTTCCCGGTCGCGGTCTGGGCCTGGAACACGGCGGTCGCGCTGGTCTGCGGTGACACCGTGGTGTGGAAGCCCTCGGAGCTGACGCCGCTCACCGCGCTCGCGTGCGACGCGCTGCTGGCGCGGGCCGCCGCCGAGTCGGGCGCCCCGGCCGGCGTGCACCGGCTGGTCGTCGGCGGGCGCGAGACGGGCGAGCGGCTGGTGGACGATGCGCGGGTGGCGCTGGTGAGCGCGACCGGGTCGGTGCGGATGGGGCGGGAGGTGGCGCCGCGGGTGGCCGCGCGGTTCGGGCGGTGCCTGCTGGAGCTGGGCGGCAACAACGCGGCGGTGGTCACCCCGTCGGCCGACCTGGACCTGGCGGTGCGGGGCATCGTGTTCTCGGCGGCGGGCACGGCGGGGCAGCGGTGCACGACGCTGCGCCGGCTGATCGTCCACGAGGACGTGGCGGACCACCTGGTGGAGAAGGTGGTGCACGCCTATGGGCAGCTGCCGGTCGGTGACCCGTTCGAGGCGCGGACGCTGGTCGGGCCGCTGATCGACGAGCGGGCGCGGCGGGCGATGGCTCAGGCGCTGGAGGAGGCGCAGGCGGACGGCGGCAAGGTGCTGACCGGTAGGGAGCGGGTGCTGGCGGAGGAGGCGCCGGAGGCGTCGTACGTGCGGCCGGCGGTGGTGCGGATGCCGGCGCAGACGGAGGTGGTGCGGCGGGAGACGTTCGCGCCGGTCCTGTACGTCCTCACGTACCGCACGCTGGACGAGGCGATCGCCCTGCACAACGGCGTGCCGCAGGGGCTCTCGTCGAGCATCTTCACGCGTGACCAGCGGGAGGCGGAGCGGTTCCTGGCCGCCGACGGTTCGGACTGCGGCATCGCGAACGTCAACATCGGCACGTCGGGCGCCGAGATCGGCGGGGCGTTCGGCGGTGAGAAGGAGACCGGGGGCGGTCGTGAGTCGGGATCGGACGCGTGGCGCGCGTACATGCGGCGGGCGACGAACACGGTGAACTACGGGGACGACCTGCCGCTGGCGCAGGGGGTGCACTTCCTGTAGGCGGTGCTCGGGAAGATCCACGACCGGTCCCTGGTTAGTAGAAACATGAACGACTTCGGGGATGTGGACGTCGTCGTGATCGGCGCCGGTCAGGCGGGGCTGTCCGCCGCGTACCACCTGCGACGGACCGGGCTGGAGCCGGACCGGGACTTCCTCGTCCTGGACCACGCGCCGCGCCCGGGCGGCGCCTGGCAGTTCCGCTGGCCGTCCCTGACGTACGGCCGCGTCCATGGCATGCACGCGCTGCCCGGCATGGAGCTGACCGGGGCCGACGCCGGCCGGCCGTCGTCGGAGGTGATCGGCGAGTACTTCGCGCGGTACGAGGAGCGGTTCGGGCTGCGGGTGCACCGGCCGGTGAGGGTCACGGCGGTACGGGAGGGGGAGGGCGGGCGCCTGCTCGTGGAGACCTCCGAGGGCACGTACGCCACGCGCGCCCTGATCAACGCGACCGGTACGTGGGACCGGCCGTTCTGGCCGCGCTACCCGGGCCAGGAGACCTTCCGGGGGCGGCAGCTGCACACGGCGGACTATCCGGGGCCGGAGGAGTTCGCCGGGCTGCGGGTGATCGTGGTGGGCGGCGGCGCGTCGGGGACGCAGCACCTGATGGAGATCGCGGAGGTGGCGGCGGAGACGACGTGGGTGACGCGCCGTGAGCCGGTCTGGCGCGAGGGCCCCTTCGGCGAGGCGGAGGGCCGGGCGGCGGTCGCCCTGGTGGAGGAGCGGGTACGGCGCGGGCTGCCGCCGCGGAGCGTGGTGAGCGTGACGGGGCTGCCCCTGAACGACGCCACCCGGCGGGCACGCGAGCGCGGCATTCTGGACCGGCTGCCGATGTTCGACCGGATCACCCCGACGGGCGTGGCGTGGGACGACCGGGGCGCGGTCGACGCGGACGTCATCCTCTGGGCGACCGGCTTCCGCGCCGCCATCGACCACCTCGCGCCCCTGCGCCTGCGCGAACCGGGCGGCGGCATCCGCGTGGACGGCACCCGCGCGCTACGGGACGAGCGCGTCCACCTCGTCGGCTACGGTCCCTCGGCCTCGACGATCGGCGCCAACAGGGCAGGCCGCGCGGCCGCCCGCGACATCCGACGCCTCCTGGAGCGCGACCGCGCCCCGGTGACGGCCTGACCCCCGCGCCGGAGGCCGGGCCGCCGGACGCCGGGTTCCCGTCCGCTTTCGAGCGTCGGGCTCCCGGCATCGGGCGGCGGCGGGCTTCAGGTACGGCAGGGGCCAAGGCGTCGGGGGCCGCGGGTCGCACGTGCGCGGGACGCCGAGCACCACCACCACCCTCCGGACCGGGGCGGGAGCGCCCCGGCGGGCGCCGTGGGGAACGGCCACCAGGGCAGGGGCACCCTCGCGTCGCCGGGCGTCAGTTCGGCGCGGACGCGCGGTACTCGTTGAACTCCCGGACGTTGCGCTGGTGTTCCTGGTAGTCGGCGGTGAAGCGCGTGTCACCGGGCTGGACGGTGACGAAGTACAGCCAGTCGCCGGGCGGCGGTGCGACCGCCGCCCGCATGGCCTGCTCGCCGGGGTTGGCGATGGGCGTGGGCGGCAGGCCCTGGCGGTTGTACGTGTTGTACGGGTTGTCCATCCTGGTGTCGGCGTGTGACGTGTCGAGCGTGGAGCGGCCCAGCCCGTAGTTGAGCGTCGAGTCCATCTGGAGCGCCATGCCCTGGGCGAGCCGGTTGTGGATGACCCGGGCGACCTTGCCCATGTCCTCCGGGGTGTCCGCCTCCGCCTGCACGATGCTGGCGATGGTCACCGTCTGGTACAGGCTCACGCCGTTGCGCTGGGTTCCCGCACCGAGGCCGTCCGCCCGGAACCGTTCATGGGCGGTCCTCACCATGTAGTCCAGCAGGCCGCGCGGGGTCGTCTTCTCGTACACCGGGTATGTGGCGGGGAAGAGGAACCCCTCGGGGTTGCCCTGCGCGTCGGCCGGCAGCTTCAGCTTGCCGCTCTCGGCGATCTGCCGGGTCGTGCCGGGCGGCACCTTGAGCGCCTGGTCGGCCGCGTCGTACACCTGGCCCGCCCGCCAGCCCTCCGGGATGAGCAGCATTGTCGGCTTCTCCGGGGGCGGCGGGGCCGGGGGCTCCCTCAGGAGCAACGGCACCAGCACCGCGGCGGCCACGACGGCGAGCAGGCCGGCGCCCAGGGCCAGCCAGCCCCGGCGGGTCATGCGCGGCCTGCGGCGGGGCGTGCCTGTGCCCTGCGGGGACTGCGGGGACTGCGGGGACTCGTTCACCATGCGGGCACGCTAACCCGATAATGACGCAAATCCTGGCAATTCCGGCATTCGTCGCCCCCCAAGACCACACGCGAACGCGCGAACACAGGCTCGGATGTTCGCCCGAACGCATGATCGCCGCTGATTCCGCTGACCCGTCCCCCTGCGCCGCATGATGCTTACGGGGCGCAAGCGACGGGCTGCAGACCGCGGTTGCGCAGTCCCACACATGCACGTAAGGCACAAGGAGAACGCACCTCATGAACGTCATCACCGACCTGCTCGCCGGCGTCATCCACTTCGTCGGCTGGCTCGTCTGACGATCGTTTCCCCCGGCGCCGTCGCTCCCCCGTCCCACGGGAGCGGCGGCGCCGTCGCGTCGGAACGGGCGGGGGCTCAGGACGTGGCCGGGGCCAGCTCGGCGTCGCCGCGCACCAGTGCCGCGTAGCGGCCGCCCCGCTCCAGCAGCTCGTCATGGGTGCCGCGCTCGGCGATGCGGCCGCCGTCCAGGACGACGATCTCGTCGGCGTCCCTGACGGTGGAGAGCCGGTGGGCGATGGTGATGGTGGTGCGGCCGGCGGAGAGCGCGTCGATCGCCTGCTGAACCGCCTGTTCCGTACGGGTGTCCAGCGCGCTGGTCGCCTCGTCGAGGATCAGCACGGGCGGGTCGCGCAGGATGGTCCGGGCGATGGCCAGGCGCTGCTTCTCGCCGCCGGAGAAGCGGTAGCCGCGCTCGCCGACCAAGGTGTCGTACCCGTCCGGCAGGGACGCGATGTGGTCGTGGATCTGGGCCGCCCTGGCGGCCGCCTCGATCTCCTCGTCCGTCGCGTCCGGCCGGGCGAAGCGGAGGTTGTCGGCGACGGAGGCGTGGAAGAGGTAGGTCTCCTGGGAGACCACGCCCACCCCTCGGGCGAGGCTGTCGAAGTCCAGGTCGCGTACGTCGACGCCGTCGAGGGTCACCCGGCCGCCGGTGACGTCGTACAGCCTCGGCACGAGGTAACTGAGCGTGGACTTGCCGGAGCCGGTGGGCCCGACGACGGCTAGGCTGCCGCCCGCCGGCACGGTGATGTCGATACCGCTGAGGGTCTCGCCGCTCTTCGTGTCGTACCGGAAGTCGACGCCCTCGAAGCGGACCTCGCCGCGGATCGTGTCGAGCCGGACCGGGTCGGCAGGCTCGGTGATGTCGACCGGCAGGTCCAGGTATTCGAAGATCCGCTGGAAGAGGGCGAGGGAGGTCTGGATCTCCACGCCGGTCGAGAGCAGGCTCACGGTGGGCCGGAACAGGCCCTGCTGGAGCGAGACGAACGCGACGAGCGTACCGATGGAGATGGCGGGGCCGCCCGCCTGGAGCGCCAGCCCGGCCGCCCAGTAGATCAGGGCGGGCATGGCGGCCATGACGATGCCGATGGTCGACATCCGCCACCGGCCGGCCATCGAGGCGCGCACTTCGAGGCCGACGAGGCGCTCCGACTCGGCGGCGAAGGACGTCGTGAGGGAGTCCGCGCGGCCCATGGTGCGGCCGAGCAGGATGCCGCTGACGGAGAGCGACTCGGTGACGGTCGCGGCCATGGCGGCCATCTGCTTCTGCCGCTGAGTGGTGATCTTCTTGCGCTCGCGGCCGACCCTGCGGCTGATCCACACGAACAGCGGCAGCAGGAGCAGCGAGACGACCGTCAGCCGCCAGTCCAGCGCCAGCATGGCGACGACGGTGGCCACGACGGCGGTCAGGTTGGACACCAGGGACGTCGCCGTGGAGGTGACCGTCGCCTGCATGCCGCCGATGTCGTTGGCGATGCGGGACTGGACCTCCCCGGTGCGGGTGCGGGTGAAGAAGGCGAGCGGCATGCGCTGCAGCTGCGCGTAGACGGCGGTGCGCAGGTCGTGCATGACGCGCTGGCCGACCGTCGTGGAGATCAGCGTCTGCAGCACGCCGAAGACGCTGGTCACCACGGCGGTGAGGATCATGCCGAGGGCGAGCAGCGTGAGCAGGCCGGTGCGCCCCTGCGGGATGGCGGTGTCCAGGATCTCGCGGAGCAGGAACGGCGAGGCGACCGAGACCAGCGACGAGGCGCCGACGAGCAGGCCGACCACCGCCAGCCGGCCGCGATAGGGACGGAAGAGCCGGAGGATGCGCCGGATCTGGGCCGGCGGCTGCTCCGGATCGGGAGGTGGTGGCGTCCAGGCGGACTCTGCGTGGATGCGCATGGGCTCCTTCGAGGGGTCGAGTGCCGTAGGGAAGAACGGCGATCCTTTGAGAGGATAGCTCATTGTTACCTATCCTCACAATGAACAAGGTCCTGTTATCCTCCTGTCATGAACTCCCCCGACGCCGACGGCCTGCTGGCCGAGCAGTTGCTCCGGCTGACCCGGCGCCTCCACCGCAGCCAGAAGCGGCAGCTGGAGTCGGCCGACATAGCGATCACGCCCGCCCAGTCCCGGCTGCTGCGCACGGTCGCGCACTACGACCACCCGCCCCGCATGGCCGATCTCGCCGCCCGGCTGGAGGTGGTGCCCCGCGCGGTGACCAGCCTCGTGGACGGCCTGGAGGCGAGCGGCCGGGTCCGCCGCGTCCCCGATCCGGCCAACCGCCGCGTGGTGCGGATCGAGCTCACCGACGCCGGGCGGGACACGCTGCGGCAGCTGCGCAGCGCGCGCCGGGCCGCCGCAGAGGACATCCTGGCTCCATTGACCGCCGAACAGCGCGAGGTGCTCGGCGGCCTGCTGTCCGCTCTGGTCGACGGAGTGCCGGAGCGGCGCTGCTGAGGCGACGCCGACGTCGAGGGGACCGATGACATGCCGCTGCTGGAGCCGAACCCCGACGACCTCCGCCCCGGCACGCACCGCGGCCCGTCCCCCGACCGCGTACCGGACCTGGTGGCGCACGGCTCACCCGGACGGCTGCGGGACGAGCTGCTCGCCCTCTTCGGCCCCGACAAGGTGCTGTGGCAAGTGTCCGACCTGGTCCGGTACGCGTCGGACGCCAGCCCCTACCGCTTCGTCCCCCAGGTCGTCGTGGTCGCCCAGGACGTCGACGACATCTCGGCGATCCTGGCGTACGCGCACGACAAGGGCCGTGAGGTGGTGTTCCGGGCCGCCGGGACGAGCCTGAACGGTCAGGCGCAGGGCGAGGACATCCTGGTGGACGTGCGCCGGCACTGGGCGGGGATCGAGGTCCTGGACGGCGGCGCCCGTGCCCGGGTCCGGCCCGGCACCACCGTCGCCCGCGCCAACGCCGGCCTCGCCCGGTACGGCCGGGTGCTGGGCCCCGACCCGGCGAGCGCCGTGGCCTGCACGATCGGCGGAGTGGTCGCCAACAACGCGTCCGGGATGACGGCCGGCACGGCCCGCAATTCGTACCGTACGGTCGCGTCCCTCACCGTCGTGCTGCCGTCCGGCACGGTCGTCGACACGGGTGATCCGGCCGCCGACACCGAACTGGCGCGCGCCGAGCCCGCACTGTGCGCGGAGCTGCTCGCCGTCAAGGCGGAGATCGAGGCCGACCCGGAGCTGACGGCCCGTATCCGCGCCAAGTACGAGCTGAAGAACACCAATGGCTACCGCCTCGACGCCTACCTGGACGGGTCCACGCCCGTCGAGATCCTGCGCGGGCTGATGGTGGGTTCCCAGGGCACGTTCGGGTTCATCTCCGAGGTCGTGTTCGACACGCTGCCGCTGGACCGCGAGGTCGCGGCGGCGCTGCTGTTCTTCCCGTCGCTGCCGGCCGCCGCGGCCGCCGTGCCGCGCTTCACGGAGGCCGGTGCGGTCGCCGTGGAGCTGATGGACGGCAACACCCTGCGGGCGTCGGTACGGGTGGACGGGGTGCCCGCCGACTGGGCGCGGCTGCCCGGACCGACCACCGCGCTGCTGGTGGAGTTCCGGGCGCCCGACACGGCGGCCCTGGAGGCGTACGAGCGGGCGGCGGCGGGCGTCCTCGGGGACGTCGAGCTGGTGGCGCCCGTGGCGTCGGTGACCAACGCGTTCACCCGGGACGCCCGCACGATCGGCGGCTACTGGAAGGCCCGCAAGGCGTTCGTCGCCGCGGCGGGCGGCGGCCGCCCGTCCGGTACGACGCTGATCACCGAGGACTTCGCGGTCCCGCCGTCCCGGCTGGCCGAGGCCTGCGAGGCGCTGCTCGCGCTCCAGGCGGAGCACGGCTTCGACGCGGCCGTGGCCGGGCACGCGGCCCACGGCAACCTGCACTTCCTGCTGTCCTTCGATCCGGCCGACCCCGACGACGTCGACCGCTACGCCGCCTTCATGGACGCCTTCTGCAAGCTGACCGTCGAACGGTTCGACGGCTCCCTCAAGGCCGAGCACGCCACCGGCCGGAACATCGCGCCGTTCCTGGAGCTGGAGTGGGGGCCCAAGGCCACGGAGCTGATGTGGCGTACGAAGCGGGCCTTCGACCCGGAGGGGGTGCTGGCGCCGCGGGTCGTCCTCGACCGGGACCCGCGGGCCCATCTGCGCGGCCTGAAGACGGTGCCCACGGTGGAGGCGATCGCCGACGCGTGCATCGAGTGCGGCTTCTGCGAGCCGACCTGCCCGAGCCAGGACCTGACGACGACGCCCCGTCAGCGGATCGTGCTGCGCCGCGAGATGATGCGGCAGAGCCCCGGTTCGCCCGTCGAGGACAGCCTTCTCGCGGCGTACGGCTATACGGCCGTGGACACCTGCGCGGGCGACTCGACGTGCGCGCTCGCCTGCCCGGTGGGCATCGACACGGGTGCGCTGATGAAGCGGCTGCGGCACGCCCGGCACTCGGCGCGCGAGGAGCGGGTGGCGGCGCTGGCCGCGCGGCGGTTCGCGGCCGTGGAGGCCTCGGCGCGGCTCGCGGTGGCCACCGGGCGGCGGCTCGGCGACCGGCTGCCGGCGTCCGTGACGGGACTGCTCCGCAAGGCGGTACGCCCCGACCTGGTGCCCGAGTGGCTGCCGGAGATCCCCGGCGCGGCCGCCGAGCTGCCCGCCACGGAGCGGACGGGCGCGGCCGCCGTGTACTACCCGGCCTGTGTGAACCGGATCTTCGGCGAGCCGGCCGGGTTCGACGGGCCGTCCCTGCCGCAGGCGGTGGTCGCGCTGTCGGCGCGGGCGGGAAAGCCCGTATGGATCCCGGGCGATGTGACGGGCACGTGCTGCGCCACGATCTGGCACTCCAAGGGGTACGAGGAGGGCGCGCGCCTGATGGCCGACCGCGTCGTGGAGGCCGCGTGGGGCTGGACGGCGGGCGGCCGGCTGCCGCTCGTCGTGGACGCCTCCTCGTGCGCGCTGGGCCTGGCGCGCGAGGTGGTGCCGTACCTGAGCGCCCACCACCGTGACCTGCACGCGGAGCTGACGGTGCTCGACTCGGTCGTGTGGGCGGCCGACGAGCTGCTGCCGCACCTGACGGTACGGCGGAAGGCCGCATCGGCGGTCGTCCACCCCACCTGCGCGATGCGGCACCTCGGCGACGAGGACCGGCTGCCGGCGCTCGCGGCGGCGTGCGCGGACGAGGTCGTCGTCCCGGACGACGCCGGCTGCTGCGCCTTCGCGGGCGACCGCGGGATGCTCCACCCGGAACTGACGGAATCGGCGACGGCCCGGGAGGCGGCCGAGGCGACGGCGCGGACGTTCGACGCGTACCTCTCCGCGAACCGCATGTGCGAGCTCGGCATGCAGCACGCCACGGGCCGCCCCTACCACTCCGCGCTCCTCCAACTGGAACGCGCGACCCGCCCCTGAGCCCGCCCGCGCGGCCCGGTCCGGGGCGGCCGCGCCTAGGGAGTGCGCCCGCAGCCGGGGAGCACCTCGGCGCTTCGGCCGGCTGCGATCGCGGAGCGGAGGGGGAAGGCGACGAGCAGCGCGACAGCGACCAGGAGCGCGCTGGCCCACAGCGGCCCGAGGTCCCCGGCGGCGGTACCGAGGGTGGTCGCGGCGACGAGGGGTCCGACGGCGGCGCCTGCGTTGAGTGCGGCGGTCGCGTACGAACCGGCCATGGTGGGGGCTTCTCCCGCCTCGTAGAGGACCCGCGTGATCACGGTGCTGCCCAGCGCGAACGACAGCGCGCCCTGGACGAACACGAGGGCGAGCAGAGCGACCGGCTCGTGGGCCAGTACGGCCAGGGCCGGCCACCCGATGAGCAGCAGCGGACCACCGACTGCGAGGACCAGGGCAGGGCGCTGGTCGGACAGCCGTCCGGCGACGGTGACGCCGACGAAGGAACCGGCACCGAAGAGCATCAGAGCGACCGAGATCCACAACTCGCCGAGCCCGGCCGTGCCGGTCACCACGGGGGCGAGGAAGGTGAAGCTTGCGAAGGTCGCCGCGTTCACCAGTGCGCCCAGCAGCATCGCCAGGACCAACCGCACCCGTGTGAGCTGGGCCAGCTCCGCCCGCAAGGCCGGCCCGCCGGTCGCCGCTTCCTTCGCACGTCCCGCTGGGATCCCCTTCAGGACGCCGAGAGCCGCGGGCAGGCAGAGGGCGGCGACGGCCCAGAACGTGGCCCGCCAGCCGAGTACCGTGCCGAGCAGCGACCCGGCAGGGACACCGGCGATCGTGGCCACCGTCGTGCCTGACAGCAGCACGGCCAGCGCGCGTCCCTTCTTGTCGGGCGGGACCAGCGTGGCGGCGGCCGTCAGAGCGACGGCCAGGAACCCCGCGTTCGCGAGCGCGGCGACGACCCGGGTGGTGAACAGGACCGGGAAGCTCGTGGTGATGGCGCCCACGGCGTGAGCCGCCGCGAAAGCGAGGACGAACCCGAGGAGGCTGGAGCGCCTGGGCCAGTTGCGGGCAAGCGCGGCCACCAGGGGCGCGCCCACGATCATGCCGACCGCGAAGGCCGAGGTGAGCACGCCTGCTGCGCCGACGGTGACGTCGAGATCCGAGGCGATGTCCGGCAGGAGGCCGGCGAGCATGAACTCCGAGGTGCCCATGGCGAAGACCGCCATGGCAAGCAGGTACAGCGGGAGAGGCATCGAGTCGCTCCGAGGTGAGGAGAAGTACGAGAAGGGCATCTCGTCACCGCGGCCGGCCCCACAGGCACAGCGTCCCACCACGGAATGCGGCGCGACGACAGGGCTATGAGCTCAGTGGTCCAGGGGGCTGACGGCGTGACCGAAAGCCCCCACCTCGTCTGACTCAGGACTCGACATGGCCCGCACCCTACCCGGCCGATACCTGCCGAAGCACCTGGTTTTCACCGGCGTCGGCGGCGTGCTTGCCGGGGCCGGCGGGCGGTGCCGGCCGCGTGGCCAAGAGTCCATGTGCTCGAAACGAGAGTCCAATCTGCCCTCTTGCGTATCAGCAGCCCCAACGGCCAGGGTCCTTCCCGGGATTCATGAACCAGCCGCGCACACAACGCACTGGAGGTTCGATGAACGACACAGCCCCCGGGAACCAGGACCGGTCCGAGGACTCGCCCAGCCGTCGGTCCGTACTGCGGACCACCGCCGGGGTGGCGGGAGCCGGACTGGGGCTCGGCGCGCTGGGCGGTACCGCTGCCGCCGCCGGGAACGAAGCACCGCAGACCACCACCGCCACTCCCCCGCGCCAGGGCCACACCATGGCCGGCGTGCCCTTCGAGCGGCGCTCCACCGTCCGCGTCGCGATCGTAGGGCTCGGCAACCGCGGCGGCAGCATGATCGACCTGTTCCTCGCCGTGCCCGGCGTACAGGTGGTCGCCGTCTGCGATCCCGTGAAGGCCAAGACCGAGCAGGCCGCGGCCAAGGTCGTAAGGGCCGGACAGCCGTCGCCCGCCGTCTACGCCAACGGGGAGAACGACTACGAGAACCTCTGCGCGCGCGGAGACATCGACCTCGTCTATGTGGCGACCCCGTGGGACGTCCACTTCGCCATGGCGAAGACCGCGATGCTGAACGGCAAGCACGTCGGCGTCGAGTGCCCCCTCGCGATGCGCCTGGACGAGCTGTGGGAGCTGGTCGACCTCTCCGAGCGCACCCGCCGCCACTGCATGCAGCTGGAGAACTGCTGTTACGGCAAGAACGAGATGCGGGTACTGCGCATGGCGCACGCCGGCAAGTTCGGCGAGCTGCTGCACGGGGCCGGGGCGTACAACCACGACCTGCGGGGCCTGATGTTCTCACCCACGTACTACGAAGGCCCCTGGCGCCGCCTGTGGCACACCCGGCTGCGGGGCGACCTCTACCCCAACCACGGCTTCGGGCCGGTCGCCAACTACATGGACATCAACCGGGGCGACCGCGCCGTCAGCATCAGCAGCTTCGGTACGCCCGCGCTGGGCCTGGCCGAGTACCGCGAGGCCAACGTGGAGCCGGGCGACCCGAGCTGGAAGGAGACGTACATCGAGAGCGACCGCACCATCAGCATGGTGCAGACCGCGAAGGGCCGGGTGATCCGGCTGGAGCACGATGTGTCGACCCCGCACCCGTACAGCAGGATCAACAGCCTGGGCGGCACCAAGGGCGTCTTCGAGGACTACCCGGCCCGCATATACATCGAGCCGGACCACACCGACGACCGGTGGGCGGACTTCTCGGCGTACGCGGCGGAGTTCGACCACTGGCTGTGGAAGGAGCACGCCAACCCGCCCGGCGGCCACGGCGGGATGGACTACATCATGGTGTTCCGGCTGATGCAGTGCATGAGGCTCGGTCTGGTCCCCGACTTCGACGTGTACGACGGGGCGACCTGGACGGCCCCGGTGCCGCTCAGCCACGCCTCGATCAAGGCCAAGGGCGCGCCGCAGCGGATACCCGACTTCACACGCGGCGAGTGGACCAAGGCGCGGCCGGGGGTGGACTCGGTCAAGCCGGCGTGAGAAGCGACGGGAGCGGGCCCGGTCCGGGGCCCGCTCCTCGCGGTCAGCAGCGGCGGCGGTCCTCCGTCACCGTCCCCTGCGCCGTCCTCAGGCTCCGGTCGTAGCAGCCACCGGGGCCGTACAGCCGGTAGCGCTCCGCGCTGGTGCCGACGGCGTGCCGCTGGTCGCGCGGGACACCGGTGGTGTACGTCGCGTCACCCGCGTACGTGTCGTCCAGCCGTGACCATCGCGTCCGCTTCCCGTTCCGGAGGGCCAGGGTGTCGGCGCGGTCGGAGAGCGTCAGTACGGTGCGCAGCCGGTCACCGGCGCCGAGCGTCGTCTCCCCGTCCATGGTGTACGTGCGGTGGGTGCGGGTGCTGGTCCCGCCCCTGCTCACCGTCTCGTCGTCCCGCCACGTCGCCGTCAGCGCGTCCGGGTTCTCGCCGTCGCCCCAGCGGTGTACGGAGGTGTGGGCCACGGCCCGGGTCACGGTCGTCGTGACGCGGCCGTGCGAGGTGTTCAGGTGACCGGCGACGGTGAGCCGGTGGGCGGCCTCGGTGTCGAGGCGGTGCTCCGTACCGGGCGTGTACACCGACGAGTTGGCCGGCGCGCTCTGCTCGTGGCGGGTGAGCGCGCCGGTGACGACCTCGCGGCCCTCGTCCTGCCAGACGAGCACGTTGGTGGGCGTCGACCAGCCGGTCTGCCCGGCCGGTACGCCGGCGACGGAGACCTCGACGCGGTGCGGGCGGCCGTCGTTGAGGAGGGCGGCGAACGGCGTGAGGTCGTAGCGGACCGGCCTGACGTCGAAGGCGCGGGGGCCGGGGATCACGTACCAGAGGAAGGGGTTGGACCAGCCGCCCGTCCAGACCGTGGGGAAGGGGGCGGCTATCCCGGCGAGCCGTCCGTCGACGGAGATCCGCACCTCCCGGTGCGGTCCGCCCGCCGCCCTGCACGAGTAGGGCGCGGCGTCGGGGACGGTCATGTACCAGTACTCCTCGCAGCCGCCGCCGGAGCCGGTGGCGTACACCTCGGCGAGGATCCGCTCGGAGTTGCGCGGGGTCGTCAGCGACGGGGTGGCGAGCGGGATCACCCGGTCGGGGACGTTCGCGGGATCGTGGTTCCCCTCGTAGAAGGTCAGCGTCACCGTGACGTCGATGACGCCGGTGTACGTGTCGTCGACGACGTTGCCGATGAGCATCTCGACGGGTTGCGGGCGGCGCAGGGTGTCGCTGTATCGGGTGATGTCGGTCTCGACCGACCAGGTGATGCCGTCGGGTGACGGCTGCGGGGTGGACGTACGGAACACCTCGACGCCGCCGATGGCGAGGTGGCCGAGCCGGTCGTACTGCCGCCCCTTCACCCTGCCGTCGAGCCGCAGCACCACCGTGCTCCACCGGTCGCCGCAGCCCTCCGGGGGCGTGTACGTGCCCTTGTAGGGCGTGAAGTCGCGGAACCGCGCCTCTGCGAGCGTCAGTTCGCACGAGTGGGCGCCGGACGGCCGGGGCACGGGCGGGGCCGCGGTGACCGGATCGTGCCAGTCGGTGCCGAACTCGGCAGGGGGCTGGGGTGGGGCGGCGGAGGAGGGCGGGGCCGATGTGAACAGCGCGCTGACCGCCAGCACTCCACCCATGAGCATGCTCATGACTTTTCGTTGTGTCATGGGTCGGGAGTGAAGCGCGGGACGGCCTTCCGGCGCCAGAGGCGGCTGTTGAACCTTGGCGCGTTCTGTGCCGTCCTGCCGGAAAATCGATTGCCGATGGAGGGCCCTGAAGGCGAACCTTGCACGGTTTCCCCCTGCCCTCCCGTCGATGAAATCCCTGGGACCGCATGAAGATCCAGCACCTTCCGTACGCCGATCCAGGTGACCCCGACGTCAGGTCGGGCACGCGCTTCCTGCTGTGGCTGGGGCGCAACCAGCTGGGCGGTCAGGTCACGTCCCTGCTCTGGGGCCTGCTGCTGCACCTCGGCATCGCCGGGCTCCCCCTCGGCGTGGGCCTCGCGGTGCAGGCCGTCATCGACCGCTCGGGCGGCGGCCTGGCCCGGGCCGGTGCCCTGATCGCGCTGCTCGGCGCGGCCATAGCGGTGGGCGACACGATGCAGCACCGCACCGCCGTCACCAACTGGATCACCGCCGCCGCCCGCGTCCAGCAGCTGCTGGCCCGCAAGACCGCCGAGCTGGGCTCGCTGCTGACCCGGCGGGTCGCCGCGGGTGAGGTCGTCGCCGTCTCCACCGGGGACGTCGAGAAGATCGGCTGGTTCGTGGAGACGCTGTCGCGGTTCGCCGCGGCGGCCACCACGCTCGTCCTGGTCTGCGTCGGCCTGGTGGTCTACCAGCCCGCCCTCGGTGTCGTCGTGGCCGTCGGCGTGCCCGTCCTGGCGCTCGCCGCCCTGCCGCTGCTCCCCCGCGCCACCCGGCGCGCGGACATCCAGCGGGAGAAGGCCGGCCGCGCCACCGAGCTGGCCTCGGACACCGTGGCGGGCCTGCGCGTGCTGCGCGGCATCGGCGGCGAGGAACTGTTCCTCCGCCGCTACCGCGAGGCCTCCCAGGAGGTGCGCCGCGCCGCCGTGCGCAGCGCCCGCATGTGGGCCCTGATCGCGGCGATCCAGGTGCTGCTGCCGGGACTGCTGCTGGTCGTGGTGGTGCTGTACGGGGCGAAGCTCGCCCTGGAGGGCCGCGTGTCGGTCGGCGAACTGGTCACCGTGTACGGCGCGGTCACGCTCACGCACCATCCCTTGCGCAACTTCGAGGAGATCGCCATGGCGTACTCCTTCTCGCGCCCCTCCGCGAAACGCGCCGCCCGGGTGCTGTCCCTGACGCGTACGTCGACCACGGTGACCGGTGCGGAGCGGCAGCGGCCGGGCGGGGACCTGTACGACCCGGTGACCGGGCTGCTCGCCCCGGCCGGTCTGTTCACCGCCGTGGTGTGCGGCGACCCGGACGCCGCCGGGACGCTCGCCGACCGGCTCGGCGGCCACCCCTCCGAGGACCCGGAGGGGCACGTCTCCGTCCTGCTCGGCGGGGTCCCCCTGGACGAGCTGCCGCTCGACGCGGCGCGCTCCGCCGTCCTCGTACAGGACAAGGACCCGGTGCTGCTGTCCGGCACCCTGCACGAGCTGCTGGACGTGCCGTCGTCCGGGAAGGTCAGCGCCGAGGACGCCCTGGCGGCGGCCCAGTGCGGTGACGTGCTGGACGCGCTCGCCCAGGCGTCGGTGGACACCGGCGGCGACCCGATGCGTACGCGGATCACCGAGCGCGGCCGGTCGCTGTCCGGCGGGCAGCGGCAACGCCTGGCGCTGGCCCGGTCGTTGGTCACCGACCCAGGGGTGCTGGTGCTGGACGAGCCGACGTCGGCGGTGGACTCGCACACCGAGGCGCGGATCGCGGCGGGCGTCCAGCGGCTGCGCACCGGCCGTACCACCGTGGTGCTGGCCTCGTCGCCGCTGCTGCTCGACCTCGCGGACCGGGTGGTCCTGGTCCATGAGGGCGCGGCGGTGGCCGTCGGCACGCACCGCGAACTGCTGGCCGGCGAGGAGCGCTACCGCGCGGTGGTCACGCGGGAGACCGAAGAGGAAGCCCTTGTGGACATCGAGGAGTCGGCATGACCGCTGTGATCGGCATGGCGCCGCCGGAGTACGACCCGGCGGCCCCGGAGTCCGCGACCACGCTGCCGGTGGGCACCGCCGCGACGGTCCGGGCGTACGTGACCGAGCTGCTGCGCCGCCACCGCACCGCGTTCGCCGTTCTCATCGCCGTCAACGCGGTAGCGGTCATCGCCTCGATGGTGGGCCCGTACCTGCTCGGATCGCTGGTCGACCGGCTCGCGGCGGGCGCGCGTGAGCTCCATCTTCCGGTGACCGTCGGGGCGTTCGTGGTCGCGCTCGCCGTGCAGACGGTGTTCGTCCGGCTGGTGCGGCTGCGGGGCGCGATGCTCGGTGAGGAGATGCTGGCCGACCTGCGCGAGGACTTCCTCGTACGGTCGGTGGGGCTGCCGCCGGGCGTGCTGGAGAGGGCCGGCACCGGCGACCTGCTGTCGCGGATCACCACGGACATCGACCGGCTGGCCAACGCCATGCGGGAGGCGGTGCCGCAGCTCGCCGTCGGCGTGGTGTGGGCGGGCCTGCTGATGGGCGGGCTCGCGGTGACGGCACCGCCGCTGGCCCTCGCCGTGCTGGTGGCCGCGCCGCTGCTGATCGCCGGCTGCCGCTGGTACTTCCGGCGCGCGCCGTCCGCGTACCGCTCGGAGGCCGCCGGGTACGCGGCGGTCGCCGCCGTCCTCGCCGAGACGGTCGACGCGGGCCGGACGGTGGAGGCGCACCGGCTGGGCGGGCGGCGGATCGCGCTGTCCGACCGGCGGATCAAGGAGTGGACGGCGTGGGAGCGGTACACGCTCTTCCTGCGTTCGGTCCTCTTCCCGGTCGTCAACCTCACGCACACCACGGTCCTGGCCGCCGTCCTGATGATCGGCGGTGTGTTCGTCCTGAACGGCTGGATGGACGTGGGGCAGCTGACCACGGGCGCGCTGCTCGCGCAGATGCTGGTCGACCCCGTCGGGATCATCCTGCGCTGGTACGACGAGCTGCAGGTGGCGCAGGTGTCGCTGGCCCGGCTGGTCGGCGTCCGGGACATCGAGCCGGAGAGCGGCGACGAGGCGGTACGGCCGGACGGGCGCGAGGTGCGGGCGGAGGAGGTGCGCTTCGGCTACCGCGAGGGCGTGGACGTGCTGCACGGGGTGTCGATGGACGTCCCGCCGGGCACGCGGGTGGCGCTGGTGGGCCCGTCGGGCGCGGGCAAGTCGACGCTCGGCCGGCTGCTGGCCGGGATCTACGCGCCGCGTGCCGGGCGGGTCACCCTCGGCGCGGCCGAACTGTCGCGAATGCCCGCCGAGCGCGTCCGGGAGCATGTGGCGCTGGTCAACCAGGAGCACCACGTCTTCGTCGGTACGCTCCGCGACAACCTGCTGCTCGCACGGACGGGCGCACAGGACGCGGAGCTGTGGGCGGCCCTCGGAGCGGTCGACGCGGACGGGTGGGCGCGGGCGCTGGACGACGGCCTCGACGCCCAGGTCGGCTCGGGCGGCCTGACGCTGACCCCGGCGCAGGCCCAGCAGATCGCGCTGGCCCGCCTGGTGCTGGCCGACCCGCACACCCTGGTGCTGGACGAGGCGACGTCCCTGCTGGACCCGCGCGCCGCCCGGCACCTGGAGCGGTCCCTGGCGCGGGTCCTGGACGGCCGTACGGTGGTGGCGATCGCGCACCGGCTCCACACGGCCCACGACGCGGACGTGATCGCGGTCGTCGAGGGCGGCCGGATCAGCGAGCTGGGCAGCCATGACGACCTGGTGGCGGCGGACGGCGCGTACGCGGCGCTGTGGCGGTCCTGGCACGGGTAGGGACGACTCCCCCCGTGCCGCCACCACCACTCGGCCGGCGGACGGTTCAGCGGACGGCCTTGACGCCGAAGTGGCTGCCGACACCGCCGAGGGCGAGGCCGATGGCCATGTGGAGGTGGGCGTACATCTCCATACCGCGCGCGGCGTGCAGGTCTCCGAGGTCGAGCACGTCCTTCCAGCCATAGGCGCGCAGCAGTCCGGCGGCGGCCCCTTCACGTCGGGGTGGTCGCCGGCGAGGAACATGGTGTGGTCGCCGCCGGCGATGCCGGCGGGGTTCACGACGGTCGCCTGTTCCTGGGTGACGAACGTCTTGACGACCTTGGTGTCGGGCAGGGCGCGCTGGATCCGTTCGGTGAGGCTGTCGGTGGCTTAGGCACGCTTTTCACCGTAGAAGCCTTGTAGGACGAGACGTGTCCTATAAGCACCCAGAAGGCGGCCCGGTGAGCAGTCGCTCGCCGGGCCGCCCGGTGTGCCCCGTCAGCTGCCGCCGTGGACCTCCAGGGCCGCGCGGACCGCCGACTCCAGGGCTCCTTCGATCCAGGCGGGCTTGACCGAGGTGTGGCAGCCGGCGAAGTGCAGCGGGCCCTCCTGGGTGCGCATGTCCAGGAGGATCTCGGTGTGCTGGCCGGGCAGCAGGACGGACGCCTCACCGTACGCGTACGGGTCGCGCTGCCAGCTCTGGGTGCGGCCGACGCCCGTGAAGAACACCTCCAGCCGCTGCCCGTACACCTCTTGCATGCCGCGCAGGGCGAGCGCGTACCGGGCCTCGTCGGCGTAGGAATCCCAGCGCCGGGCGTCGTCGGCCCAGCTGTAGGAGGCGAGGACGACACCGCCGTCGCTGCCGGGGACGGGGTGGGACGGGTTGAACATGAAGCGGTTGGCGTTGTCGGTGACCGAGCCGCCGCCGATGACCCCGGCGGCCTCGGGCTGGTCGCGCGAGACCCAGGCGTTGGCCGCGTAGTGGGTGCGCTGGTCCTCGGTGAGGTGGCCGCGCAGGACGGAGGGGTGCTCGCCGAGCAGCCGGCCGTCCTGCGGCACCTGGCCCTTGCGGTAGTTGTCGTACAGGCCCGGTTCCATGGCGTCCAGCTCGCGCCGCCAGTCGTCCTCGCCGAACTCCCACCAGCGGCGGCTGAATTCGAGTAGCACCTTGGTGGCGCTGTCGTAGTGCACCTCGGTGATGGCGCGGCGCTTCTCGTACGACAGTTGGGGGGTGACCTGGACGTGCCGGAACCCGGAGAAGGGGATGGTCACGATCGCCGCGTCACCGGTGAACCGCTCGCGGACCACCTTGCCGCCCCGGCCCTCGGAGACCGTGTCGACGACGACCCGTTCCGGGCCTTCCTCCCTCGTCTCGACGCGGGTGACGCGCCGGTCGAAGCGGACCTCGTCGCGCACCTGTTCCAGGAGCGCGTCGGCGAGGACGGCGGTGCCGCCGTTCAGCTCGTAGAAAGCGGTGCCGGGGCTGATCAAGGACGCGCCCATGAAGCTGTGGAGGAAGGAGAGCGGCAGCCTGGAGGTCATGTTCTCCAGGGTTCCGATCAGGTCGATCGTGCGCTCGTCGAGCTTCGCGTGCTCGGTGAGGAAGCGGTACATGGACCAGTCGCCGAAGCGCTGGATCACGCGGGCCCAGCCTTCGAGCAGCTCGGGCATCGGCTTGTCGGCCCGGGTGCCGTCGGGGCGCTTGACGCTGTACTCGTCGCGTACGGGGTCGAGGGCCTGGCGCACAATGTCCGCCGCCGGGACGTTCTCGTACTTCTTCGGCACGCCGAAGGAGCGGTTGATCGCCTGCGGGTTCTTGGCGTAGTCCGCGCGGCGGGCCCTGATGCCGTTGACGCGGATCCAGGTGCGGTACTGGGGCTTTCCTTGCGGGTCGGTGTCGACGTAGTAGAAGGGGCGGCGTTCGATGCCGAGCTTGTCGATCAGCCCGATGACGAGGGGGTGGCTGCCGGGGATGCGCATGGCGCCCGCCTCGGCGTACTGCTTGGGATCGGCGAACGGCTGGGCGGCGTTCTCGTGGCCGCCGGCGCGGAAGGTCTTGATGCGGCCGCCGGCACGGTTGCCGTTGGCCTCGACCACGGTGACGTGGTGCCCGGCCCGCTTGAGGAGGGACGCGGCGACCATGCCGGCCGGTCCGGCACCGAGGACGAGTACCTTCTTGGGCCCGGCGGCCGCCTTGGGCAGCCCGCCGCCGAGCAAGATCTGCTCGTAGCGCGGGACGAGGGGCTTGTCGTTGTCGTCCAGCACCAGCAGGGCGCGGGCGACGGCCAGGCAGGTCTGCCAGTCGGCGGTGGAGCGGGGTGCCGGTGCGGCGGTGGCGGGGGGCGCGGTGACGGCGGCGATGGGAAGCGCGGCCGCGGCGGCGACCGTGCCGGTACGGGCCGTGAACTGACGACGCGTCAGCTGAGGGGAATCCATGATCAGAAGAAAGCGGATCTTGAGGTCCCATGGAACGGCTACGCGCCCCGTTCACTCGAACGGGAACCGTCAGGGGAAGTCTTCAGATGAAATTGAGCGCCGCCGCTCCGCCCACCCCGCCCAGCAGCATGAACGCCGGCATCAGGACCTTCAGCTCCACCCAGCTGCCCGCCCGGAACCGCATCCCCTTCGGCGGTCCCACCGGGTACCAGCGCTTGCCCCCGACCGGGATCGGCCACAGGACCGGGCAGCCCGAGACGGTCAGGGCGTCGCCGATGTCGTGGACGAGGGCGCCCAGCACGATCGGCAGGCCCAGCCACAGGTACTCCTGACCCGGCGCGGTGAACAGCCAGTCCGAACCGTTGCCCGGCTTGTCCAGGACACCCGCCAGGATCCACGCGCTGGTGGCGCCCAGCAGCCACACCAGGACGTCGCTGGACATCCGGGCCGCCCGCCACAGCAGGCCCTCCACCGCCAGCACCAGGTGGACGAAGAGGATCGCCAGGACCGCCCACCGGCCGCCCGTGATCGCCAGCACGGACGCGCCCGCGCCGCACAGCACGGCCCACACCCAGGTGTGCGTGAGGGTGCGGTGGCCACCGCTCCGCCGGGCGTCGGCCCGCGTCCTGGTCGCCTTGTAGACGGCGTACGACAGCTTGTCGACGATCTCGCACAGCCCGCGCGAGACGGGGCCGAAGGCCCGCGAGATGGTAGCCGACTTGTGGTCGAGGTCGGGCGCGAGGGCCGCGCCGGCGCAGATCAGGGCGCCGACGACGAGCACCGGCCACGGCATCGGGTGGCCGGCCGCGGCGGTCGCGGCTCCCACCCCCAGCCACGCGGCCGCGCCGGAGAGTGAGTGCGCCGGTCCCATCATCTGCGTTCCCCGCCCCGTTTGTTCTTGTCCTGCACCCCGGTTGACGGGACAGCCTACCGTTCGTGATCTTCATCCGGACGGCCGGTTCCCGCTTCCGGACGTGAGCCAGGCAAGATGGGGGGCGTGACCCTTATCGATCAGCTGCCGCCGGACGCCGACCCCGATGCCCTCTTCGAGGCTTTCTCGTCATGGGCCGAGGAGCGGGGCATCAGCCTCTACCCCGCCCAGGAGGAGGCGCTGATCGAGGTGGTCTCCGGGGCGAACGTGATCCTCTCCACCCCGACCGGATCCGGAAAGTCGCTGGTCGCGGCAGGTGCGCACTTCACGGCGCTCGCCCATGACCAGGTGACCTTCTACACCGCGCCGATCAAGGCGCTGGTGTCGGAGAAGTTCTTCGACCTGTGCAAGCTGTTCGGCACCGAGAACGTGGGCATGCTGACCGGCGACGCGTCCGTCAACGCCGACGCGCCCGTGATCTGCTGCACGGCGGAGGTGCTGGCGTCGATCGCGCTGCGTGACGGCAAGGACGCGGACATCGGCCAGGTCGTGATGGACGAGTTCCACTTCTACGCCGAGCCGGACCGTGGCTGGGCCTGGCAGATCCCGCTGCTGGAACTGCCGCAGGCCCAGTTCGTCCTGATGTCGGCGACGCTCGGTGACGTCTCGATGTTCGAGAAGGACCTCACGCGCCGCACCGGCCGCCCCACCTCGGTGGTCCGCTCGGCGACCCGGCCGGTCCCGCTCTCGTACGAGTACAAGCTCACGCCCATCACCGAGACGCTGACCGAGCTGCTGGAGACCAAGCAGGCGCCGGTCTACATCGTCCACTTCACCCAGGCGCAGGCCGTGGAGCGGGCGCAGTCGCTGATGAGCATCAACATGTGCTCGCGCGAGGAGAAGGACAAGATCGCCGAGCTGATCGGCAACTTCCGCTTCACCACCAAGTTCGGCAAGAACCTCTCGCGGTACGTACGGCACGGCATCGGCGTGCACCACGCCGGCATGCTGCCCAAGTACCGGCGGCTGGTCGAGAAGCTGGCCCAGGCCGGGCTGCTGAAGGTCATCTGCGGGACGGACACGCTCGGCGTGGGGGTCAATGTCCCGATTCGTACGGTGTTGTTTACGGCGCTCACCAAGTACGACGGCAACCGGGTGCGTACGCTGCGTGCCCGCGAGTTCCACCAGATCGCGGGCCGGGCCGGGCGCGCGGGCTTCGACACGGCCGGGTTCGTGGTGGCGCAGGCGCCCGAGCACGTCATCGAGAACGAGAAGGCGCTCGCCAAGGCGGGCGACGACCCGAAGAAGCGCCGCAAGGTGGTGCGGAAGAAGGCCCCGGAGGGTTTCGTCGGCTGGACGGAGAACACCTTCGAGAAGCTGATCGCCTCCGAGCCTGAGCCGCTCACCTCCCGCTTCCGCGTCACCCACACCATGCTGCTGTCGGTGATCGCCCGGCCCGGCGACGCGTTCCAGGCGATGCGCCGGCTCCTGGAGGACAACCACGAGCCGCGCAAGAACCAGCTGCGGCACATCCGGCGGGCCATCGCGATCTACCGCTCGCTGCTGGACGGCGGGGTCGTCGAGCAGCTCGACAAGCCCGACGCCGAGGGCCGCACGATCCGGCTCACCGTCGACCTCCAGCAGGACTTCGCGCTCAACCAGCCGCTGTCGACGTTCGCGCTCGCGGCCTTCGACCTGCTGGACCCCGAATCCCCCTCGTACGCCCTCGACATGGTGTCGGTCGTCGAGTCCACGCTGGACGACCCGCGCCAGATCCTCGCCGCCCAGCAGAACAAGGCGCGCGGCGAGGCGGTCGGCGCGATGAAGGCGGACGGCGTCGAGTACGAGGAGCGGATGGAGCGGCTGGCGGACATCTCGTACCCGAAGCCGCTGGAAGAGCTGCTGTGGCACGCGTACAACACGTACAAGAAGTCCCACCCGTGGGTCGGTGACCACCCCGTCTCGCCGAAGTCCGTCATCCGCGACATGTACGAGCGGGCGCTGTCCTTCACGGAGTTCACGTCCTTCTACGAGCTGGCGCGCACCGAGGGCATCGTGCTGCGGTACCTGGCGTCCGCGTACAAGGCGCTGGACCACACCATCCCGGACGACCTGAAGACCGAGGACCTCCAGGACCTGATCGCCTGGCTGGGCGAGATGGTGCGGCAGGTGGACTCCTCGCTGCTGGACGAATGGGAGCAGCTGGCCAACCCGGAGGTCGAGACCGCCGAGGAGGCCCAGGAGAAGGCCGACCAGGTCAAGCCGGTCACGGCCAACGCCCGTGCCTTCCGGGTGCTGGTGCGCAACGCGATGTTCCGCCGCGTGGAGCTGGCCGCACTGGACCAGCTCCAGGAACTCGGCGAGATGGACGCCGAGTCCGGGTGGGACGAGGAGCGGTGGGCGGAGGCGATGGACGCGTACTGGGACGAGTACGACGACCTCGGCACCGGCCCGGACGCGCGCGGCCCGAAGCTGCTCGCCATCGAGGAGGAGCCGGAGCACGGCCTGTGGCGCGTCCGGCAGACCTTCGCCGACCCGAACGGCGACCATGACTGGGGCATCAGCGCGGAGGTGGACCTGGCGGCCTCGGACGAGGAGGGCCGGGCGATCGTCCGCGTCACCGACGTCGGCCAGCTCTGAAAGGACCCTGGATGACCAACCCCGCCGAGAGACTCGTCGACCTGCTCGACCTGGAGCAGATCGAGGTCAACATCTTCCGTGGCGCCAGCCCGCAGGAGTCCCTGCAACGGGTCTTCGGCGGGCAGGTCGCCGGCCAGGCCCTGGTCGCGGCCGGCCGCACCACGGAGGGCGACCGGCCGGTGCACTCGCTGCACGCGTACTTCCTGCGGCCGGGCATCCCCGGCGTGCCGATCGTGTACCAGGTCGAACGGGTGCGGGACGGCCGGTCGTTCACCACCCGCCGGGTCACCGCGATCCAGCGCGGCAAGACGATCTTCAACCTGACGGCCTCCTTCCACCAGCCGGAGGAGGCGGGCTTCGAGCACCAGCTGCCGCCGCGCCTGGAGTTCCCACCGCCGGAGGAGCTGCCCTCGGTCACGGACGAGATCCGGGAGCACCTGGGCGCGTTGCCGGAGGCACTGGAGCGGATGGCCCGGCGCCAGCCGTTCGACATCCGGTACGTCGACCGGCTGCGCTGGACGCAGGAGGAGGTCAAGGAGGCGGACCCGCGCAGCGCGGTGTGGATGCGCGCGGTGGGCCCGCTGGGCGACGACCCGCTGGTCCACACGTGCGCGCTGACGTACGCCTCCGACATGACCTTGCTGGACGCGGTGCGGATCCCGGTCGAACCGCTGTGGGGCCCGCGGGGCTTCGACATGGCGTCGCTGGACCACGCGATGTGGTTCCACCGCCCGTTCCGTACGGACGAGTGGTTCCTGTACGACCAGGAGTCCCCGATCGCGACGGGCGGCCGGGGCCTGGCACGCGGCCGGATCTACGACCGGGAGGGCAGGCTGCTGGTGTCGGTGGTGCAGGAGGGGTTGTTCCGCCGCCACTGAGACCACCTGGTGTCACAGGCCGGGCAGCGCCTCCTGCTCGACCTCGTGGCGCCGCGTCCTGATGTCGGGACCCGCCGGATGCAGTTTGGCGTCACAGGCCGGCCCGAGACCCGTGCGCCGTGAGGCGGCACCGGTCAGCGGCCGCCCGCACAGCCGGCACCGCACCGGCCGTGGGCCGGCGGCGACGGGCTGGGTCTCCGTCTCCGTCAGTGGCTGTTCCTGGTGCACACCCGCCTGTCTACCAGGCGGGGCATGTTTTGATCGACCCTGTTGGTAGTGCCCTTCGAGGAGGAGTCCCGCATGTCCCTGTACGACATCCCGCTGCGCACCCTGTCCGGCGACCCGACGACCCTGGCCGCGTACGAGGGCAAGGTCGTCCTGGTCGTCAACGTCGCCTCCAAGTGCGGCCTGACCCCGCAGTACGAGGGCCTGGAGCGGCTCCAGAAGCAGTATGGCGACCGGGGCTTCACGGTGCTGGGCGTGCCGTGCAACCAGTTCGGCGGCCAGGAGCCGGGCACGGCGGAGGAGATCGGGACGTTCTGCTCGGCGACGTACGGCGTGACGTTCCCGCTCCTGGAGAAGACGGACGTCAACGGCCCGGGCCGGCACCCGCTGTACGCGGAGCTGACGAAGACGGCGGACGCGGCGGGCGAGGCCGGGGACGTGCAGTGGAACTTCGAGAAGTTCCTGATCTCGCCACAGGGCGAGGTCACCCGCTTCCGCCCGCGTACGGAGCCGGAGTCGGCCGAGCTGGTAGCGGCGATCGAGGCGAACCTGCCCGCCTGATATCCGAAGGCGCGTGGGGCGCTGGTCGCGTAGGGTCCGCCGTCGACTTCCGCGGTTTCGGCCGGACCCCCGCGCCGGACCGGCCGCGCGCCGGCCGGACCGCGTGAGCTCCATGGCGCTGCTGTGTCCGGCGCTGCCCACCCACGAACGCAGCGCCGAACTACGCGCGTTCGGCGCCCGGGAGGACGCGCTGCTGGAGGCGGGGGAAGTTCGGGCGGATCACGGTCGACTTCGACCTGTCGGCGATGAAGGCGCCCAGCCTCGTCCTGTCGGGCGCGCACGACGTGGCGGACTTCCGGCAGATCGCCGCCGGGCTCCCCGATGTGCTGCCTGACGCCCGCCATGTCGAACTGCCGTGGGCCGGTCATCTGCCCAGCCTGGAGCGGCCCTCCGCGGTGACCGAGCTGCTGATCGACTTCCTGCGGGGCTGAGCGCCCCAGGCGACAGGTCCGGCCGGGGACGGTCGGACCGTCAGAGGGCCGGGCAGGCCGACCACAGGCCGGCACCGGTCCGGCGGGCGTCCTCCTCGGCCCTGGTCATCGTGGGCCAGTACTTGTCGTTGGGCTCGAACAGGACCTTGGTGGCGTGGCCACTGCGGACGAGGGACTCGTTGACGAAGACGTTCTTCTCGTTCCACACATAGAGCAGGTACCGGTCGAACCGGTCCTTCAGCTCGACGTCGCGCTCGGAGCGCAGCCTGCTGCCGATGGGGAGCAGTTCGGCGGTACGGGCGGTGGCTTCGCGGCTGAAGCAGTCGCCCCGCTCGGGGGTGTCGATCTCCAGGAGGCGTACCCGCACGACGGCCCCGTCGGGGATGACCCTGCCGTCACCCCGCACCTCGATGGTGTCACCGTCGATGACGCGGAGGACGACCGGTCCGCGTGGCCCGGCCGGCCGCGGCTCGTCGGCGCTGCCGGGCGGCGCCAGTCCGACGAGGCCCACCACGGCGGCGAGTGAGACGGCGGCGGCGCGGGCGGCGCGGCCCCACCGGCGCCAGGGGGAAAGGTACATGTCGCCCCCTCTCATCAGGGCTTCACGACTTCAGTACAGCACCGGGCTCCGGGTCACGCGACCGCGCTGAGGGTGTCCGTGAGGCGGTGGCGGGTGGCGCGGGCGGCGGGGAGGGCGGCGAGGGCGACCGCGCCGGTGACGGCGGCGGCCGTGAGGGCCAGGAGGTGCGGCAGCGGCGGGGCGTGGGCGATGCCGGCGCCGATGCCGGTGGCGTGGGCCTCGTGGTCGATCAGCCAGTGGGCGAACGGGATGCCGAGGGCGGTGCCGAGGAGCGCGGCGGCCAGGGCGGTGCAGCCGATGGCCGTGACCGTGACGGTGGTGATCTGGCGCGGGGACAGGCCGATGGCCTTCAGGGCGAGCAGGTCGCGTTCGCCGTCCCGGACGGTGCCGCCGATGGCGGTGGACAGTTCGGTGAGGCCGATGAGGGCCAGGACGGCGATCAGGCCGAAGACGACGCCGCGGAGGGCGGAGAGCCGGTCGGCCGGGGTGGTGACCTCGTGGATGTCCAGGCGGCCCGCGGAGGCGTCGGCGAGCTCGGAGCGCACCGTGTCCGGGTCGGCGCCGGGGCGCAGCTGGAGCTGGTAGAGGGTGGGGCGCAGGCCGGGGTCGTTCTCGCGGAGGGTGTCGAGCGAGGTGGAGACGACCCGGCCGGCGTTCTCCGGTTCGATGCTGCGGCCGACGATGTGCAGCACCTGCGGATGGCCGCCGACGGTCAGCCGTACCCAGTCGCCGACGCGGGCGCCGAGCAGGTCGAGCAGGCCCTGTCCGGCGACGGCCTCGTCGGGGCCGTGGGCGGGGCGGCCTTCGGCGATGGAGTACGGGTAGGGCCGCTCGCGGGTGCCGAGGCCGCGCAGCGCGATGGTGCCGGTCTGGCCGGGGACCAGGGCGGCGACCTCCAGGCCGGGGTGGGCGGCGGTGACGTTCCGGTTTGCCCTGAGCAGCGCGGTCGCCTCGCGGTCGGCGAGCGTGCCGTCGGGGCGGGCGGTGAGCGCGGCGGCGAGACCGACCTGCTCGGGGCGGCTGTCGAACCGTTCGATGGTCGTCCACGCGCCGAGCGCCACGGTGATCAGCAGCAGCGGCAGGGCGAGGCGCACGACGGTGGCCGGGGCGCGCCGCCCCCGCCCGAAGGCGCGGTGCCAGCCGAGGACCAGCGCGGGCGGGACGCGCAGCCCGAGCGCCTTGCGGGCCGCGCCGGACAGCCCGCCACCCGGGGCCGCGGCCGGCGGCAGCACCGGTACGGGCGGTACGCGGCCCGCCCGCCAGGCGGCCAGACACGTGGCCGCCCCGATGAACAGCACCGCCGCGACCGGGACGAGGAGGAGGCCCGGGAGGTGGCCCGGCAGGCCCTGCCAGACCTGGACCGCGTCGCCGAGCCGGCCCGGCAGGCGGCCGCCCACTGTCCGGACGAGCAGGACGGCCAGGGCGGCCCCGAACACGGCGAAGGCGAGGTGCTGGACGAGGAAGATCCGTACGACCTGGCCGGGGGTGAAGCCGACGGCCTTGAGGACGGAGATGTCCCGGAGGTGGCCGCGCACCCGTGTGCTGATGGCGCCGAACACGGCGAGCGCGGCGGCGATGAGGGCGCCGATGCCGAACAGCCCGAGGACCTGGCCGAGCAGCCGGGTGTCGCCCTGTGCGTCGGCGCGGGCCTGCTGCCAGGTGCTCACGTCCGTGACGGCACCGGCTCCGAGCGTGGTGACGGCGCGCTGGACCGTGTAGTCGGTGTCGTCGGGGTCGGCGAGCCGCAGGCCGACGACCTGTCCGGCGGTGCGGTCCTCGGGCACGACGCCGGGCAGCGCCCACACGACCCCGGGCCGCTCGCCCGGCCGGTAGCGCGGCTCGGCGCTGTCGGCGACCCCGAGCACGGTGAGGGTGCGGGGGCCCGCGCCGCCGGGCCCGGGTCCCGGTTCCGTGCGCGGGGCGTCCGCGCCCGGTTCTGTGCGCGGCGCGACCGTGCCCGGCAGGGTCAGGCGGTCGCCGGGTTCGGCCCACAGGGCGCGGGCGAGGCCGGCTTCGAGCACGACACCGTCGGGGGCGGCGGGGTCGAGCCAACGGCCGGACGTCACCAGCGGGCGGCCCGTGGCGGGCAGGCCGGCACCGGTGGCCCGTAGCTCCACGCCCGCGCGGGCGCCGCGCGAGGCGACGGTGGTGGTGGCGGTGCGGTACGGGCCGGAGACGGCGGCGACGCCGTCGAGGGCGGCGAGCCGGCCGGTGTCGGCGGCGGGCTGGGTGTGGAGCCAGACGTGTGCGCCCCGGGACTGGGTGAAGACCCGCTGCCAGGGGTTGGTGGCGTACCCGAACAGCGCGGTCGCGAGGAGCAGCGAGGCGACGATCCCGGCGGTGGCGGCGACGAGGAAGAGCGCCTCGCCCCGGTGGGTGCGGAGGTCGGCGTGCGCCCAGCGCAGCATGGCCCGCATCGCCGGTCAGTCCTTCAGTTCGTTCAGCGCGATGACGCCGGCCGGGCCGGTGCGGCGCGGCGGCGTCCCGCCCAGCTCGGCGTCGTCGGCTATCCGGCCGTCGAAGAAGCTGATCACCCGGTCCGCGGCGCTGGCGAGCCGGGCGTCGTGGGTGACGAGAACGATGCTCTGCCCGCGCTGGTGGAAGCGGGTGAGCAGCCGCATGACCTCGCGGGTGCCCTTGCTGTCGAGGCTGCCGGCCGGTTCGTCGGCGAGGAGCAGGCGCGGCTGGTTGACCAGGGCGCGGGCGAGGGCGACGCGCTGCTGTTCGCCGCCGGACAGCTCCCCCGGCATGCTGCGCGCCTTGCCTTCGAGGCCCAGTTCGGCGAGGAGCTTCTCGCGCTCGGCGCGGGCCTGCCTGGCGGAGGTGCCGGCGAGGAGAGCGGGCAGTTCGACGTTGTCGGCGACGGTGAGGTTGGAGACGAGGTTGAAGAACTGGAACACGATGCCGATGCGACGGCGCCGCTCGACCGCCCAGCGCGCCTCGCTGTAGCCGTCGGTGCGCTCGCCGTCGAGCCACAGGGAGCCGCTGTCGGGGCGCTGGAGGCCGCCGAGGAGGTGCAGCAGCGTGGACTTCCCGGCGCCGGACGGGCCGGTGACGGCGACGAATTCGCCGTGCCGTACGGAGAGGTCGACGCCGCGTACGGCATGGGCGGGGGCGCCCTCCCCGTAGTGGGTCTTGGTGAGGCCCTCGGCACGCAAGAGCGGTATGGAGGCGTCCGTCACTGCAGGTCCTCCAGTTCCTCCTGGCAGCGCTCCAGCCAGTCGAGGTCCGCCTGGAGGTGCAGCATGGCGCCCTCGATCAGCAGGTGGGCGATGCGGTTGTCCCGGTCTTCGGTCGCGGCCAGCTTGGAGAGGTTGCGCATGGTGTTGAGGTACTCGCGTCGCTGCTTGTTGATGAGGGCGATCTGGTCGGCGAGTCCGGTGCGCGGGGCGAGGGCGAGCTTCATGAAGAACTCGTCCCGGACCCTCGGTTCGTCGGCCGTCTCCTCGAACCAGGCGCGCAGTGCTTCCTGCCCGGCGTCGGTGAGGCGGTAGATCTTCTTGTTGGGCCGGCTCTCCTGGGCGATCTCCTCGCCCTCGATGAGGCCGGACTTCTCCAGCCGGCCGAGCGTCACGTAGATCTGGCCGACGTTGGTGGGAGGGTACGCGGCGCCCAGCAGTTGCTCAAGGTCCTGCTTGAGCTCGTAGCCGTGGGCGGGGCCGCGCGCGAGGAGGGCGAGGAGGGGAAGGCGCACTCGTGCTGTCCTCCTCCGCGTGCTCCCGATGTGATGTGGGCTCTAGTATCACCCATGCCTAACGGGTATACATGCCCGAGACGCGGACGCCGATGTCTCGCGCCGGGTGCACAGGGAGGAACCTATGCGGTGGATACGTGCCGCGGGTAGGGGTCTCCTCGTCGCGATGGTCGTTCTGACCGGGTACGCGGCTTCCGGTACCGCCCCGGCGGGCCGGGTGCCCGAGAGTGGACGGGGTCCGATGACCCTGGCGACGGCCGGTGACCTCACCGGCTACCTGGGCCGGGTACTGGACGGCTGGAACCGCGCGCACCCCGGCGAGAAGGTCACGCTGGTCGAGCTGCCGGACTCGGCGGACGAGACCCGGGCGCAGATGATCACCGATCTCCGGTCGGGCGCGGGCCGGTTCGACATCCTCAACATCGATGTGGCCTGGACGTCGGAGTTCGCCGCCGCCGGGTGGATCGCGCCCGTGGACCGTGGCCGTTTCCCGCTGAACAGCTTCCTTCCGCCGGTGGTGGACACGGCGACGTACGACGGAAAGCTGTACGCCGTCCCGTATGTCACGAACGCCGGGATGCTCTTCTACCGCAAGGACGTCCTCGACCGCGAGGGCGAGCGGCCGCCGCGCACCTGGGCGGAGCTGGAGCGGCAGGCGCGGACGATCGCCCCGAGGTACGGCCTCGGGGGGTACGCGGGCCAGTTCCTGCCGTACGAGGGGCTGACGGTGAACGCGGCGGAGGCCGTGTACTCGGCTGGCGGCTCGATCCTCGGCGACGAGGGCGAGCGGGTCACGGTGGACTCGGCGGCGGCCCGCTCGGGGATCGGGTTCCTGGCGCGGGGCGTACGGGACGGCTGGATCCCCCGGGAAGCGCTGACGTACACGGAGGAGGAGTCGCGGCAGGCGTTCCAGGAGGGCAGGCTGCTGTTCCTGCGCAACTGGCCGTACGCCTACGCCGGTGCGTCCGGCAGGGACTCCCGGGTGGCGGGGAAGTTCGGCGCGGTGCCGCTGCCGGGTCCCGACGGGCCGGGGACGAGCGTGCTGGGCGGGTCGAACCTGGCGGTGAGCAGCCATGCGCGGCACCCGGAGTCGGCGCGGGACCTCATCGCGTACCTCACGAGTGAGCGGGTGCAGCGCCGGGTGCTGAGCGAGGGCGCACTGCCGCCGGTGCGGGCGGCGCTCTACGAGGACCCGGCGCTGGTGCGGCGGTTCCCGTACCTGCCCGCGTTGCGGGCGAGCGTGCTGACGGCGGCGCCGCGCCCCAAGAGCCCGCATTACGAGCAGGTCAGCCTGGCCGTGCAGGCCGTGGTGCATGACGCGATGACGCAAGCCCAGACGCCCGAGGCGGCCGTGCGGCGGCTGGCCGGGGAGCTCGCGGCCATCGCGCACCGCCGCTGATCCCTCGCCCCACTCCTTGGCGATCCAGTTACCTGTTAGGTAGCCCTCAGGCGACCAAACCTCGACCGAACTGTGGGATATAAGGGATATAAGCCGCCAACTCCCGCTGTTTTCTGCATCATCGTTGACACCTCGTCGTCATGGCTACTTAACATGCATGCATAACCGCTACCCGCTCTGGATGGCGCGCACCCCTTCACGAAGAAACAGGTCAACGGGTGATGCTCACAGCTCCGGCCGGCGACGGCCTCTCGCAGCGCCTCACGCACCGATCGACCCACCCCTGGTGGCGCGACGCGGTGATCTACCAGGTGTACGTCCGCAGCTTCCTGGACAGCACCGGCGACGGCATCGGCGACCTCGCCGGGGTCCGCGCCGGACTCCCGTACCTCAAGAAGCTCGGCGTCGACGGCATCTGGCTGAGCCCCTTCTACCCGTCACCGCAGGCCGACCACGGCTACGACGTCGCCGACTACTGCGACGTGGACCCCGTCTTCGGCGACCTGGACGAGTTCGGCCGGCTGGTGGCGGACGCGCACCGGCTCGGGATCAAGGTGCTGCTGGACATCGTCCCCAACCACTGCTCCAGCGAGCACGCCTGGTTCCGCGAGGCCCTCACCTCCGTTCCCGGCAGCGAGGCCCGCGCCCGGTTCCACTTCGCCGAGGGGCGCGGCCCGGGCGGGGACGTGCCGCCCAACAACTGGCACGCCATGTTCGGCGGTCCGGCCTGGAGCCGGGTCACCGAGGAGGACGGCACGCCCGGCCAGTGGTACCTGCACATGTTCACGCCCGACCAGCCGGACCTGAACTGGCGCAACCCCGAGGTGCCCGCCCACTTCGAGCACGTGCTGCGGTTCTGGCTGGACCGGGGCGTCGACGGCTTCCGGATCGACGTGGCCGCGGGTCTCTTCAAGCACCCCGACCTGCCCGACTCCCCCGACCCCGAGGCCGACGCCCGCACCCGCGACTCGGTCAACCCGCTCGCCTGGAACCAGCCCGAGGTGCACGACGTGTGGCGGCACTGGCGCGCGGTGTGCGAGGAGTACACGGCCCGCGACGGCCGCGAACGCCTGCTCGTCGGCGAGGTCTCCGTACCCAGCGCCCGCGAACACGCCAAGTACGTACGCCCCGACGAGCTGCACCAGGCGTTCTTCTTCGACCTGCTGAGCGCGCCCTGGGACGCCGGCACCTTCCGTACGGTCATCGACGAGGCCATCCGGGACATCGCGGGCACCGGCTCCACCGTCACGTGGGTGCTCAACAACCACGACCAGGTCCGCAGCGTCACCCGGTACGGCGACTCCGGCACCGAGGGCAGCGGCCTGGGCGCCGCCCGGGCGCGGGCCGCCGCGCTGCTGATGCTGGCGCTGCCGGGCGCCGCGTACATCTACCAGGGCGAGGAGCTGGGCCTGCCGGAGGTCGTGGACCTGCCGGACGAGGTGCTCACCGACCCGATCTTCCGGCGCACCGGCAGCCGGGCCCGGATCCGCGACGGCTGCCGCGTCCCGCTGCCGTGGTCGGGGCACGCCTCGCCGTTCGGGTTCAGTACGGGCGCCGAGAGCGCCAAGCCGTGGCTGCCGCAGCCGGGCTGGTTCGCCGAGCACGCCACCGACCGGGCCCTCGCCGACACCCGCTCGTTCTGGCACCTGTACCGGGACGGCCTCCAACTGCGGCGCGGGCTGCCGCAGTTGGGCGAGGGAACCATGCGCTGGCTGGAGTCCCCGCCCGGTGTCCTCGCCTTCGAGCGCGGCGAAGGGCTCGTCTGCGCCGTGAACTTCACCGCCGACCCGGTGCCCGCGCCGGTCTCCGGCGCCCCCCTGCTGTCCAGCGGCCCTTGCCCGGCCGGCGTACTGCCCGGATCCACCGCCGCCTGGTGGACCGGTGACCACACCACCTCGGAGGTATCACGGTGATCACGATGATGACGCGACGACGGATGGCGATGGCGTGCTGTTCGGCGCTGACCCTGGCGCTGGGGGCCACCGCCTGCGGCGGCGGCCCGGTCGGCGCGGGCGGCGGGAGCAAGGAGCTCAGCGGCCAGACCCTCGATGTGGCCGGGGTGTGGTCCGGCGCCGAGCAGAAGAACTTCCAGAAGGTGCTGGACGCCTTCACCGAGAAGACCGGCGCCAAGACCCGGTTCACCTCGACCGGTGACAACGTCTCCACAGTCGTCGGCAGCAAGATCGAGGGCGGCAACGCGCCCGACGTGGTGATGGTCCCGCAGGTCGGCGTGCTCCAGCAGTTCGCGAAGAAGGACTGGCTCAAGCCGCTGTCGCCGGCCACCGAGAAGGCCGTCAACGCCAACTACGCGCCCGTGTGGAAGGAGTACGGCACGGTCGACGGCACGCTGTACGGCCTGTACTTCAAGGCGGCCCACAAGTCGACCGTCTGGTACAGCCCGGCGGCGTTCGAGCAGGCGGGCGTCACGCCGCCGAAGACGTACGAGGAGATGCTCACGAGCGCGCAGGCCGTCTCCGACTCCGGCCTGGCCGCCTTCGCGGTCGCCGGCGAGGACGGCTGGACGCTCACCGACTGGTTCGAGAACATCTACCTCTCCCAGGCCGGACCGGACAAATACGACCAGCTCGCCACGCACGAGATCCCGTGGACCGACCCCACCGTGGTGAAGGCCCTGACCACGCTCGGGCAGCTGTTCTCCGACAAGAAGCTCATCGCCGGCGGCCAGAAGGGCGCGCTGAGCACCGACTTCCCCGGCTCCGTCGAGAAGGTCTTCGGCCCCGAGCCGGAGGCCGGGATGGTGTACGAGGGCGACTTCGTCGCCGGGATCGCCCAGGACCAGTTCGGCAAGAAGGTCGGCCAGGACGCCCGCTTCTTCCCCTTCCCCTCGGTCGCGGGCGGCAAGGCCCCGGTGGTCAGCGGCGGTGACGCGGCGGTCGTCCTGAAGGACGGCAGGAACCAGAAGGCCGCGACGGCGTTCCTGGAGTACCTGGCGACGCCCGAGGCGGCCGCCGTGTGGGCGGAGGCGGGCGGGTTCCTGTCCCCCAACCGGAAGCTGGACCTCGCCTCGTACGGTGACGACACGCTGCGCGAGACGGCCAAGTCGCTGATCTTCGCCGGGGACTCGGTGCGCTTCGACATGTCGGACCAGGCACCCGCCTCGTTCGGCGGCACCAAGGGCGTGGGCGAGTGGAAGCTGCTCCAGGACTTCCTGCGCGACCCCTCGAACCCGGCGGCGACCGCGGCGGCGCTGGAGGCCGCGGCGGCCAAGGCGTACAAGGGCTGACGACATGACCACCCTCACCACTCCCGTGGGGGCCGTGAGTCCCCGGCGGCGCGCCCAGCGCCGCCGGCGGACCATCGCCGTCGCCTTCGTCCTGCCGGCGCTGCTGCTCCTCGGCGCGCTGGTCGTCCACCCCGTCCTGTTCTCGGTCGGCCGCAGCTTCTTCGACGCCGGCGGGAGCCGGTTCGTCGGCGGGGAGAACTACGCGGAGATGTTCCGCGACCCCGCCACGCTCACCGCGATCCGCAACAGCGCCATCTGGGTGGTCGTCGCCCCGACGCTGCTCACCGGCCTCGGGCTGATCCTCGCCGTGCTGGTGGAGAAGGTCCGCTGGGCCACCGCGTTCAAGCTGCTGCTGTTCATGCCGATGGCCGTCTCCTTCCTGGCGGCGGGCATCATCTTCCGGCTCGCCTACGAGGAGGACCCCGACAAGGGTGTGCTCAACGCGGCGGTGGTCGGTGTGCACGACGCCTTCGAGGACGCCTCCTCGTACCCCACCGCCCGGGCCCGGGACGGCCAGGGCGTCGAGAAGGGCCCGGACGGGTCGTACGGCACGGCCGCGGCCGTCGCGCCGGGCAGCACCGTGAGCCTGGGGTTCGTGGGCGTACCGCCCAAGGACGTGCCGGCGGAGGCGAAGCCCGCCTCTCCGGCGAAAGCCGCCGCGGACGAGGTGCGCGGTGCCGTCTACCTGGACTTCACGCCCGGCGGCGGGGGGCGGCCGGGCGTGATCGACCCCGAGGAGCGCGGGCTGCCCGGGCTGACGGTGGAGGCGGTACGGGACGGGAAGGCGGTCGCCACGGCGACGACGGCGCCCGACGGCTCGTTCCGCTTCGCGGACCTGGCCCCGGGCGCGTACACGGTGAAGCTGCCCGCGGCGAACTTCGCACCGCCGTACGAGGGCGTCTCCTGGCTCGGTCCTGCCCTCGTCACCCCGGCGATCATCGGCGCCTACCTGTGGATCTGGACCGGGTTCGCCATGGTGCTCATCGGCGCCGGACTGTCGTCGCTGCCGCGCGACTGCCTGGAGGCGGCACGGATGGACGGCGCGAGCGAGTGGCAGGTCTTCCGCCGGATCACCGTGCCGCTGCTGGCGCCGGTGCTGACGGTGGTCTTCGTGACCCTGGTGATCAATGTGATGAAGGTCTTCGACCTGATCTACATCATCGCGCCGGGCCCGGTGCAGGAGGACGCCACCGTGCTGGCCACCCAGATGTGGCTCGTCTCCTTCGGCGGCGGCAACAACCAGGGGCTGGGCAGTGCGCTCGGTGTGCTGCTCCTGCTGCTGGTGGTCCCCGCCATGGTGTTCAACGTCCGCCGCTTCCGCAGGAGCCAGTCTTGAGCGCGATCGTCACCGCACCTGTTTCAAAACCGTCCGCTCCTGCCCCGCCCGCCCGGCCGGCACCCGCCCGGCACCCGGGCGGCCGGATGCGCCGATGGCTGGGCAACGGCCTGGTCCAGGCGTTCCTCGCAGTCGTCGGACTGGTCTGGATCACCCCGGTGGCCGGGCTGCTGCTGTCCTCGCTGCGCACCGCCAACGACAACGCGGCGAGCGGCTGGTGGACCGCGCTGACCAGCCCCGGTCAGCTGTCGTTCGACAACTACACGGCGCTGCTGGGCAACTCCGGCATCACCCGGGCGTTCTGGAACACGGTGCTGATCTCGGTACCGACGACCGTGCTCGTCGTCGTCATCGCCGCCCTCGCCGGGTACGCCTTCGCCTGGCTGGAGTTCCCCGGCCGTGACTGGATCTTCCTGCTGGTGGTGGCTCTCCTGGTCGTCCCGGTCCAGGTGGGCCTGCTCCCGGTCGCCAAACTCTTCGGCCAACTGGGCCTGTTCGGCACGATCCCGGGCGTGGTGCTGTTCCACGTCGCCTACGGGCTGCCGTTCGCGATCTTCCTGCTGCGCAACTACTTCGCCGACATCCCGCGCGAGATGCTGGAGGCGGCACGGATGGACGGCGGCGGCGAGTGGCGGATCTTCACCCAACTGGTCCTGCCGGTGGGCCGGCCCGCCCTCGCGAGCCTGGCGATCTTCCAGTTCCTGTGGGTGTGGAACGACATGCTGGTGGCGCTGCTCTTCGCCGACAGCTCCTCCCAGCCGCTGACGGTGGAACTCCAGTCCCAGGTCCGCCAGTTCGGCTCCAACATCGACGTCCTGGCGCCCGGCGCCTTCCTGTCCCTGATCGTGCCGGTGGTGGTCTTCTTCGCCTTCCAGCGGCACTTCGTGCATGGCGTGATGGCGGGGTCCGTGAAGTGAGGTCACGGGTACGGATGGGGCGCCTCGCTCGGGGGAGGCGCCCCGCCGTGCCCGCGTCAGCGGATCGGCATGCCCGACAGGGTGCGGGCGATGACGAGGCGCTGGACCTCGCTGGTGCCCTCGAAGATGGTGTAGATCGCGCTGTCCCGGTGCATGCGCTCGACCGGGTACTCGCGGGTGAAGCCGTTGCCGCCGAGGATCTGGACGGCCTGGGCGGTGACCTTCTTGGCGACCTCGCTGGCGTACAGCTTGGACATCGAGCCCTCGGCGGAGGCGAACGGCTTGCCGGTGGTCGCCATCCAGGAGGCGCGCCAGACCAGGAGCCGGGCGGCGTCGATCTGGGTGCGCATGTCGGCGAGCTGGAAGGCGACGCCCTGGTTGTCGATGATGGGGCGGCCGAACTGGACGCGGGTCTTGGCGTAGTCCAGGGCCACTTCGTACGCGGCGCGGGCGGTGCCCACCGCCATGGCGCCGACGGCGGGGCGGGACGCCTCGAAGGTGGCCATGGCGGCGTTCTTGACGCGCTCGCCTTGGGTTTTCGCCTTCTCCCGGGCGCGGGCGAGGCGCTCGTCGAGCTTCTCCTTGCCGCCGAGCAGGCAGGAGCCGGGGACGCGGACGTCTTCGAGGACGACCTCGGCGGTGTGGGAGGCGCGGATGCCGTGCTTCTTGAACTTCTGGCCCTGGGAGAGGCCGGGGGTGTTCGGCGGGACGATGAAGGAGGCGTGCCCCTTGGAGCCGAGCTCGGGGTCGACGACGGCGACGACGACGTGGACGTTGGCGATGCCGCCGTTGGTGGCCCAGGTCTTGGTGCCGTTGAGGACCCACTCGTCCTTGGCCTCGTCGTAGACGGCGCGCGTACGCATGGCGGCGACGTCCGAGCCGGCGTCGGGCTCGGAGGAGCAGAAGGCGGCGACCTTGACGTCGTCGGGGTCGCCGTACATCTGCGGGATCCAGGTGCCGATCTGTTCCTCGGTGCCGTTGGCGAGGACGCCGACGGCCGCCAGGCCCGTGCCGACGATGGACAGGGCGATGCCCGCGTCGCCCCAGAACAGCTCCTCCATGGTCATGGGGATCCCGAGGCCGGTGGGGTCGAAGAACTGCTGGGCGTAGAAGTCGAGGGAGTAGATGCCGACCTTGGCGGCTTCCTGGATGATGGGCCAGGGGGTCTCCTCGCGCTCGTCCCACTCGGAGGCGGCCGGTCGTATCACGTCCTCGGCGAAGCCGTGCAGCCAGTCACGGACCTGCTTCTGGTCGTCGTTGAGTTCAAACGTGAACTCGGCCATGTTCCCTCCCGGCGTGTTACTTGCGGTAACAGCAGTCTGTTACTGGTAAGTAGCACCTGTCAACCGGCCGGCCCGCCGGGGTGGGTGTTACGTTGCGCGGGTCTTACGGACATCGCACGGGCGGGGAGACACCCTATGGACACCACACACCGGACCGACCAGCAGCGCTCGGCCGACCAGCGGCGACGCGAACTGCTCGAGGCCGCGGACCGGGTGGTCCTCCGCGACGGGCCGCAGGCGTCCATGAACGCCATCGCCGCCGAGGCCGGCATCACCAAGCCGATCCTCTACCGGCACTTCGGCGACAAGGGCGGCCTGTACCGGGCGCTCGCCAAGCGCCACACCGACGCCCTGCTGTCCGCCCTGCGAGCCGCGCTGGACGCGCCCGCCGACCGGCGTGAGCGGGTGGAGGCGACGCTCGACACGTACCTCGCCGCCATCGAGGCGCGGCCGCAGGTGTACCGGTTCCTGATGCATCCGTCGGAGGACGCCGGCACCGGCCAGCAGCCGGAGCAGGGCTTCGACATAGGCCGCCACTCGGCACCCGTACTGCGCCGCATGGGCGAGGAGCTCGCGCAGGTGATCGCCGAACGCGTCGACCTGGGGCCGGGCAGCGAGGCGCTGGCACGCGTCTGGGGCCACGGCATCGTCGGCATGATGCACGCGGCGGGCGACTGGTGGCTCGGCGAACGCCCCTGCTCGCGGGAGGAGTTGGTCCGGGGCCTGGCGGACCTGCTGTGGGGCCGCCTGGAGCAGGTGGACGACAGGGCGGGCGGGCCGAGGTTCTAGGGCGGGGTGCGGGTGGCCGCTGCGCCGTGCCTTCCCGTAACCGGGGGCTCCACACCCGGACCCCCGCGCCTCAAGCGCCGGCGAGGCCGCAGTTTCCGCCCGGGAAAAGGCCCCGCGCAGCGGCCCGCGGCCGTCAGCGGGCGCGTCCCCAGGGAGCGCGTTTCGCCGCGCGGAGCGCCTTCGCGCGGCGCCAGCCGGAGAGACGGTCCGGGTAGACCGTGCCCTCCAGGTGGTCGCACTCGTGCTGGAGGCAGCGGGCGAAGAAGCCCGTGCCCTCGACGCGCACCGGCGTGCCCAGCAGGTCGACGCCCTCGACCACCGCGTGGTCGAAGCGTTCCGTGCCCGCCTCGATGCCCGGCAGGGACAGGCAGCCCTCCGGGCCGCGCACCGTGACGCCGTCCGCCTCCACCAGGCGCGGGTTGACGAGGTGGCCGAGGTGGCGGACGTCCTCGTCGTCGGGGCAGTCGTAGACGAAGACCCGCAGGCCCACCCCGACCTGGTTCGCCGCGAGGCCGACGCCGTTCGCCGCGTACATCGTCGCGAACATGTCCTCGATGAGCCGGGACAGGGACGGACCGAAGTCGGTGACGGGCTCGCAGGGGGTGTGCAGGACCGGGTCGCCGAGCAGGGTCAGGGCTCGTACATGGCCGGAACTGCCGGGGATCGGCCGGTTTCGCATGGCGTCCAGCGTACGTTCCACCCGCACCGCGGGGTTTCGGCAGGTGGCGCGGTTCGGGCGCCCGGCCGGACCTGGATAGGCTGAGCCCGGACCCACGCTAGGAGGAACAAGGACGATGGCAGGCAACACGGAGCCGCTGTCGCCGCGCGCCAAGCTGGCCGTGACGGCAGGAAAGGCCGCAGCGGCGGTGTCACGCGCCGCGGGACGCGGCAGCGGATCGGTGATCGGCGGCAAGGTGGCGCTCAAGCTCGACCCCGACCTGCTCGGGCGGCTGGCGCAGCACCTGGACGTCGTCCTGGTGTCGGCGACCAACGGCAAGACCACCACCACCCGGCTGATCGCCGAGGCGCTGCGGGCCAGCGGCCCGGTCGTCTCGAACGCGCTCGGCGCGAACATGCCCGCGGGCATCACCTCCGCCCTCGCGGGCGGCTCGGACGCCAAGTACGGCGTGATCGAGGTGGACGAGAAGTACCTCGCGGGTGTCGCCCGCGATGTGACGCCCAAGGCGATCGCGCTGCTCAACCTCTCCCGCGACCAGCTCGACCGCGCCGCCGAGACGCGGATGCTCGCCGAGAAGTGGCGCGAGGGCCTGTCCGGTACGAAGGCGGTCGTCATCGCCAACGCCGACGACCCGCTCGTCGTCTGGGCCGCGTCCTCCTGCCCCAACGTCGTGTGGGTGGCGGCCGGTCAGGAGTGGAAGGACGACGCCTGGTCGTGCCCCGCCTGCGGCGGTGTGATGCAGCGGCCGGGTGACGACTGGTTCTGCGGCGAGTGCGGCTTCCGCCGCCCCGCGCCGAGCTGGGCGCTCAGCGGCGACCACGTCCTGGACCCGCACGGCTCGGCCTGGCCGATCCACCTGCAGCTGCCGGGCCGCGCCAACAGGGCGAACGCCGCCACCTCCGCGGCTGTCGCGGCCGTGTTCGGCGTACCGCCGCAGGTGGCGCTGGAGCGCATGTACCAGGTGCAGGCGGTGGCCGGCCGGTACGACGTGGTCTCCTTCCAGGGCCGCGACCTGCGGCTGCTGCTGGCGAAGAACCCGGCGGGCTGGTTGGAGACGTTTTCGCTCATCGACCCGCCGCCGACGCCGGTCATCCTGTCCGTCAACGCCCGTGGCGCGGACGGCACGGACACCTCCTGGCTCTGGGACGTCGACTACACGCGGCTGGCCGGGCATCCGATCGTGGTGATCGGCGACCGCCGGCTGGACCTGGCGGTGCGCCTCGAAGTCGCGGGCCTGGACTTCCGGGTGTGCGAGACCGTCGACGAGGCGGTGCAGCTCTCCCCGCCCGGGCGGATCGAGCTGATCGCCAACTACACCGCGTTCCAGGACGTCCGCCGCCGCGTCGGCAACTGACCCTCAGAAGGATGAGCATGAGCGACAGCAGTCTGCGTCTCGTGTGGGTCTACCCGGACCTGCTCAGTACGTACGGAGACCAGGGCAACGCCCTCGTGGTGGAGCGGCGCGCCCGCCAGCGGGGGCTGGACGTGCAGCGGGTGGACGTGCGCAGCGACCAGCCGATCCCGACGTCCGGTGACATCTACCTGATCGGTGGCGGCGAGGACCGGCCGCAGCGGCTGGCGGCCGAGCGGCTGCGCCGCGACGGCGGCCTGAACCGGGCCTCCGAGAACGGCGCGATCATCTTCTCGGTGTGCGCCGGGTACCAGATCCTGGGCCATGAGTTCATCAACGACCTCGGGGAGCGGGAGCCGGGCCTCGGCCTGCTGGACGTGATCTCGACGCGCGGCGAGGGCGCCCGGTGCGTCGGTGACGTGCTGGCGGACATCGACCCGCGCCTGGGCCTGCCCCAGCTGACCGGTTTCGAGAACCACCAGGGCGTCACGCACCTCGGTCCGACGGCCCGCCCGTTCGCCCGGACGGTGTTCGGCAACGGCAACGGCACCGGGGACGGCACCGAAGGCGCGTACAACGACACCGTTTTCGGGACGTACATGCACGGACCGGTCATGGCGCGCAATCCGCAGATCGCGGACCTTCTGCTGAAGCTGGCCCTCGATGTGAACGCGCTGCCGCCGACCGACGACCGGTGGTACGAGGCGCTGCGCGCCGAGCGCATCGCGGCGGCCTCGCAGCCGGCCTGACGGACCGTCGGCCCCCAAGCTTTGTGTGTTCGTATGACTACCGTCCAGTAGTCGGACGCTCGTTTCGGCCCCGTCACCCATTGTCGGTAGGGTGGCGGGGATCCAACCGGACGACGTGGTCCGGGAGTCGGCCCACGTTGCAAAGGTATTTCGGGCTATGCGCATTGGTGTGCTCACCTCCGGCGGCGACTGCCCCGGTCTGAACGCCGTCATCCGTTCCGTCGTGCACCGCGCCGTCGTCGACCACGGGGACGAGGTCATCGGCTTCCACGACGGCTGGAAGGGCCTCCTGGAGGCCGACTACCGCAAGCTCGACCTGGACGCGGTGGCCGGCATCCTGGCCCGTGGCGGTACGATCCTCGGCTCCTCCCGCGTCCAGCCGGCGCATCTCGTCGACGGTGTCGAGCGGGCCAAGGGGCACGTCGCCGACCTGGGCCTCGACGCGATCATCCCGATCGGCGGCGAGGGCACCCTCAAGGCGGCCAACCTGCTCTCCGAGGCGGGGCTGCCGATCGTCGGCGTACCGAAGACCATCGACAACGACATCGCGTCGACCGACGTCACCTTCGGGTTCGACACGGCCGTCGGGGTCGCCACGGAGGCGCTGGACCGGCTGAAGACCACCGCCGAGTCCCACCAGCGCGTGCTGATCGTCGAGGTCATGGGCCGCCACACCGGCTGGATCGCCCTGCACTCCGGCATGGCCGCGGGTGCGCACGCGATCGTCGTCCCCGAGCGGCCCTTCGACATCGACGAGCTGACCGCCAGGGTCGGCGCGCGCTTCGAGGCGGGCAAGAAGTTCGCGATCGTGGTCGTGGCGGAGGGCGCCAAGCCGCGCGCGGGCACGATGGATTTCAACGAGGGCGGCAAGGACATCTACGGGCACGAGCGGTTCGCGGGCGTGGCCCAGCAGCTGGCCGGCGAGCTGGAGCAGCGGCTCGGCAAGGAGGCCCGTGCGGTGATCCTCGGCCACGTCCAGCGGGGCGGCACGCCGACCGCGTACGACAGGGTCCTGGCCACCCGGTTCGGCTGGCACGCGGTGGAGGCGGCGCACCGGGGCGAGTTCGGCATGCTGACCGCGCTGCGCGGCACGGACATCGTGATGGTGCCGCTGGCCGAGGCCGTGGAGACGCTGAAGACGGTGCCGTCGGAGCGGTACGACGAGGCCGAGACCGTCCTGTGATTTCTGTTTTGTACTGAACATCCCGCCCCCGGTCGCAGCCGCGACCGGGGGCGGTTCTAGTCTGGACCGGCAAGCGGACAACCCAGCACGAAACGAATCAGGAGCCGGCGGATGGATCACAGCGGGCACGGGATGCACGGCATGCCCATGGATCTGCCGCCCTTCACGCTGGGGCGGGGGCTCGCCTTCTCGCCGGACACCTTCTTCCTCGTCGGCTGCCTGCTGGCCCTCGGCCTGTACGCGTGGGGCGTCGCCCGGCTGCGCGGGCGCGGCGACAGCTGGCCGGTCGGCCGGACGGTGTTCTTCGTCGTCGGCGTGCTGAGCGTCGCGCTGGTGATGTGCACCGGACTGAACGACTACGGCATGGTCATGTTCAGCGTCCACATGGTGCAGCACATGGTCATCAGCATGCTGTCGCCGATCCTGCTGCTGCTCGGGGCGCCGGTGACGCTGGCGCTGCGCGCGCTGCCGGTGGCGTCACGGCGGGGGGACAAGGGGCCGCGCGAGCTGCTGCTGGCGCTGCTGCACAGCCGGTACATGCGGATCGTCACGCACCCGGCGTTCACGATCCCGCTGTTCATCGCGAGCCTGTACGCCCTGTACTTCACGCCGCTGTTCGACTTCCTGATGAGCTCCAAGCCGGGGCACATCGCGATGATGGTGCACTTCCTCGCCGTCGGCCTGGTCTTCTTCTGGCCGATCATGGGCGTGGACCCGGGGCCGCACCGGCCCGGCTATGTGATGCGGATGCTGGAGCTGTTCGCGGGCATGCCCTTCCACGCCTTCTTCGGCATCGCGCTGATGATGGCGACGGAGCCGATGGTCAAGGTGTACGAGAACCCGCCGGCCTCGCTCGGCATCGACGCGCTGGCGGACCAGAACGCGGCGGGCGGCATCGCCTGGGCGTTCAGCGAGATCCCCTCCGTGCTGGTGCTGATCGCGCTGGTGTACCAGTGGTACCGGTCCGAGCAGCGCCAGGCGGTACGCAAGGACCGGGCGGCCGACCGGGACGGGGACAAGGAGCTGGCGGCGTACAACGCCTACCTGGCCTCACTGCAGGCGCGCGGACAGTAGCGCGGACCCCTGTTCTGGGGTGACCATGGCGGTACGGCCGCCATGAGGAGGACGCGCATGTCCGGTTCCACGAAGACGATGGGTGGGCTCACCATCGGGGCGCTGGTGGTGACGACGGCGTACACGGTGGCGCTCGGCAGCAACGGCTGGCTGTGGTTCGGCTGGGTGGTGCTCGGGCTGGTGACGATCGGGATGGCCGCCACGCGCGACACGTGAGCGGACACGTGGGCCGACAGGTGAGCCGTGCGCCCGGGGGCACGGCCCACCGTTGCGGAGTGTGATCGTGGCACCACGTTCTGTGTCGCGTTCAGCGGTGTGGCGTGGCGTCCCGCACCGCGACCAGGCCGTTGAAGACGCCGACGTACGCCGTGCCGTCCGGGCCCAGGGTGATGGGGGCCCAGTTGTTGTCGTACAGCGGGCCCGTGCCGGTGAGCCTGCGCCAGCGTTCCTCGCCGGTGCGGAAATCGACGGCCGTCAGGTACCAGGCGTCGACGCCGAGCGGATGCGGGTCCTTGGTGTAGAAGTACAGCAGCCCGTTGGCGGTGGAGAGCTTCGGGACGGTCGACGGTGAGCGGACCGGGCTTTCCCAGACGGTGTCGCAGCCGCTGCCGTCGGCGCGTACGTCGATCCGGGTCACGCCACCGGTCACGCTGCGGCCGAAGGTGAGCGAGGTGACGTTCTCGTAGCCGTAGTTGTTCTCGACGACCAGGCTGTTGCCCCAGGAGATCAGGGAATTGTCGGTGGTCGACCGGCCGTGGGGGAACACCGGCACCGTGCACACCAGCCGGCGGTCGTCCGGTACGCCGGGCTCGCGCCGGTGGACGAGGACGTTCATCCGGTCGTCCGCGTTGTCCGTGATCGCCACGTAGCGGTGCCCGCCCGCTCCGAACAGGTCTGGCGTGGTGCCCGAGCCCTGGTTGACCGAGCCGGGTTTGGCGCCGCTGCCTCGGTCGTAGACCTGCCGCCAGACCACCTCGGGCGTGCCGTCGGGCCCGGCCCGGAAGCTGTAGAGCGCGTGGTCGGAGACGATCGAGACGCCGTCCTCGGCCACGGAGAAGGAGTTCTGGATCTCCTCGCCGGGCAGCCGGACGGACCGCACCGTGCCGTCGGCGGGGTCGAGCGTGCCCACCCTTCCCTGGCGGGTCACCCACCAGACGCGCCCTTCCCAGTCGGGCATCACCGACGTCACGGGATCACACTCGCCGCTGGGGCGGAGGTTGGTCCACGTCACGCAGTCGTGCGGCACGTGCGCCGTCAGGTCCCAGTCCGCGTCGACGGTGAACCGCCATGCCCCGTCCGGGCCGCGGGTGTGGGCCAGGCGCACGATGTGCTGGCGGGAGTCGGCGAGCACGAGCCGGTCCTCGTTGTCGAGGTACGAGTACGCTCCGCCGGAGGTGTCCTTGAAGATCCGGGAGAAGTCCAGCCGGGTGATGGCCTCGACGGTGGACGGGCGCTGCGGCAGCGCGTACTCGGCGAGTGTGGCCAGCGAGGTGGGGTCCAGCAGTTTGACGACGAAGCCCGAGAACGTGCCGCAGACGGTGACGATACGGCCGGCACGGTCGAAGGTGACGTTCGCGCACTCCCCGCCCAGCACCGCCATGGATGCGCTGCGTACCACGGGGGAACGGCCCAGCGGGCCGCTCCATGGGTACGTGCCGCTGCCCGCCGCGTCCGCGTGCATTCCGCTGCGGCCGTTGGGTGCGAGGTACGGATGTTGCGGCGGGTCGTCACCGGGCACGGGCCGGGGCGTGGCGGCGGCACCCGTGTATCCGGGCACGAGCCGGTGGCCGGGAGCGAGGGGGATGTCGTCGGCGTGGGCGCCCGTCAGGGGCAGCAGCGCCCAGGCGAGGAGGAATGCGGCGAGCACGGTGGCACCGCGCCGCCGGATCGTGGTCGGCATGCGGTGACGCTAGGACGACGATGTTGACACGTCCATGCCCATGAGGGCCTGTTCATGTGGCTGTCGCACAACGCCCCGGTGGGTTCAGACCGGTGGGTTCAGAAGCGGAAGACGGGGCCCGTCTCGGTGTCCAGGACGCATGCGTTCGGGTAGGTCTTGCGCCAGTCGAGCCGGAGGCCGTGCCACTCGCCCACGGCACGGGCGGTGACCGGGTCGAACCTCTTGGTGCACGGATGCTGGTCGCCGCGCAGCCGGTCGAGGTTCCCGCGCGCCGTGTCGAGGGCCGCGCAGGCGCCCTCGGCGTGGGGGTGCGGCCCGGCGGGACGGGGCGAGCAGCGCAGCCGGACGCCCCGGATCCAGCTCTGGTCGCCGCCCGAGACGGTGAGGAACAGGCCGTGGTCCCGCTCGTGGGTGTCGGCGTGGACGGGCACGGCGGCGGCCAGGGTGAGGGCGAGGAGAACGGCTGCGGCGGCGGTGACGCGGAGGGACATCTCGTACTCCCGGGGCTCCTGGTGCGGGCACACGCAGGGCCAGAGCACTCCCGCCCGGCGCACCTGCCAAGCCGACGCGCCGCGCGGTAGCGCGTACGGCCCACACCAGCCTCACGCGGGCACCCGTTCCCTGCCGCGCCGGGCGGCGGCGACCGCACCGAGCACCAGGCCCACACCGAGCACGATCAGGCCGCGCAGCCACACCTCGGGCTCGATCCGGGTGGCGAGCAGGACGCAGGAGGCGGCGCCGAGCACCGGGATCACGGTCGGCGCCCGGAAGTGGCCGGGCACCCCCTGGTCACGGCGCAGGACGAGGGCGGCGGTGTTGACCAGGAAGAAGACCACGAGGAGCAGCAGCACCAGGGTGGAGGCGAGGGTGGCGACGCTGCCGGTGAGGGCGAGCAGCATCGACAGGACGGTCGTGGCCGCGATCGCCGCCCACGGGGTGCGGCGGCCGGGCAGCACCTTCGTCAGGGCGGCGGGCAGCAGACCGTCCCGGGCCATGCCGTAGGTGAGCCGGGAGGACATGATGCCGGTCAGCAGCGCGCCGTTGGCGACGGCGACCAGCGCGATGGCGCTGAACAGCCACACCGGTACGCCGCCCGCCGCCTTCACCACTTCCAGGAGCGGCCCGCTGGACTTCGCGAGCGTGCTGGTCGGTACGGCGGCGGAGGCGGCCAGGCCGACGAGGACGTACACCGCTCCGGCCGTGATGAGCGCGCCGAAGAGGGCGCGCGGGTAGGAGCGGCGGGGGTCGCGGGTCTCCTCGGCGACGTTGACGGAGGTCTCGAAGCCGACGAAGGAGTAGTACGCCAGGACGGCGCCGCTCAGGACGGCGCCGGCCGCGCCCTGCTCGGCCGTACCGAGCTGGGTGAGGCGTGCGGGATCGCCGTCGCCCCGCAGCAGGAGCAGGGCACCGAGCACGACGATGATCGCCAGGCCGCCCACCTCGATGACGGTGGCGACGACGTTGGCGCGCGTGGACTCCCGGATGCCGCGGGCGTTGAGCAGGGCGAGGGCGGCCAGGAACAGGACCGCGACCACGGCGACGGGGACGGTGACGAAGGCCGTCAGGTAGTCCCCGGCGAAGCCCCGGGCGAGCGCGGCGACCGAGACGATCCCGGCGGCGAGCATGCAGAAGCCCGCGAGGAACCCGGCGAACGGCCCGTAGGCGCGGGTGGCGTAGTGCGAGGCGCCGCCGGCGCGGGGGTACTTGGTGGCGAGCTCCGCGTAGGAGGCTGCCGTGAGCAGGGCGAGCGCGAGGGCGGCGGAGAGCGGCACCCAGACGGCGCCGCCCGAGTCGGCGGCGACCTGGCCGATCAGGACGTACACACCGGCGCCGAGGACGTCGCCGAGGATGAAGAAGTAGAGCAGGGGTGTGGTCAGGGCGCGCTTGAGCGGCTGGTCATTCGCTGTCGTCGACATGAGGGCCCGTCTTCCCCGGACGGGGGGCGGCAGACGGGACGTTGGTCCCGGGGTGGGGGGTGACAGGCCCTGGCGGGGACGGGCAGGGCGGGCGGGCGGGGCCCGGGGCGGCGGGGCCCGGGGGCGGCGGGCAGGGGCGGCGGGGACGAGCAGGGCCGGCGTGGCCCGGGGGCGGCGGGCAGGGGCGGGCACGGGTATGAGGTCAGCGGCGCATCGGTCCCCAGGGGCGGCGTTGGCGGGCCACTTCCGCTTCCGCCTCGCCGATGACGGCCAGGTCGATCCAGCTGACCGGCACGATGTCGGACAGGAGCGGCTCGTTGTCCGGGCCGCGGGCGACCTCGCGGCCGCGGAGTGTCCAGGGCCGTACGTCGCCGTCCCGGTCGCGGCGCAGATGGCAGTAGTCGTACAGCCGGCGGGCCACCCACAGCCGGAGCGGGCGGTCGCCCCACCACGACTCGACCTGGAGCGGGTTGGCGGACAGGCCCGGCATCGGGATGCCCGTGAGCTCGTCGACGCTGCGGGTCGCGCCGAGGTCGTGGGCCGGTCCCCGGGACCAGCGGACGTAGAGCGGTCCCTGGCGGTCGACCAGCTCGCCGAGCTCCTCGAGGGACCGCACGGTGGGCAGCACGGTCTCTCCGTCGGGGGCCGCTCTCCGGCCGGCCGTGTGGGTCATGGGCTTCACCCTCCTCGGTGGCTCGTGGTGCGGAGGACCACCGCGTACCCAGCCATTTTCGGGCGACGCGCGGGTTCCCACCACGCGACCGCCGTCCCACCCCCGCTCGGGTCGCGCGCGGCAGGGCGCACACGCTGCGCACGGCGGCGCAAGAGAGCGCATAGGGGCGCTCGGAACGGAGGGGCGCGCGCCCCCAAACGTACCCGGGCAATGTTCCTCCCACGCCGCCCGGGGAAGCCGGATGGGTGACCATACGGGTGCCCGCCATGCGCGCATCGGGGCGGATGACAGGGAGGGGACGGACATGACCAGGGTGCTGGTACTGCACAGCGTCAGTCTGCTGAGGTCGGCGTTGGTGGCGCTGCTGAAATCGGAGGGATCGTTCGACGTGTACTCGGCCGGCTGGCGCAGCGCGAGCAGGCACGCCGAGTCCTTACGGCCGGATGTGTGCGTGGTGGACCTCGACTGTCCGGGGGCGGCGGCGCTGCTGGACGGGGGCGCGGAGGCGGACCGCGCGGTACTGGGGGCGCGGGCGGCGCTGCTGGTGCTCGCGTCGGCGGGGCGGCCGGGGGCGCTGCGCCGGGCGTTCGAGGCGCGGGCGCTGGGATACGTCGACAAGCACGGCTCGCCGCACCGGCTGGTGCGGGGCATCCACAAGGTCGCCGAGGGCGAGCGGTTCGTGGACGAGTCGCTCGCCTTCGGGTTCCTGGAGGCGTCCAGAATGCCGTTGACGGCACGGGAGCTGAGCGTGCTGACCCGCGCGGCGGAGGGGGAGTCGATCGCGGAGATAGCGCGGGGCCTGCACCTGTCGAACGGGACGGTGCGCAATTACATGGCGTCGGCGACCCGGAAGGTGGGCGCGCGCAACCGGATCGACGCGATCCGTATTTCGCAGGGCGCGGGGTGGGTGTAGGGGGCGTCCGCAGTCACGCCGCGTCGGGCTGCCAGAGGCCGACGAGGTCCCGGTAGAGCTGCGATCTTGTGAGCAGTTCGTCGTGCGGGGCGCACTGGGCCCGGTCCCCGTCCAGGACCAGGACCCGGTCGGCCCGTACGGCGGACGAGATGCGGTGGGCGACGACGAGGAGGGTGCCGGGCCGGTCGGCGAGGGCCCGTTCGGCGTGCTCCTCGGTGTCGGGGTCGAGGTGGCACGTCGCCTCGTCCAGGAGGAGGAGCGGGGCGGGCGACAGGTAGGCGCGGCCGAGCGCCAGCCTCTGCCGCTCGCCGTGCGACAGGCGGCGCGGGTCGATCACCGCGTCCTGCCCGCCGAGCCGCCGGATGAGGGGCGCCAGCCCCAGCGCGTCCACCGCCCGCTGGACCTGGGCGGGGGTGGCGTCGGGGCGGAGGTAGCGGAGGTTGTCGAGGACGGTGCCGGTGAAGACGTACGCCTGCTGGGGCAGGAGCGCGGGTACGCCGGTCACGGCGACCGTGCCGCCGGTCGGGGCCAGGAGCCCGGCGAGCAGGGCGGTCAGGGTGGACTTGCCGATGCCGCTCGGGCCCACCACGGCGAGGTGCTCCCCCGGCTCGACGACGAGGTCGAGGCCGTCCAGCACCGGGCGCGCCCCCGGACCGTACGCGAAGGTGACGCCCCGCAGCTCGGCGGCGGGCGGGACGGGGCGCAGGAGGGCGGGGGGCCGCGGGCGTGCCGGGCGTGCCGGCGGGTCGGCCGGCGGGTCGGTGAAGCGCTCCAGGACGACCAGCAGCCGTGTGCCGGCCGCGCCGACCGCGGTCATCAGCGCGTCCAGCGCGGGCAGCAGTGCCTGTACGAGGTAGGTGAGGGCGCCGAGCAGGGCGCCCGCGGTGACCCCGCCGCGCAACAGCCACGGCGTGGCCAGCAGCAGTGCGACGACCGGCAGCCGGCCCGCCGCGCCCAGGGCGAGGGTGCGCACGGCCGCCCAGCGCGCCAGGCGCCGGGAGAGCCGGGCTTCGGCGTCGATCAGCCGTCCGGCCTCGGCCGCGACGTGCCGCTCGCCGCCGCACGCCACCACGTCCCGCAGCCCGGCGCCGACCGCGCCGACGCGGGCCGACAGTGCCTCGTCGGCGTCGAGGAAGGCCCGTTGCACGGCGGCCATGGGGGCGAGCGTGGCGAGGAACATCCCCAGCCCGAGCAGGAGCGGCGGCAGGACGACGAGCGTCAGCGCGGGTTCCAGGGCGGCCATGCCGAGCAGCGCGCCGAGGGCGGTGAAGACGAACGAGCGGGCGGTCAGCACGAGGCCGGCGAAGCTGTCGCGGGCGATCTCGGTCTGGTGGGTGAGCCGGGAGACGGCCGCGCCGCCGGCCGCGCTCTCGGCGCGCGCCGGGTCCGCCACCGCCGCGTCGAGGGCGTGCGACACGGCCCGGCGGACCAGTCCGTCCCGCAGTGGTTCGACCAGGCCCGCGAGGCCGCCGAACACCCCGCGTACGGCGAGCCCGCCGAGCAGCGTCCCGGCGGCGGCCACGGTCAGCCACAGCAGGCCGGTGCCGGTGCGGCCGGCGAGGAAACCGTCGTCCAGGGCGCGGGCGACTCCGTACCCACCGAGGAAGGTGTGGGCGGACTCCAGCAGGGACCAGGCGGCCAGCCGCAGCAGGTCGCGCTTGCGCCGCCGCAGGAAACGCCGCGCTTCGGGCCGGACCCGGCGGGCCGCCGTCATCCCTCTTCCGCCCCTGCGGCGGTGAAGACGGCCCGGTACGCCGGGTCCCGCCACAGCGTGCGGTGCGGCCCGACGGCGCGTACCCGGCCGCCGTCCAGCCACACCACCAGGTCCGCCCGGGCGGCGGAGGAGAGCCGGTGGGCGACGACGAGCCGGGTGCCCGGCCGGACGTCGTGGGCCAGCGCCCGCTCGACCTGCCGCTGGGTGACGGTGTCCAGGCCGGACATCGCGTCGTCGAGGATCAGCAGCCGGCCCGCGTGGGCGAACGCCCGGGCCAGGCCGAGTCGTTGCAGCTCGCCGCCGGAGAGCGGCGCGTCCGCGAGGGGGGTGTCGTAGCCGTCGGGCAGCCGTACGACGAACCCGTCCGCACCGGCCGCCCGGGCGGCGGACCGCACGGCGGCCGGCCCTGGCAGGTCGGCCCCGAACGCGATGGAAGCGCCGACCGTGGTACCGAAGAGCGCCGGACGGGAGAAGGCGTGGCCCACCTCGCGGCGCAACTGGCCGGGCTCGACGCGGTCCAGACGTACCCCGTCGAGCAGGACGTACCCCTCGTCGGGGTCGGCCAGCCGGCCCGCGACGGCCGCGAGCAGCGACTTGCCCGCGCCCGACCGGCCGACCACGGCGGCGGTCGCCCCGCCCGGCACCCGCAGGTCGATCCCGCGCAGCACGGCCACGCCGTCCCGTACGACGGTGACGCCGCGCAGTTCGAGCGTGCCGGTGCCGTCGGCGGGCAGGGTCTCCGCGCCGTGCGGTACGGCCGGGAGGGCGAGGAGCTCGCCGGTGCGGCGGGCCGCGGCCCGGCCGCGGACCAGGCCGCCGAGTGCCGCGGCGACCGAGCCGACGCCGGCGGCGAGGGCGGCGTACCGGGAGGCCGCCACCAACTCGCCGACGCCCAGGGCGCCGGAGGCCAGCCGGGCGCCGCCGACGGCGAGGACGACGCACACGAGCAGGGGCATCAGCACGCCGCTGCGGGCGACCGCGCGGCCGTACACCCGCCACATCGTCCGCCCCTCGGTGTCGAGTTCGGGAAGCGTGGCGAGGACGCGCCGCCGTTCGTGTGCGACGGTTCCGGCGGCGGCGATGGTACGGGCGCCGGCCAGCGCCTCGAGGAGGCGGTCCGCCATGCCGGATTGCACGCGCTGGTAACGCGAGACGGTGTCGGAGGAGGTGCGGGCGAAGGCCCGGAGGAGGAGGACGAGCAGCGGGACGCCGGTCAGGAAGGCGGCCGCCGTCCACAGGTCGATGAGCAGCAGCGCGACCAGTGCGCCGAGGGGCGGGAGGACCGTGGCGAGGGCGCTCGCGGCGGTCGCCGGGACGGTGCCGGCCTCGGTGGCGTTGGCGGTCAGCCGGGTGGCGAGGTCGCCGGGGGCGAAGCGGGCCGCCGCGTGGTGCGGGGAGGCGGCGAGCAGGCGGCCGAGGGCGCGGTGGCGGAGCCAGGCGGTGGAGCGGGCGTTGGTGGTGCCGGTCAGCAGGGCCACGAGCGCGTCGAGGGCCACCTCGGCCGCGATCAGCGCGCCGCACAGGGCTACCCAGCGGGGTGCGTCGGCGGACCCGGCGAGCAGCAGGTCGAGGCTCCGGCCGAGGACGGCGGGCTCGGCGAGGGCGGCCAGCGCGGCGCCCACGGAGCAGACCAGGATGGCCGCGGCTCGCCCCCCACTGTGCCGGGCGGCCCCCCACAGAACCCGGTCGGTCCCGGGGGCCCCGGTGGGCTGCTCTACGGCCGGAGGCTCCTTCCGCGCCGGCGGAACCTCCGGCTCCGGCGCGGCGCCCCTGGTGGGCGGGGTCTCCCCCACCGCGTACTGACCGCCCCGTGCGGCAGCGGCCTCCGGCTGCGCGGGCGGAGTCGGTTCCGGGGGCGGGGAGGTCATGGGGCCGGTGTCCTCCTCGGGGCGGGGCGTGAACGGGTCCGGGCGGGAACGGGTCCGGGGCGTGAACAGGTCCGGGGCGTGAACAGGTCCGGCGGGAACAGGTCCGGCGGGAACAGGTCCGGGCGGGAACGGGCCGGGATGCGGGTGGTCCCGGGCGGGGTGAGCCGCCCGGGACCGGGTGATCCGTACGGGCGCGCGGCATTCGGCACCGCGCGACCGGGCGGGTCAGTTACAGGTGGTGACGCTCAGGCTGCTGTCGCCGCAGAGCAGCAGGCTGGCCCGGCTGCCGGTGGCGATGTCGCCCGTCGCCTCTTCCTTCGGGGTCTCCATCGACTGCAGGTCGAGAAGGGTCATGATTGATTCCTCTCCTTCATGGGGACGGTGTGCTCTGTCTCGGCCCCTGGCTGGGGCCGGCTCGTGGGCCGCCGGAGCGGCGGGAGGAACGGCAGGTGCGCGTGTCCGTCGGACGCGGCGCTGCCGAGGGCGAGCAGGCAGCCGGCGGTGCCCGTGGCGAGGTCCATGGACAGCCGCATCATCTGCTCGCCGGGGAAGGCCAGATGGCCCTGGTACGGCACGGCGTGCCGGCCGAGGGCGTCGATCTGGCGCCGTACGTCGGAGGTCTCGGTGCCCGGCCCGGGCACGGTGGTGCGGCTCAGGTACAGCACCATGCCGGCCGCGCCGCGGAACAGTCCGGGCTGGGCGTAGAACGTGGCCTGGGCGGCCCGTACGATGTCGCGGCGCGCCTGGTCGAAGTCGGCGTCGTCGCGGTGGGCGGCGTAGTCGTCGAGCACCATCCCGATGCCGACGCTCCCGGCGCCCAGGTACGGCATGGTCCGCCAGCCCTCGTCGACCTGGAGGGTGCCGCCCGCGCTGGTCACGCAGCGGGCGAGGTCGCGCCGGAGCGCGTCGGCGGCCAGGTCGAGCAGCCCGGTGTCACCGGTGCGTTCGTACAGGCGGAGGAAGAGGAGGGCGGGCCCGGACGCGCCGTACAGCAGCCCGGCCCGGGAGATGCCAGGCAGGGCGCCCGCGACCAGGTCGGCGCAGCGCAGGGCGGCGTCCCGCATCCCGAGCGCGTCCAGGGCGAGGCCGACGCCCGCGAGGCCGCTGTGCAGGTCGGGGGCGATGTCCTCCCAGGGGCGCTGGAGGGTCAGTTCGGCAAGCTCCAGGGCGCGTTCGGGGTGGCCGAGACGGTCCAGCGTCCAGGCGAGGCCGGCGAGGCCGTCGTAGAACCCGGCCGGTGTGCCGGACTCGGGTTCCTTGGTGCGGCGCAGCAGCCACTCCTCGGCTTCCTCGCAGCGCCCGGCGCCCGTCTCGGCGAGGGCGTACAGGACGCCCGCGGTGCCGTAGCCGAACGTCAGCCCGCCGCCCGCCGCCGCGAACTGGGCGATGTCGCCGGGGAAGAACCGGTCCTCCCGCTCCGGTGTCGCGGAGGCGAGCACGGCGCGCACCATGGAGTCGCGGCTGCGCGGCCAGTCGCCGGGCTCGACGGGCAGGTAGGGTCCGCCGGCGGAGGAACCGGCGATCTCCTCGACCGCCTCGTCGAGGAAGCCGCGCGGTACGGGGAAGTGCGCGGCCGCGATGTCCGCCAGGTGCCGGGCCTTCCCCGGATCCAGCGGGAACAGACTGGTCAGCGGCATGAAGAGAGCGATCCGCAGGCACGCCAGCGCGTAGCGGTCGACGGCGAACCCGCGCCGGTCGGGCGGTGCGACGAACGCCGGGTTGGCGACGGTCTGGCGCCGTCCCTCGTCGATGTGCGCGGCGGCCTCGAAGTCGAGCAGCATCACGGACGTCTCGTCCTCGGACACCATGATGTTGAACAGGTGCAGGTCGTTGAAGACGACCCCGCGTGCGTGCACCGCGTCCACGGCCTCCTCCACCAGGCGGTGGATCCGCAGCGCCCATTCGGTGTACTCGGCGAGCGACTCCGGTGTCGGATCGGCCTCGATCAGCGGGTGCCGGCGGGCGAAGAAGGTGTTGAGGGGCTTGCCCTCCAGGAACTCCATCGCCAGGAAGTGGTGGTCGCCGAGGACGAACGTGCCCCGCACCTCGGGGGTGTACGGCAGTCCGGCCAGCCGCTCCAGCGCGGTCTGCTCGCGCCGCAGCCGGGTCACCGCGTCGGCGCCGTCGGCGGCCAGGCCGGCGTGCGGGCGGGCTTCCTTGAGGACGACCTTCTCGCCGGTGCGGCGGTCGTGGCCGACGTACACTCCCCCGCCGTTGGAGAAGTGCAGGGCGCTGTCGACGGTGTACGGGATGTCGGTGACCGTCACGGCGGCGCGTGCGTCGAGGTGGGGCTTGAGGAAGGCGGGCGGATCCACCCAGTCGGGTAACTGGAAAACGGGACCGCGCAGGTCGGGGACGAGCCGCCCGTCGGGGTGCTCGACGGCCGGGCACAGTTCGCCGTTCTCGCCGTAGCAGTGCCGCTGCGTGAAGCTGCCGTACCGGACGTACACCGGTCCTTCGCCCCAGCGGAGGTCGCTGAGGATGTACGGGCCCGGCTCGCCGTCGAGCAGTGCCGCCAGGTCGTCGGCGATCCGGTGGCACTGCTCGTCACCGGCCGGGTAGACGGTGATGAACTTGCCGCTGGCGGCGCGGTCGGCGTACTTGGCGTTGCGGGTGTGCAGCAGGTAGCGGCTCGGTACGAACTTGAAGGCGACGCCCCGGGCGAGGCAGTACTCCATGACCTTCGAGAGAATCGTTTCAGCATTCTCCAGGCAGGCCGAGACGTGGATCTTCCAGCCCTGGGCGGGCAGCGTGAGGTCGACCGGGCGGAGGGCCAGCCAGTCACCGCTGCGGTGCCGGCGCCACCCCTCGGGTACGGGGGCGAGCGCCGCCCCGTACAGCGCGCCCCTGCGGTCGGTGCCCTCGGCGGACAGCCGGTACGGCGCGTCGTAGAAGTGGCGGTCCGCGTCGCAGAAGGCGGCGTAGCCCTTGATCACACCTGCTCCCTCGGTCGGCGACGGGGACAACCGTGTCACCGGAGAGCCGGGCCGCAACAGTCACAACCGTCAGCAACCGACCGTGCGGAACGCATGAGTAACCTCGCGCCCCTCTGGGCTCCCTAGGACACGCCTACGCCGCCGACCGGCCTTCCCGGGCGACCAGGGTGAAGGAGTGACCGGCCGGGTCGGAGTACGTCCGCACGTCCCGCGGGCCGGAGTTGTCCCTGGTCTCCACCGGCCGGGCGCCCAGACCGACCGCCTCGCGCTCCGCCTCGTCCATGTCGTCCTGGGCCACCAGGATGTGCAGGTGGGCCTGCTGGGAGTCGTCGGGCCGGGGCCAACTCGGCGGCGCGTAGCCGTGATCGCGCCGTACGGCCAGGCATACGCCGTGGTGGCCGGCCACCTCGATGAAGTCGGGATCGGTTCCGCGTCGCGTCGTCGCGTCGAGGAGCTTGGCGTAGAACTCCGCCAGCGCCTCGGGTTCGGCACTGTCCAGGACCAGGACACTCTTCTTGGGTACGGTCATGCACCTCTTGTGCCCCCATCCCGGCGGCCGTCACCCCCGGCGCCGGGGCCCGCGAGCGGCAGTGTGCTCAGCGCGCCGCGGTCGACCTTGCCCTGTGGGGTGAGTGGCAGCACGTCCAGCCAGCGGCGGAAGCCGGGGATCATATGGGCCGGCAGGCGGGTACGGAGAACCTCCGTCAGTGTGCCGTCGACGCCGGCGTCGCCCACCAGGCAGGCGAGGAGCGCCGGTCCTCCCGGGGCGTCGTCGCGCAGGACCACGGCGGCGTCCCGCACCCCGGGGCAGTGCAGCAGTGCCTCCTCCACCTCGCCGATCTCGATGCGGAACCCGCTGACCTTCACCTGGTTGTCCATACGGTCGAGGAACTCCAGCGTCCCGTCGGGCAGCCGGCGTACCCGGTCGCCGGTCGCGTACATCCGGGCGCCGGGGCGGCCGGCGAAGGGGTCGGGCAGGAAGACGGCGGCGGTGCGAGCCGGACGCCCCAGGTAGCCCCAGGCCAGGCCGTCGCCGGCGAGGTACAGCTGGCCCGCCCGGCCGGCCGGTACGGGAGCCAGGTCGTCGTCGAGGACATGGGCCCGCACGCCGCGGATGGGCCGCCCGATGGGGACGCGCCGGGGCGGGGCAGGGTCGCAGCGGTGGAGCGTGGCGGTGACGGTCGCCTCTGTCGGCCCGTAGGCGTTGACCACCGTCAGGGACGGGGGCGCCCCGGTGACACCGGCTCCGTCGAGCAGGGAGCCGCCGGTGATGACGAGCCGTACGCCCGCCTCGGCCAGCCGAGGCAGGAGAGCCCGGCCGTACGGACCGATCACCGCCGCTGGGAGGTCCACCACCGTGGCACCCAGGCTGCTCGCGGCTTTGAGGATGCTGCGGGGCAGGAAGCCCTGGTCCTCCGGGATGGCCACGGTCGCGCCGTGGCAGAGGGCCATCAGGCAGTCCTGCACCGAGACGTCGACGGAGGGGCGGGACGTCCAGAGCACCACGTCGCGCTCCGGTACCAGTTCGAAGTCGTCCTTCGAGGTGCTGATCAGGTTGAAGAGGGCGTCGTGTGGGACCGCGACCGCCTTCGGCCGCCCCGTGGACCCCGATGTCGTGATCGCGTACGCGAGATCGTCCGGTGCGGGACCGGTGAACGGGGCCGCGCCGGGACCGGCGGAACCGCCTGCGGAGCTGAGGCCGCCGTGGTCGGGGTCGTCGAACCCCGTGATGACCAGTGCCTCCGGGTACGAATCGAGCGGGGCCTCGACGAGCACGGTCACGCAGCCGGTCTCCTCGATCACACGGCGGACGCGTCGGGGCGGATCGTCCGGGTCCAGGGGAAGGCACGCGGCGCCGCACCGCAGGACGGCCAGCAGACCGAACAGCGCGGCGGGTCCCCGCCGCGCCAGAAGACCCGCCAGCGTTCCCTGTTGTACACCGGACCGGGACATCCGGAGGCTCAGGTTCTGCACGGAATCGTGGAGTTGGGAAAAGGTCCAGGAATGGTTCGGGGTCTTGACGGCGGTTGCGTGCGGACGTTCCTTTATCTGCAATGACAGGAGGTCACACACGGTACGGGGAGTTGACGACAACGTTCCGTTTGGGCGGTCGGCGCGCACAACACCTCCAGGAAGGCCGGGTAGAGCGACAACCATGTAGGCAGAGCCATTTCGGCGCTCGAACGGAGTGCCTATACTCGGCCAGGATCGCACTCCCGTCGAGTGGAGAGCCGATGAAGAGACGCCAGTCGATCCGGAACCGCCGTACCGATCCCGCAAGCGTCCTCAGCAACCGGTCCGCTCACGCCGGGATCACACCCGACGAGGCCAGGCTCGGTCATTTTCCCATGTCGGGTCGCTTGTCCGGCCGTTCAGCCGTCCTTTGCACGGCGTTCGCGTCGCGGTACGACCGGCCGAATCACCCATGACCGCGAGTACGGTTTTTCAGCCACTTTCCGGCAATGCGGCCCGTGCAATACCCGGTACGGGCCGTGAATACATCGCACGCCCACGCACTCCTCGGAGGATTTATGCCCCTGGGAAAGGTCCCGACCCCCGTCGACGGACAACCGCCCGGCCGGGCCGACGTCGTCATCGTCGGCAATGGCGCCCTTGGCCTGTTCCTCGCCGATGAACTGATGCGACGACAATTCGGCTCCGTCACCGTCGTAGGCCCCTGGGCGCGGGGAGGCGGCGCGAGCCAGGCCGCCGGGGCGATGCTCGGCTGCTTCGGCGAGGTCACCCGGGAAACCCTGCGCAACCGGCCACAGCGCAGCCGCTTCGAGATGGCCTTCGCCGCCCACGAGCGGTGGGAGGACGTGGTGAGCGGCCTGGAGGACGACGCCCCGGGCCGGCCGCCTCTCCGCACGGCCGACGAGACCCACGTCATCCTGAACGCCGTCGGCGCGGAACTGGACTCGATCAACTTCGAGGCGATGCTCGCCGCGCTCGACGAGTACAAGCAGCCCTGGGAGGAAGTGGATCCGCGCACCATCCCCGGCTATCGGCCGAGGACCGAGTCCCGGGCGCTGCGCGCGGTGCGGCTGCCCACCGAGGGGGCCGTCGACGCCCGTGCCGTACTCAACGCCGTGCAGGAACGATTACTCCGCGACGGCGTGGCCCTGGTGGACGCCACCGTGCGGCGGCTGACCGGCGGCTCCGACGCCGTCACCGGGGTCGAACTGGACGACGGCCGGCTCATCGAGGCCGGCACCGTCGTCGTGGCGGCCGGAGCTGCCAGCGAACAGCTGGTCCAACCCTTCCTCGACGGTGCTCTGATGCCGACGTTTCCCGGGCTCGGCTTCGCGATGCTCTCCCGACGGGTCGTCGGTGAACCGTTCCGCAGCGTGGTCCGCACCCCCAACCGCGGCTTCGCCTGCGGACTGCACGTCGTGCCCGCCGGTCCTGGCATGGAGTACCTGGGTGCCACCAACCGCCTGGTCGACCGCCCCACCGATGTCGTTCCCGTGGGCGACGTCCGGTTCCTCGCCCAGTACGCCATGCAGCAGTTGGACGAGGACATCGCGCGTCACGACGTCGTCCGCTACCTCACCGGCAATCGTCCGATGACCCTCGACGGGTTCCCGCTGATCGGCGCGCTGCCCGTCCCCGGTCTGTACCTGATGACCGGCACCTACCGCGACGGCTTCCACTGCGCACCACTTCTCGCCACGCACGTCGCCAATGAACTGCAAGGGCGCCCCGGCGTCATCGACCCCATGTTCACCCCGGTGCGCCGCCCCATCGAGACCCGCACCCTGGAGTACTCCGTGGAGGAGTACGTCGAACACACCCTGGCCGCGTGGTTCGAGACGGGCGCACAGGCCGCCCCGCAGATGACGACCGCCCAGCTCGCCAACTCGTACCGACTCCATGCCACCCAGGTGTACGAGCGGCTGGGGATCGACTACGGACTCGCCCCGGACGTGCTGTGGTACGCGGCCGGCAGCCTGACGGGTGCCCGCCGCATCGCCCGCTACCTGCGCCGCGGCGAGGCCCTCACCGGGGCGGTACACCCCCCGGCGACGGCGGGCGCCACGAGCGGCGGGGAACCGGGGATCGCACGGACGACGGAAGCACGGGAAGGAGAGCGGTGATCATGCCTGCACCGACCACGGTGGAGACCGTACGGGCCATTGTCGGCGAGCAGCTCGGCTTCGTCCTCCGGGGCGGTGAACCAGGGCCCGACGACGACCTGTGGAACCTGGGGATGACCTCGCTGAACTGCATGGGGATCATGCTCGCCCTGGAGGACGGCTTCGACCTCGAACTCCCCGAACACCGGCTGAACGAGGCCACTTTCGGCACCATACGCTCCATCGCCGCGGCGGTGGAGGAGGCGCTGGCCGGCCAGGACGACCCGAGCGGACGGGACCGGGTCGGCGGCTGATCCCGGCGCGCGCGATGCCGTGGCCCCGGTTCGTTCCGACCGGTGAAACCGGGGAAGGGGGCCGGCGGGCCACGGCGTCGCCGGACGTGAGTGCCCCCCCGTGAGCGCGCTCACCGCTCCGGGGAGTCGCCGGTCCCGCCCGCCATGCGGCGCCGCACACTCAGTGGACGCAGGTCGGTCCACACCTCGTCGATGTGGGCCAGGCATTCCTCGCGCGTCCCCGAAGGACCGGCGCGGTGCCATCCGGCGGGCAGGTCCCGGTCGGTGGGCCACACCGAGTACTGCTCCTCGTCGTTGGCGACGACCTGGTAGCGGCGCTCCTGGCTCCGCTCCGGCTCGGCCCGGAGGATGTCGTTCGTGTCTTTCGTTTCGTTCGTGTCTTTCGTGTCGTTCATGGGAATCAGCTCCTCGTCCGCTCGCCCGCGGCGAGCCAGGTGAGCGCCTCCGGCAGGGCGTTCTGCCAGGCGGCGTAGGTGTGCCCTCCGGCGCCGTACGCACAGGTGACGGCGTGACCCGCGCGGCGCAGCCGCTCTCCGGTCCTGGAAACCCCGGTCGGCAGGTCGTTCCCATCGGCGAGGACGAGGTCCGCCTCCCCCCGGCCGGCGTGCAGATACAGGCGCGACGACACGGCTGCGCGCCCGCCGTCCACCGGCTCCAGACGGTGGTCGGAGAGCGGGCTCGACAGGGCGACCGCGCCCGCGAACCGGTCGGGGCGGCGCAGCGCGGCGCGGACCGCCGCCACCCCGCCGAGACTGGCCCCGAGGCAGAACACCGGCCTCGGCCGCTCCGCCGGCGTCCACGCCTCCAGCAGGGGGACGACCTCGTCGGCGAGCAGATCGACATAGCCGTCGGCGAGGAGTTCCTCACGGCGTCCCCGCCAGGAGCCGGGGCTGACGAAGACGGCTGTGACGGTGGGCACCGCACTCCGTTCCACCAGCCCTTGGAGTATGGCCGGAAGCCGGACCACGTCCACGAACTCGCCACCGTCCAGCACCACGAGCCCCCACCTGGGCACGTCCCCGCCCTGTCCGGCGCCCGAGGCGTAGAAGTCGACGCGGCGCTCGCCGTCGAGGCCATTGGCGCGCCAGGTCGACCGCTCCAGGCGGTACGGAGCGTCCGCCGTCCCGCCTGGGCCGGGCGTCCCGTCAAGGCCGGCAGCGCCCTCCTCCAGCAGCGCCGAGGCGTACGCGGCCGGGGTGCGATGGCGCAGCATCAGCCGCAGCGGCACCTCGCGGCCGAGGAGGTTGCGCACGGCGGCCGTCGCCCGGGGCACCAGCAGCGAGTGGCCGCCGCATGTGAAGAAGTCGTCCGTCCCGGACAGCGGATGCCCCAGAACCGTGGACCAGGCCTCACAGACCCGCTCCTCCAGGGCGTTCGCGGCACCGGCGCGAGCCACCGGGACGGAGGAGGAGGCGGAGGAGGCGGAGGAGGCGGAGGAAACGGAGGAGACGGAAGAGGCGGAAGAGGCGGAGGAGGGGCGTGCCGGGCGCGGCGGCGGCAGTGCCGAGCGGTCCACCTTGTTGCGTACCGTCAGCGGCAGCCGCGACAGCTCGACGATGTGCGCGGGAAGCATGTAAGCGGGCAGGCGTGCGGCCAGGCACCGGCGCAGTTCCGCGGGGTCGAAGGGATGGGAGGCGGCGGGGACCACGTACGCGACCAGCGCCGGACCCGTGTCCAGGTCGGTGGCGACGACCACGGCCGACGCGACCGCCGGCTCGCGCAACAGGGCGTGCTCGATCTCCGACGTCTCGATCCGGTAGCCGCGGATCTTCACCTGCCGGTCGGCGCGCCCCAGGAAGTCGATGGTGCCGTCCGCGAGGTACCGGCCCAGGTCCCCGGTGCGGTACATCCGGGAGCCGGGGGGCCCGAACGGGTCGGGCAGGAAAGCCGCCGCGGTCGCCCCGGGCCGGCGGTGGTATCCGCGGGCCAGCCCGTCTCCGGCCAGGTGGATCTCCCCGCGCATGCCGACGGGAACCGGCCGCAGGTCCTCGTCGAGGATGTAGACCCGGGTGTACGGCACGGCGTGCCCCAGGGGAACCCGCCCGGCCCGAACGGGGCCCGTGGACACGGTCGCCAGGACGGTGCTCTCGGTGGGGCCGTACGACGCGAGGACGCGACAGCCCGGCAGCGCGCGCCGCACCGCCTCGAAGCTGCGGGGGTTGACCACGTCGCCGCCCACCACCAGTTCACGCAGCCCGGCGAGTGCGGCGGGACCACGCTCGACGACGAGGTCGAGTTGGGGCGAGACGAGCTTGAGGGTGGTGACACGGTGCGCTCTGAGCGCGGGGCCCAGCTCCTCCAGCAGCGCGCCCGTGTCCACCACCGCCACTCGGCCGCCATGGGCGAGTGGCGCCCATTCGAGCACGGCCACGTCGAAGGAGAGCGGACCGGTCTGGAGGAACGTCGTACCGGGACCGACATCCAGGTAGCGCGGGGCGCCGGACACCAGCCGCCCCAGGGCGCGGTGGGTGATCGTGACGCACTTGGGCGTCCCGGTGGAGCCGGAGGTGGAAATCAGGTAGGCGGCGCTGTCGGGGTCCGGTGCCGGGAAGGCCCTCGGCACGTCGTCCCCGGCCGGCGCCTCCGGGGCCGTTTCCGTCGTCGCGGCCGGGTCGCCGTCGTACACCAGCAGCGGTACGTCCGTCCCGGGAAGCCGTGCCCGCAGGGCGGGCTGGACGACGAGGAGGATCGCCCCGGCGTCGTCGAGGAGGAACCGCAGCCGTTCGGCGGGAAGACCCGGGTCGAGCGGCAGGTAGGCCGCGCCCGTCAGCGCCACGGCCAGGAGCACCACGGGGACGTCCGTGGTCCGTTCCAGGCACACGGCGATCACCCGCTCGGGGCCCGCCCCGTACGCCGCCAGGCGGTGTGCCAGCCTGGTGGCGCGACGTTCGAGTTCGGCGTAGGACAGCACCTCCCGGGCCCCGGTGACGGCGGCGGTCGTGGGCCGCAGGCGCACCTGGTTCCGTACGAGTTCCACGACCGTGGCCCCGGGGGAGTCCGCCGGATCGTTGCAGCGCCACAGCCGTTCCCGCTCCGCGCGGTCCAGCAGGTCGAGGTCCGCCAGGGGTACGTCGGGCGCACGCGCCCCCTGCTCCAGCAGCCGTACGAAGCGCTCGGCCAGGGCGGTCACGGTGGCGTGGTCGAAGAGGGCGGGGCGGTAGAGGAAACCCGCCCGCAGGCGGCCGTCCACCACCCTGGTGTGCAAGGACAGGTCGAATCGGGCCGTCGTCGGCAGCGGGGGCTCCCAGGCGGGTGGTGTGCCGCCTCCCTCCTCCGCCCCGGGTCGGCCGCCGGCGTGGTTGACCGTGATGTCGAACAGGGGATGGCGGCCCGCACCGGCCCCGGCGCCCAGCGCTGCCACCAGCCGCTCGAACGGCACGTCCTGATGGGCGTCGGCGAACATCCACGCGTCGCGCGTACGCCGAATGACCTGGCGGAACGTCAGCCGATCTCCCGACAGGTCGACGCGGAGAACCACGGTGTTGACGAAGAATCCCATCACGTCGTGGAGCTCGGGGCTGGGCCGGTCGGAGAGCATCGCGCCGATGACGACGTCGTGCTGTCCCGTGAACGCCTTCAGTGTCGCGGCCAGCGCGGCGGTGACCACGACGGCCTGGCTCGCGCGGCTCCGCCAGGCCAGGGCCGACACGGCGTCCGTGTCGTCGGAGGACAGGGTCACGACGGCCTCCCGCCCGGCATCGTCGTCCGCGTCCGCCGTCGGCCTGGGGTGGTCCGTCACCAGCTCCAGTCGCTCCCAGCCGTCCAGCCGCCGCAGCCAGCGCTCGGTCACCGGCCGCAGCGCCTCACTCGCCTGCAACCGGCGCTGCCACAGCGCGTAGTCCCCGAACTGAAGCTGCGGCACCGGCAGCCGGGGGGAACGCCCCTCGCACTCGGCCGCGTACAGTTCGTACAGGTCACGGCCGAACACGTCCATCGACCAGCGGTCGGACACGATGTGGTGCTGGGCGACGAACAGTCCGTACCCGTCGTCCAACCGGGCCACCACCGCCCGTGCGAGCGGTGGCGCGGCCAGGTCGAACGGCCGGCGAGCGGCGTCTGCCACGGCTTCCGCCCAGTCCTTGCCCGCACAGCGCACCGGAACGCGCACCCCGTCCCGGAGCCGCGCGGTCACCGTCCCGTCCTCTCCCAGGACGAAGGCGGTACGCAGGATCTCGTGGCGCCGCACCAGCGCGTCCAGCGCGCGTGTGAGCGCGTCCGGATCGACCTCCGCCCCCCAGTGCCAGCCGCCGGTGACGTGGTAGCGGGCACCGTCGTCCGCCTGGCGCTGCCACCACAGGCGTTCCTGGCCCGCCGACAGCGGATGGCCGTCCGGCCGGGGAGCCCGCTCCAGCGGGTACGGGTTCATGATTCGCCGTTCGATGCTCACTGCGCGCTCCTCGCGTTCCCCGTGATGTTGCGGCGGCTTCGGGACGGGACGACCTCGGCGTCTTCTGCGGAGGGGAAGGTGTCGGCGCGGGCGAACGTCACGCCGCGGAGATCATGCCGACCGCCGCGACGGCCGCGCCGATGCCGACCAGCTGCCACGGACCCGGCCGCTCACGCAGGATGGCGAGCGCCAGCAGCACCGTAACCGCGGGATACAGCGACGCCAGGACGGCGACCAGCCCGAGCTGCCCCTCCCTCAGGGCCAGGACGAGCACCAGGTTCCCCGCCGACGCCAGCACCCCCGACGCCACGGCCGTACCCAGCCGGCGCGGGGGTGCCAGGGGCTCCGCCCGCCGTTTGACCAGCCAGCCGACCCACACGACGACCACCACCGCCGAGGCGATGCGGGCACTGAGGACGGGGGCGACACCCGAGTCGTCCGAAATACGGCTGAACAGGATGTAGTAGAGGGCGAATCCGCTTCCCGCGACCGCGCCCAGCACCATGGGGAGCGGACGCCACAGCTCCGCCCCGCCGGCGCCGCCCGGCGCGGCTTCGCCCGACGACCTGCCGGGCAGGCTGACGGCCGCGACCGCGATCACCCCGACAACGATCCCGGCCCACTGCACCCCCGCGACGCGCTCCCCGAAGAACACACCTGCCACGACGGGCAACGCGCTGGACACCACCCCGGAGACCGGTGCCACCCCCGCCATGGCCCCGATGGACAGCGCCTTGAACAACAGCAGAAGACCCGCGCAGTCCGCGACACCGGCCGCGGCTCCCCACAGCAGGTCCCGCAACGTCGGATTGCCCGTATGCGCCGCTGTGGCCACCAGCAGGGCGACACAGCCGGCGAGTTGCGCCGCGAGGGCGGTCGAGGCGAGACCCGTGCGCCGGGTGGAGAGCCCACCGAGGTAGTCGGCGGTTCCGAAGGTGGCCGCGGCGAGCAACGCGAGCCCGGACGCGTTGTGCGTGTCAACCATACGGTCCCCCTTCAGCCCATGGCGAAGAGATCGGGCGGGATGGTCCGGCAGGCGCACACCCTAGCCCGCACCCGCGCCTGTGTTCGATCCCCGGAAGCGAGGGGGCGGAGGCTTTCGGCCACCATGGGCGGCGGTCATGCCTGCAGCGGCAATGCATGGGTAAGCGGTCGAGGATGGGACACAATGGCCTGACGCTCCGTTAAAAAAGGCAGCGCGTCAGCACGAGGTCCGATCAGAGGTGGTCACACAGCTGAGAGGCCCGGCCGGGAGAGTGGGGAGCCAGCCCAGTGTTCTACTACCTGCTCAAATACGTCTTCCTCGGACCGGTGCTGCGGCTGCTGTTCCGGCCGAGGACCGAGGGACTGGAACACATCCCGGAGGACGGCGCCGCGATCGTCGCGGGCAACCACCTGTCCTTCTCGGACCATTTCCTGATGCCCGTCGTCCTCAAGCGGCGCATCACCTTCCTCGCGAAGCAGGAGTACTTCACGGGCCCCGGCGTCAAGGGCCGGCTGACCGCCGCGTTCTTCCGCAGCGCCGGGCAGATCCCGGTGGACCGCTCCGGCAAGGAGGCCGGCCAAGCGGCGATCCGCGAGGGGCTCGGGGTGCTGGCCAAGGGCGAGCTGCTGGGCATCTACCCGGAGGGGACACGCTCGCACGACGGGCGGCTCTACAAGGGCAAGGTCGGGGTCGCCGTCATGGCCCTGAAGGCGGGGGTTCCGGTGATCCCGTGCGCGATGGTCGGGACGTTCGAGATCCAGCCGCCCGGCCAGGTCGTACCGAAGATCAAACGGGTGACGATCCGGTTCGGTGAGCCGCTGGACTTCTCGCGGTACGCCGGGATGGAGAACGACAAGACGGTGCTGCGTGCCGTGACCGACGAGATCATGTACCGGATCCTCGCGCTGTCGGGCCAGGAGTACGTGGACGACTACGCGGCCAGGGTGAAGGAAGCCCAGCAGGGCTCCCAGCCGCGGAGGTTCCCGAAGTTCCGGCGGTGAGCGGGGCCGCCGCCGGGCGCACCATCGCACGGGCGGACCGGCACGGAGTTCTCACCCGGCGGGCATGGTATCGGCACATCGGGCAACACGGACGTTCACAAGTCCCCCCAAAACAGGGAGAGTTCCCATGGCCGGTTACGGCACCAGCGGTACGCACGGGCAGGCGCGGTCCCGTACGAACGGTCTCGCCATCGCCGGGCTCGTCTGCGGCATCATCGGCGTGCTGTTCCTCAACGTCATCCTCGGGCCGCTGGCCATCATCTTCGGCGCGGTCGGCCTCAGGCAGGCGCCGGTCAAGAACGGCGCGGGCATGGCGAAGGCCGCGATCGTCCTCGGCATCGTCGACCTGGTGGTCTTCGCCATCCTGCTGGCCGTCGCCGCGTCGTCCGGCGGCTTCACCTGGTACGTCGGCGGCTGACCGGGCGGCCGTCACAGGGGCACCAGCGCCGTCAGCGCCTCGTCCAGGACGCGCCGCAGGCACAGCGCGTCCGGGGCGACCGCCGTCACCAGGGCGGCGGGCCCGGCGAGGGGCGTGATGGCGGCGGTGTCGCCGATGAGGCGCGGCTCGGCCGGCTTGTCGTCGAAGTCCGGGTCCACCACGAGGAGTTGACCGACGGCCCGGTGCCCCGCCAGCACCGCTCCCCCGTCCCAGCCGCCGGCCGCCCCCGGACCGTAGGACAGTTCCTGGTCCAGCAGGGGGCGGCCGGCTCGGTGGACGGTGAGGCGGGTGGCGAGGGTGCCGGGCCGTTCGCCGTGGCGGCCCAGGATCTGCTCCTCGCGCAGGACGAGCCGGGCGCCGGCGGCCAGTTCGACCGTCGTACGCATCCGGAGATCGGAGCCGTACGCGGAGATCAGCTGCTCCGGCAGCCAGCGCAGCTCCGCTCCCTCGCCGACCGTCAGCCGCACGTCGTACGTCGCCGGCCCGGCGGCGCCCCGGCCGGGCAGCGCGACCGTCGCGGCCGCCGAGTCGACGGTGAGCCGCGCCCCGTCCCGTACCACCGCCTCGACGGCCAGCCGGTCGCCGCCGAGCGGCGCGGTCATCGCGCCGACGACGGTGACACGGGTGTACGGGCCGGTGGCGCGGGTGCGGCGCAGCGCGAGCGGCCCGGCGCTCTCCAGTACGGGCAGCCCGGCGGGGGTGGCCTCGATCCGCGCGGTGGCGTGGACGCTCATCCTCGGGCGTTCCAGGCGGCGAGCCGGCCCCGTACCCACTGCGCGACCGGTGCGACACCCTGCTCGCCGGTGAGCGAGGTGAACAGGACGGGCAGGTCGCCGCGCTGCTCCTTGGCGTCGCGGGCCATCCGCTCCAGGTCGGAGCCGACGTACGGGGCGAGGTCGGTCTTGTTGATGACGAGCAGGTCGGCGGTGGTGACGCCGGGGCCGCCCTTGCGCGGGATGTCGTCACCGCCCGCGACGTCGATGACGAAGATCTGGGCGTCGACGAGGCCCTTGGAGAAGGTGGCGGTGAGGTTGTCGCCACCGGACTCGACCAGGATGAGGTCGAGCGGGCCGACCGCGTCCTCCAGGTCCTCCACCGCTTCGAGGTTTGCGGAGATGTCGTCGCGGATCGCGGTGTGCGGGCAGGCGCCGGTCTCCACGGCCTGGATGCGCTCGGGCGGCAGGACGGCGTTGCGCAGCAGGAACTCGGCGTCCTCGCGGGTGTAGATGTCATTGGTGACGACGGCGAGGGACAGCTGGTCGCGCAGTTCCCGGCACAGGGCGGCGACGGTGGCGGTCTTGCCGGACCCGACGGGTCCGCCCAGGCCGATACGCAGGGCGCGGCGCGTTCCGTCGGGGCGGTGGGCGTCGGCGCTGACGGCGGCGGGGCCGGTGTGGTCGTGGTCGAGGTGCATGACTTCTCCAGGGTTCTCAGGAGGCGAACAGGCGTACGGGCCAGGCCGCGTGCTGCTCGGCCGTGATGTCGAGCAGCGGCGCGGACGCGGCCGGCAGGGCGTCGACGCCGCCGCGGGCGGCATCGGCGGCCCGGGCGGCGACCTGGTCCATGTCGGGCGCGAGGCGGGCGAGGACGGCGGTGGCCTGGAAGGGGTCGAGGCTCAGCAGGCGTACGGCGGCGGTGGCGGGCCCGCTGACCGTCTCGTACGCCACGCAGTGCGCCGCGTCCTCTGGGCCGAGGCCCGCCGCGCGGGCGGCCAGCCCGAGGACGACGGGCTGGTGGGCGCCGCGCGGGAACGCCCGGGCCAGCGCGTCGAGTTCGGGGCTCGGCCAGGTGGCGCGGGCTGCCCGCAGCATCTGGCGGCCGAGCTTGCGGGCGGTGGCGCGCAGCGCGGGTGAGGGGGTGCGGGCGTCGGCGGCCTCGTCGAGCGCGGCGGGGTCGTGGCCGAGGGCGGCCGCGGCGGCGAGGGCGGCCGCGGTGAGCCCGCTGGTGTGCAGGCGGCCCCGGCAGAAGGACTCCAGGTCGCGGGCGTCACGGATGCGTCCCGCCTTGACGGCCGGTTCGGCGCCGCCGGAGTGGGCGTGGCCACCTGCGGGGAACCGGCCGTCGGCGAGGACGAGAAGAGCGGACCGGGACATCAGAAGAGGAAGTAGCGCTGGGCCATGGGCAGTTCGGCGGCGGGCGCCGGGGCGACCGGATCGCCGTCGATCGTCACCGTGAACGTGTCGGCGTCGACCTCGACGCGCGGCAGGGCGTCGTTCTCGCGCATGTCCGCCTTGGTGACGCCGCGGGTGTTCCTGATCGCCACGAACTCCTTGGTGAGGCCGAGCCGCTGCGGCAGACCGTCGTCGAGGGCGGACTGCGTGACGAAGTTGAACGAGCCCGCCGCCGCGGCCCTGCCCAGCGCGCCGAACATGGGGCGGGGCATGACCGGCTGGGGCGTGGGGATCGACGCGTTGGCGTCGCCCATCTGCGCGTACGCGATCTGGCCGCCCTTGATCACGGTCTGCGGCTTGACGCCGAAGAACGCCGGCTCCCACAGGACGAGGTCGGCGAGCTTGCCGGTCTCGACGGAGCCGATCTCGTGGTCGAGGCCCTGCGCGACGGCCGGGTTGATCGTGTACTTGGCGACATAGCGACGTACGCGGTGGTTGTCGGCGCGGCCGTCGCCGGGCAGAGCGCCCCGGCGTCGTTTCATCACGTGCGCGGTCTGCCAGGTCCGCAGGATCACCTCGCCGACGCGTCCCATGGCCTGGGAGTCGGAGGAGATGATCGAGATGGCGCCCATGTCGTGGAGGATGTCCTCGGCCGCGATGGTCGAGGGCCGGATGCGGGACTCGGCGAAGGCGAGGTCCTCGGGGACGGCCGGGTTGAGGTGGTGGCACACCATCAGCATGTCGAGGTGTTCGTCGAGCGTGTTGACGGTGTGCGGCCGGGTGGGGTTGGTGGAGCTGGGCAGGACGTACGGCTCGGAGACCACGGTGATGATGTCGGGGGCGTGACCGCCGCCCGCGCCCTCGGTGTGGTACGCGTGGATGGTGCGGCCCGCGATGGCGGCGAGGGTGTCACCGACGAACCCGGCCTCGTTGAGCGTGTCGGTGTGGATGGCGAGCTGCGCGCCGGTCTCCTCGCACACGCCCAGGCAGGCGTCGATGGCCGCCGGGGTGGCCCCCCAGTCCTCGTGGATCTTGAACCCGAGGGCGCCGCCCCGCAGTTGGGAGTGCATCGCCTCGCGCGAGACGGTGTTGCCCTTGCCGAGCAGTCCGATGTTGACGGGGTACGTCTCCAGCGCCTCGAACATCCGGGTGAGGTGCCAGGGGCCGGGGGTGATGGTGGTGGCCTTGGTGCCCTCGGCGGGCCCGGTGCCGCCGCCGACGAGCGTGGTGATGCCGGAGGTGAGCGCCTGCTCGACGACGGTCGGCGAGATGAAGTGGATGTGCGCGTCGATGGCCCCGGCGGTGACGATCTTGCCGTTGCCCGCGATGACCTCCGTCTCCGGGCCGATGACGAGGTCGGGGTGGACGCCGTTCATGGTGTCGGGGTTCCCGGCCTTGCCGATGCCGGTGATCCGGCCGTCGCGGATGCCGATGTCGGCCTTGACGATGCCCCAGTGGTCGACGATGACGGCGCCGGTGATGACGGTGTCGGGGGCACCCTCGGCACGCGTCGTACGGGACTGGCCCATGGACTCGCGGATCACCTTGCCGCCGCCGAACACCGCCTCGTCGCCCGCGCGGCCGGGCCCGCCGCAGCGGTCCTCCTCGATCTCGATGAGCAGGTCGGTGTCGGCGAGCCGGACGCGGTCGCCGGTGGTGGGGCCGAAGAGGTCCGCGTACACGGGCCGGATCAGTTCAGGCATCGAGGGGGCCTCCGGTCTGTCCACGCAGGCCGGGGACGACGCGCAGCCCGGCGATCGGTACGAGTTCGACGTCGACGGGGATGCCGGGCTCGAAGCGTACGGCGGTACCGGCGGCGATGTTCAGCCGCAGGCCGCGCGCGGCCGGACGGTCGAAGGCGAGGCCCGGGTTGGCCTCGGCGAAGTGGTAGTGGGAGCCGACCTGGACGGGCCGGTCGGCGGCGTTGAGCACGGTGAGGCGGGTGACGGGGCGGCCCGCGTTGAGGGGCACGGGCTCGTCCGCGTACAGGATCTCTCCGGGAATCATCGAAGCGCCCCCTTCACACGATCGGGTCATGGACGGTGACGAGCTTGGTGCCGTCGGGGAAGGTGGCCTCGACCTGGACGTCGTGGATCATCTCGGGGATGCCGTCCATGACGTCGTCGCGGCTGAGCACCTTGCGGCCGGACGCCATGAGTTCGGCGACGGTGCGGCCGTCGCGGGCGCCCTCCAGGATGTGGGAGGTGATGAGGGCGACGGCTTCGGGATGGTTGAGCCTCACCCCGCGTGCCCGGCGCTTCTCCGCCACGTCGGCGGCCACGTGGATGAGCAGTCGCTCCTGCTCGTGCGGCGTCAGTTGCACGTTTCACCTCACAGTCTCCCGCCCGATGTGATCCCGGGCGCAGCGGGACACTATCCGGCTTCAACACTCTGTTGACCTGCAGGAACGAGTGTGGCGCAGAGATATTTCAATCTCGGGCACAAGTTTTTCCGGGAGGTTAACTGGCCCTTTGCTCGCTCATGGACCGAAGGCGCCGCCCGGACCGCCGTCACGAGCCGGTCGTACAAAGTCGTATACGGAGCGGTCCACGTGCCCGACGCCCGTGCGCGACCAGGGCGTTGTCCGACCGGGCGGCCGTAGTATCCGGGGCGATCACGTCATCATGAGGGGGGCAGACATGACCATCCGCAGGAGAAGACGCACGACACGCACCATCGGGTTCGCCGTCGTCGCACTGGCGGTGGGCGGGCTCGCTCCGGCCCCGGCCGCGGCGGCACCCGCCGCGACGGACGGGGGCGAGGCCGTCATCACGTTCGGAACGCTCAACGGCACCGGGAGCCCGGAGGGGATCGCCCTGGGCGGCGGCCGGCTCACGGTGGTGGGCTGGGCGGACACCGGAACCGGTCGCGGGCTGTACGAGTACGACCTGCCGGCCTCCGGCGGCCTGGAGCCCGGCCCGCGGCGGCTGGTGCAGGGCGACTTCTACATGGACTATCCGTGCGAGGGCGCGGGCAGCGAGTACTCGTGCGCCGAGTTCGATTCCCGCCTGTGGCCGCTGGGCGACGGGCGCGTGGGCTACCGGACCCCGCTCGACACCCCGCTCGCGTACCACGAGGCCAACGGCGGGAAGGTGCCCGCCGAACAGATCTACGTCACCTCGTACGTCCCGTACGACAACGTGGTGGGGGCGTCCGGGCCGTACATCATCGTCAGGAACTCCGACGGGCCGGGCTCGCTCGTCGGCTCCTTCGACACGTCCGAGACCGGCTCGACGGATGCCCACCGCGTGCCGGGGAGCGCGGCCGCCGTGTGGGGCGACACGCTGTGGAAGCCCGGGACCACGACGGGCACGGTCAGGTCGTACGACCTGCGCAAGAAGACGGAGTCCGCCGACATCAACATCGGCTCGGAGTGCGTGCCGAGCCATCTGCAGGCGGTCGGCCGCTGGCTGTACTGGGGGTGCTACGCCGAGGGCCGCGCCGGGGTGTGGGACCGCTCGGAGGGGCGTGGCATACCGGCGCCGCCGGGGGCACAGCTGGGCGACGGCTTCGTGGCCTGGAAGGACGACTCCGATCCGGACGTGACCCGGCTGCGGCTGAGGGACTTCCACGGAGGAGCCGGTCGGCCCGCGTCCGAGACGGTGCTCGCACAGCGGCCGTCCATCGGCGAGTGGACGGTCGACAAGTTCGGCGGACACGTCGCGTACGTCGACGAGGCGCGCCGTATCCGCGTCCCTGTGGTGACCGTGCCGCGCTCGCCCCTGGCGGTCCTGGGTACGCGCACGAGCGAGTCGGTGGACCTGCGCGCGGCCTCCCCGTCGCCGTGGACCGGACTGTGGCGGCTGAGCCGCCCGGTGGCGTCCTGGAAGCTGACCTTCCGTGACGCGTACGGCAACACGGTGCGGGAGATCTCCGGCACCGACCGGGACGGTGCCGCGATCCGCGCCACCTGGGACGGCCTCGGCGCCGACGGCAGGCCCGCCGTGAGCCGACCGCTCCAGTGGGAGCTGAGCACCGACCTGGGCGACGGCACCGGCCCCTCGGTCGTCAGCCGCGGCACGACGCAGTTGCTCGGCGGGCGCACCGCCCACCGTGACGCCAACGGTGACGGCCTGGGCGAGTACTACTCCATGACCGAGGGCGGCAAGCTCGCCGCACACCGCATCGGCGCCACCGGCGGGGACTGGTCGAGCTCGCCGTGGGACCCGGCGACCCGGTTCATCCCGTTCGGCGACATCGACGGCGACGGCTGCGACGACATGCTGCTGCGGACCACGGACGGCAAGCTGTGGCGGAGCGGCGGGAAGTGCGAGGGCGACTTCGCCCCGTCCTCCGCCGCCAACCCGCACGTGCAGATCGGTACGGGCTGGAACGGCTTCGACGACTTCGCGGTGCCCGGTGACTTCACCGGCGACGGCCGGCCGGACCTGCTGGCCCGGCAGACCACGACGGGCTACCTCTTCCTGTACAAGGCGAACGCGTCCGGCGGCCTGGACGCGGCGGTCCGCGTCGGCACCGGCTGGACGGGCTACCGCCTGATCGGCGCGGGTGACGTCGACGGCGACGGGCACGGCGACCTGCTCGCCCGCGACTCCTCCGGTGAGCTGTGGCGCTACAGCGGCACCGGGCAGGGCACGTTCAAGCCCCGGCAGCTGCTGTTCCAGGACTGGGGCGCCGGGCGCTCCGAGATCATCGGGGTCGGCGACATCAGCGGTGACGGGCTGCCCGACCTGCTGTCGCGCGACACCAACGGCAAGCTGCTGCGCAACAAGGGCGACGGCAAGGGCTCCTTCGGGGCGACCCTGGCCATCGCCACGGGCTGGCAGAACTACCGGTCCCTGTACTGACCGGCCAACTGACCGGCCAACCGGGGGGAGCCATCGCCGGCTGCCCCCGGTTCCTTTTTTGTGGCGCCAGTTTTTGTGGCGTCAGTGACCCGGCCCGTTGCCCGGCCCGTGGTGCGGCCCGTGGTGCGGGCCGCGGTGCGGGCCGCCCGGGCGGTGTTCCGCGGCGATGCCGAAGCGGCCGCGGTCGGCCGGGGCGGAGGACGGGACGTCGCGGACGGTGGAGATGGAGCGGATCACCTGCTCCTCCGCGGCCTCCTGCTCCGGCGCTTCGAGTCGTTCGAGGTCGGCAGCCGACACGAGTGCCACGAGCGGCTTGCCGTGACGGGTCACGACCACCCGTTCACCGCCGTACACCACGCGGTTGATCAGATCGGCGAGCTCCGCCCGGGCTTGCGTCACCGGAATCTCATAGGCCATGCTCCCATCATAACGGCCTGTACGTCCTGTACATTTTTTACAGAGACCCGAGGAGGCACGTCATGAGCCCCGCCGCGCGCCACGTCCTGCCCGAGTTCACCGAGCGCACCAGTTCCGGCACCCGCACGCTCGATCCGTACGCCAAGCTGCTGGAGGAGCGGATCATCTTCCTGGGCACCCCCATCGACGACACCGCCGCCAACGACGTCGTCGCACAGTTCCTGCACCTCGAGTACGCCGCGCCCGACCGGGACATCTCGCTCTACATCAACTCCCCCGGCGGCCCCCTCAGTGCCATGTCGGCCATTTACGACACCATGCGGGTCGTCCGGTGCGACGTGGAGACCACCTGCATCGGCCAGGCCGCCTCGACCGCCGCCGTCCTGCTCGCCGCCGGCGCGCCCGGCAAGCGCATGGCCCTGCCCGGCGCGCGCGTGCTCGTCCAACAGCCCGCCATGGAGGAGCCGTTGCGCGGTCAGCCGTCGGATCTGGAGATCCAGGCGCGGGAGTTGCTGCGGCTGCGCGGCCAACTGGCGGGCATGCTCGCCCGCCACACCGGCCGGAGCCGCGAGCGCGTCGACGCCGATCTGGAGCGGGACACGGTCTTCGACGCGGCCGCCGCCGTGGCGTACGGCCTGGTCGACCATGTCGTCCCCCACCGCAAGCGGTGACCGATGCAGTCACCCGAGCCACCGCCGCTCCCCGCACTCACCCGAGCCGAAAGCGCGTTCGTCGACAGCTGGCTCGAAGTCGTCGACCTGCTGGGGCGGATCAACCCGGCGCGCGCCACCCACACCTACAGCGCCCTGCGCGCGGCACAGGCCCTCGTCGGGCGTGCGACGGCGCTGCGCGACGCCCTGACCTCGATGCACGAGCGCGGTGAGAGCGATGTGCATGCCCATACGCTGGCGCGGGCGTTGCGGGTGCTTGACGGCGAGCGGCGCGCGGGACGCGTGACGGTGCCTCAGAATCGCGGTGTGGGACCGACGTAGCCCTCCCCCGGATGGGCTCAGGAGTACGAGAACCGCTCCCTCGTTCAGCGTACGCAACCGGACGAATTTCGTACGACGCGAGTTGCGCACCCGCTGTACACATCTGGCGGAATATCAGCTTCCGGCCCTGGTAAGGGGATCGTCGGTATCTCGCCGCCCGGCCCCAAATCCACCCTGTCCACCCGAATGGATCAGTCGTGAGGAGCCTCACAAACAGCCGTTTCGACTCGGAATTTCATCCCGACATGGGTCAAGATCCCTGACGACGACAAGCCCCCGCCACCGCGGCGGGGCGGTCCGGGCGGACGCCGAGTCCTGCCGCCGTCCGGATGACTGGTCGACAGGAGTGGATCGGCAGGAGTGGAGGACCCAAGCAGTACGGGTGACCGAACGATGTTCGTCCCATCGGTCGCCCTTGGGGTGAAGCCGCGTCAGCGGCCGGGCAACTTCGCCAGTCCGAACCCGACAGGTCATCCTTCACAGGCGGCTGACGAAGGGTTGCGCAATGACCGCGCAGATTCATGTCCCGTCTCTGCTGTCCCGGGCCGGTGCCGTCTCGGCACTCACCCTCGCCGCCGTCGGCGGCCCGATGCTGGCGCCCGGCGCCGTATCCGAGGCACAGGCCGCCCCGGCACACGCGAGCAAGGCGCTGAACATCGCCGCGTCCAAGAAGGGCGCACCGTACAAGTACGGAGCCGCGGGCCCGTCCCGGTTCGACTGCTCCGGCCTGACGCTGTACTCGTACAAGCAGGCCGGCAAGACCCTGCCGCGCACGGCACAGCAGCAGTACAACAAGACCCGCCACATCTCCGCCTCCAGCCGGCAGAAGGGCGACCTGGTCTTCTTCCATCGCGGGAGCAACGTGTACCACGTCGGGATCTACGCGGGTAACAACAAGATCTGGCACTCACCGAAGTCGGGGTCGGTGGTGAAGCTGGACAAGATCTGGTCGAAGTCGGTCTGGTACGGACGCGTCCGCTGATCCTGCCGTGATCCCGCGGGCATGAGCCGTGGTGCGGGGGTACTCGTCGGGAATGTCCGGCGAGAGCCCCTGCACCGCGCGCAACGAGACGCCCCTGGAGCGTGCCGACCGCAACTTCGCCGAGCTGCTCCAGGAACTGCGCGTCACCCAGACCGGCGTCCAGATCCTGTTCGCCTTCCTGCTGACCCTGGCGTTCACACCGCGCTTCGCCTCCCTCGACTCCTACCAGCGAGGGATGTACGTCGGGACGCTGCTGCTCTCCGTCGTGGCGGCGGTGCTGCTCACCGCCCCGGCCGCGCTGCACCGCACGCTCTTCCAGCAGGGCGCCAAGGCCCGTATCGTCGCCGTGTCCTCCCGCCTGGCGCGGCTCGGCCTCGCCGTCCTGGCCCTGGCGCTCACCTGCTCGGTGTCGCTGGTCGTGGACGTGGTGCACGGCCGGCCCGAGGGGCTGGCGGCGGGCGCCTTCACCCTGCTGGTCTGCGCCGGCCTGTGGGGGCTGCTCCCCCACCTCGTACGGCGCGGGCTCAGCGCCCAGCCACCGGAGCGACCAGTAGCGACACACCCAGGGCGGCGAGTCCGCCACCGGTGACGCCCTGCACGGCCCTGGCGGTACGCGGCCGTCGCAGCCACCGCCCGAGCCGGTCCACCAGCAGCGCGACGGCCGGGAACCAGACCAGGGCGAGCACGACCACGATAGACGCCAGGAGCAGGGTGCGCGGCAGCACGGCCGCCCCGTCGGGCACGAACTGCGGCAGCAGGCTCAGGAAGAGGACGGGCGCCTTGGGGTTGAGGACATTGGTCAGGAACCCCTGCCGGAGGCTGCGCCCTGCCCCCAGCCCCGCCTGCCCCTCGCCTTCCACGGGCCCCGTGGCCCCCTTGAGGGCCCCGCGCACCGCCTGGACGCCCAGGTACAGGATGTACGCGCCGCCGGCGATCTGGAGCGTCCGGTAGAGGACCGGCACCGCGACCAGGACCGCGGCGAGCCCCGCGACGGCGAGGGCCGTGTGGACGACCAGCCCGCCCGCGACGCCCACGGCGCAGGCCACGCCGGCGCGCCGGGAGGCCAGGGAGCTGCGTACGACGACGGTGAAGTCGGCGCCCGGCATGGCGACCATGCCCGCGGCGACTCCGGTGAAGGCGATGAGCTGTGCGTCCATGTCCCCCATCCTGGCTGGCTCCAGGCCTTAGCGTGTATGTGGAATCTTGAGGCCCGGCCTAAAGGAACGCTTAATGTACGACCCCGTACATCTGGCCGCGCTCGTCGCGGTCGCCGAGGCCGGTTCGATCACCCGAGCCGCCGGGCGGCTCGGCTACACGCCGCCCGCGCTCTCCCAGCAGCTCGCCAAGCTGGAGCGGGAGGCGGGCGCGCCGCTGCTCGTACGGCATCACCGTGGCGCCCGGCTCACGGCGGCGGGCGAGGTGCTGGTGGCGCGGGCGCGCCGGGTGCTGGACGAGATGGAACGGGCACGGCACGAGCTGGCGCTGCTGAACGGGCTCACGGGCGGGCGGCTGCGCGTCGGCACCTTCACCACCGTGGGGGTCCACCTGCTGCCGCCGGTGCTCAGCGCGTTCCGGCGCGCCCACCCGGACGTGGAGCTGGCGGTGACCGAGTACGAGCCGCCGCGCGGGGTGGCCGCGGTGGCGGCCGGACACGTCGACCTGGCACTGACGCACGCGTACGAGCCGGCCGGCGCGGAACCGCTGCCGGTGGGCGTGTTCCTGGAACCGCTGCTGATCGAGGAACTGGTACTGGTGACCGCGCCCGGTCACGTCCTCGCCGAGGGCTCGGGACGGCTCCCGGTGGCGGAGCTCTCGGACCAGCCCCTGATCAGCAGCGCCCCGGCGCATCCGCCGCGCCGTGGCGTGGAGGGCGCGCTCCGCGAGGCGGGCGCGCGACCGGCGGTGGTCTGCGAGTCCCCCGGCTACGCCCTGGTGTGCGCCCTGGTCAGCGCGGGCCTGGGGGTGGCGGTGGTCCCGGAGATGGTCGCCGCGATGGACCCGGCGCCCCTGGGTGTACGCCCCCTGGCCCCGGCAGCGTTCCGCCGCACCATCTCGGTCGCCCACCGCGGCGACGAATCCGGCCCGGCCGCCCAGTCACTCCGCGCCCTCCTCCGCGGCGGCTTCGCCCGAGGCGCCGCGTAGGGCCCCGCGACAGCCGGGCGGCAGGCCCTGAGGTGGTGGGCGACACCGACAGACCGGGGCCAAGGGACCGCGGCCGGCCCGCAATGCGGGGGCGGGGTGATGCCCTGAGCCAAGCGGCCGGGGGCCAAGGGGCCACGATCCGGGCGGCGGCGGGGGCGAGCGACCCGGCGGCCCGGAGCCGGCGAGGTGGGGCACGGGCGGGGAGCCGGGGAGCAGGTGCCACGGACCGGAGGCCAGGGAGCCAGGGGCCGGCGAGGTGGGGCACGGGCCGGGGGCCAGCGAGTCGGAGGGCCAGGGCGGCCAGGCCACAGGCTGGATATCAGGGAGGCGGCACACGGGCCGGGGGCCAAGAGCCGGGAGGCGGGGGCGGCGGGCGGCCGTAAGCCAGGGAGGTGGGAGGCGGCGCGCCACGGGCCGGAGGCCAGGGAGGCAGCGCACGGCCGGGGGCCAAGGGGCCGGGAGGCGGGAGCGCCAGGCGGCCGTAAGCCAGGGAGGCAGCGCACGGCCGGGGGCCAGGGGCCGGGAGCGCCGGGCGGCTGGGCGCCGTGGAGGCGGTGGGCGTGGGGGGGTCAGGTCTGGACCGGGACTGTCCAGGGCAGGGCGATCCAGACCGTCTTGCCGCCCTCGGCGGTGGGGGTGACCGAGAGGCGGCCACCGCACTCCGCGGTGAGCCAGCGGATGATGACCATGCCGCGGCCGTTGTCCTGCTGGACGGCGGCGGGCAGCCGCTGCGGCCAGCGCGGGTGGCTGTCGGTGACGCCGATGCGCAGCTGCTCGTCGCGCTCCAGCCGGACGTCCACCGTGAACGTCGGCGACTGGCCGAAGGTGTGCTGGACGGCGTTGGTGGCGAGTTCCGAGACGATCAGCCGGACCGTGTCGGCCGTCTCGGCCTCGCCGGGGAGGCCCCATTCCGCGAGGACGTCCGCCACGTATCTCCGGGCGGCGGAGACCGAGGCGGGATCGCTCGGCAGAGTGACGGATGCTTCCTGATGGTCTGCCATGGCGACGCTGTCCCTTTCCCACCGGGGCCGGACTCCGACACGTACCGGATGTTTTGTGAGGACGGCCTCGGATTGCGCTTCGCGCCAGAGTGCCACTTATGTCGCCCCTGATGGGGGCGATCCACCAAGATCTGCATATATCTGTCGCTCGAAGCGGTGAACTCTGCCACGCGAGACCGGATTTGGGCGGCAAACTGACGGGTTGGCCCTATGGCGGGAGGATGCCGGACAACGGGAGGAGGCGGTCATGCGAGGCACTCGGCACGGCCCGGCGGTGCGTCGGCGCAAGCTCGGCGAGGAGTTGCGCGGGCTGCGCCTGGCCGCGGGCCTCACCAGCCGGGAGGCGGCGCTGCTGGTGGGCTGGCACCAGTCGAAGGTGAGCCGGATCGAGACGGGTACGAGCGGGGTGTCGGGCGCGGACGTGGCGCGGCTGCTCGACGCCTACGGCGTCCACGAGCCGCGGCTGCGCGCCCTGTTGGAGGCGCTGGCGGGCGCGGCGGCGGACGGCGGCGGGACGGGTTGGTGGCATGCGTACCGGGGCGTGATCCCGCCTCCGTACCAGGACTTCATCAGTCTGGAGGCGCATGCGTGCACGGCGCGCACGCTGGAGACATCGGTCGTGCCGGGCCTGTTGCAGACGGCGGACTACGCACGCGCGGTGACGCGGGCGGCGCTGCCGGGTGTTCCGGCGGCGACGGTCGAGTCCTTGGTACGGGTGCGGAGCGCGCGGCAGGAGGTGCTGCACGCCGATCCTCCGCTGCGGCTGGACGCGGTGCTCGACGAGGCGGTGCTGCGGCGGCAGGTGGGCGGCCCGGGGGTGATGCGGGAGCAGTTGCGTCAGTTGCTGGAGTGGGCTCAGTTGCCTCATGTGCGGGTGCAGGTACTGCCGTTCTCCGCGGGCGAGTACGTCGGCCTCTCCGGGTCTTTCGTTATCTTCTCCTTTCCGAACATTTCCGATCTGGACGTGGTTGCTCTTGACCACTTGACGAGTAGCCTCTATCTCGAACGCATGGAAGACCTCGAGGCGTACTGCGCCGCTTTCCGCACCATGCAGGCGCACGCCCTGTCGCCCGAGGAGTCGTCGGAACTCATCGCCGGAATCGGTGACGGCGCGTAGGGAGAGGCACCCCACATGTCTGCTTACCTCGCACAGAACAACCTCACCTGGCGGCGCAGCAGCCGCAGCGTGGGCATGAACAACTGCGTCGAGGCCGCCCGGCTCGACGCCACGCGACTCGCCGTACGCGACTCGAAGAACACCGCCAGGCCACCGCTGCGGTTCTCCGCGACGGCCTGGACCTCCTTCGTCACCTCCCTGAAGGAGGAGGTCAGCTGACCGGGACCGGCGGCGGCGCCGTACGGAGGATCGTCGCGACCGCCTCGTCGACCTGACGTTCCGTCAAGTCGGCGCGGGCGGTCAGCCGGAGGCGCGAGATGCCGTCCGGCACCGACGGCGGCCGGAAGCACCCCACCGCGAGACCTTCGGCCCGGCAGTCGGCCGCCCACCGCACGGCCTGCTCCGGCGAAGGGGCGCGTACGGAGACGACGGCGGCGTCCGGCCGCACGGCGGTCAGACCCGCCGCCGTCAGCCGTGCGTGCAGGGTGGCCGCCACCGTACGCGCCCGGCCCGCCAGGCCCGGCTCGGCGCGCAGCAGCCGCAGGCTCGCCAGCGCGGCGCCCGCGGCGGCCGGGGCGAGGCCCGTGTCGAAGATGAACGTCCGGGCGGCGTTGACCAGGTGGTCGATCACCCGGGCCGGCCCGAGGACCGCTCCGCCCTGGCTGCCCAGGGACTTGGAGAGGGTGAGCGTGGCGACGACGTCCGGGCTCCCCGCCAGCCCCGCCGCGTGCAGTGCGCCCCGCCCGCCCTCGCCCAGCACGCCCAGGCCGTGCGCGTCGTCCACCACCAGCGCCGCGCCGTGCGCCCGGCAGGCCGCGGCGAGCCCGCCCAGCGGCGCCGCGTCACCGTCGACGGAGAACACCGAGTCGGTGACCACCAGCGCCCGCCGCCCGGGGTGGGCACCGAGGGTCTTGGCCACCGCCTCGGGGTCGGCGTGCGGGACGACCGCGGTCTCGGCGCGCGAGAGCCGGCAGCCGTCCACGATGGAGGCGTGGTTGCCCGCGTCGGAGACGATCAGCAAGCCGGGGGCGCTCAGCGCGGTCAGGGCGGCCAGGTTGGCCGCGTAGCCGGACGAGAACACCAGCGCCGCCTCGAAACCGCAGAAGCCGGCCAGCTCCCGCTCCAGCTCGGCGTGCAGCTCGGTGGTCCCGGTCACCAGGCGCGAGCCGGTCGCGCCCGCGCCCCAGCGGCGGGCGGCGCCGGCGGCCGCGGCGGTGATGTCCGGGTGGTGGGTGAGGCCCAGGTAGTCGTTGCTCGCCAGGTCCAGCAGCTCCGGCACGGCCGGTCGCGGGCGGAGCGTACGCACCAGCCCGGCGTCCGCGCGGCGGCACGCCTCCTCGTCGGTCCAGTCGAAGGGCGAGGCGGGAGAGGAGTCGGGCGGCTGGGCGACCGGCGGGTCGGCGGGCGGGTCGAGCGGAGCCTGGGGCATGTCTGGTCCCTTTTGTAGACAGCGAACAGACCTTAACTGTGGTCGCGGCGGGCCGGAGTGTGGTTATACACACACTCGAAAGCGGCTCTCCTGTGGGGTTCCTCCTTGGCCCGGGGCCGTGCCGTAGGCCAGGATCAGCGCCATGGACCTGCTGAACACGCTGGTGGACAAGGGGCTTCGGCGCGAGCTGCCGACCCGCGAAGAAGCGCTCGCCGTACTGGCGACCTCCGACGACGAGCTGCTCGATGTGGTGGCCGCGGCCGGGAAGGTACGCCGTCAGTGGTTCGGGCGGCGGGTGAAGCTCAACTACCTGGTCAACCTCAAGTCCGGCCTGTGCCCCGAGGACTGCTCGTACTGCTCGCAGCGGCTGGGCTCCAAGGCGGAGATCCTCAAGTACACCTGGCTGAAGCCGGAGGAGGCCTCGAAGGCGGCCGCCGCGGGCGTCGCGGGCGGCGCGAAGCGGGTCTGCCTGGTCGCCAGCGGCCGCGGTCCCACGGACCGGGACGTCGACCGCGTCTCGAAGACCATCGAGGCCATCAAGGAGGAGAACGAGGGCGTCGAGGTGTGCGCGTGCCTCGGGCTGCTCTCGGACGGCCAGGCGGAGCGGCTGCGGACGGCGGGCGCCGACGCGTACAACCACAACCTCAATACGTCCGAGGGGACGTACGGGGACATCACGACCACGCACACCTACGCGGACCGGGTCGACACCGTACAAAAGGCGCACGCGGCGGGCCTGTCGGCCTGCTCCGGGCTGATCGCGGGCATGGGCGAGAGCGACGAGGACCTGGTCGACGTCGTCTTCGCGCTGCGCGCGCTGGACCCGGACTCGGTGCCGGTGAACTTCCTGATCCCGTTCGAGGGCACGCCGCTCGCCAAGGAGTGGAACCTGACCCCGCAGCGGGCGCTGCGCATCCTGGCGATGGTCCGGTTCGTCTGCCCGGACGTGGAGGTCCGGCTGGCGGGCGGGCGCGAGGTGCACCTGCGGACGCTCCAGCCGCTCGCCCTGCACCTGGCCAACTCGATCTTCCTGGGCGACTACCTCACCAGCGAGGGCCAGGCCGGCAAGGCGGACCTGGAGATGATCGCGGATGCCGGTTTCGAGGTGGAGGGCACGGACACCACCACGCTGCCCGAGCACCGGGCGGACGCCGCCTCCTGCGGCACGGGCGGCGGCTGCGGCTCCGGTTCCGGTTCCGTGTGTGCGCCGCCGGACGAGGAGCCGGAGGTTTCGGCCGCCCGTCCCGACCTGGTGGCGGTACGCCGTCGCGGCGCCGGCACGGACCTCGCCCCCAATGCGTGACCTCGACACCGCCGAGCTGATCGCCCTCGACCGGGCCCACGTGTGGCACCCGTACGGCCCCATGCCCGGCCGTACCGACCCGCTGGTCGTGGAGTCCGCGTCCGGTGTGCGGCTGCGGCTCGCCGAACCGGCGTACGGGCAGGACGAGCTGGTCGACGGCATGTCGTCGTGGTGGTCGACCGTCCACGGCTACAACCACCCGGTGCTCAACGAGGCGGCACGGGACCAGCTGGGGCGGATGAGCCATGTGATGTTCGGCGGGCTCACCCATGAGCCGGCGGTGCGCCTCGCCACCCGGCTGGTGGAGATCACACCGGAGCCGTTGCGGCACGTCTTCCTCTGCGACTCGGGCTCGGTGTCGGTCGAGGTCGCGATCAAGATGTGCCTGCAGTACTGGCGCTCGGTGGGCCGTCCGGCCAAGCAGCGGCTGCTGACCTGGCGCGGCGGCTACCACGGTGACACCTGGCAGCCGATGTCGGTGTGCGATCCCGAGGGCGGGATGCACGAGCTGTGGTCGGGGGCGCTGCCGCGGCAGATCTTCGCGGGCCCGCCGCCGGTCACGTACGAGGAGTCCTACGCGGAGCAGCTGCGGGAGGCGATCGGGCGGCACGCGGACGAGCTGGCCGCGGTGATCGTCGAGCCGGTGGTGCAGGGCGCGGGCGGGATGCGGTTCCACGACCCGGCGTATCTCCGGGTGCTGCGGGAGGCGTGCGACGAGCACGACGTGCTGCTGGTCTTCGACGAGATCGCGACCGGGTTCGGGCGCACGGGCACGCTGTTCGCGGCGGAGCACGCGCGCGTGGCACCGGATGTGATGTGCCTGGGCAAGGCGCTGACCGGTGGCTACCTGTCGCTGGCGGCGACCCTGTGCACCGCCCGCGTGGCGGACGGGATCTCGCGGGGCGAGGTGCCGGTGCTGGCGCACGGGCCGACGTTCATGGGCAACCCGCTGGCCACGGCCGTGGCGTGCGCCTCGATCGACCTGCTGCTCGGCCAGGACTGGCAGCAGGAGGTCAAGCGGATCGAGGCGGGGCTGCGGGACGGCCTGGCGCCGGCGGCCGAGCTGCCGGGGGTGCGCGAGGTGCGCGTGCTCGGTGCCATCGGCGTCGTCCAGCTGGACCGTCCGGTGGACATGGCGGCCGCGACGGCGGCGGCGGTGCGCGAGGGCGTGTGGCTGCGGCCGTTCCGGGACCTGGTGTACGTGATGCCGCCGTACGTCACGGGTGACGAGGACGTGGCACGGATCAGCCGCGGGGTGTGTGCCGCGGCGCGGGAGGGTTGAGATGTCGGTACTGGTGGTCAGCGGTACGGGGACGGAGATCGGCAAGACGGTCGTCACGGCGGCCGTCGCCGCGGTGGCGCGGGCGGCGGGGCGGTCGGTGGCCGTGCTGAAACCCGCCCAGACCGGGGCCGGCCCGGGTGAGCGGGGCGACGCGGACGAGGTCGTACGGCTCGCCGGGGACGGGGTCACGCCGGTGGAACTGGCACGGTTCCCGGAGCCGTTGGCGCCCGTGACGGCCGCGCGGCGGGCGGGCATGGCTCCGGTGGGGCCGGAGGAGGTGGCGCGGGCCGCGCGGAAGCTGGCCGACGACCACGACCTGGTGCTGGTGGAGGGCGCCGGCGGGCTGCTCGTGCGGTACGACGAGGAGGGCGGCACGCTCGCGGACGCGGCCGGGCTGCTGGACGCGCCGGTGCTGGTCGTGGCGCCCCCGGGGCTCGGCACGCTCAACATGGTGACGCTCACCGGCGAGGCGCTGCGGGCGCGCGGGCTTGAGCAGGCGGGCGTCGTCATCGGCAGCTGGCCGGACGAGCCGGGGCTCGCCGAGCGCTGCAACGTCGCTGAGCTGCCGGAGGTGGCGGGAGCTCCGCTGCTGGGCGCGGTGCCGTCGGGCGCGGCGGCGCTGGCGGCCGGCGGGTTCCGCGCGGCGGCCGGGGGCTGGCTCGCCCCGGTGCTCGGCGGCACGTGGGATGCGGAGGCGTTCACCGCGGCCGTACGATCCTGATCATGCCTGCCATGCGAGCTGTCGTCAGCGAGATCGTGTTCGACTGCGCCGACCCGGCCGCGCTGGTCCGCTTCTGGGCCGCGCTGCTGGGCGGCGAGCCCGTCGACCGGAGCCCGGACTGGTCGTACCTCGATCCGCCGGGTTTCGTACGGGTCGCCTTCCAGCGCGTACCGGAGGGCAAGGCCGTGAAGAACCGGCTCCATCTGGACCTGGAGGCGGGCGACGTGGACACCGCCGCGGCCGAGGCGGTACGGCTCGGCGCGGTGCGGGTCGGCGACGTCGTGGCGGACGACCACGGCGACTTCCAGGTGCTGCGGGATCCCGAGGGCAACGAGTTCTGCTTCGTCAGCGGCTGACAGGGGGACACTGACGGTGTCAGCCCCTTTCGCCGGGAGGTCCGCGATGCGGGACACCGTCCACCACCCGCTGTTCGCCCGCTTCTACGCGCGCGTGAGCGTCGCCATGGACACCAAGGGCGGCGTCGCCGCGTACCGGGACGAGCTGCTCGCGGGGCTCTCCGGCCGGGTCATCGAGGTCGGCGCCGGCAACGGGCTGAACTTCGCGCACTACCCGGGCGCCGTGTCGGAGGTCGTCGCGATCGAACCGGAGCGGCGGCTACGGCAGTTGGCCGCGAGCGCGGGGCTGCGCGCCGAGGTTCCGGTGGACGTGGTGCCCGGGGTGGCGGAGGCGCTGCCGGTGAAGAGCGAGGCGTTCGACGCGGCGGTCGCGTCGCTGGTGCTGTGTACGGTACGGGACCTGCCGCGGGCGCTCGGGGAGCTGCGGCGGGTGCTGCGACCGGGCGGTGAGCTGCGGTTCTTCGAGCACGGGGTGGCCCAGGGGCGGGCACTGGCGACGGCTCAGCGGGCGCTGGACCGTACGGTGTGGCCGCTGCTGTTCGGCGGCTGCCACACGGCACGGGACCCGCTGGCCGCGATCGAGGCGGCGGGGTTCGAGATCGTCACGTACCGCCGGCTCCGGATCCCGGAGACGGGCCCTTCGACTCCGGCCTCGCCCTGCGTGCTCGGGGTGGCACGGCGTCCCGACCTGGGGAACGGGCAGGAGGACCGTGCTGATTAGTGTGCGGGCATGACATCGCACGCGTACCTCTCGCAGTTGTTCGCGCTGGACGGCCGGGTCGCCCTGGTGACGGGCGGAAGTTCCGGCATCGGCCGGGGAATCGCGGGTGCCCTCGCGCGGGCGGGCGCGAGCGTGGTGATCGTCGCCCGCCGGGAGGCGGAGCTGGCGGCCACGGTCGACGAGTTGGTGGCCGGCGGCTGCCGGGCCGCGTGGGTGAGCGGTGACCTCTCCACCCGCGAGGGTGTGCGCGCGGCGGCGGAGGCGGCGGCCGGGATCTACGGAGAGCCCGACATCCTCGTCAACAGCGCCGGGATCAACCTGCGGCCGCCGATGGGTGAGGTGGGCGAGGAGGTCTGGGACGCCACGATGGCGGTGAACCTGGAGGCCCCCTTCCTGCTGGGCGAGCGTTTCGGCCCGGGCATGGCCGAGCGGGGCTTCGGGCGGATCATCCACGTCACCTCGCAGCAGGCGCACCGGGCGTTCGTGCAGAGCGGGGCGTACGGGGTGTCCAAGGGCGGCCTGGAGTCGCTGGCCCGTTCGCAGGCCGAGGCGTGGTCGGCGTACGGCGTCACCTGCAACACGCTGGTGCCCGGCTTCGTGCTGACCCCGCTCAACGCCCGGCTCCAGAAGGACCCGGAGACGGTCGCGGCGCTGGCCGCGCGCACGATGGTGGGGCGCAACGGGCTGGCGGACGACTTCGCGGGCGCGGCGGTGTTCCTGGCGAGCGGCGCGTCGGCGTACGTCACCGGTCACGCGCTCTTCGTCGACGGCGGACTGTCCGTCCACTGACCGTGTGCGTCCACCCGGGGCGGGCCGCCGCCCCGGGGGCGATCAAGTCGACCGTCAAGGGCGGTATCGGCAAGCTCCAGGACGGAGCTGCGGGCCTCTTCGTGATCCGGCTCCGGTATCGGGCCCCTCTTCTTTCCGACAGCAGGCAAGGTGATCAGCAGCACAACTGCTCCGAGGAGTGCGATGACCGCGATCCAGGCCGCGCCTACGTGCATGGCATGGATGAACGCGTCATCAGCAGCCTGAGCAAGAGTGGGCCGGTGGACGGCGGTGGCGACGTGGCGGGCCTGTTCGGCGGAGACTCGCGCCTGATCCCGCACCGGACCGGGTGCACCCTCCAGCGAAGGTTCGATCGCACGTCGGTACATGATCGACATGATCGTGCCGCCTACTGCGATCCCGATCACACTGCCGGTCTGTCGCACGGTGTTGGTGACGGCCGATCCCGCACCGGCCTGTTCCAACGGCAGGTTGCTGACCAATGCGGCCGTAACGGGGCCGATCACCATGCCGATCGAGAGACCCTGTATCAACAACAGGATCTCGATCCAGACCAGTGGAGTCGTGAGTCCGAGGAACCCGTACCCGCCCATGGTCAGCGCAGCCACGGTCAGCGCCGGCACGGTGACGACGCGCAGCGAAAGGCGGCGAACCAGGCGCGAGGCAAGGGGCGCCCCCGCCAGCGCGCCGAGTGCGGTCGGGAGATTGGCCAAACCCGCCTTCATCGGCGAAAACCCGAGCGCGCCTTGCAGGTAGAACGCATTGTAGAAGGTGATGGCGGCCACAGCGAAGAGCAGCAATCCGAGCGCCACATTGCCGCCACCGAATGTGCGTTGGGCGAGCAGGCGCGGATCAAAGCTGGGCACCTCGACACGCAGTTCGACGAGTACGAAAACGGCCAGCAGAACCAGACCGGCAACGATCGGCGCCCAGACGTCGGCACCACTCCACACCGCCACCTGCCCCGCCCTGATCAGCCCGTAGGCCAACGCCACGAGCCCGCTTATTGACAGCAGCATTCCAGCGGGGTCCAGTGGCCGCAAAGTGGGGCTGCGGAAATTCGGAACCAGCACGGCGAGCCCGGCCAACGCCAATACCGCGACCGGGACATTGATCAGAAAGACCGAGCCCCACCAGAAATGATCGAGCAGGAACCCCGCCAGCACCGGGCCGGCAGCCATTCCGACACCGGCGGACGTCGAGAAGACGCCGATCGCGGCAGCCCGCGCGGGGCCGGTGAAGGTCCACATGAGGATGGCCATCATGGCGGGCGTGATCAGCGCGCTGCCCACCCCCATCGCCGCTCGAGCCGCGATCAGCTGGCCCGCATCGCTTGCGTACGCCGCCCACAGCGAGGACCCGGCGAAGATCACCAACCCACTGGAAAACACCGTCCGGTGACCGAAGCGATCGCCCAATGCGCCTGCCGTGAACATCAATGTGGCGAAGGCCAGAGTGTACGACCCGGTCGCCCATTGCAGCTGACCGGGATCGGCCCCCAGTCCACGCACCGGATCTGCAAGGGTCTCCAGGGTGGTACTCAGGACGGTATTGTCCAGCCAAATCAGCAGCGAACACAACATAAGAATGGCAAGAATCAACCGCTGCCTGAGCTTCGGCAACGTTGGAGGCACGGTCATGAGCACCTTCGGATATCGATTGGCCGGAACCAGAACGACTGGACCATAAGCAAACTCCATGACGCCGTCAAGCTCAGAGTTTCTCGTCAATACGGTTGCGGCTGAACGGACTTCATGCCCTCTGCCGGATTTGCGGGCTGAACAAATTCGTGCCCTCCGGCGGATTTGCGAGTCGAAGGATTTCATGCCCTCCCGTGAGCTGTCGCACCGCGTCCCGCGGCCCCAGCTCGGTGCCCGGGCTCACTGTTTTTTTCAACTCTTGACAGCCTCTGCGATCTGCAGGGCGGCCTGGGCGGGCGTGAGGTGCGTGGTGTCGACGACCTCGGCCTCCGCGTGCAGCCACGTGCGGGCCGCCTCGGCGTAGGGCTCAAGGTGTTGGAGACGGAACGGGGAGTCGGGGCCAAGAACAGTGTCGCCCGCGATGCGCGCGCGGAGGGTGTCCTGGTCGGCATGGAGGACGAAGTGCCGGACCGGAATGGCGTGCTGAGCAAGGCCCGAGCCGATCTCGCGCCAGTACTGCTCGACCAGGACAGTCATGGGCATCACCAGAGTGCCACCGGTGTAGTCGAGTACGCGTCGGGCGGTCTCGACCACGAGCGGTCGCCACGGCGGCCAGTGCTGAAAGTTGTCCGTCCTGGGCAGTCCCTCTCGGCGTCGAACACGCGTGAACCCGGGATCAGTTGCTGCACGAGCGCACCGGTCGTCGTTTTGCCTGCGCCATGGGTGCCGTTGAGCCATACGATCATGAGACTCGACGCCAGCGTCGTGCGGGCCGCGGGAACAGGCACGAGCCCGACCGTGTGGCGACGGTACCTACGGATGTCCCTCGCAGAGCGCGTACATAGGATCGCCGGCATGACGCTGCGTCCTGTACTGGTGAACATAAAGGCTGTTGACGACTCGGCGGTCGGCCGGTTCTGGGGGGAGGCGCTCGGCTGGGCCGTCTCCAGCCGGGAACACGGCGAGACCGCCGTCAAACCCGCCGGGTTCGACTGGCTGGACCCGGTCACCGTCTGCGTCGACGTCGTTGCTGTCCCGGAACCCAAGACGACGACGAAGAACCGTGTGCACCTCGATCTCGCCACCACCTCCGCGGCCCATCAGGCGGAGTTGGTCGCCCGCCTGGAGGCTCTCGGTGCGACGCCCGCCCACGTGGGCCAGGGCGACGTGCCGTGGACGGTCCTCGCCGACCCGGAGGGGAACGAGTTCTGCGTGCTGGAGCCCCGGGAGATCTACCGGGACACCGGGCCGATCGCCCGGGTGGTGGTCGACTGCGCGAACCCGCGGGCCATGGCACGGTTCTGGGGTGAGGCGATGGACTGGCCCCTGCACGAGGTGACCGACGAACATGCGGTGTGGCGCTCCGCCAAGGGTGTCGGCCCGTATCTCGAGTTCCTCCGCACGCCCGGCGCGAAGACGGTGCCGGACCGCGTCCATCTTGACCTGCTGCGGTACCCCCATGACGATCAAGAGGCGGAGGTGGCCCGGCTGCGGGCCCTCGGCGCCACCGACCTCGACCTCGGCCAGGGCGACGTCCCGTGGAGGTGCCTGGCCGACCCGGAGGGCCACGAGTTCTGCGTCCTCGCCCGGTCCTGACGCGGAGCCTCGACGACGCCGAGACCCGTCGCCGCGCCGCCTCCCCGGGCCTGTAGCCGACGGGTTGCCGGCCCGGGCGGTGCCACGTCGTGCACGTGGCACCGCTGGATGCCGGCCTCCGGCCCGGGGAGCAGGGTCAGTTCTTCGGCAGCAGCTCGGGGCGCAGCATCAGTGCGCGCAGTTGCTCACGGGTGAGTGGCGGCGAGGTGAGCGCGGGCCCCTGGGCGTGCTTGCCGTGGATGCCGGCGCTGTCGCGGACGAAGAGGGCGGAGCCGTCGTTCAGCGTCAGGCGTCCGGTCAGTTCCCGGCCCCATCGCGGCTCGCCGTCGCCCGGGGAGGCGGCGGGCTGGTGCCAGATGGTCAGGACCCTCCCGTCGGGCAGCTTCTCGCGTACGCAGTCCTCCCGGTCGTCCTCCGAGCCGGTCTTCTCACAGAGGTCGCCGGCCATCCCCTTGCCTCCGGTCTTCGCCGCGATGTCCTTGGCGCTCCTGGTGTGGAGGGCCAGGTAGCCGACGCCGCCGTCCTTGCGGATGGCGTACTCGCCGTCCAGCGGGCCCAGGTGCTTCACCTCGGCCTGTTCGGCGCCCGCCCCCTTGAGGAGCACGGCCCACGACACCTGCTCGACCGCCCCGGCGTCCGGGGGAAGCAGCCGGGCCAGTCGCTTGCCCTGGCCGTTGCCGCCCACCAGCTCGGTGGGCGCGGCCACGGACGCCTCGCCCGTCTCCCCGGAGATCAGTCCGGGCAGCGAGAAGGCTCCCGCGCCGACGACGGCAAGTGCCGCTACCGAGGCGGCCGTCCGGCGGCGCCACCGCACCCTGGCAGCCTTCGCGTACACGGCCTCCGTGCTGATCATCGGCCGGCCGGCGTCCTCTGCGGCCCGTCCCAGAAGGTCCCTGACGTCGCTCATACCCGCTCCTCCGTCATCACGGCGCGCAGCGCCGCCAATCCGCGAGCCGTGTGGCTCTTGACCGTGTTCTCCCGCATCCCGAGCAGGGCGGCCGTCGCCTCGACGCTCAGGTCTTCCCAGTAGCGCAGCACCAGCACGGCCCTTTGCCTGGCCGTGAGTGTGGCGAGCGCGGCCCGCACCATCAGGCCGGTGTCCGTGTCGGGTGAGTCGCCCATGCGGTCGGGCACTTCGCCGTACGCCTGCTCCCGCCGCCAGAACCGGCGGCGGGCGGCGATGTAGGTGTTGACCAGGGTCTTGCGCGCGTACGCCTCGATACTGTCCAGCCGCCCGTGCCGCCGCCTGCCCAGCACGACTTTCACCAGCGTCGTCTGGACCAGGTCCTCGGCCTCGTGCCGATCGCCGCACAACAGGTAGGCGCTGCGGAACAGCGCCGTACGTCTGTCCTCGACGAAGGCACGCAGCGCGGCATCGTCATCGCTCCGCATTCCCCGCCTCTCTCCGGGTCCGCGGTTGCGGACCGTCTCACCTCTCCAGTGCGGTGGGACGTCCGTCGGGTTGCGGCACGCGCGGCCTCATCCGCTGCCGGCGGCGAGGGTGCCGGTGGTGCGAAGCGCGTCCTCGGTGTTGAGGCCGAGCCGGGCCGCCCAGTTCAGGGCCTGGTCGAGCGGGGCGTCATCGTCGGCCAGGCGGGCGGCGGCGAGGGTGAGCGGTGCCCCCGGTCCAGCAGGATGGCCCACTGGCGCTCGGTGAGGGCCAGGTGGCGCAGGTCGGGCAGGTCGGCGAGGACCGTCAGGTCGCGGACGGCGGCCCGGGACAGGTCCAGGCAGCGGAGGTTCGGGACGGTGCGCAGCGGGGTGATGTCGACCGGGGCGGTGGTGGTGCCGAGGTTCAGGGAGGTGAGGTGGGGGTGGCCTTCGAGCGGGGACAGGTCACCGCCGTCCAGCGTGACGCACAAAGACTCGACGGGCAGCGCCCGCACCGGCGCCAGGCCGGCCGTGGCGGAGTGGTTGAGGTTCAGTTGCCGCAGGTTCGGGGCGGCGATGAGGGGGGTGAGGTCGACCGGGCCGGTGACGTCGTGGATGTGGATGGTTTGGAGGGCGGGCGGGATCTCGGCGGGGATCTCGCCGGTGATCCCCTCGGGCCCGAACGTGTCGGCGGGCTCCCGCAGCCAGATGAGATGCCGCCGCCGCCCGCCGTACTGACCAGCACCGCCCGCGTCCAGCCCGCCGGCGCGCTCGCGACGATCTCCTCGGCGATCCGTCGCGCGGCCCGCTCAACCATGTCCCGCTCCCCTCCTGTTGACACAGCTGGTCATCATCGGAGTGGGGTACGACAGGACGGATGGCCCACGGGTCCACGCGACCGGCCGCCCGGCCGACCGGTCAGCCCAGGCTCGGCAGGAAGCCGCCGCGGGCCGTGCCCGAGCCCAGCAGCACGGCCCAGTCGAGCACCTCGGGCAGTTGGTCGAGTGACAGGACGACCGCGCCGCCCGCCTGTTCGGCGTCCTCGCACCAGTCGGTCATCTCTCCCGGCACGGTGCTCCCGTCCGTCCCTCCCGTACCGTCGATCACGGGGGCGGCGAGAGAGGGGATCATCATCCCGGCTTCTCCGGGTCCGTCGACGACACACAAGGTGAGCCTGGGGACGATGCTCCACCCCTCGCACCGGGGCACCGCCCCGCCGGGTGCGGTGAGGACGGGCAGGAGGTCGTGGACGGGTGCGCCGGCCAGCAGGAGCACGGGCGTGGCACCACGAACGAACAGGGTGTTCTCGGGATTCTGAAGCACCGCACCACTCTGCCAGGCGCGGGGCGGCCCGGGTGTCGGTGGGGCGTCCACCCGGCGGGAGGTCCCCGGCTTCGACGACCCCACCGGACCGCTCGGTCAGCCCTTGTCCAGCTCGTCGGCGAAGGCGCGCAGCGCGTCGGCCAGTTCCTTCTTGGTGGGCAGCTCGTCGACCTTCTTGTTGAGCTCGTCGATGCGCTGGGTGAGCCCGGCGAGGTCGGGCGGGGTCCCCGGGTCGGTGGGGCCGGGGGTCCCCGGGTCGGTGGGGCCGGGGGTGTCCGGGTCGGGGTCCCCGCCCGTGCTGCCACCGCTGTCGCCGCCTCCGGAGTCGACGCCCACGCTGCCACCGCTGCCACCGCTGTCGCCGCCCACCGTGCCGCCGCTGTCGCCCTCCGGCGGGACGGTCGGCTGCGGCTGCGAGGTCGCGGGCGGCGGGGACGGTTCGTCGGTGTCTCCGGCCGCGAGGGCGCCGCCGATGCTCAGGACCACTGCCGCTGCCGTACCGGCGACGGCGACGGCGATCCTTCTCATACGTATGTTCCGTGTGGGTGTCATGGCGCGAAAGGTAGTGGCGCGCCGGGGTGGACGGAGAGCTTCCGGTGATCCCGTACAAAGGGAGTCACTGACTCCACCGGCGCAGCTCGGCAGCGATGGCCCGGACGTCCGCCTCCCCCGCCTTGACCAGCCGGGCGAGATCCCTGACCTTCTCGGGCGAGGTGGTCACCTTGAGCCCGGAGGCGACGAGGTAGCCGTACGCGACGGCGGAGGCGTACATGGCGTTGGAGTGCTCCAGCGCGGGCACATGCAGCAGCAGTTGCAGCAGCGCGGCGGCGCGGGCGTGCGGGTCGCCGTAGACGGGGACGCCGAAGATCTCCGCGTCGTGCCGGCTCACGGCGGCGACGAGTGCGCCCCAGTCGGTGACCTGGGGGTCGCCGGGCGTCTTCTGCTCGGCGACCATGAGGAGCCAGGCGAGGTCGATCGAGAGGTTCATACGGGCGCGGCGCCCGCCATCGGCGCGTAGCGCCTCGGCGCGGACATCATCGGCGCGTACGTCATCGTGTGCCGGACGTACGGCGATCCGGAGCGCCGAACTCCTCCGCGAAGACCGACTCGTACTGCTTCATGAAATCGGCCGCCGCCTCCACGAAGGTGCGTCCCGCCTCGCCCGCGTCCTGCTGGACGAGCTCCTCGATGTACCGGTTCACGCTGACGCCCCGCTGCTGCGCCCTGCGGCGGGCGGCCTCGGCGGTGGTCTCGTCGACGCGTACGTTCAGCTGGGTCTTCGCCACACCACCACGCTAGCGCGACCGCGCTAGCACCGGCAAGGCCATGGTTATTACGGGGCGAGTGGGGCAACAGGTGTCCCATGATGGGGGCCATGGATGATCTTCGGATACGGGCCGCCTCGCCGGCCGACCTCGACACCGTCCTCGCCTTCTGGAAGGTCGCGGCCGAGGGCACCAGCATCAGCGACGACCGGGACGGCGTCGAGCGGCTGGTCGCCCGCGACCCGGAGGCGCTGATCCTCGCCGAGCGCGGCGGTGAACTCGCGGGGACGGTGATCGCCGGCTTCGACGGCTGGCGCTGCCACCTCTACCGGCTCGCGGTCCATCCGGACCACCGGCGGCGGGGCATCGGCGCGGCGCTGCTCGCGGCCGCCGAGGAGCGGTTCGTACGCCTCGGCGGGCGGCGCGGCGACGCCATGGTGCTGGACCGCAACGAACTCGCCCACCACACCTGGCGGGCGGCGGGCTATGCGCCGCAGCCGGAGTGGAGCCGCTGGGTCAAGCCGCTCGAAGGATGATCTTTTTTGCTGATCCTTTACCATGGGCGGAGCATTCACCATCGATCGAAAGGTGTGAGCGTCCGCCCATGGGCGAGCCTCCCAGTAGTCCCCGTAGCCGACATCGCGCATCCCTGCCGTCCGTGGCCGACCATGGGACGGAGGTGAACCGATGACCGAAGTGCTCCTGCTCCTCGTGGCGCTGCTGCTCTCCCTCGCGTGCGGCGCGTTCGTCGCGGCCGAGTTCTCCCTGACGACCGTCGAGCGCGGGGAGCTGGAGCGGGCCGTCGAGCGGGGCGAGCGCGGGGCGGCCGGCGCCCTCGCGGCCGTACGCTCCCTCACCTTCCAGCTCTCCGGCGCCCAGCTCGGCATCACCGTCACCAACCTCATCGTCGGCATGCTGTCCGAGCCGTCCATCGCCAAGCTCATCCGCGGGCCGATCCAGGACATCGGCCTGTCGGCGTCCGTGGCGTCCTCGGTGGCGCTCGTCATCGGTACGGCCCTGTCGACGGTGGTGCTGATGGTCGTCGGCGAGCTCGTCCCCAAGAACTGGGCCATCTCCTCCCCCCTGGGCGTGGCCAAGGTGGTCGCCACCCCGCAGCGGATCTTCACCGCCGCGTTCCGGCCGCTGATCAGCCACCTCAACAACACGGCCAACCACCTCGTGCGCCGGCTCGGCATGGAGCCGGCCGAGGAGCTGGCCTCCGCGCGCAGCCCGCAGGAGCTGGTGGCCCTGGCCCGCCACTCCGCGCGGGAGGGCGCCCTGGAGGCCGACACCGCCGAGCTGTTCGTCCGTACGCTGAACCTGGCCGAGCTGACCGCGGAGAACGTCATGACCCCGCGCGTCCAGGTCACCGCCCTGGAGGCGCAGGCCACCGCCGAGGACGTCGCCAACGCGACCCGCGCGACCGGGCTCTCCCGCTTCCCCGTCTACCGGGGCAGCCTGGACTCGGTCATCGGCATCGCGCACATCAAGGACGTCCTGACGGTCCCGGCGTCGCAGCGGCGCCTCAAGCCGGTCTCGGAGATCCTCCGCGAGCCGCTGCTCGTACCGGAGTCGCTGACCGTGGACCGGCTGCTGGACCGGCTGTCGGGCAAGACGACGATGGCCGTCGTCATAGACGAGTACGGCGGTACGGCCGGGGTCGTGACCCTGGAGGACATCGTCGAGGAGGTCGTCGGCGAGGTGCGCGACGAGCACGACCCGCACGAGACGCCGGACCTCGCGCCGGCGGGCGAGGACGCCGACGGGCGGGCCCTGTGGTCCGCGGACGGCGCCGCCCGTACCGACCAGTTGGAGACGATCGGCCTGCGTGTGCCGGACGGCCCGTACGAGACCCTCGCCGGGCTCGTCGCGACCGAGCTGGGCCGTATCCCGGCCGTCGGCGACAGTGTCGTCCTGGGCGGCTGGCTGCTCGACGTGGTCGACGCCTCCGGGCGCCGCGCCGCCCGCGTCCTGCTGCACGCCCCGCCGGGCGGACCGGACGACGGACCGGGAGCCGGCGGCCCGGGGACGGACGGACCGGGTGCGGACGGACCGGGTGCGGACGGACCGGGTGCCGGTGAGTACGGCGCGCGTGGGTCGCGTGCCCACGAGGGTGGGGAGGCGGGACGATGACCGCGATCCAGTTGCTGATCGGTTTCCTGACACTCGTCGTCAACGCCTTCTTCGTCGGCGCGGAGTTCGCCATGATCTCCGTACGCCGCAGTCAGATCGAGCCGGAGGCGGAGGCCGGGAACCGGCGGGCGCGCAGCGTCATCTGGGGCCTGGAGCACGTCTCGGCGCTGCTCGCGGCGGCGCAGCTGGGCATCACGCTGTCCACCCTGGTGCTCGGTGTCGTCGCCGAGCCGGCCATCGCCCACCTGCTGGAGCCGGTGTTCGACGCGGTCGGCGTGCCGCACGGGCTGGTGCACCCGATCTCGTTCGTGATCGCGCTGTCGCTGGCCACGTACCTGCACATGCTGCTCGGCGAGATGGTGCCGAAGAACATCGCCCTGGCCGAGCCGACCCGTACCGCGCTGCTGCTGGGCCCGCCGCTGGTGGCGGTGGCACGGGCGCTGAAGCCGGTGATCTTCACGATCAACGCCTTCGCCAACGCCCTGCTGAAGCTGATGCGGGTCCAGACGCGGGACGAGGTGTCCGCGACGTTCTCGGACGACGAACTGGCGCGGATGGTGAAGGACGCCGGTGACGCGGGGCTGCTGGACGACCGGGCGGCCGAGCGGCTGCACGACGCCCTGGAGCTGGGGCGCCGTCCGGTGCGTGACGTGGTGATGCCGGTGGAGCGGGTGGTGTACGCCAGGGCCGGCACGACGCCCGAGGAGCTGGAGGCGCTGGCCGCCGAGTCGGGCTTCTCCCGCTTCCCGGTGATCGACTCGGCCCGCCGGATCCTGGGCTACCTGCACGTGAAGGACGCGCTGGACGCGATGCCGCGCGACCTGCCGTTCCCGGTGTCGGCGATGCGGCCGATCGCCCGGGTGCGGGCGGCCACGCCGCTGGACGACGTCCTGACGGCGATGCGCCGCAGCCGTACGCACCTGGCGGCGGTGGTGGACGAGGACGGCAAGCCGGCGGGCCTGGTCACCATGGAGGACGTGCTGCGGGAGCTGGTGGGGCGGCCGGCGGTGTAGACCGCGTCCACCTACCGCGCGGTACGATCACTCCGCCATGGAGATGAATGCCACCTACAACAGTTTTGTCGCGGTGGGCGACAGCTTCACCGAGGGCATGTCGGACCTGTTGCCCGACGGCTCCTACCGGGGCTGGGCCGATCTGCTGGCGGCCCGCCTCGCCGCCCGTACCCCCGGGTTCCGGTACGCGAACCTCGCCGTGCGCGGCAAGCTGATCGGCCAGATCGTGGACGAGCAGGTGGACGTCGCCGCGGCGATGAAGGCGGACGTCGTCACGCTGGTCGGCGGGCTGAACGACACCCTGCGCCCGAAGTGCGACATGGGGCGGGTGCGCCGGCTGCTGGAGGAGGCGGTGGAGCGGCTCGCCCCGTCGTGCGGGCGGCTGGTGCTGATGCGCAGCCCCGGCCGCAACGGCCCCGTCATGGAGCGGTTCCGGCCGCGCATGGAGGAGCTCTTCGCGTACGTGGACGAACTGGCCGTCCGGCACGGTGCCCTGGTGGTCGACCTGTACGGCGCCGAGGTGCTGGGCGACCCGCGGCTGTGGGACCTGGACCGGCTGCACCTGACCACGGAGGGGCACCGGCGGGTGGCCGAGGCCGTGTGGCAGGCGCTGGGCCTGGAGCCGCAGGAGGACTGGCGGGCGCCGCTCCCGCCTGCCGTGCCGGCCGCCTGGCTCGCCCGGCGGGTGAGCGACGCGCGGTTCGCGCGGCAGCACCTGGGGCCGTGGATAGGGCGGCGGCTGACCGGCCGGTCCTCCGGCGACGGGCGGCCGGCCAAGCGGCCGGAGCTGCTGCCGTACCCGCTCGGCGAGGAGTCGTCGTTCTCGTAGCAAGCCACAATCCGGACCGCGGCGCCGACCTGCAGAAACCGCCAGTAGAATCTGGTCACGTGACTGCCAAGCCCCGCATCCCCAATGTCCTGGCCGGCCGCTACGCCTCCGCGGAGCTCGCCGTCCTCTGGTCCCCCGAGCAGAAGGTGAAGCTGGAGCGCCGGCTGTGGCTCGCCGTGCTGCACGCCCAGAAGGACCTCGGGATCGAGGTGCCGGACGCCGCGCTCGCCGACTACGAGCGGGTGCTCGACGAGGTCGACCTGGCGTCGATCGCCGAGCGCGAGAAGGTCACGCGCCATGACGTGAAGGCGCGGATCGAGGAGTTCAACGCCCTCGCCGGGCACGAGCACGTCCACAAGGGCATGACCTCGCGCGACCTCACCGAGAACGTCGAGCAGCTCCAGATCCGGCTCTCGCTGGAGCTGATGCGCGACCGTACGGTGGCGGTCCTGGCCCGGCTGGGCAAGCTGGCGGGCGAGTACGGCGAGCTGGTCATGGCGGGCCGCTCGCACAATGTCGCCGCGCAGGCCACGACGCTCGGCAAGCGCTTCGCGACCGCGGCCGACGAGCTGCTGGTGGCGTACGCGCGGCTGGAGGAGCTGCTGGGCCGTTACCCGCTGCGCGGCATCAAGGGCCCGGTCGGCACGGCACAGGACATGCTCGACCTGCTGGGCGGTGACGCCGCGAAGCTGGCCGAGCTGGAGCAGCGGATCGCCGGCCACCTGGGCTTCGGCCACGCCTTCACCTCGGTCGGCCAGGTCTACCCGCGCTCGCTGGACTACGAGGTCGTCACCGCGCTGGTGCAGCTGGCCGCCGCGCCTTCGTCGCTGGCCAAGACGATCCGGCTGATGGCCGGGCACGAGCTGGTCACCGAGGGCTTCAAGCCGGGCCAGGTCGGCTCGTCCGCGATGCCGCACAAGATGAACACCCGCTCCTGCGAGCGCGTCAACGGCCTGATGGTCATCCTGCGCGGGTACGCCTCGATGACCGGCGAGCTGGCGGGCGACCAGTGGAACGAGGGCGACGTGTCGTGCTCGGTGGTGCGCCGGGTGGCGCTGCCCGACGCGTTCTTCGCGCTCGACGGGCTGCTGGAGACGTTCCTGACCGTGCTGGACGAGTTCGGCGCGTTCCCGGCGGTCGTCGCCCGCGAGCTGGACCGCTACCTGCCGTTCCTGGCCACCACCAAGGTGCTGATGGCGTCGGTTCGCGCCGGGGTGGGCCGCGAGGTCGCGCACGAGGCCATCAAGGAGAACGCGGTGGCGTCGGCGCTGGCCATGCGCGAGCAGGGCGCCGAGCGCAACGAGCTCCTCGGCAAGCTGGCCGCCGACGAGCGCATCCCGCTGGACCGGGAGCAGCTGGACGCGGCGATGGCGGACAAGCTGTCGTTCACGGGCGCGGCCGCCGACCAGGTCGGCGCGGTGGTCGCCCGGATCGAGGAGATCGCCAAGCAGCACCCGGAAGCCGCCGGTTACGTCCCCGGTGCGATCCTCTGACGCGGGGCACACGTCCCGTATGACACCCCAGGAGTTGGAGGCCGCTCGCGACCGCATCGTCCCCGATGTGATCGCGGGCGGCCTGTCCGTGCTGTTCTGCGGCATCAACCCGGGCCTGATGTCGGCCGCGACGGGCCACCATTTCGCCCGCCCCGGCAACCGCTTCTGGCCCGTGCTGCACCGCTCCGGCTTCACCCCTCGGCAGTTGAAGCCGTCCGAGCAGGAGGAGCTTCTCGACTACGGGCTCGGCATCACCAACGTCGTCGCGCGGGCGAGTGCGCGGGCCGACGAGCTGAGCGACGAGGAGTTCCGCGAGGGCGGACGGCTGCTGGCCCTCAAGGTGGAGCGACTGCGGCCGCGCTGGCTGGCGGTGGCGGGTGTCACCGCGTACCGCACGGCCTTCCACGACCCCAAGGCGCGGATAGGGCCGCAGGACCGCGTGATCGGCGACACCCGGATCTGGGCGCTGCCCAACCCCAGCGGACTGAACGCCCACTGGACGCTGCAGACGATGGCGGAGGAGTTCGCCCGGCTGCGGGAGGCCGCGACGCGGGACAGCACCGGCGCGTGGTGAGGTCCGGCCCTCGTGGCCGGGCTACGCGGGGGCGTCGTCGGTGCCGTCAGCGCACTCGGCGGAACCTCTCGGGTGAACCCGGCGTGCCAGAGGGCGGCCCGGGAGCGGAGGGCGGCGGGGCTGCCGACGCCGACGCGCACGGCTTCGCCCAGCGACCGGCGGGCCTGGCTGCCGACGTGCCGGAGCTGATCAGGGACCTGCTGCACCGGGCGGCGGCCGGCGGACACGGCGCCGGCGTCACCGGGAACGGGCCGGCGCCGGCCATTCGTGGGCGAGGACGGCCCAGATCTGCGTGTCGTGGCGGGTGCCGTCGTAGGGCCAGGACTCACGCCGTACGCCTTCCAATGCCATGCCCAGCCGTTTGGCCACCGCGGCGCTCCGCTCGTTGTCGGCGCGGCAGTGCCATTCCGCGCGGTGCATGCCCCGGGTGAGGAACGCCCAGTCCAGCAGCGCGCGACAGGCCCTGGTGACCAGGCCGTTGCCTTCGGCCGCCGGTTCCAGCCAGCAGCCGATCTCGCATGTACCGGAGGGCGCGTCGAAGGCCGTGAACATGACGCCGCCGACCAGCGTGTCGTCGAGCCGGATGCCGTAGAGGCGGGCTCCGTCGGCGGCCTGCCACTCGGCGTAGCGGGAGAGCGTCGCCCTTGCCCCTTCGAGGCTGTCGGTGACGAATCGCTGTCCGACCCACGGCCGGATGTGGTCGACCGCGCGGGCCATGTGAGCGGCGAACTCCTCGGCGTGCCATGTCTCCAGCGGGCACAGACGGGCGTTGTCGAGCAGCGGGAGGGAGAACATGAAAGACCCCATTCACATAACAAGTGTTATGCGAATGTACGCTGACGGTATGCCACGTGCCAAGGGAGACCATGGGGCCCGCCGACGCGAAGTCTCCGAAGCGGTCTGGCGGGTGCTGGCCACGCGCGGCTTCGGCGGCCTGACCCTGCGCGCCGTCGCGACCGAACTGGGCGCGACCACGGGCCTGCTCACCCACTACTTCCCCACCAAGAACGACCTGGTCACGTACGCCCTCGACCTGCTGGACCAGCGAAGCGCCGCTCGCCCGAGGCGTACCGCGGGACAGGGAACGGACGCGGTGAGGGCGGCTCTGCTCGACATCCTGCCGCTGTCCGCCGAAGCCACGGACAGCAACCGCATCTGGGTGTCCTCCTGGGACACCGCGCTCGCCGACCCGGCGCTGCGTGAGGAGTACGCCGGCAAGTACGCCCGGGGCCGCGACAAGCTCCACCAACTGGTCGCCGCGGCCCAGCGACTCGGCGAGCTGGCACCCGGGGATCCGGCGCGCATCGCGGCGTGCGCCCAGGCTTTCGTGCTCGGCCTGGTCGTCCAGGCCTTGCTCGATCCCGCCGCGTTCCCTCCTCAGCGCCAGATCGACCTTCTGGAGGACTACCTGGCCGCACTGGCTCGGTAGCGCCTGGACGGCACCCAGGTCCTCGGCGCCCTGCTCGTCCTGGCCTCGATCGGCATCCAGCACACTCAACGGCCCTGAACGGTCAGGGTGGGTCGGTCTCCGTGACGACGGCGAGCAGTTGGAACGGCAACTCCTTGTCCCAGTGCGAGACCCCCAGGGCTATCCAGAGGCCGTCCGCGCGCCAGAGGTGGACGTCGGGCACGGAGCTGCTCAGGATGTCCCAAGGCTCCGGTATCTCCTCACCGGCCATACCCCGGTCGAACACCGACCACAGGCTGAACGTCTGTGGCTCGCCCCAGCGCGCGGCGAGCAACACCGCGAGCCCGTCGCGCTCCGCCTCGTACTGTTCTTCCACGAGCGCCCGCCGCGTGCCGTCGTCGTCCCAGAACTCCTCGCTCGTGCTGAGCTCCGCGATGTGGTACCCCGGGCCGCTGTCACCCACGTCCGATCTGCCGCGCTGCCCGGGGAAGGGGCGGGAGCGCAGCTGATCGATGGTCGCCAGATGCCGTGCGGTGGTCATGCCTCCAGTAAAGCCCGTGCCACTGACAATTGGCGTTCCGTCAGACCCACCTCAGGCGTCCCGGGCGGCGTCCTGCGGCGTACGGCGAACCGGCAGGCCCGCCGGGCGCGCCGCGCCGACAGGAGCCGTTCCCAGTCGCCCGAGAAGCCGAAGATGCCTACGCGCAGCTGCTTCAGGGTCCGGTATGCGGTGCCGGGGGCAGGTGAGGGGTCTGACAACGCGGCCGGGTCATTGAGTACCATCCGGCAGACACGCGCGAGCTGGGAGGACACACTGTGGGGCGGCTGACCGGCGGGGATCCGTCGCTGCTGCGGCGGATCAATTCCGCAGTGGTACTCCATGCGCTGCGGGACGCCGACGCGCGCACGCTCACCGACCTGACCCGGATCACGGGGCTGTCCCGGCCGACCGTCGAGGGTGTGGTCGAGGGGCTCATCGGCAACGGCCTGGTGGTCGAGGTGGCGCCGGAGGAGGGCGAGGCGCGGCGCCAGGGGCGGCCTGCGCGGCGGTTCCGGTTCCGGGCCGAGGCGGGGCACCTGCTGGGCGTGGAGATCGGCCCGCACCGGGTGGCCGCGCTGATGTCGGGGCTGGACGGGCGGATCATCGGCGCCGGGTCCCGGGAGGTGTCGGAGACGGCGTCGGCGGACGAGCGGCTGGAGCGGGTGCGGGCGGTGGTCGCCGATGTGCTGCGGCGCACCGGTGTGGCACGCGGCAGCCTGCGGGCGGTCGGTGTCGGGACGCCCGGGATCGTGGAGGCGGACGGGACGGTCCGGCTCGGTACGGCGTTGCCCGGCTGGACGGGGCTGGCGCTGGGTGAGCGGCTGCGGCGGTCGTTCCGGTGCCCGGTGCTGGTCGAGAACGACGCGAACGCGGCGGCCGTGGCCGAGCAGTGGAAGGGCGCCGCGACCGACTCCGACGACATCGTCTTCGTACTGGCCGGGCTGAGCCCCGGGGCCGGGGCGCTGATCGGCGGGCGGCTGCACCGGGGGTTCGGCGGGGCGGCCGGGGAGATCGGCGCGCTGCACCTGCTGGGGCAGGGGGCGACGCCGGAGACGCTGCTGTCGACCACGGACGAGCCGCTGCACCCGCTGGACGAGCAGGCGGTGGCGGAGGTCTTCGCGCTGGCGCGGGAGGGCGACGCGCGGGCCCGGGCGGCGGTGGACCGGTTCATCCAGCGGCTGGTGCACGACGTGGCCGCGCTGGTGCTGGCGCTCGATCCGGAGCTGGTGGTGGTCGGCGGCTGGGCGGCCGGCCTGGACGGCGTACTGCAGCCGCTGCGGGACGAACTGGCCCGGTTCTGTCTGCGGCCGCCCCGGGTGGCGCTGTCCCTGCTGGGCGAGGCGGCGGTGGCGACGGGTGCGCTGCGGCTGGCGCTCGACCATGTGGAGGAGCAGCTGTTCGCGGTCGAGGGGACGGTGACGGCCCGCCGCTGAGCGACGGGCCGCGCGCTACGGGTTCTTCAGGACGCGATACCGAAGTCTCCCGCGTCGCCGAAGGTGAGCCGGCAGGTGTCGGCGCGGTAGGTGGCGACGGAGACGGCGGCGGTGCGGCCGTCCGACAGGTAGCGGGTGGTGACGACGAGGACGGGGGCGCCGGGCAGTCGGTCGAGCTGCTTGGCGTCGTCCGCGCGGGCGGAGCCGAGCTCGACGGCGCGGTCCTGGCCCTCCAGGGTGAGCCGCTGCAGTGCGCGCAGGACGCTGCGGGCGCGGGCCGCGCCGGACGGGGCGTCGATGGCGGTGAGGTCGGGGACGGAACCGGTGGGCACGTACAGCTGCTCGGCGGCGACCGCCTGACCGTGCGTCATACGGAGGCGGCGCACCGTGTGCACCGGCTCGTCGGCGCCCGGGTCGAGGTCGAGGAGGCGGGCCACGGCGACGGGCGGGGCGGCGAGGGCGCAGTCCACGGGCTGCCAGGCCTCCTCGCCGGCGCCGGGCCACTGATGCTGTGCGGTGGAGACGTCCACTCCCATGCGGGGCGGTGCGACGGTGGTGCCGACACCGCGACGGCGCTGCAGCCGGCCTTCCAGCTCCAGCTGTTCGAGGGCCTGACGGAGCGTGGCTCGGGCGACGCCGAAACGAGCGGCCAGCTCACGCTCGTTGGGCAGGATCTCCCCCACCGAGAAATCCGTGTCCAGTGCTTCGCCGATCACGGTCTTCAGGTGCCAGTACTTGGGCTCCGGCACCGATTCCAGCTGCGTGGTCCCCACCCTGATCCTCCGCAATCGCCGGACTCCCGGCGGCTTTCCGTGCCTTGTTTATTAAAGGTTCCTGCACTAACCCCTGCGACCATAAGGCGGCACACACCCTTGGTCAAGACCAATCGTCGGCCGGTCACGCTGCGGGGTCGAGCCCTGTCGCAGAGCGTTCACAGGCTGTTCGCGTAGGCGGGAGGGGGGTCGGCGAAAGGCCCCGTGTCCTTGAGGACACGGGGCCTGGGGTGTGCCTAGAGGGGCCGGTTACGGCGCCACCGCAGTGAGCTTGTCTGGATTTCTCACGATATAGATGGACTGAATCCGGCCCTCCACGACGTCCACCTGAATCACCGAGTCGGGCTTGCCGTCGACGAGTACGAGCAGCGCCGGCCCGCCGTTGACCTCGACGGTCCGGAACTCGGCGGACGCGGCCGGATCCTGGGCGACCGCGCACAGGAAGCGGCCGATCCTGTCGGCGGTCTCCATGACCCGCAGCGGCGCCTTGGCCTTGCCGCCGCTGTCGCCGATGAGCCGCGCGTCGGGGGCGAGGAGGGCGAGCAGCCCCTCCAGGTCGCCCCCGGCCGCCGCGGCCATGAAGCGCTCGGTGAGGTCGCGGCGTTCGGCGGGGTCGACGTCGTACCGGGGCCTGCCCTCGTCCACATGGCGGCGGGCTCGGCCCGCGAGCTGCCGCACGGCCGCCTCCGAGCGGTCGAGGGTGGCGGCGATCTCCGCGTACGGGAAGCCGAAGGCCTCGCGCAGCACGAACACCGCCCGCTCCAGCGGCGAGAGGGATTCGAGGACGACCAGCACGGCGAACGACACGGAGTCGGCGAGCACGGCGCGCTCGGCCGTGTCGGGGACGGTCGGCCCGAAGTCGGTGACGACCGGTTCGGGCAGCCAGGGGCCGACGTACGCCTCGCGGCGCGCCTGCGCCTGGCGGAGCCGGTCGATGGCGAGGCGGGTGGTGACGCGTACGAGATAGGCCCGCGGCTCGCGGATGTCCGAGCGCTCGGCGGCGGACCAGCGCAGCCACGCCTCCTGCACCACGTCCTCGGCGTCGGCGACACGGCCGAGCATCCGGTAGGCCACTCCGGTCATGACGGGCCGGTGTTCCTCGAAGACGCCGGTGACGTCGGCTGCGTCCGTCCCGGCTGCTGGTTCTGTGTCGGTTGCCACCGTCCCATCATGCGGTACGGATCGGAGGGGAAACGGCCCGGCCCCTTGAACTCCGATCTACCGAACGGTAATTGTTGCTGACAGGGCGTCTAAGACATGGACGGGCAAGGACAGGGAGCCAGCAGCATGGCCGCACAGGTGTCGTTCCCGGTCGAATCCGCGCGCGGGTCCGGCACGGTGTCGGTGGAGTACGAGCGGATGGGCGACGGGGAGCCGCTGCTGCTGCTCCACGGCATAGGGCACCACTGGCAGGCCTGGCAGCCGGTGCTGGAGATCCTGGCCGCCGAGCGCGATGTCATCGCCGTCGACCTGCCGGGCTTCGGCCGCTCCCCCGCCCTGCCCGACGGCTTCGCCTACGACCTGTCCACGGTCGTGTCGGTGCTGGGCGCGCTGTGCGAGGCCCTGGACATCGACCGGCCGCATGTGGCGGGCAACTCGCTGGGCGGGCTGCTGGCACTGGAACTGGGCCGCAAGAGGCTCGTCCGGTCGGTGACGGCGCTCTCGCCCGCCGGTTTCTGGACGGAGAGCGAGCGCCGGTACGCCTTCGGGACGCTGCTCGCCATGCGCCAGGGGGCCGAGTCCATGCCGCTGCCGCTGATCGAGTGGCTGTCCCGGTCACCCGCCGGACGGGCCGCGCTGACCAGCACCATCTACGCGCGGCCGGGGCGGCGTTCACCGGAGGCGGTGGTCGCCGAGACGCTCGCGCTGCGCGACGCCACCGGTTTCCGCCACACGCTGGCAGCCGGGCGCGCGGTCCTGTTCACGCACGACGTCCCCGGCCTGCCCGTCACCGTCGCGTGGGGCACCCGCGACCGGCTCCTGCTGCGCCGCCAGGGCGTCCGCGCCAAGCGGGCCGTCCCCGCGGCCCGGCTGGTACGCCTGCCCGGTTGCGGCCACGTACCGATGAACGACGACCCCGCCCTGGTCGCGCGCGTGCTCCTCGACGGGAGCCGCTGACCGGCGTCCCGGGACACCCCAGCCGAGCGCGACACCCGAGCCGAGACCCGCGCCCACCAGCCCGGCCGCGAGGAGCGGCGCCCCGTACAGCTCCGGCCGGGCTACGGGACGGTGACGGCCACGGGCTGGTGCGGGCTGATGGCGGGCTGATGGCGGGCTGGTGGCGGGCGCCCAGGAGGGGCGTTCGAAGGGGGCACCTAGAGGCGGTTGTTCACGCGGGGTTCGCGTGCGCGCCGCCGCCGGGCGTTAGGCATGCCCCCGTACCGTCCCTCCACGAAAGGCGTACCGATGGCGTCGCACAGTCCGAACCCGTCCCCCGCCCGCCGTACCGTCCTGCGCGGGTCGCTGGCCGCGTCGGCGGCGCTGTCGCTGGGCGCCGCCGCGCCGGCACTCGCCCGGGCCGGGCGGCCGGGCGCCGCGTGGGGTGTGCAGACCGGGGACGTCACGGCGTCGTCCGGTCTGGTGTGGGTACGGTCGGACCGGCCGGCCCGGATGGTCGTGGAGACCTCGGCCACCGAATCGTTCCGGCACGTCCGCCGCCACCCCGGCCCGCTGCTCGGCCCCGACACCGACTTCACCGGCACCACCGCCCTGCGCGGCCTGCCGCCGGGCGAGCAGATCCACTACCGCGTCACCCTCGTCGACCCGGACGACCCCAGGCGCGCCGGCGAGCCGGTCCTCGGCACCTTCCGCACCGCTCCGGCGCGGCGCCGGGACGGGGTGCGCTTCCTGTGGTCGGGCGACATCGCCGGGCAGGGCTGGGGGATCAACCCGGACATCGGTGGCTTCTACGCGTACGAGGAGATGCGCCGTCTGGACCCGGACTTCTTCCTGTGCAGCGGCGACACCGTCTACGCCGACGGGCCCCTGCAGGCCCGGGTGACGCTTCCGGACGGGCGGGTGTGGCGCAACGTCATGACGGAGGAGAAGGCGAAGGTCGCCGAGACGCTCGACGAGTACCGGGGCGTCTTCCGCTACAACCTGCTGGACCCGGGCGTCCGCGCGTTCAACGCGCAGGTTCCCTCCATCGTGCAGTGGGACGACCACGAGGTGCGCAACAACTGGTACCCGGGCCAGCTCCTGGACGACCCCCGCTACACCGAGAAGGACGTCGACGTGCTGGCCGCCCGCTCGCTGCGGGCGTTCGGCGAGTACTTCCCCGTATCGACGCTCCACAGCGGGCGGATGCACCGGGTGGTGCGGTACGGGCCGCTGCTGGACGTGTTCGTCCTCGACATGCGGACGTACCGCAACGCCAACTCGCCGGGCCGGCAGACGGACGACACCACCGGCATCCTCGGCGCGGAGCAACTGGCCTGGCTGAAGCGGGAACTGAGCCGTTCCCGCGCCGTGTGGAAGGTGCTCGCCGCCGACATGCCGCTCGGTCTGGTCGTCCCGGACGGCGCCACGAACATCGAGGCGGTGGCGCAGGGCGACCCGGGCGCGCCCCTGGGCCGTGAGCTCCAGATCGCCGAACTGCTCCGGTTCGTCAAGCACCGGCGGATCACCGGCACCGTGTGGCTCACGGCGGACGTCCACCACACGTCCGCCCAGCACTACGCGCCCGAGCGGGCGGCGTTCAAGGACTTCGCGCCGTTCTGGGAGTTCGTCTCGGGCCCCCTCGCCGCGGGTGGGTTCCCGGCGAACGCGCTGGACGGTACGTTCGGCCCGGAGCGGGTGTTCGTCCGGGCGCCGGAGCGCGCGAACGTCTCGCCGATGGAGTCGCCGCAGTTCTTCGGCGAGGTGGACATCGACGGCGACAGCGGCGCAATGACCGTACGGCTGCGGGCGACCGGCGGGACGACGCTGTTCACCAAGACGCTCCAGCCGGGCCGGGTCGGTCAGTGAACCCCCGAGGCCAAACTATTGAAAACCGGACTTATGCGCCCAGACGCACACTTAACCCATCAGTCACAAAGCGTTCGTGATCACGCAACACCACTGGGTCACAGTGAGGCCATGACTGATGTGACTTCTGCGAAGAGCCCCCGCCGCCACCACTGGCGGCGGGACCTCGTCGAGCTGGCCGCCCTGTTCACCGCCGTCGCCGTCGCCGACGCGGTCGCGAACACCATCGTGCACGGCCCGGACGGCCCGTACCTCCTGGCCGTGTCGGCGGTGGCCCTGATCGCCACGGCGGCGTTCCACACCTGGTGGGCACGGCGCCACAGCCATGCCCCGCCGACCGCCTCCGCATCCGGCACCCATACCGGGGGCGGCCCGCACAAGGGCGAGACGGTGCTGTGGCGCATGCGGACCACCGTGCGCGACGAGCCCGGCAGCCTCGCCGCGCTGTGCACGGCGCTCGCGCACCTGCACGTCGACATCCTGACCCTGCAGACGCATCCGCTGGCCGACGGCACGGTCGACGAGTTCCTGCTGCGGGCGCCCGCCTCCCTCCAGGCGGCGGCCCTGACCCGGGAGGTCGCCGCGGCGGGCGGCACCGGCACCTGGACCGAGCGCGCCGACGCGCACGACCTGGTGGACACCCCGACGCGGGTGCTGGGCCTGGCCACCCGTACCGCTCTCGACGCCGCCGAACTGCCGCTCGCGCTGCGCCAGTTGCTCGGCCGGTGCACCATCCATTCGCTGCCGGCCGTCTCACCGACCGGCCGCCCCACCGGCGCGACGGCACCGGTCGAGGGCGTCCTGGAGGACGGGGAGACCGTGATGCGGCTGCGCGACCCGAACGGCGGAGCCATCACCATCGAGCGGCCGTACCTGCCGTTCACGCCCACCGAGTTCGCCCGCGCCCGTGCCCTGGTGGAGCTGGATGCCCGCCTCGGGCCTCGCATCCCGCGCAGCCAGGACGTGCTGACGCTCCCGGAGGGCAACGAGATCACGGTGCGCCGCGCCGACCAGGGCGACCTGGAGGCCGCCCGGGCCATGCACGAGCGCTGCTCCGACCGCACCCTCGGGCTGCGCTACCACGGCCCCGTCGGCGACGCGGGCCGCTACCTGAACCACCTCCTGAGCCCCCGGTTCGGCCGGACGCTCGCCGTCGAGACGGCGTCCGGCCGGCTCGTCGCCCTCGGCCACCTGCTGTGGGACGGCGACGAGACCGAGGTGGCCCTGATCGTCGAGGACGACTGGCAGCGCCGCGGTATCGGCTCCGAGCTGCTGAACCGCCTGGTGGGGCTGGCGCTCGAAGCCGGCTGCGAGAGCGTGTACGCCGTGACGCAGTCGTCCAACACCGGCATGGTCGCTGCGATGCGCGGGCTGCACCTGCCACTCGACTACCAGATCGAGGAGGGCACCCTGGTGATCACCGCACGGCTGAACGGGATTCCCGCACCGCGCCCTCAGCAGCAGGCCGGCCGGGCCGGGCGCTGAGCGCCTCCGTCAGGTCGCGCCACAGGTCCTCGACGTCCTCCAGGCCGACCGACATGCGCAGCAGCCGGTCGCTGACGCCCGCCGAGCGCCGGTCGTCCTCGTCCACGATGCGGTGGCTGATGGAGGCCGGGTGCTGGATCAGGGTGTCGACGCTGCCGAGGCTGACCGCCGGCGTGATCAGCCGTACCCCGGCGATCACGTCGTGCGGGTCTCCGTACACCTCGAAGGAGACCATGGCGCCGCCGATCTCCGGATAGTGCACCCGCGCGATCCGGGGATCGGCCGACAGCCGGCGCGCCAGCTCGGCTGCGGAGGCGGAGGCGGCCCGCATCCGTACCGGCAGGGTGGACAGCCCGCGCAGCAGCAGGTAGCTCGCCAGCGGGTGCAGGACGCCACCGGTGGCGAACCGCACCTGGCGCAGCTTCCCGGCGAACTCCTCGTCGCACGCCACCACGCCCGCCAGCACGTCCCCGTGCCCGCCGAGGTACTTGGTGGCGCTGTGCAGGACGATCCGCGCCCCGTGCTCGACGGGACGCTGGAGTACGGGGGTGGCGAAGGTGGAGTCGACGAGGAGCGGCACCGAGCCGCAGGCGCGGGCCACGGCGCGGATGTCGACCTCGGCGAGGGTCGGGTTGGCCGGGGTCTCGACCATCACCAGGCCGGTGTCGGGGCGGATGGCGTCGGCGATGCCCGCCACATCGGTCCAGGTCACCTCCGTACCGAGGAGCCCGGCGGTGAGGAGGTGGTCGCTGCACCCGTACAGCGGCCGGACCGCGACCACGTGGCGGAGGCCCATGCTCGCGCGGACGAGGAGGACGGCGGTCAGGGCGGCCATGCCGCTGGCGAACGCGACGGCGCTCTCGGTGCCCTCCAGCCGGGCGAGCGCGGTCTCGAAGCGGGCGGTGGTGGGGTTGTCGAGCCTGGCGTAGACGGGCGGGCCCTCCGGCCGGGCGCCGGTGGTGGCGAAGGCGTCGATCCGCTCCGCCTCGGCTCTCGCGTCGTGCGACGGGTACGTGGTGGAGAGATCGAGCGGCACGGCGTGCAGGCCCAGGGCGGCGAGATCGTCGCGCCCGGCGTGCACGGCTTCGGTGGCCAGCGCCCTCGGGGTGGCCGGGGCGAAGGAGGCGTCGTGAGAAGCGTCGTAAGACAGGGCATCCATGGAGACACTGTGAACAGATACCGGGAGGTAGCCGAAGATCGCCGTGTTACGTTCGATGAATGACCGATTCTGTCGTCCTGGACACGGTCGATCTGCACATACTTCGCCTTTTGCAGAACGACGCCCGGACCACCTACCGCGAGCTCGCCGCCGAGGTCGGGGTCGCGCCCTCCACCTGCCTGGACCGGGTGGCGCGGCTGCGCCGCACGGGCATCATCCTGGGAAACCGGCTGCGACTCGATCCGGCCAAAATCGGCCGGGGCCTGGAGGCGCTGCTCCTGGTCCAGGTGCGCCCGCACCGCCGGGAGCTGATCGGCCCGTTCGTCGACCGGATCCGCGCCCTGCCGGAGTCGCGGGCCCTGTTCCACCTGACCGGTCCTGATGACTATCTGGTGCATGTGGCAGTGTCGGACCCCTCCGACCTGCAACGTCTCGTCCTGGACGAGTTCACCTCGCAGCGGGAGGTCGCCCGCGTGGAGACCCGGCTGATCTTCCAGCAGTGGGAGTGCGGGCCGCTGCTGCCGCCCGGCGCGCCCGCTCATTTGTCAGCCGACCGTGACGGATGAGGATGACGGCGAAGCCCTGGCATACCAGGATGGCCTCATGCCAGAGATCTCCAGCAGCGCGCTTCCCCGCACCGTCGCGGACGCCTACGTCGACGCGCTCATCGAACTCGACCCGATCACCGGTACCTACCTGGGTGTCCAGAAGAGCGCCGGACTGCTTCCGGACTTCTCGCCCGCCGGTCAGGAAGAGATCGCCGCACTGGCCCGTGAAACGCTCACCCGGCTCGACGAGGCCGAGCGCCTGCCCGGTGCCCGCAGCGACGCCGAGCGCCGCTGCGGACGGCTCCTGCGGGAGCGCCTCACGGCCGAACTGGCCGTGCACGAGGCCGGCGAGGGGCTGTGCACGGTCAGCAACATGCGCTCCCCGGCGCACAGCGTACGCATCGTCTTCACCGTGATGCCCACCGAGACCGACGACGACTGGGCGGCGGTCGCCGAACGGCTGCGGGCGGTGCCGGCCGCGCTGGCCGGCTACCGCGAGTCGCTCGAACTGGGCCTGGAGCGTGGCCTGCTGGGTGGACCTCGGGCGACGGCCACGTTCATCGAGCAGCTCACCGAGTGGACGGGCGACGACGGGGCGGGCAGCGACGGGGCCGGCAACGACGGGACGGTACGCGGCTGGTTCGAGGAGTTCGTGGCGCCCGCCCCGGCCCGGCTGCGCCCGGAGCTGGACGCGGCGGCGGGTGGTGCCACCCGGGCGCTGGCCGCCCTGCGGGACTGGATGCGGGAGGTGTACGCACCGGCCGTGAAGGGTGCGCCCGACACGGTGGGCCGCGAGCGGTACGCCCGCTGGTCGCGCTACTTCAACGGCAGCGACTGCGACCTGGACGAGGCGTACGCGTACGGCTGGGGCGAATACCACCGGCTGCTCGCCGAGATGAAGGCCGAGGCGGAGAAGATCCTGCCGGGCGCCGGGCCATGGGAGGCGCTGGCCCACCTCGACGAGCACGGCACCCACATCGAGGGCGTCGAGGAGGTACGGGTCTGGCTCCAGGCCCTGATGGACGAGGCGATCGAGGCGCTGGACGGCACGCACTTCGAACTCGCCGAGCGGGTACGGAAGGTGGAGTCGCGGATCGCCCCGCCGGGCGGTGCCGCCGCCCCGTACTACACCGGTCCGTCCGAGGACTTCTCGCGCCCGGGCCGCACCTGGCTGCCGGTCGACGGCGAGACACGGTTCCCCGTCTACGACCTGGTGTCGACGTGGTACCACGAGGGCGTGCCCGGCCATCACCTCCAGCTCGCGCAATGGGCGCACGTCGCCGACCGGCTGTCCCGCTACCAGGCGACGATCGGCCTGGTGAGCGCCAACGCGGAGGGCTGGGCGCTGTACGCGGAACGGCTCATGGACGAGCTGGGGTTCCTGCCCGACCCGGAGCGGCGCCTCGGCTACCTGGACTGCCAGATGATGCGGGCCTGCCGGGTGATCGTGGACATCGGCATGCACCTCGGGCTCGGCATCCCGGCGGACTCGCCGTTCCGGCCGGGCGAGCGGTGGACGCCGGAGCTGGCGCAGGAGTTCTTCCAGATGCACACCAGCCGCCCGCCGGCGTTCGTCGAGAGCGAGCTGACCCGCTACCTGTCGATGCCCGGGCAGGCGATCGGCTACAAGCTCGGCGAGCGTGCCTGGTTGGAGGGCCGGGAAAAGGCCCGCCAGGCGCACGGCGCCGCGTTCGACGCCAAGAAGTGGCACATGGCCGCGCTGTCCCAGGGCCCGCTGGGCCTGGACGACCTGGTGGAGGAACTGGCCCAGCTGTGACAGCGACGTCGCCCGCCCACGGCCCCGGTGACGGTGCCGGCCCGGTCCGGCACGGGCCGCGTCCGGTCCCGGGCGCGGCCGGGACGGGGCGCGGCCGGGACGGGGCGCGGCCGGGACGGGGCGCGGCTGCGAAGGTCAGCAGCCGCAGTCGGCCGCGTCGATCGGGGCCGTCAGCGGGTCGGCGTCGCGCTTGCGGACGCCCTCCCAGGTGTCGTACGCGAAACCCTCACGCGCCCAGTACTCGAAGCCGCCGAGCATCTCCTTGACCTGGTAGCCGAGTTCGGCGAGGGCCAGGGCGGCGCGCGTGGCGCCGTTGCAGCCCGGGCCCCAGCAGTACGTGACGACCGGCACCGACTTGTCCAGCAGCTGCTCCGCCTGCTCGCGGATGAGCGCCGTCGGCAGGTGGACCGCACCCGGGATGTGGCCCTGGTCCCAGGACTCCGTCGACCGCGAGTCGAGGACGACGAACCCCGGGTCACCGCCGGCGGCGAGCGCGGAGGCGACGTCGGAGACATCCGCGTGGAAGGCGAGGCTCGCCGAGAAGTACGCGGCGGCCGCGGCCGGCGAGGCCGGAGGGACGCGCAGAACGGCGTTGGCGGCGGCAGGGGCGCTGGTGATCGGTGTCGTCGTCATGGCCAGAAATCTACGGGTCGTTGATCATCTCAGTGAAGTGACGATTCCCGGTGGTTGTCTTGTTCGGCCGGGGATTCCCCTGCTATTCCTCGTCCATGACCGGATATTCACCGGACGCCACCGATTGGCGCATCCTCGCGGCGCTCCAGGACCAGGGCCGGGCCACCTTCGCCGAACTGGCCCGTACCGTCTCCATGTCCGCGAGCGCCGTCACCGAGCGGGTCCGCAGGCTGGAGGAGGCCGGCGTGATCGCCGGCTACACGGCGGTCGTCGACCAGGAACGGCTCGGGCTTCCGATCCTCGCCTTCGTACGGCTGCGCTATCCGAACGGCAATTACAAACCGTTCCACGACATGCTGGACACCACTCCGGAGATCCTGGAGGCGCACCATGTGACGGGCGACGACTGCTTCGTGCTGAAGGTCGCCGCCCGTTCGATGGGGCACCTGGAGGAGATCTCCGGGAAGGTCGCCGTGCTGGGCGCGGTCACCACGAGCGTCGTCTACTCGTCGCCGCTGCCGCGCCGCGCGATCAGCCGCTGAACCCTCCCCCGGCGCGCAGCTTCACGGCCGAACCGCCGCGTTCCTTGACGACCTCCAGCTGGGTGGGGACGCGGCGGCGCAGGTCGGCGACGTGGCTGACGATGCCGACGCTGCGGTCCCGTTCACGGAGGGAGTCCAGGACGTCCAGCACCTCGTCGAGGGTCTGGTCGTCGAGGCTGCCGAAGCCCTCGTCGATGAAAAGCGTGTCGAGCCGTACGCCACCGGCCTCGTCGGTGACGACGTCGGCGAGGCCCAGCGCCAGCGCGAGCGACGCGAAGAACGTCTCGCCGCCGGAGAGCGTGGCCGTGTCGCGCTCGCTGCCCGTCCAGGCGTCGACGACGTGCAGACCGAGGCCCGCCCGTTTGGCGCCGGCCCGGGCGTCGGAGTGGACGAGGGTGTAACGGCCGGACGACATGCGCTGGAGGCGGGCGGTGGCGGCGGCCGCGACCTGTTCGAGCCGGGCCGCGAGGACATAGGACTCCAGCCGCATCTTGCGCTCGTTCTCGGCGGACGTACCGGCGGTCAGCCCGGCCAGCCGGGCCACCCGCTCGTACTCCTCGCGCAGCGGCCCCAGGCGCCGCACCTCGGTGGCCACCTGCCGGGACAGCCGGTCCAGTTCGGCGCACCGCTCGCGGTGGGCGGCGAGGGCGGAGTCCGCGTCGCGGGCGGCGCGGTCGGCGGCGGCGTGGGCGGCCTCGGCACCGTGCGGGTCGGCGGGCGGGCGCTCGGCCGCGGCCCGCGTCTCCGGCTCGGCGAGCCGGTCGGCGACGGCCGCGGCCTCGGCCTGCCAGGCGTCCAGCCGCCGCTGGAGGTCGCGCTGCGTCACGTCGTCGAGCAGCGCGGCGGCCGCGGCGGCAGGCGTGTCGAACCCGGCCCGGAACGCGGCGTCGGCGAGCCGGTCGTCGGCCTCCTTGAGGCGCCGGGAGGTGTCCTCGACGGTACGTACGGTGCCGGCGGCCTCGGCGAGGCGGGCGATCCGGTGCTCCAGGAACGCGGCGTGCTCGGCCACGGCGCCGCCCGGCACACGGGCGAGCTCCGCGTCGACGACCGCCTGCTCCCGGTCGAGCGCCTCCCGCTGCGACGTCCGCGCGGCGGCCCGGCGCTCGACCTGCTGCCGCACCTCCACCCGCCGCTGGTACTCCCGCTCGGCGTGCTCGAGCGCCTCCCGCGCCGCGTGCATCCCCGCGGCCACCGCTCGGGCCTGGTCGTACTCGCGTTGCAACCACGCGACCTCGGCGGCGAGTTCCTCGACGGTCGGCTGCTCGCCGCTCACGCCGCGGTGGGTCACCCCGTCGCGCTGCAGGGCAGCGGCGCAGGCGGCGGCTGCCACGCGGGCGCGTCCGAGGGCGCCGGCATCGGCCGCGGCCGTCACACCGTCGTCGTCGGGGGCCCCGTCGCGGCTCGGGGTGTGACCCGCCGGAGCGGCACCGCCGCGCTGCCGGGCGGCAGCCGGCCGGCCCGCGCCAGGGGCCCCGTCAGTGGGTGCGGCGGCACCGTCCACACCCGCCGCCCGTGGTCCGACGGGCCCGGGCGCGGCCTGGCCGTCGCCGACGACCGCGTCCACCGCCGGACCCTGGCGGCCCGGGGCGGCACCGCCCGGAAGACCGTCGCCGTGCTGCGGGGCGCCCAGGTCGGCGACTTCCGCGCGGGCGGCCGTCAAGGCCTCCTCCGTGACGGCGAGTCCACGTTCGGCGGCCGAGCGGGCCTCGTCGGCGCGGGCGTGGGCCTCGTACGCCGCGTCCTCCGTCGTGCGGTCGACGTGGTCGGCGTCGGCGCGGGCGGGGGCCGGGTGGTCGGCGGAGCCGCAGACCGCGCACGGTTCGCCGTCCACGAGCCCGGCCGCGAGTTCGGCGGCGATCCCGCGCAGGCGGCGTTCGCGCAGGTCCAGCCACGTCTCGTGGGCCGCGTTGGCGTGCTCCCGCGCGGCCGTCAGGCGGGACGCGGCGGCCGTCACGTCCCGTACCAGCGCGTCGCGGCGGCGGGCGGCGGCCAGCCGGCGGCGGGCGTGGTCGAGGCGGCCCGCGAGGTGTTCGGCGCGGGTCGCCGCCTCCTGGGCGGCCTCCACCCGGCCCTGGAGGTCCCGGCGGGTGGTGTCCCAGCCGGCCAGCCACACGGCCGCGTCCTGCAGGGTCTCCTCGTCGGCGCGGTCCTGCCGGTCCAGTTCGCCGCGCTCGCGGGCGAGCTCGGCGGCGCGCCGCTCGGCCCGCCGGGCGGTGTCCAGGCCGCCGAGATCCTCCCTCAACTGCCCCGCCAGCGCGGTCAGGTGCTCGGCGCCCGCGTCGGCGAGGTCCGGCGGCAGACCGGCCGCCGCCCGCTCGTGGGCCTCACGCGCCGCACGGTGCTCCCGCTCCACGTCGTCGCGCTGGCTCAGCGGCCCGGCCACCCGCTCCGCCTTGCGGGCCCGCTCCAGCCGGGCCTGCCACCCGTCACGCTCGCCCCGCCGGGCGTCCAGCTCGGCGCCGCGCCGCCGGGCGTCCCCGTACCGCTGCTGCCGCGCGGCCAGCTCCCGCTCCTCGTCGAGGGCGCGGCGCGCGGCGGCCCGCCGGCTGTCGGCGGCGAGGAGCGCCGATTCGGCGACGTCCAGCGCCTCGCGGGCACCCGACCGCGCCACGGCCGCCCAGGCCAGGACGGATCCGGCGAGTCCCGGGTCGCCGGGCTTCGCCTCCGGGGCGGGCCAGCCGTCGGCGGCGCCGCCCGCCGCCTGGGCCATCCGGTGGGCGAGGGCGAGGAGCCGTTCGTCGCCGTCCTTCACCTGCTGCTCGGCGGCGCGCCGCAGCTCCGCGAGACGCTCCTCGACGGCGGCGAAGCGCCGGGTGTCGAAGAGCCGGCCGAGGAGCTTGCCGCGTGCCTCGGCGTCGGCGCGCAGGAACCGCGCGAAGTCCCCCTGCGGCAACAGCACCACCTGGCAGAACTGCTCCCTGCTCATGCCGAGCAGCTGGGTGACCTCCTCGCCGATCTCCTGGTGGGAGCGGCTGAGCCCCTTCCAGGAACCGCTCTGCGGGTCGTACTCCCGCAGCCACGACTGGGCCTTCTCGGTGGTGAAACCGCCACCCCGCTTCTTGGGGCGCGGCTGCGCGGGCCGCCGGGTGATCTCCAGCCTCCGCCCGGCCACGGTCAGGTCGAGCACGACCTCCGTGTACGTGCCCGCCGGGGCGTGGTCGCTGCGCAGCGAGGTCCCGGGGCTCTGGCGGGCGCCGGGCACCGCCCCGTACAGGGCGTAGCAGACGGCGTCGAGGACGGAGGTCTTGCCCGCGCCGGTCGGGCCGTGGAGGAGGAAGAGACCGGCCTCGGACAGCACGTCGAAGTCGACGGTCTGGGTGGTGCCGAAGGGGCCGAAGCCGGTGATGTCGAGCCGGTGGAGCCTCACCCGGCCACCTCACGCCGCGCCATGTCCACCCGTACGTCGTCGAAGACGCGCAGGAGCGCCGCGCGCTCCCGGTCGTCGGGGCCCGCCCCGCCGCGTACATGGGCGACGAAGTCCTCGGCGATCTGCTGGTCGTCGCGGTCGCGCAGGCGCTGCGCGTACGAGGCGAGGGGCTCGTCGTCGGGCCGCTCGGGGGCGAAGAGGAGGCTGAGGGTGTGGGGGAAGCGTTCGGTGAGGCGGGCCATGGGCTCGGCGGGACGCACCGGGTCGGTGAGGGTGGCCTCGACCCAGGAGTCCTCGTGGCGGTCCAGCGCGGGGTCGGCGAGCAGGTCGTCGAGCCGCCCCCGGATACGGGCGAGGCGGCGCGGCACGGGGCAGTCGATCCGCTCGGCGCGGACCGTCCCGTCGCCCGCCAGGTCGACGAGCCACATCGTCTTGCGGTGGTCGGCCTCGGAGAAGGAGTACGCGAGGGGCGAGCCCGAGTACCGGACCCGGTCGGTGAGGGCCTGGCTGCCGTGCAGGTGCCCGAGCGCGACGTAGTCGACGCCGTCGAAGACCCCGGCCGGGACGGCGGCCACGCCGCCGACGGTGATGTCACGCTCGCTGTCGCTCGGCGCGCCGCCCGCGACGAAGGCGTGGGCGAGGACGACGGAACGGGTGCCGGGGGCGCGCCCGGCGAGGTCGGCGCGAACCCGCTCCATGGCGGCCGTCAGGACGGCCTCGTGGCCCGCCTTCTTCGCGCCGAACTGCTCGCGTACGAGAGCGGGTTCCAGGTACGGCAGGCCGTAGAACGCCACGTTGCCGTGTGCGTCGGCGAGCAGGACGGGGGTGCCGACGCCGCTGGGGTCGGTCCGCAGGTGTATCCCGGCCCGCTCGATGAGCCCGGCGCCGACGCCGAGCCGGCGGCCCGAGTCGTGGTTGCCGGAGATCATCACGGTGGGTACGCCGGCCTCGGCGAGCCGGTGCAGCGCGGTGTCGAACAGCTCCACGGCGGGCAGCGGCGGCACCGCGCGGTCGTAGATGTCCCCCGCGACCAGCACCACGTCCACGTCGTGCGCACGGACCGTCGCCACGAGGTGGTCGAGGAACGCGGCCTGGGCGTCGAGCAGGCTCACTCGGTGGAACGACCGCCCCAGATGCCAGTCCGATGTGTGCAGCATTCTCAAGATGCCGCTCCGACCCGCATGTTCACCGCTCCTCCGCCCCCGGCACCTGTTTCCTCACGCGCCACAGTCTGCCATCGGGGACTGACAACGTCCGACGAACCCGTGATCACCCGGTGCTCGGCGGCCCGGTGACGATCACCTCGGCGGGGCGGAGGAGCTGGTCGCCGACGCGGTATCCGGGACGCACGATCTCGCTGCACACGGCACGCGCGACCAGGGCGGAGCGGTGGTACGCGACGGCCTGGTGGACGCGCGGGTCGAACGGGTCGCCGACCGCGCCGAAGGCCCCGAGGCCGAGGGCCGCGAGCTCACTGTCCAGGGCCAGGGCGACGCGCTGGAACCCGCCCGTGAGCTCGCCCTGCCTGGCCGCCTCCGCGATGGCGTCCAGCACCGGCAGGAACCGGCGCAGCACGTTCCCCACGGCCGCCTCACGCACCGCGAGGCGGTCGCGGTGCACCCGGCTCCGGTAGTTGTCGTACTCCGCCTTCAGCCGCTGCAGGTCGGCGGTGCGCTCGGCCAGCGCCACGGCGAGCGCGGCCGCCCCCGGAGGCGGCGCCGCCGACCGGGGCGGCCACTCGCACCCGGCCCGCTCGTGGCGCTCGACGCGGTCGGCGCAGTCAGCGCAGTCAGCGCGGTCGGCGCCACCGGTGCCACCGGTGCCACCGGGGTCGTCCCGGTGCTCACGGCCGCCGGGGCGTCCGGCGTGCCCGACGCGGGCGGCGGGGCCAACGGAGCCAGTGGGGCCAGAGCGGCCAACGGGGCCGCGGTGGTCCACCCCGTCGGCACGCTCGGGGCGCGCCGCCCCGTCCGTGCGCTCAGGGCTGTCGGCGCGTCCGGCGCCACCGACACGGTCCGGCCCGCCGGCGCGCTCGCGGAGCCCGACACGGTCCGCCCCGCCGTCGCCGTCATGGTGCTCGGCACGGTCCGAGCGCTCCGCGCCGTCGGCCCCATCGGCGCGCCCACGGCGCTCGACGCGGTCGCCCACGTCGGCCCCGTCGCGGCGCTCGGCACGGTCCACGCGCCCGGCAAGGCCGGCCCCGTCGGCGCGCTCGCGGCGCCCGGCGCGGTCGGCGCCCTCGGCCCCGTACGACCGGCCGGCACGGTCCTGCCACTCGGTGTGGTCGTCCCGGTCAGTGCCGGTGGCGTGCTCGGGGCCGTGCGGCGGGGCCGGCGGAGTGGCCCCGGAGAGGTCCGGGTCCCGGCGCGACGGGGTGGGGGTGGCCGGGGCGAGCATCGGGGGCGGGTCGGGGCGGCCGCTCACCGTGGTCAGCCTGCGCCTGCCCTGCCTCATCCTCCGCCTCCCTGCTGCTGCCGGTCGTCGTCGACGATCTCCGCGTCCACGACCTCGTCGTCGGCGGCGGCGCCCTTCGTCCCCTCCCCGGGACCGGGACCGGAACCGGCACCGGCACCGGCACCGGCACCCGCACCGGCACCCGCACCGGCGGTCCCGCCCGCGGCCTGGGCGTCCGCGTACATGGCCTGGCCGAGCTTCTGGGAGACGGCCGCGACCTTCTCCGTGGCGGTTCGGATCTGCGCCGTGTCCTCGGCCTTCAGCTTCTCCTTCAGCTCGGCGAGGGCACCCTCCACCTCGCTCCTGACCTCGCCCGGGACCTTGTCCTCGTTGTCCTTGAGGAACCTCTCGGTCTGGTAGACGAGCTGCTCGCCCTGGTTGCGGGTCTCGGCGGCCTCGCGCCGGCGCCGGTCCTCCTCGGCGTGGCGTTCCGCGTCCCGGACCATCTGGTCGATGTTGTCCTTCGGCAGGGCGGAGCCGCCGGTGACGGTCATCTTCTGCTCGCGGCCCGTGCCCAGGTCCTTCGCCGTGACGTGCATGATGCCGTTGGCGTCGATGTCGAAGGCGACCTCGATCTGCGGGACGCCGCGCGGGGCCGGCGGCAGGCCCGTCAGCTCGAACATGCCGAGCTTCTTGTTGTACGCCGCGATCTCGCGCTCGCCCTGGTAGACCTGGATCTGCACCGACGGCTGGTTGTCCTCCGCCGTCGTGAAGATCTCCGAGCGCTTCGTCGGGATCGTCGTGTTGCGCTCGATCAGCTTGGTCATGATGCCGCCCTTGGTCTCGATGCCGAGGGACAGCGGGGTGACGTCGAGCAGCAGGACGTCCTTGACCTCGCCCTTGAGGACACCGGCCTGGAGCGAGGCGCCGATCGCGACGACCTCGTCCGGGTTCACACCCTTGTGCGGATCCTTCCCGGTCAGCTCCCTCACCAGCTCGGTCACCGCGGGCATGCGGGTCGAGCCGCCGACCAGGATGACGTGGTTGATGTCGGACACCTTGATGCCGGCGTCCTTGACCGCGTTGTGGAACGGGGTCTTGCACCGCTCCAGCAGGTCGGCCGTCATCTGCTGGAACTGGGCGCGGGTGAGCTTCTCGTCCAGGTGCAGCGGGCCCTCGGCCGACGCGCTCAGGTACGGCAGGCCGATCGTGGTCTCCGTCGTCGCCGACAGCTCGATCTTGGCCTTCTCGGCGGCCTCCCGGAGCCGCTGCGTGGCCATCTTGTCCTTGGTCAGGTCGATGCCGTACGCGCTCTTGAACCGCTGCGCCAGGTGGTCGACGATCCGCTGGTCCCAGTCGTCGCCGCCCAGGTGCGTATCGCCGTTGGTCGCCTTGACCTCGACGACGCCCTCGCCGATCTCCAGCAGCGAGACGTCGAAGGTGCCGCCACCGAGGTCGAAGACGAGGATCGTCTGGTCGTTCTCCTTGTCGAGGCCGTACGCGAGCGCGGCGGCCGTCGGCTCGTTGATGATCCGCAGCACGTTGAGGCCGGCGATCTCGCCGGCCTCCTTGGTGGCCGTGCGCTGGGAGTCGTTGAAGTACGCCGGCACGGTGATCACGGCGTCCTTCACGTCCTCACCGAGGTAGCCCTCCGCGTCCCGCTTGAGTTTCTGCAGCACCCGTGCGGAGATCTCCTGGGCCGTGTACCGCTTGCCGTCGATGTCGCCCTGGTCGGGGAAGCGCCAGTCCGCCTCACCCATGTGCCGCTTCACCGACCGCACCGTGCGGTCGACGTTGGTCACGGCCTGCCGCTTGGCGACCTCGCCGACCAGGACGTCCCCGTTCTTCGCGAAGCCGACCACGGAAGGCGTGGTGCGCGCGCCCTCCGTGTTGGTGATCACCGTGGGCTCGCCGCCCTCCAGAACGCTGACCACCGAGTTCGTCGTACCGAGGTCGATACCCACTGCGCGTGCCATCGCCGTCTCCTCAGCTCACCGTCCACTCCCACAGAAGGTCCAGGACCGTGGGGTGGCTCCGCGCCCATGGCTCCGCCGGTTCCACGCGGGTCGGCCCTGCCCGGAGCAGGTCCTCGGCCGGGACGCGCCGCGCGGGACCTCGAGGCGCCCGCCGGGCTTCGTCGTACGCGGCACGCCGGTCCGGATCGCGCAGCGTCCCGTAGGCCGCCACGACGTCGTCCAGTCGCTCACGGGCGGCCGACCGCTCCGCGTCGCACCGGTCGGGGTGGGCGTCGGGGTGCAGGGCGCGAACGTGCCTCCGGTAGGCGGAGGCGATCTGTTCGGCCGAAGCCATCGGCTCCACCCCGAGTACGGCGTAGTGGTCCGGGCGCGCCACGGTTCTCACCTCACTGACGTCCTCAGAATGTGCATAGAACGTCGCCAGGCGCGTGTCAAGGCGCCCTGGTTTCCCGCGTTATACGCGTTATGCGCGTTATCCGTGTATCCGTGTATCCGTGTATCCGTGTCAGGCGTCCCCGTACGCCTCTCCGCCGAGTTCCAGCCCCGCGGTCCCGGCCGTCGCGTCGGCGAGCCAGGCACGGAAGGCTTCGACGTCGGCGTCCGGCAGGCCGACCTCGATGGTGACGGCCTCGGCGTACCGCACGTCACGCACCGCCCGCCCGGTCGCCCGCAGGTCGTTCTCCAGCTTGCCCGCCCGCTGGTGGTCGACGGTGACGGTGGCGAGCCGGAACCGCCGCCGGGTGAGGGTGCCGAGCGCGTCCAGCGCCTCGCCGACCACACCTCCGTACGCGCGGATGAGCCCGCCCGCGCCGAGTTTCACGCCGCCGTAATAGCGGGTGACGACGGCGGCGGCGTACCGGACGTCGCGGCGCATGAGCATCTGGAGCATGGGGACGCCGGCCGTGCCGCCCGGTTCGCCGTCGTCGCTCGCCTTCTGTACGGCGGCGTCGGCGCCGATGACGTACGCGAAGCAGTTGTGGCTGGCGGTGGGGTGCTCCTTGCGCACGCGTGCGACGAAGTCCTGCGCCTCCTGTTCGGTCGCGGCGGGCGCGAGGGCGCAGATGAAGCGCGATCGGTTGATCTCGGTCTCGTGCACGCCCGCGCGGGCGACCGTCCGGTACTGCTCCTGCATCCCGTCACCCTATGCGTACCGTGGCGGGGGAAGAGACGACGACCTCACGCGCAGGAGGCAGACCGTGCCCAGCGAGACGGAATGGGACACCATCCGCAAGATCCTCACCGAGTCGGGGGACACCTGGGCGGTGGTGGGGCTGTCCACCAACCGGTCGCGGGCGGCGTACGGCGTGGCCGCCGTCCTCCAGCGCTTCGGCAAGCGCGTCGTTCCGGTGCATCCCAAGGCGGAGACCGTCCACGGGGAGCAGGGGTACGCCTCGCTCTCGGACATCCCCTTCCCCGTGGACGTCGTGGACGTGTTCGTCAACAGCCATCTGGCGGGGGCCATCGCGGATGAGGCGGTGGCGAAGGGTGCCAAGGCGGTGTGGTTCCAGCTCGGGGTGATCGACGAGGCGGCGTACGAGAGGACCCGGGCGGCGGGGCTCGACATGGTCATGGACCGCTGCCCCGCCATCGACATCCCGCGGCTCAGCCGGGCGTGACCCCGAGCCCTTCGAGGACGACCGCGCCCGGAAGCTCCGCGAAGGTCTTGCCGGGCACGATGAGCTTGCCCCGGCGCCGGCCGCTGCCGATCAGGACCCACTCGGTGTCGGCCACCGCGGCGTCGACGAGCAGCGGCCAGCCGGCGGGCAGCCCGATCGGGGTGATACCCCCGTACTCCATGCCGGTTTCGCCGGTCGCCGTGTCCATGGGCGCGAAGGACGCTTTGCGGGCGGCGAGTTGCCTGCGTACGGCGCCGTTGACGTCGACGCGGGTGCTGGAGAGGACCACGCACGCCGCGAGGGACGTCTCGCCGCCGCGCTTTCCCGCGACGACGACGCAGTTGGCGGAGGCGTCCAGCAGGTCACGGCCGTGGTGCTCGACGAAGACGGCGGTGTCGGCGATGGCCGGGTCGGTGTCGACGTACAGCATCTGATCGGCGGACACGGTCCCCCGCCAGGCCCGTACGGCCTCGGCGACGGGGGCGGTGAGCTGGTCGAGGCAGTCGGGGACGGGGCGGGCGTTGTCGAAGTCTCCGATGGGTGCGCGCATGCGCGCACGCTAACAGCGGCCCGGCGGGGGGCGGTTGGGTGTCTCAGCGTACGGGCGGGATGGAGACCGCCATGGTCATCCCGACCGGTTCCTCGCCGTCGTTGCGGTAGGCGTGCGGGACGTTGGACTCGAAGACGGCGGAGGTGCCGGCCGGTACCTGGTGGTTCACGCCGTCGACGACCAGGGTGAGTTCTCCCGCCGTGACGTGGAGCAGCTCGGTGGTGCCGTCCGGGTGCGGGTCGGAGGCGCTGACGTCGCCGGGCATCAGTGTCCAGGACCACAGCTCCAGCGGGCCGCGCGCCTCGGTGCCGACCAGCAGGGTGGTGTGGCTGCCCTTGTCCGTCGACCACATCCGTACCGCCTGCTCCCGCGGTACGAGCCGTACGTGGGAGCCCTGCTCGTAGTCGAGGAGCGTGGTGATGGAGACGCCCAGCGCGTCGGCGAGCTTCACGGTGGTGCCGACGCTGGGGTTCGTACGGGCCTGCTCGATCTGGATGATCATGCCGCGGCTGACGCCCGCGCGGGCCGCGAGCGCGTCGAGCGTGAAGCCGCGTTCGCCGCGCCAGCGCTTGAGGTTGCGGGCGAGCGACTGCGTGAGCTGGTCGAGGTCCGACACATTCCGTCCAATCAGGCCCTCGCCCTCGGCCCGATGGGCGTGGTCTCGCCGCTCGGCTCGCTCGGCGTCGTCGTGCCCGTGTCGGTGGGCCTGCTGGTCGGCGACCGGCCGGGGCTGCTCCAGTTCGCGGGTATCGGCGTGGCCGTCGCGGGTGTGGTCCTGGCGGGCGGACCGGAGCTGCGCGGGGCACCCGTACAGCGGCAGGCAGTACTGCTGACGCTCGTCGCGGCGTTCGGCTTCGGCTCGGTGATGGCCCTGATCGCGGAGGCGTCCACCACGCTCACCGGGCTGTTCCTCGCGCTGTTCGTGCAGCGCGTCACCAACGTCGCGGTGGGCGGTGCGGCGCTGTGGGTCTCGGTGAAGCGGGGCGGGCGGGCACTGCCGGAGGACGGCGGGATGCGCGTCGTGCGGGGGTCGCTGCCCGCGCTCGCCTTCGTCGGCCTCGCGGACGTCGCGGCAAACGGCACGTACTCGATCGCCGCGCAGAACGGTCCGGTCACCGTGGCCGCCGTGCTCGCCAGCCTCTACCCGGTGGTGACGGCGCTCGCCGCGCGGGGCGTGCTCAACGAGCGGCTGCGGGCGGTGCAGGCGGTCGGGGCGGGTCTGGCGCTGGTCGGCACGGTGCTCCTGGCGTCCGGTTGATCAGGCGTCGTCCAGCCGGGCCAGGGCGAGGAGCTGCTGGGGCGTGATCCCCTCGGGGAGGGGTACGGGGGCGGGCGTACGCAGCGGGGGCTGCCAGCCGTTCTCGGCGTCCCAGCGCCGTACGACGCGGGCCGGCGCCCCGGCCACCACCGCGTGATCGGGCACCTCGCCCCGTACGACGGCGCCCGCGGCCACCACGACATTGCGGCCGAGCCGGGCACCGGGGAGGATCACCGCGCCGGTGCCGAGCCAGCAGCCCGGGCCTATCTCGACCGGTTCGGAGCGCGGCCACTGTCTGCCGACGGGCTCGTGGGGGTCGTCGTAGCTGTGGTTGGTCGAGGTGATGTAGACGTACGGCCCGCAGAAGGTGTCCGAGCCGATGGTCACCGCCGCGTCGGCGATGACATGGCTGCCGCGCCCGAGGACCACCCCGTTGCCGAGCGTCAGGATCGGGTCGGGCCCGAGGTCGAGCCCGGGCATCATCCCGGCGGTCAACGTCACCTGCTCGGCGATGATGCAGTGGTCGCCCAGCTCGATCCACTCCTCGCCGAAGACGGTGCCCTGCGGGAAGGCCAGCCGCGTGCCGGGGCCGAGCCGGCGGAAGCGCAGCCGCCCAGGGTGCTCGGCGGTGACGGCGCCCGCCTCCTGCACCCACCGCCAGCCGCCGTGCACGGCCCGGCTGAGGACCCGGCGCCGCCAGGCGGCCAGGGATGAGAACGTGTTTCTGTTCTTCGGCACCCGGACACGGTAGTCGCCCGGATCTCGCCCGTCCGGCGCCGCGCGCTGTGATGTTCGCCCCACCGTCGCCGCCCGGGAAGGCGTCGCTTAACGTTCCCCGTGGCGCGACGTGCGAACCGAGGAGCAGACGATGACAGAGCGGCCGTTGATCACCGGAGTGGCCGGCAAGGAGCCCGACGTACATCCGGACGCCTTCGCCGCGCCCACCTCCGTGGTGGTCGGCGAGGTGACGATGGCGGCCGGGTCGAGCGTCTGGTACCACGCCGTGCTGCGCGCCGACTGCGGCCCGATCGTCCTGGGCGCCGACTCCAATGTGCAGGACAACTGCACCGTGCACGTCGACCCCGGCTTTCCCGTCACCGTCGGCGAGCGCGTCTCGGTCGGCCACAACGCGGTCCTGCACGGCTGCACGGTCGAGGACGACGTCCTGGTCGGCATGGGCGCCACGGTCCTCAACGGCGCCCACATCGGCGCCGGCTCGCTGATCGCCGCGCAGGCGCTCGTACCGCAGGGCATGCGCGTCCCGCCGGGCTCCCTGGTCGCGGGCGTGCCGGCCAAGGTGAAGCGGGAGCTGACGGACGAGGAGCGGGAGGGCATCAAGCTCAACGCGGCGATGTACCTGGAGCTCGCCCGTGCCCACGGCGAGGCCCACAAGGCCTGACGGCCGGCCCGGGCGGTTCCACCGCCGGTCGGGTACGTCCGCGAAGGCGGGAGCGCCGGCGAAGGCGGGGTACGGCCCGGAAGGCAGGGTGCGGCCCTGGAGATCGGGTACGGCCCGGAAGGCCGGACGCGGCCCTGGAGATCGGGTGCTGCCCGGAAGGCCGGTGCGGCCCCGAAAGCCGGGTACTGCCCGGAAGGCCGGGCGCGGCCCCGAAGGCCGGACGCCTGCGAAAGCGCTGCCTCGCCGGGCCGCCCGGAGGCGGCGGGCGTGGGGGGGGACCCCCAGCGGGGGGCGACCCTGCACGGCCCCTCCGCGCCGTTGCCGCGGTGCACCGGTGCACCGGTGCCGCCACGGTGGGCAGCGCCCTGGTGACGGGTCCCGGCCCGGAAGGCGGGGCGCCGTCAGTTCGCCGTGGCGCCGACCGGTTCGGGGACAGGGTCGGCGGCTCGGGCCTCGGCCTGCGCCGCTGCCTTCTTGGCTCGGCTCTTCAGGACCAGCATCGACGTCAGGCCCACCAGGACCGCGAGGACGAGCCCCAGCCAGGAGAAGCGCTTCAGCCACGCCTCCGCCACCACGCCGACGGAGTAGATGACGGCCGTGGTGCCGCCCGCCCACAGGATGCCGCCGAAGACGTTGGCGATGGCGAACTTCCAGTACGGCATCCGCAGCACGCCCGCGAGCGGCCCGGCGAAGATTCGCAGCAGGGCCACGAAACGGCCGAAGAAGACGGCCCACATGCCCCACTTCTCGAAGGACCGTTCCGCCATGGCGATGTTGGCTTCACCGAAGTGCTTGGGGAATTTGCCGCCGAGCCAGGCGAGCAGTGGCCGGCCGCCCTTGCGGCCGATGGCGTAGCCGATCGAGTCGCCGATGATCGCGCCGGCCGTGGCGCAGGCGCCCAGGACGTACGGGTTGATGTCGCCGTGCTGGGAGGCGAGCAGTGCCGAGCTGACGAGGACGATCTCGCCCGGCAGCGGGATGCCGAGGCTTTCGAGCCCGATCACCACCCCCACCAGGATGTAGATGCTGACCGCGGGAACGGTCTCGAGCCACTCCTGGACGTGCAAAGCCGGTTCCTCCGTCGTCGTTCCGTGCTGCCGTGCTGCCCGGCGCACGCCGGGCAGCCTACCTCGTCACAGGGGCAGGACCTCCGCGCGAGCGGTGAGCCTAAGGTCGCGCGAGGAGGTGCCGAGGCGGATGGTGCGGGTGCCCGTTCCGAGGGCCCAGGTGTGCCGTTCCGGGTCCCAGCAGGACAGGGTCCGGGCGGGGATGGGCACCGTGACGTGGCGGAACTGGCCGGGCCGCAGCTCGATGCGCCGGTAGCCGGCGAGCGCACGGGCGGGCTGGTCCAGCGTCAGGTCGGGTGAGGGACCGGCGTACAGCTGGGCGACGGTGACGCCGGTGCGGCGCCCGGTGTTGCGGACGGTGAAGCGGGCGGTGAGGCCGCCGCCGGGCGCGGGGGTCACGGCGAGACCGGCGTACGCGAAGGTGGTGTACGACAGGCCGTGCCCGAAGGGGAACAGCGGCTCGACGCCCTCGGCGTCGTACCAGCGGTAGCCGGTGCGGATGCCTTCGGAGTACTCCTGGATCCCGCCGGTGCCGGGGTAGCGGCGCGGGTTGCCGGCCATGGGGTGGCGGGTGTCGGAGACCGGGAAGGTCTGGGTGAGCCGGCCGCCGGGGTCGGTGTCCCCGAAGAGGACGGCGGCGGTCGCGGCGGCTCCTTCCTGGCCCGGGTAGTACATCTGGAGCACGGCGCCCGTGCGGTCGAGCCACGGCATGGTGACGGCGGACGACGTGTTGAGGACGACGGTCGTACGGGGGTTGGCGGCGGTCACGGCGTCGATGAGCGCCTCCTGGTGGCCCGGCAGCGCGAGGGTGGTGCGGTCGCGGCCCTCGGCGGCGTCCTCGTACGCGAAGAGCACCACGCTGTGGGCGGCGCGGGCGACGCGTACGGCTTCGGCGACGTCCGCCGCGCGGGTGGCGGTCGTGATGCGGCGGAGCCGGAACAGCTGCCCCTGGGTTCCGCCGGTGGCCGTGACGCGCAGGGTGTGGCGTCCGGCGGTGAGGCGGAGGGTGCGGCGGCGGACCTTCAGGCCGTCGGGGGCGGTGGAGACGAGGCCGAAGCCGGCGAAGAGCTCGGCCTCGCGGTCCCGGAGGGTGAAGAGTTCGGTACCGTCCACGAAGACCTGGGGGCGGGTACCGGTGTAGTGGACGAGGAAGGTCCACTCGTCGGGGTCGTCGAGGGTGAGTGTCCCTTCGTAGGTGTACGTCTTCCCGGCCCGGACGCGCTGTCCTTCGAAGGCCGCCCCGCGAACCGGGAGTGGCTTGCCGTACAAATCCTCGCCCAGGGCGTAGGTGACGTGGGCGCCGTCGCCCGCGCGGGCGGTGATGGCGGCGAGGGGGCTGTCGGCGCGGTCGGGGACGACGTGGGCGCTGCCGCCGCCGGAGGCGAAGGGCACCGTGCCGGTGGGGCCGATGACGGCGACGGAGCGGGCGGCGGGCCCGGTGAGCGGCAGCGTGGCGTGCTCGTTGCGCAGCAGGGTGGCGCCCGCGACGGCGACCCGGTAGGCGAGGCGCGCCCCGGCCTCCCGGTCGCGGGCGGCGGGGCGGGCGGGTGCGGTGCCGTCGAGGAGGCCGAAGCGGGCCATGACGGTGAGGATCCGGCGTACGGAGCGGTCGACGGCGTCCTCGGGGACGGTGCCGTCCCGTACGGCGCGCCGGAGGGCGTCGCCGAACCAGCGGCCGGCGGGCATCTCCATGTCGAGGCCCGCGGTGAGGGACGGGACAGTGCTGTGGGTGGCGTCCCAGTCGCTCATGACCCAGCCGTCGAAGCCCCACATCTCGCGCAGGACGCCGGTGAGCAGGGCCCGGTTCTCGCAGGCGTGGACGCCGTCGACCTTGTTGTACGCGCCCATCACCGCTCCGGTGCCGGCGGCGACGGCGGCCTCGAAGCCGCGCAGTTCGGTCTCGTGCAGGGCCTGTTCGCCGATCCGTACGTCGACGGTGGTGCGGTCCTTCTCCTGGTTGTTGAGGGCGAAGTGCTTGACGGTGGCGATGAGGCCCTCGTCCTGGATGCCGCGGATCTCCTCGGCGACGAGGTCGGCGGTGAGGAGGGGGTCCTCGGAGAAGGTCTCGAAGTTCCGTCCGGCGTAGGGGGTGCGGATCAGGTTGACCATGGGCGACAGCAGGACGTCCTGGCCGAGTGCCCGGCCCTCGTGGCCGATGACGCGGCCGTACTCGTGAGCGAGGGCGGGGTCGAAGGCGCTCGCCAGCATCACCGGGGCGGGCAGGGCGGTGGCGTGGGCCCGGACGCGTACGCCGGCGGGGCCGTCGGCGAGCCGGAGCGGCGGGATGCCGAGCCTCGGTACGCCGGGGATCCAGCCCGCCTGGCCGAGGCTGTGGGGGTCCTTGGCGCCGTGCAGGAAGGTGAGCTTCTCGTCGAGGGTGAGCCGGGCGAGCAGGTCGTCCACGCGGTCACCGGTGATGGGAGGCGCGGCGGCGTGGGCCGGGCCGGTGGCGGCCGCCGCGGCCGCGGCCGCTCCGGTGAGCAGGCGCAGCGTGGTCCTGCGGGTGACGTTTTCTGAGACGTTTTCTGAGACGTTTTCTGGCATGAGCGCACTATGCGCGTGATGCCGGGCGTTCCGTGTGACATGCCGTCAGACACGGCCGCCCCCGTACCCGAAGAGGGGTGCGGGGGCGGCCCTCACGCGCGCGTCCGACCACGCGCGCGTGCGACAGGGGTGGCGCGGCTCAGGAGTTGGGGCGCAGGGTCCAGATGATGGTCATCTCGCCCGTCACCGCGCCGTCCTCGCGCGTGATCTCGATGTTCACCGGGAACTCGGGACGCTGTCCGGCGTCCAGATCGGCGACGACCTCAGCCTTGGTGCGGCCGAGCGTCGCGGTGGCGGTGACGGGGCCCATGGCGAGCTTCTTGTAGCCGATCTCGGCCTTGACGGCGAGGGGCACGGCCCGGTTCATCTGGTCGCCGAACGCGCCGATGACGATGGCGCCGCTGGCGGACTCGCCCAGGGTGAACATCGCGCCCGCGTGCGGGCCGCCGACGTGGTTGTGGAAAGCGGCCTGGTCGGGGAGGCGGAGCACCGCGCGCTCGGCGGTCGCCTCGACGACCTCCAGGTTCAGGGTCTTGGCCATGGGAACGGTGGCCAGCAGCATCTCGCCGATGTTCGGCAGGGTCTCGGACATGCCCCGAAGTTACCAGGCAGTAGCAAGCGCGGGAAGGCCGTGTCGAGCGCATGGTCATGGGGGCGGGCGTGGCACCCGTCACCCCGCCCCTCTATGGTTACTCGCCATGTGGCCAGGACAGCAGCCGCCCGGGGGCGAGCAGAACCCGCAGGACCAGAACCCGTACCAGCAGCCGGGGTACCCGACGCCCAACCCGTACCAGCAGCCCGGCACTCCGCCGCCGCCGAGCGCCCCGCCGCAGCAGCCCGGCTACCCGCCGCACTCCGGCCAGCAGCCCGGATACCCGCAGCCGGGACAGCAGCCCGGGTACCCGCAGCCGGGACAGCCGGCGTACCAGCAGCCCAACCCGTACCAGCAGCCGACCGTGCCGCAGCAGTACGCGATGCCCGGCCCGCCCGTGCCGTCGCCGCCGCAGGGCTCGGACGACAAGAAGAAGACGACCGTCGTCGCGATCGTCGCGGCGACCGCCGTGGTCGTCGCCGCCGGTGTCACCGGGTTCCTGGTGCTGAAGGACGACGACAAGAAGACGAGGGCCGGCGGGGACGCCAAGCCCTCCCAGAGCGCGTCGAAGTCGTCCGAGGCGGCCCCGGCGCCGACCGACAACCCGCGCGACGGCTCCGACACGGCCAAGCCCACCGTCCCGGGCTGGAAGGTCGTCTACAACCCCAAGCGCAGCGCCCAGTTCGACGTGCCGGCCGACTGGGAGGTCATCGGCGCGGGCACGAGTGTCGGCTTCGAGGACGAGAAGAAGGGCGACGGCAGCCCCGTCGTCACCATGTCCGCCCCGGCCGAGTACAAGAGCAAGTGGTGCGTGGAGGACAGCAACAAGGACGGCCGCCAGGAGGAGAACGGCCTGGCCATGGTCGGCACCAAGGGCGGCCAGGGCGCCAAGGACACCGCCGAGGCGGCGTACAACGAGGCGGGCAACTGGGTGTGGGCGGGGTACGCCCAGACCGAGCCCAAGGGGACCGTCAAGGTCACCAAGGCCGTCCCGTACACGACCACGTCCGGGCTCAGCGGACACGTCGCCACGGCGACCGCCCTGAACACCAAGAAGGAGGGCAAGTGCGACACGGACGGCAAGTCCATCGCCTTCTCCTTCAAGAACGAGAAGGGTGACTTCGTCAGCTGGGTCCTGTATGCCAACACCGGCATCACGGGCGAGGTGCCGGACGCCACCATCCAGAAGATCCTGGCCACGGTACGGCTGGCCGGCAGCGGGTCCTGACCCCCAGTCCCGGTCGTGAACCGGTTTGGCACGAGGGCGCGTCGCCGGGGATAGTCCGGGAGTGAGTTCTCCCGCCGCCGCGCCCTCGAGGCGCCTCCGCCCCCGGCGCCCCGAGTGGGCCGGCCGCAATTACACCCTGCTGACCGCCGCCGCGATCGTCACCAACCTGGGCACCCACGGTGCCCTGATCGCGGCGGCGTTCGCCGTGCTGGAGTCCGGTGGCGACGGCGGCGACGTGGGCCTGGTCGCCGCGGCCCGCACCCTCCCCCTCGTCCTGTTCCTGCTCATAGGCGGCGCGATGGCCGACCGGCTCCCCCGCCACCGGGTCATGGTCGCCGCCAACGCCCTCAACTGCGCCTCCCAGGCGGTCTTCGCCGTCCTGGTCCTGGCGGGCGACCCGCAGCTGTGGCAGATGATGCTGCTCACCGCCCTGTGCGGCACCGGACAGGCGTTCTTCAACCCGGCCGCCGAGGGCATGCTGATGTCCAGCGTCAGCGGCGAGCAGGCCAACCGCGCCTTCGCGCTGTTCCGGATGGCCATGAACGGCGCGGGCATCGGCGGCGCCGCGCTCGGCGGCGCGATGATCGCGGCGATCGGCCCCGGCTGGGTGCTCGCCGTCGACGCGGCGGCGTTCGCCGTGGCGGGCGCGCTGCGCGCCTTCCTCGACGTCGGCCACATCGCGGAACGCGAGCCCGGGCGCGGGCTCCTGGCCGATCTGCGGGAGGGCTGGGCGGAGTTCACGGGACGGCCCTGGCTCTGGTCGATCGTGGCGCAGTTCTCGGTCGTCGTGGCGGTGGTCGGCGCGGCGGAGTCGGTGTACGGGCCGCTGGTCGCCCAGGAGGAGCTGGGCGGGGCGCGGCCCTGGGGCCTGGCCCTCGCGGCGTTCGGCGTGGGCACGGTCGGCGGCGCGCTGCTGGCGATGCGCTGGAAGCCGCGCCGGATGCTCCTGGTCGGCACCCTGTGCGTCTTCCCGCTGGCGCTGCCGTCGGCCGCGCTGGCCGTGCCGCTCCCGGTGGGCGGCCTGGTCGCGGCGATGTTCGTCTGCGGTGTCGCGCTGGAGATCTTCGGCGTCGCGTGGATGACCACGCTGCACCAGGAGATCCCGGAGGACAAGCTCTCGCGGGTATCGGCCTACGACTGGTTCGGCTCGACCGCGATGCTGCCGCTGTCGACGGCGCTGGCCGGTCCGGCGGAGAGTCTGTTCGGCCGGTCGCAGGCGCTGTGGGGGTGCGCGGCGCTGGTGGTGCTGGCGACGGCGCTGGTGCTGCTGGTGCCCGACGTACGGAATCTGACGCGGCGGACGAAGGAGGTCACGGTTCACGCGGTCCGGGAGTCAGCCGATACCGAAGGCCCCGTCGGGCGGCTCGGGTGACGCGACGGCGTCCTCGTCCCGTACGATCCGCGCGTCACCGATGAACCGGGCGAGCGACGCGCCGTGCTCCACGCGCGCGGGGAAGGCGTCGGCGGCCGCCCGCCGGGCCAGGCACGCGGTGTCGATCTCCCGGTGGGAGGCGACGAGCACGGCGTTGCCGAACCGCCGGCCGCGCAGTACGGCGGGCTCGGCGATCAGCGCGAGGTGCGCGAACACGGCGGCGAAGGTGGCGAGCTGGGAGCGGAGGAACCCGAAGGGCGCCCCGTCCGCCAGGTTCGCCACATGGACCCCGTCCGCTCGCAGCACCCGCTCGGCGGCCCGCGCGTACGCGATCGACGTCAGGTGGGCGGGCACCCGCGACCCGCCGAAGACGTCCGCGATCAGCACGTCCGCCGACCGCGCGGGGGCCGCCTCCAGCCAGGCACGGGCGTCCGCGCCGTGCACGGTGATCCCGGAGCCGGGCGGCAGCGGCAGGTGCTCGGCCACCAGCGCGATCAGCCCCCGGTCGGCCTCGACGACGTCCTGCCGGGAGCCGGGCCGGGTGACGGCCAGCCTGCGGGGCAGGGTGAGGGCCCCGCCGCCCAGGTGCAGCACGTCGAGCGGCTCGCCCTCGGGCGCCGGCGCCGCGCAGTCCACGGCGTGGGCGAGCCGGCGCGCGTACTCGAACTCCAGGTGCGTCGGGTCGTCCAGGTCGACGTACGACTGGGGCGCGCCGTCGATCGTCAGCAGCCACGCCCGGTCGCGGTCCACGTCGGGCATGAGCTTGGCGGTGCCGTGGTCGACGTCGCGCAGTACGGGCAGGGGCTCGGGCCGGGGGTGGTTCACCGCCTCATTGTGCCCATACGGCCCCGACGGCCCCCGCGCGGGCGGCGATGACGACGACGCGGTCGTACCCCGGCGGAGGCGGGGGTGGAGGCGGCGCCGGCGGGGTGACGGCGCGGACCGGCCGCGCCGTCGTGTGCCCCGCCGGCCGGGCCACGGCCTTTCAGAACACCTCCGTCACCGTCCCGGCGCCGACGGTGCGGCCGCCCTCGCGGATCGCGAAGCCGAGACCCGGCTCCAGCGGTACGTCACGGCCGAGCTCGACGGTCATGGTGAGCGTGTCGCCGGGGCGCGCGACGGCCGCCTCGCCGAGGTCGACGTCGCCGACGACATCCGCGGTGCGGATGTAGAACTGCGGCCGGTAGCCGGTGGTGACCGGCGTGGTGCGGCCGCCCTCGCGCGCCGACAGGACGTACACCTGCGCGGTGAAGCGCCTGCGCGGCTCGACGCTGCCGGGCGCCGCCACCACATGGCCGCGGCGGACCGCGTCGCGTGGGACGCCGCGCAGCAGCAGCGCCACGTTGTCGCCGGCCTGGGCGGACTCCATCGGCTTGCCGAAGGTCTCCAGGCCGGTGACGACCGTCTCCACCCCGGCGCCCAGCACCTCCACCCGGTCGCCGACCCGTACCGTGCCGCGCTCGACGGCCCCGGTGACGACCGTGCCGCGGCCGGTGATGGTGAGCACGTTCTCGACGGGCAGGAGGAACGGCGCGTCCACGTACCGCACCGGCATGGGCACATAGGTGTCCACGGCGTCCAGCAGCGCCTCAATGGCGCCGGTCCAGCGCGGGTCGCCCTCCAGCGCCTTGAGCCCCGACACCCGTACGACGGGGACGGCGTCGCCGCCGTACCCGTGGGCGGTGAGCAGCTCGCGCACCTCCAGCTCCACGAGGTCGGCGAGCACGGTGTCCTCGCCGTCGTCGACGGCGTCGGCCTTGTTGAGGGCGACGACGATGTGGTCGACGCCGACCTGGCGGGCGAGCAGGACGTGCTCGGCGGTCTGCGGCATGATCCCGTCGAGCGCGGAGACGACGAGGATCGCCCCGTCGAGCTGCGCGGCCCCGGTGACCATGTTCTTGACGTAGTCGGCGTGGCCGGGCATGTCGACGTGCGCGTAGTGGCGGGTGTCGGTCTCGTACTCGACGTGCGCGATGTTGATGGTGATGCCGCGCTGGGCCTCCTCGGGCGCCCGGTCGATCCGGTCGAACGGCACGAAGGTGCCGGTCCCGCGCTCGCTGAGGACCTTGGTGATGGCGGCGGTGAGGGTGGTCTTGCCGTGGTCGACGTGGCCCATGGTGCCGATGTTGAGGTGCGGCTTGGTGCGCACGTATGCCGTCTTGGACATGGCTGTCTGCCGTTCCTTCCCGGAACTCGAAGCGTTGAAGAGGACCCCTGGGCCTTGCCGACCCTCCCCCTGCGGGGTCCGCCGGACGATCCGGGAAGGGTCAGCTTCGGGCGCCGTCGAGAACGGCCGGGAAAGCGAATCCGGCAGCCTTCGGCGCGTCCGCGACTGCGGACGGCGCTGCGGGGAAGGCGTACCGGAACATGCGCCGATCATGGCTCGGCAGCGGTGTGCGCGTCGACCGAATTTCGGTACGGGCGGGGCCGCTGGTGCCGGTGGGACCGGCGAGGCGGCCGGATCGTGCGTGAGGCGGGCGTTACGGCGATCACGGGCCGCCGTCGGTTAGTCTCCCCGGATGCTCGACCCCGTAGTCAGGCCCCAGGCCGGTCTTGCCGTCCGCTGCTCCCGCGCTCTTCTGTCGCCCTGGTCGCGGCTGTCGCTGCTCCTCGTGGTCCTCGCCTCGGCGGCGGTGACGGTGGTGCTGTACGAGCCGCAGCGGCTGCTGTCGGCGGGCTGGCCGCCGCAGGTGAGCGGCGCGGGCGCGGTGGTGCTGTTCGCGCTGGCGTACGGGCTGTGCACCGCCGCCTTCGTACCGAGGCCGATCCTCAATCTGGCGGCGGGTGCGCTGTTCGGCTCGCAGGCGGGGCTGGTCGCGGCGGTCGTCGGGACGGTGCTGGGCGCGGGCATCGCGTTCACGCTCGGGCGGGTGCTGGGGCAGGACGCGCTGCGGCCGCTGGTGCGGGGGCGGTGGCTGAAGGCGGCGGACGGGCAGCTGAGCCGGCACGGGTTCCGTTCGATGCTGGCGATCCGGCTGTTCCCGGGGGTGCCGTTCGCCGCCGCCAACTACTGCGCCGCGGTGTCGCGGATGGGGTATCTGCCGTTCCTGCTGGCGACGGGGCTCGGGTCGATCCCGAACACGGCGGCGTACGTGGTGGCGGGGAGCGAGGCGGCGTCGCCGACCTCGCCCGCCTTCCTGTTCGCGATGGGGTTCATCGTGCTGAGCGGGCTGGGCGCGGCGGTGGTCGCCTGGTGCAAGCGGCACCGCCTGCGCGGCCGCTGAGGCTCAGAGCGCTTCGAGGATCATGGCGTTGGCCAGTCCGCCCGCCTCGCACATCGTCTGCAGGCCGTAGCGCGCGCCGCGCTCGCGCATGGCGTGGACGAGGGTGGTCGTCAGCCGGGTGCCGCTGGCGCCCAGCGGGTGGCCGAGCGCGATCGCGCCGCCGTGGACGTTGACCCGGGCGAGGTCGGCGCCGGTCTCCTGCTGCCAGGCCAGGACGACGGCGGCGAACGCCTCGTTGACCTCGAAGAGGTCGATGTCGTCGAGCCGCAGCCCGGCCTTGCGCAGCACCTTCTCGGTGGCGGGGATCACGCCGGTGAGCATCAGCAGCGGGTCGGAGCCGGTGACGGCGAAGCTGTGCAGCCGGGCGAGCGGGCGGAGGCCGAGCGTACGGGCGGTGTCGCCGGCCATGATCAGGACGGCGGACGCCCCGTCGTTGATGGGGCTGGCATTGCCGGCGGTGACGGACCAGTCGATCTGCGGGAACCGTTCGGCGAAGGCCGGGTCGTGGTAGGCGGGCCGCAGCCCGGCCAGTATCTCCGTGGTGGTGCCGGGGCGGACGCACTCGTCGCGCCGGAGATCCCCCAGCGGCGCGACCTCCGCGTCGAACAGCCCGTCCGCCCATCCGCGGGCGGCGCGCTGGTGCGACGTCACCGCGTACTCGTCCATCGCCGTGCGGCCGATGGACCACTTGGCGGCGATCAGCTCGGCGCTGATGCCCTGCGGGACCAGGCCCTCGGGGTAGCGGGCGGCGACGCCGGGACCGAACGGGTCGGCGCCGGGCGGCACGTTCGACCACATCGGGACGCGGCTCATCGACTCGACTCCGCACGCCACGACGATGTCGTACGCGCCCGACAGCACGCCCTGCGCGGCGAAGTGGGCGGCCTGCTGGGAGGAGCCGCACTGGCGGTCCACGGTCGTGGCGGGCACGGACTCGGGCAGTCCGGCACCGAGCCAGGCGTACCGCGTGGTGTTCATGGCCTGCTCGCCGACCTGGTCGACACAGCCGCCGATGACGTCGTCGACGAGGGCGGGGTCGACGCCGCTGCGCTCGACGAGGGCGCGGAGGGTGTGGGAGAGCAGCTCGACGGGATGGGTCGCGGCCAGGGCTCCGTTCTTCTTGCCCTTGCCGATGGGGGTCCGGACGGCCTCGACGATGACGGCGTCGCGCATGAGTACGGCTCCTCGCTCAGGGGAGGTGGGTTGGAAAACTGGACCAACACTCATCGGTAACATAGCCCAGTGAGTTGGGAAATCCAACCCTCACCTTTAAGGTGACCGCCATGGAGGACGCCGCATGAAGGACCCCCGCCCCTGTTCGATCGCGGACACCCTCGCCCTCGTCGGTGAGAAGTACTCGCTGCTGGTGCTGCGCGAGGTGTTCCTGGGCGTACGCCGGTTCGACCGGATCGCCCGCAACACCGGCGCCCCCCGCGACATCCTCACCACCCGCCTCCGCCGTCTCGTCGAGGCGGGCATCCTGGAGAAGGTCCCGTACAGCGAGCGCCCACGGCGCTTCGAGTACCGCCCGACCGACGCCGGCCGCGACCTCCACCCCGTCCTGCTCACCCTCATGGCCTGGGGCGACCGTCACCTGAACGACGAGCCGCCGACCGTGGTCGAGCACTCCTGCGGCGCCCGGCTCAGCCCGGTCGTGGTCTGCGGCGCTTGTGGCGAGGAGGCGCGGGGCGACAGCCTGACCCCCCATGTACGGGCTCCCGGCTGGACGACGGCCGGCCCTGTCGAGACCTGAGACGGGTTCATTCATCTAAGGGCTGTACGCTGCGCACCGACCGGCCGTCGATCAACGGCCCCTTCCTTGACCGCACGAGCACATTCGGGACGGCCCTAGCCCCATGAATTGGTTCGAATCGCTCATCCTCGGACTCGTCCAGGGGCTGACGGAGTTCCTCCCCATTTCGTCCAGCGCACACCTGCGCCTCACCGCGGCCTTCGCGGGCTGGCACGACCCGGGCGCGGCCTTCACGGCGATCACCCAGATCGGTACGGAGACGGCCGTACTCATCTACTTCCGCAAGGACATCTCGCGGATCGTCTCCGCCTGGTTCCGCTCGCTGACGAACAAGGCGATGCGCGGCGACCACGACGCGCAGATGGGGTGGCTCGTCATCGTCGGCTCCATTCCGATCGGTGTGCTGGGCGTCACCCTCAAGGACCACATCGAGGGCCCGTTCCGCGATCTGCGGCTGATCGCGACGACCCTGATCGTGATGGGCATCGTCCTGGGCATCGCCGACCGGCTGGCGGCCCGCGTCGAGGAGGGCGGGCGCCACCGCGCCGCGCCGGAGCGCAAGACGCTGAAGGACCTGGGCGTCAGGGACGGCCTGATCTTCGGCATGTGCCAGGCGATGGCGCTGATCCCGGGCGTGTCACGATCGGGAGCGACGATCAGCGGCGGCCTGCTGATGAGCTACACCCGCGAGGCCGCGGCCCGCTACTCCTTCCTGCTCGCCATCCCCGCCGTGCTGGCGTCCGGCCTCTTCGAGCTCAAGGACGCGACGGACGGCGGCCATGTGTCATGGGGCCCGACGATCTTCGCCACGGTCATCGCGTTCGGCGTGGGCTACGCCGTGATCGCCTGGTTCATGAAATTCATCACGACCAAGAGCTTCATGCCGTTCGTGATCTACCGGATCCTGCTCGGCATCGTCCTGTTCGCCCTGGTGGGGATGGGCGTCCTCAGCCCTCACGCGGGCGAATCGGGCGGCTGACCGGCGCGTCCCGGGCCACCCCGTCCGGCATGGTGGCGGATCGCACGTCCGAAAGCCGGCGGGATGGCCGGACCCACGGCCTACGCTGGATGCCATGACCCAGTCCCCTGCCCAGCTGCCCACACCGGACGCCGATGCGCTCAACGCGGCGATCCGTGAGCTGTGGGTGCGGTCCGGAGGGCAGCTGTCACCCGACGAGCAGCGGATCTACCAGGCGTTGGTCGTTCGGTGGGCTGCCGCGCAACAGGGCGAGGAGCAGCTCGCCGCCTGATCGGTCCGCGCCGCCGCGGCCGTTCTCGTACCGCGTGGGCTCCCCCGGCACGGGCGGCTCCCCGGGCGGGCACGGGCGGGGGCCGCCGGCAGGGGGGGTGACCGGCGGCCCGATGCCAGGGTCCTTCGACCCGGACACGTATGGAGCCTCCCGCGCGACGCGGCCCGGCGCGAGGGCGCGCGGCGCATATATGCACGCATTCCGTTCACACCCCGTGTGAACGGCTGTCCCGGACGCGCCGCCCCGGCTGCGATCACGCGCCGCGCGGCGCACCCTGGTCCCATGGCCTGGCAGGCACCCATCGTCGTGCACCGCCCCTCCCCCGGCGGCGGGCGGCGCGTGACCATACGCGGGCAGATCGTCGGGCTCGCCCACAACGACGCGGACCTCATCGAGTTCCTGCGGCGCGCGGGGCTGGACGAGGCCGACATCTCACTGGACGACCCGCACCTCGTGGAGTGGCGGGGCGGGCGGGCGCACCACTGGGAAGCGGCGTGAGGGCGTGGCGCGAAGGACGCGTCAGGGACAGGCGTGCAGGGCTCTTGGCCCGTGGGCCCCGCTGCCCGACACTGAAGCGATGACACAGCGCGTGGACCTCGCGACCGTGATGGACCGGCTGGCCATCGACGAACTGCTCACCCGGTACGCGGTGGCGGTGGACGACGCGGACTGGACCGCCTACCAGGGGCTGTTCACGGCGGACGGGCACGCCGACTACCGGGCCGCCGGCGGTGTCGCCGGCCGGGCGGGCGAGGTCGCGGACTGGCTAGCGGAGACGATGCGGCTGTTCCCCGTACGCCAGCACTTCATCGTCAACCGGCGCGTGACCATCGAGGACCTCGGCGGCTACCCGGGCGACAGCGCCGAGGCGCTGGCCGACTACCTGAACCCGATGCGTACGGAGGCGGGCGACGACTTCGTCTCGGGCGGCCGGTACACGTTCACGATGTCGCGCACGGACGGCGGCTGGCGGCTGCGCACGGTGGTGGTGCACGAGAAGTGGCGACGCGCTACGGGCGTACTGTCGGCGGAATGACCGGCTCCCGCACACTGGAGACGTCCGAAGGCCCCAGTGTGGCGAGGAGGCGCGGTATGCGGATTCCGGTCGGCCGGCGGGGCGGCACGGGGCGGCCGCTGACCTCCCCGTGGTGGCGGGGCGCGGCCGCGGTGGCCGCCGGGGCGCTGCCCGCGCTCGCGTTTCCGGCGCCGTCCCTGTGGTGGTGGGCGTACGCCGCGCTGGTGCCGTGGATGCTGCTGATCCGTACGGCCCCCACCGGGCGCCGCGCGGCCCTGGACGGCTGGCTGGGCGGCATCGGCTTCATGCTGGCCGTCCATCACTGGCTGATGCCGAGCCTGCATGTGTTCATCCTGCTCCTGGCGGCGCTGCTCGGGCTGTTGTGGGCGCCGTGGGGCCCGCTGGTACGGCTGATGCTGGCCGGGGCACCGTCACGCGCGCGTGGAGCGGCCGCGCTCGCCGTCGTGCCGTCGGGCTGGCTGCTGGTCGAACTGGTCAGGTCCTGGGAGGGGTTGGGCGGCCCGTGGGGCCTGCTGGGGGCCAGCCAGTGGCAGGTGCCGCCCGCGCTGCGGGTGGCGTCGCTGGGCGGTGTGTGGCTGGTGACGCTGCTCGTGGTGGCGGTCAACACGGCGGTGACCCTGCTGGTGTCGGTCCGCACCGTGCGTACGACGGCTGTCGCCGGCCTCGCGGTGTGCGCGCTCGCCATGGGGGCGGTGGCATGGTCGGTCCCGGCCCCGGAGCCGACCGGGCAGGTGGTCCGGGTCGCCGTCGTACAGCCCGGGGTCATCAACGGGGTGGGCGGGGCGGAGCGGCGGTTCGCGCGGGGCGAGGAGCTCACGCGGGAGCTGGCGGGCCGGGGTGACGTGGACCTGGTGGTGTGGGGCGAGAGCAGCGTCGGGGCGGACCTGACGGCACGGCCGGAGTACACGGACCGGCTGGCGAAGCTCTCCCGTGAGGTCGGCGCCGAGGTACTGGTCAATGTGGACGCGCGCCGCTCCGACCGGCCGGGCATCTACAAGAGCAGCGTCCTGGTGGGCCCCGAGGGCACGACCGGTGACCGTTACGACAAGATGCGGCTGGTGCCGTTCGGCGAGTACGTCCCGTTCCGGTCGGTGCTGGGCTGGGCCACCTCGGTCGGCAAGGCGGCGACCGAGGACCGCAGGCGGGGCGAGCGGCCGGTGGTGATGACCGTCGGGGAGCGGGGGCTGCGGCTGGGCCCGCTGGTCTGCTTCGAGTCGGCGTTCCCCGACATGAGCCGGCACCTGGCCCGCGACGGGGCGCAGGTGCTGGTGGCGCAGTCGGCGACGTCGACGTTCCAGGACAGCTGGGCGCCCGGGCAGCACGCGTCGCTGGCGGCGCTGCGGGCGGCCGAGACGGGGCGGCCGGTGGTGCACGCGACGCTGACCGGCGTGAGCGCGGTGTACGGGCCGGACGGCCGCCTCATCGGTTCCCCGCTGGGTACGGAGGCGAGTGCGGCCGCCGTGTACGGCGTTCCGCTGTCCGGCGCGACGACTCCGTACGTACGGCTCGGTGACTGGCCGGTGTACGGGGCCCTGGCCGTCCTGGCCGCGCTGTGCGCCGCCGAGGGGGTACGGGCGGTCAGGCGGCGGCCTGCTCCAGGCACTCCCGTACCACCCGCTCGCACAGCTCGTGGGTCGCGAGTGCGTCCCGGGCGCTGAGCGTCCTGCCGGCGCGTACGGCGTCGAGGAAGGCGTGCACGGTCTGTTCGATACCGCGCTGCCGGGCGACCGGCACCCAGTCGCCGCGCCGCCGGACGGTGGGCTGGCCCTTGTGGTCGATGACGTCGGCGAGGTTGAGGACCTGGCGCTTGGTGTCCTGCCCGGACACCTCGAGGATCTCCTCCGTGGAGCCGTTCATCCGGTTCATCATGCCGATGGCGGTGAAACCGTCGCCGGACAGCTGGAGCACGACGTGGTGCAGGAGTCCGTCGCGGATCCGGGCGCGTACGTCGGTGTGCTCGACCTGGCCGGGCAGCAGGAAGCGCAGGGTGTCGACGACGTGGATGAAGTCGTCGAGGACCAGGGTGCGCGGGTCCTCGGGCAGGCCGACCCGGTTCTTCTGCATCAGGATCAGCTCGCGCGGGTGGTCCTGGCACTGGGCGTAGCCGGGCGCCAGGCGGCGGTTGAAGCCGACGGCGAGGCTCACGCCGCGCTGCTCGGCGAGCTCCACCAGGCGGCGGGAGTCGTCGAGTTCGTACGCCAGGGGCTTGTCGACGTACGTCGCGACGCCCGCCTCCAGCAGCCGGGTGACGATCTCGGCGTGCACGGGCGTCGGGGCGTGCACGAACGCGGCGTCGAGCCCGGCGGCGAGCAGCGCGTCCAGGTCGGTGTGGCACCGCTCGGCGGGCACGTGGTAGGTCTCGGCGACCCGGGTCAGGGTCGCCGGGGTGCGCGTCTGCAGGTGCAGTTCGGCGCCCGGGACGGTGGTGAGCACCGGCAGGTACGCCTTCTGCGCGATGTCGCCGAGCCCGATGCAGCCGATCTTCACAACGCTCTCCCTATCGCCGTGCGCGCCTGTCCTCGCGCCCCTGTGCCCGGTCAGAATACGTGTGCTGGGGCGGCCGCCAGTCGGCGATCCCGTCGAAGGTGCGCAGCGCGAGGCCGGGGCCGAAGCGGGCGAGGCTCATCAGGGTCTCGCGGAGGGCGACGGCCGGGGCGCTGGTGAGGGTGAGCAGCCGGGCGACGCGCGCGGACGTGCGGACGATGCCGGTGGTGCGCGGGAGGCGGGCGGCGGAGTACGCGGCGAGGCCGGCGCCGATGTCGTCGTGGGGCGGTAGGTGGTGGGCGAGGACGATGCCGTCCTCGATGGCCTGGTTCCCGCCTTGCCCGAGGGTGGGTGCCATGGGGTGGGCGGCGTCGCCCAGGAGGGCGGTCCGGCCGCGGTGGAGGGCGGGCAGCGGGGTGGTGAGGTGGCGGACGTCGTGGCGGAGGACCTGGTCGGGGGCGACGGCGGCGATGATCGCGGGGATGGGGTCGTGCCAGGTCCCGAACCGGCGCAGCAGCTCGGCGCGTTCGTCGTCGGGTGCCTTGGCCCCGGCGGGGGCGGCGGCGGCCGCGTAGGCGTAGACGCGGCCGTCCTTGAGCGGCTGGGTACCCCACAGGGCGCCGCGGCCCCAGGTCTCGTGCGGGTGGAAGGGGCGTTCGGGCGCCGGGGTGACGACGCGCCAGGTGGTGAGTCCGGCGTACGCGGGCTCGGGGTGGGCGGGGAACAGGGCGGGGCGGACGGCGGAGTTGATGCCGTCGGCTCCGATGACGAGGCCGGCCTCGATGTCGCCGTCGGGGGTGGTGACGACTCCTGGGCGGCCTGCGGTGGGGGACCCCGGGTCGGTCAGCGCGGCGGGCGTGCCGGTGCGGATGGCGCCGTCCGGCAGCCGGGTGGCGAGGGTGTCGATGAGCGTGGCGCGGTGGACCAGGACGAGCGGGTCGCCGAACCGGTCGGCGGCGGCCCGCGCGTTCGTACGGGCGAGCCAGCGGCCGCTAGGGGTGCGCATGCCGCCGTCGCCCTGCCAGGCCGCGAGAGCCCGGATCTCGTCGCCGAGACCGATGACGTCCAGGGCGCGCAGCGAGTTGGGGGCGAGGCCGATGCCGGCGCCGACGGGCTGGAGCGAGGGCGCGCGCTCCAGGACGGTGACGCGCCAGCCGCGCTGGTGCAGGGCGACGGCGGCGGTCAGGCCGCCGATGCCGCTGCCGATGACGACGGCCGGGGGCGCGGCGGTTCGGTTGTCCATGGCTCCTCCAGGAAGCTGACACTACACCTGTAGTGACCTCTTCACCGTACTACGGATGTAGTGCGGCCGGTAGGTTGTCCGTATGACCGCACGCTCCACCGCACGCGCCGGCACCGCACGCGCCGACCTGATCGCCGACGCCGCCCTGACCCTGCTCGTCGAGCGGGGCATGCGCGGACTGACCCACCGCGCGGTGGACGAGGCGGCCGGGCTCCCCCAGGGCTCGACGTCCAACTACGCCCGCACCCGGCAGGCCCTGCTGGAGGCGGCGGTACGGCGGCTCGCCGACCGTGAGGCACAGGTGCTGTCCGTGGCGGAGATGCCCGCGCCTGGCGACGGCCTCGACGGGCTGCTCGACGCCCTCTCCCTGGCGCTGCACCGCTATCTGACCGGCCACCGCGACCTGCTCGTCGCGCGCTACGAACTGGGGCTGGAGGCCACCCGGCGCCCCGAGCTGCGCGCCTTCTACGACGACACCGGCCGGCGGTTCCGGGAGCCGCTGACCGCGCTGATGAGAGCGGCCGGTTCGGCGCAGCCGGAGCGCCACACCCTGTCGTTCGTGGCCTGGTGCGAGGGGCTGATGTTCTCCTGCGCGGTGGGGTCGTACCACTCGGCCGTACCGAGCAGGGAGGAACTGCGCGCCGGATTCGGCGAGTTGCTCAGCGGGATGCTCGGCGGTCACCTCGCCGCCGAAGACTGATCATCAGCCGGTCACACCCATCACCCGTGTGGGCCAATAACTGCGGTTGGCAATCCCCAAGGGGCCGGTCACCGACCACAGTTACGGCGTGCAACGAACGAGAATCACAGCGAAGGTCCTGGCGACCGTGGCCGTTGCGGCCGTCTCCGGCTGCGTGTCGGTGGATTCCGGCCCCTCTCCCGCACCGGCCGCACCAGAGGCGAGCCGCCTCGCCAACCAGGACGTCGCGCCGCAGATCCTGGAGGGCCCCGCGCGGGAGGCCCTGGAAGCCGCCCTGCCGCCACCTTCGGCGCCCGCGGCGCCTCCCGCCCCCTCGCCGCCCCCGGGCGAGCCCAGCCGCGCACCGGCCGCTGCACTGCCCACCGCGCCACCCGGCACGCCGGGCGCCGACCTGCCTGCCCGGATCCCGGCCGCACCGGAGCGGCTCCGCGAGCAGCTGCCCCGCGTCCAGCCCACGGACCTCCCTTCCGTCCCCGCCACCGTTCCGGACGTCTGCGCCCTCGGCCGTAGCCACGGCGGCTGGGACCCCGACAGCCGCCAGGCCCAGCTCTGCCGGGAGGCCTACGGCCACTGACCCGAACCGACCGGACCGGCCCGCCACCACACGGGCGCCGCCTACCGGCCCGTCGTCCGGGCGGGCCACACGGGCTACTGGCCCTTCGTCTGGAGGCCGTACCGGCGCCGCCTGCCGGCCCGCCGCGTGCCTGCCCGCCGCGTGCCTGCCCGTCGTCTGCCTGCCCGTCGTCTGCCTGCCCGTCGCCTGCCGGGCCACCCGGCCCGGCCTCGACCCGCCGCCCGAACCCGGCCCGGCCCCCGCGCGGGGGCGGAGCCACCCGCCGCCCGAACCCGGCCCGGCCCCCGCGCGGGGGCGGAGCCACCCGGCCCCGACCGCGCACGGGCCATCCCGTCACCACGTGGCGCCGCTCCCGGTCGGTCACCGACCGGGCCGCCCCGCTCGGCCCGTGCGCCGGGCCGGGGCTGTCACTCCGTGGCGAGGCGCTCGGCCAGGCGGGCGATGGCCGCGCGGACGCCGTTTCCGTACCCGTCGTCGGTCAGTGCGTCCGACGCGGCGCGGGCGCGGGCGAGGTGGATCCGCGCGGCGTCCGGGCGCCGCAGCTTGACGTAGTCGGCGGCGAGGTTGATGTGCAGCGACGGGTACAGCGCGCGCAGCGCCAGGGGGCGGCCGTCCACCCCTTCGGCGGCGGTCAGCGCCCGCAGGTCCCAGGCCAGCTCGTCGTAGGGATCGTCCTGGGCGTCGGCCATGCAGTGCGCGAGCGTGCAGCGGTGGAGCGGGTCGCCGTCCGCTCCGAGCTGCTGCCACAGCTCTCCGAAGCGGTTGCGCGCCTCCTCCCGGTCGCCTCCGTGGAGCAGCATCATCGTCTGCCCGATCCTGGTCAGGACGGCGTCCTCCGACGCGTCCGACGCGCCCTGCTGCTGCTCGCGCACTGTGCGGCCTCCACTCGTCCGTCGGCGTCCCGGCGTTCCGGCCCAGGACCGGCAAAGGCCCCGGGCCGGTGTTCCGACGCTAGCCGCAGTCACCGGCTTTCCCGCTCAGGCTCGGGCGCCGGTCACCCGCTGTCAGCCCCCTCCGTCCGCCCCGCCGTCAGCCGCCGAGGTTCGGGATGCGCCAGTCGATGGGCGCGTGCCCCTGGTCGGCGACGGCCTTGTCGATCTGCGTGAAGGGGCGGGAGCCGAAGAACTTCTTCGCCGAGAGCGGCGAGGGGTGCGCGCCCTTGACCACCACATGGCGCGTCTCGTCGATCAGCGGCAGCTTCTTCTGCGCGTAGTTGCCCCACAGCACGAACACGGCCGGGTCGGGCCGCGAGGCCACCGCGCTGATCACCGCGTCGGTGAACTTCTCCCAGCCCTTGCCCTTGTGCGAGTTCGGCTCACCGGCCCGGACCGTCAGCACCGCGTTGAGGAGCAGGACACCCTGCTGGGCCCACGGCATCAGATAGCCGTTGTCCGGCACGGGGTGCCCGAGCTCCTCCTGCATCTCCTTGTAGATGTTGCGCAGCGAGGGCGGGGTCCTGACGCCCGGCCGCACGGAGAAGCACAGGCCGTGCCCCTGCCCCTCCCCGTGGTACGGGTCCTGGCCGAGGACGAGGACCTTGACCTTGTCGTACGGAGTGGCGTCGAGGGCGGCGAACACCTCCTCGCGCGGCGGGTAGACCGGCCCCTTGGCCCGCTCCTCCTCGACGAACTCGGTGAGCAGCTTGAAGTACGGCTTCTGCAGCTCGTCGCCGAGGACGCCGCGCCAGGACTCGGGCAGCATGTCGGTGTCGGTCACGTCAACAACCTCCGGTGGGTGATCGCCTTGTCTGATCACAGAACTTACCGGTGACCACTGACAACCGGCCCTACCAGCTGGTCTTGCGGTGCAGCTCCCACATCTGCATGACCGTCTGCGGGTCCAGCGCACGCTCGCCGCCGCCGATGTCCTCGCTCGCCGCGATGTAGAGCTTGCCCTGCCACAGCGGCAGCAGCCGGACGTCGTCGACGATGATCTCCTGCGCCTGCTGGAACTCCTCGGTGACCGCCGCCCGGTCGCTCACCTTGCGGGACTTGGGCAGCAGCTTGTCGGTGATCTCCGGTCGCACGTACGGCGTGGACAGCACGTTCTCCTTGCCGACGAACGGGGCGATGAAGTTGTCGGGGTCCGGGAAGTCCGGGAACCAGCCGCGCCCGAAGACGGGGTACTCGCCCTTCTGGTAGCCGGCCTGGAACTCCTTCCAGGGCTTGCTCTTCAGCGTGACCTTGAACAGGCCCGACTTCTCGAGCTGCCGCTTGAGCTCCTCGAACTCGGGCTTCGTGGCGGAGCCGTAACGGTCGGTGGTGTACCAGAGGGTCAGCGCCACCGGGCCGTCGACGCCCTCCTCGCTCAGCAGCTTCCTCGCCTTGTCGACGTCCGGCTCGCCGTACCGGTCGAAGAAGGCGGTGGTGTGCCCGGCGATGCCCTTGGGGACCATGGAGTACAACGGCTCGGCGGTGCCCTGGTACACCTTGGCGACCAGTGCCTCACGGTCGACGACCTGGGCGATCGCCTGCCGGACGGCGAGCTTGCTCACGGACGGGTCCTTGGGGTTGAACACCAGGTAGCGGATGTCCGCGCCGGTCGACTCGACCAGCTGGAGCCCCTCGTTCTCCGGCTTCTTCTCCTGCAGCTGGACGACCTCCTCCGCGGTCAGACCGCGGTAGGTGGCGTCGATCTCCTTGTCGCGCAGCGCTCCGACCATCGCCTCGGAGTCCTTGAAGTACCGGATGGTGACGGCGTCGTTCTTGCGGTTCGCGAACCCCTTGTACGTCGGGTTCTTGGTGAGCTCGGCCGCGGCGCCCTCCTCGTACGAGTTGAGCACGTAGGGCCCGGATCCGGTGACCTTGCCGTCCGTGCGCAGCGCGTCCGCCGGGTACCTCTCGGGCGGAACGATGGACATGGCGGGCGTGGCCAGGATGAACGGGAACGTGGCGTCCGGTTCCTTGAGGTGGAACGTGACGGTCCGGTCGCCGCTGGTGACGACCTTGTCGAGGGACCCGAGGAGCGGGCCGGGACCGCCCTTCGCGTTGATCGTGCGGATCCGGTCGACCGAGTGCTTCACGGCCGCGGCGTCGAGCTTGCCCCCGTCGGAGAATGCCAGCCCCTCCTTGAGCCGGCATTCGAAGACCTTGCTCACGGTGTCGGTGAACTTGCACTCGGCAGCGTCCGGCTGGGGAGTCGCGCTCCCGCTCGGGAAGCTCAGGAGGGTCTGGTAGACATTCCGGTACAGCTCCCAGGAGCCGTCCCAGGAGGCGGCGGGGTCGAGCGTGCTGGGTTCGCTCATCGTGCCGACTACGATCTTGTTCTCCCCATCGGCGTCATCCCCCGAAAAGAGGCTGCATCCCGCCAGCAGGGATATGGACGCAAGGGCTGCAGCCGCCTGCAGACTGGTCCGGTTGAACACGTGCGCACGCTCCTCGTTCAGCCATGGGTCGGCCGACCATACCGCAGTGCCCCGCCGGGTCAATGTGATGGCCGGGCGGGGCACTTGGGGTCAATCAGCTGTCAATCGGAAAAATCGGGATCAGCCGACTCCGGCATTGAGGAAGATTCCACCGTCGACCACCAGGGTCTGCCCGGTGATCCAGTCCGACTGCTCGGAGGTGAGGAACGCGGCGGCTCCGCCGATGTCCTCGGGCACTCCGAGCCTGCCCAGCGGATACGCGGCCGCGGCCTCCGCTTCCCTCCCCTCGTAGAGGGCCTGGGCGAATTTCGTCTTCACGACGGCCGGGGCGATCGCGTTGACCCGCACCTTCGGGGCGAATTCGTGCGCCAGCTGGAGGGTCAGGTTGACCATGGCGGCCTTGCTCATGCCGTAGGCGCCGATGAAAGGCGACGGGGCGATTCCGGCGACCGACGCGATGTTCACGATCGCACCGCCGTTCTCCTTCTGCCACGCCTTCCACGTCTGCTGGGCGAACCCGAGCGCCGAGATGACGTTGGTCTCGAAGACCTTGCGCGCGACGTTCAGGTCCATGTCGGCCATCGGCCCGAAGACCGGGTTCGTACCGGCGTTGTTGATCAGGAAGTCGACGCGGCCGAACGCCTCCATGGCGCGCTCCACGGCGAGCGCCTGGTGCGCCTCGTCGTGGGCCTTGCCGGCGACACCGATCACGCGGTCGGCGCCCAGCTTGTCCACGGCCTCCTTGAGGGCGTCCTCGCCACGGCCGGTGATGCACACGCGGTCGCCGCGGGCGACGAGCGCCTCGGCGACGCCGTAGCCGATGCCGCGGCTGGCGCCCGTGACGAGGGCGACCTTGCCGGACGGCGGGGGAAGTTCCTGTGCGGTCATGTCCGTCACCCTTCGGTTCAGTTGAGCGGGCCGCCGGCCACGTACATGACCTGGCCGGAGATGAAACCGGCGTCGTCGCCCGTGAAGAAGGCGATCGCGTGCGCGACGTCCTCGGGCCGGCCGACGCGCTGCACCGGGATCTGGGTGGCGGCGGCGGCCTGGAACTCCTCGAAGCCCATGCCCACGCGCGCGGCGGTCTGCGCGGTCATCTCGGTGACGATGAAGCCGGGCGCCACGGCGTTGGCCGTGATGCCGAACTTGCCGAGCTCCTTGGCGAGGGTCTTGGTGAAGCCCTGCAGCCCGGCCTTGACGGCGGAGTAGTTGGCCTGGCCGCGGTTGCCGAGGGCGGAGGACGAGGAGAGGCTGACGATCCGGCCGAAGCCCGCGTCGACCATGTGCTTCTGGCAGGCCTTGGCCATCAGGAACGCGCCCTTGAGGTGCACGTTCATCACGATGTCCCAGTCGGACTCGCTCATCTTGAAGAGGAGGTTGTCGCGCAGCACGCCCGCGTTGTTGACGAGGATCGTCGGCGCGCCGAGCTCGCCGGCGACGCGCGCGACGGCGGCCTCCACCTGGGCGCTGTCGGAGACGTCGCAGCCGACCGCGATGGCCTTGCCGCCCGCCGCGGTGATCTTCTCGACGGTGTCCTTGCAGGCCGCCTCGTCGAGGTCGAGTACGGCGACGGCGCGGCCCTCGGCCGCCAGCCGGACCGCGGTGGCGGCGCCAATGCCGCGCGCGGCCCCGGTCACGACGGCGACGCGCTGCTCGGTGGTGGACATGCTGGTTCTCCTCGCCCTTGGATCCCTGGTAAGCGGCTCGGCCGGCACGTCCATGCCGGTGAGCGACCGCTTAGTACCTTCAGCAGACGAGACGCTAGAGACCCTGGCACCCGGTGTCAACGGCCCACCGGGTGCACCCGGTCACTCAGCGCACCAGCAGGTCGAGCAGCCGCTCCGCCTCGCCCTCCGGATCGGCGGTCAGCCCGGTGTGCACGGGGCCCGGCTGGACGACCGTGGACCGCGGCGCGATCAGCCACCGGAAGCGCCGCCCGGCGTCGTCGCGCGCCGCCTGGCCCGCGTGCTCGCCGCCCTGGCACACACCTTCCACGGCGTGCAGGGCGGCCCGTACGCCGGTCACGTCGGCCTCCGGGTCCAGCGCCCGCAGCTTCACCTCGTCCAGGTGCGTACGGGCGCACACGAAGGACTTGGCGCGGCAGTAGACCACCACGCCCGCGTTGAAGCACTCGCCGCGCTCGACGCGCGGTACGACGCGCAGGAGCGCGTACTCGAAGACGTCCCGGTCGGTCACTGGCTGCTGTCCTTGCTGTTCTTGCTGTTCTTGGTGTTCTTGGTGTTCTTGGTGGGGTGCGGCCAGGGGGTCAGGTGGTCGGTCAGCCACCCGGGGGCCTGGGACTGCTTTCGTTCGGTCCGCTCGCCGAGCGTGATCCGCTCGTGGATGGTGGCAACGCGCGACAGCAGCGCCTCCACGTAGGCGCGGCGCAGTGCGTCGGCCGTGTCGAAGCCCGGCTCGTCGACCAGCCAGTCGTCGGGGACGTCGGCGGCGACCTCGGTCAGCAGGTCCTCGGTGACCAGCGGGGCCAGCTCGGCCGCCGCGCCCGCGACGTCGGGGCCGAAGGAGGCGAGGACGTGGTCGGAGGCGTCGTACGGCTTGGCGGCGGAGGCCTGGGCGCCCGGCCAGTTGTGGTGCCAGATCATGGTGGCGCCGTGGTCGATCAGCCACGGCTCGCCGTGCCAGACCAGCATGTTGGGGTTGCGCCAGGAGCGGTCGACGTTGTTGATCAGCGCGTCGAACCACACGACCCTGCCCGCCTCCGCCGGGTCCATGGCGTAGGCGAGCGGGTCGAAGCCGATCGAGCCGGGCAGGTAGTCCATGCCGAGGTTCAGGCCGCCACTCGCCTTGAGCAGCTCCTGCACCTCCTGGTCGGGCTCGCCGAGCCCGATGACCGGGTCCAGTTGGATGGTGACCAGCTCGGGGACGCGCAGCCCGAGCCGGCGGCCCAGCTGCCCGCAGATGACCTCGGCGACGAGGGTCTTGCGGCCCTGGCCCGCGCCGGTGAATTTCATGACGTACGTCCCGAGATCGTCGGCCTCGACGAGCCCCGGGAGCGAGCCGCCCTCACGCAGGGGCGTGACGTAGCGGGTCGCTGTGACTTCGGAGAGCATCCCCTCAGATTACGTGCCTGTCATGATCCTCCCCATGAAGATCGCCACCGCCCTGGAAGTGCCGGGATTCCCCCGTCAGTTCGCCCGTACACGCCGCTTCTCGCTCGGTGTCCCGGGCGGGTTCACCGTCTCGCCGGACGGCACGCGGGTGCTGTTCGTACGGACCGGTTCGGGCTCCGACACCGTCGGGCGGCTGTGGCTGTACGAGGACGGCGATGAGCGGCTCCTGGCCGATCCGGCCGCGCTGGGCGCCGGCCGGGAGGAGGACGTCCCGGAGGCGGAGCGGGTGCGGCGGGAGCGGGCCCAGGTGACGTCGACCGGAGTGGTCGGGTACGCCACCGACCGGCACGCGCGCGTAGCGGTGTTCGCGCTGGGCGGCGCGGTGTGGGCGGTACGGACCCGTGGCGGTGCCCCGTGGCGGGTGCCCACGGCTGGGCCGGCCGTGGACCCGCGGCCGTCGCCGGACGGTTCGCTGGTCGCGTACGACGCGGACGGCGCCGTCCGCGTCGTCCGCACCGACGACGGGACCCAGGACCGGTTGCTGGCCGCGCCGGAGGGGCCGGACATCAGCTATGGACTGTCGGACCATGTGTCGGCCGAGTCGATCGGCCGGCTGCGCGGCCACTGGTGGTCGCCGGACGGGGACGCCCTCCTGCTGGCACGGACGGACCACGCGCGCGTAGGGCGGTGGTTCCTCTCCGACCCCGGCGATCCGTCGGAGCCGCCGCGCGCCATCCGCTACCCGGCGGCCGGCACGGCCAACGCCGAGGTGTCGCTGCACGTCCTCGGTCTGGACGGGAAGCGGATTCCTGTCCGGATACCGGCGCGGGCCGATCCGGACGCCCATCCGTCGGGGACCTGGACGGACCCCCGTTTCGAGTACGTCACGGCCGCCGGCTGGGACGCGGCCGGCCCCTTCGCCGAGGTCCAGACGCGTGACCAGCGCTCGGCCGTCCTGCTCGCCATCGACCCGGACACCGGCGGCACCCGCCCGCTGGCCCACCGGCGCGACCGCGCCTGGGTGGAGCTCGTGCCGGGCGTCCCGGCCCGCACCGCCGCCGGAACGCCGATCGCCCCCGTCGTACGCGACGACGTACGCGGTCTGCGCGTCGGTGACGTCGCGACCCCGCCCGGGCTCCATGTCCGGGCCGTCCTCGGCACGGTCGGCGACCGGGTGTACTTCACCGCGAGCGAGGACCCCACCGAGACGCACGTGTGGGCGTACGACCCGGCAAGGGGCTTTTGCCGCGTCAGCCAGGAGCCGGGCGTCCACACGGCCGCGGTCGGTGGCGACACCGTCGTCCTGGACAGCCGGACGCCGGACGGGCACACCGTGACCGTCCTGCGGCGCGGGAGGCCCACCGGGAGCATCGCCGTGCTCGCCGAGACGCCCGCGGTGACGCCCCGGCCGGTCCGCCTGTCGCTGGGCGTACGCGAACTGCGCAGCCACCTCCACCTGCCGTCGTGGCACGAGCCGGGCTCCGGCCGGCTGCCCGTGCTGCTCAGCCCCTACGCGGGCTACGGCCTCCAGTTGGCCGTACGGGCGGACGGCTGGTACGGCGCGGTGGCCCAGTGGTTCGCCGAGCAGGGCTTCGCGGTGCTGATCACGGACGGGCGCGGCACGCCGGGGCGCGGCCGGGCGTGGGAGACGGCGATCCACGGCGACCGGCTGACCGCCCCCCTGGAGGACCAGGTGGACGCGCTGCACGCGGCGGCGGAGCGGTACCCGGAGCTGGATCTGGAACGGGTGGGCGTCCGGGGCTGGTCGTACGGCGGCTACCTCGCCATCGGCGCCGTACTGCACCGCCCCGACGTGTTCCACGCGGCGGTCGCGGGCGCCGCGCCGACCGACCGGCGGTTGTACGACACGCACTGGGAGGAGCGCTTCCTCGGCCACCCGGACGTCCGGCCGGACGCCTACGAGCGCTCCTCGCACGTACCGTACGCACATCTGCTGACCCGGCCGTTGCTGCTGATGCACGGGCTGGCCGACGACAATGTGGTGGCGGCCCACACCCTGCGTTTCTCCGCCGCGCTGCTGGCGGCCGGACGGCCCCACAGTGTGCTGCCCCTTCCCGGCGCGACACACAGGGTCACCCGGGAAGATGTGGCGAGCAGCCGGCTGCTCGCCGAAGTGGACTTCCTCAAGCGGCATTTGACGGCGACCCGCACGTCGCGTCCGGTGAGTCCGGCGGCCTCGAACAGCCCGGCGAGGGTGCGAGGGAGGTAGTCCACGCCGGAAATCCACGTCCCGCGGCCGTCCCGCTTCCGTGGGGTCGCGAAAAGGCCGTTGAGCGACTGAACACCCCGCACAGCGCTCCCGTACTTCCCCGTGACGCGAGACGTCGTGTACGTCGACCACCACGGAAGGGGAGCCGGAATGAGCGGATCGCAGGAGACCAGCAGGCCAGTCGTCGCGCGCCGTACCGTCGTAGCGGCGGCGAGCGGCGCCGGGCTGGCGGCCGTGCTCACCGCGTGCGGCGGGTCGGACAGCCCGGCCACCTCCGCCGGCGACGCCCCGGCGGGCGCCGGCCCCACCAGCGGCGGGGCCGGGGGCCGGGTGCTGGCGAAGACGGCGGACATCCCCGAGGGCGGCGGCAAGGTCGTCGGCGACGTCGTGGTGACCCAGCCGACGGCGGGCGAGTTCAAGGCGTTCTCGTCGAAGTGCACGCACGCGGGCTGCGCGGTCAAGGAGGTCGCGGACGGGGTGATCAACTGCCCGTGCCACGGCAGCAAGTTCGACGCGACGGACGGCAGCGTCAAAGCGGGCCCGGCCACCACCCCGCTGGCGGCGGCGTCGATCACGGTCGAGGGCGACTCGATCAGGCTCGCGTGACGCCGGCGCGTCAGGGGCGCTTCCAACAGGCCAGCAACTCGTCGGTCGTGGTGACCGTGGCGACCAGCGCGAGCGTGTGGCGGACCATCGCGGGGGTGTAGTCGGCGGGGATTCCCGCGATGGCGTCCGCCGGAACCACCGCCGTATAGCCGAGGTTGACCGCGTCGAAGACGGCGTTCGGTATCGCGACATTGGCGGAGACGCCGGTGACGACCAGGGTCCGGCAGCCGAGGTTGCGCAGCAGGGCGTCGACGTCCGTGCCGGCGATCGGGGACAGCCCGTGCAGCCGCCGTACGACCATGTCGTCCTCGGCCACCTCGATGGGTTCGGCGATCCGTACGGCGGCGCTGCCGCAGTGCTGCTGTACGGGAAGCCTCGCGGCCGCCCGGAAGAGCCGGGCGTTGCGGCTCGCGCCCCGCCCGTCGGGGCGCCGCTCCGCCACGGCGTGCAGCACCTGTACGGAGGCCTCGTGCGCGGCGGCGACCAGCCGGGCCACCCGGTGCAGGGTGCCGGACGACCGTGCCTCGGCGGCGAGTTCGGGCAGGGCGCCGTCCGGGCCCACGACGCCGCGCTGGCACTCGACGGTGAGCAGCACCGTATGGGCGGGGTCGAGATGCTCGCGGAGCTGTTCGAACGTCGGCATGCGGCGGGAGGGTAGCCCCCATTGCGCGGGGACGGAAGAGAGCCCATGCTTTCTGACACACCATCAGAAAGCGAGGCGGCCGATGGCGGTCACCCAGCGCCGGGGCCGGCGCATCATGATGTCGCAGCCCGAGATCGACGCGTACCTCACCGAGCAACGCACCTGCCGGGTGGCGACCGTCTCCCCCGACGGCCGGCCGCATGTCGGCGCCCTGTGGTTCGCCTGGGACGGGGCGTCGCTGTGGCTGTACTCGCTCACCCGCAGCCGGCGCTGGGCGGACCTGCGCCGCGACCCACGGATCGCCGTCGTGGTCGACGACGGCGAGGAGTACGGCGAGCTGCGGGGCGTGGAGCTGTCCGGCACGGCGGTCTTCGTCGGGGAGGCGCCCCGTACCGGAGAGCCGTGCCCCGACCTGGAGGCGGTGGAGCGGCTGTTCGCCCGCAAGAACTTCGGCCTGGACACGATGCCGCACGACGGCCGCCACGCATGGCTGCGGCTGACCCCGGACGCCGTCGCGTCCTGGGACTTCCGCAAGCTGAACGGCGCCCACTGACCCACCGGCCGTCAGCTCCCCACCGACCGCCCCGCCTCCCTCAGCGCCTCCACGGCCGCCCGGATCGACGGCCGCCGGTCGGCGTCCGTGCGCCACACCGCGTGGATGTGGCGCCGCATCTGATGGCGTACGGGTACGAGGACGACGCCCGCGGGCACGGCCCCGCGCCCCAGCCGGGGCGTGACGCACACGCCGAGCCCGGCCTGGATGAGCGCCAGCTGTGTGTGGTGCTCACCCGCCAGGTGCGCGATGCGCGGCTCGATGCCCTTGGAGCGCAGCGTGAACATCAGCCACTCGTAACAGAACTCGCCCTCCGGCCAGGACACCCAGTCCTCGTCCGCGAGCTCCTCCAGGTCCACTTCCGCCCGTCCGGCGAGCGCGTGCCCCGCCGGGAGCGCCACGTCGGCGGCGTCGTCCAGCAGTTCCGCCCTGGCCAGCCCGGCGGGGACGGGCAGCCGCTTGTTGTTCCAGTCGAGCACGACCGCCAGGTCCATGTCGCCGCGCATCACCTGCCGTATGCCGTGCTCGGGCTCCAGCTCACTGGTGCGTACGACCAGGTCGGGGTGGTCGCGCCGCAGTGCGGAGACCGCCCCCGGGAACAGCCCGCGCGCCGCCGTGGGGAACCCCGCCATCCGCACCTCCCCCACCACCTGTCCGCGCTGCGCCTCGATGTCCGCCTGGGCCAGCTCCACCTGGGACAGGATCCGCGCGGCGTGATCGGCGAGCAGCAGGCCGGCGTCGGTGAGCCGCACGCCGCGGCCGTTCTTCGCGACGAGTTGCTGCCCGACCTCCCGTTCCAGCTTGGCGAGTTGCTGCGAGACCGCCGACGTGGTGACGTGCAGGCCCTCCGCCGCGCCGCTCACGGAGCCGTGGCGGGCGAGGGCGTCGAGGGTACGGAGGCGCTCCAGGTTCAACATGTAAGCAATACTAAGCAAAGCTCGCCAGAAAAACTCGCTTGTCCTAATACATAGTGGGGGCCATCGTGGGCGGCATGAGCACCGCGACCTCCCACCGTCCGCCGCCCACCGCGCCCGCCACCAGCCGCGTACCGCGCCCCGCCCTCGACTGGCGCGTCCGCTTCGCGCTGCTCTCCCTCGTCTGGGGCTTCAGCTTCCTCCTCATCAAGGTCGGCACCGAGGCCTACGCCCCCTTCCAGGTCACCTTCGGCCGCCTGCTGTTCGGTACGGCGGTGCTCGCCGTCGCCATGGCGGTGAAGCGCGCGAAGCTGCCGCGCGGCGCCCGCACCTGGGGCCACCTGGCGGTGGCCGCGTTCTTCCTCAACGCCCTGCCGTTCTCCCTCTTCGCGTACGCCGAGCTGACGATCCCCTCGACGCTCGCCGGCATCTGCAATGCCACCTCCCCGCTGTGGGGCATGGCCCTGTCCCTGGTCGCCCTGTCCGAGGACCGCCCCACGCGCCGCCGCGTGGCGGGCCTGGGCCTGGGCTTCATCGGCGTACTGACCGTCCTCGGGGCCTGGCAGGGCTTCTCCGGACTGGACGTCACGGGCACCGCGATGGCCCTGCTGGCCTCGCTCAGCTACCCCATCGGCTGGATCTACGTCCGCCGTACGCTGGCCGGCCGCAGCGAGTCGCACCTCTCCCTCACCGGTGCGCAGCTCTTCCTGGCGACCCTGCAACTGGCCGTGGTCACGCCGCTGTTCACCACGTGGCCGACCGCCTTCCCGGTCGTGCCGCTGCTCGCCGTGATCGCGCTCGGCGCGCTGGGGACCGGTCTGGCGGTACTGCTCCAGTACGGGATCGTCGCCGAGGTCGGCCCGACGACCGGCCAGATGGTCACCTACTTCATCCCGGTCATCGCCACCGCCGCGGGCGTCACGCTCCTGGACGAGGCGCTGACCTGGAACACGCCGGTCGGCGCCCTGATCGTGCTGGCCGGAGCGGCCCTCACGCAGAAGACCGGCACGGCACGTCAGCCGTAACTGCGCGCCTCCATCGGTCCGACCGCGGCCGCCACCGCGTCGGCGAGCGGCTCCAGGTCGGCCACCGGCAGACCCGACACGGTGATCCGTACGCCCGGCCCGGCGGCCATCCGGAACCGGGCCCCGGGCGCCACGGCCCACCCCGCGTGCAGCAGGCGGGCTACCGTCCCGGTCTCGTCGGCCACCGGCACCCACACGTTCATGCCGCTGCGCCCGTGCGCCTCGACGCCCCGCCGCGCCAGGGCCGTCACGAGCGCGTCGCGCCGCTGCGCGTACGCCGCCGCGACCGCCCGCGCGTCCACCGCTCCGGTCTCCCACAGGTGCGCCACGGCACGCTGCAACAGGCGGCTCACCCAGCCGGGGCCGAGCCGCTGCCGGCCCAGCACCCGGTCGACGGTGACCGCGTCGCCGGTCAGGGCGGCGACCCGCAGGTCGGGCCCGTACGCCTTGGAGACCGAGCGGACCAGCACCCAGTGGTCGGTCACGCCCCCGAGCGGGTGCAGCGGCAGGTCCACCAACCCGTACCCGTGGTCGTCCTCGATCACCAGCACGCCCGGGTGCGCGGCCAGCAGCCGCCGCAGCTCCGCCGCCCGCGCCGCGCCCAGCGCCGCACCGGTCGGGTTCTGCGCCCGGTCCGTCACGATCAGCGCCCGCGCCCCGGCGTCGCGCAGCGCCCGCTCCACCTCGCCCGGCAGCGGCCCGTCGTCGTCGAGGGCGACCGGCACGGGCTTCAGCCCCAGCGCCGGTACGAGATCGAGGAGGGCGCCCCAGCCGGGGTCCTCGACCGCCACGGCGTCACCGGGGCGCAGGTGCGCGGCCAGCACCCGCTCGATGGCGTCCAGGGAGCCGGACGTGACGGCGACCGGCCCGTCGGGCACCCCGTCGGCGTCCAGCGCGGCCCGGGCGAGCCGCGCGAAGCCCTCGTCCACCGGGGCCTGTCCGTACAGCCCCGGCTCCTCGGCCTCGCGCCGCGCGGCGGCCGCCAGCGCCTCACCGAGCGGCGGCAACAGGGCCGGGTCGGGGTTGCCCTTCCCCACGTCCCGTACGCCCGCCGGCGCGTCGATCCGGATGGACCCGCGCGCCGTGGTGGCCGGACGGGGCCGCACCCGACTGCCCCGGCGCCCGGCCGTCTCGATCACCCCGCGCTCGCGCAAGGTGCGGTAGGCGGCCGCGACCGTATTGGGATTGACCCCCAACCGAGCCGCCAACTCGCGCATGGGCGGCAGCAGTTGTCCCGGATCGAGCTCACCCGAGCCGACACCCTGCTCCACGCTCGCGGCAATTTCCGATGCGCGACGCCCGACAATCCGATACTCTCCTAGCACAAACCAGATTATGCACTAGTGCAATGGAGTCCACAAGTGACGTACCGGCCCACCGACCGCACCGTCCCCACTCGCTCCCGGGACCGTGCCTCGTACGACCGCGAGTTGGTGCACGCGATACTCGACGAGGCGTACGTCTGCCACCTCGGTTTCGTCCGCGACGGCGCGCCCGTCGTCCTGCCGACGCTGTACGGCCGCGTCGGCGAGCGCCTCTACGTCCACGGTTCCAGCGGTTCGCGCCCGCTGCGCATGGCGGGCCAGGCCGACCCGGGCCTCGCCGTCTGCCTGACCGTCACCCACGTCGACGGCCTGGTCCTGGCCCGCTCCGCCTTCCACCACTCGATCAACTACCGCTCGGTCGTGGTCCACGGCATCGCCCACCAGGTCACCGACCCCGACGAGAAGCGCACCGCGCTCGACGCCCTCGTCGACCATGTCGTCCCGGGCCGCTCCGCCGACTCGCGCCCGGCCAACACCAAGGAGCTGGCGGCGACCGCCGTGCTCCGCCTCGACCTCGACGAGGTGTCCGCCAAGCTCCGCACCGGCGGCCCCAACGACGACCCCGAGGACCTCACGCTCCCCCACTGGACGGGCGTCGTCCCGCTCCGGACCACGTACGGCACCCCGATCCCGGCGTCGGACCTGGACCCGTCGATCCCCGTGCCGGACTACGTCACCGCGCTCTGAGAGGGCGCCGGCCCGCTGTCGACCGACGGCCGGGGTGGGGCTGTGCGGGGTCGTCCCCGCAGAGGCCGGCGGCGTGGGAACAACTCCGACACCGGAGCCCGAGGCCGCCAACCTTGAGGAGGCGAGCCCGGAGGGGCCACGCCCCCCACCCACCGGCAGCAGACGACCCGCACGGCACCCCACCACGTGGAGAACGACCGCCCCTCAGGCCGCCGCCTCCGCCCGCCGCCTCCCCACCGCGCCCCGCGCCTCCGCGGCCGCCAGCCCGGCAACCGCACCGAGCAGCAGCAGCGTCCCGCCGACCGTCGCCCCGGTCAGCCGCTCACCGAGCACCGTGACCGCGATGACCGCCGCGCTCACCGGCTCCAGGAGCATGATCACGGAGACGGTCGCGGCGCGCACCACGGCCGCGCCCGCGAAATACAGCGCGTACGCGAGCGCGGTCGGCACGGCCGCCACGTACACCAACAACGCCACCACCTTCGCGAGCTCGGCGGTGTGCGGGACCAGCCCCTCGGCCGCCGCCATGGGCAGCAGCCCGACCGCGCCGACCGCGAAGGCCCAGGTGCTCGTGCCCAGCGCGTCAGCGCCGCCACCGTCCCGCCCGAGCCACCGCGTCAGCAGCGTGATCGCCGCGTAACCGGCGGCGGAGAGGACCGCGAGGCCGACCCCGGCCGGCCGCACGTCCACGCCCCCGCCGCCACCCCCTGCGCCGAGCACCAGCACGGCGAGTCCGGCCAGGGCACCCGCGACGGCGACTACTCCGCCGCGCCCGAGCCGCTCACCCATGGTCAGCCGCGCGCCGAGCGCGATGAGCACGGGACCGGCGCCGAGCGTGACGACCGTGCCGACCGCGAGGCCGGTCGCCTCGACGGCGGCGAAGTAGGCGCTCTGGAAGAGGGTGAGCCCGATCCCCGTCCCGAGGATGCGCAGCAACCGCCGCCGCCGGGACTCGACGACCCTCGGCGTACGGCGGCGTTGGCGACGGCGACGGCGCACCGCCAGCGCGCCCAGCAGCAGCACGAGGCCGCCGACGCAGCGCCAGAACGACAGGGCCAGCGGGCCGAGGTCGCTGACCAGGAACACCAGCGAGGCGGCCGCCCCGGCGGTGCCCCAGGCGATCCCGGCGACGATCAGATAGAAGAGGCCGCGCCCCAAAGGCGCAGCGGAAGAATCCGACACGTGACTTCTCCGTACGAAGACAGGTTGGTTGGCCGCTCGACTCCGCACGCGGGCAGCGACGAACCACCCGGGGACTGCCCGGGCCGGTCTACGTCAGGAGTTGGGGCGCCGCCCGCGTTACGCGGCGGGCGGCGGAAGTACGGTCGAATGCATGATCGGCACCCTACGTGGCGGTCCGCCCGGCCGACAACTCGTGCCCCGGCAGCTCGTCCTCCGCCGGCACCTGCTCCGACCCGGCCACCGGCCCCGGCGACGCCGCCTTGGGCGTCGACGACTGGGCGATGAACGCGCCGACGAGCACGACCGCCCCGCCCAGGATCTGCGGCCCCGACAGGTGCTCCTTGAGCAGCACCCAGGCCAGTACGGTCGCGATGACGGCCTCCAGGCAGGCGACCACGCCCGCCACCTGCGGCGAAAGCCTGCGGACGGCGACGATCCCGGTGACGTACGCGAGGACGGTGGCGATCAGCACGATCCACCCGAGCAGCAGCCACGCCGGGGCCGCGGTCCCGCCCATGTCGGCGTGGCCACCCAGCACGGACCAGTCCATCCCCCACGGGCGGGCGACGACGGTCAGGACGACGGCACCGATGAGCAGCCCGTACGCGATGACTCCGAGCGGATCGGCCGGTTCGGCCTCGTCGCTGCCCTGGTCGGAGAGGACGAAGTAGCCGACCTGGCAGCAGGCGGCGCCCAGCGCGAGGACAAGCCCGAGGAGGTCGAAGCTCAGCCCGGACCACACCTCCACGACGCAGGCGAGTCCGCCGACGGCGAGGACCACGCCGAGCGCGGCGGCGCGCGTCACCGGCCTGCGCTGTACGAAGCGCACCCAGCCGAGCACCAGCGCGGGGGCGAGGTACTCGATGAGGAGCGCGACCCCGACGGGGATGCGGGAGATGGCCGCGAAGTAGCAGGCCTGGACGCCGGCGACGGCGAGCAGGCCGAAGCCGGCGAGCAGGGCGGGCTTGCGGCGCAGCAGGTCGCGGTGGCGCCAGGCCACGGGCAGCATGACGAGTGCGGCGCCGGTCACCCGTAGCCACACCACGTGCAGCGGGTCGAGTCCCGCCTCGATCAGCGGCTTGGCCGCGACACCTGATCCACCGAATGCGAACGCCGAGGCCAGGGCGAGTCCCAGGCCGGCGCTTCTCCCCTGAGACGCGTGCATCGGCACATCATGGCAGCAGCGCGTCAGGAGCGTAAAGGCTGTGACACCTGTTGAGACGGCTCGTCGATCCGGGCGGCCAGCGACGCCGCGTCGACCCCGGCCCGGGTCAGTACGTCGACGGCCCGGCACGCGCGGTCGGCGGCCAGCGCGGCGAGCAGATCGAGCCCGTTCGCCCGCGACTCGCCCCGCCGCCGGGCTCGCTCGAGGGCACGCTCCATGGCGGCGACGGCGGCGGGCGACCAGCCGGAGACGTCCGCCTCCGGCAGGAGGGGTACGGTGCCGGAGTCCTCGACGGAGCCCTGCCAGCGCAGCCCGTACCCGATGCTCCGCTGCACAAGGTAACCGAGCACGCGCGCCACCTGCGGACCGCCGTCGAAGGCGGCCCTGGCCTCCGGGTCGGACTCGAGGAGCGAGTGCAGCAGGTGGGCCGTGTCGATCTGCCGGTCGCCGTCCCGCAGTGCCCTGCGCCGGGCACCGGCGACGACGGAGGCCGGCTCGACGGTGAACCAGGCCTCGATGCCCGCACGGCAGGGCTCCGCACGGCTGTCGGCGAGCTGCCGAGGGGGCACTCGTGGGGTAGGGCTTCGCACCTTCCCACCTCATCAGCCCCGGAAGGCCGGAACATCCCCGCCTGGGAGCATTCGCGCATCCCACAGAAGTTGGGCGCCGACGACCGCTTCCTCCTCCTTACGGATGAGACTGCCCAGCAGACCTGACGGCCCGTCAGTATTGAATGTTCACGTCCGCACGGCTACGTTCCGCGCCACCGCAAGCCGTCGAGAGTCCAGAAGGGGTGGCCCCATGGCCGAGGTCAGCGCCGAGGCACACATCGAAGCACCGGCCGGGAAGGTCTGGGCCCGGCTGACGGACCTCACGTCGTACGGGGAGTGGAACGCCACCCACACGTCCTTCCCCCACGGCGTCCCGGACACCCTCGCGGCCGGCACGGCCTTCCAGGAGAACATGAAGCTCATGGGCTTCCCCGCCGAAGTCACCTGGACCGTCGCCGAACTGGAGCCTGAGCGGCTGCTGACCACCCGGGGGAAGGGCCCGATGGGCGTGGCGCTCGGCATGCGTTACGCGCTCACGCCGGACGGGGACGACGCCACGACCGTCCGGATCGACGGGGAGTTCACCGGGGCGGCCGTGTCCCTGATGGCGGGCAAGCTGACGGACTCGGCGACGGCCGCGCTGGAGGAGTCGCTGCGCCGGCTGGCCGGCCTGGTGACGTGACGCCACGGGTCCGGGGCACACCACGGGTCCGGGACACACCACGGGACCGGGACACACCACGGGCCCCGTGGCACACCCCACGGGACCCGGGAAGGCCTGGCGCCGACGGCTCAGTGCTCGTCGGCCAGGATCAGGTAGAGCTTCTTGCGGGCGTCGTTGATGACGGCCAGCGCCTTCTGCCGCTGGTCGGCGTCGCCGGTCTTCCAGACCTGCCCGAACGCCTCGAACAGTCCGACACCGGCCTGCCGGATCTCGTGCATGGCCTCCCAGTCGACGCCGCGCCCCGCCTCTTCCCACGGGGCGTCCGGCCCCGCGTCGGCCTCGGCGCGCCCCGTATCGGTGAGCGTGAACAGCTTCTTGCCGCCCTCGCTGCGGCTGGCGATCAGGTCCTCGTCCTCCAGGAGCTGGAGGGTCGGGTAGACCGAGCCGGGGCTGGGCCGCCAGGCTCCGCCGCTGCGCTCGGCGATCTCCTGGATCATCTCGTAGCCGTGCATCGGACGGTCCTTCAGCAGCGCGAGGATCGAGGCGCGCACATCACCGCGCCGGGCCCGCCCCCGGCCGCCTCCGCGTCCACGCCCACCGCCGAAGGGGCCGCCCCCGAACGGTCCCCCACCGAAGGGCCCACCGCCGAATCCCGGCCCGAACGGACCGAAAGCGCCGCGCCGCCCCTCGAAGTCCCCCTGGCGGTCGCCGCCCCAGCCTCGATGGCCGGGCCCACAGTTCCCATGCGCACGCATCTCGTACGCTCCTTCCATCGTTGATCTGTCGCGATACTTCAACGATATATCGGAACAGCTCGCTGAGCAATCGATTCGTGACCAACCGGGCCAGGCAGGGCCGGACAGGGCCAGCCACCTCGAATTGGCCTTGGCCGGGTGCGTAGCCCCACCCCTACGGTCGGGGCATGCGGATTCGAATCGTCGACGCCTTCACCGATCGCCCCTTCTCCGGCAATCCGGCAGGAGTCGTGCTCCTGGACGCCTTCCCGGACGACCACTGGCTCCAGAAGGTCGCCGCGGAGGTCAACCTCTCCGAGACGGCCTTCGCCCACCCGCTGCCCCCGGGCGGCGAGGCCGACTGGGCGCTGCGCTGGCTCACCCCGGTGACCGAGGTGGACATGTGCGGCCATGCCACGCTCGCCACCGCGCACGTCCTGCACACCACCGGCCGCGCGACCGGCACCGTCCGCTTCAGCGCGCGGTGCGGCATCCTCTCCGCCACCGCGGCCGGGGACGGCTCCATCACGATGGACTTCCCGACCTCCCCCCTGACTCCCGTCCCCACACCGGAGGGGCTCGCGAAGGCGCTCGGCGTGGACGTCGTCGCCGTCCACGACACCGCCCCGCACATCGGAGACCTGCTGGTCGAGCTGCGCGACGAACAGTCCGTACGGTCCCTCGCGCCGGACCTCGCGGCCCTGGCGACCATGTCGGACCGGGGCGTCATCGCCACGGCCGCCGCCGAGGACCCCGGGCGCGGGTACGACTTCGTCTCCCGCTGCTTCTTCCCCGCCGTCGGCATCGACGAGGACCCGGTGACGGGCAGCGCGCACACCGCCCTCGCGCCCTTCTGGTCGGCCCGCCTCGGCCGCGACGAGCTGACCGGCCTGCAGGGCGGCGCCCGCACCGGGGTGGTGCGCACGACCCTGCGTGGTGAGCGGACACTGCTGACCGGGAACGCGGTGACGGTCATCGAGGGCGACCTGCTGGCGTAAGGCCCGGCCAACACAGGCGAAGGGGGCGTACGGAGAGTTCCGTACGCCCCCTTCGCCCCTCACCGCCTCACCGCCTCACGCCGTGGGCAACCACCCCACCCTGCCCGCCAGCAGCGCGTACCCGACGAACGCCACGATGTCGAGCAGCGCGTGCGCCACCACCAGCGGCCCCACCCGCCCCCACCGCCGGTAGAGCAGCACGAAGACCACGCCCATCACCATGTTGCCGATGAACCCACCGATGCCCTGGTACAGGTGGTACGAACCGCGCAGCACCGAGCTGGTCACCAGCGCCGCCATCGGGCTCCAGCCCAACTGGCCGAGCCTTCGCAGCAGATACCCCACGACGATGACCTCCTCCAGTACGGAGTTCTGCACCGCCGACAGGATCAGCACCGGGTATTTCCACCACACCTCGGGCAGCGCCTCGGGCACTACCGTCAGGTTGGCTCCGACGGCCCGCGCGACCAGGTAGAAGGCGAGGCCCGCGCTGCCGATACCGGCCGCGATCAGCGCGCCGCGCCCCAGGTCGGACCACGGCCGGCCGCGGTCGAAGCCGATGGCCCGCAGCCCGGCGCCCTCCCTGATCAGCAGGTGCGCCACGAGCGCGACGGGCACCAGCGCGGTGGTGATCCCGAACAGCTGCCAGGCCAGGTCGAGCCACGGCCGCCCCGGCGCGTACGAGCCGTTCAGCGTCGCCGCCTGGTCCTTGAGACCGCCAGGTTTCGTCAGCGAACCGATGAAGCTGATCAGCGCGGAGACCCCGCTCGCCCCGAGCGAGAGTGCCAGGACGAGCACCGTCTCGGAGCGCAGGGTCCGCACCCCCACGCCCTCCACGGGCCCTGCGGGAAGAGATCCAGCCACGTACGCGCACACCTGCCTCGGGTCGACCGCCATGGGACGTCACAGCTTGCCCGACGATCGCACCACGAACCCATCCAGGCCGGCACACGCCCCGCCCGGCCCGCGTCACGCCCGGCCCACATCACGTTCGACCCGCATCACGCGGGCCCCCTCTCGCCGCCCGCCCGACCCGATCGCGCCGGTCCCCCTCACGCCGCCCGCCTGGCCGCCTCACGCCAGGCCGCGGGACGCCCCAGCCCGCCCCGACCACCGGCCGCCTCACCGCCCGTGCTGCTCCGGCGGCCGTCCCGGGAACCCGACCGGCCAGGTGTGCACCGGCCGGCCCTGGCGCATCAGCCGGCAGTACTGGCGGGTGGTGGCGGCCAGCGCCGCCTCGCGCCCCAGCCCCGCCTCCAGTGCCCGGTGGAACGTTTCCACCTGCCAGGACGCCCCGTTCATCCGGCGCCTGCACCGCTCCTCGATGATCCCGAGGTACCGCTTGCGGTCGGTGCGCTCCACGCCCCAGGCGTCGAGGCCCGCGGCCGCGAGCGGCAGCAGTTCGTCCCGTACCAGCTTCACCGCCGGCACCGTCGTGACGCCGCCGCCCCGGCCGGGCCGCGGCCAGCGCAGTTCGGCGTCGATGCCGTACCGGCAGGCCGCGTCGAAGTTCGCGGCGGCGTCCTCGAACGGCAGCCGCTTCCAGACGGGCCGGGTCTCTTCCGCGAGCGCGCGCACCAGGCCGTAGTAGAAGGCGGCGTTGGCGAGCACGTCGTCGACGGTCGGCCCGGCCGGCAGCACCCGGTTCTCCACGCGCAGGTGCGGAACGCCGTCCATGACCCCGTACACCGGCCGGTTCCAGCGGTAGACCGTGCCGTTGTGCAGGACGAGTTCCTGGAGGGACGGTACGCCGCCCTCGTCGAGGACCCGCAGCGGCTCCTCCTCGTCGCAGATCGGCAGCAGGGCGGGGAAGTACCGGACGTTCTCCTCGAAGAGTTCGTACGCCGAGGCGACCCACCGCTCCCCGAACCAGGTGCGCGGCCGCACGCCCTGCGCCTGGAGCTCGGGCGGCCGGGTGTCGGTGGCCTGCGTGAACAGCGGCGGGCGGGACTCGCGCCACAGCTCGCGGCCGAAGAGGAAGGGCGCGTTGGCGCCCACCGCGATCTGTACGGCGGCGATGGCCTGCGCGGCGTTCCACACGTCGGCGAAGCGCTCGGGCGTGACCTGGAGGTGCAGCTGTACGGAGGTGCACGCCGCCTCCGGCACGATGGAGCTCGCCGTGGAGCTGAGCCGCTCGACGCCGTCGATGTCGAGGGTGAAGTCCTCGCCCCGCGCCGCGACTATCTCGTCGTTGAGCAGTCGGTAACGGTCGACGTCCGAGAGGTTCCCGGACACCAGATCGTCCTGCGAGAGCGTCGGGAGAATGCCGATCATCACAATGCCGGCGTCGACCTCCTGCGCCTTGCGGTGCGCGTACGCCAGGCCCGTCCGCAGCTCCTCGGCGAGCTGATCGAAGACTCGTCCGCCGAGCCGGTGCGGGGCAATGTTCACTTCCAGATTGAACATTCCGAGTTCGGTCTGGAAATCCCGGCTCGCGATGCGCTCCAGTACCTCGGCATTCATCATCCGCGGCATGCCGTCCGGGCCGGCCAGATTCAGCTCGATCTCCAGCCCCACGAGATTCCGCGGCCGGTCGAACCTCTTGTCGGCAAGGAGTCGCTCCAGTCCCGTCAGGCACTCCTGGAGTTTCCTGCGGTACTTCTGCCGATCGGACAGGTCGAAGCCGCCTGCCGCGATCTTCTCCCCCATCGAAGCGTCCCTCCTCGAGTGGGTGGCGCGCGGCATCGTCCGCTCGCGTCACGGACGATAATGCCCAGCCGGACTGATCTGTAACGCCCACACGAGCAGCGCTTGAACGGTAGGCTGGTTACGTTGTTCGCCGGGCACATTCCGGAGGCATGAGGCGCCGCGCAGTTACCGTCGGTCTCCGCCCGGAGTGACGGGTCGGGCCGGTGCCTCGAGCCGGTCGAAACAGCGGCGGCATTCGGCCTACCGCGCGCCGGACAACGCCGCAGGCAGCGGCTCCGCCCGTGCGGGAAATCCACAGAAACTCCGCAAATTAAAGACCGGATTCGGTCTTGTCGGTAATATCGCCGACGGCTAGCGGAAACATTGCGTGAACACGTGTCGTATAAACTCCGCGAACGAGGCAGAGAGTCGCGCCCGGCCCCGGCCCATCGGCCCCCTCTGACCCCAAGCTGACACTGCCGTCCGCACCTTCCCTCGCATCACCCTGTCTCTTGACTGAGAGGCGACCCACCATGCCGCTCCACGTCTCCCCCGCCCCCGCGCCTGCCCTGCGCAGTGTCCTCGCGGCGCTCGGTTCCCCCGCCGTCCGCGAGGCCCACACGCCCGCTCTCCGGTCCGTCCAGGGACCGCTGAGCCCCGAACTCCCGCTGCCCGTCCACGTACTGGACGTGCGCGACCAGGTCGTTCCGCCCGCCGGTGCACCGCGTACCCGACTGGCCGGCTGGCGGTTCCTGATCCGCGGCGGCGACCGCCCCGTCGCCGCCGCGGACACCATCCTCACGCCGGACGGCTGGGCGTTCTCGCACTTCTTCGAGGGCCCGTATCTCGCCTCGACGGAGCGTGCCGTACGCCAGGCCGAGGCGATGGCGACCGGCCACCAGCCGCGCCTGCTGTCCGTACCGGAGCTGTACATGCTGACCCTGTGGCTGCACGAGGACACGGAGGCCGACCCGGCCGCCGGCGCCCCGGCCCCCGCGGACCTGCTGATCCCGCTGGCCCCCGCACCCCCCGGAATCGCCGCGCACCTGCCGTACCGCGTCGCCGACCTGCTGCCCGTGCTGACGCTGCGGCTGGTGCCACCACCTCTGCTGGAGTCAACGGCGTGATGACTCCCCCAGTCCTATCGGACTAGCCCGGTGCGGCCATCACGAACCACCCGAAGGGACGGTGTGGTTGACCTGAACCATCCAGGCGGGTGACACGTCATTGAGGAGGAGGAAGCGCTGCCGCGAAATCCCTGCGGATTGACGCCCGTGGGGCAACACTGGGAACGGACCGACCGACACAACGGGGGGCGGCCATGAACACCGCATCGAGCCGCAGGACACACACCACACCGCAGCGAAAGAACCAACCCATGTGCCAGCACCAGCCAGCCTGTCCGACCGCCGACTCCGCCGACAGGGAGGCGGCCCGCCTGGTGGCCCACCACCCGGAACAGGGCTGGAGCCTGCTGTGCAACGGCGTCCTGCTCTTCGAGGACACCGGTGAACTGCTGCCGGACGGCCAGATCATCGCGCCGCACCGGCCGCTGAGCACCTCGAAGGTCGTGACCGCCGCCTGAGGCACGGCACGCCACCGCACGACAAGGGCCGGTACGGGATTCATCCCGTACCGGCCCTTACCTCTGCGGGTCAGTTGTCGTACTCGTCCAGCGGCGGGCAGGAGCAGACCAGGTTCCGGTCGCCGAACGCCCCGTCGATACGGCGCACCGGCGGCCAGTACTTGTCCGCGGCCGAGACACCGGCCGGGAAGACCGCCTCCTCACGGCTGTACGCGTGCGTCCACTCGCCGCCGCCCAGCGCGGCCGCCGTGTGCGGGGCGTTGCGCAGCGGGTTGTCGTCCGCGGGCCACTCACCCGACGCGACCTTCTCGATCTCTCCACGAATCGCGATCATCGTGTCGCAGAACCGGTCGAGTTCGGTCAGGTCCTCGCTCTCGGTCGGCTCGATCATCAGCGTGCCGGCCACGGGGAAGGACATGGTCGGTGCGTGGAAGCCGTAGTCGATCAGCCGCTTGGCGATGTCGTCGACGCTGACACCGGTCGCCTTGGAGATCGGGCGCAGGTCCACGATGCACTCGTGGGCGACGAGCCCGGCCGGGCCGGTGTAGAGCACCGGGTAGTGCGGCTCCAGGCGCTTGGCGATGTAGTTGGCCGCGAGGACGGCGACCTGCGTCGCGCGCTTGAGTCCCTCGCCGCCCATGAGCCGTACGTACGCCCAGGAGATCGGCAGGATGCCGGCCGATCCCCACGGGGCGGCCGAGATCGGGCCGACGCCCGTGTCGGGTCCGGCGCTCGGCTGGAGCGGGTGGTTGGGCAGGTACGGCGCGAGGTGCGCCCGGACGCCGACCGGGCCGACGCCGGGGCCGCCGCCGCCGTGCGGGATGCAGAACGTCTTGTGCAGGTTCAGGTGCGAGACGTCGCCGCCGAACTCACCCGGCTTCGCGAGGCCCACCAGCGCGTTGAGGTTGGCGCCGTCCACGTACACCTGGCCGCCCGCCTCGTGCACCTGGGCGCAGATGTCCGCGACGTGCTCCTCGAACACGCCGTGCGTGGACGGGTAGGTGATCATCAGCACGGACAGCTCGTCGCGGTACTGCTCGATCTTGGCGCGCAGGTCCTCGACGTCGATCTCGCCGTCGTCGGCGGTCTTGACCACCACGACCTTCATCCCGGCCATCACGGCGCTCGCGGCGTTGGTGCCGTGCGCGGAGGAGGGGATCAGGCAGACGGTGCGCTGGTCGTCGCCGTTGGCGCGGTGGTACGCGCGGACGGCGAGCAGACCGGCCAGCTCGCCCTGCGAACCGGCGTTGGGCTGGATGGAGACCTTGTCGTAGCCGGTGACCTCGGCGAGGCGCTCCTCCAGCTCACGGATCAGGGTCAGGTAGCCCTGCGCCTGATCGACCGGCGCGAAGGGGTGGATCTGCGCGAACTCCGGCCAGGTGACCGGCTCCATCTCGGCGGTCGCGTTCAGCTTCATCGTGCAGGAGCCGAGCGGGATCATGCCACGGTCCAGCGCGTAGTCGCGGTCGGCGAGCTTGCGCAGGTAGCGCAGCATCGACGTCTCGGAGCGGTGCGCGTGGAAGACGGGGTGCGTGAGGTACGGGTCGGAGCGCAGCATCGCCTCGGGCAGCACGTCGGCCGTGGCGGCGTCCAGCGCGTCGATGTCGCCGCGCACCCCGAAGGCGTCCCACACGGCGGCGATCTGGGCGCGGCCGGTGGTCTCGTCGCAGGCGACGGAGACGTGGTCGGCGTCGACGAGGCGGAGGTTGACCCCGTTCTCGCGGGCGGCGGCGACGGCCTCGGCGGCCTTGCCGGGCACGCGGACGGTCACGGTGTCGAAGAAGGTGCCGTGGACGACGTCCGCACCCCCGGCGCGCAGCCCCTCCGCGAGGATCACCGCGTACCGGTGGACACGCCGGGCGATCTGCTTGAGCCCCTCGGGGCCGTGGTAGACGGCGTACATGCCAGCCATGACGGCGAGCAGCACCTGCGCGGTGCAGATGTTGCTGGTCGCCTTCTCGCGGCGGATGTGCTGCTCACGGGTCTGCAGCGCCAGCCGGTACGCCTTGTTGCCGTCCGCGTCGACGGAGACGCCGACGAGCCGGCCCGGCAGGGAGCGGGCGAACGTCTCACGTACGGCCATGTAGCCGGCGTGCGGACCGCCGAAGCCCATCGGCACACCGAAGCGCTGGGTCGTACCGACCGCGATGTCGGCGCCCAGCTCGCCCGGCGAGGTGAGCAGCGTCAGCGCCAGCAGGTCGGCCGCCACCGTCACGACCGCACCGAGCTCGTGGGCCCGGTCGATGACCGCCTTGATGTCCCGTACGGCCCCGGAGGCGCCCGGGTACTGGAGCAGCACACCGAACACGCCGCGCTCGGCGATCTCGGCGGGGATGCCCTCGCTCAGGTCGGCGACGACGACCTCGACGCCGGTCGGCTCGGCGCGGGTCTCGATGACGGCGATGGTCTGCGGCAGGGCGTCGGCGTCGACCAGGAAGACGCCGTTCTTGACCTTGCCGACGCGGCGGGCCAGCGACATGGCCTCGGCGGCGGCGGTGCCCTCGTCGAGCAGCGAGGCGCCGGAGGTGGGCAGGCCGGTCAGGTCGGCGACCATGGTCTGGAAGTTCAGCAGCGCCTCCAGGCGGCCCTGCGAGATTTCCGGCTGGTACGGCGTGTACGCGGTGTACCAGGCGGGGTTCTCCATGACGTTGCGCAGGATGACCGGCGGCGTGAACGTGCCGTAGTAGCCGAGGCCGATCATCGGCGCGAGCACCTGGTTGCGCTCGGCCAGCGAACGCAGCTCGGCCAGGACCTCGGCCTCGGTACGCGCGTCGGGCAGGCCGAGAGCCTCGGCGCTCTTGATCACATCCGGTACGGCGGCGGCGGTCAGCTCGTCGAGCGAGCCGTAGCCGACCTGCGCGAGCATCTTGGCGCGGGCCTCGTCGTCGGGCCCGATGTGCCGCTGCTCGAAGGGGATGCCCTGCTCAAGCTCGGTGAGCGGAGTACGGTTGGCGGTCATCTGCGGAGGCCTCCTGGTCGTCACGACCTGCGAGGGGCACCACGGCGCGGGTGCCCGGACGGCCTCCCCCTCTGTCATCTCAACCTGAGAGCTTCACCGGGCGCACCTGTGTGCCGCCCGGCTTTCACCGTCGGTGAGAGCGGATGCCGTCCGACGCCCGCCCTGCTTTCCAGAGTGACCTCATCCGTGCGGTACCGGGTGCCTGAGAGATTCCGGGGAGGATTTGCTCCTTCGGCGCCTCCGAAAGGTTTCTCCGGAGGACTCTCCCGCACGGGGTCAGCGGCCGTCTGCCAGCCTACCAGCGTGGTCCACGCCCGATCCCTCGAGTGGCCGACGTCACCGATGTGCACTTTCGTAGTGTTTACAGAGCGGTTGCGACCAGTTGGAGGGACCGTGCAGACCGATATCGATCCGCGCAGCCTGATCGGCCGCAAGGCCTTCGACCGCAACGGCCACAAGATCGGCACCATCGACGAGGTCTACCTGGACGATGCGACGGGCGCCCCCGAGTGGGCCGCCGTACGAACCGGCCTCTTCAGCCGCGACGCGTTCGTCCCGCTGGAGCCCAGCGAACTGGCGGACGACGGCCTGCACATCCCCTACGACCGCGCCCTGATCAAGGACGCCCCCGACTTCGGCGTCGGCCGCCACCTCTCCCCCGAGCAGGAGCTCCAGCTCTACCACCACTACGGCCTCGCGCTCCCGCCACCCCCCTCCACGGACCGCGACTTCGGCAAGCTCGCCGGCCAGGACGACTGACCCGGCACGAGCGGCAGCGGATCCGACGGCTCCAGCTCCGGATCGTCGGCCCAGAACGTCCGCACCCGCCCCGGCGCCGAACCGGGCTCCTCGAACCGCACGGTCACGCGCCCCAGCCCGCTGCCCTGCACCCACCCGGCCCCGTACCGCGCGTGCCGCACGTCCTCCCCGGCCGACCACCGCCGCGCCTCCCCACCGGCCATCCTGGCGCTGTCCGGCCCAGCACCCGCGCGCCCGGCCGTTCCGCCCGCCTCACCGGCCTCACCGGCCGTGGACACCGGCCTGCCCCCGGCGGGGCCGACACGGCCCTCACCCGCCGAGGAAGCCGCCTGGACACCCGGGCCCCCGTGGTCGCCCAGCCCGATCTCCGCCGCCACAACGCCATCGTCAGCCCCTCCGGCCCCACCCAGCCCGCCACCCGGCCGAGGGCCGGCATGGTCACGCAAGTCAGGAGGAGCCGCCTCCGGCCGCCCGCCCGACTCGCCGGCCGGCGGTGCGGCCACCCCGTCGCCCTGCCGGGGCGGCGCCCCCGCGGAGCCACCCGGCCGGGCCCGCCCGTCCACCTCCGGAGGCCCCACCGGCACACCGGGCCCGCCGACGGCACCGGACTCCCCCGAGCCCGTGCCCCCGGCCCCACTGTGCGCGGCCGGGACCCCGGCCCCCGCCGCCCCCGCCCGCTCCACGGCATCCCGTTCCCCAACCGCCCGCTCCGCCGCTTCCGCCGCCGCCTGCGCGAACAGGTCCTCCTGCGTGTAGTCCGCCAGCCCCGTGACGCCCACGCCAAGGAGCCGCACCCCGCCCGTCGTGTCGACCGCCTCCAGGAGCCGGGCCGCCGCCTCACGCACCACCACCGGATCGTCCGTCGGCCCACGCAGCGTCTCGGACCGGGTCAGCGTCGAGAAGTCGTACCTCCGCACCTTCAGCACCACCGTCCGCCCCGACCGGCCCGCGCCCCGCAGCCGCTGCACGCACCGCTCGGCCAGCCGCTCCACCTCCATCCGCACCCGCACCCGGTCGTGCAGGTCCACGTCGAAGGTGTCCTCCACCGACACCGACTTGGCGTCCCGCTCCGCCACGACGGGCCGGTCGTCGTACCCCATGGCCATCCGGTACAGCGACTCCCCGTGCGCCCTCCCCAGCAGCCGTACGAGCTCGTCCTCGCCCGCCGCCGCCAGGTCCGCCACCGTCGTCATCCCGGCCCGCCGCAGATGCTCTCCGGTGGCCGGCCCGACCCCCGGCAGGATCCGCACCGACTTGGGGCCGAGGAGCTCACGTTCCGTGCCCGGCTCGATCAGCACGAGCCCATCGGGCTTGGCCTCCTCCGACGCGATCTTCGCGAGCATCTTGGACCCGGCCAGGCCGACCGAACCGGTAAGCCCCGTGACCGCGTGGATGTCCCTGCGCAGCTGCTCACCGGCGGCCCGCGCGCCGACGGCGTCATGGGCCGAGCCACCGGCCTCCAGGTCCACGAAGGCCTCGTCCAGGCTCAGCGGCTCGACGAGGGGCGACAGCCCGCGCAGCAGCTCCATGACCTGCTCGCTCACCGCACGGTAGAGCGAGAAGCGGGGCACCAGATAGGCGGCGTTCGGCGCCAGCCGCCGCGCCTGCGCCATCGGCATCGCCGAATGCACCCCGAAACGCCGGGCTTCGTACGAGGCGGTGGCGACGACCCCGCGCGGCCCCAGCCCGCCCACGATCACGGGCTTTCCGCGCAGACTGGGCTTCGCCGCCTGCTCGGCGGCGGCGAAGAAGGCATCCATGTCCAGATGCAGGATCGTCGGCGCGGCTCTCACACCATCGATGCTGCCCTACGCCACTGACAATCACCCCGCACACACGTACGGACCAGGTGGTCAGACGGCCCGGTCACGCCTCCGGCGCGCCAGCTCGTCCGACGGGTTGTGCCCGACCAGCGTCTCGCCGGTGTCGATGCGCTCCCCGTGCAGCTGCGACAGTGCCGCCTCGACGTCCCGCCACACCACGCCCACGGCGATCCCGAAGACCCCCTGGCCGCCCTGCAGCAGATCGACGACCTCGTCCGGCGACGAGCACTCGTACACCGTCGCGCCGTCGCTCATGAGCGTCATCCGCTCCAGGTCGCGAAAGCCTCGCGCCCGCAGGTGCTGGACGGCCGCGCGGATGTTCTGGAGTGCGACACCGGTGTCCAGGAAGCGCTTGACGATCTTCAGGACGACCACGTCCCGGAAGCTGTAGAGCCGCTGCGTTCCCGACCCGTACGCGGGCCGCACGCTCGGCTCGACCAGTCCGGTACGCGCCCAGTAGTCGAGCTGCCGGTAGGTGATCCCGGCGGCCGCGCACGCGGTCGGTCCGCGGTAGCCGATCGTCTCGGCAGCCGTCTCGTCCTGGTGCCCCTGCGCCGCACCGACAACCGCGCCCACCGCACCGCCCCCCGTGCCGGCGCCCGCACCGGCCACACCCGAACGGACCCGGTCAGCCGCACTTCCGTTCGCCCTGTCGGACGCGTTCGTGTGCGCCGGATCGGCCGCACTCCCATGAAGCGGATACGGCCCGCTCTTCCCCAGACTTCGTCCGGGGAGGCCCCCAGTCGCACCGTCGCCGCTGCTCATCACGCCGACCCTCCGTCCTTGACCTGCCATCTCGACGGTAGGCAGTCACCCGGGGTGCGTCAACGATCGCCACACTCGGCACGCCGAGTGATAATCACCCTGAGAGTGGTTTCCCGTATCCAGAATCCGGGAATGGATGCTCGAATGGGCGGAAATGCCTCACAGCGCGTCCCTCACAGCGGGTCCGTCACCGGGCGCACGGCGCGTACGCACACCGCCCCGACGACACGAGGGCAGGGTCAGGCCTACACCACGGGCCCCACGGGCCGCACCGGCCTCACTGGCTGCTGGTGCCGAAGTCCTCGGGCGAGATCTGGTCGAGGAACTCGCGGAACTTCTCCACCTCGTCCTCCTGCTCGTCCGGGATGGCGATGCCCGCGTCGTCGAGCACCCCGTCACTCCCGTAGATCGGGGTCCCCGTGCGCAAGGCCAGCGCTATGGCGTCGGAGGGCCTGGCGCTGACCTCCACGCCGCTGGCGAAGACCAGTTCCGCGTAGAAGACCCCTTCCCGCAGGTCCGTGATGCGGACCTCGGTCAGCTCCTGGCCCACGGCCTCGAGCACATCCTTGAAAAGGTCATGCGTGAGAGGCCGGGCGGGAGCCATGCCCTGCTGCGCGAAAGCGATCGCCGTCGCCTCCCCCGGACCGATCCAGATCGGGAGGTACCGGTCGCCTCCCACTTCACGCAGGAGCACGATCGGCTGGTTGGACGGCATTTCCACCCGGACACCGACAACATCGAGCTCGTTCACATTGCAACCCTAGGACGTGCCGGACCGATTTGGATAGTCGGGCTCTGTCAAGATCAGTGCAAGCGGATACCGAGGGCCGTCTGCACCAGCGCCGCGTGCAGCCGTACGGACAGTGCCGCCAGCTCCTTCGCCGTCGCCTCGGCATGGGCTCTGGTCTGCGGATTACGGTGCCGGCGCAGCGGCGCGACCACCTGCTCGACCAGCCCCGCCTCCCGCTCGGCGGCGGCTTTCACCGCCCGCAGATGCCGCGGTTCCAGACCGAATCTCCCCAGTTCCGCGACAAGTTTCGCGACCGTCACGGCCTCGGCGTCGTACCCGCCGTCCACGCCCTGCACCACGAGTCCGTACGACTCCCACTCGGCGAGTTCCTCCTCGCCGGCCCCCGCCGCGGCCAGGAGCTCCGCCCTGCCCACCCGGGCAGCGGTCGGCCGGTCCTGCACTGCGGCCTCCCACGGGCCGCCTTCCAGGGGCTCACGCTGGGGGGCGGCCGGCAGCTCCACCTGCTCGCCCCGCTCCACGGCGTCCAGATGTTCCCGGATCACCTTCAACGGCAGATAGTGATCCCGCTGCATCCGGAGGATGCGCGCCAGCCGCTCCACATCCCGTGGGCTGAACTTCCGGTATCCGGAAGCCGTCCGCTGCGGCTCGACGAGCCCCTCCGCCTCCAGGAACCTGATCTTGGAGATGGTGACTTCGGGAAACTCCTCGCGCAGCTGATTGAGCACCGTCCCGATGCTCACCAGCTGATCAGCCGCGCCGGCGGTGCCGTTTCCGGCACCGCCTGTCGTGGTTCGCAGCATGGGCCTCCCCTGCCGGGTCACACGCCCCGCTGGCTCGCGTAGAAGACCAGCCGGTACTTGCCGATCTGCACCTCGTCGCCGTTCGACAGCGGAACCGAGTCGATCCGCTCACGGTTGACGTAGGTGCCGTTGAGGCTGCCGACGTCCGAGACGGTGAAGCTGCCGTCGGGCGACCTGCGGAACTCCACATGGCGCCGCGACACGGTCACGTCGTCCAGGAAGATGTCGCTCTGCGGGTGCCGCCCGGCCGTGGTCAGGTCACTGTCCAGCAGGAAGCGGCTGCCCGAGTTCGGACCGCGCCGCACCACCAGGAGCGCCGAACCGAGCGGCAGCGCCTCGACGGCCGCCTGCGCCTCGGGAGACAGCGACGGCAGCTGCGTCTGGCCGGTGACCTCGGAGTCGTACGCCTCCAGGCCGGAGATCGAGATCGTCGACGTCGTCTCGGACGCGCGCTCCGCGGGGGCACCCCCTCGCAGCGGCGCACCGCAGTTGGAGCAGAACCGGCTCGCCTCAGCGTTACGGTGCCCGCACCTCGTACAAACCGGCATGGACGAGTCTCCACCCGTACTCGAGGTCGATGGTTCCCCGAAACCTATGCGGCCGGAACCGGCAGGGTCAACAGACGCGCCCTGACCCCCCGGAACACCGCCCGGACCGGCGACCTCGTCACGGAACAGCGGGCGCTCGCCGCCCTGCTCCTCACTCTGGCCATGGCGCGGCGCGCGATGCCTGGCAGTGCTGCTGCCGTCCTCGCGTGCGCTCTTGCCGAACAACTTCGCAAACAACTTCACGGGCGATTCCCCTTGAACGAAACAGACCCGCCCGTGGGGCAGGACGAACCCTGAATGAACACACCTGCCGACCCGGACATCATCACAACGTCCGTATCCTCCGGACAGTTTCCATCACGCACCACGTGTGTGATGCGCCGACCCCCCGCAACCTCACGTCCTGGCACCTGTCTTCCGGTTCCCGCGATGCGACCGCGCACGCCGGACCCCGCTCCTCGGTCCGGCGCACCGCCTCCGACAGGTCCTTGCCGCGTAACCCCCATGTACCCCCGCCTCACTGCGACGACGACCGAGCGTAGTCAGGCCGCTCCGCCGGTCGCAAGGCGTCCACGACGATCTTCTGCGACCGGGTCACCGTGGCGGTGGCCTGCTCCTTCTCCAGCGTCTGCACGACGCCGCCCGGGATGTTCAGCGCCGGTTCGAGATCCTGGGGTTTCCCGATGACCTTGAAGCGGTACGGTGCCTTGATCCTCCGGCCGTCCACCTCTATGTCACCGGCGTCACCGGAGAAGTACGAGTCGGCGACGACCCGGACGCCATTGACCTGGATCGCTTCCGCTCCCGCCGCCCGCAGCTCCTGGATGGCGTCGAGCAGCATGTCCGACTCGACGGCCCCGGCGCCGTCGTCGATGGTGAGCGTGATCCCGGGCCCCTGGGCCGCGACCGTGCCGGCCAGGATGCCCAGCTGACGCTCCTTCTCCAGCGTCTGCTTGCGTGCCTCTTCCGCCTGGTCCGAACTGTTCTCCAGCTCCGTACGCTGGTCCTCCAGACGCGCTTTCTCGTCCTCCAGGCGCTGCGTACGGTCGTCGAGCTCGTCCAGGATGCGCACCAGGTCCTCCTGGCGGGCGCCGCGCAGGGCGCCGGTGTCACTGGTCGAGCGGACCTGGATGGCCAGGCCCAGTCCCAGCCCGAACAGCAGCACGGCCACGATGAGTTGGGCCCGCGTCACGCGCGGCGGCCACAGGCCCGCGAGCAGCCGCTGCCGCCCGGTCTGCGGCTTCTGGTCCTCGGCCGGCTCCGGATTCGGTGTCTGTTCGTCGCTCATCGGCCTCACGCCCGGAACACATGCCGCCGGATGGCGGCGGCGTTGGAGAAGATCCGGATGCCGAGCACGACCACCACACCCGTGGACAGCTGTGCGCCGACACCCAGCTTGTCGCCGAGGAACACGATCAGCGCGGCCACGACGACGTTCGACAGGAAGGAGACGACGAAGACCTTGTCGACGAAGATCCCGTCGAGCATGGCCCGCAAGCCGCCGAAGACCGCGTCCAGGGCGGCCACGACGGCGATCGGCAGATAGGGCTCGACCACCGCCGGCACCTCGGGCCGGATGAACAGTCCGACCACGACTCCCACGACGAGGCCCAGTACGGCGATCAAGATGTGCCCTTCCCTGTCTCGGCCGCGCCCTGCCCGTCACCCGCTGCGGATCCGGCGCTGCCCGGCTGTGCTGTACGTACGATCAGGCTCGGCGCCGCCGGCAGACGCACCTCGCCCTGGTCCGAAATGCTGGTGCGGATACCGAAGTTCTCCTGCAGCACGTGCAGGTACTGCCCGTCGGCGCTGTCCTGGAACGTCGTACGCAGCTTTTTTCCGTCCCCTACCGCCAGCACCGTGTACGGCGGCACCAGCGGCTTGTTGTCGACCAGTATGGCGTCGCCCGCCGCGCGGATCGCAGACAGGGCGGTCAGGCGCTGCCCATTGATGGCGATGGCTTCCGCTCCCGCCTGCCACAGTCCGTTGACGACCCGCTGCATGTCACGGTCACGAACCCGGCCCGTATCGGCGAAACCGCTGCTCTCCCGCGGCCCGCCGCCGCCCCCGTCGGTGTCCTTGGCATCGTCGACGACGAGCTTGACGCCCGGCCCCCGCACCGGCGTCGCCCCCGACAGCAGCGCCACGAGCTGCCCCTGGTCCCCACCGTGCTGCTGCAGCGCCCTGCGCTGCCGCTCCCCCACCTCGGTACGCAGCGCCTCGATGTCCTTCTCCAGGCCGTCCGCCGCCGAGGTCTCCGACTCGATACGGTCGATGAGCTCCTCGCGCTCCTTCGCCACCACCGGTGCCGATATCCGCGCCTGCGCGGCACCCAGCGTGACCACGAGCGCGGCCAGCACGAGTCCGGCCGCCAGCCCCAGCTTGGCGCGCAGCGTACGGGGCAGGCCGCCGCCCTCGGCGTCCCTGCGGGCCGAGGCCTCCGCGTACCCGTCGTCGAGCGCGTGGTCCATCACATTGGTCAGCAGCGACATGGACGCGTCGGGACGCGGAGGCGGGGAGCCGGTACTCCGAACGGGGGGCTGCTGCGACATGCCGCACATCGTCGCACGTCGGAGGGGCTACCGCCGAATGGCCCCACCGGTGTGCCGGGAGACGCCCTGCGGACGCCTCCCGGCACACGGCACTACGACGGCGTCAGCGGCCCGCGCTGTCCACCACGGCCGCCCACTCGTCCAGCAGCGCCGTCGCGGACGCGTCGTCCGGACCTTCCGCCCACAGATGCGTGACGGCCTCGGCCGGGTCGGGCAGCACCATCACCCACCGGCCGTCGGCCTCGACGACGCGTACGCCGTCGGTCGTGTCCACGTGCCGGTCCCCGGCCGCTTCCACGACCCGCCGCATCACCAGGCCCTTGACGGCCCACGGCGTCGCCAGGTCCCGCTTCAGCACATGCGCACGGGGAATGCGCGCGTCGATCTGGCTGAGCGTGAGCTGCGTACGCGCCACCAGCCCGATCAGCCGCACGAACGCCGCCGTACCGTCGAAAACGCTGCTGAACTCGGGGACGATGAAGCCACCGCGGCCGTCCCCGCCGAAGATCGTCGACTCCTCCCGGCCGACCCGAGTCAGGTCGTCCGGAGACGTCGTCGTCCAGTCCACCTGCGTGCCGTGGTACGCCGCGACCTGCTCGGCGATCCTCGTGGTCGTCACCGGCAGCGCCACCCGACCGCTGCGCCGCTCGGCGGCCACCAGGTCCAGCAGCACCAGAAGCGCCCGGTCGTCCTCGATGATCCGGCCGCGCTCGTCGACGAGCGACAGCCGCTCGCCGACCGTGTCGAACCGCACCCCGAACGCCGCACGCGCCGACGCCACTATCTCGCCCAGCCGCACCAGCCCGGCACGCCGGGACTCGGCGGACTCGGTGGGCCGCGACTCGTCCAGCCCGGGGTTGATCGTCAGCGCGTCCACCCCGAGCCGTCCGAGGAGGCTGGGCAGAACGAGCCCGGCACTTCCGTTGGACGCGTCGACGACGACCTTGAGGCCTGAGTCGGAGATCCCCGTGGTGTCGACATTCCGGAGCAGGGACCCGGTGTACGAGTCGAAGACACTGGACGGGAAGCTCAGGTCGCCGATCTCGCCCGGGAACGCCCGCCGGTACTCCTGGCGCGCGTACACCCGGTCCAGCTTCCGCTGCCCCGCCTGGGACAGGTCGGCGCCCCGCTCGTCGAAGAACATGATGTCCACCGAGTCGGGCACGCCCGGCGTCGTCCGGATCATGATGCCGCCGGCGCTTCCCCGGGCCGTCTGCTGCCGCGCGACCGGCAGCGGCACGTTCTCCAGGTCGCGTACGTCGATGGCGCTGGCCTGCAGCGCGGAGATGACCGCCCGCTTCAGCGCCCGCGCGCCTCGGGAGTGGTCACGTGCCGTGGTGACCGTGGCGCCCTTCTTGAGCGTCGTCGCATACGCCCCGGCCAGCCGTACCGCCAGCTCGGGTGTGATCTCCACGTTCAGGATCCCGGAGACGCCTCGCGCCCCGAAAAGATGCGCCTGCCCACGCGATTCCCAGATGACCGAGGTGTTGACGAACGCGCCGGCCTCGATGGTCTTGAACGGGTAGACCCGGACATTGCCCTGGACGATCGATTCCTCACCGACGAGGCACTCGTCGCCGATGACCGCTCCGTCCTCGATCCGCGCGGCCCGCATGATGTCGGTGTTCTTGCCGATCACACAGCCGCGGAGATTGCTGTGCTGCCCGATGTAGACGTTGTCGTGAACAACCGCTTTATGCAGGAAAGCGCCGCTCTTCACGACCACGTTCGACCCGACGACAGTATGCTCGCGGATCTCCACACCGGCCTCGACCTTGGCGTAGTCACCGATGTAGAGAGGCCCGCGAAGCACCGCGTCGGGGTGCACCTCCGCGCCCTCGGCCACCCACACACCGGGAGAGATCTCGAAGCCGTCGAGTTCGACGTCGACCTTCCCCTCGAGGACGTCGGCCTGTGCCTTGACGTAGCTCTCGTGGGTGCCGACATCCTCCCAGTAGCCCTCGGCGACATAGCCGTAAATCGGCTTGCCTTCCTTCATGAGCTGCGGGAAGACATCCCCGGACCAGTCGACCGGAACGTCCGCTTCGACGTAGTCGAAGACCTCGGGCTCCATGACGTAGATGCCCGTGTTGACCGTGTCGGAGAAGACCTGCCCCCACGTGGGCTTCTCCAGGAAGCGCTCCACCTTCCCTTCCTCGTCCACGATCGTGATACCGAATTCCAGCGGATTCGGCACCCGGGTCAAGCACACCGTTACCATCGCGCCCTTTTCCTTGTGGAACGCGATGAGGTCGGTCAGGTCGAAATCCGTGAGCGCATCACCGGAGATGACGAGGAAGGCATCGTCCTTCAGCGCCTCCTCGGCATTCTTGACACTTCCCGCAGTGCCGAGTGGCTTCTCCTCGTTGGCATAGGTCAGTTCCATGCCGAGCTCTTCGCCGTCACCGAAGTAGTTCTTTACGAGTGAGGCGAGGAACTGCACGGTCACCACGGTCTCATTGAGCCCGTGCCGTTTGAGCAGCCGAAGCACGTGCTCCATGATCGGCCGGTTGGCGACCGGCAGGAGCGGCTTGGGCATGCTTGAGGTCATGGGGCGAAGTCGAGTTCCTTCGCCACCGGCCATAACGACGGCCTTCATGTCGGAAGCGTCCTCCTTGCAGAGACGACGGTCAAGCCGACTTCACCCGTCCGGGACAGTGGTCTTCTCACAACAAACACAGACACTGTCAATCGCTGCACGACACCGCACAGACAGGCTCAATCGGCCACGGTATCCGCCTTGACAAGTCGGCGGACCTGGACCACATAGAGGATCCCTGCCCACCAATAGAGAGTTGTACCCCATCCGGCGAACGCCCACCCGAAAACTTCAGCGAGTGACGAAAGCCATCCGGTCCCGTCACTGAGCAGCAGGAGCGGGAAGGCGTACATCAAGTTGAACGTCGCCGCCTTGCCCAGGAAGTTCACCTGCGGCGGCGGATACCCGTGCCGGCGGAGGATTCCCACCATCACCAGGAGCATCAGCTCCCGGGCCAGAAGAGCCACGGTCAGCCAGAGCGGCAGGATCTCACGCCATGTCAGCCCGAGAAGGGTGGAAAGGATGTAGAGCCGGTCAGCCGCCGGGTCGAGGAGCCGCCCCAGGCTGCTGATCTGATTCCAGCGCCGGGCGAGCTTGCCGTCGAGGTAGTCGCTGACACCGCTGAGCATCAGCACGAGCAGCGCCCAGCCGTCGCTCTTCGGCCCGCCGAACTCGGGACGGAGAATCAGCCACAGGAACAGCGGCACGCCCGCGAGGCGGGCCATGCTGAGGATGTTGGGGATGGTGAGGACCCGGTCCGTCTGAACGCGAGTCTCCTGAACCTCCACCCGGGTGCCTCCTGTGGAAACGTGCCAACGATGCCCCCTGACTTTACCGTCAGCCGAGGGGCCCCGACGCACAGGGGTAGCTGGACCCCTCTATGAAACGCAGAAAAGCCTCAGGCCCCGGACAAAGTCCGGGGCCTGAGGCTCAATAATTGTTCG